>NZ_JBSWTV010000004.1:0-133995 GCF_056158725.1 Leisingera sp. ABM4_101 | reverse complement strand
TCGCCGGCGCCGCCGTCCAGGAAGTCCCGGCCGTTGCCGCCATAGAGCCGGTCGTTGCCGTCCTCGCCATAGAGGCAGTCGCTGCCGTTCTCGCCATAGAGCGTGTCTTCGCCGACGCCGCCTTCGAGCACGTCATCGCCTTCGCCGCCCTTGAGCTTGTCGTCGCCGCTTTCCCCGTCGAGGAAGTCGTCGCCGTCATTGCCCTTGAGCTTGTCCTGGCCGCTGCCGCCCTTGACGATGTCATTGCCTTCGCCGCCGTCCATGAAGTCGTTGCCGGCATTGCCTTCCATGTAGTCGTCGCCCTTGCCGCCGAACATCTTGTCGTTATCGGCGTTGCCGAACATGGTGTCGTTGCCTTCACCGCCCTTCATGGTGTCGTTGCCGCGGTCGCCGAACAGCACGTCGTCGCCGTCATTGCCATGCACGCAGTCGTCGCCGTCATCGCCGTGCAGCGTGTCATTGCCCTTGCGGCCGTAGAGCCGGTCGTCGCCGGTGCCGCCGAAGCCATAATCGTTGCCGCGGCCGCCGATGATCACGTCATTGCCGCCTTCGCCGAACATGGTGTCATTGCCGGAGCCGCCGCGGATGCGGTCATTGCCGTCCTCGCCGCCGTCGTAGGTCTCATAGCAGTCCGGGCAGTCGACCGGCTTCAGGCCGTTCTCCATGGCATGGGCCTGGGTCTCGCCGTTGGGCTCCTCGTCGTCGCAGCAGCTCCAGTCGATCTCATATTCACCGACACGGCCGTGGTCGCCGAAGATCAGGTCGCCCTGGGCGCCGCCTTCCAGCACGTCGTTGTTGGAGCCGCCGCGCATGGTGTCATAGCCGGCGCCGCCGTTGACGTCGTCGCGGCCCGCGCCGCCGTCCATCAGGTCGTTGCCGCGGCCGCCCTGCATCAGGTCGTCGTCGGCCTCGCCGAACATCTTGTCGTCGCCGCCCTGGCCGTCCATGGTGTCGTTGCCGTCACCGCCCAGCATGCAGTCGTCGCCGTCGACCTGCTCGGTCTTGTTGCCGGTGCCGTTGTCGGCGCCGAAATCAAGATCGTCATTCTGCGACTGGCGTTCGTCGCCGAACATCTCGTCATCGCCGGAGCCGCCGATCACCAGGTCGTCGCCGAGGCCGCCTGCCATGCGGTCATTGCCGCCCTGGCCGTTCATGCGGTCGTCGCCGTCGCGGCCGTACATGGTGTCATGGCCGTCGTATTTGGTTTCGCCGGACTGGCCCATGTCGCCCCACATCCAGTCGTCGCCGCCTTCGCCGTCCATGCAGTCGTTGCCGAGCTCGCCATAGAGGTAGTCGCCGCGGTCGCCGTCTGCGTAGCTGTAGTCGCCGTCGGCATCATCGCCGAAGATGTGGTCGTCGCCGGAGCCGCCGAACACGGTGTCCTGATGCTTGCCGCCCAAGAGCGTGTCATCGCCGGTCTCGCCGTCGATGTAGTCGCAGCCGCCTTCGCCGTCGATCCAGTCGTCGCCGTCGTCGCGCGGATCGGCCGGGTTGCCGACGCCATCGGCATTGCCGCCGAACAGATAGTCGTTGCCGGAGCCGCCTTCGATATAGTCATGGCCGTTCTGGCCTTCGATGTAGTCCTGGCCTTCTTCGCCATCGATGCGGTTGTTGCGCTCGTTGCCGTAGACCGCGTCATCGCCGGCCCCGGCCGAGGCATTGTCGCCGGCATCATGGTCGTTCAGGTCGATCACATTGCCGTCAGTGCCGCCCCATTCGGTGGTGCCGTCGTTATAATCCGGATCGAACTTGTTATCGCTGTAGCGGATATCGCATGTCGGATCACAGACCTCCCAGTCGGGGTTTTGGTCCTTAATACCCATGGTAAACGTCCTCCTCATTAACTGTGTGGGGCGGGACAGCTGGTGCTGCCTGGGTCGTGCCCCCGCCGGCGCGGCCTGCCATGTCCGCGGCAGGCCTGGCGCGCAAAGGCGTCGTGTTGCCTTCTGGTGTATTGCAGCGCAAAGACCGGGGCTGCGATGCCCCCAAATGGGGACAAAATCAGCGTATTAGACGCTTTCTCCCAGCCGCAGGCCCAGGCTGGCGGCGGCCTCCAGCAGCGGGCCGTGCCACCAGGCGCCGGCCGCCAGGGCGGCGGCCAGGGCGGCCAGCGCCAGCGCCGCGCGCAGCCCGCGGCGGCGCGGCGGCGGCACCGCCGCCGCTGCCAGCGCCTCTGCCAGCGCCGCCTTCAGGACCGGTTCAAATTCGATCCTGAGCGCCCCCTCCATCCGGTTCACCGCCGCCTCCAGCTGGTCGATGCGGGCGCTGAGCGCGGCGCGGTCGGCGGCGGCCTTTTGCATGGCCTGGGCGCCGAGCCCGTCGTTCAGGGTGGTGAACATCCCGGCGATGCGCTTGTGCAGCGCCACCAGGTCGGCCTGGGCGGCCAGCGGCGCCTCGCCCTGGCGCAGGGCGGCGGCGATCTGCGCCAGCACCGCAGCGCTGAGCCGCGGCGGCTGCTGCGGCTGGGCCGGGGCCTGTGAGGTTTGAGCCTGTGCTGTTTGAGCCTGTGAGGCTTGAGACCGGGCTGTTTGAGCCTGTGAGGCTTGAGGCTGGGCGGTTTGAGCCTGGGCGGTTGCTGCCCGTGATGTTCCGGCCTGCGCCGCCGGCGCCTGCGGGCTGCCGGCCGGGGCGGGCGGGCCCTGCACCGGCGTCTCCAGCGTCAGCTTGTTCATGACGCTCTCCCCAGCGAGGCCTGCCAGGTCAGCCGCTGCGCCATCTCGGCGCGGCCTGCCGACTGCAGCTTGGCCAGCACCCGCTTGGCGTAGGTGTTGAAAGTCTGCTCCTTGAGGCCCGCGATATGCGCCGCCTCGCGGTTGGACAGCCCCAGCTGAATGAGCGCCGCCACCCGCGCCTCCGACGGCGACAGGCCCATTTTCTGGGCCAGCATTTCAATGCGGGTGCGGTCGGGCTGGCGCGGCAGGATCGCCACCACCAGCGGCATGTCGGCGCCGGCGCAGCGGTAGCGGGTCAAGGACACCGGCAGCCGCATGCCGCTGCGCCGGTCCTCCAGGAACAGGATCAGCTCGCGCGGGGGCTGGCCGGAGCCGCCGGAGCGGCCGCGGCGGGCGCGGGCGCATTCGGCCACCGCCGCGTAAAACCCCGCGGTCTCGCCGGCGCTGGCGCAGCTGAGGCGGCCGGAGCTGTCGCTCAGCAGGCCGCCGCCATCCAGCATGTCGCGCCCCGATTTATTGCAATGCAGCAGCGTGCCGTCGCCGTCCAGCACCAGCACCGCGCTGTCGGTCTTCTTGGAAATGGTCCACAACAGCGCGCTGGTCACCGCCGCCTGGGTCTCGCCCGCCAGCTCGCGCAGGCTGTCCTCGCGCAGCACCGGCCAGATCGCCTGCAGGATGTCGCGGCAATGGGCGTCATGCGGGCCGCCTTCGAGTTTGAGCGCGATCAGGTCCTCGCTGCCGTCCTCGAAGCGGCAGGAAAACAGCGCCCAGCCGCGGCCTGCCGCCAGCTCTGCGGCCAGATCCGCCGCCTGCTGCGGCGGCAGCGCCGCGGCCAGCGCCTGCGCCGCCTTCCCCCCGGGGCGGCGCGGGCGCAGCTCGCTGGCGGCGCCGGGCTGCAGCTGGCGCCGCAGCAGCGCCGCGGCGGTGTCCGGGCAGGGCCCGCCAAATGCGCCGGAACTGGTCAGCACCGGGGCGCGGCGGTGCCCCGGCTGCACCAGGGCCAGCCGTGTCAGAGAAGAGATTTGCCTTTGCAGAGACTTAGAAAACAATACCTTGCCCGTTTGCGCAACGGACGCACTCAACATAACCATGTTGCCCCCCGGCATGACATAATGAATGCCTTGAAGGTAGCACAGCAGGGGGCAGGGCAAACCGGGCAGAAGGGGTACGCCAAAGGCCGGGGCGCGCGGGCCGCGGCACCGGAGCGGCGGGGGGCAATACCACCATGGGGGTAGCGCAGCCTGGCCGCCGGGGCCGATTCGAGTAACCTGTGGTTGTTTTGTGGATAAGTACAATTTCCCTAAATTGTGAATTCCCAATTGGAAACGCTGCGTTTCCCCTTTTGAAACACTGCCGGGATGGCCAGGTCAGGCGCGGGATTGCAATAAAAAACAAAAGGATAAGGCAGAAGCCCGGGCTGTGTTCCGGGACCAGCGGGCAAAAAGCCCTGCGCCAGGAGGCCAAGCTTCTTAACAAAAAAGGATAGATTCGCTACGGTTTATCCACAGCAATGCGCATCAGAAGTGTTTGGACGCCCGTTTGCGCAGCCCGGGCTGGGAGGTTTTTTTCCGGGCGTGTTCTGTATTTATCACGATCGGGAAACGGCGGCGCCGGGGCGCGGCCGGGGCCGGGATGGCAGCAGGCGGGCAACGTGTGTTTCAGGGAGCGGCAGCGCATTGCAGCCAGGGCCGCCTGCGGGGGCAGGCCGCCTTGGCCGCGCGCTCCTGGGGGACGGGCCGGTTTCTGAAACCGGCGCGGGTTATGAGTAAAGGAGTTTTGGATGCCTGTGCACATTGTGGGGGAAAGCAGGCTTCTCAGGGACATGTTTCTGACCATCTGTGAAGCGCATGATTACGAAACCGGGCGCTGCTGCGGCAGCCTGGCGGATTTGCCGCCCTTGCCCGCCCAGGACATGGTGCTGTTCTACAGCCATGAGGCGGGCGACAGCCTGGAGGCGGCGCTGCGCGCCTTCCGCGCGCGCAAGGGCGGCGCGCATCTGATCCTGGTCACCGGCGATCACTGCCCGGCCGCCACCCAAGCGCGGCTCAGCCAGTATGCCGAGGCGGTGATCCCGGAGCGCAAATCCGCCGATGCGCTGATTGCGGCGCTGCAGGTGGTGCAGGACGGCTACCGTATCGTGCTGCCGGAGACGGCGGCAGGAGAGATGGCGGCGGCAGACCGGACGGTGCAGCCGCAGGTGGAGCGGCGCCGCAACGGATCCGGCAGCCACGGCCTGTCGGACCGCGAGCAGCTGATCCTGGCCAAGCTGACCGAAGGTGCCACCAACAAGAGCATCGCCAATGAGCTGGGCATCTGCGAGGCCACGGTGAAAGTGCATCTGCGCACCTGCTTCCGCAAGATCGGCGCCAAGAACCGCACCCAGGCCGCACTCTGGGCCTCCGAGCAGCTGCCGCCGCCTGAGACCGGGCCCGGGCCGGGGCTGCGCCGCCACTGACGGCCCGGGGGAGCTTTTAGGAGGGCGCGCCCGGCCGCACCGGCCGGGACGCCGCTTGCCGGATGCGGGCGGGGCCGGGGCCCGCCGCATCCGGCCGGTGGCCAAAGACGGCACGGCCCGGCAGGCCGCGCAAAAGTTTTTGGAAAACTTTTGCCAAGGCTTTTCAGAAAAGCCTTGGGCGCTGGGGCCTGCAGCGCCGGGTGAGAGCCTGGCTTCGCGTTCGCGGCGGGATCTTTGCCCGCCGTGCTTCCGGCTGCAGGTTTTGCCGCCGTGCCTCCGGCCCAGCTCACAATACTCCGTGCCTCCGGCTAGACTTTAATTCTCCGTGCCTCCGGCACGAGGGCATTGATCTGCGCAATATGCTCCGGCAGGCAGCGGGTCAGGAAATCGTATTTCTCCACCACATGGGCGCGGGCCGCCGGGCCGATATGGGCGTAATCGCCAGGGTTGGCCAGCACATCCGCGACCTGATCGGCCAGTTTCTCAGGGCTGAAGAAATCGACCAGCAGGCCAGTCTCGCCATGGGTGATGGCCTCGCGCACCGGCGCCACATCGGCGGCCACCACGGTGGCCTGCATCGCCATCGATTCCAACAGCGACCAGCTGAGGACAAAGGGCATGGTCAGATAGATGTGGCAGCGGCTGATCTGGATGATCCGGCAGAGATCGGCGTAAGGCACCTTGCCCAGGAAATGCACCCGGCTCCAGTCGACGCTGCTGCCCAGTTCCTCCTCCATCTCGCCGCGCAGGCCGCCGGGGTGCTTGCTCTCGGCGCCATAGGAGGTCTCGTTGCCGCCGATCATCAGGATGCGCGCATTGGGGCGCTGCGCCTGGATCCGGGGCAGGGCGCGCATCATGATGTGAAAGCCGCGGGCGCGCTCCATGTTGCGGGCAATATAGGTCACCACCTCGTCGTCGCGGCTGAGCGGGCGCTCCAGCCGTCCCAGCCCGATCGAGGCGTCTGGATCCGGCCCCAGCGTGTCGGTGCGGATGCCGTCATGGCAGAGATACATCCGGTCGTGGAAGCTCTTGGGGAAGCGGTCGCGCTGCCAGGCGGTGGGCACATGGCCCAGGTCCACCTGTTCGATGCTGGCGTAAGGCACCGCATTGCGCGCCTCGGCAAAGAAATAGGCCTGGTCGTTGGGCGGGTTGTCCGGGTCGAACCCGACCAGCCCGCCGGAGGTGCGGTAGAAATACTCGAAAAAGCCGATCACCGGCACATCCGGGTAGGGGTCCTTGATGAACAGCAATTCGCCCCAGCCGGTGTGGCCGATGATGATGTCGGGGATAAAGCCCGCCTCCCGCAGCTGCCGCGCCGCCAGCGCCGCGCCGAGGCCGGTGCCGGTGGCCGCCTCCCAGTCCTTGGAGAGGCCGAAGGCGTCCTGGGCGGGGGTGCGGAAAGGCTTGTAGGTGACGGTTTTGATCCCCTTCAGCTGCACGTCATTGCGCTGGGTCAGGAAAACAATCTCATGGCCGCCCTGGGCCGCCAGCCAGGGCGCAAGCTCCCGGTACTGGCCGGGCATGTTCTGATGCACAAATAAAATTTTCATGGGCCCATGCTTGCCGCGCAGGCGGGCCGGATGCAAGCGCAGGCTGCACGCGGCCGCCCGCAGAGAATCCCGTGTGTTTCGCTGCCGCTTGCCCTATGATGCGCCGGAACAGGCAGGGCCGCCGCCGGGAAGGCGGCGGCGCGGAACCAGAGAGCAGGCCAATGACAGACCAGGCACAGATGCGGCAGGCCGCAGCAGCGCTGATTTTGCGGGCGCTGGCCCCGGGGTGGGCGGTGATGCTGAGGCTGATGCTGATACTGATGCCGGCACTGGGCCTGGCGGCCTGGTCCGGCGGCCCGGCTGCGGCGCAGGTGACGCTGGACCTGCGCGATGCCGATCTGCGCAGCTTTGTCGAGATTGTCTCCGAGGCTACCGGCCGCCGCTTTGTGCTGGATGCAAATGCCCGCGGCACGGTGACGGTGCTGGCGCCGGACCAGATGTCGCCGGAGGATCTGTATGAGGTGTTCCTGGCGGTGCTGGAGCTGAACCGGCTGACCCTGGTCGAAGGCGCGGGCGCCGACCGGATCGTGCCGGTCAATGCGGCGCGGGAGCTGGCGCCGGGCGGTGCCGGGGGGCAGGCCGGCGGTTTTGAAACCCGGGTGATTCCGGTCCGCGAGATCCCGCTGCAGGAGGTGATCGAGGTGGTGCGCCCGCTGCTGCCGGCCGAGGCGGTGATGACGGCGGTGCCGGGCTCGAACCGGCTGATCCTGTCGGACCGCGGCGCCAATCTGGAGCGGATCACGCGGCTGATCGAAAGCCTGGACAAGCCGCGCAAGCAGGCACCGGTGGAGATCATCCGGCTGCAGAACGCCGCCGCGGCGGATGTGATGCAGGTGGTGCAGGCAATGCAGATCCTGCCGGAGGAGGCGGCGATCAGCGTCGACCGCCGCTCCAACGCGCTGGTGGTTTCCGGCTCCGAGGCGCTGCGCCACCGGGTGCGGGTGCTGGCGGCCGAGCTCGACACCCAGCGCGACCGGGTGGCGGCGCGCAGCATCGGGCTGAATTATGCCGAGGCCGCGGCGATTGCCGATGTGGTGATGCGCACCCTCAACGATACCCAGGACAATACCGGCCGCACCCCGGTCCGCATCGTGCCGGAGCCGCAGACCAACACGCTGCTGGTCTCGGCGCCGCAGGAGCAGATCGATGATATCGTGCAGATGGTGCGCCATCTGGACCGCCGCCCGGCCCAGGTGCTGGTAGAGGCGGTGATCTTTGAAATGTCGGTGCAGGGGCTGTCGGACCTGTCGGTGCAATTCGGCGCGGTGCTGAATGATGCGCTGGTGGGCGGGGTGCAGTTCACCCTGCCGGGGCGCAGCAGCCTGATCAACCTGATTTCCGCCGCCAGCAGCGGCGAAGCGCTGGAGGTGGGGGCGGCCGGTGTCATCGGCGGCGCCCGGCTGAAGGACGGCGACGGCATTGCCGGGCTGCTCACCGCCATCACCACGGTGAATTCCACCCGGCTGCTGTCCACCCCGTCGATCCTGACCCTGAACAATCAGGAGGCGGAAATCGTGGTGGCGCAGAATGTGCCCTTTGTCACCGGCAGCTTCTCCACCGTGAGCGGCAGCGCGGTGGACAACCCGTTCCAGACCATCGAGCGCCAGGATGTCGGCCTCACCCTCAATGTTACCCCGCAGATCAACGCCGACCGCACCGTGCGGCTGCTGATCAAGCAGGAGGTGTCCAATCTGACCAATGCCACCGCCTCCTCGGGCGGCGAGATCACCTCGCGGCGGTCGCTGTCGACCTCTGCGCTGGTCAGCGACGGGGCGGTGATCATGCTGGGCGGCCTGCTGGAGAACGGCTCCGGCGCGGTGGACCAGCGGGTGCCCGGCCTGTCGAAGCTGCCGCTTCTGGGCGGGCTGTTCCGCGGCAAGAATGCCACCGGCGACCAGCGGGTGCTGCTGGTGCTGCTGCGGCCGCAGGTGGTGGCCTCGGACGCCGAGGCGCGCCGGATCACCCGCCAGCTGTCGCGCAAGGCGCAGAGCGCCAGCGCCGCCATTGCACCGCTGGACGACGGCCGGTTTCCGCACTCCCGGGTCGGCGCGCTGCCGTTTGACGGCGCCGACCTGAATCAGCCCTTTGATGCCGGATTCATTGATGACGTTGCACAACGCCGGAACTATCCCCCGCTCCCCAGCCGCCTCCGCTTCAGCGGCCAGGACTGAGACCGCAGCCGGGATGGCAGCGGAACCCGGGGCCGGTCCCGGGGCGGCGGCGTATCCGCCGCGGCTGCCCTTTGCCTTTGCCCGCGACCAGCAGGTGCTGCTGCAGGCGGGCCCGGGCGGCCTGCGCCTGCTGGCCGGCCCCGGCGCCACCCAGCTGGGCCTGCGCGAGGCGCAGCGGCAGCTGGGGCCGGAGACCGCGCTGGAGGCGGTGGAGCAGCTCGGCCGGATGGGGTTTGAGGCGGCGCTGGCGCGGCTTTACCAGGACAGCGCCGCGGGGGCAGAGGCCGCGGAGGCAGGCGCGGACCTCAGCTTTGATCTGGAGGAGGCGGCCTTTGCCCGCCGCCAGCGCGACCTGCTGGACGAGCCCGGCGATGCGCCGGTGATCCAGCTGGTCAATCAGCTGTTGCGGCGGGCGGTGCAGGGCGGCGCCTCGGATTTGCATGTGGAGCCGCATGAGGGCGGCCTCAGGGTCCGGATGCGCGTCGACGGGGTGCTGCAGGAGGTGCTGGACCGCAGCGATGTGCCGGTGCGCCGGGTGGTGTCGCGGCTCAAGGTGATGGCGGGGCTGGATATTGCCGAGACCCGGCTGCCGCAGGACGGCCGCATCCCGCTGTCGCTGGGCGGGCGGGTGATCGACACCCGGGTCAGCTCGCTGCCCGGCCAGTACGGCGAGCGCATCGTGCTGCGGATCCTGGACCGCTCGGCAGGGCTGCTGCCGCTGGGCGGCCTGGGGCTGAGCGCGGATCAGCAGGCGCTGCTGCAGCGGCTGGCGGGATATCCCAACGGCATTATCCTGGCCACCGGGCCGACCGGGGCGGGCAAGACCACCACGCTGTATTCGCTGCTGCAGCTGGCCGACCGCGCGGCACGCAATATCGTCACTGTCGAGGATCCGGTGGAATACGACCTGCCGGGGATTTCCCAGAGCCAGATCAATGCCGGCATCGGCATGAGCTTTGCGGCCGGGCTGCGCGCCACCCTGCGCCAGGACCCGGATGTGATCCTGGTCGGCGAGATCCGCGATGCCGAAACCGCCTCGACCGCGGCGCAAGCGGCGCTGACCGGCCATCTGGTGTTCTCGTCGCTGCATGCCAACAGCACGGCCGGCGCGGTGGTGCGGCTGCGCGACCTGGGGGTCGACAACTTTCTGATTGCCGCCACGCTGCGCGGGGTGATCGCGCAGCGGCTGCTGCGCCGCCTGTGCCGGGACTGCCGCCGGCCGGAGCCGCCCGGCGCCCGGGCGGCAGAGCTGTTCGGCCGCTGCGGGCTGCCGCAGCCGGCGCAGCTGTACCGGGCGGGCGGCGGCTGTGCCGCCTGCGGCGGCAGCGGCCATGCCGGGCGGCTGGGGATCTTTGAGATCGCCGAAGCGGATGAGGCGCTGCGCCGGGCCATTGACCAGGGGGCCGGCGAGGCGGCGCTGCGCGATCTGGCCCTGCGGCCGCAGGACAGCCTGCTGGGCCAGGGGCTGGCCGCGGCCGCCGCCGGGCTGGTCAGCCTGGAGGAAACCCTGCGGGTCGCCGGGGACGGCGCATGAAGGCCTATGCCTATACCGCCTATACCGGTGCCGGGCGCAAGCGGCGCGGCACTGTGGTGGCAGAGACCGAAGCCGATGCCGCGGCCCAGCTGGCGGCGCAGGATCTGTTTCCCGCCGAACTGGCGGAGGCGCAGCCGCGCGGGGCGAAGGGGGGGCTGGCGCGGCGCTGGCGCCAGCGCCGCCTGCTGCCGGAGCTGCAGGCGGTGTTCACCCGCCAGATGGCGGTGATGCTGGCGGCAGAGCTGCCCGCGGATGAGGCGCTGGAAGCGGTGCGCGCGGGCGGCCATCCGGCGCTGGATGCGGTGGCGGCCCAGGCCCGGGCGGCGCTTTTGGACGGGGCGGCGCTGTCGGATGCGCTGGCGGATGCAGGGGCGGGGTTTCCGCCCTATTACCTGGCCGCGCTCCGGGCGGGCGAGGCGGCGGGGGAGCTGGCGGCGGTGTTTGACGGGCTGGCCGCCCATCTGGAGCAGCAGAACACGGGCCGCGCGCAGATCGCCACCGCGCTGGTCTATCCGGGGTTTGTGGCCGCGGTGTCGCTGCTGGTCTGCGGCATCCTGATGACCAGCGTGGCGCCCGAAATCGTGGCGATGTTCGAAATGACCGGCCGCCCGCTGCCGCCGCTGACGGTGGCGGTGCTGGCGGTCTCGGAGGCGCTGCGGGCGCATGCGGCGGGGCTGGCGCTGCTGGCGGCCGCCCTGGCCGGGGGGCTGGCGGCGGTGCCGCGGGTGCCCCGCCTGCGCCGCCTGCGGGACCGGATCCTGCTGCGGCTGCCGGTGGCCGGGCGGCTGCTGCGGCTGGGAGAGGCGGTGCAGTATATGCGCACCCTGGCCCTGGTCCTGGGATCGCGCCATGCGGTGCTGAGCGCGGCCAGCAGTGCTGCCGGGGTGCTGGAGACCGCCGGTTTCCAGGAGGAGGCGGCGGCGGCGGCGGCGGCGGTGCGCCAGGGCGAGAGCCTGTCGGAGGCGCTGGGGCGGCTCAGCTTCCTGCCGCCGGTGGCGCGGCAGCTGATCAGCGCCGGCGAAGTGTCGGTGCAGCTGGCCCGGATGACCGCCCGTGCCGCCGATCTGACAGAGCACCGGCTGCAGACCGAACGCAAGCGCATTGCCGCCTTGCTGGAGCCGGTGCTGATGATGCTGGTGGGCGGGCTGGTGCTGGTGATTGTGCTGGCGGTGCTGCTGCCGGTCTTCGATCTGCAGGCTGCCATAGCGGGCTGAGGCCCGTGCCCCGCCGCGCCGGCCTGCTTCCGCTGAGACCGCCCCGGGGCGGGCACAGCAGAGCAAAAACAGGCTCTATTGCGGGAAATCCAGCAGTTCGGGCGCGCCGCCGCTGCGTGACAGCCACAGCCCGCGGCTGTCGATGCGCTCCACCGTGATGCCGCCTGGCAGCCTGTCTCCGGCCCGCAGCAGCTGCGCGCCGGCCGGGTGGGAAATCATTGCCCAGGTGGTTTCGCCTGCCTGCACCACCCCCTGGAGCGCATAGCCCAGGCTGGCCAGAGGCGGCTTTGGCGGCGCCGCAGCAGCGGCCGCCGGGGCCGGGGCGGCGGCCTGCGGCCGGGGCGGCTGCTTTTCTCCGAACAGCGGCGCCCAGCTGCGCGGCGGCGCGGCCGCCGGAGCGGGCTGCGCGAGCGGTTCCGGAACCGCGTTTGCCGCGGCCGCAGGCAGGCGGGCCGGGGCCCGGGTTTCCTGCCACAGCAGATGCCCGGCCTGACCGGCCGCGGCCAGCGCCAGCAGCGTGCAGGCTGCAGATATCAGACGCATCGGATCCTTTCCCAAAACCGCCTCAAGTGCCCCCGCCCGCCCTGCTGCGCAAGCATGGACGGGCGGCGCCGGGCATGGTAAATTTTCCGCAACAATTAACACATCAATCGGGCAGCCGGAAAGAGAGCAGCAGATGCAGGCATCCACCTTTGCAATTCCGGCCCGGGCTGGCAGGGCCGGGCTGGCCGGAATGGCGCTTGTGCTGCTGCTTGGCAGCTGCGGCGCGGCGCCTTCGGGGCAGGGCGGTTTCCAGAAGCAGTATGCGGTGGCCCGCAACGCGCTGGAGGGCGGCGAATATGCCCAAGCCAAGCGCGCCTATCTGAAACTGATCGGCCAGGCCGGACCGCTGGCGCCGCGGCTGCAGCTGGAATATGCCCATGCCGAGCTGCGCGGCGGCGATTTCGCCGCTGCCGCCAAAACGGCTGCAACCCTGGCCCAGGGCCAGTCCGGCGAGGCCCGGGCGGCGGCGCTGGCGGTGCAGGGCACCGCCCAGCATGAGCTGGGGCTGTCGCTGCTGGCGGGCGGCCAAGCGGCGGCCGGGAAACAGCAGCTGCAGGCGGCAGAGGCCGCGCTGGACGAAGTTCTGAAATCCCATGCCAGCCTGGACCCGCTGGGCTCTCTGGCCGGGCGCCGGGCCAGCATCCGGGCCCGTCTGGACAGGCTCTAAGCCGGGGCCGGCAACCAGCCCTGGCGGCCTATTGCGGCTCCAGGGTGATCCAGGCGGCCACCTGTCCGGGGGTGTCCAGGGCCTCAAAGCGGAAACTGCGCAGGCGGTAGCCCCAGGCGGGATGCGCGCCCATCAGAAACGCCCCGAGCTCATCAAAGCCGATGCTGGCGAAGCGCAGCTCCAGCGTGTCCCCGGCACCGCTGCCCAGCCCGCTGAGCTGGCGCCGGAGCCCGGCGGCCACCAGTTTCTGCTCAATGCCGCTGAGGCCGGCCGGAGCGCCGGGGGCAGGCGGGGCATTGCGGTCCAGCGCCTGTTTCTCGGCCAGCCGCTCTGCCGCCCAGGCCTGCAGCGCGATGGCCTCTGCCTGCGCCGCAGCCGCGGCCTGGCGGCGCTCATGCAGCGGCAGCAGCAGCAGAAATCCGATGGCCAGCGGCAGCACCGCCAGACCCAGCGCCGCCAGCAGCAGCCGTTCGCGGCGGCTGAGCGGCAGCAGCAGGGCGGCCAGGCGGGAGATCATCCGGGCGCTCATTGGCGGTCTCCGTCCGGGGCCGGGCGGCTGTCTGCGGTGATGGCAAATTCGGCAAAGACGCCGCCCTCGCTGCCATCGGCCCGGGAATCGGTCAGCTGCACCGCCAGCCCCTGCGCCCGCAGCGCCGCCGCAAGCCGGTCGGCGGCGGCGAAATCGGTGAGCCGCAGCGCCAGCCGCAGCGCCTCGCCCTGCTGGTAGCTGAGGCTTTCGGCCCGGGCGCCCGCGGCGGCGGCCACCGCGGCGGTGCGGCGGGTCAGATCCAGCACATCGGCTTGCGCTGCAGCGCCGCTGCCGCGGCGCAGGGCCGAGAGCGCGCGGCTGATCTGCAGCCGCGCGTCCAGCACCGGGGCGCCATTGGTGAAATGGGTCTGCACCAGGGCGGCAGTGGCGGCGGCGGCGGCGGAGGTTCCGGCCTCTATGCGGCGGATGGCGGTGATCTGGGCGGCGCTCCACAGGGCGGCGGCCAGCGCCAGCGCCAGCAGCGGCCAGCGCCAGGGCAGCAGGGCGCGTTCCAGCCGGGCCTGGGCCGCCATCGGGTTGGCGCGCAGGTCGCAGGCCAGCTCGCCATGGCCCAGCACCACCGGCTGCGGCAGCCCCAGCGCCGCCACCGCAGCGGCGCTGGCGGCCACCGGGATGCCGCGGCTGCGGGCCAGGGCGGCAAATTCCGGCGGCGCGGTTTCCGGCAGCAGCAGCGCCTTGGGCGGCGGCTGGCTGTCCAGCGCCTGCTGCAGCATCACCCGGGCCAGCGGCGCCTGGGCGGTAAAGCCGTCCTCAATCCCCAGCCGGGCGCTGATGGCGGCGCCGCTGCCACGCAGGGCCAGTGTCCAGACCCCGGGGGCGGCGGGCAGGGTCAGGTAGTCGGGCAGCACCGCCCGGCCCGGCAGCTGCCGCAGCTTGTCCAGCCAGCCGGTGTCAGCGGCCACCGCCCGGGTCCAGGCGGCGGCGGTCTTGCGGTCCGGGGCAAAGGGCTGCATGGCAAACTGGCTGCCGCGCAGGCCAAGCCGGGCGGCCAGCTGGCGCCGGGCCACCTGTTCCCGGGCCTGGCCGCGCAGCCCGGCGGGCAGATCCAGCGCAAACAGCGGCACCGTCTCGCCCGGCACCGCCACCACCTGATGCGCGGCGGCTGCGGCGGTGCCGTCCGGGCCCAGGCGGACGAACTCCGCGGCTGTGTCTGGCTTGGCGCTGGCAGAGGGCATGGCCCGGGGCTCCTGTTGCTGAATGCTGATTGGGTCTGCGCGGCGCAGAATGGGGGCGGGGCGGCGCAAGTGCAATGCGCAATCGGGGCGGGGGCCGTGGTTCAGGGCCGCCGGGTCAGCCGCCAGGCCACGGCTGGCGGCCGGGCGCCGCCGGTTTTGCGCAGCACCGTGCTGCGGCGGCCCGAGAGCGGGCCCAGCTGCGCCTCTGCGCTGGCCCGGAACCACTGCGAGGCCACGGTGATCTGCGCCGCCGTCAGCTGCTCCGGATCTGTGTCACCGTTCTGCTCCGCGGCCTGGCCAGCGCCGGCCCGGGCCAGGCCTGCGGCAATCAGAAAGGCCTGGGGCGAGGCTGCGGGCAGCGTTGCCTGCAGCCGGGCCAGGGCGGCGGGCGGCAGCTGCGGCAGAAAGGCGGCCAGGACCTGGGGCGGGGCGGTGTTCACATTCAGGCGGCTGCCGCCGGGCAGCGCGGTGATATAGGGGCGCAGGCGCTGGTAGCTGCGCGGCGGCAGCCCGGGAATGCCGGCCAGCTGGCCGGCGTCCAGCAGCGCGCCGCCAACCGGGTCCAGCGGCGGGTCGAGCCGTGCCCAGGCGGCACGGTCCTGCGGCCCGCCGGGCTTCAGCGCGGCGTGGATGGCGTCTGCGGTGCGCGGCGGCAGCCCCAGGGTCTGCAGCAGCCTGGCAAAGGCGGCGCGGGCCGCCGTATTGTCCGGATCCGCCAGCCAGTTCACATTGAAACGCCCCTGGAGGTCCTCGATCCGGCCGCTGACCGTGCCCTGTGCCAGTGCGTGTCCTGCCTGCACCTGGGCCCAGGCCTCGCCAGGATGATCGGTGGCATTGCGGTCCTGCGCCAGCAGGGTGATGGCCAGGGCATCGAAGGCATCCAGCGCCAGCGCCAGCTGATCCGCCTGCAGCTCTGCCTGCAGCCGCGCCCGGCCGCCTTCGGCGCGTGCCAGCAGCAGCACCGCCGCCGCCGACAGCGCTGCCACCAGCACCAGCGCATTGACCAGGACAAAGCCGCGGCTGCCGGCGTGCCGGCGGCTCATTTCAGGGTCTCCAGCAGCCGGACAGAGCCGAAATCCCGTGTCTCGAGCCGCACTTCCACCGCCAGCGGCAGGCTGCTGGAATAGACCTCCGGGGCGGTGCCGGCCTGATCGGCATCCGCGGCCGGCGCGGTGCTGCCCCGCGGCCGGGGCTTGAGCGCGGCGGTGCCCTCCACCCAGCCGGCACCGTCCCAGTAGCTGCGGACCTGCAAGGCGCTGACCCCGTCCAGCACCGTCATTGCCGGCAGCCGGGAGGCGGCGCGGGCGGGGGTCAGCGCAGGCCAGATGCGGCGGCTGAGGCGGCCGCCCTGCAGCTGCCATTCGATCCGCTGCAGCCCCAGGGCCTCGGGATCGGGATCCAGCGCCGGCTGGCCGCCCGCCGAAATGGCCAGCACCCCGCCGCGCAGCATCAGCGCCGATTGCGGCGCGCCCTGGCCCGGCGGGTAGAACAGCATTGGCACCGCCGCCGACAGATCCGCGCGCAGCAGGCTCAGCGCCTGTGCCAATGCAGCGGTTTCCGCGGCCCGGGCCTCCAGCGTGCCGCGCATCCGGATCATGCCGCCGAGGGCCTGGGCGCCGAGCACTGCCACCAGGGCAAAGACGGCCATCGCCGCCACCAGCTCAATCAGGCTGAGGCCGCGGTCGGCGGCGCCGCGCGCGGCCTTCATCGCAGCCCCGCGGCGGGCAGGTAGAGCGTCAGTGCTGCGGCTTCACCGCTTTCGGCGCGGGCGGTGATTTCGGTTTTGATCAGCCCGGCAGCTGTGGTTTCGCGGCGGGCCTGCAGGGTGAAGGTGATGCCGCCCAGTTCGGCCTGCTGCGGCAGCCGGGCGGCGGGTCCCAGCAGCTGCAGCTCCTCGGCGCGGTTGCGGGCGGCGGTGCGGGCCAGCAGCCGCGGCGCCTCGCCGCCGATTGCCAGCCGCGACTGATCGGCGCTGCGCAGCAGGGCAACGCTGGCTGCCGCCAGCACGAAGATGGCGATGGCCAGCTCAATCAGGGTGAGCCCGGCCGTGGCTGCAGCGCGGGCGGGGAGACCGGCGGGGGGCGGGGTCAGTCTCCGGTGCATGCCAGTGCCTCCCATCCGCTGGTGCGGCAGCGTGCGGCGCTGCCAAAGGCAATGCTGAAGGCGCTGGAGCGGCCGTTGGCCAGCAGCACGATGTCCGGGGCGCCGGGGGCAGGGGCAGGCCGCGCCGAGAGCGCCACCCGCCCCTGCCAGGGCTGCAGCCGCTCTGCGGTTTCCCAGCCGGCGCGGCCGTGCCAGGCCAGGCGCAGGCCCTGGGATGTGATGGCGAGCCCGCGGCTTTGGCCGCCGGCCACCGCCAGGGCGCGGGCGGCGCTGTACTGGCTGCGGAACAGCGCCAGGTCGCGGGC
Source organism: Leisingera sp. ABM4_101 (assembly GCF_056158725.1). Taxonomy (NCBI): domain Bacteria; kingdom Pseudomonadati; phylum Pseudomonadota; class Alphaproteobacteria; order Rhodobacterales; family Roseobacteraceae; genus Leisingera; species Leisingera sp. ABM4_101. The sequence continues at coordinate 117,056 of NZ_JBSWTV010000004.1, read as the reverse complement.
GCTGCGGTCCGGGTTGCCGCCGAGGGCGAGCACCGCCCCTGCGGCCAGCACCGACAGGATGGCCACGCTGACCAGCAGCTCAACCAGGGTGAACCCCGCCTGCTGGGCGGGCAGAGGGCCGGGACCCGGCGGAACAGGCTCTATTGCAGGGTCCACGAGCCGATATCCGCATCCGCGCCGCTGCCGCCGGCCACCCCGTTGGCGCCATAGCTGAAGATGTCGAATTCGCCATGCACGCCGGGCGACAGGTAGTTATAGGGCTGGCCCCAGGGGTCCTGCGGCAGCCGGTCCATATAGCCGTTTTGGGCCCAATTGGCGGGCACCGGGTCGCTGCCGGGCTTCTGCACCAGGGCGGCCAGGCCCTGCTCGGTGGTCGGATAGCGGAAATTGTCGAGCCGGTAGAGTTTCACGGCGCTGGCGATGGCGGCGATATCGGCCTTGGCGCGGGCGGCGCGGGCCTGGTCAGGCCGGTCGATCACCCGCGGCACCACCACCAGGGCCAGGATCGAGAGGATCACCACCACCACCATCAGTTCGAGCAGGGAAAACCCGGCATCGCCCTGCTGCTGCCGGGCCGTGCGGCGGCGGGGCTGGAGATCTGCGGGGGGCGGGCAAAGGGAGGGGGCGGGCTGTGGCTGCATCGGGTTCTTTCTTTTGACCGGCGGCATGATAGAGGGGGGGCTCAGGACTTGTCCATTGCTCCATAGCCAATCCGGCAGGGGGGCGGAAAGAGGGGAAACCATGCAGGCGGCGCAATGAGCCCCTGGGAGGCGCTTGCGGCCCGGTTTGCGGCGGCGCTGACAGCCGGGATGCCGGAGCCGGCGGCCTGGCTGCTGCTGCTGCTGGCGCCGGCCGCGGGGTCGTTCCTGGCGGTGCTGGCCGACCGGCTGCCGCGCGGCGAGGATGCGGTGCTGCAGCGCTCGGCCTGCCGCAGCTGCGGCCAGCGCCTGGGCGCGGCGGATCTGGTTCCGCTGCTGTCCTTTGCCCTGGCGCGCGGGCGCTGCCGCCATTGCGGCGCGGCGGTGCCGCCCTGGCTGCTGTATTGCGAAATTGCCGCCGCCGGCGCTGCGGGGCTGGCGCTGGCGGCGGGCGGCAGCGCCGCCGGGGTGCTGCTGTCCTGCCTGTTCCTTTGGCTGCTGCTGGCGCTGGCGGCGGCGGATCTGCTGTGGCTGCGGCTGCCGGATGTGCTGACCGCGGCGCTGTTTGCGGCGGTGCTGCTGATGGGGCTGCAGCCGGGCGGCGCCGGGCTGGCGGCGGTGCTGGGCGGCGCGGCGCTGGGGACCGGCAGTTTTCTGGCGCTGCGGCTGGGCTACCGGGCGTTGCGCGGCCGCGAGGGGCTGGGGCTGGGAGATGTCAAGCTGATGGCGGGGCTGGGCGGGTTTGCCGGCGCGCTGGATCTGCCGCTGCTGCTCTTGATGGCCTCTGGCGGGGCGCTGGCGGCGGCCTGGCTGCAGCGGCGGCGGCTGCGCGGCCGCATGGTGCTGCCCTTTGGCGCGGCGCTGTGCGCGGCGGCGGCGGTGCTGTGGCTGCTGCGGGCCGCTGGAGGGGTTTGATCTTGCCGGCGGCGGGCCTTAGGGTCCGCGCATGCCGCTTGGCCGATTGCAGATGACGCGTGAGAGATATGACTTTATTCCGTTTAGCCCCGCTGTGCCTGATCCTTGCCGCCGCGCCGCTGGGGGCGGCTGCCCAGGAGGCAGCTCCGGCCGGTGCTGAAACCGTGGCGGACAGCCCGCAGGCGCTGACCATGGCGCAGGTGGAACAGGCCTGGGCGGCCGGGGATTTTGCCCGCGTCCGGCAGGGGCTGGCGCAGCTGGCGGCGGCCCCGGATGCGGCGTTTGCTCAGTACCGCTATGGCCGGGTGCTGCTGGAGGGGCTGGGCGGGCCGGCCGATCCGGCGGCGGCGCGGGACTGGCTGCAGGCGGCAGCGGATCAGGGCCAGACGCAGGCGGCGGTGCTGCTGGCGCGGCTGTATCTCAGCACGGTGCCGGGCGGGCCGGCCCGGATCCGGCCCAGGCGGCGCAGCTGCTGCTGGCGGCGGGCGCGCGCGGCAGCAGCGAGGCGCAGTATTACCTGGGGCTGCTGCACCAGGCCGGCGAGGGGGTGGTGCAGGATGCCGCCAGCGCCGCGGCTTGGATGCAGGCGGCGGCGGAGCAGGGCCACAGCAAGGCGCAGTTCGAGCTGAGCCGCGCCATGGCCCGCGGCACCGGCATCGCGCAGGACAGCGCCCGGGCGCTGCATTGGCTGCAGGAGGCGGCAGCGGCGGATCATGGCGAGGCGCAGTTCTACCTGGCCTATGCGCTGGACAGCGGCCAGGGCATTGCGCGCGACCGGGCGGCGGCGCTGGATTGGCTGCGCCGCTCGGGGGCGGGCGGCTTTGTGCCGGCCCAGGCGGCGCTGGGGCGCAAATACCTCAAGGGCGATGGTGCTGCCGCCGATCCGGCCGAGGCGCTGCGCTGGCTGCAGGCGGCGGCCGCGGCGGGCGATGGCGGCGCGATGGCCGCCCTGGGCGAGGCTTATTCGGGGGCCTACGGGGTAGCAGAGGATCTGCCGCAGGCCTGGCAGATGTATCAGGCCGCCTGGCAGCACGGGCTGCCGCAGGCGGCGGTGGCGCTGGCGGCCATGCTGGAGCAGGGCCGCGGCCGGGACCCGGACCTGGAGCAGGCGGTGGCGCTTTACCGCGCGGCGGCAGAGCTGGGCAGCACTGAGGCAGAGCTGAACCTGGGACGGCTGGCCGGTGCGGGCCGCCTGGAGGGGCTGCTGGCGCCGCACCGGATGGTGCCCTGGGCGCTGGCGGCTGCCCGGCAGGAGGACAGCGCGGCTGAGGCCTGGCTGGCGCAGCAGGCGGCCGCCGGCCTGCGCCCGGCACAAACCGCCCTGGGCCTGCGGCTGCAGGAAAAAGGCGGGCGCCCGGATGAGGCGGCGGCGCTGTTTGAGGCGGCGGCCGCCGCCGGGGACACTGCTGCGCAGCACCAGCTGGGGCTGCTCTATGTCAAGGGGCAGGGCCGCCCGCAGGATTATGTGCAGGCCCATAAGTGGCTGAACATTGCTGCTGCAGGCGGCAGCTCCGGGGCGCTGGAGACTCGCGGTGTGGTGGCGGATCTGATGACGCCGGAGCAGCTGGCCGCGGCCCAGGCCGCGGCGCGCCGCTTTCTGGCGGCGGCGGCGGCCCCGGCCGGGCTGGCGGCGGAATGAGACGGCGGCCTTTGCAGCGTTTGCGCCCGCTGGCGGCGGCGCTGTGGCTGGTGCTGCCGGCGGCGGCCGCAGGGCAGCAGCCAGGCCTGCCGCTGGAGCAGCTGCGCGCCGAAGCGGAGGCGGGCCAGGCCGGGGCGCAATATGCGCTGGCCTTGCGGCTGCAGGACGGCCGCGGGGTGCTGCAGAATTATGCCCGCGCTGCGGGCTGGCTGGCGCGCGCCGCGGAACAGGGCCATGCGGCGGCGCAGAACCGGCTGGGCCAGTATTACCACAGCGGGCTGGGGGTGGCGCAGGACCGCAATCAGGCGCTGCACTGGCTGGAGCAGGCTGCGGCTGGCGGCGCGGCGCAGCATCTGTTCGACCTGGCGGCAGTGCTGGAGCAGGCACCGGAGGCGGGCGGCGCGGCCCGGGCGGCAGAACTGTATGGCCGTGCGGCCGCGCAGGGCCATCAGGATGCGGCGGTCAGCCTGGGGGTGCTCTATCAGAATGGCACCGGCGTGGCGCCGGATCTGGCGCGTGCGCGCCAGCTTTATGAAGGCCCGGCCGCGGCGGGCCATCCCCGGGCGCTGAACAACCTGGGCCTGATGCATGTGCGCGGCGAGGGCGCTGCGCAGGATTATGCCCGCGCGGCTGCCCTGTTCGAGGCTGCGGCAGCCCAGGGGCTGGCTCCGGCCATCCGCAACCTCGGGGTGATGCATGAGAACGGCTTTGGGGTGGCGCTGGATGAGGCCAAGGCAGCAGAGCTGTACCGCCGGGCTGCCCGGGCGGACAGCGCCGCCGCAGAACCGGGGCCGGTTTATGACGCCCGGCTGGCGCCGCCGGGGCGCAGCGCTGCAGAGCTGGAGCAGCTGAACAGCGGGGCCGCGGCCGGCGATCCGCTGGCGCAGTTCCAGCTGGCCTGGCTGGCGCTGCAGCAGCCGGAGCCGTCCCGGGACGGGCTGCAGGCGGCGGCAGCGCTGCTGCGGGCCTCGGCAGAGGCGGGCTATCCGGCGGCGATGGCCAATCTTGGCTGGATGTATTTCGAGGGCCGCGCGCTGCCGCAGGATTATGTGCTGGGCTATATGTGGCTGGTGCTGGCGGCCAGCGCGGGCCTGCCGGAAGCGCGCGGCCTGAGCGCGGCGCTGCAGGCCCGGATGACCCCGGGGCAGCTGGCCGAAGCCCAGGCGCTGGCCGCGGCCAGGGCAGAAGCCGGGCCGCAGCAATAGATCTGCGTCAGGGCCCTTTGGAACAGTAAAACAGCCCGCCTTTTCAGGCGGGCTGTTTTCTTTTTGCCGGTGTTCTTTTGTTTCGGTGTTCTGCTGCCTGCTGCGGGCATCCGGTTCAGAAATCGAGCCGGATGCCGTGTTCGATCTTCAGGCTGTCCGCATCCGGAGCGGTGATCCGGGTCACCACGGCGCCCTGGCCGCCGGCAAAGGGCCGCTCGCGGTGCACATCCAGCGCCAGCCGGTCGCTGCCGTTGATATGCTCATAGTCGATCTCAAAGCCGTACCGCAGGCCGGTGGCGGGGTCATAGACATCGCGGGCAAAGGCAAAACCCGCGCCGCAGCCGGTGGTGCCGCCGTAAGACGAGCTTTCGCAGGCCAGCCGCGGCGCAAAGGACAGCCGCGCCGCCAGGCCGCTGGCCGGGCCGCTGCCTTCGGCGGCGAGGCTGGCGAATTCCACCTCGGCAAAGATGCGGCCGCCGTTGTAGCCGGGGATGTCGATCCGCCCGGTGTCGCTTTGCGACAGCTGGGTGGCGGTGACGCTGGCGTCATCCGCTTCGGCAAAGGCCAGATCGGCCCCCAGCCGCGGGCTGATCAGCATGTTGTTCAGCTGATGCCGCCCGGACAGCGCCGCCCCAGCAAAGCCGGCCGCATAGCTATAGCCGCCGCGGGCATGGATCGGGTCGGTGGCGGTTTCAAACCGCAGCCGGTAGCGGTGATGGCCAAGCGCGGCGGCGGCATAGTAATCCAGGAACAGCCCCTGGCTCAGCGCCCGGGCGCCGTAGATCCCGGCATTGGCGCCAAAGCCGGTGATGGAGCCGTCAGCGGCGCCATCGGCGCTGGTGCGGCTGACATAACCGCCCCAGAACCGGCCGCGCAGCGCCTGCTCCGGCAGGAACCGCTCGCTCTGGCGCGAGAACTGCAGCATGGCCTGGGTGCCCAGCCCGTCAGTACGGCTGAGGGTGAAGGTGCCATCCAGGATCTCGCGGCTGCCGCTGCCGCAATTGTAGACATCCCAGCCGAAACCGCCGGCGCTGCTGCCGGTGCTGCCCTGGACCTGCAGGCTGCCATCGACGTCAAAGGCGGCGACGGTGCCGCAGCGCAGCCCTTCCTGGCCGGCCTGCAGCCGCTCCAGCGCGCCTTTGGCGATCCGGCTGAAGTAGCGCTGCTGGGTCTTGACGGTCTCTTCCAGGTCTTTCTTCAGCACCGCGGTCAGCTGGTCGCGGATCTGGTCGACCAGGTCGTCGCTGATCTGCACCTGGGCCAGGGTCAGGGCAAAGCCGTCATAGCGGGTGTCCGCCGAGCTGACGGTGACCGCAGGCTGGCAGCTGTGGGTGCCTTCCACGTCCTCGTCGTCGATGGCGCTGATGGTCAGCACCTGGGGGGTGGCGAAATCGGCCGCGCCGAAGCGCATGGAGGCGGGCGAAACGCTGCATTGGCTGTCGCCGGTGAAGGCCAGCTGCACATCCTGGCCGGGCTGGCCCAGCAGCCGGAAGGACATTGCCGCGGTGTCCTCGCCGTTCTCCGAGGCGGTGAGGTCGTCATTGGTGACTGCAACGACGGCAAAATCGTCATCGGCCAGGCTGGCGGTCGCAGTCAGATCGGCAGCAGTGGTGCTGAGGCTGGCGCCGTTGCCTGCGGTCACTGCGGTCAGGGTCAGGATCAGGGTTTCGCTGCCCTCGATCAGCTGATCCTCCAGCACGGTCACGGTGATTTCTGCGCTGGTGCCGCCGGCCGGAACCGTTACCGAGCCGGCCGGTGCGGTATAGTCAGCACCGGCGGTGGCGGTGCCGGCCAGGCTGTAGCTGATCACCGTGTCCACGGTGGAGGCACGCTCCAGCGAGACGGTGAAGCCCGCATCATCCGGGGTGCCGCCATTGGCCTCGGCACCGTCATCGGCCGCGCTGACGGTGACCGCGTTCTCTGCGCATTGGGTCATCGGGATGTTGTTGGCCAGCACGTTGGGGTCGCCGGCCTCGATCACGAATGTGTCGTAGAACACCGGGTTGGCGCTGAGCGAGGCATCCGCCAGAACCCCGGTGCTGCCTACCTGGGTGGAGCCGAGCACCGCCGGGTTGGCGGGCAGCAGCGAGGTTACATCCAGGCTGCCGGAGCTGAGCCGCGCGGTGCTGGCGGCGCCGCCGGAGGGGTAGCTGTAGGCGACCGTATAGGTGCCGGGCCGCTGGGCGAACCACTGGTATTCGCCGCTGGAGCCGTCGCGCACGATGTTGATGTCATTGGCGATGCCGACGCTGCTGTTGGAGCCCGAAGGCCCGGTCACGGTGATGCCGCCGCCGGTCAGGATCCGGCCGTCGTCCTCGCAGTAGAAATAGCCCTGGGGGTCGTAATCCTCAGCATCCGGGATGCCGTCGCCGTCGCGGTCCGCGGTGGCGCTTTCAAAGCTGTCGGGCACGCCGTCGCCATCCAGGTCCGCAGGCGGCGAGGGGTTCGGGGTGCCGGTCAGCTCGGCGGTGGCTTCCAGGATCTCCGAGGCCGCATTGCCGTTGCCGGCCTGGTCCTGCACCGCATCCGCGCTCAGCTGGATGGTAAGGGTGCCGTCGTGATCCGGGGTCACGGTAACGCTGTAGCTGGCATCGCTGCCGGTCAGATCCGAGGCGCTGCCGCCGCTGATCTCCAGCCCGTCCAGGCTCAGCCCGGTGACCGTTTCGCTGAATTGCAGTGTAACCTCGAACGGGTCGCTTTGCGCCGTGTCCGGCCCGCCGAGCACCACCGTGGGCGGGCTGGCTTCCTTGTCCGCGGCGGCCGTGGCGGTGCTGCTGTTGCCGGCGCTGTCGCTCAGCGCCAGGCTCAGCGTCAGGGTACCGTCGCCGAGCCCGGAGAGATCCAGCCCGGTGATCTGGCCGGCGGCGCTGGCGATGGTGCCGCTGCCGGTCACATCGCTGCCGCCGCCATCGGAGCTGATGGTATAGGCATAGCTGCTGCCGGTTTCCGCGCCGCTGAAGGAGAAGCTGGCGGCGGTTTCATTGGCTGCGCTCACCGGATCCTGGTCAAAGCTGACGCTATGGCCGGCCGGGGCCGCCGTGTCCTTGGCCGCGGCGGCGGTCACTGCGGCGCCGGCATTGCCGGCCGCATCGGTCAGCACCACGGACAGCGTCAGGGTGCCGTCGCCGAGCCCGGAGAGATCCAGTCCGGTGATCTGATCGGTGGCGCCGGCAAGGGTGCCGCTGCCGGTCACATCGCTGCCGCCGCCATCGGAGCTGATGGTAAAGGCATAGCTGCCCCCGGCCTCGGCGTCCGCGAAGGTGAAGCTGGCGGCGGCCTGGGTGGCGGCATTCACCGGATCCTGGTCAAAGCTGACGCTGTAGCCGGCCGGTGCCGCGGTATCCTTGGTCAGCGTGGCGGTGGCCTGCGGCGCCGCATTGCCCAGCGTGTCCGAAGCATCCGCGGTCAGGCTGAGATCGCCATCGGCCAGCCCCGAGATATCCAGGGTCAGGCTCCAGGCGTTGCCCGAGACGGTGGTGCTGCCGCTGACCGAAGCCGGCGTGCTGTCCGTGACGGTGACGGTGACGGTCTGGCCGTCTTCGATCAGCGTGCTGCTGCCGGAAAGGGCGGCGGCTGCCGTTTCGGAGGCGCCGGCGGCATCATCGCCCAGCAGCGGGCTGTCAAAGGCGAGGCCCGGGATGGCGCTGCCCTTGATCACGGTGGCAGTCACTGCGGCGCCGGCATTGCCGGCGGTGTCGGTCAGCACCACGGACAGCGTCAGGGTGCCGTCGCCCAGCCCGGAGAGATCCAGCCCGGTGATCTGATCGGCGGCTCCGGCGAGGGTGCCGCTGCCGGTCACATCGCTGCCGCCGCCATCGGAGCTGATGGTATAGGCATAGCTGCTGCCGGCCTCTGCGCTGCTGAAGGAGAAGCTGGCGGCGGTTTGATTGGCGGCATTCACCGCGCTCTGGTCAAAGCTGACGCTGTAGCCGGCCGGTGCCGTGGTGTCCTTGGCTGCGGTGGCGGTCACCGCCCCGGCCGCATTGCCGGCCGCATCGGTCAGCACCACGGACAGCGTCAGGGTGCCGTCGCCCAGCCCGGAGAGATCCAGCCCGGTGATCTGATCGGCGGCGCCGGCGAGGGTGCCGCTGCCGGTGACATCGCTGCCGCCGCCGTCAGAGCTGATGGTATAGGCATAGCTGCTGCCGGCCTCGGCGTCCGCAAAACTGAAGCTGGCAGCGGTTTGATTGGCGGCATTCAGCGGATCCTGGTCAAAGCTCACGCTCTGGCCTGCCGGCGCGGCGGCATCCTTGCTGAGGCTGGCGCTGGCCTGCCGCGCAGCCGTGCCGGCCAGATCCGAGGCATCCGCGGTCAGGCTGAGATCGCCGTCGGCCAGCCCTGAGAGATCCAGGGTCAGGCTCCAGGCATTGCCCGAGACGGTGGTGCTGCCGCTGACGGAAGCTGATGCGCTGCCGGTGACCGTGACGGTGACGGTCCGGCCATCCTCGATCAGCGTGCTGCTGCCGGAGACGGTCAATGCGGCGGCCTCGGCGGCGTTGACGATGTTATCGGCGGTAAAGGGGGTGTCCACGGTCAGCCCGATCACATTCAGGCTGGCCGAAGCGGTGCCGGAATTGCCGGAGGAAGAGGTCAGATCGCCGGTGGTGTTGGTGTAGCTGCCGGCCGTGGCGCTGGTCACCTCTGCGCTGATGGTGCAGCTGGCGCCGGCGGCCACGGTGCCGCCGCTGTAGTTCAGGCTGGCGCTGCCGGCCGCCGCGGTGAGCGTGCCGCCGGTGCAGGTGGCGGCGGCATTGGCGGGCGTGGCCAGCACCAGCCCGGCGGGCAGGTTGTCGGTCACATCCAGCGCCGAGGCGGCAATTGCCGAGGCGCTGTTGTCCACGGTCAGCGTCAGCGTGGTGCTGCCGCCCTCTGCGATTGAGGCGCTGGCAAAGGATTTGGCAAAGCCGGGGGCGGGTTCCACCGTGAAGGCGGCGGTGGCGGCGGGTGCGGCAAAGCTGCCGTTCTCTGTCAGCGTGCCGGAGCTGCTGCTGTAGCTGCCGGTTGCTGCAGCAGCCGGCACGGTCACGGTCAGCGGGATGCTGCAGCTTTCGCCGGGGGCCAGGCTGCCGGCGGTGAGCGATACCGTGCTGCTGCCGGTCACGCTGGAGCCGCTGCCGCACAGGTTGCTGCCGGTGCCGCCGGTCACGGCGAGGCCGCTGAGGGATGCATCCAGGTCATCGGAGAACCGCAGCCCGGTCAGGCTGGCGCTGCTGTCGGTATTGGTGATCACATAGGTCAGCGTGGTGCTGCCGCCGGCGGCCAGGGCCGGGTCAGCAAAGGATTTGCTGAAGCTGGGCCGCGAGAAGGCGCTGACGCTGAGGGTGGCGCTGGCGGCGGGGCCGGTGACCGCGAGCCCGGAGATGGTGCCGGTGACGCTGCTGGTCGTGCCGCTGTAGTCATTGGCGGCGGCGCTGCCCGGGACGGCCAGGGTCACGCTGAAGGTACAGCTGCCGCCGGCCGCAAGGCTGGCGCCGGTCAGGCTGAGCGTGGAGGTGCCGGAGAAGGAGGAGCCTGCGCCGCAGGGATCGCTGAGCGTGCCGGAGCTGGAGGCGAGGCCGCTGAGCACCGCGTCCAGGCCATCGGTGAAGGCAATGGCGCTTGCAGCACTGCTGTTCAGGTTGGTGAGCGTGTATTCCGCGGTCACCGTGCCGCCCGGTGCCGCCGGATCATCGGTGTAGGATTTGCTGAGCGACAGCTGGGCGGAATCCACTTCCAGATTTGCCAGCATCGCGGGCAGGGCCACCGAGGCGCTGTTCACCGTGGCGGTCACGCTGGAGCTGAGCGAGCCATAGCTGCCATCCGACGCGCCGGCCGGCACCAGCAGTTCCACCTCGATAATGCAGCTGCTGCCGGCGGCGATGTCGAGGCCGGAGAAAATGCCGAAAGTGGTGCCGCTGGAGGAGGGCGCGCTGCCGCAATTGGTGAAGGTGGCAGGCGGGTTGTTGACCGCTGCCAGGCTGCTCAGCGCGGTGCTGTAGCTGTCGGTGAAGAAGCCGCCGGTATAACCGGCGCTGCTGTCCGGGTTGGTCAGCGTGTAGGTCAGGGTGACGGTGCCGCCGGGCAGGGCGGCGGCGGCAAAGCTCTTGGCGGTCTGCAGCGGCTGCGCGGAGATCACCTGCAGGCTGTCGCTGGAGGCGCTGGCAGCGGTGGCCTGGCCGCCGGCCGTGGCGCTGAGCGCGCTGGTGGTGTTGGTATAGGTGCCGTTTGCGGCGCCTGCGGGCAGGCTGATGTCCAGGACAATCTGGCAGCTTTCGCCGGGATCCAGGGTGCCGCCGGAATAGCTGAGGGTGGAGCTGCCGCTCAGGCTGCCGCCGCAGCTGTCGCTGGTGAGGCTGCTGAAGACGGTGCCGGACAGGAAGGCATCCAGGTCGTCGGTAAAGGCGATGGCGGTGGCGGCGGCTGCCGATTCTGCAGCGCTTGAGAGGGTGAAGGTCAGCTCAGTATCGCTGCCGGCTGCGGCGGCGTCCTGGGTGAAGGATTTGACCAGGCTGAGGTTGGCGCCGCCTGCGATCGTCATCGTGGCGCTGGCGCCGCTGGCGACGGCCGGAGTGCCGTTCACGGTGGCGCTCAGGTCGCCGGTGGAGAAAGGATAGTCGCCGGGCGGGGTGTCTGCGGCGGCGGCGAGCACCAGGTCAAAGCTGCAGCTGGCCCCGCCGGCCAGGCTGCCGCCGCTCATGCTGAAGGCAAAGACGTCGGTACCGGGAAAGGTCTGGGTGAAGGTGCTGCCCGTCCCGCAGCTGTTTGCCGCGGGCAGGGTGCTGATGGTGACGTTATTGGCGCCGGTGATATCGGTAATCACATCGCTGAAGGCGATATCCGTGGCGCTTACGGCCGCATTCGGGTTGGTGATGGTATAGCGCAGCGTGCCGGTGGAGCCGGCGGTCACCGGGTTGTCGGTGAAGGCCTTGCTGAGCGATGGCGGCTGGGAGCCCGCGCCGAACACCCGGAGCGTGGTGCTGGCGGTGCTGCCGGTCACCGGGCTGCCGCCGAGATCGCCGGTCAGCGCGCTGGTGGTATTGGTATGGGTGCCGTCTGCGGCGCCTGCAGGCAGGGCAATCTCTGCCGAGATGGTGCAGCTGGCCCCGGCGGCCAGGCTGCCGCCGGAGAAGCTGAGCGTGCTGCTGCCGGCGCCGGTGACCGAGCCGCCGCAGCTGTTGCTGTTGAGGCTGCTGAAAGTGGCGCCGGAGAGGAAAGAGCCGTCCAGGTCATCACTGAAGGCCAGATTGGCGGCGCTGCTGCTGCGGCTGGTGTTGTTGAGGGTGAAGGTCAGCGTCACGCTTTCGCCGGCATTGGCCTGGATCACGTCAAAAGCCTTGATCAGGCTCAGGCTGTCTGCGGCCGGACTGTTGACGGTCAGGCTGGCACTGGCGGTGTCCTGGGAAATGGTGGTGAAGAACGGATTGCGGACAATGAGATCGTTTTCCAGGCTGTAGCTGCCCGCGGTGTCCGCCCGGACCAGGGCGGTGATGGTGCAGCTGGTGGTGCCGCCTGTGGTCAGCGTCGGGCCGTCGAACTCCAGGGTGCCGGCCCCCTGATCCACCGTCAGGGTGCCGCCGCAGGAGCTGCTGGTGGTGGCGGGCGAGGGGAAGCTCAGCCCCGCAGGCAGCGTTTCGCTGAAGGAGGGGGTCCGGTAATCGGTGAACCCGGGGCTGGAGGGGACGGTGACATCAAAGCTGTAGGTCAGCGTCGTGGTGCTGCCCGGATCCACCGCAGAGGGGCTGGCGGATTTGGAATAGCCGGTGCCGCTGGCGGCGGTGACGGTCAGGTCGTCGGTGGCGCTGCCGCTGTTGCCCTGGGAGGAGGTCAGATCGCCGCTGGTGAATGTATGGGTTGCCACCGTGCTGGAGGTGACGGGCAGCGAGATCGTGCAGATCTCGCTGGCCCCGAGCCGCCCGCCGCTGAAGGCCAGGCTGGTGCCCCCGGCGGCTGCAGTGAAGGTGCCGTCGCAGCTGTTGTTCTGGCTGCCGCTGGCAACGGTCAGGCCTGCGGGCAGGGTGCCGCTGAAGGCCAGGCCGCTGGCTGGGGCGCCAGAGGATTCGGTGATGGTGAAGGTCAGCGTCGAATTGTTGCCCGAGGCGATTGAAACCGGTGAGAACTCGGCCTCGAAAACGGGGGCTGCAAGGGCCGCTGCGGGGGTGGTGAGAGACAGGAAAGCAGGAAGCAGGCGCAGGGCGCGGTGCAGCAAGCGGGTCATTGAAAGTCCTTAACTATCTCTCGGGCAAAGGGCCGGGCCAGGGGCGCGGGGTACCGGGGTTACGGTAGGGCAGGCGGAAATCCGCCACAACTTTGGATCGCAAAAAATATCAAAGTTCCAAAGACTGTAGCAGATCTGCACGGTCCCGCCCTCCTGGCCAGGGGGCTTGCCGCTGCCCGCCGCCGCAGGCGGGGCTACTGGCGGCGGATCCGGTACAGATGGCCTGCGGGCAGCGGCCCTGCCAGCTTGGTTTCCGTGCCGTCCGGCCAGCGGATGCTGGCGCCCGCGGCGCTGGCCGCCCGGCCCAGCCCGAAATGCGCCCGCGGCGCATCAAAGCTCATGAAGCCGCCGCCCAGCTGCAGTTCCCGGGTCTGGATGCTGCCGTCTGCGGCGGTCAGGCGGATGCGGGCGCCGATGGCAGCCCGGTTGCCCGCCAGATCCTCCAGCTCAAAGGCGATGGCGGCGTTCTGGCTGTTGTTGCGGAACAGCGCCAGCGGCCCGTTCACCGGATGGGTCAGCAGATCCAGGTCGCCATCGCCATCCATGTCAAACTGCACCGCCGCGGCCGTCATCAGGTAATCCTCCAGCCCGAAGGGGCCGGAAGCCTCGGCAAAGCGGCGCCCGCCCGCCGCCGCCGGGATGTTGTGGAAGAACAGGTTCGACGGGGAAACCTCATTGGGCACCCAGGTGCCATTGACGATATAGACGTCCAGCCAGCCGTCCTGGTCGAAATCGGCGATCTTGGTGTCCCAGCTCCAGCCGCCCACGTCCAGGCCGCGCGCCGCGGCGGTATCGGCAAAGGCGGTGCCCTGCCATTCCAGCAGCACGTTGGAGCGCAGGATCTGCGGATGGGTCAGCGCGATTTCCCCGGCCGCCGGGCGGCGGGAGGGTTTGAAATGCAGATCGCAATAGGCGCGCGGGATCTCCTGGGCGGCGGGGATCAGCGCACAGACCGAGGGGTCGCGCTTCTGGATCGCCAGATCCTTGATCAGCATCGCCTTGCAATCGGCCTGGGCCTGCCCCGTCATTGCCTGGCAGCGCCCGGCATAGGCGGGATCGAAATTGTTGCCGGTCTTGTACCAGGATTTGATGGCCATGTTCTGCTCGCAGAGCGCCTTGGCCGCGGGATCGGCAATGGCCGCGCAATAGAGCGCCAGCGGCTGCATCTTCAGGGTATCCGAGACCCCGGAGGAGCGCCCGGCGATCTGCGCCAGATAGAGCGCGGGCCGGCCGGTGTTGAACAGATCGGCGGTTTTGACCGCCATCGTGGTGGTGGTGGTATGCGGGATCAGCCCTTCCGGCTGGCTCAGCATCGCCAGCCCGCCCTTGCCGTCGCCGCGGTAGAAGTAATCGGGGATGTCGAAATCATTGCCGGCAATCAGGTCCGGGGTGCCGTTGCCGTCGAAATCGCTGAACAGCACCGACAGGGTCTCGCCGGGGATGCCGGGCAGATCGGTATAGGTCCCGCCGGTCATCTGGCCGTCCCGGTTCCACAGCACCCGGTTGCGCGCCTCCTCGCCGGGGATGCGCCGGTACCAGCCCGCCGCCCAGTTGCCCAGGGCCGCGTCCAAAGTGCCGTCGCCATCGGCATCGGCAAAGCTGAGCGCCATGGTCAGCGGCGCATCGGCACGGTTTTTCACGGCGCGCGGCGGCTCCGGGCCGAATTGCCCCTGCACATTGCGCCACCAGTAATTGCCCTGCAGGTAGCTGGCCAGGAACAGGTCGCTCCAGCCGTCATTGTCGATATCGGCCAGGGCGGCGTTGAAGACGGGGGCCTGCGCCAGCGGCCCAAGCTCTGCCGCGATCCGGGAGAACTGCCCCTGGCCGTCGTTTTCATAGAGATAGAGCCCCGCCTCGGTGGAGGCGATGGCCAGGTCCAGGTCGCCGTCCCTGTCGATATCGCCGGCCGCCAGGCTGCGGCCCTCCCAGAACGGCGGCCACATGTCGCGCATGCCGAATTCCAGCGGCTTATCAATGCCCGCGGCAGAGGCTTCCATCCGGGTAAAGCCGGTCTCTGCCGGCGGCGAGGGCGGCGCGAAGGGTGCGGCGGTGACAGTGATGCGGGCGGCATCCGGGCTGATGGCCCGCGGGCCCGGATCCAGCGTCGCCGCCTGGGCTGCGCCCCAGGGCACGGCCCGGAGCGGAGCGGTAACCGGGGCCGGGGCTTCGCTCTGCAGCAGCAGCTCCAGCGCCCGGCGGCTCTGCCAGCCGTGATAGCCCTGCGCTGCCGCCCCGGCCAGGATGCCGAGCCCGGCCAGCACCGCCGCCATCAGCGCGGCGGCGCGCAGCCCCAGGCTCTGGCGGATGATCAGAAAGGAATAGACCGAGAAACTGCCCAGCGTGATCAGCAGCGCCATCACATAGCCATGCGGCAGCCCGGCGGCCAGCAGCGCCCCGGTCAGCACCGCGTCAAAGGCCATCGGCACCGGCAGGAACAGCCCGGCCAGGGTGAGCAGCACCAGGATGCCCGCGCCAAAGCCCAGCCCGGTGATCAGATCCGGCGGCAAAAGCGTCGCCGCGGTGGCGCCCAGCAGCCCGGCCGCCAGCATCAAGGGCACCGTGAGGCGGATAATCCGCCACAGGTTGGCGGCATAGGCGCGTGCCACCGCCGCCCCGGCCGCCGCCAGGCTTTCGCGCGGGGTCCCTGCGGCCAGCTCCTGTGCGGTCCAGGGGGCAGGCGCCGGCACCTCTGCGGCGGCGGCCTGCCGGGGCAGGGCGTAGCGGCAGATCAGCGGCACCGCGCCCAGGATCACCAGCAGGCTGATGCCGATCTTGGCCAGGGCCATATAGGCGGGCAGCAGGCTGAACATCATCGACAGCACCACGATGTTCAGCGACGGCGAGGCCACCATGGCCGCCAGCGCGGTTTCGGCCCGCATCCCGGCCGCATAAAGCCCGCGCCCGACCGGTGCCGCGCAATTGGCGCAGACCCCCAGCGGCGCCCCCACCGCCAGCCCCAGCACCGCATTGGCAAAGCCGCCGCGGAAGCTGCGCTGCTGCAGGCTGCCCAGAAGGGTCATGAAACCGGCGGCAAACAGAATGCCGAAGGTCATGCCCTGCCGGTTGGTGTGGAGCCAGTTCAGGGTGGTGTAGAAAATCCGCTCGGGGATGCCCATTGCCTCTGTCAGCGGGAAATGCGCCTCAAAGCTCAGGGGATCCTCCAGCTGGATCGCCCCGGACATCATCAGCTTTTCATTCAGCGCCGGATAGCGGGAGCCGGTCCAGAACAGATAGGCCAGGGTGCCCAGGATCAGGAGCGACAGAAACAGGCGTGCGGGGCGGGTTTGGACTGTCATGTCTGCCTTTATCTGGGTGTATTGCTATCTGGCGCCGGGATGTACAAGCGGGCGTGGCCGGGCCGGTTCACGACGCATGCTGCGAAACCGGCGCGCTGCCATCCGCTGCCCGCATTACTGATGGTGAGGCGGAAAGGGCATCACCGCTTCCGCCGGGGCAAGTTCCGGAGGGATAGCGAGGCCGCGCTTGGCAAGCCGGATGGCAAGCCCCAGGCGCGGCGGGCCGGAGGTGTGGCTGAGGCTGCGGTGCAGCAGGGCAGAATGAAAGAGCACAAAGCAGCCTGCCGGAATCGGAACCGGGCGCCGCTCAGCCAGAAGCTCTTCCGGGAGGCCGGTGAGAAAGTGCTCTTTGGACGGGCGCTTGTGATATGGGCGAAGATCCCTTTCGAACCCCGGCTGCGGCAGGTGTGATCCAGGTATGACTTCGAGCAGGCCATTTGTATGGGTGATGTCGGTGAGGCCGAATAAGACAGAAAAATGCGCCCCGCTTTCCTCCAGCCGTATGCTCTCCTCCTCTGCTGAATGGAAATGCTTGTCATGGTGCCATCCAACTTCGCGGCTGCCTTCTGTCTTGCTGAAGAAAGCGCTCCGCCACAAAACCAGATCGCCGCCGCACAGGCGCTGGACATGTTCGGTCAGGCCGGGGTCGGAAAGCAGGGAATGCACCACAGGGTTTTCGATATGGCCGTCCCGCTGATACATGCCTGACTGACTGTGCTGAGCAAGAACCTTCTGGGCTCTCTCTGGCTCGGCCAAAGGCAAAGGGGAGCTGTAACCAGTTATATCTAAAGATTTTTTCTCAACGGAATCGGAGATTTTACTCATTTCGGGGCAGGCCCTTTATGGAAGATTTCGAACCCTGCTTGCATACTGTGTGGCAGGCAAAGCGTCCAGATGGCTGCTCGCGCCAGGCCTAAGTCAGGCCAAAAGGGAGCGGTTCTCGGTTTCAGAATGGATCCGGGCCCAGTCATAGATTTCGAATTCGAGCGGGAACCGCTCGCGGAACCGCTCATATGCGCCCTCAGGCAGGGCCGGCCTTGGCTTGCCGGCATTCAAATGCGGCAAGCGGGCTGTCCCGGCAGGGCGGCCGAGCAGCTTTTCAAAACGCTGCAGGCAGGAGTCCAATGTTTCATAACATCCGACGCCGATAAAAAATTCTTCAAACTGCTCCCGGTAATTTTCGGCGGTGACCGGACGGGGAAAATGCTCCAGCATATTCAGATGGCCGGTCTCGAGATGCCTGCTAAGGCTGGCGTCTCCTATATCTGATCCGTGCTTCCAGTCTTCAGCGCGGCGCTGGCTGAAGAAATAGCGCGAGATATGCATGTCAAACGGATCGCGCAGGATTGTCAGGAACTGCCGGACGCTGGGATAGTAGTCTGAAATGCCAAAGCCGCGCAGCCGGTTGAAATGGCCATAAATGACTGGCGCCGCACCGGGGGCGTCCAGGTCAAGCCGGCGCGGCATTTCTCCCTTGGGCTCGTTGTAGTAATGCAGCTTAAGCTGGTCCGGGAACCATTTCTGAAACACCGTTCTGACAGATGTGCCCGCGGTTTTCGGGACATGGATGAAGATCAGGGGGTCATCCGGGGAGAAACTTCGCATGCGCACCTGCCAAATTCCGTCGAGTTTGCTGAGTTGCTCATATACAGCATGCACCCAAGCCAGGATCAACCGGCTTGGGCTGTGCCCGCGGGAAAGGCCCCGGCCGGTTTCAGTCTTGTGCTTGCAAGGCTGTTTCGAGCACTGCAATGCGGTCGTTCAGCTGTGAAATGTAGATATGTGCATGTTCCAGCTCGTTCAGCATGCCCAGCAGCTTGCTGGTCAGCTCATACTGGCCGCTTTCAGCGGTCGGGCCGACATTGGGCAGGTAGCCTTGCTTGTACATCAGCTGTGCCCGTTCGGCGATTGGCAGGATATCGTAGTCTTCTTCGAAAACCCCATCGCAAGGCGTGGCGCAAGAGCCGGTTGTGGTGATGGTGCCCGTGATCGTCAGATCCCCGTTCTGCGTAAGCTCCAGCGGCGAGGTATTGTTGTAGCTGGTGAAAATGGCAAAAACCTGGTCGGAGTTGCGATGCGCCAGCCGCCAGTCGCCGCTTGCAGCCGTGTTTTCCAGTACGATCTGGCTGCCGCCGTTGTTGCGCAGGCGCAGCATGGTCCGCTGCGCTGGCGTCCCATTGGTGTTCTCAAGGATCACGTGATCCGTCGCGCCGCTGATATTGTCGGTTTCGACCACATGCAGCACTCCGCCGGGGCTGCTGGTGTTGATCCCTACCTCTTCATTTTCAGCGAGGTACAGCATGTTTGTTCCAGCCCCAGGCTGGATCTTGAACGGCAGCAAGCTGCCGTTGGTCACGTCGCGGACAAAGAAATTGCTTTCATTGCCGGCGAGATCCCAGGTCTGCGGGGTAAAGCCCGAGGTGCCGTCCTGCTCCAGCCGCAGGGTCGGGGTGTCGCCGTCCGGCACGTGGATCTCCACCACCGGCGAGGTGGTGCCGAGGCCGATGCGGCCGCCGTCATCCACATAAAGCGCATTCGAAGGCGCGCCGTATTCCACCGTGAAAGGCACCGCGCTGTTGTCGATGGATTCGATGGAGAATTTGTTCAGGCCGCCGTTATCCGATTCATTGGCGGTCAGCTGCCAGTCGACGGTGGGGAAGCTGGCGGTGTTGGAGGTGTCCTGGAACTTGATCCGGGTGTTGTTTTCCTTCATCCGGATGGTGTCAAAGCCGAAGCTTTCGCCATTGACGCAATCCTGGCCGACGCAGAGGCTCTGGGTGATGATCACATCGTCGTTGAAGACCTGGTCCGCCTGGGCGGCGCCGGCCATCAGGGCCAATGTGCCCGTGCCTGCGGCCAGGGATTGTAGAATTGTCTTTTTCATCTGGATTATCTCCCTGGCTTATTCCATGCGGCGGGCCGTGCCGGCGCAGAGCCTTCGCTGATTAGTCTTCGGTGAGGGTTTCCGGCGTGATGATCACGCCGCGCGACACGACAAAGGAGCCGCTCATGTAAAAAGGTTTCGCCTTGGTGCCGGCGGCTTCGCCGCGGCCGTTGTCGAGCGGATTGGCAATCTCTTCCAGCGTGTCCGTTGCCGCCTTGAGCTCATACCGGTAGGTGCCGTCCAGCACCGTGTCCCGGGCCAGTTCGAACACCGGGGTGCCGCTGGCGGCAAAGATTTCGGTGACAGTGCCATTGGGGGCGGCGATCACCAGGGTTGCATTGCGCAGCCCCAGCCAGTTCTCGAACCAGAGCGCATTGGAATTATGCTGCTGCACGGGGTCCGCCTCCAGCGCGGCGGAAGGGCCGGGCAGCCCGGCCAGAAAGCCGCAGGCCAGAACCGCAAACAGAGACAGCGGGCGGCGCAGGCCCCGGAGGTCAATAAGGCGAGCGCCCGTCATCGGAAATGTCATTCTTGAACTGCCCCTATGCTCAAATCAGATCAACCAAACGCGCCCCGTCCCGTTTTTTCCGCACGGCTTTACCCAAGGGCAGCGTCAATATACCAGAAAGAGATTTCATTTAAAGGTTTAGTGATTTTTTTCCGGGCCGCTGTTACTCGATAATACCGGCGCGGCTGAAGACGCCGAAGAAGTTGCCGAAGATGTTGGAGATGGTCAGCGCATCGTTGATCGGGGATTCGGTGGCCATGACCAGATCGCCCGGGTTCACCTGGAACTGGCGCGCCGAGAACAGCCCGTCGGCGGAGGTGAGGTCGAGCGAGAACACCACCCGCTGCTGGCGCGGCCCGCGCACCCCCGGCGCCACCGCCGAGGCCGGGTATTCGCGCAGGATCAGCAGGCCCTTGGGATCGGCCTTGCCGTCCTGGAAACCGCCTGCCACGGACATTGCGTCCATTGCCGACATCTCGTCTTTGGAGAAGATATGCAGGTCTTCTTCGCCGGTGGCGCCGAAGGAAAGGAAATAGCGCTCATCCTCCTCGACGAAAACCCGGTCGCCGCCGCGCAGCAGGGTGTCCAGGCGGGGGTTGTTCAACAGGTTGTCGACCGAGGTGCCATAGATGTTCTGGCCGCGCACCAGGCGGATCTGCGGGTTGTTGAGATTGGCGCTGATGCCGCCGCCTGCGGAAATCAGCCCCATTACCGTGTAGTTGCGGTCCGGCATCGGATAGGTGCCTGGCTGGGCCACGCCGGAGACCAGATCGACCGAATTGCCGCGGCCCTCGGCCATCGCCAGCTGCACCTGGGCGGAAGGAACAACAGGCTCCAGCGCCTCCTGAAGCTTGCGCCGGGCCAGGTCCGGGGTCAGCCCGGTGACGGTGACATCGCCCACATAGGGCATGAAGATGGAGCCGTTGGCGGCAACTTTCATATCCTGCAGCTGCACCATCTTCTGCTCGGCTGCAGTCAGCAGCGAATTGTCGTTGCTGTCCCAGATGCTGAGGGTCAGCTGGTCGCCGGGCTGGATGATCTGGGTCTTGGCGCCCTGATGGCCGCGCAGCCAATTGAGCCGCTCCTGCTTGCCGGTGGCGGGCCATGCGGCCACCGTCGGCAGCAGTGCCCGGTTCACCTGGTAGAGCGCGAAATTGGCATCCGCCTCGCCTGATTCTTTCAGGATCTCCTCGCTGGCCGGGGCGCCGCCGGGCAGGCGGGAACAGGCTGCGGGCAGAAGGATCAGGCCGGCAGCAGCCAGCCAGGGAAGAAGTTTCAGCATGAGGTGCCTGCCATTCAAGCGCTCGGGCCCCTGGCCGGGAGATATGCCCGGGGGAACCGCTTTGATTTTTGTCCGGCCAAAGGATACTGGGCTGACGCAGAGGGTCAACAGGAACAGGCAGCAGAGCATGGGGATTCCCGCCGCAGTGGTTCTGGGCGCAACAGGGCGGATCGGGCAGCTGATGCAGCTGGCCCCGCCCGAAGGGGTGCATCTGCGCCTGCAGGCGCGCCGCTTGCAGGGCGGCCCGGCCGCAACAGGCGGGGACTGGCATGTGCTGGACCCGCTGGCGGAGCCGCAGGCGCTGGCGCGCCTGGCGGCGGGGGCGGAGGCCATCCTCTGCCTGGCCGGGCCGGTGCCGGGAAGAGGCGCAGGGGAGATGCAGGCGCACATCCGCCTGGGCGAGGCGGCGGTGCGCGCAGGCGCTGCTGCAGGGGCCCGGGTGCTGCTGGCTTCTTCGGCGGCGGTCTATGGCGCGCAGGGCGGCCTGCTGACGGAAGACGCGCCGCTGCGCCCCGCCAATCCCTACGGCGCCGCCAAGGCGGAGATGGAGCACCGCGCCGCGGCGCTGGGAGCGCAGCTGGGGGTGCCGGTCTGCGCCTTGCGGATCGGCAATATTGCCGGGTTCGACGCTGTTCTGGGCGGCTGGCGGCCCGGGTTCCGGCTGGATCAATTTGCGGACGGCACCAGCCCGCGGCGCAGCTATACCGGGGTGCGGGTGCTGGCGCAGGTGCTGGCGGCGCTCTTGCAGGCGCCGGGCTTGCCGCCCGCGCTCAACATCGCGCAGCCCGGCGCGGTGGAAATGGCAGCGCTGCTGGCGGCGGCAGGGCGCCCCTTTGCCTGGACCCCGGCGCCGCAGGCGGCCATCCCTGAGGTGGCGCTGGACACGGCCCGGCTGCAGGCGCTTTTGCCCTTTGAGCTGGCGCCGGCGGATCCGGGCGCCATGGCGGCAGAATGGGCCGGATTAGAGCCGCAATTGAACAAGGAGCAGAGCAGCCGATGACCTGGCGCAAACGGATTTTCGACCTTTTCTTCGCCGCTCTGCTGATCGTGGTGCTGGGGCCTGTGCTGCTGCTGCTGCTGGGATGGCTCTTGTGGAAAGAGGGGAGGCCGCTGTTTTATGTGGCGGAGCGGATGAAGGGGGTGGATCAGCCCTTCATGCTTTGGAAGCTCAGGACCATGACCGTGGCGGACACCGATACGGGCGTCTCCGGCGGCGACAAGGCCGCCCGCATCACCCGCACCGGCGCCTGGCTGCGCTCCAAGCGGCTGGATGAGTTCCCGCAGCTGTGGAACATCCTGAAGGGCGATATCTCCTTTGTCGGGCCGCGCCCGCCGCTCAGGCAGTATGTCGAGGCGCATCCGGAGATCTACGCCGAGGTGCTGAAATCGCGCCCCGGGGTCACCGGGCTGGCCTCGATCACCTATCACCGCCACGAGGCGGCGCTCCTGGCGCGCTGCGGCAGCGCCGAAGAGACCGATGCGGTCTACTCCCGCGCCTGCGTGCCGGTGAAGGCGCGGCTGGACCTGATCTACCAGCGCCATCAGAGCATGTGCTACGACTTCGACATCGTGTTTCAGACCATTGGCAATATCTTCCGCCGAGGGTAGCGTACGGGGGCGCTGATTCCCGTTCTGACTGTTTTTGCGGCCCTGTTGCGGAGGCCGGCGCAGGATTGCGGCGCGGCGGCGGCGCAAGCATGGCAATCGCGGGGCGAAAGCGGCGGTTTTTCGCCGCTCCGCGGTTTTTTAGCAGAGGAAAACCGGGTAATAGACAGAAAACCGGTTATGATAGGAATTACGTTTTAAGAGCGGTGCGGAGGTTTCCGCCGCGCCATATTGGTTTAGTCATTTCCCCTGCCGCCCGGGCTTTTGCGGGCAGGCATGGCAGGGCCGCAGGATAAAAAGTGCAGGCAGCAGCACATGGCAGTTGAGGACAGGCGGGCATGTATAATCTGATCAGTGCGCTATCGCGCAGGCAGAAATCCTATGTATTCCTGGCCGCCGACCTGGCGCTTTTGCCGCTGGCGCTGCTGTTCACCCTGGAAGTGCAGCCGCTGCCGGATCCGGCGCTGGCGACCTTGGGGGCGCTGCTGCCGGTGCTGCCCTATGTGCTGGCCTCTGCGGCCGGGCTGGCGCTGTGGCTGGGGCTGCCGCATGTGCAGCTCAACGCCTATGAGCGCCATGCCGCGGCGCAAAGCGCACTGCTGGCGGGCGGCAGTGCGCTGGTGCTGGCGCTGCTGGCTGCGGGGTTCGGCCCGGCGCTGCCGCCCGGCACCCATGTGGTGTTTGCGATCTGCTATTTCCTGTTCATGGTGGTGACCCGTGCGGCGATGCTGCAGGTGGTGCTGGCGGTCTACCGCCGCGCCCAGCCGCGCTGCCGGGTGCTGATCTATGGCGCGGGCAATACCGGCACCCAGCTGGCCCAGGCGCTGAAGGCCCATGACGGCATCGACCCGGTGGCCTTTGCCGATGACAATTCCTCCTTGCAGGGGCTGACCCTGGTCGGGCTGCCGGTCTTTGCGCCCACGCGGATTTCCGAGATCGTGCAGGCGCGCCAGATCAGCCGGGTGCTCTTGGCGATGCCCTCGCAGAGCCAGCCGCGCCAGGCGCAGATCACCCAGCGGCTGCAGAAACTGGGGCTGGAGGTGCAGGCGCTGCCCTCCTTTGCCCAGCTGATCGGCGAGGAGGCCCTGGTCGACAAGCTGACGCCGGTGGCGCCGCAGGCCTTTCTGGGCCGGGCTGCGCGCAATGTGCCCCTGAAGGAAGCGGCCGGCTCCTACCAGGGCAAGGCGGTGCTGGTCTCCGGTGCCGGCGGCTCGATTGGTTCGGAACTGTGCCGCCAGGTGCTGACCTGCCGGCCCTCGAAGCTGGTGCTGTTCGAACTCAGCGAGCTGGCGCTTTACAATGTGCATCAGGAGCTTGGCCCCCTGGCCGAGGCCGCGGGCATCGAACTGGTGCCGGTCTTGGGCTCGGTCACTGATCCGCGCCAGGTGCGGATGGTGCTGAGTGCCCATCAGGTGCAGGTGGTGCTGCATGCGGCGGCTTACAAACATGTGCCGCTGGTCGAGGCGAACCCGCTGCCGGGCCTGGCCAACAATGTCTTTGGCACCCAGACCCTGGCCCGCGCCGCGGCGCGGGCAGGGGTTGAGCGCTTCATTCTGATTTCTTCCGACAAGGCGGTGAACCCGGCCAATGTGATGGGCGCCTCCAAACGCATGGCGGAACTCATCGTGCAGGACCTGGCGACCCGGTTCGGGGGCCGCACGGTGTTCACCATGGTGCGCTTCGGCAATGTGCTGGGCTCAAGCGGTTCAGTGGTGCCCTTGTTCCAGGAGCAGATCAGCCGCGGCGGCCCGGTCACCGTGACCGACCCGAATGTGCGCCGCTTCTTCATGACCATCAGCGAGGCGGTGCAGCTGGTCTTGCAGGCGGGCGACATGGCTCAGGGCGGCGAGGTCTTTGTGCTGGATATGGGCGAGCCGGTGCCGATCCTGCAGCTGGCCCGCCAGGTGATCGAAAGCGCGGGCCACAGCGTGCGCGATGCAGAGCATCCGGAGGGCGATATCGCCATCGAGATCATCGGGCTGCGCCCCGGCGAGAAGATGGAGGAGGAGCTGACCTTGAGCGAGGAGCTGATCCATACCCGCCATCCCAAGATCTTCTGCGCCCGCGAGACCGTGCTGTCGGAGATCGAGGTCGCGGGCTTCCTGCGCAGCCTGCGCCAGGCGGTGGCGGCGGGCGACGAGGCGGCGGCGCGGCAGGTGATCCAGCGCTGGGTCGAGGGCTACTGCCAGCCGCTGGAGGCCGGGCGCAAGACCTCCTGATCCTGCGGAAATCCCCGTATCAGGGCCGGTGCAAGCCCCGTAATTGCAAGCCCTGGCGCGGGCGCAGGTGCGGCGCCGGGGCTGCAGTGGCGGGGAAACTTCCGCCGCCCGCGCCGCGGCAATTGATCCGGCCCGGCCATTCATGCTCTAAGCGGGGCAACAGGTGAGAGGGCCGGGCAAAGCGGCCCGGCAGCAGGCAGTTCCAAAGGCAGGTTTCCCGTGACCCCGACCAAGACCCTTTTGCGCCGCACCGCAGCCCGTGGGCTGCCCCGGGCGGCGCGGCTGGCGGCCCCGGCGGCCGCGCTGTGGCTGATGACGCTGCCCGGCAGCGCCCAGCACTGGCTGCAGGGGCCGGAGATCACCCGGGCAGGCCATGGCGCCGCGCCCGGAACCGAAGCGGCCGCGCCGCGGCTGAAGCCGCTGCCGCCGCCCAGCCTCAACTTCTATGGCAGCCCCGGCCTCATCGACACCCCCAGCGCCGATATGCTGCCCGACGGCCAGTATGCGGTCACCTATTCCTGGTTCGGCGGCACCTCGCGCTACAACATCACCTTCCAGGCGCTGCCCTGGCTCAGCGCCTCGTTCCGCTACAACGGCATCCAGGATTTGCGGCTGTTCGGCTTTGACACCTATTACGACCGCGGCTTTGACGTACGCGCCCGGCTCTGGCGCGAGCGCGGCTGGCTGCCCGAGGTCACCATGGGGCTGCAGGATTTTGCCGGCACCGGGGTCTATGCGGCGGAATATTTTGTCGCCACCAAGCGGTTTCAGGGCGCCGCTTTGGGCTGGGGCCGCGCGCCCGGCCGCCTGAAACTGTCGGCGGGCCTGGGCTGGGGGCGGCTCGGCAGCAGCGGCGCCATCGGCAATATCGGCGGCAACCGCCCCACATTCGTGGGCGGCAGCACCGGCGGCGAACTGTCGACCGACCAGTGGTTCCGCGGCGATTTCGCGCCCTTCGGCGGCTTTGAATGGCAGCCCGATGAACGCTGGAGCCTGAAGGCGGAATATTCCACCGACGCCTATGTGACCGAGACGCAGATCTCGGATGTGTTCGAGCGCCGCTCCTCAATCAATTACGGCATCGAATACCAGTATTCCGACCGGGTGCGGCTGGGCGCCTATTACCTCTACGGCTCGGAAATCGGCGTCACCGCGCAAATTCAGCTCAATCCGAACAACCCGCCCACGCCGATGGCAGTGCCGGCGCCGCACCCGATCGTGCCGCGGGTGCAATGGGCCACCGAGGACAGCCATTGGAGCCAGGACTGGGCCGCCAGCGAGGCCAAGTCCCGCAAGATCCGCGATCTGGCCGCCGAAGCGCTGAAGGCGGACGGGCTGGTGCTGGAGGCGATCACGCTCGACGGCACCGCGGCCGAGCTGCGCTACCGCAACCCGCGCTACCGCTCGGCGGGGCAGGCGGCGGGCCGGGCCGCCCGCGCCCTGGCGCAGACGATGCCGCCCTCGGTGGAGACCTTCCGCCTGGTGCCGGTGCGCCGCGGCATCGGCCTGTCGGCCATCGAGATCCGCCGCTCCGACCTGGAGGCGCTGGAATTTGATGCCGAGGCGCCAGACGCGCTGTTTGCCGCCGCGGGGGTGCAGGATGCCGGGCCGCTGCCGGAAGAGGCGATCTTCTCGGGCGAGCTGTATCCGGCTTTTGCCACCTCCATCAGTCCCTATACAGAGCCTGCCTATTTCGATCCGGAGCGGCCGTTCCGGCTGGATGCGGGCCTGAATTTCAACGCCTCCTATTCGCCCGCACCGGGCTGGCGCATCGCCGGCACCATCCGCCAGCGGATCTGGGGCAATGTGGCAAACGGGCGTGCCTCCAACTCGCGGCTGCCGCGGGTGCGCACCGATCAGGTGGAATATGCCCAATTCGGCACCACCCTGGAAAACCTCTATGTGAGCCGCCTGTGGAAGCCCGGGCGCAACCTCTATGCCCGCGCCACCGCGGGCCTGTTTGAAAGCATGTTCGGCGGCGTCTCGGGCGAGGTTCTGTGGAAGCCGGTCAACAGCCGCATCGGCCTGGGGCTCGAGGCCAACTATGTGGTGCAGCGCGATTTCGACCAGCGCTTCTCCTTCCGCGACTACCGCACCTTCACCGGCCATGCCTCGGCCTATGCCGAGCTGGGCAAGGGCTATCTGATGCAGGTGGATGCAGGCCGCTACCTGGCTGGCGACTATGGCGGCACCTTCAGCCTGAACCGGGAGTTCGACAACGGCTTCCTGGTCGGCGCCTTCTTTACCCTGACCAATGTCTCGGCCGAGGATTTCGGCGAGGGATCCTTTGACAAGGGGTTCCGCTTCCGCATCCCGGTCGACTGGCTGCTGGGCAAGCCGTCGCGCTCCGGTTTCGGCCTGACCATCCGCCCGACCCAGCGCGACGGCGGCCAGCGGGTGGCGGTGCCGGACCGGCTTTACGGCTCGGTGCGCGAGGCCCACCGCAAGAGCCTGGAAGAACAGCGTGCGAGGTTCTGGGAATGAGCATGATCCGGATAACTGCTGCGGCGCTGGCGGCCGCGGTGCTGCTGCTGGGGGGCTGCGCCCGCGGGCCGGAGCAAAACCCGGCAGAGCTGGAAGTGCTGAAGGCGGTGGGCCAGCAGTTCACCAGGCTGCGCAGCGCGCCGCCGCCGCCGGTGGAACTGACCCGGGCACTGCTGGACAAGCAGACCCAGGCCTATATCGAAGTGGTGATCGAAAACCGCGATGCAAAGGCCTATCTGACCCGCAGCCTCAGCCGCCGCGACGGCAGCCCCGGCGCGATCGAGGTCTGGCGCACTCAGGACAATGTCTCTGTTGCCCTGCGCAGCGGCATGGTGGTTGCCACCCGCGGCCTGGGCGGCGGTCTGCTGTCGGCCTCTGTGCCTGCGGCCGAGGGCGTGGCGGGCCCGGCGCATGGCGGCGCCCGGCGCTATGCGGTGCGTGCCAATGGCAACGGCCAGGCGATGCTGAACATGGCCTGCAGCCTGCATGACTTGGGCCCGGCACCGGTGGAGATTGTCGAAGTGAGCCATCCCGCCCGCCACCTGCAGGAGCGCTGCGAAGGCGCCGGCGGGGCGGTCGTCAACGATTACTGGGTTGATTCCCGCCCCGGCCGCAACCAGGTCTGGCAATCGCGGCAATGGGCCGGTCCGGAGACCGGATATCTGCGGATCCGCCAGCTGCGGCTGTGACAGCTGTGCGCAGACCGCCCGTTTCCCGCGGCTTTGCGGCAACGGGCGGAAAAATTCCGCGGGACAAACCGGATTTCAACAGTTTTGCGGCTATTCCATACGTTGAAATGCGATCCCGCCTCGCCTAAGGTCGCCTCAACGCATCTTTCCATAGTTCTCCTGAGGAGTTTGAAAATGAAAACTGTTCTTACCGCCCTGACCCTGGCCGCCCTGGCCTCCGCAACCGCCGTTTCGGCGCAAGCCGTTGCGCCGACCGGCGCAGAAGCCGGTGCAGGCGGCACTGGCGGCGGCATCGGTGCTGCCGGCGGCCTGAGCGCAGGCGCCGTGGCCGGTGCCGTGGCCGGCCTGGTTGTGATCGGCGTGGTTGCCAACGACGACAACGAAACCGGCACCACCACCACCACCACCACCGAGTGACCTGCTGCCGGGCACCGGTCCGGATCAGCAAACGGATTTTGCAAACGGGCTCCTCAAGGGGCCCGTTTCTCTTTTGCGGGTCTGACTTATTGTTTTACCATAATATGCCTTACCTGCCTTTCTCTGTTGCCGGGTCATCCATCGCAGGATCACCCGTGCATCCAGGCTTGAAGGCTGCCATAGAGGGCCGCCTGAAACCTGGCTCTGCACCTGAAGAAATGCGAGTGGCGGCGGGGCACAGACCCCGGTACACTCTGCCAAGAACTCAAGACGTTACTGGTCTGAAGCCATTAGAAAATGTGATCCGGGATGACACAGGATACCAGAAAAATTGCCGTCATTGGCCTGGGCTATGTCGGGCTGCCTCTTGCGGTGGAATTTGGCAAGATCCGCCCGGTTGTCGGTTTTGACATCGACGCAGGCCGGGTCCGTGAGCTGGCCTCAGGCTATGACCGCACCCGGGAAGTGGACGCGGAAGAGCTGGCTGAGGCCAGCCAGCTGCAGTACACATGCAGCCTGCAGGATATCGCCGGCTGCCAAATCTATATTGTGACTGTCCCGACACCGATTGACGCCCATAAGCGGCCTGACCTTACGCCCTTGATCAAGGCGTCGGAAACGGTGGGAAAGGTGCTGGGCCGGGGCGATATCGTGATCTATGAAAGCACGGTTTATCCCGGCGCTACGGAAGAGGACTGCGTGCCCGTTCTGGAGCAGTTTTCGGGGCTGGCCTTCAACAAGGATTTCTTTGCCGGCTACAGTCCGGAGCGGATCAACCCGGGCGACAAGGCTCATCGCCTGCCCAATATCCGCAAGGTGACTGCAGGTTCGACCCCGCAGACGGCCGTGGCGGTTGACGCGCTTTACAGCGGGATAATCACCGCGGGCACTTTCAAGGCCGGGAGTATCCGTGTCGCCGAAGCAGCCAAGGTCATCGAAAACACTCAACGCGATCTCAACATCGCCCTGGTCAATGAGCTGGCGATGATTTTCAACCGTATGGGGATCGACACCCAGGCGGTGCTGGAAGCGGCCGGCACCAAGTGGAACTTCCTGCCCTTCCGCCCCGGGCTGGTCGGCGGCCATTGTATCGGCGTGGACCCCTATTACCTCACGCATAAAGCTGAGGCGACCGGCTACCGGCCGGAGGTCATTCTGGCGGGACGGCGGATCAATGATGGCATGGGCGCGTATGTCGCCTCGCAACTGGTCAAATCCATGCTGCAGAAGCGCATCCATGTGAACGGGTCGCGGGTGCTTGTGATGGGGCTGGCATTCAAGGAGAACTGCCCCGATCTGCGCAATACGCGGGTGGTCGATGTGATCGGGGAATTGCGTGAGTTCGGCGCCGAAGTCGATGTTTTTGATCCTTGGGTGGATCCTGACGAAGCCCGCAAGGAGCATGGCATTGAAATGGTCAGCGCTCCGCAGGACGGGATCTATGACAGCGTTGTGATCGCGGTGGCCCATGATGCATTCCGGGAACTTGGTGCCAGCGGCGTGCAGAAGCTGCTGCGCGGCATTCACGTCGTTTTTGATGTGAAAGGGCTGTTTCCAGAGCTTGATGGGGCTTTGCGCCTGTAAATGAGGCGCCGGCGGCTATGCAGGTGAAACGCGCTTCTTTGGCGTTTCCGGATGGCATGTTTCCGGATGGCACAATGGGATGGGGAGAGCGGCTGATCCTGGCCCGCGCGGTTTTTTGGGCCGCACTTCAGGCCTGGTCTGCCGCGCCGCAGGTCACAGGCGGCGCAGGCTGGCGGCGCGCAGCGCGCTCAGCCCGTGGCGGACAACCTCCCATTCCGCCCGGCCCAGCCTGGGATTGCGGTATTTCAGCTGCCGCCGCCAGTGCAGCAGCCGCACCAGCAGGCCCGGGGGCGGCACTGCGGCCGGGGGTGGCACCCCCAGCAGGGTCTCCAGCATCCTGAGCTGCAGTCCGAAGGCCAGCCGGAAGCGCCAGTCGCGCTGCTTGCTGCAGAGCCAGTCCCAATCGGGCGGGTCCTGGGCATTCCGGAGCTGCGCGGCCAGCGGCAGCAGGTAGCGCAGGTTGGTGGCGCCGCTGGCCAGGGCGGTGTGATGCAGCATGTCATGGGCAATATTGATCAGGAACCGCAGGCTGGCGTCAGGCACCCTGAAGCGCAGCCCGTCCCGCTCCATGAGGATCAGGCGCTGGCGCAGCTCGGTGCTGTCCAGCAGGCCTGCGATGCGCTCCGGCAGGGCGCCGTGCAGATCCAGCGCCGCCACTTCGCCCGGGCGCCAGTAGCTGCCGGGCGAATGGTCATAGGCGCTGTCCTCCAGCGCTTCAAACCCGGCCCGCTGCAGCACCTCTGCGGCGGCGGCCAGGTCGGCGGGATCGGTCAGCATATCGGCGTCGATCAGCATCCGGGCATAGTCCTGCGGATCGGGGAGCAGGGCCATCTCCCCTGCCCCCTTGATCAGCACCGGGGTGATGCCGGTGGCATTGAGTTCAGCCGTGACGCTGCTGACCAGCCGCCACAGGCGGCGGTTGCGGGTGCGGTTTGCCTCCGCCAGCTCTGCCAGATAGGCCAGCGCATCCGGTTCTGCCCGTGCGGCCGCGCCGGTTTCCGTCAGGCTGCGGTACAGCGCGGGGGCCACGAATTCCGCATTGGCGGTGGCGATCAGCTCAAACCAGTCGGCCCCGCTGCCGAACCGGCCGCGCAGGCAGTCCGCCAGCCGTTCCAGCGGCGCGGCCGCGCTCATGGCCCCGGCCCCGCCCCGGCGGCCGCAGCCGGGGCCAGGCCGCACAGCTGCTGCAGCGCCGCCACCGCGCCGGCAAGATCCGAATAGCGCAGCCGCAGGCAGGCGGCGCGGTCCGCGCAGGCGGCCAGGGCGCTGAATTCCCCGGGCGTCAGATCGCTGTCGCCGGACCAGGCGGCCCCGATCAGGCCCGACAGCGTATCGGGCGCAGAGACCGGCTCCAGGCTGGCCGGGCCGCTGCCCCGGCGGTCGAGAAAGACAATCCAGCCGGCCGGCAGCGGCTGGCGGGCGGCGGCAGCGTCCACCGGCAGGTAGCGCACATGCTGGGCGTCCGGCCGCAGATGGGCCGGCGCGGCGGCCAGCGCGGCGGTACAGTTGTCCAGCAGGGGCCAGGAGCCGGTCTTGAGAGTGACGGGGAACGGCAGCGCGCGCAGCTGCCCGCCGGGATCCAGCGCCGCCAGATCATCGCCCGCCAGGGTAAAGCCCGCACCGCCCAGGGCGGCCGCCAGGGTGCTTTTGCCCGCCCCCGGCCCGCCGGTGAGCAGCAGCGCTTGCCCCTGGCACTGCAGCAGGGCCGCATGCAGAAGGAGATCGGTAACATGGTCCATCACCGCATCGGTGATGGCGATTTTCAGCACCGGCGCGGCGCTGGCGGCGGCGGCCCGTTCCACGGGGCCGTCCCGCAGTGCGATGAGGGCATCCCCGCCGGCAGGCTGCACCGAAACGCAGTCGTCGCAGGGCTGGTCCAGGGGGATTTCCATATGGGCGAATTCCGGTGCCAGCTGCGCGTGCAGCTGCGCATCGCCATAGCAGATCAGCACCGTTCCGCCGCCGGTATCCACCGCCTGCAGTGCCGCCACTGCGGCCGGTCCCGTTTCGGTGGCGAGCGGTTCCAGGGCACCGGCCTGCCGCAGGCCTGCCACTGCCGTAGGATCGCAAAGGCCGGCTTCGCAGGGCTGATCGCCGCTGCAGAGCACCCCCGCCTCGAACTGCGGCCAAGCCGCGGCGGCGTCCTCATTCAGGGCAAAAACCGATTGCTGTTCTGCAAGGAAAAGATAGGCCTGCCCGCCGATCCGGGCCATCCGGCTCCCGCGGGCTGAAATCAGCAGCTGAGTTGAAATTGCGCGCGCTCCTCATTGCCACGGCTGTTGGAGGCCACGGTCATTGAGTGCCGCAGCCCTTGCCCCGCTCCCGGCCGCCGCTGCGGCCGGCCAGGCTCTCAATCCTTTTTCAAAGACCTGCCCGCCCCTTCGGCAAATGACCGGATGGGCGGCCCGCCCCTCCGGCGGGCGCGGCCGGTGTTACCAGCGCCGCCACTTACGGTGCCAGCGCTTCCACTGCTTCCACTTGCGCTTGCGGTAGTACTTCTTATGCCCGTGGCCGCCGCCGGATTTGAAAATACCGGTGGCATCGGCATCTTTTGCCGTCGACAGCAGCACCAGAACCGCGGCCGGTGTTGCCGCGGCAAAGCGGCCGGCCTTGGCCAACAGGGCGCGCCGTTCAGGTGATTCGGGCAGCTCGCTGGAATTTCTTTTCTCTTCTGTCACTTTCAACCCCCATACTCGTAATGCTGTTAAGTGTTGCTCATTTGCGGTAAAAAATCAAGAAAACGGCGCGTTCTGCGGCAAAGCGGAGCACTGCTGCCGCCGGGGAAGACCGGGCTATATCATCTGGGAAACATGTCTTTGCCTTTGTTTACAGGGTGTTTGCCGGCAGGTGCGCCGGAGGATCGAGGGGGGTGATGGGCGGCAGGGTGAGTTCTGAAAATATCGGTGCCAGCATCCGGAACATCTTCTGGGCCTATGCGTCCTTTTTTTGCACCAAGGTGCTCAACCTGGTCTCGGTTGTCATTCTTGCCTGGTATCTGGAGCCTGCGGAATTCGGCCTGATGGCCATTTGCCTGGCGGTGATGAGCTATCTGGAAATCATTTCGCAATTCGGCATGGGGGCGGCGCTGATTTCGGCCCGCAGCAAGGTGGAGGAAACCGCCAGCGCGGTGCTGCTGTGCGGCCTGGTGTTCTCTGCGGCGCTGTTTGCGCTGATCTGGCTGAGTGCGGAGCCAATGGCCGCCTGGTACGGCGACCCCCGGCTGGCGGAGCTGCTGCCGGTGATTGCCGCCGCCCTGATGATCACCGCCGCCACCACGGTGAACACCAGTTTTCTCTACCGGGAGCTGCGGCTGAAGGCGAAGCTTGTGCCGGATGTGGCGCGCGGCCTGGCCAAGGGGCTGACGGCGATCCTGCTGGCGGTGCTCGGCTACGGGGTCTGGGCGCTGGTGCTCGGCTATCTGGCCGGGGCCGTTGCCGGCAGCCTTGCCACCTGGATGGTCCGGCCCTGGCGGCCTCAGTGCCGGCCCGGGCTGGGGACCCTGCGCCGCATCCTCAGGTTCGGGGCCCATATGATCGGTGCCCAGACCATCAATGCCACCCCGCGGCTGCTCGACAACCTGCTGGTCGGCAAGGTCCTGGGGCTGCAGGCGCTGGGGATCTATTCGCTGGCCTTCCGCATTCCCGAGCTGGGGATCAAGAGCTTCACCAATGTGGCCGGCTCGGTGCTGCATCCGGTGATGTCGCGGATCCAGTCCGATCCCGCCGGGCTGACCGCCTATTACTACGGCGCCCTGAAATACTGCGCGCTGCTGATGTTCGGCGCGGGCGCCCTCATTGCGGTGCTGGCCAGCCCGCTGGTACACCTGCTTTATGCGCCGAAATGGCATGCGATGATCGTGCCGATGCAGCTCATCGCCATTGCCTTTGCGATCAGCACTCTCAACATGGTGCCGGGCAATGTGTTCAAGGCGCTGAGCCGCACCGACCTGATGTTCCGGGTCTCGCTGATCAACCTGCCGTTTTTCCTGGGGCTGATCTGGCTGGCGGTGCCGCATGGCATCGCGGCGGTGGCCCTTGCCCAGCTGGCACTGGCGGTGATCCGCTTCGTGCCCAATTTCCTCTTGCTGCGACGGGCGCTGGAGATCACCGCCGCAGGCACCTTTGCGGCGCTGGCGCCGGGGGCGGCCTGTGCCCTGGCGGCGGCAGCGGCGGCGCTGGCCGCCCAGAAGCTGGGCAGCGGCGGCGATCTGGCCCGGCTGCTGACCGGTGCCGCCGCCTTTGCCGCGGCCTATCTGGCGGCGGCCTGCCTGGCCGCACCGGAGGTTTTCCGGCTGCTGCGCCAGCGCTTGCAGCGCAAGTCCCGCCGCGCCTGAGCCGGGCTGCCCGCGCAGTTCCATCACGGCATTGAAGCAATTCAAGCCGCCTGTTCTCCACAGTGCGCGCCTTGGCCGGCGCAGCGTACCCGGCTGGCATAATTTGCGAACATTACACATATCCTGCCAGGGCCGCTCTTCTCCCTGATCACTGAACTTTCTCCGCGATGCAGGACGCTTTGGCCAGGGCCAATGGCAATTCCGGCGAACTGCCATGGGTTTCCATGCCCCGGGGTTGCACAGCGGCGCTATAGATGGGATCAGACCAGACAGCACTATTGCGGCCCCGGTACCGGCGGAAGCAGACAGCATAAGAGGTCCGTAAGGATGCAGATAGAAGAGACAGGATTGCCGGGGCTGAAGGTGCTGACCCCGGCGCGGTTCGGCGATGCGCGGGGGTTCTTCAGCGAGAGCTGGAACAAGCGGCGGATGCAGGAGGCCGGGATCGATCTGGATTTCGTGCAGGACAACCATTCTGTCTCGGCGGAGACCGGCACCCTCAGGGGCCTGCATTTCCAGGCGCCGCCCCATGCCCAGGACAAGCTGGTGCGCTGCGGCCAGGGCGCGCTGTTTGACGTGGCGGTGGATATCCGCAAGGGCTCGCCCACATACGGGGGCTGGTTCGGCATTGAACTCAGCGCAGAGAACGGCAAGCAGCTCCTGGTGCCCAAGGGCTTCCTGCACGGGTTTATCACCCGGGTGCCAAACACCGAGGTGATCTACAAATGCACCGATTACTATGCGCCGGACTGCGATGGCGCGGTGGCCTGGGACAGCTGCGGCATCACCTGGGATTTCGAAGGCAGCCCGGTGCTGTCGGAGAAGGACGCCGCGGCGCCGCGGCTGGCGGATTTCGACAGCCCGTTTGTGTGGGAAGGATAAGGCATGAAGCTTCTTGTGACCGGCGGGGCCGGCTTTATCGGATCGGCGGTGGTGCGGCTGGCGATTGCCCGCGGCCATCAGGTGGTCAATCTGGATGCGCTGACCTATGCCGCCTGCCTTGAGAATGTGGCGGAGGCGGCGCAAAGCCCGCTGTATGCCTTTGAGCAATGCGACATCCGCGACCGCGCGGCGCTGGACCGCGTGTTTGAGGCCCACCGCCCGGATGCGGTGATGCATCTGGCGGCGGAAAGCCACGTGGACCGCTCGATCGACGGGCCGGGCGATTTCATCGAGACCAATATCACCGGCACTTTCAACATGCTGGAGGCGGCCCGGAAATACTGGACAGAGGCGGGCAAGCCTGAGGGCTTCCGGTTCCACCATATCTCCACCGATGAGGTTTATGGCAGCCTGCCTGCCGACCCCGCCGTGCAGTTTACTGAGGACACATCCTACGATCCGCGCTCGCCCTATTCCGCCAGCAAGGCCGCCAGCGACCACCTGGTGCGCGCCTGGGCCGAGACCTACGGGCTGCCGGTGGTGCTGACCAATTGCTCCAACAACTACGGCCCCTATCACTTCCCCGAAAAACTGATCCCAGTGGTGATCCTCAATGCGCTGGCGGGCAAGGTGCTGCCGATCTACGGCGACGGCTCCAACGTGCGCGACTGGCTCTATGTCGAAGACCACGCCGATGCGCTGCTCCTGGTGGTGCAAAAGGGCGCCTTGGGGCGGTCTTATAATATCGGCGGCGAGAATGAGAGGTCGAACCTGGAGCTGGTCAATACGCTGTGTGAGATCCTGGACCAGAAGCGTCCGCGCGCGAACGGCAAGTCCTACAAGGACCAGATCACCTTTGTCAGTGACCGGCCGGGCCATGACGCACGCTATGCCATTGACCCCAGCCGCATCCGCGAAGAACTGGGCTGGCGGCCTTCGGTGACGGTGGAGGAAGGTCTGGAGAAGACCGTGCAATGGTATCTCGACAACGAGGCCTGGTGGCGCGCCCTGCAGGACCGCGACGGCGTCGGGCAGCGGCTGGGGACGGGGAAGTGAAGGCTTTCCGCGGGAAAGCCTGCCCCCCTCTCGGCGGCAAAGCCGCCTGCCGGGTAGCGGGACGGGGATATTTTTGGCCAGATGAAGGAGAATCCCGCCTGGGGGCGGGGCGCGAGAGGCAAAGGGAGCGGGTATGACCATCCTTGTTTTTGGCAAAACAGGCCAGTTGGCCCGCGAACTGGCGGCGCAGGGAGACGTTACCTGCCTGGGCCGCGATCAGGCGGATCTGTCTGATCCGGCGGCCTGCGCCGCGGCCATCCGCGCCCATGCGCCTGCCGCCGTGATCAACGCCGCTGCCTATACCGCCGTCGACAAGGCGGAGGAGGAAGAGGCGCTGGCAACCGTGATCAACGCCGCCGCCCCCGGCGCGATGGCGGCAGCCTGTGCGGAAACCGGCATTCCCTTTGTCACCGTCTCCACCGATTACGTCTTTGACGGCAGCGGCAATACGCCCTGGCAGCCGGGCGATGCCACCGCGCCTCTGAATGCCTATGGCCGCTCCAAGCTCAAGGGCGAGGAGATGGTGCGCGCGGCGGGCGGCGCCCATGCCATCCTGCGCACCTCCTGGGTGGTCTCGGCCCACGGCAATAATTTCGTCAAGACCATGCTGCGTCTGGGCAAGGAACGGGACCGTCTCACCATCGTCGCCGATCAGACCGGCGCCCCGACCCCGGCGCGGGATATTGCGGCGGCCTGCCTGGAGATCGCGCGGCAGCTGGCGGAGGATCCGGACAAATCCGGCACCTATCATTTTGCCGGGCAGCCCCAGGCTAGCTGGGCGGATTTCGCGCGGGAGATCTTTGCCCGCGCAAGGGTAGATTGCGACGTGGAGGGCATTCCCACCACTGCCTATCCGACGCCCGCGGCGCGGCCCTTGAACTCAAGGCTCGATTGCACCGCATTAGACACTGTTTTTGGCATCCCGCAGCCGGACTGGCGGCTGGGGCTGGATGATATTCTGAAGGATTTGGGAGAGCTCTCATGACAGACGGCAAGCCCGGCGCAGGACATGTTTCCGGCCGCAAAGGCATCATTCTGGCAGGCGGCTCCGGCACCAGGCTCTATCCGATCACCATGGCGGTGTCGAAACAGCTGCTGCCGCTTTATGACAAGCCGATGATCTATTATCCGCTGTCGGTGCTGATGCTGGCGGGCATCCGCGAGATCTGCGTCATTACCACGCCGCAGGACCAAGAGCAGTTCATCCGCCTGCTGGGCGATGGCAGCCAATGGGGGGTGGAGCTGACTTACGTGGTGCAGCCCTCGCCCGACGGGCTGGCGCAGGCCTTCATCCTGGCCGAGGACTTCCTGGCGGGCAGCCCTTCGGCGCTGGTCCTGGGCGACAATGTCTTCTTTGGCCATGGCTTGCCGAAACTGCTGGCCGCCGCGGACCGCCAGGAGGCCGGCGGCACTGTTTTTGGCTATCACGTGGCCGACCCGGAGCGGTATGGCGTGGTGGCCTTTGGCAGCGATGGCACCGCGCAGGAAATCATCGAGAAACCCCCGGTGCCGCCCTCGAACTATGCGGTGACCGGCCTGTATTTCCTGGACGGCTCAGCACCGCAGCGGGCGCGGGCCGTGAAACCCTCCGCCCGCGGCGAGCTGGAGATCACCGATCTCTTGCAAAGCTACCTGAACGAAGGTGCGCTCAGGGTCGAGACCATGGGCCGCGGCTATGCCTGGCTGGACACCGGCACCCATGGCTCGCTCTTGGATGCGGGCAATTTCGTGCGCACCCTGCAGGAGCGCCAGGGGCTGCAGACCGGCTGTCCCGAGGAGATTGCCTATGAGCAGGGCTGGATTGATGCTGCGCAGCTGAAGGCGCGGGCAGAGAAATTCGCCAAAAACGCCTATGGCGCCTATCTCGAAGGCCTGCTGAAGTAGGGTCAGGACCCAAACCACCCGGCCCCGCCCGGGGCATCCGCACAATACAAAAAGGCAGGCGCTGGCCGCGCCTGCCTTCAGTCTTGGCAGCTGCCGCCTGGATCAGGCCAGCAGCGTGTCGGCGAACAGCTCGATGCTGTCGATGCGCAGCGGCTCGCCGCCATTGCCGTAGCCCTGCAGCACGATGGCATCGCCGGCCTCGATCCGGACGTCCTGGATCAGGCGCTGCGCCAGGCTGTCCGGCGCGGCCAGCGCCTGCTCGGTCTCCTCGTCCCAGGTCCAGCTGTCGACGGTCTTGCCGCCAACGATGACCTCCAGGAAGCTGGCCCCGTCCGCCTCGTCGAAATAGTCGATGGCAATGTCATAGACACCGGCGCCGCCGTCGAAGACGGTGGAGGCCTTTGCATCCTTGCCCTTGCCGGCCTGGATCACCTGGCCGCCGGAGGCATTGGTGTTGCCCTTGATCCGGAAGCCCTGCTCCAGGTCCATATCCTCGGCTTCGATCTTGAGCACCGGCTGGCCGCTGCCGCCGCCCGGCTGCGTTTCCCCGCCGCCGCCGGTCCCGGCAGAGGCCAGCTGCAGGTCGACGTAATCGATCCGCAGGGGTTCCTTGCCGTCGCCGCTGCCCGCCAGGATGATGGTGTCGCCATCGCTGATGTCCACACCTTCGATCACCCGCTGGGTCTGGGTGAAGCCATCGGCCAGGTTCGAGCCCAGATCTTGCTTCCACTGCCAGCTGTCGACCTCCTGGCCGTTGACCAGAACGGAAAGGCTGGCATTGCCGTCGGCCTCGTCGAAATAGCCGACGGTCAGGTCGTAGGTGCCGCTGGCGCCGTCAAAGACCGCGGAAGCTTCGCCGCTGCTCTGGCCCTGGACCTGCAGCACCTTGCCGCCCGACGCCGCCTTGACCGAATTCGCAAAGAAGCCGTCCGCCGCGGTGAAATCCTCGGCCTCCAGGCGGATGCTTTCGCCATCCGCGCCACCGCCGGTGCTGCCGCTGCCGCCAGTGCTGCCGCCCGTGTTGCCACCGGTGCTGCCGCCGTCATCGCCATCATCATCGCCGTCATCCGGGGCCACCTGGCCAAAGCCGTCGACCAGGCGGTTGATGTAATCCTCGATGTTGGACACGCCGTTGCCGTCGCTGTCCGCATGGGCGTCGAACTTGTCCGGGTTGGTGCCAAACAGCTCCTCATAGCTGTCCGGCACGCCGTCGCCATCGCGGTCGCTGGGAGCCGGGGTGTTTTTGGCAAAGTCGTAGCCGCCGACCTCATCGGGGGAGTCGATGATGCGGCCGGTGCCGTCCTTCACCGACTGGATGATCCGCTCATCCACCGAGTTCAGCTCGGGATAGCGCGCGCCGGCATTGCTCAGCACGTGGTCCACCACTTTGGAGGAGGGCAGCACGGTGACATTGCTCGGCTCGAACACATAGCTGTTCTTGATCTTATCGGTGGCACCGCCATCCACCTCGGCGATGTTGTCCTCCAGGTAATAAGCGGTGCCGCTTTCCGGCGATTTCAGCTGGATCGCGGCGCGGCCGGCGGAATCCGCCCCGGCAATATAGGCATTGCCGATGATATGGGCGGTGGTGCCCTCATGGCCCAGGAAGCCGTGAGGGCCATAGTTGTAGATGACGTTGTTGATGAATTCGATCTGCTTGGCGTCATCCTTGACGGTGGCATTGCGGAATTCGTTATGCGCCAGCAGGTTGCCGGCGATGGTGACATTGGAGCTGCCGTCGCCCACCAGCAGGCCCATCGAATGGTCGCCCTTGGGGTGGATCGAGCTTTGCAGCGCCTCCGCCATGATATTGTTGGTGATGGAGACGTTCTGGGAGCCGTACCAGACGGTGACCAGCTCATCCACCGACCAGGTGAAGGAGTTGCCGTCGATCACCACGTTCTTCACGGTCTCGCTGCTGCTGCCGATCGAAATGCCGTCGCGGTTGTCTGCGGCATCCCCCGCGCCGTCGCCGGGGCGGAACTGCAGCCCGCGGATGATCACGTCGCTTTCCACCACCCGCAGCTTGGCGCCGGTCACGGTGACACCGCCGGGCGAGGTCTGGCCGGCCACGGTGACATCGCCGTTCACCTTGACGGCATCTTTCAGGTTGATCTCGCCGCTGACGTCAAAGACCACGATCCGCGGCCCGTCCAGTTCTTCCAGCGCCCAGCGGAGCGATCCCTTGCCGGAATCCGCCAAAGTGGTGACTTTGACGATCTCGCCGCCGCGGCCGCCATCTGTTTCGGCGCCAAATCCCTGCGCGCCTTCAAAGGCCAGATCGGCCTGCGAAAGAGTCTCGCTCATCTAGTTTCCTTCTCTCGATCTCGGCGGAAGGTTCCGCCGGGGCCTCCTGGCCGTCGCTTTTGCCGCAGGTCTTGCTGCCCGCGGGCCTCGGGTCTCAGCCGCTCGGCGCGCTCAGGGATCAGCCCCGGTGCGCTGCGGCCGCCAGCCTCGTATACGCGGCTCCCCTGAAATCCAAACGCCGCACCCGCGAAATCTGCCGCGCGGCGGGCGGAACCTTGCCAGTTTTGCCGTTTGGAGCGGTTTTCGGGGAAAATATAAGCGAATTCACGCCAGCGGAGGACGATTTTCTGCTAAAATCCGCTACATCTATACGTAGAAGACCAGGCCAGATGTGCGAAAAGCACAATTTTGCGGCCTGCCGGGGCCGCTCAGCCTTCCACTGGCCGGCCGTGGAATCAGTATTGGTACGGCGCGCGCGGGGTGCCGCCGGTGAATGGTTTTTGAGGGTGGGGGCATGGCAAAAATCCGGATTCTGGCGCTGACCAAGGCGACCGGCGGCATCGCGTTTTACAACAGGATGCTGCTGGCCGCGCTGGATCCCGGCCGGTTCAGCTCCCACACCATCTGCCTGTCCGACAATGCAGAGGCCTATGCCGCGGGGCTGCAATCCGCGGGCCTCAGCGCAGAGCCCTTTGCCATGGCGCGCTACCGGATCAGCCCGGGCGGCGATCTGCAGGTGCTGCGCCATGTGCTGAAGACGGCGCGCAGCCGCCAGGCGGATCTGCTGCTGTGCCACGGCAGCAAGGCGGGCTTCCTGGGCCGCGCTGCGGGGCGGATCCTGGGGATTCCGGCAATCTACCGGCAGGCCTCGATGCCGTTCCTGCGCCGGGTGCAGGGCGGCAAGGCGCCGCTTTACTGGGGGCTGGAGCATCTGGCGGGCCGCTTTGGCGGCCGGCTGGTGGCGATCACCGAACATGCCCGGCGAGAGACCCTGGCCCGGCGGGTGGTGAAACCCGAAGCCGTCCGGGTGATCCGGACCGGCATCGACACCGCCCGGTTCCAGCCGCGCGGGTGCCGGGCCGCGGCGGCTGCGGAATTCGGGCTGGACCCGGCGCGCCCGGTGGCGGGCTGGCTCGGCCGGCTGGAGCCGCAGAAGGCGCCGCTCGACTATCTGGCGGCGCTGCGCACAGTGGCGCCGCGCCATCCCGAAGCGCAGTTTGTCATCGCCGGCGAAGGCAGCCTGCAGGCGGCGGTAGAGCAGCAGCTGGCAGCAGGCGCCCTGCCCGGCAACGTGCGGCTGCTGCCCTGGCAGAACGATCCGGCGCATGCGTTCCAGGCGATGGACGTCTTTGCCATGAGCTCGCTCTGGGAAGGGCTGCCGCTGACCCTGCTGGAGGCGATGGCCTGCGGCTGCGCGCCGGTCTCCACCACGGTGGACGGCTGTTCCGAGGCGATTGCCCACGGCGAAAGCGGCCTGCTGGTGGCGCCCGGCGATCCTGCAGCTATGGCCGCGGCGCTGGACCGGATGCTGGCAGACCCGGAGTTCCGGCAGGCCTGCTCCCGGGCAGCGCGGCAGCGGGTGCTGGACCTGTTCGACCGCCGCCGCATGGTCCGCGAATGGGAGGAACTGCTGGAGGAGGAGGTGCAGGCTTCGGGACGCCCTGCCGCCGCCCGCCCTGCCGGCGGCCCGGGTGCCGCCGCTGTGCCGGGTCCGGCCCCCGGCTCTGCGGGCGCCCCCGCTGCCTCGCCCGCCGCCCCGCCCGCTGCGGCACCGCGGCAGGGCGCCCTGCGGATCTGCATGGTGATCTCCTCTTACCATCCGGTGGTGGGCGGCGCCGAGAAGCAGCTGGCGCAGCTGGCCGGGCTGATGCGTGGCAAGGGCCATCAGCTGCGCATCATCACCCGCCGCTACCCGGGCCTGCCGGCGCTGGAAACCATCAATGGCATCGAGGTGCAGCGGGTGCGCTGCAGCGGCCCCAAGCCGGTGGCCGCGGCCCGCTTCCTGGCCGGTGCCGCGCGCGCCATCCGCGCCTATGCCCCGGATGTGATCCACTGCCATTCGGCCTTCAGCCCGGCGCTGGCCGGGCTGGCCGCCAGCGCGCTGACCGGCCGGCCGCTGCTGGTCAAGCCGATGTGCGGCGGCGAGATCACCTCGGTTTTCCGGAAGGCGGGCGGCGGCCTGCGCCGGGCGGCAATGGCGCGCCGGGTCAGCCGCTTTGTCGCGGTCAGCCGCGAAATCAGCGAAGAGCTGCAAAGCTTCGGCATTCCGCCGCAGCAGATCCTGCAGATCCCGAACGGGGTGGACACCGGACGCTTCCGCCCCTGCGCCACCCCGGCAGAGAAAGCGGCGCTGCGCCAGCGCCTCGGCCTGCCGGAGGGCACCCTGTTCCTGTTTGCAGGCCGCATTGCCCGGCAGAAGCAGCTGCCGCTGCTGCTGGAGGCCTGGCCTGCGGTGGCGGCGCGCTGCCCGCAGGCGCGGCTGCTGATCGCCGGCGCCAACCGGCAGACGGCGCCGGGCCATGATGCCAATGCCGGCGATGCC
This sequence comes from Leisingera sp. ABM4_101, assembly GCF_056158725.1. Taxonomy (NCBI): domain Bacteria; kingdom Pseudomonadati; phylum Pseudomonadota; class Alphaproteobacteria; order Rhodobacterales; family Roseobacteraceae; genus Leisingera; species Leisingera sp. ABM4_101. The sequence continues at coordinate 74,553 of NZ_JBSWTV010000004.1, read as the reverse complement.
GACAGTGTGCCGCCGCATCTGCTGGCGCAGGAGGGGGTGCAGCTGCTGGGCCATGTGGAGGATATGCCCTCTTATCTGCGCGCCGCTGACGTTTTTGTGCTGCCCTCGGCCCGGGAGGGGCTGTCCAACGCGCTGCTGGAGGCCTGCGCCTCCGGGCTGGCGGTGGCGGCCTCCAAGGTCGGCGGCACCGAGGATGTGATCCGGGACCGGGAAAACGGGCGGCTGTTCCCGCCGGAGGATGCAGAGGCGCTGGCGGCGGTGCTGACCGCCCTGGCGCAGGACCCGCAGCAGCGCCGGACCCTGGGCGCGGCAGCGGCGCAGACCGCCGCCCGCCAGCTCGATATCCGGCTGACCGCAGAGCGGCTGCTGGAAGCCTATGGGGGGCTGTGCGGCGCCTCCCCGCTGCCCGCCACGCCGCAGGCGGCAGATCCCGGCGCCATGCTGGCGCCCGGCCGGGGCCAGCGCGGATGACCGCGGCAACGGGGGCGGCAGGGACGGCAGCGGAGGGCGCGCCGGTCTTCATCCTTGGCCTGCAGCGCGGCGGCACCAACCAGCTGCTGAACATTCTGCGCTCGCATCCCGATACGGTCTGGCCGGACGGCGAACTGCACGAGGTGCTGCGGCCGAAATGGAAAGCCATCACCGATCCGGCGGCGTTTTCACGCCAGGCCTGCCGCTATCTGCCGGTGCTGCTGCGCCATGGCGATGTGCTCAGCCCGCATAAGCCGCCGCGCGGCCGGCAGGCGGATATGCCCGCGGGCCTGCAGCGCTGGATTGCCGCCCAGCTGGCGCAGGCCACCGCGCGCAATGCGGCAGAGGTGGCCCGGTTCCGGGCCGCCATGGCGGCCCAGGGCTTTGCCCCGGCGCAGCCCGCGGGGGCGCCGCGGATGGTGGTGAAACTGGTCAACTTCAACGTCGGGCTGGCCCGCAGCCTGCTGCGGATCTACCCCGGCGCCCGCTTTATCGGCATCACCCGCGATGCGGTCGGCGTCTGCGAAAGCATGATCTCCCGCGGCATGCCGCCGGAACGGGTGCTGCCGCTTTATCAGTATGTGGCGCAGGAGCTGCTGGAGCTGCACAGCAGCGGCTTCCCGGTTCTCTTGCTGCGGTTCGAGGACATCATTGCCGATATCCTGGCCGCCAGCGCCAGGGTCTACGGCTGGTGCGGGCTGGATCCGGCGGCAGTCACCGGCTTCTGCCTGCAGGACAAGACCCGCAAGCTGGACAGCCGCGGCCAGGTCGTGGGCATGCGCAAGGTGGATGCCTTCTATGATACCGCCACTGCCGCCCGGCATCTGCGCGGCGACGTCAATGCCGCGGCCCGGGCCCGCATGCCCGAAGCGCTGAAGCGTGAAATCGGCACCCGCTGCGGGCCGCTGATGCAGCGGCTCGGCTATGGCTCAGACAGCGCCGGGCCGGCCTGATCCAGCCTGCCCGGCCCGCATCTGCGGGGTCAGCAGCAGCGGCCCGGCCCTGCCGGGCCGGGCAGGCTGGCCGGGCGCCGCCGCCAGCCGCTGCCGGGTGATGCGCCCGGCTTCGATCCCAAGCACGATCACGATCCACAGGAACCGCGGATAGGCGTCATGCAGCAGCGCCATGCCCGCCAGATAGCCCGTCAGCCCGGCGCCAAACGCCGCAAGATGATGCGCCAGCCGGCTATCCCCCGCGGCCCGCGCCTGGCGGCAGGCCGATAGGATACCGCCTGCGGCACAGGCCAGCATCGCCAGGAAATAGATCAGCCCCAGCAGCCCCTGCTCTGTCAGCACTTCCAGATAGAGGCTGTGGGTGGAACGGCCCTCGCCGCGGAAGATCAGCCCCAGCTCCAGCGCATAGTCCTGATAGAGCAGGTTGAAATTGCCGGCTCCGACCCCCAGCCAGGGGTAGGTCTTGAAGATCTCCGCCGCCACCGCCCAGCTGCCCAGCCGGCCCTCGGTGCTCTTGTCGACCCGGTCCTGGCCGACCAAGTCGGCCAGGGTCGCAAGCCGCTCGAAGGCCGCTTCGCCGACAAAGAAGGACCCCGCCAGCACCACCGCGCCAAAAGCGGCAACGGCGGCCAGCTTCTGGCGGCGGCTAAGCTGCAGGAACAGAATCGCCAGGCCGATGCAAAGCGCCAGCAGGCCGCCGCGCGACTGGGTGGCCAGCAGCCCGAACAAGAGCAGGCTGGCGGACAGCCCCCAGAACAGCCGGGCCAGGCTGCCCCGCGCCTCCAGCATTTGGGCCAGCGCCAGCGGGATGCAGAAGACCACGACGACGGCAAAGAAATTCTCATCCTCGATCGGCCCGGCAAAGCGGCCGTTGTATTCCCCGAAGCGGGCAAACAGTGCAAACGCCCCCGGCAGATCAAACCCTGCCACCTGCAAGAGCCCCAAACCGCAGACCGCCGCCACTGTCAGCACCGCTGACAGGGTGACGGTCTCAAACCCCTTGCGGTATCCCATGAAGGCCAGCGCCAGAACGGCCACGATGGCATCCTTGATGAAATCACCCGTGTCCTTCAGCGTCTTGCCCCAGTCCGGGGCATAGACCGCGCCGAACAGCTTGAGCGCCAGCAGTCCCGCCAGCAGCCACAGCGCCAGCCAGCAGATATAGGGGCGGTCGCCCCACAGCATCCAGCGGGCGGCCAGCAGCGCCACCAGCCCCGGCGCCGCCAGTTTCGCCACCGAAGGCGCCCCGAAGCCCTGGATCAGATTGGGCGACAGGTTTGCGGTGATCATGATGATCAGCAGCGACAGCGCCGCCAGCGGATAGCGCAGCACCAGCAGGCACAGCAGCGCAAACAGCACCAGGGCGGTCAGCTTGGCGGGCGAGGAATCCCCGACCGCCAGCGCCGCCAGCGCCAGCAGCAGCCCGATGCCCGCATTCCTGGCCGCCGCCAGAATGGTGCCGCGGCGCACCATCAGCGCCGCCGCCTAATGGCTGCGCCGCTTCTGCAGCCGGTTGCCGATAGTGATCCTGATCCCATTCACGATGCCTTTTCTGCGGATCTTATGCACAAAGGATTTGGCCCCGTCCGCCAGGGCCAGGCAGGCCCGCGCCCGCCGCGGCAGCGGCCTGGGGCCGCGGGCGTATTCCATGATGTAGGGCGTCTGCTGCGCCGCGCCCCAGACAATTTCCTCGATCCGCTTCTGCAGCCGCCGCGGCAGCTCCTGGCGGTATTTGCAGGCATTGGCCGCATCGACATAAAGCTTGCCCTTGGCGGCGCCGATGTTCTCGGATGGGGCCGCCAGCTGCGTCATGCCGGGTTCATAGACCTGGCCGAGAAAGCCGGAAATCCGCCGCAGCTCCGGCTCCGGGGCGGCCAGCAGCTGCTCATAGAACACTTCCAGGTAATCGGCGCCCAGCTGCGCCGCGCTGCGCCGCGCCGCCGCCAGCCCCTGCGCCCATTTGGCCGCCGTGCGCAGCGGGTTGTGGCCCCAGGCGCGGCGTGCCGACAGCGCCACATCGCGCGGGTCTCGGATGATATGCACAAAGCGCGCTGCCGGGAAGATCCGCTTGAGCAGCGCCATCTCCAGCACATAAGACGGTGTCTTGTCGCCCCAGATGCCCGTGTCCGGCGCCTCGCCCTCGCCATAGAAGCGCAGGATGATCTCAAAGGCCGCGCTCCAGTCCGGCGCCGCCTCCAGCCGGGCGAAATCCGCCCGGGTCATCACCCGCCGCCCGGTGGTGCGGCGGTAGATCTGAAACGGGGTGCTGTCGAAATCGGCAAACAGCCGGTCGAGATCCGCATCGAACCTGGCCGGGTCGCCGCCGTGGCGCTGGAACAGATAGGGAATGAAATGGGTTTCCGGGTCGCACAGGCTGATGCCGGAGTTCCGGTTCAGCAGGCTGCGCAGCAGCTTGGTGCCGCTGCGCGGGCTGCCCACAAGGAAAAGAGGCCCGGAAAAAATCTGCATGCCCTCCGCCGTCCTGCCGCGGGTCCTTCACCGCCGGCAAATCCTGTCCGCCCCAACGGCCGCTAGATACTGGGCCTCAGGACGCTAGATAGTAAGTCGCCCGGCGCCAAAGGCACGCGGAAACCGCTGTTTTCCTGCCGGGCAGCCAGCCTGCCGCGGGGCCGGGCGGACGGTAGGGGTAAGAGAATTTTACGTTTGGGAGCAGGGAATTGTACCATCCTTTGGGCGTGTCCTGGAAATTTGTCAAAGTCACGATTGCCGTTGTCATATGCGTCTTTCCCGTGCTCGCGTATTACGTGCTGCAGAAGCCGGAGATCTATCAGGCGCGCTCGCTGATCCTGTTCGCGCTGGGGCGGGAATACATCTATGTGCCCGATGCCGCAGGCAGCGGCGTCAAGGCACCCAACCCCGGCGATTTCCAGGGGGTGGTCAACGCCGAGATGCTGCTGCTCGACAATCCGGAGCTGAGCCGCAGCGCCCTGGAGGCGGTGGGGATCGGCCGGGTCTATCCCGGCCTGCCGGAAGGGGATGAGGACGCCGCCCGCCAGGCGGTGCTGTGGTTTCAGGCCGCCACCACCGTGGAGCTGATCACCGGCTCCTATGTGGTCAAGGTGGCGGTCCGGCACTGGGATCCGGATATCGCCGCCGAGCTGACCAACACGCTGACAACCTCTTTCCTGGAGCGCCGCCGCGCGCTCTATGCGGCGCGGGAAACCGCGCAGCTGCAGGTGCGCCTGGCTGCCGCCGCCAGCCAGGAAAGCGAAATCAACAAGCAGATCTCGGAACTGCTGGGCGGGCTGGACCCGCTGTTCATCGCAACCGATCTGGAAAAAACCTCGGAGGATCAGGCCAACCTGGCCCGGCTTTTGCGGGACTCGCGCACCACGCTGGCAGCACTTGAGGCCCGCCGCGCGCTGTATGAAAAGCGCCTCGGCATGGAGGACCGGCTGCTGGCTGCCGATATTGAGATCCAGGAGGAGCTGGCCCGGATCAGCTATATCGAGCGCGCGATGATCACCAACCGGAAGAAGATGGAGCATCTGTCCAAGCTGATGCCTGCGCTGCGACCGCTGAATGAGCTGCGGGCGCAGCAGGCGGAACGGATTGCCGGGCTGAAGCTGCGCCTGCGCGACAGCGAGGCCCTCAGCGGCTCGGATGCCGAGGGCAATGTCCGCGTGATCGAGGCCGCGGTCTCCCCCCTGCGGCCCAGCTCCGCATCGCTGGAGGTGCAGCTGGCGCTCTCGGGGGTGGTGTCGCTGCTGGCAGGGCTGTCGGTGGCGGGGATTGGCGCGCTGCTGCGCAATCCCGGACCCGCAGCCGCCGGCCCGGCCAGCCCGGCCGCAGAAGCACCGGCGCGGCCGGTTCCCGGGCCTCAGCCCCCCGGGCAGGCCCAGGCTGCGCAGGGCCGCAACGCAGGCTTCCGGCGCAAGCCGCCGGGCGGCGGAATGGTTCTCTAGGGCAGGCGGCGGACGGCAGGGCAGAGCGCAGGGCAGATTTCAGCGGGGGAGCAGACAATGGCGGAAACAACCAGGGACGCGCCGCTCAGGCTCGCCTATATCGTCGACACGCTGGTGACCGGCGGCGCCGAGCGCCTGGTGGTGAGTTTTGCCCAGGCGGTGCAGCAGCGTCCGGATACCGCGCTGACCGTGATCGTCCTGAGCCGCGGCGGCACCCCCTTCCACGAAGAGCTGGCACGCTCGGGCGCCGATGTGGTCTGCCTGCCGGGCAAAAGCCTGGTCGATCCGCGCCGCTTCCTGCGGGTGCTGGCGGCGCTCAGGGCGCGGCGGATCGCCTATGTGCATGCCCATCTGATCACCTCTACCGTGGTGGGCGGGCTGGCGGCGGCGCTGCTGGGGATCCCCTTTGCCGCCACCATCCATAACGTCAAGGCCAGCACTGCCCGGGTCAGCCGGGTCCGCAGCTTTCTCTACCGGCGGGTGCTGCGGATGGCGCGGACCACCCGGATTGCCGTCGGCCAGGCGGTGGCCGAGGCGGCGCTGGCGGATACCGGCGGGCGCCGCTGCCTGGTGGTGCCCAATGCAGTGGCGCCAGAAGCAACGGCGCCGCCCGGCACCCGCGCTGCAGCCCGCGCGGGCCTTGGCGTGCAGGACCGCCCGGTGCTCCTGGCGGTGGGGGCCATCATCGGCCAGAAGGCCTATGGCGACATGCTCACGGCCTTTGCCCGGGTGCTGCAGGAGGTGCCCGATGCGCTGCTGCTGATTGCCGGCAATGCGCCGGAGCCGCAACGCCTGGCCCGGCTGCAGCAGCAGGCGCAGGAACTGGGTATCGCCGGCAGCCTGCAGTTCCTTGGCCTGCGCCGGGATATTCCCGCCCTGCTGGCGGCCGCTGATGTCTTCATCAGCGCCTCCCATTGGGAGGGCGCGCCGGTGTCGCTGCTGGAGGCGATGGCAAACGGGCTGCCCTGCGTGATGACTGACGCAGGCGACAACCGCAGGATCCTGGAGGGCACCGGATTGCCGGTGGTGCCCCCCGGCCAGCCCCAGGCCCTTGCCGAAGCCGCGGCTGCGCTGCTGCGCGACCCCGCCGCCCGGCAGCGCGCAGGCCAGGCTGCCCAGGCGCGCGCCGCCGGCCAGTACGGGGTTGAGGCCTGGGTTGCCCGGCTCATCGGGATCTACACCGGCACCGCCCCGGCACCGGCCCCGGATCCAGACCCAGCCCCAGCCCAGGGCGCCATCCCGGAGCGGCCGCCGGCAATCCCGCCTGAATTACCGCCAGCCCCGGGCCGGAAAGGCGGTGCCCGGTGACCCTGATGGACAAGACCCGGCGGCGGCTGCGCCGCAGCCCCGCCTATACCCTGGCCCGCAGCCTGCAGCTGCAGCTGCGCAGCCTGCGCGATCCGGACCGGCCGCTGCCCGCCTTTATCGTCATCGGCGCCCATAAGGCGGGCACCACCTCCTTTTACAAGAACCTGGCCGCCCATCCGCAGATCGGCGCCGCCTGGACCAAGGAAGTGCATTATTTCGACCGCAGCCCGCTGCCGCCGCTCAGCTGGTACCGGGCCCATTTCCCGCGCACGCAGGAGCTGCCGGAGGGCGGCATCACCGGCGAGGCCAGCCCCTCCTACTGCCTGTTCCCGCAGCTGCCGGAGCTGATCCGCCGCCGCATGCCGCAGTGCAAATTCATCATGCTGCTGCGCGATCCCGCCGCGCGCGCCTATTCGGCGCATCAGTACAACAGCCGCGGCGGCATGACGGGGATGTCCTTTGAGGACTGGCTGGAACGGGATTTCCGGCTGCTGGAGGGGCGCGATGTCACCCAGGAGGTGTTCAGCGGCCTGATGTCCCGGGCCGGATCCGCCGAACACACACCGCTGGGGCTGTTGCGCGGCATCTATGTGGAACAGATCCGGCGCTGGCACGCCGTGTTTCCGCCAGAACAGCTGCTGGTGCTGGACAGCGCCGATTACTTTGCTGATCCCCCGGCGCTGCTGCAGCAGGTGGCCAGCGGCTTTCTCGGCCTGCGCGATCATAAATTCAGCTATCAAAAAACCCGGACCGAAAGCCGCGGCTATCCCCGGATGAAGCCGGAAACCGCGGCCCGGCTGCGCGCCTTCTACCGCCCCTATAATGACAGGCTGGAGGCCTATCTCGGCCGCAGCTTCGGCTGGTAAGGCCTGTTTGCGGGCGGATCAGCCGCCGCTGCCCTGAAAGGAAACGCTCAGAACATCATCGGGGCGCAGCGGGCTGGTCAGCTCCACCCGCTCCGGCGCGGTGCCGGGGCCGCCGCGGTAGATCTCGAACACCGCCACCATCTCTTCGCCGACCGACAGCGCCACCGATGGCGCGGCAGAGCGCAGGTATTCCAGCGCCGTATTGAGATTGGAGCGCAGCAGCGCCACCTTCTGATCGGCCTCGATCTTGTCGCGCAGCAGGTCGCGCTGGTAGCGGCTCAGCGCAACGCCGATCTCGCTGGCGGCATTGGCGCCGGTCTGCTCGGCCCGGGCGGCAAAGGCCAGGGTTTCCAGCTCGTCGGAGCGGTAATTGTCCACATCGACCTGCAGGTCGATCAGCGGCTCGCGCCGGGACAGGCCCTGGGCCACCAGCTCGTTGATGTCGGCCAGCTGCTGTTCGATGGTCTGCAGCTGGCGGGCGATGATCTCGCGGCGCTGCGCGTAATAGCTGGTCTCCGCCTTGGCCAGCGCCTCCTTGCGGCGGAAGCCGGAAATCGCCTCGTCTAGAATGACCCGCCCCATCCGGTAAAGCTCTGCCTGGTCCGGGTTGGCGCCCGCCCCCCCGTCCGGAGCCGCTGCGGCCTCTGGATCCGCGGCCTGCATCCGCTTCAGTTCCGCGGCAATGGCGCGCTGCTCATCCTCGGCAAAGCGCAGCCGGATCTGCGCCTCGACCGCGCGCCGCTGCGCCTCCAGGATCACCCGCTCATCTGTGGTTTCCGCATTGGCCCGCTCGTAGCCGCCAGCCAGGGCAATCGCCTTGATCACCGTCATCCCCGGCGCATAAGGGTAAGAGCCCGGGGCCTGGACATTGCCCAGCACAAAGACCGGCCGGTATTCGGCAATGCCCGCCACCACCGACACCGCGCCGTCGAACCGGTCGCCCGCGCGCTGCATGATCTGCGCCTCGACATCCGCCAGGGTCTTGCCCGCCGCCTCGATCCGGCCCAGCAGGTGGATCCGGATGCTGCCGTCGCCGCGCACTTCGGTGATCCTGGAAAACTCATCACGGCCAAAGATGGAAATGCTCAGCTTGTCGCCCGGGCCGATGATGTAATTCTCTGCTGCCGCCGCCCCCGCAGCCAGGGTCAAAGCCATCGCTGCCGCCGCCGCCAGGGCGGCCAGCCCGCCCGCAAACCTCTGAAACAATGCCCGCATGTGCCAGCCTCCGTCAGCCCCGTCCTTCATCTAACCTTCATCTAATCTATGCCGGTTGCCTGCAAAGTCCGCTGCCGGTCCCCCATAGAGCGCCCAGATCCGCTTCAGCATGGCGGCGCCGGAAAACCGCGCCCGCACCGTTTCCAGCCCGGCCGCCCCTAGGGCGCGCCCGGCAGCCGGGTCCAGGATCAGCCGCTCTGCCGCCGCCGCCAGCGCCACCGGATCGGAGGGCGGCGCCAGCAGCCCGTTCCGGCCGTCCTCGATCAGGCCCGGCACCCCGCCGACCGCGGTGGAGACCACCGGCAGCCCCATCGCCATCGCCTCCAGCAGGACCATTGGCAGGCCCTCCCATTTCGAGGCCAGCATGAAGATATCAATGGCCGCCAGCAGCGCCGGCATATCGCGCAGATTGCCGGTAAAGCTCAGCCGGTCCGGGCCCAGCCCCAGGCGGCGCGCCTGATCGCGGATCTGTTCTGCCAGCTCGCCATCGCCGGTGATCAGGAAATGCGCCCGCGGCTGGCGCTGTGCCAGCAGCGCCGCGGCCTGCAGGAAATTGCCGTGGTCCTTCTGCACGGTGAAGCGGCCGATCTTGGCAATCACCACCGCATCCTTTGGCACCCCGAAGCCGGACAGATCCATCGCCGGGACCCCGCCCGCTGCAAAACGGCCGAGGTCGACGCCATTGCGCACCACCTCGATGCGCGCCCCGTCATAGCTGCCGCAACGGGCCGCATGTTCGGCGACATTCTCTGCCACCGCGATACAGGCATCGGCGCCGCCGGTGATCAGCCGGTAGATCCGCGACAGGACCGCATTGCGGCGCCAAGGATCGGTATTGTGCAGGGTGATGATGCGGCGGCGGCGCGCCAGGCGGGCCGCCAGCTGCCCGGCCAGGTCGCTTTTGACCAGATGGGTGTGGACGATATCCGGGTCCCAGTCCCGGATCAGCCGCAGCGCCCGCAGCACCGCCCGCGGATCGCGCAAGCCCGCCCGGCTGAGCCGGGTGGCCCCGACCCCGCGGCGCGCCACCTCCGGCGCCAGCGGGCCCGGCGTGAAATAGGCGACATGGGCGCGGTCGCCGCGCGCCTGCGCCGCATCCAGCAGGTCCAAGAGCAGCGTCTCCGCGCCGCCCACCCGCAGGCTGTCGATGATGTAGAGCAGCCGCAGGCTCACCAGGCCAGCTCCTGCGCCGCCGGGCGGCTTGCAGCCCCCGGCGCATGGGCGGCAATCCGGCGCGCCACCGCCTCCCAGGTGAACTGGCGGCCCCGCTCCAGCGCCGCCAGCCCCATGCTGCGGCAGGTGCCCGGGTCCGCCAGCACCTCATAAAGCGCCTGTTCCAGCCCTGCACTGTCGCGCGGCGCCGCCAGCCGGCCGGTCCCGCCGTCGCGGACAATGGCGCCGATATCGCCCGCGGTGGTGGAGACCACCGGCAGCCCGAATTGCATCGCTTCCAGGAACACCACCCCGAAGGGCTCGACCCGCGACGGCATGCAGAAACAGGACGCCTCATGGAAATGCGCCTCCAGCGCCTCCAGCGGCAGCCGCCCCAGCACCCGGCAGCCCTCCAGATGAATGTCCGGCGTGCAGCCGATGATGGTCAGCGTGGCATCCGGCAGCCGCTGGCGCAGCCGGGCAAATGCCTTTGCCAGCTCGGGCCCGCCCTTGCGGTCCCATTCGACACCGACAAACAGGATATTGCGGCGCCCATAGCGCTCCGGCGCGGTCTGCGGCGGCTGGGCGGGCCGCACCGAGGCGCCGGCCCCGATCGCCGAGACCTTGCCCGGCGCAATGCCATAGCTGCCGGTCAGGAAATCGCGGATCTTCGGCCCGAAGGTAAAGACATGCGCGGCCTCTTCATAGATGGCGCGCTCGCAATCCAGCCAGGCGGCGGAGGGCTGGCCGGTGCCGTCCTGATCCTCATCCGCCAGCCGGGCGCGGGCGGCGTGGTCGGTATAGACAAAATTCGGGCAGCCCGGCAGCGCCGCGGAAAACATCGACTGGGTCTGCACCGTGAAATCAAAGCCGCGGCCTGCGAACCGCTGCTGCACCAGCCCCGCCGCCCAGCGGATATAGGCCTGGTTGCGGAACAGCCGGTAGCGCAGCCGGGCCCGCGCCCCCATGCCCCGCAGCCCGTATTCGCGCAGCGCCCCCAGCCCGCAGCGCAGCAGCGCCGGGTAATCCCCGCGCATCTGCCCGGACAGGCTGAAGGTTTCAAACTCTACATCCGGGCATTGCGACTGCAGCGCGGCCAGCAGCTGCGTGTTGATGTGTGAAAAAGAGCCCAGCGTCACAAACAGCGCCCGGTACTGCGCGGCAGCATCCGCCCCCGTCCCAGTCCCAGCCGCCCCAGTCTCAGCCGCCCCAATCTCAGCCTCTGCCGCGTCCCGCATCTGCTCTCCTCCTGAGGGCCGCGGCCGGACGCGCCTTGCAACCGTTCCGGCTACACAGGCATCAGGCAATCGGCTCGTCATTGAACACGAAATCGATGTAGTCCGTCCGCAGCGGTTCGCCACCATTCTTGGTGCCCACAATCTCGATCACATCGCCGGAGCTGAGCGCCACATCAGCGATCTCATGCACCGCAAAGGAGGTCTGGTTGGCGATCGCATCGCCGGCATCCTGGTTCCAGATGAAAGTGTCGATCTCGACACTGTTCAGCAGCACGCTCATCTGCGACTGACCGTCGCTTTCGTCGAAATGGCCGATCTGCAGATCATAGGTGCCCGCTGCCGCCGCAAAGGTATAGGAGGCGCGCTGCTCGCCGCTGCCGCCCGCCTGCAGGTACTGATTGCCGGAGGCCTGGTTGTTGTTTTTGATGTTGAAGCCGCTGAGGATGGTAAAGCCTTCCGCCTCCTCGCGGAACGAGGCTGGCGGCGGCGTCGACAGATCTACGGTAAAGCTGTTCAGCGCGGGATCGGCAGCAGCAAAATTGCCGCTGGGGTCCTCGACCTCGCCGGCCAGCAGCGCCACCGTATAGACGCCCTCATCCGCCGCATCCCAGCTGCCGCCGGGGGCATCCACCGTATAGGTCACCGTGCGCGGGCTGCCGTTGCTGCCGATGTCGACGCTGAAGCCGCTCACCGTCAGCGCGCCGCCCGGGCCGGTGACGCTGATGTCGCCGGTGTCGATGGTGGTCAAGTCCACCGCCACATTGTCCGCATAGGTGACCAGGATATCCGTTGTTGCAGTGCCGGCCCCGGCCGGGCCGATGTCCGGCGCCGAGGAGGACTGCACGAAGGGTGCGGTGGTATCGCCGCCGCCGCCCGCCCCGGTAAAGACAAAGTCGATGAAGTCGGTGCGCAGCGGCTCCTTGCCGTCCTTGAAGCCGGACAGCTCGATCACATCGCCGGAGCTGAGGCTGACGCCGCTGACCGTGTGTTCGGCAAAGGACGTCTGGTTGGCGATATGGCTGCCGGCGTCCTGGTTCCAGATGAAATTGTCGATCTCGATGCCGTTCAGCAGCACGCTCATCTGCGACTGGCCGTCGCTTTCGTCGAAATGGCCGATGGTCAGGTCATAGGTGCCGGCCGCCGCCATGAAGGTATAGGAGGCGCGCTGTTCGCCGCTGCCTATGGCCTGCAGGTACTGGCCGGCCGAGGCCTGGCTGTTGTTCCTGACGGCAAAGCCGCTGACAATGGTCATGCTCTCGGCCTCGACCCGGAACGGATCCGGCGGCGGGCTGGAGAGATCCACCGTAAAGCTGTCCATCGCCGGATCAGCCGCCGCGGCATTGCCGCTGGTGTCCTCGACCTCGCCGGCCAGCAGCGCCACCGTGTAGCTGCCATCGTCGGCCGCGTCCCAGCTGCCGCCCGGCGCATCCACCGTATAGGTCACCACCCGCGGGCTGCCGTTGGTGCCGATATCGACGCTGAAGCCGCTCACCGTCAGCGCCCCGCCCGGGCCGGTGACGCTGATGTCGCCGGTATCCAGGCTGGCGATGTCGATCGCCGCGTTATCCGCATAGGTGACGGTGATATCCGTCGTGGCGGCGCCCGCCTGGCCCGCACCGATATCCGGCGCCGAGGAGGATTGCACCACCGGCGGCGCGGTATCGCCGGCGCCGGAGTCGAAGGTCAGGAAAACCGGCTGCGTCGCCGGGCCCAGCGGCGCATCGCCGTCCGCCGGATTGATGATCGCGGCGGTAAAGGCCAGCGGCAGCTCATCCTCGCCGGCAAAGTCGTAATCCGCCACGCCGGAGAAATCGAACATCGCCGAGATGTCCTGGTTCGAGCCGTCCAGCAGCACGTCGATGGTCTGGAACTCGACGATATTGTTGGCCGGGAAGTCCGAGGCCGCCAGCGCGGCCAGCTGGGCATCCAGCTGCGGCGCATAGGCCTGGTCTTCGCTGTTGCCGTTGTGGAACTCATTGGTCACCGGCTGGATGAAGCCCTTGGCCAGGGTGATGCGCGCGGTGAACCCCGCCGGGCCGCTCAGCACCACGGCCAGCCCGCCGGCGCCATAGGTGCCGGTGCCGCCCTCGCCCGCACCGTTGACGGTCAGCACCGGCTCCAGCCCCGGGGCCGCCTGCGACGACACCGTATAGGACCCGGCATTGTTGCCCGCGCTGATCAGATCGCCGGTGCTGGTGGTGCCGTCGTCATAGGTGACGGTGACCGTCGAGGCGATGATCTCCGCCCCGGAGATGCCACCCGCATCCCAGCCCAGCGAGGAGCCCGCATCGAGCAGCGATTTCTTGGCGCCGAGCAGCGAATTGGGATCCATGTCGATCGAGAAGCTGACGCTCTCGCCCGGCTGGAAGCCGCCGTTCACCGCCTGGTCGAAGGTGACGATCAGCCCCTCATAGCCGGCCGCGCCGCCCGCGCCCACGTAATTGGAGGCATCCGGGGTGGTGTCGACCCCGGTCGATCCAGCGGAATCGATGGTCAGCCCCTTGAAGATGGTGTCGCCGGCCTCGCCGAAGGGGTCGAACACCGCATCGGGAATGATGCCGTTTGTCACGTCGAACTCGACCTGGGTGATGATCTTGCTGCCGGTATTGGTGATCTCAAAGGAATCCGCGGCAAAGGTCGACTTGTTGATATTGTTGGAGGTTTCATTGACGCCGACACGTGCAGCGCCGATCACCGGGCTGGTATTGGCAACATCGATCCAGTCCCAGGAGGCGGCAAAGGAATCGTCGCCGTCGGGCGCCGAGGCCAGCATCCCCACAAAGGCGCCGGTGGTGGTGCCCAGGTTGTCATACTGGCCCTTGACCGCGGCCACCACATCCGGCGGCAGCACCAGCCCGGCGGTGGACACCCAATCGGTATAGACCCCGTCATCCACATAGCGCGCCCGCGCACTGGCGGTCTCGATCCCCGGAGTGAGGTTCAGGTCGATGGCGACCTGGAAGTTCGGATCGCCCAGGCCCGCGATAATGGGCGCATTGATGCCCGGGATTTCCACAAAGACCGACTGCGGGCTGTCACCGGTTTCCACCAGCAGCTGGACGCCGTATTGCACGGTGCCGCCCACGTCGACCGCGGCAATCGTGGCCTCGGCATAATTGGACTGATCGCCGGGGCCGACCACCAGGCCGACCTTCTCGCCGCCGTTCCAGACCTTGGCCGGCGGATCGGTGTTCAGCGAATAGGTGAAGATATTCACCATTTCGGTGCTGATCGTCAGATGGGTGGCATCTGACGCGCCGAAACCGATGCCCAGCACATCCTGCTGGCTGTTGGAGGCGCCCACCGCGCTGCCGTCATGGGCCACATCCAGGCTGACAAAGCTGGAGGCGCCGCCCAGGTTGAACACGCCGCCATTGAACAGGCCCTGGGTCTCGTCGCCGCCATTATCTGTGGCCGGCAGCACGCCGTCGCGGAAGGCCGCGTTGATACCGATGCCGCCGGCAATGCTGTTGCCCGGCGGCACTGCGCCCGCCGGGGTGGAGGACGGGTTGTTCAGCTCAAACCCCCAGCGCTCCGAGTTGCCCTGGGTGATATTGACGCCCAGCCCGTCCAGCGGGTCGCCCACATGGGTATCGACGATGTCGTTGAGCCCGTCCAGATCCATGTCGTCGCCGGGATCGATCGGGGTGCCGCCCGGCACCAGGAAGGTGATCACGTCAGCGCCATAAGTGGCCACTGCGATCACGCCTGAGAAATCGTCGATGCCATCGCCGGTATTGTCGATCAGCGCCGGCGACAGCCCGTGGTCGGGCAGCGCCGTCAGCGCCAGCGGGTTGGCGCCGGCCAGCGACTGGCTGTGCACGATAGTGGCGCTGTCGGTGCGCCCGTCGCCATCGGTATCGGCAGGCATGGCGAAATACAGCGTCTCGTCAAAGCTGGCCGCCACGATGGCGCCCTGCAGCTGGCCGCCGAAATAGGTGGCGGTGAATTCGGTCAGCCCGTTGGTCGATTCCGGCGTCACCACCAGCGAGCCGTCCTCATCCTCGTCCAGCAGCTCGGATTCCGGCGAATAGGGCGTGCCGTCCATGATGCTGGTGCCGTCGAAGAAATCCAGCGGGTTGTCGATCGAACTGCCCGGGTGGCTCCAGTCATAGCCCGACAGCACGTCGAACAGATCCGGCGGCAGGCCGGTGGAGGCGGTCACATCCGTCCAGGTGCCGGAGCCGTTCTGCTCATAGATGATCAGCAGTTTGGACAGGTAATTCTGCGCATCCGCCTCATTGTCAAAGATCTGCACCCCGTCGGCAATGATCGGGTCGGCAGAGGTGGCGCCCTTGTAGGTGCCATCGGTGTTGAAGGCCGCGGCCAGCGCCTCCTGGGCGGCGCGCAGCGGGCTGGCATGGCCGCCATAGGTGCCATAGGGATCGGTCACATTGCCCAGGTAATGCAGCTGGTCGCCAAAGCCGCTGCTGCCGCTTTCGTTGAACTCGTTGGTGGCAAACTCCGAGGTCCAGTCATTGACGATATTGCCGTCGGAATAAGACAGCGGCTGGCCGCCCCAGCCGCCGTTCGGGCCGTTGTCCCAGGTGAAGACCTCGCCGGAGTTGAGCGCGATCACGTCATAGGGGTTGCGGTAGCCGGGCGCGAACAGGTCCACCGGGTTGCTCACCAGCTTGAGCTGGCCGCCCTCGCTGGCCAGCACGTAATCGGTGATCTTGGCCTGGTTGAGCCCGTTGTTGCCGCCGGCCCAGTCGGGCTGCAGCACGCCGCCAATATTGCCGTTGTCATCCAGGGTGAAGTTCGGATCCAGCGCCAGGTCCTGGATGCCCAGGGTGGTGAGGTCGATATTGCTCCGCGTCGGATCGTCCAGCGTCGGCAGGTCGAGAATGAACTGGTTGCCGTTGGCATCGGTGCGGATGTCATAGGATTCCAGCTCGGTGAGGTTGATCTTGATGATCGCCGCCGACCAGGCAAAATCGGTGGTGCCGGCAAAATTGTTGCCCGGCGCGCCCTTGTTGGTGATGCCGCCGACGGCGACATACATGATGGTATCGCCGGTCGCCGGATCGATGGCCAGGTCGATGCCGTTGTTGGCGTGGTTCTCTTCCGAGCGCGGCAGCCCGCGCAGCACCGCCACATTGGACAGCACCGCGCCGGTTACCGGGTCCAGGGTGATCCGGTGGATCTGGCCGGAGTTGGTGTCCAGCCCGCTGTCCTCGCCCACGGCAATCCGCCAGTCGGAGGAGGAAATGTACAGCACGTCATTGCCGGCCGCATCCTCGGTCACCGCCATGCCGGTGACCTGGCGCTTGAGGTTGGCATTCAGGCTGCCGTCGTCGTCGAAGTTCTGCACCTCATCGGGCACCGTGTCGATCTGCACCGTGCCGGTCACCACGAATTCATCGGTGGTATCCGGATCCGGGCCGTCCAGCTGCCGCTCGATCTCATAGCGGTAGACGGTGCCGTCCTGCTGCGCCACGAACAGCACCGGGTTGCCGGTCTTGCTGAAGTCGATGGCGGTCGGATTGAAGGAGGCGTTGCCGCTCAGATCGGTAATGCCAAAGGTAATGGGCTCCATGGTCTATCTTCTCCTGCAGCGCTTGAAACCGGGGATGCCTTCCAGCGGAAAGATCATCTCCTGGCGCGGTGCTCTGATGAGGTCGGACTGCCCGGCAGGCCTGCAATATAGCCGATTTTGCGCCGCAATGCACGGAAGGCGCGGCCGGGAACGAAATGCGAATGATGCGGCACCACCACGCGCTGGTAGAGGTAGCGCTCCAGAATGTGGTGGGCGTAATCGCTGGCCGGGCTGTAGCGCAGCGCCAGCTGCCCCGCCGCCAGCGGGGTCCGCGACGCCGCCGTGACCCTGGCCCGCCGCTTGAGCCCGCTGGGCAGGGTGATGATCACCGCCCCCGGCCCGGCGGCGCAGGCGCCCGCCAGCACCAGATGGGAGTCGTCGATCCGCAGCACCTGATGCCGCCGCCCCGCCGCGCAGCGGTACTGGACGCCGACCCCGGCCTTGGCCGCCAGATTGCCTGCGGCCTGCGGATCCCGGGACAGGCCCGCCGCCGCCGCCAGCCGGGCCAGCAGCAGCGCGCAGCTGCGCGCGAACATGCAGGCCGGCACCATGATCATCATCTCCAGCTCGCGCCGGTAGCTCACCGGCGCCCGGCACAGGGCCGCATTCAGCCGCGCCCTGACCGCCTTGGGGGTGCCATGGCCCATCAGCGCCTGGGCCGGGCCCAGCAGCCCCGGCTTGACCGCAAAGCGGGCGTCGTAATTGCGGATCCCGGCGCGCTGCATCTCGGCGATCTCCGGCCGCACCGGGCGCGGGCCGCAGATGTTCATGTCGCCGGCGATCACATTCAGAAGCTGCGGCAGCTCATCCAGCCGGGTCTCGCGCAGGAAGCCGCCCAGCGGCGTCTCCAGGCCGGAGCCGTTGGGCAGCACCCGGTCCCGGGTCAGCTTGGCGGCTGCCGCGGTGTCCAGGGTGCGGAATTTCAGGATGCCGAACACCCGGCCATGCTGGCCGACACGCACGCCCCGGTAGAACACCGGACGCCCCTGGGTCAGCAGCACCAGCAGCGCAATCAGCCCCGTCACCGGCAGCGCCAGGACAAACAGCCCTCCCGCCAGAACCGTGTTATAGACCCGGTGAAACGCTTCCGACCGGGGCCGGAAGCCGGACAGCACCCGCCGTCCGGCCCGCCGCTGCCGTGCAGCACTGTCCCTCACAGCTGCAAGTCCCGCAGGGCTGATTCCCGGCCGCTCCCGGACCGGCAGGATACTGGCCCGGACCTGCTCCGCAGAGCGCGCCTTTGCGCCCCGCTGCAGATCACGTCCGGATGCCAGGCCGCTTTCATCAATGAACACGATGCCCCCTCACTAACAAACTGAAACCAATTACCAAACGCACGCGCTCCCCCGCAGCCGAAGCCCCCGCAAACACACGCGGCGGCGCTGACGGCCCGGCAGCTTCCTGCAGTCTGCCCGGCCTCCGCCCGGGGGTGCCCGGGCCGCAGGCTGCACAGTTCCGGGCCCGCAGAACGGCCCGCCGCGGCAGCACAGGCCGCCAGATCATTAAACCGCGGGGGCGGCAGGCCGGTATGCCCCCAAATGGGGACAAAATCCGGCCCGCCCGGGCCAGCGCCGCCTGCGGCCGGGCACGGCCCGGATCCGCCGGATCCGCCCCGGCGGGCCCCGGCGCCGGGCGCCGCCGGGGCCACGGCCGCAGCCGGGCCGGACCCCGGCTGGGACGGGGTTGAAAAATGCAATCCTGGCGGGAGCCGGCCCGGGCAGCAGGCTGGCAGCGGGCGGGCAGCGGATGGGCCGGGGCAGCGGAAGTCGCCTTTGGCGGCAACCGGCTTATATTTACGGGTCGGACGTTCAGTAACCCGTTTCCAATGCCGCGTCCTGCGGCGCTCCGGCCCGCAGGACCCTTTACCGGACCGTTATTCATATGCGACTTGCAGCCGCCGGCGCAGACAGGCTTTTCCCTCCGCGGGGCTATATTATCGGGGCGCCGAAATGCGGCACCACCGCGCTGGCCCAGTATCTGGCCGCCCACCCGCAGGTCGCCTTCAGCAAACCCAAGGAGCCGCATCACTTCTGCGATGACCTGCCCGGCCTGCAGCGCAGCACCGCTCCGGAGCGCTACCGCACCTTCTTTGCGCCCGGGCCGGAAACCCGGCTGCTGGCCGAGGCCTCGGTCTGGTATCTCTATTCGCAGACCGCCGTTCCCGCCATCCTGCGGGCCCGCCCGGATGCCCGCTTCATCGTCATGCTGCGCGACCCGGTCCGGATGCTGCCCTCGCTGCACCGGCAGCTGGTCAATGCCTTCGACGAGGACGCGGCGGAATTCGAAACCGCCTGGCGGCTGTCGGAGGCGCGCGCCGGCGGCAGCCGCATCCCGCGCCGCTGCCGGGCACCGCAGACCCTGGTCTATACCCGCACCGCCGCCTTTGGCGCGATGCTGGAGCGGCTGTGGCAGACGGTGCCGCGGGCGCAGACCCTGGTGCTGTTTCAGGAGGAAATGCAGGCCGACACCGGCCGGGTCTACCGCCGGGCGCTGGAGTTTCTCGGCCTGCCCGACGACGGGCGCCAGGAGTTTCCCCGGATCAATGCCGCCAAACGCGCCCGCTCCAGGCTGCTGAGCTATGCCATCGCCCGCGGCGGGCCGCTGCGCGAGCTGGCCACGCGCCCGGTCAAGAAGATGCTTGGGGTCCGCTCCTTCGGGATCATCAAACGCCTCAAGACGGCCAATGCCGCCGCCGTCCGCCCGGCGCCGCTGAGCCCCGGCCTGGAACAGGAGATCATCCGCCACTACGCACAGGACACCCGGCACCTGGCCGCGCTGCTGAAGGGGCACCGGAACGCGCAGCAGGACGGGCCGCTGCCGGACTGGCTCATGCCGCGCCAGCCGGACAGCCAGCCAGACAGCTCTCCGGACGGGCAGCCGCAGCACACATCGTCACCTTAAACCGGAACCACAGCAGGAAAGCGGAGCACATATGCCTAGACACTACCGGATGCGGAAAAGAATCCTCGTGACAGGCGGGGCGGGCTTCCTCGGCTCGCATCTGTGCGACCGGCTGCTGGAGGCCGGCAATGAGGTGCTGTGCGCCGACAACCTGTTCACCGGCACCAAGCGCAACATCGACCATTTGCACAACCACCCGCGGTTCGAATTCATGCGCCACGACGTGACCCTGCCGCTTTATGTGGAGGTGGACGAGATCTACAACCTGGCCTGCCCGGCCTCGCCGGTCCACTACCAGCACGACCCGGTGCAGACCGCCAAGACCTCGGTGCATGGGGCAATCAACATGCTGGGGCTGGCCAAGCGGCTGAAATGCAAGATCCTGCAGGCCTCCACCAGCGAGGTCTACGGCGATCCGCATATCTCGCCCCAGCGCGAGGATTACTGGGGCAATGTGAACCCGATCGGGCTGCGCTCCTGCTATGACGAGGGCAAACGCTGC
The DNA here is from genome assembly GCF_056158725.1 of Leisingera sp. ABM4_101. Classification (NCBI taxonomy): domain Bacteria; kingdom Pseudomonadati; phylum Pseudomonadota; class Alphaproteobacteria; order Rhodobacterales; family Roseobacteraceae; genus Leisingera; species Leisingera sp. ABM4_101. Next base: position 54,482 of record NZ_JBSWTV010000004.1, on the reverse strand, counting down.
GCCGAGACGCTGTTTTTCGATTACAACCGCCAGCACGGGGTGCCGATCAAGGTGGCGCGGATCTTCAACACCTACGGGCCCAGGATGCACCCCCGCGACGGCCGGGTGGTGTCCAATTTCATCAGCCAGGCCCTGGCCGGCGAGGAGATCACCATCTACGGCGACGGCAGCCAGACCCGGTCATTCTGCTATGTCGATGAGCTGATCGACGGGCTGGTCCGGCTGATGGACAGCGGCGATGGCATTGCCGGGCCGGTCAACCTCGGCAACCCGGTGGAGTTCTCGATCCGCGAGCTGGCGGAGCTGATCATCCGCAAGACCGGCTCGCGCTCGGTGCTGAGCTATCACGACCTGCCCAGCGACGACCCCACCCAGCGGTGCCCCGACATCAGCTTTGCCAAGCAGCATCTGGACTGGGAGCCGAAGATCCCGCTGGAGAAGGGCATCAGCCATACTGTAAGCTATTTCAAGGACTTGTTCAAAATCTGGGAGCAATAGCGCCGCCGCCGCAGGGGCGGCGGCGCGCAGGCCGTCCGCAGATCACTGCCGGTCGCGGAAAACGGCGCAGAATTGACCTTAAAAAACGCGGAAAACCTGCTACCTTTGCCCCAAAGAGGAGCAAGAGCAGTGTTCGCAATACTCGCATTCTGCGTTCTGACAGGAACGCTTTGCGCGCTGGCAAGCGCCATCCTGTTCAGCGCCCCGGCCTGGATCATGGGTCTGTGCTATGTGGCGGGCAGCTGGGCCGGTTTTGCCGCTGTGGCGGAAATCCATATGCTGTCCAAGGCGCAGCGCAAACGCACCGCCGCCGCGCTGCATCCTGAGATGGAATAAGCCCCGCGCGCGTCCCGCAGCCGGCCGCGCCTGCCAGGCCGATTTACCGGGCCGTTTTGCCTGATCCTAGGTCCGGGCCGCCGCCCCCGCCTGCGCCTTCTGCCCCGCCCGCGTCTCCGCCGCGAAATGCCGTTTCAGGCCGGAGGCCGCCGCCGCATCCAGCACCACCGTGGCGCGGCGGTGCGTCTGCAGCGCCGAGGCCGGGCACCGGGGGCTCAGCGGGCCTTCGATCATGGCCGCCACCGCCGCGGCCTTCTGCGCGCCGGTGGCCAGCAGCAGGACGTCCCGGCTGTCCAGGATGGTGCGGATGCCCATCGTGATGGCAGTTTCCGGCGGCGCCTCGCCTGCCGGGAAGAACCGGCTGTTGGCCTTGCGGGTGCCGGCATCCAGCCGGATCTCCCGGGTGCGCGAGTCCAGGCTGGAGCCGGGCTCGTTAAAGCCGATATGGCCATTCTGCCCCAACCCCAGCAGCTGCAGGTCCACCGGCCCCCTGGCCGCCACCAGCGCCTCATAGCGCTGCGCCTCCGCCGCCGCATCCGCCGCATCGCCGCGCGGCAGATGCAGCCGCTGCGGGCTGAAATCGGTGCCGCGCAGCAGATGCGCCTGCAGGTAGCTGCGGTAGGAGCAGGGGTGGCCCGCGGGCAGGCCGGTGTATTCATCCAGGCTGAAGCCGCAGGCGCGGGCAAAAGACACCAGACCCTGGCGGCAGGCCGCAGCCAGCTGCGCATAGACCGGCAGCATGGTGCCGCCGGTGGCCAGCCCCAGCACGCTGGCGGGATGCGCCCGGACCTGCCCGGTGAGATGCGCCGCGGCGCAGGCCGCCGCCTCCTGCGCGGCTGTGAAAATCAGAACCTTCATATGCCCCCCGCCGGCCCCGGCGCCTGCCGGCTCTGCCTGCGCCCCCCGCAGCAGTCCCTCCGGCAGGCGCCGGGCCGGGACTTCTCAAATAGCGCGGCACGGCGGCAAGGCCAGACAGGCCCCGGCGCGGCCCCCTTCGTAACAGGCCCTTCAAAACAGGAAGTCATCCGCCTCCAGCTGCCCCGGCCGCAGGTCTTCCAGAAAGATCTTGCCCGACCCGGTTCTGATCAGCGTGCCGCCGTCCTGGCGGCTGAGCTCCAGATCCGCAAACCGGTCCGCCGCCGCCTCCAGATCGATCAGGTCGCGGCCGGGGCGGAAGTCGGAGATGGTGTCGCGCCCATGGCCGCGGGCAAAGACAAAGACATCGCTGCCGCCGCCGCCGCTGAGCCAGTCCTGCCCCTTGCCGCCGGTCAGCCGGTCATCGCCGCCCTGCCCCTTCAGGCTGTCCCGGCCCCGGCCGCCGTCCAGCGTATCACCGCCGCCGCCGCCCTTGAGGCTGTCATGGCGGCCGCCGCCCGCCAGGCTGTCCTGCCCGCCCTGGCCCTTCAGGCTGTCCCGGCCGCCGCCGCCGGCCAGGGTGTCGCTGCCGCCGCCGCCCTTAAGCGTATCGCCGCCGCTGCCGCCCTGCAGCCGGTCCCCGCCGCTGCCGCCTTTCAGCAGATCCTTGCCGCCGCTGCCCTTCAGGCTGTCATTGCCGCTGCCCCCGGTCAGCCGGTCATCGCCGCCGCCGCCTTCCAGCCAGTCATTGCCGCTGCCGCCTATCAGGCTGTCGCCGCCGCCGCCGCCCGCCAGCCGGTCATCACCCATGCCGCCCGCCAGCCAGTCATTGCCGCTGCCGCCTATCAGGCTGTCATCACCGCTGCCGCCCGCCAGCCGGTCGTTGCCGCCGCCGCCTGCCAGCAGGTCATCGCTGCCGCTGCCCTGCAGGCTGTCATCGCCGCTGCCGCCATAGAAACTGCCGCCCGGCAGGGTGTCCCCCGGCCCCTGGCGCTCCGGAAAGGCAAAGCGCAGGTCCGGCCCGAAGATATCCTCCAGCTCCAGCGGCATGCCGGCAGCGCTGATCAGCACCACCGCGGTTTCCCCCGCCTGCAGCACCATGCCGGTGCTGCGGCTGCCCGCCTCCAGCTGGGCGGCGCTGTAAAGCCCCTCGAACAGCGACAGGTCCAGCCGGTCCTCGCCGGGGGTGAAATCGCGCACCGTGACCCGCCCTGCCGCCGGGTTGATGACAAAGGCGTCGGCGCCGCTGCCGCCCTCCAGCCAGCCGCCGCCCGCACCCGCCACCAGCACATCATCGCCCGCGTGCCCGGCCAGCCCGGCCGCCCCCGGACCGCCCTCCAGCACATCCGCCCCGGCGCTGCCCTCCAGCCGTGCCTGCCCCGCCGCCGCCCGGGCCGCCTCCCCCAGGTCCGCCAGCGGCAGGGTGAACTGGCTGATGCCGCCGTCGCTGCCGGAGGCTGCAAAAACCTGCAGATGGCCGCCCGCCGCCACCGCCTTCAGCGCGGTCGCATTCTGCAGCCCCAGGCCGGGCATATGCTCCAGGCTTTCAAGATGGATCAGCGCCCCGCCCGGGGTCAGGGTGAACAGGCTGAGGCCGCCGTCATTGCCCGCCGCCAGCACCAGGGTATGGTCTCCGGCCTGCACCACATCCAGCGCCGACACCCCGCCAAAGCGGGTCGCCGCGGTGTCCTGCAGCTGGGCCGCAACCTGCAGGCCGCCGTCCGCCCCCGCCCGCATCAGGGTGAGCGAGCTGCTGCCCGCCGCCGCCAGGAGCACCCAGGCCTGGCCGCCCGCGGTGAAGCCTTCCAGCGCAGAGATGCCGGAGACCGCCAGCCCCTGCGCCGCCCCCAGCTCTGCCGCAGGGCTGAGCGCGCCGGTCTCCGCATCGGCGCGGAAGCTGCGCACCCCGGCCGCATCCGCCGCCAGCAGCAGCGGCCCGCCCGCCGTCTGCACCGTGGCCAGCAGCGCCGCCGGGTCCAGGCTGTAAGCCGCGCTGCCGCCTGCCAAAACGGCCTGCGCCTGCACATCGCCCTCCGCATCCAGCCGCCAGCCCTGCAGGGCGCCGCCATCCGCCCCCACCCCGTAGAACACCGATGCGCCGCCCGCCAGCTCAAGCACCGCCACCGCGCCAAAGCCGCCCGCCTCAGCCCCAGCCAGGCTGCCGCGCTGCTGGCCGCCCAGGCTGCCGCTGCCGTCCAGCTCATAAAAGGTCATCTCGCTCCGGGCCGTCTGCTCCTGCAGCAGCCGCACCGCCCCGCCGGCCCCGGCCAGGTGGAACGCGCCGGTGCGGATGCCCGCCTGGCCATGCAGCTGCTGGCCTGCCAGCTGCGGCAGTCCGCCTGCCTCGTCCAGCTGCCAGCGGCTGATGCCGCCATTCATGCCGGTGATGGCATAAAGCGTGGCCTGGCCATCCTGCACCGCAATTTCCAGATCGCGCAGGTCGGTGCCGAAAATCAGATCCTCTGCGGCGATACGCCCGTTGAATACCAATGCCATGCCCCGCTCCTTTGCGCTTGCGGCCCGGGGCTGACCCTGGCGGCGCCTGCGGGCGCAAAGCGGGCGGCAAAACAGGCGAATTCAGGGCGATTGTTTACAGATTGACGACAATTGAACGAACAGACCGGAAACAGACCCAAGACAAGCCGGGAACAGGCAGGGGCACGCATACCGCCCGGGCCAGCCGTTGCATTTGCAGCGTACGCCCCGTTAGCGCCGGTTTCAGACCGCTCTGGCAAACTGGCGCGGATCCCGTTCCTCAGCCCCTGCCGGAGCCCTCTCTCCATGACCCAGACCTCGCCGATCCTCGCCCTGCCCTATCTGATGCCTGCCCAGGCGCAGAAACATGTGACCCATAACGAAGCGCTGCAGATGCTGGATGCGCTGGTGCAGCTCAGCGTCGAAAGCTTCAGCGCCGCCAGCCCGCCCGCCGCGCCTGCCCTGGGCGAGACCCATGCGCTGGCGCCCGCGCCAGCCGGGGCCTGGGCCGGGCACGGGTCTGAGCTCGCGGTCTGGCAGGGCGAGGGCTGGCTGTTCCTCGCCCCCCTGCCCGGCTGGCGCGCCTGGAGCCGCCTGGACGCAGAGCTGAGGGTCTGGGACGGCAGCGCCTGGATCCTGCCGCCTGCGGAGACCCAGAACCTGGCCCGTCTCGGCGTCGGCACCGCCGCCGATGCCGCCAATCCGCTGGCAGCGGCCGGGCCTGCCACGCTGCTGACCCATGCGGGTGCCGGCCATCAGCTCAAGATCAACAAGGCGGGCAGTGCCGACACCGCCGCGCTGCTGTTCCAGTCGGGCTGGAGCGGGCGCGCCGAAATGGGGCTGGCGGGCTCTGATGATTTCTCCATCAAGCTCTCTGCCGATGGCAGCGCCTGGTCCACCGCGCTGGCGCTGACCGCAAACGGGCGCGCCGGGCTTGGCACTGCCAGCCCCGCGGCGCATCTGGAGATCCAGGGCAGCAGCACCGATTACCTGCTGGCCGGCGATGGCAGCGCCGATTTCCGGCTGGGGGCGGACGGCAACGGCAGCTGCTCCGGCGCCTGGTCCGGCGGCGGCGCCGATTACGCCGAATGGTTCGAATGGGCCGACGGCAATCCCCGGGGCGAAGACCGCCGCGGCCTGGCCGTGGTGCTGGACGGGGAGAAGATCCGCCCGGCGGCCCCCGGCGAAGATCCGATCGGCGTGATCAGCGGCAACCCGGCGGTGATCGGCGACGGCGACATGGGGGAATGGAAGCAGCGCTGGCTGCGCGACGGCTACGGCAGCCCCCAGCGCGGCGCAGACGGCCAGCCGCTGGAAAACCCGGCCTATGACCCGGAGCGGCCCTATGTGCCGCGAAGCCGCCGCCCGGAATGGGCGCTCACCGGGCTGGTGGGCAAGCTGCGGCTGCGCAAGGGCCAGCCCGCAGGCGCACGCTGGCGGCGGATGCGGCAGGTGTCGCCGCAGGTGGAGGAATGGCTGCTGCGCTGACTGCTGCCCGTTTCAGTCCCGCCGCGGCAGGCTCCCGCCCGTCACCGGGCATCAAAGCTCCCCTCTTCCCGCCTGCGCCCGGCCCAAGGCTTTGCAGCGCATCTGCGATGCGGCGCACAGGCGCGGGAGCGCCCTGTTCCGCCGCCCCGGCCGCAGCCTATCCCTTGGCGCCCTGGCCGCGGGCATAGATGTCCTCAAAGCGGATGATGTCATCCTCGCCCAGGTAGCTGCCGGTCTGCACTTCGATCAGCACCATCGGCACCTTGCCCGGGTTTTCCATCCGGTGCACCGCGCCCAGCGGGATGTAGACCGACTGGTTTTCCGTCACCAGCCGGACCTCCTCATCCACCGTCACCCGGGCGGTGCCCTCGACCACGATCCAATGCTCGGAACGGTGGTGATGGCTCTGCAGGCTCAGCGCAGCGCCGGGATGCACATGGATGCGCTTGACCTGGAACCGGTCCCCCACCGCCAGGCTCTCGAACCAGCCCCAGGGGCGGTGGTCCTTGGGGAAACAGGCGGCCTGGCGGGCGCCTTTTTCCTTCAGCGCCGAGACCGCCTGTTTCACATCCTGGGCCCGGTCCGCCGCGGCCACCAGCACCGCATCGGGCATCGCCACCGCAATGATGTTCTCCAGCCCGATGCCGACCAGCTCCAGCCCCTCGCTTTCAGACCGCAGCAGGCTGTCCGCGCAATCAATCGCGGTGGCCGCCCCGGCGGTCACAACCCCATTGCTGTCCGCGGGGCTTTCGCGCCGGACCGCGTCCCAGCCGCCCAGATCCGACCAGCCCGCGGCAAAAGGCACAACCGCTAGGTTGTCCGCCTTTTCCATCACCGCATAGTCGATCGAGATATCCCCAGCCTCTGCCCAGGCGCCCGGATCCAGCCGCAGGAAGCCCAGATCCGGCCGGCCCCGGTCCACCGCGGCCTGCACCGGCGCGATCAGCGCCGGCGCATGGGCGCGGAACGCCGCCAGGATGGCCTTCACCGAGAACAGGAAGATGCCCGCATTCCACAGGTGCCGGCCCGAGGCCAGCATCGCTTCGGCGGTCCTGGCATCGGGTTTTTCAACAAAGCGCTTGAGCCCGAGCGGGCGCGGGGAGACATCGCCGGGCGCCGCGGTCAGCTCCAGGTAGCCATAGCCGGTCTCCGCCCGGTCCGGGGTGATGCCGAAGGTGACCAGCTGCCCGTCCCGGGCCGCCGCCGCGCCTGCGGCAACCGCCGCGCGGAAGGCCTCTGCGTCGGGCACCACGTGATCCGAGGGCGCCACCAGCATCAGCCCGTCCGGGTCGCTCTTCTCCAGCCACAGCGCCGCGGCCAGCACCGCGGGCGCGGTATTGCGCCCCTCCGGCTCGATCAGGATGGCGCCGGGATCAATGCCGGCGGCAGCCAGCTGCTCGGTCACGATGAAGCGGAAATCCGAATTGGTCAGCACCAGAGGCGGCGCGAACCCCTCCCCCGACAGCCGCCGGGCCGAGGCCTGAAACAGCGTTTCCGCGCCGGTCAGCGGCACAAATTGCTTGGGGTAGCTCTTGCGCGACAGCGGCCACAGCCGGGTGCCCGAACCGCCGCAAAGAAGAATTGGGGTAATCATGTTCCTGCTCCAAATATCAGCATTGCGGCCTGAAAAGCGGCCTGCTCCTGTGCTTATGGCCCGGCAGCCTGTGTCACAACAAGTGTTTCCAGCCCCTGCCGACTGGCCTATGAAGTGCCCCAGGACATCTTACCGCTGTATTCAGACGATCAGAAAGCCAGAGACCCGTGCCTCCCCCAGCATTTGCCACCGCCATTGCCCAGCTTCAAGCCTTGCAGCATGCCCCTGAGCAGACGTCCGCACCGGGGCATTGCCCTCTTGGCCCCACCGCGGATCTGTGGCTGTCCACCGATCCCGCAGGCCAGGCCAGGCTGTCTTGCGCCCCGGCCGCAGAGGGGTTTGCCCTCAGATTGGAAAACGGCGACAGCGGCCTCTGGGCCAGCTTCGGGATCCGGCTGGAGCTGGCGCCGCTGCGCAAGGCCCGCTACCTCGGCCTGCTGGCGGCCGCCGCCGGCCCGGATCTGCTGATCTACACCCCCACCCTGCGCTGCCATCTGGAAAGCGGCGGTTTCACCGAGATCTCCGCCCGCCCGGTTGTCTGCACCGGCGACGCGCAGGAACAGATCGCGCATATTCCGCTGGACCCGGATCTGCTGGCGCGCAGCAGCGGCTGCGAACTGAACCTGTTCTTTCAAACCGCGCAGTTCCAGGCCGTCTTCCGCAAGATTGAGCTGCTGGCCATGGCCTGACCGGTCCGGCTGCCGCCAGGCTCAGCCCGGCTGCCCCTCCAGCACCGCCGCCAGCCCGGCTTTCACCGCCGCGGCCAGCCGCTTGCGCTCTGCCAGCCAAAGCGCGGGGTCGCAAAACAGATCCGCCAGCTGCCGCTGCGCGCCGGCATAGGCCGCAAACCGCGCCCGGCCCCAGTTCCGGACCCATTCCCGGCCGCAGCCCAGGCTCTCCAGCCGCGCCGCCGCCTCCGGCGCGCTCTGGCCGTGCAGATTGATCCAGGACTCCTGCGGCAGGCCGAAGCCATGAATGCGGTGCTCCGGCGCGGCAAAATACAGCGGCACCGACCCGCAGGCAAACGCATCGAAGATCTTCTCGGTGAGATAATCCGGCTGATGGGTGTTCTCAAAGGCCCCCAGCATCCGGGCCCGGCGGTCCAGGCGGGTGATCTTGTCCAGATGCCAGTTGCGCTGCTGAAACCGGCTCTTGCCGCCCTGCCAGCTCTGCCCCAGCCGCTCCACGGCACCGGCCTGCACCGCCTCGGCCAGCTCTGTGCGCCAGGAGCACAGGCCGGTGATGCCGCCCTCCGGCCAGTGCACCGCATGATAGGGCTCGGGGCGGCGCTCGAACATGAAGGCAAGATCGGTGCCGCGGGTCTCGAAACACGCCTGCCAGTCCGCCGCATCCAAGGCTGCATTGCGGCTGAAACGGGCCGCATAGGCATTGGCGAACCGGGGGTTGGTCAGCAGGTAATAGGGGATCCGCGCAAACCGGAAGATACCGCTGGTGGCATGATTCAGCTGCACCGCAGGCACCGCCCCGAAGCGGGTTTCCACGATCAGCTCCCGCTGCAGCGGGCGGCGGCCCCAGATGGTGTCCCAGAACGGCTCTTCGGACAGCAGCACAACCGGCGGCTGGCGCCGCCGCCAGGCCGCGATGACCGCCTGCGGCGCCTCTTCAATGTCCAGGACATGGGCAAACAGCAACAGATCCGCCTGCTCCGGCTCTGCAACACGCTCTGCCCAGCCCTCAAACAGCGGCGCCAGGGCTCTGTAACTGAGCGGCGACCGTTTGATATGCCTGCCTTCCATGTAGATCCTGATCATGCGTCTCTGCCCGCCTGCTGTTTGCCCCCTCTTACCCCGATCGCCGCGCAAGCGCAGCCCGGAACTCTCCTCCAGGCCCCTCTGCGGTTGACTTCGCCTGCCGACAGTAAGATTGCTGTCCGGGAACATGCCCCAGGCAGATGCAAAAGACCGTGCAAATGGATGTGACAGCCAAGACAGCCGAGGCCCCGGTGCAGTATATCTGGTACCCGGCGGATGCCGCCTGCGGCCCGGCGCTGGAGGCGCTGTCCGCCCGCCTGGGCCTGGCCCGGCTGCACCGCCCGCTGGAGGCCGGGCGCGGTCCTGCACTGCTGCTTTATACCCTGCCGGAACGCTGCCTGTACCAGGCCTTCCTGCAGGATCAGCCGCCGGAGGCGGCGCTGGCTGCCTGGTCCGCGCAGGCCCGGGAGATCCTGCAGGCGCTTCAGGACGGGGGGCCGCAGGTTGCCGCCGCGGAGCTGGGCCGGTTTCTCCGGTCTCCGGCAGAGGTCCTGGCCGGTTCCGGCCAGGCCTGTGCCGCTGCCCCGGAGAACCTGGCGCCCCCGCACCCCCTGCCGGCAGAAGACCCGGTGCTGCTGGCCCTGGCCGCAGCCTGCCTGCCGCAGGACGGCACTATCCCCGGCCTGGCCCGGGCCCTGCAGGACGCCGCCCTGCCCCATCCTGACCCGGATGCTGACGCCCCGCCCGGCCCGGATCCGGCCGCCGCGGCACAGGCCTACCAGGCCGCCAGCGCGCAGATCGCCTGGCTTCAGGAGCAGAAGAACCTGATGCATCACGAGCTGGAGACGCTGCAATCGCTGAACCGCAGCCTGGCAGAGGCGCTGCAGCAGAAGATTGCCGGGAAGGAACAGGCGCTGCAGGCTGCAGGGCGTGAAATCCGCGCCCTGGCAGCCCGTTCCGGCAGGCTGCAGCAGCAGCTGGACGAAAGCCGGGCCCAGGCCGCAACGCCCTCCCGCCAACTGAAACCCCGGCTCCTCCGCCTCATCGCACCGCTGCGCCCCCCCCGCCGGAGCCCGACAGGACGAAGCAAGGCATAACATGCAAGACAGCACCTTCTTTCAGACCCAACTGGCCCGGATCCGCCAATCCGGCAGCCTTGATACGCTGGTTTACCTCGGCATCGGCAACGCCGGTCCGGACGCTGTGCAGGCCTGCCTGGACAGCGGCGCCAGGCATATCCTGCTGACCGAAGCAGACCCCGAAAGAGCCGCTGCGCTGAAGCCCGCCTGCGCCGCTGCCGGCACCCGGCTGCGCACGGTGGCCGTGGCGGAGGAGGCCGGGCAGAGCCCCTTCTACCTCTTCAACTTCCGCTCCCTGTCCAGCTGCCGCCGTCCGGACGGGCTGGACAAAATCTTCCCCGGCCTGCGCCAGACCGGCACGGTGCAGGTGGAAACGGCCCCCCTGGCCGGCCTGCTGGACCTGCCGGGGCGCGCCGCGGACGGCCCCGGCCTGCTGGCGGTCGATTGCCCCGGCCAGGAAGCGATGATCCTGCGCCAGCTGCTGGCACTGGAGCAGCTGGGCGGCTTCCGCTATCTCTATCTCCGCCTGCCGGCAGCCGCGCTGTACGAAGACAGCCTTCCCATGGAAGAGATTTTGCAGCTGCTGGAGGCGGCCGGATGGCGGCTGCGGCATACGGACGCCCGGGATCCGGATTTCCCCGCCTGTTTCCTGGAACTGGACCCCCTTGCCCTGCAGGCTGCCGCCCTGCAGGCAGATCTGGCGGAGGCCCGCGCGGCGCTGCAGGACAGCAGCCGGCAGGCACAGAGGCTGGAAGCGGAAACCCGGCGCCAGGCGCAGGCCCTGGAAGAGGCCGCCGAGGCACGCAGCGCAGCCGAGGCCGAAGCCGGCAGGCTGGCGGCGCGCAACGCAGAGCTGGAAGCGGAAACCCGGCGTCAGGCGCAGGCCCTGGAAGAGGCCGCTGCGGCGCGCAGCGCAGCCGAGGCCGAAGCCGGCAGGCTGACGGCGCGCAACGCAGAGCTGGAAGCGGAAACCCGGCGCCAGGCCCAGGCCCTGGAAGAGGCCGCTGCCGCCGCCAAGGCCCGCCAGGCCGCAGCGGAGAAGGCCGAAGCGGCCGAGGCAGAGGCCCGGCAAAGCCTCGCCGTGGCGCTGCGCCTGCAAAGCCGCCGCGACGCGGACCTGAAGGAATTGCAGATGCGCTACAGCACCCTGCAGCAGCAGCAGGAAGCGCAGGAGGATCTGCTGCGCCGCACCAGCGCCTGCCTGGGCTACCTGATGGATGACAGCGCCCCGGAAGAGGCCCGGCCGGTGCTGGCCGCCGCCGCCCTGAAGAGCAGCAGCGCTTCATGAGCAGCCTCGCCCCGCATCAGAACCGGACCCTGGCAGCGGATCTGGAACACCAGCTGGCCCGGGCGGCCGCCTCGCTCCAGCGCAACCCCGCCCTGGCCGAGCGGCTGCAATCTGCGGACGGCCTGCCGGAGCTGCTGGCAGAGGCAAAGACCCTGGCCGGGCAGCCGCAGCAGCCGCTGCTGCGCACGGTGCATCACTTTGCCTGCACCGGCGGCACCCTGATCAGCAAATGCATCGCCGCGATGCCCTGCACCCGGCTGCTGAGCGAAGTCGACCCGCTGAGCGGAATGACCCACCGGCAGGGTTTTCTGCCCGCCGATATGATCGGCCTGGCCAAGCTCAGCTCCTGCCCGCCGGAGCAGGCAACACTGCTGCGCATCTTCCTGGGCGGGCTGGCCGCGCTGGCGGCGGACAGCCGCGCCGAAGGCCGCGACCTGATCCTGCGCGACCATGCCCACAGCCATTTCTGCTGCGGCCCGGACATCCCCAGCCGGCCCTCGCTGCAGCAGATCCTGGAACAGGGCGGCTACCGGCTGCGGACGCTGGTCACCGTGCGCCATCCGCTGGATTCCTATCTCAGCCTGCTGCGGCGGAACTGGGTGCACTGGCAGCCTGGCGGGCTGGACGAATATGCCCGCCGCTATCTCGCCTTCCTGGATCACTACGGCGCCGCGGAGCTGTTGCGCTACGAGGATTTCGTGGCGGATCCGCAGGCGCGCATGCAGCAGATCTGCACCGCCCTGGAACTGGCGTTCAATCCCGGTTTCCAGGAGGACTTCACTGCCGTGGAGCTGTCCGGCGACAGCGGCCGCAGTGGCGCGGCGATCGGCCCCCGGCCGCGGCGGCCGGTTCCGGAGACGGTGGCCGGCGAAACCGCGCAGGCCCCGTCATACCAGGACCTGTGCGCCCGTCTCGGCTATGATCCGGCCCCGGAATCCGCCTAGGCGGGAAACTCTCTCTTCTCTTCCCGCCAGCTCTGTCTTAATCACGGGCACAAGCGTTTGCGGCACACAGTACAGGATTTTACAATGAAAAAAGCTCTTATCACCGGCATCACGGGCCAGGACGGCTCCTATCTTGCGGAGTTTCTTCTGGAAAAGGGCTATGAGGTGCATGGCATCAAGCGCCGGGCGTCGTCGTTCAACACCCAGCGGGTCGACCATATCTACCAGGACCCGCATGTGGACCATGCCCGGCTGAAACTGCATTACGGCGATCTGAGCGACAGCTCCAACCTGACCCGGATCATCCAGGAAGTGCGGCCCGACGAGGTCTATAACCTGGGCGCCCAGTCGCATGTGGCGGTCTCCTTTGAAAGCCCGGAATACACCGCCGACGTGGATGCCATGGGCACCCTGCGCCTCTTGGAGGCGATCCGCTTCCTCGGCCTGGAGAAGACAACCCGCTTCTACCAGGCCTCGACCTCCGAACTTTACGGCCTGGTGCAGGAGACCCCGCAGCGCGAGACCACGCCGTTCTACCCGCGCAGCCCTTATGCGGTGGCCAAGCTTTATTCCTACTGGATCACCGTCAATTACCGCGAGGCCTATGGCATGTATGCCTGCAACGGCATCCTGTTCAACCACGAGAGCCCGCGCCGCGGCGAGACCTTTGTGACCCGCAAGATCACCCGCGGCCTGGCCAATATCGCGCAAGGCCTGGAGCCCTGCCTCTACATGGGCAACATCGACGCGCTGCGCGACTGGGGCCATGCCAAGGACTATGTGCGGATGCAGTGGATGATGCTGCAGCAGCAGGCGGCCGAGGATTTCGTGATTGCCACCGGCAAGCAGTTCTCCGTGCGCCAGTTCATCCAGTGGTCGGCAGCTGAGCTGGGCATCCACCTGGAGTTCTCCGGCAGCGGTGTTGACGAGATTGCCACCGTGGCGATGGTCGAGGGCGATATGGCGCCGGCGCTCAAAGCCGGCGACGTGATCATGCGCATCGACCCGCGCTATTTCCGCCCCGCCGAGGTGGAGACGCTCCTGGGCGATCCGGCAAAAGCCAAGGAGAAACTGGGCTGGGTGCCGGAAATCACCACCCAGGAAATGTGCGCCGAGATGGTGGCCGAAGACCTGAAGACCGCCCGCCGCCATGCGCTCTTGAAAGAACACGGCATGGATCTGCCGGTCAGCGTGGAAGGCTGAGGCGATGGCAGGCACCGGACCCCGGATCTATGTGGCCGGCCACCGCGGCATGGTGGGCGGCGCCATCCTGCGCCAGCTGCAGGCGCGCCAGGCCGCAGGCGAAGCGCTGACGCTGATCACCCGCACTTCCGCAGAGCTGGACCTGACCGATCAGGCGGCGGTGCGGGCCTTCATGCAGGCGGAACGCCCCGACCAGGTCATTCTGGCGGCGGCCAAGGTGGGCGGCATCGTTGCCAACAACAGCTACCCGGCCCAGTTCATCTATGAAAACCTGATGATCGAGTGCAATGTGATCCACGCAGCCTATCAGGCGGGCGTGCACAAGCTCTTGCAGCTCGGCTCCTCCTGCATCTACCCCAAGCTGGCCGCCCAGCCGATGGCAGAGGATGCGCTCTTGACCGGCGTGCTGGAACCCACCAACGAACCCTATGCCATTGCCAAGATCGCGGGCATCAAGCTGTGCGAAAGCTACAACCGCCAGTATGGCGTGGACTACCGCTCGGTGATGCCGACCAATCTTTACGGGCCGGGCGACAATTTCCACCCCGAGAACAGCCATGTGCTGCCCGCGCTGATCCGCCGCTTCCACGAGGCGGCGCGCGATGGGCTGGACAGCGTCACCATCTGGGGCTCGGGCACGCCCCGGCGCGAGTTCCTGCATGTGGATGACATGGCGGCGGCCTCGCTGTTTGTGATGGGCCTGGAGGCGGAAGCCTACGGGCGCGAGACCGAACCGATGCTCAGCCATATCAACGTGGGCTGCGGGACGGATATCCCGATCCTGGAGCTGGCGCAGCTGGTGGCAGAGGTGACCGGGTTCGAAGGGCAGATCCTGGCCGACCCGTCCAAGCCCGACGGCACCCCGCGCAAGCTGATGGATGTGTCGCGGCTGGCGCGGCTGGGCTGGACGGCCTCGATCAGCCTGCAGGACGGGGTGCGCGGCACCTATGACTGGTTCCTGTCCCAGGGACTGGACAATCTGCGCGCCAAGTAAAGGCAAGGGCTGGTTATGATGATTACCCCAATTCTTCTTTGCGGCGGTTCGGGCACCCGGCTGTGGCCGCTGTCGCGCAAGAGCTACCCCAAGCAATTTGTGCCGCTGACCGGCGCGGAAACGCTGTTTCAGGCCTCGGCCCGGCGGCTGTCGGGGGAGGGGTTCGCGCCGCCTCTGGTGCTGACCAATTCGGATTTCCGCTTCATCGTGACCGAGCAGCTGGCTGCCGCCGGCATTGATCCCGGCGCCATCCTGATCGAGCCGGAGGGGCGCAATACCGCGCCCGCGGTGCTGGCCGCGGCGCTGTGGCTGGAGAAGAGCGACCCGGACGGGCTGATGCTGGTGGCGCCCTCGGATCACGTGGTGCCCGACGCAGAGGCCTTCCGCGCGGCGGTTGCCGCAGGCGCGGCGGCGGCCCGGGACGGGCAGCTGGTCACCTTCGGCATCACCCCGGACCGGGCGGAGACCGGCTATGGCTACCTGGAGCTGACCGCGGCGCCCGGCGATGTCTCCCCGCGCCCGCTCGGGCTCAAGCGCTTTGTTGAAAAACCCGATGCCAGGACCGCCGAAGCGATGCTGGCCTCGGGCCGGCACCTGTGGAATGCGGGCATCTTCCTGTTCTCGGTGAAGGCCATCCTGGCGGCGTTCCGCGCCCATGCGCCGGCGCTGATCGCGCCGGTGCAGGCCGCGGTGGACCGGGGCCGGCCGGATCTGGGCTTCCTGCGGCTGGATCCGGGCGCCTGGGCAGAGGCTGGGGATATCTCGATCGACTATGCGGTGATGGAAAAGGCGGACAACCTGGCGGTTGTGCCTTTTGCCGCGGGCTGGTCGGATCTGGGCGGCTGGGACGCGGTCCGGCGCGAAAGCCCCGCGGACAGCAATGGGGTTGTGACCGCCGGGGCGGCCACCGCGATTGATTGCGCGGACAGCCTGCTGCGGTCTGAAAGCGAGGGGCTGGAGCTGGTCGGCATCGGGCTGGAGAACATCATTGCGGTGGCGATGCCCGATGCGGTGCTGGTGGCCGCGGCGGACCGGGCCCAGGATGTGAAACAGGCGGTCTCGGCGCTGAAGGAAAAAGGCGCCCGCCAGGCCGCCTGTTTCCCCAAGGACCACCGCCCCTGGGGCTGGTTCGAGAGCCTGGCGGTGGGGGACCGGTTCCAGGTCAAGCGCATCCATGTGCATCCCGGCGCTGCGCTGAGCCTGCAGAGCCATCACCACCGCTCCGAGCATTGGATCGTGGTCGAGGGCACCGCCCGGGTGACGGTGGATGAGGAGGTCCGGCTGGTGACGGAAAACCAGTCGGTCTACATCCCGCTGGGCGCGGTGCACCGGATGGAGAACCCGGGCAAAGTGCCGATGGTGCTGATCGAAGTGCAGACCGGCAGCTACCTGGGCGAGGATGACATCATCCGCTTTGAGGACATCTATGCCCGCGGCCAGGGTGCCAAGGGGTAGGCTGCGGAACAGGGCGCCTGCGCGCCTGTGCGCCGCATCGCAGATGCGCTGCAAAGCCTTGGGCCGGGC
Source organism: Leisingera sp. ABM4_101 (assembly GCF_056158725.1). NCBI lineage: Bacteria > Pseudomonadati > Pseudomonadota > Alphaproteobacteria > Rhodobacterales > Roseobacteraceae > Leisingera > Leisingera sp. ABM4_101. The sequence goes on along the minus strand of NZ_JBSWTV010000004.1, from coordinate 38,492 downwards.
GCCGCCCGCGCGGCGCTGCGCCCGGCGCATGCATGGCGCCGGGCGCGGATTTCCGGGGGCGGGGCGCTTTCACGCCCCAACGGCCCCAGACAGCAGCCGTTTGGATCAGAACGCCGGCCTGCTAGAGGGAAAAGGAAAAAGAATCCTCAAGCGCAGACAGTAAATCCGTATCCACACCAATCAGGGTGATGCTTTCATCGCCGTACTCGATCAGGGCATTTCGTCCGCTGGCGGTGGAGCTCACCTCCACATCCTCTTCTGTGAACCCGATGAACAGAATGCTATCGGAGGCGGTGTCGTAGTCGAGCAGCCGGTCATCGCCGGAGCCTGCATAAAATTCAAACACGTCACTGCCGGCACCGCCAGCCAGGTGATCGTTTCCGGTGCCGCCATCGACTGTATCGTTGCCGCCGTTGCCGCGGACGGTATCCGCGCCGCCGCTGCCGCGCACAACATCATTGCCCGAGCTGCCGAGAACGGAGTTGCCGAAGTCATTCCCGGTCAGGGTAACGCCGTTGCCTGTGCCCGCACGCAGGACTTCGATCTCCTGAATTTGCCCGAGCGTAAAATCCACCCTCGACAATACAGTGTCGTATCCTCCGCCGGCTTGCTCGACAACGCTATCGGTGGTTTCGCGCACGATATAATAGTCGTCGCCTTCACCGCCGATCATGAGGTCATCGCCCAATCCCCCTCTCAGGGTATCGTTGCCTTCATCGCCGATAAGCGTGTCCTGACCATTGCCGGCTGCGAGATCGTCATTGCCGGCGTAGCCTCTCAGGAAGTCGTCCTTGCGGCCTGCGTGCAGAAGATTATTGCCGCTGTTGCCGATCAGGGAGATATTGTGCTCGGCTTCGAATACAATATCTGCATCCTGAGACCCGGTGAGGCGGATTTCTTCAACGATAACCGAGGCATCGAGCGTGAGATCCACTTTGGTGTAAACACGGTCGTACCCTTCGCCGGCGTTTTCGACGATGGTGTCGCCGCTGTCATCAACTCTGTAGATGTCGTCGCCGAGGCCGCCTTCCATGATATCCTGACCCGCCCCGCCGTTGAGCGTGTCGTTGCCATCAAGCCCCTCTGATCCTCCCCCAATGAAGTGGTCCGCCGTTATGTTTAGGAAAACGGAGGATCAGAATGGGAACGAAGCGACACAAGCCGGAAGAGATTGTCACGAAGCTGCGGCAGGTTGAGGTGCTTGTCGGTCAGGGATTGCAGCGCGTGGATGCGATCCGCGAAGTGCGCATCACCGAGCAGACCTACTACCGCTGGCGCAAGCAATACGGCGGGATGGGAACCGACCAACTCAGAGAGCTCAAACGGCTGCAGAAAGAGAACGAGCGGCTGCGTCGCGCCGTTTCGGATCTGACCCTGGACAAGCTCATCCTGTCGGAGGCCGCAAAGGGAAACTTCTGAGCCCCGCTCGCCGCCGGGCCTGCATAGATCATGTGCGCAGTCGGTTCAGCGTGTCGGAACGGAAGGCCTGCCGTGTCCTGGGGCAGCACCGTTCCACGCAGAGAAAATTGCCACGAGGCCGGGTCGACGAGGCGCGCCTGATCGCGGACATGATTGAGCTGGCGCGCCAATACGGCCGCTACGGTTACCGGCGGATCGCGGCCCTGCTGAGGGATGCAGGCTGGCAAGTGAACGACAAGCGTGTCGAACGCCTGTGGCGGCGTGAGGGGCTGAAAGTGCCTGCGAAACAACCGAAGAAAGGACGGCTCTGGCTGAACGACGGCTCCTGTGTCCGGTTGCGGCCCGAATATCGCAACCACGTCTGGAGCTACGACTTCGTGCATTGCCGGACCGATGATGGGAAGGCCTTCCGCACGCTGAACATCCTCGACGAACATAGCCGGGAGTGCCTGGCTATCCGGGTGAAGCGGAAGCTGAACTCAGGTGACGTAATCGATGCCTTGAGTGACCTGTTCATCCTGCGGGGCGTCCCGGCCTACATCCGGTCCGACAACGGTCCTGAGTTCGTGGCACAGGCTGTCCGGGACTGGATTGCTGCGGTCGGCTCCAAGACCGCCTACATTGAGCCGGGATCCCCCTGGGAGAACGGATACTGTGAAAGCTTCAACGCCCGGTTCCGCGATGAACTGCTCAACGGAGAAATCTTCTACAGCCTGCGCGAGGCTCAGATCCTGATCGAACAATGGAGGAAGCACTACAACACAAAAAGACCACACAGCGCCTTGCGCTATCGCCCACCGGCTCCGGAAACACTCGTCCCGATGGACCCGAGGCCGGTCATGCACTAACAATCAAACCGGACCACTCAGGTGGGGCTGATCATGCGCACATTGACTGAACTGCTGTCTGAAACGGGGTTTCAGAACATCCGGTTCCTGCGCGTGGGGCGGGTGCCGGTTTTGGCAAAATCCATGGTTGCGATTGCCCGCAAACCCCATAGCGGGCAATTTGAATGAATATCCATGTGCCGCGCCCCAGGCGCGGCTGAGCTGGCAGGCCGGGATCAGCCTGCAGGGCGGGATGCGCGGCACCTGCGGCTGCTGACTGGCCCAAGGGCCGGACAGGCGGCGCAGCAAATAAAGGCGCAGAAAAAACGCAAGGCAAAGGCGTGGCCCCGCCCGGGGCGCGCCTTTTTATCATGCCGCCGGATTGCCGGTCAGGCGGCTGCCTGGCCGGCAAGGCCCGGCAGGATCTCCCGGAAAAACCCTGCATAGCGGCGCAGCGACGCCGCGCCGGTGGCGCAGAAATACTGCTGTGCCAGCCCCTCGGGCTGCGGCAGGGCCAGGCGGGCTTCCAGCTGCTCCAGCGAGGTAAAGGTGCTGCTATCGGGCAACGGCAGGCTTGGGACCTCGCTGTCATAGCGCAGCACCCGGCAGCCCAGGGACAGCGCCTCATAAATCAGCGACGAGGTATGGCCGATGACAAAATCGGCATCCTGGAAATGCAGCTGCTCGCGGATATCCGGGAATTTGCGGAAAAAATCTTCCTTGCGGACCGACGGGTGGAACCGCACCTTGACCGCACGCCCGCTGCGGCGGGCACAGGCGGTTGCAATCTGCAGCATCTCTTCGTTCTGGCGGTTGAAGATCTGCTGATCGAGGAATACCGCAATATAGGGCTGCGGCGCCTGCCCTGCCGCTTCGGCGGCGGCATTGAAGATCAGCGGTTTGCCGCAGTCCACCGTGGTGTTCGCAGGATGATGGCGCTGGATCAGCTGCGAGGTTTCCGGCCCCCAGGACAGGAAATACTCGGACGGCTGGTGCTCGTAATTGATCACATTCACCGTATCCATACTGCCATAGTCCACGTAAAGCCCGTGCTGCAGCGTGACGGTCGTGACCCCCTGCGCGCGGAAATAGCGGGCCAGCAGATGCTCCACCGGCTGCATGTCGGCAAAGCAGATCAGCGCCTTGAACGTCATGTTCCGGAAATGATCCAGGATGAAGCCGTATTTGCAGGCCCGGATGAAGCAGCAGGCCCGCTCCAGCGGATCGGCAATGTCCAGCGCATCGAACAGACCCGCGTTTTCCAGCATATAGCGGCTGGCGGCAGCATTCAGCCGGACCGGCCGGGTGCGGTGCTGATAGTCCTCCACCACCACCCGGTCGCGGATCCCCGAGGCTTCGATCACCGCATGGAACAGCCCCTTGTAATCATCCCGCACCAGGCTGCGGAAGAACAGCGCGCCGGTCTCGCGCTGCTGCGGCAGCCGGTAATCGGAGTACAGGAAATCGCGCAGCCAGATGTCCCGCACGGCCGCTTTTTCTTCAGCGCTCTTCTGCTTCAGGCTGTAAAGATCGGCAAACAGGACCTCGCGCCACAGCGTCCGGTCCGAAAGAAAATCCGTAAATTCAGTCACAATTCAAACGATGCGCGGCGCGCACTCCCTGTTGCTCACCCACTGGCTCTCCGGCACCGCGGCCCGGCTCAGTCCGGTGCACTGGCATCGATCAGCTTCTGGATCGTGTTCAGGGGGTCATCGAAGCCTCTCGGGTGGTAATCCCAATACCCCACGATCTTCTCGTATTTCTCCCGCTCGCCTTCCGGATAGGCGGTGCCTGCCCATTTGGAGATCAGCCGCATGCGGTCCTGCTCCTTGCGGTCATCATTGTTGGAGGCGCGGATTTCCGGCGTCGCTTCGAAGTAGTGTTCAACAAAAGAGGTCTTGGAGCGGATCACCTTGTAGCCCGCCGCCTTCATCTTCAGGCACAGGTCGGTGTCGGAGAAATAGAAATGGTAATCCTGATCGCAATAGCCCACCTCTTTCATCGCCGCGTTCAGATAGAGGCCGTGGTTGACGTAGAGATTGCCGACATTGATGGCGACCGCATATTTCTTGCGCACCGGGTAATCGCGGAAATAAAAGGCCACGCCGCCCAGTTTCACCCCCTGCTCCAGCATCTCGTCGAACAGATCGACCCCGTTCACGATCGCCCCCGGCACGATCAGGCTGTCGTCGGACAGCATGCAGATGTATTTGCCGCTGGCGCATTTGAACGCCAGGTTCATGAAGTAGGCCCAGGGCTTGCGGTCGATCTGCTTGCCGTTCCATTCCCCCCGGTTGTGCTGAACCAGGGAAATGATGTCCTTTTGCTGGGTCAGCCATTCAACGGTTCCATCCGTCGAGCCGCCGTCCACCACGATGATTTCATAGGCTTCCCCCTCCAGCTCCTTGCGCACCGCATCAATGCAAAGCTGCAGCAGCTTGCGCCGGTTGAAGCTGCCAATCACCATCGAAATCTTCGGGTAGTTCATTCAAGTATCCTTTGAGTTAGGGCCGGAACACGCTGCGGCAGCGCCAGGGCTAGGATCCGCGGCGCCCGGTCAGGGCAAGCTTGATCCGCCGCATCGGTGCGGTGATCCGCCAGGAGCTCGACTCCCACAAGGCCTGCAGCTGGGCATCACGCTCGCCGAGCTGCCCTTCCAGTTCCGCAACCTGCCCGCGCAGTTTCTGGATCGTTTCGCCGCGCAGCAGCTTCGTCCGGCGCTCTTCCTCCAGGACCGCGCCGGTGCCCTCCAGCCGGGCCGACGTCTGCCGCTCCGCTTCCAGGGCCTCCTGCAGGCTGCGCAGCTGCAGCTGCATCAGCTCCGCCTGGCTCTGCTTCGCCGCCGCCTGCGCCTCCAGCGCGGCCAGCCGCTGCCCGGCCTCCCGCTGCTGGCCCTGTGCGCCGCGCAGCGCCGCCAGATCCTGCAGCAGCGGCCTCAGCACCTGCACCGCCCGCTCTGCGGCGGCCAGGGCATCCGGCTGCCCGCCTGCGGGCACCGCGCGGGCCTCAAGCTCGGAATTCAGCGCCGCCACCCCGGCGGCGCCGGCCACCGCCTGATCTGCAATCACCTGCCAGACCGGCCCGGCCGCATCCTCCGGCAGATCCAGATCCAGCCCGGGCAGAGGGCTGATGCCAAGCTGGCTGCAGGCCTGCTCCAGCGCCGGGCCCGCATCGCGGCGCAGGCCGGCCGCCTCCACCAGCGCCAGCCGGCGCCGGTTCCGGCGGCAGAACGCCAGCAGTTCCTGCGCCTGCGCTTCCCAATCCTGCAAGGACTGCGCCGGGCTCCGGCCGCAGGCAATCCCCCTGCAGACGGCCGCTTCCGCCCGCTCATAGACCGCCAGCACCGGGCGCCCCTCTGCCGGCTGCCAGTCCGCCGGTGCCCCGGCAAGGCGCTCAAACCGGGCGCCCGCAGCCTGCAGCGCCTCCGCAAGGCCCGCCCGCTCCGTGCAGTCCGCCAGCGAGAATTCCGCATCCTGCCCGGACGCCGCAAACGCGGCAGATGTGATTTGCGTGTTCACCGGCTGCTCCTTTTCTTCCCGTCCCGCGGCACCAGCCTGCCGCGCCTTCCCTTGCGCCGGCCTAGGCGCCCGCCAGATCCCCGGCCAGATCCCCGACCGCCGCCAGGCTGCGCAGCTGGTGCTGCCGCACATAGCCGGGCCAGTCCGCCACTTCACTCCAGCCGCTGATGAAGACAAAGTCCAGCCCGGCAGCCGCGGCGGCGCGGTGATCATAGGTGCTGTCGCCCAGAAACAGCGCCGGCGGGCGGATATTGCCGCAGCCCAGCTCCCGCGCCAGGATCGTGTCCTTGCTGTCGGGGCTGCCGAAGATGCCGCCGTCAAACAGCCCGTCCAGCCCGCGTGCGGCAAAGATCTCCCGCAGCTCCGCCTGGTCGCCGCCGGATACGATCAGCCAGCGCTGATCCGGCCAGGCGGCGCGCAGCGCCTCCAGCCCCGGTGCCACCGCACAAGCCAGCAGCCCGGCCCGCACCGCGCCGGCATAGGCCGCCAGCAGCGCCTCCAGGCCCGGCCCGCTCTGGCCCGGCACGATGTTTTCCAGAAAATGCTGAAATTTGAGATAGCGGGACACGCCGCCATGGGCGACATGATGCGCCACCAGCGCCTCTGCCGCGGCCGCCCCATAGGGCAGGGCCGCCTGGCGGAAGGCTTCGGTCTTCACCCGGTTGGAATCCAGGATCACCCCGTCGCAGTCAAAGACCAGCGTCTGGTAGCCCGCCGCCATTACAGGTTCCAAAGCCGCTTCAGGGCTGCTTCCACCGGGGCCACATCCTCCGGCACATCCACCGCCATGGTGCCGGGCGCGGTCTCATACATCACAATCCTGCGGCCCAGCTCCTGGAAGCGCAGGATCTCGATATCCTCGCTCTTCTCCAGCGTGCCCTTGCGGCCGAAACCCTGGAAGGCCTGCAGCTCCTCGCGGGTGAAGCCGTAGATGCAGACCTGCTTCTTGTAGCGTTCCGGCGCGTTTTTGGCGTCCTTGCAGGCCGGCAGCGCCGCCCGCGACATATAGACCATCACGTCATCCTCGGTGGTGATCACCTTGGGGATATTGACGCTGTGCGGGTCTTCCTCTGCACCGATCCAGGCAAAGCCGTTGACGATCAGGGAGGGATCCGCCGCCTTCAGCTCCACGCAGCGCTTGATGTCCTCCGGGTTCACCAGCGGCTCGTCGCCCTGCACGTTGACATAGATATCGTAATCGATCATCTGCGCCGCCTCGGCCAGGCGGTCGGTGCCGGTCAGCGCCTCGCTGCTGGTCATCAGCGCCTTGAAGCCCGCGGCCTCCACCACCTCGGCGATGCGCGCGTCCTCGGTGGCGATATAGACATGCTCCTGGCCCACCGCGCGGGCGCTCAGCTCCGCCACCCACAGGATCATCGGCTTGCCCAGCAGCGGCACCAGCGGCTTGCCGGGGTAGCGGGTGGAGGCATAGCGGGCGGGGATAATGACACAGGCCGTCATGGGATCACATTCCGTAAACTGAAATTTGCTTGAGATGCTTGTAGCGGCTCGGGGTGACCGAAATCACCTCCGGGCTGCCCGGGGTCTGCTCCAGCAGCCGCAGGATCTCTTCGACCTCGCGGTTGCGCGCATCGCCGGGCGTGTAGCCGTCAAAGCCCGCCAGCAGCACATGGCTGGCGCCGCCGGCCGCCGCCACCGCCATCGCATAGGCCAGCACCAGCAGGCTGGGAGAGATGCAATGGCTGCTGGAAAACTCAAACCGGCCCTCATCCAGGCGGATGCCGAAGTCCAGCAGCTCCTTGCTGCCAAGCCGGGCGCCGAGATCCGCGGGCAGCATCGAGGCCGGGGTGATCAGCGGCTGGCGCAGCGCCAGATGCGCCTCGCTGTCGGCCATCAGCCGGACCGGGTGGCAGGCCGCGCGCAGGTCGATCAGCTCTTCTGAGATGCCGCTGTGCGTGTTCAGCGCAATCACCACCGGCTGGGCCCGGCGCACATAGGCCTCAAGCGCGGCCCGGTGCTGCCGGGCGCCGGCGCCGGCGCCAAGAATGAGCACATCGCGCCCTTCCAGCATGGAGCGCGGCTGCCAGCTGCCCCGCGCCTCCCCCTGGTAGAAATTGCGCGCGCCATCCAGCGTGCCGCTGCTGAAGCTTTTGCCGCCTTCCTGGCGCAGATGCTCGATCACCGCCAGGATGTCCTCCTCGCTGAAGCGGGAATTGGTCAGCATGTTCTGAATATAGGTCGGGTGGATGCCGTATTTGCCGGACAGGAAGTAATAGGGGTTGGTGCCCCAGCCATAGCGTTCCTTCATCGGCTGGAAATGCTGCCGCAGCAGGCTCATCAGCGGCACCAGGTTGGCCGGGCGGGAGCGCAGCTCCTGGGCTTCGATCACCAGCTCCTCGGTGCGGGCATTGCCCGGGCCGCGGCCCATGCCGGTCACGGTGGCGTCCAGCCAGGTGGCGCCCTCGGCCTGCGCCCGCAGCGTGTTCTGCAGCGCCAGCCCCATATTGTCATGGGTATGGATGCCGATCGGGCCGTCCCATTCCTCGCGCAGCCAGCTGATGATGCGGGCGGTGTCTTCCGGTGTCATGCTGCCCATGCTGTCGGCGAAATAAAGCACCTCCACCGGCCAGGCGCGCGCCTCGCGGGCCAGTTCCACCACCTCTTCCCGGCTGCGGTCGGCAATCTGCATCAGGTTGAAACCGACCCGGTAGCCCCGCTCCGTCAGCCAGCGCACGGCCGGCAGCACCTGCTTGACCTCGCGGAAGTGGCAGGCCAGGCGCACCAGATCAACCGGCACCGCCGCCGCCGGCTCCGGAAACAGATGCTCCAGCGTGGCCTCAAGCCCCAGATCGGTCAGCAGGTCGGCACCGTTGACCATGACCGCGACCTGCAGGTCTTCGGGGATCTTCAGGCTGCGCAGGAAATCATCGGTGGTATAGGCGCAAGCGCCCTTGAACCCGTTGTTCTTCAGAAACCTGAAGCCGATCTCGACGATGTCGACCCGGGCCGCCCGCATGGCCTCCAGATAGGCTTCGATCAGTTCTTGCGGAAAATCCCAGGCATTGTAATAGCCGCCGTCCCGCAACGTGCAATCCAGCACTAAAGTGTCTGACATCTCAACCCAATCTCTTTTCTCTGCCCGGCGCGCTGCCCGAAAGCCTTCCAGAAGATGAAAGAAAGCCTGCAATACACGCTGAGAATGACTGCATCCTGTGGTTGCGGGCATACAGAGCTTCGCTTAGACCTGCAAGCATGAACCCCGCGGCCGGCGGCATGCAGCTGCCGGGTGCCGCCGCCGGAAAGGACCGATCCGCTTGACCCTGCCCCCGCCCCTGGGCCCCTGCGCGCCCTTCAACCAGGCCCTGGCCCGGCTGCAAGACAGCACCGGCGGCGGGCCAGTCAGCGGCAGCACGCCCCTGGATGAGGGGCTGAAGCTGCATGCGGATCCCGCCCTGCAGGCCGGCGGGCGCTGGCGCTCTCCGGCCGGGCGGCTGCTGGAGCTTGATCTCGAAACCGCAGGCCCGGGGGAGTGGATCGGCCTGCATCTGGACCTGGGGCCGCTGGACCTGCTGCCGTTCCGCTACGCCGGGCTGGCCTGCCGCAGCGCCGCTGCCGGGCATGAGGCGATCCGCCCCTGCCTGCGCGCCGGCCTGCCCGGCGGCGGGTTTTCCGACTGTTTCTTCCCGCGCCACATCCTGGCCCGGGCAGAGCCGGGCGATCATATGGACACCCTGCATCTGCCCAGCTGCCCGCAGCTGCCGCTGGATGCGGAATGGTTTGAACTGGTGCTGTTTCTGCCGCCCCGCAGCTGCCGCCTGGAACTGCATGACCTGCGGCTGTTCTTCCTGTGACTCTGACCGTCGCCATCCCAGCGCATAACGACGGCGCCAGCCTGCTGCGCCTGCTGCGCATGCTGCGGGCGCTTGGCTGCGCCAGCCGGATCGTGGTGGTGGATGACGGCTCGCGGGAGCCGCTTCAGGAGGCCGCCCTGCTGGCCGCGGCCGGCCTGGAGGCCGGGCAGCTGCAGCTCTTGCGCCACGGCACCGCCAAAGGCGCCGGCGCCGCCCGCAACCTGGCGCTGGCGCATGTCCAGACCTCCCATCTGCTGTTCCTGGATGCCGATGACCGCCCCGGCCGCGCCCTGCCCTGGCTGCTGCAGGACCTGGCCGGCCAGGACTTCGATTTCTGCCTGTTCCAGCATCACGACAGCCGCCGCGAGGCGCAGGGCGGCTTTGGCCAGATGCCCTATGACCAGGAATTCTGGGACCGCGCCGGGCTGAGCCTGGGCGCCCTGTCGCCGGTCCCGCCCTTTGCCGCCGCCTGCCTGGTGCAAACCTCGAACTACCCCTGGAACAAGATATACCGGACCGCCTTTCTGCGCGATCACGGTATCGGCTGCTCCGAGATCCTGGTTCACAACGATATCGAACTGCACTGGCGCAGCTTCCTCAATGGCAGCCGGATCCTGGCCAGCACCCATGCGGCAGTGGTGCATGACGTCTCCGCAGGCGGCCAGCGGCTGACCAACCGGACCGGGCCCGAACGGCTGGACGTGTTCCTGCCGCTCGCCCGGATTGCCGCTGAGATCCAGGCAAAAGGCCTGGACCTCTATCAGCAGCCGTTCTGGAGGTTCTTTGCCGGGCTGATGCATTGGGTGAAACACGCTCTGGCCCCTGAGCTGCACCCGCAGCTGGCCCAGCAGATCCGCGCCTTCCTCGCCGCCCATGCGCCGGCCGGGCTGCCCGGCCTGCCGGACCTGCCCGGCCTGCAAGGCTTACCTGGCCTGCCGGATGCGCCCGCCGCGCAGCGCCGCCAGGCCTGAGCCCGCCATGGTCCCGCACCCGCCGCCCGCCGCCCCCGGCCGCCGCAGCAGCCCGCGCCAGATCTGGCTGCATGCCGGCCTGCCGAAATGCGGCTCGACCACGGTCCAGCACCATATGGCCGCCGCCTATGAGCAGCATCTGCAGCTGGGCCTGTGCTATCCGCAAAGCCAGCGCGCCCCCGATGGCTACCGCAACCACATCCCGCTGGCCCGGCTGGCTGCCGGGGCCCTGCCCGCGGCCCTGGCGGAGATCGCGGCAGAGGCAGAGCGCCACGGCTGCCGCCGCATCCTGCTGTCCTGCGAGCATTGGACCAATATGTTCCGCACCGGCAACCTGGCCGCGCTGGTGCAGCTGCTGCAGCAGCAGATGCCGGACTGGCAGATCCGCCTGGTGGCCTATTTCCGCAATCCCTACGGCTTTGCGGAATCCAGCTATGCGCAGTTTCTGCGCGCCGGGCTGTTCGGGATTGATAAAGCGGCCTTCTTTGCCGCAGGCCCGCCCGGCATCGGCCGCTACCTGCGCTGTTTCGAGGACAGCTACGGCTTCCCGCTGCCCTCGCTTCTCGGCTTTGCCCGGATGCTGCGGGCGCAGCTGCCCGCGGACAGCCTGATCCTGCGCTCAAACGCGCCGGCGGATCTGGATGCGCCGGACATGCTGAGCGATTTCTGCAGCCTGCTCGGCCTGCCGCCCCCGGCCGCGGCGCCGCGGCGCAACAGCCGCATCCTGCCGCGCAAGCTGGCCGAACTCGAATATGTGCAGACCCGGGTCAGCCAGCCGGTCTATGCGCAGCTGCGCCCGAAACTACTGAAGCGGGATTTCACCCGCGGCGCCCCGCCAGGCCCCGCCCGCGGCAGCAGCCTGCACCTGAGCGCCGCCATGGCAGACGGCATCACCCGGCTGCTGGAGGCCGAGCGCAGCGATCTGGCCCGCCTGTTTGCCACCCGCACCGATGCGCTCTGCGCCGCGCGCAGCCAGGACTGGAGCCGGGCAGAGCTGCTGGACGAGGCCGCCCGGGCCCGGCTGCGCAAATTCATCCGCCGCCAGACCGCCTGAGGCGCCCCGCCCCTAGGGGCCGCCCCCTACAGCGGCGCGGTGAAAAACGCAGGCGCCGCTTCGCCCGCCTCCAGGCAGGCGGCAAAGCCGCGCGCCGCGTCCAGCGCCTCGCGGATGGTCACATCCATGTCCAGGTAACGGTAGGTGGCAAGCCGCCCCACGAAGGTGACGCCGCGGGTCTCTTCGGCCAGCTTCACATAGGCCGCCAGCAGCTCCTTCTCCTTCACCTGGCGGATCGGGTAATAAGGAATGTCGCCGGGCTCTGCCAGGCGCGAGAACTCGCGGTAGAGCACCGAACCCTCGTGGCTTTCCCAAGGTGCGAAATGCTTGTGCTCGGTGATGCGGGTGTAAGGAACAGCTTCCTCGCCGTAGTTCATCACCGCGCAGCCCTGGTAGTCGCCCTGATGGGTGAAGCGCTCAAAATCCAGGGTCCGGTAGCCCAGCCGCCCCAGCTCATAGCCGAAATAGCCGTCCAGCGGCCCGGAGTAGAACACATGGTCATACTCTGCCCCCATCTCCGGGGTAAAATCAGTCTCTAACTTGACCGAAATGCCCGGATGATCGAGGATCTTGGCGATCATCGCGGTATAGCCGTTCTCGGGCATGCCCTGGAACTGGTGGAAGAAATAGTTGTCGTCGTAGTTGAAGCGCACCGGCAGCCGCTTCAGGATCGAGGCGGGCAGCTCGGAGGGGTGCATGCCCCATTGCTTGATGGTGTAGCCCTTGAAAAACGCCTCATAGAGATCCTTGCCGACAAAGCGCATCGCCTGCTCTTCGAAGGTCTGGGGATCTGCGATCGAGGTATCGGCCTGTTCATTGACAATGAAATCATGCGCTTCTTCCGGGCGCAGGGTCTTGCGGAAGAACTGGTTGATGGTGTGCAGATTGACCGGCAGCGAGAACACTTCCTGATCGCCCGAAAGCCCGCGGGTGGTGGATTTCACCCGGTTCTTATAGGGCAGGAAACGCTCGAAGCTGTTCACATAGTCCCAGACCTCGGCGTCGTCGGTGTGGAAGATATGCGGCCCGTAGACATGCACCATCACGCCGGTTTCCCCGTCGCGCTCGGTGTGGCAGTTGCCGCCGATGTGGCCGCGGCTGTCGATCACGGTGATCCGGTGGCCTGCTTCGGCCAGATGCCGGCCGATCACGGCGCCGGAAAGCCCCGCCCCCACCATCAGATAGTTTCCTGCAGTCATAGACGCTTATCCTTCTTTCTGCCCGGCACGGGGGGCGCACCCCCGTGCCAAAGCGGGCTGTATCGTGGCTGTCTGCGCACAGCCGGGTTACCGGTCCGCCGGGACCGGCGCGACTCCGGGGCGGTACCCAAAGGCTTCGGCAAACGGGAATGTCTCGGCCTCGGCCATGGCGTGCAGGGCGGCATTCTTGGGATCTTTCCAGCTTTCGGCGGTGCGGATGGAAATCTCTGTCTTGCGCTGGCGCAGCACCGATGCATTGGCCGGCGGGAACAAATGCTCCCGCGCCCAGGACACCCGTGCCGAATGCTCATCGGTGAAAAACGGCGTCGCGCGCTCCAGCCCGGCCCAGCTCTGGATCTGCTCGACATGCTGGCGCGGCGACACGGTCAGATCCTCATAGCGCAGCAGCATGAATTTCTCCGGGTCATGGGCGCCCAGCCACTGCGCCCGCTGCTGGCGCTCCACCCAATTGGCGGTGCGCATCCGCAACCGGTCGCTTTTCTTGATGATCTTGGCCCAGCTGACGCCCACCGCCCGGGGGTCGCGCACCAGGTTGAGCACATAGACCTCGATGCCGGGAACCAGGCTCAGCGCCATCGCCACATCCACCGATTTGGAGCTGTCGACCAGCATCCGCCCGCCGGCCTGCTCCGCCGCGGCATCATAAAGGGTTTTCAGCCGCTCCAGATGCGCCGCATGCGCCTGCGACAGCCGCGCCCGGGCAGCCGGGTCCTGCCAGGAGCTCTCGGCATTGGCGCCCTTGCGGAACGCAGCCTTGCCCGCCATCAGCGCCGCCATCGCCCCGGCGCCGTGCCGGGCCTCGACCCGGGCGCGGACAGGGCCCCAGAAGCTGCATTCCGGCACGTCGCGGCGGCAGCTGCACGGGGAGTGTTTTTCCACCGCCATCGGCAGGTCCCGGATCTGGCCGATATTCTGGGCGTCGTCATTCTGCGACAGCAGCATCGACAAGAATGTTGTTCCCGAGCGTCCGGCCCCGGCAATATACAGAACTTTAGTAACCAATTGGCCTTCTCCCGCAGCGCAATGCACCTGCCGGACGCGCGGATCCGCGGTCCGAAAATGGCATCATTTATGGCTTGTTTCATGCCTTCTTTTTTGGGAGAAACGCAATGTTTTTTATGGCTGGACCGGTAGTTCACATGGCAGATTTCTCCCCGACACCCGCGGCTCAGGAAAACTGGAATGCCGCTGATGATTTTCTGCGTTCTGCCGCCCGCTGGGGGGACCGCCCCGCGCTCACCGCAGAGGGCATCACGCTGACCTATCAGGCGCTGCTGGAACAGGCCCAGGGCCTGGCCGCCGCCATTGCCGCACAGGAAACCGGCCAGAGCGCCCCGGTCACCGCCATCTATGCCAGCCGCGGCCCCGGCACCTATGCCGCGGTGCTGGCAGCGCTGCTGCGCGGCCATGCCTATGTGCCGCTGAACCCCAAGTTCCCGCCCGAACGCAACCGCTATATCCTGGAGCGCTCCGGCGCCGCCTGCCTGCTGCATGACAGCGCCAGCGCCGCGGCGGTGGAGGAGATCCTGGCGGTCCCGTCGGACCAGGACAGCCCGCAGCGGATCGATACCGGCGCCCTGCCGGCCGGGGAGCCCGTGCAGCGCCCGGCGGCCCTGCGCCAGCCCGCCAGCCCCCCCGCCAACCCCTATGCCTATATCCTGTTCACCTCCGGCAGCACCGGCCAGCCCAAGGGCGTGGCCATCCGGCACAGCAACCTGGGGGCCTATCTTGATGCGGTCTTTGCGGTCGCGGATTACGGGCCCGATGACCGGATGTCGCAGAATTTCGACCTGACCTTCGATCTCAGCGCCCATGACATGTTTGTCTGCTGGCGGGCCGGCGCGCATCTGATCGTGCCCTCTGCCGCGGATCTGGAAGAGCCAGCGGCTATCTGCACCGCCATGGCCTCACCTGCTGGTTCTCGGTGCCCAGCCTGGCCCAGAAAATGCGCATGCAAGGCGCGCTCAAACCCGGCGCCCTCAGCACCCTGCGCCTGACCCTGTTCTGCGGCGAGGCGCTGCCGGCGGATCTGGCGCAGGACTGGGCGCGCGCCACCGGCCACCGGGTGGAAAACTGGTACGGCCCCACCGAGGCCACCATTGCCTGCACCCGCTACCCGCTGCCCGCCGATCCCGGACAGATCCAGGGCCGCTTCAACCTGGTGCCGATCGGCCTGCCGCTGCCGGGCATGCAGACGCTGGTGCTGCGGGAAGACGGCAGCCCGGCCGCCGCCGGCGAGAGCGGCGAGCTGCTGGTCACCGGCGCGCAGGTCGCCGACGGCTATGTGGCGGATGCCGAGAAAACCGCCAGGGCCTTTGTGGTGCCGGAAGGCCGCAGCGCGGTCCACTACCGCACCGGCGACCGGGTGGAAGCCGGGCCGGACGGCAGCCTGCAGTTCATCGACCGCATCGACAACCAGATCAAGATCCGCGGCTACCGGGTCGAGCTGGGGGAAATCGAGGCGGTGCTGCGCAGCCATGCAGAGGGCTGCAACGCCGTTGTGGTTCCGCTGCCGCTGAAATCCCCCACCCCCACCAGCCTGGTTGGCGTGGTCGAGGGCTGGGAGGGCCTGCCGCGGCAGCTGCTGAAGGCCCTGGACGGCAAGCTGCCCGATTACATGAGCCTCACCAAGGTGATGCTGATGAAGCAATTCCCCAAGAACGCCAGCGGCAAGGTGGACCGCGGCCGGATCGGCGAGCGGGTGGTCCGCCGGCTGGAGAAGCGCCAGGCCAAGGCGGCCGGCCCCGGCAAGGCGAACCGCTATGACACGCTGGTCCAGGATATCCAGAAGATCAATCCGGCCATTTCCCACGCGGATATCGAGAAGGCCGGGAACCTGATGGATATCGGCCTGGATTCGATGGGCTTTGTCGAATTTACCATCCAGCTGGAAAAACGGTTCGGCCTGGAACTCACCCAGGACACGGTGGCGGCCCTGTCGCATATGTCCCTGCGCCAGATCCTGACCTTTATCCGGCAGGCAAAAAAACCGGAAGGCGCCGCCAGTTTCGAGCCGCTGGCCAATGCCCATGCCAGCCGCTCGGTGCGGCGGCAGAACCCGCATTACCGGGCCATGCGGTCCCTGGACATGCTCGACAAGTTCCCCGGGTTCAGCCGCTCCGCCGCTGATCCCCTGGTGCTGTGCATCGGCTCCTCCGGCTTCATGCGCGGCATCAGCGCCCCCGCCATCGAGGCCGAGGCCCGGCGCCGCGGCCAGCGGGTGCGGGCGGCCAACCTCGGCATGGCGATGCTCAGCATCGAGGGCATTGCCGAGCTGTGCGAATTTGTCCGCGACACCATGGCGGAGCAGAACAAGCGGATCGCGCATGCGGTGCTGGAGCTGGAGATCATGCAGCTGAGCATCCTGCCCCCGGTGGGCGACATCGGCATTGTCGCGGATTACCGCAAGGGCACTTTCGACGGTGTCGAGCGGATCTATTATGACGCCTCGACCGTCTGGGACCAGGATGCCGGCGGCACCATTGCCCCGCCCAAGAAGGCCCGCACCAAACTGCCCGCGGCCAATTGGGAGGAACGGCGGGCCCGGGAAATCCGTCAGACCTTCCTGGGCGGGGTGCCGATGGACGAGACCTCTGTGGCGGCCTGGCGGCGCGGGCTGGCGGCGCTGCGCGAGGTCAGCGACGAGGTCAGCGCGGTGATCCACCCCATCCTGTGCGACGATCTGCAGACCCAGCGCCAGCGCGTCTCGCCCAATCATTTCAGCGCCCTTGTCAGCCAGCTGAGCAAGGAAACCGGCGTCCGGATCATCCCCGACACAAGGTTTGAGCTGGATCCGGAAGATTTCCAGGACTTCAACCACCTGGCGGCCCAGACCGGGCGCGACAAGTTCTCAACCCAGATCGCCGAAACCCTGTTCGCCGAAACCCTGCCCGCTCCGGCCGCAGCTGCCGGCAGAAAGTGATCCCCCGATGCAACACACCTCCCCCGCTTCCGGCCCGGCCGCCCCTGCCCCGGTTTTCCTGATCTGCTCCGAGCGCTCCGGCTCGAATCTGATCAGCACCATCATGGGCACCCATTCCCAGGTCTACGCGCCGCCGCCGCATCACTTTGGCCGGATCGTTCTGCTGAACCTGTACAAGACCCTGCAGGGCGGCGCCGCCTCTCCGGCCTGGGCCCGGCTGAAGAAATACGCCACCGGCCGCGTCGAGGCCCTGCAGGATCCGGCCGATGCCAAACGGGTGAAACAGTGGCTCGACGCCCAGTCCCAGGTCGACCCCAAGGCCATCGCCCGGTTTCTCTACCGGGACATGATGCCCGAAGCTGCAGGCAAGACCGTTTTCATCAAGGAAAACAACCTGCACAACCTGATGTTCTTCCTGCTCGACTGCTTTGCGGATGCCCGGTTTGTCTTTCAGGTGCGCGACCCGCGCGACTACCTGGCCTCGGCCAAGGCCGCGGTCAAGGGCGGCAACAAGTTCGGCAGCACCCGCAAGGCGCTCAAAGTCTGGGAAGAAGACCAGCAGGGCGGCCTGCATGCCCTGGGGCTGCTGGGCCCGGACCGCGTCTTCCTGCACCGCTACGAAGACCTGCTGCAGGCGCCCGAAGACACGCTGCAGCGCCTGTGCAGCTTCCTTGGGATGCCCTTTGAACCCGGTATGCTGGAGTTCCACAATACCGACCGGGCAGCCAAGCTTGCGGCCAGCACCAAGCAGCGCAAAAACATCAGCCAGCCGCTGATGAGCGGGAATTTTGCCAAATACCGCACCGCGCTGGCGCAAAAAGACATCCAGCGGGTGGAACGGCGGCTGGGCCGGCTGATGCAGCAGTTCGGCTATCCGCTGGATCTGGAAACGCCGGCAAAGCCAGGCCGCCAGCCGCTGCTGGCGCCGCTGGATTATGGCCGCTGGGATCCTGCGGCAGCCGCCGAAACCGCCTCCTGACCCCGCCCCTTCAGGCCCCTCAGGCCTCTCCGGGGGCCTTCATGGGGCCTTCATGGGGGTCTTCATCCGGGACCGCCAGCTCTGCCAGGAACCCGCGCAGGGTGTCATTGCCCTGCCAGTCCAGCGCCTGCAGCTGTGCCAGCACCGCCGCCGCCGCCTCCAGCTCCGGCAGCGGCTGCACCTCCAGCCCCTGCTCCAGCCCGGCAAAGAATCCGCTGCGCCCGCAAACCCCGCCAAGCCAATCGTCGATCGGCCGGAACTGCTCCAGCATCCGCGCCCGGTTCTCCGCCCCGAACAGCTCGATGCTGCTGCTGGCAGGCAGCTCCAGCCGGCCCTGCAGCTCCATGCGCAGCGCCTTGCGCAGCTCCGCCGCCTGCTCCGGCTCCAGCTGGTGATTGGCCAGCCGGGCGATCTCGTAAAACGCCCGGTGGATGGAATCATTCTCGCGCCGCTCCGGCGCCAGCCCCCCGGGCAGCTCCAGCCCGGCCTGGGCGATGAAATCCGCCACCGAGCCGCCGCTGGCGCGCACCTGCGCATAATCGCGCAGCACCACCCGCGCCGCAGGCAGCGTTTTGAGCCAGCCCTCTACCATCCGCCGGTAGTCGAAATGGATGCTGCGCAGATAGCCGTCCAGCCCGTCCCCGCGCAGCGGCTTCAGCTTATGGCCGAACTTCAGCCGCTGGCCGTGCCAGGAGGCCAGGTATTCGTCGATCCGCCGCAGCGTCGCCACGATGGTGAATTCCGCCCCCGGGAACCAGTCTGCCAGCCGTTCGATCAGCGCCGGGTCGGCGGCATTGAAATTGGCAAAGACCTCGGCCGCCAGGATCACCGTATGCGGCTGTGAAAAGCGGATCTGCTGCTGGATCGCATGCACCATCTGCGGCAGCGCCGGCAGCCGCTTGTGATAGGGCGGCACCTTGCCATGGCTGTGGTCGGCCAGCATCCGGAAGGCCAGCGCATTATGCGGCTCGCGCACGTTGATCGGCAGGCTGCCGTCAGGCGGCGGCAGCAGCCCGCCGGCAGCGGCCGCCATATGCGACAGCCCTTCGAATTCCACAAAGGGATAGAGAATGCCATGGCGCGCCAGCGCCGGCGCATTGCGCGCCAGGAAGTCCTGCAGCGAGGTCGAGCCGACCTTGTGGTGGCCGATGAACAGCACCACCTTCAGCGGTGCATCCGCGGCGGCAGCGGGACGGGGAAGGACGGGCGCGCCCGGGGCCGGAACTGAGGCCGGAGCGGGGGCCGGGGCTGGGGCTGTGAATTTGGATCCGGAGGTCTGGATCAGCTTCTTGATGAGCTTCACTCGGCGGCTTCCTGCTGCATGTCTTGAGGCTGGCGGGCCAGGTTCAGCTTGGCCTGCCAGTAGGTTTCACTGGTGAAGCTGCCATACTGCATCCGGTAGTCCGCCGCCAGCCGGTCATAGGCTTTCAGGAACGCGCGGGCGTTTGCGGCAAACCGCCGGATCTCGCGCCAGGCCGCGGATTTGGAATGGCGCACGGTGTAAAATTTGCTGCGCTCCGCGTTGAGGCAGGTGATTTCCGCCGCCCCCCAGGCATAGCCGATATGGCTGCGGTTCTGTGCCTCCAGCGTAATCTTGCGGCCGAAGCGGCCAAAGCCCGGGATCAGCAGCCCGTTGAGGCTGAGCTTCATCAGATGCCGCCGCCAGGCGGCAGGCGGCGTGCTGCGCAGCGGCGGCAGCGCCTGATGCGGCGCCAGATCCTGCCAGGCCTCGGTGCCGGTCAGCGCCTTGATGTCGGCCCGGCGCCCGGCCATATCGGCATTTGCATCAAAGAAACCCGGCCCCTTCATCACATCCTCGACCGCCAGGTTGACCGCGGCCAGCGTATCGTAATGCATCCGCGGCAGGTTGCGCAGGAAGAACCAGACGGCGATCTTCAGCACCCCCAGGGCGCCCACATCCAGGACCGGCAGGCTCAGGTGATGGGCCATATGGCTGCGCAGATCCAGATACCAGGTCTGCGGGCTTTCCTTCTCGGTAAAGCTTTCCTGGAACGACACCACCCCGTTCAGGCGCACGATATTGAACCCGTTGGCCAGCGAGAAGCTGACGTCGTCGCCGCGCACAAAGAACGGAAACGCCAGATGCCTGGCCTGCTCCAGCGGGAAGGCGAAATACCACCAGCCGCCATACAGCTCCTGCGGCGGCGGCCCGGAGACCTCCTGTTCCATCGCCGCCGTCTGTTCGAAATCGCGCAGGTCGGTGCCCATATACAGCGGCTGGCAGCGGGTGAAGAAACGGGCGCCGTTTTCCCAGATTGCCCAGCGGTGCTGCTCGCTGATCATGGCGCCCGCCACCGCGGTGGCCGGGTCCTGGGCATAGGCCAGCAGCATCCAGGTGCGCTCCAGGCTCTCCATATGGATGGAGGCATCGTCATCCATGAACAGGCAGTGCGAGGCGCCGCGCACGCGCGCCTCCAGCAGGCCGCGGGTAAAGCCGCCGGCCCCGCCCAGGTTTTCGTTCGGGATCACCGTCACCCCGTCGCGCGGCGGCAGCTCCAGCGACTGGCCGTTGTCGGTGATGATCAGCTGCACGTGATCTTTCATCCAGGAGCGCTCGCGGAAGGCGCAGAACCGCTCCGCCGTGCGCGCCGCCTCGGCCTCGCGCTTGAAGGTGGTCACCGCCAGCGCCAGCTGCGGGGTGCGCCGCGGCGCATCCTGCGTCTGCCAGGACGCCTGCGCCAGGAACGCCTCGCCGCCCGCGGCCCGCAGCTCGAAGAACAGCAGCGCCGCATCGCCCGCCGCCTGCATCAGCGCGGTCAGATCCAGCCGCACCGGGCAGCCCTCTGCCAGCTCCACAATGTGGTCGCTGCGGTCCCAGGAGCGCCCCCGCGGCGCGGCAAAGACCGACACCGTGAAGCTGCCCCTGCCCTCCAGCAGCAGAAACAGGCTCTGCAAGGCGCATTGGCGCTTCCAGGTGCCCGCGTTGAACAGATTGAACCAGGTGTCGAAACGGGCGCAGCTGCCCGCAAAAAACCGGTAGCCGCCCGGGCTGCCATCGGCGGCGCGGACCGGGCCGGCCGGGCCGTTTGTGCGCAAATACAGCTCCTGCTCCGTGCAGATCCCCAGCTCAGGCCACATCAGCCCCTGCAATGTGGTAAACCCTGCCGCCGCCGCTGCTGCGTCTGTCATGCCTGTACCCTTTCGCACCCGTCCTGCACCGCCCGCTGCATACTGCAGCTACGCCTGGAAGTACACGTCCGCGTTAGGGTCAGAACCCATTGATTCCGCACCACTGGCGCCAAAACCGCAAAATTTCAGCGGTTTGGCGCGCGCAGGGAATGGCGGCGCCATTTCCAAGCGGGCCAAACCGCTGGGATGCAGCAGTTTTGGCGTCCTGCGGATTTGGCGGATTTTCGGCCTGACGGCGTTACAGGATCTTGAAAATCAAACAGATTTCCTGCGCTCCTGCGCCTTGTCAGGCTGAAAATCTGCCAAACCAGCGGTGTGGAATCAATGGGTTCTGGCCCTAGGCCGCAGCGGCGGGAATCTGCAGCTGCTGCAAAAACTGCCGCGCCGCCGCATCCGGCAGCCCGGACAGATCCCGCTGCTGCTGCGCCAGCGCCGCCGCCGTGGCCGCCGCCAGCGGATGCGGCCGCACCGCCGCCGCCGCCTCCAGGCCGGCAAAGAACGGGCGGCGGCCGGACAGCTCCCCCAGTGCGGCATGCACCGGGCGGAACCGCTCCAGCAGCTCCCGGCGCAGCCCGGCGCCGTAAACCTCCACATCCGCAGCCGGCGGCAGGCCGTGCGCCGCGCCGCTGCGCTGCAGGAACTGCCGCAGCGCCGCGGCCGGCTCCGGCGCCAGCGCCCGGTTGCCCAGGCGGGCCAGTTCCGCCAGCGCCGGATGCAGGCTGGCATTGGCCTGGAACCGGCGGATCAGCCCGCGCGGGAACCGCAGCCCTGAGACGGCGGTGAAATCCGCCACCGTGCCGCCGGCCGCCTTCACCTCTTCATAGGGGCGCAGCACCAGCTCTGCCTCCGGCAGCACCGCCCGCCAGCCCGCCAGCGCCTGCCGGTAGTCGAAATGCACCGTGTCCCAATAGTCCTGCAGGCCGCCCTCTGCCAGCGGCAGCAGCCGGGCGCCGAACCGCAGCCGCTGCATGTGCCAGGCCGCCAGATAGCTGTCGATCTGCCGGAACACGGTGATGATCCGGACCTCGGCGCCGGGAAACAGATCCGCAATGCGCCGGATCATCTCCTGCTGGCCCAGGCCCATATTGGCAAAGACCTCCGACGCCAGAATCACCGCCTGCGGCTGCAGCGCCGCCACCTGCGCCGCCACCGCCTGCAGCATCTGGCGCGAATGCGGCAGCCCGCGGTGGTAGTCCGGCAGCTTCCATTTGCGGCTGCCCTCGCTCAGCAGTTTGAACGCCAGCGCATTATGCGGCTCTGTCACATTGGCAGGCCAGCTGGCGCGCCCCAGCGCGCGCGCCGCCTGCAGCCCGGCCCCCCGCAGCCCCAGGCCGCGCATCAGCCGCTGCCCCGGCCGGTTCCACGCCAGCGCCGCCTGCAGGTCCTGCGCCAGCCCCGCAGGCGCGGTGCTGGGATAGAGGATGCCCTGCTCCAGCAGCGCCATGCGGTTGTGCAGCAAAAATTTCTGCAGCGATGTCGAGCCCACCTTGTGATGCCCGGTAAACAGAATGACCTTCATCGCGCCTCGCCCTGGATCAGCCTAATAAACAGTCCCTAACAAGGGAAAATATCCTATGCCAGCATCGCCTCATGCACCGCGATCGCCTCTTCCAGATCGTCGTAATAGCGCATCTTGCCATGTTCCAGCACCAGGCCCGCATCGCAGAACTCACGCACCTGGCTCATCGAGTGATTGACCATGATGGCGCTGGAATGCTGCATCCGCTCGGCAAAGACGGCGCGGCTCTTGCGCTTGAAGGCCTTGTCGCCCACCGCGGTCACCTCATCGACCAGATAGGTGTCAAAGCGGATCCCCATTGAGGCGCCGAAGGTCAGCCGCGAGCGCATGCCGCTGGAATAGCTGCGCATCGGCATGTGGTAGAATTTGCCCAGCTCGGCAAACTCCCCGACAAAAGCCACCAGCTCATCGGTGTCCACCCCGTAGATGCGGGCGATGAAACGGACGTTCTCGGCGCCGCTCAGCTCGCGGTGGAAGGAGCCGCCCAGCCCCACCGGCCAGGACATGGTGCCGTCGCTGACCACCCGGCCGTGATCGGGGCGCATGATGCCGGCAATGATCTGCAAAAGCGTCGACTTGCCGGCCCCGTTGCGGCCCAGCAGCGCCAGCGACTTGCCGTCCGGCAGGGTGAGGTTCAGGTTGTCGATCACCACCTTGCGCTCCCCCTTGAGCCAGAAGCTCTTGGTCAGGTTCTCGAGCCGGATCATGTCAGCTGCGGTCGCGGATCGAGTAATAGATCAGCGCCGAAATCGCCCAGATCAGCACCAGGAACAGCGCCGTCAGCGCGCTCAGCACCGCGCGGCGCGGGTATTCCGGCTCCTCGGCCAGCGTCGGCTTGATATAGGTGGCCAGGTACAGGCTCTGGCGGGCGGCGTCATCGCGTGCCGTCTCCAGCGCAGTCAGCGCCGCGCGGTAGGTTTCCTCGGCATATTCCCGGTCCACCGTCAGCCGCTCGAACTCA
The DNA here is from genome assembly GCF_056158725.1 of Leisingera sp. ABM4_101. Taxonomy (NCBI): domain Bacteria; kingdom Pseudomonadati; phylum Pseudomonadota; class Alphaproteobacteria; order Rhodobacterales; family Roseobacteraceae; genus Leisingera; species Leisingera sp. ABM4_101. The sequence goes on along the minus strand of NZ_JBSWTV010000004.1, from coordinate 15,140 downwards.
GAGATCAGCGACGGGTAATCCTCGCCCACCGCGCCGGTGTCGGTGTTGCTGGAGGCAAAGGTCTGGCGCTCGATGTTGATGCGCTCGCGGATCACTTCGATCTGCTGGCGCGCCTGTTTCAGGCGCACATCGCCCGGGCTGACGGTGCCCGCCAGCAGGTCGTATTCGATCAGCGCCGCGGCCAGCTGCTGCTGCAGGTTGTTCATCACCCCCATGCGGCCCTGGATATCGGCCTCCGGGTCGACGATGCGGGTGCGGGTGCGGAACCGGGTCAGATCCTCGCGCGCCTGTTTCAGCCGCTCCACCGCCTCCATCAGGTCGGTCTCGGCATAGCGCATCGCATCGGCGCGGGCCTGTTCGTTCAGCACGTTGATGCGGGTCTGGCTTTCCTCGACGATGGCCCGGGTCACCGCCTGCGCCATCTGCGGATCGAACCCGACCGCCTGCACTTCGATCAGCCCGGAGCCGCTGTCATAGGAAATCCGGGCAATCCGCTGCCAGTACCAGACCAGCTCCTCCAGCGTGGCCTCCGGCCAGATCGAGAACACCCAGTCCGTTGGCCAGTGCTGGCTGTAGTGGCTGCGCAGATCCAGCCGCGCCTCCACCGCCGCCGCCATTTCCTGGCTCTGGATGAACTCATAGAGGATATCGCTGTCTGAGGCGGTGCTGCTGCCGGCAAAGCTGGCCAGCCCGCCCAGAAGGTCATTGGCGCCGGAACTGTCCTGGCTGCGCACCGTGAAGCCGGCGGTGGAGGCATATTGATCCTCGGCCACGGCAAACAGGTAGAACACCGCGGCCGCCAGCGGCGCCAGCACCATCAGCGCAAAGCTGGCGATCAGCCCCCAATGGCGCTTCTTCATCCGCGCCGGACGGGCCACCGGATAGGCCGGGGCCTGCGCGCGGGCGGCCTCCAGCTCGGCCAGGGCGGCCTTGGCGCGGCTGCGCCATTTGCGCAGCTTGCGGCGTTTTTTGCCGCCCGGGCCCTCCTCTGCCCCGCCGTCTTTGCCCCTGCCGTCTTTGCCCCTGCCGCGGGGGCCGCGGGCGCCGGGCAGCTGTTCCACATTGCCCGCCTCGGCGGCGGGCAGCTCCGGCTGGCCGGCCTCTGCGGCGGCGCCGGTCTCCGGCTCTGCCGGAGCGGTTGCGCCAGACTGTTTGCGGCCAGTACGGAATTGCGCCGCGGACTTGCGCCGCGCCGCCGGACGTTCCTGTTTCATAATCTGCTTACCCCGGCCTGCAGCCGTTTGTAATTGCCTCGTCTTTCTTCCATAGTATCGCCTGCGACGCATCCATTCACAACCATACAATCACCGCATTCCCTCATGGCCAGCTCCTCTCCTGCTGCTTCCGCAGCTCCGGCCGCCCCGGCCGCCCTTCCCGCCGCCCAGATGCCCCGGACCCGCCGCCGCCGCTTTGCTGCGGCGCGCACCATCGGCGCCCTGATTCTGCGCGAGATGTCGACCCGTTACGGGCGCACGCCGGGCGGTTATCTCTGGGCGGTGCTGGAGCCGCTGGCCGCCGTTCTCTTCCTGGCGGCCGGGTTTTCGCTGGTGATCCGCACCCCGCCGCTGGGCACCAGCTTCCTGCTGTTTTATGCCACCGGCTACCTGGTGTTCAGTCTCTATCAAAGCATTTCCGGCGCCACCGCCCGGGCCATCAGCTATTCCAAGCCGCTGCTGAAATTCCCCGCCGTCACCTGGATGGACGCGGTGCTGGCCCGGTTCCTGCTGAACAGCCTGACCGGCATCCTGATCACCCTGCTGCTGGTCGGCGGGGTGCTGCTGGCCGCCGACAGCCGGGCGGTGCTGGACCTGCCGGCGGCGGTGCTGGCGATGGGGCTGGCGATGGGGCTGAGCCTCGGGGTCGGCACTCTGAACTGCGTGCTGATGGGGCTGTATCCCCTATGGGACGTGGCCTGGTCGATCATCACCCGGCCGCTGTTCCTGGCCTCCGGCGTTCTCTACATCTACGAGGACCTGCCGCCGCTGGCCCAGGATATCCTGTGGTACAACCCGCTGCTCCACATCACCGGGCTGATGCGCACCGGCTTCTACCCCACCTACAGCGCCTCTTATGCCAGCAGCGCCTTTGTGCTGGGCGTCAGCCTGTCCCTGCTGGCGCTGGGGCTGGTGCTGATGGGCCGCTTCCACCGCGATATCCTGAACCGCTGAGCCGCCCTGCCCCTGCCTTGCCCGCCTGCCTGGCCCGCCTGCCGGATCAGCCTTCGCCGCTCAGCTCCAGCACCCGCGCATGGCTCACCTTGGTGCGCCGCAGCAGCCCGTCGCGCACCGCATAGGCCATCAGCCGCAGGAACAGCCGGCGGCTGCCGCCGTGCTGGCGCGCCTTCATCAGCCATTTCGGCAGCACCACGCAGAGCACCGGCCAGAACAGCCAGCCCGCCGCCATCCGGTAGAGCAGCAGCAGGTTGCGGTGGTAATAATAGGCCTTCCACAGGGGCACGAAGCGGCCGCGCTGCGCCGCATCCGCCTTTTGCGTGCCCGCCGCCTTGCCCTGGCCCGCGTTGCCCTGGCCCGCCTTGCCCTGGAAGGTCGACAGGTCGTGTTCGAACCGCACCGAGGGTTCAAAACCGATCCGCCCGCCCGCTTTGGTCAGCCCCAGCGTATACAGCCCGTCATCGCCATAGATGAACAGCTCCGGGTCCGGATAGCCGATGCGCTGCACCGCCTGCGCCGAAATGAAGAAGCCGACAAAGGAGGTGACATCAATCTGCATCCCCGCGCCGTTGTAATCGGAGGGCTGCACGTGAAAGCCCGATCTGCCGCCGCCCAGCAGGGTGCGCAGGAATTCGCGGGCGTGCCAGAACGGGTTGCGCGAGGGGCGGTTCATCTCGCAGATGCGGCCGTCCGGGAAATAGACCGCCGCCGCCACCGCATCCCAGCCGCGCGCCCCCGCCTGCCCTTCGGCGCGATGGCACGGCAGGGCGTGAAACGCCGCCAGCCCGCCCGCTGCGGGCCGCCCGTCGTCATCCATCACCGCCAGCCAGTCCGGGGCGTGATGCTCCATCGCCCGGCGCATGCCCATCTCGAACCCGCCGGCCCCGCCGCGGTTGGTTTCGCTCAGGCAGACATCCAGCCGGGGGTCGTCCTGGGCCGCCAGCCAGGCCGCGGTGCCGTCGCTGGAGGCATTGTCGGCCACCACCAGCGCCGCCAGCTCATGGGCCGGGCTCTGCAGCAGGCGCGCCACCGTCGCTTTCAGCTTGTCCAGCCGGTTGTGGGTGACCACCACCGCCACCAGCCGGCCTGCCCCCCGTTCAGCCGCCCGTTCAGACCCCTGCCCGGCTCCGGTCTCTGCCGGTTCTGCCGCAGCTGTGCCGATTGCCTGTGCTTTATTCACCCGGGGGCTCCTTGCCTGTCTGAGGGAATTTGATGCCGCATGTGCGGCCCCGAAAGCTCATAAATCCCCGGCCCTGTCAAATCCTTTACCGCCGCCGCCCGGCCGCAAAGCGTTTGACAGACCGGCAGGAAGCCGCCACCTAAAGGGGATGCAGACAGCTCTTATCACCGGCTCGGCCGGCTTTATCGGATATCACCTGGCAGCCCGGCTGCTGGCGGCAGGTTGGCGGGTCATCGGGCTGGACTGCCTGTCGCCCTATTACGACGTCGCCCTGAAGGAGCGCCGCCACGGGATGCTGGCGCAGACCCCGGGCTTCACCCCCGTCATTGGCAGGCTGGAGGATCCGGGCCGCCTGATGGGCCTGTTTGAGGACCACCAGCCGGATGCGGTGATCCACCTGGCCGCCCAGGCCGGGGTGCGCCATTCGATCGACGCCCCGCGCGACTATCTGGAGGCCAATCTGATCGGCGTCTTCGAGCTGCTGGAAGCCGCCCGCGCCCATCCGCCCGCGCATCTTTTGATGGCCTCGACCTCCTCGGCCTATGGCGCCAACACCGAGATGCCGTTTGAGGAGCGCCAGCAGGCCGACCATCAGATGTCCTTTTACGCGGCCACCAAAAAGGCCAATGAGGCGATGGCGCATTCCTATGCCCATCTTTACGGGCTGCCCACCACCATGTTCCGCTTCTTCACCGTCTACGGCCCCTGGGGCCGGCCCGACATGGCGCTGTTCAAATTCACCAGGGCGATGCTGGCGGGGGAGCCGATCGACGTCTACAACCACGGGCAAATGAGCCGCGACTTCACCTATATCGATGATCTGGTTTCCGGCATCACCGGGCTGATCGAGGCGGTGCCGGGCGCGGAACCGGTCTGCGAACAGGACAGTCTCAGCCCGGTGGCGCCGTTCCGGGTGGTCAATATCGGCGCCAGCAAGCCGACCCCGCTGATGGACTATATCGCCGCGCTTGAGGACGCCCTGGGGATCAAGGCGCAGAAGACCATGATGGAGATGCAGGCCGGCGACGTGCCCGCCACCTGGGCCGATACCCGCCTGCTGAGCGCGCTGACCGGCTATCAGCCCGGGGTGAGCGTCGCTGAGGGCGTCGCCCGCTTTGCCGCCTGGTACCGGGAATATTACAGCATCTGAGCCCGGGGCCGGCCCAGGGCTTTGGGTGTTTGAAACCACAAAGACGCGGCAGGGCAGGCAGGCTCTGCCGCGTTTTCTTTGTCCAAACCCGCCTCCCCAAATAGGTCCGCTTCGGACCAAATGTTTCGCGCGCGAAACATTTGGTCCGGACCGGACCTATCTTCCGCCTTCTCAGCCGGCTCTTAAAAAAACCGGTTTCCGCCCTGTCCGGGCGCGTATATTCTTCTAACTCATTACAACGGCTGCCCCAAAGCAGCCGGAAGGGGATTGGGGAAAGGGCATTCTCATGCGCATTGCGATGATTGGCACCGGCTATGTCGGACTGGTGTCAGGCGTTTGTTTTTCGGATTTCGGCCATGACGTGATTTGCGTCGACAAGGACGCGGGCAAGATTGCCCGGTTGCAGGGCGGCGAAGTGCCGATCTATGAGCCGGGCCTTGATCAGCTGATGGAGAAGAACGTGGCCGCCGGGCGGCTCAGCTTCACCTCTGACCTGGCGCAGGCGGTGGAAGGGGCGGATGCGGTGTTCATCGCCGTCGGCACCCCGACCCGGCGCGGCGACGGCCATGCGGATCTGACCTATGTGATGGCCGCGGCGGAAGAAATCGCCGGGGCGCTGACCGGATATGCGGTGGTGGTGACCAAATCCACCGTGCCGGTGGGCACCAACCGGCAGGTGAAACAGGTGATTGCCAAGGCCAATCCCGACGCCCGGTTCGATGTCGCCTCCAACCCGGAGTTCCTGCGCGAAGGCGCCGCGATCGAGGATTTCATGAAGCCCGACCGGGTGGTGGTCGGCGTCCAGAACGAGCGCGCCGCAGAGGTGATGGCAGAGATCTACCGCCCCCTTTACCTGCGCGACTTCCCGATCCTGACCACCGATCTGGAATTGGCCGAGATGATCAAATACGCCGCCAATGCGTTCCTGGCCGCCAAGATCACCTTCATCAACGAGGTGGCGGGCCTGTGCGAGCGGGTCGGCGCCGACGTCAAGGAAGTGTCCCGCGGCATCGGCTTTGACGGGCGCATCGGCAACAAGTTCCTGCACGCAGGGCCCGGCTATGGCGGCTCGTGTTTTCCCAAGGACACCGCAGCGCTGGCGCGGATCGGCCAGGACCATGCCTTTCCGATGCGGATCACCGAGACGGTGATGCGGGTCAATGACGAGGTGAAGGCGCGGATGGTCGAAAAGCTGCGCGATGCCTGCGGCGGGTCGTTCAACGGCAAGACCGTCGCGGTGCTGGGCGTCACCTTCAAACCCAACACCGATGACATGCGCGATGCGCCTTCGCTCACCATCGTGCCCGCCCTGGTCGGCGGCGGCGCCCGGGTGCGGGTGGTGGACCCGCAGGGCCGCGCCGAAGGCGAGGCGCTGCTGCCCGGGGTAAAATGGGAGGAGGACCCCTATAAGGCGGCGCAGAACGCCGACCTGGTGGTGCTGCTCACGGAATGGAATGAATTCCGCGCCCTGGACCTGAAGAAGCTGGCCCGCAAGATGGAGGTGCCGCGGATGGCGGACCTGCGCAATATCTACTCGCCCAAGGCCGCCAAACGGGCCGGGTTTGAGACCTATGTGGCGGTGGGCCGGGGCCAGATGAACGGTGCCGCCAAATAGGTCCGGTTCGGACCAAATGTTTCGCGCGCGAAACATTTGGTCAACCGTACTGACCTAATATCAGGCTCTAACAAGGCAAAAAGAAGGGCGCGGAAACCGCGCCCTTTTTCGTTCTCCAGGCTCTGATCAGAGCTTTTTCAGCCAGGCCTCCAGCTCCTTCACCAGCGCGGCGCTGACCGCCTCGCCGCTGATTTCGATCTTCTTCTCACTGGGGGTATAGGCCAGCCGCACGCCTTTGGGCGCGGGCAGGTTGATCCGCTCGCCCGGCATGGCGGCGTCCCAGTCGCCGGCGCCGCGCACCCGCGGGGCGCTGACCAGCGGCGGAACCGGGGGCAGCTTGGGCGGCGCAGGCAACGGCGGGGCAGGGGGGAGAGTGCCGCTTTCGGCTGCCAGCTTTGCGAGGGACGGCGGGGGCGGGGGAAAATCAGACTCTAACTTAGGTTTTTTTTCAGGCTGCGCCTCTGTCAGGCGGGTCAGTACCGCCAGTTCTGCCTCCGGGCTGGAGCGGTCTGCGGCTTGCAGCATCTGTTTCGCGCGCTCCGCAAAGCCCTCATCCGCCTCGATCTCCCGCACCAGCGCCAGGCCCAGCTTCTCGCTGATGGCAGTGGGGTAGAACAGCACCGCATCCAGCGCCTCCACCAGGGTGACAAAGCTGCCGATCTTGGAGCGCTTGGCGCGGGTGGCATTGCCGAACAGCGCCTGCAGCGCGTATTTGCGGCGGGTGAAGACGCCCTCCTTATAAGCGCGCACCGCGATCCGGGCACGCTCGTAATGGGACAGGTTCACCCGGATCTCGTTTTCCTCGACCATCGCCACATAAGCACCCTCGGCGCTGTCCGGGTGGATCACCAGCGCCTTGATCGTGGCGAATTGCGGGTCTGAAGTCTCGGCGTAGAGCCTGCGCAAGGCGGTCAGGCGGCGCCAGCCGGAAATCAGCCCATGGGTGCGGCCGCCAAATGTATCCTCCAGCGGCACCACCTCTGCCGGGGTCTGCTGGCCGCGGGCGCGGATCGAGTCCATGAGCGATTGCAGCTCTTCCTCGTCCTGCTCGATCCGGTCGCGCACCAGGTGGTTTTCGTCGACCTGCGCCAGCGGCAGCTCTTCGATCATCAGCCCCTTGGCGCGGGCGGTTTCCAGAACCCCGGACAGCTCCTGCAGCGCCGCCTGGGCGGAGGCATCGGAGGCCACCTGGGCAATCGGCGCCGCCCCCACCGAAGAGGCGCTGCCAAGGGGGGGTTTGCCGGCGGGTGCGGCCGTCAGGTAATCCGTCTGCGCCGGGGAAAGCCGTTTGCGTTTTGCCATATCCTGTCCTGACCTGTCTGTCTGTCTCCGCGCAGGCATACTGCCGGAAATTCCTTGTTAGGGCCTTAGCCCGCCGCGCGCTGTTCCGCCGCGTCCTGCAACACCTCGCGGTGCCAGACGCCGATCAAGAGCTTCTTGAAGGCGGCATAGGTCTCGTCAAAGGTCTCGCGGCCGCGCGCATAGGTCTCGCGGTTGAAGTCGCGGTAGTCGGCCTCGTAGATGCCGCTCACCTGCTCGCCGGCCTGGCCGATCAGCGCCGTGTAATCCTGTTTGTGGGGGCTGAGCACCCGGCCCATATAGGCCTGCATCAGGGCGGCCAGCTCACCCTGCTGGGCGCTGTCATAGCGGGTGATCACCGTGCGCACCGCATCCCATTCAAACGCCAGCCCGGGCCGGCCCAGGGCACGCGCGGCCAGGTTCTCGCCCTCCTCGATGCTGGCAAAGGTGGAATGCAGCATGTCGAAGAAACGGCCCGTCGAGTTGAACTCCAGAAATGACGCGCCCATCGGCACCAGCAGGATATCGGCCGCCGACAACCCGTTGATGGTCAGGTAGCCAAGCGCCGGCGGCGTGTCGATGAAGATCACGTCATACTGGTCCAGCACCCCGTCCGCCTCCAGCCGCTCGGTCAGCGCATCCCACAGCTTCCAGCTGCGCGCCGCCATCCGCCAGACCGGGATCTGGAACTCCGCCCAGTAGAGGTTCAGCTGGGCGCCGATGAGGTCGATGTTGGGCCAGTGGGTGTTTTGGATCACGTCCCTGGCGGTCATCTCCATCGCTGCATCCAGCGCCTCGTCCAGCGGCTGCGGGGCGTCGCCGCGGTCGAGGCGGCGCTGGTTCTCCAGCCGCAGATGCTCGCCGTAGTGGCGCGCCAGCAGCGGGAAGGCGGTCTGCCATTCATCCTCCACCCTTCCGCCGAAGATCGAGGTCATCGAGCCCTGGCTGTCCAGATCGATCACCAGCACCCTGTAGCCGTCGAGCGCCGCCGACATCGCCAGATGCGCCGCGGTGGAGGTCTTGCCCACCCCGCCCTTGAAGTTCGCCACCGCGACCATTTTCGCAGGCAGCCCTTCGGGGCGGTAGGGGATGTATTCCTTGGCCTTGGAGCCTTGCGCGCCGAAGAAGGCGCGCAGCCGCAGCACCTCATCCAGGGTGAACCACTTGGCGCCGCCCTCGGTCTCGGAGCGGCCCTGGGGCAGATCGGGGTTGGCTTTCAGCACCCGGCGGAAATGGGCCTGGGCGACGGGGATCAGATAGCGGGTGATCTCCCAGGTGGAGAACAGGCGCAGCTCCTTGCGGCCTTCCTCGTTCATGCCGCGGCTGGCAAGGTCGGCGCGGCCTTGCGCGCAGGCGGCGGCAATCTCGGCAAAACCGGCGGTGCTGGCGGGGGTGTCCAGCTCTGCCAAAGCCGCCTCCGGATCAATGCTGAAATAGGGGGGGAGGCTGCTGCCCGCCTTGTGGATATCTCGCGCCATGAGGATCTGCCTGCTGTCCTTGGGCCATTGCGGCCCTGCCCGTGTGAAATGCTGTTCTGTCTGCTCTGCAGTACCAATGTGCTGCCTTTTTGCCAGAATACCACAAAACACGGCACATGGAAGAGGAATGCGCATCCCTTCTGATTTTTCTAAGCAAATTCAAGGGTTGCGGCAGGCGGGCAGGGGGGCTGCTGAGGGCGGTGAAAAAAATCTGCCTAGTTAATTATGAGTTATTTATTAGTTAGGGGGAAAGCAGCCGGTGTTCAAAGCCCTTTTTTCATTGGCGATCAGGCAGGATTTCGGCATCCAGGTGACTCTGAAACCCCGTTGAAATGACTCCGAACCCCCGATCAGACGATTCCGAACCCCCGTTGCGGCAGGGTGTGGATAACCCTAGGGTGAGTGTAATCAAAACCACGATAAAACAAGTCGCGGGACCGGGGCAGAAGATCCCAGGCCGCGGCTGAGCAGACGGCGGACAGGCAGATGGCGGCAGAGCTGGCGGCGGGAGCGATTCCGCCAGAGGGGCAGGGGGATTTCTTCCTCTGCGATATCTTCGGGGCGATCCCCAAGAACGATCTGGCGTCGATGGAGCATCCGCTGTTCTCGCTGGCGACACGGCCGGACCGGCGCATTCTGAACTACCAGCACAATGGTGCCGAGATCACCGTGACCCCCAGCGTCAAGGGGCTGGCGACGATCCATGACAAGGACATCCTGATCTTTTGCATCAGCCAGCTGATGGCGGCGCTGAATGCCGGCCGCCAGGTCAGCCGCACCCTGCATCTGAAGGCGCATGATCTGCTGATCGCCACCAACCGCGAGACCTCCGGCGATGCCTACCGGCGCCTGCGCGAGGCGTTTGAGCGGCTGGCGGGCACCCGCATCACCACCAATATCGTGACCGGCGGCCCGGGGTTTGAACAGGAGGTCACCACCGGTTTCGGATTGATCGAGAAATGGGAAATCGTGCGCAAGGCCCGCGGCGGCAAGATGGTCAATGTGGCGGTGACGCTCAGCGACTGGCTGTACCGGGCGGTGCTGTCGAAATCGGTGCTGACGCTCAGCCGCGATTACTTCCGGCTCAGGAAACCGCTGGAGCGGCGGATCTACGAGCTGGCGCGCAAGCATTGCGGGCGGCAGAACAGCTGGCAGGTCTCGGTGGAAACCCTCTTGAAGAAATCGGGCTCTGCCTCGCCCCGCCGGGTGTTCCGCAAGATGCTGCGCGACATGATCGCCGCGCAGCCGCTGCCGGACTACGCGCTGGAGGAGCTGGAGGGCGACCTGATCCGCTTCAGCCAGAAATCCGCCGTTGCCGAGGCGGTGCTGAACGCGCCCAGCCTGAAGCCGCAGACGCTGGAGCAGGCGCGGGCGCTGATCCCGGGCTCGGACGCCTATGCGCTGGAGGCGGAGTGGCGCGCCATGTGGCTGCGCTCCGGCAGCCCGCGGCTGCGTGCTCCGGATGCGGCGTTCCTGGGCTGGGTCAGGAAACGCGCCGCAGAATAGCCCGCGGCGGCGCCCCGGCAGGCCGGGGGATTTGAGTATTTAAGACCAGAAAGAAGCGGCAGGGCGGGGGAGGCTCTGCCGCTTTTTTCCGGTTCAAAATACTTCCGCCGGAGGTATCCTCAGAAGGTCAGCATTGTTGACCAAATGTTTCGCGCGCGAAACATTTGGTCCGGACCGGACCTATTTTGCGCCGGTGCGGGATCTGCGGGGACTGTCTGTGCGGGAGGGCATTCCCCGGCGCGGGCCCCCGTTCAGGAGGGGGGAGGTGAGGGCCGCTGCCGGGGGCTGCATCGGGCGGGCAGCGCAGCACGGGGGAGGGGCTGCACTGCCGGCCGGGGCGGAGACCCTGCGGGGGGCGGGGATCAGCCGAAATAAGGCTTGGCGCTGTAGTAAGGCAGGTCCGGGCGGCGGATCATCTGTTCCTGGCGGTCGAAGAAATATTCGATGGCGCGGCTGACGCCGGCGGCGGCCAGCGGGTAGAGCAGGACCAGGGCCAGCAGCGGCGCCAGGGTGAAGACGAAGCTGCTGGCGGCGATGGCGGTCAGGGCGGTTGCGGCGCCGGTGAGAGTGCTGATCAGGGCCATGTCATGTGTCCTTGGAAAGAGTTCCGTTGCTGACCTCTTTCTAACATGGGCTGCGGGCCTGCGCTGCTGCACCAAAGGATAGGCGGAGGGTGCTGAGGGCTATGCCCGGCGGTCCAAGGGTCAGGGGTTCTGCCCGGCCGGAGGGGGCGGGCGGGGCAAAACAGCAGGCCCGCCTCAGCCTGGCGGCTGACGCGGGCCGGGACAGGCGCGGCCCTCCCCCCAGGGCCGCAGCCTTGCTGAGCGCGGCTCCCCCTAGCCGCTGCCTTCCTTCAGGGCCTGGGACATGCTGGAGAGCACCGGGCTGATCAGATAGTCGGCCAGGCTCTGGCGGCCGGTCTCGATCATCGCCTGGGCCGGCATGCCGGGCAGGGCCTTGACATTGGGCAGGGCGGCGAGCTCTGCCTCATTGATGCGGATATGCACCGGGTAATAGGACTGGCCGGTGGTCCGGTCGGTGCTGCTGCCGGCCGCCACCATCACCACCTCGCCCTGGACCGGCGGGGTGGAGCGGAAGCTGTAGGCGGTCAATTGCACCCGGGCCTGGCTGCCTGGCGAGACCTCGTCGATATCCTCCACCGCGACCCGGGTTTCCAGCAGCAGGCCCGCATCCTCGGGCATCAGCTCCAGCAGGGTCTGGCCGGGTTCCACCACCTGGCCCAGGGTGTTGATCATCAGCCCCACCACCCGGCCATCGCGCGGCGCCCGGATGGTCTGGCGCTCAGCCACGTCCCTGGTGGCGTCCAGCCGCTGGCGCAGGTCCAGGATCTGCTCCTGCACCTGCTGGCTTTCGGCAGCGATCCGCGCCGCCCGGTCGCGCCCGGCCTGCAGGCGGCGCTCCTCCATCTCGCCGATCCGCTCCAGCACATTGCCGCGGTCGCTTTCCAGCGCCCCCAGCGTGCCCAGAAGGCCGCTCTGCTGCATCTGCCGCTGGCTGATGCGGGTCTTGGGCACCAGGCCCTTTTCGAACAATCCGGTGAGATCAGCCAGCTCCGCCTGCACCAGCGCCAGCTGCTCCTCGGTGGCTTTGATGCGGGCATCGCGCCCTTTCAGCTGGTCCTGCAGCTGGGCAATGCGGCCGGCGGTGATATCCATCTGGCCCTGGTACAGCGCCCGGTTCGAGGTCAGCAGATCCTGCTGCACCGCCACCAGCTGGCTGAGCTCTGGCGTGCGGGCGGTGAGCGCGGCCAGCTCGGCCCCCGGCTGCAGGCCGGGCGTGTCCCGGCGTTCCGCCTGCAGCCGCGCCTGCTGCGCCAGCAGGCTGGCCAGCTGGCCGTTCAGGATCGCCGTCTGCGCCTGGATGCGGCGGCCGTCGAGCCGGGCAATCACATCGCCCTTGGCAACCCGCGCGCCCTCGGCGGCGTTCAGCTCGCGCAGGATGCCGCCCTCCAGATGCTGCACCGCCAGCCGGTCGCCGGCCACGTTGAAGGCGCCCGGCGCCACCACCGCGCTGGTGAGTTCCGCCCGGGTCGACCAGAACACCAGCCCGCCGAACAGGCCGAAGCCGCAGACAACCATCCACAGCACCAGCTGGCGCACCCGGGTCGGCGGGCGCTGCGGCAGCACCACCTGCTGGCTGTCGCCGGCGGGCATCAGGTCGCGGAAGCCGCTGCCGGCGCTGGCGCCAGGGGCCGGGCTGCGGGTCTCAGGGTCCACCAGGCTCATGCGCGTGCTCCTTTATCCTGGGTCCGGAGGGCGGGGCCCTCCGGGGTCTTTCCCGGGCCGTCCCCCGTATTTCCTGCGGTGTCCCCGGCCGTGCCCTCTGCGGTGCTGCGGTGGCGGAAGGGGGCGATCTTGGGGTCGTCCTGGGCCTGGGCGGCCTGGGCCCGGGCCAGCGGCTGCGCCGCCGCCTCGATCACCTGGCGGGCTTCGCCGAAGCGGGCGATGCGGCCGTCCTGCAGCAGCGCCGCATGGCTCACGCGGCGCAACAGGCTGATCCGGTGGGTCACCGCCACCACCGCGGCGCCGCGGGCGCAGGCGGCCTCGATGGCCCGGGCCAGCGCCTCTTCGCCCTCGGGGTCGAGATTGGCATTGGGCTCATCCAGGATGATCAGTTTGCGGTTGCCGAAGAAGGCGCGCGCCAGGCCGATGCGCTGGCGCTGGCCTGCCGACAGGAACTCGCCGCGCGGGCCCGCTTCGGCGTTATAGCCGCCGGGCAGCGCCAGGATCATCTCATGCACCTGCGCCAGCTTGGCCGCCGCCACCACATCCGAGGGCTTGGCGTCCGGGTCCATCAGGGCGATGTTTTCCGCCACCGTGCCCTGGAACAGCTCGACCCGCTGCGGCAGGAAGCCGATATGCTGGCCGATCTGCGCCGGGTCCCAGTCGCTGAGCGCGGCATCGTCGATGCGGATATGGCCGCGCACCAGGGGCTGCAGGCCCGCCAGCGCATGGGCCAATGTGGTCTTGCCCGCGCCCGAGGGGCCGATGAGGCCCAGCGACTGGCCCGGCTTCAGCTGCAGATTGACATCCAGCAGCAGCGGCTCCGGCCGCCCCGGCAGCACCACGGTGGCGTTTTCCACCGACAGCCGGCCTTCGGGCTCGGGCAGGGTCAGCCGCTCCGGCGCGGCGCCGAGATGGGCCAGGAACATGTTCAGCCGCCCATGGGCGCCGCGCGCGTTCAGAAAGCCGCGCCAGCCGGCAATCGACTGTTCCACCGGTGCGGCGGCACGGCCCAGCAGGATCGAGGAGGCAATCATCAGCCCCGGCGTCAGCTGGTTGCTGATCACCAGCACCACGCCGACCCCCAGCACCGCGATCTGCAGCCCCATGCGCACCGCCTTGGCCAGCGAGGTCATCAGCGCCACCCGGTCGGTGGCCAATGTGTTGAACACCAGGGCGGAAAACGCCTTGAGCTGCCAGCGCGCGATCAGCGGGCCGGTCTTGCCCATGGCGTGGATCAGCCCGGCGTTGGTCATCATCTCGGCCACTGCGGTATTGGTTTCGGAGGCTTGCCTGGTGGCCTCCTCCAGCGGTTTTCGGGCCATCATCTCGCTGAGCAGCCCCAGCGTGAACAAGAGCGCGATGCCCGCCAGCGCCACCATCCCCAGGATCGGGCTGAACAGGAAGATCAGCAGCAGGAACACCACCGACCAGGGCGCGTCCAGCAGTGCCAGGAACACCGGGCTGGTGACAAAGCCGCGCAGGTCCTGGATGTCGCGGACGGGTTCGGCCGTGCGCAGCGCGGGCGGCAGGCGGCCGCTGATCATACCGTCCAGCACCACCGGGCTGAGCCGCGCCTCAAGCCGGGATCCGAGCCGCGCCACCAGGCGCTGGCGGATCATGTCAAACAGAAAAAAGAACACCAGCGCGATGCACGCGCCGGTGGTCAGAGCAATCAATGTGGGAATGCTGCCCGAGGCCATGACCCGGGCAAACAGTTGCAGCATGTAGAGCGGCGCTGTCAGGACAAGGAGGTTTACAAAAATGCTTGCCGTGAAAATGGCGGCAAGCACGCCCCGCTGACCATCAAATACCCGTCTTACCTTCATTGTCGTAGCCCCCCGGCTGCACGAAATTGAAGTTATAAAATCTGGAGAACAGCGCCCTGGTCCAAGGATGCAATCCTTGGCCGGGGACCAAATCGCTGTCCTGAACCAGGGCTGGACGGGCCCGGGGAAATCCCCAGGCCCGCCGTTCCGGTGGCTCAGATGACCGCGTGACCCCAAATGTTGTCGTAGCTGTCGTCAAAGCCGGTGTCGGAGGCCAGCACCCGGATCGCCTCGTAAGAGCCGGCATCACCGGTGGTCACCGCATTGATGCCCACGCCGCCGATCGGGATCGCGTCCTGCCCCAGCGAGGTGAACGGCGCCTCGCGGCCGGTCAGGCCGAGGATGTTCACCGTGGCGCCGCCGGCGCTGATGCTGGTGTCGGTGCCATTGTCGGTGACGGTGGCGCCGCCGCCGTCCAAGGCGCCGAAGGCATCCTGTGCCGAGGTGCCCAGGCCGCCGCCCACATTGGTGACACGGAACAGCAGCACATCGTGGTCCTGGTCAATGTCGAAGTCGTGGATGGTGTCGGTGCCGTCGGTGGAGGCAAAGCTGGCGCCGTCCCAGGTCAGGTCGATGATGAAGACATCCTTGCCGTCATTGCCGTAGAGGTCGTCATCGCCCTCGCCGCCTTTCAGGAAGTCATTGCCATCGCCGCCGGAGAGCGTGTCA
>NZ_JBSWTV010000003.1:0-158636 GCF_056158725.1 Leisingera sp. ABM4_101 | reverse complement strand
CACCTCCGAACAATCGAGCGCTGGCCTCGACATGCTGACTGATGAGGAGCGCGAGACCTTTACCCGGCTCAACACCGAGTATGTGGAGAAGCACGGCTTCCCCTTCATCATCGCGGTGCGTGATCACAACAAGGCGTCGATCATGGAGGCGTTCCACCGGCGTATCCACAATGACCGGGCGACCGAGTTCGACGAGGCCTGCCGCCAAGTCGAGCGCATCGCCCAGTTCCGCCTGCAGGATCTGCTGCCGTGAGCGGGCGGCTGACAGCAAAGCCGCTGACCGCAGCGGCATTTGCGCCCTATGGCGACGTGATCGAGGTCTCGGGCACACCCGACAAGATGATCAATCAGGGCATGTGCGGCCGTCACCACGACCGCGCGGCACTTGATTTCGGCCCGGACGGACGGGCCGGCATCAGCCTGTTTGACGCCAAGGCCCGCCATCTTCCGCACAAGGTGGACATGGTAGAGCGCCATCCGGAGGGCAGCCAGGCCTTTGTGCCAGTAAGCGGTGTGCCGATGCTGGTGGTGGTGGCGGATGACGACGGCGGTGTGCCGGTCAACCTGCAGGCCTTCATCAGCCAGCCGGGCCAATCCATCAATCTGCACCGGGGCACTTGGCACGGGGTGCTCGCCCCCCTTGGCGCGCCCGGCCAGTACATTGTTGTCGACCGGATCGGCACCTCGCCAAATCTCGAAGAACACTGGTTCAAGGAGCCATTTACCGTGGTCGCTGTCTGACCGCATACCTTGAAGCCGCCAACAAAAACAAGAAGCGGCAAGATCCCCATGACCGACAGGAGATTCCATTCATGGCTGACACTTCCATCGGGACGCCAGCACAGCTGCGCGACCCCAACTATACGCCGCCCTTGCACAAGGCGGTGCCGCTGGGCATCCAGCATGTGCTGGCGATGTTCGTTTCGAACGTGACGCCCGCGATCATTGTTGCCGGCGCAGCCGGCTTCGGTTTCGGCTCCAACTCGCCGGATTTCCCGGAGCTGCTGTACCTGATCCAGATGTCGATGCTGTTTGCCGGGATTGCCACGCTGCTGCAGACCATCACTTTGGGCCCGATCGGCTCGGCGCTGCCGATTGTGCAGGGCACCTCCTTTGCCTTTCTGCCGATCATGATCCCGCTGGTTGCTGGCAAGGGCGTGGACGGGCTGGCCGCCCTGTTCACTGGCGTTATCGTGGGCGGCATCTTCCATGGCTTGCTCGGTACGGTGATCGGCAAGATCCGCTTTGCCCTGCCGCCGCTGGTGACCGGGCTGGTGGTCACCATGATCGGCCTGGCGCTGGTCAAGGTCGGCATCCAGTATGCCGCAGGCGGCGTTCCCGCCATCGGCACCCCAGAATACGGCTCCCTGCTGAACTGGTCTGCGGCGCTGGTGGTGATCTTTGTCACACTGGGTCTCAAGTTCTTTACCAAGGGCATGCTGTCGGTCTCTGCCGTGCTGTTGGGGCTGATCGTAGGCTACATCTATGCGCTGATGACCGGCATGCTGACGTTCGAGGCGGTTTCCGGATCCTGGGAGCGGGCCGCGGCCTTTGCCCTGCCGCAGCCGTTCAAATACGGAGTGGAGTTCTCTGCCGCCGCGATCATCGGCTTCTGCCTGATGAGCTTTGTCTCAGCCGTGGAAACCGTCGGTGACGTCTCCGGTGTGACCAAGGGCGGCGCGGGCCGCGAAGCGACCGAGGAGGAGATCGCCGGTGCAACCTATGCCGATGGTGTGGGCACTGCTGTGGCGGGCTTCTTTGGTGCCTTCCCCAACACCTCCTTCAGCCAGAACGTTGGCCTGATCGCGATGACCGGGGTGATGAGCCGCCATGTGGTGACCTGCGGCGCCATCTTCCTGATCGTCTGCGGTCTGGTGCCCAAGGTGGGCGCGGTGATCCGCACTGTGCCGATCGAGGTGCTGGGCGGCGGTGTGATCGTGATGTTCGGCATGGTGGTTGCAGCCGGCGTGTCGATGCTGTCGGACGTGGACTGGAACCGCCGCAACATGGTGATCTTTGCGATCTCCCTGTCCATCGGCCTAGGCTTGCAGCTGGAGCCCGGTGCGCTGCAGCACATGCCGGACACCGCACGCATCCTGCTGACCAGCGGTCTGCTGCCTGCAGCGCTGATTGCCATCGTGTTGAATCTGGTGCTGCCGCAGGAACTGGCGGGGGAGGCCACCGAGGAAGTCTCCGGCGGGATGAGCGGCCACGGCCGCGGGTCATTGCCGCATGAAGATCGCGCCTGAAGCACACCCCGTCAGGCAAGCTGAAATTGAAGAACCGGCCCGCAATGGGCCGGTACTTTTTTGCCTTAGCCCGCCAGCCCGTGCAGAACTGCCAGCCCCGGCAGTCAGCAGCTCCGCCGGCCGTTGCGCGGCCAGCGAGGTCAGCAGGGCAACGGCAATGAACACCACTGCCGCAACCGGGTTGATCAGGATGATCTCGCGGTCCTGAATACGACCCATCTGCCAGATGCCGTTCAGGCACAGCACCACGCCGACGACCAGCAGACTCAATCCCAAAAACATTCTTTCGTCCCTCAATGAAAAACAGGAGAGAGGTGCACCTCTCTCCTGCTGCTCCGCTATGCGGATATTTACAGAATGTGTTTCTAGCCGGGGCTTAGAAATCGACCTCGATGGCGATGCCTTTTTCGACCGCAACTCCAACGACAGAGGCCGCGACGGCCAGGTCCTGCAGGCCGACGCCGGTGCCGTCGAACAGGGTGATCTGGTCGTCCGAGGTGCGGCCTGGGTTGTTGCCGTTGATGACCGCGCCGATCTGGGCCACATCAAATTCCTGGATCAGGCCCTGCGCCACGGCGTGCTGCGCCTCGCCGATGGTGATCGACTGCGCCACCTCGTCGGTGAACACCGAGGCTTTGACCAGCAGTTCGGCCTCGACCTCCTGCTTGCCCTTGGTATCGGTGCCCATGCAAGCGATATGGGTGCCGGGGCTGACGTGATTTGCCATCAGCGACGGTGCGAAGGCCGAGGTGATGGAGATGATCACATCCGCCTCAGCCATGCCGGGGAGGTCCACTGCTTCAAACGGTAGGCCTGCCTCGGCCGCGACCTTCTCGATGTTGGGCAGCATTTCCGGGTGGTAGTTCCAACCGATGACCTTTTCGAACCGGCGCTGCTCCAGGGCTGCGCGCAGCTGGAAGGTTGCCTGATGGCCCGCGCCGATCATGCCGATCACCTTGGCGTCCTGACGGGCCAGATGCTTGATCGACACCGAAGAGGCCGCGGCGGTGCGCAGCGCGGTCAAGAGGTTGCCGCCCACTATCGCCTTCACCTTGCCGGTGTCCGGGTCGAACAGGAAGACGGTGGACTGGTGGTTGATCAGCCCGCGCTTTTCCAGGTTGTTCGGCCAGTATCCCCCGGCCTTGAGGCCCAGAGTTAGGCCCGCGCGGTCAAAGCCGCCCTTGAAGCCGTAAAGCGCGTCCTCGTGGCCGATTGCCTCGCGCACGACGGGGAAGTTGTAGGCATCGCCTGCGGCCATCGCGGCAAAGACCTTCTCGACCGCATCGAACGAAGCTTCGCGGGTCACAAGATCCGCAATCGCCTTTTCCGGAACGATATACATGTCTGTTTCTCCTCAACAAAAAAGCCGGCGGAGGGCGGCATGCGCACCTCCGCCAGTTCGGGGATCGTTTGCTTAGTAGGCCTTGCCGCGGGCCGAGACGGGCCAGACGGTTTCGACCTTGCCGCCCCTGACGCCGACGTACCAGTCATGCACGTTGGCGGTCGGGTCGCAGTGGCCGGGTACCAGCCGCAGCTTGTCGCCCACTTTCAGCGCACCGGAGGGGTCGGAGACAACACCGTGCTCGTCCGAGCATTTGATATATTCCACGTCGTCACGGCCAAAGATGAAGGGCAGGCCGCTGTCCACGGATTGCGCCTTGAGGCCGGCATCCACGATGGCCTTTTCGGCCTTGGCGTGGCTCATCACCTGGGTCAGCAGGAAGAAGGCATTTTCCCACTCGCCTTGGTCGATCCGGTTGCCGTCCTTGTCCAGGATGCGGCCGTAATCCGCGTCCATGAAAGCGTAGGAACCGCACTGCAGCTCGTTGTACACACCCGAGTTCAATTCAAAGTAGTAGGAGCCGGTGCCGCCGCCGGAAACCAGCTCGCACTCAATGCCTTCGGCCTTCAGGCCCTCAACCGCATCAGCAACTTGGGCGATAGCAATGTCCAGCTTGGCCTTGCGGTCCTCGTAGCTGTCCATGTGCTGCATGGCGCCCTGATAGGCCTGGATGCCGGAAAACTTGAGGTTCTCTGCCGCGTTCACTGCCTTGGCAATTTCAACCACGGCTTCGGTGGTGGTGACACCGCAGCGGCCTGCGCCGCAGTCGATCTCAACAAACACTTCCAGCTCGGTGCCGTGTTTCTGCGCTGCTGCTGACAGGTCCGCCACGTTGTCCAGATCGTCAACGCAGACGATGGTGCGGGCGCCCAGCTTGGGCAGGCGGGCCAGACGGTCGATCTTTTGCGGATCGCGGACCTGGTTCGACACCAGAATGTCCTTGATGCCGCCGCGGGCAAAGACCTCGGCCTCCGACACCTTCTGGCAGCAGACGCCAACCGCGCCGCCCAGTTTCTCTTGCAGTTTTGCGACATCCACCGATTTGTGCATCTTGCCGTGCACCCGGTGGCGCATGCCGTGCGCCTTGGCGTAGTCGCCCATCTTCTTGATGTTGCGCTCCAGCGCGTCCAGGTCGAGGACCAGCGCCGGGGTCTGGATGTCAGCCTCGTTCATGCCCGGGATCGCCGGGACGTCATAGCCGACTTCAAGCTCTTCGAATTTGGTCTGTGCGTTCATGTTTCTATTCCCCAGTTTAGCTGTTCATCCAGGGCAGCTTGTCGAGGTCGACATTGCCGCCGGTGACGATCAGGCCCACGCGTTTGCCCGCGAAGGCGTCTTTGTTTTTCAGAATGGTGGCGAGCGGCACCGCGGAGGATGGCTCCATCACGATGCGCAGGTGCTTCCAGATCAGTTTCATCGCCTCGATGATCTCCGCGTCCGACGCGGTGTAGATCTCGCTGACGTGGCCCGAGACAAAGTGCCAGGTCAGGTCCTTCAGCGGCACCAGCAGCCCGTCTGCGATGGTCTTGGGTGCATCGTCTGCGATGATGTAACCCGCCTTGAAGCTGCGGTAGGCGTCATCGGCCTGCTCCGGCTCTGCCGCAATCACCTGGGTTTCCGGTGCCAGCGTCGACAGCGTCAGGCAGGTGCCCGAGATCATGCCGCCGCCGCCGATCGGGGCCACAACCATGTCGAGCCCGTCAGTTTGCTCCACAAACTCCTTGGCGCAGGTGCCCTGCCCCGCAATCACTCGGTGGTCATTGTAGGGATGCACAAAATCGCCGCCGGTCTCCGCCTGCACCTTGGCAAAGGTCTCCTCGCGCGAGCTGGTCGAGGGCTCGCATTCGGTGATCCGCCCGCCATAGCGGCGCACGGTGTCCTTCTTGGCCTGTGGTGCGGTGCGCGGCATCACCACGTTGCACGGGATGCCGCGCAGCATCGCCGCATAAGACAGGCAGGAGGCATGGTTGCCGGAGGAATGGGTCGCAACGCCTTTGGCAGCCTGCGCCTCATCCAGCCCGAACACCGAGTTGGTGGCGCCGCGCACCTTGAAGGCGCCCGGCTCCTGGAAGTTCTCGCACTTGAAGAACAGCTCTGCCCCGGTCAGTTCATTCAGATAGGCAGAGGTGCGCACCGGCGTGCGGCGGATATGGGGCTGGATGCGCTCATGCGCAGCCAGCATGTCCTCATAAGTTGGGATATACATCGCAGTATCCTTCATCAGGCGGCAGCCTTGGCGCTGGAGGCTGTGTTGCCGCGGTAGTAGTCCTGCGCAGCAGCAACGCCGGAGCCCAGCGGGATGTTCAGGCCGAGGTCGGCCATGACCATTTCTGCGGTCGCAATACCGGACAGCGCCATCACGTCGGTCAGGCTGCCAAGGTGGCCGATGCGGAACACCTTGCCCGCGACTTCGCCCAGGCCGGTGCCAAAGGCGACGCCGTATTTCTCGGCCGCCAGACTGACGAATTTGTTGGCGTCAAAGCCCTCCGGCGTGCGGATCGCGCTGACGCTGTCGGAGTAGACTTCCGGCGAGGCGGCGCACAGCTCCAGCCCCCAGGCGCGGACCGCGGCGCGGACGCCCTCGGCAATCCGGTAGTGGCGGGCAAAGACATTCTCCAGCCCTTCGTCCAGCAGCATGCCGCAGGCCATGTTCAGACCGTTCAGCAGGCCAACGGAAGGCGTGTAAGGATAGGCGCTGTTGGCGTAGCCGTTTGCCATGTCTCTGATGTCAAAGAATGTACGCGGCAGGTTCGCGGTGTCCACCGCCTGCATCGCCTTGGGTGAAAAGCCAACGATGGCCAGGCCCGGCGGCAGCATGAAGCCTTTCTGCGAGCCGGTGACGGCGATATCGACGCCCCATTCGTCCATGCGGAAATCCATCGAGGCGATGGAGGACACGCCATCGACAAACAGCAGTGCCGGGTGGCCGGCGGCATCCAGTGCACGGCGGACGGCGGCGATGTCGGACTTAACGCCGGTGGCAGTCTCGTTGTGTGTCGCCAGAACCGCTTTGATTTCATGCGCTGTATCGGCGGTCAGGATTTCCTCGTAACGGTCTGCAGGAAGGCCTTCGCCCCAAGGGGTTTCAACAATCTGGACGTCCAGCCCATGACGCTGGCACATGTCGATCCAGCGGTGGCTGAACATGCCGTTGCGGGCGGCCAGGATCTTGTCGCCGGCGCTCAGAGTATTGGTGATCGCGGTTTCCCAGCCGCCGGTTCCGGTCGACGGGAAGACAAAAATCTCGGCGCTCTCGCTTTTCAGAACCTTCTTCACCCCGGCCAGTGCCGGGTGCAGGATCTGACCGAACAGCGGCGAGCGGTGGTCCAGCGTCGGCATGTCCACGGCCTTGCGCAGCGCTTCGGGCATATTGGTCGGACCGGGGATGAAAACCGGATTTTGAAAGCTCATTTCGTGCCCTCCTGTGGCGATTTCCTTCAGAGTAAGGGGAAGCTGTCCGCAGGTGAATTTTTTTGAAAAAAGATTTCAAAAACTAGTCAAACATAGAAAAGTCGCATAATTTCAAGCGCTTTAGTTTTTTCACTGTACAGAAGTGATTTTCATAATTATCCATAAGCTGCTGCTTGAATTGCCAGGGAAGGCCTGAAAATGCCCCAGCCGCCGCGCCGCAAAGGCCGCCCCAAAAGCTTTGATACCGCCAGCCAGCCGGCCACGATCCAATCGCTTGACCGGGCGCTGGATGTGCTGGATGCGCTGGCCGGAGCCAGCGGAATGACGCTGACAGAGCTTTCCACCGCGCTCGATCAGTCGGCGGCGACCATGTACCGGGTGCTGGCCACGCTGGAGGCGCGCCAAATCGTCGAGATGGAGCCGCAAAGCCAGACCTGGCACATCGGCGCCATGGCCTTCCGCCTCGGCTCTGCCTTCCTGCGCCGCTCCAGCGTCATTGAACGCGCCCGCCCGGTGATGCGCGAGCTGATGGAGGCAACGGGCGAGACCTCAAACCTCGGCATCGAACGCGGCGGCGACGTGATGTTCGTAAGCCAGGTGGAAACCCACGAGTCGATCCGCGCTTTCTTCCCGCCGGGGACGACGTCGCCGATGCATGCATCAGGCATCGGCAAGGCGCTGCTCAGCTGTTTCGAAGAGGATCAGCTCAGCCGCTTCCTGCGCGGCCGGGCGCTGGAGAGGTTCACAGAGAAAACCCTGACCTCCGCGGCGGCCCTGCGCGCGGACCTTGCGCAAATCCGCAGCCGCGGCTGGTCGTTTGATGATGAAGAAAAAGCACCCGGCATGCGCTGTGTCGCGGCGCCGGTCTTTGGCATGCAGGGAGAGGTGCTGGCGGGGATCTCCATCTCCGGCCCTACCGCGCGGATGCCGGACGGCGGCATCAATGGCATCGGCGCGCTGGTCAAGGAAGCCGCGCAGAAGCTTTCCCATGGGCTGGGTGCGCCAGCCGTCGGGGATACCCTGCCCGGCTGACCGCCGGGCAGCGCCCGGGCACAGATCAGGGCCGGGCGCTGCCCCGCCCCTTAGCGCAATGGCGCCAGCGGCATGTGACGGTTGACGTCCTTGTACAGCAGATAGCGGAACTTGCCCGGCCCGCCCGCATAACAGGCCTGCGGGCAGAAGGCGCGCAGCCACATGTAATCGCCCGCCTCAACCTCGACCCAATCCTGGTTCAGCCGGTAGACCGCCTTGCCCTCCAGCACGTAAAGCCCGTGTTCCATCACATGGGTTTCGGCAAAGGGGATCACCGCGCCCGGTTCAAAGGTGACGATGGTAACATGCATGTCGTGGCGCAGGTCATTGGGGTCCACGAACCGCGTCGTCGCCCATTTGCCCTCGGTTTCCGGCATCGGCGTGGGAACGACATGCTTGTCGCTGGTGACAAAGGCCTCCGGCGCCTCCATCCCCGCAACTGACTGATATGCCTTGCGGATCCAGTGGAACCGCACCGGCGCATCGCTGTTGTTGCGCAGGCTCCATACGGCCTGCGGCGGCAGGAAAGCATAGCCGCCCTCCTCCATCTCATGCGCGGTTCCGTCAATGGTCAGGGTCATTGATCCTTGCACCACGAACAGTACTGCCTCGGTGCCCGGCTCAGTTTCCGGACGCTCGCTGCCGCCGCCGGGGAGTACCTCGGCGATATATTGCGAGAAGGTCTCGGCAAATCCCGACAGCGGCCGCGACAGCACCCAGAAGCGCGCCTTGTCCCAGAACGGCAGCAGGCTCGCCACGATATCGCTCATGGTGCCTTTGGGGATCACCGCATAGGCCTCGGTGAACATCGCCCGGTCAGTCAGCAGCTGGGTCTGCGGCGGCAGCCCGCCTTCCGGTGCATAATAGGATCGTTTGGTCATCGGCTGCCTTTCCTGCTGAACTGCTGCCCCATTGATACCCGCCTGCCCCGCGCAACCGAACTTATTTCCGTATCAAGATTACCTGAAGGATTATTTCGGAAATTTTGAAGGCCAGGAAACCAAGGCTACTGGCCGCTGCCGATATCCTCTGGCGCGATAGAGACGGTTTTGACCACTGCATAGCATTCTGCACCGGGTTCCAATCCCAGCGC
Source organism: Leisingera sp. ABM4_101 (assembly GCF_056158725.1). Taxonomy (NCBI): domain Bacteria; kingdom Pseudomonadati; phylum Pseudomonadota; class Alphaproteobacteria; order Rhodobacterales; family Roseobacteraceae; genus Leisingera; species Leisingera sp. ABM4_101. Next base: position 149,509 of record NZ_JBSWTV010000003.1, on the reverse strand, counting down.
TTGAGCTGAGCGGCGGGTGACACGGGCCAGCACCCGGCCTACCGGCGTGGTCAGCGACACCATCGCGCCCGGACCTCCCCCGGTGCGGACATGTTCGACTATGCCAGGCAGGATATTCAGAGCCGAGAGCCCTTCGGGGCGCTGGCGCGACAGTATGACCTCATGCGCCGAGATCCGCACCCGGACCACGCTGCCGGGTGCTTTGGCGACTTGCGGCAGGAACAGCGGCACGCCGCCTGCATCCAGTTCCGTCAGCCCGTCGCTGTGATGCCGGGCAACCCGCGCCTGCAGCAATGCGCCTGCTGCACGGACCCCTGCAGGTATCACCGCCGGATCGCCCAGAACCTCTGCCGCGGTGCCTTGCCGCTGCACCTTGCCGTCCTGCAGCACAACCACGGTGGTTGCCAGCCGGGCAACTTCGGCAGCGGAGTGGCTGACGTATAGCATCGAGATGCCGATTTCATCCCGGAGCCGTTCGAAATAGGGCATTATCTCCGCTTTGCGGGCCTCGTCGAGCGCCGACAACGGCTCATCCGCCAGGATCATCCGCGGCGCGGCCAGCAACGCCCGGCCAATGGCAACCCGCTGCTTCTCGCCGCCTGACAACCGTCCAGGACGCCGCTGCAAAAGCGGTCGGATGCCCAACAGCTCCACCACCCGGTCCAGGCTTTCAGGCTTGGTATCCCGCGGCGCAAACCATTGCCCGAACAGCAGGTTCTGCCGCACCGTCAGATGCGGAAACAGCCGCCCCTCCTGAAAGACATAGCCCATGCGGCGTTTGTGCGGCGGCCGCCATTGACCCTCTCTGGTGTCGCACAGCACCTCCCCTTCCAGCGCCACCCGGCCTTGATCAGGGCGGAGCAGACCCGCCACCGCCTGGATCACCGTCGTCTTGCCGGTGCCGGAGCGTCCGAACAGCACGGTAACACCCGGCGGTGCCTCAAACTGCACATCAAGCCCGAACCCCGGCAGAGCATGTTGCAGCGACACAGTCAGCATCAGCGCCCCTCTGCCCGGTCAGCCGCCCGCCGCGCCAGCAGTTCCGACAGCAGCAAAGCGGTCAGGGCAATTGCGATCGACACCAGCGTCAGCCTTAGCGCGGCGGTTTCTCCGCCTGGAACCTGCAGGAACGTATAAATCGCCGAAGGCAGCGTCTGGGTCTGCCCGGGAATGCTGGAGACAAAGGTGATTGTGGCGCCAAACTCCCCCATCGCCTTGGCAAAACCCAGCACCGCACCGGCGATCAGCCCGGGCAGGATCATCGGCAGGGTGACGGTGGCAAAGCACATCAGGCGGGATGCGCCCAGGGTGGCGGCGGCCTGTTCAAGCTTCGGGTCCACTGCTTCCACCGACAGGCGGATCGCCCGCACCATCAGCGGGAAGGCCATGATGGCAGCGGCCAGGGCCGCCCCGGTCCAGCGGAACGCAAAGACGATGCCGATCTCCTGCAGCGCCCCGCCGACCGGCCCTTTTGTGCCGAACACCATCAGCAGCAGATAGCCGGTGACCACTGGCGGCAGGATCAGCGGCAGATGCACCAGGCTGTTGACGATCTGCTTGCCGGGAAACTTCCAGCGCGCCAGCGCATAGGCCACAAAGACCGCCAGCGGCAGCGCTGCCAGGGTGGCCCAGACAGAAACCCGCAGCGACAGCATGACCGCCTGCCACTCCTCGGGTCCCAGCCATGCGGTCCCCGTGCTCACTGTTCCGGTACTCCAAACCCGTGCTGCAAGAAAATCTTCTGCGCTAAGGGGCTGCGGAGATAGTCCAGAAACGCGCGGGCCTCAGCGGCGTTACGGTTTGCAACAATCGCGGCCGGATAGATGACCGGCGGGTGGCTGTCCTGCGGAAAAGCAGCAACTATGGTAACATCGGCGCTCGCCGTTGCATCGGTGGCATAAACCACCCCCATCGGTGCCTCACCGGAGGCGACGAGCGCCAGCGCAGCACGCACATTGGCGGTCTGCGCAACCTTTGGCGCAACCGCCTCCCACTGCCCCAGCGCCGACAACGCGGCCTTGCCGTAAACACCCGCGGGCACCGCGTCCACAAGCGCCATTGCCAGCCGGCCCTGGCCCAGGAGGCTGGCAAGGTCGGCATCTTCCAGGTCCAGAGGCGCCTGTCCCTTACCATGCGCAATCAAGACCAGCGTGTTGGTCAGAAGATCCAGGCGCGAGCCCGCGTCGATCAGTTCTGCGGACTGCAGCACATCCATCCAGCCCGGATTGGCCGAGACAAATAAATCCGCAGGCGCGCCAAGTTGGATCTGCCGGGCCAAAGCAGGAGACCCCGCATAGGAAACTGTGAGGCTTCGGCCAGTATCTGCCCTGTAGGCTTCGGCGGCTTCATCCAATGCTGTTTTGGTGCTGGCTGCAGCAAAAACCGTCATCTGGGCCTGCGCCAGCCCCGTCAGGACAATGACCAAACCACCAGCCGCAATCAGGCGCCGCCAGAGTTCCGGCGAAGCCAATGATTTCAAGAATGAAGCCGGGTTTGCGTTCATAACCCCTAAGGAAGTACCCCCGCCGCCCGGCACGGGCAAATGGAAATTCCAGCCTGGCTTCCGTGCAGCCCTGCCCAAAGGGTCTACTGGCAGAAGGCCTGAGATCAGAACAGATCAACCACGCCCGCACTTGCAGGCGCAGGAGCCGCCGCCGCTGCCGGCCGTACCGCGGCACGCTGCTCCATTTCACCCAGGCGGCGGTCGTCTTTGACATGGGTCTGCTGCGCCGCACCGGAACAGGCGTGGAACCGTACACGCCGCGCCGAGGTGCCGCCAACACTCGACGATATGCAGGGGATGCCTTCATCGCGCAGGAACCGTTGCACGAAATCTGCATTTGCAGCACCGATGTCGGACAAGTTCGCCGACATCTTGGCACCGCCGAACACCTTGGCCTTCAAGTTCGAACGGATGGCGCCCTTCTTCATGATACCGTTGATCAGCAGTTCCATGGCGTGGATGCCATAGCGGGCATTGGCCGCCCCTCCCTGGCGGGCATTCGCAAGGAGGAAATGGTTCATTCCGCCTACACCATTTTCGGGATCATAAATGCAAGCCGCGATGCACGACCCAAGCACCGTGGAGAACACGGTTTTTGGATCTGTGGTCACACGGTACTCCCCCTGCAGAACCGTTACAGACTTTGAATTGGCGAAGACAGTGGTCAATGGTTTGGTTCCTTCCTGCGGAGCATTCAAGCCTTGCTGGCTTGCAATAGTGTGCTGGCCATCCGGGTCAACGGAACCTGCTGCTGTGCGGCGCCGATGTCCCAAGCCACCCTTGGCATCCCGTAGACAACCGAGGATTTTTCGTCTTGGGCAAATGTCTTGGCGCCCGCCTTGCGCAATTCCAGCAGACCCCGGGCGCCGTCCTGGCCCATACCGGTCAGGATGGTGGCAACAACGTCCCTTCCATATGGCACGGCAGAGGTGAACAGAGCGTCAACAGAAGGCGTGTGGCCGGAAATATCAGGCCCCTCCTTCATCCGCAGACGCACCGGTTTGCGGCTGCTCAACCCCATATGGCGGCGCTGGCCGGCCGCAACATAGACATGGCCTGGCTCCAGCGTGATCCCATCCTCAGCCGGACGGACCCGCGCCGGGCAGATCCGGTCCAGCAGCGACACCAGCCCGGCGCCGAAATTCTTCCCTGTGTGCTGCACAATCAGCGTGGGCGGGCAGTCAAAGGGGAAACCGACCAGAACATTGCGCAGCGCCTCCACGCCGCCGGTGGAAGACCCGATCAGGATCAGTTTCTTGACGCCGTCCGCAGGCGAGGCCGCGCGCCTGGCGCCATTGGCCGCAGCACCGGCACTACGGCGCGGCGCCTTGATCATCATGTCGAAATACTGGGCGAACTGGCTGGGATGATCCGCTTTTGTCAGCTCAAAGATACCCGCGCCCATATTCAATAGCGGCGAGGATTTCCGGGCCGGGGTGGCACCTTGGGTATCCATGACTGAAACCCATCGGGTATCCATCGCGGAAAACAGCGCCATCATCATCTCAAATTCTGGCAGCTTGGTAAATCCGTCCTCCACAAAGGCAAAAACCGGCTGTGCGGCTTCTGCCTGATTGTAGGCCATCATCAGGTTGTTCGCCAAAAGCACTTTCATGCCGGGGTAGGCGGATTCCATGTAGCCTTGCAAAGTTCGGGCAAAGCTACGGTCAGTGGTAATGATCAATAAGTTTCGCGAAGACAATGGGTTCCCCAGTCAAATTGCAGTGCCCTAGGAATTTGCAGGCACAGGTTGCCATGTCTGAAGGCGCCGCAGACTGGCCGCGGCGCCTTCGGTGAGTTCTTAGAAGTCCTGCCACACATCGCGGGCGGCGTTTCCGCTGCCGGCTGCGGCGGAGGACGGTGCCGGGCTCGCCTCAATGTCCCAGGCATCATCGCCATGGGCGGATGGCGCAGCCGGCGCCGGGGCCACAGGAGCTGCAGCCCTTGCAGGACGGGGCGCAACGGTGCCCCCCGCCACGCGGAAGTGCGCCACCAGTTCGGCCAGCTTGCCCGCATCAGTGTTCAGCATGTGGCCGGCTGCGGTGGCTTCCTCCACCATCGCGGCATTCTGCTGCGTCACCTGATCCAGCTGGGTCACACCGGTGTTGATCTCGTTAAGGCCCGTGGATTGTTCGGCCGCGCCTTCTGCGATGCCGGACACCAGTTGCGAGATATGCGTGACCTGCTCAACGATGCTCTGCAATGCCTGGCCTGCCTTGCCAACCAGATCGACACCACGCTCCACTTGCTTGGAGCTGTCAGAGATCAGTGTCTTAATCTCCATCGCCGCATCTGACGAGCGCTGCGCCAGCGCGCGCACTTCGCTGGCAACAACGGCAAAGCCCTTGCCGGCCTCGCCTGCCCGCGCCGCCTCGACACCCGCATTCAAGGCCAGCAGGTTGGTTTGGAAGGCGATATCGTCGATCACGGAGATAATCTGGCTGATGTGGTTCGAGCTCTGCTCGATCTCAGTCATGGCAGAGACCGCGCTCTGCACCACTTCGCGGTTGTTCTCCGCCTCGGTGCGGGCCTCGGCCATGGTGGTTTCGACGCTGCGCGCGCCCTCGGCGGCAGATTTCACCGAGGCCGTCAGCTCATCCAGTGCCGCGGCGGTTTCTTCCAGCGTGGCCGCCTGGCTTTCGGTGCGGTGCGACAGGTCATCGGAGGCCTGGCTGATCTCTGCTGCCCCATTGCGGATACTGCCAGAGGCCTCAATCACCTGCTGAACCGTAGAGCTGAGGTTGCTGACAGTGCTGTTAAAGTTCTGCCGCAGCTGCTCATACTCCTCCGGGAAGGCACTGGTAATCGGCTGCGAGAAATCACCATCCGCCAGCTGAACCAGGCCGGCACTCAGGCTTTCGACCACCTGCTGCTGCTGGCGCTGCATCTCGGCACGTTCTTCTTCCGCGGCACGGGCCATTTTCAGATCGTCCTGCATGGACACAAGTGTCTTGCCGATCTTGCCGATTTCGTCGGTCCGGCCTGCAGCCTCCACGTCGGTGTCCAGATCGCCGGAGGAAACGGCCTCCATATCGGCGCAGATGCGGTTGATCGGCTTGGTGATTGACCGTGCAAACAGCCAGCCGAAGAGCGACATGCCCGCAGCACAGATCAGAGACGCCATCAGCAGCATGTTGCGCTTTTTAACGGCAGGCGCCATCAGTTCTGCCCAATCCTGTTCCGCAATGATGGCCCAGTTGGCGAATTCCAGCGGCAGCGGCTCTGAATAAGCCAGTACAGGCTGTCCGTTCAGGCCCGGAACCCCCTTTTGCACATGGGATTCGCCATCAAAAGCCGCGGCCACTTGCGGTGTCGAGGGCAACTGAGAAAGCACCTTGTACCCTTCCTCAAACCGGGAGGTGGTCCGGGCTTTCATGTCAGCGCCTGCAATATAGACCTGCGTGGAGCCGCCCATGCCTTGTTCGTTGTTCACAATCGCGCCCAGCAGATCCACCGGGATTTGCACCGCCAGCACGCCGACGGTCAGATTGGCGTCATTCACAACCGGCGCCGCAGCAAAGGCAGCCGCCGCCCCGCCCGAAGGTGCATAGGGCTCCATATCAGCAAAGAACACATCGCCGCGGCTGCCATCCAAGGCAGTCTGGTAGACTTTGGCCAAGCCGGAGTCCTTGAAAGGGCCGGTCATCATGTTGGTGCCGAAATCATTTTCCTTGAACACCGAATAGACGATGTCGCCAGCCAGATTGATCAGGAAAGCGTCATAGTAACCTTTGCTCTCGATCAGAGTCTTGTAGGCCGGATGGAAGGTTTCGTGATGCATGTGGTAGGGCGAATCGCCCTTGCCGCGTCCCAGCAGATGCTTCTGCCCGATCGGGTTCGGATTATCGTCGATATAGGCCTGGCGCAGGATCTGCCCCGGATTGCCGTCCAGATCATTCCAGGTCATCGTCAGCCATTCGATGGCCGTAGCGGTTGATGGCACCGCCGCCAGGGTCTGCACATCCGCATGGATTCCGTCCAACAGGGTCTGAACCGAATACTTCCGGTCAGCCACCATGGAGCGGAATTGGTCTTCAGCATTTTGTTCAGCGCTGTTTTGAAAACTGATTGTGCTGATGGTGACGAGAATCGCCGTCACCAGCACACCGAACCCAACAACAAACAGCGGCAGTTTTTGTGCCAGCTTGAGCGATTTTAGCGCTTTCATTCCGTCCTCCTAAGAGTGATGCGGTCTAGGCCACCGCACGAGTAATGCCGCTCAGGATGCAGCGCATATGTTAATTTGCGGCTTACGGGACGACCAGCTCACCTTGCTCAGGCGCAAAAAAATGCTGATTTCCGCCACGCTCCAGCGTCACTTTCTAAAGACCGGGTAAAGATGCACGCACAGGCTGTGCGCGGCTTTCGGCGCACCCCGCACCAGCGCTGAAAATCCGCGACTTAGCGATTCCCGGAGCAGCCCGCCTACCGGTAAAAATTGAGAGGCTTTGACGGGAAGAAGTGCAGGCACCCTCCTTATGAATCCCTCACAACAGGCAGGCCGCGGCAATCAAATGTTAAGGCACGCCGCCTATGAATTGCTTCATCGAACTCGAACTGATCGCCGACAACGGGGGTGCGAATCGCCGAAAATGACAACGGAAACGCAAAAGCACGTATTGGATTTGCCGAATGCCTTCGCGGAGCTGGATCCGCTGATTGCCTTTCTGCAAGGGGCTCGCTCCAAAGCGGTCGAAATAGACTGCGGCGGTGTCGCCCTGATGCCGTCGCGCTGCCTGCAGCTCCTGCTCGGCGCAGAGCAGCAGTGGCGGTCCGAGGGGGTAGGCTTCTCAGTCACCAATATTACCGAATCCTGCCGCAAGTCCCTGACGCTTCTGGGGCTGGAGCCCAACCGATTTGAAGACGAGGAAACAGCATGAAAACCAAAGTTCTGGCAATCGACGATTCCCGCACGATCCGGAATCTTCTGGCCGCGACCCTGGAAGAAGCAGGATTTGAGTACCACTGCGCCGTCGATGGCCGCGAAGGTGTCGACATGTACTCCGATGTGGATCCCGATGTGGTGATCACCGACATCAACATGCCCAACCTCGACGGTTTCGGCGTGATCGAGGAACTGCGCGGCACCGGTATCAACTCCAAGGTGCCGATCCTAGTCCTGACCACCGAAAGCGCGCCTGAGTTGAAGGCCCGCGCCCGCGGTGCCGGCGCCACCGGCTGGATCACCAAACCCTTTGACGACGCCTCTCTTATCTTCGCGCTCAAGCGTGTGACCGGAGCCGCGGCCTAAGATGTCGGGGTCGATTCAGGATACCTTCTTTGAGGAGTGCGAAGAGCTCCTTGAAGCAACGGATGAGGGTCTGACCGCCATCGAAGGAGGCGATCACGACCCTGAGGTGGTCAATGCGATTTTCCGCGCCGTGCACTCGATCAAGGGGGGCGCCGGAGCCTTTGGCCTGGATGATCTGGTGGCCTTTGCCCACCGATTCGAAACCGTGTTCGACGAGGTGCGCTCCAACCGGCTGGATCTGGACGAGAAGCTGATTCAGCTGCTGCTGCGTTCCAGCGACCATCTGTCGGCGCTTGTCGAAGTCGCCCGCGACGGCGGTCAAGTCGACGAGGCACATCACGATACGCTGCTGGCTGCACTGGATGAGTATATTCCCGAAGAGGAGGAAGACCTCACCTTCGAGCCGATGGGACTGGGCGCCGCACCGATGGTGGACCTTGGCGATCTCGGCGGTGCTCCAACGGAGCCGCAGGAAGAGACCTACCGGATCCGGTTCCAGCCGCTGAAAGAGATGTACGGCACCGGAAACGAGCCTTTCTTCCTGTTTCAGGCGCTCAAGGACATGGGCGAGCTGACGGTGAAGCTTGATGAAAACGAGCTGCCCGGCTTTGACGCCATGGACATGGCCGAAAGCTACCTGGCCTGGGATCTGGTGCTTGTGACCAAGGAATCCCGGTCCATCGTTGAGGCGGTCTTCGAGTTTGTCGAAGGCCTGTGCGAACTCTCGATCGAAGGAGACGGGGACGCGGAAGCGGAAGCAAACGCTCTGGCTGCGCTTGACGCCATGTTCGCGCCGCCTTCTGGGGACACATCGCCCGAGCCGGATACAGGCTCTGCTGCAGTCCCTTTTGAGCCGCCGGCCCCCGCACCAGAACCCGAAGCCAAACCGGCAGCTGCCGAAGAAAAGGCCTCGGCCCCGAAAGCCGAGAGCGGCAAGCAGGAGCAGCGCGGCGGTCCCAAGCCGACGCTCCGCGTCGAACTCGAGCGGGTGGACCGGCTGATCAACGCTGTCGGGGAGCTTATCATCAACCATTCGATGCTGGCCCAGCAGATCGCCAATCTCAACGTTTCGGATACCCGCGACGTCGAGACTGAGCTGGAGGGTTTCAAGAACCTGGCCCGTGACATCCAGGAAGGTGTCATGGCCATCCGCGCACAACCGGTGAAACCGCTGTTCCAGCGGATGGCCCGGATCGTGCGCGAGGCATCGGCAGCGACGGACAAGACCTGCAAGCTGGTCACCGAAGGCGAAAACACCGAGGTCGACAAGACGGTCATCGAACGGCTGTCCGACCCGCTGACGCATATCCTGCGCAACGCGGTTGACCATGGCGTGGAAAAACCCGACGACAGGGAAGCCGCCGGGAAGTCCAGGGTCGGTGAAATCCGGCTGTCTGCCTCCCATCGCTCCGGCAGTGTCTGCATCGAGATCAAGGACGACGGCGCCGGTGTGAACCGCCCGCGCGTGAAGCAGATTGCCATTGAGAAGGGTCTGATCCCGGAAAACGCCGAGCTGACCGACAGCGAGATCGACAACCTGCTGTTTGCGCCTGGCTTCTCGACGGCGAAAGAGATCTCCAATCTCTCCGGCCGCGGGGTCGGCATGGATGTGGTGAAAAATGCGGTGACAGGCCTCGGCGGGCGCATCAACATCTCCTCCGCGCCGGGTAGAGGCTCCACCTTCACCATCATCCTGCCGCTGACGCTGGCGGTGATGGACGGCATGGTGGTGTCGGTCGCCGATCAGACCATGGTGGTGCCGATCACCTCGATCGTCGAGACCATGCGCGGCAGCGACGACATGATCAACAGCCTCGGCGCCGATGGCACCTTGCTGTCGATCCGCGGCAACTTCGTGCCGATCTGCGATGTTGCCGGCGCCCTTGGCCTCTACCGTGAAAGCGACCAGCAGGCCGGCGTGTACCTGCTCGTGGAAACCGAAACCGGCCAGCGCTGCGCCCTGGCGGTGGATGACATCCACGACCAGCGCCAGGTGGTGATCAAAAGCCTGGACGGCGTTTGCGGGGATATCCCCGGTGTCGCCGCAGCAACCATCCTGGGGGACGGCAAGATCGCCATGATCCTGGACCCTGAAAGCATCATTGCGGCCTCGCCTTCGGCAGCCGCCTTTGACACCGAGCGGAGATTGAGCAATGCAAGCTGAAGTGAAGCAAACCGATCAGGAAGTGAAACACGCTGAGCACAGCGAGTTTGTCAGCTTCACCGTGGCCGGGCAGGCTTTCTGCCTGAAGATCACCCAAATCCGGGAAATCCGGCGCTGGTCTCCGGTGACGATCCTGCCGCATGCCCCGGCCGATGTGCTGGGCGTGATGAACCTGCGCGGCGCGGTGATCCCGATCTATGACCTCTCTGCCCGTTTCGGCCTGCAGCAAACCGAGGCCAGCGAGCGCAATGTGGTTATTGTTGTCTCCGTGCACGGCAAACCGGTCGGCCTGCTGGCGGAATCCGTATCCGAGATCATCTCGATCAACCCGGATGACATCCAGGAAACCCCGCCCGTCGACAGCCGCAATACCATGGAGTACATCCAAGGCATCATCTCCCACGATGATACCATGGTGCGGATCATCAATCTGGATGCAGTGATTTCGGCCCCGGAACAGGTGATGCTGTGAGCGCAGTCGGGTCCATCTCTCCGAATACAGAGAGCTTTTCGCTGTCGGATCAGGAATTCGAGGCCATTGCGCAATTCGCGCATAAGAACTTCGGCCTGGCCATGGCGAAAAGCAAGAAGCCGCTGGTGTCGTCACGGCTGGCGCGCAAGCTGCGCCAGCGCAACATTACCAATTTCAAGGACTACCTGGCCAGCCTGGACGGTCCGAATGCGGATGAAGAGCGCAGCGGCCTGCTGTCGCTTCTGACTACCAATGTGACTCACTTCTTCCGGGAGCCGCACCACTTTGAAACCCTGCGCAACGATGTTCTGCCGCCGCTGGTAGAACAGGCGCGCAAGGGCGGCCGCGTCCGCATCTGGTCGGCTGGCTGCTCCAACGGGCAGGAGCCATACTCCATTGCCATGACGGTTCTGGATCTCTGTCCGGAAGCGGCGAAGCTGGATTTCAAGATCCTGGGCACCGACATCGACCCGGTTGTGGTGCGCCATGCGCAAACCGCAAAATACCCCGAGGATGAGCTGGCCCAGATCGACGCCAAATACAGCAAGCTGCTGCCCAAGCGCGATCCCGACGGGCGCCTGCCCGAAAGCCTGCGCAAACTGATCACCTTCGGGGTTCTCAACCTCATCGAGCCTTTCCCGTTCCGCGGCAAGTTCGATGCAATCTTCTGCCGGAACGTGGCAATTTATTTTGACAACCCGACCCAGCAGAAGGTGTGGAGCGCCTTTCAGAATGCCCTGAACCCGGGCGGCTACCTCTTCATCGGTCATTCCGAGCGCATGTCAGGCCCGGCAGCGCAGAAACTGAAGACGGCCGGGATCACAACCTATGTCAACTCACCCGCTGGCAGGACGTCCTGACCACGGCTGCAAGCAGAGCAGAAGGAAAGAAAAATGAGCTTGAAAGACTCTCTCCGCGTAATGGTTGTTGACGATATGTCGACAAGCAGGGGGATCATCACACAAAGCCTGGATGAGATCGGCATCAAGAACTACATGGTCGAAAATTCCGGCCAGGGCGCCTACCAGAAACTGACCCAGACCCCGGTGCATCTGGTGCTGTCGGATTACAATATGCCGGGCATGGATGGCCTGGGCCTGCTGCAGGCGCTGCGCAACCACCAGGTGACACAGCGCGTCGGCTTCATTCTGGTAACCGGCAAGCCCACACCGGAAATGATCCAGGTTGGCAAGCAAATCGGTTTGAACAACATCGTCCGCAAGCCCTTTACGGTGGCGACGATGAAACAGGCCATCGAACAGGTCGTCGGGCGGCTGTAATCATGGAGCATCCCGACAAAGCTCTCAGCGAACTCTGCGCTGCATCAGCGTGGGAAATGGAGCAGCTGGGGCGCCAGATGCAGGCACTGGAAGATGTTGTCCTGGATGTATTGGAGCGGGGCACCGCCCCGACCAGCCAGGAACTGCGGTCTCTGCAGGACTTCGACCTGGTGATCCAAACCCTGGCCGGGCTCTCTGGATTCTACCGGCGCGTGCAGGCGCAAGTCGAGGAAGCCGGCCCCGCGGATCTGCCTGCGGCCGCGGCCGGGGTCACACTGGAGAAGCTGCGTGACAGGCTGCGCGGCGCTAAAAGCCTTGCCGCTTCCTGAAAATCAGCGGCCCCGCCCGATCCAGGCGGGGCCGCGCTCCGGTCGCGGAATTCATTTTTCTTTGCAGCTTTCGCGGACTACATTGGGCCTTAGCTGAAACTGCCAGCCAAGGTGTCCGCATGTCTTTCTTTTCCAAGTCTCTGATTTTCCCGGCCTTCCTTCTGTTCGCGGCGGCGGCGCAGGCAGCAAGCGACCGGATTGCCCTGGTGATCGGCGTGGCGGAGTATCAGTATCTTCCGCCGCTTGAGAACACCCGCAACGACGCCGTTGCAATGGCCGATACGCTGGAAGGCATCGGTTTTGATGTCAGCCTCGCCTTGGATCCCGGCACCGAAGACATGGTGCAGTTGCTGGATGATTTCACGTTCCGTTCCGAGGTCGCGGACTTGGCGCTTGTTTATTTTGCCGGCCATGGGATCGAAGTGCAGGGCGAGAATTTCCTGATCCCGGCTGATGCCCAGGTGGCCAGCAACAGGGATGTGCAGCGCCAGTCGCTGTCTCTGAAACAGCTGCTGGCGGCGGTGGACCGGGCCCGCAAGATGCGTATTGTCATTCTGGATAGCTGCCGCGACAATCCGCTGGGCGATTCCATTGCTCTGGAGCAGGAGGGCGGCCAAGCGGCGGCATCTTCTGAGACAACCCGCGGCGGCGGCGGCATGGCTCCCGCAGACCCCGACCGCGGCACCCTGGTCGCCTTTGCGGCCAAAGACGGCCAGGTGGCTTTGGACGGGTCCGGCAGCAACTCTCCCTATGCTATGGCGCTGATGGATAAAATGGTTCAGCCCGGGCTTGAAATCAGCCTGATGTTCCGCCAGGTGCGCGACAATGTGATGCAAAACACCGCAAATCTGCAGGAGCCACATACCTATGGGTCGCTTACCGGCGTGCCGTTCTACCTTGCCGGTCCCGGGGACAATGATACCCCTGTCAGTGCGGCTGACGCATCCGCAGCCTGGGCCGCTTTGAAACCGGACCAAGAGGAACAGCTGCTGGCACTGGCAGAGCTCGGCGACACCCGGTCGATGCTTGGCCTGGCCTACATTCGGTTGAATCCGAACGAAGGCCGGTTTGATCCCGCCGCCGCGGTCGATTTCCTGCAGCGCGCCGCAGACGCCGGCTCTCCTGAAGCGCAGTTTGAGCTTGCCAAACTATACGAGCGCGGCACCGGTGTTGATGTTGATCAAGCAAAGGCGCTTGACCTGTATCAGGCCGCGGCCGCCCAGGACTTTGCCGATGCGATCAATGATCTTGGCTTCCTTCACTATCAGGGCGGGCTGGGCCTGCCGGCCAATCCAAAGAAAGCACTCGCGTTCTTCGAACGGGCGGCCGACCTACGCCACCCGCAGGCTCAGTTCAATTTTGCCGCTTTGATTGATGACGGGCTAATTCCGTCGAAAGGTCCAGAAGATTCAGCCCATTATCTGTATGCCGCATTGCGGACAGGCAGTTCAGATGTACTTAAGCTTCTCAGTGATCGGCCGAATATGTTCACCTCCGAAACCCGGCGTGCGTTGCAGAAGAAACTGAAGGAAAACAATTTCTATGCAGGCGCCATTGATGGGGATTTCGGGCCGGGCACCCAGCGGGGAATCCGGCAAGCCTATGGACTGGAAGGCTGACCGCTCTAATTCAAGCGGATGTTGTTACATCGTGTCCTGTTCCTGATCCTGATCACTTGTTTCCTAAATTCTCCCACTGAGAGCCAAGCTGGCGGCTGTGGCTGCGGCGGCTACGGCGGTGGCGGCGGCGGCGATGGCGGCGGCGACGGTGGCGGCGATGGAGGCGGCGGCGATGGCGGCGGTGACGGTGGCGGCGATGGCGACGGCGATGGCGGCGGCGGCGATGGCGACGGCGATGGCGGCGATGGAGGCGGCGGCGACGGTGGCGGCGACGGTGGCGGCGATGGCGGCGACGGTGGCGGCGATGGCGGCGATGGCGGCGGCGGCGATGGCGATGGCGACGGTGGCGGCGATGGCGGCGATGGAGGCGGCGGCGATGGCGGCGGCGACGGTGGCGGCGACGGTGGCGGCGATGGCGGCGGCGGCGATGGCGATGGCGACGGTGGCGGCGATGGCGGCGGCGACGGTGGCGGCGACGGTGGCGGCGATGGCGGCGGCGGCGATGGCGATGGCGACGGTGGCGGCGATGGCGGCGGCGGCGATGGCGACGGCGATGGCGGCGATGGAGGCGGCGGCGACGGTGGCGGCGATGGAGGCGGAAGCAGTGATGGTGGCGGAGCCGGAGACGTCAGCTCGCGTGGCGGCGGCAGTGACGGCGACCGCAGCTTTGGCTTCAATGGGCGCAGCCGGCCTTTGACCAAACGGATCCACTCAGCAGACAGCGTCGATGAACGCGTTTCCAATATCCAATTGCTTTGCGGCAGTGTTCCGCCGCAGTATCTGATTGATTGCCTGGCCGAGAGGTTTGAAGCACTGGAAAAAGACCTGGCTCGCCTGCCGGGCCACAGGGAAGTCCGCAGTATTCTGCGCGAAACGGCTCAGGACCTGCGCCGGATCGCGGTCGAGAACCGCGATATGACACAGCCCAGGGTCACCGCCCGCACCCAGTCCAGCTCTCAGAGAACACATCGCCCGCTAATCGCGGTGGCGCCAGAGAAGCAAGCCGGGGCCGCGGTGCAGGCGCTGGCAGTGCTGGAGGAAACCCAGACCAAACTGCTGCGTTCCGCAGAAACCTCTCCGACCCGGTCCATTGCACGCTACCGCAGGATCGCATCAGCACTGGATTCAAGCAAAGTTCTTCTACGCTCTGTTTGATTCCACAGGAATTGACACCACGCTACAGCAGGCCGTCAGCGATCCATTGATCCAGCTGGCGGCGGCTGATCTCGAAATGCATGCTGTCTTCGCGCCGGAACCCGGCCCCCCAGACCCATCCCTGATCATAAAAGAAATCCGCCATGATCGTGAGGCCCAGCTGGGTCTTGCCATCGGTGAAATTGTCCAGCTTGCCGTCGATATTTAGATCCACCGCCAGACCATAGCTGTGTGTCGACAGTGAATTGGCGGTCCCCCGGATCCTGCGCACACACAGGGCCCCTGCAGTGTTGATACGGGCATAGAGATCAGGATCGGCCTGGCGGATATTCTCAAACACCACCTTCAGGCTATCGATCGCCGGACGCAGCATACTGACACGGATCGGCCCGACCTGTTCGGTTACGAGCTTTTCCTTCAACTCCGGATTGGTCATCGGCTGGCAAGTGTCGTTCAAGTCCTCCCGCGGCCGGCCCAGCTTTTCAGTGAGATAAGCGCCCCCGGTCACCCTCAGGCCACGGTTCACATTCAGCCGGTCGGCGATCAGCACTACTTGGGCATAGTCCAGATCAGCCCCGCCAGTTTGGTTCCAGATCGCGGCCTCGCCGGCCGCGTCATCGGTGAAAGGGCCTCCGGCGCCTGCCCCTCCCGCGGGCAGGCTGGCAACCTCGTTTTGCAGCTCTGTCAGCCGTGCCTGCAAATCTTCGACCTGCTGGCGCAGCATTTCAATATCAATCCGGGCCGTAGAATCCACGCCGCCAGCCCCCTGATAGTCCTCTTCGCTCAGCAGCCAGCTGAGCCCGAACCAGACCACAGGGGCCAGCACCAGGCCAATTGCAATTATGACAGCTGGCAAAACCCGCATTTTTCCTCCTGGACTAATTGCGCCTATTTCAGTCTTTCGCCGCCTGCCAGTAAACCCCCTGATTACAACTTGCCGGAAACACCGTGTTTTTTTCCGGCGCCGGCCTGCGCCCGCCATTGGCAGGCTGCGGGCGCTGGTATAAACTGTTTGTTATGTTGCAACGGTAAGAGGGGGCGCCGGGCATGATCCGCCTCAATGAAATTTTTGCAAGTGTTCTGGGTGCAGGTTTGATTTTGGCACCAGTGGCGCAGGCGCAATCAAACAGCGGTGAATTATCTGTCGAAGAAATCACTGAAGCCTTCAAGAAACAAAAAACCCGCGGCCTGGTCATCGTGCCCAGCAGTGCCGGCGCCTCGGATGACAGCACCGAAGAGACGGCGACCGTGGCCGCGGCAGCCGAAGAATACAACCCAGTCGACCGCCAGACCCAAATCAACGTCCAGATCTCCTTTGATTTCGACAGCGCCGCGCTGCGGGCGGACCAGGAGCCAAAACTGGCCAATATGTGCGCTTCGATGAAGGCGCTGAACGGCACCGTGTTCCAGATCATCGGCCACACCGACAGCTCCGGTTCTGCAGCTTACAACGAACGCCTGTCACTACTGCGGGCGCAGGAAGTGCGCCGCCATCTGATCAGTTCCTGCGGCGTGCCGGAGGACATGCTCAAGGCGATCGGCATGGGGGAAACCGCGCCGTTCAATCAGGACAACACGCGCGCAGATGAAAACCGCCGCGTTGAATTTCAGGCTCTGGGCTAAGTACAGCCCGGACCCGCGCCGGATCAAGGGCCAGGGAGACTTCCATGCTTAAATCGCGCCCTGGCGACTTGTTCCAGCCGGGTGACCTGCTCAACAATACCTACAGGATCGAATGCCTGCTGGGCCGCGGCGGCACGTCGGATGTGTACAAGGCGCGCTCGGAGATTTCCGGCAACCTGGTGGCCCTGAAGGTGCTGAAGCAGGAACTCGCCGCCAACGAGGACTTTACCGTCCTGATGGCGCGCGAGGAAAACATTCGCGAAATCCGCCATGCCGCCGTGGTGCGCTATTCTGAAAACCACCGCACGCCGGATGGCCATATCTATCTACTGATGGATTACGTCGACGGCCCCGGCCTCGATAAGCGCCTGAAACAGGGCCCGATGGCAGCCGATGACTTGCTGGTGATCTGCCGAAGGGTGGCCCAGGGTCTGCAGGCGGCCCATGCCCGCAATATTGTCCACCGCGACCTCAGCCCCGACAATATCATCCTGCGGGGCGGCGACCCGGCAGAGGCGGTGATTATCGATTTCGGCATCGCCAAGGACACCAATCCGGGCGCCCAGACCATTGTCGGGAATGAATTTGCGGGCAAATACTCCTATGCCGCGCCAGAGCAGATGAGCGGCGACACCGATGCCCGCTCGGACATTTATTCGTTGGGGGCGCTGCTGCTGGCAAACTTCCGCGGCGCTGCTCCCAAGCTGGGTGCCAACCCGATGGAAGTGGTTGAAAACAAGAAAAAACCAGTTGACACCAGCGGCGTTCCAGAGCCGCTGAAAACCCTGATCGAACGCATGTGCGCGCCGGACCCGGCCGACCGGTTCCAAACCGCAGGCGAGGTTTTGGCGTTTCTCGACACTCCCGGCAGCGGGGCTGATGGCGGCAGCCTGGCGGATCTGCTGGAGGCGCCGAACGAAGACGCCACCATCATCGTGCCGCAGACCAGCAAACCTGCTCCGCCGCCGCCCTCCTCCAAACCAGACACGGAGAAAGCAGCGAAACGCGGCGGCGGACTCTGGGCGGCTTTGGCGGTGCTCCTGCTGTTGGGCGGCGGGACCGGCGCCTATTTCGGGGGCTTCCTCGACAGTTTCCTTGGGCCCAGCTACCCGGAGGCGCGCCCCTATTCCCTGATAGCCGAAAAACCTGCCGGCGGACCCGTGGAAATCGTCGGCAACGTGCCGTCCGAGGCGGTGCGGGATGCGCTGCTGTCAGTGTCTCAGGATGCAGATCTCACCCTGGCATCCGGGACGATTGCCGACACCTGGGGCGCCGATGTGCTGGATACCTTGAGGCCGCTCGAGGGGCTGCGCGAATGGCGGCTGGTCGTCAGCAACAACAAGGCCCGGCTGACAGGCACCACGGATGACACCAATGTCGCGGAGATGCTCAACGAGCTGTTCCGCAACGGATTGCCCGGCGCCCTGGAAGGCAAGGCCGAAATCCGGTTTGAACTGCCGATGCTGCCCGTGGCTGAGGTCAAGGCGATCATGGACAGCTTTTCCGACTGCGGACCGCTGGTGCGCCAGGGCAACGGCCACTTCGAAGGCTATGGCCCCGCCGACCCGATCCTGATCAGCGGCCGGGTTGCCAGCACCGCCACCCGGCTGGAGCTGTTTGATGCGTTGCGCGCGCTGGCTCATGAACGGCAAGTGGTTCTGGACGTCGAGGTTCTGAATGATGCGCTGTGCGTCGTAGAGCAGCACCTGCCCAAGGCGCCATCAGGCGGTGCTGAAGTGGAGTTTGCAGTTGGCGGCGACACGGTGGAGCCGAACCCTTCCGGCCGGTTCTTCGTCGGTGAAAACCCGGTGATCGATGTGGTGTTGCCGAATGATGTGACAGACGGCTATCTGACGGTCTCGATCCTTGATGTTTCGGGCAATGTATTCCACTTGCTGCCCAACATCTCGCGAGAGGACAACGCCATCTCCAGTTTACGCGGCGGCGAAACCGGCGATATTCCGGTGCGCGTCGCCTACAGCCTGGAGGAATCCGCATCAAATGGCGGTATCGCCTTCAAGGTCGACGACAGCACGCTCGGCAAAAGCAAGGTGCTGGTGCTGCATTCCGCCGAACCGCTGTTTGACGGAATGCGCCCAACCTCTGAAAGCGCGGTGGGGTTCGCCGAAGCACTGAAAGCCAGCTATGATGCGGATTCCAGCCGCATCCGCTCGCTTGACAGCCGTATCCTGGTCACGGCCAAACCCTGATAGGGGCACCGGAAATTTAAAAAATTCCGGCTGGGAAACGGGTAAGCTACAGCACGTCCACCACGATCACGGTGATATTGTCCGCCCCGCCACCTGTCAGGGCGATCTGGATCAGCTGATCCCCCACCGTTTCCAGCGGCGCATTGCCCAGCACGTCTTCCAGGATCTGGAAGGTGGCATATTTGGTCAGCCCGTCAGAGCAGATCAGAAACCGGTCGCCAGTTTCAGTGTTGCCTCGGATCTTGTCAATCTCCAGCTCCTCTCCAACTCCGACTGCGCGGGTAATGGCGTTGGAATGCGGGTGCTGCTCCGCCTCATCCCAGGTCATCTTGCCGGCCAGAACATATTCCGCCACCGCTGAATGGTCCTCTGTCAGCATCTCGATATGGCCATCCCGCTGCCGGTAAATCCGGCTGTCCCCGGCCCATAGGCCGACAAAATGCTGGTTCGCCATAATCAGCGCCGCAACAGTTGACCCGATGGTGCCACCGCCGCGGGCTTCGGCCTCGGCCCGGATAACCTTATGCGCGTTCTGGATGGCATCGCGCAGCGCATGCATCCGGGCCGCAGGGTCCAGACCTTCCGGGATCATTGCAACCGCGTCGGCAATCAGCCGGCTGGCATAATCCCCGGCATCATGGCCGCCCATTCCGTCAGCAACCAGCCAGATATCGTGCTCCGGCAGCGCCAGCACCGCATCCTCGTTTACCTTGCGCTTGAGTCCCACATGGGTCTTGGCGATATAGCGGTATTTGCGCAGCTGGTTCATCATGCCGCCTCAGCACCGGTCCAGACCGGCGCACCCGGATCGAACAAACCCAGTGCCGCAGCCCCTCCCGGCAAGCCCTTGCAAGCCAGCGTGCGCGGCTCCCCATCCAGAACCGCGGTCCAGATGCTGCACCCGGCAAGGCGCGGATTAAACCGCCCGTCCGGATCTGCGGCCGCCAGCCTCTCCAGACCTTGCGGCCCGGCCTTTATCACCTCCGTTGCCTCAGGCTGTTCGTCCACGGGTTCCGGCACAGATGCAAGCCGGTCTGCAAGCCTGTCCTTGGTCATGCTGTCCTCCAATGCATCCAGTGCCAACTCCTCCAGCTGCTCAAACAGAGCGCTGCACACCAGGTGACCAAACCCCTCTCCGCCGGACGCTGGCACCGGTGCCATCAGGCTCAGCGGAAACCGCCGCCCCACCCTGTCAACCGATGGCATCATAACACCCCACACCGCCGCGCGCCCCGTGAGCCCCGCAGGTAATGTAAAACGCCAGATCGGCGCGGACATGTAGTGCACATCAAAGCCGGATCCATAGACCGTCCTGCCATCCAGCAAAATCTGCTGCAGCCATGCATCCCACACCCGCACGAAGCCGCCCGGCGTGTTCAGCCGGAAGAAATCCCCGGTTGAAGGCATCTTGCCGAATGCGCCAAACCCCGCCATCACATCGACTTCGGGCAGCTGAATTTCGCCATCGCCGGCAGGGCGAAGGGATTGATGACAGACCCGGACTGCAGCTCAAACAGCGCCAGCCGCCCGCCGACGCGGAAATTCACCCGCCGCCGGTCGGAGACGTTGGTGCGCCGCACCTCCGCCGCGTCCAGCAGCCGGAACCAGGCCCACGGCCCGTCCCGCGACAGCACGTTCTCAGCATCACGCTTCTGCGGGAGCAGCGTCAGCCGCGCCAGCCCAACCGAACCCGGCCAGGTCACCGCCACAGGCGTCGGCGCACCAGAGCGGTGATTGTAGGCGACCTTGGTGCCGTCGATTTCCAGCAGTACCTCCTTGGCCTTGGGGTCCAGGGCGTTGACGGTGATCTGGAAGTTCACAGCCGGCTGCGTCCCGCCGGCAAAAAACGCCTCCTTGATCTCGGACGCATATTGCATCTGCTGCAGTACCGCCGGGCTGATGCCCAAATCCACGTCATTCACCCGCTTCCAGGTCCAGGGGCGGCTGCGGGTGTCGACATATTTCAGCAGATGTTCGTTGAAGAAGCTATCGATCATCCCGCTTGGGGAGAACAGCTTGGCAAAGTCCGCCATCGCCACATCGGCACGTGCCGAGCGGTTGAACGGATAGCGGTTGGCCAGCGCCTTCTCGCAGAACGGCAGCACCGCAGATTGCCAGCGCGCGTTGATCGAAGCCCGGGTTCCCTCCGATGTAATCCCGGACGAACCCGCCGAAATCTGCGTGGCCCAGCGGGGCAGCGGCCCGCCCATCCGGCTGGCGGTCTGCTGGAACTGCAGCAGCGCCTGACCGCTCTGGCCGCCGGATGCAACACCGGAGAAGGACATCTTGTTCAGCTCCTGATAGACCAATTGAAGCTGCCCCATCAGGTCGTCCAGCTGCGACGGCTGCCCTTCGGGCCGGTTGACAAGATCATACAGCCACTGGAACCGCTCCTGCACATAGGCCCCCGGCGGCTTGGCCGCCTGGCCGGGCGCATTTTCGGCAGAGCCGACCAGCGCCTCCAGCAGGATCTGCCCTTGGATCGACAGGTTCGAACGCGCCTCAATCGCGGCCACGTTCTGGGCGCCTGCGGCAAGCGTGCCCGCATCCAGAACAGATTTGTCCTCGTTCAGCCGGGTCTCGTTGCTGACTTCGGTCAGAATATTGACGATGGGCGACGTCGGCCCGGACAGAACGTTGGTAACTTCCACCGCATGCGACAAGGATTCCAGCGGCACGATGTCGATATCGCCCAGGATCTGGTCATAGCGACTGATATAGTCGTTGTAGTAGAGGTCCAACACATCGCGGCTAAGCTTCAGCAGTACTGCCTCGTTCTGCGCCGCCTCATTCTGCTCACCCAGCACCCAGGCCTCGCGGTGAACCCGCTCGGCAACGCTGACCGCCTCTGGCAGGAACACGTTGTGGAACCCATCATAGGTATAGATACCCTCGATCCCGTCGTTCAAAGGTTTGCCGGAACTCCTGACCAGCACCCGCTTGACCGACGGCCCGCCAACATCGGTGATCCGCCATTTTGGGAGCGCCGTTGCCTGCTGCGAGTTCAGGATGCCGTTATACACACGCTGCGCCAGCGGCATTTCCGACAGGATGTTCTGCGCCTGCTCGATCAGCGGACCGTTCAGCGCAATCTCCTCCATCGGCTGCGACAACAGTGCAGTCAGGTGGTCCATCAGGTCGGCGCGCAGCTGGCTGCGGGCGATGCCGGGATAGGCAAGGTTTTCCCAATCCAGCCGCATCCATTCCTTAACCAGATCAGGGTTCATCGGCCCCTGAAGACCCAGCATCAGGTAAATTTTCAGCGCCTCATACAGCGTATCGGGGTTGTTCATATTCCCCTCGATCTGCTGCTCCAGCCGCACCAGCAGACGCGGCAGCAAACGCCGGTTCAGCGCCCCACGGTAGGTCTGCGCCGCCTGTGTACCGATCACTTCGCCCTGATACAGGCCATAGGTCATCTCGCGCTCTGGCTCTGGATCAGAAAGCACGGGATTGCCCGGCAGGTCGCGCAGATTGTTCAAAGCGGCGGCGACCGGCACCAGGTCCGTGTCCCCAACCGGGCTGGGCGGCAGCGTGGCTGCCGCCGCCTGGAAGGCTTCGACCTGCTCTTCCGCTTCCTCGATCAATTCCGCGTTCTCGAGGTATGAATTGACCCACAGCCCCCCCGTCGCAAATGCCACCAGCACGGTAGCTGCAATCGCAATCCGGCGGGTCCAGCGGTAGCGGCGCTCGACCTTGTCGTCAGCCGAGACCAGCCCAGCCTCAGGAAACATCACGCTCTCGAACAGGCGGGTCAGGAAGAAACTGCGCCCTGTCCCCTGCCCCGAGCCGATTGCCTGCCGTCCGATGCCAAAGGTCTGCGCCATGCCCAGCATCAGCCGGTCAATCGGGGTGCCTTCCTGGGTGCCGGAGGTGAAATAGGCCCCGCGCAGCATCTGGCGCTGCTCATAGCGGTTGTCCTGGAACACCTCCATCAGGAACTCGCGCGCCACGCCCCGCATCGAGGCCACCTGCGCCGGGAACCCGGCAATCAGCGCCCGGCGCTGATGGTCGGTCTCAGTCTGCATCTTCTCCAGCAGCTGGGCATTGATCTGCCCCAGCAGCAGCCCGAATTCCTCGTCGAACCCGGCAATCGGCGGCTGTTCCTTCTTGCCCTTGGGCAGCGGCAGAGTGAATCCCCAGACCTGTTCGCGGTCTTCCTTGCCAAGGCTGTCGTGGAACTCCTGGAAGCCTGCAATCAGGTCGGCCTTGGTGAACAGCACATAGACCGGGAAACGCACACCCAGCTTCTCGCGCAGCTCCGCCAGACGGCGGCGCACGGCGGCGGCGTGGCTTTTCTGGGTGATCTCATCCTGCAAGGACAGGTCCGACAGCGAAATAGCAATGATCGCGCCGTTGATGGGCTGCCGCTTGCGGTACTTCTTGAGCAACCCCAGAAAGCCCAGCCAGGCGGCGTTATCAGCCTCTGCGTCGCTTTCCTGTGTGGTATAGCGCCCGGCGGTGTCGATCAGCACCGCCTCATTGGTGAACCACCAGTCGCAGTTGCGAGTGCCGCCAACGCCGCCAATCGCCGCCTTGCCCATCTTCTCGGCCAACGGGAATTGCAGGCCTGAGTTCACAATCGCCGTGGTCTTACCGGCACCCGGCGGGCCGATCATGATGTACCACGGCAGATCGTTCAGGTGCCGCCGCCCGCCCTTGGACTTGCGCAGCTCTTTCATGGCATCCTTGAACTTGCCGCGCAGCTCGCCGATTTCCTCGGACAGCACATCATCTTCCGAAGTGTCGACGGCCTCCGCCATCTCCTCGGTCATCTCCTTGTCCTTGCGGCGGCGGCGCCAGAAAATAATACCGATGGTGAGGAAATAGAGAAGGAAGATCACTCCGATAGTGATCAACCGCGCCATCACGCCATCAAACGGCCGCCAGTCATCGCCGCCGATGAAGGGTGCAAAATACCACACGCAGGCCGCCAGAACCGCGGCCAGGATCAGCAGAACGGTGTAGATCGACCGGAACAGGGGAAAGATATAACGGCGGATCATCCTTCAACCTCCTGAACCAGAAGGATTTCAATCCTGCGGTTTTTGGCGCGCCCTGCTCGGGTGCTGTTGTCTGCAATCGGTTCCTTATCGGCGCGGCCCTCCGCAGACAGCCGGTCCGGATCGGTCATGACCTTGGCCATGCCTGCCATCACCGATTTTGCCCGCGCCAGCGACAGCGCCATATTGGACGGGAAACGCGACGAGCGGATCGGCACGTTGTCGGAATGCCCTGCCACGATGATCTTGCCCTTTTCATCATTCAGCGCCTCGGCCACCCGGTTCACCGGGTTGCGGAACGCCTTGCTCAGCTGATCCGAGCCAGAGCCGAACATGCCGGATCCGGTCAGCCGGATGATGAGCGTGTTGCCCTTCTGGAAGACCTGCACGATGCCTTCCTTGATCTCCGGCTCCAGGAAACCTGAAACCTTAGCGACCTGTTCCTCGGTGGTCGGCGCCAGCGGTGGCGGTGGCGGCGGCGGCGCGCGCCGTTCCAGCTCTGCCTTGGGGCCGGAATCCACGATCGTCAGCTGCCCGACCACATTTTCGGTCTGATTCGACAGCATCCAGCTAAGGCCCAGAAACTGCAGCGCCAGAATGGCACAGGTCGCGGCCATGGTGATCCACACCAGCCGCCAGACCGACAGCGCCTTGAAGGGCTTAACCAGTCCTTCCCAATGCGGCGACAGATCGCGCTCGACGGGGCCTCGCTGGTTGCGGATGATCCGGGCCAGTGCGCCGCGGATCTGCAAGTGCTTCTCGGAACCGCCCTGCTCCACACGCAGACGGCCCTCGAACCCCAGCGACAGGCACATGTACAGGAACTCGAGCATGTCGATATTGTTGCCAGGTTCCTTCTCCAGCCGTGCCAGCAGGTCATAAAACCGGTCGCCGCCCACCACCTCGCGGTGGAAGGTCGCCACCATCGACTGCAGTCCCCAGGCGGATTGGCCGCCCCAAGGCGTGTTCAGCACCACATCGTCCAGCGTCGCGCACAGCGCATAGCGCGCAATTTTCACCGTCTGCGCGGCAATCCCCGCTTGCAAGGCACGGTTTTCAAACGCGCGCACCTCGGCAACCACATTCTTGCGCAGCCCGTCCGGGTCCATGTGCTGGGCCCGGTTGCGGATGCGGGAAATCAGCGCAAACAGAGTTGAGGCGCAGGCCGTCAGCTGGTTCATCCCCGTCAGCGCCATCTTCGGCGCTTTGGCACCACCCGCTGTGGCCTGCGGTTTCGGTGCTGCCGCCTGCGGCACGCCATAAGCATCCAAATCCGGCTCCGCGGGCTGTTCCTGAACCGGCTGGGTCTGCTGCGGCACCTCCGGCTGCTGCATTGGCGCGGCGGTACGCCGTCCGCCCGGGTTCGGCTTGATCACCGTCTTGTCGGTATCCCCCGGTTCGGCAAAGGGATCGTCATAGTCAGCCATTTCAGCGCCTTCCCTTATGCATTACGGATCGCCCAAAGCTCCATCTTGAGCCCCGGATACTGTCCCGACACATGCACCGCGATACCGCCCGAGGTGGTCATCTTGCGCCAATAGGGGCTGTCCGCATCCATCTCGAAATAGACCACGCCGGAATGATAGGGGATCTGCCGCGGAGCCACCGGCAGGGGACGCAGGGTGATCCCCGGCAGGGCCGAGTTCACCAGCTGGCGGATCTCCTCCACAGGGCCGATCTTGGCCTGGCCGGAGAAGTGCTTGCGCACGTCCTCGGCCGGGATATCGGCACTGACAGCCAGCACGAACCCTGCGTTGCCCAGCAGCTTGCGGTCGGCGATGACGCCCACCGAGATGCCGTATTTGCGCGCTTCCAGCTTGATCGGGATCGCTGTTTGCTCCAGCACAGAGCTCAGGTACTGGCGCAGCACCCGGATCACCGGTGCGAAGCACTCGACCAGATTATCGTGGGTATAGGGCGGAAATTCCGGCGCCTGCTTTTCCGTCGACATGAACACCGACAGCTCACCCGCCATGCCGGCGCAGGCGGTGAACAGCCGTTCCGGGTGAAGGTTCTCGATGTTGCGCAGGTGGCGCACCTGCGGCAGCATCCGGTTCACCACCGCCAGCAGCATGAAGTCCGACACATCGGCCACCCCGCGGGCGCCGCCCGCCTCCGCCAGGCGGCCCGCCAGCGCCTCCATCCGGTGCGCAAGAAGCCCTTCCAGCTCGCGCAGGAAGCCGCTAAGCGCAGGCGCGGCCCGCACATCCAGGCAGGACGGGATAAAGGCCTGGTCCAGCACGATCTCCTTGTCAGGGCGCACTTCGATGATGCGCGCCACCGGGATCGCCAGCAGGTCGGCCAGATCATCCACCTCCAGCGCGAACTGCAGGCGCATCTTGCCCACGTCCAGCTCCACCGGCTTGCGCTCGG
The DNA here is from genome assembly GCF_056158725.1 of Leisingera sp. ABM4_101. NCBI lineage: Bacteria > Pseudomonadati > Pseudomonadota > Alphaproteobacteria > Rhodobacterales > Roseobacteraceae > Leisingera > Leisingera sp. ABM4_101. The sequence continues at coordinate 123,527 of NZ_JBSWTV010000003.1, read as the reverse complement.
TCGAGGTCACATCGGTCACTTCCACCTTATCCGGGCGCAGGCGGCTGGCCGAACGCTCAGCGCCGCTCAGATCCACCTCGGTCGCCCCCTGCCGGCGCTGCGGCACGGTCAGGTAGACAATGCAATCCTTGACGGTCGTCGGCACTTCCATCGCCGGCGGATGCGGGTCCGCCATCGGCACCCGGAACACGGTGCCGTCGTGGCTCAGCCCCTCGCAGGACTTAACCGCGAACTGGCCGATCTTCAGTGCCTCGTGGTCGATTTCCAGCCCGTTCACGCCCCAGGCATAGGGACTGAGCCGCCGCGCCAGCCCGGACACCAGCGCCTCGTTGTAACGGTCGGACTGCTGGAAATGGTGCGGCTGCAGAAACAGCCCCTCCGTCCAAAGTACCTTGCTGTCCCAGGACACCGGGATCTCCTCTCAATTACGGGCACGCGCACTGGGCGCGGTGCCGGTCATTCCTTCAACCTGTCCAGCTGGTCCTTGTAGGCCCGCGCGAATTCGCGGCTGAACAGGTCGTGAAAATCATTCTCAGCCTGGTCGGAAATCTCCGCATAAAGCTGCTCATAAACGTCCCAGTACTGCGCCTTCTTACCGCGCAGGAGGCCGGTGAAACCGCCCTTGGTCTCAATCTGGCTTTCCAGCGCCTTGGGGTCGAGCCGCTTCAGCACGCCTTTCAACGCCGCCTCCATGCCGGTGACCATCGCCACCTCATGCGCCTTGATGTCCCGCAGCGCCTCCTCGGCAGCGGTTTCGGGCGAAAGGTAGCCCTTGGTCGCCGGGCGCACCATTGCCTCGAGGGCCTGCTCCGGCGTGATCGAGAATTTCAGCGGGTTGTTTCCACCGGTAGAAATCATTGTCTGCTCAATGCGGAACTCGGACTTGATCGAGGTTCGGGTCATCAGGATTTCGCGCAAGCCCGTGACCAGTGTTTTCATCACCCGGCCCATCCGCGCCATGGTGCTGGCGTGCTCCGAGGGATCTATGCTGACGTCAGCCCCCGCCCCATTGAGGAATGCGGCCACAGCCTCCTGCGCCTCGGCAGAGGGTGCCGCGGCCGGAGCAACGGTCCTCTCTGCAGCCTCATGTTGCGGCGGGATCTCCTGCGGCGGCACAGGCGGTGCCTCTTGCGGCGGAGCAGCAGGCGGCACTTCTGTTGGCGGCTGCGGCACCTCACGCGGCGGGGTAACTGGCTGCGGGTCCGGCTGGGGCGCGGGAACCTCCGGCTCGCCGATGCCAGACAGGAAGTCGTCATCCCAATCATCCGGGATCAGGCTGGACTGCGCCGCAGGTGCCGCAAACCCGTCCGAAGCGGTCGGGTTGTGATTGGGCAGGCTTGCCCCTTCACCCTCGCGCCCGTCGCTGGCTTTCTGAAAGAACGGATCCTCCTCCTCGCCCAAGGGTGGCAGCAGCTCGTCGATCGGGTCCACAGGATTGAATTGCGCAGGCCCCTTCGGCCCCTCGCCCAGCAGATCATCCAGGAAATCGCCGCCCGGCCCGGCATCCTCCAGCAGTTGCAGCGGATCCGGCGCATTGGCGGCATTCCCGTGCGATGCAGGGCCTTGTGCCGCAGGCGCCGCAATCATGCCGCCCACGTCCGCCAGGTCTTCGCGGATTTCCACCACCAGCTCATAATTGCCGACACACAGCACATCGCCGTTGTTCAGCGGCGTCGGGGTACGGCCCAGCGGGATCTTGGAATAGTTCAGAAACGTGCCATTGGAGCTGAGATCAACCACCACCACATTGCCGTTGTGATCCTCGATCACACAGTGGTTGCGCGACAGCATCTGGTCCGGATCCGGCAGCACCAGGTCGCAGCTGGCACCGCGCCCCACCGTGAGGCTCGGCCCCCGCATCGGAACAGGGGCCGCATCACCGGGCATTGCACCCGAGCTCTGGAATTTCAGTGTCACTGCCATGCTGGGCTTACCCTCCTACCAGCACAGTGAATTCCCCTTTGACAACCATCCCGCCGCAAGCCGTATTGTCGAGCACGCGCGCAGCTGGCAGGCTGTTGATCAGCACCGTCGCCGACCCCTTGATGATCGGATGCGGTGCGGGCGCGGCAGTGCACATATCGCTCAGCCGCGCGGCCGGCAGCTTTCCTACCAGCACAGTTACCGCACAGGGCGGCAGGATCGGCGTCGGCACTGGCAAAACCGGCGGTGGCGGGGTGGAGGGCAGCATGCAGGCATGCAGATCCGTCATCCGGGCCTGTGGCATTCCCATCTATCACATCCTCCCTAGTCAGTCCTGCGCCGCGTGCTGGGGCACTTCGATCACTTGCCCTTTGCCGCCGCGCGCAATATCCAGCGCGCGCTCGATCAGCACGCCGCCGTGTTCTTCAAACTTATCAGACAATTGACCCAAGGCCACCATATTCATGGCAAAGGCGGCCGCCTCAGAGGCCCCTGCCGGAGCAGGATATTGATTTAATTCTCCGGGTCCCAGGGTTCCGGCCGCATACAGCACCGCCAGCGCACAGTTCACCGTGTCGTCATCCACATAGGCATGATCCAGGGTGATCCGCGCCTTGTCGCGGTTTTCCTCGCTGGGCTCAAACACCCAGGCCTCCGACGCAGTCAGCGAGGCCGGATCCTTGTCCGACCGCGGCCCGATGTAGTCGCGCGCCGCCAAGCAGGCCCACCAGACCCGCTCGCGCGGGGGCAGCAGCACCGCCAGCGTGCGCAACAGATCAACTAAGGCACCCTTGCGCTCCAGCTCTTCAAGCACAACCCCTGCCTGCGCCGTTGGCGGCGCCTCCAGCGGGGTTTTCAGGATGACATTTGCCCGCGACAGCAGCTTGGCCACCGGGTCGGCGGGCATTTTCACCAGCTTTTCAAATCTTGCCGACATCTGCACCCGCCTAGTTGATCATCGTGAGGCCGCCCTTCAGGGTCAGCATCGCATCGCCCTTGACGGTGGTCATCGGCGCCTTGGCCTCAACCATGCCGGAGCCTTCGATCTTGATCATCGGCCCCTTGATGGTGACACCCGAGTTGTCGATCTTGACCGAGGAGGCGCCCACGGTCAGCTTGATCTCCTGGCCCGCGCTCATCGCAATCTTGCCCGCGGTCACATCCACGGTGAGATTGCCCAAAGACACCGTTTCCGAATGGTTTCCCTTGGCAATGGTTTCGGTCAGGTTTCCAGTGTCGACGTCCAGGGTCATGTTGCCGGTCTGGATGTTCTCCGACTTGTCGCCTGTCTCCACGACTTCGGTGCGGTCGCCCTGATGCACGGTTTCCGTCATGTGCTGCTGCACCGTCAACACATAGCTCTTTTCATCCGCCGAGGTGACCTCAGGATCCGGCGCATCCATGCCGACGGTCACCGTGGACCGGTCCTTGACCAGCATCTGATGATCCTTCTCGGCCTGCACCCGCATCAGTTCGCTGTCTTTCTTGTCGTCGAACATCAGCTCGTTGTAGCCCCCGCCGCCCTTGGAGGAATTTGTCTTGATACCCAGCTGGGTCTGATCGTCCGGGTAGGTATAGGGCGGCATGGTTTCCGCATTGTACAGCATCCCGGTGCAGATCGGCCGATCCGGGTTTCCATCCTCGAACTGGATCACTGCCTCTTGACCGATACGGGGAACGGCCACCATGCCCCAGTTCTTGCCAGACCAGGGCGTCACCACCCGTACAAAGCAGGACGAGGTCTCGTTCTTCTTGCCCTCGCGGTCCCAATGGAACTGGATCTTAATGCGGCCATGCACATCGGTGTGAATTTCCTCACCGCTAGGCCCGACCACGGTGGCTGTCTGCAATCCCTGCACTTCTGGCCAGGGTGTTACCAGCGGCGCCCGGAATTGATCGGATTTCAGAATTGCGCCAAAGGTCGAGGCATAGACGTCATGCTCCATCTCCTCCGGCACCTCCATGTTCTTCGCCTTCACATCGCGGCGCATGGCCCCTTTGTCCGCAGTTTTCTTCTGGCTCTGGCTTTCCCGTTCACCGTAATCCCAAGCCACCTTGATGTGATGCTCCGCATCAATCACCAAGTATTCCTTGTTGTTCTCTTTCACCGGGTGCTCCTTCATAGTGAAGGTGCAGCCCGTGACCAGCGTCGGCACGCTGGAGGCACCGCGCCAGCGGATGTGCTTGATCGCCTCTGCTTCCATCCGCACCCGCGCCAGCTTGTCGCCCAAGCCGGAGTTTTTCCGGTAGTGCCCCTGGTAATCGTAGACTTCATAATCCTTGTAGCTGTGCTTGCCCTTCTGGATGGATGATGCCGCCTTAAGATCACCTGTTGGTGTCAGGAAATCAAAATCGTTCAGTGTGACCTTGCCCCTGGTGATCCGCTCATCCTTGGCCCACTCAGAGATATGCTCCTCGCGCCGCCGGTCGCTGTCATCACGGGCGTGAAACTCGATATCCGCACCGCCCGCAATCGGGGTGTGGCCGCTGACACCGTCGCACAGCACCAGCTTCTCCGGGCTGCTGGAACTGTCGAAGTAGAAATAAATCCCTTCCTCCTCCATCAGCCGGCACAGAAAATCGTAATCGCTCTCGCGGTACTGCAAGCAATATTCCCGCTTCTCATAGCTCTCGCTCAGCTTGTCAGTGAAATCACTGAAACCGTATTCATTGAACAACTGCTTGATGATCTCCACCGTGGTCTTTTCCTGGAACACCCGCAGATCCGCGGTGCGGGTCAGCATCCAGAACCAGGGACGCACCTCGGCCACATACATCTCATAGCCGTTGCGGAACCCCAGATATTCGACCGAAACGCACTTGCCATTGAACTGATGCTCCGTCTGCTGGCGCATCACATGCACGTTCATCTGCTTGCCGACCAGATCCTCCAGCTTGGGCTGTTTCTTGGTCGCCGCGAATTCGATCGTGGTCTCGGTGAGCTTGCTCAACCCCTCGCGCACGATTGCCCGGCTCATCATCAGGCCTTCGGTGTCATAGCCCCCCGACATCCAGGCGAGGTCGTTTTCATGGCCCTTGCTTACAACCATGTCTCCTCCTTTCCGCGACGGGAACGGGGCCGGTAATCGCCGGCAGTGTTCTCAAACATTCGCATCACAAATCATCCAAAAGCGCGGCGAGGTCCGCATCCATTTCATCATCATCCCCATCACCGCTGTCGTCATCATCCCCAAACGACGACAACAAATCGTCCAGATCTCCAAGGCCATCGTCCTCCCCGCCATCGCCTTCGAAATCCAGATCATCCAGGCCGAGATCGTCCTCATCGTCTCTGCCCGAATCCAAATCAAGATTCAGGTCTTCGTCCTCTTCGCCACCCGCCGCAGGCGGTTTGGGTTTAGGCAACCCGCGCGGGTCCGGGGGCGAGGGCTCCGGCGCCGGCAACCCGGTCCAGGGCCCCAGGATCTCGCTGCCCTTAAGGGAGTTGAAGGACGTGAGCCGCACCTCGTCCCGCCCCTTGACCGCACTCACCGCCATGAACCCGCGTTCCTGCGCCAGCGCGATCTTGTCCAGATCGATGTTGCGCTCGGTGCAGGGCAGCGCCACCTGGTCGCCGAACTTGTCGTTCACATAATGATAGGGCATCCCACCCAGGGACATAATTTTACCCAACTGCAGCGACGGCCCGTGTTCCGTGAACGACCGCCCCAGCAGGATCGCCACCAGCACCACCGGATTGGCCCAAAGCATACCCTTCAGGCCTTCCGTTTCGGTAAACTCCTCGAAATCAAACTCATAGCAGGGATCGGTTTTTTCGCCATAAGGCCGGCGCAGCAGGAACCGCGGGCTGGCCAGCCCCAGATGGCCTGCCTCCGCCATGCCCTGAAGCGTGTCCCAGGCCTCCGTCACCAGCTTGGGCCGCTCCGCCTTGGGCGTTTTCAGGAACTCCGGCGAAATGGAGGCAAAGAAAGGCGCGTCCACATGCGCCGCCACCCGCGCGATCCGGCCCAGCAATTCGGCATGCGGCGGGGTCTCCTCAAACTGATACATCCCGATCAGCGCCGAATAGCCGCCGCGCCCGCTCTCCTCGTCCAGGGGTTCCTCGGTCAACAGCCGCACGAAACCGGTCTTGGACAGGTCGTCTTCGGCCGCCAGATCCGCTGCCAGCTCCTCTGCCGAGATGTCATACAGCATCACATCCAGCGTATCGTCCGCCTCAATCGAGCGCGCCATCAAGTCAATCGAGCGCCATTGCGCCTCGACCGATTGGAATTCCGGGTGATGCAGCACCAGCCGCATCGCATCGGACAGCGCCTCGTCCACCGCCTTTTGCATCGCGGTGACATCCGGATCCGGCAGCGCCCGGATATGCGGCCCGACGACGCGTGCCAGCAGGTCCTCCACCGGCGTGGCCGGGCGGGGGCTAATGCCGGCATCCCCGATCAACTGCTGAAACGCACTCAGCCGCTTGTCCGCCGGCACCGAATTCCCAGCTGAAGTCCGCTTCGGTGCCCGGGCCTTGGTGCCGAATTTCTCCGCCCAGGCCTTCAGCGATTTCGCCGCATGATCCGCGGTCGCGCCGCTCTGCAGCTGCTTGCGCAGGCCGACCAGCTCGGCAAACAATTCCACGTTTTCATACAGCTCATCCGGATGCAGCCCGTCCAGATCCTCCAGCTTGACCGCAATGCCCGCACCATCCTTGCCGATCGGCAGCACCAGCTCGGTGGTAAAGCTCTCGATCACATCCTCAACCGTGTCCGGATCCAGCAGCACCGCCTTGCGCGCCGCCAGCGCATCGCCAGTCTCGATCTGCCCTTTGGCCGCGCGGCCCGAAAAATCGCCCAGGACAGCAATCCGGAACCGCTTGCGCTCCAGCTTTTGCGGCTCGGGCCGCTCCGCGCTCATGGTGCCATAGGCAAACTCCGGCTCGTCTGAGGCTTCGGCCGCTGCCGCCGCTGCAGGCTCATCGCCTCCCTCGTCCAAATCTCCCAGGAGCGCATCCAGATCGCCGCCGCCTGCCTCAGCGGTATCCTCGTCGTCTCCGCCAAGATCGCCAAGCAGTTCGTCCAGGTCCAAATCCCCGCCGTCACCGCCCATCAGGCTGTCCAGATCCGCATCCGCGTCCCCCAGCCCGCCCAGCAGCGCGTCGAGATCATCTTCGGCGCTGTCCGCCTCCTCTGCCGCTTCGGCCTCCACCTCTTCGCCAAGACCTGCCAGCAGGCTGTCCAGATCGCCGTCTTCTTCCTCATCGCTGCCCAGATCGCCTAGCAGGTCATCCAGGCTAGCGTCCTCCTCGTCCGCGTCCTCATCCAACCCGCCAAGAAGCGCGTCCAGATCATCCTCGCCAGCGTCCCCGGCCCCGCCGCTGACGTTGTCCTCCAGACCGCCCAACAGCGCATCGAGATCGTCACCACCGTCTTCTTCGGCGGCCTCCTCATCTGCCAAAAGCGCATCCAGATCAGAGTCTTCGTCCTCTTTCTCCGCGTCCAAACCGCCGAGAAGATCATCCAAGGTGCTGTCTGCCCCGCCCTCAACTGCTGTTTCCTCCCCCAAGGCGCTCAACAGCGTATCAGAGCCGTCCGCAGTCTCCTCCTCTGCATCCAGACCGCCCAGCAGGCTATCCAGATCGTTCTCCTCATCCGGCCCGCCGGCGAACAGCGTGTCCAGATCCTCGTCACCGCTGTCCGCATCCTCCGTGCTGCCAGCCTCGGCAAGGCCTGCCGGCACCTCAACGGACTCATCTTCGGCATCATCTTCCGGCGCATCACTGTCCAGGTCCGCAAGCAGATCCTCCAGCCCGCTGTCTTCACCTTCGTCTTCCGGCGCAGCGTCCAGCAAGCCCTCAAGAATATCCTCCGCGCCATCCTCTCCCGCGTCCTCAAGCTCAACACCAACCAGGCTCTCCAGTGCATCCTCCAAGTCTTCACCGTCTTCAGCCTCCTGCACCGCGGCCCCCGCCAGGCTCTCCAACGCAGCGCCGGAAAAATCTTCGTCGTCGGTGGCATCCGGCTCCAGCCCGGCCAATCCCTCGAGAATATCCGAGTGGTCTTCCGAATCCGGCTCTTCAACTTCAGCAGCGGCCAGGCTTTCCAGAGCGTCATCCGCCGCGGTGTCTTCAACCTCCCCCACAGCAGCCTCTGCCAAATCACCCAAGACGCCGGAGTGGTCCTCTTCCACGGCCTCCTCAATCTCGACAGAAGCCAGGCTTTCAAGCGCATCGCCTGTGGCGGCATCCTCTGCCTCCGGCACTTCCAGGTCCGCCAAGGCATCCAGAACGCCAGAGTGATCCTCTTCTTCCGCCTCGCTCACCTCAACCGCCGCAAGGCTCTCCAGCGCCGCATCCGCGGTATCTTCTTCCGCGGCCGCTTCCACTTCCTGCGCCGCCAGCCCGGCGAGCACATCGCCCGAAGTGTCTTCTTCCTCCGCAAGGGTTTCCGCCTGCGCCAATCCTTCCAAGACAGCGCCCGTCTGATCTTTCTCTGCAGCTTCCGGAACTTCAACGCCCGCCAGTGCGGCCAGCGCCTCGCCGGCTTCATCGGCCGGGTCTTCTTCGTCCGGTGCCGCGGCGCTCAAGCCCGCCAGCACATCCGCCGAACCATCATCCGCCACTTCCTCTGCAGGCTCCGCCGCCCGCAACCCGCCCAGCACGCTGCCGGAGGCATCTTCCGTTTCGGTCTCCTGCGGCGCTTGGGCGGCAAGCCCCTCCATCACCGCAGCGGAGGTGTCTTCCTCAACAGTCTCCTGAACCTCAGCCGCAGCCAGCGACGCCAGGGCATCCGCGGCCTCATCCGACAGGTCTGTGTCCTCAGGTGCCGCCGCACTCAGACCCGCGAGCACATCCGCGGAGGTGGGTTGCGGCGCCGCAACTTCCGGCACGGCAGAGCGCAACCCTTCCAGCACATCTGCCGACGTATCCTCCTCTGCCTGCTCCTCAGGCGCCGCCTCGCGCAATGCATCCAGAACACCGTTCGCGGTGTCCTCAGCGGCTGTCTCCTCCGGCGCCTGCGCCGCGAGGCCTTCCAGAACATCACTCGTGGTGTCCGCTTCTTCCTTCGGCAACTCCAGATTGCGCAGGCTGTCCAGCGCCGCTGCACTGTCCGCGTCCGCCGTAGGTGCCGACACCGCCGCCAGCAGCGACGGGTCGTTCAGGATCGTCTCGATCAGCGTCTCGGCCCCGGTCTTGCCGTCCATATAGGCCATCAGGTTCTGCAGCTGGGTGCGCGCCTCCAGCAGCGGGCGCAGCGCATCTACCTTGGCGGCAATCGCACCGGGCGCGAAATCCGCCATGCTCTCAAACGTCAGATCCACCGCCAGATTGCCCTCGCCGGTCAGCGTGTTGGGCACCGTGAAGGCCGCCCGCGGGGCCAGGCCCTTCATGCGTTCGTCGAAATTGTCGACGTCGATCTCCAGGAACTTGCGGTCGGCCACCGCGGGCTGCTCGACCGTGGATTTGCCAACCAGATCGCTCATCACCCCCATCACAAAGGGCAGCTGCACCTTCTTCTCGGCGCCGTATAGCTCCACGTCATATTCAATCTGCACCCTTGGCGCCCGGTTGCGGGCGATAAACTTCTGAGAGCTGTCAGCCATTGCCCTGCCCTTTCAACTCGGCCAGCTCAGCCCGCAACGCCTTGATCTCCTCATGCATCTCCCGGACATGCTCATCCACCACATCCGTTTCCGATTTCACCAGATCGCGCAGCTTTTCAAACTCCGCCTCCTGGTCTGCCTCCACCGCAGACTGCATGGTGTTGACCAAAAGGCCGATGAACAGGTTCAGAACTGAGAAGGCGGTGATCACGATGAAGGGCACAAAGAACGACCAGGCCAGGGGGAACTCTTCCATCACCGGGCGCACGATGCCCATCGACCAGCTTTCCAGTGTCATGATCTGGAACAGCGAATAGAGCGACCGGCCCAGCGTGCCGAACCATTCGTCAAATACCTGCCCGTACATCATCGTTGCCATCACGCCAAAGACATAAAACACGATGGAGATCATCACGATCACCGCACCCATGCCCGGCAGCGCATCCAGCAGAGCCTGCACCACGGCGCGCATTTGCGGAATGACCGACAGCAGCCGCAACGCCCGCACCACCCGCAGGCCGCGCAGCGCCGACAGGCCTTCATTGGCCGGGAACAGGCCGAAAGACACCACAACCAGATCAAAGATATTCCAGGCCGACGAGAAAAACCGCAGCCCGTAGGCAAACAGCTTGAGCGCCAGCTCCAGCACAAAGACCGCCAGCACGAGACGATCGATCACATCCAGCAGACCGCCCGCATGGGCCTGCACAGCAGCTGATGTGCCCAGCCCCAGCGTAATCGCGTTAAAGATGATAATGCCGAGAATGGCATTGGTCACCGCTTTGCGTTCCACAAACGCCCGGGCACGGTCCTGGAGGGTCACTCCGCCTTGCGTGCTGCTGTCCAAGGTTTCACTCCACTTGGTCTTCGTCAGATCCGCCAGGCGCCCCGCAGCGCCCGGCAGAGATTTCGAGCTCAGGCCGCGTCGAACACGGTCCCGTCCAGCACCTTGCTGGTGATCTTGTCATAGGCATAGCCGCCCACTGCGCCGCCCACGCCCAGGGCCAGGTCCTTGGCGCCGGTGGCAATTGAGTTGCCATCGATCGGCGCAGTTGCCAGTGCGGCGAATTTTAACGCCTCGCGGAACACTTTCAGCGCCTTCGGATCCTTGATCGTCAGCGCCTTCACCCGCTTCATCAGGTCCTTGATATTGTTGGCCCAGCCGCGGGCATCGGCATACATGATTTGGATCTTATCGATGGCGTTCTGAACCTCGGCGTAGTTCTTGGCCAAAGCTGTATCCAGCGCCTTGCTGATCATCACCAGCTGCGTCTTCTTGTCCTTGACCGGGTGCTTCTTCAGCTTCTTGCCGACCTCGGCCAGGAATTCCTTCTTCAACTTGTCCTGTTCCTTCAGGATCTTGTTCAGGTTCTTCGACAGGTCATGCATTTTGACGACCATCTGGGCATATTTCGCCTTCAGCGTATCCGCCGCATCCTCCACCGTCTTTACCGAGGGCTGCGAAATGCCCAGGAACTCCTGAAACACCGCCGCAGACACCTCGTTTGTGGCATTCAGCGCCTTGTTTGATGCCGCCTTTTCCACCACAGCGAGGTTCTTCACCAGGATGGTCTTGGACTGGTCGATGTTGATCGCCAGCTTGCCGATATCCTTGGCCAGCGTGACGCCGGACTTGATCAGGCCGATAATGCCAAATGCCGCCCCAGCACCGCCTGAAAACGGCGAGGTCGCCATCGCTGCGATGCTCACCGCCAGACCGGCCAGCGTGCCTGCGATGGACACGCCCACCTTGATCTTGAACTTGGACCATTCCTTCTTTTTCTTTTGAAGATTGCTCCAGGCCTTCTGCGCTGCCAGCTCCGCCGCCTTCTCGCCGACCTTGATGTCGTTCTTGATGGCGTCGTTCAGCCCTTTCAGCTGCTTTTCCATCGTTTTCTTGTCGGCGCCCTTATTGGCCATTTCCACAAAGGCCTTGTCGAACACCTTGCACTTCTTCTCGATGGTCTCGCGAGTTTGATCGAAAACCTCACTGGCGCCTGCGTGGAATTCCTGCTGCAAAAGCGGGTCTTTCTCGACCCCCTTCTCCATCTTCTTGTCCAGCTCGACCACAACCTTGAAGGACAGTTTGGGCGGATCAACCATCTCCAGCCCCGACGCCTTTATGTCGACGTTCTTCATGTCCATGACAACGTGTTTAACCATCAGATTTCCTTCCCACTGTTTACGCTTGGTCGCGATCAATCAAAGGCGTATGTGAACTCCCCGTCATTGACACCGATCGCGACTTTTTCGACTTCCGCGCCTTCCATAAGCCGGCGCAGGAATTCGTTTGAAATCTCCGGCAGCATGGTGTTGGTGACAATCGCGTCGATCATCCGCCCGCCGCTGTCCAGTTCCTGACAGCGGTTGACAATCTCCTCGACCACGGCCCCGGTGTATTCAAACGGCACCCCATGCGCCTCCTGCACCCGTTTCTGGATGCGGCCCAGCTGCAGCTTGGTGATCTCGCCGATCATCTCCGGGCTGAGCGGATAGTACGGGATCGCCACCAGACGCCCCAGCAGCGCCGGCGGGAAGACTTTCAGCAGCGGATCGCGGATCGCTTTCGCCATGCCCTCCGGGTCCGGCATCAGCTCGGGGTCGGAACACAGGTCCATGATGGTCTCGGTGCCGACATTGGAGGTCAGCAGGATCAGCGTGTTCTTGAAGTCGATGATGCGGCCCTCGCCGTCTTCCATCACGCCTTTGTCGAACACCTGGAAAAAGATCTCATGGACATCCGGATGCGCCTTCTCGACCTCATCCAGCAGCACCACCGAATAGGGCTTGCGCCGCACCGCCTCGGTCAGCACCCCGCCCTCGCCATAGCCGACATAACCCGGAGGCGCGCCTTTCAGTGAGCTGACGGTATGGGCTTCCTGGTACTCCGACATATTGATGGTGATGACGTTCTGTTCCCCGCCATACAGCACCTCTGCCAGCGCCAGCGCGGTTTCGGTCTTACCCACGCCGGAGGTGCCCGCCAGCATGAACACGCCAATCGGCTTGTTCGGATTATCAAGCCCGGCGCGGCTGGTCTGGATCCGCTTTGCGATCATCTTCATCGCGTGATCCTGGCCGATCACCCGCTGCGCCAGCCGCTCTTCCAGGTTCAGGATGGTCTCGATCTCGTCCTTGACCATGCGGCCCACCGGGATACCGGTCCAGTCACCGACAACCGAGGCCACCGCCTGATGGTCGACAATCGGCAGGATCAGCGCGCTGTCGCCCTGCAGCGTTTCCAGCTCCGCGTTCTTGTCCTTCAGCTCCTGCATCAGCTTGGCGCGCTCTTCATCCGACAGCGGGCTGTCAGAGGCGCCCTCCGCAGCGTCGTCCCCAGCATCCGGAGCAGCATCCACGGGCGCGGCCCCCTCTCGCAGCTTGGAGCGCAGTTCCAAGATGCCTTCGACAACCGCCTTTTCCTTGTCCCAGCGCTCGGTCAGCCCGGCCAGCCGTTCCTCCTCTGCAGCCTTGGCGGCCTCAACCGCCTCACGCCTGTCGGCAACCTCATACCCTGCAGTCTCGTCGCGGCCGATGATCTCAAGCTCGGTGGTCAGCGCCTCGATCCGGCGCTGGCTGTCGTCGACCTCAGCCGGCACCGCGTGCTGGCTCACCGCCACGCGGGCACAGGCGGTATCCAAAAGGCTTACCGACTTGTCGGGCAGCTGCCGCGCCGGGATATAGCGGGCCGAGAGGCTGACTGCCGCCTCGATCCCCTCATCCAGCACCTGCACCCGATGGTGGTTTTCCAGCATCGAGGCAATGCCGCGCATCATTAGGATCGCCTTCGGGATATCCGGCTCATCGACCTTGACCACCTGGAAGCGGCGGGTCAGCGCCGGGTCCTTCTCGATGTACTTCTTGTATTCGGCCCAGGTGGTGGCGCCGATGGTGCGCAGGGTGCCGCGCGCCAGCGCCGGTTTCAGCAGGTTGGCCGCGTCGCCGGTGCCAGCCGCACCGCCAGCACCCACCAGCGTGTGGGTTTCGTCCACGAACATCACAATCGGCGTCGGGCTCGCCTGCACCTCGTCGATCACCTGGCGCAGGCGGTTTTCAAACTCGCCCTTCATGCTGGCACCCGCCTGCAGCAGGCCCACGTCCAATACCAGCAGACGCACATCCTTCAGCGCAGGCGGCACGTCGCCGCGCGCGATCCGCAGGGCAAAACCTTCGACCACCGCAGTCTTGCCGACGCCTGCCTCACCGGTCAGGATCGGGTTGTTCTGCCTGCGGCGCATCAGGATGTCGACGATCTGGCGGATTTCCTCATCCCGGCCCACGATCGGGTCGATCTCGCCGTTGCGGGCCTGTTCGGTCAGGTCGGTGCAAAACTGCTCCAGCGCCTCGCCCTTGCCCATCGCGCCCGGCGCCATCGAACCGGACGCCTCGCCCGGTTCCGCCCCGCCGCCGGTCACATTGGAACCGTCCTGCGCGCCCAGCTTTTCCTCAGGCGAGCCATCGGTGGCCTCGTGGAAGTTATCGGCCAGATCATCAGCCCCAATCTTCGCCAGCTCCGGCGACATGTTTGACAGGATGTTGCGCAGCGCAGGCGTCTTCAGCATCCCCAACAGCAGATGGCCGCTGCGCACCTGGGAGGAGGAATAGAGCAGCGAGCCCCAGACCCAGCCCCGTTCCATCGCGTCCATCAGATGGTCTGACAGATCCGAGATCGTCGACGCCCCGCGTGGCAGCATGTCCAAAGCACGGGTCAGCTCGGTCGCAATCTTGCCCGCATCCAGATCATAATGCTGGATGATCCGGTGCATGTCGCTGTCCTGCTGCGCCAAGAGCTGATGCATCCAATGCACCAGTTCCACATAGGGGTTCCCGCGCATTTTGCAGAACACCGTTGCGCTTTCGACGGCCTGGTACCCCAGCTTGTTCAATTTGCCAAACAGCGCCACGCGGCTGATCTCGGTCATTTCAAATCCCTCCCTCTACTCGCTCTTCAGCCCCGGCGCCTAATCCCGGGTACAGGTACAAATCACTCGCGTCCGGCTGATCCGCATCCGGGTCGGGGCGCGAGCGCACCCAGCTGGTATGCCCCAGCCGCGTGGTGCCGCCCAAGGATGCCCGCGGCACCTCGTCGCCCGCCAAAATCAGGTTGACGTCCCAATCCAGCACATCGCCGGCATAAGACCGCACAATGGCACGCAGCCGGTCCAAGGCCGCGCCGCCCGGCAGCAGCCGTTCATAATCTTCCAGCTTCAGTGGCCCGATGCGGATGCGGAACTTCGCACTGCGGCTCCACACCTTGTCACCGATGCTAGTGGTCTGCCCCAGCCCGCCATAGCCCAGCTGCCAGCGGTCATCCGGCTCCAGCTCCAGCCAGCTGCCGATATATTCCTCCAGTTTGACGGGCACTTCAAAAAACGCCGACAGGATCGACACCAGCCCCTCCGCATTCTTGGCCCCCTTTGCCAGATGGCCCGCGAAATGCAGCTTGGCCAGGTCCGGCATGTCGTCCCGGTCACCAAATTTAAAGCCGTTGTAGCCGATCAGCGAGGACACCTTGCGCGCCATCGGATCATCCGCCCGGTCAAAGCTGACGGCGGGCGAACCTTGCGTCCAGGCGCGATAGAGCAGGCTCATCAGCCGGTGCGTCAGCATATCGGCAAAGGCCACCATTGTCGGGTCGCGGTGGTTGCGCTTCCTGTCGCGCGCGTATTCGGTCAGATGAAGCGGCAGCGGGCCTTGCGGCCCGAACAGCCCGAAGAACCGGTTGGTCAGCACCGCCGGCTTGCCCCCCTCGGCCGGTTTGAACGCCGCAATGGTCGAGGGCGGGAACGCCAGTTCGGCCTCCTGCCCCAACCGCAGCCGGTCCTGCCGCGGGCGGCGGCTTTCGCCTAGGCGCGGGGCATCATCGAAATGCGCCTCCAATACCCTCAGGGCCTGAAAAACATGGTGCTTTTCAGGGTCCATGGCCAGCCGGCCATAGAGGCTCAGATCATCCGGCCGAGGCCCTTTTCCGGTCGCCATCTGGCAATTTCCCCGCGTTTTTCGGTTTTCAGGACGGTCTCCGTGAACGAGTTGATACTGGCATAGCCGCGGAAGAACCGCTCCAGCACGGCCCCCAGCGCATAGATATTGCTGCCCTCGAAGTAGCTCTCGTCAAAGCCCAGGGTGATCTCCAGCCCCCGCACCGCGGTGGACAGCACCTCATCGCTCATCCGCCGCACGATGGGCCGGGCACCGACAGACAGGATGCCTTCCAGCTGCTTTTCCGTCACCCGGTCGCCCAAGGGTGCATAGAGCCCGACCAGCTCACGCAGCGCCTCCGCCGACTGGCCCTTGCCGGTCTCGGCAATCGAAACATAGTTCAGGCTCAGATGCGAGATCAGCCGCCAGGCAGTGTCGCCCTGCGCCAGCGTCGGATGCGGGCGGGTGGGGGAAACCGGCAGCGTCACCTTGCTCACCGGGCCGCCTTCGGGCAGGTGGAAGACGTCGTCATTGCCGGTGGCCAGCAGCATCGGCAGATCGCGGTTGGTGCACAGCGCCTTGACCGCCAGCTGCTCCAGCCCCGCCGAATACGGTGCCTGCGCCCGGTCAACCAGGGTCAGGAACACCTCCGATCCCAGGTAGGAGCTGCGCACCCCGCGCAAGCGTTCCTTTTCCGACCGCTGCCGCATCCGCCGCTTGACCGTGTAATAGGCAGGGTGGCTTTCACCCGCGGCAGTGAAATCATTGGCAGAATAGAACGGACGGAAGACCACGTCTTCCTCCCCCTCGCCGCTGATCCCGGTCACGCTTTGCAGCGCGTAGATTTCAAAATCGAGGCCCGCGGTGCGGTTCGGGATCACATGATGCTCGGTATCAATCGGCGAAATCCGCACGCGGTCGCAGCGTTTCTCGAACAGGTTCACAGCCGGCACCGCGTTCAGCTTGAACACCTCTGGCACCACGATCGGCGCGATCTCCGGCATCCCCTCGCGCAGCAGGATATAGAGGTCAACTTCATTGCCCTCGGCCCTTTGCAAACCCGCAGCCAACCCCTGCAGCTCGACAAAGCGGAACCGTTCCGGCATCGCGAAATATTCCTGCAGCAGCCGGTAGCCGTCGTAAACCCGGCGCGGCAGCGGCAGCAGTGCTTCCTCCGGGCTGAACCCCTTCTGCACCACCTTGGCGCCGCGCAAGGGCAGCTGCCAGTCCGCCCGCCGGTCAGTGGAGCGCGCCACGATCCCTTGCACCTGCGTGCACAGAAGTTCCAGCAGCGGCCAGCTGTTGCCCGCCTCGCCGGTCAGGTACAGTGACAGCTTGTCCATCTCCAGCTTGCTGATCGGGTCGCCGTCGATCCGCTTGATCCGCAGACGGATCCCCGCCCGCGCGTCATATCCGGTAGCAACCCCCGCCGCCACCAGCTCGCCGCGGCCGTCGATGTACTGCGCCTCGGCGATCTCGATCGGCCACATGGTCAGATCGGCAGAGGTGCGGAACTCGCACGGCGTCTGCTCGCCCTCGGTCAGCCGCGACCGCAGCGTCGATCCGCGCTTCAGCACATAGCCGCTTTTCACCGCCGAGTTCGCCACATCCGGCTCAAACGCCGCGATCATCATTGACGGCGTCGGCGCCAGGTAGTGCGGATAGATGATCTCCAGCAGGTTCGAGGTGAAATTCGGATACTGCAGCTCCAATTCCAGCTGCACCCGTGCAGTCAGAAAGGCGGCGCCTTCCAGCAGCCGCTCCACATAAGGGTCAAGAACCTCAACCCCTTCCATGCCCAGCCGTGCCGCAATCTTGGGATAGGCGGCAGCAAACTCCGCGCCCATATCGCGCAAGTAGTTCAGCTCATTCTCATAGTGGATCAGCAGCCGTGTATCCATCACATGGCCCTTTCCATTTCCACTTCGCCGGTGGTCAAATCAACCTTGCTGCGCAAATAGAGCTCCAGCGGCATCGGCTGCGCCCACATATCGGCTCGGATCTCCAGCCCCACGGTCATCTCGGTCGCGTCGGTGCCATCCTGCAGCCGCACATCGACAGAGCCTTCGATAATCCGCGGCTCATAGGTGGCAATCGCCTGCTTGATCGACCGCCGGATCGCCTCTGCTTTCTCGGAGGTCGAGGCTTCGCCCGCCACCTCAACTAGCCCGTAGTTCAGCACCGAAGCCGAGACCGCCGGGTATCGTTCTGCGTCGAAATGGCTTTCGACATTCTGGGTGTTCAAAAGCCAGGACAGATCGCGCTGAATGATTTCTCGCAGCCGCATCAGATCAATCACCCGGCTCTCGCGGGTTTCCTTCTGGTCGCCGGGTGCATTGTCGGTCAGCCGGTCCAGCAGCGACGGCTGCAGGCGCTCGGCCAGTGTCTTGTCAGCCATTCTCTTCGCCGTGCCCATCCATCCGGAGTGTGCGCACGTCCATGATGGCAATGTCTTCATCGCCGATCGCCAGCAGCCGCTGGCCCAGACCGGTATAGGTTTCCTCGCCGGCATCCTGCCACACGGTGGCCCGCGCCAGCATCGACAGCCCGTCGGCCTTCTCGCTGCCCGGATAGCGGGTCGGGATCATCGCCGCCACCGCACCGCCGCCCGCCAAGGTCAGCGTGCCGGCAGTCCAGACCGCATCACGCAGGTCGCTCGGCTCTTCCGCCTCGAACGAGACAATCTTTGAAAACGGCAGCCAGTAGTATTTGCCGTTGATCACCGCCTCCAGCACCGGGCCCAGCCGCATGTCGGCATCGGCAATCCATTCGAACCGCTTGCCGTTCACCTCGCCCGGGCTGGCCGGCGCCGCATCAAAAGCCTTGGCGCGCAGTTCGGCGGCCTCCTTCGGGTTGCCGGTTGCCAGCAGTTTCTGCGCCTCGATCAGATGCGCCAGCCACTCCTCCGGCTCGCCCAGGATCAGCGGCGACTTCTCACCGGCGAACACCTTCTCGCGGTAGACCTCGCAGATGATCGCCTCGCGGTAGGCTTGCGCCATCACCGTGGCGCCTTCATCCAGCCCCGCCGCTGCCTTCAGCTGCGCGATTGCCCGGTTCCAGTCGCCCAGCACACACAGCAGCTGAAACAGGAACACCCGCAGTTTCGGATTGCTCGCATCCGCGCGGATCTTGGCTTGCAGCGCCTCCAGCGCCGCCTTGGGATCACCAGCTTTCAGATGCTCTTCGGGGGTCATGGGGCCTACTCCGCAACGGGGATGGATGCTGCAAATACGTCAGAAAAAACGGACCCCGGGCATGAAATACACCCGGGGCCAGCCAAATGGTTTACTCGACCTTGCCGGTCTGCACGTTCCACTTGAAGGTGCCTTCAGTGGTGAGTTTGCCGGTTTTCTGGTTGGTCGATTTGTACTCATGCTCAATCGCGGCATAGGCCAGCGACCAGGTCTCTTCCGGGATGCCGTCTTCGCTGGCCGAGATCGAGTAGCTGTCGACAACCACGTCTTTCATCTTCCAGATCGAATAGACCAGCAGGCCCTGGCTGGCGCTGTCGCCCGAACGGCACCAGTGCATGATGATCTCGGGGCGCACGGTGCCGTTGGCAACCGACAGCGCCAGATCATTCGACGCCTTGCCCATCTGCGAGGTCAGCTCGATCTTGCCAAAGTTCGAGTTGGCGTGCATCCGCTGGGTCGACCCCAGGTCGGTCATTTCGACCGCGCGCTCGACATTCCAGCTCGCCGACTGAACCACGATCCACTTCTTGTGGTTCTCTTCGGTTGCATCGCCTTCGATGTCCGAGATCTGTACGAACATATTAGCAGC
This sequence comes from Leisingera sp. ABM4_101, assembly GCF_056158725.1. Classification (NCBI taxonomy): domain Bacteria; kingdom Pseudomonadati; phylum Pseudomonadota; class Alphaproteobacteria; order Rhodobacterales; family Roseobacteraceae; genus Leisingera; species Leisingera sp. ABM4_101. Next base: position 104,351 of record NZ_JBSWTV010000003.1, on the reverse strand, counting down.
CATTTTGCTATCCTTTCAAAAATTAAGAACTCTACTGCACTATGATGGTTTGAGGCTGGAGAGTGGGTAATCAGCCTCCTTTTTCCGAGGGCAGTTTCGATACCAGACGCAACGAGACGGAAAGCCCCTCCAGCTGGTAATGCGGGCGCAGGAAGAATTTTGAGGTGTAATACCCCGGGTTGCCCTCGACCTCTTCCACAACAACTTCGGCCGCGGCCAGAGGTTTGCGCGCCTTCTCGTTCTCCGAGGAGATATCCGCGTTGAAGTCAACATAGTTGTTGATCCAGTCCTGCAGCCAGGATTCCATATCCTGACGGCTTTTGAACGAGCCGACCTTGTCCCGCACCATGCACTTCAGATAGTGCGCGAACCGGCATGTGGCGAACAGATACGGCAGCCGCGCGCCCAGATTGGCGTTGGCGGTGGCATCCGGATCGTCATATTCGGCCGGCTTGTGCAGCGACTGCGCCCCCATAAAGGTCGCAACATCGGTGTTCTTGCGGTGGATCAGCGGCATCATGCCGTTCTTCGCCAGCTCCGCCTCGCGCCGGTCATCGATAGCAATCTCGGTCGGGCATTTCTGATCGACGCCGCCATCGGTGGTCGGGAAGGTGTGACTGGGCAGATTCTCCAATGTGCCGCCGCTTTCGACGCCGCGGATGCGCGAGCACCAGCCGTACATCTTGAACGAACGGGTGATGTTCACCGCCATGCCGTAGGCTGCGTTGACCCAGCCGTATTTCTCGCTGCCGGCGCCTGCGGTGTCTTCCTCGAACGCAAACTCCTCAACCGGGTCGGTCTTGGAGCCATAGGGCAGACGCCCCAGGAAGCGCGGCATGGCAAGGCCCACGTATTTCGCATCCTCGCTGTCCCGCAGGGACCGCCAGGCGGCATATTCCGGAGTCTGGAAGATCTTGGTCAGATCGCGCGGGTTCGACAGTTCCGCCCAGCTGTCCATCTGGAACAGGGTTGGCTTAGCGCCGGTGATCAGCGGCGCATGCGCTGCGGCTGCGATCTTGGACATTTCACCCAACAGCTCGATATCCGGCGGCGAATGGTCGAAGTGGTAGTCCGCCACCAAAGAGCCATAGGGCTCGCCGCCCAGTTGGCTGAATTCCTCGGTGTAGATCTTTTTAAAGATCGGTGACTGGTCCCATGCCGTGCCCTTGAATTTCTTCAGGGTCTTCGACATTTCCTTCTTGGTGATCGGCATCACCCGGATTTTCAGCTGCTCATCGGTCTCGGTGTTGTTGACCAGATAATGCAGCCCGCGCCACGCGCTTTCCAGCTGCTGGAAATCCTCGTTGTGCAGGATCAGGTTGACCTGCTCTGTCAGTTTTTTGTCGATCTCCGAAACGATGCTCTCGATCGAGCGCAGCGCGTCGTCGGAAATCAGCGCAGAGTTTGCCAGCGCCTGCTCGGCCAGGGTCTTGACCGCGCTTTCCACCGCAGTCTTGGCCTGGTCCGATTTGGGACGGAATTCCTTCTGCAGCAGGCTCGCAAATTCGGTTGAGCCAAAGGCGGCTTCACCACCAGCGGCTTCCGCCTGGAGTTCTTCTTCAGCCATCTTTGTCCTCCGCTCTTATTCTTCGCTCTCGGCGTCGCCGCCGGGTTTCGGCTGCGCGGCCAGGGTCTTCAGCAGGCTCGGGTCCTGGATGATCTTGGAGATCAGATCCTCGGCGCCGGTCTTGCCGTCCATATAGGTCATCAGGTTCGACAGCTGTGTGCGGGCTTCCAGCAGCTCGCGCAGCGGCTCCACCTTGGCGGCAATCGCCGCGGGCTTGAAATCATCCATGCTCTCGAAGGTGATATCGACCGCCAGGTTGCCTTCGCCGGTCAGCGTGTTGGGCACCGTGAAGGCGGCGCGCGGCGCCATCGACTTCATCCGGTCATCGAAGTTGTCCACGTCGATTTCCAGGAACTTGCGGTCCGCAACGGCGGGCTGCTCCACTTCGGATTTGCCCACCAGGTCGCTCATCACCCCCATCACAAAGGGCAGCTGCACCTTCTTCTCGGCGCCATAGAGCTCCACGTCATATTCGATCTGGACCCTCGGGGCCCGGTTGCGTGCAATGAATTTCTGTGAACTTCCGGCCATCTAGGTCTCCTTACTCGTCTTGCTTTCACGGGATCCGCAGCAGGTACCGCCGCAGAATGCCCCCGTGTCCGTCAGTCGTCGTCGTCTTCGTCAATGCCGCCGATCAGGTGGACGTTCTCCACCCCCTGCGGCGCCATGTCATTCATGATGGTGAGGAAGTCGGCCCCCACCAGCCGTTTGCACCGCTCCAGCAGGATCGGCAGCGGGCTGGACGGCTCCGCCCGCCGGTAATAGCTGATGATGCGGTCCAGCGTGTTGGACACATCCGCGTGCGAATTGATTGCCCCCGGCGCAGACGGCATCGCCCGCCCGCCAGCAGCCGGCGTCGCGGCACCGGCCTCCTCCGCGCTGTCCTCTGCCGCCTCATCTTCCGCCGCATCATCCCCGGCGCTCAAATTGGCATAGGTGCCGATCCGCTTGCCGATCTGCTGCAGAAGCTTGATCAGCGCGCTCAGATCCGGGCCCTGCCCCGGCGTCTGCTCGTCAAACACGGCAGAGATCGCCCGCACATTTTCCTCCGCCGCCTTGACCGCTGCCAGCCGCGCCGCAACGGTCTCCTGATCGCTGTCCTGGAACGCCGCCCCGATTGTGGCGCTGTCGGGGACATGCTCCATGTCCTCCGGCGCCGTCATCACCCCTTCGGCGATCTCGATGTCGCGCAGGCAAAAGCGGCCAAAGCCGCGGCTCTCGCTCAAGGGCGCGCGGCGCAGCGACCTGTACAAGGGCGACGCCCCGGCCATTCCGTCCGGCTGGCCGCACAAATCCTGAACCGCGTTGATCCGCATCGTCGGGTCGCCGTCGTCCTCGTCCAGCTCCGGATGGCAGGTCTCCCAGAACTCTTCCAGGCAGCCGCGGATATAGGTGGTCACATCGGCAAACCCCGGCAGCCCCTCCGAATGCAACAGCGCATCGCCCAGGAACACAGCCGCGCGCAGGTCGTGGCTGCGCTCCAGCACCTCCAGCGCTTTCTTCTGCACTTCGCGGTAATCGGGATCGGTGGCTTCGATCTTCTCATCGCCCACCACCGACTCCTCGCCCGGCTGGGCTGCCAGCTCCATCTCGGTGAAGGCCGGGTCGTATTCAAGGTTCTCGCCGCTGGGTGCGCCGTCCCCTTTGGATTGCAGCAATACTGCAGGATCCATTATCGTTGCCCCCCCGCTTTATTCCGGTTTGCGGCTTCGTTAACGTAACGTCAAGCTGCCCACCCGCCTTTTCTGCTCTGACGGTTAAGACGGCCTTAATCTCAAACTAAAACTTGACCCCAAGTGAGCCTTATCGGCATCCTAAAGTCAAATGTTTTCACACCTTTTTGAGACAGGTGAATAATGAGTATTGAGCGTATTTCCGGCAAGGAAGTCAAAGCCATGGTCCGCGAGGGGGCCAAGAAGCGGATGAGCTTCGCCTTCTGTCTGGACGCTTCAAAGGACCCGCTGCTGATGATCCAGCCGGGCAAGAAGCCAGAGACGTTGCGCAATCCGATGAAGAAGGAAGGCGGCGGCCCGCCGATGGCCTGGGGCACCTATGTGGTGCGCTCCGGCGAGATGGAAATGACTTGCGAAAGCGCCCCCGCCCGCATGGTCACGGAGCTGAAAAAATTTCTCAAGCGCAACAAGCCCAAGGTTAACGTGCTGTTCTACGATGACGGCGGCAACCTGCTGGACAGCCTCAAGCCGGAGAAACCCGGCGGCCAGGTGACCGAGGAAAACGCCGCCGACATCTCAGCCTCGGGTATCGACAAGAAAGCCGTCGCACCGCTCAAACGCCGCCTGAAACGGATCCAGCCCCGCATCGCCCTGGCGCCCGGCCCGCTGGAACTGAAACTCAAACGCGCCCTCGCCAAATCCGTTGCCCTGATCAACAAAGGCCGCCTGCAAGAGGCCGAGACGATGATCGTGGTGATCGAACGCGCTGTCGCCCGCATCGGCAAGGACCGCGAGGATGAGGCCAGAACCCTGAAACGCGGCCAGCGCGAGATGGACCAGCGCTCACTTGGCGCCCAGGTAAAGCGCGCCCAATCCCTGCAGGCCAATGTCGCCCGCGCCCCGGGCAAGGCCCGCGACCGCCTGGGCCGCGCCCTGCATGTGGCCGCCCGCCACCTGAAACGCCGCGACCTGGATTCGGCCCGCGACGCCATGGACAGGATCGAAAAGGCCCTGACCGCCCTGGTCTGACCCCGAACACAGCCCGGCCCGCAGCGGTTGCGGGCTGGGCATCCCACCGGAACCCGGAGACAGTGATGCCCTTGAAACCCCTGCTGACTGCCCTCGCCCTGATTTTCCTGCCGCTCGCGGCCGCGGCGGAAACCGGCCCGCTGCGGGTCGAGCTGAACAAGACCGAGGAGATCGAAACCGGTGGCTGCCGCGCTTTCTTCCTGTTTCGCAACCAGACCGGCAAGAGCTTCGAAGGCTTCGAGATGTCCTTGGCCATCCTCGACGGCCAGGGGGTGATCGACCGGCTGCTGTCGATCGACGCCGCCCCTCTGCCAGTTCAGCGCACCACCCTGAAACTCTTCGAAATCCCCGAGACCGCCTGCAGCAACATCTCGGAAATCCTGCTGCACGACATAACCTCCTGCCAGCCTCAGAACGAGGAGCAGATGGACTGTTTCCCAATCCTCGAGCTCGGCTCCCGCGCCGCCGCGCCGCTGGTGAAATAAGCCATGGCCGGCACTTGGGAAATCCTCGGCACCGGCGGCCCGGTGATTGCGCTTCTGGCGCTGATGTCCTTGCTCTCGCTCACCGTGATTGCCGTCAAACTGATCCAGCTCTGGCCGGTGCGCTCCGGCAGCGGCGCCCGCGAGCAGGCCCTGACCCTGTGGAAGGACGGCGACCGCAAACAGGCGCAGGACAGCATCGCGGGCGGCAAATCCCCCGCCGACCGTGTGATGGCTTATGCCATGCAGGCGCTGCAGGAGGGCCTGCGCGGCCCCCTCTTGCAGGATGAGCTGCAACGCCGCGGCAATGAGGAGGTGAGCCGCATGAACGCCCTCATCCGCCTGCTTGAACTCATCGCCATGGTCTCGCCGCTCCTGGGCCTGCTTGGCACCGTGCTCGGCATGATCCAATCCTTCCAGGAGCTGGAACTGGCCCAGGGCGCCGCCAATGCCTCGGTCCTGGCCGGTGGCATCTGGCAGGCCCTGCTGACCACCGCCGCGGGCCTCTTGGTCGCCATCCCCGCCGCCGTCGCCGCAGGCCTGTTCGCCGCCCGCATCGACGCCGCGGCCCAAGCCATCGAAAGCGCCGCCGGCCGCCTGCTGCTGATCGACGGGTCGCGCTGACACGGAGAAACCGGCCATGACCCTCAACCGCCCAGCCCGCCCCCGCGCCCTGATCTCGCTGGTGCCGATGATCGACGTCATGCTGATCCTCTTGGTGTTCTTCATGGTGACCTCCACCTATCTGAACCTCGACATGATCCCGGCGGTAAAACCCTCCGAAGGCACCGCAGGCAGCCCCCAGGCCCCGGCCGGCACGCTGATGATCCGCCTTGGCGCCGACGGCGTGCCGGTGCTGCGCGGCGCCGCGCTCGACGAAGACGCCTTGCGCCGCGCCCTCTCTGCCGCCATCACCGATGAACCCCAGACCCAAGTGGTGATCCTGCCCTCCGGCGCTGCCCAGACCCAGGCGCTGATCACGGTGATGGACGTGGCCGCCCTGGCCGGCGTCACCCGCCTGCGCGTCCTGCGGCTGGAGGCAAGCCGATGAAGCTCAGCCGCCCCGCCCGCAACCCGCATTCGGAAACCATCATCGCGCTGATCGACGTGGTGTTTTTCCTGCTGGTCTTCTTCATGCTGATCGGCCGCATGGACGCCACCGCCCCGTTTGACATCCGCCCTGCCACCGCCGTCACCGGCCGCGACATGCCAGCGGGCGGCATCACCTTGGCCGTCTCCGCGCAAGGCGCACTGGCGCTGGACGGCACGGAAATCAGCCGCGAGGGTCTTTCCCCTGCCCTTGCAGCCCTGCTGGCAGATGACCCTGGCTTGCGCCTGCGCATCAACGCCCATCGCGCCGCGGAACTGCGCCGGGTGCTGCCGCTGGTCGCGACAGGTGAAGCGCTGGGGTTCAAGGACGTGGTGCTGGTGGTCACCCCGGAAACCGAAGGGTGAGCCGCATGCCCGCCATATGGGCGCTGGGGCTGACAGCCTCGGCCCTAGTGCACGCCGCAGGCGCCGCCGCGCTGCTCATATCGCTGGTGCCGGACCCGGTGCCGCAGCAGCCGAACCCGGAAAGCAGCCTCAACCTCCAGGCCCACCGCATTCCCCGTTCCGACGCCGTGCCGTTGGCCGCCGAAGGGGAACAAGCCACTGAAAGCGAAGCGCAAACCCAGGGCCTCAACGCCGGCGCCGTCCCGCAATCGGCTGCCAAACCCCAGACGCCAGCCCCAGACCGCGTATCCTCTGCCGCGCCGCAAGCAGCCCGCCTTGCTCCTGCCGCTGCACAGCCGCCGGCCGCAGCGCTTGCACAGGCTCAATCCGCCCAGCTGGCCAGCGCCAGCGCGCCTTCCACCAGTCTGGCCAGCGCGCAGCCAAACCTCCAGCAAGCCAGCGCCGCCGCGGTGCAGCCAGCGCCTGTATCAGCCGCCATCGCCGTTTATCAGCCTGCCGAAGCCGCCGTTCCCGCCCCTGTGCCGCTGGATGCTGCCCAGGACACCGCCCTCCCGCTTCCCGGTACCGATGCGCCGCTGGTCCCGGCCTCTGCCGCCGCACCGGACCCGGCCGCCCTGCCGCAAACTCCGCCCAGCACCCAGCCCAGCCCGGAGGCACAACCCGAAACCGCCCCCCTGCCCGGCGCCGAGCCCAATCCGCAGCAAACGCCGGCCGCCATTCCTGACGCCCCCCGCATCAAGGCGGCACTGGCGTTCCAGGGCGGCTCCGGCGACATCGACCCGGTCTCACTGGCCGCCTTCCAAAGCTTCATGCAGCCTGGCGATGCTGCGGCACAGGGCGACCCCCTGCGCGACGGCGTCTCCGGCATCCTCGCCGCCGTCCCCTGCTCGCGCCTGCAGGTCGCCTTTGTGCCAGAAACCGCCACGCTTGAGGTGCGCGGCCACCTGCCCGAAGACGGCTTGCGCGCCCCCGTCCTTGCTGCCCTGCAGGCCCAGATGGGCGCCGATATCACCGTCTCGGATGAAATGCGCCTGCTGCCCCGCCCGCAATGCGGCGCGCTGGCTGGGATCTCAGGCGTCGGCCTCCCGCAAAGCACCGACCAGATCACCAATCCGCTGCTGGTCGGCGATGACGCCCATGCCCGCGTGCTCGGCTATTCCGGCGGCGAGCGGCTGTTCTTCGACCTCACCGCGCCGGACTACCCGGCTTTTGTCTATGTGGACTATTTCGACGCCGGCGGCGCGGTGCTGCACCTCTCTCCGAATGAACTGGTGCCCCTGGTTGAGGCCGCCCCCAAAAGCGCCCTGCGCGTCGGCGCCAAAACGGCCGGAGACCCCGGCCTGCAAATCACCGTCGCGCCGCCCTACGGCCAGGAGATCGCGGTCGCCTTTGCCGCCTCGCACCCGCTTTACGAAAGCACCCGCCCGCTCAGCGAACCCGCCGCACCTTATCTGAACTTCCTGCGCAGCCAAGTGGCCGCTGCCCGCGCCCAGCATGCGGATTTCAAGGGTGAATGGGTCTATTTCCTGATCACCACCCATGCCCCCTGACCGCACATCTCAACGGCAGCGCTCCCGCGCCCGCAGGCCCGCGGCCGACACCACCCGCCTTTTTCCGGGTCAAGGGCTGCGCCAGCAGCCGCCCGGCACGCGCGGTTCCCCCTTGACGCGGAACAAGGCGGATCACTTTCGGAGCGGCGCCTTAAGGGCAAACTTGCACTTAAGCGCTTCTCAGCAAATGGAAATCAACTTGCCACCCGGCGGTCTGTCAGCTTCTCGAAACGCCCCCGCGCTGTGCACAGCACAGCGCCGCGCCCAACCGGTAGGGTGTATTTTCAAATGCGCCTGCACGGGCGGGAGCCCTCCTGCCCTGCCGGATCAACACCAGTAAGCCTACTGGCAGCCCCCCGCGGCCCAGCTTTTCAGCGCCTGTTTCAGCTCGCCGCCGAAGGGATGCTGTTTGCCCAGCGAGCGCTGCATATTGAGGCTCAGATAGGTATTGCCCTGCGTGCACAGCCGCTCCCGCGTCCATTGATGGCAGGCGCTGCAGGACTGGTCCTTCCAATAGCTTTCCGGCAACCCCTCGACCGGCGGAAAGGCCGGTGAGCGTTTCACCGCTTCGGCCAGCGTCAACCCGGCAATTTCTTCCGCTCCGCCGGGCAGCGGGCTGGCATAGGTGATTGGACCCGCCTCCGCCAGCATGGCCGGCTCTGGTGCAGGCTCCGGGGCGGCCGCCGGGGCTTCTGATCCTGCCATTGGGTCCTGCGAGGCGCCGGCAGCCTTTGCCGCGGCCTCCGCCGCGGCCATTTCCGCAAATTTTCCCTCCGGATAGGCCATCAGATAGGCCTCATATGCGGCCTTGCTGCCATCGCTCTGCGCCGCCTGGAACATCGCGGTTTCCGCATCCTGCGCAGCCCCGGCCGGCGCCGCCGCAACCGCCGCACCGGTGCCGCCATGCAGTTCCTCTTCCATCAGCTCCGCCAGCAGCGCCCGCGCCGCATCCGCGTATTTACCGCCGCCATAACCGCGCAGAAACAGCATGATCTGCATCGCATCCCGCGACGCTTTGACTGAGGCCCAGATCTGCGCTTCTTCCATCTCGGCAGCGGTCAGCACAGGCTCTGGCGCGGCCTCCGCAAAGGTAAAATCACTCACCAGCGAGGACGTGTCCCAAGGGGTCTGGCCGCCGCCGCTCTGGTCCAGAACCGCCCGGCGCACCTGTTTGAGCACCTGCTCCACCGGCGCCCCCGGCACCAGGATCTCACGTGCCAGCGCCGCGGTGAACGGGCTGTTTGCCCCCTCCCCGTCCAGCGCCACCTCGCCCGGAGCGGTTGCATAAGCCAGGAAAGTGCCGGTCGGCGCCTTCATCTCCGCCAGGCCGCTTTCATTCAGGTCCGCCACCGCCTCGAACGGGTTGTTGCGGCAGGCGTCCAGGATCACGATGTTGGTGCGGTTGCGGGCGGACGCCATCTGCCGCAGCACCGACTGCGCCTCAACTGCCATCAGGTCCAGGTCCGCCGCATCCGCCAGCGCCACGTCGACTGGCAAGAGGTAATTGCTTCCAAAGCTCTGCACCCCGTGGCCGGCATAGTAGAACAGCCCGGTGGCGTCCTCGCCGGCGCTGCGCAGCTTGCGGCCGAACTGGGCAATGGCGCGCTTCATCTCGATCTGCTTGGCGTCCGCCGCCAGCGTCACGTCAAATCCCAGCCCTTCCAGGGTTTCAGCCATCAGCCGGGCATCGCGCACCGGGTTGTCCAGCGGCGCCACTGCGCCATATGCGGAATTGCCGATCACCAGCGCCAGACGCTCTTCCGCCTGTACCGTGCCGCCCCAGCCCAAGGCTGCAAGCGCCACGATCAGCAACCGGATCCTGTTGAATATGTTATGCACGCATCTGCTCCAATTCCCGCCATGGCTGAATTTCACACGGCGGCCTCCCAATTCTTAAGGGTATTTCGTTACGAATTTATCGCGCCCCTTGCACCCTGCGGCAAGTCTGCTGTTAGTCTTGGCGCATCGCCCCTTATCGCTGCCGGCAGGCAAAACCGTCATCCCTAGCCCCTTGAATGGATTGCACATGTTGCGTTTAACTCTTTGTTTTTTCACTATTTTAATTTTACTTTCCCGCCCCGCGCTGGCCACGGGCCCGTTTGAGGGCGGCTGGCAGCTGACGCCCGAATCCTCCGCCATCCGCTTCATATCAATCAAAAAGGGCAGCATTGCGGAATCGAGCCGGTTTGCCGCGTTCTCCGGCGGCATCTCCGAGGCGGGCGAGGCGAAAATCCACATCGCGCTGGACTCTGTCGACACCTCCATCGACCTGCGCAACGTGCGCATGCGCTTCCTGTTCTTTGAAACCTTCACCTATCCTGAGGCCGTGATCTCCGCCCAGATCAATCCGGCGCAGCTCACCGATCTCGCGACGGTGCAGCGCAAACAGATCGACCTGCCCGTTACCCTGTCTTTGCATGGGGTTGAGGCCGGACTGACCATTCCGGTAGCGGTGACATTGCTGAGTGAAAACCGCGTGGCTGTCGCCACTGTCCAGCCGGTGATCCTGAAACTCGAGGACTTTGCATTGAATGCCGGCCGCGAAAAGCTGGAGGAAGCGGCAGGCGTCACCATCACCCCTGTGGGCCTGGTCAGCATGGACTTGATGTTTGAGCGGGGCGGCAGCAGCACCTCCGCTGTCCCCGCGGGGACAACCGCTTCCGGCGCCGCCACAGCGCTTGAGGCCAGCGGCGATTTCAGCCGGGAGGCCTGCACCGGGAGGTTCGAAATCCTGTCGCAAGGCCGCAGCGTGAACTTCGCCCCTTCCACGGCCCGTCTTGATGCAAACTCCCGCGGCTTCCTGAACAGCCTGTCGGATATCATACGCCGCTGCCCCGGCATGGTGGTTGAGGTCGGCGGCCACACCGACAGCCAGGGCAAGGCCGCCTGGAACATGGCGCTGAGCGAGAAACGCGCCGCGGCGGTGAACCAATACCTGCAGAAAATGGGAATTCCGTCCGAACGGCTGGTTGCTGTGGGCTATGGCGAAACCACGCCGCTGGTGCCAAATGACACGGTGGCGAACCGGGCCAGGAACCGGCGGATCGAATTCAAGGTTCTGAACTGAACCGCCGCTGTCCCCGCGGGGACAAACAGGTAACTCCACAACGGCCCGGCACCCAAGCCGGGTCTTTTCTTTTGCTGGCGCGCTGCATCCCGCAGCTGTTTTCAGCTGTTGTCCCCGCGGGGACAGCAGCAAGTAGCCGGCCCAAACAAGCAGTTTAGAGACAAAAAGGCCCGGCATCTCTGCCGGGCCGTTGTGCAGGTATCTGACTGTCCCCGCGGGGACAAAGTCAGCTGTCATCCTCCAGCGCCGCAAAGAAAGCGGCGATGGCCCCCTCCAGCTTGTGCCGGTCGATCTCGGAAAAGTCGCGCTCCATCGCCATCTCGATCTTGCCGTCGCGCGCCTGGCACCGCACTGTCCCCGCGGGGACAGTGCAGCGCAAAGTCGTCTTGGCAACCCCCGGACGCGGCGCGGCGGCGGCGCGGGAGACGGGTTTTCGCTTGCCGTCGAGAAAGCCGCGCAGCACGTTCAGTTCCGCCTCCTCGGTCTCCGGCCGCCCCCGTGACAGGGCATCGCGCAAGTCCTGGACGTTGGCCGAGTCAGCATCCAGCCGTTTGCGCAGCTCCAGTCCCAGCGCCCGCGGGATCGCCTCAGGGTATTTCAGCAGATCTCCCACCATCGCCAGCAGCTGAGCAAAATGGCGGATGTAGATCTTCTTCTGACGGCCCGCGGAGGCATAAAGGTCATTGACCGCCTCCTCCAGGCTCTTCGCCCGGGTCACCTCATCCTCCGCATAGCGCAGCGCCAGCTGGGCCATCTCGGCAAAGGAAATGTCGCGGCGCACCAGGTTTTCGTCCACCATCCGGCGGTAGAGGTTTTGCAGCGTGTCACCTTTGGCCACCAGCCCCGCGGGAATGTGATCATAGGCCTCATCTTCCGTTTCCCGCAGCAGCTCCACATAGGCGCGCAGCCGGCGGTAGCCCTGGATCAGCTCATAGGTGCCGTCCTCGTTTTCCTCGACCCGGATCGGGTTCGACAGGCCGATGGACTTGATCGAAGCCTTCAGCTCGTCCAGGTCCGGGTCGCGCCCCTCGCGGCGGTCGCGGATCAGCCTGGTCGCGCCAATCCGGCCGATCGGGATCCGGTCAACCATCAGGCCCAGCTTCTTCAGCCGCACGAATTCATGTGCCAGCCGGTCGTTCTCGGCGCGGATCTTCTCTTCGGCCTCGGCACGGGTCCGCAACGCATCGGCGTTCTCAGAGATCGCGGTGGCCATCGGCCCGCGGCGGGATACCGCAGTTTGCTCTGCTGGCTTTTCCGGGGCTGTCCCCGCGGGGACAGTTGCGGTGTCAGGGGTGAAGTCGATATCGAAAACGCGTCTCTTGCTCATGCCTCATCCTCCAGTTTCTCCCAGGCTTCCAACGCGTAGGACCTGAATTCGTCATAGGCCTGATCGAACGACGCGCGGGCGCGTCGCCAGGTCTCGCGGGTCATATCCCGGTAGTCGATTTCATAAATGGAACTTAGGAACCGGCCCGACTGTTCGACTGCGCGGGTCATCTCAATCGGGTGTTCGGTCATTCTACCCTCAAACACCTTCATAAATGCCGAACGCATCGCACGGTGCAAATCGTTACCGCTTTCGTAACGGGTCAGCAGGAAGCGAACGTCCTGGAAAACCTTGGGCAGGGCAAATGTCCCCGCGGGGACAACGCCGTTAAAGGCTGACAGATCTTCGAGCGCCTCAGACAGCTGGCCGATGAAGGAAGTGGTGGAGTCATATTCCCAATAGCCGGGGCCGGAGGGAATATAGAGCATGTCGGCGGCAAACACCGCGTTCATCGACTGGTAGCCGATGGCGGGCGGGCAGTCGAAGATCATCATGTCGTAGTCTTCGGCCGGCAATTGGTCGAGGTAGCGGGAGACGGCGGCAAAGAAAGACCACTCCGGGTTCAGGTGGCGGTACTGGGCGGAGGCAAATTCCACGAACGCGGCATTGGCGCAGGAGGGGATGATGTCGATGGTAGGCCAGCTGGTGGGTTTCACAAAGTCGCTGACCCGCAGATCCTGAAGCCCCATGCCGGTGATCGCGTCGGGCAGCTGGCGCTGGGGCAGGGCGGTGCCGGACTCGGCCCCCTGCAGGGACGCGTTCATCCGCTCGGTCTCGCGCACCAGATCGCGAGCCATGATGCCCCAGACGGTGTAATCCTCGGTGACGTCGCTGAGGCCCATGGAATGCGAGAGCGTCGCCTGCGGGTCGAAGTCGACGCAGAGCACCCGGTAGCCGTCCAGCGCTGCTGCATGGGCGAAATGCAGCGCCACGGTGGATTTGCCCGCACCCCCTTTGAAGTTGGAGATCGCAACCCGCAGCGCCCGCTTCCCCGCGGGACGCTTGGGCAGCAGGGATTTGCGGTTGATCTTGATGCGGCGGCGCAGCTCGTTGATTTCCTCCAGCGAATACCAGCGCTGGCGGCCGTCTTCCTCGACATGGCCCTGGGGCAGGGAGGGATCCGCCGACAGCCGTCCCCGCAGGGTCGACTGGTTGACGCGGAAGATCAGCTCCGCCACTTCCCAGGAGGAGAACCGGCGCAGGGTTTTTTCCATTTCGGGGGAGAAGGTCTGCTGGCGGATCCAGCTTTGCATCTTCAAGGATTGGGCCTGCATCTTGGACAGGTCTTCGTGCGTAAACATCGCTGCTCCTTAGCCTCACACGGTGTTGTTTTTGACAGCGTCCATTTCTTCAGGACGCTAATTCAGCCTCAATATCCATTTACGCCGAATTTGCAAAAAACGCAAAAGCAAATATGGTTTGGAAGAGCGTCCTGTCCCCGCGGGGACACATTTGCAAAAGGCCCAGTGAAATAAGGGCAGGGGCGATTCGGAAGGCTAGCGCCAAACAATTCGTTTCATTGGGTTTTTCTGGTGTTCAGAGGCCAGATTTAGGGGGACACCCCGGGCAAGGATACCGCAGATTGGGGGACATTTTTGTGCCAATAGGGGACATCCTGGGTGTCACCCAATACCATAGATACCAATTTTTCTTTCGAAAAAGGGATTGGGGCTGAATTCAATTCCCGCCGGCGCTTGACAGAATCGGATTTCCGGACGCAAATCAGGTACAACAAACGAATAGCGTTGAGTTCAGGGCAAAACCGGCCAACGCAATTCTCAGCAAACAAGCTGAGAGCACTTGAGGCAGCATATCCCGGCCCAGGAGGGCAGGGAGGGAGAAACGGGGGCAGCAATGCTTGCCAAACGGCCTGCGGGGCGCAACGCCTCTGCGCTGAAATACGACATCCTCACGGCGATGGGCGCTTATGCGCTTGGCCAGGGCAAGGGGGCGCAGAAGCTGGTTCTGCGGTTCATGACATTGATGACCGCACGCTACAACTGGCAGCGCGACGAGCTGGCTGTGGGTCAGCGGGAGATCGCCCGGTTGTGGGGTGTGGATGAGCGCACGGTGAAGCGCGAGATGGCAAAGCTGCGCGGCTGGGGCTGGCTGGTGGTGAAACGCCAGGGTGCGCGCGGGCGGGTGACGGAATATGGCATCGACCTGGAGCGGCTTCTGGCGGATACCCAAGAGCGTTGGGGCGCGGTTGGGCCGGACTTTGAGCACCGGATGCAAGGCGCGGATGAGTTTGCGCCGAACGTGGTGCCGCTGCGCCCCGGCGCGGCTCCGCCTGCGCCGGATGTGTCGGACGGCCAGGAGTGGAGCCTGGCGAAGGCGGTGCTGCATGCAGAAGACCCCGCGAATTACGCGTCCTGGATACAGGGGTTGGAGCGCGTGGGCAGGGCAGGGGGGCGGCTGATGCTGAAGGCGCCGAGCCGGTTCCATGCGAATTACGTAATGTCGCATCTTATGCCGCGGCTGCTGGCAGCCTGCCGGGATGTGGATGGGGAGGTCTCTGCAATTTTGGTGGAGGCCTGAGGCCGGATCGGAACCCGGCGGAGGTTTCTGTTCGGGTGTAAATTGCTGTATCCTGTGCCGGACCCGTAAGGAGGTCCCATGATGAGTGACGTTTTGGAGGGCCGCTGCCTGTGCGGCGCGGTGAAGATCCGTGTTGAGGGCGCGCATGATCCGCACCTGGGTGCCTGCCATTGCCGCATGTGCCAGCGCTGGAACGGCGGGCTGTTCTTGTGTTTCGAGGCTGATGCGGAGGCAGTGACGGTTGACGGGCCGGTCACGCGCTACCATTCCTCAGCCTTTGCGGAGCGGGCGTTTTGCAGCACCTGCGGATCGCATCTGTGGATGCGGGACGTGGATGAGGAGGGCAGCCCTTTTGACCTGATGCCGGGGCTGTTTGATGCTGCGCTGGCCTGGCCGCTGAAATCGGAGATCTATGCCGACCGGGCGATGGCATCGGTGCGGCTGGAGGGCGGTCACAAGCGGGCCACCCGGGACGAATGGGAGGCGCAGAACCCGTTTATTGACGGCGACGTCTGAGCATTGGGATCAGCCCCCCACCCGCGGCAGTTTCGGACCGCTCCAATAGGCGCCGCTGTCCTGGCGCAGGGCGTCATAGGATTTGATCCGGCGCCGGGCCTCCTCGCCGCCGGCCTCGATCAGATGGGTGAGCAAGCATTCCAGCACCGCCATTGCGCCGCCAACGGCGCCGAAGGGGTGCAGCGAGTTTGCGGCGACTGCCAGCACGTGGTCGGTGCGGATGCCGGGGGCGATCACTTCGCTGTCGGAGATCAGGATCACCGATGCGCCGCGCTCAGCCGCCAGCCGCAGCGCCTGGATGGTGCCGGCGGAGTAGGGGGAGAAGGTGAAGGCAATCAGGCAGTCCTCGGAGCCTATTTCTAAAAGATCATCCAAGGCGGCGCCCATGTGGCGGGGGACCAGCTCGAGCCTTGGCAGGGCCATACGGCCGACGTAGTGAAAGTAATAGGCCAGCGCATAGGATGAGCGGGTGGCAGTGACATAGCTGCGGCGGGCGGCGGTGAGCGTGTCCACGATGGCCTGGGTGCGCTCTGCCGTCATTAGCCGCAGGGAGCGCGAGGTGATGTTCAATTGGTTGCGCGCCGCGGCCGCCTGCAGCTTGCCTGCCGGGCCTTCGTCCTGCATCCGGTCCAGCCAGTCCTGCCCGAGATCTGCCTCATGCGTGGTGGTGAGGGCGGCGCGGAACGGGGCGCGGAAGGCTTCGAACGTGTCATAGCCCAGATGCTGGGCGAGGCGGACAAAGCCGTTGGCGCTGATGCCGGTTTTCCCGGCCGAGGTCCGCACGGTGTCGAGGCCGAAGTCGCCGGGGTTGTCGATCACGTATTTCGCCGCTGCCTTGAGCTTGGGTGGGAGGCTGTCCATGTGGTCCTTCAGATGCTGGATCAGCCGGGCGGTTTTTCTGGGATCGAGATGCGGGTCCATGCGCCGCATCAGAGCAGATGTACGGAAAATGGCAAGATTGAAACGGATGTTACTCCATGAGGAACGCCATCAGGTCCTGGCGGGCGTGCAGGATGCGGATGATTTCGGGGCGGTTTTGCTCCAGGCGATAGATCACCAGATGCGCGCCGGTGGGGTGGATGCGGACCGGGGGCGTGAATTCCACCCGCTCGCGGGCCATTTCGGGGAAGTCCGCCAAAAGGTCGAAGAGGGCAAACAGGCTGTCGGCATAGGCGTCGGCTTGTGTTTCGCCCCAAGTTTCCAGGCCATAGCGCCAGATGGCAGCAAGATCAGCCTGGGCAGCGGGGCGGATCCGCCAGCGTTCCTCAGCCATTACGGCGCATGGCGGCCTTGAAACCTTCGGCGGTCAGCGCCTCAGCCGGGCCGCTGGCGAGGCCTGCGTCGATGGCGGATTGCAGTTCGGCAATGGCAGTTGTGCGGGCCTGGTCGCGGCGGATCAGATCGCGGACGTAGTCGCTGGAATTGGCATAGGTGCCGCTGCGGGCCTTTTCCTCGACCCAGGTTTTCATCTGTTCCGGCAAGGATACGTTCATGGTGGCCATGGGCGGGTTCCTTTCGTTGGGACAGAATATGGCAATCTTTGCCATAAGTGCAAGAGGCGCTGCCCGGCCTGTGGCCGGGCAATAAGGTCAAAAAAGCCCCCGAGCCATCAGACAGCGGGGGCTTTTGCTTTTGTTTCTGCCGAGATCAGGCGGAAACCGCCTTGAGGCCCTTTTCCTCCAGCGGCTGGATGGTGCCGTCTTCGCTGACGGTCACCTGCTCGCCATGGCTGAGACTGTCGAGGCCCTTGCAGGCGACCAGCATCAGCACGTCTTTTTCGCGCGCGACGATGGCCATGTGGCTGAGCCAGCCGCCGACTTCGGAAAGGACCGCGCCGGAGCGCTGGACCCACGGCAGCCAGGCCGGGTTGACCATGCGGCAGACCAGGATGTCACCGTCCTGGAAGTCTGCGAAGGCCGCCGGGTCGATGCAGCTGTCGTCCTCCATCCAGAACACCCTTGCGGTGGCGCTGCCGCTGCCCGCGACGCAGGTGCCGCCCAAGGCGCCGCCCTCCGCATTGGCCTGGGCGCCGAGCGACAGGAGTTCGCAGCCGTGCAGGGTCAGTGAAACCTCAGTAGGTGCGGACTTCTTGCGCAGGTTCTCCTTTTCGGCGCGGGCTTCGGCGAGGCCGCGCAGCGCGTCCGGGGCGGACCAGCTGCCGTTCAAGACCTCGTCAAAGGTCAGGTTGAACACCAAGTCCGCCAGCCCGCTGACGTGGCCCAGGGCCAAGAGGGCACGGCGCAGTTCGGCGACAACGCGCAGGGCCTCGTGCTTGGCCTGCTCCTTGAGGTCCTGGTAGGCGATAGCGATGCCGATGGTATCGTCTAACTCATCCGGCAGGTTGGCCGGGACCGGCACCGCGCCGATCGGCTCCACCGAGCTGCCCAGCAGCGAGTGCAGCAGCGCCGGCGCCTCGGCATAGCGGGGCGAGGAGAGCTCGTAGTCGAAGATCGAGCGGTGGCCCATCAGCTGCATGGCACGCGCCTGGGCGTCCTTGCCGGTGCAGGAGGCGATCAGGCTTGAGGGCGCATTGGGCAGCTCAGCGTGCATCAGATGCGCCCGCAGGGCCGGGTCGCCCGCGGCGGCGGAACCTGCCTCACCCATGGTGAAGCCTGCCAGGATGTTGATCTTCTCGGCCTCCAGATAGACCTCGCGGATGAACATGTCCTTGAGGGTGGAGATTGCCTCCAAGAGCTTGTCTTGGGGCAGGGCAGTGTAATCCACGGCCTGCCAGATCGCCAGCTTGTCGCGCAGTTCCGGCATCACCTCAGACCGGAAGCGGGTGATCATCGGATGCGCCTGCTTGCGCAGCTGCTTGGCTTTGGCGGCGCTGAGTTTCAGGGTCATGCCCTGTTTCAGCGCCACGTCGACGTAGGTTTTGCCGAACAGGTTGACGAGGTGGCCGTCGCGGCCCTCGGGCAGGCCGTAGGGCACACCCAGCTCGCGGCAGGCCAAGTCAACACTGCCGCCGGGCGCCCACAGCTCGCTCATCAGCGAGAAGGAGAGCGGGGTGGGGCGGGGCAGGACTTCGGACATCTCGTCCTGTTCCAGGATGGTCTGATCCGGGTCTGCATCCGCATAGCGGTTCAGCAGGCCGCGCCATTCGGCCAGACGGGTCTGCTCCTGCTCGGTGCCCAAGGACAGCGTGGTGATGTCGCGGCTCTGGACGATCTGGAATTGGCCGTTGGCATAGGCCCATTCGACGTCCTGCGGGCAGCCGAAGGTGTCCTCGATCTGCTTGCCAAGGGCCAGCAGCGGCGCCATGTCCAGCGTCTGGTCCTGATCGGCATCCGCCGGCAGGCCGGTGTAACGGCCAAAGCGCAAAGAGGTCGGGGTGACGCGGCCGGACACCAGGTCCTCGCCGCAGCCTTCGACCCATTCGATCATCGCCATGCCGGGGGCCATCGGGTCCTGGGTGAAGAGCACGCCGGCGTATTCCGCCTGCACCATTTCCTGCACCACGATGTTGCCCTGATCGGTGCTGTCGCCCTCGCCGGAATAGCTGGCAGCGCGCTCAGACGAGAAGCTGGTCACAACTTCGTCCAATGCGGCGCGCATGGTCTCTGCGGTCACGTCGAGCACCGATTCAAAGACGCCGGCAAAGCTTTGGTCGTGGCCGTCCTCATTGCTGGCGGAGGAGCGCACGGCGACCGGCTTGCCCCCTGCAAGGCCAAAGACCTGTGCCGCAAATGCATCTTTCTTGGCATCGGGCATTTCACGGTAGTCGTGGATTGCATCGGAGCGCACGATCACGCCGCCCGGCACCGGCAGGCCTGCGTTGCGCAGAATTGACAGGCGCAGGGCCTTGTTGCCGGCGTGCTCCAGCTCCTCGGTGTAGCCCATCGGGATCACGCCGCGCGGCAGCTTAGCGAGGCGGCGCTTGTGGGCGCGCAGCGACAGGGCCTCGCCCAGTTTCTTGTGCATGCCGGTCACATAGGCGCGCTGCACCAGCAGCAGGGTCAGGCTGAAGCAAAGATAGGCATTGGCCGCGGCAGTCAGGCTGAACACCATGGCAAACAACGCAGGCATGCCGAGCAGCATCCACAGCTGTTTCTGGCGCTTGGTCTTGGCGACGGCCCACAGCAGGTAAACGGCAGCCAGCGCACAGAACAGCACCGGCATGAGGAACAGCGGATCGGGCGCGCCGAGGTCGGCCATCCACAGGAACGGGGTTTGCAGGGCGGCGCTGGCCTCTTGCGCAGCAGAGACGCCCAGCATCATCACCGGCAGGAACAGCAGTGCGGTGAGGTTCTTCATCGGCGTCAGGCTCTTGTCGGCGTAGAACGCCTGCACCGCGCGTGCCTTGCGCACCGGGTCATCGGCAAGCTTGGCCTTCAGCGCCTTCATTTCATCCGCGGTCTCGGCGGTGATGATCTGATCGCGCTCGGATTTCAGGGCAACCGGCAGCACCAGGATGCGGGTCAGGATCGACAGTGCCAGCAGGCCCAGCAGGATATGGCTGCGCTCATGCACCCACAGCAGCGCGGCGGCCAGGGCCGAGATTGCCTTGCCCCAGAGGCCGCCTTGCTGGTCGGCCAGCCAGGCCTGCACATGCGGCTTCGGAGGCGGTGCCACGAAGTATTCCCACGGCAGGGTGTAGCGGCCGCGGAAGTCGATGCCCTTTTGAGACAATTCCAGCCCCAGCACCTGGCTCATGAAGCAGCTGCGGCGGTCATAGCAGGCGGCGATGGTGGGTTTATTGGGATCCAGCTGCGCGATGCGGTCCATCAGGTCGGCGGTGGTCATCTTGCGGATCGGGATGTTGACGGCGCCGGGCAGGTGGCCGGTCTCAAAGTCGCCCGGGTAGCGGGTGTCGACGATCTGCAGGTCCTCGGTGGTCAGCAGGCTGGTGAAATCATCGGTGCTGAGCAGCACGTCCTTGCCCGGGTACTCGGGGATGGCGCGCAGGTCGGAGAGGGTTTTGACGTCCTTGTCGGAGAAGTCGCGCCCCTCGACGATCCATTTCTCGATGCCGCCGGCAATGAAGCTGCAGTCGATACCCATCGCCGCCAGCTTGGCGCAGGTTTCAGAGGAGCGGTTGCCGTTGTGGCAGAACAGCACGACCTTCTGGCCGGGCTGCACCGGGCGGGTCTGCAGGAAGTCCGGGAACCGGATATGGGTGGCGCCGGGCAGGGTGCCCATGGCGTTCTCGCCGGTCTCGCGGATGTCATAGAACAGGGTGGATCCGTCCCCCAGCGCGGCGGCGGCGTCGGTGGTGCTCATCGCCAGCGGATGATTTTCCTGCTTGGAGAAGCTGGTTTCCTTGAGCGTGGCGTCCTTGATGGTGGTGCCGTCAAACTGCGCCGGCCGGGTCAAAGTAGCCTGCAGCCTTGCCAGCTCGGCCTGCTCGTGCGAGGAATACTGCCAATAATTACCAGCGGCCAGCGCCAGGGCTGCAAGAACGAGGACGGAGATCAGCTTGACCGGGTAACGGCGTTGTGAGCCGCCCGGTTTAGGGGAAAAACCCAGTTTTGCCGCAATCACGGCCCCCAAACCGGAAATCATGGCAATTCCCACCGCGAGAACCTGCGATAGCGAGGAGACTGATCCGATGACCAGTTCCGGTGAGGGAATAGCAAGGGCTGCGATGGGGAGCGTCGCAAAAAGCGAAGCCAGCACAGTAATTTGTGCCGGGCGGCGGACGGACCGCAAGGTCCGGAGTGGCAAAGAGGTGTTCTTCACGGCAGTTCCTGTTGAGCCAGTAGGGCTGGTATTCTGATTTGAGGCGAATTTGCCTAAAAGATTACGAAAATCTTACTGAACCGTTAATATAGCGGAGGAAGAATAAAAGAACCGCAAAATTTTTTGGAGAATTGCAGGTGCGTTAACATTGTATTCTTAACCATGTGCCATGTAACGAAGAGTGGCGGCCCGCCTGCCGTGCCAGCCGAAAGCAGTCAGGAGGCTAGAACCGTGACCCTGTTAGTGTGGATCGTTGGTATCGTTGAATTTTTCAGGTTGCGCCTGCGGGCGGCAGCTCCCGCTGCGGCGCTGGCGGCCTGTTTCGCCTTGCTGTTGCCCGGCGCCGGGCGGGCGGGGGTTGAGCTGGTTTTTGGAACCTATGCAGCCGATAAACCAACTGCAACGGTAAAAAAGTACCAGCCCTTTCTGTCCTTTCTGTCCAGCCGCATGAGCGAGGAGCTGGGAGAGCCTGTGTCGATCCGGCTCAAGATCGCCAAGGAATACGGAGAAGGCATCCGGCAGCTGGCCAGAGGCGAGGTTGATTTTGCCCGTTTCGGGCCGGCCTCCTACGTGCATGTGATGACGGAGAACCCCGGTATACAGATTGTCGCGATGGAATTGAAAAACGGCGGCAAGCGGTTTAAGGGTGTGATCGTCGTGCATAAGGACAGCAATGTGCAATCGGTCGAGGATCTGGCCGGGCTCAGCTTTGCGTTTGGCGATGAGCTGTCGACCATCGGACGCTACCTGGCGCAGGAATATCTGCTGGACGCGGGGATCAGCAGCGCCGATCTGCATCAGTTCGACTATCTTGGCCGTCACGACCTGGTTGGTGAAGCGGTGGGCGCGGGAAAATATTCCGCAGGCGCGCTGAAGGAAAGCACCTTTAAGAAGCTGGTCGCCAAGGGGGTGCCGATCCGGGTGCTGGCCTCCTTTGACAATGTCACCAAACCGTGGCTGGCCGCGTCCGGGATGCGGCCGGATGTGCTGGAAGCCATGCGCCAGGTGATGCTGTCCTCGGAGAATGAGGAAATCGTGCGCCGGATCTCCAAGAACGGTTTCCTGCTGGGTACCGATCAGGACTATGACATTATCCGCCGGGCAATGGACCGCAGCCTGGCCTTTTAAGGTGCCGCAATAGACTATGAGACGTACAGGCATCCTTTTCCAGATCGTGCTGTCGCTGCTGCTGGCTGCTTCGGCCGTCGGCTTTGCCGTCGGGGATCTGGCGCAGCGCCAGGAGGTGCAGCGGCTGGAAGAGCAGCTGGCAGAGCAAGCGGATCTGACGGTATCGCTGCTGAGCGGACTTATGCTTGAATTGATTATCGTCGAGGATGTGCCGGTGCTGGAGACCGGCCTGATTGAGGCGGTCACCCGCAAGCCGCAGATTGTCTCGATTCAGATCCGCAGCCCGGCTGGCAAGCTGCTGGCCTCGGCCGAAGCACCAGGTGCCGTGCGGGACGGCAGCCACGTGATCTATGAGCGTCCGATTGAGCTGGAGGGGGCGTCCTTTGGCACTATGGTGGTGGAATGGTCCACCCGCGACGGCGAAGCGCTGGTGGCGGCCAAGGTGCGCCAGATCATCATCTGGACAGTGGTGCCGGTGCTGGCGCTGTCGCTGCTGGTTCTGCTGCTGGTGCATGGGCTGGCATTGCGGCCCCTGCAGCGGATTCACACGCGGATGTCGGATGCGATCGCAGGCCTGCGAAGCCCGTTGCGGCCGTTGCCCTGGTATGCATCGCGTGAGTTCCAAGCGCTGGATTTTTCGGTGAGCGTTCTGGAAGAGACCTTTTCCGAGCGTGACGAACGCGAATATGCTTTGGAGCAGGCCCGCGAGGCCGCTGATATTGCCAATCGCGCAAAGTCGGAATTCCTGGCCAATATGAGCCATGAGATCCGCACCCCGATGAACGGGGTGATTGGCATGGCGGAGCTGCTGCAGGAAACCCGGCTGGACGACGACCAGCGGATGTATGCGGAAACCATCGCCAAGTCCGGCTCGGCCCTGCTGACGATCATCAATGACATCCTGAATTTCTCCAAGATCGAAGCGGGCAAGGTCGAATTGAACGAAGCGCCTTTTAACCTGCAGACGGCGGTGGAGGATGTGGTGACTTTGCTGTCGCCCAAGGCGGCCGAAAAGGGCGTGGAGATCACCATGCGCTACGATCCGGCCTTGCCTGAGGTCTTCGAGGCGGATGCGGGCCGGATTCGCCAGGTGATCACCAATATCGCCGGCAATGCCGTCAAATTCACCAATGCGGGCTACGTCTATATCGATGTGACAGGGCAGGAAAAAGACGGCCGTCACCAGCTGACCCTGCAGGTCACCGATACCGGGACTGGCATTGAGCCGGAGCGGATCGGGCAGATTTTCCGCGCCTTTGAGCAGGCCGACAACGCAGCGACCCGCAATTTTGAGGGCACCGGCCTGGGGCTGGCGATTTCTGCGCGGCTTCTGGATCTGATGGGCGGGTCGGTCAGGGTGGTTTCCGAACCGGGCAAGGGGTCCGTCTTTACGGTCGAGCTGCCGCTGAAGGCAGGCGGGCATGTCGAAACGGACCGGGCTGGCAGCGCCCGCAGCTTCGAGGGCCTGAATGGCCTGCTGGTGGACGATCTGGAACTGAACCGGGTGATCCTGTCGGAGCGGCTGGGGGCCTGGGGTGTTACCTGCACGCTGGCGGCTTCGGCGCATGCGGGGCTGGAAATCCTGTCTGACGCGCAGCTGGACGGCCGCAAGTTCGATTTTATCATTCTAGACTACCAGATGCCAGCGATGGACGGCCGTGAACTAGCGGCGCGTATCCGCGCCATGCCCGGGTTTGAGGCTGTGCCTCTGATTGTTTTGTCTTCGGTGGAGCATGCGTTGAACCGGGCGGATTGCGAGGCTATCGGGATCTGCGAATTTGCGCTCAAACCGGTCCGTTCGGAGCAATTGCGGCAGGTGATCAGCCGGGTGCTGAGCAAACCGGCGCAGCAGCCTGCTGCGGAAGGGCAGGATAAAGGCCTCAGGGCCGGGGATGAGCGGCTTGTGAAGGTGCTGCTGGCAGAGGATAACCGCACCAACCAGCTGGTTGTCACCAAAATGCTGAAGGATGCGCCGCTCAAGATCAGCATTGCCAAAAACGGATTGGAAGCGGTGCAGCAGTTCCAGGCGGAACGGCCGGATATTGTGCTGATGGATATGATGATGCCGGTGATGGACGGGATTGAGGCCACCGCCGAGATGCGCCGTATCGAGGCAGAGGCCGGCGGCGGCAAATGCCCGATTGTGGCGCTGACGGCAAACGCGCTGCACAGCCACCGTGAAAAATGCCTGGAAGCGGGGATGGATGATTTCCTCAGCAAGCCGATCAACAAGAAAGCCTTGACCGGCGCGATCAGCAAATGGACCAGCTGCGAAGGGCTGCAGCGCACCGGCAGCTGACTGGCAGCAGACCAGGGCTGGCTGGCGGCCGGAAACTCGGCCGTGCTGCTGTTGGCGTATGCCGCTTGCGGTTTTGCCGTGTCATGCAGGCCGGCCGCGGCGCGGTTTCTGTGCTGATGCGCCCCGGGGAGGTTCCGAGGCAAGGCAGCCCGCGTCGAGCCCGTGCCCGGGCTGTGCCGGTTTTCAGGTCCGGCGCAGCACTCCGGCCAGGCTGGAGACAGCAAACAGGCCCGCGGCCAGGCAGACAATGCTGGGGCCTGCAGGTGTGTCCAGAACAAAAGCGAGCTTTAGCCCTCCGGTGGCAGCCAGCATGCCCAGCAGCGCGGCGATGACGGCCATGCGCTCTGGGGTGGCGGCAAAGGGGCGGGCGGCGGCGGCCGGGATCAGCAGCATGGCGGCAATCAGCAGCACGCCAACCACCTTGATCGCCACCGCCACCACCAGTGCCAGCGCAATTGTCAGCACCATCTGCTCGCGCCGGGGATCGATGCTGGCGGCATGGGCCAGGTCCGGGTTCAGGGTGGCGGTCAGCAACACCGACCAGCGCCACCACAACAGCGCCAGCACAAGCACCGCACCGCTCCAGATCACCGCCAGGTCGAGGCGGCTCACCGCCAGGATGTCACCGAACAGATAGGCCATCAGATCAATCCTCACCCCTTGCAGGAAGGAGACGGCAACCAGGCCGAAAGCCAGCGAGGAATGCGCCAGCACCCCCAGCAGCGTGTCCATCGCATAGCCGCGCCCGGCAAGCGCTGAGACCGTGGTGGCCATTGCCAGCGCGGTGGCCAGAACACCTGCAAAAACCGACACATCAAAGCTGAGCGCCAGCGCCACGCCGAGGATAGAGGCATGGGCGGTGGCATCGCCGAAATAGGCCATCCGGCGCCAGACCACGAAACAGCCCAGGGGCGCGGCGGCCAGCGCCACGCCGATACCCGCCAGAGCGGCGCGGATCAGGAAATCGTCCAGCAGGGTCATTCGGCGGCCTCGTGTTGGTGTCCGTGATTATGGTCGCAGCCGTGATCGTGGCTGTGGTTATGCTCATGCCGGTAAAGCGCCAGGGCGCCTTGAGTGCCGGTGCCGAACAGGGCGCGGTATTCCGGTGCGCTGGCAACATGCTCGGGCGCGCCTTCGCAGCAGATGTGGCCGTTGAGACAGACCACCCGGTCGGAGGCCGCCATCACCACATGCAACTCGTGGCTGACCATCAGCACCGCGCAGCCGATGTTCTGGCGGACTTTCTCGATCTGCTGGTAAAAGGCAGCCGAGCCGGGCTGGTCGAGGCCTTGGGTGGCCTCATCCAGGATCAAGAGCTGCGGTTTGCTGAGCAGGGCGCGGGCCAAGAGCACCCGCTGGAACTGGCCGCCGGAGAGGCCGGACATCTGGCGCGCGGCTAGATTGCCGGCGCCTGCCTGCGCCAGTGCCTCTGCCGCGCGGGTATCGGAAACGCGGGCGGGCAGGCTGAGGAAGCGGCGTACGGTCAGCGGCAGGGTCGGGTCAATGTGCAGTTTCTGCGGCACATAGCCGATGCGCAGGCCGGGCGTGCGTGCAACGGTGCCGCCCGAGGGTTTCAGCGCACCGATCACGCTGCGCAAGAGGGTCGATTTGCCGGAGCCGTTGGGGCCGACCACGGTGACGATCTCGCCGGCCTCGATGCTGAGGGTCACGCCGGACAGAACCGTGTTGCCGCCGTAGGTAACGGAAAGGCTGTCGAGGGAAATCAGGCTCATGCCGCGGGGGTTCCCTGGCATTTCGGGCAGAGGCCTTCGGCCTCGATTACGGCGCGTTCGATGACAAAGCCGGCCGCGCGGGCGGCCTGGCCGAGCTGGCCTTGCGACGGCTCGCGGGAGGCTTCGGCAACCGCATCGCAGGACCGGCAGATCAGGAAGAACGGCGCGTGGCTCTCGCCCGGGTGGGTGCAGGCGATGAAAGCGTTCAGGCGCTCGATCTTATGGGCGAGGCCGTTTTTGACCAGGAAATCCAGGGCGCGGTACGCAACGGGCGGCTGCGAGCCGAGACCCTCTTCGCGCAGCCGGTCGAGGATGTCATAGGCGCCAAGCGCACGGTGTTCCTGCAGCAGGATCTCCAGCACCCGGCGGCGCACCTTGGTGAACTGCAGCGCGTTTGCCCGGCAATGGGATTCGGCGGCGGCGATGCCGTCGTGAACGCAGCTGCTGTGGTCATGCGGTTCGAAACCGATGGACTCCATGGGATCAGGCCTCCGGGGGTGGGCAGGATTGGCTCTTGATATGTAATGTTATGACGTTTATCAACCCGCACGGAATGTTATAAAGTTACATCGGAGGATGGCATGCGGAACGCGGTGGCAGTTGCAGCGCTTTTGGCGGGGACAGGGGCAGCCTGGGCGGAGGTGCCCAGGGTTGCGGCGGATATCACACCGGTGCACGGGCTGGTGGCGCGGGTGATGCAGGGCGTGGGGGAACCTGCCCTGGTGGTGCCGCCGGGCGCGTCGCCGCATGGCTATTCGATGCGCCCCTCCGAGGCGCGGGCGCTGGATCAGGCGGATGTGGTGTTCTGGATGGGGGAGGCGCTGACGCCTTGGCTGCACGGCCCGCTAGAGGAGCTGGCCGGCGATGCGCACCGGGTGGAGCTGCTGGAGGCTGCGGGCACCACGGTGCTGCCGTTCCGCGAGGGTGCCCGGTTTGAGGCGCATGATCATGGCGATCATGAGGGCCATGGTGAACACGATGACCACAGTGGGCATGAGGATCATGGGGATCACGAAGATCATGCGACCGAAGGTCATGATGACCATGACGACCATGATCACGAGGCGCATGCTGAAGACGGTCATCATGCTGAAGACGGTCATGATGACCACGAAGGTCATGATGATCACGCCGATGCCCATGCCGGCCATGATCATGAAGGTGATGATCCGCATGCCTGGCTGCTGCCGGCCAATGCGCAGGCCTGGCTGGATGTGATTGCCCAAGAACTGGCAGAGCATGACCCGGACAATGCCGCTGCCTACAGGGCCAATGCCGCGGCGGGCAAGCAGGAGATTGCGGAAACTGTGGCCGCGATCTCGGCGCAGCTGGAACCGTTCCGGGGCAAGCAGTTCATCGTGTTCCACGATGCTTACCAGTACTTCGAGCGCGGTTTCGGCCTGAATGCGGCCGGCGCCATTTCGATCAGCGATGCTGCCAAGCCAAGCCCGGCGCGGGTTGCGGAAGTTCGCGATGTGGTGGCGGATCTGAATGTGGGTTGCGTGTTCTCGGAGCCGCAGTTCAATCCGGGTCTGGTCGCCACTGTGCTGGACGGCACCGGCGCGGGTACCGCGGTGCTGGATCCGCTCGGCGCCAAGCTGCAGCCCGGGGCGCAATTCTACCCGGCGCTGCTGCAGGACATTGGCGCGGCGATTGCCGGCTGCTGATAAGAGCGGGCGGGCCAGGCGGCCCGCCTTTTTCATCTGTCGCTGATCAGGTGGGTTAGGGTGGCGCCGGTCTCGTAATAGGCGCTGCGCAGGCCCGCGAAGGGGATCGCGTGGTCCTGTGCCGGCGGCACCGGCAGGCAGGATTGGTTGCCGCTCAGCAGCGCCTCCGCCATTGCGGTGCCGAACAGGGTGCCGGGGCCGATGCCGCGGCCGGAGTAGCCGAAGCAGGCATAGCCGCCATTCAGGTCGAGGATCTTGGGCAGGTGCTCGGTGGTCATGGCAATGCGGCCGTGCCAGTGGCTGCGCAGTTTTACGTCTTTCAGCTCCGGATAGAGGGCGGCCAGCTTTCGCGACAGCCAGCTGCGGTGCAGGGCGCTGCCGAAGTGGTTGAGCGCGCCCATGCCGCCGATGACCAGCCGCCCGGCTTGGTCGAGGCGCCAGGAGGACATCACCAGCGCGGTGTCCCAGCAGCCTTCCTTGTATGGCAGGATCTTGTCGAGCAGCGGGCCGGGCAGCGGATCGGTGGCGGCCTGGAAGTAATGCACCGGGATCACCTGCGGCGCGTCATAGCCGGAGATTTCGCGGGCATAGGCATTGGTGGCCATGATCAGGTGTTTGGCGCGGAGGCTGCCCTTGGGCGTGGCCACATGCCAGGTGCCGCCATCGCGGGTGATGGCGGTGGCGGGCGAATGCTGATGCAGCTCAGCGCCTGCGCTTGCGGCGGCGCGGGCGAGGCCGCGGACATAGGCGAGCGGCTGGATGGTGCCTGCGCGCGGGTCGAAGAGAGCGCCGTGCACTGCCTGGGAGCCGGTGCGCTGGATGGCTTCTTCGCGCGACAGCAATTGCACTGGCGCGCCGATGGCGGTGAGCTGGGCGTGGCGTTGCTGCAGGTCGTTGAGGCCGGAAGGCGCGTGGGCGCAGTGCAGGGTGCCATTGTTTTCGGGCTCGCATTGGATGGCGTGTTTCTTGATCAGCGAAAACACCACTTCCGGCGCGCCCGCCAGCAGCTGGGAAAGGCGGCTGCCGGTTTCCGGGCCCAGCTCGGAGTTGATGTCTTCGGGCGGCAGCCAGAGGCCCGCATTGGCGAGCCCCACATTGCGCCCCGAACCGCCGCTGCCGGTTTCCTCGGCCTCGATCAGGCGGACGGAGGCGCCGAGTTCGGCGGCCTTGAGCGCGGCGGAGCATCCGGTGTAGCCGCCGCCGATCACTACAAGGTCGGCCTTGGCCTCCCCGGTGAGTTCCGGGAAGGCGGGGTTTTCCTGGCAGGTTTGGTGCCAGAGGCTGGACGCCAGATCAGATGTCAAACTTGATCCCCTGAGCAAGCGGCAGCTCGCGTGAATAGTTCACGGTGTTGGTCTGCCGGCGCATGTATCCTTTCCAGGCGTCCGAGCCGCTTTCACGGCCGCCGCCCGTCTCCTTTTCGCCCCCGAAAGCGCCGCCAATCTCAGCGCCGGAGGGACCGATGTTCACATTGGCAATACCGCAGTCGGAGCCCGCTGCCGAGAGGAAATATTCGGTCTCGCGCACATCGGTGGAGAAGATGCAGGAGGAGAGGCCCTGGGGCACTTCGTTCTGCATTTCAATGGCTTGGTCGAGACCGGAGTATTTCACCACATAGAGGATCGGGGCGAAGGTCTCGGTGTGCATGATCGCGGTCTGGCTGGGCATCTCGGCGATAGCCGGGTGGGCATAGGCCGCGCCTGCGTGGCTGTCGGCCAGCGCCTGGGCGCCGCCATGCACGGTGCCGCCTTCGGCCTTGGCGCGTTCCAGCGCGCTGGTCATCGCATCCAGCGCAGCGCCGTCGATCAGCGGGCCGACCAGGGTGCCGTCTGCCAGCGGATCGCCGATGGGCAGGCCCTCGTAGGCTTTGATCAGGCGGGGGATCAGCGCGTCATAGATGTCTTCATGCACGATCAGGCGGCGCAGGGTGGTGCAGCGCTGGCCGGCGGTGCCGACTGCGGAGAAGACGATAGCGCGCAGGGCCATTTCCAGATCGGCGGAGGGCGCCACGATCATCGCGTTGTTGCCGCCAAGCTCCAGGATGGTGCGGCCAAGGCGTTTTGACATATCGGCGGCAACCGCCTTGCCCATCGGTACCGAGCCGGTGGCAGAAATGAGGGCGACGTCATTGGAGGCGGTCAGCGCCTCGCCCAGATCACGCTCGCCGATCAGCACCTGGATTAGGCCCTCGGGCGCGTCATCGCCAAAGGCGGCCATGACGCGTTCACAGATCTTCTGCACCGCCAGCGCGGTGAGCGGGGTTTTCTCCGACGGTTTCCAGATCACCGGGTCGCCGCAGACCAGCGCAAGTGCTGCGTTCCAGCACCAGGGGGCGACGGGGAAGTTGAAGGCAGTGATGATGCCGCAGGTGCCCATCGGGTGCCAGCTCTCACGCATGGCGTGGCCGGGACGTTCCGAGGCGATAGTGAGACCGTAAAGCTGCCGCGAGAGGCCTACGGCAAAGTCGCAGATGTCGATCATCTCCTGCACTTCGCCAAGCCCCTCCTGGTAGATCTTGCCGCATTCCAGGGTGACGAGGCGGCCCAGGTTTTCCTTTTCCTTGCGGAGCTCGTCGCCCAGCAGGCGGACCAGTTCGCCGCGGCGCGGGGCGGGCATCAGGCGCCAGGATTTGAAAGCCGCCTTGGCGGCGGTGATCTGCGCTTCGGCCTCCGCCGTGCTGTGGGTTTTCAGGCGGGCGATTTCGCTGCCGTCCACCGGCGTGGTGACGGAGAGGCTGCCGCCGGTGAGTTCGGCCTCAGTCAGGCCTGCAGCGGCGAGGATGTCGGAATGGAGCATGTCGGCGTCCTTGTGCATGGGGCGGGGCATGAGCAAAACTTTTGGCTGGTTTGCGCAAATGCCCTGCGGGGCGTCTGTCTGATATAGAAATTGCACCGGCGGCGCTGGATTGCTAATGAAACTAAATCCTGAAGCCATGAGTTAACATCATATGATTGCCCCGCGCCGGTTCCTCCCTTCTATCCCTTCGCTGCTGGCCCTTGAGGCTGTGGACCGGCTGGGCAGTGCCTCAGCCGCGGCGGAGGATCTGTCGCTGACGCAAAGCGCCATCAGCCGCCAGCTGAAGCAGCTGGAAGAGCAGATGGGGGTGGATCTGATTGCCCGTGACCAGATGCGGATGCAGCTGACACCTGCGGGTTCAGGCTTTGCCAAGGAGGCGCGGGCGGTGCTGACGCGGCTGGCACAGGCCTCGGTCAAGCTGCGCGCGAACCCGGACGGGGGCAGTTTCACGCTGTCGATCCTGCCGTCCTTTGGCCTGCATTGGCTGGCGCCGCGGCTGCGGGAGTTTGCCGCTGCGCATCCGGGCATCACGGTGAACCTGCACACCCACAATCTGCCGTTCAGCTTTGATGCGGGCACAGCGCAGGCGGCGATCCATTACGGCACCCGGGACTGGCCGGGGGTGGAGTATCTGCCGCTGATGCCGAAACATGTGCTGCCGGTCTGTGCGCCGGGGCTGATGGAGGGGCCGGTGGCCTCTCCGGCGGAGCTGCTTAGTTACCCGCTGTTGCATCTGGAGACCCATCCGGACAGTTGGGAACAGTGGTTTCAGATGCATGAAGTGCCGGCCCAGAAGCTGAAGGGCATGCTGTTTGACCAGTCCTCAGCGATGACGCAGGCAGCAGTGCATGGGCTGGGGGTGGCCTTGCTGCCGGACTTCCTGGCGGAGAACGAGATTGCCCAGGGGCGGCTGGCGCTGGCGATGGAGGGGGCTGCGGTGAGCCTGGGGGAGTATTTCCTGGTCTGGCCTGCAGATCAGGCGGAGGACTATCCGCTGATCAAGTTCCGCGAGTGGCTTCTGTCGCAGTTGGAGGAGAATTGAAATGCGCCTGCCAAGCCTGACCCATCTGCGCTGTTTTGAAAGCGCCGCGCGGCATCAGAGTTTCACCGCGGCCGGCGAGGAGCTGGGGCTGACGCAAAGCGCGGTCAGCAAGAAGGTGAAGGAGCTGGAGGCGGACCTGGGGTTCGACCTGTTCCAGCGGGCCGGGCGCGGCGTGGTGCTGACACCTGCGGGGCAGGGGCTGGCGGCGGATCTGGAATTGGACCTGGCGGGCTTACGCGCGACCTTGCAGAAGGCGGCGGCGGCCGGGGCCGGGCGCTCGGCTTTGCGGGTGGCGGTGCTGCCGGCCTTTGCCAACCTGTGGCTGATCCCGCGGCTGCCGGATTTCTTTCAGCGCCACCCGGAGGTGGAACTGAGCTTCTCCACCCGGCTGGAGCCGTTTGATTTTGCGCGGGAAAACTTCGACCTGGCGGTGCATTACGGTCTGGATAACTGGCCCGGCACCCATATGGCACCGCTGTTCGGCGAGGAAATGGTGCCGGTCTGCGCGCCGGGGTTTTATGCCGCGCATCAGCTGGAGTTGGCCGCCAACCTGGCGCAGGCGCCGCTGCTGCATCTGGACAGCCGGGCGGGGTCCTGGGCGGAGTGGTTCGAGCGTGCCGGGCTGGCTGGCAGCCCGCGCCAGGACGGGCGCTATTTCGACCAGCACTCGATGGTGATTGCGGCGGCAGCGGCGGGGCTGGGCGCGGCGATTGTGCCCTATGACATGGTGGCGCGGGAGATTGCGGGCGGCGATCTGCTGCGGATCCCGGGGCCTGTGCTGGAGTCGCGCAAACGCTATTTCCTGGTGCGCCCGCACGGGCCGGTGCCGGAGGCGGTGCAGAAGCTGGAGGCCTGGATGCGCAAGCAGTTGCGGGTGCGGCCGGATTGAGGTGAGCCGCTAGCCATGACTAACTGGAATGGATGCGGTCGGGACCGGCTGGTTTTCCAGCGCAACCGGAAGCTTCACTCTGGGTGCGCAAAAACCAGCAAGGAACCTTTGCCATGGCCCACTTCCGCCGCGCCAGCCGTCTTGAGCCGCTTGAGGTCTCGGAAATCCTGACAATCGGCGCCAAGGCCGCCGAAATGAAACGCCAGGGCGCGCCGGTTATCATCCTGGGCGCGGGCGAGCCGGACTTCGACACGCCTGACCACATCAAAGAGGCCGCCACTGCCGCGATGCGGGCGGGGGAAACCAAGTACACTGCGCTTGGCGGCACGCTGGGGCTGCGGAAGGCGATCCAGGCCAAGTTCAAGCGCGACAATGGCTTGGATTATGCTCTGGATGAAATCACCGCCGGAACCGGAGCCAAGGAAATCTTGTTCGATGCCTTCATGGCCAGCCTCAACCCGGGAGACGAGGTGATCGTGCCGACGCCCTATTGGACGTCGTATTCAGACATCATCCGTATTGCGGGCGGCGAGCCGGTGCTGGTGCCCTGCGGCAGCGAGACCGGCTTTCGGCTGACCGCTGAGAAGCTGGAGGCGGCGATCACCCCGCGCAGCCGCTGGCTGCTGCTGAACTCGCCATCGAACCCGGCAGGGGCGGGCTACGGCGCGGCGGACTACCAGCCGCTGCTGGAGGTGCTGCTGCGGCATCCGGATGTCTGGCTGATGGCGGATGACATGTATGAGCATATCACCTATGGCGGCTTTGAGTTTGCCACGCCCGCGCAGGTGGAGCCGCGGCTGAAGGACCGGGTGCTGACCGTCAACGGCGTCTCCAAGGCTTATGCGATGACCGGCTGGCGGCTGGGCTATGCGGGCGGTCCGAAGGCGCTGATCGATGCGATGAAAGTGGTCCAGTCGCAGTCGACCTCGCATCCGTCGTCGGTGTCGCAGGCCGCTGCCGCGGCAGCGCTGAACGGGCCGCAGGAGGTGCTGGCGGAGCGGCGGGCCAGTTTCCAGGCGCGGCGCGATCTGGTGGTGGCGGCCTTGAATGGCATGGAAGGTCTTGATTGCCCGGTGCCGGAGGGGGCGTTTTACACCTTTGCCAATTGCGCAGGCGTGCTGGGCAAGCGCACGCCGCAGGGTGCGCTGCTGGAAACGGACGCGGATTTCTGCGCCTACCTGCTTGAGCAGCACCATGTGGCGGTGGTGCCGGGGCGGGCCTTTGGCATTTCGCCCTATTTCCGGATTTCCTATGCAACGTCTGAGGCAGAGCTGCGCACGGCGTTGACCCGGATTGGGGCCGCGGTGTCGGCGCTGTCTTAGGCCTGTAACACAGCCGGCTGGCGGCGGTTCCGTGCCTGGGACCAGGCCTGCACCAGTTGGCGCTGCAGGGCAGCGGCTGCGAGGCCGAGAGCGATGCCGCCGAAGATGGCCAGCGCATCATTCAGCGGGCTGCGGCCTTCGAGGCCGGCCAGTGGCATCAGCAGCTCGGGCACGAAGCGGTGCAGCAGATAGATGTGGAAGGCGGCCTGCGCCAGTCGCATCAGCGGCCGCACGGCGAAGCGCGGCATCGCCAAGCGCGGGATGAACAGCAGCCCGGCGATCAGTGCCAAGAGCCACATGTATTTGATCCAGCCGCCGTACCAGTTGCCGCCGAGATAGGCGGCCATTGGCATGATGACGCAGGCGGCCGCCAGCACCAGCAGCCTGTGCCCCAATGTGCTGGCGGCGGTGATACACCAGCCAAGCACAAACAGGTAGAAGACCCATGGCACGGTGAACTGCGCCCGGCCGCCGATGTTCCAGATTTCCGGCACACCGAGGCGCAGCGCGACGGCAAACCCCAGAAAGCACAGGCCTGTGCGGAAGGCGCCTTGTTCCGCCAGCCAGCGCCGCACCGGCGGCAGGGCAAAGGGCAGCGCCACCAGCAGGGTCATCTGCAGGTAAGCCTCGATGAACCAATAGAGATAGGGTAGCATCAGGTGGGTTTCAGGCGTCGTCACGGCAAAGTTGCCGACCAAGAAGAGTGAGACCCAAGGCACCTGTTCCCAGGCCACGGCATAGCCCGCCAGGATCAGGTAATAGGGGATCAGCACCGCCGCCACGGGTTTGAAGAAGCTGCGCATATCCCCGGATTTCAGCGCCTCCCAGCGGAAGCCTGCGACGCTCATTCCCATCAGGATCACCATCGCCGCGGCGCCGCCGAAGACCGGCCAGAAAGTCTGATGCGCCACCACGACTGCCAGGATCGCGATCACCCGGGCCGCCAGGTCAAAGGGCAGGCTGGCCGAGGGGGACGGGGCGGCTTGCTCCAGCTGTCTGACGGGCATGGTTTCCCAGCCCGCAGGGGCGCCGCCGAGCGCCTCGTCCAGGGCCAGGGACAGTTCGACATGGCGCAGCGAGTCGCCGCCCAGCGAGGCAAAACTGTCATTGCGGCCAATGGTTTGTGGCGCAAAGGCGGCCTGGTAAGCAGCCAGCACGCCTTTGGCGCGCGCGGGTTTGGCAGATTGCGCCTTAAGCGCCGGATAGTCGGTCTTGCCATTGGCCCGCCGCGGCAGGGATTTGCGCGGGAACACGATGAAATGCTGCTGGCCGACACCGGTGAGCTTGGCGGCCAGCGCGGCGATACCGTCCTGCGGTCCGCAGATGGCGATGCAGATGCGGCTGTCGTCGCCCCAGACCGCCGCCTCATGCCCCTGGGCGGCCAGGGCGCGCTCAATGGCGTCATGGCCGATGCGCAGGCCTGCGATCTTTGACATCCGCGACAGCCGCCCGGTGATATGGTAAAGCCCGTTTGCATCGCGCCGGGCCAGATCGCCGGTGGCGAGTTCGGAAAGTTCCGCGCCCTTAGCAAGATCGGCGTGGCTTTCGGCATAGCCCATCATCACATTCGGGCCCTGGTAGACCAGCTCACCCTCGCCCTCGGGCGCGGTGATTTCCCTGCCGCCCGCGTCGCGCAGCATTAATTGGCCGCCGGGGATGGCGCGGCCAGCGGCGCCGGGGTGGTCCAAAGCCTGTTCAGGCGGCAGGTAGCTGATCCGGGCGGTTGCCTCGGTCTGGCCGTACATGACAAAGAACCGCCCGGCCCGGGCCTGCATCCGCGCGGCCCATGTGCGGACCTGTTCCATTTCCATCGCACC
This sequence comes from Leisingera sp. ABM4_101, assembly GCF_056158725.1. Lineage (NCBI taxonomy): Bacteria > Pseudomonadati > Pseudomonadota > Alphaproteobacteria > Rhodobacterales > Roseobacteraceae > Leisingera > Leisingera sp. ABM4_101. The sequence goes on along the minus strand of NZ_JBSWTV010000003.1, from coordinate 68,772 downwards.
GCCTGCAACGGTGAGGGCTTTGATGGTTTCCGGCAGCGCATGGGACAGGCTTGCGCTGTCCAGCAGCCGGAAGTGATGCGGCACGCCAGCCAGGCTGGTGGCGCCGGAGGCCTCGAGCGCATCGGCAAAGCCTGCGTCCAGCACCGAGCCGGGAGCAAGCCAGAGGCTGGCGCCGGCGGCGAGATGCGAATGCAGAACAGACAGGCCATAGGAATAGTGCAGCGGCAGGATCAGCGCGGCGCGGTCGCGGGGCTGTATCTCCAGATATTCCGCAATGGCGCGGGCGTTGCTGTCCAGGGCTTTGGCGGACAGGCGCACGCCGCGGCCGTGGCCGGTGCTGCCGGAGGTTTGCAGCAGCAAGGCGAGGTCCGGATGAACCTCTGCCGCCTCATGGGTGTGTGCCATCAGCTCCCAGGTGCTGCCGCGGCAGCGGAAACTGGCGGCAGGGCGGAAGCGCTCTTCGAGCATTGCCGCAGTTGCCGCGTCTCCTGCCGGCAGCGGCATGACCGCATGTCCGGCCGCAAGGGCTCCGAGGTATGCGCCAATGGTTTCGGGGCTTGCCGCGGCTTCAATTGCAATCAGCCGCCGGTCCTGCGGCAGCAACGTGCTGAACTGTGCGGCACCGCTGGCCAGCTGCGCATAGGTTGTCTTGGTCCCGTCTGCCGCGATCAGGCAGGTCCGGTCCCCGTATGCACGCAAATTTGCCAGGTCGTAGAACATCCGCAACTCCTTTGAGCGCGGCGGGTATAATAAGCTACTAATTTTGTCAATTATTTGATGGGCGGTATTCTGCTAGCCAGTTCGCAGGCCGCACCTCAATAAAAAAACTTCCCGGAAGATGAGCGTTCGCGGGTGGGACTGGCGGCAGGCGCTGGCTGCCAGTCCCGTGGTTTTCAACAGCTGCAGTGCGGGTGTCAGAGCAGGTCGCCGAAGGCAACCGTCTGATCCGCAAAGACCAGCAAATCGATGTCCAGCAGCTGGTCGCGGCCTTCATAGAACCCGTCGGCACCGCCGCTGGCGGCATCGGTCACCGTCAGACGGGTGACATCTGTCCCGCGGTTGGAATCGAAGTAGGTGTAGCTTTCAAAGCTGTAGTCTTCGAAATTTCCATCAAACACCGCGCGGTCCTTGCTGGACTGGCCGGAGTCATTCCAGCTGTGGCCCTGCAATCGGTCGTCGCCCAGCCCGCCATAGAGCCAGTCGGAGCCATCTTCGCCATAGAGGGTATCATTGCCGTCGCCGCCGAACAGCTGATCCCGGCCGCTGCCGCCTGCCAGCTTGTCATCGCCGGACTGGCCCGAAAGCGTATCCTCGCCGCCGCCGCCATAGAGACTGTCATTGCCGCCGCCGCCGCGCAGCAGGTCGTCATTGCCATGGCCCTGCAGGCGGTCATTGCCTCCGCGCCCGATCAGCACGTCGGCGCCGTCCGCGCCGCGCAGATCATCTTCGGTTTGCGAGCCGAATTGGATGTCGGCGGTCCGGATGGTGATGTCCTTGAATGCCGCAAAAGCATCACCCGGGTCCAGCGTGGTTGCGGTGCCGCCCTTGCTGATACTGGTTTCACCGCCGCCGCGGCTGAACTGGAAGCTGTCGATGCGGCCATCAAAATACGCATGGTCGCTGCGTGGATTGCTGCCGAACACGTCTTCGCCGCTCAGAACTTCGCCATAGATTGCCAGCCCGCTGATGGAACCGTCGAAATAGCTGTGGATCTTGCTGGTTTCGCCGGGCGTGTTGCTCCAGCCCGAAGCGCCGGCGATCAGGGCCTCCTCGTTGCTCGTCCAATCGAAATCCAGGCCGGTGTCATAGGCGATCCGCGCGCCGTTCAGGTAGATTTCCACGCCACCGCTGCCGAAATTCAGGCTGAAGTCATAGTCCTTGCCTGCCTGGACCGCATTTGCGGCAGTGAAATAATGTGAGGCTTCGCTGTCTTGCAGACGCACGAGCAGCTTGCCGGTGTCATCCAGATAGACTGTCAGATGGCCGCCATCGCCAAAATCTGCGGCATCCTTGGAGATAAGTGTCTGGTTGCCGGACAAGCTGTCCGCGTTGAAACGAAAGGCGATGGTGCCGCTGGCCAGCGCCAGACGGCTGTGATGATCAAACACATAGGCGGAACGGTCTTCCGCCTCGAATTTATGGCGGCCGGTCATGGCAAAAACCGGGGTTTCCGGTGCTGCCAGGCCCAAGCTGCTGTCGTCCGCCAGCGCTGCCCCCGGGACTTTGATTTTGCCGGTGTTTTCGGAGACCTCTTTGGGGGCCAGGGCCTCCTCCAGGTCGTCGATTGTCCGGACGATGCCATAGGCCGGGGCGGCGGTGTGTTCGATGTCCGAAAGCTTCACCAGATCGCCGTAGACGGTGATCGAACCCAGCCGGTCGTCGTTATGGGCGCCGCCGTTGTTGCCCTGGTCGGAGTAAAGCTTGATCACCGAATGATCCATCACCCCGTCGCCGTTCTTGTCGCCATAGGTGATTGAGGCGATCTCGGTGGTGTGGCCTTCGATCACGATGCGGTCGCCCTCGGCGCGGCTGTAATCCTGCACCACGTCGTTGCCCAGAATGTCGACCCAATGGTCGTGCAGCTTGTCGTTTTCGCCTGCGACCCCGTGCCAGTTGATGGTGCCGTCGTCGCGGGTGTGCTTCTCGATATAGCGTTCCTTGGCGTTGATAAGCGTCTGGAAGTAAAAGATATCCGCGCCCTTTCCGCCGATCAGTAGATCATCGCCCGGCACCGGCTGGTCCGGGTAGAGCTTGCCATCGTTCAGCTCGTTCAGCGGGTCGCCCTCGTCGCGGTTGGGGTCATAGAAGATGGCGCCCTCGCGCCCGTCGGCGCGGCTGATCAGCAGGTCGTTGCCGCCGCCGCCCTTCAGCGTATCCTCGCCATGGCCGCCGTCCAGCACGTCATGGCCGCCGCCGCCCAGCAGCGTGTCGTTGCCGTAGCCGCCCTGCAGCACATCGCCGCCGCCGCGGCCGCTGACCTTGTCATTGCCGCCGCCGGCGTCGATGCCGTCATCGCCGCCGGTGCCGCGCACCGTGTTGTCGCCGCCGTTGCGGGTGATCATGCCGAGGCTGCGGTCCAGGTGGCCGTGGTGGCTGACGCCGTAATCCGCCAGAATGTCCAGGAAGGTATCGCTGGCGCCGTGCAGCTGGCCGAAAGCCGGGGCCAGATCCTCCATCATCGCGGCCATTTTGGCGCCGGAGGCGGTGCCGGCCGCCTCCGCCAGCGCCAGCTGGCTGGCCTCGCCAAGCTGGCCGTCGAAGAGGCGCACATCGCTGATGGTGCCCTTGAACAGCGAGTGGGCCTCGCTGTCCTGGCTGTCGCGCCAGGCGCGGCTGCCACCGATCACCAGGGCATGATCATTGCCGGCAAGGCCCTGTTTGAACTGGGGTTCCGCCGCCACCAGCGCGCCGTCGAGCCAGATCATCAGCCCGTCCGCGCCGAAGCTTACCGAGATTTGGTAGGTCTGCTGCGCCGAGAGCACCAGATCCGGCACTTTGAGATATTCGGTCTCGCCGCCTCCGGACTGGGTCAGCACCAGGGTGCCGTCCTTGACCCAGAGCGTGAAATCGCCGTCGCCCGCACCGCTGCCGTCCTTGGACACCAGCGCCATGTCACCCGGCAAGCGGTCCAGCGAAAAGCTCAGCGAGACTGTCGCCGCATCCAGCTCCAGGCTGTCCAGATGGCCCGCGTTCAGATAGTCGCCGTCTTCACCGCTCAGCAGATGCTGACCGGGCAGGGCTGCGACCGGGGTTTTCACCCCGGGAACGGCGGCATCGGCGGCGTCCGCCAGCGCTGCCCCCGGGACTTTGATTTTGCCGGTGTTTTCGGAGACCTCTTTGGGGGCCAGGGCCTCCTCCAGGTCGTCGATTGTCCGGACGATGCCATAGGCCGGGGCGGCGGTGTGTTCGATGTCCGAAAGCTTCACCAGATCGCCGTAGACGGTGATCGAACCCAGCCGGTCGTCGTTATGGGCGCCGCCGTTGTTGCCCTGGTCGGAGTAAAGCTTGATCACCGAATGATCCATCACCCCGTCGCCGTTCTTGTCGCCATAGGTGATTGAGGCGATCTCGGTGGTGTGGCCTTCGATCACGATGCGGTCGCCCTCGGCGCGGCTGTAATCCTGCACCACGTCGTTGCCCAGAATGTCGACCCAATGGTCGTGCAGCTTGTCGTTTTCGCCTGCGACCCCGTGCCAGTTGATGGTGCCGTCGTCGCGGGTGTGCTTCTCGATATAGCGCTCCTTGGCGTTGATAAGCATCTGGAAGTAAAAGATATCCGCGCCCTTTCCGCCGATCAGTAGATCATCGCCCGGCACCGGCTGGTCCGGGTAGAGCTTGCCATCGTTCAGCTCGTTCAGCGGGTCGCCCTCGTCGCGGTTGGGGTCATAGAAGATGGCGCCCTCGCGCCCGTCGGCGCGGCTGATCAGCAGGTCGTTGCCGCCGCCGCCCTTCAGCGTATCCTCGCCATGGCCGCCGTCCAGCACGTCATGGCCGCCGCCGCCCAGCAGCGTGTCGTTGCCGTAGCTGCCCTGCAGCACATCGCCGCCGCCGCGGCCGCTGATCTTGTCATTGCCGCCGCCCGCGTCGATGCCGTCATCGCCGCCGGTGCCGCGCACCGTGTTGTCGCCGCCGTTGCGGGTGATCATGCCGAGGCTGCGGTCCAGGTGGCCGTGGTGGCTGACGCCGTAATCCGCCAGAATGTCCAGGAAGATATCGCTGGCGCCGTGCAGCTGGCCGAAAGCCGGGGCCAGATCCTCCATCATCGCGGCCATTTTGGCGCCGGAGGCGGTGCCGGCCGCCTCCGCCAGCGCCAGCTGGCTGGCCTCGCCGAGCTGGCCGTCGAAGAGGCGCACATCGCTGATGGTGCCCTTGAACAGCGAGTGGGCCTCGCTGTCCTGGCTGTCGCGCCAGGCGCGGCTGCCACCGATCACCAGGGCATGATCATTGCCGGCAAGGCCCTGTTTGAACTGGGGTTCCGCCGCCACCAGCGCGCCGTCGAGCCAGATCATCAGCCCGTCCGCGCCGAAGCTTACCGAGATTTGGTAGGTCTGCTGCGCCGAGAGCACCAGATCCGGCACTTTGAGATATTCGGTCTCGCCGCCTCCGGACTGGGTCAGCACCAGGGTGCCGTCCTTGACCCAGAGCGTGAAATCGCCGTCGCCCGCACCGCTGCCGTCCTTGGACACCAGCGCCATGTCACCCGGCAAGCGGTCCAGCGAAAAGCTCAGCGAAACTGTCGCCGCGTCAAGCGCGAGGGCGCCGGAATGGCCGATGCTGAGGACGTCGTTTCTGCCGCCTGTATACTGCCGGGTCTCAAGTTGCGAAAAAACCGGATCCGGAATCACTGTTCCTGCCACGCTTAGGGTCCTCCTTGCTATGGCTGTTGTTGTTTGGAAATCTACTGCCCGGTCACGAGTTTATCGTGACGCCATTGGGGCATTCCAAGGCTTTTGCCGGCATGAGCGGGTTTTTGCGCGCGGCGTATAAAGGTTTGAAATTGTGGTCAATCGCTGCAGGTGCGCAGCGATGGCTGCGTTGAATTATGGCGAAAATCAGGCAAAACCGGGGCGCGCGGGCTGGAATGTGGCCTTTGCCGTCCTGCGCGCGGCCGGGTTGCGGCAAATTGATGGCCGTGGTGGCGCTTGCTGCCGGCAGGGGGCGGGCCGGGGGCAAGATCAGGCAAAAAGGCACACCCCCCGGGCGGGGGTGTGTCAGGGGTCTTACAATGCTGGACGCCGGAAAGGCCCGGCGGCAGGCACTGGGGCTTAGAAGTGGACGGACCGCGTGGTGGCAGGCTTTTCCAGCGGCGGGGCGAATTTGGTCAGGTCGATCCCTTCCACGGCCTCCTTGTATTCCTCCACGCTGGGGGTGCGGCCCAGAATAGCGGACAGGACGACAACCGGGGTTGAGGCGAGCAGGGATTCGCCCTTCTTCTCGGCAGAGTCCTCGACCACCCGGCCCTGGAACAGGCGGGTAGATGTGGCCAGAACCGTATCGCCCTTTGCGGCCTTTTCCTGGTTGCCCATGCAGAGGTTGCAGCCCGGACGCTCCAGATACAGGATGTTGTCGTATTCCGTGCGGGCGGTGCTTTTCGGCATGAAATCATTGAATTCAAAGCCGGAATAGCGCTGCAGGATTTCCCAGTCGCCCTCTTCCTTCAGCTCGTCGATGATGTTGTAGGTGGGGGCTGCAACAACCAGGGGGGCATTGAACGCCACCTTACCGGATTTCTTCTCCAGGTTCTTCAACATCTGGGCAACGATTTTCATGTCGCCTTTGTGCACCATGCAGGAGCCGACAAAGCCCAGGTCCACTTTCTTGTCTCCGCCGTAGAAGGACACCGGGCGGATAGTGTCGTGGGTGTAGCGCTTGGACACGTCTGCGTTGTTGACGTCAGGGTCGGCGATCATCGGTTCCACGATTTGGTCGAGATCAACGACAACTTCGGCAAAGTATTTGGCGTTGCTGTCCGGGGTCAGGGCAGGTTTTTCACCAGATTTTATTTCGGCGATGCGCTTGTCTGCCTTGTCGATCAGCCCCTGCAGCGTGCCGGATTCGTTGTCCATGCCCTTGCCGATCATGATCTGGATGCGGTTTTTGGCCAGTTCCAGAGAACCGATCAGGGTTTCATCGTTGGAGATGCAGATCGAAGCCTTGGCCTTCATCTCTGCTGTCCAGTCGGTAAAGGTGAAGGCTTGGTCGGCCAGCAGGGTGCCGATGTGCACCTCGATGACACGGCCCTGGAAGACGTTGTCGCCATGCTGCTTCAACATCTGGGCCTGGGTGGCGTGCACGACGTCACGGAAGTCCATGTGGTCTGCCATGGTACCCTTGAAGGTCACCTTGACCGATTCCGGGACCGGCATGGTGGCTTCGCCGGTTGCCAGTGCCAGCGCGACGGTGCCAGAGTCAGCGCCGAAGGCCACGCCCTTGGACATGCGGGTGTGGCTGTCGCCGCCGATGATGATGTCCCAGTCATCCACGGTAATGTCGTTCAGCACCTTGTGGATCACGTCGGTCATTGCGTGGTATTCGCCCTTGGGGTCTCGGGCAGTGATCAGGCCGAATTTGTTCATGAAGGACATCAGGCGCGGTATGTTGGCCTGTGCTTTCAAGTCCCAGACAGAGGCCGTGTGGCAGCCGGACTGATAGGCGCCGTCAACCGAGGGTGAGATGACGGTGGCGGCCATCGCTTCCAGTTCCTGGCTGGTCATCAGCCCGGTGGTGTCCTGAGAGCCGACAATGTTGACCTTGACCCGCACGTCAGAGCCTGCGTGCAGCACCGCGCCCGGGGTTGCACCGCGGGCATTGGCGTTAAAGATCTTCTCAACCGCGGTCAGGCCCTGGCCTTCGTGGGTGATTTCCTTGGCCGGGGCAAAAACCGGTGCTGGTTCAACGCCCAGCACCTCGGCAGAAAAGCTTTGCAGCTTCTTGCCAAAGACGATCGCATAAGAGCCGCCGGCCTTCATGAACTCGACCTTCTGCGGCGTGAAGGAGGCGGTGAGGTCGGCCAGCTCCTTGGAGCCGTCTTCGCTGTACAGCTTCTTGTCCTTGCTGTTGATGGTCAGCACGGTGCCGGTCTCAACCGAGTATTTCTGCTCTAGGACGGGGCTGTCGTCGTTGTTCAGGATCGGATTGCCTTCGCCGTCGACTTTCTTGACCCAATTCTTGAGGTCGATGCCGATGCCGCCGGTCACGCCCACGGTGGTCAGGAAGATCGGCGAGATGCCATTGGTGCCGCCTACAACCGGTGCGATGTTGACGAAGGGCACATAGGGGCTGGCCTGTTTGCCGGTCCACAGCGCCACGTTGTTGATACCGGACATTCGTGAGGAGCCCACGCCCATGGTGCCCTTTTCCGCCACCAGCATCACCCGTTTGCCGGGGTGCTGCAGTTTCAGCGCTTCGATTTCCTGCTGCGCCTTTCCGGACATTAGGCATTTACCGTGCAGCTCGCGGTCGGAGCGCGAATGCGCCTGTCCGCCGGGCGACAGCAGGTCGGTGGACACATCGCCCTCGGCGGCCACATAGGTCACTACCTGAATTTCTTCTTCGATATCCGGCAGCTTGGTGAAGAATTCAGCCTTGGCGTAGCTTTCCAGAATATCCTTGGCGATGCTGCTGCCTGCCTCATATGCGGCTTTCAGCCGGCCGGTGTCCGCCTCATACAGGAACACTTGGGTTTTCAGGACCTCTGCTGCGTCCCGGGCAATGCCGGCATCATCGCCCAGGGCCAGATCCAGCAGAGCCTCGACCGAAGGGCCGCCCTTCATGTGAGAGAGCAGCTCAAATGCGAAAGAGGTGGAGATCTCCGGGACATCGGCGTCGCCCAGGATGATCTCTTTCAGGAATTTCGCCTTAACGCCGGCCGCGCTCGTGGTGCCGGGCAAGGTGTTGTAGATAAGGAAGTTTAGCGAGTCGGCGCGGTGCGCGTTGCCGGCATCCTTGATTTGCGCAATGAGCTCTTCCACCAGGGCGCCGTCGTCGATGGGCTTAGGGTGCAGGCCCTGTTCCTTGCGGGTTTCGATTTCATTCAAGTAGTCAGTGTAAAGGCTCATGGCTATCCCGGCGAGTAAGCGTTCAGGTGATGGGGGGCCCAGGTTGCAGAAGCAGCCGACGGGCCCGGGTCTCATTTTGTATGCGGCGGTATACCATCCGGGAGGGCTTTGCAAGATCCCTGGCAGTGGCACGATGCCCCATCTGAACGGCCGGTGCCGCTGCGCGTTCGGGGTTCGCAGTTTTATCGCTGGATTGGCGTGTGATCCAAGCGTGACGAATCCGCGCAGACCTTGGGGCGGGCATGTTCAGCCGTGGCCGCCATCGTGGCTGAGGGGGCGCAGCAAGCGGCCGGCGGCCTGGTGAAGGAGTATTGAAAACACCCCCAGTGTCAGCATCGCGGCAAACATCAGGTCGGTTTTCGCGCGGCCGTTAGCCAGCAGCATCAGGTATCCAAGCCCGCGCGAGGCGCCGACCCATTCGCCGATCACAGCGCCGATGGGCGCATAGACCGCTGCCAGCCGCAGGCCGGACGCCAGCGAGGGCAGGGCCGCAGGCACCCTGATTTGCCATAGAATCCGCGACGGTTTGGCCTGCATGGCCCGGGCAAGGTCCAGATACCCTGGCGGGGTTCGCATCAGCCCGTCCAGAAAGGCAGAGGTGACCGGGAAATAGATGATCAGGACTGCCATGGCGATTTTCGACCACAGACCGTAGCCCAGCCACAGGGTCAGGATAGGGGCCAGGGCAAAGACTGGCAGCGCCTGGGTGAAGACCAGCACCGGCTGCACCAGGGTGCGGACCGCCGGAGATGCCGCCAGCTGGATGGCAGTGGCAATGCCCAAGGCGGCACCGATTACCAGGCCCAAAAGCACCTCGGCAGCGGTTACCGCCGTGTGTTCCGCGATGATCCAGCGATGGATCCACCAGGTTTCTGCCACCAGGGCCGGGCCTGGCAGGATAAAGCGGGGCAGCCCGGTCAGGCTGACCACCGCCTGCCACAGCAGGAGCGCAGCGGCGGCTGAGGCGAGGCCGGCCTTCCAGCCTGTCATCGTGCCACCGGGAACCCGGCCCAGGCCGCATCAAAGAAGGCACGCTCAAGTTCCACCGCGCGGGTGAACAGGCGGGTGGCCTCGGCCTGCGCTTCCGGTTCCAAGGCGGGGTAGGCTGCGTCCAGCTGTGCCCTGAGGTAGGCCACGACGCCTGCGAAGCTCTCGCCTGCGTGCAGGGTGATCCATTCGCCCAGCCAGAACGGCAGGTCCGCGGCCTGGTCCTCAACTGGGGCGGCCCAGTCCAGATAGATCCATTCAGCCACCACCAGGACCGCCAGCATGTTGGTATAGCTGCCGGACTGGCGGGCCTCGTCCATCAGGGCCTGGAAGGCGCGGGTTTCCGGTGCCGGCTGCTGGCCGCTGGAAGGCACGCCCAAGGCGTTGAGGCTGCGCAGGAAATAGGTGTCTTCCGGTCCGCAGATCAGGCCGAGGAACCGGGCGCCGGGCACCACGTCGGCCAAGCTGGGGCCATGGGCGACGGCAGCGGCCAGAAGGCGCACGAAGCCCTCGACAAAAAGGTAATCCTGCTGCAGGTAGCCGGCCATCTTGTCCCGGTCCAGCGAGCCATCGGCCAAGGCATCAGTGAAGGGATGGCGGGTCGCTGCGTGCCAATCGTCACGGCAGGTAGCGCGGAGCTGTTCGGTGATACTCATCAGTGGCCCTTTCTGAGAAGTGTGAGGAGACCCGCCTGCACCTTCATCACTTGCGGCGCGGCGGCGGGCCGGGGCAGGGGGATTTGCGGGGCAGGAACATCAGTTAGCCCCTGCACTGTCAGGATTTGGATTGAATGGCCCATGCGGGCGGCTTCGCCCGGGTCGTGGGTGACCAGCAGAACAGTACGGTCCTGCAGCAATTCGGCGGCAAGATCCTGCATGTCAGCCCTGGTTTGCGCATCCAGTGCAGAAAAGGGTTCGTCCAGCAGGATGACGGGTTTGTCTTCCATCAGGGTGCGCGCAAGCGCCACCCGCTGGCGCTGGCCGCCGGACAACGCGGCAGGTTTCTTGTGCGCATGGTCTGTCAGCTGCACCCGTTCCAGCAGATGCTGCAAACGGGCAGGGTCGCCCTTGCCGCCGCGCAGCCTGGCGCCGAGAGCGATATTCCGGGTGACGGTGGCCCAGGGCAGCAGCAGGTCGCTTTGTGCCATGTAGGCCACGCGCGGGGCGGGATCGGAGCCGTCCGACGCAGAGATCGTGCCGTTAAAGTCCGCCCCTGTCCGCAGCCCGGCGATCAGCCGGAGCAGGGTTGTCTTTCCGGTGCCCGAGCCGCCCAGAATGCAGGTCCACTGTCCGGCGGGCAGATCCAGTTTCAGCGGCGCAAACAGCCGTGCGCCGCCGATGCTGGCACTGCCCGCAACAGTGATCCCGGGCGCCGGCGTCATGGTTCCAGGCCCATCTGCCAGAACCCGGCCTCAAGTTCTGTGGCAGTGGAGAATGCCCGGCACAGGGACTGCCAGACCGGCAACTGGTCATAGGCTGTCCCCAGCCGCCGTTCCAGGGCGCTGTCCAGCAGGATGCCGGTATCGCGGCAAACCTGCTGGTACTCTGCCCCGGCATAGGTGCCGATCCAGGCGCTGTATTTATCGCTGGCGGCCTCTTGCGACAGCCGTGCGCCGATTTCGCCGTACCCCATGACGCAGGGGGCAAGTGCAGCCAGCAGGGTCAGGAAATCGCCGGAGTAGCCCGCCTCCAGCACATAGCGGGTATAGGCCAGGTTGCCGGGGCGTTCGGGGGTGGTGAACAGTTCCTCCTGCGGGATGCCTGCCTCTGCACAGATGCTGATATGCAGCTTCATCTCCACGCTGATCAGCGCGTTGACTGTGGCCGAGGCGGCCAGCATTTCCACGTGGGTTTCGGCCTTGACCACCGCCAGCGCCCAGGCGCGGGAGAAGTGGACCAGGAACACGTAGTCCTGACGCAGGTAGTGCAGGAAGGCTTCGCGCGGGAGCGAACCGTCGCGCAGGCCTTCGACAAAGGCATGGCGGGTGTAGTCGCGCCACAGATCGCCAGCCGCCGCCCGCATCAGCCCGAAAGCGCGGCCATAATCCGGAGCCGCGCTCATTTCGCGGTCACGTCGATGGTGATGGCCTCCACCGCATTGGTGCTGCTGATCATGCCTTTTTCTTGAAGGAACGCCTCGAACCGTTCATAGCGGCCGGCGTCAAACCCGGCCGGGCGCAGCGCAAAGCGGGGCAGGGTGTCGGTCCAGGCGCGGGCGTTCAGTTCATCTTGCAGTTCAGGTGACGTGCCCGAGAAGATTTCCCAGCTTTTCTGCGGGTTGTTGACGATGAACTGGGTGGCCTTTTCGGTTGCCGCCAGGAAGCGTTCAACCTTGCCTGCGTCCATGGTTTCGGGATTGGCAACATAGATCAGCTCGTCATAGGAGGGCACGCCTTCCTCCTCAATATAGAAGCAGGTGCCGGGGCGGCCTTCGATGTCCATCTGGTTCAGCTCGAAGTTACGGTAAGCCCCGATCACCGCATCGACTTGGCCGCTCATCAGCGAAGGCGACAGGGAGAAGTTCACGTTGATCATCTCGACGTCGTCCAGGGTAACGCCGTGCTTGCCCAGAACCGTTCCAAGGACAGCCTCTTCGACACCGGCAACAGAGAAGCCGATCTTCTTGCCCTTCAGGTCGGCGGGGGATTTGATCGGGCCGTCCTCCAGGACAAGCAGGCAGTTGAGCGGGGTGGCAACCAGGGTTCCGACCCGTTTCAGCGGCAGGCCTTCGTGGATCTGAAGATGCAGCTGCGGCTGATAGGAAACCGCCAGATCGGCCTGGCCGGCGGCCACCAGGCGCGGCGGGGCAGAGGGGTCTGCAGGCGGCACGATCTCCACCTCCAAACCCTGTTCGGCAAAATACCCCTGTTCCTGCGCTACGATGACCGGCCCGTGATCGGGGTTGATGAACCAGTCCAAAAGCAGGGTCATCTTGTCCTGGGCTGCGGCGGGGGTAGCGGCCAGAAGGGCAAGTACGGTTGCAAGTCTTTTCATGGAAGGCGTTTCCTTTGTGTTCACATGCGGGGGGCGAAGGGTGTTTGGCCGGCCGGATCTGTCAGCGGCAAGCGGCAGGCCATTGGCGGTGGAAGTGGTGGACAGGGCCGTGGCCTTGGCCCACCCCAAGCCCGTCAGCGGCAGCAATTGCACCTTGAAGGTAGGCGTGGGCTTCGGTGGCGGCCTGGGCCAGCGTTAGGCCTTTGGCAAGGCCCGCGGCAATGGCAGAGGACAGGGTGCAGCCGGTGCCGTGGGTGTTGGCCGTCAGCAGGCGCGGGGCGGTGAATTCGGCGATGACACCGTCAGCCGAGATCAGAAAATCATGGCAGGTGCTGCCGGTGCTGTGGCCGCCTTTCATCAGGACAGCCTTGGCGCCCGTGCGGCAAAGAGCTAGCCCCTGCGCGGCCATCCTGTCCGGATTGTCTGCGGGTGCCTCGTTCAGAAGGGTTGCGGCCTCCGGCAGGTTGGGGGTCAGCAAGGTTGCGCGCGGCAGCAGTTCCCGGCGCAGCGTGTCCACGGCCCCCTGCGCCAGCAGGGCGTCGCCGGATTTTGCCACCATCACCGGGTCCAGGACAACCGGGCCAGGATAGTCCGCGATGGCTTTGGCGACGGTTTCGATGATCTGCGGCGTGGCCAGCATGCCGATCTTAATGGCGCGTACATCCAAATCGCTGAGTACCGCATCGATCTGGGCGGCGACCACATCCAGCGGGATCTCATGCACCGCCGTGACCTGACGGGTGTTCTGGGCAGTGACTGCGGTGATGACGCTGGCGCCATACACTCCCAGCGCCGACACGGTCTTGAGATCCGCCTGGACCCCGGCGCCGCCGCCGCTGTCGGATCCTGCAATAGTCAACGCAATATGGGCCATTGGCACCCCCCCCAAAAAATTAAGGGCACCGCATACGGAATACGTCTTCAGGTTTGAGACCGTTCCCTACGCCGGTATTGCCCGGATCAGGTTCGATGGGTTAGCGCATCAGCGCCTCTCAGCCCCAAACGGGGCACCCCAACGGTTGCAGGCTGGATAGCAACGCCGCTGCTTTCCGTCAACGCCGCGCAGGGATGGCGCCGTTTTTTCCAGCCGCACCGCTGGTCATTGGGTGAAAAATTCAGTTGGATGGCACCGTCCCGGCTGCAGGCCGCCGGGCAGGAGAAGGCCAGAAAGGAAGCGCGCTGCCGTGGCAGGAGATGAGGATTGTTTTCAAGTTGCGCCATCTGCACGCGTCCTGACGCCAGAGGCTGCGGGTGTTGAAGTGCTGTTGAGGTGCATCGGCCGCAAAATACCGTTCCGGGCAGGGCCGCAGGCTTCCAGGCCGCTGCAGGACGGGCCGGGCGAAAAGCAGCGGGTCTATTGCGAAAGCTCCGGCTCGACTGGAGCGCCAAAGCTGATCCGCCGCCGCCCGGCCAGCTGGCGCGCCAGCTTTGCTGTCAATGCGCGGCTGCTGGCGGCAGGGCCGCAGGATGTCTATGCCGTGCTTGGGCATCTGGGGCATTCGCTCAGCCTGTATGCGGCAGTGGAAGCGTTGCATCAGGGTTGCGGGCTGGCGGTTTTGTCCAGGCAAAGCCTAGTGCAGCAGGCCGCCGCGGTCCGGCAATTCGGGGTGACAGTGCTATATGCGACGCCCAGCCAGCTGCGCCTGCTGACCGGCGCAGCCAAGGGCGTTTTCGAAGGCGTCAGGCATGTGATGTGCGGCGGTGGCAAGCTCGATGAGGCCCTGCGCAATGCCCTGGCGGACCGGTTTCCGGGGGCGCAGGTGCTGGAGTTCTTTGGCGCGTCCGAGACCAGTTTCATCTCTGTATCAGATGGCAGCACGCCGCCAGGATCGGTGGGCAAGGCCTATCCCGGGGTTGAAGTGCGGATTGGCGGTGGCGGCGCGCCGGGGGAGGCCGGGGAGATCTGGGTGAGAAGCCCGTATCTGTTTGAAGGCTATGAAGGAGGCAGCAGCGATCTGACGGCCTGGGACGATGGGTTCCTGTCAATCGGGGAAATCGGGGTGCTGGATGCTGGCGGATACTTGTACCTGCGGGGGCGGCGCAGCCGTATGGTGACGGTCGCGGACCAGAACGTTTTTCCTGAGGCGGTCGAGGCAGTTCTGCTGGCGGAACCCGGTGTTGCTGCTGCGGCGGTGCTGGCGCTGGAAGATCCGCTGCGCGGGCACCGGATCGTGGCGGTGGTGCAGGGCGGCGGCAGCGGGGCCGCACTGCGCAAGGCCTGCCGGGCTGCCTTGGGAGACGCTGCTGTGCCGCGGGAAATCCGCAAGACAGACAGGATGCCGCTGCTGCCGGCCGGGAAGCCGGACCTGCAGCGTCTTGCCCGGATGTGGCAGGAGGGGGTGCTGTGAGCCGGAGTTTTATAATCGCTGCCTGCCGCAGCGCGGTTGCGCCGCGCAATGGCGCTTTCAGGGCCTGTCTGCCGCATGATTTGGCGGCGCCTGTGATCAAGGATGTGCTGGCCAGGGCAGGCCTGGCACCGGAGCAGGCAGGCGAGCTGGTGCTGGCAAATGCCCTGGGAGCGGGGGGCAATCCTGCCCGTATTGCCGCCCTGGCAGCGGGGCTGCCGGAGCGTGTTGCGGGCCTGAGCCTGGACCGGCAATGCGCGGGCGGGCTGGATGCGGTGATCCTTGGCGATGCGATGATCCGTGCTGGGCTGCATGATGTGGTGATTGCCGGCGGTGCCGAAAGCTATTCCCGCCGCCCGGTCCGGATGCACACCTTTGCCGATGGCCGCCCGCCAGAGGCCTATGATCAGGCGCTCTTTACCCCCTGGCCGGACCGCGACCCTGGCATGGCGGAAGCGGCAGAGGCGCTGGCGCAGCAGCTGAAAATCAGCCGCGATGACCAGGACGCCTGGGCGCAGGACAGCCATGCCAAGGCCCTGTCTGCAAGACCGCGGCTGGCAGCAGAGATCACCCCGGTTGCAGGTCTTGGCCAGGATAGTTTCAGCCGGGCACTGGCACCCCGGCTGTGCGCGCGGGCCCGGCCGGTTTGCGGCAGCATCACTGCAGCGAACATGGCCGTTGCTGCGGATGCCGCGGGGTTTGTGCTGATGGTTTCGGAAAAGATCGCCCGGCGGCATCCGGGTCCCGCTGCAGCTGTGCTGGCTGGTGCCACCCTGGGCGCGGATCCAACGCAGCCGGGTCTCGCACCGGTCCCCGCTGTGGCTGCGGTGCTTGGTCAGGCTGATTTGACGCCGCGCGATCTTGCCGCGGCGGAGGTCATGGAGGCCTTTGCGGTTCAAGCCATTGCCTGCCAGCAGGGGGCGGGACTGCCGCAGGAGATTGTCAACCGGCACGGTGGCTCCCTGGCGCGCGGCCATCCGATCGGGGCTTCGGGCGCGATCCTGGCCGTGCGGCTGTTCCACGACTTGGCGGCGGGCGGCGGCACCGGCCTTGCGGCCATCGCATCCGCCGGCGGGCTGGGCAGCGCATTGCTTTTGCAGGCCTGAGCCTAGGGCAGTTTGCGGATCCGGTCGCTGGCGCGGATTTCGCCATCACCCACGATCCGGCACAGCACGCCGCGCAGGCGCAGGGGACGGTGCGGCCGGTGATTGATCCAGGCAAGGCTTTCGGCGCCGTAGCGGTCGCGCCATTTCACACAGGCCGTGTTGAACTTATCCGAAACCTCGACCACTGCGCTGCCGATTTGCAGCCGGGTGCCAACAGGCATGCTGGCTTCGCTCAGGTCCAGATCCGCGACGATCGTGTCGCCTGGATGCACTGTGTTCTTGCGGTCGCGCCAGCACAGGTCCACCACCCGCTTGGGCAGGATAGACACCTGGATCCGCGGGTCCGGGCTGCCGTCGGACAGTGTCAGCCACGGGGCTTTCAGCCAGCGCTCCCCTTCAATGCCGCGGGCTGCCGACAGCTGGAGGCTGGCAGGGAAGACACGCTCGCCATAGCCGGGGCGGAAGCACAGGGTTTCGATTGCCGCGCCGTCCTTGGGGGCCGCCAGGATGGCGGGCAGCGCCGCGTCGCATTCGGCGCGGGTGACGGGGTGCGGTCCTGGATCTGCAGAAGCCATGGTCATGCGGTGTCCTCGTTTTCAAAGCCGCGGAAGGTTGTGAAAGCGTCCAGCGGCTGCCGTTCCGTGCGGAACTGGTTGACTGCGGCCTGGCGATCCGGGTGGCCCAGGGCAATGCCGCAGACCACAAGTTCCTGTTTCGGCAGTTCAAGATGGCGATGGACAAGCCGGCCGTAGTTGGCCAAGGCACCGATCCCGGTAGCCCCGAGACCGTGGCTTTCTGCCGCCAGCAGAAAGCTCATGATGGCCATGCCAAGGTCCATGAAACACCCTTTGCCCATCCGCCGGTCGATTGTGGCAACCACCCCGACAGGCGCGCCGAAGAAGGCGTAGTTGCGGGCAAATTGCTGCCGCCGCCCGGCAAGGTCGCGGCGGCCGATGCCGAGGGAAGCATAAAGCGCATATCCGGCCTTGCGCTGCCTGTCCTTCAGCTCAGCGGGCATTGGGCTGGGAAAATAGGAATATTCGCTGTCCGCAGGGCGGTTTTCAGCGGCGGCCTGCGCCAGTTCCGCGGTCAGCGCAGACAAGGTGGCGCCGGACAGCACGTGAAAGGTGCCGGGCTGCAGATTGGCGCCGCTGGGGGCTTGCCGGGCGGCGGCGCAAATCCGCTCCACCGTGGCGCGGCGGACCGGGGCGCTGGTATAGGCCCGGACCGACCGGCGGTTTGACAGGAGTTGTTCGAACTCAGGCAGCATAGGCGCGCGACAGCACGCTGGAGGGGCGGGCCTTGTATAGCGCACCGGTGATCAGGCCGGCCAGAACCGCCTTGATCAGATCGCCGGGCATGAAAGGCGCCATGGCGGTCAGCAGCGCTTCGCCGAAGCCCGCGGGCTTCATCACCATGTAATAGGGGACCGCCACCAGGTAGAGCGCGCCGATGCCGCCCGCGACGGCGGCAACTGCAGCGATGACGGTGACATTGCCGGATGTCCATTTCTCCATCACCAGACCGGCAGCAAAGGCCGCAACCGGGAAGCCGTAGTAAAAGCCGGCCCAGGGGGTGGTGAACACGCCCAGGCCGCCGCGGCCGCCTGCCAGAAGCGGCAGGCCGGCAGCCACTAGGACCACAAACAGCAGCACTGCCAGCGCGCCGCGTTTGGCGCCGAGCACGGTTCCGCACAGCATGATCCCCATGCTTTGCGCGGTGATCGGAATGCCGCTGGCCAGGGTCAGCTTGGGCACCAGGCCCAGGGCAGCGATGAGCGCTGTGAACAGCGCGATGAGGACGACATTGCGTTCCATGTCAGGTCTCCTTGGTTTCCAGGATGCCGCCGCGGGCGCGCAGCGCTTCGGCCAGGTGGTCGGCATCGTCCAGAGCGAGCAGGGTGAAAGGGACAACCACCCGCCAGCCGGGACGGCGCGGCGAGCGGGCGCGCCAGGCCTCAGTAAGGCGCTGGCCGTTGTTGATGAGGGTTGGCAGGATGCGGATCACCAGGGCGATTGCCAGCTCCAGAGCCCGCGTGTTCAGGCCGAGCCGGCGCAGCGGGGCGGCCAGCCAGCGGATGACCTCGATCATCTCGCTTAGGGCAGTGGTCATGGTGACCAGGTTGGCAAGTCCGACCGCGGTCAGCAGGCGCATTATGATCTCTGCGCCTTCGCTGTAAGTTGCGGTCGCCACATGCCAGATGGCGAGAATGGCCAGAAAGGGCCACAGCACTTGCAAACGCACCATCCCGGTCCGGAAAAACTGCAGCCCTGGCAGCGCGTAGAGGCCGCCCATCAGCAAAAGGGCAGCCGCAAGCAGCCGCAGATCAGAGATCAGAAAAAGGGCAAAAGTTGCCGCTCCCAATGACGCCAGCTTGGCGCAGGCCGGCCAGCTGTGCGCCCGTGTCCTAACCGGAGAGGTGAGCGAGATCATCGGCATCCCCCTGGCAGTGCATTGCGTCCTTGTAGGCAGCCATCACGTTTTCCTGCGGTCCGGCTATCCGGACGCTGCCCTGGTCGATCCAGACCAGATGCGCGTAGCCAGCCAGGTCAGACGGGTCGTGGGTGATGTGCAAAAGGGTGCCTTGATAGAACTTGAGATACCGGTTGAGCTGCGCCTTGGTCGGTATGTCCAGTCCTGCAAAGGGTTCGTCCAGCACCAGCAGCCGGGGCGCCATGGCGACCACCGCCATCAGGCAGACCAGGTGCTTCTGGCCCTGCGACAGGGTATTGATGTAGGCCTGTTGCCAATGGCCCAGCCCAAACCGTTCAAGGACGGCGGCGCTTGCAGCAGCGGCCTCGGTCTTGCTGAGCCCTTGCTGTTCCAGGCCAAAGGCGATTTCTTCACCGACCGTCGGGAAAATGATCTGATGTTCCGGGTTCTGGAACAGGATGCCGACTTCCTTCAGTGCCGCGCGCCGGTCCTTGGCCAGATTTTTACCGTTGATCCGCACCGTGCCGGATGCCGGCACCGCCAGACCCGCGATCAGGCGGGCCAGTGTCGACTTGCCGGAACCGTTCCGGCCGACGACGCCGATGCGCCGCTCGCCAAGCGTCAGGCTGAGGTCCCGCAGAACCTGCTTGCCCTCTATGGAGAAATCCACCTTTTGAATTTCAATCCGGCTTGGCGTGGTCACAGCCGCATCCTTTGCCTGGTTTCCGTCAGGACCGGCAACCGCAGCTGCGGCTCCGGCCAATTCCTTGGCGCGCAGCCATGGACCGGGAACATGCAAAGTGCAAGTAAATTTAAATCCTGGCAGCGCGCGGGCAGGGTTTCAAGGAAACGTGTCAGAATGCGGCACCGTCTGGTTGCGCAGAAATAGGGGGCAAGGTGAAGCAAGATGGCGGCATCGTTCTGTTTTATCATAATACAGATTACAGATGATATTATGCCGCTTTGGTGGATTCACAAACGAAGTGCAAATTCTGTACGAATACAAAGAGTTGCATGGAGTATGAAGAATGGGAAGCCACTACTGTCACCTGAAGCTGGTTGAACGACGCAAGCTCGCTAAGTGGCTTGAAGCCAAAATGCCGATAGCGGAGATCGCTGATCGCTTGGGCCGCGCGCCCTGCACGATCTACCGGGACATCAAGCGGAACCAATATACGGACGACGAACTGCCGGAGCTGAACGGCTACCACGCGCTTGTCGCTCAGGACAAATACGAGGCGCGCCGCGCGATCCATCGCAAGATGATCGTTTATCCTGAACTGAAGGAAGCCTTCGAAGACAGGCTCAAAGCTGGCTGGCCGCCGGAACAGATCGCAGGCCGAATGCGTTTGGAACGTCATCCGATCCGCGTCAGCCATGAGACGATCTATCGGTTTGCCTATTCCAAGGACGGCCGCGACGAGCAGTTCTATCGCCACCTGCCCGAGCACCGCTGCCGTCGCAGGCCGCGGGGTTATCGCAGGCACAACAGGACACACATCTTCGACGTCCAAAGCCTGTCCCACAGGCCTGAGCGCATCTCTGAGCGTGCCGAGTTTGGCCACTGGGAATGCGATCTGATGATGTTCCGCAAGGAACATGGGAAGGTCAACGTAACCTCCCTGGTCGAGCGCGTCAGCCGGTATGCTGTCGTCAAGCGCAACGAGGATCGCCAGTCCAAGCCGATCATGGAAGCGCTAATCCAAGGCCTGGCTCCCCTGCCCGCCGATGCGCGCAAGTCGATCACCTTTGATCGAGGTACGGAGTTCTCAGCCTGGCGGCACCTCAAAGCCGGGACCGGTGCGGATGTGTGGTTCTGTGACCCGCAAGCGCCGTACCAGAAAGGCACGGTTGAGAACACCAATAACAGGCTGCGCCGATATCTGCCCAGACCAACCGAACCGACGGCGCTGACAAATCGGTATTTGAGGTCGATTTGCCATCGCCTCAATTCCACACCGCGCAAGTGCTTGGGCTATCATACCCCTGCTGAGATCTTCGAAAACGAGCTGATGGAAATCCAAAACCGATTGGAATAGAACGGCATATCAGAAATTGCGCTTCAGCGTGAGTTCACAATGGAGCGCGCTACCTCCAACTGCGATACTTGTTAGAAAACAGCATGTTATCTGACGAGAGGAATTGAAATGGGAGCTGTTTACAGCCAGCTGAGTATCACTGAGCGGCGTAAGATTGAACGCTGGAGGCATGCGAAGGTTCCAGTTAACGAGATGGCGCGCGCGCTTGGCCGCTGCAGATCGACGATATTCCGGGAACTGAAGCGGAACCATTTTTCCGATCCCTGCCTGCCAAAATGTGATGGCTATTACGGTGCCGCGGCCCAGCTGATGGCAGCCGACCGGCGCGCGCGACAACGGAAACTGATCCGGCATCCTGAATTACGTAAGCGCGTCGTGGAAGGTCTGAAGAACGGGTGGACCCCGGAGCAAATCGGAAACCGGATGATCCATGAAGGCGCCAGGCTTCGGGTCTGCCAGGAAACCATCTACCGCTACATCTACTCCAAGGAAGGTATGGGACAGGAACTCTGGTGGTATCTGCCAACCCACCGCGCAGCTCGCAGGCCAAGGCGCGCCCGCAAGCTTCAGAAGTCCAAATTCCATTGTGATGTCAGTATCCTGTTCCGCCCGGATTATGTGGCCCACCGCCGCCAGTTCGGGCACTGGGAAGCTGATCTTATGCTGTTCAAGCAAAGCCTTGGACAGCCCAATGTGACTTCCCTGGTTGAGCGCGCCAGCCGCTTCACGGTCTTGTTGAAGAACCCGAACAAACGCACGAAGCCCGTCATGGGCAAGATCATGAGGGCCATCCGTGATCTGCCTCACCTGGCGCGGAAATCGATCACCTTCGATCGCGGCACCGAGTTCGTTAGCTGGCCGCACCTGCAAGCCGAAATCGGAACACAGACTTGGTTCTGCGACCCATCAAGCCCGTGGCAGAAAGGCACCGTCGAAAACACAAACCGGCGGGCCCGGCGATGGCTCCCGCGAAAGCGCGACATCCGACAGCTCTCAGATCACGACATGAAAGTGATCTGCGGCCGTCTTAACAACACACCCCGCAAATGTCTCGGGTGGAAGACCCCAGCAGAGGTCTTCCGGGAAAAGATGCTAGAGGAAATGAGGTGAGCCACCTACCCTGGACCCAGACAAGAGTTGCGGTTCAAATATCGCTCACAGGATTGCGCGCCTGCGGCAGCAGATACGGAACACCGTCAGGCGGCATTGTGTTGACTGGCACCTGGGAGCCGTAGACCTGCGACAGGGTTTCATTGGTCATTACCTCCTGCGGAGTGCCTGAGAACACAGCTTTGCCTGCATGGATGAGCATGATCTTGTCCGCAAACATGGCGGTGAGATTCAAATCGTGCATAACGGAAACAACGCCGCCGCCGCGCTGCGCGTAGCTGCGGGCCAGATCCATCACCGTAAACTGGTGGCCGATGTCCAGGCTTGCGACCGGTTCATCCAGAATCAACCAGCGCGGGGCGCCATCCAGCACCGGTTCCCAAACCTGGGTCATGACCCTGGCCAGCTGCACCCGCTGTTGTTCTCCGCCTGAAAGATCCTGGTAGGTTCGGCCGGCAAAGCCTGCAAGGCCAACCTGCTCCAGCGCCTGCAAGGGCAAGCTGGTGTCTGCCGCCGCAAGTCCGGCGGACAGACCAAGGCGGACGATTTCCAGCACTGTAAAGGGAAAGGCAACTGCAGCAGATTGCGGCTGAACTGCCCGGATTGCGGCCAGCTGCCAGGGCTTCGTCTTGGCAGTGTCCTGGCCGTTCAGCAGCACCTGGCCGGAGAACGGAACCTCGCCGGTCATGGCCCGCAGCAGCGTGGTTTTACCAGACCCGTTCGGTCCGGCAATGGCGGTGACTTCGCCGGGCCTGGCCTCGAAGTCCACATTCTCCAGAATAGTGCGGCGGCCGAGTTTTACCGTGATACCGATTGCCTGCACGTGTTCCTCCTCAAAGTCCAATATTGCCGAACCTGCGCAGCAGGATCCACAGGAACACCGGCGCCCCAAGGACGGCGGTAACGATGCCGATCGGCAATTCCGCCGGCGCAATGACGGTGCGTGAGATCATATCAGCGGCCAGTAGCAGCGATGCGCCCAGGAGCGCGGCGTTGGGCAGCAGGCTGTGATGGTCCGGTCCAGTTGCCAGGCGCAGCAGATGCGGCACCACAATTCCGATAAAGCCGATGCCGCCGGATACCGCGACAGCTGCCCCGGCCGCGCCGGCAACTGACAGGATTGCGATGTTCTTGACCCGCTGCACCGGTATGCCTGTGTGCTCTGCAGCGGCTTCGCCCAGGGCAAGGCCATTCAATCCGCGGGCCAGAAAAGGGGCTGCCAGCAGTGCCAGGGCAATTACAGGCGCTGCTGCCAGAACCTTGCTCCATGTGGCGCCTGCGAGAGAGCCCATGCCCCAGAATGTGAGGTCCCGCAGCTGGCTGTCATCGGCGATATAGACCAGAACTCCTGACAGTGCCCCGGACAGCGCGCCCAGGGCGATCCCTGCCAGCAGCATGGTTGCAACGGATGTTTGCCCCCGCCGTGTGGATACCCGGTAGAGAAGCAGGGTGGATCCCCAGCCGCCAAGGAAAGCAGCGATGGGCACCAGGTACGGACCGGCCAGCCCTTGCAGCGCTGCGGGCAAAGCCGAGCCCAGAACGATGGCGGTTATTGCGGTCAGCCCGGCACCGGCGCTGACGCCGACAATACCGGGATCCGCCAGCGGGTTGCGGAACAGCCCTTGCATCACCGCACCCGAAACCGCCAATGCGGCGCCGACCAGAACACCCAAGGCTAGGCGCGGCAGGCGGATATCGAACAGCACGATCCGGTCAAGCCGGGAAAGCTCGCGCCCGGCCGCCAGATCAGCCAGCCCGCGCCAAAGCGAGGTGCCAGAAGCGCCCCAGGCCAGGGAACAGACGGAAATCACCGCCAGAAGAAAAGCCAGGGCGTATGTCAGCCGCTTGGCCTGAATACGGCGGTCGGCGGGGCCGCGGGGCAAGGCGGGTGCATCAATTGCCAGAGACATGCGCGCCTCCCATGCCGTAAAACGCCTGGTTCAAGTCGCGCACAGCAGCCGCGGTTCGCGGGCCGAACCCCAGCAGATGCAACCCGTTCATCCGCACAACGCTGCCGGTTTGCGCCGCCGGGGTTGGTGCGATCGCAGGAAGGGCCAGCAGGTCCTGGGTGCTGGTGCCATGGCTGCCTGTGCGCTCCATCATCAGGATCACGTCCGGAGCTGCTGTCGCGATGGCTTCATCCGTGACAGGTTTGTAGCCTTCGAACCGGGGCATCGCGTTGACTGCTCCTGCCATCCGGATGATGCCGTCGGCTGCCGTGCCGCGCCCGCCGGCCATGATCCGGCCGCTTTGGGCGGAGAGGACGAAGAGCACCCGTTTAGGATTGGCGCCTGCGGTCTGAACGGCGGCTGACTGTGCGGCGGCAACTTCTGAAGTGACCGTTTCAGCCAAGGCCTCGGCTGCGCGTTCCTGGCCTAGGGCGGTGCCGACGGCGCGGATTTTGGTGGCAATTCCTGCAGCGGTGAAGTCTTCGGGCACGCTGACATAGGCGACCCGGGCGTCCTGGACCACCTCGAGCGTTTCCGGCGGGCCTGCTCCTTCGATTGCGATGATCAGGTCGGGGTCAACGGACAGCAGGCCTTCTGCGGACAGAGCCCGGGCATAGCCGATATCGGGCAGCTCTGCGGCCTCTGCCGGATGGGTAGAGGTGCGGTCCCGTCCTGCCAGGCGGTGCTGCTGCCCAAGGGCATAGACGATTTCGGTGATCGACCCGCCGACAGAGACAACACGGGATGCGGGCTCTGCCAGGGCCATATGGCCTGTCACAAGCCCGGCAAACACCGCATTCAGACCAAGGCAGACACGTGAAAACATCGTCATCAGGCTGTCTCCTTGGCCGGCAGGGACGCGAGGTTTTCAACAATCGCGTTCCACATGGGGCGGTGGTCCTCATCGCCGTTGCGCCGGCCGAAGACTTGCAGGATCAGACCGCCGTTAGCGTCGAAGGCCTCAATCGAGACGGCATCGCCGCGCTGTGTTGGTTTGGTGACGGCCCAGACCTCGGCAATATGGTCAAGCCGCAGATGCAGGTCGAAGCCGGGGTCGAGGATGTTCTGCCACGGTCCCATCTCGCGCAGGGTCTTGACCGGGCCGCCGTGGATCTCGATGCAGCCCATGTTGCCCACGAAGATCATCACCTCGACGCCTTGGTCGCGCACCGAAAACAGCATGGTGTTAACCTCGGCGGGATCAAGCTTGCGGGCAAGCGGCTCGCCGGCGATGCGGTAGGCGCCCAGCCGGTTCATCTTGAGCTTGGAGGTCAGCCGCAGGAACTGGTGGGTATCCGTCATCTTTGCCCATTCGCGGCGCAGCGCGTCCACCTTGTCCGGGTTGGCCTTAGGCGCTTCGGCAGGTTTGCGCGGCGCCACCGCCAGCTCCTGGCTCTGCTCCGGCAGGGTCAGCTCTGCCACCAGCCGGCTCCAGGCCTCCAGGTCCGACGCCTCGCGCAGGTGTACTTTATGGACTGCATCTCCGGCCGCATCAAAGATCTGGATCGAGCGCTTGATGCCCTTGTCTGTCTGCCGTTCCACTGCAAAGGCGGAGATGAAATGCTTGGGGAACAGGCGCAGATCGATGGCGTCGTTCAGAATCATCGAGGCGTGCTGGCCGGAGTGGTAGTTGTCATAGACTCCGACCTTCTCGATCACGCAGGAGGCGTTGCGGGTCAGTGCCATTACTTCTCCTAAGGCCGCCAGCCGCGGCATGATATCGCCGGGATGCGCCGAGATGCGGGTCACGCCTTGGCCTGTAAAGGCCGCCACCAGCTGGCCTTCCGAGATGCCGAACTTGTCCGCAAAGTCACGGTCGCGCAAGGCGGAATGCCCGGCGCGGGCGGCGCGGATTGCCGCTGGCGTCATGGTAGTGTCAGTCATTTCAGCCCCTTCAGCTGTGAAACCGGGAAAGGGCTGGCAGAGGCGGCAACAAGGGCGCAGCGGCTGGCCGCCGCGAGTAACGGCGTGTTGATTTATGTTGACTGTTTTTATCACCTTTATTAACAGGCTCAAGCGGAATTTGAGATTCCGCAAAATCAGCAAGAAAAACGACCGCGCCAGCCCCGACGCAAGCACTTGGTTCGACAGAACAGACAATTGCGAAGGGACGCGAGATGGGCAAACAACAAAAGGCTGGCATACATGGGCTGCGGCTGCTGGGCACTGTTTCAGTGCTGGGCATGGCGGCCAGCGCTAGCAGCCTGGCGGCACAGGACACCCTGGATGAGGATGGTTTCCTGGGCACGGTGGAACTGGGTCAAGGCAAGCGGGAAGTGCAGACCAGCACAGCGGTGCCGCTGACCGTCATCAATCAAGAAGAAATAGACGACCGGCAGGCGGGCACAATTGGCGAGTTGATCAACTCGGTGCCCGGCGTGAACCTGGTCAACGGCAACACACCGCGCGGCGCCGGGATCAACATCCGCGGCTTCGGCGCCACCAGCAGCTTTGGCACTGACCAGAAGGTGCAGGTGATCGTGGACGGGGCCACCACCGGGTCAGAGGAGCTGTACCGGATCGGCACCCAGCTGTTCACCGATCCTGAGCTTTACAAAGAAGTCTCTGTCATCCGCGGCACCATCGGCAGTTTTGAATACGGCTCGGGTGTCATTGGCGGGCTGGTCAAACTGGATACCAAGGATGCCTCGGACTTCACCGGCGGTGAAATTGGCCTGCGGTTCCGCCAGACCCTGCAAGCCACCAGCAACGGAGAGGGCTTTGCCACGTCGTCGATCCTGGCCTGGCAGCCGGTCGAGAATTTTGAACTGCTGCTGAACTATACTTTGCGCGATACGGCAGAATACGAAAATGGCGATGGCAATACCGTTGCCAATACCCAGTCGCGGACGCCTTCCTACCTGATCAAAGGCAAATACACCTTTGGCGATGCAGGAGAGCATTCGATAACCGCATCGCTCAATGAAAGCGTGAACGATGAAAAGGACGTGCCCTACGACGGGTTTGGCACGACCAGCACCAGCTTTGGGAACGTGGACCGGCGTATCGACAACCGGGTTGCCGGCATCCGGTATCAGTGGAACCCTGTTGGCAACGACCTGGTCAACCTGGATGTGAACCTTAGCTATGCGGACCAAAGGATCGACCAGGCCTATATCTCTGGCAGTGCGTTCTGCGATGACGGCGGTGTTGTCCGCAACGATCCGGCCTGCGCGCGCAGCGGCACACCGGGCACCCCCTTCAGCAGTGCCACCCAGGATGCAGATCACCGTTATGAAACCACCAAGCTGACCGTCAAGAACAGCAGCTACTTCACGACGGGGGGCGTCACTCATGACCTGCGTGCCGGGGTGGAACTGATGCGGCGGGAACGCCTGGATGCGTCGTCAGCCCCGGGTGGCACTGCCAAACGCTATGCGGTGTTTGCAGTCGATGACATTACTGCAGGCGGTTGGACGGCCACGCCGGCCCTGCGTTACGAAAGCCAGGAGATTGAAGCCCATGACGGATCGCAGACCCACGATGCCTCGGCGCTGATGGGCGGGCTGTCACTGCGGTATGAGTTCGGCACCGGCCTGGCCTTGTTCGGCAGTGCAGCCTACACCGAGAACCTGCCGATCATCGACGATCTCGATAATGCGGCCCGTATCGGCGTTTCCGAACGGTCGCACACCTATGAAATCGGCGGTTCTTATGCCGCGGCGGATGTGTTCGCTTCGAATGACAGCCTGATGGTCAAGGTAAACTATTACCAAAGCCGGCTTCGCGACATCACGTCTTATGTCAGCTTCGATCCCGCGACCTTTACCTCGGTTCCGCTGGACAAGGTCGATACCAGCGGCTTTGAGATTGAGGCCAGCTATGCGCTGGACACAGGGTTTTATGCGGATCTCAACGCCAATTTGCCCGACGGGGAAGAGTTCCTCAATGGCAGCGCCGCCCGCTGGCGCAACCTGGCAGCGGACGACCTGCGCCTGACCCTGGGCAAGCGGTTCGGCGAGGCACTGGATCTGAGCTGGGAGCTGGTGGCTGCGAAATCCGGCTTCGATGCCTCCGGCACTGCAGTGGCGGGCTATGGGGTGCATAACCTGCGCGCCACCTACAAACCGCAGTCGGGTTTGCTGCAGGGGGCCGAGATCCGCGTCGGGATCGAAAACGCCTTTGACCGTGCTTACAGGCCCAGCCTGTATTCGCGTGACGCTGCCGGGCGCAATTTCAAGCTGACACTTGCCAAAACCTTCTGAAGCAGATCCTGAAAGGCGTGATATGGCACTTGGAAACACACCAGTGATACCGCTGCTGCTTGCTGCTGTGCTGACCGCTGCAGGCAATTCGGCAGCGGCAGAGGCTGCCGCTCCGGGCATCTCTATCGAACTGAGTGCGGCGGAGGCGGCGGGTGATGCCTGCAAGCTGTCCTTTGTCGTGCAGAACAGCCATGCTGCTGATGTCGCGCAGGCGGTCTATGAGACCGTCCTGTTCGACGCCAAAGGCCAAGTGGCGCGGCTCACGCTATTGGATTTTCAGGATCTTCCTGCCGGGCGTCCGCGCGTGAGGCAGTTTCAGTTTCCGCAAGCCTGCGGGGGCATCAGCCGGGTGCTGATAAACGGAGCCAGCACCTGCGCGGGGGAGAACCTGCCGGAGGCGGCTTGCAGCCGTGGCCTGCGCTTAAGTTCCAAGGTGATGGAGCTGGCAGGATGACGGCGCTGCAGAACATGCTTGGCAAAGTGCTGGAGCTTGGCGGGCCGGTGGTCTTGCTGCTGCTGCTGGTCTCAGTGCTGACCACTGCCCTCGTGCTCTATAAAATCTGGCAATACCGCGTTGCACGGGTTGGCCAGCACCGCGCCATTGCGGAGGCGGTTGAGGCCTGGGACCGCGGCGATGCGGCAGCTGCGCTGCACAGTCTGGGCCGCAGCAAATCCTATCTGGCGCCAGTGATGCAACTAGCGCTGGAAGGCAGGGCGGACCAGCTGTTGGCCGACCGCGCCGACGCTGAGGCGGAAGAGCGTTTTTCCAGGCTGGAGCGCGGGCTCGGCGCGCTGGATATGGTGGCGCAGCTGGCACCGCTATTGGGGCTGTTCGGCACCGTGCTGGGGATGATCGAGGCGTTTCAGAAACTGCAGGCGGCTGGCGCGTCGGTGGATCCGTCGCTGCTGGCTGGCGGCATCTGGGTGGCGCTGCTGACAACTGCAGCTGGGCTGGCTGTGGCGATGCCCACATCGCTGGTGCTCAGCTGGCTGACCGCACGGATGCAGCGTGAACGGGTCTTTGCCAACCGCGCGTTGCGCACCGTCTTTGCGCCTTCCGGGCCGGCGGCGCAGACCTCCTTGCAGGTGGCACATGGCGCTTAGGCTGCAGGGAATACGGCGCGGCCGCTTGTCGATGACCTCGCTGATTGATGTGATCTTTCTTCTGCTGCTGTTCTTTATGCTCAGCTCTACCTTCACCAAGTTCGGCGAAGTGGAGCTGATATCCGCAGGCCAGGGCAGCCAGGGCGAGGACCGGCAAAGGCTGTTTGTTAAGCTGGGTGCGCAAAGCCTGAGCCTCAATGGCCAGCCCGCCGATCTGGAACGGATCGCCGGGCTGATCCGGCTGCAGCCGGAAACCAGCAAGGGCCGTCTGGTTTTGATCAGCCCTGATGCAGATGCGTCTGCGCAGCGCCTGATAGACCTGCTGGCGGTTTTGCGCCAAGTGGAGAACCTGCAGACCTTGGTGCTTGGCTGATGCGTATCAGAGCTTCGGCAGTTGCGGGCAAGGAGCCCACTATCGCCCTGATCAACATCGTTTTTCTGATGCTGGTATTCTTTATGATTGCCGGCACCCTGACGGTGCCGCTGGACCGGGATGTAAGTTTGATCAAGACTAGGGATCTGGAAGGCCGCGAACCGCCGGATGCGCTGGTTGCGCACGCAGATGGCCGTTTGACCTATGGCGGTGAAGTGCAGGCGGACGCTGCGGCTTATGCAGCTTCATTGACAGCGGATGGCCTGCAAACCGTGCGCATAGTGCCTGACCGTAATCTGCCCGCGCGGGAGCTGGTGAAACTGGGCAATGCTTTGCGCGCGTCGGGGGCCAAACGGGTGTTGATAGTTGCGGAAAGGTCTTTGCAATGAGGGTGCCGCATTCACGGGCTGCTGCTGCTGCCGCATTGTTCCTGGCTGCTGGCGCCCATGCCGGGGCCGCTCTCCTCTCAGGTCAAGAGGAAACGCGGCAAGCTGGAGGGCATACAGCGTTGGCGGCGTCAGGGTCGGCCTTTGCCGATCTTGTGCAGGGTACGGACGTGCCTGTGGCTGCCGAGCCATTTCCGGCGGCGGGTATCGCCGCCAATCTTGCAGTGCCGGAGAGCCTGCAGCCTCCAAAGCCGCAACTGCAGCAGCCTGTGGTGGAGCCGCTTACGGTCAGCAGGCCAGTGCTTCCGGCCGTGCAGGCAATGCCTCCGGAGCCGCAAAGCCGCCCGGTGGAACAAGCGCCGCAAGCAGCCAGGACCAGGGCCGAACCGGTGAAAGAAATGCCCGGGCGGCAGGCCCGGAAACCTTTGCCTGAGCCCGAGAGCGGCCGCCGGATCTCTCAGCGTGGAAACAATGCGGAGCAGAACGCCGCACAGGGAGCATCAGCAGGGCGTGCGGAGAAAAGCTCCGGACAGTCGTCTGTCGTTGACGGAACGGCCAAACAGCAAGGCAATGCTGCTGCAGACAACTACCGCGGTCAGGTGCTGCGGCGGGTGATGCGTGCCAAGCGTCAGCGCGTCAATATCCGCGGCTCGGTGCTGGTGCGCTTTTCCATTGCTGGCAGCGGCGCCTTGCGCTCGGCTGAAATCGTTCAAAGCTCCGGCTCGGCAAAGCTCGACAATACCGCGTTGATGCAGGTGCGCCGGGCTGCGCCGTTCCCACCGCCGCCAGCGGGGGTCAGGACATCTTATACCGTCAGGATCAAGGGCAAATGACCGGTGATCCATGTCCTGCCATTGCGGACTGGCAGATCCGGGTCACGAAGGACTTAACGGTTTGTATTCGGGAAATGCTTCCGCTGTCGGGATGGGTCAGCAGCCACAGCTCTGCCTTGGCCTTCAGCTGGCCCGGCAGCAGTTCCACCAGATCCGGGTGGGCGCGGCTGAGATACTTGGGAAACGGTGCAATTCCCAAGCCGCTTTTGACGGCTTCCAGCTGGGCAAAGATACTGTCCGTGGTCAGTGCAACGTTGCAGGTTTCTGCCAGCCGGGCAAACTCGCGGCATTGAACGGTTTGGGCCAGTTCACCGGCAGCAGCGATCACGTTGTGCCCAGCGAGGTCTGCCGCACTTTCAAAGGCGGTGATAGCATCCAGATATAAATGCGAGGCGTAGATCCCGAATTCTACTGTTCCCAGCCTTTGACCAATCAGCCGCTCCTGCTTGGGGATGCCGATGCGCACGGCAATATCGGCCTCGCGGTTCAAGAGGTTCACCTTGCTGGTAGACAAAAGCAGCCGGACCCGCAGTGCCGGGTGGAGGTTATGCAATTCCCGCAGCTGAGGCGCCAGCAGGGATTGCCCCAATCCGCTGGGCGCTGCCACTGTCACTGTGCCGGTCATCCGGGCGTCATGCCCCGACACAGATTCATTGATCATCTGCACCTGATGCTCCATCTGCTCCGCCTGGTGCAGGATCTGTTGTCCGCAACTGGTCAGCTGAACCCCTGAAATGCTGCGGTCGAAAAGGGTTGCTGACAGTGCCGTTTCCAGCTCCCGAAGCTTGCGGCCGACAGTCGCTGGGCTTTCAGTCAGGCGGCCGGCTGCGCTGGCAATGCTGCCGGCACGGGCAACTGCCAGGAAGACCCTGAACAGGTCCCAGTTTTGAGTCATCACAGGGGCGGGCTTGTGGCCCAGGACGTTTTGCATGGCACGGAACAATTCAAAAGCGAGCACGGCCAAAGCGGCAAGAAGGTCAGGGTCCAGCTAGCCCCAACACCGATGTAATACCACTCAAATTTACTTGTGCTGCTGTGATCGTGAAAAATAACCCCGCAAAATCATAATCCTATGCCGAACATCCCGCATTTCTGAAAATGATGCGCAGTGCTTCATATCTGATGCGTTGCGTTTTTTTTCCGCCGTCACAGGTCAGTCGCATCCGCGCACAAACGGAGCTGTGCCGGTGCAACTGGAGGAAAGACAATGACTGATCAAATCGATATGGGCCCAATCTCAGGGACAGAAGGCCCCGATCTCCTTACCGGAACCAACGCCAGTGAGAAATTGCAGGGGCTGGGTGGCGATGACACTCTGACAGGGGGGCTGGGAAGCGATACGCTGGATGGCGGTGAAGGGTCTGATACCGCAGATTTCCGTGATATCGACGTGCCGGTTAAGGCCAGCCTGCAGGCCGGAACAGCGGCGCGTGAAACAGGCTTCAGGATCCTGGTTGAGGATCAGCCGCTTGCCTCGCTGACCACTGACCAGGCGCCAGCCGGTTTGCTGGCGCAGGCAGCGGCAGGCAATCTCTACTACAACATTCACACCAGCGATTTTCCGGGTGGTGAAATCCGCGGGCAGCTGCTTGTTGACAGTGATGAGACCGTCGATGGCATCCGCACGCTGACGCTGCTTGCAGAGCTGGACTCGGCGCAGGAGCCTGGCAATTCCAGTGACTCGCTTGCCAGCGGCCAAGGCCGTGTGGTGATCGTGTCTGATGGCGGCAGTGTCACTTACAGCTCCGACTTGTCGGTCAATGGGCTTGCCGTATCGGACTTGCTGCCGGTTGCGGGTGTCAGCGCAATTCATCTGCACAATGCCCCTGCTGGCCAGAACGGCCCTGTCATCACTGACATTGTCCAGGATGCGGGCGGCGATGTGAACGGGCTGGATCCCGCTGCCGATGGCGGCAATGTGTTTGACGAAGTGGCCGAAACCGACACGCTGATCAGCGTCGAAAACATTGAGGGATCGGACGACGGGGACCTGCTGACCGGCAATGGCGGGGCCAATGTGCTGAATGGCAATGATGGTGATGATCTGTTGCGCGGCCGAGGCGGCAATGACGCGCTGAACGGCGGTGACGGCAATGATGATCTTCGCGGCAACCGTGGCGCTGACACGCTGGACGGCGGTGCAGGCGACGATGTTCTGCGCGGCGGCCGGGGCAGCGATCTTCTGGAAGGCGGCAGTGGCAATGACGAATTGCGCGGCGGCTCCGGCGACGACATCCTCAGCGGCGGCGGCGGCGTGGATACTATCGACGGCGGCGCTGGCATTGATACCAACTCCTTTGCCAATATCAATCTGGGGGCAGCGGATGCCTCGATTGCCGGTGTGTCCGTTGTGCTGAATGCAGACGGTTCGGGGACCGCAGCCTACAATGGCGGCGGCGGCAACGGCCCGCTGATCGAGGAAGAGTTCACCGGGATCGAGAACATCACCGGCTCGTCCAACAATGACGACATCCGGGCGCTGGGTGCGGCTCCGAATGCCATTGACGGCGGAGATGGCGACGACTTCATCGCCGGCGGCGGCGGTACTGACTTGCTGACTGGCGGTGAAGGCATCGACACCAACAGCTTCATCAATATTGGGGCTGAGGTGGTCGCCGATCTGGGTTCTGGCAGCGCCTCCTATCAGCCGAATGAGACTACCACCGTTTTCGAAAATTTCAGCGGGTTCGAAAACCTCGACGGCTCCGGCAATGACGACCAGCTGTTCGGTGACGGCGGTGCCAACACACTGACGGGCAACGATGGCAACGACTTGCTGGTGGGCCGTGGCGGCAACGACGTGCTGGAAGGCGGCGCGGGTAATGACATCCTGCGCGGCGGCGGCGGTGCGGATGTGACCGACGGCGGCGACGGCATCGACACTGCGGACTTTCAAGACATCGGTGCGGCCGTGATCGCTGACTTGAACTCCGGCGCAGCAGTCTACCAAGGCCCGAACGGCGCGGTTGTGGATACGCTCTTGAATATCGAGAACCTGACCGGCTCGGCCAACAACGACGTTCTGAACGGCGATGCGGGGGATAACCTGCTGGCCGGCGGCGCTGGCGGCGACACGATCAACGGCGGCGCCGGCAATGACGTGATCCGCGGCGACGCCGTTGGCGACGGCGAGGCAATCACCGTCACCGTGACCAACACCCTGGGCGAAGGCGGCACGTTCCTGACCCCTGTCTGGTTCGGCTTCCATGACGGTGAAAACTTCGACCTGTGGACTGATGGCGAGGCCGCCAGCGGCGGGCTTGAGCGCATTGCCGAGGACGGCAGCGTCGAAGGCATCGCTGCCGAGTTCAATCAGCAAGTCATCGACGGCGGCGTTGATGCCACCATCATCGGCGGCAACGGCGTGCCGGGGCCGATCGACCCGGGCGAAAGCGCGAGTTTCACCATCAACGTGAACCCCGATCAGGTCGGCCAGGGTTTCTTTACCTGGGCCACCATGGTGATCCCCTCCAACGATGCCTTCCTGGCTTCGCCTGACGATGCGCTGCAGGACTATATCTTTGACGAGGATGGCAATTTTGCCGGGCCGCTGGTGATTGAGCGTTTCGGCAGCGACGTGCTGGATGCGGGCACTGAGGTGAATACCGAAGAAGGTGCAGCATTTCTGAACCAGACCGCACGGGACCAGGGAACGGCTGAGAACGGCGTTGTCCGCCTGCACGACGGGTTCAACGGGTCCGAAGGCCTGCCGGGCGGTACGCCGGTCAATATCCTGGGCGGCACCACCGCTGCGGGCACGCTGGTGGATCTGGTGGAGGGCGACTTTACCCGCAACGGCGGAGAAGAGCAGCTGCTGCGTATTGTTGTCGATCTGGCCGAGGGCGGCGCTGATGTGCTGTCCGGTGGTGCAGGCAACGACTATATCGACGGGGGCCGCGGCAATGACCTGCTGCGCGGCCAGCGCGGCAGTGACACTCTGGATGGCGGCGATGGGGCCGACCGGCTGCTTGGCGGCCGCGGCAACGACCTGGCCGAAGGCGGTGCGGGCAATGACCGGATCGAGGGCGGCGGCGGGCGCGACACGCTGGAAGGCGGCGCAGGTAACGACCGTCTTGAGGGTGGCCGCCGTGCGGATGTGCTGGACGGAGGAACCGGGAATGATCTCCTTGAGGGCGGCCGCGGCGCCGACATCTTTGTCTTCAGGGACAATGCCGGGGATGACGTGATCACGGACTTCAACACCGCCGCCGATGGTGAATTGCTGGATCTGACCGGGGGCAGCTTTGGCTTTGCCAGCTTCGCAGATTTGTCCGGCGCCTTTGCGCAGGATGGCAGCAACACAATCATCGATCTAGGGGAAGACGGCTCGATCACGCTTCTGGACGTGCAGGCATCTGCACTGACCGAAGACCATTTCCTGATCTGATGAAGCAGGCAGTGGAGGTCATTCGGCCGCCACTGCCGTCACTCGGCGGCCAGCACCAGATCGCTGGCCTTTTCTCCGATCATGATTGCCGGGGCATTGGTGTTGCCGGAAACGATTTCGGGCATGATCGAGCAATCGGCAACCCGAAGCCCCTGAACCCCATGCACCTGCAGCTGTGCGTCCACCACCGCATCGGCCCCCTGCCCCATTTTGCAGGTTCCGGTGGGATGGTAGATCGACACCGAATTGCTGCGCGCCCAGTCCAAGGTGCCTTCGAAGTCCTCCATCGCCAATCCTTCATGGGGCCGGAACTCTTGGGCGATCTTTGAGGCCAGAGGATTGTGCCTGGCAATGCGGCGGGCAATATTCACGCCCTCCACAAGGGTCCGGCAGTCGGTTTCGGTGGATAGGTAGTTCGGTAAGATCCTGGGATAGGTCTTGGGATCAGGGCCATTCAACCGGATCTCGCCGCGGCTTTCGGGGCGCAGCTGGCATACCGACATGGTGAAGGCTGAGAATGGATGCACGCCTTCGCCAGGGCTGTCTGCCGACCAGGGTTGCACATGGAACTGGATATCCGGCGTTGCCGCCTCAGGCCGGGTTTTCATGAAACCAGTGGCAAGGCTGGCGGCCATGGTCATTGGCCCGGACCGGAACAGCGCGTATTTCAAGGCAATCCGCGCCTGATTGAACAGGCTGCGCACTTCGTCGTTCAGGGTCGGCTCGTTGCATTTGTAAACCAGTCTGGCCTGCAAGTGGTCCTGCAGCCCCTGGCCGACGCCTGGCAGGTCCACCAGCGGTTCGATCCCATTGGCCCTGAGCTGCTCTGCCGGGCCTATTCCGGACAGCATCAGCGTTTGCGGGGAATTGATGGCGCCGGCTGAAAGGACCACTTCCTTGCGCGCGGCAATGGACTGGCGCTGGCCTGCCCTGTCCAAATAGGTGACGCCGGTCACTTTGCGCCCGTCCATGTCAATCTTTTCCACCATCGCGCGGGTGATGATCTGCAGATTGGCCCTGTTGCGCGCCGGTTTCAAAAACGCCACCGCTGCACTGCAGCGCCGTCCGTTGCGGGTGGTCAGTTGGAAATAGCCAACGCCCTCCTGCTCCGCCCCGTTGTAGTCAGGGTTGAACGGATACCCGGCGTCTTGCGCGGCCGCGATCCAGGCATCGCAGATCGGGCGCTGTATCCGCATGTTGGACACCGCCAGCGGCCCGCCGGTGCCGTGAAAGTCATCCGCCCCGCGCTCTTGATCCTCGGAACGTTTGAAAAGCGGCAGTACATCGTCCCAGCCCCAGCCTTCGTTGCCCATCTGGCGCCAGCGGTCGTAGTCCTGCCTTTGGCCGCGCACATACAAAAGCCCATTGAGTGATGAAGACCCGCCCAGCACCTTGCCCCGCGGCCAGTCGATGGACCGCCCGTTCAGTCCAGGATCCGGCTCCGTTTTGTAGCACCAGTCGACGGATGGGTTGTGCATGGTTTTGAAGTAGCCGACCGGGATATGGATCCACGGATTGGTGTCCGGCCCCCCCGCTTCCAGCAGAATGACCTTATTGCGCGGATCCGTACTCAGCCGGTTGGCAACAACACAACCTGACGACCCTGCACCGATGACAATGAAATCCGCGTCCAAAACCAGTCCTCCCGAACCCTTGATGAAAAAACTTCTATACAGGATGTGCAAAATGATCTAGCTTTTTTTGATACGAAACGTCTCAATAATTGATCTTAGGGAGGAGAATTATGGGGCTGACTAACAAACTGAGCCGGATCTCGCGGCGGGATCTGTTCCGTGTGGCAGGGACTTACGGGATGAGTTCGACCTTGCTGGCGGCGGGCGGCTTCGGCGGCGCGATGAGCCTGGCGAATCTCGCCTCTGCCGCAGAATCAACCTATGAAAAGCGTTTTTCCAAGCCCGCCAAGCACACGCTGAAGTTCGGCGCCTCAGGATTTAACGCGCGCAACCTGCTGATTGAACGGGCCGGCGCGCTGGAGTTTGCCCGGGACCTCGAGGCCCGCACCGACGGTGAAATCCGCATCGAGTTCATCGGCGACAACCAGATCTGCGGCCAGCTGTCCTGTGTCGAAAAAACCCAACAGGGCATTGTCGACATCTATGCGGCCTCGACCCAGAACTCGGCCGGCGGCGCGCCTTACCTGAACGTGCTGGACTATGCCTTTATGTTCCCGGGCCGCGCCTCGCAGTATCATTTCCTCTATCACCCCAAGAGTCAGGAAGTCCTGCGCGACCCGCTGGAGAAGCGCCACGGGCTGAAATTCCTGTTCAGCCACTGCGAGCTGCGCGGCATTCAGCTGGGCCTGAAATACAAGGACGCCCCCACCATCACCAAGCTGGAGCAGCTGTTTGGCACCAAGAACCGCGTGACAGGCACTCAGCTGGGCCGCATCGCCATGAAGGCGCTGAACCTGAACCCGGTGCCGGTGGCCTGGGAGGAAACCCTGGACGGGTTGAAACAGGGCCTGATCGACGGTGCCGAAACCTGGGCCTCGGCCGTGGCCTATGCCAACATGTCGCCGGTGGTCAGCCAGTCCGTCGACCTCAAGTTCTTCTGCGGCACCGAGCACACCTCGATGTCGGCCAAGGTGTTTGACGGGCTCGAGGGCTACCTGCAGGACGCGGTGATGGAGAGCGCCTATTGGGCCCAGGCCCATGTGCAGGCCGCGAATGAGGCAGCGCTGGTCAAGACTGTCGGCTTCTCGGATCCGCAGCTGCCGGGCACCATGTTTGTCGAACATGGCGTGCGCCCTGCTTTCCTGCCGGACAGCGAGATCCGCATGGCCGAGGAAATGTGCTCGCCCGAGTTCCAGCCGCAGCTGTGGGAGCAGTGGCGCGACCGTCTGAACAAATGGGCCGGCGGCATCGACACCTATCAGGAAATCTACACCATCGCGCGCGAAGTCAAAAAAGACATGAAGCCCGAAAACGTGGAGCCGCGCCGCTGGTGGAAAGGCTGACAAAGGCCTGAGTAGCGAGCAGAGGGCCGGCGCCAGACTGCGCCGGCCTTGTTTGCCCGGCAGGATCACAAGGGCAATGACAGGGGCAATGAGGGGAGGAACACATGCAGCTTTGGCCAGACATCGCCGCCATTTTCAGCGCTTTCGCGTCCCAGGACAGCTGGGAAATCCGCAATGCCCTGGAAAGCAATGCCGCCTGGGTGCTGGGCACCGCCGCCGCCGCGCTCGGCGGCCTTTTGGTGATGCTGGTCTACCGGCTGGTGCCGCTCTTGGACCGGCACCTGGAACGCACCATTATGGTGTGGAGCTACCTGGCCATTGCCTTCATCATTTTCTGGGGTGTGATTGACCGCTTCGTGTTCAAGAACCAGCAGCCCTGGTCCACCACCATTCCACCGCTGCTATTCATGGTGATGGCCTGGTTCGGTGCGGCCTTCAACGTGCGGCTGCGCACCCACCTGAGCTTCTCTGAATTCCGCACCGTCATGCCCCGCTGGGCGCAAATGGGCTGCCTCGGCTTGGACGCGGTGCTGTGGTTCGGCTTTGCCGTCATCGTCTTTGTCACCACCACCCGGCTGACGGCGCTGTCGGCCTCGAATTTCCAGATCGTGCTGGGTACCGACAGCGTGCTGCAATGGTGGTTCCTGATTACCGCGCCGATGTCCTTTGTCCTGATGATTGCCCGGGTGTTTGAAAATCTGGCCGACGACATCCGCAACTACCGCAGCGGCGCGCCGCTGATCAAACAGGCCGTGATCGGAGGAGACGTGTAATGGATACCGGAACCTGGGTCACGCTGATCTCGATTGGGGTCACCTTTCTGTTCATGCTGGGTGTGCCGGTGCTGCTGGTCATCGGTTATTGGGTCATCGGCTGCTCCTTCGTGCTGGGGCTGACGCTCGACAATATGGGCGCTGAGCTTCTGAACGTCTTTAATAAGGGCTTTGCGCTCTTGGCGATGCCGCTGTTCATCCTGACCGGCGACCTGATCAACCAGTCGGGCATCGCCCGGCGCCTGTCAGACTTCGCCTATGCCTGCCTCGGCTGGATGCGCGGCGGGCTTGCTATGGCATCGCTTGGCGCCTGCGGATTGTTTGCTGCGATCTCAGGCTCCAACTCGGCGACCACCGCCACCATCGGCTCGATGCTGCACCCGGAAATGGTCAAGGGCGGCTATGACGAGCGGTTCTCGGCCGCCACCGCCGCCGCGGGCGGCACCGTCGGTATCATCATCCCGCCGTCGATCATCTTTATCGTCTACGGCTTCCTGATGAACCTGCCGATCTCGGACCTGTTTGTGGCGGGCATCCTGCCAGGCGCAATGATGGTCATCGGCATGCAGCTGGCCTGCTGGATCATCTGCTACCGCAACGGCTGGGGCTTCCTGATCCCCTTGCAGCTGAACCGGGTCCTGAAAACCGCCTTCGGCGCCTGGCTTGGCTTCTTTGCCATCGGGCTGGTGCTCTGGGGCATCTACACCGGCAAGTTCTCCCCGACCGAAGCCGCAGGCGTTACCGTCGGCTTCTGCGTCATCGCAGGCGTTCTGTCCTGGCTGGTGACCAAAATCACCAGAGCCAGCAATGACAAGACATGGGAAGAAAAATCCTTTGCCGAAATGCTGGTGGTCGAGGGCTTCACCATCCCGCAGATTCCGGGCATCGTGGTGCGCTCGGCCCAGATCACCGGCATCCTGGCACCGCTGATCGCGATATCCGTGGTGATGCAGCAGATCCTTTCGCTCCTGGGCGCACAGCAGGCCATCGGCGGGTTTGTAACCTCGATGGGCGGCTACCACGCGGTGCTGTTCACCTCGATGGTGATCGTGTTCTTCTCGGGCATGGTGCTGGAAAGCCTGCCGGTCACCATCATTCTTGCTCCGATCCTGGCGCCCATTGCGGCCTCAGTCGGGGTCGATCCGATCCACTTCTCGGTGATCTTCCTGGTTGGCGCCTCCATCGGCTTCATCACCCCGCCCTACGGGCTGAACCTCTACGTCGCATCCGGTGTCACCGGTGTTCCGTATTTCCGCCTGCTCCGCTATACGGTTCCTTACCTTGCAGCCCTGATCGGGGTTTGGGTGCTGGTTTCGCTGGTGCCTGACTTCGCCCTGGTGCTGCTGCCCAACAAATAGCGATGAGGCGGCGATGGCAGCGGATACGCCGGAAAAGAAAGAGGGGCAGATCCCCACCAACCTGCGCCTGCTGGTGCTGCTGGAGGAAGTGGCCCGGCGCGGGGTGGCGGTGAAGCCAGCCGAGATGATCGAGGCCATGGGCCTGCCCAAGCCCACGGTCCACCGCCTGATGCAAACCGCAGAGGCCGAAGGGTTTTTGCAGCGCGACCTGGACGGGCGGGCCTACGGGCCCGGCCCGCGGCTGCGCAAGCTGGCCTTGAACACCATGTCGTCCGAGCACCTGCGCACTGCCCGCCTCAGTATCCTGAAAAGCGTTGCTGAGGAATTGGGGGAGACCTGCAATCTTGCCACCCCCGACCGCGAGGGGATGATCTATCTGGACCGGGTAGAGACCAAATGGCCGCTGCGCATCCAGCTGCCGATCGGTACCCAGGTGCCGTTTCATTGCACTGCCAGTGGCAAAATGTATCTTTCGACGCTGAAGGCCAGCACGCTGGAGGCGGTATTGCGGGCCCGCCCGCTGGAAGCTGTAACCGGCCGGACCCGCACCGACCCGAACCTGCTCAGCACCGAGCTTGAGGCCATCGCCAGCCGTGGTTACTCCACCGATGACGAGGAATTCATCGCCGGCATGGTCGCTGTCGCTGTTCCCGTGCGGGACGTTCGTAACCGGCTGATGGCGACATTGTCGGTCCATGCGCCTGTCCAGCGCCGCAGCTTGCAGGATCTGACGGAGTTTTTGCCGGCCCTGCAAAAAGCCGCGGCAGGCCTTTCCAGCCTTGCGTGACGCCTTCGGCGCTGACCGCACGCGCAGAAACAGATCCCGCGGACAGACGCCAGTGTATTCCGGAATTTCTGACGCGCTCAGTGGCATGTCTGCATCTCAGCACGGGCTGGGGTGTGCGCCCTTTTCCCACTGACCAGAATTAAGCGCCGTAAAGCCCCTAAGGGCGCCTCAGGCAGGACCTCACAATGCAGGCGGGCAGCACATAGATTAAAATTCTTAGGGTCCCGGCCCTAGCTCTTTGCGGCCTGTCATTTCCCTGCATAGACAGTCGAAAACGTCCGCATTCCGGGTAAATTGACCAGTGAAACGGCTGTTGCTTAACAATTAAAAATCTTTCCTTTACCTTTCGGAGCGCAATTTCTGCGATATTGAATTAGACGGCAATCGCGTTTGTCAAAGAAAAGGGCCTTTCATGAAGATCAGAAGATCAGTCCTCCTGTTCTGCCTTTGGTTTGGCATGTTGCTGGGCCAGGCAGCTGCGGCACGCGAATTGGTAATTGGAACAATCAGCGATGAACCGGTCAAGGAAACCCGCAGTTTCCTGCCATTCGCCCGGCATTTGGCGGCAGAGTTGCAGGTTCTGGGTTTTACAGGGGGCCAGGTTGTCATCGCGCGGGATGTTGGCCATATGGCGCAGCTCCTGCGCAAGGGCGAGGTCGATGTTTATGTCGACAGCCCTCTGGTTTCTTTGGCGGTCAGGGCCAAATGCGGCAGCCGGCTGCTGGCCCGGCAATGGAAGCGGGGCATCGGTCTTTATCACTCTGTCATTTTTGCCCGCCGGGACAGCGGTATCCGTTCGCTGCAGGACTTGAAAGGCCGCGTTGTTGCATTTGAAGAAGCGTTTTCCTCCAGCGGCTATTTCCTGCCATGGCTGGAGATACGCGCACAGTCCGTGCCCTTGACCGCGCTGGATGGGCCGCGGTCGCAGCGCCCTGAAGGCGCGGCAGGGTATGTATTTTCAGGTGATGATGAAAACACGCTCGAGTGGGTGCTGCGCGGCTTGGTAGATGCTGGAGCCATGTCGCTGCGGGGATTGAAGATGCGGGCGGGCGGGGACCTGGGCGATCTTGAAATCCTTGCTGAGACTGCGGCGATCCCCCGCCATGTCGTCAGTGTGCCCCCAGGCGCACCGGAAGAGTTTTCCAGCACGCTGCTGACTGTTCTGATTGGCTTGGATCAAAGCGAGGCTGGCCGGCAGGCCTTGCAAAGCTTTGAGGGAACAACAAAATTCGACGCAATCCCTGATCAGACCCTGGATGTGCTGGAGCAATTTCAGAAACCGGTTTCAAATCTCCTTGGAGGCAGCTGACATGCAGGCGCCGGGTCTTCGCAGTAAGCTGGTTGCCTACACCGTTCTGATTGTTCTGGCCGTTGCCGGTTCTATTTCCTTCATTTCGGTCAGGCTGGCCCACAAGACTGCAATCTCTGCTTATGAACGCCATGTGATGGACTTGGGCAAAACCCTTGCCGAGGCCGTGCTGGAGCCGCTGTATGAACTGGACATCAAGCACTTGCGCCAGCAAGCCGGTTCCGTATTGGCCAGCGAAGGCGCGGTCCGTGCGCTGATCCTGGACGCCGGCACCAGGGTGCTGACAGACGGAAGCGATGCCAATCCTCTTCGGGGCCAACGGTTTGCAGATTCGATTTTGCAGGACCCCAGGGATGAAAAGACGTGGGCAGCGCTGGCTGAAAACAATCAGATCAGGGTCGCCGGCCCGGTTCTGGCCACTGCCGATTCACGGCTTGGCTACGTGGTTCTGGAGTTCTCCACGGAAAGGCTGGAAAAGGAAACGATGGCGCATGCGCAGCAAATTCTTCTGCTTTCCGGCCTTTCTGCCCTGCTTGCATCGGCCGCTGCTGTCATCATGTCCAACCGGATCACCAGCCCGGTGCTACGGCTGACAAAGTTTGCATCCAGCATACGCCGCGGCGGCAATGTGCGCCGTCCGCCGGATTGCGGCCAGGACGAAATCGGACGCCTGGCTCAGGCCTTCGGCGATGTTCTGGGCTATCTCGATCACAGTAACGCAGAACTGAAGGCGCTGACGGAAACGCTTGAAGACAAGGTGAAAGAGCGGACCCGGGCAGCGGAGGCGGGAAACAAGGCAAAATCGGAGTTTTTGGCAACGATGAGCCACGAGATAAGAACGCCGATGAATGCGGTTCTTGGAATGGCGTCGCTGCTTGAAGAAACGGAGCTGGACGAGGATCAGGCGCTTTATGCGAGAACCATCCTGGAGTCTGGCGAAGCCTTGCTGGACATCATCAACGAGATCCTCGACTTCTCCAAGATAGAAGCCGGCAAGCTGGAGCTGCGAAAGGCACCGCTCGACCTGAAGGAAACTCTTTCCAGCGTGGTACTGATGCTGAGCCCAAAGGCAGCGGAGAGCCAGGTAGCCTTGACCCTGGACTATGCGCCGGGCTTGCCCGGCTCCGTTCTGGGTGACGAGGGGCGCATCCGGCAGATCATTGTCAACCTGGTCGGCAATGCTGTGAAGTTCACTGAGCAGGGGTCTGTGACGGTCCGGGTATCCGGCCAGGAAGCGGGATCGCAGCTCCAACTGGCTATTGCAGTTCAGGATACCGGGGTGGGCATTCCAGAGGACAAGCTGGCCAGTATCTTCAGCGCGTTCTCCCAGGCCAACAGCGCCCCGACCCGCGATTTCGGCGGCACGGGCCTGGGTCTCAGCATTGCGTCGCGTCTTGCCCGGCTCATGGGCGGGGAGATTGCCGTTGACTCCTCTTTGGGCGCGGGGTCGACGTTTACTTTCCGCTGCTCGTTTGAACAGGCCCGCGATTTCGAACCAGGGTGACCCTTGGCTTCGCCTGTCTCTAATAAATCTCCGCACGGGCACCGCAGCAGGCGGGCCGCCTGACGCTCTGCCTCCCTGCGGCGGGCCGCAAGAGCGCGCGCGGCAGAGGCGGCAAGCCTCTGCGCCGGGCATATGCCCCGGGAAATCGGGTGCGTTCCATTCATAGGTTCTGCCTATAGTTAGATTGTTTTTTGCGATTTTACATATGGAATTTTGGGGGACAAAGATGCCTTGAGATGGATTTTGGAGATTTCGGATGAGAGTTTGCAAGGATCCGCTGGAAGGTCCGCGGCAGGGAGAGCCGTATCTTCTGACGCCCGGTCCGCTGACGACGTCTTATGCGGTGAAGGCGGCGATGCTGCGGGACTGGGGCAGCTGGGATGACGATTTCCGGGCGATGACGCGGGAAATCCGCCGCCGCCTGCTGTCGCTTCTGGGGGCGGGGGCGGAGGATTTCGACTGCGTGCCGATGCAGGGCTCCGGCAGTTTTGCGGTGGAGGCGATGCTGGGCTCCTTCATCCCCGGCGATGGCAAGGCGCTGGTGCTGGCCAACGGGGCCTACGGGCAGCGCTCGGCGCAGACGCTGGCCTATCTGGGCCGCGATCACGCGGTGCTGGACAAGGGCGACTACCTGCCGCCGCGCGGGGAGGAGGTGGCGCGGATCCTGGCGGAGGATCCGGCGATCACCCATGTGGTGGCGATCCATTGCGAGACCTCCTCGGGCATCCTGAACCCGGTGGCGGAGATTTCCGAGGCGGTTTATGCGGCGGGCCGCAAGCTGCTGATCGACTCGATGTCGGCCTTTGGCGCCATTGAGCTGCAGCCCGCGCAGATCCGCTTTGAGGCGATGGTGTCTTCGGCCAACAAATGCATCGAAGGGGTGCCGGGCTTTGGCTTTGTGCTTGCCCGCAAGGCGGAGCTGGAGGCGGCCAGGGGCAACAGCCATTCGCTTTCCCTGGATGTGCATGCGCAATGGGCGGCGATGGAGAAGACGGGCCAGTGGCGGTTCACGCCGCCGACCCATGTGGTGGCCTCTTTCCTGGAGGCGCTGAAGGCGCATGAGGCCGAGGGCGGCGTGGCGGGGCGCGGCGCGCGCTATGCCAGGAACCGCGATGTGATGGTGGCCGGCATGCGGGAATTGGGGTTTGAAACCCTGCTGGAAAGCCGCTGGCTCAGCCCCATCATCGTCACCTTCTTCTGCCCGGCGGATGAG
This sequence comes from Leisingera sp. ABM4_101, assembly GCF_056158725.1. Lineage (NCBI taxonomy): Bacteria > Pseudomonadati > Pseudomonadota > Alphaproteobacteria > Rhodobacterales > Roseobacteraceae > Leisingera > Leisingera sp. ABM4_101. The sequence goes on along the minus strand of NZ_JBSWTV010000003.1, from coordinate 24,043 downwards.
AGCTTTGTGTTCAGCCGCTTTTACGGTCTGATGAAGGAAAAGGGCTTTATCCTCTACCCGGGCAAGCTGACGGTTGTGGACAGTTTCCGCATCGGCTGCATCGGCCAGATGGATGAGCATGTGATGCGGCGGGTTGCGGCTGCCGCCAAGGAAACGCTGGCCGAAATGGGCGTCGCCAGCGCGGCGCCGCCCGCCGCGGCGCTGGAAGAACGCGCCAAACTGGCGGCCTGAAGAGACAAGCCTGAAAGATAAAGGACTTCGACATATGACCATTCACTCCCCCGTTGTGGCAAACGGCCGCGCCTATGCGGTGCCCCGGGCCTGCGCGATTGCCATCTGCCTGGACGGCTGCGAGCCGGAGTATCTGGACAAGGCGATTGCCGATGGCCTGATGCCCGCGCTTAGGCGGATGCGGGCGGAAGGCACCGACCGGCTGGCCCATTCGGTGGTGCCGAGCTTCACCAACCCCAACAACCTCAGCATTGCCACCGGCCGGCCGCCGGTGGTGCACGGGATCTGCGGCAACTACCTGATCGACCCTGAGACCGGCGAAGAGGTGATGATGAACGACGTGCGCTTTTTGCGCGCGCCCACGGTGTTCAAGGCCTTCTATGATGCGGGTGCGCGGGTGGCGGTGGTCACCGCCAAGGACAAGCTGCGGGCGCTTCTGGGTGCGGGGCTGGCGTTTGATGAGGACCGCGCCAAGTGTTTCTCGGCTGAAAAATCAGATAGTTCAACCGCGGCAGAGCACGGCCAGGAGAAGGCCAGCGAATGGCTGGGCATGGCGCAGCCCGAGGTTTATTCGGCAGAGCTGAGCGAATTTGTCTTTGCTGCCGGGGTGAAGCTTTTGAAGGAATGGGCGCCGGATGTGATGTATCTGACCACCACCGATTACGTGCAGCACAAATACAGCCCCGATCAGGCAGAGGCCAAGGCCTTCTATGCGATGTTCGACAAGTACCTGGCGGAGCTGGATGCGCTGGGGGCAGCGATCGTGGTCACCGCCGATCACGGCATGAAGCCCAAGCATCACGCCGACGGCTCGCCCAGCGTGATCTATGTGCAGGACCTGATGGACGAGTGGCTGGGCGAAGGCCAGGCGCGGGTGATCCTGCCGATCACCGACCCCTATGTTGTCCACCACGGCGCGCTTGGCTCCTTTGCCACCTGCTACCTGCCCGAGGGCGCGGACCGGGCGGCGATCATGGGGAAACTGGCAGGTTATGATGCGATCACCGATGTGCTGACCCGCGAAGAGGCGGTGGCCCGGTTTGAGCTGCCGGCCGACCGGATCGGCGACATCATCCTGGTCTCCGGCGAGAACATCTGCATCGGCACATCCGAGCACCGCCACGATCTGGCGGCGCTGAATGAGCCGCTGCGCTCCCATGGCGGGCTGACCGAACAGGAGGTCCCCTTCATCTGCAACCGCGTCCTGCCGCTGCCGCAAGCGCCGGTGCTGCGCAATTTTGATGCCTTCTTCTATGCCGCGCAGGCGGCGGCGCTGTAACGGGGAGCCTGACCATGAGCACTATTGAAATCCGCAACGAGGGCATGCGCATCGGCGGCGAGGTTGTGTTTACCGAGGATACCGTGCCGGTCCATTACCCCTATACGGGCGAAGTAGTGGGCCATGTGCCTGCAGGCCAGGCGGAACATGCCCGCATGGCCTTTGAGATTGCCGCGAATTACACGCCCAAGCTGACGCGCTACGAGCGCAGCCGGATCCTGCAGCGCGCGGGCGAACTGATCGGCGAGAAACGGGACTGGCTGGCCAAATGGCTGACGCTGGAGCTGGGCATCTGCCACCAGCACGCGGTCTATGAGACCAAGCGCGCCCAGGACGTCTATCAGTTCGCCGCCGCCGAGGCGCTGAAGGACGACGGCGAGATCTTCTCCTGCGACCTGACCCACAACGGCAAGGCGCGCAAGATCTTCACCAAGCGCGAGCCGGTCAAGGCGATCTCGGCGATCACCCCGTTCAACCACCCGCTGAACATGGTCAGCCACAAGATCGCGCCCGCGATTGCCACCAACAACTGCATGGTCTGCAAGCCGACCGAGCTGACGCCGCTGACCTGCATTGCGCTGGCCGATATCCTCTATGAAGCAGGCCTGCCGCCGGAGATGTTCCAGGTGGTGACCGGCTGGCCCAAGGACATTGGCGATGAGATGATCACCAATGAAAACATCGACATCATCACCTTCACGGGCGGCGTGCCGGTGGGCAAGATGATTGCCGAGAAGGGCGTCTACAAGCGGCAGGCGCTGGAACTGGGCGGCAACGACCCGCTGATCGTGCTGAATGATCTGTCGGATGCCGATCTGGAAAAGGCGGCCGCCATTGCGGTGGCTGGCGCCACCGGCAACTCCGGCCAGCGCTGCACCGCGATCAAGCGCATCCTGGTGCAGGAAAGCGTGGCTGACCGCTTTGTGCCGCTGGTGCTGGAGAAGGCGCAGAAGATCAAGTTCGGCGACCCGCAGGATCCGGCAACCGAGCTTGGCTGCGTCATCCACGGCAAGGCGGCGGAGCTGTTTGAAAACCGGGTGCTGCAGGCGGCGGAGGAAGGTGCCGAGATCCTCTATCATCCGCCCCGCCAGGGTGCGCTGCTGCCGCCGATCGTGGTCGACCGCGTGCCCCACAACAGCGAATTGGTGATGGAGGAGACCTTCGGCCCGGTCATTCCGGTTGTCCGGGTGCCGGATGACGACGCCGAGGTGATGCGGATCTCCAATTCCACGGAGTTCGGCCTGTCCTCCGGTGTCTGCACCAACGACCTGAACCGCGCGATTGCCTATATCAACGGTCTGGACGTGGGCACCTGCAACATCTGGGAACAGCCCGGCTACCGCATCGAAATGTCCCCCTTCGGCGGCATCAAGGACAGTGGCAACGGCGTCAAGGAAGGCGTCATCGAGGCCATGAAATTCTTCACAAACGTCAAGACATACTCCCTCCCCTGGCCGGAGTAAAACACGCCACAGGGGGGACAGCTCCGCCCGGCCCCGGCCCTTTTGACGTTTCCCTTTTAACCCCCTCGAACGGAGGCGGCACATGCTTGTCCATACGGAAGGTGAATCCAACACCTCGGAGGCCCGCAAGGCCTGGCTGAAAAAATCCATCGGCCCCAATTCCGCGCCGCTGCTGGAGCGGGACGCGGGGGTCTTCCTGCATCAGAGCCTGTCCAGCCCCTGCGTCAGCACCATTGCCAAGGCCGAAGGCATCTGGATTGAGGATAGGGACGGCCGCCGCTTCATGGATTTCCACGGCAATTCGGTGCATCACCTGGGCTATGGCCACCCCAGGCTGGTCGCGGCCATCAAGCAGCAGCTGGATGATCTCCCGTTTGCGCCGCGTCGCTTCACCAATGAACCGGCGGTGGAACTGGCCGAGAAACTGGCGGCGATCACTCCCGGCGATCTGGGCAAGAACTCTTTTCACCACCGGCGGCTCCGACGCCAATGAGGTGGCGCTGAAAATCGCCCGCGCCGCCACCGGGCGGTTCAAGACCCTCAGCTTCTGGGATGCGTTTCACGGCGCGGGCTTTGGCGCTGCCTCGGTCGGGGGGGAGGCCACCTTCCGCAGCCATATCGCAGGCCCCTTGCTGCCGGGAACCGAGCATGTGGCGCCGTTCAGCCACTCGGACTGCGCTTATGGCCGCAAGTCGCTGGAAGCCAGCGCCGAGGCTTGCGCGCGGATGATCGACTATGTTCTGGGGCGCGACGGCGACTATTGCGCCTTCATTGCTGAAGCGATGCGGGCGGTCCCGAATGTGCCGCCGCCGGGGTTCTGGAAATCGGTGCGCGAGATTTGCGACCGCCATGGTGTGCTCTTGATCCTGGATGAAATCCCCACCGGGCTGGGCAAGACCGGGCAGATGTTCTCCTTCCAGCATGACGGGATCGTGCCGGACATGGTGACGCTGGGCAAATCGCTGGGCGGCGGCATCCTGCCCATCGCTGCCTGTGTGGCGCGGCGCGATCTGGATGTGTGCGGGGATTTTGCCATCGGCCATTACACGCATGAGAAAAACCCGGTCACCGCCCGCGCAGCCTTGACGACGCTTCAAATCATTGAAGAAGAGGGGCTGGTGGAGCGCGCGGCGGAACTTGGCAGCTATGCCGTGGCCAGGCTGCGGGAACAGCTGGCTGGTGTGCCGGCGGTTGCTGATATCCGGGGCCGCGGTCTTATGTTCGGGGTCGAGATTACGGGCGGCAGTGAAGACCGGTCAGAGGCACACCAGCGCGCTGAACAGATATACTATGCTTGCCTGGACGCGGGCCTCAGCTTCAAGATCAGCCAGGGCAATGTCCTGACCCTGTCACCGCCGCTGACGATTTCGCGGGCTGACCTGACCCGGGCGCTGGATATCGTGACCGCTGCGGTCAAGGCTGTTCGGTAGCGTGCCGGCACAGCTGTCAGACAAAAGGCGCAGGACAAGAACGCAAAGATTCTGAAGCCTGGCACATGCGGTATGGCGCTGTTCTGGAGTGCAATGCCGCCGGCTCCCGCCCGGTCCAAGGGGAAAGATGCGCGCGCGCAGGTTTCTCCCCTTGAATGGTATCTGGTCCGGCCAAGGCCCGGCGGGGACACTCCGCACCCGCTGGAGGGGAAGAGCCTTGGCCGTCCCAATCCCGGCCTGAAACCAGGCTGGGATTTTCTGGTGTGCGGCGGTCAGGCGTCCTGGCCGGACCGGTCGCCCAGCTCTGCGTTCAGGCTCAGTTCCTTGCCTTTTCGCAGGACTTCGATCTGTGACAGCTCTCCCGGCGCGGTCACCGCAACGGCGGCCGTAAGATCCCGCATCTCAGCGATTTCCTTGCCGCCGAAGCGCAGCACGACATCGCCTGGTTTCAGCCCTGCTTCCGCCGCCGGGCTGTCTGCAACAACACTTTCGATCACCACACCCTTGCCCGCGTCCCGGCCCAGCACGTTGGCCGCGTCTTCCGACAGCGGCTTGATCTGCACACCCAGCCAGCCGCGGGCAATCTCGCCGTCGTCTTCCAGGTCGGCGACGATTTTCTGCACCATGTCGGAGGGCACCGCGAAACCGATCCCGACTGAGCCGCCGCCTGGCGAGTAGATCATGGTGTTGACGCCGACGACCTCGCCCTCGGCATTGAACAGGGGTCCGCCGGAATTGCCCTTGTTGATCGCCGCGTCGGTCTGGATGAAGTCGTCAAAGGGGCCTGAGTTGATATTGCGCGAGGTGGCCGAGACGATGCCGGAGGTCACAGTGCCTGCCAGGCCAAAGGGGCTGCCCATGGCAAGCACCTCGTCGCCCACCCTCAATGCGCCGGAGGAGCCGAATTCAACTGCGGTCAGCGGCGCGTCCGCCTCAATCCTCAGCAGCGCTATATCGGTCAGCGGGTCGGCACCGATCACGGTGGCCTCATGCTTGCTGCCGTCGGCCAGGGTGACCGAGACGGTCTGCGCATCGTCGATCACATGGTGGTTGGTGACGATCAGCCCGTCCTCGGCAATCACAAAACCAGAGCCTGCGCCCTTGACCGGGCGGTCATGATCAAACTGGGGGATGCGCCCGCCAAAACGGCGCATGAATTCTTCCATGAACTTGTCGTTCGGCATGGCTTGGCGGCCGGCAGCAGGCTGCGCCTTGCCGGTAACCTCGACAAAGACAACGGCCGGTGAAATGGCCTCGACCAGATCGGCATAGCCGCCGGCGGGCACCGCCAGCGCAGGCGCAGGGGCCAGGGGGAACATGGCAGCTGCCGAGGCAGCGGCGGTGAGGGCAAAGGCCAACCGTTTGGGAGCGTGGGTTCCGGGCATCTTCATTTCCTTGCGTTCGAAGTGATGCAAGGCAAATGGCAGGCCCGGATTTCAATGTCCTGACGCGTTCTATACAGATCTGTAATGTGTGCCCGGGTTCATTCCCGTGTAATTCAGGCAGGCAGCAAAGCGAGGGAAACCGTGAAGATCCTGGTGATAGAAGACGACGCCACCACCGGTCCTTACGTGGCTGCGGGACTGCGCGAGGAAGGCCACACGGCCGATCTTGTCACCGATGGCCGCGACGGGCTGCTGCAGGCAACTGCCGCTGATTACGACGTGCTGGTCGTCGACCGGATGCTGCCAAGCCTCGACGGGCTGAGCCTGATCAAGACCCTGCGCGGCGCCGGGGTGCGGACCCCTGCCATCATGCTGACGGCGCTGAGCGGGGTGAACGACCGCATCGAGGGGCTGGAAGCGGGTGCAGATGATTATCTCGTCAAACCTTTTGCCTTTGGCGAATTGTCTGCCCGGGTGGCGGCACTGGCCCGGCGCCCCGGTCTTCAAACGCAGGAAACGGTGCTGCGCGCGGGCGGGCTGGAAATGGACTTGATCCGCCGCAGGGTCACCCGCGATGGCCAGGAAATTGACCTGCTGCCGCGGGAGTTCCGGCTGCTGGAGCATTTGCTGAGCCGCAAAGGCCGGGTTCAGACCCGTACCATGCTGCTGGAAGCCGTGTGGGACATCAGCTTTGATCCGCAGACAAATGTGGTAGAGACGCATATCTCCCGGCTGCGGGCCAAGGTGGACAAGCCTTTCTCCGGAGGTTTGATCGAAACCGTGCGCGGAGCGGGGTACCGGATTGCCGAATGACCTGAAGACCCGCGTGCGGGCGCTGCTGCGCTCCTCGCCAGTGCGGCAGTCGCTGTGGCTGTCGCTGCTGTTCGCGGCTGCCAGCTCGCTCAGTCTCGGCATTACCTATTACGTGGCGCATGGGGCGCAGCGGCAGGCGATCGAGGAAAGCCTGACCCAGGACATGGCGGGCTTTCGCGCGACGCCTTCCGCCGCAGCGCTGGCAGCGCTTGTGAATGCGGAAACCGCCGAGACTGACCCGCAGCGCCGCCTGCTGAGCTACCGCCGCCCGGGCGGGCGCGTTGTTGCGGGCAATGCTGCCATCATGCAGCAGCAAACAGGTTTCCGGGTTGTGGTACTGGGGCAGCAGCCGGTTGAAATCACCGGCCGCTTCATTTCACTCAGCGACTATATCCACGGCGGGCTGCTGACAGTGGCACAAAGCGCCAAGCCGCTGGACGACCTGCGCCAGACATATCTGCGGGTGGTTCTCTTCGGGCTGCTGCCGGCCATCGTCATTGCCGTGCTGGGCGGCGTTCTGCTGGCGCGCCGGTCGGCCCGGGCGCTGGCAGGAATTGAGCAGGCTTTGTCCGCTCTGACTTCGGGTGATCTCAGCGCCAGGGTGCCGCAATCGCAGCAGCGGCAAGGGGATCTTGCCCGCATCAGCCGCAGGGTGAACCGCATGGCGCAGGCGCAGCAGCAGTCCACCGAAGCGCTGCGGCAGGTTTCTGCAGATATCGCCCATGACCTGAAGACCCCGATCCAGCGGGTTGCGGTGCAGCTTGCCCGCTTGCAGGAGATGCCCGGCCTGCCGCAGGATGCACAGCTGATGGCGGATCAGGCGCTGGAAGAAACCCGCGGCATGACCCGCATCTTTCAGTCGCTTCTGCAGATCGCACAACTGGAGGGCGGCTCGCCCAGGTCCCGGTTCGAACCCGTGGATCTGAAAGAGATTGCCGCGACCTTTACCGAAATCTATGAGCCCGCAGCGGAGGAAGAAGGCCGCGAGCTCACTCTGAACCTGCCTGAAGAGGCGGCAATCGTTTCCGGCGACCGCGGCCTGCTTGGGCAGCTTCTGGCCAATCTGATTGAAAACGCCCTGCGCCACACCCCGCCCGGCACCGCCATTGGGGTGGCAGTGCGCCAGGAAGGCGGCTCGGCCATCCTGTCTGTGCGCGACCATGGCCCCGGCATCCCGCAAGGTGAGCATCAGAACGTGCTGCGCCGCCTCTACCGGCTGGAGCAAAGCCGCACCACCCCGGGCAGCGGGCTAGGCCTTAGCCTGGTTGCCGCAATTGCAGAATTGCATGGGGCCAGGCTGAGCCTCATAGATGCGGAGCCGGGCCTGAAAGCAGAAGTGGCTTTCTGCCGCTAATCTCCTGTTGCCAGCCCTTCCAAAACCCCAGCCAGCCGTTTCACAAGCCGCGGAATGATCCGCTCATCCACACCAGAGAACCCCAGCACCAGCGCGGCGCGGCCCAACGGCTCAATGCAGTAGACCGAGATCGGCAGCGAGTCGATGCCCGCCTCCAGCAGCGCCTCATGCGCGGCCTGATCGCCGATCCCCGCCTTTAGCCAGGCCACCATATGCATCCCGGCATCAGTGCGCTGCGGCGCCAGGAATTCGCCGCAGTCGCGTGCCAAGCTCTCAAACAGCACATCCCGCCGGGTCCGGTACAGCCGGCGCATCTTGCGGATATGCTCGGTGAACCGCCCGTCCTCCATGAACCGCGCCATTGCTTCCTCCACCACGGCGGAGGAGTTCTGCCCCAGCAGGTTGCGCGCGGTGGCAAAGGTCTCGGTGAATTCCGGCGGCACCACCACATAGCCCAGCCGCATCGCCGCAAACATCGACTTGGAGAACGTGCCGACATAAAACACCCGCCGCGCGCTGTCCAAGGCGCTGAGTGCGGGCAGCGGCCGGCCGCGGTAGCGGAACTCGCTGTCGTAGTCGTCCTCGATGATCCAGGCGTTGTTTTCCTGCGCGTAATTCAGCAGCGCCAGCCGCCGCCCCAGGCTCATGGTGGTGCCCAGGGGCTGCTGGTGCGACGGCGTGGTGAAGATCAAGGCCGGCTTGGCGTGCCGGCCGATTGCATGGTCCAGATCCAGCCCCTCGCCATCCACCGGCACCGGCGCCACATCGGCGCCCATGATCTGCATCACGTCCCGTCCGGCAATATGGCCGGGGTTCTCGTACCAGACCGTATCCCCCTGGTTCAGCAGCACAAAGGCAATCAGCACAAAGGCCTGCTGTGCGCCCGAGGTGATAATCACCCGCTCCGCATCCACCTTCATGCCGCGCGCATCCGACAGATGCCGGGCAATCGCCTCGCGCAGGGCGGCGTTGCCATTCACCTGCCCATAGCTGAGGCTGCGGCGCCCGTCCCGCGCCATCGCCTCGGCCATGTATTTGTTCCACAGCTTCACCGGAAACTGATCCAGCGCCGGCACGCCCGGGCGGAACGGCGCCGTCTCGCCATAGCGCGCCACCGATTTCGACGCCGCAATGGTCCGCGCCCGCTCCGATATCTCGATCCCCGGCGGCTTGTCCCGGCGCCGCGGCGTGCGGACCTGCGGAAACGCCTCGGTATCCAGCCCGTCCGCCACAAAGGTCCCCGCCCCGGTTTTCGCCTGGGCATAACCCTCGGCGATGATCTGTTCATAGACGTTCTTCACCGTGATCCGCGAAATCCCCAGCTCCTGCGCCAGCTCGCGGGTCGAGGGCAGCTTTTGCCCCGGCGCCAGCGACCCGTCCAGGATCAGCCGCCGCAGCGAGGCATCCAGCTGCCGGTAAATCGGCACCGAAAATTCGCGTTCAATTGTGAAACCTTGCAGCAGCGCACCGCCGGGGGATTTGGGCATGGCTCAAAGTGGGTCTATGATTGGATCAATAGCGGGTATAGTTGATGTGCCCACTCTTGGATAGCTTTATTCCCAACCGGCGCGCCCCGCGTGCCACGGGTTCACCAAGGTTCGAGGCCGATCCATGACCAGAATTGAAGACTACGCATTCCCCAAGGGGCTGGACCTGTTGCGCGCCTGGCAGGCGGGCGACGCTGAAGCCAAAGCAGAAATGACACGGGTGTTCGACGCCGCCATTGCCGGCGATTTTGACGCGAACTTCGGCCAGAAAGCCGACCCGGGCCGCGTCAACAGCGTGGCCTCTGTTCACATGCTGGCGCTGGCGGTGCTGAATGATCTCTACGGTATCGAAACCCGCGAGTATTATCACGAGGACCCCTACCGCTATGTCCGCGCCAACCTCGCGGTCAGCCGCCTGCTGGGGGTGAATAAATTCTACATCACCTGGGCGCTCTATGCCTGGTCCTGCGAGCCGTTGGGCCAGACTATGATGTACCCGGACAAATACCCGCCGGGCGCCGACCCCGACGACATGCTGATCAACAAGGACAACTGGCGCGACCTCAAGACCCCGGATTTCACCACCGGCGTGCCCCTGGCGATCACCAAGATCCTGCGGGTGCATGAGGAACTGACCGGCCTGCCGCCGCTCTTGCAGATCACTGCGCCCTACAGCCTCGCCGCCGATATCTATGGGCAGGAGCCGCTCTTGGGCGATGTGGTGAACGACCCTGACGAGGTGAACGCGCTGCTCGACCACCTGGGCGACACGGTGCTGGGCCCCTGGATGGACCATCACATTGCCACCTTCCCGAACGGCTGGATCGAGCTGTCGGATGCTTCCGGCTCGCCCTTCTTCATCGGCCCGGAAAACTGCAAGAACATGTCGATCCGCTCGATCCGCCACATGCTGCGGGACAAGCCTTATGCGGACCGTGTGTTCGACAACAACTACCGCGGCGACCACGTGGCGCTGGCCAAAAAGAAAGACCGCCGCTCCCGCCGCCGCGGCGGCACCGAGACGGCGGCCGCTGCCGCGCCCGAGCTGGCGCCATCGGAAAACCCGGCATTGCTGGAGCTGACCGACGCCAAGGTCAGCGCCAACCCGGTCTTCATCATGCGGCTGGCCGCGGACAACGTCGATATCTCGTTCTATGAGGACCAGGCGATCAAACGCAACATGCCGCTGACCTCGGGCATCGGCTCGCCGCAGATCGACCGCAACAGCATCGAGGATCTGGAGGCCACCAAGGCCGAAACCCGCGAAATGGCGCGGTCGCATGTGGCGGCGATCCGCAATGTCTGCGCGAATGTGGACCTGCCCGAGGACAACCACGTCAGCCAGGCCTGGCCAAGCCACATCTATTTCGAGGACGTCAACCTGCACACGCAGTTCGACCTGGTCGAGATCATCCTGGAAGAGGTCTACCACTCAGACCCGATCCAGTTCAAAGCCTGAAGGTTTCACTCCCCCGCCGGGTCTCCTCTGTCTGGCGCAATTGACCGGCCCCTGGGCCGGTCTTTTTTTGGGGGGGCACAGCTTCACAGGCGGGCGGAACCGGAATTCTGCAAGAATTCCGGCCATGAAAAATTGAATTTTTCATAGCCGTTTTCCGCGCCGGAAAACGGCGCTCCGTTCCTATGCCGCCGGTTTCATAGGCCGGCCTGCGGCATAGGTCTGCGCGATGGAACGGTCGTCGCCCAGTGTCTGCAGGATGAACAGCTCTTCAGACAGGGTTTCGGCGCGTTGCATTCGCAGGTCCATCGCGTGGGTGGCGCGGGAGTCCAGCACCACGATATCGGCCTCGGTTCCAGCCTCCAGCGTGCCGATCTTATCCTCCAGCCCCAGCGCCACAGCATTGCCGCGGGTGATCCAGTGGAAAGCGCGCAAGGGGTGCAGCTTCTGGTTTTGCAATTGCAGCACCTTGTAGCCCTCGTTCAGGGTCTGCAGCATCGAATAGCTGGTGCCGGCGCCAATATCGGTGGCAATCGCATTGGTGATGCCGCGGCTGCGCAGGCCGGCATCGTCAAACAATCCGCTGCCCAGGAACAGGTTGGAGGTCGGGCAGAACACCGGCTTGGCCTTGGTCTCGGCCAGCGCGTCAATCTCGCGCGGCTGAAGGTGGATTGAGTGGCCCAGCAGCATCTTCTCGGTCAGCAGCCCATAGGACTGGTAGACATCCAGATAATCCTGCGCCTGCGGGTAAAGCTCGGCGGTAAAGGCGATCTCGTCGTGGTTTTCCGACAGGTGGGTCTGGACGTAGCACTCCGGGTGTTCCTTCACCAAGGCCCCCGCTATTTCCATCTGATCCGGGGTCGAGGTGATGGCGAAGCGCGGCGTCACGGCATACATGCCGCGGCCCTTGCCGTGGTATTTCGCAATCAGCTCCTTGGTGTCGTCATAGCCGCTGACAGGTGTGTCCAAAAGGCCCTCGGGCGCGTTGCGGTCCATCAGCACCTTGCCGCCGATCATCCGCATGTTGCGGCGGGCGGCCTCCTCAAAATAGGCCTCGGCCGAGGTCTTGTGGACCGAACAATAGGCCACCGCGGTGGTGGTGCCGTGGCTGGTCAGAAGGTCAAAGAAATGCTCGGCCATCCCGGCGCTGTGGCCCGCGTCGGCAAAACGGACCTCCTCGGGGAAGGTATAGTTGTTCAGCCACTCCAGCAGCTGCGAGCCCCAGGAGGCGATCACCTGAACCTGCGGGAAATGCAGATGGGTGTCGATTAAGCCGGCCATCAGGATGTTCGGGCGGTGGTCGATCACCTCGGCCCCGGCCGCCTGCGCCGAGACGCTGTCATAGCTGCCCTTGGCCAGGATCATGCCGTCCGCGACCAGCAGCGCGCCGTCCTCGATGAACTCATAGGCGCTGGTGTCCTGGGGGTCTTGCGGCTCGGCGGTGAAGCTCAGCACCCGCCCGCGCAGCAGCGTCTGTTTCGATGTCATGTCTCTTTATGTCCTTGTTCACTGGCAAGGGGCGGACCACCGCCCCCTGCCCTGGTTCGTGAGTGGTTTTGGCTTTACTCGCCTGCCGGCAGATGCGGCACGTGGGGCTTGGCAGCGTCCTCTTCGGTTTCCTCATGCTCATCCGCCTTGTGGAAGATCGGGTAGATGAACAGGAAGCCGGCCGCGATCAGGTAGCCAAGCGCGATGCCGCTGAACTCCGGCCAATGCAGGCTGGCAGAGTGGATCACGCCCACCAGCGCCATGGCTGCCGCCGCCAGGGCAAAGCCGCCCGCGTTGCGGAAGTCGCCGTCGATCACGCTGGCCACGATGGCGCCCCAGATCAGCCCGGTCAGGATCGCACCCTGACTCAGCGCCAGATGGCCTTCATAGTGCGCGCCCTGCTGCAGCAGCGCCGCTGTCAGCTCCGGATCGCCCAGCTGGGCCATGCCGGTGGCACCCAATGCGCCCAATGCGCCCGCCAGCGCGCCCCATTTCACCACCAGGAAGGCGGAGACATGCGGCATCATCGCAATGGTCACAGCGGCGATATGGTCGGTCTTCACCGAATGCGCGGTATTGGTCACCAGGCTCAGCGCCACAAACACCAGCACCGGCGCGGCAGCGGCCACGGGGATCAGGTTGTTGAGGAACGCCAGGAGGCCAAAGAAGGCGGCGAAGGGGATCACCAGGCCAACGCCAATGATATAGCCCGAACGCGCGCCCATCCGCTTATAGGCCGGGTGGCCGATGTAGGCGGTGGTCGGGAAGGGAGAGCCGAAGACCGCACCGATCATGGTGCCGACGCCATCAGTCACCTGGCAGACGCCGACCGGGTAATGGTCGCCCGCAGCTTCGGCGCTTTCAACGTTGTTCATGGTTTCGATGAAGTTGTAGATCTGCACCGGCACCAGGACCAGGAACAGCTCCGGGTTGGCAAACAGATGCTGGATACCGGCAATCAGATCGCCAAAGTAGGGGATCGGCAGATAGACACCGACGCCATCGAACGAGACCGAAGCCTTGCCCATGCCAAGCGCCACAACGGTACCCACGATCAGCGCCAGAAGGCCTGCCGGAATGTTGAACGGCAGCCGGTGGCGGCCCACCAGGCCCCACAGGATGATGATCATCGAGGCAAAGCCGATGAACGGATCCTCAAAAATCGTCGCCAGCGGCACGGTGCCGATGAACACCAGCGCAATACCGCACAGCGTGCCCAGCATACCGGCGCGCGGGGTCACGCGCTTGAGCCAGGGGCCGACGATGGCGCCCATTGCGGCGACGATACCGCCCATGAAGCCTGCGCCAATGCCCACCTGCCAGGCCAGCATCGCGTCATTAGTGGACCAGTAGATCGGCCCGATCACACCGAACAGATAGACGAACATGACGGGCGTCGAGATGCCATAGGGCAGCGCGGTCATGTCGCGCCCTTCTTTTTCGGCGATGTGCTTGGCCATCCAGGTATAGACCGCGATACCGGCCAGGATCGCCACTGCGGCGCCGGGCACGATGCGGCCGAACACGATATCGGCAGGCATGTTGAAGACAAACTGACAGATGCCGGAAAGCACGATCAGGTTGATCAGGTTGTCTGTGAACAGCGCCCAGAATGCACTGAAGTCATTCCGCGCGAACAGTTTGTACGTATAGCTCCGCCCTGTGGTCATGGCGGCCTCCTCCTATCAGAGGACGCAGTCCTTACCGGCTGTTTGCTCCAGCCGTGTCTCCCTCTGCGTCCGGTTGGCTGCCCGGTTCGGGCAGGTCAATGCTCCGTGCTGGAGCGGACGCGGCAGGTTCATAGGTCAGATCAGCAATCACTTCCGCTGCCACAAAGGCCGCGATGACGCTGGGCCGCTTGTCGCGGCTACCGCTTGCCCCGATGGGGCAGATGAGACGGTCCGTTCCCAGACCGTCGCAATGGTCCCGGCACCAGCGGCGGAATTTCTCCCGCTTGGTGGCCGATCCGATCAGCCCGACATAGCCCGCATCGCCGCGCTGCAAGGCAGCGGAAGCCAACAGGAAGTCGAGCGCATGATCATGGGTGAGAACGATGAACGCACTGCCCGCAGGGGCGGTGGCAATGTCGATCTCAGGAATGGCGCTTTGGCGGATCTCCACATCCGCGTGGCACAGGGCCAGCTCCTCGGCGCGCTGGTCGATCAGGATGCAGCGCACCGGCATATGCTGGAACAGATCCGCCAGGGCGCGGCCCACGTGGCCCGCGCCCAACACATAGACATGCGGCAGCGCCTGTTCCTTGGCCTGCTGCGCGGCAATGGCGTCCTCGCGGCCGGCCTGGCGCATCTGCGCCAGCGACATTTCCACCCGGCCGCCGCAGCACTGGCCGATCTCCGGCCCCAGCGGCACGTCCAGCGTGTCGCTGATTACACCCTGCTTCAGCATCCGCCGCGCGTGGTCGATGGCGATATATTCCAGCTGGCCGCCGCCAATGGTGCCCCACAGGCCCTCTGCCGCCACAAACATGCAGGTGCCGGCTTCGCGCGGGGAGGATCCGCGAACGCGGGTCAGCGCGACCTGCACCACATGTTTGTGGCTGGCCAGAAAGTCCTGGAGGGAGGGGCGGCGGGCCATGGCTCAGCCCTGCCCTTTGAGGGTTTCGATCGCCATCAGCACGCGCTCCGGCGTGGCTGGCGCATCCAAACGCGGGCAAACCTGGTAATCCGCAGTGCTGGCAACAGCCATCGACAGCGCCTCGAACACCGAGATGCCCAGCATGAACGGCGGCTCGCCCACGGCCTTGGACCGCTTGATGGTGCGCTTCTTGTTCACCGACCACTGGGCCAGCTGCGTGTTGAAGATGCGCGGCCGGTCAGAGGCCAGCGGGATCTTGTAGGTCGAGGGCGCATGGGTGCGCAGGCGGCCTTCGCCGTCCCACCACAGCTCCTCGGTGGTCAGCCACCCCATGCCCTGGATAAAGGCGCCTTCCACCTGGCCCTTGTCCAGCACCGGGTTCAGCGAGCGGCCCACGTCATGCAGGATGTCGGTACGCTCGACCCGGTATTCGCCTGTCAGCGTATCGACGGAAACTTCCGAGCAGGACGCGCCATAGGCGTAGTAAAAGAACGGCTGCCCCTTGCCCGCCGCGCGGTCCCAGTGGATTTCTGGCGTCTTGTAGAAACCCGCCGCCGACAGGTGAACCCGGGCCATATAGGCCTCTTTAACCAGCCGGTCGAACGGGATTTCCTCGCTGCCGACGCGCACGCGGTTGGGCAGGAATTCGACCTCCGCCTCAGAGACTTCGTACTTCTCAGCGGCAAACTTGCTCAGCCGGGCAATGATCTGCTCCGCCGCATCCAGCGCCGCCATGCCGTTGAGGTCCGAGCCAGAAGAGGCCGCGGTGGCGGAGGTGTTCGGCACCTTCTCCGTCGTGGTCTTGGTGATCTTGATGCGCTCGAAATCCACCTGGAAGGCATCGGCCACAACCTGCGCCACCTTGGTGTTGAGGCCCTGCCCCATCTCGGTGCCGCCGTGGTTCAGGTGGATCGAGCCGTCATTGTAGACATGGATCAGCGAGCCCGCCTGGTTGTACCAGGTGGCGGTGAAGGAGATACCGAATTTCACCGGCGTCAGGGCAATGCCCTTCTTGATGATCTTCGAGTCCTTGTTGAAGGCGATGATCTCTTCCCGGCGCTTGCGGTACTCGGCGCTCTCTTCCAACTCTCCGATCAGCCGGTCAAGGATGTTGTCCTCCACCTTCTGATGATAGGGCGTCAGATCGCGGCCCTCTTCGCCATAGAAGTTTGCCTTGCGCACGTCCAGCGGGTCCTTGCCCAGGGCATAGGCGATCTCCTCGATCATCCGCTCCGCCGCAACCACGCCCTGCGGGCCGCCAAAGCCGCGGAAGGCGGTGTTGGAGACGGTGTTGGTCTTCATCGGCCGGCTTTTCAGCAGCACGTTGGGGTAAAAGTAAGCGTTATCCGCATGGAACAGCGCCCGGTCGGTGACCGGACCGGACAGGTCCGAGGAATAGCCGCAGCGCGCAGCAAAACCACCCTCGACCGCCTGAATGCGGCCGTCGCCGTCAAAGGCCACGTCATAGTCGATCACGAAGTCATGGCGCTTACCGGTGGCGGTCATGTCCTGATCGCGGTCCGGGCGGATCTTCACGGGCCGGTTGTGCTTCTTCGCGGCAATGGCAGCCACCGCGCAGAACAGGTTCATCTGGCTTTCCTTGCCGCCAAAGCCGCCGCCCATCCGGCGCACGTTGACCGTGACCGCGTTGTTCGCCACGCCAAGAACATGCGCCACCATATGCTGCGCCTCGCTCGGGTGCTGGGTGGAGCAATGCACGGTCACATCTTCATCTTCGCCGGGAATGGCAAAGGCGATGTGGCCCTCCAGATACATGTGGTCCTGACCGCCAACGGTCATCTGCGCCTGGATACGGTGCGGGGCGTCTTTGCGGCCCGCCTCCACATCGCCGCGCTCCAGCTTCAGCGGGTCGGTGATCATCGGATAGCCGGCCTCCTGCGCCTGGACCGGGTCCAGCGCGTGCGGCAGCACCTCGTAATCCACCTGCGCCAGTTCAGCGGCACGGCGGGCGGCATCGCGGGTCTCGGCGATCACTGCAAACATCGGCTGGCCGTGAAACTCCACCTTCTCGGTCGGGAACACCGGCTCGTCATGTTTTCCTGTGGGGCTGATGTCGTTGACGCCGGGAATGTCATCGGTGGTCAGCACATCCACCACGCCGGGCGCGGCCCTCACGGCACTGAGGTCAATGCCCTTGATATTGGCATGTGCCACGGTGGAGACACCCAGGTAGGCGTGCAGCGTGCCATAGGGTTCGGCGATATCGTCCGTGTATTCGGCGCGCCCTGTCACATGCTTGATCGCACTGTCGTGCTGGCGGTCATGGTGCACGGCGCCGCTGATGGTCTGATGGTCTTTCATCGCAAATTCTCCTCAGGCGACGGCCAGCCGGACAGCGCCGGCGGTTCCCGCATCATGTTCCAGGTAGAAGCGGCGCAGCAGGTTGCTGGCCGTGAGCGCGCGGTACTCGGCAGAGGCGCGCCAGTCGCTCAAGGGCGTGAAGTCCTGCTTCACCGCTTCCGCTGCCGCGTCAAACGCCGCCTCGCCCCAGGGCTGGCCAACCAGCGCGGCCTCGGCACCGGCAGCGCGCTTGGGCGTTGCCGCCATGCCGCCGAAGGCGATGCGTGCAGAAGCAATCACGCCGTCCTTCACGGTGACACTGACCCCGGCGGCGACCGAGGAGATATCCTCATCCCGGCGCTTGGAAATCTTATAGGCGGCGTCGATCTGGCCGTCCGCAGGCCGCGGGATGCGGATCGAAGCCACAAAATCGCCCGGCTCCCGGTCCTGCTTGCCGTAGTCGATAAAGAACTCCTCCAGCGCCAGGGTGCGCGAGCCGCCCTTCTTCTGCAGCGTCACCTCGGCACCCAGCGAGATCAGCACCGGCGGGGTGTCCCCGATGGGCGAGCCGTTGGCGATATTGCCGCCAATGGTACCCATGTTGCGCACCTGCCAGCCGGCAATGCGGTCCCAGTAGGCGCTCAGATGCGGGAAGGCATCGCGGATGGCTTCTTCACTTTCGGTATAGGTGACGCCGGCACCGATGATCAGCGCCTCATCGGTCAGCTCCACCGCCTTCAGCTCCTCCAAGTGGGCGACAAACACCACCGGAGAAATCGGTTTCATGAACTTGGTGACCCACAGGCCCACATCGGTGGAGCCTGCGACGATGGTCGCCTTGGGGTTCTCCGCCAGCACCTCTGCCAGATCCGCCGCATCCAGCGGCAGGATGGCGCGGTCGTCCTCGGGACCGGTCACCACGCGGGCCTGTGGCTGGATCGCTTTCAGCTTGGCGGTCAGGCTGTCGCGTTCGGTGGTCAGGTAATCATTGGCCGAGGTGCCATACTGGTTCACCGCCAGTGCGGCCTTCACAATCGGCTCATAGCCGGTGCAGCGGCACAGGTTGCCCTGCACGGCTGTTTCCACCTCAGCCTCGCTCGGCTGCGGGTTTTCCATCCACAACGCATACAGCGACATTACGAAACCGGGGGTGCAGAAACCGCATTGGCTGCCGTGGTATTCCACCATCGCCTGCTGAACCGGGTGCAGCCGCCCGTTCGGGCCGGAGAGATGTTCCACCGTCACCACGTGGCAGCCGTTCAGCGACGCCATGAAGCGGATGCAGGCGTTGACCGCCTCATAGCGCAGCGCGCCATTATGAAGACGCCCCACCAGCACGGTGCAGGCGCCGCAGTCGCCCTCGGCGCAGCCTTCCTTGGTGCCGGTCAGGCGCTGCTCCAGCCGCAGGAAATCCAACAGGGTGGTGGTCGCCTTCACGTCTTCCAGCACAATGTCCTTGCCGTTCAGAAGAAAGCGTATGCCGGTTTGATGTGCCATGGGGCCTCCCGAATGTCTCTTGGGCCGAGCTGGCCCGCTTATGTCATTTTTACCCTGTCTGACTGCCACGGTTAACGGCTGCAATCGCGAAAGGCTTTCAACACCCTGTTGAAAATGGTTAGGCTAAAAGGTGCCGAACCGGTGCGTTTGCCAACCTTAGCACAGAAGGGCAGACGGCAGATGCGCCCCGTAAAGGTCTGAGAGCCATGTCTTATCTGGATTCCCTGCGTGTCTTCATTCGTGTCGTTGAACTGGGCAGCATCACCTCCGGCGGGCGGGATCTGCGGCTGACTCCGGCGGTGGCCAGCAAGCGGATCAAGGAGCTTGAAAAGCATCTTGGGGTGCGTCTGTTCAACCGCACCACGAGATCGCTGACCCCGACAGAGGTCGGGCAGCTGTTTTATGCCGAGGCCAAGAAGGTGCTCGAATCGATTGAGGACGCCGAGGCGGTGGTCTCGCAGTTCTCCGAAGCGCCGCGCGGGGTGATCCGGGTGACTGCGCCGCTGGGTGTCGGCCGCCGCATCATTGCGCCGCTGGTGCCGGGGTTCGTCGAGGAGTATCCCGCCACCGAAATCCGGATGCGGATGTCGGACCGCAAGGTCGACATCCTGGCCGACGGCCTGGACGTGGCGTTCTTCATCGGCACCCCGCATGACTCCACCCTCAAGATGCGCAAGATCGCGGACTGCACCCGCGTCCTGTGTGCCGCGCCAGAGTATCTGGAGCGCCACGGCACCCCGCAGCTGCCGGAGGATTTGCTAACCGGCCACAACTGCCTGCTGCTGCGCTATCCGCGTTCGCCGGAGTATTTCTGGACGCTGACCACGCCGGAAGGCCCGCGCAAGCTGGAGGTTTCGGGGAAGTACGACGCTGACGACAGCGACGTGCTGACCAATTGGGCGCTGGACGGGCGCGGCATCGTCAACAAGCCGCGGTTCGACGTTGCCGCGCATCTGCAGAGCGGCGCCCTGGTGGAGGTGCTGCCGGACACCCCGCCCGAGGCAACCATCTTCGGCTGCCTCTACCCGCACCGGAAACTGCAGGATCCCAAGATCAGGCTTTTCGTGGATTATGCAGTGAAACACGGGCTCGCCGCATTCCGGCGCAGCGAGGCTGGGAAATAGTCTGTTTTGGCAGCCGCCCGGTGCACAGGGGGTGTACAGGGGGTGCACGCATGGTGCCGGACGAAAAATGGCCCCGCCACAGGGGCGGAGCCATCCGGATTGAAAGTGTCTGACAGCGTCAGTTCGCGGCCAGCGCAAACGGCAGATCCTTGGAGGCGCTGCCGTACCAGCGGCGGATCAGGGCGCGCTCTTCGTCCTCCATGAAGGTCACATTGGCAGGCGGCATCGCGTGGGTGGCACCGGCTTGGAGGTAGATATCCTTGGCGTACTTCGCGACATCCGCCGGTGTTTCCAGCAGCACGTTCTTGGGCGCGCGGCGGATGCCGTCATAGTAGGGCTCCCGCGCGTGGCACATGGCGCAGCGGCCCGGCACCACATTCATCACATCCTCGAAATGCTGATTGCTGGCAAACACTTGCTCGGATTTGGTCAGCTCTCGCGCCTCGGATTCTTCGTAAGAGTTCCTGCTGCAGCGGCGCCTGGCTCAGGATCATCACGCCGATGAACAGGATGGCGGTCACCGGCCAGGTCCAGGTCGGATTGCTGGTGCCCGCGTGATTGCTGTTGAAGTAATGGCGGATGGTCACGCCCATCAGGAACACCAGCGCCGCAATGAGCCAGTTGTACTCGGTGGCAAAGGCCAGCGGGTAGTGGTTCGACAGCATCAGGAACACCACCGGCAGCGTCAGGTAGTTGTTGTGGGTCGAGCGCAGCTTGGCGATCTTGCCGTATTTCGCATCCGGCGTGCGGCCTTCCTGCAGGTCCTTCACC
Source organism: Leisingera sp. ABM4_101 (assembly GCF_056158725.1). NCBI lineage: Bacteria > Pseudomonadati > Pseudomonadota > Alphaproteobacteria > Rhodobacterales > Roseobacteraceae > Leisingera > Leisingera sp. ABM4_101. Next base: position 3,369 of record NZ_JBSWTV010000003.1, on the reverse strand, counting down.
ACGATGCGCTGGTTCGGCATGATGATGAAAAAGACGTTTGCAGTCATGATGGTAGCCGTAAAGGCGCCCAGGTGCAGCATCACCGCGCGGCCGGTGAAGATCTGGTTGTAGCCCCAGCCCATGGCGACCAGCAGCACAAACAGCAGCACCATCAGGAAGGTCGGCTTTTCCCCCAGCGGCGATTTGCACAGGAAGTCATAGATGATCCAGCCGATGGTCAGCGACGCGCCGGAAATCAGGATGCCCTGCCACAGGGCCAGGTCGGCCTTGGCGGAATCGATCAGATACAGCTCCCCGCCCGCCCAGTAGACGATCATCAACAGGCCCGCGCCCGACAGCCAGGTGGCGTAGCTTTCCCATTTGAACCAGATCAGATGGTCCGGCATGTTCTCCGGCGCCACCAAGTATTTCTGGATGTGATAAAAACCGCCGCCATGGACCTGCCATTCCTCGCCGTGCGCGCCGACCGGCAGGTGCGGAACCTTCCGCAGGCCAAGGTCCAGCGCGACGAAGTAGAAGGACGATCCGATCCAGGCAATGGCGGTGATAACGTGAAGCCAGCGGACCGCAAAGCCCAGCCAGTCCCACATGATCACGAGCTCTTCCATTGTTCTCTCCTCATAAGCTTTGACCCGAGACTAGAGCATGGCGTTATTTTCATGTATTAGGTAAAAAATCCAAGCTGTTTCAAAATAACACAAAGAATACGTGAATGGCCTATCTCGACAACATCCGCACCTTTGTCCGTGTCTATGAACTTGGCAACATGTCTGCTGCGGCGCGCGACATGCGGATCTCGGCGGCGGTTGCGTCGTCGCGGATTTCACAGCTGGAGGATCACCTGAACGTGCGGCTGTTCCAGCGCACCACCCGGCTGCTCAACCCGACCGAGCAGGGCAATCTGTTCTACCACGGCGCGGTCAAGATTCTGGAAGCAGTGGATGAGGCCGAGGCCGATATCAGCAGCGTGACGCAAACGCCCCGCGGCACGCTGTATGTGGCCGCACCTCTCGGACTGGGTCAGCGGCTGATTGCGCCGGCGGTTCCGAAGTTCAAGGAAGCCTATCCGCTGATCTCGATCCGGCTGCGGCTGTCGGACCGTAAGCTGGACCTGGCGGCTGAGGGGCTGGATGCGGCGTTTTTCCTCGGCGTGCCGGAGGATTCAAACCTGCGCATCCGCAAGATCGCCGATTGCCCGCGGGTGCTGTGCGCGGCGCCGCAGTACATTCGGGAGCGCGGCCAGCCTGAAAACAGCGAAGAACTGAAGACAGAGGCGCATGACTGCCTGAACCTGCGCTATCCCGGCGCGCCGGAGTTCCAATGGCCGTTGCGCAGCCAGGACGGGGTCAAGCGGGTGACCGTTACGGGACCGTTTGAATCGGACCATGGCGATGTGCTGACCAGCTGGGCGCTGGACGGCCACGGCATCATCCTGAAACCGGTGTTTGAGATTTCGGAGCACCTTGCTTCCGGCCGGCTGGTGCCGGTTCTGGCAGAGGAGCCGCCGGTTCCGATCCAGATGGCCTGCCTGTACGTCCACCGCCGCCACCAGGACCCCAAGGTGCGGCTGTTCATGGATTTCATGGTAGACCATATCCAGGCCTCCCTCCCCTCAGAATGAAAAAGCCCGCCCCAGTTTCCTGAGGCGGGAACCGCCGGCAGATGCCAAGCGGGAGGAGAGGTAACTTGGGGAGGGCGGCTCAGCTGCCGCGGTAGGTGGAATAGCCGTAGGGCGACAGCAAGAGCGGCACATGGTAGTGGCTGTCAGCCTCGCTCATGCCGAAGCGGAGCGGCACCTCGTCCAGGAACAGCGGATCAGCGCCTGCCTGGCCCGTGGCGCGCAGATAGCCGCCCGCGTGGAACACCAGCTCATAGGTGCCGGTGGCGAACTCGCCCGCTGGCAGGATCTGTTCGTCGGTGCGCCCGTCGTCATTGGTGGTCAGGCTGCGCAGATGGATGCGCTCTTTGCCTTCGATCCGGTAGAGATCAATCTTCAGCCCTTCCGCCGGGCAGCCGCGGGCGGTGTCCAGCACATGGGTGGTCAGAAATCCGGCCATTTCAGCCTCCTATCTATTCCGTTTCCCTAGGTATGCGCGCATCAGGCCAATGCATACAGAAGGAAGAGTCAAAAAGTTCTTTCAAAAATATACTGAAAGCCGAAGCGGATTATCTGTTCTATACATAATAAAAAGACAGGAGACCTGACGTGACGCGCTATCCTCGTGACTTGCGCGGATACGGTGCTTCCGCACCCGACCCGCAGTGGCCCTATGGGGCCAAAGCCGCCGTGCAATTTGTTCTAAACTATGAAGAAGGCGGCGAGAACTGCATCCTGCATGGGGATGCGGCCTCGGAAGCTTTCTTGTCCGACATTCCCGGTGCCGCGCAATGGCCCGGCCAGCGCCATTGGAACATGGAGTCGATCTATGAATACGGGTCGCGTGCCGGCTTCTGGCGGCTGCACCGGCTGTTCACCGGCGCCAGCATTCCGCTGACCATTTATGGCGTCGCCAGTGCCCTGGCCCGAAGCCCTGAGCAAGTGCAGGCGATGAAGGACGCGGACTGGGAGATCGCCAGCCACGGCCTGAAATGGGTCGAGCACAAGGACATGGCGGAGGAAGAAGAGCGCGCCGCGATTGCCGAAGCCGTGCGCCTGCACACCGAAGTGACCGGCACCCGCCCGCGCGGCTGGTACACCGGGCGCTGCAGCGCCAACACGGTGCGGCTGGTGGCCGAGGAAGGCGGATTTGACTACGTCTCCGACACTTACGACGACGACCTGCCCTATTGGCTGGAGACCGGCGGCGGTGATCAGCTGATCATTCCCTACACGCTGGAAGCCAATGACATGCGGTTCGCCAATTCGCCAGGCTGGATCACCGGCGAGCATTTCTTCCAGTATCTGAAGGATGCCTTTGACGTGATCTATGCTGAGGGCGAGGCAGGTGCCGCGAAGATGATGACCATCGGCCTGCACTGCCGTCTGGTGGGCCGTCCAGGCAAAATCGCGGGGCTCAAGCGGTTCATCGACTATATTCAGGGTTTTGAGGGCGTCTGGTGCCCGCGCCGCATCGACATTGCGGAACATTGGGCGGAAATCCACCCGCCGGTGAAGCGCGAGCGCCCCAGCCAAATGGAGCGCGAGGCGTTTGTCGCCAAGTTCGGGTCGATCTTCGAGCATTCGCCCTGGATCGCCGACCGTGCCTTTGATCTGGAGCTGGGGCCCGCGCATGACTGCGCCGCCGGCGTCCACAATGCGCTGTGCCGGATCTTCCGGACCGCCAGCGAGGACGAGCGCCTGGGCGTGCTGACTGCGCACCCGGATCTGGCGGGCAAGCTGGCCGCTGCTGGCCATCTGACAGCCGAAAG
>NZ_JBSWTV010000002.1:1887500-4288519 GCF_056158725.1 Leisingera sp. ABM4_101 | reverse complement strand
GCAGCGGCGATGACAGCTGCTAACCTGGCGCCTGGGCTGCAGAAGCCCGGGTGCTCAATGAGCGAGCTGCCTGACCATCTCCGCACGCATCTTGAATTTCTGCGGTTTGCCGGTGACGGTCATCGGCAGCGTTGCCACAATCCGCACATATTGCGGGATCTTGAAATGTGCGATCTGGCCTTTGCAATGGCTGCGCACCTCCTCTTCCTCCAGGCTGGTGCCCGGTGCGGGCACGATCCAAGCGCAGACCTGCTCGCCGAATTTCTTGTCCGGCACCCCGAACACTTGGGCATCCGCGATCCGCGGGTGGCGGATCAGAAACTCCTCGATCTCGCGCGGATAGATGTTCTCGCCGCCGCGGATGATCATGTCCTTCACCCGCCCTGTGATGCTGCAGAACCCCTCTGCATCAAAAGAGCCAAGGTCGCCGGTGCGCATCCAGCCGTCCCGGATGGCCTCCTCAGTCGCCTCCGGGTCGTCCCAATACCCTTGCATGACTGAGTAGCCGCGTACCAGCAGCTCGCCGCGTTCCCCTGCAGGAACGGTGTGGCCCTTGTCATCCACTGCCTTGATCTCCAGATGCGGATGCGCGCGGCCTACGGTGGTGCAGCGTTTCTCTGCTGGGTCGGTGGTGAGGCTTTGAAAGGAGACCGGCGCGGTTTCGGTCATGCCGTAGCAGATCGTCACCTCCTGCATATGCATGTCGGTATTCACCCGGCGCATGATCTCAATCGGGCAGGGGGCGCCTGCCATGATGCCAGTGCGCAGGGAGGACACATCACGCGGTGTCTGGTCCAGTTCTTGCAACATGGCGACAAACATCGTTGGCACGCCATAGAGCGCGGTGGCGCGCTCCGCGGCGGCGGCTTTCATAACCGCGACTGGTTCAAAGGCCTCGCCGGGGAAGATCATCGCCGCCCCCTTGGACACCGCCCCCAGCACACCCATCACCATGCCGAAACAATGGTAAAGCGGTACCGGGATCAGCAGGCGGTCGGCCGCGGTCACCTTGATGCGGCTGGTGACGAACCGGGCGTTGTTGACGATGTTGAAATGCGTCAGCGTTGCCCCCTTGGGCAGGCCGGTGGTGCCAGAGGTGAACTGGATGTTGATGGCTTCATCCGGGTTCAGCCTAGCAGTGATCTCGTCCAACGCGGCGGTGTTCGCACCCGCGCCCATCTCCTGCAAGGTTTCAAAGGGCAATACGCCAGGACCGGGATCCGCCGCCATCACCACCGCATGGCGCAACGCGGGCAGCCGGACCGCTGCCAGCTGCCCGGGGGCGGCGGCAGCCAGCTCAGGTGCCAGCTCCCGGATCATGCCCAGATAGTTGGAACTCTTGAAGCATTCCGCTGCGATCAGCACCTTGCAGCCGGTCTTGTTGAGCGCATATTCCAGTTCCGCCAGCCGGTAGGCCGGGTTGATCGTGACCAGAATGGCACCGATCCGCGCGGTAGCGAACTGCGTCAGCACCCATTCGCAGCGGTTCGGCGACCAAATCCCGACCCGGTCGCCCTTGCCAACCCCCAGTTCTAACAGCCCTGCCGCCAGTTCATCCGCCTTTTGCGCCAGTTCCGCATAGGTCATCCGGAGGCCCGCATCCGTGAACACCAGCGCCTCGCGGCTGCCATACTGCTCCACCGCCTGACGCAGAAGGGCTGGAATCGTGACGTGCTGCAACGGCGGTTCACTTGGCCCCTGCACATGCGACAGGCCGTCAATCGGAGCGGTGAGGTCAGTTTGCGGGTCAGTCATTGGTGTTCTCTGCTGGGTAAGCGGACCGGGCCGCTGCAACGGCAACCCGGCCGGGTTTCAAAGGGGGTCAACCGCGGGCGACGTTGATCACCTGCATCTGGGTGTATTCCGCCAGCCCCTCGACCGATTGCTCGACGCCGAGGCCGGAGCCCTTGAAGCCGGCCATCGGGATATGCGGGCCGATGTTCAGCTGCTGGTTGACCCAGATGGTGCCGGATTTAATGCGCCCTGCAATCTCGGTTGCCTTGGCAGTATCGCCCGAATGCACCGATCCACCCAGCCCGTAGTCGGAGGCATTGGCCCGCGTGACCACATCGTCGATATCGTCAAACCGGATCACCGGCAGCACCGGGCCGAACTGCTCTTCGTCGACGATCTTCTGCCCGTCGGTCACATCCCGCACGATGGTCGGCGGCACGAAATACCCCGGGCCATCCTTAGCCGTCCCGCCTGCAATGATCTGGCCGCAGGCGCGGGCGTCCTCCAAGTACCCCTTGATCTTGTCGAACTGCGCCTTGTTCTGGATCGGGCCTATGGTCGTCCCCTGCTTCATGCCGTCATCGACCACCGCCTGTTCCGCGAGGGCGGCCAGTTCGGCACAGAACTCCTCGTAGATGTCGCTGTGAACATAGGCACGTTTGACCGCAAGGCAGACCTGGCCGGCATTCAGGAACGCGCCGCCATAGACCTTCTCCGCAGCCGCCTTCACGTCCACATCAGGCAGCACGATCGCCGGGTCGTTGCCGCCCATCTCCAGCGTCACCCGCTTCATGGTGTCCGCCGCATTCGCCATGATCTGCTTGCCGGTCTCCGACGAGCCGGTAAAGCCGATCTTGGCCACATCCGGATGCGCCGTCAGCTTGGGGCCCAGGTCATTGGCATCGGTGATGATATTGACCAGGCCTGCCGGTAAGATACGCGCGCAGATCTCACCCAGCTTCAGCGCCGCAACCGGGGTGGTCGGCGCAGGCTTTAGAACAATGGCATTGCCCGCCATCAGCGCAGGCCCGATCTTCCAGCAGCACAAGAGCAGCGGGAAGTTCCAGGCGATGATGCCCGCGACCACGCCCAGGGGCTTGTGCCGGGTCTCAATGCGGAACTCCGCGTCGTCCTGGATCACCCGGTCCGGCAGCTCCAGCGTCGCGGTATGCGCCAGGTACCCTTGCGACCAGGCCACCTCACCCTGCGCCTCGGGCAGCGGCTTGCCCTGTTCCCGGGTGATCAGCCGCGCCAGCTCATCCGCCTCCTCGCCGATGGCGGCGGCCAGCGCCTCCACCTTAGCGCGCCGTTCCGCCATAGGTGTCTCTGCCCAGCCCCTTTGCGCTGCCTTGGCGGCGGCAACCGCCTGCTCCAGATGCGCCTCAGAGGCATGCGGCACACGGGCAAACACCTCCTCCGTTGCCGGGTTGATCACCTCGATCATGCGCTCCGCCGAAACCTGTTTGCCGTTGATCAGCATGCCATAGTCCATTGCCGTTCTCCCTGTTTAACCGTCAGCCGGATTTGATTGGGAAAGACAACCACGCCCCGGCGGCGCGGTCTTGGGGACGGGTGCCAAAGAATTTGCGTCCTGCGCCAAAATTCCGCCGCGATTGCAGGTGTTGAGAAACCCGCGCGGCGAGCTGCCGAATTGCTGGCGGAAGCTGCGGTTGAAGTGGGAGATATCGCCAAACCCCGCGCCATAGGCGATCTGGGCAATCGGTACCCGGGCGCCCTGCCGTGCCGCATGGCGCAGCTTGCCCGCCACCGCGGCCAGCCGGGTGCGGGTCAGGCACTCGGTGAAGGTGGTGCCGTTTTCCTGAAACTCCCGCTGCAGCTGGCGCCGTGACAGCCCGGTGCGCGCGGCCAGCGTATCCACCGTCAGCCCCGGGTCGGCACTCAGCAGCTCCAGCGTCTCGCGCACCAGACGGAAGCGGTGCTTGCGGCTGCTCAGGCTGCCTGCGCCCGGTGGCACGCCTGCACCGGCAAAGGCCAACGGCACCAGGTCAAAGATATAGCCCGCGTTGTCCTGTGCTCCGACCGCATCCATCAGCCCGCATAGGCTGGCGTGCAGCGGATGCGCCGGAGTGATCTTGCAGCCTGCAGCGGGCATCTCGCGGCGCCGCTCCAGCACCAGCGCCCGCGGCAGATGTGCGGACAGAAAGGCGGCAGGCGTGCCAGTGATGCAAAGCTCTGCCATGCGGGTGGAATTGAGCAGCAGGAACTCCCCTGGCCTCAGCATGGTCTCGCGGCCTGCATGTTGAATTCCGATTTCGCCTTCCAGCTGGCGCAGCAGAAAGAAATGCTCCAGATCGTCGCGCAGGATGCCCTTGCGGGTTCGCTCGATGCGGGCCGCCGGACAGCGGATCTCGGCCACATCGATGCCGCTGCGCTGGCGAAGGATGAACGATCCGGCCCACTCCCGCGCGGACCGGCCCGGGGTTGCATAGTAATGCCCGCAGCTGGCACGCAGGGTGCTGTTCCAGTGGTCAAAACAGATCATGCGGCTTGCGGGCCTCCCGCCCCGATGCGTTCGCGGCCGTTGAAAGAGGGGGACTGCAGCATTGCGTCTGTTCCGCCTTGCCTGCAGGCTAGGGCCAGCAGTCCAGTGAAATGCGCCGCCGCCAGGCTGGCCCCCCGCACCGGTGTGCCGGGACCGCCCGGGCAGGCTCCATAGCGCGCCGTGGCCAGGTTCAAAAGCGACCACTGGCCAACGCCGCAGCGGGCATCTCCCTGCACGGAAAGCACGCCCTCGTACCCCGCCGGATAGACCGGCCCGCCGCGCGCCGGGGCGGAGGCCACCAGCAGTTTCCCCGCAGCCTGCACCGCCGCCACTGCCTCCGCCAGTTGCGGGCTGGCCTCACCATGGCCAAAGGAGCAGTGGACGATCTCCGCCTCCGTCACTGCGGCATGGCGCAGCGCCTCCGCCACGATGGCGAGCGAAGTGGACAGCCTCCCGGGAAAGATGCTGAGCCCCAGGATCTGCGCGTTGGGCGCATTGGCTCGGATGGCAGCAGCCATGTGGCTGGCGTGCAGCGCCGCCGGGCTTTCGGCGGCCCTCGGGTGCAGCTTGCATACATCTGTGCGCGCGATGAGGCCCGGGGTCTCCGCCGCCAGCGGACCGTCAATCAGCGCTATCCGCGATGCGGGGGTCATTCCTGAGCCTCCTCCAGGTCGATTACCATGTCGAACTCCCCGCCCGCCGCCGCGCCGCCATGGGCAGTCAGGATGCGGGTGGCATGGGGAAAGGCTTCGTCGATATGGGCCAGGATCCGGGCGGCGGTGGCGGGATCCACCTCCGACAGCGCCTCATCCAGGATCAGGACGTTAAACGGCACCAGCAGCGTCCGCAGCAGGCACAGCCGCTGGCGCTCACCGCCAGACAGGGTCAGCCCGTTTTCACCCAGCGGGGTGTCCAGGCCCTCAGCCCTGTGGAACCTGTCCGACAGGCCGGACAGCTCCAGCAGTGCCCAGACCTGCGCTTCATTCTCCGCCTTGGACCAGAAGGCTCGGCTTTGGAACAGGTTGTCTCGCAGGCTGGCGCCAACGGTGAAAGGGCGCTGGCCGGCATAAGCCACCCGCTCCGGCAACATGGCCCCGCTCAGCAGGCCCAGATCCGCGCCACCAAGGGTCACATTTCCGGCTATGGGCCGCGCTTGCCCGCACAGCACCGCCAGCAAAGAGGTCTTGCCCGCCCCGCTCGCCCCTCTCAGTGCCACCTTGGCGCCTTCGGGAATGGTCAGGCACAGCGGCCCCAACGGCGCCGCCGCCCCGCGGGAAACGGTCGCGCCTGCCAGCCGCAGATCATACCCCGCAGGCGCAAAACCGGCCGCCCGGGCGGGGCGATCGGCCTGCATCACCGCATCCAGCCGCGCCGCTGCAACCTTGACCCGCGCCTGCGCGTGCCACAGGCCCAGCAGCGACTGCATCGGCCCGGTCATGAAGCCCATATAGGCGATGAAGGCAATGAGCGAGCCCAGCGGCCACTCGCCGCGGATCACCATCAGCCCGCCCGCCAGAAAGATCGCGGACCGGGTCAGCGCCGACAGCAGTACCGGCACCGCGCGGGTGAATTCCCCCCACAGGTTCTGCGCGATCAGCCTCTGGCTCAGCCCGGCATGATCCCGCAGGCTGCGCCGCTGCGCCCATCCTGCACCGCGGGCGGCCTGCAGCGCGGGCAGGCCGAACAGCGTCTCCGACAGCCCCGCGGAATACCGCCCCTGCATCTCGCGCACCGCTGCCGCGTGGCGCTCGGTCCGGGGCCGCGCCCAGATCAGAAAGGCCAGCTCGGCAGGCGCCAAAAGCGCCGTCAGCAGCCCCAGCCGCCAATCCAGCACCATCAGCATCGCAGAGCCGCCAACCAGCCGGATCAGCGCCGAGGAGCCGCCCAAGACTGCGTTGAATGCAAACTTCTGCACCTCCGCCGCGTCGCCATCAATCCGTGCCAGCAGCTCACCCGCGCGCTGGCTGGCAAACCACCCGGCCGGCTTGGCGGCCAGCCGCGACAGCAGCCTCTGCCGCATCCGCGCCAGCATCCGGACCGAGGCGCGCATATGCAGGATGTTGCTCAGTGCACCGGTGCCGGTTGCCAAAAGACCAACTGCAAACAGCGCCGCGGACCAGGTCACCAACTGCGCCGCATCCCCCGCCATCAGCCCGCGGTCGATCACCAGCTTGCTGATATAGGGCGGCAGCAGGCCAAGCGCGGCAGCGGCAAAGCTGATCAGCAGCAGCACCGCCAGCCGCCGCCGGTGCGGGCGCAGCAGCGGCAGCAACCAAGCGGCTGTTGCGGGTGTAAAAAGCGCCGCACCTGCACGCGAAGGCAGGCGCGGCCAGGCCCGGGCAGCGGCACTGCCCGGCTGGGGGGAAAGTTTGGCAGCAGGCCTGGTCATCCCTGCGGCACGACATGCAGGGTGGAGACAGACATATCCCCGCCCGACGGCATCCGGATTTCGCCCACCCGTTCCAGCGTTTCGCTGTCATAGATGCCGATGTCGTCATTGGTGCCCGCAACATAGATCTCACGCCCGTCGCTGGAGACGTTGACGACGTAGTAGGTGTGCGGCAGGTCCACCCGCTTGACCAGCTCCCTGGTCTCTAGGTTGTGCTTGGACAGCTGAGTATAGACGCCGTACAGATGCTTGGGATCCACAGCACTGCGCACGGCGGAGAACATCAGCACCTCGAAGGAGGCGAAATCGGCAATCTCCGTCTCCCCGGTGGTAAGGTCAACAGACTGATATCCCCACACAAAATCCGCCAGCTCCTGCTGGGATTCGTTCGTAAAGACCGCTGCGGTATACATCAGCAGCATCTCGTCGTTCTGGCTGCCAGTCGGCCAGAACGCCAGCACATCCGGCGAGCTGTAGGTGGGGCGGTCCCAGCTGGCATTGGCAATCGCCACCTCTGTTTCACCGTTGGAGGGATCTACCCGGTAGATCTCATGCCCGGCCACATAGACCTGCCCGTTGCGGTCGCTCGCCATCAAGGTGGAGCGGCGCGGCGCCTCGAAGGTGGCGGACGGCTTCGCCTCCAGCCCGGCGCTGGCGTCATAGACGGCGAATTCCGGCTGCATCACCTCATAGCGGTCGGTTTTCTTGCGTACGGGGTTGCGCACCGTGTAGATCTGGCTGCCGTCCTTGGACACTGCCAGCGAGGCCAGCGAGCGGCGGGTCACATCGCCCTCGGACTGGGCGGCGTGAAAGACCTTTTCGCAGGTTTCGATATCGACCCCGACCACATCCTGCCAATGGTTCAGCAGCACATAGGCAATGCGGTTGTCCGGCGACATGGCAATGACACCGGGTGTTACATTCGCCCCCAGTTCGCAGTCAGCTTTGACTGAGCGGTCCGCTGCATCAAAGACATAGAGGTTGGAGGGCCGGGCCACCGTCACCAGAAGGTCGCCAGCGGCCAGCGGCAGGGCTGACGCGCAAAACGCGGCAGCAGCAAAAAGCGCGGATTTCATGATGCGGGTCTCCTCAGGTTTCTGCGTCGGTGGGGTAGGTGGCGCCAAGCGCGCGCCAGTCCTTGGCGGCATTGGGCGCGCCCTCGTCCCAGTTCGGGTGGTTGACCATGATGTCGGGCACCTGCGCGGGCCACCAGCAGGGGTCGGAGCAGCCGTAAAGGTCCGCCTCCATCGGCTGGCAGAGGGCAGCCAGGCCGCCAAAAGGGTCGACCTCCCAGCCCGGGTCGAATGTGGTGGCGCAGCCTGCGGTCACGGTCTGCATCGCGCGGACCTCGTCCATCTGGCCTTCGGCCGCGGCCTGCTGAACGCGTTCGGCTTTCTGATTGAGCGGTTTCATTTTCCAAACGCCCTCCTCGGCGCAACATGGTGGTGAAAATACTGCGGTGCCTGGGCGATCAGCCGGGCATAGGCGGCGACCCCGAAATCAATCCAGTCGCGCATCAGGTCGCAGTAGTGATAGGTCGGCATCATCGGGTCGCTGAAGTGGGCGTAGCTTTCGTGGTAGCAGCCGCCCGCGCACAGGTTTCGGATGCGGCAGGTGGCGCAGCCCTTCTCTGTGCGGTCAGACCGTGCCTTGATGAAGCTCGACAACTCCTTGCGTTTGATGCCGTCATCGACGGTGCCGAACTGGTCCATTTCCGAGCCGGTGAACCGGTGGCACAGGTTCAGCGCGCCATCGTGATTCACTGCCAGCATCCCCACCCCGGCACCGCATGGCAGCGCCTTGGAACGCCCTTCATAAAGGTCGTTCATCATTTGATGCATGTTGGAAAAGCCGATGTTGCGGCCCTGCAGTGCTTCCGCGACATAGAGCCTGCCAAGGGATTTCATCCCCTCGAACACCTCCAGCAGCTCGGCACCGTTGAGGTTGAAGGCATCCATGTCTCCCGAAGTGACTGGCGAAAATCCCACCTCGGCAAAGCCGATATCGTTGATCAGATGATCCCAGATCTCCACGATATTGGTGATCCCCGCCGTCAGGGTGACGCGGGCGCCCACCGACTTGGATTCATACCGCGACAGCAATAGCCGCGCCTTGGCGGCGACGGTGTCATAGGTGCCTTTGCCGCCGACCGTCTTGCGATTCAGGTCGTGCTGCGCCTTCGGCCCGTCGATGGAGACCGTCAGGCCAAAGCGATGGTCGTCCAGCCAGTCGATCAGCGGCTCCGTCAGCAGCGTCGCGTTGGTCGTCAGGCTGAAGTTCACCTCCTTGCCAAGCCCCGCAAAATGCGGCTCGGCCCAGTCCACCACCTGGCGGATCAGCGGCAGATTCGACAGCGGCTCTCCGCCGAAGAACACAATGTTATAGCTGTCCCGGTCCGGGTTCTCGGCCAGTAGCATCTCCGCCGACTTCCGCGCGGTCTCAAAGGCCATCTTCTGCCCCTTCGACGGCACCGCCAGGTCCTCCTTGTAGCAGTAGGAACAGGCCAGGTTGCAGCCGGTGTTGACGTTCAGAACGATGGTGGTCAGCGGGAAGGTCTCGATCTCGATCGGCGGTCGTTCCGGCTGCAGCGGGCGGCCGTCGTTGACGATATCCAGCCGCACCAGCCCGTCGAGCCTTGCCGCTGCATCCTCCTCTGCAAACCGCGCTTCGAACTCGTCCATGGAGAACGCCTGCTCCTGCGCGGCATAATCAAGGATATCCCGGTCCACCCCGTCCATCTCGAAGATCGAGGTGGTCGGGACGTGGAACAGAACCTCGCGCCCCCCGACCTCAACCCGGTGCGCATTGGCCGGTTGATAGTGAAAGTCTTTCATGGTCTCTCTCCCCTGTCTCAGCGGATCGGCGGGTCGATGAAGCGCTGCACAGTGACGATCAGCATCGCCTCCGCCTGCTGGCCCATCGCCTCGGCCTGGACTGTCAGCTCACCCGCATTATTGGCGCTGAAAGGGCGGTCGGGATTGGGGCCGGCAATGGCAGGCGCAAAGATGCCGTTTGCCTGCATTTCCCCCGCAAATTCAGTGTCTTTCATGTGGACTGCGTGCTCATGCGCGTTGGCCACGGTCCATTGCGCCTCTATCCGTCCGATACGTACGTCGTCCTCGGTGCCTGCTTGGCCGTCGGGGCCGTTCCACATGCCAACCGCGTTGAAATAGGCAGGCACGGCGGCCGGTCCTTCCTCGCTGCCGCCGCCCACGCGGGCGATGGTGAACTCCGGCTCCACCCGCAGGCTGTCGAGCGAGATGTAATGGGCGATCTGCCCCTCGGCCCCGCCTGCGCTGAAGGTGACGACGCCATTGCCCTCAGACGCCAGCGAAAGCGTCGCGCCATAGGTGTTCGCAGCCGCATCGCCACTGGAACTGTCCAACCCGCCCAGCCCGGTGCCAACCACCTGCACCTGCGCCTCCCCTGCTGGAACGGCAGAAGGAACCGTGCCTAGGATGACGCTGCCGGCCCCGTCCCGCACACCGCTTAGCGGCGCGCCCAGGGCGTCGTTGCTGCGGTCGAACTGGCGGCCCTGCAGGCTGTTGCCATCCTCCGATAGCGCCAGCACCTGGCGGTAGGCGGTGCCGCCAATGTCTAGATTGGCGCGCCATTCATAGCCGGTGTACAGGTTCATCTGCCCCGACGCCGGATGCGCAGTGCCGTCCGCCGTTAAGAACGCGCCGCTGACCTGATAGGGCGAGGCATCGCCCGTCACCGTCAGCTTGCCATAGGCCTCGCCGATGCCGGGCAGGTCAGTCATCACCACCCAGTCGCCGACCACCGGCTGCTTGTCCGCCGCCAGCCAGTCCGTCCAGGCCGCAGTCTCCAGCGGGTTCTGCTCCGCCAGATAGTCGGCGATCTCGGTCCGGGCGATCTTGTACCACTCCCGGTCGCGGCCAAGCGCCTGGTATTCGATGGTCGGGAAATGGCCGACATGGAAATCCATATGCAGCTCCCACTCCTCCGCGGTGCGGTTCTGCAGCAGTCCCCTCGCGCCGGTATGGCAACGGGAACACATTGAGGCGAAGGGCTCGTCGAAGTTTTCCTGAGCGTTCGGGTCCTTCTCCAGGGCATAGCGGAAAGGCGCTGCTTCGGAGGGGGCGAGGCCCTGGGTGTCCGCCAAATGCTGCACGATGGCGCGGCGGTCCTCGGCACTGATCTCCAGCCCGTGCGACTGCTGCATCCGGACGATGGTCATCATCCAGCCCTCGGGCGTCTTGCGCTGGCCGCTGATCCGGCTCAGCCCGTTTTCCTCTGCCGTGTGGCAGCTGGAGCAGATATTCTGCAGCAGCTCCTCGCTGGCCAGCGCGGGCACGGCGCCCGCCACTGATATCAGAAGTGCAGCCGTCAGGCCGCGGGGTCGTAGTTGCATAAATCAGTCTCCCTGTTTGTGGTGTCCCAGGGGATCTGCGCCCCCTCGGTAAACCCTTGTGACAAAAGCCATTGATGGATTGCCCGCGCCGCCTGCGGCGGGGCCTCGGGCAGAATTGCGCTGTGAAAGCGGGCCGCGTCCGGCAGCGGCTGGCCGTTCAAGCGGTGCAGCAGCGGCACGATCTCCTGTCCGGCGGCAAAAGCCGCACCGCCCGGGGCATCACGGGTGATCAGCACCTCTCGCCGCGCCAGATGCCCGTCCTGCACCACCACCCGCGTGCCCACATGCGGGCTGATGCTGGTGTCATGGGCTGGCGCATCATCCGGCCAGGCCGCGCGCTTTTGCCAGAACGGTGTCTGAAACCCCGCCTCGCGGTAGAAATCTCGACCCACCCGCGCCTGCCGCCAGAAGGTCTCTGTCACCCGGTTGCGGTAGAAGTCGCGAGCCAAGTCCGCCTCCCCCGCAAAAAGCGTGCGCGCGACGGGCACTGCCATCAGCGCCGAGGACACCGCCCAGAACATCCCGTGCCCCGACAGGGGATCCAGCGCCACCGCCGCATCGCCGAGGCGCGGGCAGCGCGGATCCAGATCCGGCGCCGCCAGCCGCGGCGCAATCGCATGAACAACGGGGCGGCGGGGCAGAGGGAGATCCGTCAGCACTGTCTCCCACAGTGCCGCCACCGCTGTCTTGCCGCGTGCCGGTCCCAGCGAGGCCGCAGCGCCCACTGCCTGCAGCCACAATCGGCCCCGGTCCACCGGAACCGACCAGATCCAGCCACCGGGCTGGGCCTCGATCCGCGGCGTCTCCATTTCGCCCGCCCGCGGCGGCACAAATCCGGCAACGGAGATCGTGTCCGGCCCCACCAGCTCAGCCCGGCTCAGATCCGAGCCCTGGCGCGGTGCGCGGCGGCCGCGGGCCTCAAACAGCAGCCGGGCGGTCAGGCAATTGCCATCGGCCAGGCGGATTTTGCCCGCCTCCGGCCGCACGCTGGACACTGCCGCATAGATAACACTGACGCCTTCAGCCCGCGCCGTCTCCAGCAGCCCGGCATCAAAGGCGCTGCGGTCGGCCAGATGCTCGCTATTCTGGCCGCCTTGAAATGCGCCCCAGTTGACATGGCGCTGCGCCGCAGGGCCGATCCCCGCCAGCGGCAGCCGGTGCCGCGCCAGAATCGCGGCGACGCGGGCTGACATCCCCTCATACCGGGGCGCACGCGGCGGCAGTGTGGCCAGCGCCACGCGGAAGCCGGCCCGCGCCAGTAGAACCGCCGCCACCGACCCGGCCGGGCCGCCGCCTGCTATCGCAATATCAAAGGTGCCATTTTGAGGTGCCATTTACACAAGCTGCACCGCCGGTGCGGCCCTTGTGGCGGACGCATCCGGACAACAACCCGACATTTCCGGACAGAATTGGCGGCTCAGCCCCGGACCGCGGCAATTTTTCTGGAATGACGGATTTTTGCGGTATTCTGGCGCAATCCTGAGGAAATACGCGATGCCACACAATTATCAGCCCCGGATTTCTGCTTCCACTTTGAACGATCCGCTGCGGGCGGTTGAGTTCATGAATGGCGATTCCGCCTCGCTTTGCCGCAATGCCCGGATCACGCCGGAGGACCTGCACGGCGAGATCGGCCTGAAGAAATTCGTGGACTTTTGCGAACATGCTTCCGAGCAGCTCGGCCTGCCTGATTTCGGCTGGCGGGTCGGTTCTGTTTTTGATTTGCAAAACCTTGGCACGCTTGGGGAATTCATCAAACAGGCACCAACGCTGGGCGCCGCTCTGTCGTTGTTCCGCAATGCTTTCCCGATGGTGCAAAGCGATTCTGAAATGCGGCTGGATGTCGATGGGGACAAGGCGCGGCTGACCTACCGCATCCTGGACACCGGCATCTGGCCGCGGCAGCAGGATGCAGAGCTGACTCTGTCGGTGTTCCACAGCCTGATCAAGTCCGCCGCCGGACCGGACTGGCGGCCGGACCAGCTGATGCTGGAGCACGAATCAAGCGCCCTGCACAGCCACAGCACGGCTGGGCCCCGCTGCGCGGTGCAATTCGCTGCGCCCTCAAACACGCTGGTGTTCCACGCAGGCCTGCTGGACCTGCCGCTGTCCAGCAGACAGAATCAGGCGTTCAAGGAAGCCTCCCAGCGGATTGTCAACTCTGCCCGCCAAAGCGAACGCGCCGCGCCGGTGACAATCCGGGTGCGCCGTGAACTGCTGATGCGCATCGGGCAGGAAAGCTTTGAACAGACCACCGTCGCGGCAGCGCTGGGCATGTCACGGCGCACCCTGCGGCGCAGGCTGGAAGACGAGGGTCAGAAATTCTCCCGGCTGCTGGCGGGCTGCCGCATGGAAATTGCCAAGCGCATGCTGATGGCGCCGGGTGTGCAGATTCAGGAGATCTCCGAGAAACTGGGCTATTCCGAGGTTTCCGCGTTTGAGCGCGCCTTTCGCCAGCAGGAGGGCGCAACACCCAGCCAGTACCGAAAGAACGTCTCTGCCGGTGCCGAACGGGTGCTGCAGCCGCTGGGCGATGGCACAGGCTGACGCGGGAAACCGGGCTGGCGGCCGGGGCGGCCTACAGCCGGGTGGTCATCTTGTACCCTGGGGCAAAGAACAGCCGCGCCAGCGTCACGGGCTGATCGCGCAGCCATGTAATCCGTTCTGCAGAAAAGACGGGATCGCCTGCGGGCGCATCCAGGAATTCTGCAATCGCCTGGTCCGCCTTGGCCGCCATAAAGCTCAGTTCCAGGTTTGTGTAGGGTACCTTTTGCACCAGCCAGTCGTTGGGGCCTGACTGGCTGAAGTCTGCTTCCAGAACCCCGGGAATGCTATCCGTTACCACCCAGCGCACTTCGTATTGAAAGGGAGCATTATCCGCGAAATGCATGCATCTGAGGTGCAGCACCTCCTGCTGCGGGGCGATGTCCAGCCGGGCCGACAGCCAGGCAGGTGCGGGCATGACGCTACGCTCGACCAGCGCATAACGGTAATCCGCGCCCATTGCGGCGATCTCGTCGCGCACCAGGGGAATCGCAAATTGGGCCTTGCGCACCGGTGAATTCAGCACCCGGGTTCCAGCCTTGCGCTTGCGCTCCAGATATCCTTCCTCGGCCAGTTCCCTCAGGGCCCGGTTGACGGTGGTGCGGGTGCTGGAAAACTCTGCCGCCAGTTCCGTCTCGCTTGGCAACAGGCTGTCCGGTGCCCAGATCCGGTTCTGGATCCGGTCCAGAACAACCTGCTTGATGTCCCTGTAGCTCATGGTTTCGCGGGCGGATGGCATCGGGCCTCGTTCTTCATTAAAGAATTTTATTGCCTTTATATATACACATAATGCGGGCGCGGGAAAGCGCGAACCCGGCCGTGCCAGCCTGCCCGTGACAGCCCGCCAGTGCCAGCCTGCCCGTCAGGGCAAATTCTCTGCTTCACTCTGCAACGCAATCGGCAAAATACTGAGTTACCCCGTCGGGGCCGGTCTCCTGCACCAGCCCGTGAATGTCGGTCTCGAAACCGGGGCAGTCCCGTGCAAAAGCGCGGTTGAACTTCAGGTATTCAACGATTTTCCTGTTGAACACCTCGCCGGGGATCAACAGCGGAATGCCCGGCGGGTAGGGGGTTACCAGGCTGGTGGTGATACGCCCCTCCAGCTCATCTATCGGCACCCGCTGGGTGGTGCGCCGGGCGATATGGCTGAAGGCCTCGCTCGGCTTCATCGCTGGTGTCAGGTCGCTCAGGTACATCTCGGTCGACAGCCGCGCCACGTTGTTCTTGGCATAAAGCGCATGCACATGCGCGCACAGGTCGCGCAGCCCCATCTGCTCATAGCGCGGCTGGGTTCCGCAGAACTGCGGCATGGCGCGTCACATCGGCAGGTTGCGGGCAAAGTCATCCTTGAACTGCTGCAGCGCCGTCAGCAGCGTGTTCCAGCGGCCCTTGGTGATGCCGATGGTGAACATGATGAAGAAGGAATAAAGCCCGGTCTTCTCCACCACCACGCCATGCTCGGCCAGGTATTTGGTGACGATTGAGGCCGGGATGCCCCAGTCCTCGAACCGGCCATCCAGGTTGAGACCCGGAGTGATGATGGTGGCCTTGATCGGGTCGAGCATGTTGAAGCCCGGCGCCATGTCGCCAAATCCGTGCCAGCTGTCCTCGCCGCCTGCCTGCACACCGTCGGCATCGGTCCCTTTCAGCACCCAGTCCTTGGTGCTGCCGATGCCTTCCTCGGCCAGATCCTCTGGCCCCCAAACTTGGAACCACCAGTCATCGGCGCCGTATTCCTCATCGACCTTGCGCATGGCGCGGCGGAAATCCAGCGCCTCCATGATGCTTTCCTCGACCAGTGCGGTGCCGCCCGGCGGCTCCATCATCGCCGCCGCCACATCGCAGCTGGAGATGATCGAATACTGCGGGCTGGTGGAGGTGTGCATCAGATACGCCTCGTTGAACAGATGCCGGTCCAGCTTGGTCTCTTCACTGTCCTGCACCAGCACATGGCTGGCCTGGCTGATCCCCGCCAGCAGCTTGTGTATCGACTGGGTGGCATAGGTCACCGAATGCTGGGTGCGCCCGCGCTTGCGGCCCATCGCGTGGTAGGTGCCGTAAAACGGATGGAACGCCGCATGCGGCAGCCAGGCCTCGTCGAAATGCAAGTTCTCGGCATAGCCGTCCAGCTGCCCCTTGATCACCTCGGTGTTGTACAGAACCCCGTCGTAGGTCGACTGGGTCAGCGTCAGGATCCGCGGCTTCACCGCATCAGCATCCTCGTCCTTCAGCAGCGGATTAGCACGGATCTTCTCTTTGATGCTGTCAATCGCGAACTCAGAATGCGGGATCGGGCCGATGATGCCCCAATGGTTGCGGGTTGGCTTCAGGAATACCGGGATGGCACCGGTCATGATGATCGAATGCAGGATCGACTTGTGGCAGTTGCGGTCCACCACCACCACGTCGCCCGGCGCCACCGTGTGGTGCCAGACCATCTTGTTGGAAGTCGAGGTGCCATTGGTCACGAAATAACAGTGATCGGCGTTGAAGATCCGCGCCGCATTTCGTTCCGAGGCGCCAATCGCGCCATTGTGGTCCAGCAGCTGCCCCAGCTCCTCAACCGCGTTGCAGACATCGGCGCGCAGCATGTTCTCGCCATAAAACTGGTGGTACATCTGCCCGACCGGGCTTTTCAGGAACGCCACGCCGCCGGAATGCCCCGGGCAATGCCAGGAGTAGGAACCGTCCTCGGCATAATCCAGCAGCTTCCGGAAGAACGGCGGCTGGATGCTTTCAAGATAGCCCTTCGCCTCGCGGATGATGTGGCGCGCCACGAATTCCGGCGTGTCCTCGAACATGTGGATAAAGCCGTGCAGCTCGCGCAGGATGTCATTGGGCAAGTGGCGGCTGGTCTTGGTTTCGCCGTAGATATAGATCGGCACATCGGCGTTTTTCCAGCGCACTTCCTCGATAAATGTGCGCAGGCTCAGCACCGCAGGGTCCAGATCCGGCCCCGGCGTGAACTCTTCGTCGTCAATCGATAGCACAAAGGCGCTGGCGCGGGACTGTTGCTGCGCAAATTGCGACAGGTCTCCGTAACTCGTAACCCCCAGCACCTCAAAGCCTTCGTCCTCAATGGCCTGTGCCATAGCTCGTATGCCGGAGCCTGAGATATTCTCGGAGCGGAAGTCTTCGTCAATGATGACAATGGGAAAGCGGAATTTCATGCTGTTCTCCTGGGAGCATGCCTGAATTGACGATACAGGCTGCCCGCGATGATGCAACGCCTCGCAGGGCGCAGATTGCGTATGTCCATCCGGGACCACCGCAAAGAGAGTATGTGCAGAATTGGCTGGCCTTTGACAGGTATATAGTTGACACTGTCAATTACCATGACTCAGGCACAATTCCACCTGCACCAATCCCTCGGCTACCAGATCACCATGCTGGCGCGTGTGATTGAACGCCGTTTTGAACAGCGCATCGCCGATTACGGGCTGACCCGTGTCACCTGGTGCGTGCTGCTGGCGGCCGGAAAGGAAAGGCTGGCAACCCCGTCGGAAATCGCGGATTTCATTGGCATCGACCGTACTGCCACCTCCCGCGCCCTGCGGCAGATGGAGACGCGCGGGATGCTCACCCGCTGCAGCGGTGAGGGCGACGGGCGTTCTATCCGGGTCGAATTGACCGCTGCGGGGCAGGCGGCGCTGCAGGCGGTGCTGCCCATCGCGCAGGAAAACGCCGCGTATTTCGAAGCCAAGCTGAGCAGTGAAGAACTGACCGCACTGCGCCGGTCCACCGCCAAACTGCTGCAGGACGAGCCGCGCATCGTCGCCAAGCTGTAACTCAAAGGGGCCATCCATGGGCAAACTGTTCTCCTACCGCAACCGGCCAGTGCATCTGGGACCGTACCCGATGGAGACCCTGGCGCGGCAAGCGGCACCTGAAGGGCTGGACGCGCTGCCGCCGATGGCGCAGATCAGTTTCTGCCGCCCGGATGCGCCGCTCTCCATAGTCAACGCAATGCGCGACTATCAGGCAATGCTGGACGCCACCCGCGAAGGCTTGGTGAAGAAGGAGCGCGCCGACATCCCCGCCAGCCCGCAGGAGCGCACGGATCATCTGAAGGCCTTCGGGTATTTCTGCGATGCCTCTCTGGCCGGTGCCTGCGCGGTGCCCTCCTGCGCGTGGCTCGATACACCGCTGGAGAACCCGGACGTGGCGGCGCTGGCGGACACCCTGCGCAGCAAGCAGACCAAGACCTTTGCCTCCGGCATCGACGTGGTGATGGCAAACTTGCGTGAGGCGATGCAGGCCCCGCCCGCGGACTGCAGCCACCACAGCCATGCGCTGGTCTATGTCTACGAATTCCCCCGCGACCCCGAAGCAGGGGAAGATGGCACCGATTGGCTTTCGGACGCCCAGGCCCAGCGCGCCTGCCTGCGGACGGCGGAAACCGTGGTGACGCTGGCAAACTACATCCGCCTTCTGGGCTGGGAGGCGCGCGCCCATACCGGTGCTGCCACAGATGTGCACCTGGGCCAGCTGGCGGTGCAGGCCGGGCTTGCCACCTATGAAGCCGGCGCCGTTATCAACCCGTTCCTTGGCAGCCGTTTCGGCATCGCTGCTGTCACCACCACGCTGGAACTGGCCCCCGATCTTCCACTGGCCCCAGGGCAGGCGCCGGGCCTCAAATACCGGCTGGGCCTTGGCGCCCACGCCAAGAGCGCGGCCACCCGCGACCCTTACGCCAAGCGCCGTTTCATGGATGGCCCGCACCCGTTCGAGACCCTGAAGCGGGTGCCCGACCCCACCACCTACATCGACGAGGTGAATGTCGCGCGGGTTCCGAAGCGCGCCGACATGTTCGCGCGCTCGCTGTTTGGCGACCTCGGCAAAGGCCCGCAAGAAGCAGCAAAGAACGGGAACTACGTCCGCAAATCCTCCTCTGCATTCGCCTTCCGCTCTTCGCTCGCGGCCTTTGTGCTGCTGCAGGACGGCGAGGCTGCGCCGCAAGTGGACCCAAGTGCTGGCGACGCCGCCCGCAACGCCGCGAACATCAAGGCCGCGGCCTATTTCCTCGGCTGTGATGCGGTAGGCATCTCGCGCTGCCCGGACTGGGCTTACTATTCCCATGATGCCGCGGGCCAGCCGCTGGCGCCGTATCATGAGAACGCCATCAGCATCATCATCGACCAGGGCCATGAAACCATGGAGGGTGCCTCTGGCGATGACTGGATCGCCTGCGCCCAGTCGATGCGCGCTTACCTTCGGTTCTCGCTCTTGGGCGGGGTTATCGCGCAGCAGATCCGCAACCTCGGCTATACCGCCCGGGTGCATTCGGTGATGGACGGCGAAGTGCTGCAGCCGCCGCTGCTGCTGCTGTCCGGCCTTGGCGAGGTTTCCCGCATCGGAGAAGTAATCCTCAACCCCTTCCTCGGGCCGCGGCTGAAATCCGGCGCCGTGACGACCAACCTGCCGATGACCCATGACAAGCCGGTCGACTTTGGCCTGCAGCGGTTCTGCGAGGCCTGCAACAAATGCGCCCGCGAATGCCCCTCCGGCGCCATCACTGCGGGCCCTAAGCTGATGTTCAACGGCTACGAGATCTGGAAGTCCGACAGCCAGAAATGCACCACCTACCGCGTCACCGTGCCCGGCGGCGCCATGTGCGGCCGCTGCATGAAGACCTGCCCCTGGAACCTGGAGGGGCTGTTTGCCGAAGCGCCGTTCCGCTGGGCCGCGATGAATGTGCCCGGCAGTGCGCCGCTCCTGGCAAAACTCGACGACGCGCTGGGCAATGGCGAGGTCAACTCCGCCAAGAAATGGTGGTGGGATCTGGAGATGGCGGAGGAGGGACCCTATGCCCCCTCGCAGCATCCTGTGAACGCCCGCAAGCTGTCCAAAGACCTGGACCTGAAGTTTGAAGACCAGACCCTCGCGGTCTATCCCGCACCGCTGGCGCCGCCGCCCTATGCCTGGCCCGCCCCGATGGACCGCGAGGCCGGGATTGCCGCCTATCAGGCCATGATCCCCGCCGCGGAGCACAAGCGCCGCCGCGCGCAGGGCCTGCCGCCGGAGCATGTCTATTCTGCCGATCAGGGCACTGCGCCGGTGATGCGGGTGCGCCTGTCGAAGGTTGAGCAAATGACGGAGACGGTCACCAAGTATGAATTCTCCCTGCCGGATGGCTCACTGCTGCCGCCAGCCGCGGCAGGCGCCCATATCGACGTGGTTGTCGCGCCGGAGTTCTTCCGCCAGTACTCGCTGTCGGGTGACCCGGCGGACCGCACGAAATACCAGATCGCAGTGCTGCGTGAGGATCAGGGCCGCGGCGGCTCCAAACTCATGCGCCGGATCTTTGAAGAAGGCCGGATGGTTTTCATCTCCAAGCCGATCAACCACTTCCCGCTGGTGGAGGACGCCGCCAAGACCTACCTCATGGGCGGCGGCATCGGGGTGACACCGATGATCGCCATGGCTCACCGCCTGCACGCGCTGGGGCGCGATTTCGAATTCCGCTATTCCTGTTCGAAACAGGCAAATGCTGGCTTCCTGCAAGACCTGCAGAACGTCCCCTGGGCGGACAGGGTGCATCTGCATTTCTCCGACCAAGGCACTCGCGCGGACCTGGCGCAAGTGCTGCAGTATGCGCCCGGCAGCCACGTATATACCTGCGGGCCGGAGGCCTACATGCAGGCGGTTCTGGATGCATCCGGGGCAAACGGCTTCCCCGAAGAGGCGCGCCATATGGAGTACTTCTCAGTCCCGGAGCAGCCGGAATATGAAAACCACGCCTTTACTTTGAAGCTGGCAAAATCGGGCCGCGAAATTCGGGTTCCGGCAGAACAGACCGCCACAGAAGCGCTGGCCGAAAGCGGCATCCACGTGGATGTGAAATGCTCGGACGGCATTTGCGGCGTCTGCAAATGCGGGTTGATTTCCGGTGCGGCGGAGCACCGCGACTTTGTGCTGTCGAACAAACAGCGCGAGGGTGCCATCATCCTGTGCCAGTCCCGCGCGCAAGCGCCGGATGGGGTACTGGAAATCGATCTCTGAGCCGCGGGCCGGAGGGTGCAGTGCAATTTTCTTCAGAAAGAAAATTGCCAAAAGTTTTTCTGAAAACTTTTGCGCGCGGGACGGCGGCGGCTCAGAACGGCTGCCGCTCTCCCAGCAGATAGCGGCCAACATCTATGGCATCGAAAACCAGCGACACTGCAATCACCGCACAGATCATCAGGATGATCCGCCGCGGCCAGGCGGGCATCTCAGGCCGCGCCCCCTGCCGCCACAGCCAAATCACCAGCGGCGTCCACAGGATCACATGCGGCAGCCCCAGAAGCCGCACATATCCCAGCTGGCCGTAGATCCAGTAAACCCCGCCCGCGGCCAGGGTGCTTGCCGCGACTGTTATGAGGCCGTGCAGACGGCTGGGCTGCCAGATCAGCAACGTCAGCGGCAGAACAAAGGCCCCTATAAACAGGATGTTGACCCAAATCTGCACCCACTGCGGCTGGGTTGCAATTGCCTCTTCCAATGTCATCGCGCGGCCCTCCTGGCCGCGACCCTAGGCAACGGCAGGGCAGGCGGCAAGGGCTACAGCGGCGATCCTTCACGCATCCTGTCCTGCTCGTCCGGCGTTGGCGTGTGGTTGAAAACATAGGCCGTGCGGCAGGCCTCTTCGCCGCCCAGTTCCTCGATCCTGCGGCGCTGATCGGCGAAAGCACGGGCGTTCACCTCTTCCGGGTCGCAGATTGCGCGCAGCCGCCGCTCGCCCTCAGCCAGCGCCGCCTTGATCTCCGGATCCTTCACCCCGTCCATCGCCCGGTTAATCTGCTCATGCGGATCCGTTTCCAGATTGAACAACTGCGGCTGCATCCCGGCGTAATAGACATATTTCCACTTGCCCCAGCGCACCATGAAGGCACCGGTTTTCGAGCCGCCGTCGTGGTATTCGCTAAAGCCGGTCCGGGCTTCATCATAGTGCGCGCTGGCAACTGAACGCAGGGAGACGCCCGGCAGTTCCGCAGCCTCCGTCATGCCGCAAACCTCGCGCGCGGTGGCGGCGATATCGGTCAGGCTGGTGCAGGTCGCCAACCTGTGCCCGGCCGGAATCCCCGGCCCGGCCGCAATCATCGGCACCCCGGCCGATTGCTCATACATCACCTGCTTGGTCCAGAACCCCTGATCCCCCATCATGTCACCATGGTCCGACACGTATAGGATCACGGTGTTTTCCAGCTGGCCGCCGGCCTCCAGCGCCCGGATCACCCGGCCCACGCAGTCATCCATGAAAGATGTCAGCCCGTAATAAGCCGCCTTGGCCTCGCGCATCTTCTGTTCGTCGAAATAGTCATCGTAGTTGAAGAACTCCGCGATATTGCGCAGCTCCTCATGGTCCGGCAGCCCCTCGCCATAGCCAACCGGCAGGTCCATCTCTGCCGGTTCATACATGTTGTACCACTCCTCGGGGCACGTGAGGGGGTAGTGCGGGCTCACCAAGGAGACAAACGCTGCCCAGGGCTGCTGCTGCCGCTTGGGATCGGCAAGCCAGGCTTCCGCCGCAGCCGTGATCGCGAGGTCATAGTCAGTATAGGTGCTGGACCCGGCGCCGACGTCGCCCGCCAGTTCCGCCGCCGAGTCATAGGGCGGCGGGTTCTCCCGCAAGAGACCAATGGCCCAGCCCACACCGCCCACCACATGCATCGGCACGATCTCCTCGGAAAACCCGTTGTCATCCTCAACTGAGCGGAAATGCAGCTTGCCGATCGACACCACCTCGCGGCCCGCCTCCCGCAGGGCGTGCATCCAGCTGCGGGGGCTGCCGCTGTAGGGCGTGGCGCTGTCCCAATGGCCGGTCTTATGCACCCAGTCCCCGGTGGCCAGCGCCGCGCGGGTGGGAACGCACATGGGCGAGGGCGTATAGGCAGCAGTAAACATTGTGCCACGTTCTGCCAGCGCATCCAGGTTTGGTGTCTTCACAATCGGATGGCCGGCACAGCCCATCGCATCCTTGCGGTGCTCGTCGGAAATAATCACCAGGAAATTCGGCTGCTCGCTCATCGGATCCTCCCATTTGGCCGCCTGCGCCACGATGGTCAGGAAGGCAGGCCACACTGTTCTGGAAATCCGCACGGCAATCCAATAGATAAATTTTCCAACTCCCAATAAGAAAATTAATGGCCTGGCATGACAATACCTCTGAAGTGGCTGCATAATTTCGAAGCCGTGGCACGGCTGGGCAACATGACGCTGGCAGCGCAGGAGGTCGGGCTGACACAAGCGGCGCTCAGCCAGCAGATGCAGGCGCTGGAAACCCACCTGAAATTGCAGCTGTTCACCCGCGAGCCGCGCGGCATGTCTCTCACCGCTTCCGGCGCCCAGCTCTATAGCGACGTCTCGCCGGGGCTGGAGCAGATCAACAACGCACTGAAACGCTACCAGCAGCCGCAAGGCAGCCGCCTTCGCATTCTCTGCAACGCTAGTTTCGCCCTGCGCTGGCTGATCCCCAATCTGCCCAGGTTCCACGCCCTCTATCCTGAAATCCAGGTGGAAACCCGCACTGCGCTTTGGCGGCCTGAGCGGCACGGCTACGACCCGGATGCCGAGATTTTCCTCGCCGGCCCCGTGCAGCCGGCGCTGGCCAAGGCGATTGTGCATTGCGAAATGGCTGCGGTCCGGGCGCCAGGCTGCGCTGATGAAGGGCCGCTGCCGGTGATCCGCATCAGCGGTCAGGAAAGCCTGTTCGAGGAATGGCTCAAGACGCCGCGCTTTGCGGCCGGAACGATCCGCCAGACCCTTGAAGTGGACAGCGTGCACGCGGCGGTAAGCCTGGCCGCCGATGGCCTGGGCTGGACCCTGTGCCCGTCGTTCCTAGTCCGCGAAGAATTACGCACGGGGCGGCTTCTCGCGGTTGATGCCGGTGTGGCTGTGCCCAAACGGGCCTATTGGCTGCAGCTGAAAGACCGCCCCAGCGCGGCAGCCGAAGCCTTCTATGATTGGATTTCTGCGGCGGCGCCCGCCGCTCAAACCGGAAATTGCGCCGCCGCCCCGGCGCCGCGAGGGGATTGAGAAGGTGCACAGGAACCGCACCTTCTTCTTTGCAGAAATACTCAAAATTCCGAGGCCGGCCACAGGCATTGCGCGGCGATAGATGGCGCTTGCCCGGTTTCCTTCTTGCAGGCGCGCAGATGGGCTGCTATTCCCGCCGCGATAAATGTTATGATATAACATAAATGGAGATCTGCATGACGGACAACAGGCTGCCGGTCACGGTGCTGTCGGGCTTTCTTGGGGCGGGCAAGACCACGCTCTTGAACCACGTTCTGAACAACCGGGCAGGCCGCCGGGTTGCGGTGATCGTCAACGACATGAGCGAGGTGAACATCGACGCAGACCTGGTGCGCGGCGGGACGGAACTGTCGCGCCAGGATGAGAAGCTGGTGGAAATGACCAACGGCTGCATCTGCTGCACCCTGCGCGACGACCTGCTGCAGGAGGTGCGCCGCCTCGCGGGCGAGAGGAGGTTTGACTACTTGCTGATCGAAAGCACCGGCATCGCCGAACCCTTGCCGGTGGCGGCGACCTTCGATTTCCGTGATGAAGAAGGGGCCAGCCTCTCCGACGTCGCCCGGCTCGATACGATGGTCACGGTGGTCGACGCTGTGAACCTGTTGCGCGACTTCGCCAGCCATGACTTCCTCAGCGACCGTGGCGAAAGCCTGGGCGAGGAAGACGACCGCACATTGGTCAACCTGCTGACCGATCAGATCGAGTTTTCCAATGTCATCATCTTGAACAAGGTGTCGGACGCAGGACCGGATCAGACCGCTGCGGCGATGGCTGTTATCAAGGCGCTGAACCCGGATGCTGAGGTAATTCACACTGATTACTCCGAAGTCGACGGAAACCGAATTTTCGACACTGGCCGCTTCGATTTTGACAAGGCGCATGAACACCCCCTGTGGGCCAAGGAGCTCTATGGGTTTGCGCACCATGTGCCGGAAACCGAGGAATACGGCATCTCCTCCTTTGTCTACCGCGCCAAACGCCCCTTTGATCCCGCCAAAATCCACGCGCTGCTGAATGGCGACTTGCCCGGGGTGATCCGTGCCAAGGGCCATTTCTGGCTGGCCACCCGCCCGGAATGGGCCGCTGAGTTCTCGCTGGCCGGGGCGATCTCTTCTGTCCGGCCGCTGGGCCTGTGGTGGGCGGCGGTGCCAACGGAACGCTGGCCAACGCATCCTGAGGCCCGGCGCGAATTCCTGCAGAACTGGGATGAGACCTGGGGCGACCGGCGGCAGGAGTTGGTGTTCATCGGGGCAGGCCTCGACAAGGAAGCCTCCACCGCGCGGCTGGACGCTTGCCTGATGCCGGAAATGGCGAATGGCTTCGACCCGGCCTGGGCTTCCTTGGATGACCCCTTCCCAAGCTGGCGCCGCAATGGCTGACCGCAGGGCGCGCCGTAATCTCAACTCGCGCCTGAAAAGGAGGCGCAGGGCGGGGGATCCGATGCAAGCCTATGATGCCTTGCCGCCGGCATTGCGGAAGTGGCTGGCGTCCGCCTGCCTGCCTTGGAGCCCGGCCTCGGCGCTCAGGCTCTGGAGCAAGGCGGGCGGCCGCCGCGATCCTGCTGCTGCGGCCGCGCGCCTGGATGCGGCCGAACAGGCAATGCTGAAACGGGACGCACGCGTCTGGGCATTCCGGCAATAACCGCAAGGGCCGCCGCCTCAGGCGGTCTTCTTCTCCGCCTCCGCCGAGGCATCAAACTCTGCCCGCGCCGCATCAATCACAGGCAGATGCTCCAGCGCCCACAGCCCCAATGCCCTGACCGGTTCGCGGAACGACTCGCCTAAGGGCGTCAGCGCATATTCCACCTTGGGTGGGATCGTCGGGTAATAGGTGCGGCTCACCAGCCCGTCACGCTCCAGCTCGCGCAAGGTAAGGCTCAGCATCCGCTGGGAAATCCCCAGGTGCCGCTTCAGCTCATTGAATCGCAGCACGCCGTATTGCGCCAAGGAGATCACAATCAGCACGCTCCAGCGGTCGCCGACCCGCGACAGCACCTCGTTGATGCGCCCGCACTCCGGGCATTGCGCCTCCGCCATGGTGGTTCCTTCCGTGTAACCGGGGCTCAGGAATGTGCCTTCTTGCGCCCTTTCCAGTGCTGATTATATAGCCGGTTACAAATTTATACTACCCTTTCTGAAAGGACTGGACACATGAGCAAGAGCACCCTGATCGAGAAGCTGAACTGGCGTTATGCCACCAAGAAAATGGACCCGGCCAAGGCCGTCCCGCAGGAGAAGGTTGACCAGATCATCGAGGCGATCCGCATGGCGCCGACCTCGTCGGGCACCCAGCCGTTTGAGGTTTTTGTTATCACCAACCCGGAGATCCGCGCGCAGATCCGTCCGCATGCCTGGGACCAGGCGCAGATCACCGACGGCTCGCATCTGATCGTCTTTGCCGCCTGGGACAACTACTCCGAGGACCGGATCGACGCAGTCACCCGCCAGATGACCGAGGAGCGCGGCGAGATCCCGATGCTGAACCAGTATTACGATAACCTCAAGGCGACCTACCTGCCGCGGGAAGAGCGAACCAACCACGACCACGCCGCCCGCCAGGCCTATATCGCGCTGGGCTTTGCCCTGGCCGCTGCCGCCGAGCTGGAGGTGGACAGCACCCCGATGGAAGGTTTCACGCCTGAGAAAGTCGATGAAATCCTGGGCCTGCGCGGCAAGGGCCTGCGTTCTGTCCTCTTGCTGCCGCTTGGCTACCGCCAGGAAGACGGCGACTGGCTCTTGCCGATGAAAAAGGTGCGCAAACCCCGTGAAACCATCGTGACAGAGATCGCCTGAAGGCCCAATAAACACTGGCGGTAGGCGGCCCAGGACGGCGCCGCCTGCTGCCACCCTCCTGGGAAATGCAAGGAAAGAACCTTTAATATACTGATTTCATGCTACATTAGGAAATGAGCGCCATTTTATGTTTACGAGTCCCTGCGGCATCCTGAGGGCGGCTGCCGCTAGGAGCGACATTACCGGGGGCCGCCTGAGGCATGTTTACTGCAGACTTTTCCGTCAGCGATCTGGAGCCTGAGCTGAAGTTCATCTTCCTGCTTTGGAAAAGCGCTGCGGAGGGCGGGCGCTTCCCGCGGCTTACGGAATTCGGCCTTCCGAATGCCGAAAAAGCCCCGAATGTCCTATCTATCTTTGAAATTGAGCGCACAGACGCCGGCAGTCTGTCCAATTTCAAGGCCATCTATGCCCGCAGTAAGCTCAGCAACACGCTCCGAAGCAAGCTGGTGGGTACCAGGCTGACCGAACACCCCGGCAAGGGCCCCGGGTCGCTGGTCTGGAGCTGCTTTGCAGAAGTGGCCGGCAATCCCCGCCCGCTGATGGTATCGCTGCCCTATGTCGGTCCGCTGCCGGGCTTCCGAAGCTCGAACGAAGTGTTTCTGCCGCTCCTGGGGGAGAAGGACGCGGTTGAGTTCGTTCTGGTCGGTGTGGTGCTGCTGGAGCGGGAATACTGGCGGCAATAGCAGCGCAGCCCTTCTCGCCGCCTTGCGGGGCTGGGCTTTCCCCTTGCACGCTCATGGGAATCCGCCTATACGCGCGCTGTCAGAACATGGGCGGCAAACGTCCGGGCGGCATATCTGAGCAGGGCTGGGGAATACCTCGGCCCTTTGTGTTTGTTTGATCAGATCTGCTCCGGGCCACGTTCTGGACTGGCTTAACCAAGACCGGCGGAGACAACCGCCCGGCCAGAAACACTAGTAAAGGAAACCTGAGACCTCATGGCTCAAAACGCATCGATGGAGGAATTCGAAGCCCTCCTGAACGAAAGCTTCGAAATGGACACCCCGGACGAAGGTTCGGTTGTCAAAGGCAAAGTGCTGGCAATCGAAGCCGGCCAGGCCATCATCGACGTCGGCTACAAAATGGAAGGCCGCGTTGATCTGAAAGAATTCGCAAACCCCGGCGAAGCGGCTGAAATCGCAGTCGGCGACGAAGTGGAAGTGTTCCTGCGCGCCGCTGAAAACGCCCGTGGCGAAGCCGTCATCTCCCGCGAGATGGCCCGCCGCGAAGAAGCCTGGGACCGCCTGGAAAAAGCCTACGCAGACGATCAGCGCGTCGAAGGCGCGATCTTCGGCCGCGTCAAAGGCGGCTTCACCGTCGACCTGGGCGGCGCTGTTGCCTTCCTGCCCGGCTCGCAGGTTGACGTGCGCCCCGTGCGCGACGCAGGCCCGCTGATGGGTCTGAAGCAGCCGTTCCAGATCCTGAAAATGGACCGCCGCCGCGGCAACATCGTTGTCTCCCGCCGCGCGATCCTCGAAGAGTCCCGCGCCGAGCAGCGCGCCGAAGTCATCGGCAACCTGTCCGAAGGCCAAGCAGTGGACGGTGTCGTCAAGAACATCACCGAATACGGTGCGTTTGTTGACCTGGGCGGTGTTGACGGCCTGCTGCACGTCACCGACATGGCATGGCGCCGTGTGAACCACCCCTCCGAGATCCTGTCGATCGGCGAAACCGTCAAGGTTCAGGTCATCAAGATCAACAAAGAGACCCACCGTATCTCCCTCGGCATGAAGCAGCTGCAGGAAGACCCGTGGGATCTGGTTGGCGCCAAGTACCCGCTGTCCTCCGTGCACAAGGGCCGCGTCACCAACATCACCGATTACGGTGCATTTGTTGAGCTGGAGCCGGGCGTCGAAGGTCTGGTCCACGTCTCTGAGATGTCCTGGACCAAGAAAAACGTCCACCCGGGCAAAATCGTCTCCACTTCCCAGGAAGTCGACGTCATGGTTCTGGAAATCGACGGTGCCAAGCGCCGCGTCTCCCTGGGCCTCAAGCAGACCATGCGCAACCCGTGGGAAGTGTTCTCCGAGAACAACCCCGAGGGCACCCAGGTCGAAGGCGAAGTCAAGAACATCACCGAATTCGGTCTGTTCATCGGCCTCGACGGCGACATCGACGGCATGGTTCATCTGTCCGACCTGTCCTGGGACGAGCGTGGCGAAGACGCGATCCAGAACTACCGCAAAGGCGACATGGTTTCGGCCGTTGTCTCTGAAGTGGACGTTGACAAAGAGCGTATCTCGCTGTCGATCAAAGCCCTGGGCGGCGACAAGTTCGCCGAAGCCGTGGGCGGCGTGAAGCGGGGCTCGATCGTGACCGTGGAAGTGACCGCAATCGAAGACGGCGGCATCGAAGTGGAATACGAAGGCATGAAGTCCTTCATCCGCCGCTCCGACCTGTCCCGCGACCGTGCCGACCAGCGCCCCGAGCGTTTCTCGGTTGGCGACAAGGTCGACGTGCGCGTCACCAACGTCGACTCCAAGACCCGCCGCCTGGGCCTGTCCATCAAGGCGCGCGAGATCGCGGAAGAGAAAGAAGCAGTGGAACAGTATGGCTCCTCGGACTCCGGTGCATCGCTGGGCGACATCCTGGGCGCCGCACTGAAGTCGGGCGACTAATCTCCCCGGCCTCACGGCTGACAATCGAAAGCCCCGCAGGTGACTGCGGGGCTTTTTTTGTTGGGGCAGGCTCAGTCCCTGCTGCAGGTGCGTGGCCGCCTTTCAAAACCAGGCGAAGGCCTGCCCTGGGTTCTCGAGTGTCTCACACAGCGATCAAGAGAATTCACAAGTCATTGATTTAACTTCTGAAACCGACCCCTCTGCCGCATTTGAGCAGCCTGAAACCGACCTGAACGGCGGATGTGAAGGCGAAGCAGACGCAGGCCTGATGCAGATTCGGCATCAAGCCAAAGATACCCGGAGGAGGCAAAAATGGGCGAAATGAGCTTTGCGGGCGGTGTCTACACCACCTTGCCGGCCCGCAGCTACACGGATGAGCCGCTCTTTGCGCAGGAGAAGGCGCAGATCTTCCGCCGGTCCTGGCAGCTGATCGGCCACGCCAACGATATCCCCAATGCAGGCGATTATGTGGTGGAGGAGGTTTCGGGCACTTCCGTGATTGTGATGCGCGGTCAGGATGCGGAGATCCGTGCGTTTTACAATGTCTGCATCCACCGCGGCCATGAGCTGCTGGAGGGCAAGGGCTGCGCCAAGAAGATGACCTGCCCGTATCACGCCTGGACCTATGACACCACGGGCCAGCTGCGCGCCGCGCCCAATGCCGCGAACTTCCCCGGGTTCGACAAGTCGCAGCACAAACTGCGCCAGGTGCGGGTGGAAGTGTTCTTTGGGCTGGTGCTGGTCAATCTGGATGCAGAGGCCGCACCCTTTGCCGACTTGGCCGCGGACGCCATACCCGAGATCCAGGACTATGCACCGAATCTTGCCAGCTACCACAGAGCGGCGCGGACCGAACGGATGGCTTCGGCGAACTGGAAGGTGGTCGCCGAAAATTTCAACGAATGCTACCACTGCGCGGTGGTGCATAAGACCCTGACCACTGGTGTGGTGGACCCGGACGCGTACCGTACGCGCGGTTATGGTTACGGCATTCGCCACGTCTCGCCCGCACGGCCTGACGAGAAGAAGAGCTATTCCTATGTGGCCGACCCGGAGGCAAAGACCGACAAGTTCCTGACCTGGTGGTTCTTTCCGCTGGTGGCGCTGCAGGTTTATCCCGGCGGCATCGTCAACACCTACCGCTGGAAGCCGTTAGGGGTGAATAAAACCAAGATCGAAGTCGATTGGTGGCTGCCCGAAGCCACGCCGAACCCGGTCGAGGAAGAGATCATCCTGCAGCACCGCCACACCACCTTTGCCGAGGACGGGCCGATTGTGGATTCCGTGCAGCGCGGGCTGGAATCCGGCGGTTTCGACACTGGGCCGCTGGTGGTGGATGCCGTCTGCTCATCACAGTCGGAACACCCGATTATGGCCTTTCTGGAACACTACCGGAACGCGATGGCAAACGGTTGATGAAGGGCAGACGACTGCGCGGGTTCTTCTGGTTGCGCGGCTGCTCTGCTCCGGTCACTAGTTCGGCCGGACGGCCACCAGCACCACGCCAAGTTCCTCTTCCAGCTCCTGCAGCCTTTTCAGCTGGTCATCGGGCAGGGCGGCGGTATCCGCTTCGACGCCGGCCAGTGCCACCACCGGGCTGCCGATGTCCTTTTCGAGGGCCTTGATCGCGTCCAGTTTGTCAGCCTCAAGCGAGGCAAGCGGGTACAGCATGGTCGTCTCCTCATTGTTGATGAGGTCAACTATAGCCAATTCTTTGAACTTCAGGCCTGCAGTCACGAAAAAAGGCCCCGGCAGCAACCGGGGCCTTCTGCAATTCAGCCGCGATCAGGCGCGCTGTGCGCTGTCCGCGTGAGTGACAACATCCGGCTCCAGGTCCCAGACTTTGCCGTCCAGCCCGTCGATCTGGTCGTCCTCAGAGACCCGCAGGCCCACGGTGCGTTCCAGGATGAAGGACAGGATCAGCGCGGTGACCACCCCTGTGCCGATGCAGACCGCGGTGCCCGCCAGCTGCATCACCAGCGAAATCTCACCATGCTGGAACGCATAGGCGCCTTCCTTGATCCCGAAATAGCCGCCGCGCGGGGTGCCGGCCTTGAACAGGCCCAGCAGCACCATGCCCAAAGTGCCGCAGCCCAGGAACAGCGGGAACAGCTTGTGCTCGTCGATGCCGCGCTTCAGCGTGAACTCATAGACCGCATAGGCCGCGAAAGGTGCCGCCAGACCCACGATGAAGGCCTGCCAGGGCAGGTAGACATCAAAGCCGGACGCGCCGGCAACATAGCCTGCCAGCGGACCCAGCAGGGTATATGCGTATTTGCCGGTGGCATAGGCAATCAGCAGCCCGGTGATGGCGCCGCCGGCCCAGACCATGGCGTAGTTGTTGATGGCGATGCCGACGCTGGTGTCGGCCATGGTGACGCTCACGGCCAGTGCTTCGGGATCAAAGAAGAACAGGCAGGACAGGATCACCATCGGCAGGCCCGCAAAGATCAGCAACAGGCCCGGCGCGCACAGCCCGATGCTTGGCGCCAGATAGGCCGAGATCCGCGGATGCGGCGCCATCATGCCGGGCCGTGCACCCAGTTTCGGGGTGAACACCAGCGCCATGCCGGCCGGGAACAGGTAGACAAAACCCACACCAAAGAAGTCGTGAAAGCCCGCATTGGTCAGCGGCCCGACAGAACCCCAGGTCGCCCAGCTGAGCGCCGAAGAAACCACTGCCGCCACGATGCAGGTGATGAAATAGGCCGAGGCCTTCATCCGCTCGGACACCGCGAAATGCAGCAGGATGTTGATGATGCCCGCAAACACCGCCAGGAAAAAGATGAAGATCTGGAAGGTGTTCAGCCCCGGGAACGTCGCCGGGTCGGTATGATGCGCCAGCGCATTGGTCAGGGCGCCGCCCAGCCACCAGTCCTTGATCGAATCCATCATGGTCGCGCCTTCCATGATGTAATATTGCCCGGCCCACAGGCCGAACCCGATGACGTAATAGGTGGCAAAGCCGAGGAAGAACCCCAGCGACTTTTCAATGGTCGAGTTGAACAGGTTCCGGCGCCGCGCCGTGCCCGCGTCGATCAGCAGCAGGCCGACCACAACCAGGATCGCGCCCACGATCCCCGAGGCGTACAGAATATTCTGTACCAGCGAATTCAGGGTAACTTGCTGAGCATATATTGTGCTCACATCCAGTGACATTTCCAGTTTTCTCCATGTTGTCTTGTTATTGTGCCGGTTGTTGTCCACCGGCTTAGGCTGGCTGGCCCGCGCTGCTGCCAGCAGCGGCACGGGGCCGGGTTTTGGATCACCGGATCAGGCCAGATGGCCCGGCCCGCCCGGTTCCAGGGAATGATGAGTGATCCGGGCCTCTTTACAAAGGTAAATTTTATCATCATGAATAAATATTTCACCACACGGCGCATATGGCCGAGTCGCTGCCGCATCCGGCGCAGGTCGGGGCAGGGGCTGCCCGATTTCGCGGCAGACGGTGGCTGAGGAAGGGCGCAGATCCGGCACCGCCCCCCGGCGGTCCCGACTCTGATGCACCGGCCTGGGCGCGGGCAATCCTCCGGGAAAAGGCCGCCCTGGGGCCGGTCCGCAACGCTGACAGCGCCTGCGAATCAAATCTTGCGCAAAGATCTGCGGTCTGCCGTTGCCGCACTGCGGCGGCGCCGTGCGGCGCCGGAATGGCGCCCCGGGGGGCAAAAACCTGGTAATGCGGTGCCGATTTGCCGCCCGGAGCCGCGGCATTTTGTTCCCCCATGCGGGGATTTTTCCTATACTCTCAGAATAATAGCCAAAGCATAATGCTGTCCTGGGAGGAATTTGGATCATGATCCGCTCTGAGCTCATTCAGAAGATTGCAGACGAAAACCCGCACCTGTATCAGCGGGATGTGGAGAGGATCGTGAACACGGTGTTCGAGGAAGTAACCGATGCCATGGCCCGCGGCGACCGGGTTGAACTGCGCGGTTTCGGTGCCTTTTCGGTCAAAAAGCGGGATGCGCGCACCGGCCGCAATCCCCGCACCGGTGAAACGGTCGAAGTCGAGGAAAAACACGTGCCGTTCTTCAAGACGGGTAAACTCTTGAGGGACCGCCTGAACGGGAAAGCCTGATGCGTTACATTCGCTACGCAATTCTTGGGGCACTGGCCATCGGGCTGGTGTCCGTGGCTCTTGCCAACCGCGCCGTTGTTGAGCTGAAACTGATGCCCGATGCCCTGGCAGAGCTGTTCGGCTTCAACCACGGCATTTCGCTGCCGTTGTTCGTGGTGGTGCTGGGCGGTGTTGGCACCGGGCTGGTGATCGGCTTCCTGTGGGAGTGGATGCGCGAGCACAAGCATCGCAGCGAAGCCGCCCAGAAGGCGCGCGAAGCCCGCAAGCTGAGCCGCGAAGTGACCCGGCTCAAGAAGCAGAAGAACGAAGGCAAGGACGAGGTCCTGGCGCTTCTCGAAGACGCGGGCTGAGCCACTCATGACTGACATCCGGGTAAAGATCTGCGGGCTCAGCAGCCCGCGGGATGTGGCTGCCGTTGCCGCGGCAGGGGCCGCCTATGCGGGTTTTGTGTTCTTCCCGAAATCGCCGCGCAACGTCTCCATCGCCCAGGCGGCCGCGCTGACTGTCGAAGCGCCCATAGGCCTGTGCAAGGTGGCGCTGACAGTGAACGCCTCGGACGCGGAACTGGACGCCATCACCGGCGCGGTGCCGCTTGACATGCTGCAGCTTCACGGCAAAGAAAGCCCTGAGCGGGTGGCAGAGGTGCGGACCCGCTACGGCCTGCCGGTGATGAAGGCGGTGGGCATCGCCGATGCCGCCGACATCCCTCAGATTGCGCTGTTTGAACAGGTGGCAGATCAGCTGTTGATCGACGCCAAGCCGCCGAAGGAGGCAGAGCTGCCCGGGGGCAACGGCCTCGCCTTTGACTGGCGGCTGCTGGCGGGGCGCAAATACTGGCAGAAGCCCTGGATGCTGGCCGGCGGGCTGACACCTGAAAACGTGGCAGAAGCGATCCGCATGACCGGCGCTCGGCAGGTGGATGTCTCCTCCGGCGTCGAAAGCGCACCAGGCGAAAAGGATGCGGGTCTGATCGGGGCTTTTACCAGGGCGGCCCACGCCGCCCGCGGCTGACGCCTTGCATTTCCCATTGGCAGCGATCGCGGCTCCGCCGGGATTTGAGTATTTGGGGAAAGATGAAAACACCGGGCCTGCACCTTCATCTTTCCAAAAATACTCACTGCGCGGCATCAGCGGCACACGCAGCGCCCAGGGTGTTGCGCACCCTGCGTACGCTGGTCTCACGGGATCTTAAGCGGCGTGCGGCAAAGTCCCAATTGATCGCGGTCACCGCCGGGCCTGACACCCCCGGCACCTTGGAACAGGGCCCTTTGGCAAGGGCACGCAGAGACAACGTTTAGCGTGCGGGAGGTTCCTCCCGTCCCGCCTCCGCCCTTTGGCGGCGCCGCCATACTTATCCTTCCGCCTCTTAAGGCAGGCAGCACAGCAAAGATCAGCAGCACACCGGCAGGGCAGGGGCCTTGGCCGGACGCAGCTGGTTGCGCAATCTCCCTTTACCAAGCCGCTGCCGCGCTATAGTCATTGCGGGCGCTGCGAAAGTGAGGGAAGAACCATGGCCGACGATCTTTTCAACAGCTTCATGAACGGTCCGGACGAACAGGGCCGCTTTGGCATCTTTGGCGGGCGTTTCGTTTCCGAAACCCTGATGCCGCTGATCCTGAGCCTTGAGGAAGAATACAACAAAGCCAAGGACGACCCCTCCTTCTGGGCCGAGATGGAGAACCTGTGGAAACACTACGTCGGCCGCCCCAGCCCGCTTTATCATGCGGAGCGCCTGACGGCGGAACTGGGCGGCGCCAAGATCTATATGAAGCGCGACGAGCTCAATCACACCGGCGCGCATAAGGTGAACAACGTGCTGGGCCAGATCCTGCTGGCGCGGCGCATGGGCAAGACCCGCATCATTGCCGAAACCGGCGCGGGCCAGCACGGTGTGGCCACCGCTACCGTTTGTGCCAAGTTCGGCCTCAAATGCATTGTTTACATGGGCGCCCATGACGTGAAGCGCCAGGCGCCGAACGTCTTCCGCATGCGCCTTCTGGGTGCCGAAGTGGTCCCGGTCACTTCTGGCCGCGGCACCCTGAAGGACGCGATGAACGACGCCCTGCGCGACTGGGTGACCAACGTGCGCGACACCTTCTATTGCATTGGCACCGCAGCCGGCCCGCACCCCTACCCGGCGATGGTGCGCGATTTCCAGTCCGTGATCGGCAAGGAAGTCCGCTGGCAGCTGGCCGAGCAGGAGGGCGAAGGCCGCCTGCCGGACACCGTGATTGCCGCAATTGGCGGCGGCTCCAACGCCATCGGCCTGTTCTACCCGTTCCTCGATGACCCCTCGGTAAAGATCATCGGCGTCGAAGCAGGCGGCAAAGGTGTCGACGACCGGATGCAGCATTGCGCCTCGCTCACCGGCGGCCGCCCCGGCGTGCTGCACGGCAACCGCACCTACCTTCTGCAGGACGAGGACGGCCAGATCCAGGAAGGCTTCTCAATCTCTGCGGGCCTCGACTACCCGGGGATCGGGCCGGAGCATTCCTGGCTGCATGACACGGGCCGCGCCGAATATGTCTCGATCACCGACAAGGAAGCGCTGGAGGCCTTCCAGCTCAGCTGCCGCACCGAGGGCATTATTCCGGCGCTGGAGCCCAGCCATGCGCTGGCCCATGTAACCAAGATCGCGCCGGACCTGCCCAAGGACCACATCATCGTGATGAACATGTGCGGCCGCGGCGACAAGGACGTGTTCACTGTTGCCAAGCATCTGGGCTTTGACATGTCCGACACCGAAGAGGGGCGCACCTTCGAAGAGTGACCCGCCCCTGCGGAGCACGAATACCCTATTGAAACGGCATCCCGCCACGGGGTGCCGTTTTTCGTTGCCGCAGAAGATTCCTGCGCACCCGGCATGGTCTGCGCGCGGATTAAACCCTTGGTCTACGCCGGCTCTGCCGCCGGACACAGGCCGATAAACCAAAGTTCAATGGCCTGTGAGCGGCCTGCGTGGCTTCATGAGGGGACAGCGAAGACCCTGGAAGGATGCCCATGACCCCGCAGATGCCCTGCCTGAAACTGACCCCCGGTCCCGGCCCGCAATGCCCCAAGCGGCTGCGTAGCGCGCTGGAGGAGAAACTGTCGCGCCTGGGCTATGGCAGGATTTCGTTCATCGAGGAAGGGCCGGATCTGCTGGTTACGGCCCGCAAGGGAAATGAGGTGCTGGGCGCGGTCTATGACATGCCCAGCGGCGCGCTGATGGCGCAGGATATCTGGCAGGCGGGCAGCACGGGCGATCCCGGCCAGCTGGCGGGGTGAGGCTGGCACGCGGCCAGCCCCGGCGGCTTCAGGCCTCGTGCAGGACGGTCTCGAAACCCTCGAACTGCGGATGGCCCAGGATCGGGCTTTCGCCTTCGCGCTTGCCGGCATTGCGGTGGGCGTCTCGGAACTGCTCGGATTTGGTCCAGGCTTCGAAATCTTCGCGGCTGTCCCAGATCACATGGCTGGAATAGAGCCGGTGATCCCCGCCTTCCGGCCCCTTCAGCAGGCGGAATTCGCGGAACCCCTTCAGCTCTTTCAGTCGGCTTTCCCGCGCCTTCCAGATGTTTTCGAAATCTGCTTCGCGGCCCGGGCGGATCTTAAAGCGGTTCATGGCGATATAGCTCATGGGCGAGCCTCCTTGTAGTGGGATGATGTGCAGGGAGGCTGGCAGCGCCGGCGAGGGACCGGCGGGCTGGCTGGGTGCTGCCATAGCGGCAAACCCGGAGGCGGGTCAATGCGGCAGTTCAGGCCGGGTCGGCAGCATAGCTTTGCAGGACGCTCAGCGGCACGATGTCCAGCGCCCGGGCATGGGTGGCTTCCAGATGCACCTTGGGGGCGCAGCCTTCATCCGCGGCCTGCAGGAACCGCGCGGCGCACAGGCACCAGCGATCGCCGGGCTGCAGGCCGGCAAAGTTGAACTCCGGCCGCGGCGTCGACAGGTCGTTGCCGACGTATTTGGAGAACGCCAGGAATTCCGCCGTCGTCACTACGCAAACCGTATGGCTGCCGTGATCCTCGGCGCAGGTATTGCAATGGCCGTCGCGGAAGAAACCGGTCAGCGGCGCGGCGGAGCAAGGCGCAAGCGGGCCGCCCAGAACGTTGATGCTGTCGTCTTTTTCCATGGAAGGCCTGCCCTTGCTGCGTGCATCTGTAACTGTAGCGCGATTGCGCCGCCCGTCCCGGGAATTCCGGCAACGCGTTTGCTGCCTGCAGCATTGCCCCAGGCCAAGACAAAAAGCAAACCGCCCGCCAGCGGGGCTGACGGGCGGCAGGAAAAATCACCGGAACAAGGGATCAGGTGTTGAACAGGAAGTGCAGCACGTCGCCGTCTTTGACGACATAGCTCTTGCCCTCGGCGCGCATCTTGCCCGCTTCCTTGGCGCCCTGTTCGCCA
The DNA here is from genome assembly GCF_056158725.1 of Leisingera sp. ABM4_101. Lineage (NCBI taxonomy): Bacteria > Pseudomonadati > Pseudomonadota > Alphaproteobacteria > Rhodobacterales > Roseobacteraceae > Leisingera > Leisingera sp. ABM4_101. The sequence continues at coordinate 4,251,088 of NZ_JBSWTV010000002.1, read as the reverse complement.
TTGCAGGCGATGAAGTCGTCATAGGCGATGGTTTCGGCGCGGATGAAACCTTTTTCGAAATCGCCGTGAATCACGCCGGCCGCCTGCGGCGCCGCGGTGCCGGTCCGGATAGTCCAGGCGCGGGCTTCCTTGGGGCCGACGGTGAAATAGGTTTCCAGGTGCAGCAGCTCATAGCCCGCGCGGATCAGCCGGTCGAGGCCGGCTTCTTCCAGACCCATTTCCTCCAGGAACATCTGGGCTTCTTCGGCGTCCAGCTGGCTGATCTCTTCTTCGATCTGGGCAGAGATGATCACATGGGAGTTGCCCTGCGCCGCGGCCATTTCGGCCACTTTGGCGGAGTGTTCGTTGCCCTCGACCGATTCCGACTCGCCTACGTTGCAGACATAAAGCACCGGTTTGGTGGTCAAGAGCTGCAGCATCTTCCAGGCCTTGGCGTCCTCGGCATCGACCTCGACCAGGCGGGCGGGCTTGCCGTCTTCCAGCATCGCCTGGGCGGCGGCCAGCAGGCGGTCCTGCTGCTGGGCCTCCTTGTCGTTGCCCTTGAGCTTGCGCACCAGGTTGGCGCGGCGCTTCTCGATGCTTTCGAGGTCGGCCAGCATCAGCTCAGTCTCGATCACCTCGGCATCCGTGACCGGATCGACACGGCCGTCCACATGGGTTACGTCGCCGTCTTCAAAACAGCGCAGAACATGGGCAATGGCATCCGTTTCACGGATGTTGGCCAGGAACTGGTTGCCCAGGCCTTCGCCCTTGGAGGCGCCTTTGACCAGGCCCGCAATATCGACAAAGGTCATCCGGGTCGGGATGATCTGCTTGGACTGCGCAATTGCCGCCAGCTTGTCCAGCCGCGCGTCCGGCACGCCGACCTCACCCACGTTGGGTTCGATGGTGCAGAACGGAAAATTGGCCGCCTGCGCCGAGGCGGTTTTGGTCAGCGCGTTGAACAGCGTCGATTTGCCAACATTCGGCAGGCCGACGATTCCCATTTTAAAGCCCATTTCGGCCTCCTGATGCCACTTGGGAGCTGCTTCTAGGCAGCATTGAGGCCCCGTGCAAGCCATGTAAGGCTGGCAAAAGGGCCACAAAGCCCAATGTGCAAGGCTGCACAGTAAGCCCTCATATTGCTTTTTCGTGAGGCGGCTTGGAAAAGAAACGCAAAAAAATATCTTGGTGCAAAGAAAATATTACTGCGAGGGGCTTGATATGAAACAGACAGCTTTGCTGGCGGCAGCACTTTCGGCATCCATGGCCGTGCCGGCGGCGGCCCAAGAGGTGACGCTGGGTCTGGGATATTCCGACTTCCACCGGGAAACGGCAGAGGACAGCGCGCTGTTTGCGGTGGACTATCTGCATGCGCCGTTCCATCAGCGCGGCCGGCTGTCGGCCCGTTTCGGTGCCACGCTGGAGGTGCAGGCCGAAGGCGATGTCTTTGCCGGTGTCGGCATCAGCGGTGTCATCGACCTGAACAACGACTGGTTCATCGAAACCAGCGTGATGCCCGGCGCCTACCACGAAAGCTCACCGGAAAACGATCTGGGCTCTGCCTTTGAGATCCGCAGCCTGCTGGCGGTGGGCAAGCGGTTCCAGGACGGCAAGGCCGTGTCGCTGGCGATCAGCCACAAGTCCAACGCCTCCACCGCGGATGAAAACCCGGGTGTGAACTCCCTGACCCTGCGCTGGCATATTCCGCTGGGCAGCTGAGCCGGGCAGCCGGACCTCGCGCGGGATTGATTTCCCGCGCAACATTCGGCACACCGGGACGGACAGATTTCAAAAGGCCCGCCCATGACCCGTATTGATGCCAAATTCGCCGAACTGAACGCCGCCGGCAAGAAAGCCTTTGTCACCTATGTGATGGCGGGCGACCCCGACTACGAGACCTCTTTGGAGGTGGTGAAGGGGCTGCCGGGCGCAGGCGTGGACATCATCGAGCTCGGCCTGCCGTTCACCGATCCGATGGCAGACGGGCCGACCATTCAGCTGGCGGGGCAGCGTGCGCTGGACGGCGGTATGACGCTGGAAAAGACGCTGCAGCTGGCTGCCGATTTCCGCAAGGGCGACGACACCACCCCGATCGTGCTGATGGGCTATTACAACCCGATCTACAGCCGCGGCGTGGACAAGTTCCTGGAGGACGCCAAGGCCGCGGGCATCGACGGGCTGATCGTGGTCGACCTGCCGCCGGAAGAGGATGACGAGCTGTGCATCCCGGCGCAGCAGGCGGGGTTGAACTTCATCCGCCTGGCGACCCCCACCACCGACGACGCGCGCCTGCCCAAAGTGCTGCAAAACACCTCCGGCTTTGTCTATTACGTGTCGATCACCGGCATCACCGGCGCCGCAGAGGCCGAGGCCGGCGATGTCGGCCCCGAGGTTGCCCGCATCAAGGCGGCGACTGATCTGCCGGTCATCGTGGGCTTTGGCATCAACACACCGGAGAAGGCGCAAAACATCGCGTCTATTTCGGACGGCGCGGTTGTGGGCAGTGCCATCGTCAGCCAGATCGGCGCGGGCAAATCCCCGGCGGAGGTGCTGGCGTTTGTGAAGTCACTGGCGGATGGCGCCCACAAGGGCTGACGCACGGACATAAACAGGTTTGGAAAAACCGCGCCTTCGGGCGCGGTTTTTGCGTTTCAGGGGTGCGGCAAACCGGGCGTTGCTTTTGCTGGTTTGAATTGGTAAAGAAACTTTACCAAATGAGATCGGGAGAGAATCCAGTGCCGGTGATCACCAATATCAACGACCTGAAGCGCATCTATGAACGCCGTGTGCCGCGGATGTTCTTTGACTACGCCGAAAGCGGCAGCTGGACCGAACAGACCTTCCGTGAGAATACTTCGGATTTCGAGCAGATCCGCCTGCGCCAGCGGGTGGCGGTGGACATGACTGGGCGCACGACCGCGGCCCAAATGATCGGCCAGGACGTGGCGATGCCGGTGGCGCTGGCGCCGGTGGGGCTGACGGGGATGCAGCACGCCGATGGCGAGATCAAGGCGGCCCGCGCGGCGGAAGAGTTTGGCGTCCCATTCACGCTGTCGACCATGTCGATCAATTCGATCGAGGAAGTAGCGGAGGCCACGGACAAGCCGTTCTGGTTCCAGCTTTATACGATGAAGGACGAGGACTACATCCGCCGCCTGATCCAGCGCGCCAAGGATGCCAAATGCTCAGCCCTGGTGATCACGCTGGACCTGCAGATCCTGGGCCAGCGTCACAAGGACCTGAAGAACGGGTTGTCCGCACCGCCAAAGCTGACGCCCGCGACCATTGCCAACCTGATGACCAAATGGGCCTGGGGCATCGAAATGCTGGGCGCCAAGCGGCGCAACTTTGGCAACATCGTGGGCCATGTGCAGGGGGTTTCCGATACCTCGCAGCTGGGCGCCTGGACGGCAGAGCAGTTTGACCCGGCGCTGGACTGGGGCAAGGTCGAAAAGCTGATGGAGATGTGGGGCGGCAAGGTGATCCTGAAGGGCATTCTGGACGCCGAGGATGCCAAAATGGCCGCCAAGCTGGGGGCAGATGCCATTGTGGTGTCGAACCACGGCGGGCGCCAGCTGGATGGCGCGCTAAGTTCGATCCGGGTGCTGCCGGAAATCATGGATGCCGTGGGCAGCGATGTGGAGGTGCATCTGGATAGCGGCATCCGTTCCGGCCAGGACGTGCTGAAGGCGCTGGCGCTGGGCGCCAGGGGCACCATGATCGGGCGCGCCTTTGTCTATGGGTTGGGCGCACGGGGTCAGAAGGGTGTCACCGAGGCGCTGGAGGTGATTCGCAAGGAACTGGACACCACCATGGCGCTGTGCGGTGAACGCTCTGTCGAGGGGCTGGGGCGCCATAATCTGCTGGTGCCTGAGGATTTTGGCGGGCGCTGGCAGGAATAGTGCCTTCAGACCGGCGGGCAGGGGGCTTTGCCCCTTCCCATACTGCGCGTTCCGGTCTATAGGCACGGCTTCACACGGGGTGACAGCCTTGGAGGCGCCCCGATAGTCATATTGGAGAATTAAGATGGCAAAAGAAATTCCTGATCTCGTAGCCCAGGAACGTGCGGGGACGGGCAAGGGCGCCGCTCGCGCTGCGCGCCGCGCAGGCATGGTTCCGGGTGTGGTTTATGGCGGCGACGTGGATCCGGTCGCGATCCAGATCCCGTTCAACGAACTGCTGAAAAAGCTGAAAGCCGGCCAGTTCAAGTCCACCCTGTGGAACCTGAAAGTGGAAGGCCACGACGACGTGCGCGTGATCTGCCGCGACGTTCAGCGCGACGTTGTCAAAGACCTGCCGACCCACCTGGACCTGATGCGCCTGCGCCGCACCTCGAAAATCAACCTGTTCATCCCGGTTGAATTCGTCGGTGAAGAAGCTGCACCCGGCATCAAAAAAGGCGGCATGCTGACCGTTGTCCGCCCCGAGGTGGAACTGGTTGTGACCGCGGGCGACATCCCGGAGAAGATCACCGTCGACATCACCGGCCTGAACATCGGCGACGTTGTCACCATCTCGTCGATCGAGCTGCCGAAAGGCACCAAGCCGACCATCGACCGCGACTTCGTGATTGCGAACATCGCCGCACCGGCCGGCCTGTCCTCTTCCGATGACGAAGACGGCGAAGGCGAAGAAGGTGAAGCAGCGGAAGCCGCTGAAGCATAAATCCACAGCCCCTTCGGGCGAGGATGGGAACGGGGTCCTTCGGGGCCCCGTTTTTCGTTTGACTTTCCGCTGCTTGGCTGCCCCATTTCCCTCTGAGGACAGGGGAGGCAGCCATGGCGGATTACGACATTGCCATTGCAGGCGCAGGTGCGGTGGGCATGAGTTGTGCGCTCTGGGCGCAAATGCGCGGCCACCAAGTGGTGCTGCTGGATCCTGAGCCGCCGGGGTCGGGCACCAGCTATGGCAATGCCTGCACGCTGGCGACCTATGCCTGCCTGCCGGTGAACGACCCTTCGGTGTTGCGGTCGCTGCCCAGCCTGATGTTTTCCAAGGACAGCCCGCTGTCGCTGTCTTATGCCTATGCGCTGCGGAACCCGCGCTGGATGCTGTCTTTTCTGGCCAACTGCCGCAGCGGCCCGTCGCGGCGGATTGCCGGGCATCTGGCGGATCTGCTGGTCCATGCGGATGCCGGGATCAACCCGCTGATCGAGGCCGCAGGCGCCCAGGATCTGGTGGTGGAGCGCGGCCAGCTTTCGGTTTGGTCCACTGCGCAAGCTGCGAAAGCGGCAACCGCCGGGCTGGAGCGCCGCCGCAGCCTGGGCGTGCCCTGGCGCGAGGTGGCGCCGGACGAGGCTTATGAGATGGAGCCGGGACTGCGGCTGCCGGTGGCGCGGGCGGTGCATTTCCACGCTGCCCGGCACCTGCGCGACCCGCTGGAGTTCATCACCCGGATGCACAAGGTTTTCACGGATCTGGGCGGAGTGACGTTGCGGGCGCCTGTGGGCGCGGTGCGGGCCTCGGGCACAGGCGTCGAGCTGCAGGCCGGCGGGCAGAGCCTGACGGCAGAGCGCGCTGTGATTGCCAGCGGCGCATTCTCGAAGCAGATCGCGGGGGCCGGGACGGAGAAGCTGCCGCTTGGCACCGAGCGCGGCTATCACCTGATGTTTGACGGCGAAGCGCAGAGGGTGACGCGGCCTGTTGGCTGGGGCGAGGCGGGGTTCTATGCGGTGCCTCACGCAAAGGGTCTGCGGCTGACCGGCACGGTGGAGATCGCCGCGCTGGACGCGCCAATGAACCGCAGCCGCCTGGATCACATCGCCCGCAAGGGGGAGGAGATGCTGGGGCCGCTGCCGGAACCTGCCAGCGAATGGCTGGGCTACCGTCCGACGATGCCGGACTCGCTGCCGGTGATCGGGCCAAGCCCGCAGTCGGACCGGCTGCTCTATGCCTTTGGCCACCAGCATATCGGCCTGACCCTGGGCGGCATCACCGGGCGGCTGATCGCGGATTTGGCGGAAGGGCGGCAGCCCAACCTCGATCTGGCGCCTTTTGCTGCGGACAGGCGCTATGCCTGATCCCGCCTGCCTCTGGATTCCGGCGGGTAAATGAGGCATCACTCGGGGTCTGTAGAAACGCAAGCGGGCAGATCCCATGAAACTCTTTGTCGGCCTGGGCAATCCCGGCGGAAAGTATGAGCGCAACCGCCATAACATCGGCTTCATGGCGCTGGACCAGATTGCTGGCGATCACGGCTTCAGCCCCTGGAAGTCCAAGTTCCAGGCGTTGATCTGCGAGGGCAATTTGGGTGGTGAAAAAGTTCTGCTCTTGAAGCCGCAGACCTTCATGAACCTCTCCGGCCAGTCGGTGGGCGAGGCGATGCGGTTTTACAAGCTGACGCCTGCCGATGTGGTGGTGCTGCATGATGAGCTGGACCTGGCGCCGGGCAAGGCGCGCATGAAGCAGGGCGGCGGCCATGCCGGCCACAACGGTTTGCGCTCGATCCATTCGCATATCGGCGCAGAGTATGCCCGGGTGCGGCTGGGGATCGGCCATCCGGGCCACAAGGACGCGGTGGCGGGTTACGTGCTGCGCGACTTTCCCAAGGCGGATGAGGGCTGGCTGGACGACCTGATGCGCGGCATCTCGGACGGGGCGGCGGAACTGGCCAAGGGCGATGGCGGCAAATTCATGAACGCGGTTGCCCTGCGGGTGGCGCCGCCGCGGAGCTCGGCCAGCAAGCCCAAGGCAGAGACCAAAAAAGCCGCCAAGGAAGAACCGGCGCCGGATACCCGCTCGGCGATGGAAAAACTGCTCGACAAGTTCAAATAGGCCAGAGGATTCAGGCAGATGGTAAAGCTGATTATCGACACCGATCCGGGCATCGACGATGCGATGGCGATCTTCTATGCCGCCGCAGCGCCGGATATCGAGCTGTTGGGCCTGACCACGATCTTCGGCAATGTGACCACCGCAACCGCCACCCGCAATGCGCTGCGGCTGCTGGAAGCGGCGGAGCTGGAGGTGCCGGTGGCGGCCGGTGCCGCGGCACCGCTGGTGCTGCCGCCCTTCGCCCCTTCGGCGCATGTTCATGGGGAGGAGGGATTTGGAGACATCCCGGCGGCAGAGCCCAAGGGAAAGGCGCTGGAGGAAGAGGCTGCGGATTTCCTCTGCCGCATGGCGCGCGAACATAAAGGTGAGCTGGTGGTCTGCCCGATCGGGCCGCTGACCAATATTGCGCTGGCGATGCAGCGCGACCCGGATTTCATCAGCAATGTGAAATCCATCGTGGTGATGGGCGGCTCGCTGGAGGAAGGCGGCAATATCACGCCTCACGCCGAGGCCAATATCTATCACGACCCGCATGCGGCGGATGTGGTCTGCCAGGGCGGCGAAAAGGTGGTGTTTGTCGGGCTTGATGTCACCCACCGCATTCTGTGCCTGGCGGAGGATTTTGAGGCGATTGCCGCTAAGTCGCCGGAACTGGGCGGCATGCTGCAGGAAATGTCGCATTTCTATCTGAAGTTCTATTTGGAGGTTGCGGGCAAGACCGGCTGCTCGCTGCATGACCCGGCGGCGGTGATTGCCTGCACCAACCCCGAGTTGTTCGGGATGCGGGAGGTGCCTTTGCGGGTGTCCTGCGAGGGCGAAACCTCCGGTGCCACGCTGGCGGATCCGGACAACGGCCGGGCGCCGGTCAAGGTCTGCATGACGGTGGACGCCGATGCGGTGAAATCCCTGTTCCTCAAGCGTTTGGCGCTGCTTCCCTAAGGCATTGATAACATGCGCCGCCTGGCAGGAGGCCGGGCGGCAGCTGATGTGATCCCCGAACACGCCTCCGTTTTTGATTAGAGTTTTCCGCAGAGAACCCCTGGCTGGAAGAGGAGCGGAAACACATGAAGGCATCGAAGTTCACGGACGCGCAGAAGGCGTTCATATTCAAGCAGGCGGAGGACGGCACCACGGTGGCCGAGGTCTGCCGCAAGGCTGGGATCAGTACGGCGGCATTCTTCAACTGGAAGAAAAATATGCTGGCCTGATGCCATCCGAGATGAAACGGCTCAGGGAACTCGAGCAGGAGAACGCGCGCCTGAAAAAGATCGTCGCGGATCTCGCCCTCGACAAGGCAATGCTGCAGGACGTCATTAAGCGAAAGCTTGGAGGCCAGCCCGGAAAAGGACGCTGGTCGACGGGATGCGGGCGGATTTGAAGGTGCCGATCCGCCGGGCCTGCGAGGTGATCCGGTTCGATCCGAGGATCTATCGCTACAAATCCCGCCGGCCTGGGCAGGCCACTTTGGAACAAGACGCCCAAGCGCCGGGTGAAGGCCGGGCTGCGGGATGACCGCAAAGAGGCTGTCAGCCCCAATGACGTTTGGGCTATGCGTTTTCCGAAAGGCGATTGCGCATGCGCAATCTGCCGGAAGGGACTTCGTTCATGATCAGCTGGCGACAGGCCGGAAAATTCGGGTTCTGACGGTCGTCAACACCTTTTCACGCTATGTCCCGGTGCTTGATGCGCGGTTCACATATCGCGGGGAGGACGTGGTCGCGACGCTTGAGCAAGTATGCAAACGCACCGGCTACCCAGCCACCATCCGTGTTGACCAGGGCAGCGAGTTCATCTCCAAGGATATGGACCTTTGGGCCTATGCCAACGACGTGGCATTGGACTTCTCCTGTCCGGGCAATTCTACCGGCAACGCCTTCATCGAGGCGTTCAATGGCCGGTTCCGGGCGGAGTGCCTGAACGCGCACTGGTTCATGAGCCTTGAAGATGCAGCCGAAAATTTGGAGGCTTGGCGTAGAGACTGCAATGAGGAACGCCCGCACGGGGCTATCGGGAACAAGGTCCCGGACGACCAGATGAAATCAGTTCACAACACCAGCCCGTGAACCTGATGGAACCGCGGAAATTCTAACAACGGCCGTGGGCGCGTTGGGTAGCGCATCAAACCCTGAACAGAGCGAACTAATATCCGCGGACTTTACGGGAAGCACGTCAATACCAATCCTGACTTGCCGCCTCGCGGGTGAACTGAAATGATCACGTCGTCTTTCCCGTGACCCAAAAGCAAGGAATTTCATGCAAACGAAACGTCTCTACCGGAACATTCAAAGGCTGCTGCCAGCCTTTGAGGCGGCAGCCCGGCTGGAGAGTTTCACACTCGCAGGGGAAGAGGTGGGGCTTTCCCAAAGCTCAGTCAGCAAGCAGATCAAGGAATTGGAAGAACGGCTTGGCCAGCCCCTCTTTGCACGCAGCCACAAGAGCATCAGCCTGACTTCGGCAGGCCGGAAACTGTTGCGCGCATATAGTTTTGCGGCGTCGCACATGGCCGACACGCTTGAAGATATTCTGCAGGAGAAATCAAGGCACCAGATCGTGTTGTCGACTTCGACTTCAAACGCGGCTTTCCTGCTGTTGCCGCGCGTAGCCGAGGTCAGAGACTGCTTTCCCGGGGGCGAAATCTTTGTGGTGACCTCAGACCCGCAAGGGATTGAGCCCTCCGGCAAGGTTGACTTGGCCCTAGTGTTCGGAAAACCCGATTTCCCCGGGTTCAAATCGCAACCGTTGTTCAATGACATCCTTACTCCAGTTTGCACACCGGAGTATCTGCGGCAAAACGGGCCTATCGAGAGCGTCCAGGATTTGCTCGGCTGCGAGCTTTTGCACATGCAGGCGCAGCATGGCTCATGGGTGGGCTGGCGGCGCTGGCTGCGCCACTTTTCGCAGGAGATGCCCAAGGACCGCCAGCCGATGGGTTTCAACAACTACTACCACGTCATTCAAGCCTGCCTTGCCGGGCAAGGTGTGGCGTTGGGCTGGCTGCGCATGCTGGGTGACCTTACGGCCGCCGGGCAGTTGATCACTCCGCTGGCTGAGCGTCTGGAAACTGAAGACCAGTACCACCTGGCCTGGCCCGCGCACCAGCACCCCGCGTTCGACACGGCCCCGTTCAAAGACTGGCTGAACCGGCAATTCAGTGGCTGCCCGCCCTCAGAACCAGCTCCTCTCCCGTAGACTCCGCTCCGGCATCCACGCTCTGACCGCAGCAGTTGCATTCCCTCAAGGAATGCAAAACGGCAACAGCTTTCATTTGAGAACGCAAGCTTCAACCAGCATTTTGTGCGGGTCACTTGTGCAGGCTGTTTAGCCTGCCCCTTCACCACACCCAGGAAGACCCAAGGAATGCAAAACATATTCACTTTCGGCCACCAGCCAGCGCAGCGGAACTGGACCGTTGCAAGCCTGCGCGCCAACAAGGGAAAGATTCAGCTCACAGAAGTGACGGCCATGAATGCCGGGCAGGCAGCGCGGGCTGCCGCCGCCGGGGTTGATACGCTGATTACCCGTGTTCACACTCTGGGCGAAGTCCGGGCAGCCGCGCCCAATACCTTTGTTACTGCTGCGCTGATGCTCGTGGACCATCCGACAGAAAAAGATGTGCTGGAAGGGGCAATGCGGGCTATGGATCAAGGCGCCGACGCGCTCTACACTACCCGCAGCCTCGACACGGTCAAGATGCTGGCCGATCTTGATTTCCCGGTCATGGGGCATGTTGGCCTGGTTCCGCCCTACAGCACTTGGATTGGCGGTTTGCGTGCTTATGGCACCACCGCCGGCGAAGCCATGAAGCTATGGGAACGCTTCCGCGCAATGGAAGACGCAGGCGCTTTTGCCGTCGAGGTTGAATTGGTTCCCCAGCAGGTTCTGGAGGAGATCAACAAGCAGACCAGCCTGATCACCTTCTCAATCGGATCCGGGTCCGGCGGTGATGTCACCTTTCTGTTTTCCGAAGACATCTGCGGCGAGACCGAAAACCCGCCGCGCCACGCCTGCGCTTATGGCAATGTCCTGCGCCTGCAAAGGCAGATTGAGGAGGAACGCATCGCAGCACTGAGCACCTTCCAATCTGCCGTGCGAAGCGGCGCCTTCCCGTATGAGGATGTCTCGGTTCGGATGAATCCCGATGAGCTTGAGGCGTTCCGCGCCCGGCTGGCAGAAGCTGCCCCCCTAGGGGCCGAGAGCAAAGGATGACCGGCATGGCACAGGAAACCGCAAACGCCGCGCCCGGCGCCACACTGCCCCGCAAATCCACCTGGAATTGGCATCCGGAGCTGCCCCTTCAGGATCATTCAATCTTCAATTTGAAGCGTGGGCCCATTGCCGCGCTGAAAGTCCTGTGGGGGTCCTGGCTGCCTGTTTCTGATCGTCTGATTGTTGTAGCGCTCTCGTTTTTGACCTGGTTCTATCTGTCTCCGTCCCTGGAGACTGCGCAGACTTTTGCTGTGGATTGGGTGGCCGCCGTCTACTTTCGCAACCTCGCACTGATGGTGCTGCTGGCAGGCGGGATGCATCTCTATCTCTATACGTTCAAACGCCAGGGCAACCATTTGCGCTATGATACGCGTCCGTTCCACAAAAAGAGTGCTCTGTTTACCTTCAACAGCCAGTTCCGCGACAATGTGTTCTGGTCGGTTGCCAGCGGCGTGACGGTCTGGACAGCCTATGAAGTCATTGGCCTCTGGGCCTATGCCAACGGGTTCATGCCGGTGATGGAGTTCGCCAGCAGCCCGGTCTGGTTTGTGCTGTGGTTTGTCTTCCTGCCGGTTTACGGCGTGTTCCATTTCTACTGGATTCACCGGCTGCTGCATTGGGGCCCGCTCTACATCCAAGTGCATGCGCTGCATCACCGCAACGTCAATGTCGGCCCTTGGTCTGGCATGTCGATGCACCCGGTTGAACATATCGGTTATCTGAGCTCGGTCCTGATCCATCTCGTGCTTGCTTCACACCCGATCCATTTCATCTTCCAACTGCAGCAGAAAGTGCTCCTCGCTGTCAGTTCGCACGCCGGATACGACGCGGTTACGGCCGGGGAAGGCAGCGATAAAGGGCTGAAAGTTGGGGATTTTTTCCATCAGCTGCATCACAGGTACTTTGAGTGCAACTATGGCGAGCCGGAAGTTCCCTGCGACAAGTGGTTCGGCACCTTCCATGACGGCACCGAAGAAGCCACCGCGCGCACACGCGTGAGGCTGAAAGAGATGCGCAGGAAGTAAACAGCTGCACCGGCAGGCAATGCCCGCCGGTGCCAAGGTCTTGAGAGACTGGACAGCCCCTCATCGCCGGGCAAGAAACGAACGCTATCAGTGTGGGTGTCCCGGTTATAATCCGCTTCCTGCGCAAATCGGACACGCTGGCATGCCCAGACTGCAACCGCACGAATGGTTGAAAGGTCCCGCGGTGTGAGAGTTCGCCTGATCCTGAACCATGCACCTCCTCTGACAGGCCCCATCGCGCAGCATCGGCACGCACCGGTGGAAGGCAGGGCGGCTGACGTGCTCCCCTTAAAGTCCGCGTTTTTCAGTTAGCTCTGTTCAGGGTTTGGTCCTCTCTCGAGCGCTGGTGATACTCCCGCGGGGTGAGCCCGTCGAGGCTCGAATGCGGGCGTTGGTGATTGTAGTCGTCGCGCCAGGCGTGGATCAGGTGGCGGGCATGGCGCAGGCTCGCAAACAAGTGCTCGTTCAGGCACTCATCCCGAAGACGGCCATTGAAGCTCTCTACGAAGCCGTTCTGCATCGGTTTGCCGGGCGCGATGTAGTGCCATTCGACCTGCCGGCCCTGCTGCCATTTCAAGATCGCGTTGCTGGTCAGTTCGGTGCCCCTCGCCATTGTTTCTCGGACCAATGGCGTTCCAATGGCTCGATCGGACACCACCAAGCAGGGATAGCCACGCAAATCCGCGATCCTGTCCAGTTCCCTGGCGACACGCAGGCCCGACAGAGATGTGTCCACGACAGTAGCCAGGCATTCCCGGCTGAAGTCGTCGATCACACACAGAATGCGGAACCGGCGCCCGTCCGAGAGCGTGTCTGAGACGAAGTCCAGCGACCACCGCTGGTTCGGCCCCTGCGGGATCGCCATAGGCGCCCTGGTTCCGATTGCGCGCTTGCGGCCGCCCCGTTTGCGCACCGTCAGCCCCTCTTCCCGGTAGATGCGATAGAGCTTTTTCCAATTCACTTCCCAGTCTTCCCGCTTCAGAAGAATGTGCAGGCGCCGATAGCCGAACCGCCTGCGCTCACCAGACAGTTCACGCAGCCGGTGCCGCAGGTCCTTGTCTTCCGGCCTGACCGGCCGCCGCCGGTACAAGCGCGGATCGATCCCGGCCAGCGCACAAGCCCGCCGCTGCGAGTAGCTTTTCTCTTTCATGGCCCAGTCCACGGCGCGCCTCCTTGAACCGGGCTTCAGAAGTTTTTTCCAAGCATCTCTTTCAGCGTGGCGACATCAAGCATTTGCTCCGCCAGCATCTTCTTCAGCTTGGCGTTCTCGGCCTCCAGCGCCTTCAGCCGCCGGGCATCCGAAACTTCCATGCCGCCATATTTCGACCGCCACTTGTAAAAGGTCGCATCGCCCCCTCTCGGGACATTGCTGCGCAATGCCCTGCCGGGCGGTGGATGCCGTGCTTGCGGCACAACTCTTTCACGCCCATCCCGGCCTGGTGCTCCTTCAGAATGCCTATGATCTGCTCTTCGCTGAACCGGCTTCTTTTCATCGTCTGTCTCCTCAGTTGGAGAACAGGCTAACCTCAAAGCGAGGACATTTCAGGGGAGCACGTCACGGCAGGCGCGTATGGCTGTTAGGTTTGCGATAGTCGTGGCGGCTCTTCCAATCCGCCACGTTCCGCCGCATCGCCAATCCGTCATTGGCAATTCAGAGCAACACGATGAAGGCCGATCCATTGATGACTACTAACAGCCCAAGCCAGACAATAGCACTATTCTCTGCAGGCGCAGCACTTCGTGAACTGCGTCAAGCAGACGTTGACCTGGGGTGGAAGCTTGGCGGCATTCTATTCAGCGGCATTCTTTAAAGTGGCCATCAACTGATGGAATTTCTCACCTTGGACAGCCACGTGTTCCCGGAGCGTATCAGCAGCAAGATCTGATGTGCCCATTTCCAGCGCTCGAACAATATGCTCGTGTTCGGCCATCGACTGTGCCATCCGGCCGCGGAAGCGCAGTTGCTGGCGGCGGAACGGCTTTAGCCGTTTGTGCAGCTTGGCGGCCTCCTGGGCCAAGAAGCCGTTGCCTGACTGCTGATAGATGATTCTGTGGAACCGCTCGTTCTCGGCATAGTAGAAGTCTGAATCACGGGCATCGACTGCGGCCTGGCACTTGGAATTCGCCTCCCGCAGCTCCTCAAGCGCCTCCTCGGAAATCCGAAGCGCAGCAAGCCTGCCGCAAACCGCCTCCAGTTCCGCCATCACTTCGAACATCTCCATCAGCTCCACCGGTCCGGGCTGGCGCACAAAGGCGCCGCGGCGGGGGATCAGCTCAACCAGGCCGGACAGGGCGAGCCGTTGAAAGGCTTCGCGAAGCGGTGTGCGCGAGACGCCGAACTGTTCGGCCAGCCGGACCTCGTCCAGCCGGTCGCCATCGGCAAAAGTCCCGTTGAAAATCAGCTCTTCCAGCTGCTCGGCGATGTTGTCGGCGCGGCGTTGTTCCATGCTTTCAGGTTTACTCATGGCGTGGTGAAAATTCAACCTTGGCATTCTTGTATACAAAAATGTTGACTTGAAAAACATATAGCGTTTACCCTTTTGCCATCCCCTGGTCCGCCAGGAGAGTTTTTAGGGAGGAAAAAATGAAATCTGTTTTGAAGGCCGCCGTGGCCGGACTGGCGCTGGCTGCTGCGGGCAGCCTGGCAAATGCAACCGAGCTGCGCCTGTCGCATCAATGGTCTAACAAGGACATCCGCCATCAGGTCGCTCAGATCGTCGCCGACGAGGTGGCTGCTGCGGATGTGGATCTGAACATCAAGATCTTCGGCTCGAAATCGCTGTTCAAGCCGCGTGAGCAGTATAAGCCGCTGAGCCGCGGCCAGCTGGACATGACGGTGCTGCCGCTTTCCTATGCCGGCGGCCAGCAGCCTGCCTATAACCTCACCCTGATGCCAGGGCTGGTGAAGAACCACGATCACGCAGCGCGTCTCAGCGGCTCACCCTTCATGGAGGCCCTGGAAGCCAAGATGGCTGAAGACGATGTGATGGTGCTGGTGCATGGCTACCTGGCAGGTGGTTTTGCCGGCAAGGACAAGTGCATCACCAAGCCCGAAGACGTGAAAGGGCTGCAGACCCGGGCAGCGGGCAAGTCATTTGAACAGATGCTGGCCGGTGCAAACGCATCAATTGCATCAATGGCGTCTTCCGAGATTTACAACGCCATGCAAACCGGCGTCCTGCAGGCCGCCAATACCTCTTCCTCGTCCTTCGTCTCCTACCGGATCTACGAGCAGGTCAGCTGCTACACCCCGGCAGGCGATGTGGCGCTGTGGTTCATGTATCAGCCGCTCTTGATGAACAAGCGCACCTTTGAGGGCCTCAGCGATGAGCAGCAGAATGCCCTGCTGACTGCTTCGGAAAAGGCGCAGGCCTACTATCTGGAAGAGGCCAAGAAGCAGGATGCCGCCTCGGCCAAGATCTTTGCCGATGCCGGTGTCGAGATCGCCGAGATGACAGCGGAAGACTTTGAAGCCTGGCGCAAGCTGGCGATGGAGACCTCTTATCAGAAGTTTGTCGATGAGGTTCCGGACGGGCAGGCTCTGCTCGACCTGGCGCTGGCTGTTGAGTGACCCCCTCGCCTGACTGCCGCCGGAGCGGCCCTCGTGCCGCTCCGCTCCCCCTCAACTTCTACAAAAACGGGAGGCGATGATGGCCAGCCATAGCAATGCAGCCATTGCCCATGCCGGCAACAATCCCTTTCTCCGCCTGGTCGCGGCGCTTTCGACCCTCGCGGGCTGGTGCTCGGCCGGCATGATCGTCGCCGCGGTAGCCATCACCTGCCAGATGATCGTGGTGCGTTTCGTGCTGAACGGCTCCACTGTCTGGCAGACCGAGGCCGTGATCTATCTGATCATCGCAGCCACCTTGGTGGGGCTGCCTTATGTGCAGCGCTTGCGCGGCCATGTGAATGTCGACCTGATCCCGCTGTCACTGGCACCCCGCGGCCGCTTTGCTCTGGCGGTGCTGACTGCGGTGCTGTCGATCGTCATCGTCGCAATCATGCTCTGGTACGGCTTTGAGTACTGGCATTTCGCCTGGGAGCGCGGCTGGCGGTCGGACACCGTCTGGGGCGTGCGCCTGTGGATCCCCTATCTTGCGATCCCCGTCGGCTTCGGCCTGCTACTGCTGCAACTGGTTGCAGATCTGGTGGCCGTGCTGACCGGCATCGACAAACCCTTTGGACTGGAGTAAAGCCGATGGACCCGCTTCTTCTTGGCGGAATCGTGGCACTGGCCACCATTCTCGTACTGTTCTCCGGCGTCTCCGTGGCCATTGGCCTGCTGATTGTCTCCGCCGGTTTCCTGATCATCTTTGACGGCCCCCGCTCGCTGGAGCTGATGCCGGAAATCCTGTTCGGCAAGCTCGACAACTTTGCCCTGCTGTCGATCCCGATGTTCATCATCATGGGGGCCTCGATTGCCTCGACCCGGGCCGGCGCCGACCTTTATGAGGCGCTGGAACGCTGGCTTACCCGTATTCCCGGCGGGCTGGTGGTCTCCAACCTTGGCGCCTGCGCGCTGTTTGCCGCCATGTCCGGCTCTTCGCCCGCAACCTGCGCCGCCATCGGCAAGATGGGCATCCCGGAAATGCGCAAGCGCGGCTATCCGGACGGTGTTGCGGCCGGCTCCATCGCTGCAGGCGGCACGCTGGGCATCCTGATCCCGCCCTCGGTCACCATGATCGTCTACGGCATCGCTACCGAGACTTCGATCGGCCGCCTGTTCCTGGCCGGCGTGATCCCGGGCTTGATGCTGGTTGGCTTGTTCATGGCCTGGTCGCTCTACTCCACCTGGCGCTCGGGCGATGCCACCCGCCTTGGCTCGGGCAGCTACACCTGGAGCCAGCGGTTCGAGATCCTGCCCCGCGTGCTGCCCTTCCTGGCGATCATCCTCGGTGTGCTCTACGCCATGTACGGCGGTATCGCGACACCGTCCGAGACTGCTGCGGTCGGCGCGCTGCTGTGCCTGATGATCGCGATGATCATCTACAAACTGTGGAATCCGCGCGATCTGTGGGTGGTGCTGCGCGACAGCACCAAGGAAAGCGTGATGATTCTGTTCATCATCGCTGCCGCCGGTGTGTTCTCCTACATGCTGTCCTCGCTGTTCATCACTCAGGCGATTGCAGAATGGATCGGCACACTGGATGTGAACCGCTGGGTGCTGATGGGGGCGGTCAATGTGTTCCTGCTGATTGCCGGTTTCTTTCTGCCGCCGGTTGCGGTGATCCTGATGGCGGCGCCGATCCTCTTGCCGATCATCACCACCGCGGGCTTTGATCCGATCTGGTTTGCCGTGGTGCTGACCATCAACATGGAAATCGGCCTGATCTCTCCGCCCGTCGGCCTGAACCTCTATGTGATCAACGGCATTGCCCCGGACATCTCGCTGAAGACCATCCTTACCGGCTCGCTGCCCTTCGTGGCCTGCATGGTGGTGGCGATTGTCCTCCTCTGCCTGTTCCCGGGCCTGGCCACCTGGCTGCCGGATCTGGTGATGGGAGCGGCGCTATGACCCTCTTGGCTGATCTCCTGTCCACGGTGTTCGAGCGGCGCCAGCGCCGCGAGGCCGCCGCGGAACCGGACGGCCGCCCGCTGGAGGAGCTGGCCGGCGCGCTGGTCGGCTCCACCGGGGAAACCTCGGGGCTGGCTTTGGCAGAGCAAATCCTGACCCGCTTTGCCGCGCTGGAGGACGAGGGCAAATCCGCCTTCTTCCGCCAGCTTGCCACCGGCATGAACATCGCCCCCGAAACCGTCCGCCAAACGCTGGAGGCCTACGAGAAGAACCCATCCAAGGCCACATACCGCGCCTTTATGGAGGCTTCCGAGCCGCGCCGGCAGGAGCTGATCCGCCGCCTGAACCGGGTGCCCAGTGCCACCGGCGCTCTGGTGCGGATGCGGGCGGACCTGCTGCGGCTGGGCCGGGGCGAGCCGGAACTGGAGGCGCTGGACCTCGATTTCCGCCACCTTTTTGCCAGCTGGTTCAACCGCGGCTTCCTGGTGCTGCGCCCGATCAGCTGGGAGAGCCCGGCCCATATCCTGGAAAAAATCATCGCCTACGAGGCGGTGCACGCCATCGGCAGCTGGGACGACCTGCGCCGCCGGCTGGAGCCCTCGGACCGGCGCTGCTTTGCCTTCTTCCACCCGTCAATGCCGGACGAGCCGCTGATCTTTGTCGAAGTGGCCCTGACCAAGGGCATTCCCGGCTCGGTCCAGGCTCTATTGGCCGAGGACCGCGAGGCGATGCCCGCGGAAGACGCCACCACCGCGGTGTTCTATTCGATTTCCAACTGCCAGGCCGGGCTGGCCAGCATCTCTTTCGGCAACTCGCTGATCAAGCAGGTGGCCAGTGATCTGGCGGCCGAGCTGTCGGGGCTTGATACTTTCGTCACCCTCTCGCCCATCCCCGGCCTGACAAAATGGCTGAAACAGGAAGGTCTCAGCTGGTACACGGGAATCCCGGAAGCCATGCGCGCCACCGCCGCCCGGTACCTGCTGACGGCAAAGGGCAAGGGCGGGCTGCCCTACGACCCGGTCGCCCGCTTCCACCTGGGCAATGGCGCCATTGTGCATGCAGTCCATGCCGACGCCGATACCTCGGACAAGGGCCGCGCCCAGTCCGGCGGCACCATGGTCAACTACCTCTACGACCTCAAGAAAACTGCCCAGAACCACGAGCACTTTGCGGCCACCCAACAGGTGGTGGCCTCTCCTGAGGTGCAATCCCTTGCGGCATCCGCCAGCCCACAGGCTTAAGAAAGGCAAAACCCCATGGCAAATCCATTGTTTGACCGCCTTTTCGGCATCCACGCCGGTAAGGCCACGCCCTTCCTGCATCTGCTGAACGGCGAGGTGATCACCCATCAGGACTTCCTCGGCACCGCTGCTCAGATCGCCAATGTGCTGGCCCAGACCGGGCTGAAACCGGGCGACCGGGTGGCGGCGCAGGTAGAAAAGTCCCCTGAAGCTCTGGCGCTTTATGCCGCTTGCGCACAGGCCGGGCTGATCTTCCTGCCTTTGAACACAGCTTACACCGCCGACGAACTCACCTACTTCATCGAAAACAGCGGCGCCTCGGTGGTGATCTGCGATGCCCGCAGCGAGGCCACCCTGGCCCCCATCGCCAAACAGCTCGGCGCCGGGATCGAGACGCTGAACGCCGACGGCTCCGGCACCCTGATGGATCAGGCCGCCGCGATGCCCCTCGCCTTTGCCACGGTTGAGCGCGACGGCGATGATCTCGCAGCCTTCCTCTACACCTCCGGCACCACCGGCCGTTCCAAGGGAGCGATGCTGACCCAGAACAACCTCTTGTCAAACGCCGAAACCCTGGCGCAGGAGTGGCGCTTCACGGCGGACGACGTGCTGCTGCACGCGTTGCCGATCTTCCACACCCACGGGCTGTTCGTGGCTACCAACGTCACGCTGGCAGCAGGCGGCAGCCTGATTTTCATGCCCAAGTTCGATCTCGACGCGGTACTGCAGCACATGCCGCAGGCGACCAGCCTGATGGGCGTGCCGACCTTCTACACCCGCCTCCTGGGCGATGATCGCTTCACCCGCGAGCTCACGCAGCATATGCGCCTCTTCGTCTCCGGCTCGGCGCCGCTGCTGGCGGAAACCCATGTCCAGTTCGAAGAACGCACCGGTCACCGCATCCTCGAACGCTACGGCATGACCGAAACCAACATGAACACCTCAAACCCCTTTGAAGGCGACCGCCGCGCCGGCACTGTCGGCTTCCCGCTGCCGGGGGTGGAGTTGAAAATCACCGATCCGGCCAGCGGCGAAGCCCTGCCGCAGGGCGAGGTCGGCCAGATCGAGGTGCGCGGCCCCAATGTGTTCAAAGGCTACTGGCAGATGCCCGAAAAAACCGCCGCTGAACTGCGCGAAGACGGGTTCTTCATCACGGGCGACCTCGGCAAGATCGACAAAGACGGCTATGTCCATATCGTTGGCCGCAACAAGGACCTCATCATCTCGGGCGGCTACAACATCTATCCCAAGGAGATTGAGCTGGTGCTGGACGACCAGCCCGGCGTGCTGGAAAGCGCAGTGATCGGTGTGCCGCACCCGGACTTTGGCGAGACCGTGCTGGGTATTGTCATCGCTGAACCCGGCCAGTCCCCCGATCTGGACACCATGATGGAGGCCGTGCGCCAGGCGCTGGCCCGCTTCAAGCACCCGCGCCAGCTGATCCTGCTGGATGAGCTGCCCCGTAACACCATGGGCAAGGTCCAGAAAAACATCCTGCGTAACACCTACAAGGACATGTTCGCGTCCTGACCCTCCTCTCCCTGGGCAGGCGCCTCCGCCCCGTGGAGCGCCTGCCGCCTTTTTTTGCCGGAGAAAGATACTATGCCGAAATACAGCAACATCCTGGTCCCGGTTTCCTTTGAAGCCGCCCGCAATGCCGCCCAGGCCTTGGAAATCGCCGACGCCATCCGCACCAGCGGCGGGCAGATCACCCTGCTGCATGTTCTGGAGCAGCTGCCGCAGTATGCCAGCGACCAGCTGCCGGAGAACCACATGGAAACAGCCCGTGCAACCGTCACTGGAAAGCTTGCGCCATTGGTGGAAGGCCTGCCGGATGCGGAGATCGTGGTGGTGGAAGGCCACAGTGCCCGCAGAATCCTCGACTACGCCGAGGAGAACGCGAAGGATTGCATCGTCCTGGCCAGCCATCGGCCAGGAATGCAGGATCTTTTCCTTGGTTCCACAGCTGCACGTGTCGTGCGCCAGGCACGGTGCTCAGTTCACGTAGTCCGGTGAAGGTTTGCCTTTCGGAGAAGCCGCATCGTGACGTGTCATGCCGGTTGCCCGCCGGTGTCGGACAGATCGAGCCATCTAACCCGCAATGGTGAACGAGAGTTTGCAATGGTTGCTTCCTGCGCTCTGATGCCGCCGGTGTAACCCGCAACATCAAATGAGGCAGCTTGGCCTGCCGAGGGTCCGCTTCCGGGAAAGTGACCAAGGAGTTTCGCGTCGGCAGCATCTTTGGCCCGACACCCCTTGTCTACGGCCGCTTCGGGCTGATTGAGCAAATCACAGTTAGCCTGAGAAAGGTTGGCACTGGTTTCTCGGTGCGGTGCTGCCGCATAGCGGCAGTGAGCCCAAACCGAATTTGCTGCAACGGCGTAAGTTTTCACGTCGGCTCATAGCGAAAACAGCATCCGCTCTAGCATGTGGTAGAAGAGCCGTGGTGAAGCGTGATGAGGTCACCGCTCGCCGATGCCGCCAACGCGGTGTCTAGGATCGCAAGCGCTTCTTCCATTGCGGCATGGCGGTGCTCGCCTTGGCGGCTCTCATTACAGCCGGAGCAGGGGAGGAATCAATTTCAGGCCGGTTGCCGTGAACATCATGTGAACACGGCTGCACGGATTTTGCTCGCGTATCATGTGCAGTTCCCGGAAAACCGGGGAAATCCCCTTTTTTTCTGACGCAGCAAAAATTTGAAAAAACGCCTTGTTTCTCTAGGCTCTGGCAAATATACGGGTCAGCGGAGACGTGGCCGAGTGGTCGAAGGCGCTCCCCTGCTAAGGGAGTAGGCGGGAAACCGTCTCGTGGGTTCGAATCCCATCGTCTCCGCCATCATACCTTGATTTTGTTGGGTGATTTCATCTTGAGTGAACTTGCTCGCCATGCCACCCGCCAAAAGCCGAGCTTCTATTTTAAGTCAAGTGCCTGTCATTTGAATGCCTTTAGGTGCGGACTGCCGGCGGGTTGCGCGGAAAGGCAGCGCTGATTTGAGGTTCCCCGGTGCCAGCGCAAATTGACAATGCTCGCTGTGTCCCGCATCGCAGGGCCGAGGCCGCCGGCTTAAACAGCGGCATGCCGAACTCTCAGGAGCGGAGAGCTGCTGGATCCTGTTGCGCGGCAAACTCTGCCAGCAGCGCATTGAATTCTGAGAACCGTTCTATGTTGACGAGGTGGCCGGTGCCGGGAAACCGATGCCATTTAGCATCCGTCAGCGTTTGCTGGAGAAAGGCATTTGTTTCCTCGACCAGGTAGTAGTCCTCGTCTCCGGTCACCAGAAGAACTGGCTTTGCCAAAGCCCTCAGCCTCGCTGGATCATCAAACAGGGACCGCCGGTTCCAATGCACGGTCGACAGTACATGAACGGCGCCCTCAGGCGATTGGCCGCGCAGGTTCGCGGCATAGATGGCCCAGGCCTCTGGGTCATTCCTCTGAAAACTCTGGTAAGCCGGGTCATCCTCAAGAACGGCAACTGCACCATCGCCGCCCCGCTCTTCGCGCAGCTTTGCTTCATGGCTGACCCATTCCTGGCGGTAGCGGGTCCGTTCCTGGCCGTCGCGCGGGCCGGAGCTGTTGCCGACAAGCGTTACGCCAGCAACCCGGCCGGGATGGTTCAGAGCAAAGTCCAGGCTGGTGAAGCTGCCCATGGAGGTCCCAACCACGTGGGCCTGGTCCAGCCCGAGATGGTCCATCAGGGCCAGAAGGTCGCCGGTTGACTGCTCTTGCCCGTATTGGCTGCGGTCCCGGGGGACAGAGGAGGGCAGGAAGCCGCGGGCGCAATAGGTGATGCAGCGGAAGGATTTCGACAGTTCCGGTATCTGCCGGTGCCAGCTGCGGTGATCGCCGCCGAACTCGTGGACAAAGACAATCGGGATGCCGGTTCCGGTCTGTTCGTAGTAGATCGAGATGCCGTCAGCGGTCTGGAATTCGGGCATTTTGGTGCGTCCTGCCTGGGTTTTCGGGGCGGTCAGCGCGTCAGCGCTGCGATTGCGGTGGCGTCATAGCCAAGTTCGGAGAGAACCTCCGCGGTGTGCTCTCCAAGTTCCGGCGCCGGGCTTTCCTGCAGGCCGCGCTCCGCGATAGGATTGCGGGCGAACTGCATGGTTCGCCCCGGTGCTCCGGCCTCAACATCCGAGAAGGCCGCGTATTCCTCGGCAATGGGGCTGTCGCCAATGGTCTGGATGGTTTCCACCACTGAACAGGGGATGGCTTTGTCGATCAGGATCTTGGTCCAATAGGCCGACGGGTGCTGTCTTAGATGTGCGCCCAGCACCTCATCCAGCGCATCCCGGTTGGCAAGCCGCGCCTCATCGCCCTGAAACCGCGGATCGTCCAGCAACCTGGTAAAGCCGATGGCCTCGCAAAAGCGCGGCCAGTCCTTATCGCTGCCGAGGCCGATGACAATATCGCGGTCGGCAGTGGGGTAGGGCTCGAACGGTGTCATCGACGGGTGGCGCGAGCCGATCGGCCCCGGCACGATGCCTGCGTTGAGGTAGCGGGCAAAGGCGTTCTCCAGGCAGACCCACTGACACGCGAGCATGGACACATCCAGATGGCTGGTTTCAGACGTGCCTTTGGCGTCGCGCTCATACAGCCGCTGCATAATGCCGATGGTGGTGAACAAGGCGGCGGCGATATCGCCGACCGAGAAGCCGACGCGGGTCGGGCCGCCGTCCAGTTCGCCGTTGATGCTCATCATGCCGCTCATCGCCTGCACCACGATGTCGTAGGCGGGGCGATGCGACAGGCTGCCGGTCTGGCCGAAGCCGCTGATCGAGGCGGAGATCAGCCGCGGATTGATCCGCTTGAGGTCGGCATCGCCGCAGCCCAGCCGGTCGCGCACACCGGGGCGCATGTTTTCGACAAAGACGTCGGCGGTAGCCAGCAGCTTGTGCAGGGCTTCCTTGCCTTCCTCGGTTTTCAGGTCCAGTTTCACCGACCGTTTGTTGCGGTTCAGCGAGGCGAAGTAGAGGCTGATGCCGTCCTCGAACGGCGGGGTGGTACGGGCCAGATCGCCGTTCGGGTTTTCCACCTTGATCACATCGGCGCCAAGGCTGGCCAGCAGCCAGGTGCAGAACGGACCGGACAGGACCGAGGTCATGTCGACAACGCGGATGCCTTTCATGACGAACCTCCCTTCAGCATCGATTTGAGTGTCTTCAGATGCGCCCCCTCTGCTGCCAGCGCGGTGGCACAAAGGCTGCGGCAAGTCTCTTCCAGCGCATCCCGCGGCACCAGACGGTCGGCCAGGCCCCAGGCGGCGGCGTCCTCTGCGCTCACGGTGTCGCCGCCAAGCAGGATTGCAGCGCAGCGGCCCGGGCCGGTCAGCGCCTGCAGTTTATCCACATCATACTGCCCCGGCAGCACGTTGTTTTTGAGGACGGGATAAGAGAACCGTGCCTCGGGCACGCAGACGCGGATGTCGCAACCCAGCGCCAAGGTCAGCCCGCCGCCGATGCAGGGGCCGTTGATTGCCGCCACTGTCAGCACCGGAACAGCACGCAGCGCCGCGGCCATTTCGTCCCAGGGATCAGGGCCGTCCAAATCGTCATAAAGCGTGTTCAGATCCGCACCGGCACAAAATACCCTTTCGCCTGCACCGGTGAGGATGACAGCCCGCAAGTCGTTGTCGCTGGCGGCCGCACGGAAGATGTCCCGCAAGGTGCGTAGCATCCCGGCTGTCAGCGAGTTTGCCTTGTCCGGCCGGTTGATGGTGACAGTCAGGCAGGCGCCTTCGCGCCGGGTCAGGATCAGGCTGTCTGCACTCATGACCGGAACTCCGGTACTGTGCGCTCCAGCATCCGGATCAGCGCGGGCCATTGCACATCGCCATGCGGGCCGTTCTCCGGTGCACCCCAGTCGTGCAGGGCGGCCATGGCGTCCTTGGTGATGGCGATGGGCTGATCCGTGGCCCCCAGAATATCCACCTGAATCTTGCAGGCCATCTCAAGGTAGTAGTGATAGGTGAAGGCCTCCGCCGCGGTGCGCCCGGCGACCAGCAGCCCGTGGTTCTGCAGCAGCATGGCGAAATTGCCGCCCAGGTCGCGGGCCAGCAGCGCGCCTTCGTCTTCCACTGCGGTGGAGTCTTGGTAGGGGTGGCTCGACAGGGTGCCAAGCACAAAGCCCGCGTGCTGCGACAGCGGCAGCAGGCCTTCAGGCATTGCCGAGACAGCCACACCGGCGCGGGTGTGACTGTGGATCACATAGTTCACATCGGGGCGCGCGTTCAAAATGCCGGAATGGATGATGTGCCCCGCCAGATTGATAACCTTGCCGCTGCCCGGCTGATCATCCACCGCTTCACCCTCAAACGACATGCGGGTGAGGTTCGATGCCGTAATCTCATCGAACATCAGGTCGTGCGAGTTCAGCAGGTAATGCCCGGGGTCTTCCGGCAGGCGGGCCGAGATATGGGTCGAGGTCAGGTCGGTCCAGCCATAGTGGTGGGACAGCCGGTAGAGCGCGGCCAGATCCTGGCGGGTCTGGGTGGCGGTGCCGGAGGAAGAGGTCAGCATTCCGGTTCTCCCAAGGCATCGCGGTACAGATTGTGGAAATGGCGCAAGCCGACTTCGCTCATAGCGCCGCAGCCGTCGCCGATGACGTACGGGCCGGGCTCGAACGCGCGGCTTTGCATGCCTTTTTGGATCTTGGAGACGACCACCTCGTCCTCGGCGCCGGTGGTCTCCCGGTGCTTGACCATCAGGGCGCGGACCTCGTCGTCGGACACCGTGCCGCTTGCAAACCAGCGGTATCGGTAGATGGTGCGGTTCCAGGCCACTGGCAGCCACTGGCGGATGGTGAAATAGCCGCCCGGGTAGCAGCACATCGAGACATTCGGCCAGATCCAATAGGCGCCGTAGTCGCCCGCGCGGGGGCTGGCCTCGAGGTCGTAGTCGTATTGCTTTTCGTTTTTTGTCTGTGCCTTGCCGTCATGCCAGATGGTCATGCCCTTGGGCACAGTGGTGTAGCCTTCCATGTCCAGCACGCCATGGGTGAGCGAGGAGGCATGAACCGTCGGGCAGTGGTAGCATTCGTTGTAGTTTTCAACCGACAGCTTCCAGTTCGAGTTGTGCTCGATCTCGGTTTCGCAGACGAACCGCAGCCGCTCAGGGTCAGGGTGGAAGCTCAGCAGGTTTTCCTTGTACTCCTCCAGTGCCGGGGCCATCGGCGCGGCGTCCTCGTCCAGGTTGACAAAGACAAAGCCGCAGAAGATCTCCACCTGGACGGTGCGCAGATTGATCTGATCGCAGGTCAGCCCGTCGCTCTCCACCGACCCCGGTGCGCGGCGCAGCCTGCCGTTAATTTCATAGGTCCAGGCATGGTAGGGGCAGACCAAGACCCGCTTGCCCTTGCCGCTGCCTTCGACCAGCGGGTGGCCGCGGTGGCGGCAGATATTGTAGTAGGCCTTGATATCGCCATCCGGTGCGCGGATGACAAAGACATCCTCATCAACAATGGTGAAGGTCTTGAAATCACCAGGCTCCGCGATCTCGGACACATGGCAGACGCATTGCCAGCTGCGGAAAAAGATCTTTTCCTTATCGGTCTCAAAGCAGTCCGGCTCGACATAATACCGTGCAGACAATGGTGTATCCCGTGGCATCTGCCCTCCGCTTCCGGCTAGGCGGCCCAATGATCCGCCAGCCTGTTTGCTTTTTGATGAGCCACAGCCTGCCTTGTTGTAATCTTTGTGAATAGATAGAGAGATATTA
Organism: Leisingera sp. ABM4_101; assembly: GCF_056158725.1. Classification (NCBI taxonomy): domain Bacteria; kingdom Pseudomonadati; phylum Pseudomonadota; class Alphaproteobacteria; order Rhodobacterales; family Roseobacteraceae; genus Leisingera; species Leisingera sp. ABM4_101. The sequence goes on along the minus strand of NZ_JBSWTV010000002.1, from coordinate 4,224,633 downwards.
CACCTAGGGTAATTTCAAGTTGGTCTGACTATGCTGAACATTTCCAGTCAGCTGCCGCTTGGCGCGGTCCGTGTCTTTGCTGTGGCAGCCCAGTTCGGAAACTTCAAACGGGCGGCCGCTGAGCTGGGGGTGACACCAACGGCTGTCAGTTCTCAGATCAAGGTGCTCGAGGCCTATCTGGGCTGCACGCTGTTTGACCGTAACGCCCAATCCGTCACGTTGAACCATGCTGGACGGCAGTTCGCAGAAGCTTGTGATACGGTTTTTGCAAGACTCGGTAAGGCGGTGCAGGATGTGCGCCAATCGGCCAGCCGCGACTCGATCACGGTGGGTGTTGGGGCGCTGATCGGTTCGCAATGGCTGTCAAAGAAGCTTTTCAGTTTTTGGCAGCGCTTTCCCGAAACCGGGCTGCATCTGCAGTATTCACCCGGCGGGGTGGAGTTCTCGGATGGCCAGACAGACATGATGCTGGCTTGGGGTGACGGGCGCTGGCCGGAGTTGGTCTCTGAGCCCTTGCTGCGTTTCACGACCTCGCCGGTGGCAGGTCCTGGGCTGCTGGCGGGCCGTCCGCCCCTGACCAGCCCGGCGGATCTTCTGTCGCTGCCGCTGCTGCATTGGAAAGATCAATTCGACTGGCTGGAGTGGTTTGATGCCATGAAAGTTGAGACTGGCGGTTTCCTGACCGGCGTTGTGATTGATGATTCCAGCGTTCTTCTTAGGGCGGTTCTGTCCGGGCAAGGGGTTTCGCTTGGCCTGCTGCCGCTCATTGAAAGTGAGCTGCAGTCCGGGGATCTTGTCCGGCCTTTCGGAGAGGATTTCACGCCGTCCCGGTCCTATCATCTGGTCTACCCGCCGGATGCCATGGATCAGCCGCAACTGAAGGCCTTCCGGGATTGGATTGTCGAAGAGGCCGGTACAGCCCAGCCCTAGTTTCAGGGTTTGCAACCCGTAGATCAGAGGTGCGGCGCGGGCGTTGGCGTCGATGTGTGCCAGTGGCGGGCAGCCGGGTCTGCGGCAGCCCGCCGGGGAGACAGGAACGGGCAGGAAAAAGAGGCGAGCCTGGTAAAGGCCAGCCCGGATTGCGCCAGCTGGTGGATTAGAACCGCAGCGAAAGGCAGGACATGCCGCCGTCCAGCTTGGCGCAGTCGGTATTGTCGATCTGGACGACCTCAAAGCCCGCCTTGTCCAGCATTTCAGCCGTGCGCGGGAAGCCTGCGGCCATCAGCACCAGATTGTTGAAGCGGATGGCGTTGGCAGCGGCCTCCTCGCCCTCGGGGACATGCAGCACCCGGTAGCCGTCGAAGCAGCCCGAGGCATCCAGGCGTTTGGTTGACAGGATGGTCTCACCGTCCATCAGCGAGCAGTCGGTCTTGAAATGCAGCACGCCTTCGGGAGTAAAGACCTCGCGCAAGCTGTGGCCCCACTCGGCGGCAATCTCCGCCAGTTCGGCAACGCCTGCGGCATCGGTGCGGTCGGAGCGGCCGACCAGGATTTCCTTCTCCGTCACCAGAATGTCTCCGCCCTCGATATGGCCCGGGCCTTTGATTTCGTGGATGGTGTCATAGCAAGCGCGCAAAGTGGGGGCCATTTCCGCTACCTCGCCGAGGCGTGAGGGCGCGCCGGGGCGCATCAGGATGGCGCCCTGGGGCAGGCACAGTGCGGTGTCCTCGACAAATTGGGCGTCGGGGAATGCCTCAAGCGGCTCCAGCTCGATCACCTCGGCGCCGGTGCTGCGCAGGGCGTCCACATAGGCCGCATGGGCGGCCAGCATGCTGTCAAGGCTGGGGTTGCCAATGTCCTCGGCGCGCAGACCCGCGGCGATGGTCGAGGCCGGGCGGCGGGTGATGGCGTGGGTGAACTCAAAGGTGGGGTTGCGCATGGGTTACTCCTGCTCCGGCGCGGGGCCGGTGATTTCGATTTCCACGATGGACGGCGCATTGCGCGCTTGCGCTTCGATCAGTGCAGCGGCGATGGCCTGCGGGTCTTGGGGCACGCGGGTGAAGGGGATGCCGAAGGAGGCGGCGGTGGCGGCAAATTCCGGCGGGGTGGGGTCGCAGCCGACCACCTCGACGTCGACGGCCTCCATAGAGGAGGCGATCTCGCCATAGCCGCGGTTGTTCCACAGCACGAAGGTGATGGGCAGGTTTTCATCGACGGCGGCCATGACCTCAGGCAGCGAGAACTGGGCGCCGCCGTCGCCTGCGATGCAGATCACCGGGGTTTCGGGTGAAGCGATAGCGGCGCCGATGGCGGCGGGGATGCCATAGCCTAGTGCGCCGTAGCCGGTGGCGGCGTTGAACCAGCCGCCGGGGCGGTCGTGGTCGTAATAGAGGTTGCCGGCATAGATCGGCTGGGTGGAGTCGCCCACCATCAGCGCCTCCGGAACCGCTGCGCGCATGGCGTTCAGCACCTCGACCTGGGCGCGGTAATCCGGGCCGATTTCCTCAAAGGCCGCAGCGCGGGCTTGCTCGGCGCGGGCAGCACCCTCGCTTTGGTTCGACTTGCCGGGCAGGGCTGCGAGCAGGCCGGAGACCGCCTCGTCAGCGCGGCCCTGGATGGCGAGCGCGGTGTTGTGGCGGGCCAGCTGCCCGGGGCAGATGTCGACCCGGATCAGACCTTCCATCGCCGCCATGCTGCCGGTGGCATACATGTCGTAGTCGGTGGGGCCGAGTTCGGTTCCCAGTGCCAGAACGCAATCGGCGTCCTCGATCAGGGTGCGGACGGCTTGCAGACTGGGGCTGGCCGGGACGGTGAGCGCATGGCCGTGCATCAACCCGCGCGCATTGACGGTCTGCACCACCGGCGCGTCGAGGCGTTCGGCCAGGGCTTGCAGGTCTGCGCCCGCGGTTTTCGCGCCGCCGCCGGCCAGGATCACCACGTGTTTGGCTGTGGAGAGCCGGTCTGCGGCTTGCGCGATTTGGGCCGGGTCCAGCGCCGGTTTGGCGGTGTCTTCTGCGGTCAGGCCGCCGTTTGCTGCGGTGCCTGCCACGTCCAGCGGGATCTGGATGTGGGTGGGGCCGGGGCGGCCAGCGGAGAAGGGCGCAAAGGCGTGGTCGAGGGCGGTGCTCAGCTCCTCCGGCTGAGAGACATGCTCTGAGACCAGCGCTACGGTTTTGGCGAGCGCGTGCTGATCCGGCAGCTCATGCAGGTGTCCGTGGCCCTTGCCAAGCGTGCCGCTGGCGTTGACACCGGAGAGCACCAGCATCGGCACCGAATCCGCCCGCGCCTGGGCCATCGGGGTCAGCGTGTTGGTGAGGCCTGGGCCGGTGATCACGAAGGCAACGCCGGGTTTGCCGGAGGCCCGGGCATAGCCGTCGGCCATGAAGCCCGCGCCCTGCTCGTGGCGGGGGGTGACATGGCGGATGCCGGAGGCGGCGAGGCCGCGGTAAAGCTCTACCGTGTGAACGCCGGGAATGCCGAAGACGCAGGAGACACCGCGTTCCTTGAGACCGGCGACCAGCGCCTCACCAACTGTTTGCTTGGTCATGCAACGCTCCGTTTCGTGCGGTTTGCGTGGGCCACAATGCGGTCGAGTGCAGTGGCGAATTTGCTGTCGTCGATGGTGAGTGCGACCCGCACCCAGTCGCGCAGGCTGCCGCCAAAGGCGGAGCCGGGCATGACGGAGACGCCATGCTCCAGCAAGTCCCAGGCGTAAGCGTCGCCGTCCATGCCGGTGGCGGCGACATTCACGAGGGCAAACATGCCGGCGTCGGGGCGGTGCACGGTCAGTCCGGTTTCGCTGTGCAGCCGCTGTTCCAGCAGGGCGGCGCGGGCGGAGAAGCGGGCGGCCATGCCGGCCGCAACCGAGGAGCCCTCGCGCACCGCTTTTTCGGTCATGTCGGCGATGAAGGGCTGGTTGCCGAACAGCATGGTTTCCGAGACCGGCAGCAGCGCAGTGCAGAATTCCTCGGGCCCCACGCACCAGCCGCTGCGGAAACCGGGGGCGGCGTGGGACTTGGAGATCGAGGAGACCGCGATCACCCGGTCCGCCAGGGCCGGGTCGGAGAGCGGCGAGACAAATTCGGCGCCTTCGAACACTAGGTGCTCATAGACCTCATCCGAGATGATCCAGAGATCGTGCTGAATTGCCAGCTTACCGATTTCCCGCAGGTCCTGCGCCGTCAGGATGGCGCCGGTGGGGTTGTGCGGGGTGGTGAGCAGGATGGCGCGGCTGCGCGGTGTGATGCGTTCGGCTATGTCGGCGGCCTGCATGCGGAAACCGGCCTCGGGGCGCAGCGGCACCGGTGCAGGCTCCGCCCCGGCGGCGCGGATCACGCCCTCGTAGGTGGCATACATCGGGTCGCCCACCAGCACCTCGGTGCCTGCCTCGGCCACGCCCTGCATGACAGCGTAAAGCGCGGTCTGGGTGCCGGGGAAGCAGAGGATATTTTCCGGGGTGAAAGCCCGGCTGCGGCTGGCGGTGTAGGACTTGGCCAGGGCGGCGCACAGCCCGGCTTCGCCGCGGCCGTTGGAATAGCAGGTGCGGCCCGATTGCAGGGCCTGCGCGGCTGCGTCAAGCAGCTCTTGCGGGGCGGGCACGTCGGGCTCGCCGATGGTCATCTCGACCAGGTCGGCGCCACTTTCGGCCAGTTCGCGCGCCTTCAAGTGCACTTCCCATTTGCCGCCGCCCAATCCGGTCAGGCGTTCGGTGATTGCTGTCAGCCTCATCAGGTTTCAGCCTCCTGCGTTAGATCCAATTCAACGATGGCGGCAACGGATTGCCGTCCGATTTCAACCAGTTCGCCGGGCGCAAAAGCGTCCGGCAGGGCGCCGCCTTCCAGCCACAGCCCGTCGATCACCGCGTTGCAGGCAATCGCCAGCTGCCGCAGGCGGGCAGGGGGGGCAGGGCGGCCGGCTTCCTCCAGCGCGGCCTTGATCAGGCCCTCAAGCTGGTCGCGGAAATAGGCGTAGGTGCGTTCGTGCGTCGCCTTCATCTGCGCGTCGTTCTGCACCTTGTTCAGAAAGCTGGCCCAGAGCGCCAGCGAGCGCGGGTCGACCACCGGCGGCGTCAGCGAGCCGTCGACAAACGCGCGCAGCCGCCCCCGGGCGGTGCCCTCTGCCGCGCCGGGGGCAAAGGTGTCGTCCGTCATCTGGTTCATGTGGTGCTCGTAGGCGGCGGTGATCAGCTCTTCCTTGGAGCTGAAGTAGTGGCGGATCAGACCCTGGGTCACATCGGCGCGTTCGGCGATTCCCCGCACCGTGGCACCGCGCACGCCTTTCTCGGCCACCAGTTCGAGCGTGGCGAGAATCAGCGCTTCCTGCCGGGATTCGGCCAACTCGCGTTTGAATTTTTTGCGCTCCTCGCTCACCTTAGCTCCCTTTTTGCCGGGTGGAGAAATTATACACTTGCATAATTACTGGGATCGCGGCTTACTGCAATCGGAAAATTCGAGGTGACGCAACAATGGACACAGCCGCAGCCGCCGCATCAGTTCAGGAGCCGGAAGCGCGCCGGGAGGCGATCCGGGTGGAGGGACTGCACAAGTCCTTTGGCAATCTGGAGGTGCTGAAAGGCGTGGACCTGACCGCACATCAGGGCGATGTGGTTGCGATCATCGGCGGCTCGGGGTCGGGCAAGTCGACCATGCTGCGCTGCATCAACTTTCTGGAGACGCCGAGCTCAGGGAAAATCGTGATCGGCGGCGAGGAAGTTGCGATGCGGGGCGACGGCAGCCCGGCCAATCAGAAGCAGATCGAACGTATCCGCACCAAGCTGGCGATGGTGTTTCAGCAGTTTAACCTGTGGACCCACCGGACGCTGCTGGAAAACGTGATCGAGGTGCCGGTCCATGTGCTGAAGGTGCCAAAGGCTGAAGCCGTCGAGCGCGCCCGCGAATTGCTGGAGCGGGTCGGGCTGGGCGGCAAGGAGGATACCTTTCCGGCCTATCTCTCGGGCGGGCAGCAGCAGCGGGCAGCGATTGCGCGCGCCTTGGCGGTGGATCCCTCGGCGATGCTGTTTGACGAGCCGACCTCAGCGCTGGACCCGGAGCTGGTGGGCGAGGTGCTGACGGTGATCCGCGATCTTGCCGCCGAGGGGCGCACCATGCTGCTGGTCACCCATGAAATGAAGTTCGCGCGCGAGGTCGCGAACCATGTTGTCTACCTTTACCAGGGCCGCATCGAAGAGCAGGGACCGCCTGCCGAGGTCTTTGGCAATCCGCAATCAGAACGGCTGAAGCAATTCCTGAGCTCAGTTGCCTGACACAAGAAGAGCCCAATAAAATCAACAGGGAGAGAACCTCATGAAACTGAAAACATTGCTTGCTGCGGCAACCGCAGCTGCCGCCCTGACTGCTGGCGCCGCTGCCGCTGAACAGGTCAAGATCGGCATCGCGGCCGAGCCTTACCCGCCGTTTTCCTCGCTCGACAGCTCGGGCAACTGGGCCGGCTGGGAGATCGAAGTGATCAATGCGGTCTGCGCCGCGGCTGAGCTGGACTGCGTGATCACGCCGGTGGCCTGGGACGGCATCATTCCGTCGCTGACCGGCCAGCAGATCGACGCCATCATGGCCTCCATGTCGATCACGGAAGAGCGGCTGAAAACCATCGACTTCTCTGATGCCTATTACAACACCCCGGCGGTGATCGTTGCGGACAAGTCGATGGATATCGAGCCGACGCCGGACTCGCTGGCGGGCAAGATCCTTGGCATTCAGGCCTCGACCACCCACCAGGCCTATGCGCAGGCGCATTTCACCGGGGCTGAACTGAAGGTCTATCAAACCCAGGACGAGGCCAACCAGGATCTGTTTGCGGGCCGCATTGACGCCACCCAGGCGGACAGCATCGCGATGGCGGATTTCGTCGGCTCGGACACCGGCAGTTGCTGCGAGATCAAGGGCGCGGTGGCCGATGATCCGGCAATCCTGGGCCGCGGTGTCGGGGCGGGCGTGCGCAAGGGTGACGACGCGCTGCGCGAGGCGCTGAACAAGGGTATCGCTGCGATTCTGGCGGATGGCACCCATGAGAAGATCACCGCCAAATACTTCACCACCAGCATCTACTAAGGTGCTGCCGTGACCGGACTGCTTGAGTTACTGGGCCTCGGCGCCAGCGCGGAGCTGCTGTCGCTGTCGGGCTGGGGAGGCAACCTGCTGCGTGGGCTTGCCAACTCGCTGCAAATCGCCTTTGGCGCCTTTGGGCTGGGGCTGGTGATCGGGCTGTTCGGGGCCTATGGCAAACTGTATGGCGGGAAGGTCACGCGTGATCTTCTCGCCATCTACACCACGGTGATCCGGGCGGTGCCTGAGCTGGTGCTGATCCTGATCCTCTATTACGTGGGCAGCGATATCATCAACAAGATCTCTGCCGCGATGGGCGGCGGCCGGGTTGAGATCAACGGCGTTGCGGCCGGCATCTGGGTTCTGGGCGTGGTGCAGGGGGCCTATGCCACCGAAGTGCTGCGCGGCGCCATCAAGGCAGTGCCTGTGGGGCAGATCGAGGCGGCAAAATCATACGGCATGCCCGCCTTCATGATCATGCGGCGGGTGACGATCCCGGCGATGATGAGCTTTGCGGTGCCGGGGCTGGCGAACCTGTGGCTGATCGCCACCAAGGACACGGCACTGCTGGCGGTGGTCGGCTTTAATGAGCTGACGCTGGAAACCCGGCAGGCGGCAAGCAGCACGCGGGCTTACTTCACCTTCTTCCTGGCTGCGGGGTTTCTGTACCTGATGGTGACCCTGTGTTCCGGCGCGGTCTTTGCCCGGGTTGAGAAATGGGCACGCCGCGGCCAGCCTTCGCTGAAGGGGGGCACGGCATGATCCCCGTGAAAGAGCTGATGCAGCCGCACCGCATCGTGATGATGCTGGTCTTTGCTGGCATCGTGATCTGGTGCGCCGTTTCGCTGCGCTGGGACTGGATCCCGAAATATGCACCCTTGGCGCTGGAGGGGCTGTGGGCCACGGTGTGGATCCTGGCGGTTTCGACCTTTCTGGGGTTTCTGCTGGCGGTGCCGCTGGGATTGGCGCAGGCGGTGGGGCCCTGGTATCTGTCGATCCCTGCGCGCACTTTCTGCACCATCATCCGCGGCACGCCGCTGCTGCTGCAGATCTGGCTTTTGTATTATGGGCTGGGGTCGCTGTTTCCGCAGTTTCCATGGATCCGCTCGTCGGAGCTGTGGCCGTATCTGCGGCAGGCCTGGCCCTATGCTGTGCTGGCGCTGACGCTGTCTTATGCGGGCTATGAAGGCGAAGTGATGCGGGGCGCGTTTTCCGGCGTCGCCAAGGGGCAGCTGGAGGCCGCGAAGTCCTTTGGCATGCCGCGTTTCACCATGTTCCGCCGGATCTGGCTGCCGCAGGCGGTGCGCAACGTGCTGCCCACCTTGGGTGGCGAAACCATCCTACAGCTGAAGGCGACGCCGCTGGTGGCGACGATCACGGTGGTGGAGATCTATGCGGTTTCCTCGCGCGTCCGGGCGGATACGTTTATTGTCTATGAACCGCTGCTGCTGCTGGCGCTGGTCTACATGGCAATTGCGGGCGTGATTGCACTGGCTTTCCGGCGGTTTGAGAAAGGCTGATGCGGCAGGGAATTAGCCCATTCTGACCGCGGTTTGAGACCGGCTGAAAAAATCAAGTTAATCTGACATACATCAAATTGCGGCTCTGCTGTTCCCAGTAGTGTCAGCGGCAAATGCAGCAAGAGAATCTTGTAACAGATGCCGCGCACTCCTTTCATATCCACTGCTTGCCGCGCCGGGCTGTTCCGGCGGCTGGCGGGGATCTGTGCGGTCTTCATGCTGGTGCTGCAGGTGGCCTTCCCTGGAGCGGGGCAGGCCGCAGCCGGCGGCGAATGGATTGAGATCTGCGGCGAGTTCGGCGTGCAGCAGATCCAGGTCGCTGCCGAGGACAGCGAAGACAGGCAGGATTGCCCCAAATGCAGCACTTGCGCCCTTTGCGCGGCTGAGACCGGGGCCGCTGCGGCATTCCTTCAAACATCAGGGATCAGCCGGGCGGCGGATTGCGCCGTGCTGCTGCCTGCGGGCACCGCGGTGCAGCCGAACCCGGCACAATACTGGCATGAGGGCCGCGGGCCTCCGCTAGTGAAAGAGATAGAATCCGAACGCGCCCTGCGCGCGTCCGTGGCAGCCACTCAAGAAAAAGGAGAGGCGCCATGGTCCTGACACGCGCCTTCCGGGGCTGGTTGACAGCCCTTGTGATGACAATTGCCGCCCTTTTTGCAGCGGCGGCTGAGGCAGACAGCCTCGACTCCTTCCTGACAGAATTGACACCTGCCGACCTGGTGCCCGGCGCCGAGGGTTTTGGCCCGGTGCGCAGCGATGTGCCGGTGGCACCTGTGCTGAAGGGCGGCGAGACCGTCGCCTATGCTTTCCTGACCTCCGATTTTGTCGGCACCACCGGCTACAGCGGCAAGCCGATCCATGTGGTGGCGGCGATTGACACCGATGCGGTGCTGACCGGTGTGAAGCTGGTGAAGCACTCTGAGCCGATTGTGCTGATCGGCATCCCGAACTCGAAAATGGTCAAGCTGACCGAAGGTTATGCCGGGCTGGATCTGAAGGCCGAGGCGGCGGCGGGCGGCGATGCGCATGACCTGGACATCATCTCGGGCGCGACGGTCACCATCATGGTGATCGACGACAGCCTGGTGCGCGCCGGGATCAAGGTGGCCCGCGCGCTGGGTTTGGGCGGTCTGTCGCCGGTGCAGCCGGACGGGCCGAAGCGTGAAGTCGATATGGCCCGTGGGGAGGTGTCGGACTGGACTACGCTGGCAGGGGACGGTTCTGTGCGGCGGATGACGCTGGACGTGGGCCAGATCAATGCGGCCTTTGAGGCGACCGGCGACGAACGCGCGATCAAGCGGCCCGAGGCGGGCGAGCCCGGGGATACTTTCATCGACATGCATGTGGCGTTGGTCTCGGTGCCGTCAATCGGCAAGTCGCTGCTGGGCGAGGCCGAGTACAAGAACCTGCAGAGCTGGCTGAAAGAGGGTGAGCAGGCCATTCTGGTGCTGGGGCGCGGCAGCTACAGCTTCAAGGGCTCTGGCTATGTGCGCGGCGGCATCTTCGACCGGATCCAGCTGATCCAAGGCGATGCCTCAGTGCGGTTCTTTGATAAGCAGCACAAGCGGCTGGGCGCGCTGGCCACGGACGATAGCCCAAGTTTCACCGAGCTGGACCTGTTCAAGATCCCGGCCGATGCGGAGTTCGACCCTGCTGAGCCGTTCCGGCTGCAGCTGCTGGTACAGCGGGCGGTGGGTGCGCTGGAGCGGTCGTTCCTGACCTTTGACCTCGGCTACAAACTGCCAGAGCAGTATCTGCTGCCCGCCGCGCCTGCGCCCAAAGTGGTGGAGGATGCCACGGATGAAGCCGCCGCCAAGGCGGCGCTGTGGCAGCGGATCTGGAAGGACCGCACCGTCGAGATCGGTGTCTTGGGCGTGATGCTCTTGGTGCTGACGGGGGTGTTCTTCTTCCAGTTCCAGGCGACCGTGAATGCGCGCACTTTCTACTGGTTCCGCATCGGCTATCTGACCGTCACGCTGGTGTTCCTGGGCTGGTACGCCAATGCGCAGCTGAGCGTGGTGAACCTGATGGCGCTGGCGGGATCGTTGCGCAGCGGGTTTTCCTGGGATGCTTTCCTGCTGGACCCGCTGGTGTTTATCCAGTGGTTTGCGGTTGCTGCAGCACTGCTGTTCTGGGGCCGCGGCGCCTATTGCGGCTGGCTGTGCCCGTTCGGTGCGCTGCAGGAGCTGACCAACAAGATTGCCCGCGCTCTGAAAGTGCCGCAGATCACCCTGCCGTGGGGCCTGCATGAGCGGCTTTGGCCTGCGAAATACATGATCTTCCTTGGGCTGTTCGGCATCTCGATGGTGTCGATCCCGCTGGCCGAGACATATGCAGAGGTGGAGCCGTTCAAGACCGCGATCATCCTGAAGTTCGTGCGCGACTGGCCGTTTGTAGTCTTTGCGCTGGTGCTGCTGGGACTGGGTCTGTTTATCGAGCGTTTCTACTGCCGCTACCTGTGCCCGCTGGGCGCGGCGCTGGCGATCCCGGCGCGGGTGCGCATGTTCGATTGGCTGAAGCGCTACCACGAATGCGGACACCCCTGTCAGACCTGTTCAAACGAGTGCCCCGTTCAAGCCATTCACCCGACCGGTGAGATCAACCCGAACGAATGTGTGAACTGCCTGCATTGCCAGGTTCTGTACCAATCCGAAACGAAATGCCCGGTTGTGATCAAACAGCTGAAACGCCGGGCCAAAACCGGTGCACCCGGACCGGACGTTGCTCTGGGCCTGCTGCTCGGCCAATCACCCCAACGCGAACAGGACAAAAGTTTCCTGAAGGAGGACATCATGTCTGAAGACCTGAAAAACAAACTGCCCGTCACCCGCCGCGGCCTTCTGGGGGCCACTGCCTCCGGTGCTGTTCTGGCGGCCACCGGTGCCGGCTCCGCGCTGATGGGCGCCAAGCCTGCACAGGCGGCAGGCGTCAACCTGGAGCCGGGCGAACTGGATGAATACTATGGCTTCTGGTCCTCGGGCCAGACCGGCGAGCTGCGCATTCTGGGCGTTCCGTCCATGCGCGAACTGATGCGGATCCCGGTTTTCAACCGCTGCTCTGCCACCGGCTGGGGCCAGACCAACGAGTTTAAGAAGATCCTGACCGAGGGCCTGCTGCCTGAGACCAAGGAATTCCTGGCTGCCAACGGCAAGGAAACCTATGACAACGGCGACCTGCACCACCCGCATATGTCGTTCACTGATGGCACCTATGACGGCCGCTACATCTTCATGAACGACAAGGCCAACACCCGCGTTGCCCGGGTGCGCTGCGATGTGATGAAATGCGACAAGATCATCGAGATCCCCAACGCCAAGGACATCCACGGGTTGCGCCCGCAGAAGTTCCCGCGCACCGGCTATGTCTTTGCCAACGGCGAGCACGAGGCGCCGCTGATCAACGACGGCCAGATCCTGGATGACCCGTCGCAATACGTGAACATCTTCTCCGCCATCGACGGCGACACCATGGAAGTTGCCTGGCAGGTGATCGTCTCGGGCAACCTGGACAACACCGACTGCGATTACCAGGGCAAATACGCCTACTCGACCTCCTACAACTCGGAAATGGGGATGACCCTGGCCGAGATGACCGAGAACGAGCTGGACCACGTGGTTGTCTTCAACATTGCGGCGATCGAAGCCGCCATCGAGGCGGGCGACTATCAGGAGCTGAACGGCGCCAAGGTTGTTGACGGGCGCAAAGGCGCGCCGGGCAAACTGACGCGTTACATCCCGATCCCGAACTCACCGCACGGCATCAACACCGCACCGGACAAGAAGCACGTTTGCGTCAACGGCAAGCTGTCGCCGACTGTTTCGGTGATCGACGTCGAGAAGCTGGACGCGCTGTTTGACGGCGATGCCGACCCGCGCTCGGCCATCGTGGCGGAACCGCAGCTGGGCCTTGGCCCGCTTCACACTGCCTTTGACAACCGCGGCTATGCCTACACCACTCTGTTCCTGGACAGCCAGGTGGTGAAATGGGATATCGCCAAGGCGATCGAGGCCTATGCGGGCGCCGATGTGGACCCGATTATGGACAAGGTTGATGTGCAGTACCAGCCGGGCCACAACTCCACCTCCATGGGCGAGACCGCCGAGGCGGACGGCAAATGGCTGATTTCCATGAACAAGTTCTCCAAGGACCGGTTCCTGAACGTCGGTCCGCTGAAGCCCGAGAACGAGCAGCTGATCGACATCTCCGGCGACAAGATGAAGGTGGTGCACGACGGACCGACCTTTGCCGAGCCGCATGACTCGATCATCGTGCACCGCTCCAAGGTGAACCCGGCCAACATCTGGGACCGCAACGACCCAATGTGGGAAGACGCGCGCAAGCAGGCAGAGGCGGATGGCGTTGATCTGGACGACTATCAGGACACCATCGTGCGCGACGGCGACAAGGTGCGGGTCTATATGTCCAGCCAGGCGCCAAACTTCAGCCTGGAGAAGTTCACCGTCAAGCAGGGGGATGAGGTCACCGTCTATGTCACCAACCTGGATGATATCGACGACCTGACCCACGGCTTCTGCCTGTCGAACTTCGGCATCGCAATGGAAGTGGGGCCGATGGCCACTGCCTCGGTTACCTTTGTGGCTGAGCGTCCCGGCGTGCATTGGTACTACTGCCAGTGGTTCTGCCACGCGCTGCACATGGAGATGCGTGGCCGGATGCTGGTTGAGCCGCGGAGCGCGTAAGCCATGAAACGGCTCCTGCCTATATCCTTGGTTGCGGCTTTGACCTGTCTGGCACCCGCCTGGGCGGCCACTTGGGACGTGCCCAACCGGGCAGGGGCCATCGCTGAAACACTGGCGCTGGCGGCGGATGGCGACACCCTCCGCCTCGCCCCCGGCGAATACGCCGAAACCCTGGTGCTGGACCGGCCTGTCATTCTGGACGGGCAGGGCAAGGCCACATTGGACGGGCAGGGCAAGGGATCGGTGATCACCGTGACCGGGCCGGGCGTGACCGTTCAGAATCTAACCGTTGTCGGCTCCGGCTCCTCGCATCAGGAGATCGACAGCGGCATCAAACTTACCAAGACCGCTAAGGCGCCGCAGATTCTGAACAATGTGCTGCTAGGCAACCTTTACGGCGTGGATATTCACGGCGCCCGGGACAGCCTGGTGCAGGGCAACCGGATCGAGGGGCGTCTCGACCGGCACATGAATGCCCGCGGCAACGGGGTCTATGTCTGGAACGCGCCGGGCGCTGTGGTGGACGGCAACGAGATCCGATTTGGCCGCGACGGGATCTTTGTGAACAGTTCCAAGAAGAATGCCTTCACCAACAACGTGTTTCGCGATCTGCGGTTTGCCGTGCATTACATGTATGCCGACAATTCCGAGGTCTCGGGCAATGTCTCGATCGGCAATCACTTGGGCTATGCGGTGATGTTCTCCAAACGGGTCAAGGTGACCGGGAATGTCTCGCTGAATGACCGCGACCACGGGGTGATGCTGAACTACGCCAACCAGGGCGAGGTGCGCGGCAACTATGTGAAGGGGGCCAAGGACAAATGCACCTTCCTTTATAACGCCCACAAGAATGACTTCTCCGGCAACTGGTTCGAGGGTTGCGGGATCGGCATCCACTTCACCGCCGGCAGTGACGGCAACCGGATGGTTGGGAACGCCTTTGTCGGCAACCGGCACCAAGTGAAATTCGTCTCCACCAAATGGGTGGAATGGAGCGAGGAGGGCCGGGGCAACTACTGGTCCGACTTCGCAGGTTTTGATGTGGACGGAGACGGCATCGCCGATGCGCCTTACCGTCCGAACGACAGCATGGACCATGTGCTGTGGACGCAGCCGGCGGCGAAACTCTTGATGGGTTCGCCTGCGGTGCAGCTGGTGCGCTGGTCGCAATCGGCGTTCCCGGCGCTGCTGCCCGGCGGGGTGATCGACAGCCACCCGCTGATGCGGCCAGAGCGGCCCGGGGCCGCCAGAAAGGTTGAACAGGATGGATAACTCTCCGCTGCAGATCCGCGCGCTGGACAAGTTTCGCGGCAAGACGCAGGTGCTGCATGGCATCGATCTGGACATCGCGCCGGGTGAGCGGCTGGCGCTTTTGGGACATAATGGCGCGGGCAAATCGACGATGATCAAGGCGGTGCTGGGCCTGATCCGGCATGAGGGCGGCAGCATCCGCATCTGCGGTTCCGCTCCCGGCAGTGCCGCGGCACGGGCGGCCACGGCCTTTCTGCCAGAGGCGGTCAGTTTCCACCCGGCGCTGACCGGGCATGAACAGCTGGCGCTGTTTGCCCGCCTTGCCGGTGAACGCGCTGACATCGAGGGCCTGCTGGAACGGGTTGGCCTGGGCGAGGCCATGCATCGCCGCATCGGCGCCTATTCCAAGGGGATGCGGCAGCGGCTGGGCTTGGCGCAGGTGCTGCTGGGCCGCCCCAAGCTGGCGCTGCTGGATGAACCCACCAGCGGGCTGGACCCGATCTCGCGCCAGGACCTCTATGCCATTATCAATGAACTGGCAGAGCAGGGCGCGGCGGTGCTGATCGCCTCCCACGCGCTGACCGAGGTGGAGGCGCGCACTGACCGTATCGCCATTCTGCGCAAGGGCGCAAAGGTGGCGGATGACACTCTGGCGGGCCTGTCGGCCCAGGCCGGGCTGCCGGTGAAGCTGCGGGTGCAGGCCAGCGGCGCGCACGCCGACCGGATTGCGGTGGAGACTGGCGGGCGGCGGATCAACGGTGCCTCGGTCGAGATCCTGTGTTCACCGCAGGACAAGATGGCCGAGCTGCGCAAAATCGCCGCCATGGGCGATGCGGTGGCCGATATCGACATGGTGCCGCCGAGGCTGGAAGACCTGTATCGCCATTACTCCGGGGAGGACCGCAAATGAGACGTGCCTTTGCCATTGCCCGTGCCGAGATGCTGATCCTGCGCCGCAACCGCTGGCTGTTCATGGCCACGCTGATCATGCTCGCCTTTGCGCTGGCCTTGTCCTTTGCTGGATCGGCGCCGACGGGAACGTTGGGGGTGGACATGCTGACCGTCTCGGTGGCCTCAATGACCACCCTGTCGGTCTACCTGGCGCCGCTCTTGGCGCTGATGATGGGGTTCGATGCGGTGGCAGGCGACCGCGACCGGGGCAGCCTTGCCCTGTTACTGGCCTATCCGGCGGGACGGGCTGAGATCCTGCTGGGCAAGCTGATGGCCCATCTGGCTGCCCTGGCGGTTGCCATGTGCATCGGCTTTGGCGCAGCGGGGGCCATTGCTGCCTGGTTCGGCGGCGCCGGCGCTGAGAGCCTGGTGGCATTGGGGCGGCTGGTGCTGACCTCGATCCTGTTGGGGGCCGTTTTCCTGGTGTTGGGCTATGCCTTGTCAGCGCTCAGCAGCGGTGCAACAGCCGCGGCGGGCCTGTCTGCGGGCGTGTGGCTGGTATTTGTGGTGCTCTATGACCTGGGTCTGCTGGGTGCGGTGGTGATGGACAGCGGCGGGGTCTTTACTCAGAAGATCTTCCCCTGGGTGATGGTCGCCAACCCGGCGGACGCGTTCCGGCTGTGGAACGTGGCGGCCTCGGAAAGCGTGGCCCTGTCCAGCGGCATGGCGGGTGCGGCCAGCGCCTTGCCCGGCTGGGCGGCACCGCTGTCGCTCTCGCTGTGGCCCGCGCTGGGCTTTGCTCTGGCTTGCGCTGCGTTCCGGAGGGTAGAGCCATGAAACGCCTGTTCCTTGCCGCCGCATTGGTTCTGGCCGCGTGCCGGGAAGAAGAAGCCAAAGCGCCGCCCGCGCCCGTGGAGCTGACCGAGGCTGCGCTGAGCTATTTCTGCCAGATGAATGTGGCCGAACATGGCGGACCGAAGGGGCAGATCCATCTGGACGGTTTCCCTGCACCGCTGTTCTTTGCCCAGGTGCGCGATCTGGCGGCCTATGTGAAAAGTCCCGAACGGGATGCGGAGATCACCGCGATCTATGTGAGCGACATGGGCGCGGCGGCGAACTGGGAGCATCCCGGCACCAATAACTGGATTGATGCCAATGGCGCGCATTTTGTGGTCGGCTCCAACGCCGCAGGCGGCATGGGCGCGCCTGAGGTGGTGCCGTTTGCTTCGCCAGAGGCGGCGGCACGGTTTACGCAGCGCTATGGTGGCACTGTCGCCGGGTTTGACAGCATACCTGACGACGCCGTGCTGGGGCCGGTTGATCTGGACCAGCAGCTGGAGACGCCGTCCTGAGGGCAGTGTTTCGGTAAGGTCTTAGGCGGTCTCGGGCATCAGCCGCAGTTCGGCGGCGATGGCGTGGCCCTCCATGCCTTCCATCCGGCTGATGCGGGCGGTGCGCTGGGCGAGCTCATGCGAGGCCGCGGCATTGCAGCGCTGCCAGGTCACGGTCTTGGTGAACTTGTGTACCGATAGCCCGCCGGTATAGCGCGCCGCACCGCTGGTCGGCAGCACGTGGTTGGGGCCGGAAGTCTTGTCGCCGAAGGACACCGTGGTCTCCTTGCCCAGGAACAGCGAGCCATAGGCGGAGAGGCGGTCCAGCCACCAGTCAAGGTTCTCAGCCTGTACCTGCAGATGCTCGGGCGCGTAGCGGTCGGCGACCTGAGCGGCCTCTTCACGGCTGCCGCATAGGACCACCTCGGCCCGTTCGTGCCAGGCGCGGTGGGCGGCGGAGAGGTTGGGTTCGGGCAGCTTGTCGATCAAGCCCTGTACACGGGCCATCACGCCCTTGGCCAGGCTCTCGCTGGTGGTGATCAGCCAGACCGGGCTGTCGGCACCGTGTTCCGCCTGGCTGACCAGGTCCCAGGCGACGGTTTCCACTTCGGCGGTGTGGTCGGCAATCACCAGCGAGTCCGTCGGTCCGGCAAACATGTCGATGCCGACTTCGCCGAACAGCATCCGTTTGGCCTCTGCCACATAGGAATTGCCGGGGCCAACCAGGATGTCGGCGGGCTGGGCGCCGAACAGGCCCTGGGCCATGGCAGCGATGCCCTGCACTCCGCCGAGGTTCAGGATCAGGTCGGCGCCGCACAGGTCCATCGCATAGATGATGGCGTCGGGAATGCCGCTGCCCGGGCGCGGGGGGGATACTGCCGTGATGTGCGGCACGCCAGCCACCTTGGCGGTGGTGATCGTCATCAGTGCACTGGCGATATGGCTGTAGCGCCCGCCTGGCACATAGCAGCCGGCGCTGGAAACCGGGATCTGTTTCTGGCCTGCGATCAGGCCGGGGATCACCTCGACCTCGCATTCGCCCATAGTGGCCTTTTGCGCCTCGGCAAAGCGGCGGATATTGGCGTGGGCGAATTGGATGTCGTCCTTGGTTTGCTGCGAAACCCGGTTGCAGGCCGCGCGGCGCTGGGCGTCAGTCACCACGATGGGCCCGGTCCAGCCATCCAGTTTTTCCGCATAGTGGCGCACCGCGTCTTCACCCTCGCGCCGGATGTTGGCCAGCATGACAGCAACTGTGTCGCGGATATCGCGGCTTTCGGTGTTGGGGCGTGCTTGGGCTTGCTTTAGATGGGTGATTGCCATGGGCTTATGTTCCTCGAAAAACCGCCGGTTGCGCAGAAAGACACAGGATGCGGAGTGCGCCTAAGACAGCGTCCGGCGGGCCGGGCGGTCAAGCGGCGGCGCATTGGTTTCGAGAAACACGAATGTTTGTTTCGAATTGCAGCCTGATCCTATGCCTCTTGCGCGGGCAAAGTTCTGAACTCTTCGGCCAGCCAGGGAAAACGGATGCTGATCGGATCTGTGAAGTGGTGGCGCAGGGACTTTTGCAGCGCCTCGTGGATCAGCTGCGAGGTGGCGGCCGGGTAGACGTTGGTGGTGAACAGCGACACCGTGCGGGCAAAGCTTTTGCCGGGAAACCGCACCACTTTGACCTTGTCATGAAACCGCGCTGCACGATGGTAGCTGGCGGCGGTGGTGACCGTCCAGCCGCTGCCCTCCGAGACCAGGCCGATGATTGACTGGTTGCATTCCAGCTCGAACCGGTTGGGCAGCGCGATCTTGAGACGGGTCAGCTGAGTTTCGATTTGCTTGCCGATGGTGTGGTCACGGGAGTAGCGCAGGAACGGGAGCGGCGCGTCAGCTTTGGTCAGGTCCTCGACGCTGCCGGCATAGGCTGCCGGGACCACCAGGATGAATGGGTCGCGCATCAGCGGATATTCTATCAGGTCGGGCAGCAATCCGGACGGGCGGGTCGCGACGCCTGCATCCAGCTTTTGCTCCTGCAGCTTTTCGATGATTTCGTGGCTGGGGCGGGTGTAGTGGCGGAAGCTGCAGCGGGGCAGGGCGGTGGACAGGAACTGGAACAACTCGGGGCCGACTTCATTGTCGAAGTCATCCAGCAGCGCCATCCGCAGGTCGGTGGCATGCTGCCAGCTGCCGGAGCGGATTTCCGCCTCGCCACGTTTTAGGGTCATTAGCCCATCATAGACATAGCGCGCAAAAACCACGCCTGCTGGGGTCAGCCCCATCGGGCGGCGGGTGTGGTCCACCAGTTCCACCCCAAGCGCGCTTTCCAGGCTGCGCAGGTGGTTGGATACGGTGCTGATCGACAGGCCGGTTTCCGCAGCCGCCTTTTGGATCGATCCCGACTTGGAAATCAGCTGGAACACCTCCAGCCAGCGCAGGCTCAGTGTCTTGTGCATATGCCGTCCTCCCTTGCAGTCTGCATATGCTGTCCTTTGATTAGCGCAAAATGTTCCGTAAAAATCGAAACTAAGTTTTACTTTAGCCGCAAGGGTAATTTTGTTCTACAGTGAAATTGCTTCCCGGATATGGTTTGCCGTGCAAAAATCCAAGCCTCAAGACCTGCAGTGAACGGGTCCGGCGTGTCAACTGGGAGGACTAACAATATGATCAAAAAGTATCTGCTTTCAACAGCCTGTGCAGCTGCGGCCGCGGTTTCGGCCACTTCTGCCTCGGCGCTGGACGAAATCACAGTTGCCTATTTCCTGGAGTGGCCGATGCCGTTCCAGTTCGCCAAGGCCAATGGCACCTATGAAGAAGAGATGGGCGTCAAGATCAACTGGGTCTCCTTTGACACCGGCACCGCAATGTCGGCGGCGATGGCATCAGGCGACGTGCAGATTGCCGTGAGCCAGGGCGTTCCGCCGTTTGTGGTGGCCACCTCGGCAGGGCAGGACATCCAGACCGTGGATGTGGCCGTCAGCTATTCCGACAACGACAACTGCGTGGTGGCCGAAGCGCTGGAAATCGACAAATCCAACGCGGGCGAGCTGAACGGCAAGAAGGTGGGAGTGCCGATCGGCACTGCCGCGCATTACGGTTTCCTGTCGCAAATGGCGCACTTCGGTGTGGATATCGGCTCGATGGAAATCGTCGACATGGCGCCCGCGGACGGCGCGGCGGCCTTTGCCCAAGGCAACCTGGACATGGTCTGCGGCTGGGGCGGTGCGCTGCGGCGGATGCTGGAACACGGCAACGTTCTGCTGACTGGTGCCGAGAAGGAAGAGCTGGGCATTCTGGTGTTTGACGTGACCAGCGCGCCGGCGGGCTTTATCGCCGAAGAAGGCGCACTTCTGAGCAAGTTCCTGAAGGTGACCGCAGATGCCAATGCGATGTGGAACGCGGGCGGCAGCAAGGATGAGATGCTGCCGGTGATCGCCAAGGATGCAGGTATGGACCTGGCGGATGCCGAGGCCACCATTGCGACCTTTAGCTTTCCCTCGGCTGAGGATCAGCTGTCCGGCAAATGGCTGGGCGGCGGCGCGCAGAGCTTCATGAAGGGCGTTGCCGATGTGTTCGTGAACGCGGGCAGCATTGAGGCTGCGCTGGAATCCTATGACGGCGCCGTCGACAGCGGGCCGCTGGAGGCCGCGGTAAACTGAACCGGGGCACACCGGTCAAGTCGGACGGCCCGGATCCCGGGCCGTCCGCGTCTGCGGTTTAAGGGCGGTGTTTGCCGACCCTAACAGGAAGGGGAAGAGATGTCGGGACTGGATATCAAGAGTGTCTCCATGCGTTTTGATCTGCCCAATGGCAGCTCGGTTCAGGCGCTGAAAGACGTTTCATTGAATTTGCAGGCGGGGGAACTGCTGTCGGTATTGGGTCCGTCAGGCTGCGGCAAGACCACGCTGCTGAATATTCTGGCGGGCTTTCTGGCCCCCACCGAAGGTGCGGTAGAGCTGAACGGCCATGTGGTAACAGGCCCCGATGCCGAACGCGGCATGGTGTTCCAGAAAGGCGCCTTGTTCGAGTGGATGAACGTGCGCGACAACGTGGAATTCGGCCCCCGGATGAAGGGCATGGCCAGGGCCGAGCGGGAGAAGATCTCGGACCACCTATTGGAAATCGTCGGCCTGCAGGACTTCAAGGAAAAAGCGGTTTATGAACTGTCGGGCGGTATGCAGCAGCGGGTGGCGCTGGCCCGCTGCCTGGCCAATGAGCCGGATGTGATCCTGATGGATGAACCGCTGGGCGCGCTGGACGCGCTGACGCGGGAGAAGATGCAAGGTTTGGTGCTGAAGCTCTGGAAAGAGACCGGCAAGACCATCATCCTGATCACCCACTCGGTGGAGGAGGCGCTGCTGCTGGGGGAGCGCCTGATCGTGATGGCGCCGCGTCCTGGGCGTATCCACCGCGAATACCAGCTGCCGTTTGCCGAGCGCGGCGTGAATGCCGACCTGCGCGACGTGAAGAAATCCGAAGGCTTTGCCGAGACGCGGGATGAGATCCTCTCAATGATCTGGGAGATGGAAGAGGAGATCATGGGCCGGACGGAGCAGGTTGCATGACAGTCCTTCTTTTCTATGTTGCGCTGTTTGCCGGCGCCTTCTTTTTGGTCCACCTGATCCGCCGCGGCATGCAGTCCCGGCAGGATTTCACCAGCCTGAAGACGGTGACTTTCGGCGATGAAAGCGCTGTGACGCCGGACCGGGCGGCCTCGATTATTTCGGTTTTGGTGATCTTTATCATCTGGGGAGCCTTCACCGGCTCAAAACTGATCCCGATCCATGTGCCGGGGCCGTTTACCGGTGAAACCACCTTTACCTACACGCTGGAAAACGCCGAAGGCGCGACGGACGATGCCGAGGTGACTGTGCGGGTCTTTGGCTTTGGCGAAGATGTCGAGAAGTTCGAAGTCGAAGCCGGGGGCGGCTTTGCCAGCAATGACGCGCTGGCGGCGCAGGCCGGGCGCTCGACCACGCTGCTGTTCGACAAGAACGACGAGGCCAAGCGCAAGGCGGGCGCCAGGATTGTTGCCATCAACGGCGAGGCGATTGGTGCGGATGGCGCGGTGGATACCGGCGACGGCACCGTGACGTTGACCGGCAAGGGGGCGATCAGCTTTACCCCGCATCAGGGGATGCAGATGAATCCGATCTGGCTGCCGGCACCGGAAACCGTAGTTTCCCGGTTCTTTGAAATCGCCTCGGACGGCTATCAGAACTTCTCGCTGTGGCAGCATCTGGGCTGGTCGCTGACACGGGTGATCGCGGGGTTTGTAACTGGGGCGATCGTGGGCATTCCGCTAGGCTATGCCATGGGTCTAAGCGGCTGGTTCCGCGGCTGGTTCGATCCGATTGTCGAGTTCATGCGGCCGGTGCCGCCCTTGGCACTGATCCCGCTGGTGATCATCTGGTTCGGCATCTGGGAGACCGGCAAGATCGTTCTCTTGTTCCTCGCCGCTCTCTGGATCATGACAATTGCGGCGCGGGCCGGGGTTTCCGGGGTAAATATCTCCAAGATCCACGCGGCCTATTCGCTGGGCGCCTCCAAGTGGCAGATCATGCGGCATGTGATCGTGCCGAACTCGCTGCCGGAAATCTTTACTGGCGCGCGGGTGGCGATGGGTGTCTGCTGGGGCACGGTTGTGGCCGCCGAACTGGTGGCTGCGCAAAAAGGGGCTGGCATGATGATCATCGCTGCGTCGAAGTTCCAGCTGACCGATATCGTGATCATGGGCATCGTGCTGATCGGCATCATCGGCTATGGCATCGATATCCTTATGCGCAAGGCCGAGAACTGGCTGGTGCCGTGGAAAGGCCGCAGCTGATTTCTGCCGCTGTTACGCAAACGAAAACGCCCGGAACTTCCTGGGCGTTTTCTTAATAAGCGGTGTCCGTTCTAGCTGCTAAGGGCCGCAAAGACCCGCGGGGTGGCGCATCGCGCCGCCCCATGGGGGCGGGTCGGCGCGGCCCGGCCTCTCGGCCGGGCAGAATGTTATCCACGGATCCGTGTGAATTCCGGGTCATAAGGGGAAGGTGCGATGACTGTTGCGCCAACCAGATCGCCGCAGAGGTCGAGCTGCATGGTGCTGCCCTCTGACGCCAGCTCTGGCTCGACAAAGGCATAGGCCAGGTTCATCCCCACCCGGTGGCCCCAGTCGCCGGAGGTCACGGTGCCTACAACCCTATCCTCCTGCATCAACGAGGCGCCGCCGTGGGCCGGGGCGTGGGTGGTACCGATCTGCAACGTGACCAGCTTTTTGCAGGCGCCTTCGGTCTGACGTCTCTCCAGGGCGTCACGGCCGATGAAATCGCATTTGTCCAATTTGACAAACCGGTCCAGCCCGGTCTCGAAAGGATCGAACTCGGTGATCAGATCGGCTTTCCAATGCAGAAAGCCTTTCTCCATCCGCATCGATTCCAGCGCGCGGGCGCCGAAGAGTTTCAGCTCGTGTTTCTCACCCGCTTTCCGCAGTGCCAGATAGGCAGCGTAAAGCGAGGCGTTGGGGACGTGGACTTCATAGGCCAGCTCGCCCGAGAAACTGACGCCCATCACCGTGGCCGGGGCAAAGCCGATGAAGCATTCGCGCACCGACAGCCAAGGGAAGGCCTCAACCGACCAGTCACCCCGGGCGCAGGCTGAGAGTACGTCCCTTGCCCGGGGGCCGGCCAGGACCAGGATGGTCTGGTCATTGGTGAGGGAGCGGATCTGCACGTCCTCGCCCCCGCGGATGTGCTGGGTAAGCCAGTCCATGTCATGGAATTCGCTGGCAGCGGCAGAGCCGTACCAAACGCGTTCGGGCCCGCGGTCCGAGGCGGGGAGGTTGGCGACGGTGGCCTCGCCCTTGATCATGCCTTGGTGGTTCAGGAGGTACCCCAGCCCGGCACGGCCCGCGCGTTTGGTGACGGCGCCGCAGAACATGCGGTCGAGGAAGCTGTGGCGATCTGCACCGGTGATCTCGAACCGGTTGAAACCGTTGACCTCGGCGAGGCCGACGTTCTCCTGCACATTCTTCACTTCCGCGGCGACCACATCGAAGGCTTCGTCGAAATTGAAGCTGAGCGAAGGATGGAAGTCCGGCGAAGGCTTGATGTACTCCACCCGCTCCCAGCCGTTCACCACGGTGAATTCGGCGCCCTCGGCGGCCATGACTGGGGTGAGCGGTGTGGTCTTCGCCGGGCGGCCTGCGGGGCGGTGCTCATGCGGGAAGTGGAAGCGAAATTCGTTCTGGTAGTCTTCGATCGCTTTGAGGGCAGTCAGTTCAAAGTTGGCATGGCCGGAGAAGCGGCGCGGGTCCAGACACCAGGTGTCATAGCAGGCTTCGCCGTGCACGATCATCTGCGCCAGCAGCCAGCCGTGGCCGCCGCCTTCGCCAAGGCCCGCACGCAGACCGATGGCGCAGAAGGCGTTGCGTTTGCCCGGGATCGGGCCGATCAGCGGCGCACCGTCGATGGTATATGTGATCGGACCGTTGACGATGGAACGGATGCCGGTTTCGCGCAACGCAGGCATCCGCTCGAACGCGCCCTCCAGCACGTCCATCACCCGCTCCAGGTCGTCGGGGCAGAGAGCGTTGACGAAGTTCGGATCGATGCCGTCCATGCCCCAGGTTTTGCAGTCCTGCTCGTAGAAACCGATCAGCAATCCGTTCTTTTCCTGGCGGCAGTAGTAGTCCGAGATCGGGCAGCGGATCAGCGGCATCCGGTGGCCTGCTTCGACAATGCCGGGGATGTCCCCGGTCAGGAAATACTGGTGCTCCATCGAGGCGACGGGGTGGTGGACGCCCATCATCGCGCCGACCTCGTTCACCCGGTAGCCGCAAGCATTCACTATGATGTCACAGTCGATGTCGCCGTGCTCGGTATGCACGGTCCAGGTGTTGTCCTTGTGCTGAGTGAGGGCGGTCACCGGCGTGTTGCGGTAGACCTCGGCACCAGCCTTGCGGGCGTGATAGGCCAGCGCCTGGCACAGCTGCGCCGGGTCTATGTCGCCGTCCAGCGGGTCCCATAGCCCGCCAATCAGGTTGTCGGTGGAAATCAGCGGGTGGCGGCGGGCGCATTCTTCGGCGTCGATCACTTCGAAATGCACGTCCATGCCGCGCGCCATCGAGGCGAAATGGCGGTAGCCCTGCATCTGCGCCTCGGTATTGGCCATACGGATGCCGCCGTCGCCGTGGTGGTAGTTGATCGGGTATTCCGGATCTTCGGCCAGTTTCTTGTACAGGTTGATCGAGTGGGTCTTCAGCCCGACCATGGTCTGATTCATGCCGAAGTTGGTCACCTGCGCCGCCGAATGCCAGGTGGTGCCGCTGGTCAGTTCGTTGCGTTCGACCAGAACGACATCGCTCCAGCCTTCCTGGGTGAGGTGGTAGAGGGTGGAGCAGCCGGCGATGCCGCCGCCGATCACAACAACCTTGGTGCGCGATTTCATGAATGGCCTCCGCTGAACACTGCCCGGAGTAAGCGCGCAGCTGTGGTGCAGGGCAATCCTGCCCGGCTTTGATCAGAAAAAATCGGAATTTTAGTCCAGGGTTTTCCCAATATCCCTGGGCCAGACACCTGGTCCCGTGATCAGGGCAGCAGCGTGAAACGGCTGGTCAGCCAGGGGTAGGCTTCGTGTAGCGGCTGAAGTGCATGGCTGCTGATCAGGCTGCGCATCCTGCTGTGCACCAATTCCCGGACAGAGGCCGCGCAGTCAGGCGTAGACAGGATCGACAGGGTGCGCGCGAAGCTCTTTCCCGGGAAGGCTTCAAGCCGGAGTTGCGGTTGGAACCGGCGGGCGCGTGCGTAATGCAGCGGTGTTGTGACCGCCCAGCCGGCACCGGCGGCCACCATCGCCAGCAGGGTCTGGTTGCTGGCGCATTCAAACCGGTACGGCAGGGCGAAACCGTTGCGCCGCAAGTGCGAATCGATCTGACGGGACATCATCTGGGCTGCGGAGTAGCGCAGAAACGGCAGTTCGCCGCGGCCTTCAAAGAGGTCCTGAGCCGGCACATCGCAGGTTTTCGGCAGCACAACGGTGAATGGATCGCTGAGCAGCGGCGTATCCTGCAGGTCGCGCAGCGGCTCTGCCGGGGTGGTTGTGATGCCAAGGTCAAGCTTGCGGTCGTGCAGCATAGCAATGACCGCGTGGCTGGACTCCGTCTGGTATAGGAAATCGCAGCGCGGCATGTGGCGGGCGAGAAAAACTGCCAGTCCGGGCAGGATGTCGCTGTCGAAATCCTCGATCGAGCCGAGCCGCAGCTGGACTGCCTCTGTAATATTCCCGGCTGAGACTTCTGCTTTGGCCTTGCGGATGGCTTGCAACGCCTCGTTGATATTGCGCAGAAAAATCTGCCCTCTTGGCGTCAGCACCATGGGCCTGCGGCTGTGGTCGAACAGCTCCGTGCCGAGATGCTCTTCGAGATTGCGCAAGTGGTGCGAGACTGTGCTGATGGACAGACCGGTTTCGGCCGCGACCTCCTGAAGGGAATTTTTCCGCGCCGCGGCCTGGAAAAGTTCCAGTGCTCTGAGGCTCAGATCTTTGCGGGAAGAATGGTGCGCCATGCCGCCTATCTTCCACAAAATCAGCACCGCGTCATGCGGTTCCCGCAATCGGACTATGATTTCTTCCCATATTGCAAACGCTTGATCGTTGACGCCCCGCGCTGGCGGGCGCACACTGCAGGCACGGTGATTGTTTTTAAGCGCAATAGAATAGGCTGCCGGTGGACTGAGAGCACAGCGTGAACTGGCACCATGCCAGGCGGCTTGCCGGGTGATCTGGCCTTATCAGTTTTTAAAACTGTCACTGTAGGAGACATTCAAGCCTTCGCAAGGTTTGACAGTTGAAACAACAAAAACAACGAAAACAGTCCAAAGGGAGAACAAATCAAATGGCTGTAAAAACATCGATTTCGCGGCGCGGAGTGCTGAAGGGTGCCGGGGCTGCTGCCTTGGCAGCGCCGCTCTACTCGAAAAGCGCGCTGGCGTCTTCGGGTGAAATCAACATCCTGATGTGGTCGGACTACCTGCCACCGGAATTTATCGCGGGCTTTGAAGCCAAGACTGGCATCAAGGTGAACTACACCGGTATCGGCTCCAACGAGGAAATCATCAACAAGATGAAGGCCACCAAGGGCCAGGGCTTCGATATCGTCTCGCCGACTAACAATCGCTCGTTGCAGTGGGGCCCGCTGGAACTGCTGAAACCCTTCGATATGAGCAAGGTCAACATCGACGCGGTGAACCCGGCAATGGCCAAGATTGGCACCGATGCCTGGAACTTCGGCGGCGGCGGCGTTCATTGGCTGCCGCATATCTGGGGCACCGAGGGCATCGCCTACCGGACCGACCTGTGGCTGCCGGCAGGGGACGCACCGTCCTACGGTGACGTCTGGTCGGAAGAGAACGCAGGCAAGACCATGGGCCGCGCACATTCCATGATGCTGGGTGCAGGCCTTTACATGGAAGCCTCGGGCGAGATGGAGCCGGGTTCGATCTGGGCTGCCTATGACGACGAAGAGACCATGCGCAAGGTCTGGGGGCAGGTCACCGACTGGTGCGTGGCGCGAAAGTCCCGCATCAAACTGATCTGGAACGATGCGGACACCCAGAAAAACGGCCTTCTGAACGAAGGCGTCGTGGTTGGCCAGACCTGGGACGGCCCGCCGCTGGCGCTGAAGTCCGCAGGCGAGCCGGTGCATTACCAGGCGCCGGTTGAGGGCGCGATGGCCTGGGTTGACGGCATCTCAATGCCAGTGGGCGCACAGAATGAAGAGCAGGTTTATGCATTCATTTCTTATGCTTACGAGCAGGAGCCCGCAGGCAAAGCGATTGACAGCCACGGCTACAACTCGCCGGTTCTGGGCGCCGACGGCTTCTCCGGCGATGTCTACAAGAAGAACTTTGCGGAGGCCTATCCGGGCGATAGCCTGGCCAATCTGAACCCCTGGCCGGCCGAGGCGCCTTGGTATGCGGATGTGCGGACCGAGTTCGTCAACAAGTTCAAGAGCGCTTAAGCGCCGGGCTTGAGCATCAGGCCCCCGGAGCCAGCTCCGGGGGCCGTTCCGCGCAGTGGCGCGCAATCATATACGAACGGAAAACAGGAAGCAGGCCTTGCGGGGCCGGCGGTGCGCCGCCGGATAGGGGACCTGCGCCCTGGGGAGAAGCCAAATGAGTGCTGGGGTCGGCGTTGATCTCGAAAACCTGTGGATCCGCTTTGGCGATTTTGTCGCCGTGCGCGATGCCAATGTGAACATCAATGGAGGGGATTTCTTCTCCTTCCTGGGGCCTTCGGGCTGCGGCAAGACAACCATCCTGCGCGCGGTCTCGGGCTTTCTGGAGCCAAGCGACGGCCGGGTGCTGATCGGCGGCAACGACATGAAGGGGATCGGGCCGAACAAGCGCCCGACCGCACTGATCTTCCAGAACCTGGCGCTGTTCCCGCTGATGAAGATCTGGGAGAACATCACTTTTTCGATGGAAATCAGGGGCGCCTCGGCCAAGGAGCGCCGGAAGCGCGCCGATGAGCTTTTGGACATGATCGCGCTGCCGGGGCAGGGCGACAAGCTGCCCTCGGAACTGTCGGGCGGCCAGCGCCAGCGGGTGGCGATTGCGCGGGCGCTCTGTGCGGAACCCGATGTGCTCTTGCTGGATGAGCCCTTGTCGGCGCTCGATCTGAAGCTGCGCCAGCACATGCGCACAGAGCTCAGGGAGATCCAGCAGCGGGTCGGCATCACCTTCATCTACATCACCCACGACCAGGGCGAGGCGCTGACCATGTCCGACAATATCGCGGTGATGAAGGCGGGCGTGATTGACCAGATCGCCGATGGCAAGACCATCTACAACGACCCCTCGACCGCCTTTGCCGCCTCTTTTGTCGGCGAAAACAACGTCTTCCGCGGCAAGGTCAAACGCGTCATGGGCAATGAGGCGCTGATCGCCACCAACCGTTCGGGCGAGCTGGTGGCGCGGATTTCCAGTGCCAACCAGGGCCGCATGAAAGAGGGCGACGAGGCGATGATGTTCATCCGCCCCGAGGCCTTTGCGCTGGCGCCTGAGGGCGCCTCCGGCGACCATTTCGTGACCGCGCGCGTCAACCACGAGGAGTTCGAGGGCAATGTCTTCAACATCTTCATGGAAGGCGAGGGCGGCAAGGAGCTGAAGGTCTCGATCCCCAATCTGGGCCAGTCGTTTGACGACCACACCGGCCAGAACATCACCCTGGAATACGAGACGCAGAATGCGGTCTGTGTTCCCGCCGGTGAGCTGGCCGCGGAATAAGGAGGCCAAGCCATGCCAAGCTTCCTGAGGGAGTTTTTCAAACGCAACGGCACCGGCATGGGCAGCCTGATGCTGGGGCTGGTCCTCTTTTGGACCATCGGCCTCATCATCCTGCCGCAGCTGTCGATGCTCGACTTCTCGTTCCGTCCCAACCTGCCGCCGCCGGAGATCGGCGGGCCCAAGGACGTCTACACGCTGGAGAATTACAAATACCTGATCTACGGGCCGGAAGGCGGCAGCCAGGACTATAACGCGGTCGACCTCAAGGTGTTCTTCCGCACCCTGGTGGCAGCCGTCTGCGTCACCATCTTCAACCTGATCCTGTGCTATCCGATCGCCTATTACCTGGCCCAGACCAAGGGCAATCACATCCGCATCTTCGCGCTGATGCTGATCATCCCCTACTGGATCAACGAGATCCTGCGGGCGTTTGCGCTGCGGATCATCTTCGGTGAGACCGGGGTCCTCAATAACATGTTTGTCGGCCTGGGGATCTTCGACACGCCCTTCGACTTCATCCGCAATGACATCGCGCTTTATGCGGGGCTGGGGTACGCCTACATCCTGCTGATGATCTTCCCGATCTACAATGTGATCGAGAGCCTGGACCGCAACCAGATCGAGGCGGCGCGCGACATGGGCGCCAGCTGGCCGATGATCCACCGCCGGGTGGTCATTCCCTACGCCAAGCCGGGGATCTCCTCGGGCTGCACCATGGTGTTCATGCTGTCGGCAGGCGCGCTGGCGGCGCCGCAGATCCTGGGCGGGCCGTCCTCCCTGTGGTTCACCCAGCTGATCTATCAGCAGTTCAATGACAACTCCGACTGGCCGCAGGGCGCGGCTTATGCGGTGGTGCTGCTGGTCACCTGTATCCTGCTTGTTCTGGCGGTGATGCGCCTGTTCAAGGTCAACATGGGGGATATCGGCAAATGAAGAACCTCACTTTCATGCGCCTCAGCCTCTGGGTCTATCTGGGCGTGTTCTTTGCCTATCTGCTGGGCCCTTTGGTGATCATGTCGGCGACCGCCTTCAACTCGCCGTCGTTCCCGCGGATGACCCCCTGGGAGTGCCTGACGTTCGAGTGGTTCTCGGCCCTGTTCCAGGACGAGCGGATCCTCAATGGCATCTGGAACTCGATCCTGGTCGGCGCGGGCACGGTGGTCTTGTCGGTGGCGATGGGCCTCGCGGGCGCCTTGATGCTGACCCAGATCTGGCCCAAGCTGCGCGCCACCTATTACACCATCATCATCGCGCCGATCCTCATTCCCGGCGTGGTGCTGGGGATCTCGACCCTGGTGTTCTGGGACCGGATCAACCGGCTGCTGGGCTTGGGGGCGGACAGCTGGCTGTCGAACGGTCTGTTCCTGACCATCATCGGCCAGTCGACCTTCATTGCCAGCTACTGCATGCTGGTGCTGGTGGCGCGTCTGCAGCGCTATGACATCGCCCTGACCGAGGCCGCGCTGGACCTGGGCGCCACCCATGCCCAGGCCTTCCGCAAGGTGCTGCTGCCGTTCATGCGGCCTGCGATCGCCTCCGCTGCGGTGCTGGCCTTCCTGGCGTCGTTCGAGAACTACAACACCACCACCTTCACCTTTGGCGAATACCCGACGCTGACCATCGAGCTGGCGCAGAAGGTGCGCTATGGCATCACCCCCGCGATCTCGGCCCTGGCCTTTATCATCGTGGTG
This sequence comes from Leisingera sp. ABM4_101, assembly GCF_056158725.1. NCBI lineage: Bacteria > Pseudomonadati > Pseudomonadota > Alphaproteobacteria > Rhodobacterales > Roseobacteraceae > Leisingera > Leisingera sp. ABM4_101. Next base: position 4,193,994 of record NZ_JBSWTV010000002.1, on the reverse strand, counting down.
CTGACGGTGATTGCGGCGCTGTTCAACGAGGCCTCGATCCGCCGAAAGGAGCTGGTTGCAGCGGCGCGCAAGAAGGCCACGGTGGAAGAGCTGGAGAGCGGCAAGCTGCGGCTGCCCGGTTTCCTCAGCTCCAACGCGGCGGCGGTGGGCCTGGTGGTTGTCGCCTGCGCCACGGTGGCGGTGGTCGGCACCGCCTCGGTCTACAGCCCGCAGCAATGTATCGCCGACGTGCAGGAGCAAAAGCGCCTGGAGACCGAGGAGCGCATCCAGGAGCTGCGCCGCCAGCGCGAGCTGCGCCGCCAGCAGCAGCAGGAGCAGCAGGGCGGAACCGCGCCGGAGGCCACCCAGCCTTCGGGCAACAACTCCGGCTTCGGCGGCGTCTTCAACCCGGGCAACCTCTCAGGCGAAGAGGGCGGGGAAGCGACGGAGCAGCAGCCCCAAGGCAGCGGCCAGGGCAACAGCTCGGGCTTCGGCAACGTCTTCGACCCGGGTGCCTTGTCGGGCGACGGCGAGGACGGCTCAGGCAACTGACACCCAAGCTGAAAACACAAAAGGCGGCCCAACGGCCGCCTTTTTCAATTGGGGCAGCTGGGCAAGCGTCAGGCAAATGAGCCGGCGGGGTTCCGGTCAGCGTAATACTGTTTGCGAAAAGCCTGCGGGCTGGTCTTGTATTCGCGCTTGAACCATTCGGTCAGATTGCTGCGGGAGCCGAAGCCGGTGGCGGCGACGATCTCCGCCAGGGGCAGTGTGGTGTGCAGCAGGAGCTGGCGGGCCTTTTCAATCCGCAGCTTGCGGTAGGCGGTCAGCGGGCTGGTGCGGGCTTTCTGCTGAAAGCGGCGCTCCAGCTTGCGGGGGGAGACACCGGCCTGCTGGGCAATATCGCGGATCAGCAACGGCTCTTCCAGGTTCTGCTGCATCAGATCAAGGATCTTGACCACCAGCGCGTCGCCGCCGGCGGTCTGGCGCAGCTGCAGGGAGACCTTCGATTGTTCGGACGCGGGGCCGAAAGCGAGGCCCAGATAGTCGCAAACCGCATCCGCAATGAAGGGGCCGCGGTCGGCGCGCAGGAACCCGGCCAGCAGGCGCAGGGCGGCAAAGCTGCTGATCGCTGTGCTGATCCGGCCAGAGGAGGTGGTGAGCGTGCCGGCGGCGGCGCAGGCCAGCTGTTCTTCTTCCGCAGCGGCGGCAAAATTTGAATGCACCGCAATTTCAGCGGTGGCGTTGAGTCCGGTTTCCGGCAGCAAGAAAATGGCGCTGCCGGCAAACAGGCAGCGCTGCGCCTGTCGGCAGATCCGCTGCAGGCTGGCTTTCTCGCCGGAATTCAGCGGCCAGCGGCTGGAAATACCGCCAAGGAAAATGACCGTTTGCGGCTTCCAGCCAGCGGGGGCTGCACGCATTTGCGACGCGAGATTGCGTACGGCGGTGCGGTAGCCGCTGTCGGGGAACAGTTCGTTAGCGGCGCGGAACACTTCGCAGATCATCTGCGCAGCGGCCGGAGAATCCGTCTGCGGCAGAATGACTTCGACATCGTGGAAGCGGGCCTGTGCCGCGCTGTCAGCGGGGTGCTGTGAAGCTGGCACGGTCAGCGGGTCGAGGCGGGACATCATTCTCTCCTCTGAGCGGGTCATGCGGGGGCAGCTGCGCGGGGGCGCTGCGGGATGCCCCGCCGGACGCGCCGGCGGGGCAGGAGGCCTGAAACTCAGGCTTAGTCTTCTTCGTAGTCCGACATCGGCGGGCAGGTGCAGATCAGGTGACGGTCGCCATAGGCGTTATCCACCCGGTTCACGGCCGGCCAGTATTTGTCGACACCCAGATTGCCCGGCGGGAAACAGGCCTGTTCGCGGCTGTAGGGACGGTCCCATTCGCCGACCAGGTCGCGCACCGTGTGCGGCGCGTGCTTGAGCGGGTTGTTCTCGGGATCGATCTTGCCGTCGATGATATCCTGCGCCTCCTGACGGATTGACAGCATGGCATCGCAGAAACGGTCCAGCTCGTCCTTCGGCTCGGACTCGGTCGGTTCCACCATCAGCGTGCCCGCTACCGGCCAGGACATGGTCGGGGCGTGGAAGCCAGAGTCAACCAGACGCTTGGCGATGTCGTCAACAGTGACATGGCCTTCTTCGTCCAGCGGACGGGTGTCCAGGATGCACTCATGCGCAACCCGGCCGGTCTCCGAGGTGTAGAGGATCTTGTAGCCGTCCTTGAGGCGCGCGGCGATGTAGTTGGCGTTCAGAATTGCCACCTTGGTCGCCTGGGTCAGGCCCGCGCCGCCCATCAGCAGGCAGTAGGCCCAGCTGACCGGCAGGATCGAGGGCGAGCCGAACGGAGCCGCCGAAACCGGACCAACAGCAGTGCCGTATTCCGGGTGGCCCGGAAGATGCTCTTCCAGATGCGCCTTGACGCCGATCGGACCCATGCCGGGGCCGCCGCCGCCATGCGGAATGCAGAAGGTCTTGTGCAGGTTCAGGTGCGAAACGTCGCCGCCAATCTTGCCCGGCTGCGCGAGGCCCACCATGGCATTCATGTTAGCGCCATCGATATAGACCTGGCCGCCGTGATCATGGGTGATCTGGCAGACCTCCTGCACGGTTTCCTCAAACACGCCGTGGGTCGACGGGTAGGTGATCATGCAGGCCGCGAGGTTGGCAGAGTGCTCTTCTGCCTTAGCGCGGAAGTCGGCGACGTCGATGTTGCCGCTGTCGTCCGATTTCACCGGAACCACCTTGTAGCCCACCATCTGTGCCGACGCCGGGTTGGTGCCGTGCGCGGAGGTCGGGATCAGGCAGATGTTGCGGTGCGCTTCGCCGCGCGACGCGTGGTAGTTGCGGATCGTCAGCAGGCCTGCGTATTCACCCTGCGCACCGGAGTTCGGTTGCTGGGAAATCGCATCGTAACCGGTGATCTGGCACAGTTTGTCGTTCAGATCGTCGATCATCTGGTGGTAGCCCTGCGCCTGGTCTTCCGGGCAGAAGGGGTGCAGGTTGCCGAATTCCGGCCACGTGACCGGGATCATCTCGATGGTCGCGTTCAGCTTCATGGTGCAGGACCCCAGCGGGATCATTGCACGGTCCAATGCCAGGTCGCGGTCAGCCAGGCGGCGCATGTAGCGGGTGATCTCAGCCTCGGCCCGGTTCTTGTGGAAGATCGGGTGGGTCAGATACTCGCTTTCACGCAGCGCATAGTCCGGCAGGCGATAGGCGCGGTTGGCAACGCTGTCGTCTTTCTTGGTGATGCCGAAAGCACCCCAGACGGCTTCGATGGTTTCCGGGCGGGTCTGCTCGTCCAGCGAGATGCCGACATGGGCTTCGCCGATTTTGCGCAGGTTCACGCCGCGGGCAACCGCCGCTTCCATGACGGTCTTCTGCAGCGGGCCGACTTCGACTGTGATGGTGTCGAAGAAGACTTCCGGCTGTACCTTGAAGCCGTGCTCTTCCAGGCCTGCGGCCAGGCGCGAGGTCTTGCGGTGCACCGACTGGGCAATCGCCTTGATGCCGTCGGGGCCGTGGTAGACCGCATACATCGACGCGATGACAGCCAGCAGCGCCTGTGCGGTACAGACGTTGGAGTTGGCCTTTTCGCGGCGGATGTGCTGCTCGCGGGTCTGCAGCGCCAGGCGGTAGGCCTTGTTGCCGCGCGCATCGACGGACACACCGATGATACGGCCGGGCATGGCACGCTTCAGCTTGTCGGTGGTTGCCATGTAGGCAGCGTGCGGGCCGCCATAGCCCATCGGAACGCCGAAACGCTGGGTGGAGCCGATGGCGATGTCCGCGCCCATCTCGCCGGGCGACTTCAGCAGCGCCAGCGCCAGGATGTCGGCGGCGACAACGGCGATGCCCTTGTGCTCGTGGATGGCTTCGATTTCCGATGTGAAATCGCGCACATGGCCGTAGGTGCCGGGGTACTGGAAGATCGCGCCAAAGACCGCGCCCGGGTCCAGATCATCGGGATCAGCAACCACAACGTCGATGCCCAGGGGCTCGGCGCGGGTCTGGATCACGGCGACGGTCTGCGGGTGGCAGTTCTTGTCGACGAAGAAGGCCGCGTTGTTCGCCTTGGAGCGCGAGCCGCGGTGCGCCATTGCCATGGCTTCAGCGGCAGCGGTGGCTTCGTCCAGCAGCGATGCGTTGGCAATGTCCAGGCCGGTGAGGTCGCTGACCATAGTCTGGAAGTTCAGAAGCGCTTCTAGACGGCCCTGGGAGATTTCCGGCTGGTAGGGGGTATAGGCGGTGTACCAGGCTGGGTTTTCCAGGATGTTGCGCAGAATTGGTGCCGGGGTAGTGGTGCCGTAATAGCCCTGGCCGATCAGCGAGGTCAGCACCTTGTTCTTGGATGCCACTTCTTTCATGTGGAAAAGCGCGTCGCGCTCGGTCATTGCCGGGCCCCAGTCCAGCGCCTCTTTCTGGCGGATGGCGGGCGGCACGGTGGCGTCGATCAGCTCGTCCAGGGTTTTGAAGCCGATCACCTGCAGCATGTCGGCCATCTCCTGCGGAGACGGGCCGATGTGGCGCCGGTTGGCGAAGTCATAGGCTTCGTAATCGGTAAGTTTGAAGGCCATTTACAAGCGCTCCTGTTTGAAGGTCACGCCCGGCCGGAAGTGCGGGAGCCTCCGGCGGGGATATTTTTAGCCAGATGAAGAGCGGATCCGGGCGGAGTGCGGCGGATCCGCAGGAGACTTAGCCGATCAGGGCCTTGTAGCCGTCCAGGTCCATCAGATCGTCCAGCTGGGAGGCGTCTGCGATCTTGATCTTGTAGATCCAGGCGTCGCCTTCCGGGCTTTCGTTCAGGGCGCCGGGGTTGTCGGCCAGGGCTTCGTTGGCTTCGATCACTTCGCCGTCCAGCGGCGCGTAAATCTCGGAGGCTGCTTTCACCGACTCGATGACGCCGATCTCGCCGCCTTTTTCGAACTCGTCGCCGGCTTCGCGCTGCTCGACGAAGACTACTTCGCCCAGCTGGTCGGCAGCGTGCTGGGTGATGCCCAGGGTGGCGGTGTCGCCTTCAACGGTGATCCACTCGTGGTCTTCGGAGTAATAGGTGGCCATTTTGACTCTCCTGATGATGTCTTAGCGTTTGTAGTTCTGGGTGACGAAGGGCAGGGCAACGATTTCAGCCGGCTGCGCCTTGCCGCGGATGATGAGGTTCACTTTCTCGCCTGGCTCGCCGTGGCCTGCCGAGACATAACCCATTGCAACGGGGCCGCCGACGGTGGGGCCGAAGCTGCCGGATGTGATGGCACCGATAGTATTGCCTTCCGCGCATTGGATTTCCACACCCTGGCGGGCGGGGGCGCGGCCTTCGGGCTTGATGCCGACCAGTTTTTTGGCGGCGCCCTCAGTCAGTTCCTTCTGGACGCGGGCAGCACCGGGGAAGCCGCCTTCTTCCTTGCGGCGTTTTTGGATTGCCCAGGCCAGCGACGCCTCGATCGGCGAGGTCGACTGGTCAATGTCGTTGCCATAGAGGCAGAGGCCGGCTTCCAGGCGCAGGCTGTCGCGGGCACCCAGGCCTGCGGGCTCGCAGTCCTCATGGGCCAGGAACAGTTTGGACACGCGGATGGCGTCCGCTTCCGGGATTGAGATCTCATAGCCGTCTTCGCCGGTGTAGCCGAGGCGCGAGATGCGGCACTCGACACCGCCGATGTCTGCCAAGGTGGTTTCCATGAACTTCAGCTCACGGGCGGCGGGGCACAGTTCGCCCACCACGTCTTCGGCTTTGGGGCCCTGCACGGCGACCAGCGCGCGGTCGAAGATTTCGGTCACTTCGACGCCGTCCAGGTTGGCCTGCATGTGCGGGATGTCCTGGTGGCGCAGGGCGGCGTTCACCACCACAAAGTAGTGGTCGCCTGCATTGGAAACGATCAGGTCGTCCATGATGCCGCCGTCTTCGTTGGTGAAGAAGCCATAGCGCGCCTTGCCCTCTTTCAGGGTGGCATAGGCCTGCGGGCAGAGCGTTTCCAGCTTCTCGCCCACGTTATCGCCGCGCAGAATCACCTGGCCCATGTGGGAGACATCAAACAGCGCTGCCTTCTCGCGGCACTGCTTGTGCTCGCCCATGATGCCCATGGGATACTGGACCGGCATTTCCCAGCCGGCGAAGTCGACCATCTTGCCGCCAAGTTCGACGTGCAGGTCGTAAAGCGGGGTGCGTTTGGGTGCGTCGGTCATGACGGATGTCCCTTCTGATAATTTGCGGGTTCAGCCGCGGACAACCGTGACCGAGCAATGCGCATTGCGCACGACGCGGGCCAGGTTCGGGCCGATTTCATAGTTCGGGAACTCGCCTTCGGCAGAGGCCATGATGATCAGATCATAGCCGTCTTTATGGGCAAGTTTCAGGATTTCGCGGTATACGCTGCCTTCGGCGATCTGCACCGGCACATCTGCGGCACCGTTCTGGGCCAGGATCGCCTCGACCGCGCCTTTGACATGCGCCTTGGCGCCGGAGCCGTAGCCCGCGGGCAGATTGGGCAGCTGGACGATCTCGGGAATGACCGAAACAGCATGCAGTTCGGCGCCGTAGAACTTGGCCTGTTCCAGCGCAACGGGCAGCGCTTTCTTCCAGGAGTTCTGATCGGTGTGGTCGATCGGAAGCAGGATTTTGGTAGCCATCAGCGGTCTCCTCGAGATGTGGAATTCTGTGTCAGGAGCGGGGGGCCGTGACGGCCCCCCGTCGATGGTTATTCAGCTGCGGTGCCAGCTTCTTCCGATTTGCCGCCGGTGGCAAAGAACTCTTTCGTCAGTTTGAAGACGATCGGGCTCAGCAGGGCCAGGGCGATCAGGTTCGGAATGGCCATCATAGCGTTCAGCGTGTCCGCCAGCAGCCAGATGAAGCCCAGGTCCGCAGTGGCGCCAAAGTAGATCATTACGATCCACAATACGCGGTAGGGGATCAGCGACTTCACACCCAGCAGGAACTCGACGCATTTCTCGCCGTAGAAGGACCAGCCCAGGATGGTGGTGAAGGCAAAGATCGACAGGGCAACCGCGATCAGCGAGCCGCCGATGCCGGGCAGGGTGGTCTCAAACGCCAGCGAGGTCAGCGCCGCGCCGGATTCGCCGGAGGTCCATGCACCGGAGGAGATGATTGCCAGGCCGGTGATCGAGCACACGATGATGGTGTCGATGAAGGTGCCCAGCATCGCGATCAGGCCCTGGTTGACCGGACCTTTGGTCTCAGCCGCTGCGTGGGCGATCGGAGCGGAACCCAGGCCCGCTTCGTTCGAGAACACGCCGCGTGCCACACCAAAGCGGATCGCCGCCCAGACTGCCGCACCGGCAAAGCCGCCTTCGGCCGCGGAGGGGGTGAAGGCATAGGTGAAGACCAGCGACAGTGCGTTGCCGATGTTGCCGAGGTTCAGCAGCAGTACCAGAAGGCCTGCGATGATGTAGGCAATTGCCATGAACGGAACCAGCTTACCGGCAACCGCACCGATGCGGGTGATGCCGCCCAGGATCACGGCGGCGGTCAGAACCATCAGGATCACGCCGGTGACCGAAGTGTTCACGCCGAAGTTCGATTCCAGAACCTGCGCCACACCGTTGGCCTGCACACCGTTGCCGATGCCAAAGGCCGCAACTGCGCCGAACAACGCAAATGCAAAGCCCAGCCAGGCCCATTTCGCATCCAGGCCGTTCTTGATATAGTACATCGGGCCGCCGACATAGTTGCCCAACTCGTCTTTCTCACGGTATTTCACCGCACAGACGGCTTCGGCATATTTGGTGGCCATGCCGACCAGCGCGGTCATCCACATCCAGAACAGCGCGCCGGGGCCGCCGAGGAAGACCGCGGTCGCCACACCCGCGATGTTGCCGGTACCGATAGTGGCCGACAGCGAGGTCATCAGCGCGTTGAACGGGCTGATCTGGCCATCGCCTTGGCCTTCACGGCCCTTGAACAACAGGCTGAAGCCGGTGCCGATCTTCAGGATCGGCATGAACTTCAAGCCGACCTGAAGAAAGAAGCCAACGCCCAGAATGAGGACCAGCATCAGCGGCCCCCATACTACGCCATTGATGGCTCCTACGATTGAATTTAACGCTTCCATGGGTCTCCTCCCGCTTGCGTTAAGGTTAAATGCCCTTTGCCAAGGCCATCTGACGGGCCTCTTTCAGGGCGGCAAAATCTTCATCCGCGTGGAACGATGAACGGGTCAGCGGCGTGGCTGACACGTGCAGGAAGCCCTTCGAGCGGGCGATCTGTTCCAGCTGCGCGAATTCTTCCGGCGACCAGAAACGGTCGATCGGGTGATGTTTGGGGGTGGGCTGCAGGTATTGGCCCACGGTCAGGAAATCGACCTGTGCGGCGCGCAGATCATCCATCACCTGGCGCACGTCGTCCAGAGTCTCGCCCAGGCCGACCATGATGCCGGATTTTGTGAACAGCTGCGGGTTGGCGCGCTTGGCGTCGTCCAGCAGCCGCAGAGAGGTGTAGTAGCGCGCGCCGGGGCGCACACGCGGGTAAAGCCGCGGCACGGTTTCCAGGTTGTGGTTGAAAACATCCGGTGCGGCTTCGAACACCGCGTCCGCCGCCGCGCCCTTGCCCAGGAAGTCCGGGGTCAGCACTTCGATGGTGGTGCCGGGGTTCTGGTGGCGGGTGGCGCGGATCGTCTGGGCGATGTGCCCGGCGCCGCCGTCCTCCAGGTCGTCCCGGTCCACGGAGGTGATCACCACATGGCGCAGGCCCAGTTTCTTGACCGCCGCCGCAACCCGGCCCGGCTCAAACGCGTCCAGCGTGTCCGGCCTGCCGGTGGTCACGTTGCAGAAGGAACAGCCGCGGGTGCAGACCTCGCCCATGATCATCATGGTGGCGTGGCGCTTGGACCAGCATTCGCCGATGTTGGGGCAGGCGGCCTCTTCACAGACGGTCGCCAGATCATGCTCCCGCATCAGCTTGCGGGTCTCGTAATACTCCGCGCTTTCGATCTTCTTCTTGCGGATCCACCGCGGTTTGCGCGGGATGGCGCTGTCGGCCTTGTGGGCCTTTTCCGGGTGGCGGGGTCTTAGCTGGATCGTCATCTGGCGGCTCCCTCCAGATCAGGCGTGGATGGCACGGCCAAGCGCATCAAGGCAGGCTTCTTTCACCGCCTCCCCCATCGCAGGATGCGCGTGACAGGTCCGTGCAACCTCCTCGATAGTAGCACCTTTGGTCATCGCAAGCACCAATTCTGCAATTAAATCACCGCCATGCGCGCCGCAGATATGGGCGCCGAGGATTTTGCCCTCAGGGCTGGCCAGCACTTTGACGGCGCCGTCGGTTTCGCCAATCGAGCGGGCGCGGGAGTTTGCCATGAACGCAAACTTGCCAGAGATGTAATCGGTGCCCGCTTCTTTCAGCGCTTCTTCGGTCAAACCGACAGAGGCAACTTCGGGGTCGGTGTAAACCACGCCGGGGACAGTGTTGTAGTCCACATGGCCGTGCTCGCCCGCCATGATCTCCACGCAAGCCACGCCGTCTTCCTCGGCCTTGTGTGCCAGCATCGGGCCGGGCACGCAGTCGCCGATGGCAAAGATGCCGGGGACAGAGGTTTGGAAGGTTTCGTCCACCTCGATAAAGCCGCGAGGGTTGATGGAGACGCCGAGCTCTTCCAGGCCCAGGCCCTTCGTCACCGGGCGGCGGCCGATGGCGACCAGCACCTTGTCGGCCTCAATCTGCTCTTCCTTGTCCTTGCCGACACGGTCGAGGGTCAGGGTCAGGCCGTTCTCGCCCTTCTCAATGGTCTTCAGCGCACGGCCTAGCTGGAACTTCAGCCCGCGTTTGCTGAGTGCGCGCTGGGACAGCTTGGCAATCTCGCCGTCGATACCGGGCAGGATGCGGTCGAGGTATTCCACAACCGTCACCTTGGAGCCGAGGCGTGACCAGACCTGACCAAGTTCAAGCCCGATCACGCCGGCGCCGATCACCACCAGATGCTCTGGCGCGGCTTCAAGCGCCAGCGCACCGGTGCTGCTCAGTACATCCACCTCGTCGATCTCCACGCCGGGGAGGGTGGCGGGTTCCGAACCGGTGGCGATGAGGATGTTCTTTGCAGTGTAGGTTTCACCGCCCACCTGCACCTGGCCGGGCGCCGGAATGCTGGCCCAGCCTTCGATGTGGTCGACGCCGTTCTTCTTGAACAGGAAGGCGATGCCTTTGGTCAGGTCGCTGACAATCTTGTCCTTGCGCGCCATCAGCGCGCCCAGGTCCAGGCTGACCTCCCCGGCCGAAATGCCATGCGAGGAGAGATGGGAGAGTTCGGCATATTTGCCCGAAGAGGTCAGCAGGGCCTTGGAGGGAATGCAGCCAACGTTGAGGCAGGTGCCGCCCAAAGAGCCGCGGCCTTCGACGCAAGCAACCTTCAGGCCCAGCTGCGAAGCCCGGATTGCTGCGACATAACCGCCCGGTCCAGCCCCAATCACGATCAGATCATAAGCGCTCATTTGGTTTCTCCTCCGAAATGCGGTCCAGGACCGGCACGTATGCTGCCGTATACGACGTTGCGTCTCCTATAGGAAACTTTTTCCCTCTTGCAAACAAAAAGTACTGTGATGGAAATTTTGACCCGCAGATACATCAAAGCTAAGCTGTTTTCAGCACAGGAGAATTCACGCAAATGGAACCAATTCCCTCAGAGGAAACAGGACTGGGTCCCGAAGCCATGGAGGCTCCGGACGGGGAAATCCTGGGGAAAATAATTCGCGACGCCCGCAAGGAAAAGGGCCTGACGCTGGAGGAAGCGGCCCGCGCTGCGGCCATCGGCAGGTCCACTTTGTCGAAGATCGAGAACAACCAGACCCGTCCCAGTTTCGAGATCATCCGCCGCCTGATGCAGACGCTGGAACTGGAAACGCCGCAGCTGTTTGTGCAGTCGGGGCAAAGCGGCGTGACCGGGCGGCGCGACTTTACCCGCACCGGCCTGGGCGAGCACAAGGAAACCGCGACCTACGACCACGAACTGCTGTGCAGCGAGCTGACCAGCAAGCGCATGGTGCCTTATATCAGCACCATCAAGGCGCGCGATGTGACCGAGTTCGACAATTGGGTCCGCCACCGCGGCGAGGAGTTCATGTTTGTCTTGAGCGGCGAGCTGATCCTTTACACCGAGCACTACCGGCCGCTGCGCATGGGACCGGGTGACTCGGTCTATTATGACAGCGGCATGGGCCACGGCTGCGTGTCGGTCAGCGCGGAAGACGCAAAGGTGCTGTGGGTCTCGCTGGAAGTCTAGCCGGGCCTGTGGCCGGTTTGCCTGCTTGCCGCATTTCGTATCCAATCTGCTTTTCCGGCCGGCCAGGTTTTAATAGACCTGTTTGAAAGGAGACCTGTGTTATGAATCTGGATCCGGTCGATACCTCCAAAGCCGCTTCGGCCTCGGCCGCGGTGTTCGAAGCCCTGCGCCAGGCGATCATCGACGGCCGCCTGGAGGAGGGCGAGCCGCTCCGGCAGGAGGAGATTGCGCGCCGGTTCAAGACCAGCCGCATTCCGGTGCGCGAGGCGATCTCGCGGCTGGAGGAATACGGTCTGGTCAAGACACAGCGGTTCAAGGGCGCGGTGGTGGCCGGTCTGTCGGCGGATGAGGCGGCGGAGATCTTTGAGTTCCGTGTCCTGCTGGAGCCGGAAATCATCCGCGATGCGGTGCCGCGGATGTCACCGGAACTGCTCGCGCAGGCCCGATTGAACTGCGAGGCCTTTGCAGATTGCAAGAACCCTTTGGAATGGGGGGTCTTGAACCGGGAATTCCATGACGCGCTCTACAGTGCCAGCGCGCTCACGTTTTTCCGGGAGTCGGCCCGCGGCGCGATGGACCGCATTGACCGCTATATCCGGGCGCAACTGGTGATGAGCGACGGCATGGAGCGGGCCGAGCGCGAGCACCTGGAGATCCTTGCCGCCTGTGAAGACGGCGATGCCGCCCGGGCGGCTGACCTGACCCGCACCCATATTCAGGCAGCCAAGGTCTCGCTGCTGGCGCATTTTCCGGTTCTGGCACGGCGCTGAAATCTCAGGTCAGGCGGCTGACGCCCTGGATGTCTGTGCCAGCAGCCAATCGCAAATGGCGCCGGTGATGTTCTCATTCGGGCCGGTTTCGGGCCGCACCAGGTAGTAAGCGCGGTTTTCGCTGACGGCGGTATCGAACAGCTGCACCAGAACCCCGCTCTCCAGATCGGTGTCGATCAGCGGAATCCACCCCATCACGATGCCCTGGCCGGCGGCGGCGGCCTGCAGCACGACGTTGGTGTCTTCAATGACCGGCCCCGGCAGAGGACCGTTCAGGCTGACACCGGCCTCCAGGAACCAGGCATTCCAGCCCAGGGTGTCGCGCTGGTGGATCAGAGGATAATTTGCGAGGTCCGCAGGCGACTGCGGCGGCCCCAGCCTCTGCAGCAGTGCCGGGCTGGCGACGGGCGCAGACAGCACGCTGACCAGCGGCTCCGAGATCATTCCGGGAAAGCGGCCGTCGCCCCAGGTGATGAAGATATCCGCATCCACATTCTGCGGTGACACCAGCAAAGGGGTCTGCACCAGCTTCAGCTCCACATCCGGAAACTCGGCACAGAAGTCGGCAAAGCGCGGCAGCAGCCAACGGGTGGCGAAACTGGGGCCAAGGGCGATGCGGACAGTGGTCTTCTCCGGCCAGCGTGCAACGGAGTTGACCGTCGCCTCCAAGATGCGGAACGCCTTGGCAGCACCATCGGCCAGCCGCGCGCCTTCATCGGTCAGATGCACCTGGCGGCCATCGCGGGTGAACAGCTGGATGTTCAGAAAGGCTTCCAGCCCGCGGATGTGATGGCTGATCGCGGTAGGGGATACATTGATGGCCTCCGCCGCGGCGCGGAAGCTGCCAAGCCGGGCAGCCGCCTCGAAGGCACGCAGCGCGGGGAGGGAGGGAAGATTGGCCATGCGGAAGTTAAATGAGTTTTTCTCATCAGTAGCAAGAGAAACTTGTTTTTGTGCGGCAGCCCGCCCCTGCGTAGCCTTTCGCGCACAGGAAGTCCGTCAGGGGAACACAATGGCTGCAAGATCGCGCCGCCGCGGCAGGGAAGCCCGGATCGAAGCCGAAAGCGCACCGGCAGAAGACAACCCGCCGGTCTGGGGCGGTATCGAGGGCGGACGTTTCCGGCCGCTGAGCGATGCGGATGAGGCGGAGGTCAACGAGGCGGTTCTGTCGCTTCTGGAAACCCTGGGGCTGAGCCAGGCAACACCCTCGATGATCGAAAGGGTCTGCGCGGCGGGCGGCAGCTACACCAACGACAAACGCCTGCTGTTCCCGCGCGATCTGGTGCTGAAAACCATCGAGGAAGCCCGCCGCGACGTTGTTCTGTACGGTCAGGACCGGCGCCACGATCTGGACCTGTCCGGCAAGCGGGTTCACATGAGCTCCGGCGGCGGAGCGCCCGGGGTTTTCGACATCGAGGACGGGCGTTACCGCGACGGCACGCTGCAAGACCTCTACGATGCCGCGCGCATTTGCGATGCGATGGAGAATATTCACCATTTCAGCCGTTCGGTTGTCGCCCGCGACATCGAAAACGTGGCGGATATGGACCTGAACACCGCCTATGCCTGCCTGATGGGCACCTCCAAGCACGTGTCGGTGTCGGTCTCCGAGCCTGAGAATGTGCCGCAGCTGGCGGACATGTGCTACGCGCTCGCCGGGTCAGAGGAAGCGTTCCGTGCGCGCCCCTTTCTGACGGTGATGGTCTGCCACGTGGTGCCGCCGATGCGCTTTGCCGAGGAGGCGCTGGACACGCTGGAGGCCGCGGTTCTGGCAGGCTTCCCGGTGCAATTGATCTCGGCTGGGCAGGCCGGCGCCACCAGCCCCGCGACCATTGCAGGCTCGCTGGTGCAGGCGGTGGCGGAGACTCTGGCCGGGCTGGTCTTTGTCCGGCTGGTCGACCCGGATGTGGCCGCGATCTATGGTGCCAAGCCGCTGATTGCCGATCTGCGTACCGGCTCCATGTGCGCAGGCGGCGGCGAGCAGGCGATCTTGATGGCGGCGGCGGCGCAGATGGGGCGGTTCTACAACCTGCCGGTCACGTCCATTGCCGGCATCACCGATTCCAAGACGCTGGATGCGCAATACGGCAGCGAGAAGAACCTGGCGGTGTCCTCGGCCGCCCATGCCGGATCCAACCTCATTACCCAGGCCTGCGGTATGCAGGCGAGCCTGCTGGGCGTTTCGCTGGAGGCCTATGTGGTCGACAATGATATGATCGGCAACATTCTTCGGACCTTGCGCGGGGTGGAGGTGAACGCCGAAAACATCGGTGCAGAGGTGATTGCCGAGGTTTGCCGCGGCGAGGGGCATTATCTGGGCCACCGCCACACCTTCAGCCGGATGAAGTCGGATTATTTCTACCCGCATTTCGGCGACCGCCAGACCCCGCGGGAATGGGAAGAGCAGGGCTCGCGCCCCATCGGCGATGCCGCCAAGGACAAGGCGCGGGAATTGCTGGCCGGCCACTTCCCTGGCCATATCGCGGATGGCAAGGACCTGGAGCTGCGCGCGCGTTTCAACATCTGCCTCAGCCGCCGGCAGATCGGGCGGGCGTGATGCTGGATCATCCGCTTTACCCCCGGCAGCTTGACCGCATCCCGCATTGCTGGATTGACGGCGCAGGTCAGGCAGGGTCGGGTGCCGCACGCAGCCTGATTGACCCTGCACTGGGCCGTGCCTTTGCCGAATGCCAGGATGCGGCGACAGGCCAGGTAGATCAGGCCGTTGCCAGCGCCAAGGCGGCGCTGCCGCGCTGGGCTGATACACCTCCGGCAGACCGGGCCGGGGTTCTGCTCCAGCTGGCTGAGCTGCTGGAAAAACACGCGGACAGGCTGGCAGCCGTTGAGAGCCTGAATGCAGGCAAACCCATCAGCCAGGCAAAACGCGACGTAGGCCGGGCGGCGGATTACTTCCGTTTCTATGCCGGCGCCTGCGACAAATTGAATGGCGAGAGCATCCCGCTGGGTCCGGAGCAAACCGCCTTTACGGTGTTGGAGCCGGTGGGGGTGACGGCGCATATACTGCCGTGGAATTACCCGATCTCAACACTTGCACGTGGGGCAGCTCCAGCCCTGGCCGCAGGCGCCTCGGTTGTTGCCAAACCCTCGGAGCTGACGCCGCTCACAACCATCTTGACCGCCGAGCTGGCATCTGAGGCGGGTCTGCCTGCCGGGGTGTTCAATGTTGTAACCGGCGCAGGCGAAATCGGGGAAGCGCTGGCCAGCCACAAGGATGTTGCGCATGTGACCTTTACCGGCTCCACCGCGACCGGGCGCAAGATCATGCAGTCCGCCTCCAAGCCTGTTGCCGGAACCACGTTGGAGTTGGGCGGCAAGTCCCCGGTTGTTGTGCTGGCGGATGCCGATCTGGATGCCGCAGCCGAAGACGTGGCGCGTGGCATCTTCTTCAACGCAGGCCAGGTCTGTGCCGCAGGCGCCCGGCTGATCTGCGAGTTTACCGTGCATGATGCGCTGGTTGATAAGGTCGCCGCCAAGGCCGAAGCCATGACCTTGGGCCACGGGCTTGACGACCCGGACCTTGGCCCGCTGATCTCCGCAGGCCAGCTGGAACGGGTGCAAGGGTTTGTCGACCGCGCCAAGGCCAAAGGTTTGACCTGCGTCACCGGCGGCCGGCGCAATTTCCCGGAAAAGTTGTCAGCTGGCAATTTTTTCGCGCCAACGATTTTCGCGGCAGTCCCGGCTGACGCCGAGATCGCCCGGCAGGAGGTCTTTGGCCCGGTGCTGGTGACCCAGACCTGCCAATCGCCTGAAGAGGCGCTGGAGCTGGCAAACGGCACGGCCTTTGGCCTCGTCGCCGGGATCTATACCGCCGATACCACCCAGGCCATGCGCTTTGCCCGCAAGGCGGAGGCGGGGCAGGTGTTTGTGAACGGCTTTCTCAAGGGCGGCGACACCCTTCCCTTCGGCGGCGTCAAGGAAAGCGGCATCGGCCGCGAAAAAGGGCTCGCAGGCCTCAGCGCCTATTGCGCCATCAAATCCATCGTTTTGAACCACAGCTTGAACCACCAGGAGCGGGCATGAACACCAGCCAATCCCTTGCTGAACGCGCACGCCTTTTTATGCCGGGCGGGGTCAGCCACGAGCTGCGCTACAAGACCCCGCATCCGGTCTATTTTACCCGCGCCAATGGGGCCGAGAAATGGGACGCGGATGGTAAGCGCTATATCGATTTCAAGCTGGGCGCCGCCAGCCAGATTCTGGGCCATGCCCATCCCGAGGTGGCCGAGGCCGTCGCTGCCCAGATGCAGCAGATGCCCTATACCGGCGACTGCCACCCGTTGGAGGTGGAATGGGCCGAGTGGCTGAACCGCCTGTTCCCCTCCGCTGAACGCGTGCGCTTCACCGGTTCGGGCACTGAGTCCACCATGCTGGCGCTGCGGCTGGGCCGTGCGCATTCTGGCCGCGACAAGGTGCTGCGCATCGACGGGCATTTCCACGGCTGGCACGACATGCTGATCAAAGGCGCCAAGCCCGGCGCCAATACCGCGCCCTCGCTGGGGGTGCCGCAGGCGGTCAGCGACCTGACTGTGGTGGCGCCGTCGGATTTGGAGGCCATTGCCGCGGCACTGGACAGCGACCCGCAGATCGGCACGGTGTTTGTCGAGGCTTCGGGTGCCAACTACGGCTCGGTGCCGCTGCCCGAGGGCTTTATGCAGGGCATCCGGGCGCTGGCGGATCAAAGCGGCCATGTGCTGATCTTTGACGAGGTGATCACCGGCCTGCGCTGGTCGCCCGGCGGACGCCAGGCCCGCGACGGCGTGGTGCCGGATCTGACCACCCTGGCCAAGGTCGTGACCGGCGGGCTGCCGGGCGGCGCGGTTGTCGGCAAGGCAGAGATCATGGAGCTGCTGAGCCCTGGCGAAACCCGCGACGGGCTGTCGCCGCCGGTCAGCCACAAAGGCACATTTAACGCCGCGCCCATGGTGGCGGCAGGTGCGATCAAGGCGATGGAGATCCTCTCCACCGGCGACGTGCAGGCCCACGCTGACGCGATGGCCGCGCGGCTGCGCGATGGTTTCAATGCGGTGTTCCGCGAACAGGAGGTGCGGGCGCTGGCCTATGGCGACAGCTCCACCTGCCATATCTATTTCGGCGGTACCTCAATCGACGGGCTGGACGCCGCCGCCATCCGCAAGACCCCGCCTGCCGTTGTCAAGGGGCTGCGCGACGGGCTGCTGGAGCGCGGCGTGGACTTCATGTCTTTCACCTCCTGCGTCACCGGCCTGCCGCATACGCCTGACCTGATCGACGAGGCCGTGGAGCAATTCCGCGGCACCATTTCCGCGCTCATCCGTGACGGAGTACTTCAATGAGCCTCCCCTCCCACGCCCGCACCGTCATCATCGGCGGCGGCGTCATCGGCTGTTCCATCGCCTATCACCTGGCCCGCGAAGGGCGGAAGGATATCGTGGTGCTGGAACGTTCCAAGCTGACCTCCGGCACCACCTGGCACGCCGCCGGGCTGGTGCGCCGCCTGCGGCCCTCGGCGACGCTGACCAAGCTGATCAACTATTCGATCGACCTTTATGGCGAGCTAGAAGTGGAAACCGGCCAGGCCACCGGCTGGACCCAGACCGGCTCCCTGACGCTGGCCACCAATCAGGACCGGCTGACCAACATCAAACGCCAGGTCAGCTTGGGCCGTGCCTTCGGGCTGGAGGCCGAGGTGGTGGATGCCAAACGTGCCAAGGAGCTGTGGCCGCTGATCGAAACCGACGACGTGATCGGCGCGGTCTGGTCGCCTGCCGATGGCCGCGTGAACCCCTCTGACGTTGCGCTGGCACTGTCCAAGGGCGCAAGGGCGCGCGGTGTGCAGATCTTTGAGGACACTGCTGTCACCGGCCTGCAGAAGAAAGGCGGGCGGATCTCCGGCGTCGAGGTGGGCGAGCATCTGATCGAGGCCGATGAGGTGGTCATTGCCTGCGGCCTCTGGTCCCGTGAAGTCGCCGCCATGGCGGGTGCCCATATGCCGCTGTACGCCTGCGAGCATTTCTACATCCTGACCAAACCCTTGCAGGAGGTGCAGGCGCTGGGCAAGGGCGCGCATCTGCCGACGCTGAACGATCAGGACGCCTTCCTCTATGCCCGTGACGATGTGGAGGGGCTGCTGGTCGGCTGTTTTGAACCGCACGCCAAGGGGTTGCCCCTGGACCGGCTGCCCAAGGATTTCTCGTTTGATCTGCTGGACGAGGACTGGGACCACTTCATGCCGATGATGGAAAACGCGCTGCGGCGCATCCCGCCACTGGAAAAGGCCGAGGTGCGGATGCTGCTCAATGGCCCCGAAAGCTTCACCCTCGACAGCCAGTTCATGCTGGGTGAAAGCCCCGAGGTGCCGGGGCTGTTCCTGATGGGCGGCATGAACTCCACTGGCATCGCGCTGGCCGGTGGCGCGGGCAAGGCGATGGCGGAATGGATCATCGCCGGTGAGCCGACGATGGAGCTGAACGAGGCCGACATCCGCCGCTTCAGCCCGGAAATGAACGTGCTGGGCGCGCTGGAGGCCCGCATTCCCGAGGTGCTGGGCCGCCATTACGACAACCCCTTCCCGGGCCGCTCGATGGAGACCGCACGGGGCCAGCGCCGCTCACCCATCCATGCCGGCCTGGTGGCCGCAGGCGCACGCTTTGAGTCCCGCGGCGGCTGGGAGCGTGCGGTGCATTTCGGCGGTGAAGACGCGCATCTGCCGCTGACCTTCGGCGCGCCGGCCTGGCGTGAACAGGTCGGCAAAGAGGTGCAGGCCTGCCGCACCGGCGCCGCGATCCTGGACCAAAGTGCCTTTGGCAAGATCATGGTGCAGGGGCCGGACGCCTGCGCGTTCCTCAACCATCTATGCGCGGCACAGATGGACATACCCGATGGCCGGATCGCCTATACCCAGATCCTGAACCAAAAGGGTGGCGTCGAAAGCGACATCACGGTGCAGCGGCACGGGCCAGGCACTTATCTGATGATCGTGGGTGCGGGCGAAGTTGTGCGTGACCTCAAGCGGATGCGCGAGACCAAAGGCGCGTTTCACGTGGAATTCACCGATGTGACCGGCGGTTATGCGATCATCGGTCTGGCCGGAGCCAAGGCGCGCGAGGTGCTGCAAGCCACCTGGAACAGCCCGGTGCCGGATCTGAAACGCTTTCAGTTTGGCGCCGTGGAGATCGGCCTGGCCCGCGGCTGGGCCGGGCGCCTCAGCTTCACCGGTGAGGAGGGCTATGAGCTCTACATCCCTGCCGACATGGCCATGGCCGCCTATGAGGCGCTTGTTGCGGCAGGTGCCACCCATGCCGGACTGTTTGCCAGCGGTAGCTTGCGGATCGAAAGTGGTTTCCGGGCCTTTGGCCATGAGCTGTCGCCGGGAACAACTCCGCAGGAAGCCGGGCTGGGTGCTTTCTGCGCTTTCGGCACCGGTTTCGTGGGCGAAGAAGCCTTGAAGGATCACGCCCCGGAGCGCCGCATCGTCTCGATCCTGTTTGACGATCCGGAGGCGCTCCCGATCCATGACGAGCCGGTTTACTTTGATGGCAAAGTTGTCGGCCAGATCACCTCGGCGGCCTGGAGCTACAAATACGGACGGTCTGTCGCGCTGGCGATGGTCGACGCGCCGCTGGACCAGCTTGCCAAAGACACCGTTGTCCCCGGCTTCGAAGTCGAAATCGCCTGCACCCGCTATGGCGCCAAGGCGTCACTGAAATCCGCCAAAGAGGCGTTTGCACATGACTGACATCCCCCGCAGCACGCAGGTCGCCATCATCGGCGGCGGCATCATGGGCGTGGCCGCCCAATTCCAGTTGGCGGAGAACGGCTGGACCGACACCATCCTGTTTGAGAAGGCGGAGCTGACCTCCGGTTCCACCTGGCACGCGGCAGGGCAGATCGCCCATGCAGTGGGCAGCCGCTTGGCGGGCTGGATCAACAAAACCTCGATCGAGACTTATAAGAGGGTCGAAAAGGAAACCGGCCAGAGCATCGGCTGGCATGAGGTCGGCGGTTTCCGGATCGCGACCACCGATGACGAAGTCGACTGGATGAAGTCGATCATGGGCGTCGGCAAGCTCTTGGACCTGCCGATGGAGCTGGTTGGCCCGGAAGAGGTGACCCGCGTGAACCCCTTCTACAAGGTGGACGACGTCAAGGCGGCGGTGCAGACCTTTGAGGACGGCCATATCGACCCGTCTTCAGTGACAATGGCGCTGGCCGCCGCCACCCGGGCGCGGGGGGCGAAGATAGAACGCCGAAATCAGGTGCTGGGCGCCTCGCGCAAGGGCGATATGTGGCTGCTGCGCACGGAAAAGGGCGATGTGCTGGCCGAACATGTGGTGATTGCCGCGGGCTCCTACGCCAACCAGGTCGGCGAATGGTTCGGTCTGAAAATCCCTTCAGTCTCCTGCCTGCACCACTATCTTGTGACGGATACCGTGCCCGAGTTCATGGACCGCCCCGAACTGCCTGTCATGCGCGACAACGCCTATGGCGGCTATATCCGGCAGGAGCAGAAGTCCGGCCTCATCGGTATTTACGAGGGCCATGTCTGCCCCACCGTCTGGACCATGCCGCAGGGTGCGCCCTGGGCTGCGGAGAATGAGCTGTTTGAGGCGGATTACGACTTCATCGGCGACTTTCTGATGGTGGCGTTTGACAAAATGCCGGTGCTGGCGGAACTGGGCATCAAACGGGTGGTGCGCGGCGCCATCACCCACACGCCGGATGGCGGTATGCTGGTGGGGCCGTCGGGGGCGCCCAATGTCTGGCTGTCCTGCGGCTCCTCCATCGGCCTTGCCTGGGGCGGAGGCGCGGGCAAGGTGCTGGCCGACTGGATGGTACATGGCGAAACCCCGATCAACACCCGCGGAATGGACCCGCGACGCTATGGCAATTTCTCAACCGATCATTTCATCGTTGAACGCACCAAGGACGAGTTCATGCGGCGGCATGATACTCCGTGTCCCGGCAAACAGTTCGAGAGCCTGCGGCCGCTGAACCGCCACCCGCTTTATGACCGGCTGGCCGCCAAGGGTGCGGTGTTCGGCGAAGTGGCTGGCTGGGAACGCCCGCGCTATTTCGGCGAGGTTGGCGAAGTAGAGCAGATCGGCTGGGGCCACCAGCCCTGGCACGCCAACGCCATGGCCGAGGCCAAGGCGACGCGTGAAGCGGCAGGTGTCATCGACCTCTGCGCCTTTGCCCAGTTTGAGATCACCGGCAAGGACGCAGGCAAGCTGCTGGACCGTTTGTCGGCCAACAGGATCCCAGTGCGCGACGGTCGGATGAGCCTCAATCACTTGCTGACGGAGAAAGGCCGGTTCGAGACGGAGATCACCATCTGGCGCATGGCTGAGGATCGCTATTTCACCGGCTCGCCCATTGCCCGCTGCAACCCGGATTTCGACTGGATCAAATCGCACATCCGTGACGGCGAAGACGTGCAGATGATCAATCGCACGTACGACTGGGGCATGCTGGCGCTCTCCGGCCCGGCCGCGCGCCGGATCCTGGCGGAGCTGACGGAGGCCGATCTCACGAACAATGCGTTCCCTTGGCTTTCCGGGCAGGAGATCACCGTGGCCGGCATCCCCTGCTACGCTCTAAGGGTCTCGTTTGTGGGCGAACTTGGCTGGGAGCTGCACGCGCCGCTGGATCGTATGGGCGAACTCTACGACGCGCTGTTTGCCGCTGGTGAAAAACACGATCTGACCGACCTGGGCTCTTATGCTTTCAACGGCATGCGGATGGAAAAGGCCTACCGGGCCTCTGGCGAGCTGACCACCGATGTGGGGCCGCTGGACGTGGGGCTGGAACGTTTTGTGGCCGCCGAAGGCCGCGAATTTCAGGGCAAGGACGCCCTGCTGGCCCGCGATCCGGAGTGGGAGCTGTTCTACGCGGAACTTCACGCGGACGGGATAGACATCCACGGCGGAGAGCCAGTGCTGCTGGATGGCCAGCCCGTAGGTCTGACCACTTCCGGCGGCTACGGCTATACCGTTGGCAAGTCTCTGGGTTGGCTGTTCGTGCGCAAGGGCACGCCGCGTGAAGGCCTGTCCGTGCAGATCCTGAACCGTGAAATTCCCGTGACCGTCCACCAGGACGCCATCTTTGACCCGCAGAACCTGCGGCCCCGATCCGAGGATTAAGACATGACCATGATCAATGGCGGCGAGGCCGTCTACCGTGTGCTGCAAGCCAATGGCATCGACACCGTGTTCGGCCTCTTGGGCGGCTCGATGCTGGAACTTTACGACGCGATGTATGAAGGCGGCGAAATCGCCTATGTCGGTGCTCGGGATGAGCGCGCGGCGGGCCATATGGCAGATGCCTGGGCACGCATGACCGGCAAACCCGGCGTGGTGCTGGGCGCGCAGGCAGGTCCCGGGGTCGTCAATATCGTGACCGCCGTGGCCGAGGCGCAGCTGGCCTATTCCCCGCTGGTGGTGATTGCCGGTGCCATCACCCGTGCCGACCAGTGCAAGGACACCTTTCAGGAGGTCGACCAGGTGGCGCTGTTTGCGCCGATCTCAAAACGCTCGGTCATGGTCACCGACCCGTCGCGCCTGGCGCCGATGCTGGAGGATGCGATCCGGCTGGCCAACTCGGGCCGCCGCGGCCCTGTGGTGCTGCATGTGCCGCGCGACCTGTTTGCCGCCGAAGTGCCCGCCATCGACCCCAAGCCAGTGAACATCGCCCGCCCGGGGCCAGCGGCTCCGGAAGACATCAGCGCCATCGCAACCCTGCTGTCGAACGCGGAGCGCCCGGTGATCTTTGCGGGCGGTGGCTTCAAATGGGGAAGGGGGCGCGAGGCGCTCACCGCTCTGGCTGAATCCCTGGAAGTGCCGGTGGTGGCCTCGACCGGCCATGCCGATGTGATGCGCCACGGCCATCCGTGGTTTTCAGGCCAGGCCGGCCCGCGCGGCAATCGGGTCGCCAGCCGGCTGACCAAGGAAGCCGACGTGATGGTGGTGCTGGGGGCGCGGCTTGGCTTCAACTCTACCTTCCACAGCAATGATTACGTCGGCTCCGATACCCGCATCGCCCATGTGGATATCGACGGATCCGCCGTAGGACGTTACTTTCCGGCCGAGATCGCGGCGCAGGCGGATGCACGGCTGACCGCCGAGGCGCTGGCCGCAGCCGCCAACAAACCGGCAGCGGACGAATGGCGTGCGGCCTTTAAGGCAGACATGGAAAGCCTCGCCGCGGAACGCGAGGAAGAGGCGCAGATCGCCACCCTGCCGATGCACCCGCGCCGCGCACTGGGCGAGATCCGCGCGGCGTTGCCGGAGAACGCTATCGTCACCCTGGACACCGGCAACACCTGCCTGCAGGCCGCCGACCGGCTGGCCCATTATGAACCCCTCAGCCTGATCACGCCGCTGGATTTTGGTCTGGTCGGTTTTGGCCTGGCCGCCGCCATCGGCGCCAAGGCCGCAGCACCGGAGCGCCCGGTGGTGGCAATCATGGGCGACGGCGCCGTCGGCTACACCATGATCGAGATCCAGACCGCCATTCAGCACAAGCTGCCGGTGGTGATCGTGGTCTTGGACAACGAGGCCTGGGGGGCTGAGAAGGCTTATCAGCAGGAGTTCTATGGCGGCCGCCTGCTGGGGGCTGAGATCACCTCGCCGCGCTATGACAAATTTGCCGAACTGTGCGGCGGTAAGGGCATCTGGGTCGATGGCCTCGGTGAAATGGGGCCGGCGCTGGAGGCAGCTCTTGCCAGCGGGGAAACCACCATCATCCAGGGTAAAATCGACCCCGGTGCGCTGATGACCCTTCGCAAGGACCTGTTCAAGGCGCCAAAGTAAGCGAGATGATGAGCAATCCCGATATCGTTGTGGTGGGCGGCGGCAATGCCGCCCTTTGCGCTGCGATCACTGCGGCGGAGACCGGCAAGCGCGTGCTGATGCTGGAGGCCGCGCCCAAGCCCTACCGCGGCGGCAACTCCCGCCACACCCGCAACTTCCGCTGTATGCATGACGGTCCCTTGTCGGTGCTGACCGGCACCTACGATGAGGACGAGTATTACAACGACCTGCTGCTGGTCACCAAGGGCAAGACCGACGAGCACTTGGCCCGCATGGCGATCCGAGGCAGCCAGGAAAGCCAGCCCTGGATGGAGGCGCATGGCGTGCGGTTCCAGCCCTCGCTGTCGGGCACGCTGTCGCTGAGCCGCACCAACGCCTTCTTCCTGGGCGGCGGCAAGGCGCTGGTCAATGCTTACTACCGCACTGCTGAGGCGTTGGGGGTCGAAGTGCTCTATGAGGCGCCGGTCACCCATATCGAGCTGGACGGCGACCGGATCACGCGGGTTGAATTCACTCACGGCGGCGAACACCACAGCCTTAGCCCGCCCGCGGTGGTGGTGGCCTCCGGCGGCTTCCAGGGAAACATCGAACGGCTGGTCGAGGCCTGGGGGCCGGAGGCCGAGAACTTCCTGATCCGCGGCACGCCCTATAACCGCGGGGATGTGCTGTTTAACCTGCTGGGGCAGGGGGTGCAGTCCATCGGCGATCCGACCCAATGCCACGCGGTGGCCATTGACGGGCGCGCGCCCAAATTCGACGGCGGCATTGTCACCCGGCTGGACTGCGTGCCGTTCTCGGTGGTGGTGAACAAGGACGGCGACCGTTTCTACAACGAAGGCGAGGACGTCTGGCCCAAACGCTATGCGATCTGGGGGCGGCTGGTGGCAGCCGAGCCGGAGCAGGTGGCCTATTCGATCATTGATGCGAAATCCAAGGACCTGTTCATGCCCTCGGTCTTCCCGCCGGTCACCGCGGACACGATCCCGGAACTGGCGGGCAAGCTGGGACTGGACCCGCAGAAGCTCACCCAGACCATCGAGGTCTTCAACGCGGGCTGCCGTCCTGGCGATTTCCACCCGGCCGAGCTGGACGGGCTGGCGACCGAAGGCGTGACGCCGCCGAAAACCAATTGGGCCCGCCCGATCACCGAACCGCCGTTCTACGGCTACTCATTGCGTCCCGGCGTGACCTTTACCTACCTGGGCTTCAAGGTGGACGACACCGCCCAGGTGCAAGGGGCGGGCGGCCCGGTAGAAAACCTCTGGGCCGCAGGAGAAACCATGGCCGGCTCGATCCTGGGCCAAGGCTATCTGGCCGGCTTCGGCATGACCATCGGCACTGTGTTCGGCCGCATTGCAGGCCGGGAGGCCGCCAATCATGTTTGATCAGAGCCAAATGGACAGCAAACCCTCGACCCGCATCGGCGAGGCGCGCCGCCAGATCGAGATCTGCAACGCCTGCCGCTACTGCGAGGGCTATTGCTCGGTCTTCCCCGCGATCATGCGCCAGCGCAGTTTTGCCGAGGCAGACATCACCCAGTTCGCCAATCTCTGCCACAATTGCCGCGGCTGCTACTATGCTTGCCAATACACCGAACCGCATGAATTTGACCTGAACCTGCCCGGCATCCTGGCCGAGGTGCGTGCGGAAAGCTGGGAGCGCTTTGCCTGGCCCGGTCCTTTGGCCCGGCTGTTCCAGCGAAGCGGTACGGCGCTGGTGCTGGCGCTGATGCTGGGATTTGCAGCGCTGTTCTGGGCTGCCCAGACCCTGCGTCCCGAAAGCGGTGAAGGCTTCTATGCAGTGATGAGCCACGGGCTGATGGTCTCGATCTTTATGCCGGCTTTTGTGCTGCCGCTCTTGGTGCTGTTTGCCTCTCTGCGCGGCTATTGGCGCCATGTGGGCGGCGGGCGGGTCCGCCTGTCCCACATACGTCAGGCATTGGACCGCGCCGCCCGGCTGAAGGACTTGTCCGGCGGCCAGGGGCAGGGCTGCAATTTCGAGGATGAGGACCGTTTCTCCAACGCCCGCCGCATTGCTCATCAGGCGGTGATGTGGGGCTTTTTGATGTGCTTTGGTGCGACCGCTTCGGGCACTATCATGCATTATCTATTTGACATACCCGCACCCTATGGCCTGTTAAGCCTGCCCAAGCTGCTGGGGGTGCCGGGCGGCATTCTGCTGGTCCTGGGGTGCGCCGGACTGGCCCGGCTCAAGCTGAAGGCGGATCCGGACCTTGGGGCCAAGCAGATGCGGTCCGGGGAGATGGGCTTTATTCTGCTGCTGGGGTTTGTTTCGCTCAGCGGTTTGCTGCTTTTTGCAGCGGCGGGCACTGCGCTGACAGAGGTCCTGCTGCCAATGCATTTGGGCGCGGTGCTGACCTTCTTCCTGCTGACCCCCTATACCAAGATGGCTCATGGTTTTTTCCGGCTAACGGCGCTGATCATGGATGCTGCACAGAAGAAGTGAGTTGCAGAGCGGCTTAGCTCCAGCCCCGGCAGTTCCTTCGTTAGCTGGCGCCGTGGCAGCCATCGCCCGGTTGCGCGCGGAATTGGCTGTTGTGCGGCCCGGTCCTGACAAATCAGCACAACCGCGGCAGGAGGGGTCAATTCCTTCCTGGGGGCGGGTTAACGCCTGCTGTGCGCCCCGGAATTCGGCGATGCGGTGAAGGGGATACCCCAAAGCCCCGCGTCCAGCGGCGGCCGTTGACCGCTAACGGCTTGCCAAAACAAGCAGCATATTGAATGCGAGTGCGGAATATCGCAATTGAAGGTGCCATGGTGATAGCGTGGCAAGTGTTATGTGCCGCCGGGCAACGGCCGGCTGCACTCACTCCGGACGCTTCGAAGGCGGCGCGGATAGAAAGGAGCTGCTGCCTCAGCGGATCGCGCATTGGCACCAGATATCCAGCCCGTAATACCGGCCCGGCCCGATTTGCCAGCCGCGGAAAGAAGAGTTCTGCCGGGCGCGCCGCGGTCCTGGCACAGGGCGAAGCGGCGGAAGTGTATCAGGTCCGCGCCGCTGCTATGGAGGATGGCGCGATTGGGCCGCCGTACGGCCCTGCCTGGACCAGTGGCAAGCGGTGTGCAATGTCAGGCCCTGCGGCACCGGACAGCGGCTTGCGCTGGCGGCGGGGCGGTTCAGGCTCAGCCAGGTGCCGCAGTTAAGCGCGTGCCTGCGCAGGCCCTGCTGCGTCCAAGCCAATGGTAAACCGGATGGCGGTGCCGCCCTCGGGCCGCGGGTCGCACCAGATTGTGCCATTGTGGCGGCTGGCGATCTTGGCGCAGGTGGCCAGGCCCAGTCCGCTGCCAGGCTGATCGCTGCCGCGCTGCAGGCGTTTGAACGGTTCAAAGATCTTTTCGCGGTATTCTTCAGGCACCCCGATACCATTGTCCGCCACGGTTATCATGAGCCCCTGCTGTGCCGTCTCAGCCGACACGGCAATCTCCGGCGTCTTGCCGCCGCTGTATTTGATCGCGTTGCCAATCAGGTTCTGCAGCAGCTGCACAATGTCCGGCGGAAAGCACAGGACGCTCAGCCCGCCTGAATGCCACTGCAGTCTGGCTCCGGACTTTGCAAGATCCTGTGCCAGCACCGCCTGCAGACTGTCAAATAGGCTGTCAACTGTGACATGTTCAGGCTTGCCGTTGCTGTGCGGGTTGATGTGGCGTGCCAGTCCTTCGATCAGCTCTGAGGTCTTGCGCACCGATTTCTTCATCAGCTCGAACTGCCGCCCGGCTTCCTCCTGATCGCCGCTCCGGTATTCCTCCTGGATCTGGTCGCTGAGAAACTTGATCGCCCGGAGCGGTGCCCGCATGTCATGCACCAGAACATTCGAAAACAGGCGCAGTTCATTCTGCTGTTCCTGGATCCGCCAGCGCATTTCCGCAAGCCGCAGCCCGTTTGCAACCATCCGCTTAAGCGCTTCCTGGGTGATTGCAGACTTGGGGATGTAATCGCTGGCTCCGGCCAGAATGACGCTCTTGGCGATCTCCTCATCCCCCTGGCCGGTGGTCATGAACAGAACGGCCCGCGGCCAGGCATCGCTCAGCCGGGCAATCAGTTCCAGCCCGTTGCCGTCTGGCAGCAAGTAGTCCAGCAGGATCACCTGCACTGGCTGGCCGGCGTGAGACAGAGCCTCACTGCCGCTGCCGGCCTCAATGACATCGGCGGCGGGATAAAGCTGTCGCAGCAGCCTGCGCATCAGCTTCCGGTCACCGGCATCGTCGTCAATGATCAGGATATTGGCCACCGTCATCGGACACCTTTCTGATGTGGATTTCGGGCAATTCGACGATGCGCCAGTAGCTGTCCAGCGTCGCCATAAGATCGACAAACATGTCGCCGGCGTTCGACTTAAGAATGTAGCCGGCCACATTGCTGGCATAGGCTGCGGAAATATCCCGTTCATCCGCGGAGGTGGTCAGGAAAATGAACAGAATCTTGTTCAGAACAGGGTCAGCACGGATATCCCGCAAGAGCTCAATGCCGTTCTTGCGCGGCATGTTGATATCGCTGAGAACCACAAAATTGGGCGGCGGCACCTGCTGCATTTCGCCGCGCAGAAAGGCCAGGGCGTCAACACCGTCTACAAACCGCATGATCGGATTTGCGATCTTTGCACGGTCAAAAGCCCGGCGGAGCGCCTTGGCGTCGCCGTCGTCGTCCTCAACCAGAATGATGTTCAGGGCGCGGCGGCGGCCGGGCGGGGGGCTGTGTTTCATTCTGTCCTTTCCTTTCCCGGCGTACGGGCCAAGCAGATGCGCGGCAGATTTTCATGGGCTGCCGCCGTCAGCCGGACTGGCCCGCCAGCAACTGTTAACGCCTATTGAAGCAGAGTGGGCGTGGCCCTGGCGGTGATCTCCCGGGTGTCCTCGATCACGCTGTCCAAATCGTCCATAAAGGCCACAAGATCCTTACAACCGCGTTCCAGCAGCGACACATCGGACAGCACCGAGGGCGGCACACTGCCGTCCTGGCGGGCCTGGGTCTTGACCATGCGGACCCCGGCCAGCGTGCGGCTCAGAAGCAGCCGGAGATCCGGGCCGCAGCCCACGATGAACCGTTTGAAGATCCGCCGCAGCTCCTTTTCGGAGGCACGGGCGCTGGTCAGCTGGCCGTAAAGAGCGCGGCGTTCTATTGCAGAGGCAATGGATTTGATCAGCGTGTCAGTGGTCAGCTCTTCCTTGACGATGTAGTCGGCACAGCCGCGGCGCATGGCATCGACGGCAATTTGGTAGTTGGTCATGCTGGTCAGCATGATGGGGACCGCCTGCACCTGCTCCTCGTGGCACAGAAGGATTTTCAGCGCATCCAGCCCGGTGTCCATGCCCAGGTTGTGATCCAGGAAAACCAGGTCGAATTGCGCGGCTTCCAGCTGCTGGCGCATTTCATCCAGATTGGCGGCTTCGTAGAATTCCGCCCGCATCCCCGCTTTGCGGCATAATTTGCTGAGGCGCAGCCTGTCGATTTCGTCGTCATCCACGGACAGAATGCTGAGGATGGCTGCATGGCCGGCGGGGCGGTCAGGTCGGAAAAGTGAGTCTCTCTCATTCGGTAACCCTCTTTGAACTACGCATCCCCCGGGATGTCGGTCACCGGGAGATATTCGCCTTAAAGGTGATTGTAGCACCATTCAGTTCGCGTGCTTAATAATTTTCTTGGGCGATTTGATTAAAGAAAATTGAGCAACTGTAATGCGTTACGGCTTTTTTGCGCTGCCGAAACGCAAAGTGGTTCCATTTTGCGCTGTGTTATTGCGGCGGTGCCGGTGCACTTGCCGGACGGGCCCGGTCCGCGGGCCGCCTGCCGGAGGGGACTGTGCGGCAAGGCCGGTCCTGCCGCAGGCGGACGGCCGAAAGCCCGGGCATCGGCAGCGGAAGGTCAGAGCCGGCCAGGCTGCAAGCGGGATGTATCAGGGGGGAGGGCGGTTCAGCGGTTCAGCTGCCGTTTAAGCAAGGGCAATCCAGCCCGTTCTGCGGGCTGGATCCTGAGCGGCGCTGGTCGAGGCCTGCAAATTCCGGGACAGGCTGCGGTCAGAAGTCTTCCCATTTGACCATGCCGCCAGTGCCGGTTGCGGCTGGCTGCAGAGGTTCCGGTTCCTCGAACCTGTCTTCCCCGGCCCAGAAATCTGCTTCTGCATCCTCAGCTGGAAGGCCGGGCGGATTTCCTGCCGGCGCAGCAGGCGCCTGGCCCTTGATCGTGAAATGCGCCACCAGTTCGGAAAGTTTGCCTGCATCAGTGTTCAGCATGTGGCCCGCAGCAGTTGCTTCTTCCACCATCGCCGCATTCTGCTGGGTCACCTGGTCCAGCTGTGTGACGCCGGTGTTGATCTCGCTGAGGCCGGTGGACTGTTTCACCGCGCCTTCGGCGATGCCGGAGACCAGCTGCGAAATATGGGCAACCCGCTGCACGATGCTTTGCAGCGCACCGCCCGCTTTGCCGACCAGATCTACGCCGCGCTCCACCTGTTTGGAGCTGTCAGAGATCAGAGTCTTGATCTCCATCGCCGCATCTGACGAGCGCTGCGCCAACGCGCGCACTTCGCTTGCGACGACTGCAAAGCCCTTGCCTGCTTCGCCCGCCCGGGCCGCCTCGACGCCGGCGTTCAGGGCCAGAAGGTTGGTCTGGAAGGCGATGTCGTCGATCACGGAGATGATCTGGCTGATGTGGGTGGAGCTTTGTTCAATTTCAGTCATCGCGGACACGGCATTTTGCACGATGCTGTCGCTCGATTCCGCCTCTGCCCGTGCCTCTTCCATTGTTGCTTCAACGCTGCGGGCGCCTTCGGCGGCCTCAGATACGGATGTTGTCAGCTCATCCAGTGCCGCGGCGGTTTCTTCCAGGGTTGCCGCCTGGCTTTCGGTGCGGTGCGACAGATCATCCGAGGCCTGGCTGATCTCCGCAGCCCCATTGCGGATGCTGCTGGCCGCCTCGACAACTTTCTGCACGGTCTCATTCAGAGTTTCCAAAGTCAGGTTGTAATCGTGGCGCAGCTGCTCGTGATCCTTCGGAAACGCCTCGGTGATCGCCTGCGAGAAATCTCCGGCGGACAGGCGGACCAGTCCGGCGCTCAGGCTTTCGACCACGAATTGCTGCTGCTGCTGCAGCTCGCTGCGGCGCTCCTCCGCCGCGCGGGCCTGCTGCAGATCGGCCTGCATGGAGACCAGAGTTTTGCCGATCTTCCCGATTTCGTCCTTGCGGGACGCGGCGTCGATCGTATTGCCGAGATCGCCACCCGAGATTGCTTCCATATCGGAGCAGATCCTGTCGATGGGTTTGGTCACCGATCGCGCAAAGAACCATCCGAACAGGGAGACCGCCGCGGCACAGGCCAGGGAAATCAGCAGCATGAGATTGCGCTGGCGGACAGCCGGCGCCAGGATTTCCGCGCGGTCCAGCTCAGCAACGATCGACCAGCGGATGTCTCCGAAAACCACAGGGCCTGTTACGGCGGCGACAAAATGGCCATCCGCCTTTTCGACGGCAGGGTGGAAGACGTTCACAGGCCCACCCGCTGCGCCTAGGCTGCCGCCTGCAGCGGCGGCACCCGAAAAGGCCGCTTCGATATGGGGCAGATGCGCCAGCTCTTCCAGAACGCTGTGGCCCCCCTCTTGTCGGGAAGGGGTGCGCGCCCTGAAATCCTGCCCGATCAGGTAAACGTCCAGGGATTGCAGATCGCCGCCGAAATTCGTGGTGATCCTGGCGATTTCATCAATGGCAACCTGCAATGCAAAGACGCCGGCAACGCGGCCGCTGGAATCGATGATTTGCGTCGCCGCAAAGGCGGCCGGTGCGCCCGCGCTTGGCGCGTAGGCGTCAATGTCCGAGAAATAGACCTGCTCTGCCGCGCCGTTCACAGCGCGGTTGAACGCCTCTGCCAGGCCGGAGCTGCTGTAGGGGCCGGTAACCATATTCGTTGCATAGTCGCTTTCCTTGGTGACAGAGAACACCACGTCGCCTTCAGTGCTGATCAGGAAGATGTCGTAGAACCCCATCCGTTCCATGACTTTCTTGAAGGCCGGGTGATTGCGTTCGAAATGCACGTCGTAAGGCGAAGCCGCTGCAGCAAACATCGACAAGTTGCCCACCTCGGATTGCCCGTCGCCGCCCCTGCTTGCCCAAGTCACTTTCAGATCTTTCATCGCCTTTGCGGTGGAGGGGACCGAGGCAATGGTCAGAATGGCGGCATCAATCCCTTCCAGGTAGGCCTCCAGTGCCAGTTCGCGGTCTGTGACCAGCGACTGCATGAACATCTCCGCGTCATGCACAACACTGCGGCGGAAATAGTTCGTGCTGACAGCAATCAGCAGTGCCGTAAGCAACAGCGCGGTGCCGACGATCATGAGCGGCAGTTTGTAGGCAAGCTTCAGCGATTTGAACATTTTTTTAACCCAACCTCTAACGGTGGCATTCCCGCTGGCAAGGCCGCAGGGGAACCGGTGATGCAACTGGGCTGATACAACGATAGATAGATTTTCGATGAGTTAATGCGCCTGGGGTTTTTCGGTAGATTTTTGATCTTTTTGCCTCTCAAGACAGGCGTTCGACTGCCTGGAAAATAGGCAGGAGCCAATGCGCCGCCGGTACAAAGGGACGCCGGGCCAAGGGGCGTTTTAACCAATTGGGCAGCTTTGCCCTGGCTCGATCAGGCCGGCAAAAGCCGTCTTTTTGCTCCCCTGGCGGCCTTGCGCGGCGCCCGACAGGGGAGCGAATTGCTGCCGCAGTCCGGCTCAGCTTCGGTATCTCCGGCGGATTTTTCCCACTTTTTTTGGGCTTTTTCAGAAAAACGCACGCTGCCTTCGGGTTTTTCTGGCAATTTGCGGGGCTTTTTTGCCATGGTTGAGCATCAATAACCGGGGGGTTAGGGAATTGTTAACGCTGCCACATTCTGTCCATGAATTCGTCTCTGCCTGGCAACATTGGGCCTCATTCCAGCCGCACGCCTGAATAACGATGCGTCTGTGGGAAGCTGGAGTGGGTCATGAGACTTATAATTGCTGCGATTGCGGCATGCCTGTCATTAGGCATGCCCATCGGCGCGGCTGCGGATGACACGCAGTTTGGCGTCAAATCAATAGAGGGGTGGGAGGCCGTGGGACGGCTCAACATCTCTAACAAAAACATGTGTACGGGCGCTTTGGTGGCACCGGATCTGGTGCTGACAGCGGCGCATTGCCTGTTTGATCCGCGGACCGGCGCGCGCGTCGATCCGGCCTCGATTAGGTTTGAGGCTGGGCTGTCCGGGCGCGAAGCAGTGGCCCTGCGGCAGGTGGTGCGGGCGGTCATGCATCCGCAGTATCGCTACCGGCCGGCGGGCACGCATCAGATCGGCAGCGATCTGGCCGTGCTCAAGCTGGACCGGCCGATCAGCCGCAGCCGGATCCAGCCGCTGACAATGGCCAGCGGTGCCGAGCGGGGGGATGTGCTGGGGGTTATGTCCTATACGCGCAGGCACGCAACCCGGCCCAAGATGGAGCGGTCCTGCAGCGTGCTGGCGCGCCAAAGCCGGACCCTGGTGATGTCCTGCCTGGTGGATTTCGGGGCCTCAGGTTCGCCGGTCCTGGAAATGCGCCCGGGGCAGCCGCCGCGGCTGGTGTCGGTTATTTCGGCCAAGGCTGCGATGGGTAACCGCCGGGTGTCGATCGGCACTGCGCTGGATGCATCCTTGCGGGATCTGATGCAGCGGGCGGGCTAGGGTCTCCCGGCCATAGGGTTTTCCAGCTGTCACTGGGATGGCGGCCTGCTGCAGGACTGAGGCAGGCCTGTTCCGTTTACGGCTCCCGCAGGGCTTCGCGGGACTTGTAGAGCGGTTTCAGCAGGTATTGCAGAACGGTTTTGGCGCCGGTCTGCAATTCCGCTGTGGCGCGCATGCCGGGGCGGATTTCAATCGACTGCTGGCGCTCGGTCAGGCCGGATTTGTCTACCCGCACCGTCACCCGGTAGTAGGGTTCGGCGCGCGGGTTGCGGTCGTCCTCGAAGGTGTCGGCGGAGACGAAATCCACCTTGCCGCGCAGCGAGCCGTAGATTGTGTAGTCATAGGCCGAGAGCTTGATGGTGGCGTCCTGGCCGGGCTGCACGCTGGCGATATCCTCGGGCTTGACGCGCGCCTCGACAAACAGCTCCTCGCCCAGCGGGATGATTTCCAGGATTTCCTCGCCGGGGCGGATCACGCCACCGATAGTGGTAACAGCCAGGCTGTTCACGATTCCAGCCATGGGGGAGGTGATGATGGTCCGGTTCAGCTGGTCTACCGCCAGCCGCTGCTCTTGCCGCAGAGTGGTAATTTCACGCAGCGTTTGCGAGTATTCCTCGGCCTGTTCCAGTTCCGCCTGGGTGCCAATCTCAGTAAATTTGGCGCGGGCATCAGTGGCCGCCTTGCGAGCCTTGTTCACCTCGATCAAAGCCACGATCTTCTGCTTGTAGAGCCGCTCCATATTGGCGAGCTCTGCGTTCAGCTGATCCATGATCTGCCGGGCGCTGTCGCGGCGGCTGGTGAAATCGGTTTGCCGCGCGGTCAGCAGGCCCCGTTCCGAGGCCAGAATGCCGGGAGAGCGCTGCGCCAGCATCTCCGGCACGGTGAATTCAAAGGCGCCTTTCATCTGCGCCTCCAGCCGGTAGCGCTTGATCTCCAGCGCATCGATCTGGTTCTGCAGCTCGTCTGCAGCGGTGCGGAATTTGGTGTCCTGCAGCTTGGCCAGCACCTGGCCCGCGGTGACGATGTCGCCCTGGCGCACATGCAGCTCCGCCAGGATGCCGCCCTCCAGGTTCTGCACGATCTGCGCGCGGGAGGAGGACACCACCTGGCCTTCGCCGCGCACGATCTCGTCGATGGAGGCAAAGGCGGCCCAGATCAGGAAGGTGAGCACTGCGGCCAGCGCCAGATAGATGATGCGGCTGGCACTGCGCGGCGTTGCGGCATCGCCGTAGGGGTCGTGCAGCGCCATGGTCATTTGCCCTCACCGGCGGCCAGATGCGCCAAAACCTGGTCGCGCGGGCCGTCCACCACCATCCGGCCCGATTGCAGGATAAGGGTGCGGTTGGTCAGCGACAGGATTGGCATCCGGTGGGTGGCGATTACCGCGGTGCGGCCCTCCAGCCAGCTTTCCAGGCGGCTGACCAGGGTGCGCTCCAGCGTCTGGTCCAGCGCCGCGGTGGGTTCGTCCAGCAGCACGACAGAGGGGTTCTGAAGCCACAGCCGCGCCCAGCCGATAGACTGGCGCTGGCCGATCGACAACCCGTGGCCGCCGTCGCTGATCTCCAGATCCAGCCCTTTGTGGTGATTGCGCACATGCGAGCCGAGGCCTGCAAACTCCAGCGCTTCCATCAGCCGCTCGTCGTCGCGTTCCAGCTGGTTGAGGTTCAGGTTGTCGCGCAAGGAGCCTGCGAACAGCCGCACGTCCTGGCTGAGATAGCCGATGTTCGCCCGCAGGTCGCGCGGGTCAATCTGCGCCATATCGGTGCCGTCCAGCAGGATACGGCCGCGGTCCGGTGCGTACAGCCCCGACAGCAGCTTCAGCAGCGTCGACTTGCCAGAGCCGTTGACCCCTAGCACCGCAACCCGCTGGCCCGGTGTAACCGCCACCGCCTGCACGTCCAGGGTCGGCGCTGCATCATCCTCATAGCGGAACATGATCTCGCGCAGCTCAAACCGGCCTTCGATCTTCTGGCGGCGCAGATAGGTGCGCTCTTTCTCTTTTTCCTGCGGCGCCTGGGCAATGGCGTCCAGCCCTTCCAGCGCGGCCTTGACGTTGCTCCAGCGGGCCAGGGTCGCTGCGAACTGTGTCAGCGGCGCCAGCGTGCGGCTGGTCAGGATGCCGGTGGCGATGATGGTGCCGACGGTGAATTCGCCGGCAAACACCAGCAGGGTGCCCAGCACAACCGCGGTGATATATGTGGCTTGCTGCACCCCTTGCGACCAGTAGGTGAGGGCGCTGGAGAGCTTGCGCTGTTCGGTGGCAGAGTGCGACGACAGCGTGTTCAGCTCATCCCACAGCCGCAGCACCCGCTCCTCGCCGCGCTGGGTCTTCACGGTGTCGAGTTCCGTCACTACCTCATGCAGCAGCCGCCCTGCCTTGGCGTTGGCGCCCTGGGTCTGGCGGGTATAGGCGATCATCTTCTTCTGCATGAAATAGGCAGGCAGCAGCATCAGGATACCGCCGGCCACAATCACCCAGACCACCGGCCCTGCAATGGAGGCGACCAGCAGCAGGAACACCGCAATAAAGGGGATGTCGGCCAGGGTTGAGATGGTGGAGGAGGTAAAGAACTCCCGCACTGATCCGAAATCCCGCATCGCGGCAAAGAGGCCGGAGGGCGGCAGCGGCTTCTTGTCAGAGCGCATGCCGATCAGGCGGCGCATCAGGTTGTGCTGCACCGACAGTTCGATCTGGCGGCCGGCCGCATCGGTGAGCCGCGCGCGGGCCAGTTTCAGCATCGCCTCCAGCGCAATCGCCAGGAAGGCGCCGACGGCCAGAACCCAGAGTGTGGCGTGCGACTGGTGCGGCACCACCCGGTCATAGACTTGCAAGCTGAACAGCGCCACCGAGACTGCCAGGATATTGGCAACCAGCGAGCCCAGCATGATCTCACCGACCTGGCGGCGGTATTTGGGAAACTCGCTCCAGAACCAGTGGCCGGGATCGATCTGCGGCGTATGCTTGGCCGCCATCTGCTTGAGAGAGGGGCGCGCCGACAGCACGGTGCCGGTGAAATACGGGCCGAACTCACCCAGCGGAACCTCTGTCCGGTTGTCCGGGCAGGCGGTGTCGTAGATGGTCAGAACATCGTCTGCCTGGCTCAGCACCAGCACGCATTGGCCGCCGGACATGATCGCCAATGCCGGCCACAGGGCCGGTGACAGCGGCTGTTTCTCCAGCACTTTCGGTTGCAGCCCGGCGGTTTGCAGCGCCTTGGCCAGCGAATGCAGCGACAGGTCGCCGGGGGTTTCGCTCCACAGGAAGGCCGCGACGTCGCTGACCGGGATTTCACTGCCTTTCAGTGCCGCTAGGGTGGCGATCAGGCTGGCGCGGTGCTGAATGCGCGCGGCGGCGCCTTCCAGCAGCGAGCCGACCTCGGGCTGCGCGTCCTGCGGCTGGGCTGTGCTTTGAGATTTCTGCTGGGCCTTGCCCGCCGGGGCCGGTTCAGGGGCCGGGGCAGGGGTGTTTGCAGGCTGGATACCGTCACGCGGCGCAGCTTGCGGTCCGGATACAGGCACAGCCCGCAGCACCGGTTTCTTGCCGGCAGCGGGCAGGGGGCGGGGGGGCTTTG
Organism: Leisingera sp. ABM4_101; assembly: GCF_056158725.1. Taxonomy (NCBI): domain Bacteria; kingdom Pseudomonadati; phylum Pseudomonadota; class Alphaproteobacteria; order Rhodobacterales; family Roseobacteraceae; genus Leisingera; species Leisingera sp. ABM4_101. Next base: position 4,156,948 of record NZ_JBSWTV010000002.1, on the reverse strand, counting down.
GCGTGGTGTCGGTCAAATCTTGTCCCCATCGGCCAGAAGCCCCAGGCTGCGTGCCAGCTGCAGCTGGATCAGCACCACCTCGTATTTTGCGTCGATATAGGCCTGCTCGCGGCGCATCAGTTCCTCATAGACCTGGATCACCTCCATCACCGGGCGCTGGCCGGCCTCGAACTGTTTTTGGAACAGCTCATAGGTCTCACGGCTGCGGCGCACCAGCGCGGCGGTTTCGCCTTCCTGACGCTGATAGGAGGCGATCTGCTGGATCTGACGGCTGTAGGTGCGGCGTGCGGCTTCTTCGGCCTCGCCTACCTGGCGGGTTGCGGCCTCCTTGGAGGCTTCCAGCGCCTGAATGGCAGCCGGCGTGCCCAGCCCAAGCGGCTGCCCCACGCCCAGCGTCAGCCCGGCGCCGGATCCGTCAGACGTCACGTTGCCAGAGGCGGCAATCTGCGGCAGCAGGCCGGCGCGGCCCGCCTTGGCCTGGGCAATGGTGCGGTTTGCCTCGGCGCCGGCCCTGAGCACCGACAGGAACTGACCCTGTTCCGGCGGTGTGCCGATCCCCAAATGCGAGGGTTTGTGCGCAAAGCTTTGCCCGGTCATGGCCTGCAGTTCCGCGCGTGCGGTTGCCGCGGCGTCCTGCGACGTCGCGGTGGACGTTCGGATGCCGCTGATCTTACTGTCCACCACATTGAGGTCGGCGCGGTCAGAGACCCCGCCGTCGACACGGCCCTGCACGATACGGCGGAATTCCTGCATCCGCCGCAGGGCGCGTTCGCCATAGGCGGCCTTCTCATCGCCGCGCAAGGCGGCTGCATATAGGCCCACGGCCGTTTCCACCCGGCCGTTCATGTCCTCGGACAGGCTGACGGCGGCAACCTCCACATCGGCGGCGGCGAATTCGCGCTCCGCCTTTCGGCGGCCGTTGTCGAACAGCACTTGCTCGATCAGCAGCCCTGCGACCAGATCGCCCAGATCGGTCAGGCTGACCGAAGGCCCCAAAGTCGGCAGCCAGTTCTTGGAGGCGGCCTCGGCCCGCAGTTTTGCACTGATCAGCTCAGCCTCCGCAGCGCGGGAGGAGGCGGCAATGGCGGCCTCTGCCACCTGGCCGTAAGCGCTGTCTGCGGCCAGCAGGGAACGGCGCTCCATCAGCTGCCGGATCACCTCGGAGGAGGCTTCGCCCGACTGGGCGAAATTGCTGCGCGGGGCGCCGTCTGCCGCACCGCCCGCCGCACCGCCAAAGGGGGCGGGTGCGCAAGCCGACAGGCTGCACATCACTGCGATGGCGCAAAGAAAGCGTCCCGGTTGCATCCTGCCCTTTGCCCTTTTGTTTAAGGCTTTTAGTATGTTGGGCCCGGCAGCGCCAACTGCCGGGCCGGATGTTCAGATCACGACGTTGACGTCATCGTCGACAAGAATGGAGGTGCCGTCATCGCCGATTGTGTAGACGGTGTAGGCTTCCCCATCGATGGTCTCGGTTTCGTCCGTCTTGGTCGCTCCGGAAATGGTAAGCGTATCCTGCTCGCCGGCGGCGTCATCCTTGCTGCCATGCACAACCAGCCTGTTGCCATTGCCCGACAGGCTGTTGATGTCGGCTTCGGTCAGGGTGAGATCGGCATTGTCCGCATGAACCAGGTTCAGCTCGTCGATGTTGAACCCGGACAAACCCGCATGGTCCAGAACCGTTTCATCGGCGTCGTTCTGGAACACAACCAGGGTTCCGGAGCTGTTGCCGGCTGTATCCACACGGTTCACCACCAGATGCGAGCCGTCCGGAACCTCTGCGTCAAAGTCGAACAATGTCCGGCCGCCGCTCAGATCGGTCAGGGTGCCGCTGACTTCCGAAACTCCGCCTGTGCCGGTCAGCTCATGCGCGGTGTCGCCTGCTGCAAAGTCCTCGCTGAAGAAGCTGCTGACACCGGTGCCGGAACTGATCACCTCGCCAATGTTCGGAGCATCGTATTCGGTGTCGACGTTGAAGCTTTCGGTCAGGGTCTGGGTGTTTCCGGCCGGATCGGTTGCGGAAATTTCCGCCGAGGCCTCATAGGTGCCTTCGCGCAGGGAGCCTGCTTCAAAGGCTGCGCTCCAGTTTCCGTCTGCATCCACAACTGCGTCGCGGGTGATGCCCTGAATGGTCACCTGGACGGTGGATCCGGGCTCAACCGTGCCGGTCAGGGTAAGGCCCGCAGCGTTTTCAGCCAGATTCACCACATCATCGCCGGTCACGCTGTCAGATGTGAGGGGCACCACTTCGGTGTCGATCGCCAGGGTGTCAGTGATTTCCGAGGTATTGCCCACAGCATCCGTTGCCGTCACCACCACGGCGGCATCATAGCTGCCCTCCGGGATGCTGGCGGCGGCAAAGGCCGCGGTCCAGTTGCCATCCGCGTCCACGGTTGCGGTTTCGGTGGCATCGCCCAGCTGAACCACAACGGTCGAACCCGGCTCGACCGTGCCGGTCAGGGTCACGCCGTCGCTGCGCTCGCTTGCGTTGACGATGCCGTCGCCTTCGACGCTTGCGGTTTCGACGGTGAGCGGGTCCACCACGGTATCCACATGCAGATCTGCCGTGGCGGTAGCGGTGTTGCCGGCCGCATCGGTGGAGGTCACGCTGATGGTGGTGTCATATTCGCCCGTCGGCAGGGAACCTGCTTCAAAAACCGCCGCCCAGTTGCCGTCGGCATCCACGGTTGCGGTGCGGGTCACCCCCTCGACGGTCACGCTGACAGAGGCGCCCGCCTCGCCGGTGCCGGTCAGAGTCAGCCCGGCAGAGGCTTCGGCATTGCTGACAATATCGTCGCCGCCGGACTGGCCGCTGTCGATGCCGACCGCAGTCAGCGTGTCCACTCGGATTGTGCCGCTGGTGCTGTCCGTGTTGCCGAACGCATCGGTGGCCGTGACGGTCACTTCCGAGTCGTATTCACCCGCGGCGATTTCAGAGGCGGCGAATTCGGCGCTCCAGATCCCTGTTTCGGTCGCGGTGACGGTCCGGGTGACGCCCTGGAATGTGACTTCGACCGTTGCGCCGGCCTCGGCGGTGCCGGTCAGGGTGACGCCGTCCGCAGCCTCGGCACCGTTGATCATGTCGTCGCCGCCTGCCTGGCCGCTGTCCAGGTCCACCACGGTGACCGTGTCGATCACAACGGCGGGACCGTCCAGATCGAATTCGGTGCCGTTCGGGTCCACCACATGCACGGTGGAGTCATAGTTGCCGTCCTCCGGCAGCTCATCAACCGGGAAGGTAACGCCCCAGACGCCGTCTTCGTCGACTGTGGTGGTCTGGGTAGAGGTGCCGATCGTCACCGTTACGTCGGATCCGGGTGCGCCGGTGCCAGTGATCACCACCGGGTCGGTGGTCGATCCGGAAACAGGGTGGGTTGCATCGGGGTCATCGACTGTCGGCACAATGCCGTCCGTCCCGCCGCCGCCATCGCCGCTGCCGCCGCCGCCGCCCGCGATGACCGCTGCGCCGACGACACCGGCTGCGGCCGCGCCTGCTCCCAGGCCGCCGAACAGCGGTGCGGCCAGCGGTGCAACCACTGGTTCAACCCGGTCCACGTCCAGGAACACCATTTCGTCATAGGCGCTCCATTTGCCGGTCAGGTCCAGCGGCTCATAGGTTGCAAACAGCATGCCGCTGGACTTGTCTTCCAGCACAACTTCGACAAACTCGCCCTCCTGGCTGAGGAACAGGTTCTTCCCGCCTGCAGCACCGTAGGAATAGTAGTTCTCCAGCACCAGCTCCTGGCCGTTGGCGAGGGTGATGTGCAGGTTGCTGCCCTGGCGGGAGTAGCTTTCCACGTCGGCAGGGCTGAGGTTCAGAGATATGTCTTTGGCATGGGCGGCATCAATACGTGCCGGGGTGCCTTCGGAAAAGTTCCCATGCTGTGTAGTGCCCGCCATATTGCGGGTGATAAATGCGACCGTGCTCATAGTAATACCACTCATCTATGCGCGGCGGCGCCGGATTATGGCGGACGCTGCGAGGTTCCGTTGCCTGTACTTTTTGCCCAGCGGCCGTCTTTTGCGGCCATTTTGGGGTCATACTGTGACCATTTTTGCAGTGCTGTCCAGTGCATGGGGTGGATTCCTCAAGTGAATTAGGCAGGAACCGTGTCCTGGCTGCCGCAGAATTTTTAACGATTTTCACGCCGCCGTGATGCCGGGCCGGGCTGCGGGCCGTGGCCAGACGTGCCGGAAGCCTAGGCTGCAGATGCGGCGAGACATGGCCCGAAGCTGCGTTGCCTGCGCAGGTCTGCCGCCGCCTTCCCCCCTTTTATTGCTGGCCTCTGCAAGGGTGGCGAGGGCGCCTGTGCCGCGGCGCAGCAGGCGGTTTTCACACCATTGATCGCCGCGATGTGATGTAAATTTCCCGCAAAAGTTTCTGGCAATTAATTAAAAGTACACCACTTTCAGATAGTAAGAAGTTCGTAATTGGTGTAAGCTCGAGAGTAAGTAACACGACGCCGATAGCCCTGGTCACCGGGCGCAGGCCGCCGCCAAGAGCGGCCAGCCGGACATAAGACGCCAGCAGCGGCGCCGAGCAGAAATCAGAACTCAACACTGACGCGGACACCTATGCCCACGTGATGGGCACTTTCTGTCCGTGCGCGAATTGAACGCCAGGAGGAACGGCGCCAAGTAACCAGGAGGCTTGATCCAAGATGAAAGACATTGCCGAACTTTTTGCAGAGCAGTACGGCGAAACGCGCGAGCAGGAAATGCCGCTGCAGGAGTATTTGAACGCCTGCCGTGACGATCCAAGCCTGTACGCCAACGTCGCCGAGAGGATGCTGAAGGCAATTGGCGAAGAGGAGCTGGTGGACACGTCCAAGGACGCGCGGCTCGGGCCAATCTTTCAGAACCGCACGATCAAGCGCTACAGCGCCTTCCACGACTTTTACGGCATGGAAGACACGATCGAACGGATCGTCGGCTATTTCCGCCACGCCGCGCAAGGCTTGGAAGAGCGCAAGCAGATCCTTTACCTGCTGGGACCGGTCGGCGGCGGCAAGTCGTCGCTGGCGGAACGGCTCAAGCGCCTGGTTGAGGACCAGCCGATCTATGTGCTGAAGGCCGGCGATCAGATTTCACCGATTTTCGAGAGCCCGCTGGGTCTGTTCGACCCGGTTCGCATGGGTAAGGTGCTGGAAGAGGAATACGGCATCGCCCAGCACCGCCTGCCGGGGCTCATGTCGCCCTGGGCAGTGCAGCGTCTGGATGAATTTGACGGCGATATCAACAAGTTCTCTGTCGTCCGCATGTACCCGTCGCGGCTGCGCCGGATCTGTGTCGCCAAGGTGGAGCCGGGCGATGAAAACAACCAGGATATCTCCACCCTGGTTGGTAAGGTCGACATCCGCCAGCTGGAGCATTTCAGCCAGGACAATCCGGACGCTTACAGCTTCTCCGGCGGTCTGAACCGCGCGACCCAGGGCATCCTGGAATTTGTCGAGATGTTCAAGGCGCCGATCAAGATGCTGCACCCGCTGCTGACGGCGACCCAGGAAGGCAACTACATGGGCACCGAGAGCTTTGGCGCTATCCCCTTCAGCGGCCTGATCCTGGCGCACTCGAACGAGAGCGAATGGCAGTCCTTCAAGAACAACAAGAATAACGAGGCCTTCATCGACCGGGTGTCGATCGTCAAGGTGCCCTATTGCCTGCGGGTGTCGGATGAAACCTCGATTTACCAGAAGCTGATCGAGCACAGCGAATTGCGGGATGCGCCCTGTGCACCGGAAACGCTGAAGATCCTCAGCCGCTTCTCGGTTCTGACGCGCCTGAAGCCGCATGAGAATTCCAATCTTTACAGCAAGATGCGGGTCTATGACGGTGAAAGCCTGAAGGATACCGACCCCAAGGCCAAGACGGTGCAGGAATACCAGGACCGGGCCGGCGTTGATGAAGGCATGAACGGAATCTCCACCCGCTTTGCCTTCAAGGTGCTGTCGACCACCTTCAACTTTGATACCAATGAGGTGGCGGCGGACCCGGTGCATCTGATGTATGTGCTGGAACAGATGATCAAACGCGAGCAGTTCCCGCAGGAGATGGAACAGAAGTATCTGGAGTTCATCAAGACTGAACTGGCACCGCGTTACGAGGAGTTTATCGGCAACGAGATCCAGAAGGCGTACCTCGAAAGCTATACCGAATACGGCCAGAACGTCTTTGACCGCTATATCTCCTACGCTGACGCCTGGATCGAGGAGCAGGACTACAAGGATCCCGATACCGGCCAGCTTTATAACCGCGAGGTGCTGGATGCGGAGCTGAGCAAGATCGAAAAGCCGGTGGGTATTGCCAATCCCAAGGACTTCCGCAACGAGGTTGTGAAATTTGCCCTGCGCCACCGTGCCAACACCGGCAAGAACCCGGCCTGGAACTCCTACGAGAAGCTGCGCGATGTGATCGAGAAGCACATGTTCAGCCAGGTTGAGGAGCTGCTGCCGGTGATCTCCTTCGGGTCCAAGAAGGACAGCAAGACCGAAGGTAAGCATCAGGAGTTCGTCGAGCGGATGCGCGGCCACGGCTATACCGACCGCCAGGTGCGGCGTCTGGTCGAATGGTACATGCGGGTCAACAAGGCGGGCTAAAGAGGAGCGCTGTGCAACATGCATCATTTCATCGACAGGCGCGCCAATCCGAAGGGCAAGAGCCTCGGGAACCGCCAGCGGTTCCTGCGGCGGGCCCGGGAGAATATTAAGGAGCGCGTCGATCAGTCGGTCCGGGGCAAGTCGATCCAGAACGGAAGCGGTGTCCCGGACGGCGGAGAGAAGGTCACGATCCCGACCCGGGGGCTGAAGGAGCCGCGGTTCTTCCATTCCTCCAAGGGCGGCCTGCGCCGCCATGTGCTGCCCGGCAACAAGGATTTTGTTGTCGGCGACACCATCAAACGGCCGCAGGGCGGCGCCGGGCAGGGCGGCCGCAAGGCCTCCGAAGACGGTGACGGCGAGGACGAGTTTTCCTTCACCCTGACCCAGGAAGAATACCTGGAGATCCTTTTTGAGGGGCTGGAGCTGCCGGATCTGGTGGAAAAGGCCACGGTGGAGACCGAAACCATCGGCACCCGCCGTGCCGGCCTGACCACTGCGGGCACGCCCAACAATCTGAACCTGGTGCGCACCATGCGCAACTCATTGGGCCGCCGCATCGCCCTGCAGCGTCCCACCACCAAATCCCAGCGCGAGCTGGAGCAGCAGATTGCAGAGCTGGAAGCGCTGGACGAACGCACCCCGCCGCAGGACGAGTTCCTGGCAGAACTGCAGCGCAAGCTTGAAGGCATCATCCGCAAGCGCAAGGTGGTCGGCTACATCGACCCGCTGGATCTGCGTTACGACACCTTTGTGCCGGAAAAGATCCGCAATTCGCGCGCCGTGGTGTTCTGCCTGATGGACGTCTCCGGCTCCATGCAGGAGCGTGAAAAGGATCTGGCCAAGCGGTTTTTCCTGCTGCTGCATCTGTTCCTGGAGCGTTGCTATGAGCACACCGAACTGGTGTTCGTGCGCCATACCCATCATGCCCAGGAGGTGGATGAGGAGACCTTCTTCTATGCCCGCGAAACCGGCGGCACTATTGTCTCCACCGCGCTGGAGAAGATGAAGGAGATCATCGAGGAACGCTATCCGCCGGATGAGTGGAACATCTACGGCGCCCAGGCCTCGGACGGCGAAAACTTCGGCAACAACTCGGTCAGGTGCAAGAACCTGCTTCTGAACGACCTGCTGCCGGTCAGCCAGTTCTATGCCTATGTGGAAATCGTCGACGAAGCGGCGGAAATGCTGCTCAATAACCCCGAAGCAGGCGAAGACCTGTGGCAGAACTACCGCGAGGTGAAGGCACAGGCGCAGCATTTCGAGATGCAGCGGGTCTCGCAGCCCGGCCACATCTATCCGATTTTCCGGGAGTTCTTCCTCCCCAAGGTGAAAGGGATGCAGCATGCAGGCAGCTGAAAAGGCGCGCGAGCCGCTGTTTGACGGGCCGGAATGGACCTTTGAGCTGATGGAAAAGGCGCGCGACGCGATCGAGCAGATCGCGCTCGAAGACCTCGGGCTGGATGTCTACCCCAACCAGATCGAGATCATCTCGGCGGAGCAGATGCTGGACGCCTATTCCTGCGTCGGCCTGCCGCTGATGTATCAGCATTGGTCCTTTGGCAAGCATTTCGCCCGCGACGAGGCGCTCTACCGTACTGGACGCCAGGGCCTGGCCTATGAGATCGTCATCAACTCCAACCCTTGCATCAGCTACAACATGGAAGAAAACACCATGGCGATGCAGACGCTGGTGATGGCGCATGCGGCCTTTGGGCATAACCATTTCTTCAAGAACAACTATCTGTTCCAGCAATGGACAGATGCGGCGGGCATTCACGACTATCTGGCCTTTGCCAAGAACTATATCGCCGCCTGCGAGGAGCGCTACGGCCCGCTGGCAGTGGAAGAAGTGCTGGACGCCGCCCATGCAATGCAGTCGCAGGGGGTTTTTCGCTATGGCCGCCCGCCCAAACCCACCAATGAGGAACTGGTGGCCATGCAGAAGGTGCGCGAAGGCTATGAGAGCGGCCAGAGCGTGCTGGACATCTGGACCGATTTAACACTGGGCCGCGACAAGCTGGAGCTGGTGGAGGATGCCGACTTCAGCGCGCGGCGCAAGATGATGAACCTGCCGCAGGAGAACATCCTGTATTTCCTGGAAAAGCACAGCCCGGTGCTGGAGCCATGGCAGTGCGAGATCCTGCGTATTGTGCGGATGCTAGCGCAGTATCTGTATCCGCAGAAACAAACCAAGGTGATGAACGAGGGCTGCGCGACCTTCGTGCATTACTACATCATCAACAAGCTCTATGAGCAGGGCCAGATCACCCAAGGAGCGTATATGGAAATGCTGCACAGCCACACCAATGTGGTGATGCAGCCGGAATATGACGATCCGCGCTACTCCGGCATCAATCCCTATGCGCTGGGCTTTGCGATGATGGAGGATATCCGCCGTATTTGCCAGGATCCGACGGAGGAGGACCGGGAGTGGTTCCCGGATTTTGCCGGCAACCCGGACTGGCGCGGGGTGCTGCGGGATGCCTGGGCGAACTACCGCGACGAAAGTTTCATCCAGCAGTTCCTGTCACCAAACCTGATCCGAAAGTTCAAGCTGTTCACCCTGACCAATGACGCGGAGCTGCCCAACCTGGTGGTCAGCCAGATCCACAACCGGGCAGGTTACAAGGCGATCCGCCGCGATCTGGCGAAACAGTATGACCTCGCCTACCTTGAGCCGGATATCCAGGTGACAGACGCCGACCTGCGCGGCGACCGGGAGCTGAAGCTGACCCACACTGTGCGTGATGGCATTCATCTGGACGATGACGACCAGGAGGAGGTGCTGAAACACCTGCGCCGCCTTTGGGGGTATGACGTGCGGCTCGACGCGGTGGAGGCCACCACCGAAAGCTGACGGCAGGAGTGCTGCTCTCTACCGTTCAAAAGAAAACGCAGGCCCGGGGGCCTGCGTTCCCTCTGTTCCACATGAATCCCGGGATCAGAATTCGACCACCGCGCGGATGGATTTGCCCTCGTGCATCAGGTCAAAGCCTTCGTTGATCTGGTCCAGCGTCAGCTTGTGGGTGATCATCGGGTCGATCTCGATCTTGCCGTCCATGTACCAATCAACAATCTTCGGCACGTCGGTGCGGCCGGAGGCGCCGCCAAAGGCGGTGCCGCGCCAGGAGCGGCCGGTGACCAGCTGGAACGGGCGGGTCGAGATCTCGGCGCCGGCGGGGGCCACGCCGATGATGATGGATTCACCCCAGCCCTTGTGGGCGCATTCCAGCGCGGTGCGCATGACGTTCACGTTGCCAGTGGCGTCAAAGGTGTAGTCTGCGCCGCCGCCGGTCAGCTCAACCAGATGCGCCACCAGATCGCCGTCGACCTCGGCCGGGTTGACGAAATCGGTCATGCCGAAGTGTTTCGCCATCTCCACCTTGCCCGGGTTCAGGTCGACGCCGACGATCTGGTCGGCGCCGGCCAGCCGCAGGCCCTGGATCACGTTGAGGCCGATGCCGCCGAGGCCGAAGACCACCGCGCGGCTGCCGATCTCCACCTTGGCGGTGTTGATCACCGCACCGATGCCGGTGGTGACGCCGCAGCCGATATAGCAGACCTTATCGAACGGTGCGTCTTCACGGATTTTCGCCAGCGCAATCTCCGGCACCACAGTGTGGTTGGCGAAGGTCGAGCAGCCCATGTAGTGATGGATCGGGGTGCCGTCCTGCATCGAGAAACGGGTGGTGCCGTCGGGCAAGAGGCCCTGGCCTTGGGTCGAGCGGATCGCCTGGCAGAGGTTGGTCTTGGGGTTGAGGCAGTATTCGCACTCACGGCATTCCGGGGTGTAGAGCGGGATCACGTGGTCGCCCGGTTTCAGGCTGGTCACGCCTTCGCCGACCTCAACCACCACGCCTGCACCCTCATGGCCCAGGATCGCCGGGAAGATGCCCTCGGGGTCGTCGCCCGAACGGGTGAATTCGTCGGTGTGGCACAGGCCGGTTGCCTTGATTTCCACCAGAACCTCACCCGCTTTCGGGCCTTCGAGGTTCACCTCCATGATTTCCAGCGGTTTGCCGGGGGCAACCGCAACGGCGGCGCGGGTCTTGATCATGTGACTGGTCCTTCGTCCTTATTCTTTGAGGCCGGGCCGCCGCGGGGCGGGTCCGGGTGGAACCGCTGCCTGCAGCAATGCCGCGGGTCTGACTGACCCAGCGTTACATTTGCAGCCCGGCACGCGCAAGCATTGCCTCTGCACCCTAACAGGGGCGGGTGGCCGGGCTTTGCCTTGAATGCGACAGCCTGCGGGCGGTCCGCGCCATTCGCCGGGAGGAAAACAACCGGTTTCCAGCAGCTTGACCGCGGGGTTCCAGTTTTGGGAAGGAATTTCGCAGCCACCCCTTGACCTTCCCCTCGCTGGAACCCTCATATCCCTTGTCAAAGGATCAGAACCGGCAGGATTCCGATGTCAGACACGACCCGAATTACCTTGCAAATTACTGGCATCAGCTGTGCAGGCTGCGCTGGCCGGGCAGAGCGCGCCCTGACGGCTGTCGAGGGGGTTCTATCGGCCTCTGTCAATCTGACCAATGCCACCGGCCAGGTGGAGGCCGAGCGCGACGTTGCACTGACGGACCTGACCGGCGCTCTGTCCGCGGCCGGCTATCCGGCAGCAGAGGCGCAGGCTGCGCTGGTCATCAGCGGCATGAGCTGCGCCTCCTGCGCGGGCCGGGTGGAGCGGGCGCTGCTGGCGATGCCGGGGGTTCTGTCGGCAACTGTGAACCTTGCAAATGAAACCGCACAGGTCCGCTATCTGACCGGCGCTGCCCGCGCTGCGGATCTGGCCCGCAAGGTGACAGAGGGTGGTTATCCCGCCCGTCTCAGCGGCGCGGCAGAGGATGAGGCGGAACAGGCCAGCCAGCGCAAGGCGGATGAGATCTCCGAACTGGGCCGCCAGGTGCTGATCGCCGCGCTGCTGACCCTGCCGGTGTTCCTGATTGAGATGGGCGGACACATGGTTCCGGCGCTGCACCACTGGGTGGCGGCGAATATCGGTATGCAGAACAGTTACTTGCTGCAATTTGCCCTGACCACCGGGGTGCTGGCGGGGCCGGGGCGGCAGTTCTATGCCAAGGGCTTCCCGGCGCTGTTGCGGGGCGCACCCGACATGAACGCGCTGGTGGCTCTGGGCACTGCCGCGGCCTACGGCTTCTCGGTGGTTTCCACCTTCGCACCCCGGCTGCTGCCCGCGGGCACCGCCAATGTCTACTACGAGGCGGCAGCGGTCATCGTGGTGCTGATCCTCACGGGCCGCTTCCTTGAGGCCCGCGCCAAGGGCCGCACTGGCGCCGCGATCCGCAAGCTGGCTGGGTTGCAGCCTAAGACTGCCATGGTAGTTACCGGAGATGACATTATCGAAACCCCGGTGGAAGAAATCGGCACCGGCGACCTGATCCGGGTCCGTCCGGGCGAACGGATCCCAGTGGACGGCGAGATCACTTCCGGAAGCTCCTACGTCGACGAAAGCATGATCTCCGGTGAGCCGGTGCCGGTCGCCAAGTCGCGCGGTGACGAGGTGACGGCGGGGACCATCAACGGCAACGCCGCGCTGGAATTCCGCGCAACCCGTGTGGGGCGCGACACCGTGCTGGCGCAGATCATCCGCATGGTGGAGCAGGCGCAAGGCGCCAAGTTGCCGGTGCAGGGGCTGGTCGACCGGATCACCCTGTGGTTCGTGCCTGCCGTCATTGCAGTGGCTGCGCTGACCGTGCTGGCCTGGTCGCTGTTCGGCCCGGAGCCGTCGCTGCCGCTGGCGCTGGTGGCCGGCGTTTCCGTGCTGATCATCGCTTGCCCCTGCGCTATGGGGCTGGCAACGCCGACCTCGATCATGGTGGGCATCGGCCGCGCCGCCCAGATGGGGGTGCTGTTCTGCAAGGGCGACGCGCTGCAGCGGCTGCAGGAGGTCAAGGTGGTGGCGCTCGACAAGACCGGCACATTGACCGAGGGCCGCCCGGCGCTGACTGAACTGATCTGCGCCGAGGGTTTCATCCGTGAGGAGGTGCTGCGCCTGGCGGGCGCCGCCGAGGCGCAATCCGAACACCCGATTGCCCGGGCCATCACGGCGGCGGCGGGCAAAGGGCTGCCCAAGGCGTCAGGCTCTGAGGCGATCCCGGGCTACGGCCTGCGGGCAGAGGTCGAAGGCCGCGTGGTGCTGGCCGGTGCTGCCCGTCTGATGACGCGGGAAGGCATCGAACTTGGCGCGCTGGAGGCGGAAGGCACGCGGCTGGCCGAACGCGGCGAAACCCCGCTCTATGCCGCCATTGACGGCCGGCTTGCGGCGGTGATTGCAGTGGCGGATCCGGTCAAGCCGGGCACCCCGGCGGCGATCAAGGCGTTTCATGATCAGGGTTTGAAGGTGGCCATGATCACCGGCGATGCGGGTGCGACGGCGCAGGCGATTGCCAAACGGCTGGGCATTGACGCGGTGAAGGCCGAATGCCTGCCTGCGGATAAGGTAAAGGCGCTGCAGGAATTGCAGGCGGAACACGGCACCCTGGCGTTCGTTGGTGATGGCATTAATGACGCCCCGGCTCTGGCCGCGGCGGATGCGGGCATCGCCATAGGCACCGGCACCGACGTGGCGATCGAGGCGGCGGATGTGGTGCTGGTCTCCGGCGATCTGCGCGGGGTGGTGAATGCGCTGACCGTCAGCCGCGCTACTATGCGCAATATCCGCCAGAACCTGGGCTGGGCCTTTGGCTATAACGTGCTGCTGGTGCCGGTGGCGGCAGGCGTTTTGTACCCGTTCGGCGGGCCGCTGTTGTCGCCTGCGCTGGCGGCGGGTGCCATGGCACTGTCGAGCGTCTTTGTGTTGTCGAACGCGCTGCGCTTGCGCCGACTGAAACCAGCCATAGATGAGGAACAGGCCGCACCGGCGGCGAAGGCGGGCACCAAGCAGGAGGCGCGCGCATGAATATCGGGGACGTATCCAGCCGCTCAGGCCTGCCGGCGAAGACAATCCGCTACTACGAGGACATCGGCCTGATCAAGCCGCACCGCAGCGCCAATGGCTACCGCTGCTTTGCCGAGACTGATCTGCACAAGCTGGCGTTTTTGGGCCGCGCCCGGGCGCTGGGCTTCACCATTGAGGACTGCCGCACCCTGATGGCGCTCTATGAGGACGAAAGCCGCGCCAGCGCCGATGTAAAGCGGCTGGCGCAGGAGCATCTGGCCAAGATCGAGGCCAAGATCGCCGACCTTCAGGCGATGCGCGACACGCTGGGCGAACTGGTTAAAGGCTGCGCCGGCGACAGCCGCCCGGATTGCCCTATCCTCAAGGATCTGTCCGGCGAGAGGTGATCCAGCTGGCGGGGCGGCCGCCGACGGGGAACTCCCGCGCCTGCGGCTGCCCTGACGGGCCGCCTGGCAGCCTTGGGCATGGCTTCAGGCCGCTGGCCCGAAGCGGACGCCATCAGGCGGGGCGCAGCTCCAGGATTTCGCGGGCCTGCTGCCAGGTGGCGACAGGGCGCTCGTGTTTTTCACACAGCTCTGCTGCCCGTTGCACCAGCGCGGCGTTTGAAGGCGCCAGTGTAGCGCGGTCAAGCCGCATGTTGTCCTCCAGCCCGGTGCGGGTGTGGCCGCCTGCGGCGATGGACCATTCGTTGACCAGGATTTGCCCCGGCCCGACACCAGCGCCGCACCACTGGGCCTCCGGCGCCAGCCGCTGCATGGTTTTGACGTAGTAGTCGAACACGTCCTTGTCGACCGGCATGGCGTTCTTCACCCCCATCACAAACTGGACATAAAGCGTGCCGGGAATGCGCCCTTCACGGTTCATCTTCACCGCCTGGTGGATGTGCGACAGGTCAAAGGCCTCGATCTCCGGTTTCACGCCGTAGGTGCGCATCTCCGAGGTCAGCCAGTCCACCAGGTCCGGGGAGTTCTCGTAGACCCGGGTCGGGAAGTTGTTAGACCCCACCGACAGCGATGCCATGTCGGGTTTGAGCGGCAGCATACCGCCGCGCTCGCGGCCCGCGCCGGAGCGGCCGCCGGTTGACAGCTGGATGATCATGCCGGGGCAGTGTTTCTGCAGCCCCTCCATCAGGCGGGCGAATTTCTCCGGATCCGAGGTCGGCGTCTGGTCGTCGTTTCGCACGTGGCAATGGGCGATCGAGGCGCCGGCCTCAAACGCCTCATGGGTGCTTTCGATCTGCTCTTCGATGGTGACCGGCACTGCCGGGTTGTTCTCCTTGGTCGGGACTGAGCCAGTGATGGCAACGCAGATGATGCAGGGTTTGCTCATGGAATTCCCCTTCAGATGTCAAAAAACACGGTCTCATCTTCACCCTGAAGGCGGATATCGAACCGGTAGACGGTCTGGCCGTCCCGCTCACTGCGGCTGGCGATAAGGGTAGCGCGGCGGCGCTCCCACTCTATCAGATTCAGCACTGGGTCGGCAGCGTTGGCCGCGGGTTCGTCCTCGAAATAGATCCGCGTGTTCAGTCCCACGTTGATGCCGCGCGCCACGATCCACAGGTTGATATGCGGCGCCATTATCTGGCCGCTCCGGTCCGTCACCGGGCCAGGCTTCACGGTGTCAAACGCCCATTCTCCACTCTCGAAATCAGTGATTACCCGGCCCCAGCCGCGAAAGCCTTCCTCCACTTCACCCGCGTGCTCGGGGTGAGCATAGACGCCGTCCGCATTGGCTTGCCAGGCCTCCAGCAGCACGTCCTTGACCGGCGAACCGGTGCCGTCGGTCACCACGCCCTGGACCCGGATGCGTTCGCCTTTGGCGTTGGGGCCGGCGATGTCCCATCCGAGCTCCTGATCGTAGATCTCAAACCCTGCCGCGCCGGGAGCCAGTCCGATATGGACATACGGCCCGGCGGTCTGCGAGGGGGTTTCTTTCAGGTAGTCCAGCTTCTGGCGCATCAATTCCCCTCCAGCCGGTTTTCAAACAGGGTGGACCGCCGCCCGCGCAGCACGATGTCAAAGCGGTAGGCGATGGTGTCCAGCGGGATGGTGGCGTTCATGTCGAGGCGCGCCACGAGCATCTCCACCGCCTCCGGATCCGGGATGGTGTTCACGATCGGGCAGCGGGCAATCAGCGGGTCGCCCTCGAAATAGAGCTGGGTGATCAGCCGCTGGGCAAAGCCGCTGCCAAAGACCGAAATGTGGATATGCGCGGGCCGCCAGTCGTTTACCCAATTGCGCCAGGGATAGGCGCCGGGTTTCACGGTACGGAAATGGTAGCTGCCGTTCTCATCCGTCAGCGTCCGGCCGCAGCCGCCGAAGTTCGGGTCCAGCGCCCCCAGATAGGTGTCCTTCTTGTGCCGGTAGCGGCCTGAGGCATTGGCCTGCCAGACCTCCACCAGCGTGTTCGGCACCGGGCGCGCGTTTTCATCCAGCACCCGGCCATGCACTATAATCCGTTCGCCGATCGGGCTTTGGCCGGCTTGGGCGAAATTACGCAGCAGGTCGTTGTCGCCGGGGGCGATGTCGTTATGGCCGAACACCGGTCCAGTGATTTCGCTGGTGGTGTTCTCCAGGCTGATCAGCGGAAACTGCGGCGAGCGGGTGACCGAGGTCTTGTAATCCTGCGACAGGGCAGGGGGGTGCCAGCGGCGGTCCCTCTGATAGAACTCCCCGGGCTGCGGTGGCTTGGTCATTCGGTTTCCCCTCCCTCGCTTTCCATTTCGGCATAGGTTTGCTTGGCCAGTTTCAGCGCGCGGTTGGCCCGCGGCACCCCGGCATAGATGGCCACGTGCTGGAAGGCCTCCAGCACGTCTTCCCGGCTGGTGCCGGTGCGGATGGTGGCGCGGATGTGCATCGGGATCTCGTCAAAATTGCCGGTGGCGGCCAGCAGCGCCAGCGTCAGCATCGAGCGTTCCCGCAAGCTGATCCGGTCCGAGGCCCAGACCGTGCCCCAGGCGGCCTCGGTGATCAGTTCCTGAAATGGCTGGTCCAGCGCGATCTTGGCGGCCTCCGCCCGGTCCACATGGGCATCTCCCAGCACCTGGCGCCGCACCTGCATGCCGCGGTCGTAACGGTCTTGCGTCATTCCGGTCTCCTCGTCGTGAAAGAGTATCGCATAGCGCAAGTGATCTGTATAATCCTCAATCAGGCATGAAATAATAACTGTATCGGTATGCGTTTTTCCTCATCCCTGAAGCTGCGCCATCTGGAGGTTTTCGTAGAAGTGGCCCGCAAGATGAGCGTTACCCAGGCGGCCGAGGCGCTGGGGGTGTCTCAGCCTGCGGTTACCAGGGCGCTGCGCGAGCTGGAGGCGGTCTGCGGAAAGCCGCTGGTTGAGAGGCATGGCCGTGGCATCCGGCTGAGCGCCTATGGCGAGCTGTTCCTCGATCATGCAGGCCGCAGCTTGGCGCTGGCCCGCGACGGGGTGGCGCTGCTGCGTGGGCTGGATGAGGCAGAGGGACCGCTGGTCGCCATTGGCGCCTTGCCCACGGTGGCGGCGGATCTGGTGCCGGACACGCTGGCGCAGCTGCGCAATAGCGGCGCGCCGGGCCGGTTCAAGGTCATGTCCGGCGATAACCAGTATCTGATTGATCAGCTGCGCCGGGGGCAGCTGGACCTTGTGGTTGGCCGGATGCCGGCGCCTGAGACCATGGCCGGGGTGGAGTTTGACCCCCTGTACCGCGAGCGGGTGGCAGCGGTGGTGGCGAGCGGCCATCCTCTGGCCGGTGCCCCGCATGTGACGCCCGGGGCATTTGAAGACTACCCGGTGCTGATGCCTTCAGAGGGGTCGATCATCCGGCCCCTGGTGGAGCGGATGTTTCTGGAGCAAGGCCTGACCATGCCGCGGTTCCCGGTTGAATTTGTGTCTTCGACCTTTGGGCGCCGGTTCGTGCTGCAGCACCGGGCTGTCTGGATCATCAGCCAGGGCGTGGTGCGCCCGGATCTGGAGGCGGGCACAATGGCAGCATTGCCGCTGGACACCGGCGCCACGCTTGGCCCGGTGGGCCTGTGCAGACGGCGGGAGCATCAGTTGTCCGTACCAGCGCAGCGGTTTTGCACGGTTCTGCGGGGAACCTGTGCAGCGTGTGGTTTAGCCTAAGGATTCTGGGCCGCTTACCTCGCAGCGGGCTGGCTGCGGCAACAAAGGGAGTTTTCGGGCCGCTTGTTGACTATATAATTCACGAAGGCGCATATCTGAATTTAATTTGCGCAGCACAGGAGGGAGATGGTCATGGCTTTGAGCAGGCGTGATTTCGGTTTGGCGGCGGCAGCCGGGCTTGCAGCGGCGGCAGTGCCAGGGTGGGGCACAGCTCAGCTCCGTTTGGGCGGCAAGCGGATTGAGACGGTTTCCGATGGCCATCTTACCTTGCCGCCTGACTTCTTGTTTCCCGGCTTGGACGCGGAGGCGCTGCAGCAGGTGCTGAAGACGTTCGGGTTGCCTTCCGGGCCGCTGACACCGGCAGTGAATGTAACGCTGCTGAAGGAGGAGGGCCGGGTTGTCTTGTTTGATGCAGGCGCCGGGCCGGGGTTCCAGGACAGCGCAGGCGGATTGCCCGACGCCTTGGCGGCCATAGGCCTGTCGCCGGAGGATGTGACCCATGTTGTCTTTACCCATTGCCATCCCGATCACCTGTGGGGGGTGCTGGACGATTTTGATGACCTGCTGTTCCCCCAGGCAGCCTTCTTGATGGGGCAGGGCGAATGGGAGTTTTGGTTCGACCCCGCGACGGCTGAAATGATTGGCGGCGGCCGCGCGGCCATGGCGGCAGGCGCCCGCCGCCGCATGGAGATCCTGGAGGACCGGATACAGCTGTTCCGGGGCGGTGAGGAGATCCTGCCGGGCGTGGCAGCGGTTGCCACTCCGGGCCATACGCCGGGCCACATGTCCTTTGAAATCCGCGAGGGCAGCGAAAGCGTTATGGTTTTGGGTGATGCTATTGGCAACCATCATGTCAGTCTTGCCGAGCCGGAGAGAGCCGTGGGGGCAGACCAGGATCCGCAGGCGGCGGCACAGACGCGGCTTCGTCTGCTGGACCGGCTAGCCGCGGAGCAGATGCGTGTGATCGGGTATCACTTCCCGCAAGGCGGTATCGGCCGGGTGGAGCGGAACGGGACGAGCTACAGGTTTTCTGCAGGGGCATAGGCTGCCGGGTGACAGGCCGCGCAGCACGTTCCGTGATTGTGCTGCACTGCTGCCGTTTGGGTTGAGTTTCGGAATGCTTGGTAATTGTATGTTACCTGTGCGCAAACAGGGTGCGCGTGGCGCATGTCTGAAAATGCCCGCAATACGTGAGTTCAGGAGTGGCCCGCCGGCGGCGCCCTTTTGTTGCGGCGCTTTGCAATTCCAGGTACGCTGCGCAGTGATGGCTTTCCCGGCGGTTGCGTGATTATTTTGCGTCGTTTTGAAATTCTTACAATCTTTAATTGCAAAATAAATACACGCAATGCAATATGATGGTGATTTAATCTCAGGTGTATCACGCTTATTGTGGGGTTGACGGATGTCTGTATTCCTCAAGATCTGCCGTTTTGGTGCTTTCGGTGTTTTTCGTGCGGATGGAACCGCTGTTCAGCTAGGAGCAAAGCATCAGGCGCTGCTGGCACTGCTATCAACTGCGGATGGAGGGATCCGGACGCGGGCGTTTCTGGAGAAGACTTTGTGGTGCCTGGCGCAGCCTGAACAGGCCAAGGCAAGCCTGCGCACGGCGTTGTCCACGCTGCGGCGCCATCTGGGCCCGGAAGCGGCAGAGCTTCTATTTGCCAACCGCGAGCGGGTCATCCTGGATCTGACCCGTGTGGAGCTGGACAGCTGCACGGGCCATGCAGACTTCATGGAAGGCTTTGAACTGCCGCATGAGGCTGTGTTCAATGCCTGGCTGGGCGAAACCCGGGCGGAATTCGTACGCGGCGCGGCCAGTCCTGGAACTCGGACCGGGTCTTCGCCGGGCCGGGTCATTCTTGACGGCATGCTGCCATCCATCGCGGTGCTGCCTTTTGTCCACCGCGCGCCCGGAGAGGCCGCTGAGCCGCTGGGGTCGCTGATGTCAGAGGAACTGTCCCGGCATTTGTCGCGCAGCTGGGCGTTCTCGGTCACCTCTTATTTGGCGTCGCGCCAGTTTGATCCGTTCACCGTGCGCCCGGCCGAAGTGTCTTCGGTGGCCGGTGTCGATTATCTGGTGTCGGGCACGGTCAGCTGCGAGGGCGACCGGTTCCGTGCCGAGATTGATCTCCACGATGCTCTGCGCGAAAAGGTGATCTGGTCGCGCAGTTTCGAGGGATCGGTCGAGGGGTTGATCGCTGGGCACAGTGCGGTGCTGCGCAATGCAACCCAGCAGATCGGCCAGACCGCAACGGGTGAGGCCGTCCGTCTGGCAGATTTCAAGCCGCTTGCGGCGTTAGAAAGCCACACTTTGCTGATGGCGGCGATTTCGCTGATGCAGGAAATGGACGCTGCGAAATTTCAAAGGGCGCATGAGATCTTGTCCTATTTGCTGGAACGGGAGCCGGATCATGTGCTGCCTCTGACCTGGATGGGGTTCTGGCATGTCATGCGGGTTGAAAAGGGCCTGTCCCCAAACCGGGAGGAGGACTGCCGCCTGGCCAACAGCATGGCTGGGGCGGCAATTGAGGCCGCGCCGGGTTTCTCGCTGGCGCATACCCTCAAGGGGCATATTTCCAGCCATCTGACCTTCCGGTTCGATCTGGCCCAGGATGCCTATGATCTGGCCTTGCGCGACAACCCGAACGAAGCGCTTGCCCTGCTGCTGAAAGGGGCGACGCTGGCCTATCAGGATATGCCGGATGAGGCGGTTTTGATGACAGACGCGGCGCGGCGTCTGACACCATTAGGTCCGCAGCGGTACTATTTTGATGCACTGTCCGCGCTTGCCAATCTGTCGGCCCGTAATTTTGGCCGGGCGATTGAACTTGCCGACCGGTCCTTGGAGGCCAAGGGGGCCTTTCCTGGACCGCTGCGGTCCAAGGCGATCGCCTTGCAGATGTCGGGGCGCGGAGAGGAAGCCCGCAGCACCGTCCAGCAGCTGCTGGAGGCGGCGCCTGAATTCTGCCTGTCGCAATTCCAGCGCGACAACCCGGCAGCCATGAGCCCGGCGGGGCAGGAGTGGGCCTCTGCGCTGCGCCGGGCCGGGGTGCCTGAATAAGCGGCCGCCGCAGCGCTGCGATGGGGCCGTCAGGCGGACGCTGGCGGCGTGACGTGATGTAACATGTGTCAAAAATCTATCTTTTGCGCTGCAATTCACTGAAGTCTGCTAGGCTTTTAGTAATTGAGCAATAGAAACAACAGTCAGCCCGCTAACGGGCGGCAGGGGGCGGTTTGGCGGAAAGTCTTGCCTTTGAGCGGCGGTTCTCAGAGTTCGGCCAGCATGTGCTGCCAGAGGAGCGGACACAGGACATTCTTGATGTCGTGGAAGATTTCATGCAGCGCTGGGGGTATTCGGTTCAGAACCTGATTGGCGCTGAGTTGACGGTTGAGCATCTGGGCGGTCAGCCCGGCGAAGCGCCAGACCTGATTTTCAGGATGGCCGCGGTGGATTATTTTGAGATTGTGATCCGAAGCCCAAGCGGCGCTGTCAGCTATGGCGGCTGGCTGACCGGCACCTTGCCTGTCACCGTGTCCGGCGAGCAGGTTAATGGCCGGCCTGTGCTGCTGTCAGCCTCCCGCCAGGGCGGAAAGATACGGCATGTTTTTGATCCTTTGGCGGGCTACCGTCCCGATGGTCAGACGGCCAGCTTGCCGCTTCACGCCGCTCAGCGCCTGGCGGTTGCAGACTGATGATGCATAAACTGCAGGCCGGATGAGCACTGGTGGCAGATGATCACTAAAATCCAATAGATTTCCTTTCAGCCGCTCATGCCTTTTTAACGTTCTTCCGGCCCTTCTATCCGGGAGACGCGGGTGGCTGTGCGGCAGCGGCTTTGCACCATCGAAGGCCTGGTTTGCCCGGTTGCGGCAGCGGTGCCGGCTGAACGCCGGACCAGGAAAGCAAGACGGGCGGATGCCCTGGGTGAAAATATGACTGCAAAGAAGAACGTTTCCGGCAAACGTGGTTTCCGGCTGTTTTCAAGCATTGGCGCCAAGATCACGCTGATCCTGATGGCGATGGGGGGTGCCTTGGCGGTTGGCGGGGTTCTGGTCACCCTGGTTTTTGCCCAGACAGGCCGCCAGATGGAGGTTCTGACCGGTCAGAAAGTGCCGCAACTGGAGTTGAGCGGCCGTCTGGTTAAGGCAGCAGGCCGGGCCAAGGATGCCATGATCGGGGTTCTTCAGGCCAATTCTGCAGAGGCGCTTGCAAAAGCAGAGGAAGAGGCGGCTGCAGCTGTTGCGCATTTGGAAGACAGCGTCGCTGGTCTGCCGGCTGCGGATCAGGCGATGTTCAAGCCAGAGGCGGTGGCAGCGTCTGAAATGCTCAGCAATCTGATTGCTGCCCGCAAGGGTGCCTTCCGCAACCAGGCCTGGATTGATACCCAGACCGCCAGCTTGCAAACGCTCAGCCAGGCCTTGCAGGCGAAGCTCGTCAAGGTGGCCTCGGAAGCCAGTGACAGCCTGATGGCGGGTGGTGAAGATACGATTGGTCAGGTCGACGAGGTGCTGAACAACCTTGTAGAGCAGCAGTTCGGCAGTTTGCAGATCCTGCTGGAGGCCAGGGCGGACATCAGCGTTCTGTCCGGGGCAGCGCTGGCGCTGGGCCATGTGCGCGACGTGCCGACGAAGCGGGCGCTCAAGAAGATGGCGAATGAGGCGCTGAAACGACTGGAACCGGTGCTGAACCGCCTTGACGAACTGGGGCTGGACGCTTTCCGTGCCAAGAAAGTCCGCGAAGGGGTTGAGTTGTTCCGCTCGACGCTGTCGGCCAGCCGCAAGGAGCTGAAGGACAGCCGCAAAGCGGTGCTGAGCGCCCGGAACGCAAGTGTGCGCCCCTTGACCCAGGCAATGGAGCGGATGGTGTTCACCCTGTCGGTTGCAGCGACCCAGGCCAGTGCCGACAACCGGACGGCCATTCAAGGGCTGCTGGACAATCAGGTCGGAGTCCTGCAGCAGCTGCTGGAGGTCAATGGCTGGATCAGCGCCTTTCAGATTGCGTCGCTGGAAGTGGCCGCCGCTTCTGATATCAGTGCTGCAAACGCAGCCTTGGCCCCCCTTCAGAAGGCGGCCAAGGCCCTGCAGGGCTACATCGCCTTTGGCGGCGGGGTGCTGGAGGCGGAGCTGAAAGGCATCACGGTTCTTGCGGATCCGTCCGAAGGGCTCCCGGTGTTCAAGGTGGCATCGCTCGAAGCCTCCGCAGCGGCAGCGGCAGCGTCGCAGGCAACCGTGGCGGCCATGCTGGAGTTTTCCCAGCACGCAGCTGGGCTGGGGGCTGAAAGCCGGCAGGAGATCGCCTCCATCGCAGATGGTCTTGCCAGTGATGTGTCGGCGGCCCAGCGGCAGTTGCAGATCCTGGCGGCGGTCTCTGTGGCCGTGTTCCTTGGGGCGCTGGTGCTGACGCGGATGCTCATCCTGCGCCCGCTTGCGGACATCAGCGGTACCACGGAACGGCTGGCAGCGGGCAACCTGCGCCCGGTGAATGGGTATGAGCGCTCCAGCAGCGAAATCTACCGGATTGCCACGGCGCTGTCGGTGTTCCGGGACGGGCTGGTCGAAAAGGCGGAGGTTGAAGCCGCGGCCGAAGAGGAGCGCAATGCCAGGCTTGCGGAACAGGCCGCAGCGGTGACGGCCATCGGCGACGGGCTGGAACGGTTGTCGCAGGGCGATCTGACGATACGGATCCACGAAGACATGGGGGAGGGTTATGCCAAGCTGCGGGACGATTTCAACGCAGCGCTGGAAAAACTGGAAGCCTCCATCAGTAGTCTCAGCGTCAGCGGTCAGTCCATTGCGGGGGGCAGTACCGAAATCTCAGCCGCGTCGCATGATCTGTCTGAACGCTCGGAGCGCACGGCGCAAACGTTGGCCGGCACCGCAGCAGCCGTCAATCAGCTGTCGGTGTCGATCAGTGGAACGGCGCAGGCGTCGGGGGAGGCTTCTGCATCGGTGGAGGCTGCGCGCCAGAACGCCAGCGAAAGTATCGAGGTGGTCAAGCGGACCTATGGTGCGATGGAAGCCATCAAGGAAAGTTCCGAAAAGATCTCGCGGATTATCGGTATGATCGAAGCCATTGCCCAGCAGACCAACCTGCTGGCGCTGAACGCCGGGGTAGAGGCCGCGCGGGCGGGGAGCGTCGGCAAGGGATTTGCGGTCGTTGCATCCGAAGTGCGCACCCTTGCCCACCGTTCCAAAGAGGCGGCGACGGAAATTGCGGCGCTGGTGGACGAGTTGGGTCAGAATGTAGAGCTTGGTGCGGAACTGGTGGCGCAGACCCAGACAGCGATCAGCGAGATCTCGGCGTCGGTTGCCAGTGCTGCCGATCTGATGAAGACCATTTCGCAAGCGTCCTCGGAACAGTCCGGCAGCCTGCAGGAGATCAACTCGGCCATGTCCAATCTTGACGATGCGACGACGCGCAACGCCGGGCTGTTCGAAGAGGTGACGTCTTCCAGCCTGGGCTTGTCCAAGGAAGCTCAGGCGATGGCTGGCGCAATTGGGGCTTTCCGCACAAATGCTGCAGGTGGCGCTGGCCAGCCCGCTGCAGAGGAGATTGGCCAGGAAGAGCCTTGGCGCCTGCAGGCTTGAGGCCGCGGCCCAGGCATAGGGCCTGATGCGGTTCTGACGGTCAGCCGGGGCGTCGGCGGGGCAGGGGTGGTCCGCTGCGGCGTTACCTGTTGCGCAGCCTGCGCAAGCCCTCGCTGGCGATCCCCTGAAGCTTGGCGTTCCAGCCATAAGACCTGCTGAACAGCACCTTGCCGAGCCCCTCGTAGGAGTCCAGCCGGGCGCAGATCTTACCGGCTGCCTGTGTCATATTTTTGACCACCAGCGCGTCCTCCGCCAGTCCAAAGTTCCGGGCATCTTTCAGCCTCTGTTCCAGAACCGCGAGCTGGCCCTGCAGCATTCTTGTGCGGCGCTCCTGGTTGGATAGGGGGCTGACTTTCTTGGTCAGCTGGGCTGAGATGCCGACGTCCTCTTTGTAGATCACCAGCTTTTCGGGGATGTAATGCAAGGCGTCTTCCAGCGCGGCGCGGAAGCCAAGGATCAGATCCTCATAGGCGCGCTCCTTGGGGAAGCCGCCGTATTTGCGGTACAGATCCTTGTGCCAGGCTGCCGTTGCACCCAGGTAGAGGGAAAAAGACGTGGCGGCATCCGCGGTTGTGAAGTCCTTGTAAAACAGCGCCCGGCGGTAGGCGTCCTCGCCGGGCTGCCCAGCCGGGTCCACGGTTTCCGCATCCGAATAGAACAGTTTGGCACCGGTTTGCCGGTGGCTGTCGATGATCCGCTGCGCCCGGTTGGGGGCGTTCCGGTCGTCGCCGGCGGTCCAGATCATCAGATCCGAGTTGGCCAGCGCGATGGCCTGTTCGATGTGCCGGTTGACACCCATGTTGGCCTCATTGCGCCGGGCTACGATCCGGTGCGGGCCGGTATACTCCTCTGCCAGCGCCTGGATGATTGCAAAGGTTTCATCGGTGGAGGCGTCATCCGAAATGATGATCTCGATCGGCTCGCAGTCCTGTTGCAGCAGCGATTGCACCGACCCGGCGATGGTGTCCTGCTGGCAGTAGGACAGCAGAATGAAGCTGGCGGCGGGTGTCTGCGTCATTGAATGTCCTCTTTATCATCCGGACCAGCCGTCCGGCTGCCCGCGTCAGGCAAGCTGCCAGCGGAACTGCTGATACACCGAGCTGCGGGCGCCGAACATTTCTTTTTGCTTGGCGAGGCCGGCGTTCAACACATGGCCTTGATCGGTCGTTGAAATGCCAAAGTCGAACCACGCCCGCCCGGCGTATTCGCCCTCCAGCAGCGCGTGAACAATCAGGTCGACGCCGCCGTGCCGGCGGCCGCGATCCGAGGAGGCGATGTATTGGACGTGCACAGTTTGGCTGCAATCGAAGATCACGAGGGCGGAAACCATCTGTTCGCCGTCAAAAGCGCCAAACAGGCGGATCCGGTCGGGGAACCGGCCGGCCAGCAACCGGATTTCTGCCTCGCTGTGCACGGGGCGTGCGTTGTGGCGGTCGCCCAGCACCTGGGTTAGCAGCGCCCAGCAGGCGCTCCAATCGCTGCTTTCGTGAACGTCGAGGCCTGCTTTGCGGGCCTTGCGCAGGCCGTCCTTTTTGCCGCTGCCAAAGGGCAGGCGGCGCGGCACCGCGATTGTCGCCGAGATATCTGTGCGAACAGCTAAGGCCCCATGACGGAACAGCGCATAGATGTCCTCGTCAGCCGGCTGGCTGTGGTAAATGTAGGGAATTGCCTTGTAGTTTACTTCGCTGAACCCGGCGGCAGGCAGGTAGTCTGCCAGCGCGTCAAACACATGCAGCATCCGTTCCGCGCTCATCTTTGCGCCGGAGATCACGCCGCCATAGGTGAGCCCGCCGTGGGAGTTCAGAACTGCGCCATCGGCGTTGGCAGGCATCACAGCAAGCAAGTTCCCGTTTTCGCGGATCATCAGCGAATGATCCTGAAACCTGTCGGCGTGATAATCCATGAAACCACGCTGCAGCAGGAAGGTGCCATTTTTCGACGCTTCGACAAAAGCATCCCATTGGCTGGCTTCCTCAGCCGCATAGCGCTGAACCTCAATGGCCACAGATCAATCCTCCAGCACGGCAACGCCGACGCCGGTCGCGCCCATGTTGTTGCCGTTGTAGAACAGATAGCTGCGGCCCTGAGGCGTGTCGATGCGTGCGGGGTAGCAGGTCATCTCGCCGTCCCAGGCTCCGGCTTCGCCACGCGGCAGTTCCAGGTCCGAGGTGCGGGTGAACTGCACCCCGTCGGGCGAGGTGAAGCGGAAGCTTTCGTATTGCTTGGACAGGGTGTCGGAGGTTGCCCGTAGCTCCCAGGTACCGTCCGGCAGCTGGTTCGCACGGGGGCGGCCAATGCGGTATTCCTGCGCGGCAGGGGGGATGATCCGCTGGGCTGCGGCGTTATCAAAGCGCAGCCCGTCGCTGCTGGTCAGGGTCCAGCAATCATAGGCCGGGTACAGCCGCCCGCCGATGTCCTGCCAGCCGAAGCCGCGGGAGATCCAGGCCCGGTAGGAGGAACCGTCCGGCAGCGGCGAAATGGAATGCAGCGCACCGATAAAGGCGCCTTCGGGGCAGCGGTCGATGACCGGTGTCTGCTGCACCCGCTCAAAGCTGTTGCCGCGGTCGCGGCTGACGGCCAGTCCGGTAAATGCCAGGAACTTGGCCTTCTCCACCAGCTGGAAGCCGACGTAATACATCCGCAGCTCATCTGCGGAGACTTCCAGAATATCACCCAGGATCATGCCGTTGTCGTCGAACATTCCGGGTGCGCCGAGGTCGATTACTGGATCTTCGGACACGGCCTGGACCCGCAGCGGATCAGCCGCATCCACATCCACCCAGCCGATCCGGCTGATGCCCTGATCGTCGCGCATGCCGCCAAACAGACGGATGGTGTCCGGATCCCGCTGCCAGGGGCAGGGGGTCATGAAGGAATGCCGGGCCCAAGTACGGCTCCCGTCCGGACTGAACACCAGGCCTTTTTTAACCCAGCCCATCTTACGGCTTTATCCTGAAATAGCGGTAAGACGACACTTTGGCCGGTTCCGCCGGGTTGCCGTTTAGGATCAGGCCAGGGGTGTCGAAGCTCTTGTTGACGACCGCTGCCATCCCGACAAAGCCGTCGTCGCCGGTTTTAACATTGTCCGCAAAGGCTGCATTGACCCCGACAAAACTGCTTGCGCCGATGTCGCAATATCCCGAAACAACCACGTGGGAGGACAGGAAGCAGTGCTCGCGGATCCGGGTCTGGTGACCGATATGATTGCCCGACCACAGCACACAGCCGCTTTCGATTGTGACCCCGTGCTGCACGACATTGTTCTCGAAAATAAAGACGTTGTCGCCCAGTTCGGCCGTTCGCCAGACCATGGCCCGGGGGCTGATGAAATTAGCCAGGGTGTACCCTTTGCTACGGGCGATCCCAATCAGCCGTGCCCGGACCCGGTTCAGTTTGGTCGAGGTCACGGCCACATGGGCCTCCACCGCAGCAGCTGGGAAAACCGTATCGGCTGTTTCCAGGGCCACCACGGGAAGGCCGAATTTCTCCGTTTCCGTCAGATACTCAGATTCCACAGCAAAGCCCGCAACCTCGTAGGCGCTGTCCACGGTGAAATACTCATAGGCGATGTCGGCGAATTCACCCGCACCGATGATCAGTAGCTTTTTGCTCATGGGAGGGGCGCTGTCCTTGATTGAGGCGGCCGCGGCGGCGGCGCTGCTTGCTGGTCCGGTTCAGATATGCATATACACAAGGGACATTCAAATGCGAAGGCGGTTTCCGTGCCTCTGACCGACTGCAAAATCATTGACTTGCCCAAGATTACCGATGTGCGGGGCAACCTGACCTTTGTCGAGGGCGGCAATCACATCCCCTTTGACATCAAGCGGGTCTATTACATTTATGATGTTCCGGGCGGGGCCGACCGAGGCGAGCATGCGCATAAGGCGCTGCATCAGTTTATCATCTGCATGTCCGGCAGCTTCGACATCCTGCTTGATGACGGGTTCGAGACCAAGCGGTTCCATCTGAACCGCTCTTATTACGGGCTTTATGTCTGTCCGATGATGTGGCGCTATCTGGACAATTTTTCCTCTGGGGCGGTTTGTATGGTGCTGACCTCAGAGATCTATGATGAGGCAGATTATATCCGCGACTATGATGAATTCAAAGCCGCCGCAGGTGCGGTGTCATGAAGGTTCCCTTTCTTGATATCGCGGGGGCTCATGCGGAGATCCAGGAACGGCTGGAAAGTGCCGTGCTGCGGGTTGCGCGGTCGGGCTATTTCATCCTTGGCCCTGAGGTCGAAGCCTTTGAGGCAGCGTTTGCCGGTTACACCGGCGCGGGTTTTTGCCGGGGCACCGGCAACGGCCTGGATGCGCTGATACTGGCATTGAGGGCGATGGGGATTGGCCCGGGCGACGAGGTGATCGTGCCTGCCAACACCTATATCGCTACCTGGCTCGCGGTCAGTTTTTGCGGTGCCCGTATTGTTCCGGTTGAGCCGCTGGAGGATACCCACAACATCGATCCAGCGGCCGTTGCAGCAGCTATCACACCGCAAACAAGGGCGATCATCCCTGTTCATCTTTACGGGCAGCCTGCAGATATGGACCCGCTGCTGGCGCTTGCGGAGAAGCATGGGCTGCATCTGCTCGAAGACGCGGCTCAGGCACATGGTGCAAAGTACAAGGGCAAACGGATCGGCAGTTTCGGCGAGGCGGCCTGCTGGAGCTTCTATCCAGGTAAAAACCTGGGGGCGCTGGGGGACGGCGGCGGCTTTACAACCAGCTCCGCGCAATTGGCCGCGCGGGTTGAGATGCTGCGAAACTATGGATCTGCGGTCAAATACGAGCATGAGCTTACTGGTCAGAACAGCCGCCTGGACCCAATGCAGGCGGCGGCTTTGCAAGTGAAGCTGCAGGTTCTTGACGGCTGGAATGCCCGGCGTCAGGCTATTGCCACCCGGTATCTGGATGCGCTGTCCGGATCCAGCCTGGTGCTGCCGGCGGTTCCGCAATGGGCGGACCCGGTCTGGCATCTTTTCGTGGTGCGGCACCCGGAGCGTGACGCCTTCCGGGCCCGTCTGGAAACGGCGGGCATCGGCACCGTCATCCACTATCCCAAACCGCCGCATCTTCAAGGCGCCTACGCGGGACTCGGATACGGGCAGGGGGCTTTCCCCTTGTCAGAGAAACTGGCGTCAGAGGTCATCAGCCTGCCGATTGGCCCGGCCCAGACCAGCGCCCAGACGGATTATGTCGTCGAACAGGTTCTAAAGCTCGTCTGATCTGTCCGGCATCGCGGAGCCAAAAGCTGCAACGCAGGGGCTGAACGCTGGCGTGCCGTCAGGGCAAACGCCTGCGGTTAGTGGCTCGGGGGAGTTTCAGGCGGCAGCAATACTATCAGCTCCGCATCATCCTGGCCGGCCGTGGTATGGGTGAAAGGTAAGCGGGGCTTTTCCGAGGGGTGAAGTCTATATCACCCGCTCGGAAACAATTCCGCAGGCTGCTGCTCTCTTCGACGGCTGCAAATGCCAGCTGGATATCTAGCCATGGGAAAGCGGCCTTGTCGGCACGCTGAAATCGTACGGAAAGAACAGGCAGCGAAACCGGGGGGCGGTTTTGCCGCGCAGGCGCATATTATTAAGGGAGATTGACCGATGTGGGCGTTTTCTTATTTCTTGGCGAACCTTGGTGACTACATCGACAGGCTCATAGCGAACAAAGTTCTGCTAGGCCTCCTCGTTGCTGTTCCCGTGGCTATTTTGGGTTATGGCCATTGGGCGGAGCAGCAAGTGGAGACGCAACGTGTCCAAGCCGCTGCCATCGAGAGCGTGACGGTGGAGACCCGGTGGTGGCGAGGGGCGGTGTGGTTGGGGGAGAATTGCTTCTTAATGGAGGCCCATTGCGTTAGAAGACGGGAACCCTTGCGACGGCTTGATCAGAACTTGAAATCTTTTGGTCCCCGGTTGAAAACGTACTCAAAGACTGCCCCAAGGTGCGCGTATAGTTCGTCATCGGTGTCAAAGGAGGAGTTGTGCTGATCTTCCCATTCCTGAGCGCTGTAAGGCCGGTTCTTCAGAACCCACTCAAAGGCAGTGCGCCAGGCGTCTCGCCGCATGCCATCGTTCATCGCCAGATTGCGCAGAAACCTGGCATCAAACGAGTCTCCGGATAGGTTGAAGAAGATAAAACCCTCAAATTTTTCTATTTCTTTCATTTGCTTGCCTCCGGATACATCGTGATCAAGCGCGGCTCTGAACCGGGAACATAGTTCCCATTTGAGTTTACATGGAATTGAAAGCGGACAACAATCACCGCGTTCGAAAAGTCCACCGGCACGGCACGCCGTGGGTTCTTCAGTGACCCAATACGCTGTACTCCTTCAACACGGCTGGCAGCGTCAGCGCCAAGAGCATCATACAGCGGCAACCTTATAGCAAACCTTCCATCAGCATCAGTTTTCAGAGCCCCAACAGTTTGGGGGCCAAATCCATCTGAGGGGTCAGAAAATCTTCCTTGCGCGATTGCGAGAGCATCACGGTATTCCTGACTGCGCCGAGCACCCTCCCCAGCCTCTGCAGGCTTACCGTGAACTCGGACTGGCCGCCATTTTGCAGGAAGCGGGAGGAAGGGGACGCAAGCATCATAGTTCGCCTCAAGATTGGAACAGACACCATAATTCCATACCTGCGTTAAGGCTGGCCAAAGACTGCGCGCGCTTATCGGCAGTACGCAGCAACACCCTTAGACATTGAGTTGAGTTGCCTGACTAGAGAAACTGCAAGCCCCTAAAACCGAGCATCCCTCCGTATCTAAATTGATAGCAACTACGGAGGTTTATCATGCTGTATCAACTACTTGCTCTGCTCCTCAGGCACTCCAAGCCTCCTAAGCCCAAGCTTTCTTGGGGAGACGAGTTCCTTGTTTGGCTAGTCATCATCGCGGTTCTGCTATGGCTGAGCTGACTGAAGGCACCATCGTGGTCATCCACGCGTCTGAGGACTGGCCGGAGCATTTGTTCCGGATCACCGAGGTCTTTGACGACTGCGTGGGCGGCAACTCACTGAACGGACCATTGGAAGGCGAATAACCAACTGAGATTGCTGAAGACCGATGCTGCCGAACGGTTGGTGCCGGTTCATCCTCTACTTGATGAAGTGTTCCGAACGCTGCCCTCGGCAGGCCCATTGTTCCCGAAGCTAACCGTGAACCATGTAACTAAGGGATTTGCGGTACTTCGTCGACGGTTGCGGTTGGAGCGTCCAGGGCTGGTGTTTCACTCAACAAGGAAGTGGTTCGTGACCCAGTGCGAGCGTACCGGTGTGCCTGAGCACTTCACGGCGTCTTTGGTTGGGCACCAGTCAGCACGTTCCGAGAATGGCCTGACCTACGGCATCTACTCAGCAGGCATCAGCGACGAGCAGAAACGGTCGATCGTTGACCAGATCAGGTTGCCCTTTGGGGTTTCACCGTGAGCCAGGTGCCTGACATAGATGCATTCGACGAGAGGGCCGCTATCGCAGAACACGATGGCGGCCTTTCTCGTTCTAGGGCAGAGGATCTGGCGGCTAGATCTCAGGGCTTCGCTGACGCTGAAGACTACTGGCGATGGCTGGCGGAATACGTGCTAACCCGGAAGATACCATAGAGAAACCCCGGCTGGCTTCGTGCTGGCCGGGGGTGACCACTTTGGTTTTTTATGCCAGTTTGGGTCGCGCCGGGCGTTTAGACGAACAGGAAGTGATCGCTCACGGCTAGGTCATCGACTGCGGTGTTCTCGACCGTGATTTCGACATTACGGAAGCTCACCAGCACATCGTCGCCAACCTGCTCAAAGTCGAGTTGCCCAAATCTCGAAGCGCCTCGACCGATCTGAATATGGTCGATGCCTAGCTCGAAGTCGGTGATCGTGTCGGCGCCGTCGCCACGGTTGAAGACGAAGGTGTCGCGCCCACCACCGCCAGTTACCTCATCGTGACCACGTTGCCCCTGTAAAATGTCATGGCCGCTTCCGCCAGACAGCGTATCATTGCCGCCACCGCCTAGCAGACTGTCGCGCCCACCGCCACCTAGCACCAGATCGTTGCCGCCGTTGCCAACCAGCCGGTCGCTGCCGCCGTTGCCTTTCAATGTATCGGTCCCAGCCCCTCCTGCGGCAGTATCCGCACCCAGGCCACCCAATAGGATATCATCGCCTTTGTTCCCGCTAAGGGTATCGTCACCTGCTCGCCCCACAAGACGGTCATTGAAACTTCCGCCTATCAGCACATTGTCTTGCCGGTTGCCAAAAAGAACCAATTCACCAACGACTGGAGAGGTGGCTCCGCTGGTCACAGTTTCCAGAGTGCCCTGATCATCGGTGTAACTGACAAGCAAGGAAATCTCCGAACCGACATCCGCCTCAGTAAGGGTGTAGCTCTCATTGGTAGCATTGGAGATTGTTGAGCCGTCACGCAGCCATTGGTAGGATAGCGATCCGAGCCCGTCAGGGTCTGCAAGGCTCGAGATGTCAGAAGTTAATGTTTCCCGAAGAGTGGCTGCGCCAAAAATCGTCACTCCGCCGGTAGGTGTGTCGTTGACGTTACTGATTGGGTGGGAAATTTCACTAAATATCTGTTGCTCAAATGGTTCGAAGGTCGTTTGATTTTGAAAGTATTGCGCGGCATCCGCATAGGAGGATATTCCTTCTGCGTTTAGCGTATGGATAACTCTATTTCCCACATCGCCGCCGGACAAGTTGCTCGGCCATCCGTCCGCATTGTCCCAGTATTGACCAATCCCGCCTCTGTCTTTGATGCGCCGGGCCGCTTCAAGCGAAATGCCAAGCAGGGGAATGTCCCGCTCAGTATGGGCCACCTTGACCTCCCGCCCATTCTCCCGGATTCGGAGGTGCGGGACGTTATGGTCCAGGACAAAATCCTCTAGGGGTGCGCCGGTTATCTCGCTGGGCCGGGCGCCGGTATTGATGGTCATCAGGAAAATGTCCCGCGCCTCATCATTCAACCCGTCCAGCGCCCCAGGGGCTAGGAGGACGTCCGCTACATGCTTTCTGGAAAATGGCGGGTGAACCGTCTTGTTCTTGTTGCGCCTCACCTCGAACCGGAGCTTTACGAACGGGTTGTCCAGTTCGATTTTCTTTAGTGCAGCCCAGTCGGACAGCATTTTCGCCAGATGCCCGAAATCCTTGTTTGCGGTTTCGAGGTCCATCCCCTCCCGCTGAATCTTTTCCCCCCACCAGTCCCGGAATTTCAGGGCGTCCTAAGCCCCCGGTCATCCATTCCCAATCTCCAAGCACTGCCAGAGGGCAAAATGTTGCGGGATTTGTTGCGGGAAATGTTGCGGGATGCACAACCCTAGGTCAAGTGGGCAGTTTTCGCAGATTCTCTATGCCGTTGATTTGACTTGGTAAAAAGCGAAAAAACCCGATGCGTGAAGCATCGGGCTTAGAATTCTGTGGCTGGGGTGGTAGGATTCGAACCTACGGTACACGGTACCAAAAACCGCTGCCTTACCACTTGGCTACACCCCATCGGTGAGGCGCTGTCTAAAGTTTGTTGCGGGGGGGTGCAAGAGGGTTTTTGAAAAAAAGTGCAGTTCTTTTCCATGCCCCCTGAAAAACCCAGCCGGAGCAGTGGCACAGGTCCCGGAGCCGGGGCGTTCAATGCCGGAAATCAAAATGAAATGAAAGATTTGGACGGCCATTTCCATAAAGGGGATACTCATCGCAAGGCTCCTAGATGAGCGCTGTCCCGGCGTGATTGAACAGGCCGGGGCAGGGGGGCAATCAATGGCGAAGCCCGTTGCCTTACGGGGCAGGAAGAGGCTGTTTCAAGAGCCCCAGATCGCCTGATGTGCTTCCTCGCCGCTTTCGAAGATATGCGGCTGGACGCTGCGGCTTGACAGCTCGCCCTGCATCTTCAGGCGCATGAAGGCACTGGTGGTGTAATGGGCAATCAACTCGCTATTGTGCTTTAGAAGCTGCCCGACTGTGGCCGCATAGTCGTCCTGCAGATCTTCGGCGATGCGGAAGCCGTTCTGGTTCATCACCATGCTTACACCAGTACCGCTCTTGGCGTAGGCTTCCTGCAGCACCCGGTCCAGATCCTCGATGTCACGCTTTTTCTTGACGCTCCAGCCTTCCAGGTTGAGGAACATGGTGTGGCGGGCGGCGTCATAGGTGACGCGTTCCGACAGGTTGAGGTTCAGCAGGTCATTCATCAGCCCCATTGGCTCGTCGCGGAAAATGCGCGGGTCCATTTGGGTGACGTTCTCGATGATCGGCTTGAACTCCATCTGGTCCAGAATATCGCGCTGCAGGTCGATGCCCGGGGCGATCTCAATCAGCTCTAGCCCCTTGGGGGTCAGCTGCAGCACGCAGCGTTCGGTGACATAAAGCACCGGCTGCGAACGTTTCGAGGCATAAGGCCCGGAAAAGGTGATTTGTTCGATCAGTCGCACGAACTTCTTGTTGCGGCCCTCCTGGACGATACGTAGCTGGCCGTCCTCGACCGCAACCTTCAGCCCGCCAGCGGTGAAAGTGCCGGCAAAGACCACGGCGCGGGAGTTCTGCGAGATGTTGATGAAGCCGCCGCAGCCGTTCAGGCGGCCGCCGAAGCGGGAGGCGTTGACGCTGCCCTCGGCGTCGCATTCGGCCATGCCGAGACAGGTGAGGTCCAGCCCGCCGCCGTCGTAGAAATCGAACATCTGGTTCTGGTCGATGATGGCGTCGGCATTGGCGGAGGAGCCGAAACTTGAGCCGCCTGCCAGCACCCCGCCCACCGCGCCTGCCTCGGTGGTGAGGGTGATATAGGGAGTGGCCTTTTCTTCGTTGGCCACGGCCGCCACGCCATCGGGCGCGCCGACGCCGAGGTTCACAGCACCGTTGGGCGGCAGCTCAAAGGCGGCGCGGCGGGCAATGATCTTGCGCTGATCCAGCGGCATCTTGGCGATGCCCTCAACCGGGACCCGGATTTCGCCCGACAGGGCCGGATTGTGCTGCACGCCATAGTTCATCCGGTGCATCTCCGGGTCATCTGCGACGCAGACACAGTCCACCAGCAGGCCGGGGATCTTCACGTCTTTGGGCTTGATCGAACCGTCCTCGACGATGCGTTCCACCTGGGCGATGACGATGCCGCCGTTGTTGTGCGCGGCCATCGCCTGGGCCAGGCAGTCCAGTGTCAGCGCCTCGCGCTCCATGCTGATGTTGCCGGAGCGGTCAGCACTGGTGCCGCGGATGAAGGCGACGTCGATCTTGGTGGCTTTGTAGAACAACCATTCCTCGCCATCCACTTCGTGATAACGGACGATGTCTTCCTTGGTCACCTTGTTCACCTTGCCGCCGCCATGGCGCGGGTCGACATAGGTGTGCAAGCCAACCTTGGAGAACAGGCCGGGCTGGCCTGCTGCGCAGGCGCGGTAGAGCTGCGAGATCACTCCCTGGGGCAGGTTGTAGCCGCAGATCTTGTTCTCCTGTGCGGCTTGGGCGACTTTGGGCATCCGGCCGAAGTTGCCGGCAATCACCCGGCGCAACAGGCCATCATGATGCAGGCGCCCGGTGCCCAGGCCCTTGCTGTCGCCCGCACCTGCGCACATGATCAGTGTGAGGTCGCGGGGGGCGCCTTCGGCCACGAAGCGCTTTTCCAGTGCCGCGTGCAGCATTTCCGGAATGCAGCTTTGCACAAATCCGGTGGTGGTCACGACATCCCCGTCCCGGATCAGCGCCATTGCTTGTTCGGTTGTGGTTGTCTTGTCTTTCATGGCGGCGCGTCCTCCCCGATGCCTGTCGCCTCCCGCGCGGGCTGGGCAGCCTTGCGGAAATCTGATCGGGCATTTTAGGCGCTGCGCGATTTCCACCTGTCCGCTGATTGCGTCAGCGAATGAGGGAGTTGCGACATCCATGCTGGCTGGGTTGACGTAAGTTTCCTATCGGCGGCTGCCTGTTCTTGAAGGAGGGCGTGGTGCGCTGCCGCCCGCCGGAGGCGCGGGGTCAGAGCAAGCTGTCGCCGCCGTCCAGCCACGCCGCCAGGCTGACATCCTCCAGCAGCACGGACCAGTCCCTGCCATCGGACAGCAGCAGCCCGGCAGCCTGTTCCTCAATCTGCAGGACGTGCCGCATCGGGCCGGTGACCTTGATTTCATCCAGGCCAGGGGTGAAGTCGGTGACGGTGTCGTTGCCGGTATGACGGGTGCGGAACAAAAAACAGTCGCCGCCGGTGCCGCCCGTCAGCAGATCATCCCCAATGCCGCCGGACAGAGTGTCAGCGTGCTGTCCTCCGTTCAGCGTGTCGCGGCCGCTGTTGCCGGAGAGATGATCCTTGCCGCTGCCGCCTGACAGAAAATCATCCCCCTGGCGTCCGCTCAGCCTGTCCCGCCCGCTACCGCCGGTCAGGGCGTCGTGCCCGTGTCCACCGCCAAGGCGGTCGCTTCCGCTCCCGCCGCCCAGCACGTCGTGGCCTGTTCCGCCGCTCAGGTAGTCCTCTCCCCTGGCGCCCTGCAGCGTATCATCGCCACGTCCGCCTTGCAGATCATCACCGCCAGCGCCCCCGAAAAGAAAATCATGACCACCCCGGCCATGCATGAAGTCCCGTCCCCCACCCCCCTGCAGCGCGTTGTCCGCTCCAGAGCCGACGGTCCTGTCCATACCGGCAAAGACCTCCTTTTGCAGGACACCGGTATCCGTGTTGCGCAGGACAATATCGGACAGTCTGGTTGCCCAAAGTGTTTTCAGCTCGCCGGCGGGGATGCCGTCCCGTGACTGGCTCCAGAATGGATCGCCATCGCGCAGGCGGGTGAACTGGTCCGCCATCACAATGGAAAAGGTCTCTCCCAGCAGGCTGCCGACGGCCGGGTCCTCGGCCAGGCCGCCGATCCATGCATCCACCAGGGCGACGTCGCCATAGGCCTCCTCCAGACGGGTGGCAAGGGCCGGGTCCGCGGTGATATCTGCAAAACTTTCCGCCATATCCAAGCCAAGCGCCTGGCGCAGGCCGTTGTAGCTGGCAACCCCCAGGTCGCGGCCGCGCTGGATGTTGAGGGCGGCCAAATCCAGTCCGCCTGCACCAGGCGCACCGAACAGGAAGGAGCGCACATCCTCGACCACTTTGGTGTCGACGGCCTCCGCGGCCTGTCCAGCAGCGCCGCGCAGGACGTTTTCCATCATCCCGTCCCGGCTCACCAGATGCGGCTGAAAGAAGACGTCCCGCAGGGCCAGCGGATCCAGCCGGGTTCCGTTTTCCGATACCAGTTGCAGGCTGGCTGGAAGCAGAGTGTGCCCCAGCCGGTAAACGGCCGTTGAAAATTCGATTGCGATGCCTGGGTTCACTCCCGCTTTGTACCCGTCATACGCGTTAATGGCAGCGGGCCCGAGCAGCACGGGCAGAAACTCCTTGAAGGTTACCGCTTGAACCAGAGCTTCGACCCGGGCGCGGGAGGCTTCAAACAGCTGATCATCGGTCAGGCCTGGATCCCTGAGGGCAAGTTCGGCCGCCAGGCGGTTGTGTTCGCGGGTAAAGAGCGTGTGCATCGACGACAGTGCGACATTCTCGGCGGCGCGCACGTCACCGGTGAGGAAGCCGTGGCCCTCCAGCAGCAGATGATTGTCCTGGGTCATCTTCAGTCTGCCGCCGTCCGCCCGCAATGCTGCCAGGGTTTCTGCAGTTGAGCCATAGATCATCGACGCGTCAATATAGGCCGTGATCTCGTTTATGTATGCGCCGTTTTTTTGGTCGACCCGGGTAAAGGGGATAACCGCCTGTCCAGTGCCTTCAGGATCAAAATGCGGATCGCCCGCGGGCACAGGAATATCCGCGCGGGTGGTGTGCCCTTCGCTGGTCAGTGATAGATCATGATCCAGGAACTGTCCCCAAATCCACAGAAAATCAGAGGCCCCGGCGCTGTTCGGGAGGCTGCCGTCCTGCACCGACAGGATGTTTGAAATGTCGCGCGGATTGGGACGGTGTTCTCCGGCCATTTCGCCGCCGGCTCCCAGACCACTGGGTGCCATATGCAGAAGGTTTGTCCCGGTTGCGCCCCAGTCCGGGTTTTCTGAATGTGTTAATACCCCATCGGCAGGGCGCGCGGCCCCGATTTGCAAAACGGACATGTGATCCCCCAATCACTCATTACTTTCACCAAAGCTGCCAGCGTGCGGCTGCTCCGCCAATTGAGCACCACGATGGCAGGCGCCTGAAAATCTCCGGAACTGGTAAAGTCCTGCCGGACTCAGGCAGAACTTCAGTCTATCACGAAACCGTGTGCTTTTGTGATGTTTCGTGAATTCAGATAGGGCAAAGGCCGGAATCTGCTTGTGTCAGGCCTGCCGGACATGTGTGGCGGCGCTGTCGGATGCCGGGCCATTGGTCCATTTGGCAATGTGTTCCAGCAATTGCTGTTTCCGGACCGGTTTCGACAGAAATCCAACCATCCCCGCCGCGCGGCACGCGGCTTCGTCGGAACTCAGCACATTGGCTGTCAGGGCCAGGATAGGGCAGGGCGGATGCCCGTTCTCCTGTTCCCAGGCCCGCAGGCGCCGGGTGGCTTCCAGCCCGTCCATCACCGGCATCGACATATCCATCAGCACCAGATCAAAGCTTTGGGCTGCAAAAGTGTCCACCGCCTCTTGCCCGTTGCTGCAAATGGTAAGCTGAACGCCAGTGGGAGCCAGCATTTTCTTCAGGACCAGCTGATTGGTCCGGTTATCCTCAGCCACCAGCAGGCGCAGGTGGCTGAACCGGTTCGCGTCTGGCGCAGCCTCTGCCTGCTGCAAAATGGGGGATGTTGCGGGCGCGGCGCCAGTGCTTAGCGCGTCCTGCAGGGTTTGCAGCAGCAGCCTGTTGCGGGCCGGCTTCATCAGGACGCGCAAAGTCTTACACTCTTTGAGCGTTTCATAGGCCGAGAGCATCTGGCTGCCCGCGCAAAAGACGATGGGCAACTCGCGGCAGCCGGGCAGTGCGTGCAGGCTCCGGCACAGGTTCCTGGCCTGCTCCAGCGGCAGGCTGGTTTCGACTAGAACAAGGTCGGGCGGCTGGTTTTCCTTCGCCATGGTTGCGACTTGTTCCAGCAGGCCGGCCATGCTGCGCGGGGCCAGAGTCTCAGCCCCCCAGTAGGCCAGTTGGCGCAGCCGCACATCCCGTGCAACCGCAAGGTCGGCGGCTACAGCCACGCGTTTTCCGGCCAGCGGGCGGCGGGGCAATTGTGCTGGTGCTGCAACCGGAAGCGTCAGGCACACCGTGAAACAGGACCCTTGGCCGGTCTGCGAGACCACATCGATCCGCCCACCCATGGCCTGTGCCAGGCGCGAGGAGATGGCCAGGCCCAGGCCGGTGCCTTCAAAACGCCGGGCAGTGGTGCTTTCCACCTGTTCAAAGGCATGGAAAATCTGGCCGATGCTCTCTTCCGGAATGCCGACGCCGGTATCGCGGACATCTATACACAAGGGAATTCTGTGAGAGGCATCATAGTTGAGCCGAATGCTGATGTGGCCTTCCAGCGTGAACTTCACAGCGTTGCCGACAAGGTTCATCAGAATCTGGCGCACCCGGCCGCTGTCACCGATAAAGACGGCCGGGGTATTCTCCGGGATGTCGATGCAGATCTCCACACCCTTGGCAGTGGCTGAGGGCGACATCAACGTGGCGACATCATAAACAACATCGCGCAGGTTGAAGGGCTGTTCCAGCATCTGGGTTTTGCCGGCTTCCAGCTTGGAAAAGTCGAGAATGTCGTTGACGATGCGCAGCAACGCCTCAGAGGATGCTAGTATGGTCCCGGTACAGGACTGCTGTTCAGGTGTCAGGCTGGTTTCATTCAGCACTTCCGCCATCCCGAGGACCCCGTTAATCGGGGTCCGGATTTCATGGCTCATCGTAGCCAGGAATCGGGACTTT
The DNA here is from genome assembly GCF_056158725.1 of Leisingera sp. ABM4_101. Classification (NCBI taxonomy): domain Bacteria; kingdom Pseudomonadati; phylum Pseudomonadota; class Alphaproteobacteria; order Rhodobacterales; family Roseobacteraceae; genus Leisingera; species Leisingera sp. ABM4_101. Next base: position 4,116,915 of record NZ_JBSWTV010000002.1, on the reverse strand, counting down.
GTCTCAGTTGCGGCCTCGGCTCGGGTTTTTTCCTGCTGCAAGTGTTCGGCAATGCGCTTTTTTTCCACCAGGCTGGCTTCCAGGGTGTCCAGGGCGGTGAAGACGGCAGAGATTTCATCCGCTTCCTGTTGCGAGGCAGGCTGCTCCCGGCTGGCAAGGCGCCGCAGTTTGGATGCGGCCACCTGCATCGCCTCTGAAATGGCATGCGCCTTGCGCATGGCAAAGATCAGCGCGGCGGCCATCAGCAGGGCGGTGCCGGTGAGGCCAAGAATGAAGATCCGGGACAATGCCTGATTGGCTGCTGCCACGGCCTGTTCCGCGTGTGAAGCGGCCAGCCGGGTCACGGTCTCCGCCTGCTGGGTGACCGCCTCGCTGCTCATCATCAGGGCGCTGAGAGTGGGTATCTGCTGGGCAGGTTTGATGCCCAGCAGAATAACTGCCATCTCGCACCATTCCGTCAATGACTGGTTGAGCGTTTCAGCAGAACTGCGCAGGTGCCCCGGCAGCGGTTGTTTGAGAAGGGCGTTCAGGTCCCGGTTGATGTTGCGAAGGTGGGCTTGAAACTGGCTGGCGGCTTCATCCTGGGGGATCAGCCGGGTCATTGCCAGAACGTCCTGTGCATAGAATTGGGCCGCGGTGATGCCGGCGCTGACGCTGCTGGTGCGGCGGGTCACCTCCAGCGAGGCCTCAAGCACCGCATCCTTGCGCCCCGAGGCATAAGTTGCCATGCCGCCTACCAGAAGCGCGGCCAGCAAAGCCGCAACCGCAATAACCAGAACTGGCAGGACGGTGGAGCGCTTGATGTTCATATATGGCCCCTTTCAGCAGCGCGCATCAATTGGCCGGCAGGATCGGGGTTGGAACATGAGAACTCGGTATCCGTCAGGGTCTCCAGAAAGGCAATTAGGTCTGAGATTTCGTCTTCGCTGACAGAAAAGCCAGCGATATCCGGGCTGCGCCCGGCTTGGGCAGATCCCCCGCTTGCGTAATGGCGGATGACTGCCCGCAGCGATGGCAGGGAGCCGTCGTGCATATATGGCGCCCGCAGTGCGATGCTGCGCAGCCCCGGCGTCTTGAAACGGTAGTTCAGGTCCGGGTTTCCAGGTGCTGCGCCGCCGCCGCCCAAGTCGTCGGTTGGCATGCCGATATCATGAAGCTGATTGTCAGTGAACATCCATCCTGTATGGCAGGACACACAGCCCGCCCGCCCGGTGAACAACTCAAAACCGCGCTTGGCGGCCTCAGGCACGGCGGTGTCATCGCCATCCGTCCAGCGGTCGAATTGTGCGACCCCGCTGACAATGGTGCGCTGATAAGTTGCGAGCGCTATGAGGACTGTTTCCTTGCCGATACCCCGCCCGGGGAACAACCGTTCGAACCAGGCACGGTAGTCCGGCACCGTACTCAGCCGGGCGGCAATACCGGCGAAGGTCGCGTTCATCTCGTCCGCTGCAGTGATCGGGCCGACGGCCTGTTCCTCCAGGCTGGCTGCGCGCCCGTCCCAGAACAGGGGGGTGATCCAGGCAGCATTCAGCAATGTCGGAGCGTGGCGGCGCACCGGTGTGTTCCCGGCGCCAATCGCCTTGGGCACGGGGGTTTCCCAGCCAAAGGATGGATTGTGGCAGCTTGAACAGCTGATGTTCTGCCCGCCGGATAGGCGGGGATCAAAGAACAGCATCTTGCCCAGCGTGGCGATCTCGCGGTTATAGGGGGCTGTTTCAGGAAAGGGCACGGTTGAAGGGCGTTTAAAATTCTCGAGCCCGGCGGCATTGGCCAGGCTCGAAACGGCCCACAAGAGCAGCGGCACCACAGCGGCGGCGGCAGCTTTCCACTGCATTCGTGACCTCCTCGTTCTATCCAGTTCCTAGTTACCCGGAATGGCATTCTCTGAGAAGGCCGTTAAAAATACGTGAGCTAAGCGCGTTCTGCTGCGGCCGGGGATGACTGGGGGGCGGCTGGTTTGCCGGACACCTTTTTGGGACCAAGGCGCTGCGAGACCAGCCAAGGGCCTGTTTTCAGAACCATCAGGGCAAAGCTGGCTGTCCACAGCACGCCCGAGGCCAGGATCCCGTCCCAGCCGGGCATCAGCTCAGCACTGCCCGCCAGACGCAGGGCGGCCGCTCCCAGCAGCAGCATGAAGGAGACTGTCAGCGCCGGGCCTGCGACCAGCGGGCGACCGCTGTGGCCCATGGTGGCCCGCATCATCACCGCAAGCGTCATGCCGCCGATGGCGCCGATGCCCAGGATATGCGCTGCGGCAGCGGGTTCGGTCTGGCCAAAGGGCACGCCGCCCGCTGCAATCAGCCCCGCCGGCACCAGCGCATAGGCCAGGTGGAGCATCAGCAAAAGCGGGTCGGGCAGGGTGGCAAGGCCGCGCCAGCGCCCCAGCCGCACCGCGTGCAGCAGGCCGGCTGCCAGCAACAGCGCGCCGCTGACGGCGGCCCAGGGCGCCGCGGTCCAGGCCACCAGCGCCGCTGCGCCAAAGACCAGCGCTACGGCGTCGAATTTGCCAAAGGGCACCGGCATTTTTTCCGCCCCGTGCTTGGCCAGCCAATTGCGGGTGAAGCTTGGGATGATCCGGCCGCCGATCAGCATGATCAGGAAGATCAGCACCGCAATGCCCAGCCGGCGCGAGACATCTGCCGCGCCCTCGGTCATCGCCTCGATGTGGAAGCAGGCATTTGCGGCGCCCAGCAGGGTAACCGGCACCAGCACCTTGAGGTTGCGCCAGTTCTCACCGGCGATGATCTCGCGCGCGATCATGGCAATCACCGCGGCCAGGAAGCCGCAGTCCGCAACCATCACCCCCAGCGCCGGCAGTCCCAGCCAGCCCGCCGCCGCCAGCCGCCCCAGCAGCCACAGGACGGACAGCAGCGCCAGCGGCAGGCCGCGCGCAGGCATCCGCCCGGTCCAGTTTGGCACCGCGGTGAACAGAAAGCCCGCCACCACGGCGGCGCCGTAGCCAAAGATCATCTCGTGAATGTGCCAGTCAGACGGCAGGAAGGGACCTGAATACTCCAGATTGCCGCGCCAGATCAGCAGCCAGACAGGCACCGCCAGCAGGGCAAACAGGCAGGCACCCAGGAAAAACGGCCGGAAGCCGAAGGAGAAGAGAACAGGTCCGGTATAGTCGGTTCGCGCAGCCATCACGGCCTCCTAGCGTCCAGGCAGATGAAAGGCGGGCGGCACTGGTCAGGTGCCGCCCGCCGGTCCGGCGCAAGGGACGCAATCTTTTGCCGGACCCTCTGGATCAGCACCGGCGGGCAGGGAAGAGGGAGTGTCCCCTGTTTCTGGAATTTCCCGTTTTTCCCGCACGGTTGTTTCCTCTGGCTTCACTATGCGATAACGGCGGGGGTATCTCTTTGTCCTTCAGCAAACTTGCGGTGCATTCTTGTCCAAGCTCGACGAAAGCCTCCTGACCGGGCTGCCGCCCTTCAGCCTCCTGGAACGCGGCCAGATCCGCGAAATCCTCGATCAGGCACTGCCCAAGAGGTATGACGAAGGCGCGGAGATCTTTCACGAAGGCCATGACGCCGAACGCTTCCACCTGCTGCTGGATGGCTACATCCGGGTGGTGAAGACCACCGAGGGCGGCGAGCAGATCATCGCGCTGCACATTTCGCCGGGCCAGCTGTTCGGCATCGCGCCGGCGCTGAACCGCGACACTTATCCGGCCACCGCCATCGCCGCCTCTGAATTGCTGGCACTGTCCTGGCCGGTACGGCTGTGGGGGGAGTTCACCGCCAAGTACCAGGGCTTCGCCACTGAGAGCTACAATACCCTGGGCCAGCGGCTGGGGGAGATGCAGACAAGGATCACCGAACTGGCGACGCAAGCAGTAGAGCAGCGGGTGGCGGCAGCGCTTCTGCGGATGGTGACCCAATCGGGCCGCAAGGTGGAGGAGGGGATCGAGATCGCCTTCCCCGTGACCCGCCGCAATATCTCCGAAATGACCGGCACCACGCTGCACACCGTCAGCCGTTTGTTGTCGGCCTGGGAGAAGGACGGCATCGTGCACTCCACGCGCAAGCACATCGTGGTGACGGCCCCGCACCGGCTGGTTGTGCTGAGCGGGGCACAGGGGTAGGAGCGTTTCTGCCGTTCGCTACCGTCGCAACTTTTGTCGGCCCGTACGGCCAAATTGATAAGAAGTAAACTCAGCAAGATCGCGACTACTGAGATGGCTAGATGCGCAAGACGGTCCAGAGCTGCCTCTCCGAACATGAAAGCAAAACTTCTATTGCCCCAACGCAAGATGATCGAGCCTAACTTTCAACATAATTGGCTCTTCTCTCTCAGAGCGTCAACACGGCCTAGAGTGTCGAAAGTTTTTAGTTTTGTGTAAGTGAGTTGCCGTTGTGGATGTGATCAGCCCCACCTGAGTGGTCCGGTTTGATTGTTAGTGCATGACCGGCCTCGGGTCCATCGGGACGAGTGTTTCCGGAGCCGGTGGGCGATAGCGCAAGGCGCTGTGTGGTCTTTTTGTGTTGTAGTGCTTCCTCCATTGTTCGATCAGGATCTGAGCCTCGCGCAGGCTGTAGAAGATTTCTCCGTTGAGCAGTTCATCGCGGAACCGGGCGTTGAAGCTTTCACAGTATCCGTTCTCCCAGGGGGATCCCGGCTCAATGTAGGCGGTCTTGGAGCCGACCGCAGCAATCCAGTCCCGGACAGCCTGTGCCACGAACTCAGGACCGTTGTCGGACCGGATGTAGGCCGGGACGCCCCGCAGGATGAACAGGTCACTCAAGGCATCGATTACGTCACCTGAGTTCAGCTTCCGCTTCACCCGGATAGCCAGGCACTCCCGGCTATGTTCGTCGAGGATGTTCAGCGTGCGGAAGGCCTTCCCATCATCGGTCCGGCAATGCACGAAGTCGTAGCTCCAGACGTGGTTGCGATATTCGGGCCGCAACCGGACACAGGAGCCGTCGTTCAGCCAGAGCCGTCCTTTCTTCGGTTGTTTCGCAGGCACTTTCAGCCCCTCACGCCGCCACAGGCGTTCGACACGCTTGTCGTTCACTTGCCAGCCTGCATCCCTCAGCAGGGCCGCGATCCGCCGGTAACCGTAGCGGCCGTATTGGCGCGCCAGCTCAATCATGTCCGCGATCAGGCGCGCCTCGTCGACCCGGCCTCGTGGCAATTTTCTCTGCGTGGAACGGTGCTGCCCCAGGACACGGCAGGCCTTCCGTTCCGACACGCTGAACCGACTGCGCACATGATCTATGCAGGCCCGGCGGCGAGCGGGGCTCAGAAGTTTCCCTTTGCGGCCTCCGACAGGATGAGCTTGTCCAGGGTCAGATCCGAAACGGCGCGACGCAGCCGCTCGTTCTCTTTCTGCAGCCGTTTGAGCTCTCTGAGTTGGTCGGTTCCCATCCCGCCGTATTGCTTGCGCCAGCGGTAGTAGGTCTGCTCGGTGATGCGCACTTCGCGGATCGCATCCACGCGCTGCAATCCCTGACCGACAAGCACCTCAACCTGCCGCAGCTTCGTGACAATCTCTTCCGGCTTGTGTCGCTTCGTTCCCATTCTGATCCTCCGTTTTCCTAAACATAACGGCGGACCACTTCATTGGGGGAGGATCAGATGCCGGGAACATGGATTTCCTGACCTGTGATCTCACATGCGATCTCATCTAGAAATTGAGTGGGTGCTGATTTGATGAATTCAGCGAGGATCCAGTTGCGCTGCGTGTCTAGAATGCGCGATAGGCGAATAGGGTCGTACCGAGAGAGCTCGCTAAGGCGATGCATCGCTGCAAAAATCATGGTTGGGGCGTGGCGATCCACAGTGACCAAACTAGAATGCCTTCTTTTTAAATACCATCGATCTGCACCCGCCACATAAGTCAAGTTGCGCCGCAACTTTTTGTGGTAATTTGTTAGCCTGCCAAGGTTCGCACGCTTTTCAGAGGTTCCGCTCTTCCATCTGAAGCGTTGCTTCTTGCGAACTACCAAATCGCTCGGGAATGTGGGGTTCTTCTGATAGCCCAGTGGAAGTGTCGCCAGAACTCGTTTGTCATCGAACCGAGCTTCCATCCCGAAACTAATCCAAGCTTCAGTTGAGCCCCGAGCCTTCACAAAAACAGGTTCAAAGGCAGAGAAAAAGTGAAAAGGCTCACTGTATGAAAGGCAGTAGGCCCTGTGGACAAAAGACATGTTCCCAAGAAGTTCTTTTAGCGTATAAGTTCCATTTCTTTCGTCTCCATAGTAAGTGATAAGTGCCGGTAAAACACCGCTTGTCTTTATCGTTATTTGTTCATTGGAGAGGCTTGCTTTACTTGCCGTTTTCTTTCCAGACACACCGTGGAGGTCAGAAAAAGATAGTCCCTTTGACGCCAAAAGCGCCTTTGTGGCGTTCAGGAAGCAATAGTATAGTGTTAGTGGTGATGCAGTAACAGGCAGCCCAAGAGATGCTCTGTAAAACTCTCGTGCCTGCTGCCAATAAAACTGGGCATCTGTAGCTTTTGCGTTCCGCCGAATCCATAGGTCGACATAAGATCCATAGATCTGAGGTTAGAACCTTTTCATCTTTCCAGGCCGGATTTACAACTGCACGCCTCAAAAGAAGCGGCTTTCTATCTATTGTGATTAATTCGTGCGCCAAGCTTCTGGTCTCTATGAAAACCCTAGAAAATAAACACGCGGTTTGAGTGGGGTCAAGGGCCGCTTCTCTCGGGTACTCTCTCTTTACGGAAACTCTTCATAAATCGTGTAGATCGTAGTTATGGGGTTCTTGTAGGGCAACTAGAAGCAATGGTCTTCTCAGTTCATCCTGAATGTGGCTAAGTGGCAGTCGGCTTAAGGTCGGCAGCAGCCTACTGAACATGCAGCATCTTAGCGAAGCATCGACGGCTGCAACAGGGTCGGCAGGGGTCACTCCCGCCAAAACGCGGGCTATGCCCCCATCATCCCCCGCAACTCCTTCCGGAACGCCATCTCCTCCAGTCCGTATTCCTCGCACGCATCAATCAGCGTGTGAAACGGCGCGATCGGGCAGCCGGGGCAGAGCATCTGGCGGTTCATAAACTCGCCCGCGCAGGCGGGCCAGTGGTGGAACAGTTCCGAGAGCGGCAAGTCGGGATCGTCGAAATCGGGGCGGCGCATGGCGTGTCCTCCTTTTCCTGCATTTTGCGTGCAGCAATGAGGCAGGTCTTTGCGCTTGGACAATATTCGCGGCGGTGCGCGGGTTTAGGCAGAACCCATCCGCAACTGTACTCAGGACCGCGATATGTCAGAGATACTTACCAAGTCGCGGGCCAGGAACGTGTTCTACGGGGGCTCCTTGTTCTTCGTCGTCGTGTTCGTGGCCATGACCGCGCACAGCCACCGCTTCATCGTCAACACATCTACCGCTGGCATGGAATTGACCGACGAGGTGCGCCAGGGCAAACACGTGTGGGAGCGCCATTCCTGCATCAACTGCCACACGCTGCACGGCGAGGGCGCCTATTTCGCACCGGAAGTGGGCAACGTGATGACCCGCTGGGGCGTGCTGGATGATCCGGAAGGCGCCTATGAAATGCTTGACGGCTGGATGAAATCGCAGCCCTCCGGCGTCGAGGGGCGCCGCCAGATGCCGTTCTTCGACCTGACCGAGGAGGAGACAAAGGCCTTGTCCGAATTCCTGCGCTGGGCGGATCAGACCGACACCCAGAACTGGCCGCCGAACGACGCGGGCTGAGGGGAGAGAAACAATGAAATATCAATCTCAAAAAGTGGCCTATGCCTATTTCATGGTGGCAATGGGCCTGTTTGTCATTCAGGTTCTGGGCGGTCTGCTGGCCGGCTGGATCTATGTCTGGCCTAACACGCTGAGCGAGCTTTTGCCGTTCAACATCGTGCGGATGCTGCACACCAACGCACTGATCGTCTGGCTGCTGCTGGGCTTCTTCGGTGCTGCCTATTATCTGATCCCCGAGGAATCCGAGCGTGAACTGTTCTCGGTGAAACTCGCCTATATCCAGCTGGCCATTCTGGTCGTCGGGACGCTCGGCGCGGTGGGGTCCTATCTTGTGGGCATCCATGGCGGGCGGGAGTTCCTGGAACAGCCCCTGTGGGTCAAGTTCGGCATCCTTGTTGCGGCGGTGATCTTCCTCGTGAACATCTCGCTGACCGTGCTGGCAGGCCGCAAGACCGCGATCACCAACATCCTGCTGATGGGCCTGTGGCTGCTTTCGCTCCTGTGGATCTTTGCCTTCATCAACCCGGACAACCTGTCGCTCGACAAGATGTACTGGTGGTTTGTTGTCCACCTGTGGGTGGAAGCCACTTGGGAACTGGTGATGGCCGCGATCCTTGGCTACCTGATGCTGAAGCTGACCGGTGTTGACCGCGAGGTGGTGGAGAAGTGGCTCTATGTCATCGTGGCGCTGGCGCTGTTCTCCGGTATCCTCGGCACCGGCCACCACTTCTTCTGGATCGGTACCCCCGGTTACTGGCAGTGGATCGGCTCGATCTTCTCGACCTTGGAAGTGATCCCCTTCTTCGCGATGATGAGCTTTGCCTTCGTCATGGTCTGGAAAGGCCGCAAGAACCACCCGAACAAGGCTGCGCTTTTGTGGTCGCTGGGTGCATCCACCGTTGCCTTCTTCGGCGCCGGCGTCTGGGGCTTCCTGCACACGCTGCACGGGGTGAACTACTATACCCACGGCACTCAGATCACCGCCGCGCACGGGCACCTGGCTTTCTATGGCGCCTATGTGGCGATGAACCTGGCGATGTTCACCTATGCGATGCCGCAACTGCGCAACCGCGACCCGTATAACCAGGTGCTGAACATGGCCTCCTTCTGGCTGATGACTGGCGGCATGGCCTTCATGACCTTCGTGCTGACCTTTGCCGGCACCATCCAGACCCACATGCAACGCATTGTCGGTGAGTACTTCATGGACGTGCAGGACCAGCTGGGACTGTTCTACCTGATGCGCCTCGGTTCCGGTGCAGTGGTGGTCCTGGGTGCGCTGTTGTTCATCTACGCAACCGTCGTGGTCCGCCGTGAAGTCATCAAACCCGGCCCCGCGGCCGTACCGGGAGAGTAAGCCATGAACGCGATGAACATGCCTTCCGTGCCCTTCTACCGTCCCGCAGGCGATGAATGCACCGTCTTCGAGATGGCCCAAGCCAACGGTCTGCCCCTTCTTCTGAAGGGGCCCACCGGCTGCGGCAAAACGCGGTTCGTGGAGCATATGGCAGCCCGGCTCGGGCTGCCCCTCCACACCGTCGCCTGCCATGACGACCTGTCCGCCGCTGACCTGATCGGGCGCTACCTGCTGAAAGGCGGCGAGACGGTCTGGGTCGATGGCCCGCTGACCCGCGCGGTGCGCGAGGGCGGCATCTGCTACCTTGATGAGGTGGTTGAGGCCCGCAAGGATGTGGCCGTGGTGCTGCACCCGCTGACCGATGACCGCCGCCGCCTGGTCATAGACCGCACCGGCGAGGAGCTGGCTGCGCCCAAATCCTTCATGCTGGTGGCCAGCTACAACCCCGGCTACCAGAATATCCTGAAGAAGCTGAAGCCCTCGACACGGCAACGCTTCCTGTCGATCGGCTTCGACTTCCCGGAAGCCTCTGCCGAGACCGCAGTGGTTGCCTCTGAAAGCGGGCTGGACGAGGACCGCTCCGCCGCGCTGGTGCGCCTGGCGGGCCATATCCGCAAGCTTTCCGGCATGGACTTGGAGGAAGGTGTCTCTACCCGCCTCTTGATCTACGCCGCCACACTGATTGCCAAGGGCATGGGTGTGGAGCGCGCGGTGGAGGCCGCCATCATCGAACCCCTCAGCGACGAGGCCGACGTGCAACAGGCGCTGCGCGACCTTGCCGCCAGCGTCTACGGGTGATGCCATGATCCACGCTCTCGACCTTCTGGAACCCGAAGAAACGGTTGGCAACCTGTGGCACGGCATGGCTACGCGGATCGGCGCCGCAGAGGATGGGGCTGAGCACACCGTCCGGTTCGAGGACATGCGCGCCAGCGTGGCGGCCTTGTTCCGGGCGCTGGGCGGGGCCGGGGGCGTGGAGATCCAGGTGGCGCCCGCGGTGCTGTCGGACCACCGCCCGGACCGGCTGCGCCGCATCGGCACCCCGCGGGAGATGGTGCATCTGGCCAGTTTCGACGGCGAGCGTCTGCGCCTGCCGCCGGAAATGGCTGTTTTTCCCAAACCCGAACTGAACCGCAAGGCTTACCTGTGGCTGGCCGCGATGGCTGCCACGATCGAATTGCCTGAACGAAACGAAGACCTCTATCAGGCCGACCAGTTGGAGATCGCCGCCAATGCCCGCGCAGCGGACAAGGTGTTTGCCGCCTGTCCGGGGCTGCGGTCTGCCTATGGGGCGTTCTGCGCCCATACCGCAGAAACCCGCAAACGCAGCGGCCTGCCGCGGTCCGAGGCGCGGATCGAACAGATGGTACTGGATCAGATCGGCTCGGACTGCCGGATTGCCGAACCCTGCACCTGCACCGCGCCGCGCGGCTACCGGACCTATCAGCCGGTGCCGTTCTGGCTGCGCCTGCCGGTGCCACAGGCGGGCAGGGGCGCGGCGCCTGAAGCGGAGGAGATGAAAACCCCCGGCCTCGCCGTCTCCACCCGCAAGACAGCCAAGCGGCAGGATCAGGACCAGACCACCCGCAAGGACAGCTTTATCGTCCACCGGTTCGAGTCCATCCTGTCCTGGGCTGAAAGCCTGAACATCAACCGGATGGTGGATGACGACGACAACGAGAACGCGCAGAAAGCGGCAGAGGATCAGGACAACCTCACTCTCTCGCAGCACATGAAACGTGCCGCCTCAAGGCTGCGGATCTCGCTGGACATGTCGCCGCAGGATGCTGAACACGAACGGCTGGCGGGCCAGTTCACCTACCCCGAATGGAACCACCGCCTGGGCAAGCACATGCCCGCTCACGCTCGCGTGCTGGAGGCCGAGGGCAAGCCCGCCGGCAGCTTCCAGCCCGATCCTAAATTAGTTGCCCGCGTGCGCCGCCAGTTTGCACCGTTGCACCCGCGCCGGGTGATGCTGCCCCGGCAGCTGGACGGCGACGAGCTGGATCTGGAAGCGGTGGTGAAATCCCACGTCGATCTGGCCTGCGGCCAGCAGGGTAGCGACCGGGTCTGGCAGGCCAGCCGCCCGATGGCCCGCGACCTGAGCGTGGCGGTGCTGATGGACTGCTCGCGCTCCACCGAAGCAACCGTCGGCGACCGCCCGGTGATCGAAACCGCCCGCGAGTTGCTTGCGGCCCTAGCAGGCGGCATCGCCACTGCGGGCGACCGGCTGGGCATCTGGGGCTTCTCCTCCCTGCGCCGCGACAGGGTGTTCCTGACCCGCGCCAAGGGCTTTGAAGACCCTATGTCGGAGGCAGTCACAGCCCGCATCGGCGGCTTCAAGCCCGGTCACTACACAAGGCTTGGCGCCGCAATCCGACACGCCTCTGCCCAGCTGGCCGAAGAAAGTGCTGAACGCCGCCTTCTCCTGGTGCTGACTGACGGCAAACCCAACGATCTCGACCACTATGAGGGCGTGCACGGCATTGAGGACAGCCGCATGGCGGTGCGCGAGGCGCGCGCCCTGGGCCAGTCGGTGCATGGCGTGGTGATCGACGCCGACGGCCAGGACTGGTTTGCCCGCATCTTCGGCCGCGCGGGGTTCACATTGCTGCCCGACCCGGACCGGCTGCCGCGCGCACTGCCGGAAATCTATCAATCCCTGACAATGGAGCACTGAGATGAAACGCATTCTCTCCTTCGCCCTGCTGGCACCTTCCACCGTCTTTGCTGCCACTTTTGAACGCCCGATTCCGCAGCCGCAGACCGAAACCGCAGAGTTCTGGTTTCTGGTGGGCTCCATCGCGCTGATCGTCAGCCTGGGGTTTGTTCAATACTTGGTCAGCCGGCGATGACACCGCAGCCCTCCTGGCGGCTGCTGACGGCGCTTTACCCGTTCGGGGCAGGGGCTGCAGCGGTCAATATCTTCTTTGCCTCGCTGATTGCCAGCTGGATAGGCTGGCGGGTGCTGACCCCCTACGAGTTGGTGGCTTGGGGCCTGCTGCTGGGTTTGCCAATAACCTATGTCTTTGCCCGCCATATTGAGCGGTTGAAGCAGCAGGCAGACGGCGGTTGAACTGCGGGTGCGTCACAGAAAACAAGGCCCCGCTTGGCGGGGCCTTGGCACTCTTTACCATCGGCAGGGACATCCAGTAGCAAGGCGGCCCTGTGTCGGGGGGGGAGAGCCGCCTTGCCGCGGTTTCAGCCAGCCGCTGCCAGCAGGCCGGCATCCGCCGCTGCTTTAACCTCGGCCAGGTCAGCCTCGCCATCGGAATTGGCATCAATGGTGGCAAAGGTTTCCGCGGTCAGGTCCGGGAAGGCAGCCTGCAGCTCTTCCAGGGAATAGGTGCCGTTGCCATCGGTGTCGGCTTCTGTGATGGCCTCCATCGCAGCCAGCGGCGCGGCGGACAGAACAGCAAAAGCGGTGGCGGTCAGCGCGAATTTTTTCATGTGAGACACTCCATTCTATTGTTTGGTTTTACTTGCGGCCACGGTGTTCCGCGTGCCGTGGAATAGACCTACGGTGTGCCTTGGGGCGGTGCTATCCATTTGACTTAAGATGGTAATTTCAGGCGCCTAACTGCCTGAACGCCGTTGTTTGTTCGGCGCTTTGCTGCCCTTGCGGCAGGCTGGTCCTTTATCCGCCCAAGATCCGGGCTGTGTTTTGCAGAATTCTGCCTGCTCTTGCCCGGGAGATGCCCGAAACCTTGAAAGAAGGCCAAAGCGGTCATCGGGGCGGCTTGGAGAAGCGATGGAAATCCCGCTGACGGAAGCTGGTGCCCGATGTATGGCAACGGCCCGGATTCAGAGGCTGCAAAAGCTGGCGCAGGGGCGCGGGATCGAAGGTGGCCAGGCGGTGCTGCCGGGCTTACTGTGAGGCGATTGCAAAGCCGCCATTCAAGGCGCTGACAGCAAGCTCCGGGGTGCTGCTGCGGGTTGCCATCCGTTCCAAATTGACGATGGTGGACAGCATGATGCGGTCGTGGCTCCAGTCGCTCGGCCGCTGCAGCAGCATTGCTGTTGCAAGCACCACCCCTGCCATCGCCAAAGAGACAATAGCCCACCCTAGCGAATTGGCCCCCTGAGGCTGAACCGCGGTCACAGCAATGATGCGGCGCTGCAGCGACAGGCCGCGGCGGGTTTCGCGGCGGTCCACAAGGGCCACCGCGGGGCTGCGGCGCATGAACAGGGCCGGGCTGCGGGCCGCATGGGCACAGGCGCGGATCAGGCATTCGCAATAGGCGCGCGCATCGAAACCGGGCCGTGCCATCAGCGCCTGGTCGCAGGCAAATTCACGCAGCAGGCGCACTTCGCGGCGCCACAGATAGAATGCCGGATTCCAGAATAGGGCAGGGCGCAGCAGTTCCAGCAGGAACTCGCATTCGATGTCACGCTGGCGGAAGTGTTGCAGCTCATGGGCGACGGTCAGGCGCAGGTCGCGCGGATCATTCAGCAAGTCCGACGGCAGCACCACATAGCGCCGCAACAGACCCCGGGTCGAATAGGCAACCCGGATATTGTCAGAAACCAAAAGCTGCACCCGGCCGATGCGCTTCCAGACGAAGGCACCTGCCAGATTCTGGCGCAGACGGAAAACAGAAGCTGCCACATGGGCGAGGCAAATCAGCGCCCCGGCGGCAAAGGCAGCGGCAATGCCCTGAGCCCACAGAGGCTGCAGATTGGTGAGGCCGCGCACAGCATCCTCACGCAGGCCCAGCACGGCCTCAAACCTTCCGGCGCTCATGCCGACATTGCCTTGCAGGTATTGCGAGACCAGCATGTCGGAGAAATTCGGCGGATGGGCGATCACAAAATGGGTAAAGGCCAGGATCAGCGCCGGCGAGACGGCAAGTAAAACGGTCATCCCATTCAAAAGCCGCAGCTGCGGCTGGTAGGCCCGCCCCAGCGGGCTGCGTGTCAGCAGCTTGCGGGCGCCAACCCAAAGCGCCGCGCCTGCCAGCAGCAGGATATTCAGATCGATGTAGGCATTCAGCAGAACATCAGCTTGCATTGTCCCCCAACCTTTCCTCCAAGAGCGCCCGCATCTCCTCGAGCATCTCGTCGGTCACATCCTCATCATCGACCAGCCGGGCGACCAAAGCCGCCGGTGCACCGTTGAAGAGCTTGCTCGAAAGGTTTTTCAGAGATGTTTTCTGGTACTCTGCCTTGGGAACGGCAGGGCGGTAGACCAAAGAGCGGTCCTTGCGCTCGCTGGTGAGGAAGCCCTTCTGTTCCATGATCTTGAGAACCGTTGCCACCGAGGTATAGGCGCGCTCCTGCGCCTTATTCAGCTCAGCCAGGATATCACGCACGGTGCCGCCGCCCATGTCCCAGACGACGGTCATGAATTCCAGCTCAACCTCGGTCAGCAGGGAAGAGTCGTGTTTCTTGCGCATCGCCTCGGCAGTCCGGCTCATGTGATCGTTCCAGTTATGCTAGGGGAAGCAGGCTTCCGTGAAAACTATTTTTTTAGAAGATGCGCGGCGGCGGGGCTCTTGTTGTCAAAATGTGCGCTGCCGCGCGAGTTTACTCAGCAAGGGGCGGGGTGAGGTGCCGGTCCCAAGGGCACTGCTTGGCGCACCGGTTCAGGGTCTTGGCTGAGAAGGTCTTGAAGGGCAGCTTTGCCTTCAAGGCCTTTCACGATTGTGTTTTGGTTTCGCGCGTCAAGGGCAAGCCGCCTTTGGCGGGGCCTGCGGCCCCCTTGACCCGAAGGGCATCAGACCTTCCAGAAGCAGAAGATGCCCCAAGCAATCGACAGCCCCAGCGGCCACCATAGCGGCATCCCCACCAGGCCGAGCCAGGCCAGGAAGATGTAGGAGGTGCCCAGGAGGCTGATGAACAGCCGGTCGCCGCGGGTGGTGGTGAGGCCGAGCACGCCTTTCCGGGCATCGCCGCCGGGGTGGCGGATCTCGGCGATGATCAGCACACCGATGGCGCTGAAGATGCCGATGAATAACAGGGCAGTGGGCCAGGTCCAGGCCATCCATGAAAGCATTACACCCTCCCCATCGCGAAGCCTTTCGCGATGTAGTTGCGGACGAACCAGATCACGATGGCGCCCGGAATGATTGTCAGAGTTCCCGCAGCTGCCAGCAGTCCCAGTTCATAGCCCGCGCTGGAGGCGGTCTTGGTCATGGTGGCGGCAATCGGCTTGGCGGCGACGGCGGTCAGAGTTTTCGCCAGCAGCAATTCCACCCAGGAGAACATGAAGCAGAAGAAGGCCGCTACGCCCACGCCCGCTTTGATCGACGGGATGAAGATCGTCGCAAAGAAGCGCGGGAAGGAATAACCGTCAACGAAGGCGGTTTCGTCCAGCTCCTTGGGCACACCGCCCATGAAGCCCTCCAGGATCCAGACTGCCAGCGGGATGTTGAACAGGCAGTGCGCCAGGGCCACCGCCAGGTGGGTGTCGAACAGTTCGACGGCGGAATAAAGCTGGAAGAACGGCAGGGCGAACACCGCGGCAGGCGCCATCCGGTTGGTCAGCAGCCAGAAGAACAGCTGCTTGTCGCCCAGAAAGCGGTAGCGGCTGAAGGCATAAGCTGCAGGCAGGGCAACCGCGATGGAGATCACCGTGTTGATCGACACATAGGCAATGGAGTTTATGTAGCCCCAGTACCAGCTGGGATCGGTGAAGATGGTCGCGTAGTTCTCCAGCGTGAAGGTCTGCGGGAACAGCGAGAAGCCCGACAGGATTTCGTTAGTGGTCTTGAAGCTCATCGCTACCAGCCAATAGATCGGCAGCATGAGGAACAGGATATAGATAATGGGGACGATGGATCGTTTCTGCATGTTCCCCTCCCTTTAGTTCAGATCGTCCTTGGTCATCAGCGTGTAGAACAGCCAGGAGACCAGGAGCGTGATTGCAAAATAGATGAGCGACATTGCAGCAGCGGGGCCGAGGTCGAACTGGCCAAGCGCGATTTTCACCAGGTCGATCGACAACAGCGTGGTGGAGTTGCCGGGGCCGCCGCCGGTCAGAACAAACGGCTCGGTGTAGATGTTGAAGCTGTCCATGAACCGCAACAGGATGGCAATGGTCAGCACCGTTTTCATCTTCGGCAGCTGGATGAACCGGAACACCGCCCAGTTGGAGGCGCCGTCGATCTTGGCCGCCTGGTAATAGGCGTCGGGGATCGACACCAGGCCAGCATAGCTCAGCAGCACAACCAGCGAGGTCCAATGCCAGACATCCATGGTGACAATCGTCACCCAGGCCGCAACCGGGTCCTGCGTCATGTCATAGGAGATGCCCAGAACGTGGTTCAGGAAATAGCCCAGCAGGCCGATATCGGGCAGGGTGAAGATGTTCCACATCGCGCCGACAACGTTCCACGGGATCAGCATCGGCAAGGCCATCAGCACCAGGCACACCGGCACCCAGAACCCCTTGCGCGGCATAGACAGGGCAATGGCGATGCCCAGCGGCACCTCTATGATCAGGATCAGGAAGGTGAACAGGAACTGGCGGCCAAGAGCCGCGTGGAAGCGGTCAGAGCGCAGGATCTGCTGGAACCAGTCCAAGCCCTGCCAGAAAAACACGTTGTCGCCAAAGGTCTCCTGCACCGAGTAGTTGACCACCGTCATCATCGGAATGAGAGCGTTGAAGGCGACCAGCAGCAGCACTGGCAGCACAAAGAACCAGGCTTTCTGGTTTTCGGTTTTCATCAGGCCGTTCCTTGTTTGTCTGCAGTAGGGGAAGTGGCAAGCCAGCCGTCCACGTAAAGCCGGGTCATGTCCTGGCGGAAGGCGAGATGTACGGCGCTGCCTTTTTCCGGTGCGGCGTCTTCGGTGACGGCGTTGATGCGGCAGCCGCCGGCCGCGCATTCCACCACTGTGTGGCGGCCCACGTCAGACACCTTGGTGACGGTGGCGGGCAGGCCCGCATCTGCCAGCGAGACAAATTCCGGGCGGATGCCGATTTCGGTCCGGCCGTCTGCCGCGCCTTCGACGGGGCCTTCCAGCGCGATCTGCTGGCCCGCAAACACGGCGGCACCATGCTGCAGCTCGCTAGGCAGGATGTTCATGCCAGGCGAGCCGATGAAATGACCGACAAAGGTATGCGCGGGGCGTTCGAACAGCTCCACCGGCGTGCCGATCTGCACTACTTCGCCCAGCTGCATCACCACTACCTGATCGGCAAAGGTCAGCGCCTCGGTCTGGTCGTGGGTGACGTAGATCATCGTCGCCTTCACCCGTTGGTGCAGCTCCTTCAGCTTGCTGCGCAGTTTCCACTTCAGGTGCGGGTCGATCACAGTGAGCGGTTCGTCGAACATCACCACATTGACGTCTTCGCGCACCAGGCCGCGGCCCATGGAGATCTTCTGCTTGTTGTCGGGGCTAAGGCCGGCCGCCTTCTGGTCCAGCATCTCCGTGACTTCGAGCATTTCGGCAATTGCCATCACCCGCTCGCGGACGGTGGCCTCGTCCCGGCCGCGGTTGCGCAGGGGAAAGGCCAGATTGTCGTAGACCGTCATGGTGTCGTAGATCACCGGGAACTGGAACACCTGGGCGATGTTGCGCTGGTCCGGGGGCAGGGCGGTGACGTCCTGGCCGTCGAACAGGATCTGGCCCTCGGACGGCACCAGCAGGCCGGAGATAATGTTGAGCAGGGTGGATTTGCCGCAGCCCGAGGGGCCGAGCAGCGCATAGGCGCCGCCGTCGGTCCAGTCGAGGTCGATTTCCTTCAGCGCGTAGTCCGAGTCGGACTTCGGCGTCGAAAGATAGCTGTGGCGCAGTTTGGAGAGAGTTATTTTAGCCATTGATGCCTCACGCCGCGCGGCTGCCGTCGGGGGCAAAGAAGTATGCCTGCGCGGGATCCATATAGAAATCGTGCAGCTCACCCACGCGGTAAGAGTGGACGCCTTGGGCCAGAGAAACCCAGCTGCCGGAACCCATGTCGAAATGGGCGGAGCTTTCGGAGCCGGAGAGCTCGGTCACCTGCACCTTGCCCGACAGCTGCACCTGAGCGCTGTTCTTGACGACGGGCAGCACGTGGTGCGGGCGGATGGCGATGGTGTAGGTGCCATCGGCCAGCCCGGCGGCAGCGCCGCTCAGCTCCCAGGTGACACCGGCGCCCAGGCGCGCCATGCTGCCCTGCTTGGTTATTTCGGCGGTGTTGATCGGCGGGTCCGAAAACACCCGTGCGGCATCGACGTTGCCGGGGTTGCGGTAGATCTCGGCGGTGGGGCCGAACTGGGTCACCCGCCCGTCGGCCATCAGTGCGGTCCTGCCGCCCAGCAAGAGCGCCTCTTCCGGTTCGGAGGTGGCATAAACCACCACCGCGCCGCGGCCGGCAAACAGCTCTGGCAGCTGGTCGCGCAGCTCCTCGCGCAGCTTGTAGTCGAGGTTGGCCAGCGGCTCATCCAGGAAAACCGCGCGGCTTTCCTTGGCAATTGCACGGGCCAGGGCGCAGCGCTGCTGCTGGCCGCCGGACAGCTCATGCGGGCGGCGGTGCAGCATCGGCTTTAGCTGCAGGATTTCTGCAGCCTCTTCGACCCGGCCGGCAATTTCCGACTTCGCCATGCCTGCCACTTTCAGCGGCGAGGCGATGTTTTCGAACACCGTCATATGCGGGTAGTTGATGAAGAACTGATGCACCAGGCTGATATTGCGCTTCTGGGTGCTAAGACGGCTGACATCCTCGCCATCCATCAGCACCTGGCCGCTGGCCATCGGGTCCAGGCCCGCCATCAGTTTAATGAGTGAGGTCTTTCCGGAGCCGGTGGCGCCCAGGAGGACATTGAAGTGACCGGGTTCCAGCAGCAGCGAGGTTTCCTTGATGTGCTGAATGGCGCCGACGCGCTTGGTCACGTCTTTGAGTTCGAGTGCCATCTTGCTTTGACTTTCCGGCAGGCGGCCTGTTTGCGCACCGGGATCCGGCGCGCGCGGTCTTTGGGGGGAAGAAGGCCCCGGAAGACGGGAAAGGGTCTCCGGGGCCTGTTTCAGCCCGGCCAGACGATGGGGAGGTCTGGCCGGACCGGGAGGAGTTGCTTTACTCGGTTGCCCAGCGGGCAACCAGCTCGTCGTAGTTGACGGTCTGGCCCTGCGGCTTCTCGTTCTCCAGCGGCGGCTTGGCGCCGCCATTGGCGTACCACCACTCCGCGTCTTTTTCCTCATTCAGGCGCGGGCCGCAGCCGCCATAGACATTCGCCTGCTCATCCGCGCGCTGCATCCGGGCCATGGTGATGTCCATTTCTTCAGCCAGACGGTCCATCGCTTCCTGCGGGGTGAAGGCGCCGGAGTTCACGTCGCCGATCTGCTGCCACCAGATCTGGGCCAGCTTCGGATAGTCCGGCACGTTCACACCGGTCGGCGACCATGCCACACGGTCGGGCGAGCGGTAGAACTCGACCAGGCCGCCCAGTTTCGGCGCGCGCTCGGTGAAGCTTTCGTGGTTCACGGAGCTGTCGCGGATGAAGGTCAGACCCACATGCGATTTCTTCACGTCCACAGTCTTGGAGACCACGAACTGGGCATAGAGCCAGGCAGCCTGAGCGCGGTCCAGCGGGGTGGACTTGAGGAAGGTCCAGGAACCCACGTCCTGATATCCGACCTTCTGGCCTTTTTCCCAATAGGGCCCGTGCGGGCTGGGCGCCATCCGCCACAGCGGGGTGCCGCTCTCATCGACGGTGTTGTTGCCTTCGGATTGCGGCTTCACCATGTCGGCGGTGAAGGCGGTGTACCAGAAGATCTGCTGTGCCACATTGCCCTGCGCCAGTGCCGGCAGCGACTGGTAGAAGTCATAAGACGCAGCACCCGGAGGCGCGTATTTACGCAGCCATTCGTCCCACTTGCGGATCGCATAGACCGCCGCCGGGCCGTTAGCGGCACCGCCGCGGCTGACGCTGGCGCCCTGCGGGTTGCAGCTGCCTGCTTCCATGCGGATGCCCCATTCGTCGATCGGCACACCGTTCGGTTCACCCTTGGAGCCGGCACCGGCCATCGACAGCCAGGCATCGGTCATCCGCCAGCCGAGGTCCGGCGCGCGCTTGCCGTAATCCATGTGGCCATAGATTGCGGTGCCGTCGATTTCCTTGACCTGCTCGCTGAAGAACTCGGCGATGTCCTCATACGCGGACCAGTTGACCGGGACGCCCAGGTCATAGCCGTATTTTTCCTTGAACGCGGCCTGCAGGTCTTCGCGGTCGAACCAGTCCTTGCGGAACCAGTAGAGGTTCGCGAACTGCTGGTCGGGCAGCTGGTACAGATCGCCATCCGGGCCGGTAGTGAACTGGGTGCCCATGAAGTCACCCAGGTCCAGGCCGGGGTTGGTCACGTCCTTGAACTCGCCCGCCATCATGTCGGTCAGGTTATAGGCCAGCTGCAGGCGCGAGTGGGTGCCAATCAGGTCGGAGTCATTGACGTAGCCGTCATAAAGATTCCGCTTGGTCTGCATCTGGGTCTGCACCGCCTGGACCACTTCGCCCTCGCCCAGGATCTGGTGGTTCACCTTGATGCCGGTGATTTCCTCAAATGCCTTGGTCAGCACCTCGGATTTATAACTGTGCGTCGGGATGCCTTCCGACAGCACGTTGATCTCCATGCCCTTGTAAGGTTCCGCGGCCTTGATGAACCACTGCATCTCCGACAGCTGTTCATCCTTGGTCAAAACCGATGGCTGGAACTCTTCATCAATCCATTTTTTGGCCGCCATTTCGTCGGCATAGCCAATTGAACCCGCAACCACCGCACAAACGGCTGCTGCGGACAAAAGATACTTACGCATCTTTTCCTCCCTGAAAGTCTATTAAGGCCAGCTGTGCATTGGCTGCATCTGACTGGCATAGAGCTTTCATAGGTTGGATTATGTTGTCAAACTAATTTTTTAGTAATGCGTATCATGTTGAAATGTATTAATTAATACCCTTGTCACAGGGCAACGCTCCTATGCTGCATCGCAGCGTCTTCAGTTGTGACGCAGCGGCAGTTTCGCCCATGGCGGTACTTGAAAAAACGGTCGCCGCGCGCAGACTTTGCGTCTAAGGAGGGCAGCATGACGCAAGACACCACCTTCGAGATCTTCCTAACCGCACCGCCGGGACTGGAACAGGCGCTGCTAACCGAGGCCAAGGAGCTGGGTTTTGCCACGCCCAAGGCTGTACCTGGCGGGGTCAAGGTGCAGGGCACCTGGAGTGAGGTCTGGCGCGCCAACCTGTGCTTGCGCGGCGCTGCGCGGGTGCTGGCGCGGATCGGCGAATTCCGCGCTTTTCACCTGGCACAGCTCGACAAACGCGCGCGCAAGTTTCCCTGGGGCGGCGTGCTGCGCCCGGATGTGCCGGTGAAGGTCGAGGTGGCGACCAACAAGAAATCCAAGATCTACCACGCCGGAGCTGCTGCCCAGCGGGTGGAAAAGGCGATTGCCGAAACCCTCGGCGTCCCTGTCACCAAGGACGCTGAACTGACGGTCAAGCTCCGGATCGAAGACAACCTTTGCGTCTTCAGCGTCGACACCTCGGGCGAGGGTCTGCACAAACGCGGCCACAAATCCGCCGTCGGTAAGGCGCCCATGCGCGAAAACCTGGCGGCGTTGTTTCTGCGGGAATGCGGTTTTGACGGCAGCGAACCGGTGGTCGATCCGATGTGCGGCTCCGGTACCTTCGTGATCGAGGCCGCGGAGATCGCCAAGGGCCTGCTGCCCGGCCGCAGCCGCAGCTTTGCGTTCGAGCAGCTAGCCACTTTCGACGCCGCTGCCTGGGAGGTGCTGAAGCAGCAGGGCGCGCTGTGTGAGACGGACCTGCACTTTTACGGCTCTGACCGCAACGCAGGCGCCGTTGAGATGTCTACCGCCAATGCGGAACGTGCCAGCGTGGCGGATTGCACCTGCTTTGCCCAGGCCGCCGTCAGCGACCTGCAGCGCCCAGTCGGCCCGCCGGGCTTGGTGATTGTCAATCCGCCTTATGGCGCGCGGATCGGCAATAAGAAACTGCTTTACGCCCTCTATGGCGCTCTGGGTCAGGTACTGAAGGAGCGTTTCTCCGGCTGGCGGGTGGGCATTGTCACCTCCGAAACCAGTCTGGCCAAGGCCACCAACCTGCCGTTTCTGCCCTTTGGTGCACCGGTGGCCCATGGGGGGCTGAAAATCCGCCTGTTCAGGACGGATCCGCTGCCCTGATACCGCACAAGAGGGCGCCTGTGGCGCCCTCCCGGCCTTTTTAACAGCGCGGCAGCCTAAGCGAGGTCTGCCAGATCCTCCATGGCACCCTCTGTTCCGCCGCCAGGCATGGTACCGCTGATGGGCTGGTTCATCAGTGCCATGATGTCCTCAGTGCCGGGCTCGCCGGTGCCGCCGAATTGCCCGGCCAGATTTGCGTCGTACCAGTTGCTCAGCCCGTCACCGGTGACGCCGCCGTTGGCATAGGCGGTCCCACTGCTGGCCGCCGCTGCCGGATCATAGCCGCCTTCCAGCACCTGCTGCGAACCGTCCGGATTGCTAACCACGAGCGACAGGCTGCTTAGGTCGATGTCCTCTAGCGTCAGCCCAGCGTCCGACCACAGAGTGAAGTTTGCATTGGTGACGGTGCCATCGGTACTGTCCGGGACCTGGCCGAATTGCACCATCGCGTCAAAGCTGCCGGGCACAGTGGTGCCGTCCCCCAGCGCGTTGACAGAATTGGCATTGGCCGCATGGCCGGTCACTGGCAGCGTGTTTTCATCCGGAAAGAAATTGAGCCCATCCAGGCTGGAATCCTCCGTCATGTTGAAGAACAGGCCGTCAATATCGGCAACCTCACCGTCAAAGGAGGTCGGCTCCAGCTTTATAAACAACTGACCTTGCGGCGTTTGCAGCACCTCGACAGAGACGCTTGGATCGCCGTTTCCTCCTATCTCGAAAGTCACAGAGGTTTTGCCGCTGCCGTCATTGCTGTCGCTACCGTCGCTGCCACCGGTGCCCTTCGTACCGCCGGACCCGCCGCTTCCTTTGGTTCCCCCAGACCCGGAGGCGCCGGTGCCCGACCCTCTGGTGCCTGAACCGCAGCCATGAGTTCCCCCGGAGCCGCCGCTTCCATAGCTGTTCCAATCGTCTTCTTCACGATGCCACCAGTGCGATTTGCCGTGATGCCCTTTGCCGCCGCATCCTTTGGTTCCGCCGGATCCCTTGGTGCTGCCTGACCCCTTGGTTCCGCCGGATCCTTTGGTTCCGCTGGATCCTTTGGTGCCGCCAGTTCCGTCTTCATCTTCGCGGTCCTGCCAGTCCTTGAAGCCCTTGCCTTTCCAGCCATAGCGGCTGGACAGATGGCTGTCATACCAGCGGCTGAAACCGCCGCCCTGGACGCCGCCGTTGTAGTAGCTGTTACCGCCACAAGCCTGCTTGCCGCTCCAGGCGGAATGTCCGCGTCCCCAGCTGTATGAAAAATGTCCCCGGCCCATTCATTCCCCCAGACAATACCCAGATCCAAATTGCGGTGCGGCTGCATTCGTAAAGCGCGCATAGCTTGATCAAGGTTAGGCAGAGAGGCAACTGCGGCCAGATTTTTGACGTATTTTAGTCAAAATGGGCTTTAAAAACCGGGCTTGCGGAAACAAACTGAACCGCCGCCTCGGGATTGTTGTTAAATCCGCCTCGGCGCAAAGGCCACGGCTGGCCCGACCCGTTCGAATCGCCCGGAGCAACTTTTGAATTGCCGTATTCTGTCCTGAAAAGCGCCGTCTTTCCCCACCAAAAGGTTAAGCATTCAAGGGTGAGCTGTCCCGGTCTTGGGCAGCAGTTCGGGAGAGACGCGGGATATGGCTGACGGAAAATTTGACGACCGCACCGCATATATTGCAGGCGCGGCCTGGCAGGTGCTTGGGGAAGAACCGGTGGAGATTTCGGCGCCGGGCGGCAAATCACGCTCGTCGCTGCGGCTGCATTTCAAGGACCGCACGGCAATTGCAACGCTGCGCGCCAATTTCCGCCGCACCCATCTGGAAGCCTTCGTGCTGGAACAGCTGGCGCCGCATTGCGATGACATTCCTCAGGTGCTGGGGGTGCACAACGATGTGCTGTTCCAATCCGATACCGGCGAGACCCGGCTGAGCGAGGAAATCATCGGATTTGAAGAGAGCGACCAGCTTGAACTCGCTGCGGAAGCCTGCGCCGCAATCTTCCGTATCCAGTCCGCTGCGCGCAGGACCAAGCTGCATACGGTGCTGCCGCATCTTGGGGCAAACCGCAGCTGGATTCGCAGTTTCGTCAGCTCGGTAGAGGCACTTGAACCCTATTCCATGGGAGTTCCCGCCAATTTCGACTATCCGGCCGTTGCCGAATACATCGAACACCCGGGCGCTCAGTTTCTGAAATGGGATTGCCGCTCCGGCAATGCCGCCATAGGCGGCGACGGGTTTGTCCGATGGTTCGACTTCGAATATGCCGGCCTGCGGCACGGCGCAGAGGATTTTGCCTGGCTGATTGGCGATGAAACCTGGCCGGTTGCACCAGACAAGATGGCCGATGTGATGATCGAGACCTTCGATCCGGACTGCGGCCACGAAATCGGCGCCTATTTGGAGTATCTTTCGGTCTATACCGCACTCCACTGCATCCAGCGGCTGGAGCTGATCCGGAAAGAAGTCAAAAGCCGCGGCTGGCTGACCCGGGAAAGAGTGCGCAAATACGACGACGCGGGCGTGCATCCTGCGTTTGCGGCTCAGCTGTGCCGGACCGGAGCCTATTACGCGGCGCAGTCCCGGCTCACCGCGCCGCTCAGCCGAAATTTCGAGGTCGCCGGGCACGCTTTCCGCGCTATGCAGGCGGACTAATCCCTGCCGTGACGTGCGGTCCAGGTTTCCTGGGATTGCCCGGAACCGTTACCCTGTTGCTGCGTGCAAAAGAGGGGGAGCTATGCAGCAGGCTGAAGATTTCCGCGCCGAGAGCCGTG
Source organism: Leisingera sp. ABM4_101 (assembly GCF_056158725.1). Lineage (NCBI taxonomy): Bacteria > Pseudomonadati > Pseudomonadota > Alphaproteobacteria > Rhodobacterales > Roseobacteraceae > Leisingera > Leisingera sp. ABM4_101. The sequence continues at coordinate 4,092,018 of NZ_JBSWTV010000002.1, read as the reverse complement.
CGCTAGCGGCGATACTGGAAAATTTGCCGGAGGCGGATTTCCACCGGGCAACCCAGTTCAAGGGCTGGACCATTGATCACGTGCTGGGGCATCTGCATCTTTTCAACGCCGCCGCAGAAGCCGCCTTGCAAGGCGATGCAGATTTTGCCGGTTTTATCGCCCCGATTCTCAAGGGCATGCAGGCCGGCAGATCTATTCTGGATTGCCAGTTTCCTTGGCTGAACGGCCTGTCCGGTCAGGCCCTGTTCGAGGCCTGGCGGCAAGGGGCTGAGCGATGCGCGGATGCCTTTTCCCGAACGGACCCCAAGGCGCGGCTGAAATGGGTTGGCCCGGATATGAGCGCACTGAGCTCTGTGACTGCCCGGCAGATGGAGACCTGGGCCCACGGTCAGGAAGTCTTTGACCTTTTGGGGCAGGAGCGCCGGGAAGAAGACCGCATCCGCAACATTGCGCATCTTGGGGTGGCCACTTTTGGCTGGAGCTTCCGCAACCGCGGCCAGGACGTTCCGGACCCGGCGCCTTTTGTGCAGCTCACCGGACCGTCGGGCGCTGTTTGGCAGTGGAACGCGCCGCAGACTGACAATTTTGTCAAAGGCTCCGCGGTGGAATTTGCCCGTGTGGTGACGCAAGTGCGCAGCCTTGGTGATACCGGGCTGCACTGCGCCGGACAGGCGGCGGAGGACTGGATGCGCATCGCCCAGTGTTTCGCAGGCCCGCCCGAAACACCGCCCGCCAAGGGCAGCCGGTTCCGGGCACCCGCCTGATACCATAACAGCTCGGGTTGCGCTCCCGTCCGGCTTCGGCTGTCCTGGCGGACAGCCTGTGCCCGTTGGGCGTAGCGCCGCGCACAGCGCGGCGCTACGCCCAAGGCTGCGAAGGGGCGGCCGGTGCAGCCGATGCACCTGCAGGCGCGGGAGGGCTTGCTTGTGCCCTTCGGACAATCCGTCTCGCGCATCATTGCCCGGCGCAGGATGCCTTTGTCCTGCCCCTAGCCCGGCCAGGTGGCGGACACTCCTTCCAGCGCCATCCGAACAGGCTCTGCCACGGTTACAGGCAGCGCCTGGGCATCCAGCGCCGCTGTATAAAGTGCACGCAGCCCGTCATCGGCAATAAGGGCAAGATTCTGCCCAAGCCAATAGGGACGTGCAGCGGCCAGCTCCGCGCCCAGAAGAAGGCCCCACAGGCGGGCTCTTGCGTCCTCTGCCGTCAGGCGGCCCAGGCTTGCGGCTGCCTGGACGGCGGCCAGTCGGGCGGCCAGCAGTTCCGGTTTGGCGAGGCCATCTCCCGCGGCCTCTGCCAAAACCGGCTTGTCCCAGGCGCCATGCGGATCCAGCGCCATGCCCTGTGCGGCTGCTGCAGCCAGTTGCCAGGTCAGCGCGCTTTGAAAGCTGACGATCTCACGGGCGCTCACCTGCACCCAGTGGGTCACAGGCCCGGGCAGGCAGATCACCCCGTCCCAATCCGGGTTCAGCCGAATGAAACCGCAGACACGGGCAACAGCGCCCTGCATCACGCCGCACGGGGCGGCTTGGCTTACACCCGGCAGGACATGAACAGTCAAATCCTCGAGCCGGGCATTGACCGCCGTCAGCTCTGCGGCAGGCAGCGGAACCGGCCGGGGCGCAGCCAGGCCGCTGCCGCCCAGCAGCACCGGGCGCGGCACCCCGCCCATCGCCTGGCGCAATGCATCTGCCACCGCGGCGGGCTGGCCGCCCTCTAAGGTGAACACCTGGGCTGGCGCTGCTTGACGGCCGGACATTTCCCAGACCAGAAGCCTTTGTCCGTCCAGGTTGGCGGCCAGCCAGGTGGCCTCGCTGCGGGAAGGCTGCATGGTGTCCTCTTTGATCGCTGCTTCCGGTTTGCCTGCTTATGGCGCCGATTCCCCGGTCCGGCAAGCGGGCGGGTGTTGCGCAGGCATAGGCATAAATACCCGTATGGAGAGGGTCCTGAGCGGAAGTATGCCCGCCATAGGCTAAAGCGCCTAGGATTTGTGCAAAAGACAGGGCGCCCCGCCCTGCGCCCGGTTCCAAAAATCCAGTAATGTAAAGCATCCGTCAAAGACCCGCTTCAACGGCCAGGTTCAGGCTCAATCAGCTGGCAAAGCCGGGACAAGCGGTCTGCCGCCCAAGCGGAGTTTTTTGATCGAACAGCGCGGCGGAGAGCCGCCGCGGGTACGTAACAGTGACTTGTAACCGTGACAGGAGGTAGTGCAGACATGACCGAAGCTCCGGCACAGCATAACGCGGTTTTTGCCCAGCTCGCTGCACGCCATCTTCTGGCCGAAGGCTACGCGCCGGATGCGGTGTTTTCCGGAACAGGGTTTGGCCAGGCGCTGCTGAACCAGGATGATCCTTCCGCCCCATTTTCCGCAATCACTGGAATTTTCGACCACGGGTCTGAGCTGACCGGCGACCCATTGTTCGGCTTTCATCTCGGCAGCGCCACTGATCTGCGTCAGGCCGGGCTTTTAGGCTACATCGCCCGGACGTCCCCCACGGCAGGCTGCTTTCTGCGCAATATTGCACGCTACGCGGGAGTGATGAGCGATGTCTGGGAGCTGGACACCTCCCGGCTGGCCTCGCATGGGGAATTCACCTGGTCGTGCCGGGCGGTCTCCGGCCAGCAGGGGCAGCAGTACATAGAGTTTCTGGCGGCCTTGTTCTTCACCGCCTTGCGTGAGGCTGCTGAAAGCCGGATCGAGCCGCAGCAGGCGGTCTTTGCCCATCAGCGAAGGTCAGGGCTGGAGGAAATGGCGTCCTACTACGGCTGCCCGGTGGATTTCGGGGCGGCTGTCAGCCGTTTTGTCTTCAAGCCTGAGGATATGGATTTGCCGCTGGCCAGTGCTGACCGGGTGCTGTTGCGGGTTTTGCGGTCTTATGGCGACCAGCTGCTGCAAGGGCAGGATCAAGGCAGCAAAAGCACCGGGCTTGCGGCTCAGGTGGAGGAGGCGATCTCTGCCCGGCTGTCCAGCGGCTCTGCGACGCTTGGCAATGTGGCGGCGGATCTGGGCATGAGCCCGCGCACGTTGTCGCGCAGGCTGTCACAGGCTGGAACCAGCTATTTCACCATTCTTGAGGAGCTGCGCAAAGCGCTGGCCGTTCGCTACCTGCGGGAGAGCAAGCTTGCCCTGGCAGAAATCGCCTTTCTTCTAGGTTACTCGGGCCTCAATAGCTTTAGCGATGCCTTCCGCCGCTGGACCGGGCAAAGCCCGGGGCAGTTCAGGGGCGGCTGAACCAGTGTCCGGGGCGCGGCCAGCGGCTGATTCCCTGCAGCTTTTACACGTTTGCCGGACAATGCTCTTGAGCGGCAGGTAATTGTTTCCATGAATATCGGCGATACAGCGGGATTTTAGGCTTTTTCGGGCCGCTCTCACAATATTTACGCCAGTTTTCTAAAGTTTGTCTTAAATAAGACTGGCTGCAGAAATGCAGTGCCGCCAGGGGATTGGGCGGAGAAAACATTGGACGCGGGCGCGTGGGGGCGTGCCCGGTTCTGAACCAGAATACCAGTAATAGCTGTTTGCGCCCTTTGCGGGTGCGGGTGGCGGTTTTCAGTTTCATCGGCTGCACGTGCGTGGCGGCGGGCCGGCTGATTTGTGGCCGGAAAGCGGGGGTATAAGGAATGAAAGACATGGTTCCCGGCGGGGCGGGGCTGTCTTTTGCGCAGGGTGATCTCAAACGGCGGCGGCCTGTCACAGCCGCCGGCCCTGTTCAGGCTGCCAACATAAACGCAGCTTTGAGGAGCATTGCGCAAACGGGCAGGCATGGTGCAAGCGCGGGTTCAGCCTACGCGGCTGCCGGCAAGCGCGCATTGGATCTTTTCCTGGTTCTTCTCAGCCTGCCGCTGACGCTGCCGCTGATTGCTATATGCGCATTGGCGCTTTGGCTAGAAGGCGGCGGGCCGTTCTATACCCAGGCGCGGCTGGGCCGCGGCGGGCAGAAATTCCGCATTCTAAAACTGCGCACCATGGTCCGGGACGCAGACCAGCTGCTGCTGCACTATCTGGACAGCAATCCGGCGCTGCGCCTGGAATGGGACGAGACGCAGAAGCTCAAGAACGACCCGCGGATCACCCGTGTGGGCCGGGTTCTGCGGGCCACTTCCCTGGATGAGCTGCCGCAGCTTTGGAATGTTGCCAAGGGCGACATGAGCCTGGTCGGGCCGCGTCCGATGATGCCGGATCAGCTGCCGCTTTACGGCGATGCCCGGGCCTATTTTGCCTTGCGCCCCGGGATCACCGGAATCTGGCAGGTATCGGTCCGCAACGAGGCCAGCTTTGCCAGCCGGGTGAGGGCGGATTTCCAGTACCAGCGGGAACTGTCGCTGGGCCGGGATCTTGGCTTGATCTGCCGCACGGCGGGCGTGGTTGTGAAGGGGACAGGGTATTAACATCTTTCTGATCTGATGCCGGTTCGCGCTTTGCGGCCGGCAGCATTTCATCCACCCATTGCGGGGAGCACGGTTGTGAAGCATTTTTCAGTTTCAGGGGCGTTGTGTGCCGGCCCGGCGCAACGCCCGCACACAGGAGTTGAGGACAGCATGAGCGAGCAGGGCTTCAAGCGGTTCCGCCGCCGCCGCGCTCCCGCGGGCGATGTGCCCTTTGCGGCGGGGGCAGGCGGGCAGCACCGGCTGGGCGCGCCTGCGGAAGATACCGATGCGCAGCTGCCTGCCCCATTGCCAGAACCCTGGGAACGCATTCCGCAGCGCCGGATGGCAGCTGAGGAGCCGCAGCAGGCGGGGCTGCCTCTGGTCAGCTGTTTCCGCAGCAGCCCCGCGGCCAAGTCCTTTGACCTGCTGCGCACCCGGCTGCTGCATACACTGCGGCAGCGCGGCTGGCGGCGGGTAGCAGTGACGGCCCCTTCGGCTGGCGCAGGCACCACCTTTTCAGCCGTCAACCTGGCGCTGAGCCTGGCCCGCGTGCCCGGCAGCCGCACCATTCTGATGGACCTGAACTTCCGGCGCCCGGGCGTCGGACAGTCCTTGGGCATGGCTGCGCCCGGCGGGCTTGCGGATTTTCTGTCCGGTGCAGTCCCGTTGGAGCAGCAGCTGCTGCGCCCGATGCCGTCCCTGGCCGTCGGCCTCAACAATGCAGCAGATCAGGATGCCGCTGAAATCCTGCATGGCCGCAGCTGCGCCGGGGTGCTGGACGACATGATGCTGCGCAGCGGTGCCGATACCGCTCTTTTCGATCTGCCGCCGGTGCTGGAGTATGACGATACCGCCGCTTTCCTGCCGCAGGTGGACGGGGTGCTGCTGATTTCTGACGGCACGGCCACCACTGCGGCCCAGCTTGCAGCCTGTGAAAAAATGCTGACGGGCCATACCCAGCTGCTTGGGTTGGTTCTGAACCGGGCCCGCGCATCGGACTGCCCGCTGAACTAGGCCGCAATGTCATAGTTTTGCCCGGTTGCTGTGATGAAACTCAGGACACAGGTGGCCAAGGTGCAGCCTGAGGAAATTGGAACGGCGGCAGCCGGGGCATGAGAGCAGACAGATGGGGCCGATTTACTCGCTTGGCGACTTCCTGGACATGGTGCGGCGCAGGTTGTTCACCATCCTGTGCGTGTTTGTGCTGGGATGCCTGCTGTCGGTCTGGTTCGCGGCCAAGCAGCAGCATGAGTATGAAACCGCAGAGGTGCTCCAGATCACCCAGCCGCAGATCGCAGGGGAACTGGCGAAGTCCACTGTAGAAGGCTCCTCTGCCCGCCGTATGCAGCTGATTGAGCAGCGACTGATGGCACGCGGAACGGTGCTGGAAGTGATCGGGAAATTCGGCCTCTACGCTGATACGGAGGCGCTGACTCAGCTGCAAAAAGTGGCGCTCCTGCGCGAGTCGGTGCGGATCACCGGGGTTGCTGCCGCCCGCGAGGGCTTTGCCGATGACGGCACCATCTCGGTGCTGACGATCACCGCGCGGATGCCCACTGCGGAACAGGCGCAGCAAGTTGCCAGTGAGTTTGGCCGCCGCACAATCGAGCTCAGCGTGGCAAGCCGTATCGACCAGGCGCGCGAAACGCTCAGCTTCTTTGCCGGAAAAGAGGCCGCGCTGGCAGACCAGGTCGCCGCGCTGGAGGATGAGATTGCCGCCTACCGCAATGAAAATGATGTAACCTTGCCTGGCACGATCGAATTCCGCCGGGCTGAAATCGCGGCCCTGAACGAGGGCCTTTTGGAGATTGCGCGGGAGCGGATTGAAATCCGCCGCGCCGCCGACCAGGCGCAGGCGACGGAACGCCCTGCCACCGCCCGCCGGATGCTGGAGGAGGCTGAACAGAAGCTGGCCACGCTGGAGGCGCAGGAACTGCTGCTGGAACAGCGCAAGACCGGGCTGGCAGCCTCCCTGCAGACCACACCTGAGGTCGAGCGCCAGCTGGGCGCCTACGACCGGCGGCTGGAACAGCTGCAGGCGGAGCTTGCGCAAATGACCGCCCGGCGCAACGAGGCAGAAGTCGGCTTCCGTTTGGAAACAGGCCGCCAGGCGGAACGCCTGACGGTCATCGAGCCGGCGCCGCTGCCGGATTATCCCGTGACCGGCGCCCGCAAGACCAAGGCGCTGATGGGGGCTGCTGCCAGTGTTATTCTTGCCCTTCTGGCAGCCTTTCTGCAGGAACTGCGCCACCCGGTGCTGCGCACCGCAGCGCAGATGGAGCGGGAAACCGGACTGGTGCCGGTGGTCTCGGTTCCGGTAATGGACACCCGCCCACCGGGCAAAGCGCGCATCGGATTGTTCCGGCGCAAGGTCTGAGCCAAGCAACCTGCTGCCGGAAGTACTTCTTTAATTTGCCTGTCTCGCGTTAGCGGCAGGCACGCGTCCGCCCGCCCCACGGCGGGCGCGTTCCGCTCCCGGCCAAGCGAACGCTCAGTGACTTGATCAAGCACGCGCTATTACTTGAATTGCTTTCTAAAAAAACGGGCGTGCTCAGGGGGCATTCAGCGCCGCCGCCATCTTTGCAATCTCCGCCCAATGCCAGTGCAGCGCTGCGCCGCCTGCCGCGGCGGTTAGTAAGGCATAGCCCGCATCATGCAGCGGGTCCCAGACGTGATGTTTGCGCGCCAGACGCACCAGCACCGGATAGGCCGCCAGCATCGCCAATCCCAGCGCGGCAATGCCGCCCGCCAGCCCGAACCACATCACCCCGCCCAGGAACAGCACCGTCTGCAGGCAGGCGCGGGCAGCGGAAAACACAAAGAAGCCACGGCTGTCGCCCGCCGCCAGCGCCGCCTGATCGTAGGTCATGGTGATCACTGCCGGCGCCAGCGCCAGGGCAATCAGCACGATCATCGGCCCGGCCAGCAGGTAGCGGTCATCATACAGGAACTGCACCAGCCACGGCCCGGCCCAGGCCATCACCAGCAGCATTGCGAGGATGCCACCGGTCAGCCCGCTGCGCAGTTGCCGCTGCCGCCGGAGGTTCTCAGGTGCCTCCCGCGCAGGCCTGTCGCGATAGACCGGGATCATCAACCGCTGGTTCACCGCATGGCCCAGGAGCATCGGAAAGCTCGCCAGGAAATAGCCGATGTTGTAGATCCCCAGCACCTCCAGCGGCACGAACTTGCCCAGGATCGCCCGGTCTCCTTGCGAAGTCAGAAACCAGAAGGCAGTGGACAGGAAAATCCATTTGCCGAAATGAATGAGCTCCCGCGCAGCTGCCTTCTCCCAGCGGAACCGGTTGGCAGCCCCCGGCAGGCCGTAGTGGCACAGCACCAGCTTGGCCGCAGCCTGAATGACCCCGCCTAGCACCAGCGCGATCACCGACTGCGTCGCCAGCGCCAATGCAATCATCGCCGCCAGCCCGACGATTTGGCCGCCCAGGTCCAGCGCCGTGACCCGCCCAGCCAGAAGATGCCGGTGCGCGGTCTCGATCCGGGTCGGGTTGAAGCCGGCAATGACCAGACCGGCGCCTGCGATAGGCAGATACAGCAGCAGCTCCGGCGCGCCATAGAACGCGGCGGCAGGCCAGGCCAGCAGCGCCGTCAGCGCCCACAATCCAAAGCCGCGGATCACCTGGATGGTCCAGGCTGTGTCCAGAAACGCCGGCTCATCGCCGCGCTTGTTCTGGGCAATCGAGGGCCCGATGCCGACGTCGGAAAACAGCGACAGCCCCACCGTCACCACCGTAACCAGCGCCATCAGGCCAAAGGCTTCTGGAAACAGAATACGCGTGAGGATCAGGTTGGAGGCCAGCCGCAAGGCCTGGCTGCCGCCATACCCGATCATCAGCCAGGAGGCCGAGCGCAGCACCCGCGCCATCATCCCCTGGCCGGCAAAAAGCAAAGCAACCCGCTGCATCCCGGCGCCATTCCTCAAAACACTTGTCCTGCAGGCTAGGCGGGCAGGGCAGGGGCGTCAATCGCGCGGCGGCAATGGCGGATGAGAGCCATGCAAGCGGCTGAAATGAAGCGACAATCCTTATCCTTGTGCTGCATTCTCCACGCCCCCCGGAACAAGCGGCATCCAACGCTGGGCAAGCCGCCAATCCACCGCTAACCTGCCGCAGAAACATACACTTGCCGGGAACCCTCAGCGTTGAAGATCGCCTATGTTCTGAACACTTATCCGCAGCCCTCGCACAGCTTCATCCGCCGCGAGCTGCAAGCGCTGGAGCAGCAGGGCGTGGAGGTCCTGCGGCTGGCGATGCGCCCCTCGGAAAGCGCACTGGCTGACCCCGCCGACCAGGCGGAGGCCGCGCGCACCGGATATGTTCTGCAGGCCGGCACAGGCCGTCTTCTCGCCGCTTTGGCACGCGAGGCCTTGACCCCGCGCCGGTTCACACGGGCGCTGGCCCTGGCCGTGAAACTGGCGCGCGCTTCGGACAAAGGCGTGCTCCGGCATATCATTTACCTAGGCGAGGCGGCGCATGTGAAACAGCGCTGCGCAGCAGAGGGCGTGCAGCACATGCACGCGCATTTCGGCACCAATTCCGCTGCGGTCGCGATGCTGGCGCATGAATTGGGCGGCCCGGCCTACAGTTTTACCGTGCACGGGCCGGAGGAATTCGACGCCCCCCATGCGCTGTCGCTGGGGGAGAAGATCAGCCGCGCCGCTTTCACCGTGGCGGTCAGCAGTTTCGGCAAAAGCCAGCTGAGCCGCTGGGCGTCTTTCAGCAAATGGGACTGCCTGAAAGTGGTTCATTGCGGCATCGAGCCGGACCGCTTCGCAAGCCCCGCGCCGCTGCCGCAGGGGCCGCTGCGGCTGGCTGCCATCGGGCGGTTTGTCGAGCAGAAGGGCCAGATGGTTCTGGTCCGTGCCATGGCGCAGCTGGTGCAGAATATCCCGGATGCGCATCTGGCGCTGATTGGCGACGGCGAGATGCGCCCGGACCTGGAGGCAGCGATTGCCAGCCTCGGGCTGCAGCGGAATATCACTCTCACCGGCTGGCTGGCAGAGGACGGCGTGCGGGCAGAACTGGCCCGCGCCCACGCGCTGGTGATGCCCTCTTTTGCCGAGGGGCTGCCGATGGTGGTGATGGAGGCAATGGCCGCCGCCCGCCCGGTTATCGCCACCTATATCGCGGGTACTCCGGAGCTGGTGCTGCCGGGAAAGACTGGCTGGCTGGTGCCAGCCGGCGGTGAAACCGCGCTGGCTGAAGCAATTCTGGAGCTTGCGCATACGCCGCCAGAACACCTCGCCGCCATGGGCCAGGCGGGCCGCACCCGGGTGCTGCAGCGTCACGGCAGCGCAACCGAAGCTGCAAAACTGGCAGCGCATTTCCGCGAAGCGATCCAAAGGTAACGGGTCCCTCCCACCCGCCGCCGGCACATCTGACGATGCTCCGCTCCTGCTGAGCCTGGCCCAAGGCCGCCGAAAGCGGCGGGCTGTCAGCGGCCCCGGGTCCAGCGGGAGCGGGAGGCAAACAGCGGGGTTTTCACCGCCAGCGCAACCGCAGCGTATGTCAGGAACCCGCCCGGATCGCGCAGCAGCAGGCGCAGTGCCGTGCCGCCGCCGGCCCTTGGCGTGTCCGCGTTCCGCAGCAAATGCGGGTATGCTTCTGCCACCTCTGCCACCCCGGCATTCTGCCGCCGTCTGACCCGCACCAGATTGCGAAAGCCTTCGACCATCGGCCAGCTGTATGGCGCCGCCACCTGCACCCGTTCCTGCGGGGCAAAATTCAACCGGGCAAAGATGTCATCGGCAATGATATCCGGCCAGTCCCCCCAGCGCTGCCGCCCGGTGCGGGTCATTGCAAAGATGCCGAACCCGGGCACGCCGGAGGAAAAAAACGGCAGCCGCACCCACAGCCGTGCATAGGCGCGGGTCACCCGGCTGCGGGCAGGCGCCACCCGGGGGCTGCCGCTGGCATAGCGCGGTGCCCCCGTAGACAATGCCGCGGCGATCTGCGGAATCAGCCCGGGCGAAACCTGAACATCTGCGTCCAGGTAGATCAGGATGCTGCCCCGTGCCGCTTTGTCTCCGGCATTCAGCGCCCCGAGCTTGCCGCCCTGCGGCAGCTCCAGCACCTGCAGGTGCCAATCCGGGCCAGGCGTGCAGGCGCGGGCCAGGGCTGCGGTGCCGTCCGTGCAGCCGTTGGCCAGGACCAGCACTTCCGCTGCCACGCCCGCAGGCAGCGGATCCGAGGCAAACACCGCCTGCAGGCAGTCTTTGATATAATTGGCTTCGTTATGAGCCGGGATCAGGATAGAGACCTTCGGGCTCACTTCACAGCCTCCAGCGCATCCCAGCGCGGGTTCCGGTCGCTGAGAGTGCGCAAGGCGCCCCAGCTGCCCCATTTCCCCGGCATGCCCACATCGGCATAGGCGGTGAACAGCGTGCCGCCAAGCGCCAGCCAGCCAGCCAGCAGCTCCTGGTAAAGCGCCCCCATTTCCGGCGTGTAGTTGAAATGGGTGAAGAAGTGGGTCAGCGCTTCATCCTCCACCATCGGTCCAATCCCGACCACATGGCTGCCGCCTTCATACATGATCAGCTCCAGCCCGTGTTTTTGCGCAACCCCGGCATGATAGGGCAGCACCCGGCCCAGCAGATCCGCCAGCGTGTCCGCAGGATCACCCGAGATCAGCCCGTCCCGCAGTTCGGCACTCGCCTGGGCCGAGGCCGCATCGTACTGATGCCGCTCTGCAAATCCCTCTGCCGCCGCGCCCGTCAGCCCGCGCTGCGCAGCCACCGCCCCTGCCTGCTCCCGGCTGGCAGCGATCCAGGCACGGACCTCCCCCGCGCGCTCCTTCAGCCCCAGGACGCCGCCGAAGTAACCGGTCACCGCATAGGCATCGAAATAGGCGGCGGGCGCCAGGCGCTCCGCGCGTTCCGCCTTCCACAGCGGTGCGGTCAGAACCTGCTCCTCCAGCCCCAGCCAGCCGGTTTGCGACGAAATCACCCGCACCAGCCGCCCGCTGTTCCCGCCAAAAACATCCGTCCAGATCTGCGCTGCTTCTGCCGCCCGGCCGCCGTAGAACTGCATCCACAGCCCGTCACTGCCCCAGCGCGCTTGCGCCTGGGCATCGGCCCAGGCGGCCTGCTGGAACTGCCAGTTCCAGACCTCGTTGGAATATTCGGCATAGACGCGCAGGTCCTCGTCCAAACCGCGTTCAGCCAGGCGGGCAAACTGCCGGATATAGGTATTATCTGCCATATGCGGCATGGTGAACCAGGGATCGGCGCCCAGCGTGTTGGCGAGCGCCAGCATCACCTCTGCTGGAACCCCCTTCAGCGCCCAGGTGTAATCCTGCGGCAAGGGGCGGTCCTCCCAGCCGGTCTGGCCAGAGTCATTGGTGGCCATCCAATCCATGAACCGCAGCGCCGCAAACCCGTCGAGCCGGTCCAGCCACAGCGGGTTGAACAGCGCCCCCTGCGCGTAGGCCTCCAGATGCTCCTCTTTCACCACCGAGATATTGCGCACGTAATCGCCGTCCCGGCCGGTGCGCTGGATGCGGATCTCCACCGGGCCGGGGCCAGGCGTATAGTCAAACCGCACTTCGCCTTTGCCATAGCGGACATTCCCGGCCCGGCCCAGAACCTCGACAATGCCGTCGCCCTCAAAGCGCAGCACATAGCGTCCCGCCAGCGAGACCGCCTCCTCCGGCAGGTCGGTGAGGATGACCGTGCCGATTGAGCTGAGTTCAGGCGGGATGGCAGTGGGCCAGCCATTGGCATCCAGATATCCAGCGGCCAGCAGGTCTTCATGCCCGGCGCCGCCCCAGCGTTTCGGCAGATGGCCGATCCAGGGGCGCGAGGTTTTGAAATGGTCGAGAAAAGGCGCCTGGGTGCTCCAGTCCGCGATGCCCGCGAGGTTGATGGCAACGGGCTGGCGGGCGGCCGGTCTTGCGGTGTGGGCTGCGTCTTCCAGCACTGCTGCATTCAGCACAGGCAGGGGCGGATCCTGCGGCAGCGGTGCAGGGCGCGCGGGCAAGGCCGCCGTGCGGATGCTGTTCCCCTGGGCGGCAGCCCAGGCGATGACCTGCAGCCGCGCCGCCAACTCGGGTGAGGGCGCGGCAAAGGGCTTGCTCCAGCGATCCGTCAACTGGTGCGGCAAACCGGCAGGGTCCTTGCCGGTCAGCACCGCATATTGCAGCAGGGCCAGGAAATAGAAACCGGTGGCATTGGGGTGGATATCATCGGCAAAGACGTCGCGGATACTGGACAGCCCCGGCATGGTGCCCGCCTGAATGGCATCATCCAGCCGCGCCATCGCCTGGCCTGCGGGCAGAAGTTTCACGTCGCCGCCAGTGGCCGCATTCACCTGTGCCACCACCGCCTGCCAGCGCGGCAGGTCCTGTTCCAGACGCTCCCGCCAGGGCACATCGGCGCCGTCGTCAAACGGCACATCCGCCCCGGTGCCGCTGTCCAGGCTGTGCCAGGTTTCCTGCAGGTAGAATTGCACGTCCGGATTGGCCGCACGCGCCAGCTCATAATACTGCGTGAGCGCTTGTTCGGTGCCGCTCCATTTCAGGTGATTGGCCAGCGGGATAGCTTCCGTCACAATGACCGCATCTGCGCCTTCGCGCAGCCTTTCACGTGAATCCACACCCTCGGCACTGCTGCTGTGCTTCCAATTGTAGCTGAGCGGCGCGCCATTGATGATCTGTGCTTCAACCCGAGCCTCTGCCCTTGTGTGCAGCAGCTGTTTCAGCATCTGCGGATTGTCCGGCCCGAACAGCGAATGGCCGATCATCACAACCGATGTGATCAGCGCCTCCAGTTTCATGCCGCTGCTCCCGCGGCGGCCAGACCGGTGCGGGGCAGGGCGCGCACAGTGTCCCAGACAATCTGCTGCACCCTGGCCGCAGCCTCCGGGGCAAATGCATCTGCCCGGCTGCCATCGGCGCGGGTCAATTGATGCGGCAGGCCCATGGGCGCGCGCTGATACAGCACCGCATAGTGGGTCAGCGCCACAACATAGGCGCCCAGATCGTTGATATGGATGCTGTCCAGACCGCCCTCAGGCGTTCTGGCAAACAGCGATTCACGTGAAGCCAGTCCCGGGATTTCCTCAGCCTCCGCTGCACGCGCTACCGCAGCCAGCACCTGCCCGCCAGGGATAAGGTAAACCGGGCGCTGAGGATTGCGGCGGCTGTCACGCCCCAGCAGCTGGCGTGTCCATAACGCTTCGAGGTCTCCCTCGATCCGTTCCAGCCAACCATCCGGGTCATCCAGCCTGTGCCAGGTTTCATAGAGATACACACGCGGCTCCGGCGACGCCTGCCGCGCCAAATCCGCCCATTTCCCCAAATACTTGGCTGCATCGAAGTATTTGATCGCGTCCCGCAGCTCGACCATCTCTGTCAGCACCACTGCGCCATATTCGCCTGACTCGATGGCCTCTTTCGCATCCCGGTACGCCGGTGCCTGATTGGCGGCGTCAAAGTCGAGGATGTCTTCCTCCGGCTCCCAATGCGCCCTCAGCGACGTGCCCGATCCCAGCTGGCTGTTAAACCTGTGCCCCTCCGGTGCCAGCTGCGCCAGCATATGCGGCATGTCCGGCCCGACCAGCGAATGGCCGAGGTGAAACACCTTCATCGGACCCGCAGGCGGGGCGAGCGGCGGCGGCACCGGTACGCTTCGGCTGCGGGTCGCAAACACCATCAGCCCCAGCGTTGCGGCAGCAGCGCTCAATGCCAGAAACCCGCGCCGCCCCATCATCCGCGCCCCCGGATTTCTGCGGTAGTCATGATCAGCCCCGCACCAATGGCAAAACGCCCGCCAACCGCTTCGCCGCGCTTGAACGGCCCCCGGTCGGCGGTAAAAAAGGCTTGGTAGGCGCCTGCGGCCAAATCAAACTCCAGCTCCATCCCGTCAAACCCGTAAAACGACCGGCTTAAGCAGTATTGCGCCTTGTAGGCCGCTTCCTTGGCGGAAAAGATCATCTTGGCCATCTGGCCCGGATTGTCCTGCCGCTTCAGCCAGGCCTGTTCCCGGTCCGAGCAGATCGCCGGCAGCAGTTCATCTTTCAGGGGCGTGTCTTCTTCCACGTCGATGCCCAGCCCCAGAACCGCGCCAGACCGTGCCAGCACCGCCATCGCGCAGCTTTTGGTGTGGGTGATGGAGCCGACCAGCCCCGCGGGCCAGACCGGCGCCCGGTCGCTGCCCACCTGCACCGGAGTGGGGGGCACGCCCAGCTGCTGCATGGCCTGATGCACCGCTGACCTTCCCGCAGCAAATTCATTGCGCCGTTTCTCCACCGCATTCGGCGACAGCCCCGCGGCTTCCTCTGCCAGCGGCACGGGCGGTGCGCCCAGCGGGTCTGCCCCGGCCAGCGCCACATCGGCGGCAAAAAGCGGCCGGACCAGGGCCAGCCGCTCTGCCAGTCTGCTGTTTGTTTCCGTCATCCGGTCCTTGCCCTGCGGTTGGCCCGCATCGCTCGCCGTTTCGACATCATGTCGCTGCGGTCCGGTGCTGCGGTATCCTGCGGCTGTTCTTCCGTATTTGCCGGGGTGCCTGCAAGCCCTTCGATATGCGCCGCCAGCCCCGCCAGCGTCGGGAAACGGAAGATATCGGTGATCGACAGCGCCGCGGTGCCCAGCTCCGCGCGCAGTTCCCGGTGCGCCTGCACTGCCAGCAGCGAATGGCCGCCAAGGGCAAAGAAATTATCCTGCGCGCCGATGCCGCTGACCCCCAGGATGCGGCTCCAGACCGTGGCAATCCGCGCCTGAGCACCCGCATCCAGCGCAACGGCCGGGGCGGCATCAGCCCGCTCGGGCTGCGGGTCCGGCAGCGCCATGCGGTCGATTTTCTTGTTTGGGGTCAGCGGGAAAGCGTCCAGCGTGATGATGCGCGCGGGCACCATCACCTCTGCCAGCCGCGCCGCCAGCGCCTGTTTCAGGGCCTCTGGCTGCACTGGCGCAGAGACGGTGATGTAACCCGCCAGCTGCCCGGTGCCAGCTTCACCGCGCGGCACCACCACGGCGCCTGTCACGCCTGGTTGCGCCGCCAGCACCGCCTCGATCTCGCCCAGCTCGATCCGCTGACCGCGGATCTTCACCTGGTGGTCGGTTCGGCCCAGGAAGGCGAGCGTCCCGCCTTCGGTCCAGCGCACCAGATCGCCGGTGCGGTACAGGGGTGTTGCAGCGAACGTTGCGTTAACGAAGCGTTCAGAGGTCAGTTTGTCCCGCTGCCAGTACCCCGCTGTGACCCCCGCGCCGCCGATATAAAGTTCACCTGGAGACCCCGCAGGGACAGGAGTTTGCTTTTCGTCCAGAACATAGGCTTGCGTATTCGCAACCGGTGTGCCGATCCCGGCCGTCCCCGCAGGGGCAGAGCTGATTGTCTCCACCGTCGACCAGATCGTCGTCTCAGTCGGGCCGTACATGTTGTGGATCTCCGCCCGGGTCGTCTCGCGCAGTGCCTGCACCAGATCCCCCGGCAGCGCTTCGCCGCCCACCAGCAGGTGCTGCAGCCGGCCCAGGCAGGCGCTGGCATCGGCATCCGCGGCAATCATCCGCGCCATTGAGGGCGTGCATTGCATGTGGCTGACCCCATGGCGCACGATCTGTGCCGCCAGCGAGAAATCATCCACCGCCAGTTCCTGCGGCGCGTTCGACAGCCGCAGCACCTCGGCCAGCGGTTTCAGCCCCTCCAGCACCACATCCGGCGCGATGCCATAGTCGATCAGGCAGGCGATCTCATCCACGCCAATACGCTTCAGCTGTTCCACTCGCTGGCAGGCGTCCTGAATGGTGCCGAACAACCCGGAGTCCTCGAAATAGCGCTCAAAGGCAAAGTCGAGGATTGCCTCCAATTCCTCCTCCGACAGCATGCCGAGGTCCATCTCAAACGGGTTCTGCACCCCCTCGGGTTTCTTGAAGGCGGGGAAGGCCCAGGCGTATTGCTTGATCAGCCCGGCGGCGGAGCGCAGGTAATCCTTCATCGGCTCCCGCGCCACCCGCCGGGCTTCCTCCCGGGTTCCAGCCAGATAGCTGTGCAGCATCAGCGTGACCTTGAAATCCGCGGGATCATGGCCCGATTCGCGCAGGGCGTCATGGTAGATGCGGATCTTGCCCGCGACCTCATCAATGCTTTGGCCCAGCAGGTGGGTCAGCACGTTTGCCCCGATCGCACCGGCCTCACGCCAGGTCTCCGGGTTGCCCGCGGTCGTCACCCAGACCGGCAACTCCTTGGAGACCGGGCGCGGCTGGGTGAGGACGTTGTGTTCACCGCCATCTTTGCGGGGAAAACCCACTTCCTCGCCGCGCCACAGCTTGCGCACGGTTTCGATGGCCTCGAACATCGCGGGCTTGTTGGCAGGCGGGGTGTTTTCAGGCCGCAGGATGAAATCGTCCGGCTGCCAGCCGGAGGCAAAGCCGATGCCTGCACGCCCCGCGGTCAGGTTGTCGATCACCGCCCATTCCTCGGCAATCCGCGCCGGATGGTGCAGTGGCGCCACGCAGGAGCCGGAGCGCACGCCGATGTTCTGCGTCACTGCGGCAACCGCCGCGCCGGTGACGGATGGGTTCGGATAGGGGCCGCCAAAGGCGTGGAAGTGGCGTTCCGGCGTCCAGACCGCGTTGAAGCCGTGGCTGTCGGCGAACTTGGCGCCCTCCAGCAGCAGATGGTATTTCTGCGGACCGGGTCCGTCGTCGTTGCCCCAGTAGAACAGATTGAAGTCCATTTTACGGTCTGACAGGGCCACCGGCCCCTTGGACAGCTCCAGCCGGCTTTCATCGCTGGACAGCACCAGCTTCAGCCCGCGCGTGAGCGTCCAGAACAATTCCAGCACCGAGATATCGAAGCTGAGGCTGGTCACCGCCAGCCATGCATCGCCGGGCTGGTGCGGGATGCGTGCGTCCATGCCGGTGAAAAAGTTCGACACATTCGCGTGGGCGACCATCACCCCCTTGGGCAGGCCGGTGGAGCCGGAGGTATAGATCAGATAGGCGAGATCGCCGCCGGAGGCACCGCCGTCAACGTTACCGGCCGCTGTCTCCGCGGGAACGGTTTCGATATCCAGAACCTGGGCGTCCGAGGCAGGCAGCCCGTTCGCCAGCGCGGATTGGGTCACGATCACCTGCGCCTGGCTGTCAGCGATGTAATGCGCGATGCGGTCAGCGGGGTAGGCAGGGTCCAGCGGCACATAGGCGCCGCCGGCTTTCATCACCCCAAGCGCAGCAAACACCAGCTCCGGCGTGCGGCGGATGTGGATGCCAACATGCACGCCCGGCACTACGTTCATTTCTCGCAAGCGTCCCGCCACGGCGTTGGCGCGGGCGTTGACCTCGGCATAAGTGAAGCTCTGATCCTCGAACACCAGCGCGGTGGCCTCCGGGGTCAGGGCGGCCTGCGTCTCAAAGGCCGCGTGGATGGTGAGATCAGCAGGGTAGTCCGCTGCTGTCTGGTTCCAATCCTCCAGCAGCAGCTTGCGCTCGGCCTCGGGCAGGACGGGAAGCTCTGCAACCGGGCGGCTGCCGTCTTCTGCAATGGCGTTCAGAATCAGTTCCAGGCGTGCAGCCAGCAGGCCTGCGGTTTCGACTGTCAGGGCGGCAGTGTCGCAGTGCAGCGCCATGGCGCCATTGGTCAGGGAGACTGTGGCAGCGCAGCCCTCAACCGCTGCATCGGACCCCAGCTTCAGGCCCATACCGGGCATGGGTTGCGCTGCAATCTCCGGTGCGCGGGCCACCAGATCCTCGGCAAAGCCGCCGGTTTTGCGTGCCTTGGCAATCTCTTGCACGCTGCGTTCAACGAGGTCTGCCACGCTGTCCTGCCGCCGCGCCTGCAAGGGCATCCAGCCGGAGATCAGGCCGGGCAAACTCTCCATCCCCTCCACCGACAGCGCCACATCGCCGGCTTCTGCACCGCTGCTGAGCAAGGCAAAGGCAAGCGCGGCAGCTGCTGCCTGTTCTTCACTTAGGTTTGCAGGCAGGGCGATGTCCCGGCGGCTGTATTCACCGCTGCTGTTGCCTGAGGCCAGCGGCACCTGCACCGGCTGCATCGCTGCAAGCCGCCGGCGCCAGTGGCTTTCACCGCCCTGGACCGCAGCGAAGCGGGCGGTGAGTGACTCGGCCTCTGCTACGGTCAGGGAGGGAACCTTGTCTCCTGGATTGACCCGTTTGGAGATGTCCAGCGTCTGGCCCGCGGGGGTGGTCAGGCGGGAGAGCAGGAGGGCCCCGCTGCCGGTTGCGACTTTTACGCTGGCCTTACTGACCTCCAGGACGGTTCCCGACGCGCCGCTGCCCTCCGCAACTTCTGCAGCGCCAGCCAGCACCACGGTCCCGCCGATGCGCAGCTTGGCGGCGCACATCGGGTTCCAGTATCCGCCGGTGTCCAGCGCCCGCACCAACCGCGCGAGTTCCGCCGCGGGCCGGTTGAAATCCAGCATCCCGCCCGCCGCCGGGCGGTCCGACTTCTTGAACAGCCGGCGCTGGCTCAGGTCCTGTTTCTGACGTTTCAGATCGCCGGTTTCCAGCTGGGTGACGACCTCGCCAAAGCTGTTCATTGCGGCGGCATAGCATTTGGAGTTGAGGCTGAAAGCGGTCTCATCCTCAGCCACATCAAACAGCCGCTGGGCCAGGATATCACCCTCATCCACGCCGCCCTCGATCAGGTGCCAGGTGATGCCGTGCTGCGGCTCGCCGTTGATCAGCGCCCAGTTCGGGGTGTTGAGGCCCGCGTAGGCCGGCAGCGGCCCGTCGTGAAAGTTGACCGCGCCCTTGGCAGCCTGCGCCAGCACCGCATCCGGGATCACGGTCAAGTTGGCAATCGACAGCAGCCAATCGAAGCTGCCGCTGAGGTCTGCGGGTTTGTCCAGCAATGCCAACCCCTTATCCGCAGCCCAGGCGCGGATGTCCGCGTCTTGGGACACCACCGCCCGGATCTGGTGGCCGCGCGCCAGCAGCGCATCGGCGCAGCCGATCAGAAGGGATTCATTGCCAATCAGGGCACAGGTGAATGCGGTCATTTCTGCTCCTTTGCAAGCGGAGAAGGGAGGCGCGTTTCGGTACGTGTTGTGCGGCGCGGCGCAAAGAGTGCGCGCAGGCTGTGCAGGCAGAGATCGCGCAGGAAATGCGGCGGATCAGCCTGCGGTTTGTTCTGGATCAGGCGGCGCAGGCCATAGATCAGGCTGCCGCTGATGCGGGCCAATGTGGCTGCGGCGGCATAGGCGCGGCCGTGGTTCTTGACGAAGTAATACAGGCGCGAGTCGAACCAATACTGCGGCGTGCGCTGCCAGCCCTTCATGCCGGTGGAGGCAGAGCCGATATGCGCCACCTCGCTGGCCGGCACATAGTGGGTGCGCCAGCCCGCCCGGGCGGCGCGGCGGCAGAGGTCGGTCTCCTCAAAATAAAGGAAGAAGGTCTCGTCAAACCCGCCTGCGGCCTCGATTGCCTCGCGGCGGATCATCAGGCTGGCGCCGGCGGTCCAGTCGACCTGCACCTCTGCCTGCGGCATCTCCATGGCGACGATCCAGTGTTTCAGGAGGCGGGTAATGAAGCCGGTGCGTACGCTCGCCTCAAACTCGCCCGCGACGGAGGGAAAGCGGAAGGCGGTGCGGTGCGGCGTCCCGTCGATGCCGCGCACATACGACCCCGCCAGCCCGGCACCGGGGTGGTCCAGCAGGAAGTCGCGCAGGGTGCGGATGGTGCTGCCCTGCACAAAGGCGTCGGAGTTCAGGAGATAGTAGAACTCCGGCGCGCTGCCGTCTGCCAGGCCAGTGCGGAGCCCGATGTTCATGCCAGCGCCAAAGCCGCCGTTCACCGGCGAGGCAATCACCCGCACCCGGCCGCCGCCCAGCCAGCCGCGGGTTTCCGCCTCTGCCCGGATTTGGTCATAGGAACCGTCGCCGGAGCCGTTGTCGATGATCAATAGCTCGCCCGGCAGCTCCTCCAGCTCGCGCAGAGCGGCCGCTGCGGATTGCAGGGTCATTTCCGGTGTGCGGAAATTCAGCAGGATGATCAGGATGCGCTGCTGGGCCATGGCGGTCACTCCGCTGCCCGGACGGTGCGCGACGGGCCGGAGGCCGCCGCCCGGTCGGCGGCATCGAGCCGTGCCTTGACGCCTGCCGCCAGCACGCTGACGTTCGGCACCAGCACCATGCTGTCATGGTCGCCCGGCACCTCGGCCACTTCGACGGCGGGGGCCCAGCGGGTCCAGTCGTTGTCGGCAAAGACATATTCACGTTCGCCGCTGACCCAATTGCCGCCGCTCACCTGCCATTTGCGGTCCAGCGGCGGGCGGAACAGGGTCAACGGGCCGTGCCAGGGCTGCAGGGCATAGGCCTCGACCGCGGTGCGGAAGGCCATTTCGATCTTGCGGTTGTTGAACTCCGGCAGGGCGCCGGTTTCCGCCGGTTTGGTGCGGCGCTTTTCGAACTCCCAGGCAATGCGGTTCCTGGCCCATTCGCCGAGGTAGCCCGCGCCCTTGCTGCGCAGCTCTGCCAGCTTGATCAGCGCCTTGTCCTGCCGGTTCAAGGCCGGGCGCACCGGCAGCGGCGTATCAAGCAGGATCAGCGCGGCGGTGTCTTGGCCCTGGTCCTTCAGCTGCTGCGCCATTTCATAGGCGGTGATGCCGCCGCCGGAGAAGCCGCCCAGCAGATAAGGACCGTCGGGCTGGATCTGGCGAATCTCATTCAGGCAGCTGCGGGCGGCGTCCTCGATCCGGTCGTGCGGTGCGTCCGCGCCCACCAGCCCTTTGGCCTGCAGGCCGTAGACCGGGCGGTCCTTGCCCACCAGCAGCGCCAGATGCCGCAGGTTCAGCACGTTGCCGAACATGCCCGCGACCAGGAAAAAGGGCCGCCGTCCGGTGCCATCGCCTGGGTGCAGCTGCACAAGGTGGGTGAACTGCGGTTTCTCTTCCGGGGTGTGCGCGGGCTCGCCTGGTTCCTCGGCAACACCGCCGCCAGTGCGCTCGATGATCCGCTCCGCCAGCGCGGCAGCACTGGGCGCCTCAAACAGCACCGACAGCGGGAATTCCACGTCAAAGGCGCGTTTCACCTGCGCAAACAGCCGCACCGCAATCAGAGAATGGCCGCCGAGGTCAAAGAAGCTGTCCTCAACCCCGACCTGGCTGACCCCGAGGAGAGAGGCAAACAGCTGGGCCAGCTGCTCCTCCACCGGGTTGCGCGGGGCGACGTAGCCGGTGTCGAGCTGCGGCCGTTCAAAGGACTGCGTTGCTGCCACTGCCGGTGCGCTTTGATCCGCCTGGGCGATCAGCGCGGGCAGGTCGAGCGAGGAGACCACCACCTGCGGCAAGCCTGAGGCCAGCGCGCGCGCCAGTGCCTCGCCGCCGTCCTCTGCCTTGATTCCGTTTGAGATGTTCAGCTGCAGGCGGCGTTCCTCGGGTGACAGCGGCTGAGGGCTGCTGGCGGGCTCCAAACCCAACTGGGCGGCTGTCGCATCTGGCTCGCCATGTCCTGCTGAGGCATCAAGACCGCTGGCAAGTCGTTGCATCCGGAAGCCTTCGATCTCTGCCAGCACAGTGCCGTCGCGATCCGTCAGGGTAGCAGCAAACTCCGCGGACCCGCTGTCATGGGTTTCCGCCAGCCGCACGTGGCTGCAAATCTGCCTGGGCAGCGGGGCAAAGACCCTGATCGACCGGTAGGAAACCGGCACCCACAAGGCGCCGCCCTGATAGCCGGGGATCAATCCGATGGCCCAGCCGGTGGCCAGATCCATCAGGCCGGGATGCAGCAGAGTGCCGTCCTGCGCAGCGCAATCCGGCAGTGACAGATGGGCCAGCCCTTCACCTTCGCCCAGGGCAGCACGGTCCAGCACATGCCAGCGCGGGCCGAACTTAAGATGCGCCTCCTGCGGGGATCGCAGGCGCCCGGCGGTTGGCGCCTGCTCCTCCGTGCATCGGGTGAGAATATCCTGGAGGTTGAGCGCGGCAGGGCGTTCTGCCGCCGCCGCGCTGGCCAGCATAGCCTGACAATTTAGACGGTAACCATTTGTATACCCGGAGTAAACGAACAGTTCATAATCATTTTCATCAGCTTCTAATTTAATGACAGCATTCTGCGGCTTATCGTCCTGCACAACCATCGGGCGCAGGAAATAGAGGTCACGGATTTCGAACGGCCCATCAACGCCTATGGCCGCCAGCGCCTCGGCGGCCATCTCGACATAGCCGGTGCCGGGCACCAGCGCAGTGCCATCCTTGGTGCGGTGCTCATCCAGCAGCCACTCCGCAGTGCCGAAGCGGGGGGTGAAGATGCGGTTGCCCGCGGCGTCGAACGCCTGCTGCTGCAGCAGCGGCTGCGGGCAGGGTTCCGGCGCGCTGGCGCCTGCGGTTGCGTTGCGGCCTGCCATGGCGCCAGCGGCCATGCCGGTGTCGGCCCAGACACCCCAGTCCACGGCAATCACTTGCGTCCGCCCGCCCGTGCGGTGCTTGGCCCAGGCGTTGAGGTATTCGTTGGCGGCGATGTAATCCACCTGGCCCGCCGGCCGGGTTACGGTGGAGGAGGAGGAAAACAGCACCATCAATTCCAGGCTGCCGTCCGGGAACACGGCATCGAGCGCCCGCAGCCCGCTGACCTTGGGGGCCAGAACCTGGGCGATCAGGTCCTCATCCTTGGCCAGCAGCGGGCCGTCATTGATGACGCCGGCCCCGTGGAACACTCCGGTAACCGGACCAAAGGCTGCCTCTGCCTGATCCTGTGCCGCGCGCAAGTCGCCGCTGTTGCAGACGTCGGCGGCCAGCGGCAGCACCGAACCCTTGCCACCGGCCTCCAGCGCCATGACGGCGCGGATGCGCTGGGCGGTGCGGTTGGCCGGGCTGTGGCTGGCCAGATACCGCTCCCATGCCTCGTGCGGCGGCAGGCCATCGCGGGCAATCAGCGAGACTTTGGCGCCGTAGTTGCGCATCAGGTGGCCGGCGATGGTCAGGCCGATGCCGCCATAGCCGCCGGTGATCAGGTAGTGACCGCCCTGTTTAAATGGTGGCGTTTCCGGTTCAGGCAGGGGCTGCGGGCGCCAGCTGAGTTCAAACCGTTTCTCCCCGCGCCAGGCGGCGGAGAGGTTTGCCGGTTCCGCCAACAGCTCCTCCAGTATGCGGTTCGTGATGTCAGCCTGCACTGGTTTGCGGGGGGCAAACAGGCCTTTTTCGGCCTGCGGCAGTTCAATGTCCACAGCGGCGCAGGTCAGCCCCGGCAGCTCGCGCGGGATCACCCCCAAGGGGCCTGCGATCATTGCCTTTTCCGGGTAGGGCAGTGCCTCATCCCGGACCTGCGCGGCGCCGGTCGTTAAGACCGTCAGATGCGCCGGAACCGGCAATTCGGCATTGCCCAGCTCCTGTGCCAGTGCGGTCAGCGAGTGGAAGCCCATCTCAAGATTGCGGTCAAAGAAGGAGGAACCGGGGCGGAAGGTTTCCCCCTCGGTCACCAGCCAGAAATGGGCGATGCGGTCCGGCAACAGACCGGCGTCCGCCAGATCCGCCATCAGCGCACCATAGGCGGCGCGGCCCTGTTCCGGCGGCAGCACATAGACGTTGGGCGCAAGCTGAGCATAGGTGTCGCCCGCGCGAACCCGCGCAACGGTATGGCCTGCTGCCTCCAGCTGGCCTGCGGCGCGGGCGGCATGGCCGGCGTCATCCTCGAAGATCAGCCAGGTGTGCGGCTCTTGGTCCAGCTCCTGCAGCACATCCAAGGAGCAATCGGCCAGACGCGGGCGCCAGGCGGGGCGGTAGCCCCAATCCTTGGGGTCGCTGTGGCGTTCGGGTGCGGCCTCTTCCTCCACCGCCGGTTTGCCCGGCTCGATGAAATAGCGGCTGCGCTGGAAGGCGTAGCCGGGCAATGGCAGGCGGTTGCGTCGCGCCTCGCCCCAGATCTGTTCCCAGTCGGCCTCCACCCCGCAGGCCCAAAGACGGCCGATGATGCCAAAGAAATAGCTGTCGTCCATCACCTCTTGGTCCGGGTGGCGCAGCGAGCTGAGCACCTGACCCTGCTTCACCGCAGGCGACATCTGCGCCAAGGCGCTGAGTGCCTTGCCGGGGCCAACCTCCAGGAATACCCGGTCCGGGGTTTTAGCCAGAGTTTCAATGCAGGCGGCATAACGCACGGTATTGCGCAGCTGGCCGACCCAGTAATCGGCGCTGGTAGCCTGTTCCGCGGTCAGGTCAGCCCCCGTGCGGTTCGAAATCACCGGCAGGGTTGGCGCCGACAGGGTCAGGGAACGGATGAAATCGCCGTATTCCTGCAGGATGCCGTCCAGCATCCGCGAATGCGCAGCGATGTCGATGGGAATACGCTGGTGTTCGACCTCGCGGGCGGTCAGCTCTGCCGACAGCCTGTCCAGCGCCTCCTGCGGGCCGGAAACAGCGGTGAGCGAGGGCGCATTGACGCTGGCGATGTCCAGATCGTCCCCGATGATGGCTTCGACCTCATCCAGGGGCAGGGCAATCGACAGCATGCCGCCCGCAGGCACGGTGTCGAACAGCCGCCCGCGCAGCAGCACCAGGTCAATGCAGTTTTCAAAGGACATGACACCGGCCAGGCAGGCGGCGGTATTTTCGCCCATGGAGTGGCCAACTAGCGCCGCGGGCTTCACGCCCCAGCTGATCCACAGCTGCGCCAGCGCGTATTCCACGATCATGATCAGCGGCAGCTGCACCGAGGGCTGCTGGAGCTTGGCATTGGCGGCGTCCTCCGCGCCGTCCTCCGGCAGCCAGATCGCGCGGATGTCGTAATCAAGGCTCTGTTGCAGATGCTCCAGCCCGCGGTCCATCCAGTCGGCAAAGACCGGCTCAGTCTCGTAAAGGTCGCGCGCCATACCGGCATATTGCGCGCCGCCGCCGGGGAACATGAACACCACCTCTGGCGCGTCGCCCAGCCGGTCATGGGTAAAGACCTTGCGGGGATCTTTTTCCTCAATCAGGTCAACGGCTTCAGCGGCGGTCTCCGCCACCAGAACCCGGCGTTTGGCAAAGCCGCGGCGGCCTTCCTTCAGCGTATAGGCCACGTCGGCCAGGTCCGCTTCGGGGTTCGCCTTCAGGTACTCTGCAAGGGCTTGGGTGTTGGCATCCAGCGCCGCCTTGGACTGGCCGGAAACACAGAGGATCTGGAACGGAAAATCGCTTTCCTCTGACGCGGCACGCTCTGGCGCTTCCTCCAGGATCACATGCGCATTGGTGCCGCCGACGCCCAGCGAGTTGATACCGGCGCGCCGCGGACCCTTGTGCGGGGTCCAGGGGGTGAGGGCGGCGTTCACGCGGAACGGCGAGCTCTCAAAATCAATTGCCGGGTTCGGGGCCTCAAATCCCAGCGAGGGCGGGATTTCCTTGTGGTGCAGCGCCAGCGCGGTTTTGGTGAGGCTCGCCACACCTGCCGCCGTATCCAGGTGCCCGATGTTGGTCTTGACTGAGCCGATGCGGCAGAAACCGCTGTCCTGAGTGGTGGCCCGGTAGGCATCGGTCAGGGCGGAGACTTCGATCGGGTCGCCCAAATAGGTGCCGGTGCCGTGGCATTCGACATAGTCGATGGTCTCCGCCGGAGTACCCGCGGCCGCCAGTGCCGATTGCACCGCCGCCGACTGGCCGCCGACGGAAGGCGCGAGATAACCCGCCTTGTCCGCACCGTCGTTGTTGATGGCAGAGCCCTTGATCACCGCCCAGATGTGGTCGCCGTCGGCAACCGCATCCTCCAGCCGCCTCAACGCCACCGCGCCTGCACCGGAACCGAACACCGTGCCCTTCGCCCGGTGGTCGAAGGCATGGCAATGGCCGTCCGGGCTGAGGATCTCATTTTCCTTGTAAAGATAGCCGCGCCCCTGCGGCAGCTCGATAGTGACCCCGCCCGCCAATGCCACACCACAGTCGCCCTCACGCAGGGCTTTACAGGCGTAATGCACCGCCACCAGCGAGGTGGAGCAGGCGGTCTGCACGTTGACCGACGGCCCCTTGAGGTCAAAAACGTGGCTGACGCGGGTCGACAGGAAGTCCTTGTCGTTGCCGGTATGGCGCAAGAGGAACATGCCGACGTCATCGACCAGTGATGGGTTCGAGCAGATGTTGAAATAGAAATAGCTACCCATGCCGCAGCCCGCATAAACGCCGATGGGGCCATTGATGCTTTCGGGCGGATGGCCCGCGTTTTCCATCGCGCCCCAGGCAACTTCCAGGAACTTACGGTGCTGCGGGTCGAGGATCGCGGCCTCTTTCGGGCTGAAGCCGAAAAATTCCGCATCAAACTCGTCAAACCCCTGCAGCGGAGCAGAGGCGGGGACATAGTCAGGATCGGCCAGAACAGAGGCGCGCTCGCCGTTTGCCAGCAGCGTTTCGCGGTCCAGCACCTCAATCGATTCGATACCGCTGCGCAGGTTCTGCCAGAACAATTCTGCCGACCCGGCCCCCGGCACCGCGACGGACAGACCGACAATCGCAATATCGCCCGCCGGTTCTTTCTTGGCAGCGCCCCCCGCTGCGGCTTTCCCATGCTGCATCGCCACCACCTGGCCCGAAGGCCCTTCACAGATAGCCCGGCACGCCGCGGCCAGCCTGCTTTGCAGCACTGGCAGAAGCCCCCGGGCGGGTTGATCTTTACTTGTGCCGGGGTTCTCCCCGGCGGCCTGTTCCCGGCGGGCAGCGCAAGATCCCCATCTGCGCCCCATGCCGGTTTCGTTGCGTTTATCTTCGTAAATCCATAGGGCGTGCCTGTGGACGCATTGTGTCAAATTGAGCCGGAAAAGCGGAAAGATTGCGGCATCACAGGATGCTGCGCCTGTCCGGCCCGGCGGCATCGGGCATCAGCGCCTGGGTGCCGCCGAAAAGTGCAGGTTTCTTGCGGAACAGATCCGGATAGAGCAGGCGCTCTGCATAGCCCAGCACCGATCCCGCGCACATCCAGGTGATCGGGATCAGCGTTGCATTCAGCAGCATATCCACCATGGTGGCCGCCAGGATCAGGGCAATCGGTGCCGCATAGGGGGAAACGCCGCCCGCAGGCGCACGGGCTGCAGCATAGGCCAGCAGCACCAGCGGTGCGGCCAGCAGACCCATCTCGGCGATATAGCCGAGCCAGCCGAAGGTGCCAAAGACGATGATCCAGCGCCCGTCCGGGATCGACAGGATCTGGCCGGTCTCCTCATGGCGCACCAGGTTGCGGCCCCAGCCGCCCCATCCGAACCAGGTCTTCTCGGCGGCGCGTGCCAAGAGCTGCGCCTCGTTCTCAAAGCGGTAGTTCAGCGAATGTGCCCGCTCGGCGCTGATTGCCTCGGCCTGGGCTACTAGCGCCTCGGTCGGCACCAGCCCGGTGTTGCGCAGCATTGGATAGACCACCGCGATCAGCGCCAGCAGCAGGGCCGCACGCAGCTGCCAGCGCAAGGGCGCCAATGCCACAACCGGTGTGAAGGCCAGCGCATAGGCCAGCGAGGCCAGGCTCTTGCACAGCACCAATACACCAAAGAGGTAGCTTGCGGCCAGTGCCAGGCGCAGCCTGTCCTTGCCCTGTGACGCCCGCGCCAGGGCTGCGGCGGCCAGAACTGCTGACATCATGAAGAACGCCAGCCACAGGGCGTGGGGTAGGAACACGATGGGGCGGAAACCGCCCTGGCGGATCATCTGGCTGAAATCGTGCTGGAAGAAGCCGTAGATCCAGACGTTCATCTGCGGGCTGAAGCGGATTTCGATCAGCGACGGAACGGTATAGGCCAGCGCGGCGATCATCAGCGCCAGCAGCAATTCCCGCTGGGCTTCGGGGGTGGACAGATAACGGCGCGCCAGCAGGAAGGGGATCAGCACGATCACCTGGTTGATGATCACCGAGCCCAGGTCGCGCCAGCGCAGCCCCGGCAGCTGATCGGTCAGAAAGATGATCGGGTCGGAATTGGCGATCTTGCGGAACAGGATCGGCTCGCCATTGGTCAGAACGGTGGGAATGACCCCGAACACGAACAACAGCACCAGCAGCCGCACTGCCGGGTGCCGCGGCATCAGCGGCACCGGTTTGCGCAGCAGGAAAACGCACAGCACAAAGGCCATCACCGATGGGATGGCGAATTTATCCATGTCCGGCACCAGCGGCAGGTCGAATTCGGCCAGCGGCGGCAGCAGCAGGTAGCCCGCGATCAGGCTCCACAGGACCGCCCGCTCCAGCGGCAGGCGCCGGAACAGGATCAGGCTGGCCAGCGGCCAGGCCAGCAGCATCAGATAGGCCAAAGCGTTGGGCAAAGCCCCGTGCTCCCTCAGTTCCCCGGTATTTGCATCAAACTTTACCTGTTGCGCGCAGCGCTGTCGCGCGGATTTGCAACAACGGGTTAACAGGGTGCAGCTTTGCCACGCAGCGCCGCCGCGGCTGCCGCGGCGCTGGCTTGCGGGCCGCGGCAGCGCTATGACAGGGCGGCGCTATCATTGGAGGCTGCAGTGTATTTCGACTTTGGCGGCCGCCGGGTGGCGGTGAACATGCCCCGCAAGGCCATGCTGGACGCGGAGATCCGTGCGCGTTTTGCGGCAGGCCAGGGGTTTGCGCTGGCCACGATCAACCTGGATCACCTGGTAAAACTGGCAGAGGTCCCGGGTTTCCTGCCGGCCTATCAGGCGCAGGACCTGGTGGTTGCGGACGGGCGCCCGATTGTCTGGCTGTCGCGCCTCGCCCGGCGCCCGGTGGAGCTGATGCCGGGCTCTGATATGGTGCTGCCCCTGTGCCGGCTTGCTGCCGGGGCCGGTGTGCCAGTGGTGCTGGCAGGCAGCACCGGCGCGGCGCTGCAGGACGCCGAAGACGCGCTGACGGCGCAAGTGCCTGGCCTGGAAATCGCCTGGACGCAGGCGCCGTCGGGGGTATTCGACCCGGATGGCGAGGAAGCGGACCAGATCCTGCACCGGCTGGATGAGACGGGGCCGTGTTTGTGTTTCCTCGCGCTTGGCGCTCCCAAGCAGGAGCGTCTGGCCCAGCGCGGCCGCCGCCTGGCGCCGCGCGCGGGCTTTGCCTCGGTTGGGGCCGGGCTGGACTTTCTCGGCGGCCATCAGAAACGGGCACCGGCCTGGGTGCGGGCGATTGCGATGGAATGGCTCTGGCGGGCGCTGTCCAGCCCGGCGCGGCTGCTGCCGCGCTATGCAAAATGCTTGTCGGTCCTGCCCAGGCAGTGTCTCAGAGCCTGGCGCATCCGGGCGCGCTGATCCCTGGCGGTATTTCTGCCTTGAGACCTGGGGATGCGAGGCTCTGCCTCGCGCTCCGGGATATTTGCGGCCAGAAGAATAAGGGATCCAGTCTTCATCTGGCCGCAAATATCCTGGGGTGAATTGGCCGTCAGGCCAAGAGGGGCAAGGCCCCTGCGCCGCGCCCGCGCGGCGCCGCGTTTGCGCCGGGCAGGCGTGCTACTTGTACTCTAGAATGCCTCTGGCCTTGCCGCGCCTGCGGTTCCAGTGGAATTCCAAAACGCCGGCGGCTTCGGCGAATTTTCCAAGCACCGTGAACAGGGCGCGCTCTGCGCCCATCCGCCGGGACAGGCGGGCAATCTGGGCCGGGTACACAAGGGCGGCCAGCAGGAAAAGCGGCTCAATCAGCGCCGCCAGGCCTATGGCGGCAGGCAGCGCAGCGCCCCAGATCAGCGCGCGGCGGGTCTCGGCCACCCAGTGGCGCTCCGGCCCGGCACCGTGCAGGGCGGCGCCCTCGGCAAAAGCGTGGCCCGCGCGGCGGCTGCGGTTCCACCATTGGCTGAACCGCAGCATCTGGGCGTCATGCAGTGTCATTTCAGCATCCAGCCGCCAGATCTGCCAGCCCGCCCGCCGCAGCCGCAGGCACAATTCGGGTTCTTCGCCGGCGATCAGGCTGTCGCGGTAACCCCCGGCCGCGCAGACCGCCGCCACCCGCATCAGCGCATCGCCGCCGCAGGCCTTGGCCTCGCCAATCGGGGTGTCCCATTCGGCGTCGCACAGCCGGTTGTAAACGGAGGTCCCGGGAAAGCGTTCACGGCGGCGGCCGCAGACCGCGGCGGCCTGCGGACAGGCGTGCAGGAACCGCAGGGCCGTGCTGATCCAATCCGCATCAACCTCGCAGTCGCCATCAACGAATTGCACAAAAGCGGTGTCCTTGGACAGGGCTGCCAGCCCGGCGTTGCGGGCGCGCGCAGCGGTGAAGGGCTGCGACAGGTCGAGGTTCACCACCTCCGCCCCCAGACCGCGGGCGGCCTCTGCCGACCCGTCGCAGGAGCCGCTGTCCACATAGATGACCTGCTGCACCTGCCCCTGCAGGGAGCGCAGGCAGCGGATCAGCCGCTCGCCTTCGTTGCGCCCGATCACCACGGCGCCGGTGGCAGGCGCGCTCATTGGCAGCCTCCCGCCAGAAAGGCGCTGTACTGCGCTGAGCGGCGCAGGAATCCCTGGTGCTGAAGATCTGCAATACCGGCGTCTTCCACCGCGTCCGGGGACCACAGCCCCAGACTGGGGCGGGACTGCATTGCACTGGCCCGCAGCCTGTCCTCACCGTGCTCGGAAACCGCTTCGGCCTGGATCTGCAAATCCCGGCTCAGGGAGTCGCCTGCGAATTTGTAATGGCGGATCAGCCCTTCCATGTCGGCCAGCTGCAACCCGGCAGAGGCATGGGGATGCACCGCGGTCTGCACTCCGGGCCCGTTAAACACCAGCGGGTGCTTGCTGAGGCAGCAGGTCTCGCCGAACACCTTGCCGCGCACCCCGCCCGACAGTATCTGCGCTCCGCCGGGCGGCAGGCGGTTGTGCTGCAGCCAGTAGGAGAAACCGGTCTCCGGCGCATGATAGTCCACAGCCTTAACCGCGGTGATGTCTGAGAAACGGAACTGGGCCACCGCTTCGGCATAGGTCAGGCTGCGGGCTGCGGCCAGCGGTCCGCGCGGGAACATTTCCAGCATCTGGGCCTGCAGGCCCGTGTAGCCATGCTGCGACAAGTAGCGGGTCAGCCCGGCCAGCCCTGCTGTGCCGCTGCCTTCGAAATCGAACAGCTCGTCCATATCGGCAAACAGGCACCAGCGGTTTTGCCCGTAACGGCGGGCGGCATATCCGCGGAAACTGTTTTCAAACGACAGCCAGGGCAGGGCGGAGCGCAGCACCGCGGTGCCCGGCTCCTGGCGGATGCGTTCCAGGGTCGCATCGGCGGAGCCGTTGTCGATAAAGACAAAAGCGGAAACGCCCAGCCGCCGGTAGTGGTCGAAGAACACGTCCAGATAATAGGCCCCATCGCGCACCAGGGCGATCAGCACCACCTCATCCGCTGCGGCAAAGCGTCGGGACGGGCCGTGCAGCCGGCGCAGCGACACCTGCAGCCGCAGCTGATGCGCCATGCGCCCGGTGCGGGCGGCCAGCCTTTGGCCAAGTGATGTCTGCACGCTGCACCCGTCCTGCGTCGGTTCCGGAATTTCCCTGTCAAATTGCAAACTTCCGCCGAAGCCCGCAAGCATCCTGCCGCTGCTCAATTGCAAATGCGGCGCGAATGCTGCAGTCTCAAACCCGGGAAAACATCAGAAAGGACCGCGGCCCATGGCGGCTGAGCTGACTGTTCTGGCCGGGGATGTGGGCGCCAGCCGGACCCGGCTGGCCCTTGCCGCACCCGGCATCGGGGTGACTGCGCTGCAGAGTTTTTCCAATGACAGTTTCGCAAGCCTTGAGGCCGTGCTGCAGGCCTATTGCGCCCAGCCGGGTTTGCCGCCGCTGCAGGGGGCTTGCCTGGCTGTGGCCGGCCCGGTTGCGGATGGTGCCTTCGCGCTCAGCAACCGCAACTGGCGGGGCAGCACGGACAGCATCGCTGCGGCGCTGGGACTGACAGGCGGCGCCAAGGCATGGATCGTCAACGATCTGGCCGCGCTTGGCCATGCGCTGCCGGTGCTGATCCCGGGGCAGCTTTGCAGTCTGCGGGCCGGGCGGCAAAGCGGCGGCCAGGCGCTGGTTGCAGGAATTGGCACCGGCTTCAACATATCCGTATCGCTTAGCGGCGCTTCGCTGGAGGCGGAAATGGGGCATGCGGGACTGCCGCAGCCTTTGTGCCGCCGGCTGGAGGACGTTCTGGGGCGTGCGCCTCAGGATTTTTCCAGTATCGAGGCGCTTTTTTCGGGACCGGGGCTTGTGCGTTTTCACCAGGCGCTGACCGGCAGCGCCGCCAGCAGTGCCGAAGCGGTGGAGGCGGCGTATCTGGCGGACCCCAAGGCGCCGGAAGCCCGCACCGTTTGCGAATGGGCGCATCTGCTGGGGCTGCTGGCACGGGAGCTGACGGCGGCTTACCTGCCGCGGCAGGGGCTGTTTTTCGCAGGCAGCGTGGCGCGCGGCATCCTGAACACGGCGGCGCGGGCCCAGTTCCTGGACAGCTATACTGCCCCTGGCGGGCGGCTTGGGGCGATCTGCTCTGATGTGCCCCTGTGGCTGATCACTGACGATGCAGCGGGGGTCAGCGGCGCCGCCCAGGTGGCGCTTGCCGCTGCCGGGGTTGCGGAAACCGGTACGAATTCCGATCCGGAAATCGCCTGATTTCCGGGCCGTTTTCCGTGCCGGAAAACGGTTGCCGGGGCGCGCGGAAGGGCTGCGGACGGACCTTGGTCAGTAGTCGCGTTTGAAGAACAGCCCGAACCCGGTTTCGCCTTCGCTGTCCACCGTGCCCTGCACCGTCAGGCTGCCGGTCACATCCAGATTGATGCTCAATTCGCTTTCGCCGCGGGTGTTGACGTTGAAATCGGTATAGACATTCTCTGCCGCATAGCCGCCCAGCCCCAGCTGCCCGGCGCCCAGGTTGTCGGCTCCGATATCGACGTCATCGGCCCCGGTCGCCTGGCGCACCCTGTCCTGGGCACCGCCGCCGCGTCCGCTGAGGGTCAGCGCCGAGCCGGCCAGCCGCGCCAGCGCCAGCGGCGAGATATCCTGGATATTGTCGCCGAACAGCAAGAGCGCCAGTGCTTCTTCACTGGGTCTTGGCGGATCCGAAGTCACCTTGATCTCCGGCGCGTCGACCCGGCCGGAGATTTCCAGCGTCGCGGTGCCCTGGTCGGTGGCGGCAGAGGACTTGAACTCCAGATAGGGTTTCAGATCGCCAAGCAGGGTGATCCGGCCCTCGTCCAGCTCCAGCCGCCGGCCCAGGATATCAAAGGTGCCGCGGATTAGGCTGATCTGGCCGGAGGGCGAGAGCCGCGCGGTGCTGCCGCGCAGGCGGATTTCGCCCCCCAGTTCCGAGCGCAGGCCGCGGCCGCGGGCAAAAATTCGCGATGGCGCGCTGATCAGGATATCCAGATCCGTCCTGCCTGACCCGCCGGCGCTGCCGCCACTGCCGGTCAGCCCGGCGCGGGCCAGCGTCTGGCGCACCTCCCGCGGCGCGCCCACATGGCGCACCGGCGGAATGGGCGCTGCCGAGACCGAGCCTCCCGCCGTGTTCAGGTTGATATTGGTCTCGCCCACATCAATACGGCCAGTGATCCGGTTGCTGCCTGCCATGGCACCGGACATCGCCAGCGAGCCATTCAGCAAGGTTTCGTAAGACAGGTGATCTGTCACCACCACATCGGCGATGGCGATCTGCAGGCCGCCGTTGAACGGCGGCAGCAGCGCGACTGGCCCGCTGACCCGCACCGTCCCGCCATCGCGGGGGCGGGCCGAGACCTGCAGCTGGGCGCTGGAGCGGGCGATAGAGACAGTGGCGTTGATATCATCCACCCGCTGGGCGGCTGACGGCACCGCCAGCGAGGCGCCGGGGATGGATACGGTGCCGCTCAGGGCGTCCAGCGAAGGCGCCCCCTTGAGCGCGAGATCGAAGTTTGCAGCCCCCTGCAGCAGGTTCGGAGAGATAAAAGGGTTCACACCCTCCAGCCGCAGCGTGCCCTTGGCGGTGACATCGGCGGTGCCCTTTGCCTCGTTCCAGCTGCCTGCCACACGGCTGTCGATGCCGGCAGGCCCGCTGGCGGTGCTGTCTATGGTCCAGGTGCCATCACGGCGGCTGGCGCTGCCCTTGGCCGCCAGCCGGCCGGGCAGGTCGGGGACCAGACGCTGCAGCTGTTCCATCACCGCATCAAACCGCAGATCGGCGCTGCCGTCGCCTTCATTGAAACTGCCTTCGAAATCCGCGGCAGATCCGGTGGGCCCTGCCACCGCGGCCGAAAACTGCCAGTCCCCATTGCGGCGCCTGGCGGTGCCATCGGCGCTCAGCTTGCCCGGAAGCTGCGGCACAAAGCGCTCCAATTCGTGCAGCGCGGCGGCAAAGGTGAAATCCGCATCGCCCTCCAGCGTGACTGAGCCGTCCAGCTTGGCGCCGGAGGTGTGCGGCCCGCTCAACTCCGCCACACCGCTGAGCCGGTTGCCATTGCGGCTGAGGGTGGCGGCCAGCGCCAGCGTGCCGGGGTTCTGCGGCACCAGCACCTCCAGTTTCCTGAGTTCGGCGGTGATCTCCATCTGCCCGGCATCGCTGTTGAGGCTGCCTGCAGCGGCGGCGGCAATGGCGCTGCCTTCCAGGTCGAAATGGTCGATGGCGATGCCGTTTTCGTCCCGTGCCGCCTTGAGCTGCAGGGTGGTGGTGCCCGCCAGCAGCGCATCCGCCTGGGCGATGCCGGCGGAAAGATCCTGGGCGGTAACTTCCAGATCGGTGTCAAAAGCACCGGAGAGCGGCGTGAAGGAGCCCTTCACCGCGCCGCGCACCGCGCCGCCCAGCGGGCGCCCGGCCAGATCCGAAAAACGGGCAAGATCAGCTGCGCTTGCGGCCAGGTCCGCGGTCACTTTCAGCCCGCTTTCCAGCCCGTCCAGCGCCACATCGCCGGCGGCCTCATAACCGCTGCCGCGCAGCTCCATCTCCGTAATACGCAGCGCCCCGGGGCCTTCGGTGCTCAGCGTGCCCTCGAACCGGATGTCCTCACCAGCGGCCCGCGCCAGCGCCGGATCACGCGGCTGGAACCCGCTGAGGCCGGCACTCAGGCGCCCCTCCAGGGCAAAGCCGCTGCTTTGGTCCAGCGTGCCGCGGCCAGCGATTTCGGCCTGGCCGATCAGCGCGCCCGGGTGGCTCAGCTGGTTCAGGACGCCGTCCAGAGCCCAGCTGCCGTCTGTTGCCTTGCGCAGTTGAAGGTCGGCCCCGGCCAGCGTGGTCTGGCCGCCCGCAACCGGCAGGGTGACGGCGGCCAGACCTGCGGGCGGCGTGATGGCGGTTTTCAGGTTGGCGGTGTCCAGCTTGCCGCCCGCGTCCAGTGCCGCGGCGCCGGTGACCTGCAGCGCGCTGGTGCGCAGAACCAGCGTGTCCAGCGCCACGGCGCCGCTGGCGGCACGTGCGCCTTTTACGTTCAGCCGCAATCCGGGGCCAAAGAACGGGCGATTGACCGGCGGCAGCAGCACATCAATATTGCCGCCCAGATCGGCAGAGAACCCAATATCGCGCGGGCTGCCGGCAGCTGCGCCTGCGGGCAGCGGGCGGGCCGCCAGCACCACCTGGCCCGCCAGCCGTTCGGTGCCATTGGTGGCAAGGCTGATATCCGCGGTGAAATCCGAAACCGGCCCGGCGCCCTTGGCGGTAAGCTTCAGATCGGGCCGGCCCGGCAGGTCCAGGCTGCGGGAAATCAGCCCGCCCGGCGCCTCTTGCAGCACCAGGTCCAGCGCGATCTCTTGTGTTTCATTGTCATAGCCGGCCATCAGCTGCAGGTGATCGCCGGGTTTGTCCAGCCGCGCGGCCTCAAGCCGCGTGTCCAGCGCCCCGTCAGCCAGTTTCAGGGACCCTTCGACCGACAGGCTGGCAGCGGTGCCGGCCAGCGCTTCGCCCAGGTCAATCCGCGCAGCCTTGATCTGGCCCAGCTCGATCGCCACCGGCAGTTCGGGCAGGGCAAAGGGTGCTGCTTCAGGTTCTGGCAGCTCCGGGTCCGGCGGCAGCGGCTCCGGCGCCCGCTCCACCGCGATCCGTTCGGCAGACAGCTGATTGACCGAGAACCGCCCGCGCAGAAGCTCCAGCCGGTTCCAGTCCAGTTCCGCCTCCTCAATGGTCAGCCAGATACCCAGTTCATCCGCGACGGTGATCTTCTTGATCCTGGCCTCGGAGGAAAACGCCCCCTCCAGCCCCGACACGCTGATATAGCGGCTGTCGCCGGACAGCGTGTCCTCCAGGAAGCCGACCAGCAGCCCGCCGGCATCTTCATCGCCGGTGTCCTGCGCCGCTACAGGCGCCACCGTCAGGCCCGCGGCCAGAGCAAGGCTAAGGTACTGTCTCAAAACGCCTGTCCTATCCCGATGTAGAATTGCAGCCCGTCCTCGGACCCGCCGTCCACCGGATAGGCAAGGTCCAGCCGGATCGGGCCGATGCCGGCCACATCATAGCGCAGCCCGAAACCCGCACCCGCATGGCGGGCCGAGGAACCAGAGACAAAACTGTCCGCATCGACAAGGCCGATGTCGTAGAAGCCAACCAGCGAGATCTTCTCTGTCACCTTGCCGCGCAGTTCTCCTGACAGGGACAAAAAGCTGCGCCCGCCTGCGGTGCCGCCGCCAACAGGCACCCCCAGCGACTGGAACTCATGGCCGCGAACCGATCCCGCGCCGCCGGAAAAGAACAGCAGCGTGGGGGAGATTTCGCTGAGCGACGGCCCGATGACCGATCCGATTTGCAGCCGCCCGGCCAGTACGATCCGGTCTTCGGCGCCCAGCCCGTAATAGGCACGCCCGTCGCCTTTGAGCTGCAGGCCGGATTTGCTGCCGCCGATGCCGATAAATGGCGTGGCGCCGCCCTGCAGGAAAAAGCCGCTGCTTGGGTTCACCCGGCTGTCGCGCCCGTCGTATTCGGCGCGGATCCGGCCTGCCAGGTATTTGAAACGGCGCTTGCCGAAAACATCCTCTGCCAGGGTTGAGGAGACTCCCAGCGCGGCCTCGGCAAAAAACATGTCGGAAAAGGTCCGCCGGGCGCCAACCGCCCCCAGCACCTGGGTGGCGCTGTAGTGCTCCTCGTCCAGCCGCTCGGCCTCTGCCAGATAGAAGATACTGTCATCCGGCCCCAGTTTCGCAGGCCGGTCCAGCCGCACCGCGATGCGGCCGTCAATGTCGTTGCTGCTGCCGATGCCGCTGAGGCGGGCCTCGATGCGCAGCTTTTCGGCGGCTCCGAACAGGTTGCGGTGCATCCAGCTGCCAGAGATTTCCAGCCCGTCCGAAGAGCTGATCTCGGCGCCGAAGGTCAGGCGGCGCGGCGGCAGGTCTTCAACCTGGGCGGTGAAGTCCAGGGTGCCGTCCGGGTTGGGCTGCTCCGCCTCGCGCAGGACAACTGTTGAGAACGTGCCGGTGCGGCGCAGGCGGGTGGCCGATTTTGACACCAGATCGGGGTGGAATTCCTCACCCGCCGGGAAACCGGCAATCCGGCGGATGGCCTCTTCGCGCACGGCGGTCTCGCCAAAGATCCGCATCTGCCCGAACCGCAGCTTGGGCCCCGGGGCAAGGCGCAGCTGCGCG
This sequence comes from Leisingera sp. ABM4_101, assembly GCF_056158725.1. Classification (NCBI taxonomy): domain Bacteria; kingdom Pseudomonadati; phylum Pseudomonadota; class Alphaproteobacteria; order Rhodobacterales; family Roseobacteraceae; genus Leisingera; species Leisingera sp. ABM4_101. Next base: position 4,054,304 of record NZ_JBSWTV010000002.1, on the reverse strand, counting down.
TCCAGCCTGGCCTGCAGGTGATCGGCGGTGATTCTCTGCTGCGCGAGGGTGGCCTTGGCATGGCCGCTGCGCCGCCAGGCCCGCACCCCGGCAATGGCCGCTTCGCGGATGGCGCCGCTGCTTGCGGGCTGCCCGGGGGCGTAAGCCGCCGGGATTTCCACCTCGCTTTGGGCCGGAAAGGGGGCAAGCTCCGCCTTGCCAAAGGCAAATCGGGGGCCGGGCTGCACGGTGATCTCGACCTTGCTGATGCTTTTGGGCGGGTTCAGCGGCTGGATCCCCGCGGCCTCGCGCCCATCCAGGCGGATGTTCACCACAGGCGAAAAATGGCCTGCATCATACAGCACCTGCACCAATGTCCGGTAGTCTGACAGGGCTGCCGCCAAAAGCTCCTGCACATTGGTCTCCCCGCTTGCCGCAACCGAGGCAGAGGCGCCGCGCAACCGGTCTGCCAGCTCCTGGCTCGCGCCGGGCGCCTTCAGGGCTGCGTCGGCGGCAAGGGCCGCAGGCGGAGAAAAAGCCAGCAGGCCCAAGGCAATGGCGCACGCCAGCGGGCGCGGGCGGAAGAGAAAATTCATGTCGGCTCCCGGCAGCGGGCTAATCAATTCCGGCCGCAAAGCCCGGCAGGGCGGCTGGCGGCTTGGGGGGAGCCTAGCACGGGTAAAATGGGGGATGGAACCGGCAAAGCGGCAGCTTTGCGCCGGGTCCGGCGGCGCCTGCCCCAGCGGCAGATTGCCGCGCAGCCCGGCGGCCGCGGCGGCTCGCTGCAAAGGGGAACAGGGCTGCGCCAGCACAATCTTGCCAGTTTGGCGCTTGCACGGTGAAAATGGCCGGAAAGGTGATTGGAAAACCGTGGGGAAACTGTACTATCCAGTTCAGCTCCGGCAGGTGAACCCGCCGGAGCTGACACTGGTTAACAATATACTTTGATTAAACGTCAGGCGCAGCCACCACTCACAACGCAGCTAAGCCTGACTGGAATGATACCACGCGGAATGTTACTGTCCAGATAATTGTCGGATTGATAATTTTCCCGTGGTGTCGTTTCATAGGTACGGATTTTATCAGTGCTGGAGCAATGGTTTAGTATTCCGGGGGTGCAATTGTGGATCGGTTGAAATCTATTTTCGAACTTCGCGACATGCTGCATGAGATGGAGCGCGACATTGGCCTGGACCGTTTGAGCCGCGCCGAAAGGGACGTGCTGCTTGCGGCCCACGCGCTGACCAGCGCACCGGGGGCGGCGGTTCAGTCCGAACAGATCCGCAGCCACCGCCTGGTGCGGGGCATTGCGCAGGCGACGTTTCACCGGACCTTGAAGTCCCTGCTAACGCTTGGCCTGCTGGAACGGGCCGGGGGCAGCAGGGCCAAGCATTACGTGGTCTGCTTAGACAAGGTCGCTGGCTGACGGCGGCTGGACGTTCGTTCAATAACCGGATTGCAGCTTCTCTGTCCTCTGTCTAAAGGGGCGGCATGATACGAGTATTGCAGTTGCCCCCCGGTGTTCAGAGTTTCGCGGTCATCACTGCCGCCTATGTTATTTGCCACGGTTTGACAGCTTGGGTTGTCACGCCGGTGCAGAATCTGTTCCTGCCGGACATCACCGTCTTTGCCAGCCTTGTTTACCTGCCCCACGGGGTGCGGGTGCTGAGCGTCTGGCTGCTTGGCTGGAAGGCCGTCCTGCCGCTTGCTGCCGGGGCCCTTCTGGCTGAGCTGCTGTTCACCTCTGCCAATGTGCGCCAGCTGATGGAGCCGGTGCTGCTGGAATCCATCGCTGTTGGCGCTGTTTCGGCGCTGGCGGCCTTCGAGCTTGCCCGGCTGCTGGGTAGGAACCTCTATGCCGGCCAGTCGCGGCGCATGGCCTGGTCCGGCTTGCTGGCCATCGGAGCCGTGGCTTCTGTGCTCAATTCCCTGGGGCAATCGCTGGTGTTTTCCGGGCTGATCTTTCCCGGCGATCAGCTGCCGGTGATGGCGGTCTATGCGGCAGGCGATCTGATCGGGCTGGCGGTTTGCATGGTTGTTCTGATGCTGATCTTCCGCTGGTTCCGCCTGGCAGGAAAAGGGCGCAGGCTGCAGGAATAGCAAAGCCCGCCGGACGGGCGGGCTTGCACACAGGTTTTGCGGGGGCGGGCCTATCCTGCCATCAGCCGTGCCACGTCCAGCATCCGGGCTGAAAACCCCCATTCATTGTCATACCAGCCAAAGACCCGCACCTGGGTATCCCCTGCCATACGGGTTTCCGGCCCGGCAATCACCAGCGATTCCGGCCGCGCCCTTAGGTCGGAGGAGACCAGCGGCATGTCGGTCCAGCCCAGCACCTTCGATGCGGCGACCCCTTCACGCAGCGCGGCATCGAACTCCGCCTCGCGCATCGGGGTTTTCAGCTGTGCCACCATGTCGATGGCAGAAACGCTGGCCGTCGGCACCCGCACCGCCGCACCGCTCACGCGGCCCTTCAGATGCGGCAGCACCTCATCAATCAGATGCATGGCGGATGTCGTCGTCGGCACCATCGACTGCGCACCGCCGCGCGAGCGCGCAAAATCGCCGCGCGGCGCGTCCACCATCGGCTGCGAGTTGGTATAGCAGTGGATCGTCGTCATATGCGCGGTGTCGATGCCTGCGATGCCGTCCAGCAGCTTGACCAGCGGCGTCAGCCCGTTGGTGGTGCAGGAGGCATTGGAGACGATGCGCGCATCGCCCAGCGTCTCCTCGTTTGCACCCAGCACCACAGTCAGTTCAGCCGCCGGGGAGGGGCCGGAGATCAGCACCTTGGCAGCGCCCGCCTTCAGCCCGCGTTCCGCCACATCGGAGGTCCGCGCAATGCCGGTGCACTCCAGCACCAGATCGACGCCGCTCAGATCCACCTTGGTCAGGTCCGGCTCATGGCTCACCGGGATGGTGCGCCCCATCACCTGCAGCGCATCGCCGCCATGCTCCACCGGATGGGCAAAGGGGCCAAAGGTGCTGTCGTACTGAAACAGATAGGCGCACATGTCCAAGGGCGCGATATCATTGATCCGCACCACCTCGATGCCGTCTCCGCGCGACGTGGTCAGAATCTGGCGCAGGATGGCGCGGCCAATGCGGCCGAATCCGTTGATAGCAAGTTTCATGCGCAATCTATGGCAGGCGCGCCGGGGCCGCTCAATCCGTCGCTCCCGGGAAAATGATCACATTTCACGGGGAGGATGTTTCAGAAAAACGCTGCCAAACCGCGCTAGCGTCAGGCGCGCGCCTATTTGCGGCAGATCACCTGCGCGTAATAGGTGCCGGTGATATTGCGCACCATTGTGTCCAGGCTGACGCTGCAGCCGGTGGCGGTTCGGATAGCCCTGACCGCCTGGCGCGCGGTCAGCACCGCAGGCGGGCGGAAGGCCAGATGCTCCAGGTTCATCCGGGTGGCGCTGTAGCGGTTTGGCACGTCCTCCACCGGGGCCACCACCCAGTCGCGGCCCAGCACGGTGACTTGCTTGCCCTCCACGCCCTGGGCCTGGGCAGCCGGGGCCAGCGCGGCGCAAAGGGCCGCTGCCAATGCAGTCTTTTTCATCATCGAAATGCTCCTGCGGAAATCACTGGTTTCAGCCTAGCTCAGGGCAGGGGCTTTGCAAGACGTAAGCTTACAGGTGATCCACTGCCTCCGCCTGGCGCAGCTCCGCGGCGCACAGCTGCAGCCCGCGCAGCAGCCGCCCGGCATCCGCCTCCGGCTGCTGGCCCCGCGGCGCAGAGCAGCCGGCCACGATCGGCGTCCGGCCGGGGCGCGACACAGACACCGCATAGCCGGTGATCCCGGACTCGAATTCACTGTCCGTCAGGCAATACCCTTGCGCGCGGGCTTCACCAACGCGCTCCAGAATGGCGGCGGGATCGCTCAGAGAGGCCTCGGTGTGGCGCGGCAGGTCCGTTTCTGCCAGCACCTTTGCGGCCTCTTCCTCCGGCAGCCCGGCCAGCAGCATCCGCCCCAGGCTGGTGTGGGCCAGCGGAATATGCGAGCCGGCGGTGAAGCCATAAGTGATATGGCCGTGCTCGACGGTGGATTGCGCCAGCAGCAGCACCCGGCCCTGATCCAGCATTGCCAGCGTCACCTCGATTTCCATCTGCCTTGCGTGGCGGTTCAGCACCGGTTGCACCCGGCGGCCGAACTGGTTGGCCTGCAGGAACCCGCCCGCCAGCGCCAGCACCCGCGGCGTCAGCGACAGCATCCGCCCGTCCTGGCGCAGATAGCCCGCCTGCACCAGCGTCAGCGCGCCCCTGCGGGCAGTGGCACGGTCCTGGCCGCTACGCCGCGCGATTTCGGCCAGGGTCATGCTGGGGGTCTCGGCGTCAAACACCGCCAGCACCGCCAGCCCCTTGGCAAAGCTCGACGAAATATTCCTGTCCTGGTCTGCCGCTGTCATGGCGAAGCCGTCCCGTTCTGATCCTGAATTGCCGCGGCCCGGCAGGGCATTGTGCGGATGCTGGCATCAATGTTCGCTTTGCGAACGCTGTCAAGGCGCAAAGGCACCGCAATATCCAGATTGCGCAAGGGGTTGCAGTGAAAACCGCCGCGGACTGGACGGCAGGCCATTTCCGGTGCAATTTCAAACAGCTCCGCACAACGAGGCCGCCCATGGCAGAAGATTTCACATCCGGCAGACTGGCCCGCCTGGGCCTGCTGTCACCTGAGGACTGCCGGAAGGCGGCAGAGATCACGTCGCGCGCGCAGTTTGACGGGATTGAGACGGTGCGGGTGCTGTTCCCCGATCAGCACGGGCTGCTGCGCGGCAAGACAGTGATGGCAGAAGCCTTTGCCCCCGTCTTTGACCGCGGCCTCAACGTGCCCGCAACCCTGCTGCTCAAGGACACCTCGCACCGCACCGCCTTCCCGGTGTGGGAGGAGGGCGCCGATCTGGCTGGCCCGATGCAGGGGGCAGGCGACGTGCTGCTGGTGCCGCGCCCTGACACTTGGCGCGCGCTGCCCTGGTCCGGTCACTCCGCCTGGATCTTCTGCACCCCGGTCTACCCGGACGGCCGGCCCATTCCCTTTGCCCCCTGCGCGGTGCTGCAGCGGCAGGTGGAAATGCTGACGGCGCAGGGCATGGCCGCCACCTTCGGGCTGGAGGTGGAGTTCCACTTGTTCGAGCTGGCGGATAAGTCCGACGCCCACGCCCAGGCCACCCGCCCCGGCGCCCCGGTGCAGACCCGCAATCTGACGCAGGGCTACCAGTATTTGACCGAAACCCGCTATGGCGAGGTGGAGGGCATCCTCGACCTGCTGCGCCGCAACGCCCAGAAGCTCGGCCTGCCGGTGCGCTCCGTGGAAATCGAAATGGGCCCCAGCCAGGTTGAGTTCACCTTTGCCCCCGACAGCGCCATGGCGCAGGCCGACGCGATGGTGATGTTCCGCACCATGGTCAAGGAGGTCTGCGCCCGTAACGGCCTGCACGCCAGCTTCATGGCCAAGCCGCGGCTGGACAACGCCATGGCCAACGGCTGGCACGTCCACCAGTCACTTCAGGACCTGGCCACGGGGCGCAACCTGTTCATGCCGGAAACCGACGGGATGCTCAGCCCTCCCGCCAGCGCCTGGATGGCCGGCCTGCTGAAGTACGCGGCGGAAACCTCGCTGCTGATCGCCCCCACGGTGAACAGCTACAAACGCTACCTGCCGTTCCAGCTGGCCCCCAGCCGCATCGGCTGGGGCGAGGACAACCGCGGCGCCATGCTGCGCGCGCTGATGCAGCCCCGCGACGCCGCCAGCCGGATCGAGAACCGCGCCCCGGACAGCTCCGCCAATCCCTATTATGCGCTGGCCGCCCAGATCATCGCAGGCGCGGCGGGGATCAGGGAAGGGCTGGAAGCCCCGAAACCCACCCTGTCGCCCTATAGCGAAGACGCCGACCGCCTGCCGCGTTCGCTGGGCCAGGCGCTGGATGGCTTCGCCGGCTCCGCCCTCTGCCGCGAGGCGCTGGGCGCAGACACCGCGGACTATCTGCTGCAGCTCAAGACCTTTGAGTGGGAACGCTATCTGGATACCGTCAGCGAATGGGAACAGGCGGAGTATTTCAACCTTTTCTGATCCCCCCGCAGGGCAGCAATTTCTCCATCTCCGGATGAATTGCCGACTTGATCGCCCGGCCCTCCCATTGATAGCGTATACTCGCGTATGCAGGGGGCGGCGCTGCCGGTTCCCGCTATATGCGGCGCCATTTCCGGCGGCCAGAGACATTCAAAACCCACGCCTCTTCGAAGGAACACACCCCCATGAAATACACCGAGGAACACGAGTGGCTGCTGCCCGAAGGCGACCTGATCACCGTCGGCATCACCGCCCACGCCGCCGAGCAGCTGGGCGAGGTGGTCTATGTCGAACTGCCGGAACCGGGCACCGAGGTCTCCAAGGACGACGAGATCGTGGTGATTGAATCGGTCAAGGCCGCCTCCGACATCCTGGCCCCCCTGGACGGCGAGATCGTCGAGGTGAACGAAGCGCTCGCCGACGACCCCGGCAAGGTGAACGAGGACGCCGAGGGCGACGCTTGGTTCTTCAAGATCAAGCCCTCGGACCTGTCGCCGATGGACGATTACATGGATGAGGCCGGCTACAAGGACTTCATCAGCTGATCTAGCTGCCCCGCCGCCATTGTGTATCCGGCTTTTTCCAGCGGGAAAAAGCCGGTGCCTCCGGCGGGAGTATTTCAAACCAGAAAGAAGCAACGGGCGTTTCTTTCCGGATTGGGCTCAATACCCCCGCTCACGGTCCACTTCGTGCAGCAGGTCTTCGCCCGCCTCCAGCCGCCGCAGGTTCTCCACCACGTCTTTCAGCGCGTCGCCCAGGTGCCAGCCGGACACATGCGGCGTGATGGTGACCTGCGGATGGGCCCACAGCGGGTTATCCGCGGGCAGGGGTTCCTTGCTCACCACGTCCAGCACCGCATGGCCCGGGGTGCCCCGGTCCAGTGCCGCCAGCAGCGCGGCTTCATCCACCAGATCGCCGCGGCCTGCGTTGATCAGTGTGGCGCCCGGTTTCATCGATGCCAGCACCTCGGCATTCATCAGCCCGCGGGTGGCAGGGGTGGAGGGCAGGATCGAACAGACATAATCGCATTCCCCCAGCATCTGCGGCAGCGCATCTGCGCCGTGGCGGCAATCGACGCCTTCAATCTCCTTGGGCGAGCGGCTCCAGCCCAGCACCTTGAACCGCATGTCCCGCATCAGCTGCGCCGTCATGCCGCCGATATGGCCTAGCCCCAGCACGCCCACCGTGGTTTCCTGCGGCCGTCCCGGTGCCAGCGGCTCCCAGGCGCTGCGGGACTGCGAGGCTGCGTGCGCCGTCATATTGCGCTGGCCGCGCAGCACATAGGCCAGGCAGAATTCCGCGATCTCATGCGCGGGTTCCAGCGGCTTCAGCCGGGTGACGCGCACATGCGGCGCCAGGCCCGGGTGCGCAACGATAGTATCCACCCCCGCACCCAGCTTCTGCACCAGTTTCAGGTTCGGCAGCTGTTCCGGCAGGCCGTCCTTCAGCACCGAAACAGCCAGCACGGTGATGTCTTCCAGGTTGCCCGGCGCCGAGATGGGCCGGATATCGGCGCCGGGGGCCATCGCCCGCAGCTCCTCCGCCAGCTGTTCCTCGGTATACCAGCCGTCGTGGCCGATGCTGATCAGCATTGCCATGCGCGTTCCTCCCCGTGCCGCGTCCCCTTGGCGGGACTAAGCCACGGATCGCGCTGGAACGAAAGACAGTTTTCGCGGTCTCAATCCAGCCGCCGCACCAGGATCTGGTTGCCCTCGCCGCGTTTGGTCTCAAACAGCTTCAGCGAAGCGATCAGGTCGCTCAGCTTGCGCTTGCCATAGCTGCGGGTGTCGAAGTCCGGAAAGGCCGCAGTGATATACTGGCCGATCTGGCCCAGGGTGAACCACTCGTCCTCCTGGCCGATCGCATCCATTGCCCGCACCACCAGCTTGGCCGGGTCCGGCAGCGCCGCGGGGGCATTGCCGCTGTCGTCTTCCTTCTTGGGCTTGGCCTTGGGTTTGGCCGGCTCCTCCAGCAGGTTCTCCACATAGATGAAGCGTTTGCAGGCCTGCACAAAGGCAGCGGGCGTCTTGCGCATCCCCATGCCGTAGACATCCACCCCCTGTTCGCGGATGCGGCTGGCCAGACGGGTGAAATCGCTGTCAGAGGAGATCAGCACGAAACCGTCAAAGCGGCCCGAATGCAGGATGTCCATCGCGTCGATCACCAGCGCTATGTCAGAGGCGTTCTTGCCGGTGGTATTGGCAAACTGCTGATGCGGGATGATCGCCAAGGCGGCGAGTTTCTCCTTGTTCCAGCCTTGCGGGCTGCCGCCGGCAAAGTCGCCGTAGATGCGGCGGATGCTGGCCTCGCCGAAGGAGGCGATCTCCTCGAACATCGCCTCGGCGTATTTGGCAGAGATATTGTCGGCGTCGATCAGGACAGCCAGAAGCGGCGGTTTGGTTGTTGGTGCCATTTTCGGGGTCTCTGCTTTCTTTTGTGTGCGGGCGGTGCCGCAGGGGAGCTGCCGGTTCGTCAGTATGGCTGAGTATGGGCAGGTGCCGCTGCGATGCAAGGGCAGGGCGGTTTGGCTGCTGCCTGCTGCCGGAGGGGGCGAGGGGGTGCAAAGGGGGTGCACAGGTGGTGCACAGGGGGTGTACGGATGGCACCCCCTTCAGTCCGGCTCAGGCAAAGGGATCGTCCGGATACCCTACCCGCGCCAGATAGAGGCCATGGCCGGGGCAAACCGGCCCGCAGGCGGCGCGGTCGCAGGCTTCCAGCGCGGCCTTCACATCGGCCGGATGCCAGGCCCCGGCGCCGACCCGCTCCAGCGTGCCGACAAAGCTGCGCACCTGATTGTGCAGAAAGCTGCGGGCGCGGACGTGGAAATGGATCTCCGGCCCGGAGAACCCCTGCACCCGCTCCACCCGCAGTTCGTCCAGCGTCTTGACCGGGCTTGCCGCCTGGCAGATCGAGGAGCGGAAGGTGGTGAAATCATGATTGCCGATCAGGTGGTTGGCCGCTTCCTGCATGGCGTCTGCATCCAGATCATGGCTCAACTGCCAGACCTGTCCCGCGTCATGGGTGGCCGGTGCGCGGCGGATCAGAATGCGGAACAGATACTGCCGCTCCACCGCGGAAAACCGGGCGTGCCAGTCCCCCTCCACCCGGGCGCAATCCACGATGGCGACCGGATCGGGCTTCAGATGGTAGTTCAGCGCTTCTGACAAGCGGAACGGGTCCCACTCCTTGGCCATGTCGCAATGCGCCACCTGACCCAGCCCGTGCACGCCGGTGTCCGTGCGCCCGGCGGCGGCAATGGTGTGCTCCCCCGGCTCCAGCCGCGCCAGCGCAGCCTCGATCGCGCCCTGCACCGACGGCAGGTCCTTCTGCCTCTGCCAGCCGGCAAAAGGCTTCCCGTGATATTCGACTTTCAAAGCAAAACGCGGCATGGCCGGGCAACTAGCAACAGGGCCGGACCAGGGCAAGCCCTGCGTGCGCTCTGGTATCCGGGTGGGAGGCCGCCTATCTTGTCAGCAGCAAGAACAGAGCAGGATCAGGGCCTTGGTGATAACCTCCCTTGCAGACGGGGTGATGAGCGGGGTGGAGAGCGCGGCCAGCGGCCTCTCCGCGGCGCTGTTCGACCGGCCCATCCGGCTGGGCGTCACCGGGCTGGCGCGCTCCGGCAAGACGGTGTTCATCACCTCGCTGGTCGCCAATCTGATGGACCGGGGCCGGATGCTGCAGCTGAACGCCGCGCGCGAAGGCCGGATCGAGGCCGCCTTTCTGCAGCCCCAGCCCGACGACACCGTGCCGCGGTTTGACTATGAAAACCACCTCGCGGCGCTGACCGGGCCGTCACCCCATTGGCCGGACAGCACAAGGGCGGTCTCTGAGCTGCGTCTCAGCCTCAAGGTGCGGCCCGCCGGCTTGCTGGCCGGGCTGCAGGGGCCGCGCACGCTGCATCTGGATATTGTCGACTACCCCGGCGAATGGCTTCTGGACCTGGCGCTGCTGGACAAATCCTATGGCGAATGGTCCGCGGATGTGCTCGCCCGCATCGCCGCCCGGCCGCAGGCAGAAAATTTCCTGGCTGAGAAATCCAAAGCCGTCCCCGCGGGGACGCATGACGAGCCGCAGGCCCAGGCGCTGGCCGCGGCCTTCACGGATTACCTGGCTGCCGCCCGCGCCGCCGGTTTCTACGATTGCACACCGGGCCGCTTCCTGCTGCCCGGTGACCTTGAGGGCTCGCCGGTGCTGACCTTTGCGCCGCTGCCGCCTGAGGCCAGCGCGCCGCGCGGCAGCCTGTGGCGTGAAATGGAACGGCGCTACGAGGCCTATAAATCCAAGGTCGTGAAGCCCTTCTTCCGCGACCACTTCGCCCGCATCGACCGGCAGGTGGTGCTGGTGGATGCGCTCTCGGCGATCCATTCCGGCCCGCAGGCGGTAGAGGACCTGCGCCATGCGATGACCGATATCCTCAGCGCCTTTAAACCGGGCCGCAACCATTTCCTGACCCGGCTTCTGGGCGGCAAACGGGTCGAGAAAATCCTGTTTGCCGCCACCAAGGCCGACCATCTGCACCACGCCCAGCACCCGCAGATGACCGCCATCATCGAGGCGCTCACCCGCGAGGCGCAGGACCGCGCCCGCTTTGCCGGCGCTGAGACTGCGGCGCTGGCGCTGGCCTCCCTTCGCACGACGACAGAAGAAATGCGCAGCCATAACGGCAGCGAATTACCCTGCGTGCGCGGCACCCTGCTGGACAGCGGCAAGCAGGCGGCTTTCTACCCCGGCGCCTTGCCCGATGACCCGGCCCAGTTGCTGACACCGGCGCGGCAAGGGGCGGAGCGCTGGCTGGAGGGCGATTACCAGTCAATGGCCTTTGCACCCGCGCCGCTCACCCTGAAACACGGCAGCGGCCCGCCGCATATCCGCCTCGACCGCGCCGCAGATTTCCTGATCGGAGATGCCTTGTGACCCTTGTCTTGCGCCCCGCGGCCCCGCTCGATGCGGGGGCAACCGGTGATATTCTCTACCGCTTCCAGCAGGATACCGAATGGATGCCCAAGCTCTATTCATCGGCCCAGACGATCATGTTCTGCGGCATGATGATCGACCGGGGCTGGGTCACCGTGGCGGAGCGGGACGGGACGGTTCTGGGTTTCCTGGCCCGCAAGGAGCAGGAGGTCTGCTCCCTCTACCTTGCTCCCGGGGCTTGCGGGCAGGGGGCGGGCAAGATGCTGCTGGATGCTGCCAAGGCGGCGGCGCCGCGCCTGGTGCTGAACACCTTTGCCGCCAACACCAGGGCGCAGCGGTTCTACCTGCGGGAGGGGTTTGCCGAAGTTGCCCGCGGCGATGGCTCTGGCAATGAAGAGGGCCTGTCAGACATCACCTATGAATGGCGCGCCGCGCAGGAGGCCGCGGCATGAGCAAGAAGCCCGTTCTGTTTGATCTGGAGGAGGAGGAGGCAGATGCCCCCTCCGTCACAGAGGCGCCGCCTGTGCCCGATCCGGCGCCGCTGGCAGCGCGGCCAAATGCAATGGAGCAGGCGGCCCGTATCGCTGCCCGCCGCCCGTCACGGCTGGCCCGCTGGTTCTGGACGCTGCTGGTTGCGGTCATTGGTGCCATGGCCTCCGTTGCGGCCTGGGATTTTGCCGCCGGGCTGATTGCGCGGGTGCCGCTGCTGGGCTGGGCCGTCACCGCTGGCCTGGGCGTGCTCCTGCTGCTGGCGCTGGCGATGGCTCTGCGTGAGCTGGCGGCGCTCTCCCGGCTGCGCCGCGTCGATGCGCTGCGTCATTTGGCAGAGGAGGCCGCGGATCTGGCCGATGCCTGCGCCTTCACCGCGCGGCTGGAGGCGTTTTACAAAGGCCGCGAGGATCTCAGCTGGCATCAGGCCCGGCTGGCGGAACGCCGGGATGAGGTGATGGATGGCGACGCTCTGCTGCTGCTGGCAGAGGAGGAACTGCTGCTGCCGCTGGACGCCATTGCCCTGCGTGAGGTGGAGGCCGCGTCCCGGCAGGTCGCGACGGTCACGGCGCTGGTGCCAATGGCGCTGGCGGATATTCTGACGGCGCTGGTTTCCTCGCTCAGGATGATCCGCAGGGTGGCGGGGATCTACGGCGGACGCCCTGGGTTCTTCAGTTCCTGGCGGCTGACCCGCGCGGTGCTGGCGCATTTGGCCGCCACCGGCGCAGTGGCCGCAGGCGATGACTTGCTGGAGCCGGTGCTGGGCGGGTCGGTTCTGTCCAAGCTCTCCCGCCGGTTCGGCGAAGGGCTGGTCAACGGCGCCTTGTCCGCCCGCGTTGGTATTGCCGCGATGGAGGTCTGCCGCCCGATGCCGTTCTCGCCGCAGCACAAGCCCAGCACCCGCAAGGTGGTGCAGCGGGCGCTGACGGGATTGTTTTCCAAGGAGAAATAACGCGCGCGCCAGGCTCATGCCCAGCATGAGCCGCGCCCAAGGCCGCCAAGGCGTTCGGCGCCAGCCGTAGGCCTGCGGGCGCGGGAGCACCACTGTCCGGGCGATCAGAACAGCTTGGGCGGCTGGTCCTTGGGCTGGCGCATTGCGACGATGCCAGTACGGAAGCCTTCGCCGATGCGGTCGGCCAGGGCGCCCCATTGCAGCGCGGTGCGCTCCGGCAACTCCGCCCGCAGCACCCGGTGGAACAGCCCCAGCCACAGCGGGAAATGCTCTGCCTTCACGTCTGGGCGCGAGACATGCACCCGCATCGGATTGCCGCTGTAACTGCGCTCGCGCAGGATTGCATTGCGCCAGAAGCCTGCGATCTTCTCCTCATGTTCGGGCCAATCCGTGACATGTGCGGCAAACACCGGCCCCAGCACATCATCGGCGCGCACCCGCATGTAGAACACCGCCACCACGCGGGAAATCTCCTCAGCGGTGATCTCGAACCGCGCCAGCGGGTTCTGTGTTTCGGTATCGGTCATTGTCTGCTCCGGCCTGCTTTGGCCTGTAGATAAGTGGAAGCCAAGCCGAGCGGAAGGGTAAAGGCGCATCTGCCGCAGGGCTTGTTCGAGGCTCTGCTGGCGCCTGCGGCCGCCACCGCTATGGTGAGCGGGAGATTTGTCAAAAAGGCATTCATTGATGGCGGAGAATGCGAAGAGGGTGCTGGTTTTAGGCGCCTATGGGTTTATCGGGGCTGAGGTGGTGCGCACCCTTCGGGCCGCTGGAATGCATGTGACTGGCCTGGGACGCAGCACCGCGCAGGCAGCGCGGGTGCTGCCGGACGTTTCATTCAAGCAGGGCGATCTCTTGCAGCTTTCGCGGCCTGAGGACTGGGCGCCGCTGCTGCAGGGCGCGGACGCCGTGGTGAATTGCGCGGGGGTTCTGCAGGATATGGCGCCGGGTGAGCTGGAGGCCGTGCATCACACCGCCATCGCAGCCCTGGGCACGGCCTGTGCAGAGCGGGGCATCGCGGTAGTGCAGATTTCAGCGGCCGGGGCAGGTCCGGACGCGGGGACAGAGTTCATGTGCAGCAAGGGGCGGGGGGACGCAGCCTTGCGGGCCACCGGTGCGCCGCTGCGTATCCTGAAGCCAGGGCTGGTGATCGGGCAAAACGCCTATGGCGGCACGGGGCTGCTGAGAATGCTGGCAGCGGTGCCGTGGGTGCAGCCTGTGGCGCTGGCAGACGCGCCGGTGCAATGCATCGGCATGGCGGATCTGGCGGCCGCGGTTGTTGCTGCGCTGCGCGGTGATCTGCCGCAGGGCACCTATGACCTGGTGGAGGATCAGCCGCACAGCCTGGAAGATGTACTGGCAGAGACCCGCAGCTGGCTGGGGTTTGTACCGGCAAGCCTGGTGCTGCGGATCCCGGGCTGGCTGCTGCCGCCGGTTGCAGCCTGTGCCGACGCTTTGGGGCGGCTGGGCTGGCGCTCTCCGCTGCGCTCCACCGCAATGGCCGAAATCCGCAGCGGCGTGCGCGGCGATCCCGCACCCTACCGGGCCGCCATGGGGCAGGGGATTGCGCCGCTCAAGCCCGTCTATCAGTCGCTGTCTCCGGGGCGAGCGCAGCGGCTGGATGCGCGGATGGCTCTGCTGATGCCGGTTGCGGTCGCTGTGCTAAGCCTGTTCTGGCTGGCCTCGGGCCTGATCGGCCTCTGGCAGATGAATACGGCGGCGAAAGTGCTGACGGATGCAGGATGGAGCAGCCTGCCGGCGAATGCGAGCGTCATCTTCTGGTCGCTTGCCGATATCACCCTGGGGCTGGCCATCCTGTGGCGGCCCTGGGCGGCGCGTGCCTGTCTCGGCATGGCGGCGGTCTCGCTGATCTATTTGGCGGCGGCCACTGCCGTTACCCCGCAGATGTGGGCGGATCCGCTCGGGCCGCTGGTCAAAGTGCTGCCGGGGCTGCTGCTGGCGCTGATCACCCATCAACTGCTGCAGGAGCGCTGAAATGGACCTGGACCTGATCCTGCGCTGGCTGCATGTGATCGGCGCCTGTGTGCTGCTTGGAACCGGCGCGGGCATCGCCTTCTTCATGCTGATGGCGCACCGGACACGGGACGCGGCACTGGTTGCCCATACAGCCAGCATCGTGGTGCTGGCGGACCTTTTGTTCACAGCCACGGCCGTGGTTGCCCAGCCCGTCACAGGCGGGTTGCTGGCCTGGCGGCTGGGCTGGCCGCTGAGCGCCGGCTGGCTGGCGCTGTCGCTGGGGCTTTATGTGCTGACCGGTCTGTTCTGGCTGCCGGTGGTCTGGATTCAGCTGCGGTTGCGTGACTTGGCGCGGGAGGCAGCCGCGGCGGGGCAGGTGCTGCCCGCGCGCTACCACCGGCTTTTTGCCATCTGGTTTGCCTGCGGCATTCCAGCCTTTGCCGCGGTGCTGATGATCCTTTGGCTGATGCTCGCACGCCCGGATCTGGGCGTCTGGCTGGTGCGGTGACCAGAACGGTTGGTTCCGCTCGCTGCTGCCCTCATCACTGTGCGGCACATCTGCCGCTTTACCCTGCTGCGCGCCCGTCCTATAAGGCCGTTCATGTCCCTATTCGCGGCCATCATTATTCGAATTATATCCCCGGCGCTCTGAAACCATTGAGCCGCCGGGCAAAGGCGCTTGAGCCATCGCGCTGAACCGAATATCCCCATTTCCGACCTTGATCATCCAAAGGACGCCCCAGATGTGCGCCGACACGCCCCAGACGCCTGACTATAAAGACACCCTGAACTTGCCCAAGACCGCTTTTCCGATGCGCGCGGGCCTGCCCAAGCGCGAGCCCGGCTGGCTGGAGCGCTGGGCGCAGATCGGGGTTTACGACAAGCTGCGCGAGAAGGCCGCGGCGGCCAAGGGCGGCGACGCCGAGCGCAAGCCCTTCACCCTGCACGACGGCCCGCCCTATGCCAACGGCCACCTGCACATCGGCCACGCGCTGAACAAGACCATCAAGGACATGATCGTCCGCTCGCACCAGATGATGGGCTTTGACAGCCGCTATGTGCCAGGCTGGGACTGCCACGGCCTGCCCATTGAGTGGAAGATCGAGGAGCAGTACCGCAAGAAGGGCAAGAACAAGGACGCGGTGCCGGTTGTCGAGTTCCGCCAGGAATGCCGCGCCTTTGCCGACAGCTGGGTCGATATCCAGCGCGAGGAGTTCAAGCGTCTGGGCATCACCGGCAACTGGGATGATCCGTATCTGACCATGAACTACCACGCCGAGGCGGTCATTGCGGATGAGTTCATGACCTTCCTGATGAACGGCACGCTCTATCAAGGCTCCAAACCCGTGATGTGGTCGCCGGTCGAGAAAACCGCTCTGGCCGAGGCCGAGGTGGAGTATCACGACAAGGAAAGCTTCACCATCTGGGTAAAGTTCAAGGTTGCCGAGCCTGCGGATCACAAGCTGGCGGGCGCCAATGTGGTGATCTGGACCACCACCCCTTGGACCATGCCGTCGAACAAGGCCGTCGTTTACGGCGAAGAGATTGCTTATGGCCTCTATGAAGTCACCGGCACTCCGGATGAGTGCTGGGCCGCTGTGGGCGAGAAATACATCCTGGCCGACAATTTGGCTGCGGATGTGTTCAAACGCGCGCGTCTGGCTGAGGATCAGTACAGCCGCGTGGCTGACGTTCCGGCCTCGGAGCTGGCGGGCATCGGCCTGACCCACCCGCTGGCCGGCGCCGAGGGCGGCAATGGCGAATGGGACGATATCCGCGACTTCCGTGCGGCTGACTTCGTGACCGACACCGAAGGCACCGGCTTTGTCCACTGCGCGCCGAGCCACGGTATGGAAGAATTCGAGCTTTACCGCGACCTCGGCATGCTGGAGCAGGTGATCACCTATAACGTGATGGACGACGGCTCCTTCCGCGCGGATCTGCCGTTCTTTGGCGGCAAGTTCATCCTGTCGCGCAAGGGCGGCGAGGGTGATGCGAACAAGGCGGTGATCGACAAGCTGGTTGAGGTCGGCGGCCTGCTGGCGCGCGGCAAGATCAAGCACAGCTACCCGCATTCCTGGCGCTCCAAGGCGCCGATCATCTACCGCAACACGCCGCAGTGGTTTGCCTCCGTCGACCGCAAGATCGACGACGGCATGGACCAGATGGGCGACAGCATCCGCACCCGCGCGCTGCGCTCGATCGACGAGCTGGTGAAATGGTGGCCGCAGACCGGGCGCAACCGCCTGCATTCGATGATCGAAAGCCGTCCCGACTGGGTGCTGAGCCGCCAGCGCGCCTGGGGTGTGCCGCTGACCTGCTTCACCAAGAAGGGCGCGCTGCCGACCGATGCGGACTTCCTGTTGCGCAACGAGGAGGTGAACAAGCGCGTTGTCGCGGAGTTCGAAGAGCATGGCGCCGACGTCTGGTACACCGAGGGTTTCAAGGCCAAGGTGCTGGACGGCATCGTCGATGCGGACGCCTATGACCAGGTGTTCGACGTGCTGGACGTGTGGTTCGATAGTGGCTCGACCCATGCCTTTGTGCTGCGCGACCGTGAGGACGGCACCGAGGACGGCATTGCGGACGTCTACATGGAAGGCACCGACCAGCACCGCGGCTGGTTCCACTCGTCCTTGTTGCAGGCCTGCGGCACCAAGGGCCGCGCACCCTACCGCAATGTGGTGACCCATGGCTTCACGCTGGACGAGAAGGGCATGAAGATGTCCAAATCGCTCGGCAACACCATCGTGCCGGAAGAGGTCGTCAAGCAGTACGGCGCCGACATCCTGCGCCTGTGGGTGGCCCAGACCGACTACACCGCCGACCAGCGGATCGGGCCGGAGATCCTGAAAGGCACCGCCGACAGCTACCGCCGCCTGCGCAACACCATGCGCTTCCTCTTGGGGTCGCTGGGCGACTTCAAGGAAGAGCAGCGGGTGGAGCCGGCAGATATGCCGGAGCTGGAGCAGTGGGTGCTGCACCGCCTGGCCGAACTGGATCACAAGGTGCGCACCGGTTACCAGTCGTTCGACTTCCAGGGTGTGTTCTCGGCGGTGTTCAACTTTGCCACCGTGGATCTGTCGGCCTTCTATTTCGACATCCGCAAGGACGCGCTCTACTGCGACGGCGACACGCTGAACGCCCGCGCCGCACGCACTGTGCTGGACATCCTGTTCCACCGCCTGACCACCTGGCTGGCGCCGATCCTGGTCTTCACCATGGAAGAGGTCTGGCTGGAGAAATACCCGGGCGAGGGGTCTTCGGTGCACCTGCAGGACATCCCGAACACGCCTGCCGACTGGCTGAACGAGCCGCTGGCCGCCAAGTGGTCCAAGATCCGCCAGGCCCGCCGGGTGGTGACCGCGGCGCTGGAGGTGCAGCGCACCGACAAGGTGATCGGCGCCTCGCTGGAGGCCGCCCCTGTGGTGCATGTGCGTGACGGCGAAGCGCTGGAGGCGCTGCAGTCGGTGAACTTTGCCGATGTCTGCATCACCTCGGATATCCAGCTGACAAACGATCCGGCCCCCGCCGAAGCTTTCCGCATGCCGGAGGTGGATGGTGTTTCGGTGGTGTTTGAAAAGGCCGACGGCGGCAAGTGCCAGCGCTGCTGGAAGATCCTGCCGGATGTGGGCAGCCACAGCCACGAGGGCGTCTGCGGCCGCTGCGATAGCGCGCTGGATTAACTGCAGGATTCACCTTCGAATTGTTTGCAACGCCCGGCTTTTTGGCCGGGCGTTGTCATTTTTGCGCTATTGTTGCGAAATTCTCCGCACTTTTACCGTGTGTCGCCTTGTGTTTAGTGGAATTAGATTCCTCTAGATGTTGACCGGTTTTCCACAATTGGTTAAAAATTTGTTAATTCCATGAAGATTTTCAGCCGTCATTTCAAAGCATGGCATGGAGTAGGGGGGCAGTTTTCAATGCTGAAGCTGAAGGCAGACGCGCAACCGGCAGGTGAATCAGCCAAGCCGCGGGGGACATCCATCCGGATTGATGGGGTGTCTGCGCCGAAAAACATGAAAATCGGACTGGTTGCAGACGGCGCGGAGCGCAAGCCGGCCCCGGCCGCAGCCGAAGTGGCGAAACAGGCCCCGGTCAAGCCTGCAGCTGTCAAACCCTCTGCGCCCAAACCCGGCAAACGCGCCAATTCGGCGGAACAGACCGGGCCGCAACCCTTTGCTCCGCCGCAGATGGAAGGCGCAAGCTCTTTGCCGAAGCTGGGGCTGGCGGCGGCCGGACTGGCTGTGGCAGCGGCGATGCTGCTGTATTTCCAGTTCAGCGGCGGCACTCCGGCAGACACGGCGGAGATGGCCGGCCTGCAAGCTGCCGCTGCACCGGATACCCTGGCCGCGGATGTGCAGCCGGCCGGTGCTGCATCTGCTGCGGGCCTGCAGGAAGGCGCGGGCGCCGGGGAAGACGCTTTGGTGGCGCGCATCACTGCCGGAACCCTGGCAGCGCTGCGCAGCAAGCAGGAAAACCCCGAAAACCTGAGTCAAGGCGCCTCTGCCGCGGCAGAAGAGGGAACGGCGCTGTACAAAATGGTGCTGACTGCGGCGGCTCAGGGCCAGTCGGAAGCCTATATCGACCAAATGGTGAACGGTGCCTATGCACGCAAGGAAATCACTGTGCCTGCCAGCCTGATCGGAACCGACGGGCGGGTCGACACCGCCACGCTGCTGGCGCTTTTCGTCGGCAACTAAGGGTTTGCGCCGGCGTTCGCGCCGGAGCTGTTTCCGCAGAAGCCGCGTGCAGAACGCCGCGGCGGGGCGGAATACTATCATAACAAACAGACTAACAGGTGCTGCTGGCCGGAACCGGCTGCAGCACAGACGACTTCCCGGGGGGACTATGAAGAACTATATCGCTGCCGCTGCTATGGGTCTATTTGCCTTTGCAGCCAATTCCGCCGCTGCCGAAACCTGCGGCGGGATCTACTCTGTGCAGCCGGGTGACAGCCTGTCGGTGATCGCTGACAAACTGTACAAGGACGCAGGCAAATGGAGCGCGATCCACAGCCGCAATATCGACACCATCGGCCCCAAGCCGAACGCCCTGCGCGTCGGCATGAAGCTGTCGCTGGCCTGTCTCGAAGGGCTGCCGCTGGGCCTGGAAGGCGGCAAGGAAATCTCTGCCAGCGCGCCGGTGGCGGCCAAGCCGGTGCAGATCGCCTCAGGCAGCGCCGAGGTGCGCCACCGCATCAACCTGCTGACGGCGGATGACTTTGCCCCTTTCACCGGCAAGGACCTGCACAACGGCGGCATGATGACCGACGTGCTGAATGCCGCGATGCGCCACGCAGACCCGGACGAAGGCTATGCGGTTCATTGGGTTGATCTCTGGACCTCGCATGAAGAGCCGCTGTTGTCCAATGCGCTGCTGGACGCGGGCTTCCCCTGGTACAAGCCGGATTGTGAAAACAACCCGGCAGAGCCGCGCTGCAAGAACTTCCTGTTCTCCGAACCGATGTTCGAGGTCCTGGTTCTGATGTTCACCGACAAGTCGCGCCCTCTGACCTTTACCAAGGATGAGGATCTGTTCGGCAAGACCTTCTGCCGCCCGCAAGGCTATGAAACCTATCTGTTTGAGCAGCAGGGCCGCCATTGGCTGCGCGACGGCAAGGTAGAGGTGGTACAGCCGCTGACCACCGCGGAATGTTACGAAATGGTACTGGAGGGCAAGGCCGACGCGGTGGTGATGAATGAATTCACCGGCCGCGCGCAGATCAAGGAACTGGGCCTGTCGGACCGGTTTGACGCAGTGCCAGAGCCGATCTCGATCCAAGCGCTGCATGTGATCGTGCACAAGACCCACCCTGAGGCGCAGCAGCTGATGGACATGGTCAACACGTCTCTGCGCGGCATCCGTGAGGATGGCACCTATCAGGCGATCATCGAAGACCACATGGCCAGGGTCTGGGCCGGATATTGAGGGGGAGAGGCATGTTCAACAGCATCTGCCGCCATCTGCTGAGCCTTGGATTGCTGCTGGGTCTGCCTTCGGCGGCCCAGGCGATCTGCGACGTGGATTACGTTGTGCAGCCCGGCGACAACCTGTTCTCGATTGCAGAGACCCACTATGGCGACCGCGAACGCTGGACGATGATCTATTACCGCAACCAGGATGTGCTGGTGGGCTCCTCGGTGGTGCCGGGCCGCAAGCTGCACATCCCCTGCATAAAACAGGCAACCGCGCCCGATGCGACACCCCTGCGCAAGCAGGACGCGGAGATGACGCTGCTGACGGGCGGCGGATATGCGCCCTTCACCGACCGCGGCCTGCCTGGCCAGGGCATGGTGACAGAGCTGGTCAATGCGGCGCTGGAACTGGCCCCGTCTCCGGTGTCCTATGCGATCAGCTGGGAGGACGACTGGTCCAAGCATCTGTTCCCGATGCTGGATCAAAAGGAGTTCGACATGGGCTTTCCCTGGCTGCGCCCCGACTGCGAGGCAGAGCCGGACAACGAGCGTTGCGCGAATTTCCACTTCTCAGAGCCGGTTATGGCGCTGCCGATCATGCTGTTCGTGCGCTCCGATGATCAATTCGCCTATGCTGCCGACAGCGACATTGAGGGCAAGACCCTGTGCCGTCCCAAGGGCTATTTCACCCATGACCTGAACCGTTCAGGGCGGCGCTGGCTGGATGAGGGCAAGATCACTCTGGTGCAGCCGGACACGCCGGCCGATTGCTTCCGCATGGTGGCGCAGGGGCAGGTGGATGCCGTGGCGGTGAACCTGTTCCTGGGCGCCAACACCATCGTCCGCGAGGGGCTGCGCGACACCGTGCTGCCACTGGAGAAACCGCTGTCCGAAGAGGGCTTGCATGTGGTGATCTCCAAACGCCATTGGCGCGGCACGTCCCATCTTTACCGGATCAATGCTGGGCTGAAGAAACTGCGCGAAAGCGGCCGCTTCGAAGAGATCATGTCGCGCCATCTGGAGCTGTTCTGGGCGCAGCTGCAATAAGGATCAGGCCTGCCAGGCTGAAAAGCTCCTGGCAGCCTCATAGCCGTGACAGGCCGCTTCTGATCCTGTTTCCGGATCCGGCTCTTCGCGGCGGGCGCGCTGCAGCAGCAGATGCGCGGCCAGGACGGCATTTTCCTGAAACAAAGCGGGCGGCCGGTCCGGCCCGAGCAGGCCGCTGCGCGCCTTCAGGCGGCGGCTGTTCTGCCCGGCGGGCGGGTCCTGAGGATGGCTGTCCGGGTCCCGCTCCCGCGGGCTGGTGCTGGCAGATTCGCTGCGCTCAGGGTCGTCCGAGCGGACAACCGGGCGGGCGGTCAGATGACCGCGGTTTGGTTTGGCAGGATCTACCCGGCCTGAAACTGGTACAAACATGGAGCGGAACCTTCGCGCTGGCTGAGAACCGGTCTTGCAGGAAGGTTAACAGATCACGCTTAACAGCATGTTAATGCCGCCCGCACCCGGAAACAGCGGATCAGCCGGTGACCATCCGGGCCTTGGCGTATTGGGCTTCGGCAGCCAGCGCGCTCACCGGTTTTGGGCCGGCCTGGCAGCCATTGGCCAGATCCAGAAAGAAGGCAGCCATGTCGAAGCCATTGATTTGTTGCAGGTTCAGGGCCTCGCTGCGGGCAGCTGCGCGGGCGGGGCCAATGTACTGAGGCGTCAGGGCATCGGGACGTTCTGTGCTCAGCATTTCTTCGCGGGCAGTGCTGCGGGCCAGGCCCTGGCTGCTGCCTTGGGTCAGCGGCGCATCCACCGGCTGGCCGCCTGCTTCTGCAATCGCCGGCTGCCGCTGATAGGCGGCCTGCATCTGCTTCATGCTGTTAAACAGGCTGGCGGAGCTGGAAACTGCAGAAATCATCTTGCTGACCTTTAGTACCGTTCTTGAAACTCACTTTATTATAATTTGATGCAATGGGGTGAGGATTTCTAAACACTGGTTAACGAAGTGTTAACGGCGGAGGCCGAAGCTACTGATCCGTCGGACGGGCCACCGGACGCTCTTGCCTCTGGCGCCAATCCTGCCAGGATGCGCCAGCAGCGCTTCTGGGAGGTTCTATGATTTCAGCAAGTCTTGAAACACCGGTCGGCGCGCTCAGCGTGACGGAGCGGGACGGGGCCATCGTGCGCCTCGCATGGTCGGCGCAGGCAGGCGGCCAGTCCGCGCTGCTGGACAGGGCACTGGCACAGCTGCGCGCCTATTTCGCGGGGGAACTGACAGAATTCGACCTGCCGCTTCAGGTAGAAGGGTCCGGTTTTCAGCGCGCGGTTTGCGATGCGATGGTCGCGATCCCCTTCGGCGAAACCCGGACCTACGGGGAAATTGCCAAGGACCTGGGCGCGCCGCCCCAGCCGGTGGGCAATGCCTGCGGCGGCAACCCTATCCCGGTGATCATCCCCTGCCACAGGGTGCTGAGCGCTACCGGCCTTGGCGGCTTCTCGGGCCAGGGCGGGGTGGAAACCAAAGTGGCGCTGCTGAAGCACGAAGGCGCCGCCAGCCTGCTGATCTGAGCCGCAGCCCGGATGCGCCCTTTTCGCTTCTTTCTGGTAGAAAATACTCCGGGGTGAATGCGTCCCGGCAGGGGCGCAGAGGGGCAAAGCGCCCCTTCATCCTCAAACGGTGGAGGACTTGCGCCGCCGCTCGGGCACGATCTGCTGGGCGATGCCGACGAACAGCAAGTAGACCGAAGTCACAACCAGCCCCCAATGCGCCCAGCTGGCCGGATGGAAATCCACCCAGGCCGCCCAGCCCGCAAAGAAGGTCCAGGCCAGCGCCATGGGCAGCGAAACCTTGCGCCAGCGCACAGTGCGCACCGGATGAATGAACTTCAGCGGCAGGAACATGGCGATAGACAGGAGAGTCACCAGCACCAGGCTGGTCCAATGGCTGGGCTCCAGCGCAAAGATTACCAGCACCGGCATGTTCCAGACCCCGGGATAGCCGGAAAAGGAGTTGTCCTTGGTCTTCATCCGCGTGTCGGCGTAATACATCGCGCTGCCAAAGGTGATCACGATGATCGCAAACCAGCCGGTCCAGCCCGCCATCAGCCCCGACTGGAACAGGGCAAAGGCGGGGATGAACACATAGGTCAGATAGTCGATGATCAGGTCCAGCAGCACCCCGTCGAATTCCGGGGAATACCGCTTGACGTGGTAATGCCGCGCTAGCGGCCCGTCGACGCCGTCCACCGCAAAGGCCACCACCAGCCACAGGAACATCAGGCTCCATTTGCCATCCGCCGCCGCCAGCATCGCCAGCATGGCAAAGACGGCACCGGTTGCGGTCAGCAGATGAACGGAGAGGGCGCGGATCTGAGGTGTCATTTGTCCCTGATGGCGAATTTGCCCCGGACCCGCAACCGTTCAGTGCAGGTTTGGGCGGAATTCCGTACCCTTGGCAAATTGGATCCGCGACATCCGGCGGCCATGCGGGGCAGGATCGGTAATGTCCGGGGCGGAGAAGGGCGGATGAGAAGGCAGATCGCTGATCCGCTCCCAGGGGTGGCTGCCGGGCGGCGGCGCAGGGGCCGCGGGGGCGCCGTCAAAGAACAGGGCGGCAAGGCCGGAACTGGTCATAGCAGAATCCTTTCTGGATCGGTTTCTGCCATCAAGCCTGCACCGCCTTAACAGAGGCTTTCAGCTGCCCGGCGAAAATAGCGCGGATTTTATCTAGTTCGGACCGCCTGCAGCTTCAGCCGCAGCACTTGTGCCCCAATTGCACCGGCGGGCAGGGTATAGTGCCATAGGAGCAGAACACGCAGCAATCCCCGGGCTTTGGCCGCAGCAGGGTGCTGCAGGCGGGGCAGTCATGGAACCACTGGCAGGCGTCCTGCGGCATCTCCAGAGCCGCCTCGTGCCCGCAAGCCGGGCATGTGAGCACACTGATCAGTTCGGGTTGCGCGGATCTGGCGTCAGTCATCGCAGGCCTCCTGCCGCCAGCAAAGGCCAGTCTCTTTGCCTGGTCAAGTCACGCCTTTGGATGGGCCTTGTTGTAGACTTCCATCAGGTGGGTGGTATCGACTGCCGTATAGGCCTGGGTGGTCGACAAGGAGGCATGGCCCAGCAGTTCCTGAATCGCACGCAGATCGCCGCCGGCCTTGAGCAGGTGGGTGGCAAAACTGTGGCGCAGCGCATGCGGTGTGGCGGTGGCAGGCAGGCCCAGCTGGGCGCGGGTCTTGGCCATCGCCCCCTGAATCTGGCGCGGGTTCAGCGCACCGCCGCGCACGCCGCGGAACAGGGGCGCGCCGGCTTCCTGCGGATGCGGGCAGAGCTGAAGGTAGCGTTCCACCGCATCCCGCGCGGCAGGCAGCACCGGCACCACGCGCTCCTTCCGGCCCTTGCCCAGGATGCGCAAGACCGGTGGCAGCGGCGCGTCTGCCCCCGTCAGCCCCAGCGCCTCGGAAATCCGCAGCCCGCAGCCGTAAAGCAGCGTCACCACCGCCACGTCGCGGGCGGCCACCCAGTCCTCTTGCGACTGCAGCTCGACCGTCTCCAGCACCGTCTTGGCGGCCTCAGGCGCCAGCGGGCGCGGCAGCTTCTTCTGGAACTTGGGGGAGCGCGCCAGCAGCACCGCGGCCGGTTCAAAGCCTTCGCGCTCCGCCAGCCAGCGGTAGAAATTCTTAACCGCCGACAGCTTGCGTGCAAGCGACCGCGCGCCGGTGCCGGAGGTGCGCTCGGACGCCATCCAGGCCCGCATGTCTGATGTGGTGATCCGCGCGAGCGCACCCAGACCCTGCGGCCCGCCGCTGTGCTGTGTCATGAAGGTCAGAAAGGCGGTGACGTCGCCGCGGTAGGCAGTGAGAGTGTTGGCGGAGGCATCCTCCAGCCCGCCCAATCGCTCCAGCCACAGCTGCAGCGCATCCCGGCAGGCGGGGGAGATCAGGGTCATGACAGCCAGTAGCGCATCGAACGTTCAAACACGCCGCCAAAAAAGGCCAGCAGGTCGGTGCCCTGCATGGGCGAGAACTGATGCGGGTCTTCAGATCCCATCACCAGCATCCCGGGCAGGCGGCCTTCGCCCAGGTTCAGCATCAGGCAAGCCTCGGAGCGGATCCATTCGGCCTTTTGCCCATAGACGCGCGGGCTGCCGCCTTGGGTCTGGCGCAGCGTGACGGGGCGTTCGCTGCCGGGCTGGCCGGCATAGCTTTCGGTGAAACCGGGGCCCGCCAGTTTCAGAGCGCCTGATTTGCGCTCAATTGCCGCGCCGCCGGGCTGGGCAGTTTCCAGAACCAGCGCCAGCGCATTGACGCGCAGGATCTCCGGCATGTCCTGCTCCAGGCAGGTGAGGAAGGCGGTGAAATCCTGCGGCTCCAGCAGCCGCAGCACGGCGCGGTGAATGAGGTTGGTGCCGGCTGAGGTTGTCATAAGCCGCGGCAATCACTGAGCGGTGGGTGTCCTCCAGCCGGTCCAGCCGCGCCGCCATCCGCTCCATCGCGATGCCGCGCAAATCGACGACATTGGAGCCCATGGCGCGCTCATTGGCGGCTACCAGGGCATTCATCAGGTGCTGGTCCTCCAGCACGGCATCGGGTTTGGCGAGGATCGCCTCGCGCAGCTGGTGTTCCAAATTGGCGGATTGGCTTGAACTGCTCATGGGTGAACTCTTGCGGCTCCGGACCTCTGACGGGTTTGGTGATGTGTATAGCACGGGATTTTTCCAATGCTGAGGAAAAATGCGGGCGCAGCGGAATTTACCGGCAGGGCGTGCTCCCGCCCGTCGCCTGCGGCGTGAAGCGCCGCTGCAGCGCGCCGAAAGGCGCGCTGCCGGGCCCAAGCCGCCAAGCGGTTCGGCAACAGCCGGGGCGCAGGGCTGCGCGGGAGGACTTTGCCTGCAAAGGAAAAGGCGCCCGGTTAAGGGCGCCTTTCCAGGCCTTGCGAACTTCAGGCCAATCAGAGGATCTTGATCTCTGCCGCCTTGATGTCGGCCAGGAAGGCGTCCAGGCCCTTATCGGTCAGCGGGTGGTTCACCATCGCCTTGATCACGGCGGGCGGGGCGGTGATCACATCGGCGCCGATGCGGGCCGAATCCAGCACATGGTTCACCGAGCGGATCGAGGCGGCCAGGATTTGGGTCTCAAAACCGAAGTTGTCATAAATGGTGCGGATGTCCTCGATCAGCTCCATGCCGTCCAGGTTGATGTCATCCAGACGGCCGATGAACGGTGAGATGAAGGTCGCGCCCGCCTTGGCTGCCAGCAGCGCCTGGTTGGCGGAGAAGCACAGGGTCACGTTCACCATGTGGCCATCGTCTGTCAGGGTTTTGCAGGCCTTCAGCCCGTCCCAGGTCAGCGGCACTTTCACCGCGATGTTCTCGGCGATCTCAACCAGCTTGCGGCCTTCGGCGATCATGGTGTCCGCATCGGTCGCGGTCACTTCCGCTGATACCGGCCCCTCGACCAGATCGCAGATCTCCTTGGTCACTTCGATGATGTCGCGGCCGGATTTCTTGATCAGTGACGGGTTGGTGGTGACACCGTCCACCATACCCAGATCGTTGAGCTCGGCAATGGCGCCGATCTCGGCGGTATCTACGAAGAATTTCATGGGGCAGTCCTTTGGATGGGTTGGCCTCGGTCGCTTCTGCCTTTACCTCATGGGATTACGGGCGGCAACATGGGGCTCAGCATGAGCGGGCAGGAGTTCTTTCAGGCAGGCGAGCGGGTCGGGGTGCTGACCACGCAACCCCTTGACCGGCTTCTGGATTACCGCGCCCCCGAGGGCGGCTGTTTCCTCGGCGCCTATGTCGAAGTACCCTTGGGCCCGCGCAAGGTGCTGGGCGTGGTCTGGGGGGCGGGTGCCGGGGACTTCAATTCGGCCAAGCTGCGCGCGGTGATCCGGGTGCTGGACGTGGCGCCGATGCGGGGTGAGATGCGCCAGTTCCTCGGAAAAGCCGCCGATTACACCCTGACTCCGATGCCTGCGATGCTGCGGTTGGCAACCCGCGCGCCGGGTCTTTCCGATCCGCCGTCGATGCGCAAGATCCTGCGCCGGGGCGAGGGGGTGCCCGACCGGATGACCGATGCCCGCAGCCGCGTGCTGGAGGTGCTGGAGGAGTACGGCGGCCTCGCTTTCACGCCCAAGGAACTGGCCGATATGGCCGATGTTACGCCCTCCGTGGTGAAGGGGTTAGTCAAGCAAGGCGCCCTGCGCGAGGAGGAGGCGCCCCGCGATCTGCCCTATCCGCATCTGGACCCGGAACTGCCCTCCAAGCAGCTGACCGAGGACCAGGCCAAGGCTGCCGCCACGCTGGCCGAAGGTGTCCACAGCGGGCGCTATGGCACAACGCTGCTGAAAGGCGTCACCGGATCCGGCAAGACCGAGGTCTACCTGGAAGCCGTCGCTGCTGCCTTGCGCGCCGGGCGGCAGGCGCTGGTGCTGCTGCCGGAAATCGCGCTGACGGCCGAATTCCTCACCCGGGTGGAGGCACGCTTCGGCGCCAAACCGGCCGAATGGCACTCTGGCGCCACCATGACCGAACGCCGCCGGGTCTGGAAGATGGTCGGGCAGGGCGCGGCGCAGCTGGTGATCGGCGCGCGCTCGTCGCTGTTCCTGCCGTTCCGGGATCTGGGACTGATCATCGTCGATGAGGAGCACGACACCTCCTACAAGCAGGAGGACGGGGTCCTTTATAACGCCCGGGACATGGCGGTGCTGCGCGCAGCCATGTGTTCGGCGCAGGTGGTGCTGGCCTCCGCCACGCCGTCGCTGGAGACCTGGGCCAATGCCGAGGCCGGCAAGTACAACCGCCTGAACCTGACGTCGCGTTTCGGTGCCTCTGTGCTGCCCGACATGCGCGCGGTGGACATGCGCAGCGAAGACCTGCTGCCCTCAACCTGGATATCGCCGACCCTGAAACAGGCGATGAAACTGCGCATGGAACGCGGCGAGCAGTCGCTCTTGTTCCTCAATCGCCGCGGCTTTGCCCCGGTCACCATCTGCCGGGCCTGCGGCGCGCAGGTAGCCTGCGACCATTGCGACGCGCGGATGGTGGAGCACCGCTTCATGAAACGGCTGATGTGCCACCAGTGCGGCGAGACCAAACCGGTGCCGGAGGCCTGCCCCTCCTGCGAGGTGGAAGGCAAGATGGCCCCCGTCGGCCCCGGCATCGAGCGGCTGGCGGAAGAGGCCACGGGCCTGTTTCCGGAGGCGCGGATTGCGGTGCTCAGCTCCGACCTGTTCGGCTCCGCAAGGGCGCTGAAGCAGAGGATTGAGGAAATCGCAGCAGGCGAGGCCGACATCATCCTCGGCACCCAGCTGGTTGCCAAGGGACACAACTTCCCGCTGCTGACTCTGGTGGGGGTGATTGACGCCGATCTCGGCCTGCAAGGCTCCGACCTGCGCGCCGCAGAGCGCACCTTTCAGCTGATGCGCCAGGTGGCGGGCCGGGCGGGCCGCGCCGAGCGGCCCGGTGAGGCGCTGATGCAGACTTTCCAGCCCGAACACCAGGTGATCCGGGCGATCCTGTCCGGCGATGAAGAAAGCTTCTGGAAGGCGGAAGCGGCCGAGCGCCAGGCGGCCGGTGTGCCGCCCTATGGCAGGATGGCCGGGATCATCCTGTCGGGGCGGGATCTGGCGGCGGTCTTTGACCTCGGCAATGCGATGGCCCGCAATGACGGCCCCCTGCGCCAGATCGGCGCCCAGCTGTTCGGCCCGGCACCGGCCCCCATTGCCCGCGTCCGCGGCCGCCACCGGGTGCGTCTGCTGGTCAAGGCGCCGAAAGGCGTGCCCTTGCAGGAGGCGATTGCCCGCTGGACGGCGCCGCTGCGTCTGAAGGGGGATTTGCGGCTGAGCATCGACATCGACCCGCAGAGCTTTTTCTGAGGCCAGGGTGGCGGGGGCGCTGCCCCCGGCCCTTGCGGGCCTCCCCCGGGATACTTGGGGCCAGAAGAAGAGGGGATCCTTTCTTCTTCTGGCTTCAAATATCCCGGAGCGCGAGGCAGAGCGTCGCATAAAATGCCTGTCAGGCGCTTGCGGTTTCAACTGGAGCACGGGTCAGAATGCTGGTTGCCATGGCGCCGATCCACATGAAGAACAGCGCCGCCCAAGCCGTTCCAACAAAGATCGACCCGCCGGTGACACCAGCGCCAATGGCGCAGCCGCCCGCCAGCATGCCGCCAAATCCCATCAGCGCGGCGCCGGTCATCGACCTGCGCATGGTGGCAGCATCGTCAAAGGCCTGCAGCTTCATTTCTCCGGCCAGGGCGGCAGCCATCATCGCGCCGATGAACACGCCAGGCACCAGGCCGATGTCGAATTCCAGTACCGCGCCGCGGTCCAGGAAGAACATCAGCGTATGCGCCGAGGGGCCGGTGAAGGTGGCGCTTTCGATTTGCACCGGGTCAAAGGCCACCTGGCTCAGCGCATAGGTCAGCACCCAGCCTAAGGCGACTGCAAACCCAACGCCGGAGGCAAAGACCAGCCGTGCCGTGCCGATCCGGTTCCGGCGCGCCAGCACCAGCGCCAGCGCTGCTGTACCCATACCCAGCACCAGCCCGCCGGTTTGCGGCAGACCGAGGGCGGCCAGCAGGTCCAGGTTGCGGCCGCCTTCGGTGATCCACAATCGAGCCAGCCAGTCCCGGGCCGGCGACAACAGGCCAGAGAGGCTCATCTGTGCCACCACTGCGAAGATCAGTCCGGACACCACCGAGCGCAGATTTCCGGTGGCCGCCAGCACCAAAAGCCGCCCCGAACAGCCGCGCGCCAGCACCATGCCGCAGCCGAACATCAGCCCGCCGAGGACGGCGCCGGACCAGCTGCCGGGCACCGCCATCATCCGGGCATCGGCGCTTTCCATCAGCCCCAAGAGCTGCGCTGCCTGTACCCAGACCACGGCAGTGGAGAAGGTCAGCAGCCAAACTGCCACCTTGTCCCCCAGCCGGCCGCTGGCGAATTCTACCGTTGCCGCCCGCAGGCAGAAGCGGGACCGCTGTGCGGCGGCTCCGAACACTATGCCGGTGGCAAGGCCCAGCAGCGCCGCTGCCGGTGCCTCGCCGATGCGGTCAGCCAGGGGCACCAGATCCATCACACACCTCCAAATTCACGAAATTGCATATGTGATTTCAGACGCGGCTGTCTTGATGCAGATCAGAAACCGCCCTGCGCCGGTTTCTGCGCGCTGATGCGAGGGTCGGTGTGCAGGCCGTCTTTGCCCTCGCCAAAGGCTCCGGACAGGCGTACATCCAGGGCATGTTCAAACCGATGCCCCTGCATGAGGCGCAAGGCCTCCCGTTCTGGCGCCGCCCCGTGACGCTCTTGTTCCTGATGGCGCTGGCGATGCCCATTGCCTTCAACGCCTGGAGCGCGCTGCTCAACAACTTCGTGATTGAGGCAGCGCAGTTTGATGGCGCCGATATCGGCCTGCTGCACACGGTTCGGGAGATCCCGGGCTTCCTGGCGGTGGGGGTGATTGCCGTCATCCTGTTCATCCGCGAACAGGTGCTGGGTCTGATCTCGCTGATGCTGCTGGGTGTGGCCACGGCTGTAACCGCCTGGTTCCCAAGCTTGGGCGGGCTGTTGATGGTGACGCTGCTCAGCTCGATCGGCTTTCACTACTACGAGACGGTGAACCAATCGCTGCAGCTGCAATGGCTCAGCAAGGAGAAAGCACCGCAGACGCTGGGCTGGCTGGTGGCGGCAGGCTCTGCTGCGACGCTGGTGGTCTATGGCCTCATCGTGCTGACCTGGGACCGGTTCGATCTGGCCTATAACACGGTTTTCCTGGCGGCAGGCGGGGCAACGGCCTTGATTGCGCTGATTGCGCTCTTTGCCTACCCGCAGTTTGACGCACCGCACCCGCAGACCAAGAAACTGATCCTGCGCAAACGCTACTGGCTGTACTATGCACTGCAGTTCATGGCCGGTGCGCGGCGGCAGATCTTTGTGGTCTTTGCCGGCTTCATGATGGTCGAGAAATTCGGTTTCGACGTGCATGAGCTGACCGGGCTCTACCTGATCAACCTGGTGATCAACATGACCGTGGCGCCGATGCTGGGCAAAGCGGTGGCGGTCTTTGGTGAACGCCGCACACTGATCTTTGAATACGCCGGTTTGGCGATTGTCTTTGCGGCTTACGGCGGCATCTACTGGTTCGGCTGGGGCGTGGTGATTGCGGCGGTGCTTTATGTGGTGGACCACGTGCTGTTTGCCCTGGCGCTTGCGCTCAAGACCTATTTCCAGAAGATCGCTGATCCGGGCGACATCGCCCCTACGGCGGCGGTGGCCTTTACCATCAACCACATCGCGGCGGTGTTCCTGCCGGTGCTTCTGGGCCTCCTGTGGGTGTATTCGCCGGGCCTGGTCTTTGCCCCGGCGGCAGCGATGGCGCTGATTTCGCTGTCGCTGTCGCTGCTGATCCCGCGCCACCCTGAACCGGGCAACGAGACCATCTTCAGCAAATATGCCCGGCCCGCGCCGGCCGAATGACCCTGCAGCCCTGTTGCGCAAGCCGCGGGGCGAGCGCCCGCGCACGGGGGGGAGCGCGGGCGCTGCCCGGCCTTGCGGCTGGGCGGGGCGCTTGACGCGGGGCGCGTGTCAGCCTAGGCGCTGGGCAACAGTTTCAGGAGAGACGCCATGACCACCTTCACCGCCCTCACCACTCTTCCCGGAAAAGCCCAGGCCGAAGCGCTGGGCGAAGCCATGGAACGGCTGAACCCGGAACCCACTGGTGTCGGCGTCTTTGAGATGGAAGACGGCTCCGGTCTGTGGGAAGTGGGCGGCTATTTCACCGAAGCGCCGGATGAGGCGGGCCTGGCGCTGCTGGCCGCGATGCATGAGGCCAAGCCCTTTGTGGTCTCCGAGGTGCCGGAAACCGACTGGGTCGCCCATGTGCGCCGTGAGCTGGCACCGGTCGAGGCGGGCCGGTTCTTTGTCTATGGCTCCCATGATGCTGACAAGCTGCCGGAGGGCCGCATCCCGCTGCTGATCGAGGCGGCGATGGCGTTCGGCACCGGCCACCACGGCACCACGCTCGGCTGCCTCAAGGCGCTGGACCACCTGCTGGACCAGGGGTTTCGTGGCG
The DNA here is from genome assembly GCF_056158725.1 of Leisingera sp. ABM4_101. Taxonomy (NCBI): domain Bacteria; kingdom Pseudomonadati; phylum Pseudomonadota; class Alphaproteobacteria; order Rhodobacterales; family Roseobacteraceae; genus Leisingera; species Leisingera sp. ABM4_101. The sequence goes on along the minus strand of NZ_JBSWTV010000002.1, from coordinate 4,021,941 downwards.
AAAAAGTGGCCGATATCGGCTGCGGCACCGCGGTGCTGGCCATGGCCGCGGCGCGGGTCTGGGACGGTGCGATTCTTGCCAGCGACATTGACGAGGTTGCGGTCGAAGTCGCCGAGGCGAATTTGAAGGCCAACGGCATGGAAGGGCAGGTTGCCTGCCTGGAGGCGGCCGGTTTCGATCATCCCGACCTGCAGGCGCAGGCGCCCTATGACCTCATCTTCGCCAATATTCTGAAGGGGCCGCTGGTCGCTTTGGCGCCGGATCTGGCGGCGAATCTGCGTCCTGGCGGTTATGCAATTCTCTCTGGCATTCTGAACGAGCAGGCCGATAGCGTGGCCGAAGTTTATGCACAGAACGGCATCAATCCGGAGCGCCGGGACGAAATTGGTGAATGGACAACGTTACTTCTCCGTAAAGCGGGTTGATTAAAACAAGTTTGCGGCGAATTTGAATGGTTCGCCGCATTTCTGCCGCATTCTGAGCCAACAATGGGCTATCCGCTGGTGGGGGCCAGTTCGGAGGCGAGTTATGGGGGAAGACCGTAACCAGTTCCAGGCGCGTTTGAAGCAGATCAACCGCAAGCATGAAGCCTTGTCTGGGGGCTATTCGGTAAAGCTGCGGCCGGACGGGCTGCTGGTGGTGAAGCCGCACAGGGTGCAGTCGCGGATCTCGGGCCGCACCGTGATCTTTTTCCTTGCAGCATTTCTGATGTTCAAGGGCTTTCTGATGGCAGCACTTGGCTTTGGCAGCTACGATGAGCGGGTGCAGACCCTTGCCGTGGGCACCGGGCTTGAACGGGCCGGGGCCTTTGTGATGCAGGCGGACCCGCTATCGGTATTCATCGCTCAAAAGATCGGACCCATCCTGCGCTGATGGGCTGCCCTGGCGGAGTGTTCCGCCCGGGATCCAGCTGTGGGGGCTGAAAGGGCCGCTGGCGGGGGGAGCCGGCGGCTCTTTTTAATCGGCAAGGCGGCTGCCGCACTTGCAGGCCGGCAATAAAAAACGCCGCGGCCTTTTCAGGTCCGCGGCGTTTCCCTATTCGCCCCGAGGGAGGAGGCAGGGCGGAATCAGGTGTCTCAGAGGACGGTTTTGCCGGTGGCCACGCCTTCGATGTCACCGCGGCACATGCCGATATCGGCCAGCTCGCGGTCGGACAGGCCGGACAGCGCGTTGCGGGTTGCACGGGCGTCGTTCCAAGCGGCAATGGCGCCGGTTGCAGCGGCGGCCAGTGCGCCGACGCGGCCAAACAGGCCGGTGGAACCATAGGTGGTACGGGTGGTGTCAAAAGCGGCCATGTCCTTGTCCTCTGATTAGGTGTTAGCAAGCGTTCGCGTCATTGCGATGAGCCGCATCTAGTGCCGGGTGATTTCCGCAGCAAGGCCCGAATTTGCATGTGTCATATGCGCTGTGCGCATAGCTTTGCGCCTTATAAACAAGGGCTAAACGCTTGGTTGCCCAATTGTGGCGAAAGTGTCGGTGCAGCATAGGCAACTGGTCGGTTTCAGGCGTCATTTCCGCCGGGACGCAATTGCCGCGCGAGGGAAAGCAATTGGACATGTTCGCGTTTTGTGCTAGCCGTAGGGAAAATAATTTTGAACAAGCAGGCAGGGACCGGGCAGATCATGCGGATTTTGGGAATTGATCCGGGGTTGCGGAACCTTGGATGGGGCGTGATCGAATTGCGCGGCACCAGGCTGAGCCATGTTGCCAACGGCGTCTGCACCTCTGACGGCGACGATCTGGGCGAGCGTCTTTTGTCGCTGCACAATCAGGTCTCCGAGATCATAGAAGACTATGCACCGGATCAGGCGGCGATCGAACAGACCTTTGTGAACAAGGACGGCGCCGGCACGCTGAAGCTGGGCCAGGCGCGCGGCGTTGCGCTGCTGACGCTGGCCAAGGCCGGACTGCCGGTGGGCGAATACGCTCCGAACCGGGTCAAGAAAACCGTGGTGGGCGTAGGCCACGCCGAAAAGGAGCAGGTCATGCATATGGTCAAGCTGCAGCTGCCCGGCTGTTTGCCCAAGAACGCGGATGCGGCAGATGCGCTGGCGATTGCCATCTGCCACGCTTATTACGGCGGCACGCAGCAGCGCCAGCTGAGGGAGAAGCGCGCATGATCGGCAAGCTGACAGGCCGTCTTGACTACCGGGCGCAGGATCATGTGCTGATCGACGTGCGTGGCGTCGGCTATATTGTCTATTGCTCCGACCGCACCATGGCGGCGCTGCCTGGGCCGGGTGATCCGGTGGCGCTCTATACGGACATGGTGGTGCGCGAGGATCTGATGCAGCTCTATGGCTTTACCTCGCTGGTGGAGAAAGAATGGCACCGCTTGCTGACCTCGGTGCAGGGGGTTGGGGCCAAGGTCTCTCTGGCCATCCTAGGCGCCTTGGGGCCGGATGGCGTGAGCCGGGCAATTGCGCTGGGCGACTGGGCTTCGGTCAAGGCGGCCAAGGGTGTTGGTCCCAAGACGGCGCAGCGCATCGTGCTGGACCTCAAGGACAAGGCGCCCGGCGTGATGGCGATGGGCGGCACCGTGGTGGACGCGATGGACGGCCCGGGGCTGGAGGTGATCGAGGACGCCGATCCCGCGCCTGCTGCGAAGCCGGCCCGCAAGGCGCCGCCTAAGAAACCCAGCGGCGCGGCGGCAGCCTCCGCCGGGGCGCTGTCGGCCTTGGGCAATCTCGGCTATGGTCCCTCGGACGCAGCAGCGGCGGTGGCAGAAGCCGCCGCCACTTATCCGGATGCGGATGAGGCAGAACTGATCCGCGCCGCGCTGCGCCTGCTGGCGCCGAAGGGGTGAGGCGTATGGGCGTTAAATTTCAATGTATCGCTCGGCCGATAGGCCGGGCAGCGCCCGACCGCCCCCATGGGCGGGCGCTTTGCTTCCGCCCGCGGCCGGGCGCTGCCCTTTATGCCAGGGGAAATGACTATGATTGACGCCGATCCCGCCCTGCGCCCTGACCCCTTACCTGAGGACAACGACCGCGCCCTGCGTCCGCAGGGCCTTGGCGAGTTCATCGGCCAGGCCGAGGCCCGCGCCAACCTGCGCGTCTTCATCGAAAGCGCCCGCCGCCGCGGCGAGGCGATGGACCACACGCTGTTCCACGGCCCTCCGGGCCTCGGCAAGACCACCCTGGCCCAGATCGTTGCGCGCGAACTGGGAGTGAACTTCCGCATGACCTCCGGACCGGTGCTGGCCAAGGCCGGCGACCTGGCGGCAATCCTCACCAACCTGGAAGCCCGCGACGTCTTGTTCATCGACGAAATCCACCGTCTGAACCCGGCAGTGGAGGAGGTGCTCTACCCGGCGATGGAGGATTTCGAGCTGGATCTGGTGATCGGCGAAGGCCCCGCCGCGCGCACCGTGCGGATTGAGCTGCAGCCCTTTACTCTGGTCGGCGCCACCACCCGCATGGGGCTGCTGACCACGCCCCTGCGCGACCGCTTTGGCATCCCGACCCGGCTGCAGTTCTACACCATCGACGAGCTGTTTGAGATTGTCAGCCGCAACGCCCGTAAGCTGGGCGCCCCGGCCGATGACGCCGGTGCCCGCGAGATCGCGTGGCGCGCAAGGGGAACGCCAAGGATTGCCGGGCGGCTCCTGCGCCGCGTGGTGGACTTCGCGGTGGTGGAGGGCGATGGAACGATCACCCGGGAGCTGGCTGATGGCGCCTTGACGCGGCTGGGGGTGGATCAGCTGGGGCTGGACGGCGCAGACCGGCGGTATCTGACGCTGATTGCCGAAAACTACGGCGGCGGGCCGGTGGGGATCGAGACGATCTCGGCGGCCTTGTCGGAAAGCCGGGATGCGCTGGAGGAGGTGATCGAGCCCTATCTGCTGCAGCAGGGGCTGATCCAGCGCACACCGCGCGGCCGGATGCTGGCGCAGAAGGCCTGGACGCACCTGGGCATGGCGCCGCCACGCAGTCAGAACGATTTGTTCGGGTGACACCGGGGTGTGCCACTATAAGTTGTGTCAGTGACTCTGCCCCAATGTTTCGCGCGCGAAACATACGGTCATAGGTGCTGACCTTTTTTGAGGCGGCTCAATCTGGTTTCCCGCGGCCCGCAGGAGGAAAGCATGACGCAAGGGGGCACTGTTTCGGAACTGACGGATCTGGCCCGCCAGGTTGCCGCGATCTATGCCGGGCGGTTCGGGATTGAGCGAGATCCGGCCTGGTACCTGGGTAAGATGACGGAAGAGCTGGGCGAGGTTGCCTCGGCCTATCTGAAGCTGGCGGGGCAGGGCCGCGGGGAGGCTGCACGGCAGGATCTGGAAGATGAAATTGGTGATCTGCTCGGTTTTCTTCTGCTGTTTGCCGATTGGCAGGGAATAGATGCCGCTGCGGCCTTGCAGCGCAAATGGGGAAGGTACCTGCAGGAGTAGCAGGGTCCCGCCCGGCACGGCGGCATCGCAGATGCCTTGCGCCAGTTGGGCCGGGCGCCGCGCTGGCGCGCGGCGTGCCTCCGGCGGGGATATTTGCGGCAAGAGGAAGGCGCAGCGCATGGCCTGTCTGCTGGAAGGATCTAGCGGGCTGTCCGGAACCGCGCCGCGCCAGTGGCGCCGGGCCCAAGGCTGCTTGCGGCCGCCTGGCGCAGCCAGGGGGGCGGGCAGGCGCGGGAGCTCCCCCTTGCCGCGGCGCGCGCCAGGCGGCATAGACGGGGCAGTACCAAGGAGACGCAAATGACCGCCCAGTTGCCAGACCTGACGCCGGAACAGATTGAAGCCCTGTTCACCCGCCATGACGGCTCTTACGCCTTTGCCCGCTGGGGGCGGCCGGTGGCGCCGATCGTGTTCGGGGTTCAGGACGAGACCCTGAAAACCGTCAAGGGCGCCTTGGAGGCGGTGATGACCTTGGCGGGCCATCAGATGGCCGAGACGGATCCGGAGCTGGGCTCGAACCTGATGTTCTTCTTCTTCCTGGACTGGGATGAGCTGCTGGCGGTTCCAGACCTGGACCGGTTGATTCCGGGGTTGCAGGAGCTGGTTGGACGGCTGAAAGAGGCGGATGCCAGCCAGTACCGCACCTTCCGCTTTGACGATCAGGGCGGGATCAAGGCGGCGTTTGTGTTCCTGCGGATGAAGGGCGCCTTGTCGCAGATGCCGGCCGAGACCCTGGCGCTGACCCAGGCGGTGCAGGTGGCGCTGATGTGGGGCGATGGTGCCTTTGCAGAGGCCTCGCCGCTGGCAGTGATCCCGGAAACCGGTGCCACCATCCTGCGGCCGGAGATCGCCGGGGTGATCGCCGCGGCCTATGACCGGATGATGCCGGTTGCGGCAGAGGATAAATCCCACGCCCTGCGCTTGTTTGCGCGGCTGCAGGCGCCGGCGGAACCGCCGCAGGGCTGATGCGCGCCTTCGTCGGCCTGCCGCTGCCGGACGCAGCCCTGGATGCGCTGGAACGGGTGCAGGAAGGGCTGACCGTGGGGCGGCATGTCCCGGCAGAATACATGCACCTGACGCTGGCTTTCCTTGATGACCAGCCAGAGGCCGCGCTGCAGGCCTTGCATCAGCTGCTGGCAGAAATCAGCGCGCCGCCATTGACGCTGGCCTTCAGCGGGCTGGACACTTTTGGCGGCAAGCTGCCGCGGGTGTTGGCGGCGGAGGTGCGGAAAACGCCGGAGCTGGCGCATCTGCGCGACCGGGTCCGCAGCGCTTGCCGCCAAGCCAGGATCGATCTGCCCCGGGAGCGCTTCCGCCCGCATGTGACCCTGGCGCGTTTCCCCCGGCACATGGAGGCCGGGGGAGTCGAAAAAATAGCCCGCTGTCTGGCCGCAGCAGCGGATTTCAAGCTGGAGTGCGAAGCAGACAGTTTGGCGCTGTTCCAGTCCACGCTGGCCCCAGAGGGTGCGCGCTATGACGTTTTGGCGGAATATCCGCTGGAGGGGTGAGCCGCTTGCAGCGGTTTGGCGCGGCTTTTAGGGTGCGGGCAAGCGTAAGGAGCAGGCAATGGATCACCAATTCCCCGTCCGGGTCTACTACGAGGACACCGACATGGGCGGGATCGTCTACCACGCCAATTACCTGCGGTTCATCGAACGCGCGCGCAGCGACTGGGTGCGCGGGATCGGCATTGATCAAAACGCCATGCGCGAGGCCGGGCTGATCTATGTGGTGCGCCGGATCGAGGCGGATTACCTGGCGCCCGCAAAGTTCGACGAGGAGCTGGTGGTCACGACGTCGCTGCAAAGCCTGACCCCCGCCAGGATGACCCTGAATCAGGAAGTCGCGCGGGACGGTCAGCCGTTGTTCCGCGCCCTGGTCACCATCGTTTGCATCACTACGGGCGGCAAACCGGCCCGGCTTCCGGCAGAGATTCGCGCATTGCGGTAACATTTGGCGCAAGGCCGCCTGTTTTAATGGCCTTTGCCATTGAACTGCGCTAGCTTCGCGTCAAATAAGGCCGGATAAACGGCCGGGACATCGTAGAGCAGGCGGAATGGAAGCAGAAACTCTGGCGCTGGCGCAGGAGATTGATTTCTCCATGTGGGGCCTTTTCGCGCGGGCCACCGTAACCGTGAAACTGGTGATGCTGATGCTGATCGTGGCCTCGGTCTGGTCTTGGGGCATCATCATTCAGAAGATGATCAACTACCGCAAGGCGCGGCAGGAGGCGGACGCTTTCGACCGGGCGTTCTGGTCCGGAAACCCCTTGGATGAGCTGTTTGAGCGGCTGGGGGCGGAGCCTCCGGGCCAGGCAGCGCGGATTTTCTCCGCTGGGATGAGCGAATGGCGCCGCAGCCACCGCAGCGACGGCGGGTTGATCCCGGGCGCCCAGGCGCGCATTGACAGGTCGATGGATGTGGCGATCGCCAAGGAAACCGAAGGCCTGCAAAGCGGGCTGTCGGTGCTGGCGACCGTTGGTTCCACCGCGCCCTTTATCGGTCTTTTTGGCACCGTCTGGGGCATTATGACTGCCTTTATTGAGATTGCCGAGCAGCAGAATACTAACCTGGCCGTGGTGGCGCCGGGCATTGCCGAGGCGCTGATGGCGACCGGGCTGGGCCTGCTGGCGGCGATCCCGGCGGTGGTTTTCTACAACAAGCTGAGCGCGGACAGCGACCGCATTATCGGCGGCTATGAGGCCTTTGCCGATGAGTTCGCCACCATCCTCAGCCGCCAGCTGGACTCCTGACGCCATGGGCGCCGCAGTCCAGCAGCCGCAGGGCGGCGGCGACCGCCGCCGGGGACGCCGCCGCCGCAGCGGGCGGCCGATGTCCGAAATCAACGTGACGCCGTTTGTGGATGTCATGCTGGTGCTGCTCATTATCTTCATGGTGGCAGCGCCGCTGATGACCGTGGGTGTGCCGGTGGAGCTGCCCAAGACCGCAGCCGGGGCCTTGCCGGGCGACGAGGAAGAGCCGCTGACCGTCACCATAACGGCCGAGGGCGGGGTGGAGATACAAACCACCCCGGTGGCGCGGGATGAACTGGTGGCCAAATTGCGGGCGATTGCGGCGGAGCGGTCTTCGGACCGGGTATTCCTGCGGGCGGATGGGCGGATTGCCTATGCGGAAGTTATGCAAGTGATGGGCGCGCTGAACGCGGGCGGGTTTTCCAACGTGGGGCTGGTGACGGATACAGGCGGCCCGGCCTTGGACGGGCGGCAAGCCGAAGGCACGGGGCAGTAGGCGGGGACGCACGGGGTGCAGACCGGAACCAAAATCTCGCTGGCAGGCCATGGGCTGTTGATGACCTGGGTTGTCTTCGGCGCCTGGTTCCCGTCCGAACCTTTGCCGTCCAACGTGCAGCAGGTGGCGCTGATCTCAGCCGAGCAGTTCGAGAAGCTCAGCCAGCAGCGCCAGGCGCCGCAGGTGTCGCCAGAGCCTGCGCCGCTGAATGAACCTGCAGAGGTGCAGCCCGCGCCGGAGCCAGCGCCGCAGCCGGATCCGGAGCCGGAGATCACCCAGCCCGAACCGGTCCCCCCGGCTGAGCCGGATCCGCAGGTGGCGGAATTGCCCGAACCGCAGCCGGAACCCGTAGTGCCGGATACGCTGCCTGCCGCCGCCGAGGAGCCGGAGATCGCAGCGCTGGTGCCGCAGCTGCGCCCGGAAACCGCGCCGCGCCCGGTAGACCGGGTCGCGCCGGAACCGGTGGCGCCGCCGGAGCCGGACACCAGAATTGACGAAATCGTCCAGCCAGAGGTGGCACCGGATGAAGGGGCAGAAACCGAGCAGGAGGTGCAGGAGGCAACTGCACGCGAAGCGGCCAGCGACCGGATCGTGACGGAGGAGAACGAGGGCGAGGACGTCGCGGCCTCTGCCGCGCCGGAGGTGTCGGTACGGCCGCGCACCCGGCCCGCGCGTCCGCAGCCACAGCCGGAACGGGTCGTAGAGGCGGCGCAGCCCGCAGAACCCGAAGAACCCGTGCGGGATGATGCCCCGTCTGCCGTCGAGGATGCCTTGGCCGAGGCCCTGGCAGGCGGCGCGGATGTAGTGGCGCCGGAACCCTCTGGCCCGCCGCTGACACTGGGCGAGAAAGACGCCCTGCGGGTTGAGGTCTCGCGCTGCTGGAACGTGGGCGCGCTGTCCACCGATGCGCTGAAGACGACCGTGGTCGTCGGGGTGTCGCTGAAACAAGACGGAAAGCCTGAGACTGGCACCATCCGAATGCTGTCGAGCACCGGAGGATCGTCCTCGGCGGCAAAACAGGCTTATGAGGCGGCCCGGCGGGCAATTATCCGCTGCGGGGCCAGGGGATTTCAGCTTCCCCCTGAAAAATATGCGCAATGGCGCGATATTGAAATGACATTCAATCCGGAAAGGATGCGGATCAAATGAGGAATTTTCTGGCAGCTCTCCTGATCGGGGCCTCGGCACTGTCCGGTGCCAGCGCGGCGGCGGCGCAGAACGGCCCGCTCCGCATTGAGATTGATCAGGGCGTGATCGAACCCTTGCCCTATGCGGTGCCGGATTTCGTGCCGGAAACCGCTGCGGCTGCGGAATATGCCGCGCAGATCGCGCGGGTGGTGGCAGCCGACCTGAGCGGCACCGGCTTGTTCCGGGAAGTGCCGGCCAGCGCGCATATTTCCAAGGTGACCGGTTTTGACAACCCGGTGAAATTTGCCGACTGGAAGGCGGTAAACGCGCAGGCTCTGATCACCGGTGCGGTCAGTGTGACCGGCAACCGGCTGACGGTGCGGTTCCGCGGCTATGACGTGTTTGCGGAAAAACCGCTGGAAAGCGCGCTGCAGTTTTCCGGCACCACCGATGGCTGGCGGCGGATGGCGCATAAGGTGGCCGATGCGATCTACAGCGAGATCACCGGCGAGAGCGGCTATTTCGACAGCCGGGTGGTCTATGTCTCGGAAAGCGGCCCCAAGAACGACCGGCGCAAGCGGCTGGCGATCATGGACTACGACGGCGCCAATGTGCAGTATCTGACCAATAGCGCCGCCATCGTGCTGGCGCCGCGGTTTTCGCCCACTGGCGACCGGGTGCTTTATACCAGCTATGAAAGCGGCTTTCCGCAGATCCATGTGCTGGATGTGGGCCAGGTGCAGCGCAAGATCCTGTCCAGCGGCGACGGCATCATGAGCTTTGCCCCGCGCTTTGCGCCGGATGGGCGCACGGTAGTTTATTCGCAGACCCAGGGCGGCAATACCGACCTCTATTCGATGGATATCTCCACCGGAGCCAAGTCCCGGCTGACCTCCGCCCCCTCGATCGAAACCGCGCCCTCTTTCTCGCCGGACGGCTCGCAGGTTGTGTTCGAAAGCGACCGTTCCGGCAGCCAGCAGCTTTATGTGATGCCTGCCGGCGGCGGCGAGGCGCGGCGGATCAGTTTCGGCCAGGGGCGCTATGGCACCCCGGTGTGGTCGCCGCGCGGCGACCTGATTGCCTTTACCAAGCAGAACAAGGGCCGGTTCCACATCGGCGTGATGCGCACCGACGGCAGCGAGGAGCGGCTGCTGACCGCCTCTTTCCTGGACGAGGGGCCGACCTGGGCGCCCAACGGCCGGGTGATCATGTTCACCCGGGAAAGCCAGGGCAGCACCGGGCGGGCGCTGCTTTATTCGGTGGATATCACCGGGCGCAACCTGAAGCCGGTCAAAACGCCGGACGGCGCTTCGGACCCGGCCTGGTCGCCGTTGCAAAGGTAAATGAACCGTTATGGCGGGGATACCCGCATAGAACCACCCCCGGGCTTGTGCTAGTTTCGGGTCAAGAAACAAGAATGGGATAGGCAGACGATATGAGCGGTTTGAAATTGGCAATGGCGGCTGTTGCCGTTCTGGGCCTTGCGGCCTGCAGCAACAACCCTTGGAATGACGATCTGAACGGCGGTGCCGGGGCAGGCGGTGCCGGCGCCGGGGCAGGCGCGCTGGATCCGGCCAGCCCGGCCTATTTCCAGCAGACCGTCGGCGACCGGGTGCTGTTTGCGGTGGATCAGTCCACGCTGTCGCCCGCCGCCCAATCCACCCTGCAGGGCCAGGCGCGCTGGCTGACCCAGAACGCGGACTATGTGGTCACAATCGAGGGCCACGCGGACGAGCAGGGCACCCGTGAGTACAACCTTGGCCTGGGCGCCAAACGCGCCAATGCGGCACGGGAATTCCTGATTTCCCAAGGCGTTGCAGGCAGCCGGATCAAGGTTGTGAGCTACGGCAAGGAGCGCCCGCTGGAAATCTGCTCGGACGAGACCTGCTATTCCAAGAACCGCCGCGCGGTCACCGTGCTGGCGGGCGGGCTGACGGGGTAACGCCATGAAATCTCTTCGCACTGCGCTTTTGGCAACCGTGATGCTGCTGCCGCTGCCGCTGGCGGCGCAGGACCAGCAGACCCTGGCGGACATCCGCCAGGAGCTGACCGTGCTGCATGTGGAAATCCAGCGTCTCAAGCGGGAGCTGTCGACCACCGGGTCACCGTCGGCGGATGTCTCCGGCAATACGGTGCTGGACCGCGTCGCTGCGATCGAGAGCGAATTGCAGCGGCTGACCCTGCAGACCGAAGAGATGACCCACAGAATTGACCGGATCGTCAGCGATGGCACCAACCGGATCGGCGATCTGGAGTTCCGCCTGGTGGAACTGGAAGGCGGTGATGTCGGCGCCCTGGGCGAGACCACCACGCTGGGCGGCGGCGAATTGCCGCCTGCCGGCACTGCAGGTGCGCAGCCGGGTGACAGCGGCACCGCGGGCGGTGAGCTGGCGGTCGGCGAGCAGGCGGATTTCGACGCCGCTGAAAACCTGCTGGCCGAAGGCCTGTACCAGGACGCGGCAGAGAAGTTTGCGGCCTTCAACCAAGCCTATCCGGGCAGCCCGCTGGCGCCGGCGGCTGAATTCAGCCGGGGCAAGGCGCTGGATGGGCTGGGGGACACCCGCGAAGCCGCCCGGGCTTATCTTGCGGCCTTCACCGGCAACTCCGTAGGGCCGGTGGCGCCACAGGCGCTGTTTGAACTGGGGGCTGCTCTGGGGCGGCTTGGACAGACCGATCAGGCCTGTGTGACCCTGTCGGAAGTCGGGGTGCGGTTCCCGGGCGGAGCCCAGGAGAGCGAGGCCCTGGCGGAGATGGCCAAGCTGGGATGTTCTTGACGGGCATGAAACGCGATATCCTGGCGGTGGTGCGCAACCAGTTCCGGTCCGCGCTGCCGGACAGGCTGGGCATTGCAATCTCTGGCGGCGGTGATTCGATGGCGCTGCTGCATCTGCTTCACGACTGTTTTGCGCAAGGCGGGCCGCAGCTATATGCGGCGACTGTGAACCACGGGCTGCGCCCGGAGGCAGCGGCGGAAGCCCGGGCAGCGGGCGCGGCGGCTGGAAAGCTGGGCATCCGCCATGAGGTTCTGCATTGGGAAGGCGGGCCGCAGGCTGGCAACCTGCAGAATCAGGCCCGCGAAGCCCGGTACCGCCTGTTGACCGGCTGGGCGCAGCAGCAGGGGATCCCGGTGCTGGCGCTAGGCCATACTGCCGATGATCAGGCGGAAACGGTTTTGATGCGGATGGCACGGGCGTCTGGCGTGACCGGCCTGTCCGGCATGGCGGAGCGGCGCACGCATAATGGTGTCACTCTGCTCAGGCCGCTTCTGGATGTCACCCGGGACGAGCTGCGCGGTTACCTGCAGGGACGCGGTATCGAATGGTCAGAGGACCCTAGCAACGAAGATACCAAATTCGAGCGGATCCGGGTGCGGCGCGCCTTGGAAGAACTGGCGCCGCTGGGGCTGACGCCGGAGGTGCTTGCCAAGGTCGCCCGCAACATGACCAAGGCCCGCGAGGCGCTGGACTGGTATGTTTTCCTGGCTGCCCGCGACCTTGCGCATCTTCAGGCCGGCGCCGTGGTGCTGTGCCAGCGCAAGTTCCGCACGCTGCCCAGTGAAATCAGCCACCGGCTTTTGGTGCGCGCGGTTCAGTGGATTTCCGCCGCTCCCTATCCGCCGCGCCGGGTGCCGATGGAGAAGGCGGTGCTGGCGGCCCGCAGCGGTGGTTCCGTGACGCTGTCCGGCTGCCGCCTGCTGACCACAACCAAGCAGATTTGGGTTTGCCGCGAGTACAACAGGGTGAGCACGCTGACGGCTGCGCCGGGCCGGACCTGGGACGGGCGCTGGAAGGTTTATGGCGGTGACGCAAAGGGATGCGAGATCCGGGCCTTGGCGCGCACAGGCCTGCAGAACTGCCCGGAGTGGCGCGCCGCAGGTGTTCCCGGCGCAGTGCTGGAGGCCACGCCGGCCCTTTGGCGCGGCGATGAACTGATCGCGGCGCCGGCGGCTGGTCTGGGCAACGGGTGGTCGGCTGAAACCACCGGAACCGAAGAAGAGTTCTTTGCATCCCTTTTATCGCATTGAACCTGCCCGAATGATCCTTATTTTAAGCACAACGCAGGCGCGCCCCGGCGGCGTGCCTATCTGATAGGGAGAACTTTCCTTGGGCAACGCTCGCAATATCGCCTTTTGGGTTGTTCTGTTTCTGCTGATCCTGGCGCTGTTCAATCTGTTCAGCGGTTCCGGCAGCACGATGCAGAGCCGTGAACGCACTTTCTCGGACTTCGTGGCTTCGGTCGAGTCCGGCAACGTGAATAGTGTCACTCTGGACGGGGAACAGGTGCGCTACACCACCTCGGACGGCCAAAACTATGTCACCATCAAGCCGGGCGATGCAGAAGTCACCTCGCTGCTGATTGAGAAGAACATCCCGGTGCGCGCTGAAAAGCAGCAGCAGTCGGGCTTCCAGTCCTTCCTGATCACGCTCCTGCCGTTCCTGCTGCTGATCGGCGTCTGGATCTACTTCATGAACCGGATGCAGGGCGGCGGCAAAGGCGGCGCCATGGGATTCGGTAAATCCAAGGCCAAGATGCTGACCGAGAAGCATGGCCGCGTCACCTTTGACGACGTGGCAGGCATCGACGAGGCCAAGGAAGAGCTGGAAGAGATCGTCGAGTTCCTGCGCAACCCGCAGAAGTTCTCGCGCCTCGGCGGCAAGATCCCCAAGGGCGCGCTGCTGGTCGGCCCTCCGGGCACTGGTAAGACGCTTCTGGCCCGCGCCATTGCAGGCGAGGCCGGGGTGCCGTTCTTCACCATCTCCGGCTCCGACTTTGTCGAGATGTTCGTCGGCGTCGGCGCCTCCCGCGTCCGCGATATGTTCGAGCAAGCTAAGAAAAACGCGCCCTGTATCGTCTTTATCGACGAGATCGACGCGGTGGGCCGTCACCGCGGCGCTGGTTACGGCGGCGGCAATGACGAGCGCGAGCAGACCCTGAACCAGCTGCTGGTGGAAATGGATGGTTTTGAGGCCAACGAAGGCGTCATCATCCTGGCCGCCACCAACCGCAAGGACGTGCTGGACCCGGCGCTGTTGCGCCCCGGCCGATTTGACCGCAACGTGACTGTTGGCAACCCCGACATCAAAGGCCGCGAAAAGATCCTTGGCGTCCATGCGCGCAAGACCCCGCTAGGTCCCGACGTGGACCTGCGCATCATCGCCCGCGGTACGCCGGGTTTCTCCGGTGCCGACCTGGCCAACCTTGTGAACGAGGCCGCGCTTATGGCCGCCCGCGTCGGCCGCCGCTTTGTCACCATGGAAGATTTCGAATCGGCCAAGGACAAGGTGATGATGGGGGCCGAGCGCCGCTCGATGGTGCTGACCCAGGATCAGAAGGAAAAAACCGCCTACCACGAGGCCGGACACGCCGTTGTCGGCCTGGAACTGCCGCTGTGCGATCCTGTCTATAAGGCAACGATCATCCCGCGCGGCGGTGCTTTGGGCATGGTGGTCAGCCTGCCTGAGATGGACCGCCTGAACTACCACCGGGATGAATGCCAGCAGAAACTGGCGATGACCATGGCAGGCAAGGCGGCGGAAGTCATCAAATATGGTGAGGACCACGTCTCCAACGGCCCGGCCGGCGACATCCAGCAGGCCAGCCAGCTGGCCCGCGCCATGGTGCTGCGCTGGGGCATGTCGGACAAGGTCGGCAACATCGACTATGCCGAAGCCCACGAAGGCTACTCCGGCAACACTGCGGGTTTCTCCGTGTCCGCCAATACCAAGGAGCTGATCGAGGAAGAGGTCAAACGCTTCATCCAGCAAGGCTATGAACAGGCGCTGGAGATCCTCAAGGACAAGAATGAGGAATGGGAGCGTCTGGCGCAGGGCCTTCTGGAATACGAAACCCTGACCGGCGACGAGATCAAGCGGGTGATGAACGGCGAGCCGCCACAGGCCGGCGACGACGAGGATGACAGCGAGGATCAGGGCAATGCCTCGGTCACCGCTATCCCCAAGGCGAAGCCCAAGAAGACCCCGCCAGAAGGCGGGATGGAGCCTGAGCCCTCCGCCTGACCCCCCCAAAGCTCTGACCCCCGGATGCCGCTGGTTTCCGGGGTTTTTTCATTCCCGGCACTGAACTGCGGGAACACAAAAATGCATCGCGCCACTACTGGCGCCGGCCCGCGCCGCCTGTATGCTCGCCGGAACATCAAAGAGATAAGCGGGGGAGAGCGGGCATGCCGGTGCTGCGGAAGACGGAATTCACGGGAGAGATCACCTGGCTGGGGCATGTGCCTGCGGACAGCGGCTTGCAGGCGGTGCCGTCAGATCAACTGGATCTGGGGTTTGCTGGCATCGCCGGCGGGCGCCATGAGGGCGAAAACCGTGCCGCCTGTGTGCGGGTCCGGAATCTGTACCCGGAAGGCACCGAAATCCGCAACGTGCGCCAAGTGACCGTCCTGTCGGAAGAGGAACTGGTGCTGATCGCGGCGGATATGGGTATGGACAGCGTCGATCCTGCGCATCTGGGCGCCACCATCGTGCTGCGCGGCATCCCGGACTTCACCTTTGTGCCGCCGTCCTCGCGACTGCAGGGGCCGGATGGGATGACGCTGACTGTAGACATGGAAAACCGCCCCTGCGTGCTGCCGGGCCGGGAGATCGAGAAGGATCACGCAGGCTTTGGCGCCCGTTTCAAACCCGCCGCGCAGAATTGCCGGGGAATCACCGCCTGGATCGAATGCCCTGGCAGCCTGTCGCTGGGCAGCGAACTTGCGCTCTTTGTTCCGGATCAGCGCGCCTGGGCGCCCTAGGGGCACATTTCGGGGAATTCCGTTTCCTTTAAGGAACCACCGCAGAGCTTGCGAAAGACCCCACGCCGCTTCACGGCAGGATAATGTCGGAAATCACGCGCGTGTTTTGCCGCAGATTGGCTACACCTAGCGCCAATCCGGCATTCTGTGCCGGCGATTGTATGCAAACTCAGCAGGAACCTTGCCATGAGCTACAAGAGTGACATTGAGATTGCGCGTGAAGCGCAGAAGAAGCCGATCCAGGAGATTGGCGCTAAGATCGGGATTTCGAACGACGATCTGCTGCCCTACGGCCATGACAAGGCGAAGGTGTCGCAGAGCTTCATCAACTCCGTTCAGGACAAGGAAGACGGCAAGCTGATCCTGGTGACCGCGATCAACCCGACGCCCGCTGGCGAAGGCAAGACCACCACCACCGTGGGCCTGGGCGACGGTCTGAACCGGATCGGCAAGAACGCGATGATCTGTATCCGCGAAGCGAGCCTGGGGCCGAACTTCGGCATGAAGGGCGGCGCTGCAGGCGGCGGTTACGCGCAAGTGGTGCCGATGGAGGAGATGAACCTCCACTTCACCGGCGACTTCCATGCGATCACCTCGGCCCATTCGCTGCTGTCGGCAATGATCGACAACCACATCTACTGGGGCAATGAGTGCGACATCGACACCCGCCGCGTCGCCTGGCGCCGTGTGGTCGACATGAACGACCGTGCCCTGCGCACCATCACCGCGTCCCTGGGCGGTGTGTCCAACGGCTTCCCGCGCGAAGCCGGCTTTGACATCACCGTGGCCTCCGAAGTGATGGCGATCCTGTGCCTGGCGAACGACCTCAAGGACCTGGAAAAGCGCCTGGGCGACATCATCGTGGCCTACCGCCGCGACAAGACCCCGGTCTACTGCCGCGACATCAAGGCAGAGGGCGCAATGACCGTTCTGCTGAAAGACGCGATGCAGCCGAACCTGGTGCAGACCCTGGAAAACAACCCGGCCTTCGTGCACGGCGGCCCGTTCGCCAACATCGCACACGGCTGTAACTCGGTGATCGCCACCAAGACCGCGCTGAAAGTGGCCGACTATGTCGTGACCGAAGCCGGCTTCGGCGCTGACCTCGGCGCCGAGAAGTTCATGAACATCAAATGCCGCAAGGCAGGCATCGCACCCTCCGCAGTGGTGCTGGTGGCCACCGTGCGCGCGATGAAGATGAACGGCGGCGTGGCCAAGGCAGACCTTGGTGCCGAGAACGTCGAGGCGGTGAACTCCGGCTGCGCCAACCTCGGCCGCCACATCGAGAACGTCAAATCCTTCGGCGTGCCGGTTGTGGTTGCGATCAACCACTTCGTGACCGACACCGATGCGGAAGTGGACGCGGTCAAAGCCTATTGCGCCAACCACGGCGTTGAGGCAGTTCTTTCGCGCCACTGGGAGCTGGGCTCAGAAGGCTCCGCGCCGCTGGCCGAGAAAGTGGTTGAGGTCGTCGATGCGGGCCAGGCCAACTTTGCGCCGATCTACCCGGACGACATGCCGCTGTTCGAAAAGATCGAAACCATCGCCAAGCGCATCTACCGCGCCGACGAGGTGCTGGCGGACAACAAGATCCGCAACCAGCTGAAGGAATGGGAAGACGCGGGTTACGGCAACCTGCCGGTCTGCATGGCGAAGACCCAGTACTCCTTCTCGACCGACCCGTCCCTGCGCGGCGCGCCGACCGGCCATTCGGTTCCGGTGCGTGAGGTCCGCCTGTCTGCGGGCGCCGGCTTCATCGTTGCGGTCTGCGGCGAGATCATGACCATGCCGGGCCTGCCGCGCAAACCGGCGGCGGAAACCATCCGCCTGAACGAGGACGGCCAGATCGAAGGCTTGTTCTAAGACGCAAAATGCGCTTTTTGCGGCCCGGGGGAGCACCCCGGGCCGCAAGAGTTTTAAGACATGAGCACAGAAACACCGCCGCAGGACTGCCAGTCGATGGCAGAGGTGCGGGCCCAGATTGACCGGCTCGACCGGGACCTGATCGCCCTGCTGGCCGTCCGCGCCGGCTATATCGACCGGGCCACCGAACTGAAGCAGCTCAATGGCTGGCCGGCGCGGATCCCTAGCCGGGTTGAGGAAGTGGTCATGAATGCCCGCGCCGCCGCGCAAGGGGAGGGGCTGGACCCCGATCTGATCGAAGGCCTGTGGCGGCAGCTGGTGGACTGGTCGATCGCCCGCGAGGCGCGGGTTATTCGTGAGGAATAGGCAGGCTTCCGGCCTGCGGCAAAAAGGAAGAGATCAAATGGCAGCAACTCTGATTGACGGCAAGGCCTTTGCGGCCAAGGTGCGCGGCCAGGTGGCGGAGCACGTCGCCCGGCTGAAAGAAGAAAACGGCATCACCCCGGGCCTGGCGGTGGTTCTGGTCGGCGAGGACCCGGCGTCCCAGGTTTACGTGCGCTCCAAGGGCAAGCAGACCGTCGAGGTCGGCATGAACTCCTATGAGCACAAGCTGGAGGCGGACACCTCGGAAGCCGACCTGCTGGCGCTGATCGATCAGCTGAACAACGACGCATCGGTGCATGGCATCCTGGTGCAGCTGCCGCTGCCGAAACACCTGGACGAGGATCTGGTGATCAACTCGATCGCGCCGGAGAAGGACGTGGACGGCTTCCACATCTCCAACGTGGGCCTTCTGGGCACCGGCCAGAAATCGATGGTGCCCTGCACGCCGCTGGGCTGCCTGATGATGCTGCGCGACCACCACGGCAGCCTCTCGGGCATGGATGCGGTTGTGATCGGCCGCTCCAACATCGTCGGCAAGCCGATGGCGCAGCTTCTGCTGGGCGACAGCTGCACCGTGACCATCGCGCATTCGCGCACCAAGGACCTTCCGGATGTGGTGCGCCGCGCCGACATCGTGGTTGCTGCGGTGGGCCGCCCGGAAATGGTGCCGGGCGACTGGATCAAGGAAGGCGCCACCGTCATCGACGTGGGCATCAACCGCATCGAGCGCGACGGCAAGAACGTGCTGGTCGGCGACGTCGACTTCGCCTCCGCGGCTGAGCGCGCCGGCGCCATCACCCCGGTGCCGGGCGGCGTCGGTCCGATGACCATCGCTTGCCTGCTCGCGAACACCGTCACCGCCTGCTGCCGCGCCAACAACCTCCCCGAGCCTGAAGGCCTCACCGCCTGAAGCGCAGACCGTTGAGGTCCGAACAAATCTGCCCCGCCGGAAACCCTCCGGCGGGGCTTTGCGTTTGCGAATTTGAAAGGGAATGTGTCAAGCGGACACGGGCACCATGGTCCCCTGCAGGAGGGCAACCAGCTTTTCCTCTTCGCCTGTAACCGCGTGGACCTCTGCTGTGACGATCACCAGACGCCGACCCGGTTTAATGACTTTGCCTGTGGCTCGCAGATAGTCCCCTGCGCCCGGGGCTAGCAGGTTGATCTTCATCTCCGCCGTCATCACTTCGCTGCTCTCAGGCATCATGGACAGCGCCGCATAGCCGGCCGCCGTGTCGCCGATGGCAAAGCTGAGGGCCGCATGGGCCACATCGTGCTGCTGGCGGCTGCCGGGCAGGATCGGGGCGGTGATCACCACTTCGCCCGGCGCGACGCTGGCGACCTCCGCGCCCAGTGTCTGCATCATGCTTTGCTTGGCGAAACTGCGGCGGATGCGGTCGTCCATCTATGCTGTCCTTCTGTTGCTGGTGCCCAGCATAGAGACGGCACAGCCGCATTGAGCCTGTGACGCTGCGCCACTTAGCGGGGCATGGGCACCGGCAGCGCCTTAGGTCCAGTCAGGATCGCCAGCGCGTCCCTTTCCATCAGCGCGGTGAGCGCGGGGTCGGTGCTGCGCAGGCCGCCGGTATAGGTGCCGAAGGCCGGCAGGATCAGCCGCGACTGGTCCAGGAGAAAACAGGGGCGGGAAGTGCTGCGCAACCGCGCCTTGGGGTGATAGTGGCCGGAGACCTCTGCCACTGCCAGGGGATTGGCGATATGGCGGAAGGTGAGCGGAGCAAGATGCAGCTCTGCCATCTGTTCGCCGCCCAGATCCACAGGCGCCGGGTCGTGATTTCCGGTGATCCAGATCCAGCGGCGGTTCTGCATCAGGGAGGACAGCTGGGATTTCTCTGCTTCCGGCAAGGCCTTCGAGGCGGTGTCATCGTCGAAACTGTCACCGAGGCAGACCACCGTTTCCGGCTGCAGTGCAGTCACCAGTTCAGCAAGGCGCGCGAGCGTGTCCAGGGTCTCATAGGGCGGCAAGGCGGTTCCGCCGCGCCGGATGTGGCGTTCTGATTTCCCCAGATGCAGGTCGGAAACGCAAAGCAGGCGCTGCTCTGCCCACCAGAGCCCGCCAGAGCCGAGGGCAGTGAGGCAGGCGCCTGCGAGGGTGAAGTCAAATCCGGTCATGGCTTGGGTCTATCTGTCCCGATGGCACAGGCAAGGGTTATTGCAGCCGGTCCAGCCCGGACTGCCGCATCAGCGCCGCGGCTTCCTGCTGCAACAGTTTCTCCTCCGCCGCGCCCTTGACCGGCACCTTGCCAACCTCCAGCAGCAGGGGCGCCGCGAGGGGGGAAATCCGTTCCAGCCGCCGCAGCGTGATGCGGCCGCGGGTCCGCTCCAGCATCTCCTCAATGCGGCCGAAATCCACCAGACCGCGCAGGGCTTCCTCGCGGGTGATGTCCATCAGCAGGTGATCCGGATCGTATTTCCTGAGCGTGTCATAGAGGATATCGGAGGAGAACGTCGCCTGCCGCCCGTTCTTGCGTGCCCCCGGGGTGTTGCGTTCGATCAGGCCCGCAATGGTGGCCGCACCGCGGAAGGCGCGTTTCATCACAGCATTGCCGGCCAGCCAGCCCTCCAGCCCGTCGCGCAAGGCGTCCGGGTCGAACAGCGGGGCCGGGTCAGTGACTTCCTGCAGGCCCCAAATCAGGGTGGCGTAGTCTGTGGCGACAAAGCCCAGGGGATCAAGCCCCAGTTCCTCCATCCGCTTGGTCAGTAGAAGGCCCAGGGTTTGCTGGGCGTTGCGGCCGGCGAAGCCGTAGATGCAGATGTGCTCGCGGCCGTCATGCGGGAAGCTTTCGATCAGCAATTGGCCTGCGCGGGGCAGTTCGGAGACCTCCCGTTGCAGCTCCAGCCACTCGGCGGTGTGGCCAGGCAGGGCGGGCCAGCTGTCCTGTTTGAACATCTTCAGGATACGCGCGCTGAGCTGGGTGGAGGTGGCGAATTTGGTGCCGGAGAACACCGCGATCTTGGGCTTTCGGCCGGGGTTGCGGGTGACCTCCACGGTCATTTCGCGCAATCCCTCGTAACGAACGGTTTGGCCGCCGATCAGGAAGGTGTCGCCGGGGGTCAGGGTGGCGGCAAAGGCCTCCTCGACCTCGCCCAAAGGTTTGCCGCCGCGACTGCGTTTCAGGCGGACCTTGATCAGGTCAGCGTCCTGAATGGTGCCGAGGTTCATGCGGATGCGGGCGGCGGCACGCGGGTCGCGCAGCTGCCATTTGCCGTCCGGGCGTTGCAGCAGGCGCTGCCATTGATCGTATGCTTTCAGCGCGTAGCCGCCCGTGGCGCAGAACTCGAGACAGGCGTCGAACTCCGCGCGGGGCAGGGCGGTATAGGCCCCGGCCCGGGTCATTTCGGCATAAAGGTCATCTGCGTCAAACGGGCCTGCGCAGGCAGCAATCAGGATGTGCTGGCACAGCACGTCACGGGGGCCGGGCCCGCGCGGCGCGCCGTCCAGATCGTTTTCGCGCACGGCCTCCAGCGCGGCGCGGCACTCAACCACCTCGAACCGGTTGGCAGGCACCAAGAGTGCCTTGGACGGCGCGTTATAGCGGTGGTTGGCGCGGCCGATGCGCTGCACCAGGCGTTTGACGTTCTTGGGCGCGCCGATCTGGATCACCAGATCCACGTCGCCCCAGTCGATGCCGAGGTCCAGCGAGCCGGTGCAGACGATCGCGCGCAGCTCTCCCCGCACCATCGCTGCCTCCACCCGCTCACGCTGAACCCGGTCAAGCGAGCCGTGGTGAATGCCGATTGGCAGCGCGTCCTCGTTGGCAAGCCAGAGGTTGTGAAAGAAGATTTCCGCCTGGGCGCGGGTGTTGTGGAATATCAGGGTGGTCTTGTGCGCCTTGATCTGTTCCATCACGGCGGGGATCGCATAGGCCGCGCCGCCGCCGGCCCAGGGCGGGGCCTCTTCGGTTTCCAGCATCCGGATGTCCGGCGCAGGACCGGGATCGGCCAGCACGATGTCGCAGGGGTCCGGATGGCGGGCCAGGTAGCTGGCGATGGCCAGCGGGTCGTCCACCGTGGCGGACAGGCCGACCCGGCGCAGGTCCGGGCACAGCGTCTGCAGCCGCGCCAGCGCCAGCATCAGCTGGTCGCCGCGCTTGCTTTCGGCCAGCGCGTGGATCTCATCCACTACCACTCGCTTCAGCCCCTTGAAGGTCCGCGCGGCGTCCGCGTAGGAGGTGAGCAGCGCCAGGCTCTCGGGCGTGGTCAGCAGGATATGCGGCGGGTCGGCGCGCTGCCGCTTCTTGCGGGAGGCAGGCGTGTCGCCGGTGCGGTCATCTATGCGGACCGGCAGGCCGATCTCCTCAACCGGCGTGCGTAGGTTGCGCTTGATATCTGCGGCCAGTGCCTTGAGCGGCGAGATATAAAGCGTGTGCAGCCCGTCGTGTGTCCCATCGGCCAGCTCCGCCAGTGTTGGCAGGAAACCCGCCATGGTCTTGCCGCCGCCGGTGGGGGCGATCAGCAGGGTGCAGGGCGCCCCGGCCCGGGCCAGCATGGCGTGCTGATGCGGGTGGATGGTCCAGCCGCGGACGGCGAACCAGTTCTCAAGCGCTTCAGGCAAGGCGGGGGCGGTGTCACTCATCCTGCGGAATGTGGGAGGCTTTGCCGGTCATTGCAACGTCATTTGCTGTCATAAACGGTCCGCGCCTGCAGCACCTGCTGATGCCGCCCGGCGGCCCAGATGGTCAGGGATTTCATGTGCTCCAGCAATTCCTGCCCCAAGGGAGTGAGCGCATAGGACACTGCCACCGGCGGGCCGGGATCGACGCTGCGGGTGATATAGCCGTCACGCTCCAGCTTGCGCAGGTTTTCGGTCAGCACCCGCTGGGTCACATCGCCGATGGTGCGCCGCAGCGCGCCGAACCGCAGCGC
Source organism: Leisingera sp. ABM4_101 (assembly GCF_056158725.1). Taxonomy (NCBI): domain Bacteria; kingdom Pseudomonadati; phylum Pseudomonadota; class Alphaproteobacteria; order Rhodobacterales; family Roseobacteraceae; genus Leisingera; species Leisingera sp. ABM4_101. The sequence continues at coordinate 3,999,287 of NZ_JBSWTV010000002.1, read as the reverse complement.
GCCGTCCTCCAGCACCAGCACGATCAGCATCTGCCATTTGCCTGTCACCTGCGACAGAACCTGCCGTATCGGGCAGTCCTCTGCCTGTTCCTTGGAGAGGGCGGTTACTGGAAGCATACCTGGTTCCTATATAGTGCGTAATTGATATCAGGTGCAAAAAGAATACCACATTGGGGCGTCACGACAATGCGATTCGAAAGGACATCCGATGAGTGCGAAAGAAATCGTTCTGAATGCCGTAGCGGCGATTTTCACCGCGTTTGACCCGGAGGCGGCAGAGCAGTTGCTGGCACCGGGTTACATCCAGCACAACCCGATGGTGCCAACCGGGGCTGCGCCCATTATCGGTTTCATTCCGGCGCTGAAGGAAAGCGGTGTCACGATGGAGGTCCACCGGGTGATTGCCGAGGGCGACATGGTGGTGCTGCACAGCACCTACGATAATGCGCAGGCCTTTGGCGCGGAGACACTGGTGGCCTTCGACGTGTTCCGAGTCGAGGGCGGGAAAGTGGCCGAACACTGGGACAACCTGCAGCCGCCCGCCGCGCCGAACGCCTCTGGCCGCACCTTGACCGACGGCCCGGCCGAGGTCACGGATCTGGACAAGACGGCGGAGAACAAGGCGCTGGTGCAGGGGTTTGTGACTGACGTCCTGCACGGCAAGGCGCCGGAGAAGATCACCAGCTACGTCTCGACGGAAACCTACCTGCAGCACAACCCGAATATCGGCGACGGGCTGGAGGCCCTTGGCGGAATGATCCAGCATCTGGCGGAAACCGGCCAGGCGCTGGCTTATACCAGCACCCCGATTGTGGTGGCCGAGGGGAACTTTGTCTTCACCGCCTCAGAGGGCAGCCTGGGAGAAACACCGATGGCGTTCTTTGATCTTTTCCGGGTGGAGGACGGCAAGATCGTCGAGCATTGGGATACCGTCAGCCCGATCCCGGCAGAGATGGCGCACGACAACGGCAAGTTCTGATAGCACTCAGCGAAAAGGGCGGGGATGATCCCGCCCTTTTTTTACTTCACGATGTGCTCGTCCTTGACGAACATATTGGCCCAGGCGCGGTCGATCAGTTCCGGCGACATCTGGTAGGGGATGCCTTCGAACTCGCAGATCGAAATCATCTGGTCGATCAGAAACACCGGCTGGTAGTTGGCGTAGATGTTGTTGATCGTCGGGTATTTCTTTTTCAGCAGATGCACCAGCGCGGCCTCGTCCAGCGGCATGCCCTTCTTGCGGGCCACCATGGCAAAGATCTTGAGGAAGTTCTCCTGGTTCGGGCCGTCGATCTTGATCTTGAAGAAGATCCGGCGCAGCGCCGCCTGGTCGAAAATCTCATTCGGGTGGAAGTTGGTGGAGAAGATCACCAGCGTGTCAAACGGCACCTCGAACTTCTCACCCGATTGCAGCGCCAGGATATCCTTGCTTTCTTCCAGCGGCACGATCCAACGGTTGACCAGGGACTGCGGCGGTTCCGCCTGACGGCCAAGGTCGTCGACGATGAAGATGCCGCCAGTGGATTTCAGCTGCAGCGGCGCCTGATAGGTACGTGCAGTGGGGTTGTAGACCAGGTCCAGCATGTCCAGCGACAGTTCGCCGCCGGTGATCACGGTGGGGCGCTCGCACATCACGTACCGCTCGTCAAAGCGGCGGCGGCGGCGCAGGGCGTTGGGATCTTCCGCTTCCTGTTCAACCGCGGTGTGCACGATCGGGTCATAGACGGTTATCACCTGGCCTGCGTATTCGATGGCGCGCGGCACATAGACATGATCCCCCAGCGCATCGCGGATGCCGTTGGAGATCGAGGATTTACCGTTGCCCGGCGGGCCGTACATCAGGATCGAACGACCGGCGCTGACTGCGGGGCCGAGGTGATCCAGCAGGCTGTTGGGCAGCACCAGATGCCCCATCGCATTGGTCAGCTGGTCGCGGGTCACCTGGATGTTGCGGATCGACTGGCGCTTCACCTGCTCGCGGTAGACTGCCAGCGGAACCGGCATGGCGCCGAAATATTCCGACTGGCTGAGCGCATCCTGGGCGCGGGACTTGCCGGCGTCAGTCAGCTGGTAGCCCATTTCGTTGCCGCTGTTGGCGTTCAGCGTGCCGGTGGCCTCCAGCAGCTTCTGCTCGCGGGCCATGTCCACCAGCTCCTGGGTGACGGAGGAGGGCAGGCAGATCGCCTCGGCGATCTCGCTTACGTTTTCCACGTTTTTACGGAAAATCGTTTTGAGCAGAATGTCCCGCATCATCACCAGCGGCAGCTGCATCTGTTCCAGCCCCTTGGGGGCGGGTGGGGCCACAACGGTGAGGTTCTGCATGTTCATGGCGGTGCCTGTCCCTGAAATCCATATCTGGCCCCGGCGGGCGGGGCGCTCCTGGAAACAGACTATTCAGGACTGTGGCAACAGCGGGGCAGAGCTGCAGCATTTCCGCGGAGGCGGCAGAAATCAGGGAGAGTTTTACAGGCCCGCGGGCTGGCTGCCGAACAGCGCTGCCAGGATCAGGTAGAGCGCCAGAGTGCCGCCCAGGCACAGGCCCATGGGAAAGCTCTTGCCGGTTTCCCAGCTTTGCCAATCGGGCGCCAACCGCCGCAAGGGAGTGTATTTGGCGATCCTGTGGGCGGTGAACCCTGCCAGCAGGGTTGCGGCAAAGATGATCATCAGAAGCCGCAGATCGCCAAGGGCAAAAAACGGGGCAGCGGCGCCGGCGAATTTGGCGTCGCCTGCACCGACGGCGCCGGCAGAGTAGAACAGGAAGCCCAGGGCGATGCCCGCCGGCAGATGCAAAATGTGCCAGCCATAGTCCGCCCAGCTGGGCATCACCAGCGCCCCAACAGTGACATAGATCACTGCCAGAACATCGACCGCCCAATTAGGGATGCGCATGCCGCGCAGGTCCGTCAGCGCAACTGTATAGCACAGCGGCAGCACAAAGGGCAGGAACCACAGGGCAGCATGGGCCGGGAATTGCATGGATCAGCCGTTCTCCAGGGCCGCCAGCGAGCGGGAGGCTTCCTCGAAATGCTGCGGGTGGGTGTCGATCGCCTCGCGCAGGAGGTTTTCGCCGATGGCGACGTCGCCTTGCTTGACTGCCGACAACGCCAGCGTGTGCAGCAGCAGGGCGCGTTCGGTTTGATCCAGCGGGATCACCGGCAGGGTGTAATTGCGTTGCGCACCGCGGGCCAGCACCAGGTTGTTCTTGGCCGTGAACAGGCCCTGATCCTGACGGATCGCCTCGCCGAACAGGCGCTCTGCGCCGGCAAAGTCGCCGCGGGTCAGTTTGGAATAGCCCCAGTTGTTCATTACCTTGGCAGGTTTGGTGGTCAGACCGGCTGCGATTTCATAGAAGCTGTCGGCGCGCTTCCAATCCTTGCCGGCATCCGCGACCACGGCCTCCAGCCGGTAGCGTTCATAGGTCTCATGCGTCGGGGGCACCTGATCGAGCTGTGCCTTGGCTGCATCCCATTCGCCGCTGCGCACCAGTGCGCCGGCCAGTTGCACGTGATCTTGGCTGGTGGCGCCCTTCATCGTCACCACCTTTTTCCAGGCGGCGGTGCCCTCGGTGTTGCGCTTGGCGCGGATCAAGGAATGGGCAAGGCCGCGCTGCAGCTCAATCCGCTCCGGGTCGTTCTTGAGCGTGCGCTGGAAATGGGCAACTGCCTCATTCGGGTCGGCCACGGTCAGCATGACATCGTTGAGATTGCTCTCGTCGATGACATTCACTTCCTGGAAAGCCCGTTCAACGGTTTCATCGCCTTTCTCCGCGCAGGCCGACAGGACCAGCGCCCCTGCAAGAGAAGCGGATAGAAAAATCTGCTGGCGCATTGGTGCGTCCTTTTTACTGCTCTGCCTCTTTATGGTGCTTGGCGAATCAGGTAGCTGCCGCTGCCTTGCCGCACCAATTTGTAGTCTTGTTTTTGAGGCTCAGTATGCGCAGGATTTTCCAGTTTTGCGAGTGCCAGGCGTAAATTATCGCGGATTGCGTCACTTTCGCCATTGTCAAGCGCATAGGCACGCTGGAACACCTGCACCGCTTCGGCGGTTTTGCCGCGTTCCATCAGCGCCACGCCCAGGTTGTTCATCGGTTCCGGCCAGGACGGGTCGGCATCCACCGCCTGGCGCAGCAGCTCCTCTGCCTGGCCCAGCCGCCTGAGACCCAGTTTGGCCGAGCCCATGCCGGACAGCACCTCGGCGGTCAGCCCGTGGTCAAGTGCTGCGCGGGTAAAGGCCTGCAGCGCCAGTTCGTGTTCGCCTGCGGCCATCAGCCGGTTGCCGACCACCAGCCCGTCTTCGGCCTGGCCGCGCGTATCATCGCCCGGCGCCCAGGGGCTGCTCTTGTCCTGTTTCAGCCCGCCCGGCGCGCAAGCTGCCGCCAGCGCGAGGGCGCTGGCGGCGGCGGTGGCCTTCAGCAGACGGGCAGCGGCTGCCCGTAGCGTTTTGGTCATTACTGGGGTCCTGCGTTGCCCATATTCATGATGCCCTGTACCGACGGGCCGACCAGGATGATCAGCAAGGGCGGAACCGTCAGCCCCATTGTGGCAAGGGTCATCTTTACGGGCAACTTGTTTGCGGCCTCTTCGGCGCGCATCACGCGCTTGTCACGCATTTCCCCGGCATAAACCCGCAAGGCGTCGGCGATCGAGGTGCCGAAACTGGAGGACTGGATCATCACGGTGACAAAGGAGGACACGTCCTGCACGCCGCAGCGGGTGCCCATGTCGCGCAGCACCTTGTCCTTTTCCTTGCCCGCCTTCATTTCATAGGCGACGACTTCGAATTCCTCGGCCAGCTCCGGGAAGGAGGCGTGCAGTTCCTTTGCAACGCGGACGATTGCCTGGTCCAGCGACTGGCCCGCCTCGACGCAGACCAGCATCATGTCCAAGGCGTCCGGGAACCCTTCGGTGATCTTCTGCTTGCGCTCCTCGATGCGGCGGGTGATCCAGTATTTTGGCAGCAAATAGCCTGCAGCGCCCGGACCGATGATGCGGATGGCCATCTGCTGGCTGTCATAGTCCGTGTCGGCCTTCAGAACGTAGACAAAGAACAGACCGGCCAGCAGGCCGACAATGCCCAGGGCAAACTGCGCGAAATGGAACAGGCGCACCGAGTCCTTGGAGTGATAGCCTGCCTGACGCAGCTTCAGCTCCATGGCTGAGAGTTCTTCCTCGTTCTGCGGTTCCAGGAAGCCTGCGAATTTCTGCAACTGCTCGTTGCGGTTGCCCTGACGCAGCCGCTCCTTCTTGGGTGTGTTCCGGGTTTCCGGCGCCATGTTTTTTTGCAGCTTTTTCAGCGGGTCCTCGGGCTGATTGAGCAGCAGGGGGATCGCCAGCAGGATCATGAACAGCCCGGCGATGCCCAGCACCAGGAGCGGGCCGAATTCGCCAAGCTGCGACGTCAGAAAGCTGTCTATGCCGGTCAGAAAATCCACGGTCGCCTCCTTAGACTTTGATGTTTGTCAGCATGCGCATGACAAAGAGGTTGGCTGTCAGCATTGCGCCGACTGCGAAACAGGCCGGGATAAACCAGGGATGGTCCAGCACGTTGTCGTAGTAGTTGGGATCCTTGACCAGGATGCCGATCAGGCAGAACAGCGGGAAACCCGACAGGAACTTGCCCGACCACTGCGCCTCGGCGGTGATCGCCTTGACCCGGCGGAACAGGCGGAAGCGGGCACGGATCACCTTGGCGAGACCGGCCAGAACCTCGGCCAGGTTACCGCCCGATTGCTGCTGGATGGTCACGGCAACGGCGAGGAAGCGCATGTCCTGCATGTCCAGGCGTTCGGCCATTTCCTTGAGTGCCTCGCCGACATCGCGGCCATAGGCGCATTCGTCGGAGATGATGCCGAACTCCGTGGCCAGCGGGTCCTCAACCTCATTCGCGACGATCTGCACCGCAGAGGTGAACGGGTGGCCGACGCGCAGGGAGCGCACCATCAGTTCCACTGCGTCCGGCAGCTGCTCCTCAATCATTGCCATCCGCTTGGCGGCTTTTTTGTTGACCCAGAAAAACACCGCGCCGATGCCGATAATAACTGAGCCCAGCACGCGGACGGGCAGGGGGGCAGAGGTGCCGATGCTGAGACCGACAAAGGCAACTGCGGCTAACCCGGCCATAATCAGGATCAGCTGTTTTGGCGAAAAGGCGATCGCAGCCTTCTGCGCGCGCTCGGAAAGCAGCGAATAGAGCGGGATCGACTGCGACTTGGCATGCTGGCCCAGCTCCTTGCGCAACTGCTCCAGCACCTGCTCGCGGTTGCTGCCCTTCTCCATCATCTCCAGCCGGCGGTTGACCTTGCTGTTGAGGCTGATGGATTTGCCGAAGGTAAATAGATACAGGCCTTCAACCAGGGCCAGAACCCCAAAGAAGATCAAGCCATAGATAAGCGGTTCAGCACTCAGTTGCATCAGCGCGGCTCCATCACGGTGGGTTCATAAATCGACGGCGGCAGGTCATAGCCCCACAGGCGGAAACGCTCCGAATAGTGGCTGCGGACACCAGTGGCAGTAAAATGACCGATGATCTTGTTGTCCGGCGTCAGCCCGACGCGCTGGAACCGGAAGATTTCCTGCATCGAGATCACATCGCCTTCCATACCGGTGATCTCAGTGATCGACGTCATCCGGCGCGAGCCGTCCTGCAGGCGTGAGGCTTGCACGATCAGGTTCACCGCCGAGGAGATCTGGCTGCGCACCGCCTTGATCGGCATTTCAATGCCCGCCATGGCAATCATGTTTTCCAGACGCGAGATACCGTCCCGGGCAGAGTTGGCGTGGATCGTGGTCATCGAGCCGTCGTGACCGGTGTTCATGGCCTGCAGCATGTCGATCACTTCCTCGCCGCGGGTCTCGCCGACGATGATGCGGTCGGGGCGCATCCGCAGAGCGTTCTTCAGACAGTCGCGCGGCGATACCTCGCCCTTGCCTTCGACGTTGGGCGGGCGGCTTTCCATGCGGCCCACATGGGTCTGCTGCAGCTGAAGTTCCGCCGTATCCTCGATAGTCAGGATGCGCTCAGCGTTGTCGATGAAGGACGACAGCGCGTTCAGCGTGGTTGTCTTGCCCGAACCGGTGCCGCCAGAGACGATCACGTTCAGGCGGGTTGAGACAGCAGCCTGCAGATAGGCGGCCATTTCCTCGGTGAAGGCGCCGAAATTCACCAGGTCGTCAATGCCCAGCTTGTCCTTTTTGAATTTCCGGATCGACACCAGCGAACCGTCTACCGCGATCGGCGGCACCATCGCGTTGAAACGCGAGCCATCGGCCAGCCGGGCGTCTACATAGGGATTGCTCTCATCGACACGGCGTCCCACGGCAGAGACGATTTTGTCGATGATCCGCATCAGATGCTTCTCATCTTTGAAGGCAATGTCGGAAAGCTCAAGCTTGCCGCTGCGCTCCACAAAGATCTGCTGCGGGCCGTTGACCAGAATGTCGCTGACGGTGTCATCCTGAAGCAAGGCTTCCAGCGGACCGAGGCCGGTGACCTCGTCGTAGAGTTCCTTGTTCAGCTGCTGCCGGTCTTCGCGGTTCAGAACGATGCTCTTCTCGGCCAGGATTTCGGTCGCGATATTGGCAATCTCAGAACGCAGCTCTGCTTCGCCCGCGCGTTCCAGGGCCGCGAGGTTCAGGTTTTCCAGAAGCTCCCGGTGCAGCTGGATCTTGATTTCGCTCAGGCGTTCCTTGCGCTTGCGCTCCTTGTCCATCGGCTGGGCCTCGGCCGCCTTGCGCTGGACCGGCTTACGCAATGATGCCGCAGGCTTGGCGGCGGCTGCCGCCGCCGCTGGTTCAGGTGCGGGAGCGGCAGGTTTGGCCGCTTGCTTTTTGTACTTGGAAAACATCAACTCACCCCAGTTCAAGCCGCTCAGGCGGCTTCTGCTTCTCTCCGGCCCAGCTCATGAAGTGAGGCCGCGAGCTTGGCGATTTCCTTGCGCAAGGGATTCTTTGCTGCCGAAACGGCCAGCGGCAGCCCATGGTCGCAGCTCTGCAGAACCTGCTTGCCGCCATCGGGCAGTTGCAGGTCGATAGAGATGCTGAGCGATTCCGCCATCCGCTTGACCCGGCTTTTGCCGGCGAGGTCGGTAAATTTCGGGGCCCGGTTCAGGGCAAAGCGCAGCTTTTCGAAGGGCAGGTCCTCCGACTGAAGCGCCCGTTTCATGCGCAGGGCATTTTGCGCGGAGCGCATGTCCAGCTCGATCATCGCGAAATAGACATGGGCCATGTTCAGCACGGTTTCCGACCATTGCACCAGAGTGTGGGGCAGGTCGATGACAACAAAGTCGAAGTGGCTGCGCGCCATTTCCACCACCCGGGTGATGTCTTCCGGCGACAGGATGTCCAAGGGCACCAGCTCCGACGGCGCGGTCAGAACCTGCAGGCGCTCCTGGAACGGCAGCAGGGCCTGGCCGAACAGGTCTGCATCCATGCTTTCGGTTTCGCTCAGCATTTCCATTACCGCCTCGCGGCGGGGCAGGTCCAAATAGGTTGAGACCGAGCCGTGCTGCAGATCCAGATCGAGCAGGCAGACACTGGGTTCATCATGCTCGCTGAGGGCGGCAAGCTCCCACGCCAGGTTAACAGCCATGGTGGTGGAGCCGGTACCGCCGGCCAGCCCGTGGCACACGATCACGGCGCCCTCGCGCTGGCTGCCGGATTGCAGCTGATGCGGGTTCTGCGCCACCTCCGGTTCAGGTGCTTGCAGCCGGTCGATTGCGGACTGCAGCTCCTGTTCCGGCAAGGGGTAGGGGACAAATTCATCGGCCCCTTGGCGCAGCAGCGTGTGCAGCGCCGCGGGCGTCACGTCCTCGGCTATCAGGATCACCTTGATGCCGCGTGATTTCGCCTGGGTGATGATCTCACCCAAAAGCGGCAGGTCGCCCTCATCCGCGCTGTCGATGGCCAAGGCGACAAATTGCAGCGGCTCTGCCCCGGACTGGCCGAAAAAGGCCAGCGCCTCGGTAAAGCCCAGATCACCCCAGGCCTCTCCCAGAGCGGCTTCCATGTCTTCGATCAAAAGATCGAAATTCTGCACGTCGCGGCTGATCGTGCAGGCAACAATCGCAGGTGTCTCTGTTTGCGGCATTCCGCTGCTCATCGCCATCATCCTTGTTCCCACCGGCGGTCCGGACACAGGTCACAGTCCGCCTCTAGGAAACAATTTCGGTGGCAATCTAGGCGATATTGGGGCCAAAAATCCCCAAATGTGGGGAATTGTTACTAGTTCGTAACCGCTGGGCCGCGAAAACCGCTTACTGCAGGGCGCGCTCGATCGACTTCTGCTCGGTCAGGGTGGTGGCCGGAACTGCGCTTTCCAGATATTCGCGGTAGATGATCTGGGCGTATTTCCCGTCCAGCACCGAGGGATGGCGCTTGAGGAAGCCGCTGACCTCAGTCACGGTGCGGCGGTTGCGGCGTTCGCGCTCCGGCGTCGGGATCAGCGGCTGGGTTTCGCCGTGGGAGACCACGGCCTCCAGCCGGTTGCGGCTGATACCGCGCGAGACCAGGTAGTTGACCGCGGCACGGGCCCTGCGCAGGCCAAGCGACTTATTGTAGGCATTGCTGCCGACCGCGTCGGTATGGCCGAAGACGCGGAAGCGCACTTCGGGGAATTGCTTGATCCAGCGCGCCTGCTGATCCAGCGCACTGCGGGCTGCCGCATCCAGGCGGGAGCTGTCAAAGTCGAAATTAATGGTGCTGGGCACCTCTTTGGCGAACCTGCTGGCCAACTGGATCGCATAGCTGCGCTCGCCGCTCATCACCGCCGCGTTGTTGAAGGTGGCTTCACCGAAGGCGCCCTTGCGGTTCAGCTCTCGCCCGGCTTCCCGCTCGCAGGCAGCTGCGGTCAGGAGAAGGCCGAGAATTGCAGCGGTTCTGATCATCTGTGCCACTCCTTATCAGTCCAGCACGTAGCCGTAAGAGCCATTGAAGTCCTGCTTGGCCACCTCGGCAGCCGGGCCGTTCTTGGTGCGGGCCGTGCGGCCGAACAGGAACAGGTCCTTTTCGCTGGGCGGGGCCACCCGGTCGGTCGGCAGGGTCAGCGCTTCGCCGCGGGTCGGAGTGACCAGATGCGCGCTGACGATAATCACCAGCTCGGTCTGCTCGCGCTGATAGTCGGCGCTGCGGAACAGCGCGCCCAGAACCGGCACATCGCCCAGCCAGGGCAGCTGCGCGGAGTTGTCGAGGAATTCATCGCGGATCAGTCCGGCAATCGCAAAGCTCTCGCCATCGCGCATTTCCACCGTGGTTGACGTTTCCCGGCGCGAAAAGGCGTCGATGGTCAGGCCGTTCAGCTCCAGCGAGTTGGTCGGGTCGATCGCCGACACCGCAGCGTTCAGTTCGAGATTGATAAGATCGCCGTCGACCACCCGTGGGATGAAGTTCAGCTCAATGCCGAAGGGCTTGAATTCAATGGTGATCACGCCGTCTTCCTGCGCGACCGGAACTGGGTATTCGCCGCCGGCCAGGAACTTCGCTTCCTGTCCCGACAGGGCAGACAGGTTGGGTTCAGCCAGGGTGCGGACCACGCCTTTTTGCTCCAGCGCTTCCAGCAGCAGGCTGACCTGGACGGAGCCTGCGTTGAAGCCGAACAGGAAGGCACCGGTGTTGGCATTGGCGGCGGGGATGTTGCCGGCCAGCGAGTTGGCCAGCGCGCCGGAGGTGTTCAGGGTGTTATAGCCGCCGGTGCGGCCATTGCCGGTGCCGCCGTTGAATCCCAGCGAGGCGCTGAGGGATTTCGAAACCGAGCGCTGCATTTCGGCAAAGCGGACCTTGAGCATGACCTGCTGCACGCCGCCGACCGACATCAGGTTACTGACCCGCTCAGGTGCGTAGCGTTCGGCCAGATCCAGAGCCCGCTGAAGGCGTGCGGCGCTGGACACGGTGCCGGACAGCACAATGCCGTCATTGGCGGTGCGCACCTCGATCTTCTCGTTTGGCAGGATCTGGCGCAGGCGTTCCTTGAATTCGGTCACATCCGCAGCCACCCGCACGTTCACGTTGGTGATCAGCCGGCCGGAGCCATCAAGCAGCGTCAGGGTGGTCAGGCCAGGCGATTTGCCCAGCACATAGATGGTGCGGTCTGAGAGGGAGGAAATATCCGCAATACTGGGGTTTGCGATGCTCAGCTCTGCAAAGGGTGTTTCGCTTTCCACAACCACAGCGCGGTTCATTGGCACGTCCAGCGTTGCCGCCGTGCCCTTCTTCACCACCCGCAGAGATTGCGCCGATGCCCCATCCGCCTGCGGCATGCCAATTAGCGATAGCCCCATAAGGGCCGCCGCCACGAACCGTTTAATTGCCATGTGACCTGCCTTTCCGATCACGCCTCAAAATCCGGGTCTTTTTGCCCGCTCTTTGGGCCACTGTGGTGCAGATCCCGAATTATTGCAAGAATCAATGGCTTCGGCGCCGTTCCTGAGGGGTTTGCATTGTGGGGCAAGCGCAACAGGCAAAACAACCGCCCTTCGAAGTGAAAGGGCGGCTGAACCTGTTAACGGTCTGCAAGGAAATGATATTCCTAGTTGGTGCAAGGGATCGGGATTTCCACAACCTCAGCGCCGCGGCGGGTCCTGATGGTGCAGACTTTTTCCTTTTCTACTTCCTGAGGGGCTTCCAGCGCACCCAGTCCCAGCAATGTGCGCTGGTCCACTTCAACCACCGAAGCGATGGTGTCGTCGCCTGCACCGACCAGCGCCAGGGACAGGCGCCCGGTGGTCTGCGCCTGCGCCAGCGCCGCCACCTGTTTGGGCAGGGCCGCAACCGTAACGGTGCGGGCGATGATGGCTTCACTGATGTCGCCGCCGGCGCTCTGGTCCACGGCAACCAGCTCCACATTGGTCTCAATCAGCCGGGTGACTTCGCCGTGGGTTCCGCTGGAACCCGGCATCATGCCGGTCCAATAGACATCGACCTTGTCGCCTGGACGCAAGAAACCCGAAACGCCCGAGGACACATCAACCTTGATCGCAAAGGCCCGCATGCCGCGCTGCAGCCGGGAGGTGATGCCGGCATCCTCGCCAGGCGCGGTCACCTTGACCGCCATGATGGCCTCGTCCTTTTCCATCGCGCGCAGTACCACGCGCAGCTTGTCGCCGCTTTGCGGCGGGAAAAGGGTGTCCAGAGCGGTAAAGGCGCCATCGGGAATGGCGTTCTCCGGCCAGCGCACGGCGCGTACGGCTTCCTTGGACAGGCGTTCGCCGTACTTCAGGGGTTTGGTGGCGACAAAGACATCGACCGTCGGGACCGTTTCAGCCCGGGCGGCGCGTTCGCGGGCCAGTTCGTTCTGATAGGCCGAAATGTATTTCTTGGCCATCATGACCGCGCCGCCCGCGAGGGCGACACCGACAATCAGCACAAGTCCGAAAACTGCACGCATTGTGTTACCTCTCATCAACCGAAGCCGGGTGTCCGCGGGGCGGTTCCGGCCAACGGATTTTTAAACATCTGCGGACTTTGGCCAGGGCAGCGGCGGATGGCAGCCACCCGTCAGGCAGCGTGCCTTAGCCAAAGTTCCAGTTGCTCATGTAGGCCGCCAGCGCATCCGCCAGCCCCAGGGCGCCGTCCTGCATCAGGCCGGCGATCAACGCGGCCAGTCCGGCCACGGCGGCTGCCAGAATAACCCAGTCCACTGTGATTGCGCCATCTTCGCTGGCAATAAATGACCTAAACTTCTTCATGTCGCGGACCTCGCTGCCCTAATTGATCAGCTGCGGTTCCGCTTGCTGCAAGCAGCTCCGCCCACTGTTAAGGTTATTAAGCTTTATGAATGGGGCCTTAATTGGGCGCAAACCTGTGCATTTCGCCCTAAAAGCCTGGTATTTGATAGACTTTTCAAATTGTTTCTTCAGCCCCGGCTGCTGCGTTTGGCTGGCAAAGGAAAGGCCGCCCTCCGAAGAGGGCGGCCAATCTTGCGATCAAGCAGTGCGGCTTAGGTGGTGCCGCCGGTGCTGGACGACGGAGCCTGGTCGGACAGGAAGTCGCCAGTGCTGCTGGTTAGGTCGGATGCGCCGTCCTGGATGGCGGTGTAGACAACACCGGCCAGAGCTGCGACGGCAGCGGTCAGAACAACCCAGTCGACGGTCACGGCGCCGGATTCTTCCTTGCGGAAATTCTTGAAGAATTTGATCATGGTTGGTCCCTCCAAAGGATCTCAGAAATTGTCGTGTCCCGCCGTCTCGCCAGGGTCTGCACTCTCACCTGCTTGGCCCCTGTCCGGCTTGGATGAGTACATATAGCCAGCGGAGAATGGCAGGAATTAGGCCGAAATCCGGAATTGCCGCCCAATTTTTACTTTTTGGCAAGAAAATTTGCAGCCAAGGGCAGAGGTGCATTGAAGCCGTTGAAAAAACAGTTCCGGCCTGAGACTTGCAAACCTCTCAGGCAGCGGGGGCTGGCAATAGAAAAGGCCGCCCTCCGAAGAGGGCGGCCAATCTTGCGATCAAGCAGTGCGGCTTAGGTGGTGCCGCCGGTGCTGGACGAAGGTGCCTGGTCGGACAGGAAGTCGCCGGTGCTGCTGGTCAGGTCGGATGCGCCGTCCTGGATGGCGGTGTAGACAACGCCGGCCAGAGCTGCGACGGCAGCGGTCAGAACAACCCAGTCGACGGTCACGGCGCCGGATTCGTCTTTGCGGAAGTTTTTGAAGAATTTGATCATGGTTGGTCCCTCCAAAGGATCTCAGAATTTTCGTCATCCCGCCATCTCGCCAGGGTTTGCACTCTCACCTGCTTGGTCCCTGTCCGGCTTGGATGAGTACATATAGCCAGTGCAGCGTGGCAGGATTTGGGCCGAAACCCGGAAATTCCCGCCTAATTTTTACTTTTCGGCAATGATTTCTGTACGGCATTGATTTTGCTGGGTTAAAATTCAGTTACCTGCTCGTGTCCCGTGGTAATTCGGCGCCAGTCAGAGCGAAATAAGGCGGTTGCGCCAGATTCTGGGGCGCAAAAGCTGGTGTTCGGGCTCTAAGTTTTTCATTTTGAAGCAAGCAGAAACCAGAGGCAGGCAAAGAAATGCCGTTTCGCAACGCAGTATTGGCCCTGGCGGCCTGCGCAGTGCCGTTTGCCGCGGCGGGGCAGCAGGTGCCGCCCCGGCCTTTCCCTGAATTCGAAGCCAAGCGTATAAAGCCGCCAGCACCTGGAGCAGGCAAGCGAATAACCGTGCAGATTGAGCCGCAAGCCGTGCAGGAGCCCCCGGCCTCTGATGCAGAGACGGCAGACGGAACATCACCTTTGCCAGAGGGGCGTTACGGCTGGTTCTGGGACAAGATTGCCGCTGGTCTGGAGGACAGCGGACCTGGGCGGCTGGATGACGCGCTGCAAGCGCTGCGCGGCTCCAAGGAGCTGACGGGGCCGCGGCTGCAGCTGTTGCAGGAGATTGTTCAGGAACGCGGAATACAGATCCTGACAGAGAGTGTTGGCACAGAGGTCTCACCAGCGCTGGTGCTGGCCGTGATCGCCGTCGAATCTGCGGGCCGCGCCGATGCCGTCAGCGCAGCGGGGGCGCAAGGGCTGATGCAGCTGATGCCTGATACGGCTGCCCGGTTCGGCGTGAGCGACGCGCTGGAAGCGCAGCAGAATATTTCCGGCGGTGTGAAATACCTGGACTGGCTGATGGGAGAGTTCGGCGGCGACCCTATCCTGGTGCTGGCAGGGTATAATGCAGGCGAAGGCGCGGTACGCGCCCATCAAGGGGTGCCGCCTTTTGCCGAGACCCGCGATTACGTGCCTAAGGTGCTGGCCGCCTATCAGGTCGCGCGGGGCCTATGCATGACTCCGCCGCAGTTCCTGTCTGACGGCTGCGTGTTCCGGACCGCCAAATAGGGGCGGTTCGTCATTCCAGCAGAGCGTCGGTAAGCAGCAGCCTTGCGGTATTCAGCGCGTCTTCTGCAGGGGCGGGGGTGACGGACATGGCTGCCAGGATGATCGCGCCTTCCTTCAGCATGAGCAGTTTACGGGCCAGGGCTGCTGGATCCGCAGCACCTGCTGACTCTGCCAGACGGGTGAAATGATCCAGCAGAAGCTGCTTATGTTCTGTGGATTGCCGGTACACTGGATGGCTGCGGTCCTGGAACTCCGAACTGGCCTTAACAAACATGCAGCCGGCAAACTCGGGCTTTGCGAACCATTCTTCCAGTGCCGTGAACATCGCAAGAAGCTGCCCGGCCGGGTCCGGTGACAGAGCCTCCATCCGCCGGTAAAGCCAGTTCCGGAAGTTTTCATCCCGCAGCCGCAACACTGCGATGATGAGCTCATCCTTGGTGCGGAAATGCTTGTACATGGATGTCTTCGAGACACCGGTTTCCTTGACCAGCGTATCCATGCCCGTCGCGTGAAAGCCGCTGCGGTAGAAAACCTCCAGGGCCTTTCGGACCAGTTCATCTCGTTTGTTCGGGCGCATGATTCGTCCTTTTGCGTACTGATCTGTACATATGTTTGCCGGTCTGCCGCCGCAAATAAAAAGTTTTTGTGCGCAAAAACAATGTGAAGCGAGGCAAGCTGTCTTTATTCTACAGCACTCTGCCTTTGGTTTTGAATTGGTTTACAGATCGGTACATACATGTAATGTAAGTTAACAGATTGGTACACTTTTAATCAGGGAGATTGTCATGAGACGCCTCTTCAAGCCAATGGCCTCGCCGCTCGGGCCGGTAATCCTGGCATCCTGCATCGCCGCAGCATTGACTGTTCCAGCGGAAGGAACCCAGCCCGTCAGCCCTGCCGGGTTGTGTTCGAAGGTGATTTCAGACGAGAGCAAGGCATGACCTGCCTGCCGGGACCGGGAAGACCAGGACCGGAGGGGCTGCAATGAAACGTGACGTGCTTCTCGCTGTATGCGCCGCGGTACTCGCCGGCGGAGCGTTGCTGCCAGTGACACTCCCGCGGGCGCAAGGAGGCGCAGAGGCTGTGCAGAGCTTGGCGGCAGAGCAGCGCTAGACTGTGCACAGAGGAGCCGCTTTGCCTGTAAAAGCCAGCAGCCGTTGCGGGGCTAGGCCTCTCTCCGGCTGCTGGTGCCGTGAATTTCGGGACATTTTTCGGAAGCTTCGCTCTGAAACCATCTTTTTGCCTGATTTTATTGATTTTCACCACCTGATTTAGACCATTATGTCATTGGAGGCAGGTATTGGACTTAGGGATTGATCCAACGGCAGTGGCCGCGGGCTCGCAAGAATTGACCGGCAATATCGTCTTGATCGGAACAATTGCGTTTGTCGGGTTCTTCGGCAGGTTGGTTTTTGTGGCCTTTGCACCGGGCATCGCCAAGGCTAGCCCGTTCCGCAACTTTTCGGCCCCCGGTTTTCTTGTGCTGGCGGCGGTATTGTTTGGCGGCGGGCTGTATGTGTCCGGTAAGATGGTCAAGGCCCAGGTTCTGTTCAACCGGCATGTAGTTGACCCCGTCATTGTCACTTGGCTGGACCGTGACAGCTGCGACCCGGCGGACGGCAGCTATTGCGTGGTTGTCTTTGAAGATGGACAAGAGAAGATCGTCAACTGGTACGACAAGCAAGTCTATATGTGGGAGATCGTCAACCCGCCGGAGGGCGCCGTATGGACCGCGCTGCGTCCCAGGATGCGGCCGGGAGAGAGCCTGCCAGCTGGAGTTTGAAAAAAAGCCCGCCTGAAACTGGCGGGCTTTTTCATATGCGGTTTTACCGGGGATCAGTCGGCGATTGTGGCCTGGGTTGCCGCCCGCAGCTCGTCCTCGCTGACGCCCTCGGCCAGCTCGACAATCTTCAAGCCGCCGTCCACGACGTCCAAAACGCCGAGGTTGGTGATAATCCGGTCCACTACACCCTTGCCGGTCAGCGGCAGGGTGCATTCCTTCAGCACCTTGCTGTCGCCGTGCTTGTTGGTGTGGTCCATCACCACCACCACACGGCCGACGCCCGCAACCAGGTCCATGGCGCCGCCCATGCCCTTCACGAGCTTGCCCGGGATCATCCAGTTCGCCAGGTCGCCGTTCTCGGCCACTTCCATTGCACCCAGGATCGCCATCGCGATCTTGCCGCCGCGGATCATCGCAAACGACTGCGCCGAGTCGAAATAGGCGGTCTGCGGCAGTTCGGTGATGGTCTGCTTGCCGGCGTTGATCAGGTCGGCATCCTCTTCGCCTTCATAGGGGAAGGGGCCCATGCCCAGCATGCCGTTCTCCGACTGCAGGGTCACTTCCACACCTTCGGGGATGTAGTTGGAGACCAGCGTCGGAATGCCGATGCCAAGGTTCACATACCACCCGTCCTGCAGTTCCTGTGCGGCGCGCGCCGCCATCTGATTGCGGTCCCAAGGCATTATGCTTGCTCCTTCTTCTGACGGACGGTGCGCTGTTCGATGCGTTTCTCGTGGTCGCCCTTGATGATGCGGTGCACGTAGATGCCGGGCAGGTGGATCGAGTCCGGGTCCAGCGAGCCGGTGGGCACGATTTCCTCAACCTCAACCACGCAGACCTTGCCGCAGGTGGCGGCCGGCGCATTGAAATTGCGGGCAGTCTTGCGGAACACCAGGTTGCCGGTCTCATCCGCTTTCCAGGCCTTGACGATGGCGAGGTCGGCAAAAATGCCTTCCTCCATGATGTAATCCTCCATGGCACCGTCCGGCCCGGTGGGGAACTGCTTTTCCATCTTGCCTTCGGCAATCACGGTGCCAACGCCGGTCTTGGTGAAGAAGCCCGGGATGCCCGCGCCGCCGGCGCGCATCCGCTCCGCCAGGGTGCCTTGCGGGTTGAATTCCAGCTCCAGCTCGCCGCTTAGGTACTGGCGCATGAATTCGGCGTTTTCCCCCACGTAGGAGGAGATCATCTTCTTCACCTGCCGCGTTTGCAGCAGGATGCCGATGCCGAAATCATCGACGCCCGCGTTGTTGGAGGCGAAGGTCAGGTCCTTGGTGCCTGCGTCCTTGATCGCCTGCAACAGCAGTTCGGGGATGCCGCAGAGGCCAAAGCCGCCTGCGGCGATGAACATGCCGTCGTGAAGCAGCCCGTCGAGCGCTTCAGCGGCGCTGGAATATACCTTTTTCATGGAGATCTCCCATTATGCCGGTTGCGCTGAGTTCTGGCCCTCTGCCGGTTCGGAGTCAATGAATACGGAGAAGGATGCGTATTTCTACGGAAGGCAGGCAGAGTGGGGCTCCCGCGCCTTTCAGGCTCAATTGCCAGCAGCAATGGAGCCAGCAGGCTTGGGCCTGGCGCCGCTTCGCGGCGCAAGAAAGGGTTTGCTGAGAAGCCCTTCAAGGGCAGGTCTGCCCTTGAAGGGCGTTTGCCAGTGTGTCCTAATTTCCCAGCGCCTCAAGGGCAAGCCGCTGGCGCGGCGGCTGCGCCGCCCTTGACCCGCTGCGAAACGGAGGGCGGGGTACCCGGCCTGCGCCGCACCAGCGGCGCCGGGCCCAACGGGTCAGGGCGCATGGCAATGCTCCCGGAGTTGGCGGGAGATCCCCGCCGGCGCCCAGTCACTCCTTGGCGGCAGCTTTCTTCGGTGCAGCCTTCTTCTTGGCGGCGGGCTTCTTCGCCGCCGTCTTCTTTTTACCGCCCTTGGAGGACTTCTCGGCAATCAGCTGCACCGCCATTTCCATGGTCACGTCCTTGGGCTCCACGTCCTTGGGCAGGGTGGCGTTCACCTTCTCCCATTTGACGTAAGGCCCGTACCGCCCGTCCATGATGTTGATGGCACCGCCGCTGTCAGGGTGTTCGCCAAGCTCCTTCAGCGGTTTGGCTGCAGCCCGGCTGCCGCGGCGGCCCGGGTTGGCGCGTTTCTCGGCCAGCATCTCCACCGCGCGGTTCATGCCAATCTCAAAGACGTCCAGCGTCTCCTTGAGGTTCACGTAAACCGGCTTTTCCTCATCCGGCAGCTGGTGTGCGATATAAGGCCCGAAGCGGCCCAGGTTGGACTGGATCGCGCCGCCGTCCGGGTGCTGGCCGATCTCGCGCGGCAGGGTCAAGAGGGTTAGCGCCTGCTCCAGGGTGATCTCATTCGGGCCCCAGCCGGGCAGGAAATCCTTGCCCTGCTTGGGCAGCGAGGAGCGCGGCGGCTTCTTGTTCTCGGGCGTCGCCTCGCCGCGCTGGACATAGGGTCCAAAACGGCCGGATTTCAGGTGGATCTCGTCGCCGTCGTCCTCACCCAGAATACGCTCATAGCCCTCGGCGCCTTCACCGGAAATCGGCCGGGTGTAGTTGCACTCAGGATAGTTGCCGCAGCCGACAAAGCCGCCGGTGCGCGAGGTCTTGAGGTGCAGCTGGCCTGCGCCGCATTTCGGGCAGGTGCGCGGGTCTGAGCCGTCTTCACGCGGCGGATAAAGCTGCGGTGCCAGCGCGTCGTCCAGCACGTCCAGCACCTCGGTGATGCGCAGCTCGGAAGTTTCGGCTATGGCGGCAGAGAAATCCCGCCAGAATTTGCCCAGAAGCTCCTTGTAGTCGCCGTCGCCGGCGCTCACGTCATCCAGTTCTTCCTCCAGATTGGCGGTGAACTCGTAACCGACGTATTTGCGGAAGAAGTTCAGCAGGAAGATGGTGACGATCCGGCCTTTATCCTCGGGGAACAGGCGGTTCTTTTCCTTGCGGACGTATTCCCGGTCCTGGATCGTGGTGATCACGGAGGCATAGGTGGAGGGGCGTCCAATGCCCAGCTCTTCCATCCGCTTGACCAGCGTTGCCTCGGTATAGCGGGGCGGCGGCTGGGTGTGGTGCTGCAGCGCCAGCACAGCGCCGTCTTCGGACAGAACCGAGGCGTCCTTGCCGGCCTTCTCAGCCTGCGCCGCCAGCGAGGACGCGAATTTCAGCGCCTCGCCCTGCATGATCTGCGGCAGGCGCTTGTCGTCCTCATCCGCCACGTCGTCGCGGCCTTCCTCGTAAACGCGCATGAAGCCGTCAAACAGCACCACCTGACCGGTGGCGCGCAGCACGACCTGCTGGTCACTGGAGCCGATATCGACGGTGGTGCGCTCCAGCCGGGCGCCTTCCATCTGGCAGGACAGGGTCCGCTTCCAGATCAGGTCATAAAGCTTGCGCTGATCGTCGTCGCTGACCTTCAGGCTGGCGGCATCGCGGCTCATGTCGGTGGGGCGGATACACTCGTGCGCTTCCTGGGCGTTCTTCGCCTTGTTCTTGTAGATTCGCGGCGAGGACGGCACGTATTCGGCGCCATAGCGTTTTTCGATCTCGGCGCGGGCTTCCTGCACCGCCTCCGGCGCCATGTCGATGCCGTCGGTCCGCATATAGGTGATGAGGCCGGCCTCATAAAGCCGCTGCGCCGCGTTCATGGTCTGGCGCGCACCCATGCCGAACTTGCGGCTGGCTTCCTGTTGCAGGGTCGAGGTCATGAAGGGGGCAGAGGGGTTGCGGGCCGCGGGCTTTGCCTCCACCGACAGCACCGACAGCTTGCGCGAGGCTACGGCCTGCACCGCCATTTCAGCAGAGGTGGAGTTTTTCAGGCTGTATTTGTCGAGCTTGTCGCCGCCCATGACGGTCAGACGGGCCTCAAACTCCTGGCCGCGGGGGGTGGCCAGCTGGGCGCGCACGGACCAGTATTCCTGCGGGTTGAAGGCCTCGATCTCCATCTCGCGCTCGACGATCAGGCGCAGGCAGACGGATTGCACCCGGCCGGCTGAACGCGCACCGGGAAGCTTGCGCCACAAGACCGGCGACAGGTTGAAGCCCACGAGGTAATCGAGTGCGCGCCGGGCCAGATAGGCCTCCACCAGCGGCATGTCGACCTGGCGCGGGTTCTGCATCGCCTCAGTCACCGCTTCCCTGGTGATCGCGTTGAAGGTCACCCGGCTGACGGCGGTGTCCTTCTTGATCGAGCGCCGCTTGGTCAGTGCCTCCTGCAGGTGCCAGCTGATCGCCTCTCCCTCGCGGTCGGGGTCAGTGGCGAGAATCAGCGCATTGTCCTCTTTCAGCGCGTCGGCGATGGCCTTCACGTGTTTGCGGGAATCGTTGGCGACCTCCCAGGTCATGCCGAAATCATTGTCGGTATCGACCGATCCGTCCTTGGGCGGCAGGTCGCGCACATGCCCGTAAGACGCCAGAACCGTATAGTCGGGGCCAAGGTACTTATTGATTGTTTTTGCTTTGGCCGGGGATTCGACAACAACAACTGGCATAAATTCTGATACCTCTTCGGACCGCTTTGCCGGGTTCTATGGCGGGGCAAGATGTGGGGTGCAAGGGGAGATTGTCAATCCGGGTATAATGGCCGCGGCACCGGAGGGGCCGCATTTGCTGCTTTTTGCCGGGGCGGATTGGACTGCGCTGCCGGGTTCAACCGTCCTCCTCGGGGAGTGCCTTGGACAGCAAGCCGCCAGGCTGCCGGCGGATGGCGCCTTCCAGCTCCAGATCGGTCAAGGCCGGGACGACCTGCTGCGGCGGCAGCGACAGATCGCGGATCAATTCTGTTTGTGTTGTCGGGGAGGGGCCCAGCCTGCCAAGGATCTGCTGATGCAGCGCGTGGGTTTCGGCAAGGCTGCGACGCTGGGGCGGCGGCGGCGGCAAGTCTGCCATTGCCTGCTGCAGTGTTTCCGGTGCGAATGGAACTGCCGTCGCGGCTTGCGGCGGCAGTGCGGCCAGAACATCAGCGGCATCCCTGACCAGCAGGGCGCCGTCCCGGATCAGCCGGTTGCAACCGGAACTGCGGGCGTCAAACGGATGGCCAGGCACCGCCAGCACCTCGCGGCCGTAATCCAGTGCGTCCTGGGCAGTGATCAGGCTGCCGGATTTCGCAGCCGCCTCCACCACCACTACGGCGCGGGCCATGCCGGCGATGATCCGGTTGCGCTTGGGAAAGTCGCGGGCCTGGGGGGTGAGGCCCATTGGCTGTTCAGAAAGGCGCAGCCCGGTTTCGCTGATTTGCTGCGCCAGCTTGGCGTTTTCTGCCGGGTAAATCACATCGGCGCCGCCGGCCAGCACGGCAATTGTGCCGCTGCCCAGGGCGGCCTGGTGCACGGCGGTATCAATGCCGCGGGCCATGCCGGAGACCACTGCGAAACCGGCTTCTCCCAGGTTCTGCGCCAATGACCGCGCCATCCTCAGCCCGAGGGACGAGGCATTGCGTGCACCGACCATGGAAACCATCGGGCGCTTCAGAATTGACAGGTCGCCAATTGCCCATAGCAGAGGGGGCGCGTCCTTCAGCCCGGCGAGGAGTTCGGGATACTCGGGATCCAAAAAGCACAAAAGCCGCGCTTTGGCGGCTTTTGCGGCCTTAATTTCGGCGTCCACCGCTTTGGCAGGGCATGTTTCATACCCCTTGATGCCTGCGGAGCGTGCCACTTCGGGCAGCGCATCCAGCGCGTTCTGCGCTGAACCATATTCGGCGAGCAGCCGGTGAAACGTCACCGGTCCTACCCGCTTGGAGCGCAACAGACGAAGCCAGGAATACTGCGTATCTTCCGTGGTGGGTGGGAGTGGGGGGTGAGTGGAAGAATGTGCTTCTTCAGTCATCCGCAGCTCCGCCTGTTTGCAGGATTAGGATTAACCCTAAGGCGGTTAACAGTTGGTGAACGTGCGGCGGTTTTTGGTCAAAGCCATG
The DNA here is from genome assembly GCF_056158725.1 of Leisingera sp. ABM4_101. Lineage (NCBI taxonomy): Bacteria > Pseudomonadati > Pseudomonadota > Alphaproteobacteria > Rhodobacterales > Roseobacteraceae > Leisingera > Leisingera sp. ABM4_101. The sequence continues at coordinate 3,976,778 of NZ_JBSWTV010000002.1, read as the reverse complement.
AAAATTTTCATAAGTGTAGAAAATAATTGGAAAATTGCTGGCCTCGCGGGAAGCTGAGGCCTCACGGGGCAGCAAAACGAGCCGGAAGTATTGGCTTCCGGCCCGTTTTTTACGGCAAAATCATGGTTTTGCAGCGAAATTGCGTTTCCTTCAGGCTGCCGAACCGCCCACGGTCAGACCGCCCATCAGCACAGAGGGCTGGCCAACACCGACCGGTACCCATTGGCCGGCCTTGCCGCAATTGCCCATTCCGGGGTCCAGCGCCATGTCATTCCCAAGGCCGCGAATCTGCTTAAGCGCGGTCGCGCCGTCGCCGATCAGAGTGGCGCCCTTAACCGGTTCACCAACTTTTCCGTTCCTCACCCGGTAGGCCTCGGTGCAGGAAAACACGAACTTGCCATTGGTGATATCCACCTGGCCGCCGCCAAAGCCCACCGCCCAGATGCCGTCCCTGATGCCCGCGACAAGTTCGCCGGGATCAGCCTCGCCGCCCAGCATGTAGGTATTGGTCATCCTCGGCATCGGCGCATGGGCATAGCTTTGGCGCCGGCCGTTGCCGGTGGGAGAGACCCCCATCAGCCGGGCGTTCTGACGGTCCTGCATAAATCCGACCAGCACGCCGTCCTCGATCAGCGTCGTCTTCTGGCTCGGCGTGCCCTCGTCGTCGACAGTGATCGAGCCGCGCCGGTCCGGGATGGTGCCGTCATCCAGCACAGTGACGCCCTTGGCGGCGATCTGCTGGCCCATCAGGCCCGCAAAGGCGGAAGATCCCTTGCGGTTGAAATCGCCCTCCAGCCCGTGGCCGATTGCCTCGTGCAGCAGGATGCCGGGCCAGCCGGGGCCAAGCACTACGTCCATTTCGCCAGCCGGGGCTGGAACCGCATCAAGGTTAACCAGAGCGATGCGCAGCGCCTCCTGCACCTGGGCTTGCCAGTGTGCGGGATCGACCAGGCCATCAAGGCCCAGCCGCCCGCCGCCGCCAGCCGAGCCGCTCTCGCGGCGGCCGTCCTTTTCGACGATGACGGACACGTTCAGCCGCGCCATCGGGCGAATGTCGCTGACCCGCACGCCATCAGCGCGCAGGATCTCCACCTCCTGCAGCGAGGCCGCCAGTGACGCAGAGACCTGCACCACGCGTTGATCCAGATCACGTGCATAGGCATCAATTTCGCGCAGCGTCTCCACCTTGACCGGGAACGGCATGGCGCTGATCGGGTCGGCGTCGGTGTATAGCTTTTTGTTGGTGGCCTGGGGCGCGTCTGCATAGGTGCCGCCGCCGCCGCCAACCGCCAGCTTTGCGGTTTCCGCGGCTCGTTTCAGCGACCCAATAGAGACATCAGTAGAATGCGCGTAACCGGCCACATCGCCGTTCACAGCCCGCAAGCCGAAGCCTTCAGAGGCATCGTAGCTGGCACTGCGCAGGCGGCCGTCATCAAAGGACAGCGCCTCCGATTTGCGGCGCTCGGCAAAGATCTCTCCATCCTCCGCACCGTTCAGCGCATCGCGCAGGGTGGCCAGCGCCTCATCCTCCGGAAGCGCGGTTTCAAAGGGACGGAAGGCTGGGTTTTCCATGGCACGGTCCTCAGATTTTTTTGATCTAAATCAAGAAAGCGACGGTTTGACGCTTGGCTGCCTCTTTATCTGTACGCCCGAATATGATTTTAAGCAGCGTCAAAGACAACGGGGCAGGTGCGTTTTGTGGAATCATTGATTACCGTATTTCGTGCTGCCGCAGGAACAATGCGATCAACCGATCAGGACAGAACATGAAAAACGCTTTGATGCTTTCGGGCCTTTTCGCCGGCCTTTCGAGCCTTCCAGCCACAGCGCAAGAAGGCCTGAAAACCATTGGTAAGCCGGTCGACGGCGGCCTGAACTTCCAGCCGGCGGCAACGTCGCTGATGGACGGGATCCACCGGCTGGATTGGATGATCCTGGTGATCATTACTGTGATTTGCGTTTTTGTGGCCGGTCTGCTGCTTTGGGCGATCCTGCGTTTCAACAAGCGCGCCAACCCGACCCCGGCAAAGTTCACACACAACACCCCGATCGAAATCGCCTGGACCGTGATCCCGATCCTGGTGCTGGTGTTCATCGGCTCCTTCTCGCTGCCGCAATTGTTTGCCCAGCAGGAAATTCCCGAGGGCGACATCAACATCAAAGTAACCGGGTACCAATGGTATTGGGGTTACGAGTACACCGACCATGAGTTCGGCTTCGAAAGCTTCCTGCTGCCCAAGGACCAGCTGGCGGCAAACGGCTATGCCGAAGATGAGTACCTGCTGGCCACCGACACCGCGGTTGTTGTGCCCTCGGGCAAGACCATCGTGATGAACGTGACCGCAGCGGACGTGATCCATTCCTGGACCATCCCCGCCTTTGGCGTGAAGCAGGACGGCGTTCCCGGCCGTCTGGCACAGCTGTGGTTTAACGTCGACGAGGGCAAGGAAGGCATCTACTTCGGCCAGTGCTCTGAGCTGTGCGGCAAGGACCACGCCTATATGCCGATCACCGTCAAGGTCGTGACCCAGGAAGAATATGATGCCTGGCTGAAAGGTGCGATCGACGAATTCGCGGGCGTCCCGCAGACCTATCAGGTCGCCTCCAACTGATAGCTGTCTATATGGGGCTCCAAAGGAGCACCATATAGATCAGAAAGAAGACCGGGGTGCGCAGGAATGCGCACCTGTTGCCGCCAAAGGACCCAAGATGAGCGACGCAAGCATCAACGCAAGCCGGGCATATGAGGACGAGGCCAGCTTTGGCGATTATTTCGCCCTGCTGAAACCGCGCGTGATGTCCCTGGTGGTGTTCACAGCACTGGTTGGCCTGCTGGCGGCGCCGGTTGGCGTGCATCCCGTTGTCGGCTTCTGCGCCATCCTGTTCATCGCCATCGGCGGCGGCGCATCCGGTGCGCTGAACATGTGGTGGGATGCCGATATCGACAAGGTGATGAAACGCACCAAGGGCCGCCCGATTCCGGCCGGCAAGGTTGAGCCGGGCGAGGCGCTGGCTCTGGGCCTGGCACTGTCGGGCCTGTCGGTGATCATGCTGGCACTGGCCGCCAATGTTTTTGCGGGCGCTTTCCTGGCTTTCACCATCTTCTTCTACGTGGTGATCTACACCATGTGGCTGAAGCGGGCGACGCCGCAGAACATCGTCATTGGCGGCGCCGCGGGCGCCTTCCCGCCGGTAATCGGCTGGATTGCGGCCACCGGCACCATGTCGGTGGAACCCTGGCTGATGTTCCTGCTCACCTTCATGTGGACGCCGCCGCATTTCTGGGCGCTGGCGCTGTTCATGCGCTCCGATTATGACGACGCGGGCGTGCCGATGCTGACCGTGACCCACGGCCGCCGCTCTACCCGGATCCACATTCTGGCCTATACCGTGCTGCTGGCCGTGCTGGCTGTTGGCACCGCGTTCTCCGGCATTGGCGGACCGATTTACCTGGCCGCGGCATTGGTGATGAACGCGCTGTTCCTGCACGGCGCCTGGAAGATCACCCGCCGCAATGAAGACGATTCCGAGGCCGACAATTTCAAGGTGGAGCGCAGCTTCTTCAAACTGTCGCTGCTCTACCTGTTCCTGCACTTCGGCGCGATCCTGGCTGAAGCCCTGCTAAAGCCCTATGGCCTGGGAGGCTGGTAATATGGCTTTGCGCAAGGATCATGAAATCCACAAACGCCGCTCCGGCCTGAACCTGGGTGTCGGCATCCTGCTCGCGGCCTTCGTGGTGCTGATCATGGCGCTGACCATGGTCAAGGTGACGTCAGCCAGCTTCAAATTCCCCGGCGCACAGGAGGAACAGAACTGATGGCACTGCAGGGTCCCCGGAAAACCGTGGTCCAACTGGTGGGCGTGGTTGTCCTGATGGGCGGCCTGTCATGGGCTTCTGTTCCGTTTTACGACTGGTTTTGCCGGGTGACCGGCTTTGGCGGCGTCACCCAAGTTGCCAACGGCGGCTCTGATACCGTTCTGGACCAAACCATCAAGGTGCGTTTCGACGGCTCCAAACAGCGCGGCATGCCGTGGGAGTTCAAGCCGGTGGTGCGCGAGATGGAGGTCAAGCTGGGCGAAACCGGGCTGGCTTTCTATGAGGCTTACAACCCGACCGACCGCCCCGTCGCGGGCCAGGCGTCTTACAATGTGGCGCCCTATCAGGCCGGTTACTTCTTCGAAAAAATCGACTGCTTCTGCTTTACCGAGCAGGTGCTTCAGCCTGGGGAACGGGTGCAGATGCCCGTGACCTTCTATGTTGACCCGGAAATCATTGACGACCGGGACGCAAAATACGTGCATACGATCACGCTTTCGTACACGTTCCATGAAATCGATCTGCCCGAGGGCTATGCCGCTCTCGACACCGGGGATAACACCGGGGCAGGCACAACCACGAACTAGGCCGCTAGGTGAGGGACACTTAAATGGCGCACGCTAAAAATCACGATTTTCACATTCTGCCGCCGTCGATCTGGCCGCTGGCTGCTTCAGTCGGCACCTTTGTCATGCTGGTTGGTGCCGTTCTTTGGATGAAAGACATGACGGCCTGGCCGTTCTGGATCGGCTTTGTGGCGGTTCTTTACACCGCCTTTGCCTGGTGGTCCGAAGTTGTTGCTGAAAGCAAGGTCGGCGACCATACCCCGGTTGTCCGCATCGGCCTGCGTTATGGCTTCATCCTGTTTGTGATGTCCGAGGTGATGTTCTTCTTCGCCTGGTTCTGGTCGTTCTTCAAACACGCCATGTACCCGATGGAGACCTATGTCGGCACCGAATATGTGGCGCCTGAAATCTACGCGGTGGACCCGTTCCACCTGCCGCTGATCAACACTCTGATCCTGCTGCTGTCCGGCTGTGCCGTGACCTGGGCGCACCACGCTCTGGTTCACAACAACGACCGCAAGGCGCTGATCCAGGGCCTGGCCATCGGTATCGCCTTCGGCGTCGCCTTCACCTTCCTGCAGGGCTATGAATACGCCCACCTGCTGCACGAAGGCTGGAAGTTCGGCGAAGACGAGTTCTACTCGAACTTCTTCATGGCCACCGGTTTCCACGGCTTCCACGTTGTGATCGGCACCATCTTCCTGACCGTCTGCCTGATCCGCGCGATGAAGGGCGACTTCACCCCCGAGCAGCACGTCGGTTTTGAGGCCGCGGCCTGGTACTGGCACTTTGTGGACGTCGTCTGGCTGTTCCTGTTCGTGGCCGTGTACATCTGGGGCACTTCCGGTCTGTAACCGGCAGTTTGTATTGGTTACACGTTTGCGGTTGATTATCCGCAGGCATAAAGCCACACACGGGGCGCGCAAGGGACACCTTGCGCGCCCTGAACTTTGAAGCGGAGCAGCGTCGATGCGGCGTGTCATCTTCCTGTTGATCATCGGAGGCGCTGGCCTGGCCATTTTGATCGGCCTCGGCACCTGGCAGCTGCAACGCAAGGCCTGGAAGCAAGACCTGCTGCAAACGATTGAGGCCAACATCAAAGCTGTTCCTGCAGGTTTGCCCCAAAACCCGGTCAAAGAACGCGACCGTTACCTGGCCGTCACCGCTGAAGGTGAGATTGAGGAAAACGAACTGCACGTGTTCTGGGTCACCAAAGACGCTGAGACGGGATACCGGGTCATTGCCCCTTTCGTGACCACCGATGGCCGGCGTGTCCTCGTAGACCGCGGTTTCATTCCAGCCGCTGAAAAGAACACTCCGCTCACCTACGGAGCGGCTTCGGTAACAGGCAATCTTCTCTGGCCGGATGAGGGAGACTGGACGACGCCCGCGCCGGAAATGGACACCAATATCCTCTATGCCCGGGACGTGGCCTATATGGCAGAGTTCCTGAACACCGAACCCGTTTTGATTGTCGCCCGCAGCACAACGCCTGAGGCCGCGATCACTCCGCATGCCGTGACAACTTCGGGCATCCCGAACAACCACTTGCAATATGCGATCACCTGGTTTTCGCTGGCCCTGATCTGGACCGCGATGACCGCCTACTTCCTGCGGCGCAGCCGCCCCTGAACCCGAAAGAGCTGAAGGCGATGAAATATATCTCGACCCGGGGCCAAGCGCCCGAGCTGACCTTTGAAGACGCAATGCTGACCGGCCTCGCGCGTGACGGCGGCCTCTATGTGCCGGCCGAAATCCCGCAGATTTCCAAGGAGGAGATCGCGGCGCTGGCGGGGCTGTCCTATGAGGAAACCGCCTTCCGCGTCATGCGCCCCTTCCTCGGCGACTGCTTCACCGATGGCGAGTTCCGCGGCATCATCGCCCGCGCCTATGAGGGTTTCGGTCATGCCGCCCGCGCGCCACTGAAGCAGCTGGCGCCCAACCATTTCCTGCTGGAGCTGTTCCACGGCCCGACGTTGGCGTTCAAGGATTTTGCGATGCAGCTGATCGGCCAGCTGTTCCAGGCCGCTTTGGAACGCCGCGGCGACCGGGTGACCATTGCAGGCGCCACCTCCGGCGACACTGGATCGGCGGCAATGGAGGCCTTCCGTGGCCTGAACAACGTCGACGTCTTCATCCTCTACCCGCATGGCCGCGTGTCTGAGGTGCAGCGCCGCCAGATGACAACGCCGCAGGATGCCAATGTCCACGCGCTGGCCGTCGATGGCGACTTTGACGACTGCCAGGCGCGCGTCAAAGACATGTTCAACGACTTCGACTTCCGCGATGGCGTGAAGCTGGCGGGTGTGAACTCGATCAACATCGCGCGTGTTCTGGCGCAGGTGGTCTATTACTTCTCCGCCGCTGTGAGCCTCGGCGCACCGCAGCGCAAGGTGAGCTTTACCGTGCCCACCGGAAATTTCGGCGACATCTTTGCAGGCTTCATCGCCAAGCAGATGGGCCTGCCCATCGGCCAGCTGGTGGTCGCCACGAACCAGAACGACATCCTGCACCGCTGCCTGTCGGGGCAGGGGTATTACAAGGGCGACACCCAGCCCTCGATCTCGCCGTCGATGGATATTCAGGTGTCGTCGAACTTTGAGCGCGCGCTGTTCTATGCCTATGGCAAAGATGCCAAGGCCATTGCCCAGCTGATGGATGAGCTGAAGAATGGCGGCTTTGACGTCTCCCAAGGCGCGATGCAGGCGCTGGCCGAGAATTACAAATCCGGCCGCACCTCCGAAGAGGAAACGCTCGCCACCATCAAGTCTGAGCTGGCATCATCGGGTGAGCTGATCTGCCCGCATGGCGCGGTAGCGGTGAAAGTAGCAAATGAGCATCGCAAGGCGGAGGTTCCGATGATCACGCTGGCAACCGCGCACCCGGCGAAATTCCCGGCGGCGGTGGAAGACGCCAGCGGCATTCATCCGCCCTTGCCGCCGCGCATGTCCGACCTGTATGAGAGGCCGGAACGGGTCACCCGGATCGCCAATGATCTGGCTGCCCTTGAGGATCACATCAGAAAGAACATCGCGAATTGACAGTTCAGCAGCACACACTCGCCAACGGGTTCCGCATCGTCTCCGAGCATATGCCGGGGCTGGAATCCGCGGCGGTCGGGATCTGGGTGAGCGCCGGCGGCCGCCACGAGCGGATTGAGCAGAACGGCATCGCCCATTTCCTGGAGCACATGGCCTTTAAGGGCACCAAGCGGCGCTCGGCCCTGCAAATCGCCGAGGAGATCGAGGATGTGGGCGGCTACATAAACGCCTACACCTCGCGCGAGGTGACGGCCTATTACGCCCGGGTGCTGAAGGATGACGTGCCGCTGGCGGTGGATGTGATCGGGGATATCCTGCTCAATCCGGTGTTCGACCAGCGCGAGATCGAGGTTGAGCGCGGGGTGATCCTGCAGGAGATCGGCCAGTCGCTGGACACGCCGGACGACGTGATCTTTGACTGGCTGCAGGAGGAAAGCTACCGCGGGCAGCCGCTGGGGCGGACTATCCTGGGGCCTGCGGAACGTGTGCGCAGTTTCAGCCGCGAGGATCTGCAGGGCTTTGTCGGTGAACATTACGGCCCCGGCCAGATGATCCTGGCTGCAGCCGGGGGCGTCGATCACGACGCGCTGGTCAAACTGGCAGAGCAGATGTTCGGCCATATGGAGGCCAAGCCGGAGTTCACCGCCGAAGGCGCGCAGTTCACCGGCGGCGAGGCACGGCAGGTGAAGGATCTGGAGCAGGCGCATTTCGCGCTGGCCTTTGAGGCGCCCAGCTACCGCGACCAGTCGATGTATACCGCGCAAATCTATGCCAGTGCACTTGGCGGCGGCATGTCCTCGCGGCTGTTCCAGGAGGTGCGCGAAAAGCGCGGCCTCTGCTACACGATCTTCTCGCAGGCGGGGTCTTATGCCGATACCGGCTCAATGACTGTCTATGCGGGCACCTCCGGTGAACAGCTGGCAGAGCTGGCGGGCATCACCATCGACGAGATGAAGCGCGCGGCGGATGACATGAGCGACGCCGAGGTCGAGCGCGCCCGCGCCCAGATGAAGGCGGGGATGCTGATGGGGCTGGAAAGCCCGTCGAACCGGGCCGAACGGCTGGCACGGCTGGTGCAGATCTGGGGCAAGGTGCCGTCACTAGAGCGCACGGTGGACCGGATCAACGCTGTGACCACCAAGGATGTGCGCGAACTGGCGGAGACCATGGCGGTTACTGCCCCGGCGGCGCTGGCGCTCTATGGCCCGGTCGATGGTGCGCCGGCGCTGGAGAGGCTGCAGGAGAGGCGCGCCGCCTGATGCTGCTCAACCGCCGCAAGGTTCGTATTGAAACTGAGCGCCTGACCCTCAGGCCGCCGGTGCATGCGGATTTTCACGGCTGGGCGGCGCTCAGGCTGCAGAGCCAGCCCTACCTGACCCCGTGGGAACCCAGCTGGGCGGCGGATCACCTCAGCCGCAAGAGCTTTACCAACCGGGTCTACTGGGCGCGGCGGTCGGTATCCGGCGGCACCGCGCTGCCGCTGTTTCTGGTCCGCCGGTCGGACAACATGCTGGTCGGCGCCATTACCCTGGACAACATCCGCCGCGGCCCGGCGCAGGCGGGCACGCTGGGATATTGGACCGGACTGCCCTTTGCCCGCCAGGGTTACATGCGCGAGGCGATCGGCGCAGTGGTGCACCACGCGTTCAGCAAGCTGGACCTGAGCCGGATCGAGGCCGCCTGCCTGCCGGAAAACCAGGCCTCGCGCGGGCTGTTGGAGAAATCCGGCTTCAAATACGAGGGCGTGGCCCAGTCCTACCTGCAGATCAACGGCCGCTGGCGCACCCATGTGCTCTATGCCTCTCTGCGCCACGACCGCCGCGGCAAGACGCTGGCGGGGCAGGCCTAGGCCGGACGCTCTTCAAAGGAGGCTCTCCCGCCCGTCGCAGGCGCATCAGGCGATGCGCCGCTCCCGTTGGGCCGGGCACCTCCGCTGCGGTGCGGCGCAGCGTCCGTGGCAGGCGGTGCCGCGCTCTGCGCCAGCAGGGCGCCGCGCCCAACTGCGACGCAGAATTACCAATTCTGACGGAGCAGGCGGGAGCATTTGCAGCCGGAATTTTCTGTGATCAGGGCTGACAACGCGCGTTTGCGCCCTAGAACCTGCCTCATGCGCGCGTTTGCCTCTCTTCTTTGCTTCCTGCTGTGTTCCGCTGCCCTTCAGGCGCAGGAGCGGCGGCAGAGCCATTGCATTGCGCTGGCCCGGTCCGCGCCCGGTCTGGAGTACCTGCAGCAGGCCAGCTGGCGGGACCCGGTTGCCGAGGACAGCGTGCAGATCCGCTATATCGCCCATGCCTCTTTCCTGCTGCGCACCGCAGGCGGGCTGAATGTGGTCACTGATTTCACCGGCTTCACCGGCGCTGCGCCGCTGATCCCGGATGTGGTCACCATGAACCACGCCCATGAGACCCATTGGACCGCCCATCCCGACCCGGCGATCCCGCATGTGCTGGAGGGCTGGGGGCCGTCTGGCCAAGGTATCGACCACCATCTGGACCTTGGCGAGATGCTGATCCGCAATGTGCCCACAGACATCCGCAACATGTTCGGCGGGGTGGAGGAACGCGGGAATTCTATTTTTGTCTTCGAGGCCGCGGGCCTGTGCATCGGCCATCTGGGGCACCTGCACCATGTGCCGACACCGGAGCAATTTGCGGCGCTGGGGCGGCTTGATGTGGTGATGGCGGCGGTGGACGGCGGCATCACCCTGCCGCTGGATCAGATGCTGGAGGTGCTGGGGCGGCTGCGCTCTTCTGTGATCATCCCGATGCACTGGTTCAGCGACTACTCGTTGCAGAGTTTCCTGTCCCGGATCGGCCCGGAATTTGATGTGGTGGATGAAGGCAACAGCGCGCTGTCGGTGTCCCTGCGCAGCCTGCCCAGCCGCCCGACCATCCATGTGCTGCGGCCCAAGTACCTGCTGGACGCGGAGTGAGCCGCCTTGCCAGCCACGGGGCCTTGCGGCATGGATAGGGCATGACGCTGAACCCTGCCGATCCCGCCTTTGCCGCCCGCCTTGCAACCCTGCTGCCTAAGGGCGTGCTTCGGCCTGCTGAACCGCGGTATCTGGAAGAGCCGCGCGGCCGGTACCGGGGGCAGGCGGGGCTGCTGGCGCTGCCGCGCAACGTGGAGGAAGTGTCCATTCTGGTCCGCGAAGCCAATGCCGCGCGGGTGGCTGTGGTGCCTTATGGCGGCGGCACCGGGCTGGTGGGTGGCCAGGTGAAGCCGGACGGGGTGGCGCCGCTGGTGATCTCGCTGGAGCGGATGGCAGCGATCCGGGCGGTTCATGCCCGGGAGAACGTGCTGATCGCAGAAGCGGGCGCCATTCTGGCCGATGTGCAGGCGGCAGCGCAGGAAGCCGGGCGCCTGTTCCCGCTGTCGCTGGCGGCAGAAGGCTCGGCCCGGATCGGCGGCAATCTTTCGACCAATGCCGGCGGCGTCAACGTGCTGCGCTACGGCAATGCCCGCGACCTCTGCCTGGGGCTGGAGGCGGTGCTGCCCACGGGCGAGGTCTGGCACGGGCTGTCGCGGCTGAGGAAAGACAACACCGGCTATGACCTTCGCAATCTCTTGATCGGGGCCGAGGGCACATTGGGGGTGATCACCGCTGCGGCGCTGAAATTGTCGCCGGTCCCGGCGTCGCAGGGCACCGCGGTCTTTACCGTGGCGGACCCGCAGGCCGCCATTGATCTGCTGGCCCTGGCCCGGGATCACGCGGGCGAGGGTGTCAGCGCCTTTGAACTGATCCACCGGCAGGGGCTGGAATTCCTGGCGGAAACATTGCCGCAGGTCCGCCAGCCCTTTGGTAAGGCGCCGGAGTGGTGCGTGCTGATCGAGCTGGGCCTGCCGCGGGGGCTGGAGGCGGAAGACACCCTTGCTGCGCTGTTTGAAGCCGCTGAGGCGGCAGGGCTTGCCAGCGACGGGGTGATTGCCCAGTCGGACAGCCAGCGGCAGATGATGTGGGCCGTGCGCGAGCATATCCCGTTGGCCAACAAGGCCATCGGATCGGTGTCCAGCCATGACATTTCGGTACCCATATCGGACATCCCGGCCTTCATCGAACAGGGCAGAGCGGTGGTGGCCGGGCTTGGCGATTTCCGCATCAATTGCTTTGGCCACCTGGGCGACGGTAATCTGCACTACAATGTGTTTCCGGCCAAGGGCCGCAAGCGGGAGGAGTACGACGACTTGCGCGGTGCGGTGAAAGAAGCGGTGCATGATCTGGTCCACGCCTTCGGCGGCTCCTTCAGTGCCGAGCACGGGGTAGGGCGGATGAAGACAGGCGATCTGGAGCGCTATGGCGATCCGGCCAAGCTGGCCGCGATGCGGGCCATCAAACAGGCGCTGGACCCCAATGGCATCATGAACCCGGGTGCGGTACTGCGCACGGAGTGATTTGGTTTAGTGTCTTTGGAGGGCTCCCGCACCCGCGGCTGCCCGGCTGTGCCGGACCGCCTGGCGGCTTTGGGCCCGGCGCCGCGCATCCGCGCGGCGCGCCCCTTCCGGCCCTAGGGGCCTGAAGGGGCCATGCCCAACGGGAACAGCCTTTCCCTGGAAAGGCGCCTGACCGGCGGGAGTGCCCGGGCTGGCAGCCTAGACGGTCAGGAGAGAAGCTTCAGAGGCCCTCGAACTCGCACAGTACATGGACATCCATCCCCATGCTCTCCAGCAGCTTGCGGCCGCCCAGCTCCGGCAGGTCGACAATGAAGGAGCAGGAGACGATCTCGCCGCCCAAGCGCTCGATCAGTTTGATGCCCGCCCCCGCGGTGCCGCCGGTGGCCAGCAGGTCGTCCACCACCAGGATCTTCTCACCCGGCTTGATCGCGTCGTCGTGGATTTCAACAATCGCCTCGCCGTATTCCAGCTTGTACTCCTGGCTGATGGTGGTGCCGGGCAGCTTGCCCTTCTTGCGGATCGGCACAAAGCCGACGCTCAGCTGGTGCGCGATCGCACCGCCGAGGATGAAGCCGCGCGCCTCAAGCCCTACCACCTTGTCGATCTGCTCGCCGGCATAGGGGTGCAGCATCTGGTCAATTGCCATGCGGAAGCCGCGCGGATCGGCAAACAGGGTGGTCACGTCGCGGAACATGATCCCTTCATGCGGGAAGTCGACGATGGTGCGGATGTAATCCTTGACGGCGGTCTTCTTAGGCATCGGCTTGGCTCTCTTTGACGCAGCGTTGATGGCAGCCAGGCAGAAGGCCGGGCCACGGGCGGTTTCGCCCATGCGGCGCTGTCTTGCAAGGGTCAAGACGGCGCGGATCTCTGCCGGAACGGTCTGAAACGGCGCTGCCGCACGTCATACGGGGCGCCGCAGCAGCGCGGTTGCAGCCCCCATGCCGATCAAAGCCAAACCGCCGGTGCGCGTCACTGCTGCAGCCGCGGCGGGTTTGGCGATCCAGCGGCGCAGCCGGTCAGCCAGCAGCGCATAGGCCAGAGCGTTCAGCGCCGCCAGCCCCACAAAGGTTGCAGTCAGGATGGCAAACTGCGGCAGGACCGGTGCTTCGGGCCGGATGAACTGCGGCACAAAAGCGATGAAGAAAGCGATTGATTTCGGGTTCAAGGCCGTGACGGCAGCTGTATGCCCGAACACGCCGCGTGCCTTGACGCCGGCCTCCGGCTGCAACTGCGCCAGAGCCGCGGATGGCGCGCTGCGCCAGAGTTTGATGCCGAGCCACACAAGATAGGCCGCGCCAATCCACTTGAGCGCTGTAAACAGCGTAGCCGAAGCCATCACCAGCGCGCCGAGCCCGGCCAGGGATGCACTCATTGCTATCAGGTCGCCAGTTGCCACCCCAAGTGCCGAGGCAACAGCGACCTGCCGCCCCTTGGTCAGGGCATAGCTTAGCACCAGCAGCACAGTCGGGCCGGGGATCAGCAGCAGGGCGGTCGAGGCAGCGGCAAAAGCCAGCCAGAGGTTCAGATCCATAGGTTTCTCCTTGCGGCTCACGTGCCGAAGGGAGCCTTAGAATTGCAGTGCAGTCAACAGCGGTGTCAGCGGGCTGAACCGGTGCTCCAGCGCATCAGCGCTTCCAGTGGTCCGTGCCTGGCAAAGATGTTCCAGACCCGCACCAGCAGCATCGACAGCGCACAGAACCCCAGCGAGAAGCCAAAGATCTGCTGCACGCCCAATGAGCCGTCGAGCCGGCCCATGGCCTCCAGCGTGCCCATTCCCAGCAGGATATGCGCCGCATAAAGGCTGAGCGCCTGCCGCCCGGGGGCTGCCAGCCACCCGGCCAGCCCCGCCTTGGCAAGGGCCGGGCCGATGGCCAGCATCAGCCCGGTTGCCATCAGCGCGCTGCCAGAGGCCGCGATGACATAGAAAGGACCCGGCGGGATGGCGCTGGTGTTCAGGAGATCAATCAGCTCCGGATCCTGCACCAGCGCACCGGGCAGCGCCCCAAGGCCGGCGGCCACTGCCCCCCAGAGGATCAGGCGCATCTGAACAGCGCGGCTGGCCAGGTCCAGACGGCCTGCCCACATGCCCAGGAGCAGGAAGGCGGCCCAGGGAAACACCGGGTGCCAGCCGTTGAAGAAGGAATGCCGCAGGAAGCCCTCAAGGGTCCAGAAATCCGCATATTCGAGAGTTTCCCAGTTCCAATGCGCCTCATACTCCAGCGCCAGCAGGCTTATGAACCCGATGATCAGAATGGCCGCAGCGGCCCGCAGAAGCGCCCCGCTGGAGACGGTCAGAAATGGCAGTGCCACCAGGAAATAAAGCGCGTAGAAATGCAGGATATCGGCCTCGAAGATGGTCAGGTTCACAAGGCCGATTGCGAACAGGAACAGGGCGCGGCGGAACAAGACTGCCCGGCTGGGTTTGCCTAGCGACAGCCCGATCCCGGCCAGCACCACAAACAGTGCGGCGGCCCGGCCCTCCAGGCTGCTGGTGAACACAGATATGGCATCGGTTCCGGGTGTTACCTGGGCCGCAATGCGGAAGTTGACCAGGACCATGCCGCAAAACGCAAGGAAACGGGCAATGTCCAAACCATGAAGGCGCATGGGAAAATCCTGAAACCAGAAGCTGTATCTGCTGTTTGATAAAGGAACCGGGATGTGCAACGAAAAGGGCGGCACCCTGCGGCCCGCCCTAATTGTCTCAATCTGTTGCTGTCCGGTGTCAGCCCAGTATCCGGCCCGCCACGGCGTCCAGTTTTGCCAGCAGCGCCGGATCGCGTTTCTCCGGGGCGGTCATGATCGCATATTCCAGCGCCTTGTCGCAGCCATGCGGACAGTCCGCGCGTCCGGTGCCAAGCAGACCGGGGAGGCGGCTGACCAGCGCCCGGGCATTGGCGGAGTTGCCCTGCAAAGTCGCAATGATTTCAGTGATTTCCACTGCGCCATGCTCTGGATGCCAGCTGTCGTAGTCAGTGACCATTGCGATGGAGGCATAGCACAGCTCTGCCTCGCGGGCGAGTTTGGCCTCGGGCATATTGGTCATGCCGATCACATCGCAGCCCCATTGCTCGCGGTAGAGTTTGCTTTCCGCCATCGAGGAGAACTGCGGCCCTTCCATGCACAGGTAGGTGCCGCCGCGGTGGATCTTGATCCCGGCGTCCTTGCCTGCAGCCTCCGCCGCGTCCGACAGGCGTTCGCAGATCGGATGCGCCACGCTCACATGGGCGACGCAGCCGGTGCCAAAGAAGCTTTTGTCGCGCGCGAAGGTGCGGTCAATGAATTGATCCACAACAACAAAATCGCCCGGCGCCATCTCCTCGCGGAAGGAGCCGCAGGCAGAGACCGAGAACACATCCGTCACCCCCAGCCGCTTCAGCGCGTCGATATTGGCGCGGTAGGGGACCTCGGTCGGGGAATGCACATGGCCGCGGCCGTGGCGGGGCAGGAAGGCCATTTTGACGCCGTCCAGGGAGCCGGTCAGGATCTGATCCGAGGGCGCCCCCCAAGGGGTTTCGACAGAGACCCATTCGGCGCCTTCCAGCCCGTCGATCTCATAAATACCCGAGCCGCCGATCACGGCAATCATGGTTTCCTTGGTCAATCTCTGCCCTCCTGATGCTGCTGGACCCGGATATGCGCAAGGGAGGGCGGTTTTGGCAAGAGCAAGGTGATAAACAGGGGGTGACATGCGTGCACCCCCTGTGCACCACCCGTGCACCGGAGGGGTGCCGCACGGTCGGGTTTTGCCTTCGGCAAGAGTATTTGGGAAAGATGAAAAGGCGGGGCTATTCGCGCCGGATGATCCCGGTCAGCGCCGCGGCGCCGAGGGCGGTGACGATCCAGCCCGCCAGTGTGAAGAGCCAGCGCGCCCACCAGAGGAACACGCCGGCCGGGCCGCGGGCGGTTGAGGGCGCCCAGGCGTCGGTCTGGCCGAAGTCGATGATGGGGATCACCACGTCTGCAGCATAAGCGATAGAATTAAAGCTGTCCCAATCGCGTCCGGGAATAGTGTTTTCGCTCCAATCACCCGCGGGGTTAGTCGGTTCAGGCTGGTCGTCTTTGACATCGTATTCTGCCCAGTCTTCGGAAGTCAGGACGATGCTGGAGTTGGGTGCAAAGTCTCCGGCGTGCCATGCGCCTAAGGTCAGGACCCAGAAGGCGGCGATCAGGCCGGTGAGAACTGCAAGACTGCGGAAAGGTTTGTAGCCGTAACCGACAGCCCAGCGCAGCAGGGCGCCGGAGATATGCTCGCTGCCTAGCAAAAGGCTTTTGGCAATGGCGAGGCCCATTCGCGGGGTGGATTGGCCTGCTTCGATTATCTCACGGCGCAACTCTTTGCGCCTATGCTCACCGAGTTTGCGGGCGAGCGTGTAAAGTACTTCACGAGTGTCTGCATCTTGCCCAATCTGGTGCAGAAAGTTTGCAAGCTGTTTGTAAGGCTGCGGATAAAACTGACCTTTCCAAGTGTCCTTATCCGAAAGCCAGACGAGTCTTTCTTTGGCACGAAGTGGCGACGACCCAGTAATACGTCCATATGTGAACCCATCTAAGGCCACGCTGTGGTCAGACGGCCAACAGCCTACGTCGTCTACAAGCTCGCCGACTGTTGCTGCACTGATGTTCATATCTCCTGAAATCTTGACATTGTTTCGTAGAAAGAAACCCTCAGCGATGGTCACGTTTTGCATACATAGCGCAAAACTCTTTCCTTGCTGGAAGTGCGCGCCTTCACAGTCCATTTGCCCGCCGACTTTCATGCTGGTTAGGATCGCATCACCTTCAATTATTGCCTTCGCAAGGGAAAGACTTCCGCCAATTGCTGTGCGCTGCAGGTCTAGTGCGCGACCGTCGGGGTTTTGAAATTTCGAGCCTATGAAGTCCGCTGTTCCGCGAATGGTTGCGCCATTCGCTGTGAGAGGAGGAAGCCCACTAAAGCCTGTGAGAAAACAATTCTTTAGCCAGAGTTCACCTTTCCAGCGCGCGCGGGAGGCCGCAATAGGGTATTGAAACCGGCAGTTCTCCAGCTGCATATTGGCAGTTATCGTTGAATCTGTAAGGTCTAGTGGACCTTTGATAAGAGCGCCTTTTAGGGCCACACCTGCGTCTGTGCCAATGCAATCCGGCCCACCGCCTAACAAAAAGAAATTCAATACCTCTG
The DNA here is from genome assembly GCF_056158725.1 of Leisingera sp. ABM4_101. Lineage (NCBI taxonomy): Bacteria > Pseudomonadati > Pseudomonadota > Alphaproteobacteria > Rhodobacterales > Roseobacteraceae > Leisingera > Leisingera sp. ABM4_101. Next base: position 3,959,798 of record NZ_JBSWTV010000002.1, on the reverse strand, counting down.
CGCGAATGCTACGGGCTTTACTTGCGCAATTCCAGTTTGCGGGCTCCACTGGACAGGTTCCGCTGCCTAAACAGCAAATTGAACCACTTACGAAGGCCCCCTTCAGTTTCTTTTCCGCTGAAGTGGCCGAGGGCCAGATATCAGCCCAAGTGGTGTAGCGCCCAAAAGTCATTCTTTTAAGTATGCTTCTGGTTGGATTGCAGGTCCAGCACAACGTCCAAGCACTTCCACACCCTTGCCCCAAGGGCCCATTTCCGCTAGGGGCGGGCTGCGGACACTCCCCTTCCAAGCACAGGTACATTTTATGAGACGCGCAGCCGTGGCTTTGCTGGCCAAGCAGATTTCCCCGCCCAATCTTTCGATCATGCAGGACGAGGGCTTTACTGTGTCCCGCGTGCGCACTGAGCTGCTCTCCGGCCTAACAGTGGCGCTGGCGCTGGTGCCGGAGGCCGTCGCCTTTGCCTTTGTCGCGGGGGTGCATCCGCTGGTGGGGCTTTATGCGGCCTTCATGGTGGGGCTGATCACCGCGGTGTTCGGCGGCCGGCCGGGGATGATCTCGGGTGCCACGGGTGCCTTGGCGGTGGTGATGGTGGCGCTGGTGGCGCAGCACGGGGTGGAATACCTGTTTGCCACCGTGGTCCTGATGGGGATCTTGCAGATCATTGCCGGTGTGATGCATTGGGGCAAGTTCATTCGGCTGGTGCCGCATCCGGTGATGCTGGGCTTTGTGAATGGCCTTGCTATCGTGATCTTCCTGGCGCAGCTGACGCAGTTCAAGGTGCCGGGTTCGGGCGGTGAAGAGTGGTTGAGCGGGATGCAGCTGTACATGATGCTGGGGCTGGTTGGCCTCACCATGCTGATCATCTGGGGGATGCCGAAGATCACCTCCGTGATCCCGGCGCCGCTGGCAGGGATCGGTGTTGTGGCGGTTCTGGTCATTGCGCTGAACATCGACGTGCCGACCGTTGGCGATATGGCCTCAATCAAGGGCGGGTTCCCGAGCTTCCACAACCCGTTTGGCACGGGTGAGGGGCTTTATGGCACAGCGCTGGCGCCGTTCACGCTGGAGACGCTGTGGATCATCCTGCCCTATGCGGTGATCCTGGCAGCGATCGGCCTGATCGAGAGCCTGCTGACGCTGAACCTGGTGGGCGAGATCACCGGCAAGCGCGGCGGCGCCAGCCAGGAGTGCATTGCGCAGGGCGCGTCCAATGTGGTGACCGGTTTCTTTGGCGGCATGGGCGGCTGTGCGATGATCGGCCAGTCGATGATCAACGTGAAATCCGGCGGCCGGACGCGGATTGCGGGCATTGCCGCGGCGCTGTTCCTGCTGGTGTTCATCGTGGTGGCCTCGCCCTTGATCGAACAGATCCCGCTGGCCGCGCTGGTGGGCGTGATGTTCATGGTGGTGATCGGGACGTTCGCGTGGAACAGCCTCAAGATCATGACCAAGGTGCCGATGATGGACGCCTTTGTGATCGTGCTGGTGACCGTGGTGACGGTGATGACCGACCTGGCGATTGCGGTGGTTGTGGGCGTGATCGTCTCGGCGCTGGCCTATGCCTGGAACAACGCGCGCCGCATCCACGCCTATACCCGCGAGTCAGAAAGCGACAAGGGCGCCAAAGTCTATGAGATCGAGGGGCCGCTGTTCTTTGGCTCCACCGACGGCTTCATCGAGCTGTTTGATGTGGCAGGCGATCCGGATCATGTAATCGTGGACTTTGCCCGCAGCCGGGTGGTGGACCAGTCGGCGCTGCAGGCAATCGAGGCTGTGGCCGGCAAGTATGAGGCTGAAGGCAAGTCGCTGGTGCTGCGGCATCTGAGCCGCGATTGCCACCAGCTCTTGACCAAGGCGGGCCATCTGATGGTCGATAGCGATGACGACCCGGAATATGAGGTTGCGGTGGATTACTCGGTCAAGACCGGGGTGCTGGGCGGCCACTGACGCCTGGCCGGTGTTAGAAAATTGTCCGCGGTTCTGGCGAACCGCGGGCTTTTTTGTTTGTAGGGGTTTGTTTTTCGGGGGCTTCGGGCTCACCATACCAGCAAAAGCCGGCCCCGATCCTCCATCCCCTGATCCTTGCCTGCCACCCGGTCCCCGCCGCGCCAAGGAAAATAGCCGCCTCCCCGCCGGGGGCGGGGCCCCTCGGCGATTTGCCTTGTCCCGGCGAACCCCGCGTGGCCGTCCGGTCTCAGGCGACGGCGGCTCCGGACCAGCAAGGGCATGGGGGCAGGGTCAGTCGGGGGCGAGGGTTTCGAGCATGTCGAGATCGCCGGACAGCAGGGCGGGTTCGGCGCGGGTGATCAGCTCGGGCGGCCAGTCCCACCATTTGAGGCTGAGGAGCCGGGCGATCTGCGGTTTGGGGAAGCGGAAGCCTTGCACGGCACCGGGATTGCCGGTGACGATGGCATAGGGCGGCACCGTGCCGCGCACCACTGCGCCTGCGCCGATGATGGCGCCGTCGCCGATGCGGGCGCCGGGCAGGATCAGCGCGTTATAGCCGACCCAGACGTCATTGCCGACCACCGTGTCGCGGGTGTCGGGCTGAAAGCCCGCCATCTGGCCTGGGTCGAACACTGGGAAAGGATAGCAGCTGAGCCCGTCCTGGGCGTGGTTCGCGGAGGCGGTGATGAAGCGCGCGCCGTGGGCGATCTGGCAGAAGCGGCCAAGGATCAGACGTTCGCGGGCGCCGGGGAACAGGTAGGGGGCAAGGTGCTGCGCCCAGTTGTCCGGCGGGTTGAAGTCGGAGGCGTAAGTATAGTCTCCGGCCTGGATATTGGGGTGATCCAGCACCTGGGACAGCATCACCGTGCCTGCGTGGGGCGTGCCGTCCGGCAGGAGGATCGGATTGCGTTTGCGGGGATCTGGAAGCGGCATGGCGGGGCTTACTCGCCGGGGCGGGACAGGGAAAACAGGTCGCGCACTACTGAGTAGTCGCGGTAGCCAAGGCGGGCCAGCGGCTGGAAGGCGGTGACGTCGAAGGCGCCGTCGCGCAGGCAGTCGTCGCGCAGGTGCACGCCGGTCACCTCGCCGAACACCACCTTGTTGGCCTCGCCCGGCAGGGTGACGATTTGGGTGAGCCGGCATTCCAGCGCCGCGGGGGCAGCGGCGGCGCGGGAACAGGCGATGGTTTCGCATTCCACCGCCTCCAGGCCGGCATGGGCGAACTCATCCGCCTCCTTGGGCAGGGCGGCGGAGCTGGCGTTCATCGCGTCGCGCAGCGCGTAGGAGACCACGTTGACGCAGAAGACGCCGGTGGCCGCGATATTGGCAACCGAGTCCTTGGTGCCCTCCTGGTCCGGTTTGGCGCTGGTGGAGGCAAACATCACCTGCGGCGGCGTATAGGCCACTGCGTTGAAGAAGGAATAGGGCGCAAGATTGTTCACCCCGTCCGCCGAGCGCGAGGAGATCCAGCCGATGGGGCGCGGCGTGACGATGGCATTGAACGGGTTGTGGGGGAGGCCGTGGCCGTCCTCGGGGCGGTAGAACATGCGGGGGTCCTGCTCTGGTCTATAGGTGTTTGCCCAAGGCTTACGCCCGTGTTAGGCCAAACGCCAGCCTGCAGGGGAAATTGGCGGAGACTGCGGCGTGGTGAGGGGCGGAGACTTGGCGGCGTGATCGAGCTGACAGCGGAAACTGCGGACGACCGGTGGGAGGTCGAGGCGCTTTATGACCTGTGCTTTGCGCCGGGCCGCGAGGCGCTGTCATCCTACCGCCTGCGCGACGGGGTGCCGCCGGTGGCGGGCCTCAGCCAGGTGGCGCGCGACAGCGACGGCATTCTGGCTGCGGCGATCCGGTTCTGGCCGGTGCTGATCGGGGACGCGCCTGCGCTGCTCTTGGGGCCGGTGGCGGTGCACCCGACCCGGCAGGGCGAAGGGCTGGGCGGGTCGTTGATTCGCGACAGCCTGGCCAAGGCAGAGGAAACCGGCTGGGCGCGGGTGATGCTGGTGGGCGATGCGCCCTATTACCGGCGCTTTGGATTTACCAAGCTTTCCGGCGTCGAAATGCCGCCGCCGACCAACCCGGAGCGGGTGCTGGGGCTGGCGCTGGAAGACGGTGCCTGGCAGGGCATTCAAGGCCAGGTTGCCCGCTGGCAGGGTTGAAAATCCGCTGTCTGCTGCCGATGTTTAAACGGCAAAGGAGACAGTTTTGGCAGATGTTCTGACAGACGCGCGGAGCTACACCCCGCAGGAGATCGAATTCGAACTGGATAGGCTGGCGGAGCGGTACCGCGCCGCTGGCGGTACGGGGATCGACTTGCTGAACCGGCTGGGCGGCAGCGGCGAAAGCCTGCTGGAGCGGCTGCCGGCGCCGGTGCGGGCCGGGCTGACAGGCGCTGCGGAAACCGCGCTGCGGTTTGCCATGAAGGGCGCCAGCCGGTCGCGCCGCCTGGTGCCGGATCAGACAGCGGGCTTTGACCGCGTGCTGAGCGCCGCCATGGGCGCAGCCGGAGGCGCTGCCGGGCTGCCGGGGGCGCTGATTGAACTGCCTGCGACCACAGCCTTTTTGCTGCGCAGCATACAAAGCGCCGCGGTGGAAGAGGGGTTTGATCCGGAGGCTGAAAGCGTGACTTTCGACTGTATCCAGGTGTTTGCGGCAGCGGGTCCGCTGGCCGATGATGATGGGGCAGACCTTGGCTTTCTTTCGGTCCGGCTGGGGCTGCCCGGCGGGCTGCACAAGCTGATCGCGCAAGTGGCGCCGAAGCTAGGCGCGGTGCTGGGGCAGAAACTGGCGGCCCAGGCGGTGCCGATTGCAGGCGCCATGGCCGGGGCAACAGTAAACTATGTCTTTGCCGGGTATTACCGCGAGATGGCGCATGTGCATTTTGGCCTCAGGCGGCTGGCCGTGGAGGCAGATGTGCCACAGGAAGAGCTGGCGGCGAAGCTGCGTCAGCGGCTGCAGCGCCCGGATGCAGCAGGGTAGATGCAAGAGGCCTCTTGCGCTTGCCGGAAAGGGAGATTTAATCAGCCTTTCCTGCTAAGAGGGAAAGCATGATTCAATACAGCCTCAAATGTGCGGACGGCCATGCGTTCGACAGCTGGTTCCAGTCGGCGGCGGCGTTCGACAAGCTGGCAGCGGCCGGGATGGTCTCTTGCGCGGTCTGCGGCGGCACCAGCGTTGAGAAAGCTATTATGGCGCCGCGGGTGCGCCCCGGGCGCAAGGCAGTGTCCGGCGTGGGCGAGCCTGAACCGCAAGCGGCGGCGCCGGATGCACCAATGCCTGCGCCGGCCTCGGCGCCCGTGCCTGCTCCGGCAGGCCCGGGCATGCTGAGCAATCCCACCGGGGAGGTGGAAAAAGCCCTGGCGGAGCTGCGCAAGAAGGTTGAGGACAATTCCGATTATGTCGGGGACAGCTTTGTGCAGGAGGCCCGCGCGATGCATCTGGGCGAGGCGCCGGAGCGGGCCATTCATGGCGAGGCCCGGCTGGAAGACGCGCGCGAGCTGATCGAGGAAGGCGTGCCGGTGATGCCGCTGCCGTTCCGTCCGGGCCGGAAATCAAACTGACGTAATTCGAACTGAAGGGCCTGAGCCATGCATGCAGTTGTAACAGGAACCAGCCGCGGGATCGGCAAAGAGCTGGTGAAGCGGCTGCAGGAGGCGGGCTATGAGGTGACCGGCACCTCGCGCGACCATTCCTCCGGCGTGCGGCTGGATGTGTCGGATCCGGGCCAGCAGGCGCGCTTTGCCGCCCAGATCAAGGGGCGCCCGGTGGATCTCTTGGTCTGCAATGCAGGCGTTTATATCGACAAGGCGATGGGGCTGGAGGATTATTCCGCCGAGGTCTGGACCAAGACGCTGGCGGCCAATGTGACCGGCGTGTTCCTGACGGTGCAGGCGATGCTGCCGAACCTGCGGCTGGCGGAAAACCCCAGGATCGCCATCCTGTCGTCGCAGATGGCCAGCCAGTCCCGGGCGCCGGGCGGCAGCTATGCCTACCGCGCGTCCAAGGCGGCGGCCCTGAATATCGGGCGGAACCTGGCCACTGATCTGCAGCCCGAGGGGATTGCGGTGGGGATCTACCACCCGGGCTGGGTGCGCACCGATATGGGCGGCGATGAGGGTGACATCACGGTCGAGGAGTCGGTGGCCGGGCTGATCAATGAATTCGAGGTTCTGACGGTGGAGACTTCTGGCTGTTTCCACACCTGGGACGGCCGTATCCACCCTTATTGATACCCCCTGGGTGAACCGGCCTGCCTCGCCGCGGGCAGAAGGCTCCCGCACCCGCAGGTGCCTGGCTGCGCCAAACCCCTTGGCGGGTTTGGACCGGGCGCCGCGCGGATGCGCGGCATGGCACCGCACGCAGGTGCGGTGCCATGCCCAAGGGGGGAGGGCCTGGAAAGGTCCGAAGCCGGGCGGGAGCCCCCCGCCCGAGGCCAGGCGGCCCGGGGAAGCATTTGTCAGGCCCGCACAAAAAAGCCGGTGCGGGGAGCGCACCGGCTGATGTTTTTTGAAGCGCTTGGCCCTGCAGGCCTGGCGCTTACTCCCAGCAGCTAACCAGCACGGTCATGCCGGAGGCGAGCCGGGTGATTGCCGCGTTGGGCAGGCTGCCTGCGGAGGCGCTCTGTTCGGCGGCGCTGAGGCCTGCGGCGCTCAGCGCGGCGCGGATAGCTTCGGCATTCACGGCAAAGCTCACGCCTTCGGGCAGCTGCTTGCCTTCGATCTGGCGCGGCAGCAGCATGCCCAGCACCGCACCGGTGCTGTCCAGAACCGGGCCGCCGGCATCGCCGGGCTGTGCCGCCAGCTCCAGCCGGGCCACGCCGGTGTTGCCGTCCAGGCTTTTGACGTCGGCGATCTTGCCCCAGGTGAGGCTGGGGGCGCCCAGTACGCCCTCATAGGAGAAGCCGGAGACCGCGACCTCGGACTGCAGCCGCGGCGAAGAGGTGCTGAGGCCGGCAACCGCTGCAGGCGCCAGCGCCTGGGCGGGTTTCAGGATGGCGATGCCGTCGGCGGTGTTGTTGGCGGCAACCTCTGCCTGGTAGCCGTGGTCCAGGGTGATCCGGGTGCAGCCGGCCACCACGTCGGAGGTGGTCAGCACGCTGCCTTTGCCGTCCACGAAGAAGCCCGAACGCGACAGTTTCGGCTTGCGGATATCCAGGCCGGAGACCAGGTCGATGCTTTGCACGGCGTCGCCGCCCTCGGCCGGGTCCAGCACGCCGTCCAGACGGGTGAAACTGGCCTGCATTGCCGCCAGCACACGGGCGCGGCGGTCTTCGTCGCCTGCGGGCCAGATCAGGGTGAAGCCCTTCACTTCGCCGTTTTTCAGGCTGGCCTGGGTGAAGGAGACGATCTGGTTGTTGCGGCCTTCGATGGTGAAGCTGTCCTTGCCGCGCTGGCGCGGGCCTTCCAGCGGCACGATTTCCAGCGTTTGCAGGATGTCGTAGAGGCCGAACAGGGTGCGCTTGTCGCCGGGCTGGCTGATCAGCAGCACCTGGGCACCCAGGTCCCCTTTGCTGCTGTAGTGGGCAAAGGGCGATTCATAGCGGTCAAAGCCAACCTCACCCGCCGGGATCTGCATGGCGATGCCGGCCTTGGCGTCTTCAGCCCGGGCCATGCCGACAGAGATCAGCGGCGCGTTGTATTCATCCATCAGCACCTGGCGCTGGGCGGTTGTTAGAACGCCGGTCGGCTCAAAGCCGCGGGCCGCCTGCCAGTCGCTCATCGAGGCGCGGGTGCCGCGGCCGAAGGCGCCGTCGATCGAGGAAGTGTAGAACCCGGCCGCCTTCAGTGCCACCTGCAGCTCCATCCGCTGTTCACGGCTGAGCGCGCGTTCGCTGCGGCGGGCCTCTGCCGGGGTCTCATCGGGCAGGGTGGTCTGAATGGCCGCCTGCTGCTGCGGTTCCGGGTCTGTCTGCGCGGGTGCTGCCGGGGCGGGGGCCGGTTCTGCAGGCTGGGTGGCATCTGCCGCCACCGGATAGAACTGGCTGCGCAGGTTGCGGCGGAAGGCGATGAAGCTGTCGCGCGGGATCTGGCCTTCGGCACGGTAGACCTGCAGCACGCGTTCGGCGTCTTCACGGGCATAGGGGCCGATCACCACACCGTACCAGCCGCCGCCAAGCGCATAGCCCGAGACATCGGGCAGGCGGGCGGCATAGGTGCGGGCCTCTGTTTCGGCCTCGCGCAGGGAGGGCCGGGCGGCGATCTGGATCCAGACCGCATCGCGGCTGCTTTGCGCCGAAACAGGCGCCGTGAACGCAATGGCCAGCGCGATCAGCGGCAGCGCCAGAGCGGCAAACAGTTTTTTCATGTGTGGGCCTCGTATCCCGGAAGTACTCTTATTCTTTGCCGCGGAGGTTAAGCATTTTGCGGCACCAAAGGGAACTCCTCATGACAGGGGGAATTCCCGACCCGTTGCCGCATTTCCGCAATTTTGTTGCCAATGGAGTGCAAACGGCCGGCAGGGCGGTGCGGAACCGGGGGCCAGGGGCGTTGACCCTGCCGGCAGGCTTGCATAGGAAGATCCCCGCAATTGCTGCCTTAGCTGCCCCTAAAGGGATGAGAGATGACCGAGACCAACGGCGCGCCGCGCTCCTTCCAAGAGATTATCCTGAGGCTTCAGAATTACTGGGCCGCCAAGGGCTGCGCGGTGATGCAGCCCTATGACATGGAAGTCGGCGCCGGCACCTTCCACCCGGCGACCACGCTGCGCTCGCTGGGGACCAAGGCCTGGGCCGCGGCCTATGTGCAGCCCTCGCGCCGCCCGACCGACGGGCGCTATGGCGAGAACCCGAACCGGCTGCAGCATTACTACCAGTACCAGGTGCTGATCAAACCGTCGCCGCCGAACCTGCAGGAGCTGTATCTGGGCAGCCTTGAGGCGATTGGCGTTGATATGGCGATGCATGACATCCGCTTTGTGGAGGATGACTGGGAAAGCCCGACGCTCGGCGCCTGGGGGCTGGGCTGGGAGGTCTGGTGCGACGGTATGGAAGTCAGCCAGTTCACCTATTTCCAGCAGGTCGGCGGCCATGACTGCCACCCGGTGTCGGGGGAGCTGACCTATGGCCTGGAGCGTCTGGCGATGTATGTGCTGGGTGTCGACCATGTGATGGACATGCCCTTCAACGATCCGGACGCGATGATCCCTCTGACCTATGGCGATGTGTTCAAGCAGACCGAGGAAGAATACGCCCGCTGGAACTTTGACGTGGCCAACACCGAGGTGCTGCTGCGCCATTTCGAGGAGGCCGAGGCCGAATGTGCAGCGATCCTGGCGCAGGAGCATCTGGACCCGAAGACCGGCAAGCGCATCATCATGGCGCATCCCGCCTATGATCAGTGCATCAAGGCCAGCCACATCTTCAACCTGCTGGATGCGCGCGGGGTGATTTCGGTCACCGAGCGGCAGGCCTATATCGGCCGGGTGCGGGCGCTGGCCAAGCAGTGCGCCGATGCCTTTGTGCTGACCGAGGCCGGCGGCTACGCGCCCAAGAGCGCGGCCTGAGCAGGGGGCGGCACGTTATGGGGAAATTCCTTGCCCTGATCCTGATCGTCTCCGGCCTCGCGGCCGGAGGGGCGATGTATTATCTGCAAGTCTATGGCTTCTACGAAGACGTGGAACTGCAGCCGGGCCGCGACGTGGTGCTGGTGCCGCTGGACGGCGGCGAGGGGCAGCCGATTGCCTATGCGGATTTCGAGGCGATTGACGCCGGCAGCTCCCCGATCCGCTACCGCGCTTGCTTCAGCACCAAGATGACGCCGGACGCGCTGGCGCAGGTCTTTACCCTGTCGGACAAGACAGAGCCGCGCAATGCGCCGGACTGGTTCGAGTGTTTTGATGCGGCTGCCATCGGTGCCAAGCTGGCGGACGGCTCGGCCAAGCCGTTTCTGTCGGTCAAGAATATCTCTTACGGCGTCGACCGGATTGTCGCCGTCACCAATGAGGGCCGCGGCTATGTCTGGCATGAGCTGAATGACTGCGGCCAGAAAGCCTATGACGGCACCGTGGTGGGCGAGGAATGCCCGCCCCGGCCTGAGGCGGGTGCAAGCGAATGATGCGCCTTCGCCCCTTGCCCGAATTTTCTGAATTTTCCGCTGCGCCCGCCCGCGCGGCCACGCCCGAGGATATCTGATGCCCGATCTGCTGATTGAACTGTTTTCCGAGGAAATCCCGGCCCGCATGCAGGCGCGCGCTGCCGAGGATCTGAAGAAGCGCGTGACCGATGGTCTGGTCGAGGCGGGCCTCACCTATGCCGGGGCCGCGGCGCTGTCGACGCCGCGCCGCCTGACGCTGGCGGTGGATGGACTGCTGGCGGAAAGCCCGACCATCCGCGAAGAGCGCAAGGGGCCGAAAGTGGGCGCGCCGGACAAGGCGGTCGAGGGCTTCCTGCGCGGTGCGGGCTTGACCCGTGATCAGCTGGAAGAGCGCGAGACGCCGAAGGGCGCGGTGTATTTCGCGATGATCGAAAAGCCGGGCCGCCCGGCAGCCGAAATCATTGCCGAAGTGCTGGAAGACACGATCCGCAACTTCCCCTGGCCGAAATCCATGCGGTGGGGCGCAGGATCCTTGCGCTGGGTGCGCCCGCTGCATTCGATCCTCTGCATCCTGTCGGATGAGGCAGGCGCATCGGTGGTGGATCTGGATATCGACGGCATCAAGTCGGGCAACACCACCCGCGGCCACCGCTTCATGGCGCCGGAGGAAATCACCGTCACCGGTTTTGACGACTACGCCGCCAAGCTGAAGCGCGCGCATGTGGTGCTGGACGCCCGCGAGCGGGCTGAGGCGATCTGGCAGGAGGCGACCAACCAGGCCTTTGCCAGCGGGCTGGAGGTTGTCGAGGACAGGGGGCTGCTGGCCGAGGTTGCCGGGCTGGTGGAATGGCCCGTCGTTCTGATGGGCGCCATCGACGAGGAATTCCTGGAACTGCCGCCGGAGGTGCTGCAGACCTCGATGAAGGAGCATCAGAAGTTCTTCTCGGTGAAGAACCCCAAGACGGGCCGGATCGAGAAGTTCATCACCGTGGCCAACCGCGAGACCGCGGACAATGGCGCGACGATCCTGGCGGGCAACCAAAAGGTGCTGTCGGCGCGTCTGGCTGATGCCAAGTTCTTCTGGGAGAACGACCTGCGCACGGTGAAGGAACAGGGCTTTGAGCCTTGGGTGGAAAAGCTGGAAAGCGTGACCTTCCACGCGCAGCTGGGCTCAGTCGGCGATCAGGTGAACCGCATTGCCGCGCTGGCGCAGGCGCTGGCGCCCAAAGTGGATGCGGACCCGGCGCTGGCGCTGCTGGCGGCGCAGGCCTGCAAGGGTGATCTCTGCTCCGAGATGGTGTTTGAATTCCCCGAACTGCAGGGGCTGATGGGGCGCTACTATGCCGATGCGGCAGAACTGCCGGCAGCAATCGGCAAGGCCAGCGAGGAGCATTATTCGCCGCTGGGGCCGTCGGATGATGTGCCGTCCGAGCCGGTTTCGGTTGCGGTGGCGCTGGCTGAAAAACTGGATAAGCTGACCGGCTTCTGGGCGATTGATGAAAAACCCACCGGGTCGAAAGACCCCTTCGCGCTGCGCCGAGCCGCGCTGGGGGTGATCCGGCTGGTGCTGGAGAATGATCTGCGGCTGAACCTGCAGGAAAGTTTCGAGGCAGCGCTGCGGACCTTGCTGAAACTGTCCGAGTGGCAGGGGGCGCTGCTGGAAGCCAAAGCTGCGGAGAAAGACGCATCGGGCGAGGAGCTGGATGCCGCGAAGAAGCGCGTGCATGACATGGCGCATCAGGTCGAGGCCGCCAATGCGGTGACCGCGTCCACCTCCGCCGATCTCCTTTCCTTCTTCCACGACCGGCTGAAAGTCTTCCTGCGCGATCAGGGCATCCGCCATGACGTGATCGACGCCTGTGTCGCCATGGAGGGCAACGATGACCTGACCCTCTTGGTCAAGCGCGCCCGCGCGCTGGAGGATTTCCTGAAAACAGAAGATGGCGGGAACCTTTTGCAGGGCTTCAAGCGCGCCAACAACATCCTGTCCCAGGCAGAGGAGAAGGACGGGGTCGAATACTCCTTTGGCGCCGACCGCAAATTTGCCGAGGAGGACGCGGAAAAAGCGCTGTTTGATGCGCTTGCAGCGGGCGGGGATGCGATCTCTCCGGCCATCGAGGCCGAAGATTTCGCGGCAGCCATGCGGGGCATGGCTGCTCTGCGCGCGCCCATCGATGCGTTCTTTGAGGCGGTGCAGGTGAATGCGGAGAACGATATTGTCCGCCGCAACCGCCTGAATCTCCTCAGCCAGATCCGCCAGGTCTGCGGCCAGGTGGCCGATCTCACCAAGGTTGAGGGCTGATCGCGCACCAGCTCTTTCATCTTGCCAAAAATACTCCCGCCGGAGGCACCGGTCTTTCCACCCGGAAAGGCCGGTTTTTTCGTATCCGGGCCCGCATTCACGGTCATCTCCCTGTTACAAAACTCTTGCGCGATCCCCGCATGTCCTTATGGTGACTTGCAAAGGAGACGTGCTGCAGTGCAGAAAGATTTCGAACAGACCCCGCCGGCCTCGCTGATCACTTCGACAGCGCCCATTGCTACGGCCACCCATGGCGGCCGGGCGAAATGCCTGCAGCGGCTGGTGCGGCTGGACCTGCCGGTGCCGCGCACGGTGGCGCTGTCTTTTGATGCGGTGCATGCAATTGCCGAGGGGCAGATGCCGGACCTGAATGCGGTGCTGGCAGAATTCGACCAGGAAGCGCTGTTGTGCGTGCGGCCGTCCTCGGAAGATCCGGATTGGGGCGGCCCCGGGGCGATCCTGAACATCGGCATGAACGATGCGCGCTATGTCGATCTGTGCGACAGCCTGGGCCGCGAGGCTGCGGCGGCGCTGTATCTGCGGTTCGTGCAGTCTTATGCGGTGCATGTGGCGCGGCTGGACCCGGATGTGTTCGACGATGTCGAGGACGGCGGCCCGGATGCGTTGAGTGAAATTCTGCATGCCTATGAGGCGGAGACGGATGAGCCGTTCCCGCAGGACCCGGGTGAGCAGCTGGGGGCGGTGCTGCGGTCGATGGCGCGGGCCTGGGAGGGCACCTCGGCGCGGCTGCTGCGCCAGGCCAAGGGCGCGCCGGCCGATGCGGGCCTCGGGCTGGTGGTGCAGGAGATGATCCCCGGTGTCGGCCAGGGGGAATGCGGCTCTGGTGTGTTGCAGCTGGTGAATTCAACCACCGGACAGCCGCAGCTGACCGGCCGCTACCTGAGCCAAAGCCAGGGGCGCGATGCGCTGGGGGCAGGGGCCAAGGCGCTGTATCTGGGTAAGGACGCGCGTGGCCTGTCGCTGGAGGAACTGGCGCCGGAGGCCTTTGCGGACCTGAAGGCCCATGCGGCACTGATGCGCCGCAAGCTGCGCGAGGAGATGCAGCTGGAATTCGTGATCGAGAACGGCCGGGTGCATATCCTTGACGGTGTGCGCGTCGCGCGCACGGCGCAGGCTGCGGTGCAGATCGCGGTGGCGCTGGCCGACGATGGTATTATCCCGCAGGAAGAGGCGCTGATGCGTGTCGATGCGCATATCCTGAACGAGCTTTTGCACCGCCAGGTGGCGCCTGACGCCAAGCGCGACGTGATCGGCAGCGGCATTGCCGCCAGCCCCGGGGCCGCCACTGGCAAGCTGGTGTTCACTGCCGCCGGGGCTCAGGCCAGTGCGGCGCGGGGCGAACCCTGCATTCTGGTCCGGCGGGAGACCTCGCCCGAGGATGTGCGCGGTATGCATGCGGCGGCGGGGGTGCTTACGGAAAAGGGCGGCATGACCAGCCACGCGGCGGTGATCGGCCGCGGTCTGGGGCTGCCGTGCATTGTCGGCGCCTCCAACATGAAGTTCCATAGCAAGCGCAAGATGCTGGAAGCCGCAGATGGCCGGGTGTTCAAGCCGGGTGATATCATTACCATCGACGGCAGCAGCGGCCAGGTTCTGGCAGGGCAGCCGGAGATGCTGGAAGCGGCTGAGGATGGGGCGCTTTTGACCTTGCTGACCTGGGCCGACGAGGCGCGTGACATTGGCATCCGGGCCAATGCAGACACGCCGGAAGATGCTGAAATGGCAAGGAAATTTAATGCGCAAGGCATCGGGCTGTGCCGTACGGAGCACATGTTTTTTGAACCTGGGCGGCTAACCGTGATGCGGGAGATGATCTTTGCCGAGACGCCCTCGGGCCGGGAAGCGGTGCTGGAGCGTCTGCTGCCGATGCAGCGCGACGACTTCCGGGAATTGTTCCGGATCATGGGGGGCATGCCGGTCTGCATCCGCCTGTTCGACCCGCCGCTGCATGAGTTTCTGCCGGCCACCAAAACCGGCCAGCGGGAGCTGTCGGAGGCTTTGGGCATTCCCGTGAGCGATGTCACCCGCCGGGTCGAGGAAATGGGCGAATACAACCCGATGCTGGGGCTGCGCGGCGTGCGGCTGGGGGTTACTGTGCCGGAAATCTACGACATGCAGGCGCGGGCGATTTTCGAGGCCACGCTGGAGGCCTCGAAATGGGGTGAGCCGGTGGTGCCGGAAATCATGATTCCGCTGGTGTCGGCTAAACGCGAAGTGGAGCTGGTCAAGGCCCGCATTGATGCGGTGGCCGCTGCGGTCAAATCGGAGCGCGGCGAAGATTTCACCTACCGGCTGGGGGTGATGGTGGAAACGCCGCGCGCGGCGCTGCGCGCGGGGGAGATTTCGCCGCACACGGCCTTCCTGAGTTTTGGCACCAATGACCTGACCCAGATGACCTATGGGCTGTCGCGTGACGACGCGGGGCGGTTCATGTCGGACTACGTCAATCAGGGCGTTTTTCCGGAAGATCCGTTCCACGTTCTGGACACGGACGGGGTTGGGGAGCTGCTGAAACTGGGCGTTCAGCGCGGCCGGGCCGAGAACGGAGACATCACCCTGTCGATCTGCGGCGAGCATGGCGGCAACCCCGAATTGATTGCATTCTGCCGCGATGCGGGCTTTGATTATGTATCGTGTTCACCATTCCGGGTGCCGGTTGCGCGTTTAGCCGCAGCCCAGTTGGCAATTTCCAGCAAGACCGGGCAGACGGCGCCAACATACACAAAATATTAAGAAAAATCAGGGCATCCAGCGGCTGCCGGTGTCAGGTCGGCGCTATGTGCATGTTCCCCTTGAGTGCGATTGCGGCCCGGAAGCTGGACGTTTCGGGCCATTTCCATTAAGGGATGCGATCGCATGTACCGGGGGAACCGGGTACAAGCTGCTAGGACGGGGGAACCCTGAATGAAATTGTTGACTATGATTGCCGTGATGGCTGCCACCATCACGATGGGTAAAAGTGTTGCCGCCGAATCCGGCCTGGATGCGCTGATCGAGCGGGAACAGGCCAGCCTGAGTGCGGTGCCTGCGCGGAAGTTCAGCGGATTCTTCGGAATCCGGAACAATCCGTTTAAAAGCCGGAAAGCACCAAAGCAGGTCGAATACAGCAAGGCTTGGCTGGATGCCCAGCCAAAGGCCACCGGCGGCGAGCAATTCGCCTGCCTGGCAGAAGCGCTGTATTTCGAAGCCCGCGGCGAAACTGTAAAGGGCCAGTTCGCGGTTGCAGAGGTGATCCTGAACCGGGTCAGAAGCGCGCAGTTTCCGAATACGCTCTGCGGGGTGATCAAACAGGGGACCGGGCGCAAGTACCAGTGCCAGTTCACCTACACCTGCGACGGCTACAAGGAAGTGATCAACGAAAAGAAGGCTTACCAGCGGGTGGCCAAGGTGGCGCGCGCCGCGCTGGATGGGTTCAAGAGCGAATTGACAGAGGGCGCGACCTACTATCACACGACCGCGGTGCGCCCGCGCTGGAGCCGGAGCTTCACCAAGACGGCGCGCATTGGCGTGCATCTGTTCTACCGTGACGATCGCTATCGGACTGCGCTGAGCAACTGACCGCCTGAAGGCGGCATCGCGGTGCCGCTTTCAGCCACTGGCGTGGCGTTTGCGGGCCTGTTATGAGGGCGCTGAAATAGTAATGTCGGGTCCCATCACCTGACTCTGCCAGCCAAAGGCCCGTTGTTTCTCATGCCCTCTGAAATCCGCCTTGCCTTTGCGCATCCCTCCGAGCGTTCCATGGCCACTGCTGCGCCGGGCCCGCTGGACCGTATCTCCCTGCGCGACCACACGGTCGAGGTTGAGATCGGTGCCTTTCAGGCCGAGCGCGGCTCTACCCAGCGGATCAGCTTCAATGTGGTGGTTGAAATTGCACCGCTGCCCAAGGACCTGGACGATGATGTTGACCGGATCCTGTCTTATGACAAGCTGACCGAAGCGATTGCCCATGAGCTGGCTGCCGAGCGGCTGAACCTGCTGGAAACCCTGGCAGAACGGGTCGCCGAGCGGATCCTGCTGGAGCATCAGGCGGTGCGCGCCTTTGTGCGGATCGAGAAGCTGGACCGCGGCCCCGGCGCGCTGGGCGTCGAAGTGGTGCGCTCCAAGGATCAGCTGACCCATTCGGTGAATGAGGAAGAGCGCCCGCATCCGCGGCTGATGTATCTGTCAAACACGGCGATCGACAGCGGCAATCTGACTGGCTGGATCGACCAGATGCAGTGCCGCCAGCGGCCGCTGATCCTGTGCACCGAGGCGCATCCGCTGCAAGTGCCGCAGACCGGCCATAAATGGACCCAGCGGCGGATTGACCTGCTGGCGATTGAGCAGAATGCCTGGCGTCTGGCAGCCAAGGACGACCGCTGTGTGGTGGTCTCGACCCGGACCGAGCTGGACTGGGCGATGAAGAACGGGCAGATCTGTGTTTGGGCGCCGTCCAAGATTGTGCTGGACGCAGTTGAGGGGCCGTCGGCGCCGCCGTCGGATTCCGTTGCCCTGGCGGCCTGGTTTGCCGCCACGTTTGAAGCAGGTGAAATGATTGTGCTTGGCGGGGATTTGCCTGATAATCCCGGTGTCCCCTTGCGGGCCGTCAGCGTGGAGCAAGCACAACTGTGACATATTACCGGCCGTTGGTTCAGCATGGCGAGGCGCGCCCCGAGGGTGCGGTTCCGCTGGCGGGCAGTGCCCTGTGGTTCACTGAGGTAGAGATCCTCAGCCGCGAGGCGCCGCCGCGGATTGTGCCTGCCGGGCTGGTGCCCGAGATGGAGCGCCGCCGCCTGAGCGCACGGCGTGCCTCGATCGCTGGGCTGGATATGACCCAGCCGCAGATCATGGGTATTCTGAATGTGACGCCGGACAGTTTCTCGGACGGCGGCCGCCATGCGGGGGTTGAGGCCGGCAGGGCGGCGGCGCTGCAGATGGTGGCCGAGGGTGCCACGATCATTGATGTGGGCGGTGAATCCACCCGTCCCGGGGCCGAAGAAGTGCCCGAGGCCGAGGAAATCACCCGCACCGCGCCTGTGATCGCGGCTATACGCGCCGACAGCCCGGTGCCGGTGTCCATTGACACCCGCAAGGCCAATGTGGGGATGGAAGCGCTGGAAGCTGGCGCCAGCCTGCTGAATGACGTCTCCGGCTTTACCTTTGACCCGGCGCTGGCGCCGCTGGCGGCGCAGGCCAGCGTGCCGGTCTGCATCATGCATGCGCAGGGCGATCCGGCCACCATGCAGGATGACCCGCATTACGCCAACGTGCTGCTGGATGTTTATGATTTCCTGAGCGCACAGATCGACAGGCTGGAAGCGATCGGCGTGGTGCGCGAGCAAATTGTGATCGATCCCGGTATCGGTTTTGGCAAAACACTGGACCATAATCTGACGCTCTTGCGCAATCTCAGCCTGTTTCACGGGCTTGGCTGTCCGATCCTGCTGGGTGTGTCCCGCAAGGGATTTATCGGCAAAATCGGCGAAGTGCCGCGTGCCGATGCCCGCGCGCCCGGTTCTATCGCGGTAGGGCTTGCAGCCCTGGCGCAAGGCGTGCAATTCCTGCGGGTGCATGACGTGGCCGAGACGGTTCAGGCGCTGCGCCTTTGGCAGGCTGTCCGCTGAGGCCCTTTTGGGCAGGAAAGCATAATGCGTAAACTCTTTGGTACCGATGGCGTGCGCGGCACAGCCAATGTTCATCCCATGACCGCCGAGATGGCGTTGCGCATTGGCGCGGCAGTTGGCCGGTACTTCCGGCGTGACGGGTCTGCTGCGCACCGGGTGGTGATTGGCAAGGATACCCGGCTGTCCGGCTATATGTTTGAAAATGCGCTGACGGCCGGGCTGACCTCCACCGGCATGAACGTGCTGCTGCTGGGGCCTGTGCCGACGCCTGCAGTGGGTTTGATGACCCGTTCGATGCGGGCCGATCTGGGGGTGATGATTTCAGCCAGCCACAACCCGTCGGAAGATAACGGTATCAAATTCTTCGGTCCCGATGGTTTTAAGCTTTCGGACAGCGCTGAAATCGAGATCGAAGCGCTGATTGACAGTGGTGTCGAGCCTGCCCAGGCCGCCAATATCGGCCGGGCCAAGCGGATCGACGACGCCCGTTTCCGCTATGGCGAGCGGGTCAAAAGCTCGTTGCCGCGCAATCTGGGCCTGAACGGGCTGAAAGTGGTGATCGACTGCGCCAATGGGGCGGCGCACCGGGCGGCGCCGGAGATCCTTTGGGAGCTGGGCGCGGATGTAATCCCCGTGGGTGTCGCCCCCGACGGTCTGAACATCAACCGCGGCTGCGGCTCGACCCAGCCGCAGACGGCTGCCGAGGCCGTGGTTGCGCATGGCGCCCATGTAGGCATCTGCCTGGATGGGGACGCCGATAGGGTGATCGTGATCGACGAGACCGGCACCGTGGCCGATGGCGACCAGCTGATGGCGCTGCTGGCAGCCCGCTGGGCGGAGCAGGGTCAGCTGGCAGGCGGAGCGCTGGTGGCGACGGTGATGTCGAACCTCGGGCTGGAGCGTCATTTGGAGAGCCATGGGCTGGGGCTGGAACGCACCGCCGTGGGCGACCGCTATGTGGTGGAGCGGATGCGCGAGGGCGGCTTCAACCTGGGCGGCGAACAGTCCGGTCACATCGTGATGAGTGACTATGCCACCACCGGCGACGGGCTGATGGCCGGGCTGCATTTTCTGGCTGAGGTGGTGCAGACGGGCAGGAAGGCATCTGAATTGGCGCATCAGTTTGAGACCGTGCCGCAACGGTTGCGCAATGTGCGCTTTCAGGCGGGGCAGGCGCCGCTGGAGAATGACCGGGTGCAGGAGGCGATTGCCGCCGCAGAAAAGATGCTGGACGGGCAGGGCCGCTTGCTGATCCGCAAATCGGGGACCGAGCCGCTGGTCCGTGTGATGGCGGAAAGCGAGGACGCCGGGCTGATGACGCTGGCGGTCGATAGCGTGGTTGCCGCAGTGGAGGCTGCAGTTGCGGAATAAGGCCGGGGGTGTCAGCCCCCTTTGCCAAACAGCCGCCTCAGTCTGCCGAACTGGCTGAGGCCGAGGCCGCCGAGGATCATCACCATTGCCAGCAGCATCGAAGGCGGCAGTTCCTCACCCAGGAAAACGGCTCCCAGTACCACCGCCCAAACCGGCACCTGGTAGTTGGTGAGGGTCATGAAGGTGGGGCCTGCCTCGCGCACCACAATGACGCGCAAGAGGTTGGCGGCGGCTGTTGGGATCAGGCCGAGGACGGCGGCAATCAGCAGCGTCTTGGTATCCGGCATCACCGGCGGCCCTTCGGTAAGCCAGGCCGCCGGGAAGATGATGAAGCAGCCGATCACCAGAAAAACGGCCGCCAGTCCCACGGGGTCTGCTGGCGGCAGGCGGCGGGTCAGGATCGAGCTGACCGAGTAGCAGGCCGCCGCTGACAGGCAGGCGGCGCGGCCATAGGATTCGAGCGCCGCACCGCTGCTTTCAAATGCCTTGCCGCCGATCAGCAGGGCGACGCCAGCGAAACCGATGCAGAAACCGATGAGGCGGCGCAGGGTCATTTGTTCGCCCGGTACAAAGACATGCGCCAAGGGCAGCACCATCAGCGGGATTGCCGCCATGCTGACGCCGGTAAAGCCGGAGGAGACATGCTGCTGCCCCCAGGAGATCAGCATGAAGGGCAGGGCGGTGCTGAGGATGCCGATGAGGATCAGCGAGGGCCAGTTGGTTTCAGCCTTGAACAGCTTGAACCCGCGCCAGCCCCAGACCGCGCAGAGCAGCAGCGCGGCAAATCCGATCCTTCCGGCGGCGAGCCAGAACGGGGTGATGCCATCGAGGGCCAGCTTGATCAGCAGAAAGGTTGCACCCCAGACAAAGCCCAGGGTGGCGATCATCAGCCAGTAGCGCGGAGCGATATCGGGCATGGGTGCCTCTTGCCGGTTCACCGCGCGACAAGACCCCGCCGGGCGGGCGGGGTCAATGGCAATTGCTTTGTTATCGATCGAACGGTTTGCGGTTCACGCCGCGCGCGGGTGGCGGCTGCGGCTGAGCAGCAGGCCGCCGAGGATCAGCGCCAGGGCGGCAAACAGCTGCGGCGGCAGGGTTTCCCCAAGGAGGGCCGCGCCGAAGATCACCGACCAGACCGGCACCTGGTAGTTCACGGTGGACAGGAAGGCAGGTCCTGCGCTGCGGGCGACCTGGACCAGCAGCACCTGCGCCAGCGCTGTTGGCAGCAGGCCGAGGTAGATGACGGCGCCGAGCGCCAGACCAGCGGGCAGTTCGGGCACGCCTTCGGCCCAAAGCGCGGCGGGGGTCATCATCGCGGCGCCGCACAGGAGCGCCGCGGCGGAGAGAGACAGCATGTTCACCTGCGGGCAAAGCCGGGTAATGATCGAGCCGATGGCATAGCAGAGCGAGGCGCCGAGGCAGGCGAGGCGGGCCAGCGATTCAAAATCCGTGCCGGCAGAGCGGAAAGCATCAAGCCCGATCAGCACCACTACACCGGCAAAACCGATGAGGAAGCTGATGGCGCGGCGCAGGGTCATGTGCTCGCCCGGCACCAGCACATGCGCCAGCGGCAGCACAAACAGCGGCACCACCGCCATGCAGACCCCGGCAAAGCCGCTGGCCACATAAGTCTGCCCCCAGCTGAGCAGGGTGAAGGGCAGGGCGTTGGTAAAGAACCCCATGCCAAGGGCGCAGGCCCAGATGATGCGGCCGTCGCGTGAGCGCGGGGAGGGCAGGCCAATGCCCATCGCATAGACCACGCCCAGGAGGCACAGCGCGCCGATCGAGATCCTGAGCGCGGCGATGGTCATCGGCGGGAAGCCTCGCAGCGCCAGTGACACCGCCATGAAAGAGGCGCCCCAGATCACGCCGAGAAACAAAAGCTTGGCCCAATTGGCGGCACCGGGGGAGTCTGGCATATCTTCCTCCTTGCAATAACGTCACGCGTCAGAAGCTGAGGGCAGCGCCTGACCCTGGGTGGGTGCGAAGCGCCCTCCCGTAGGGAGGGGCGGGCGCGGCTCGGCCTATCGGCCGGGCGGCAGGGTCATTGAATGGCTTTCTGAAGAAAAAGGGCGCCCCGAGATGGAGCGCCCTGCAGAGGAAAAGGCTGCGGAAAATTCCGCGGGCGCCTTAGTTCTTTTCTTTGTCGACCATCTTGCCGGCCGAGATCCAGGGCATCATGCCGCGCAGCTTGGCGCCGGTCTCTTCGATCAGATGCTCGTCGTTGGCACGGCGGGAGGCTTTCAGGGTCGGCTGGCCAACCTGGTTCTCCAGCATGAAGTCGCGCACGAATTTGCCCTGCTGGATGTCTTCCAGAACCGCTTTCATGCGGGCTTTGGTTTCGTCGTACTTCAGGATGCGCGGGCCGGTGACGTACTGGCCGTACTCGGCGGTGTTGGAGATCGAGTAGTCCATGTTGGCGATGCCGCCTTCATAGATCAGGTCAACGATCAGCTTCACTTCGTGCAGGCATTCGAAGTAGGCCATTTCCGGGGCATAGCCGGCTTCGACCAGGGTCTCGAAACCGCAGCGGATCAGTTCAACCAGGCCGCCGCAGAGAACTGCCTGCTCGCCGAACAGGTCGGTTTCGCATTCTTCGCGGAAGTTGGTTTCAATGATGCCGGAGCGGCCGCCGCCGATGGCGGAGCAGTAGGACAGGCCGGTTTCCAGCGCTTTGCCGGTGGCGTCGGTGTGAACCGCAACCAGGCAGGGCACGCCGCCGCCTTTGGTGTATTCGCCGCGCACGGTGTGGCCCGGGCCTTTGGGCGCCATCATGATGACGTCGACGCCTTCTTTCGGCTCAATCAGGCCGAAGTGCACGTTCAGGCCGTGGGCGAATGCGATGGCGGCACCCGGACGGATGTTGTCGTGGACGTATTTCTTGTAGGTCTCAGCCTGCAGTTCGTCGGGCATGGTGAACATGATCACGTCGCACCAGGCGGCCGCTTCTGCGATGCCCATGACCTGCAGGCCTTCGCCTTCGGCTTTCTTGGCGGAGGGGGAGCCTTCGCGCAGAGCAACGACAAGGTTCTTGGCACCGCTGTCGCGCAGGTTCAGCGCGTGGGCGTGGCCCTGGGAGCCATAGCCCAGGATGGCCACTTTCTTGTCCTTGATCAGGTTCACATCGCAATCGCGGTCGTAATAAACGCGCATGATCCACGTCCTTTCGTTTGGTGTTTGAGGGCATCATAGGCATGTGGGCGGGGAAGGCGATTGCTGTTGCGCGATAATATCGCAGTATTATCGCGGTAGTTATTCGCGATTTTGCGTGATAGTGATGAAGTCATGCTTGATGACCTCGACCGGCGCATTCTGCGCTACATGCAAAGCGACCCGGAGCAATCGATTCCGGATCTGGCCGAACGGCTGGGCCTCAGCGCCTCGCGCCTGTCGCGGCGGCTGGAGAAGCTGCGCGAGAGCGGCGTGATCCTGGGCCAGCGGGCGGTGATCGACTGGCGGGCCTTGGGCTATGAGGTCGAGGTCTCGCTGCGGGTCACCCTGGACAAAACCAATCCGCGCGCCTTTGACGAGTTCATCGAGGCGGCCCGCACCATCGCCGAGGTGATCGAAATCCAGACTTTTCTGGGGCAGGTGGATGTGCGGCTTTCGGTGATTGCGCGCGACATGCCGCATTACCAGCAGATCTACCGCGCCGCCATTTTGAACCTGCCGCATATCACTGACATCGAGGCGCTGATGCATGTGGCGCGGATCAAGTCGGACGAGGTGCTGCCGGTATGAACGCGCTGGACGATCTTGATTTTACCATTCTGCGGGCACTGTCCGAGGATGCGACCCTGTCGGCAGGGGCGCTGGGGCGGCAATTGGGCCTCAGCCAGCCCGCCACCTGGCGGCGGATCAAGCGGCTGCAGGAGGCGGGCATCATCGCGGGCCGCAAGCTGGATCTCGACAAGGAGAAGCTGGGGTTCGGCGTGACCGTCTTTCTGGGGGTGAAACTGGCCACCAAGGGGCGGGTCTCACTGGAGGATTTTGAACGCGCGGTGTCCGCCATTCCCGAGGTGCAGACGGTGGAGCATGTGCTGGGCATGTATGATTACCGCCTGCGGGTGACGGCGCGGGATATCTCCGACTTTGAGCGCGTTTTGCGGCGCCGGGTGATGACATTGCCGGGAGTGGGGAATGTCGAGGCCAATGTGCTCCTTAGCGAGGAGCGGCGGCCCGGGCCATTGGGCTGACGTTTGTTTCCGATGCGAAACACCCTTGGCGCAAATTCACCTGCATTCTGTCGCCCATGGGCTGTCTTTTATCCGTGCCTTCGCCAGTATCGCCCCTCGGAGGACGGCTGCCGGATGTATGCCATGGTAGGCTTTGCCAAACCGCGCGGCACCGGCTAGCCGTAGGATGAGGAATTTTAGGGAGGCCAAGATGGCACTGCTCGAGACCGTCGACCCGCAGGGTCTGGATGAATTTTCGGTGGTTTTCACCGACCGCTCGCTGAATCACATGTCCAAGACTTTCCAGCAGGTGATGCTGGACATCAACGGGATGCTGAAAGAGGTTTATAACGCCGAAGCGGTGGCATTGGTGCCGGGCGGCGGGACCTATGCGATGGAGGCGGTTGCCCGCCAGTTTGCCCGTGGGGCCAATGCGCTGGTCGTGCGCAATGGCTGGTTCTCCTACCGCTGGAGCCAGATCTTTGAGGCCGGCGGTTTCACCGCATCCTCCACCGTGATGAAGGCGCGCCGCACCGGCAATGAAAGCGCTTCGCCGTTTGAGCCGGCGCCGATTGCCGACGTGGTGGCTGCGATTCACGAGCAGAAGCCCGACATCGTTTTTGCCCCGCATGTGGAAACCGCAGCCGGTGTGATCCTGCCCGACGATTACGTGACCACGATGGCCGCAGCCGCGCATGAGGTCGGCGCGCTGATGGTGTTGGACTGCATCGCGTCGGGCTGCGCCTGGATCGACATGAAGGCGACCGGCGTCGATGTGCTGATTTCCGCCCCGCAAAAGGGCTGGAGCGCCTCGCCGTCCGCGGGTCTGGTGATGTTCTCTGAGAAGGCGCTGGCGCGGCTGGAAGAGACCACCTCCGACAGCTTTGCCATCAACCTGAAACAGTGGCGCACCATCATGAAGGCGTATGAGGATGGCGGCCACGCCTATCACGCCACCATGCCGACGGACGCGCTGAAGGCCTTCCGCGACACCATGCTGGAGACCAAGGAATACGGGTTCGATAAGCTGCGCGATGCGCAATGGGCGCTGGGCAATGGCGTGCGGGCGATGCTGAAGGAAAAGGGCATCACCTCCGTGGCTGCCGAGGGCTTTGGCGCGCCGGGCGTGGTGGTGAGCTATACCACCGATCCGGAGGTGCAGAACGGCAAGAAGTTCCTCGCACTTGGCACCCAGATCGCGGCAGGCGTGCCGCTGCAATGCGATGAGCCTGCGGACTTCCGCACCTTCCGTCTGGGCCTGTTCGGTCTCGACAAACTCTATGACGTCGACGCCACCATTGCCCGGCTGAAAACCGTCGTGGATCAGGTGCTCTAAGCCCTTCCCGGGCGGGAAGCCGCCCGGATTCGCTCTTCTTCTGGCTGAAAATATCCCCGCCGGAGGCAGCGGCTTTCCCTTTGGGAAAGCCGCTTTTCTTATTTAACCCCCAGCCCCATCTGCATCAGGGTCTTGCGCACCGGCGCCAGCGAATAAAGCGCATTGAGGCCAATAGCGCGCAGGTCGCGCAAGGGGCGCGGCGCCAGCATCGAGGTGCGATTGAGCAGGTCGATGCCCTTCACCCGCAGCATGATCTCGCTGTGGCGGGCCTTGTGATAGGCGGCCAGCATCTGCGCGTCCCCCAGGCCTTCGGGGCGGGTCTCGGCCAGTTCCAGCAGGCTGCGCAGATCACCCAGCGACATGTTCAAACCTTGCGCGCCGATTGGCGGCACCACATGGGCGGCTTCGGCCATCAGCGCCAGGCGCTCGCCGTTGAGCCGCTCTGCCGACTGGCTGATGATCGGCCAGATGGTCCGGCGCGAGGCTAGTTTCAGGTCGCCGAACAGCCCGCAGCTGCGCTCGGTCATGGCGGCTTCAAAGGCGGCGGGGGCCAGGTTCAGCAGCTCCTGCGCCCGCGGGCCCCGCTCCATCCAGACAATCGCTGAGGAGGGCTGGCCCTGGTAGTCGGGCAGCGGCACCAGCGTGAAGGGGCCGCCGGAGCGGTGGATCTCGGTGGAGACGTTTTCATGCGGCACCGGATGGGTGACGGCAAAGGCCAGCGCCTTCTGGCCATAGCGCGTGGTCTTGACCGGGATGCCCGCAGCCGCGCGCATCGGCGAGTTGCGGCCGTCGCAAGCGACCACCAGTTTCGCGGTCACCTGGCTGCCGCCGCTGAGGCTGACGCGTGCCTCATCGGTGCGGGTGAACAGGCCCGTGGTGCCGGTGCCAAAGCGCAGGTCCACGTTCGGCAGCTCTGCCAACCGGGCAATCATCTCCCGCCGCAAGAGCCAGTTGGGCAGGTTCCAGCCAAACGGCTGTTCAGAGATGTCAGCGGCGTTGAAATCCTTGACCACCCGCGGCTCGGGCCGGGCGCCGCCGGCATCGACGATGCGCATGATCTGCAAGGGGGCGGCGTGCTCTGCCAGCCGGGCCCAGATGCCACAGCGCTCCAGCAGGGCTTGCGCAGGCTGCAGGAAGGCGGTGGTGCGCAGGTCGGAGCCTTCGGCGTCGCGCTCGGTCACCGGCGGGGCCGGGTCGGCGCAGATCACGCTGAAGCCTTGGGAAGCAAAAGCGGCGGCTGCGGCCAATCCCGCAATGCCGCCGCCGGAAATCAGGATGTCGCAGGTATCGGCCATGGTCTCAGCCCTCCGTCTCTTGGCTCAGAGATAGGCCCGGGGGCAGGGGGAAGACAAGCCGATACCGGCAGATACGGCTTTTAGCCGCGGGTGATGGTGATCAGCAGGATGAACATCACCGGCACCATGCACAGGGCGGGGATGTAAAGACCCGGAAGGCCGAACAGCAGGATTGCGCAGCCCCAGGCGCTGACCAGGGTTGCCAGCGCGTAATAGAGGTTCTCCTCCGGGCCATAGGCGACCTCCTTGATCATCCGTCCCAGCAGCGGCACGGCAAACAGGATTCGCTGCCACAGCGTCAGGCGGGCGGGAAGGGCATATGCGCTCATCGGTCAGGCTCCATCAGTTCGTTTCGCGGCGCATATATGCAGGAAAAGATACGGCAAACAGGTATATTTTGCCGCAGTTGCAAAGATTTGCCGGCATGCGTTTGTACACATTCTGCAATGCGGCAAACCGCGCCTGAAAAGCGTCCGGCGGGCAGCTTGGGATCAGGTCAGGGAAGACAGAAAACCGGCCAAGTCATCAGAGTGGTGATGGATGTGTTCCGCCTGAACCGGCTGCGGCGCCACGTGAACGGTGCGCATACCCATGTCGTGCGGCGCCGCCAGGTTGCGCGGGTCATCCTCGAACATGGCAGCCTGCTGAGGGATCACACCGGCGCGGGAAAAGATCCTGTCAAAGGCGCGGCGTTCCGGTTTGGGATGGTAATCGGCATGCTCGACACCGTAGACATCATCGAAAGGGCCGGACAGCCCGCGCGCTGCCAGCACCCGCTCGGCATAGGGGGCGGAGCCGTTGGTGTAGACGATCTTCTTTCCCGGCAGGTTGCGGATCGCCGTAGCCAAGGGTTCGTCTTCTTCCAGGTGGTCCATTGAGATGTCATGCACCGCGACCAGATAGGGAGCCGGGTCCAAGTCATGCTCGCGCATCAGTCCGGCAAGAGTTGTGCCATGCTCGCGCCAGTAGTGGCTGCGCAGCCGGTCGGCCTCTGCCCGCTCAACGCCCAAGGCCTCCATCACGTAAGCCGTCATCTTGACCTCAATCTGGTCGAACAGGCGCGCCGACGGGTGGTACAGCGTGTTGTCGAGGTCGAACACCCATTGGGTGACATGGGAAAAAGCATGTTTTGGCATGAGGCCCAAGTAGGCACCCCTGGCCGCATTTGCAATCAAAAGCGCATTTTGCCCGCAGGATTGAGATACATTAGCGCCATCAGGGTTGATTGCCGCCCAGCGGGCTGTAGAGATTGGCGGACCGGTAAAGACAGGAACAACTATGAGCCAGAACCGCAGCAACCAGAAAGATGCCTATGCGCTGATCCTCGAAGCGATTGACGTTGGCGTTTACAAGCCGGGCGACCGGCTGGTCGAAAGCGATCTGGCCGAGCGTTTCGGCGTTTCACGCACCCCGATCCGCGAGGCGCTGCAGCGGCTGGAGACGCAATCCTTGCTGGAGCGTGACGGACGGTCGCTGATCGTGGCCTCGCTGGACCATAACCAAATGGCGGAACTCTATGTCGTCCGGCGCGAGCTGGAAGGGCTGGCAGCGCGGCTGGCGGCGCGCCATGCCACCGAGGAAGAGATCAAGGTGCTGAGGGAGATGGTCGAAGCGGACAATGAGCTTGTTGGTGATCCTGCGGCGTTGTCCAAGGCCAACCGGCGCTTTCACGAGCAAATCCATCTGGCTTCGCACAACCGCTATCTGGTGCAGCAGCTGGATCTGGTGCACCGGACCATGGCGCTGATGGCGACCACTTCGCTTGCTGCCGAGGGGCGCAGCGAAATCGCCCAGTCGGAGCATAAGGGCATTGTAGATGCCATCAGCCGCCGTGACGAGGACGCGGCCGGCGACGCGCTGAAAGAGCATATCTCGATTGCCTTCATGACCCGGTTGAAGCAGGACGCCAGCGGGCGGGGATGATGCGGCGGCGGCGGCCCTGCGGGGGCTTTACCCCATGTGCCGTCTTGTCGCAGAAAAACGGGCGGGCCAGCAGCTCGTAGGCCGCCTTGGCCACCGCAACGGCGCCCATCGGGAAGTACAGGATCATCACCGGCGCCCAGACCGCCAGCCATGGGCGCCCCATTGCAGCGGCTGCGGTGGCGCTGATCACAAGGCCCAGCAGCTCAAAGAAGACCAGAGCCGCGGCGGCCAGTGACAGCAGCATAGGGGGCACAATACCCGCACTGGGATGCGGCAGGCCCAGTGCGACCAGCCAGAAGCTCCACAACAGCGGGGCAAACAGGAATTGCCCGATGGTGCCCAGGAAAAAGGCCTGAAAGCCGAAGAAGCGTTTCCAGCCAAGCTCCTTCAGCAGCTGAAGCGGCTGACGCATGTGGACCAGATAAGTCACCATAAAGCCCTTGAGCCAGCGGGAGCGCTGCTTAACCCACGGCCAGGGGCGGCAATTGGCCTCCTCGTAGGTTGTGCTGGGCAGCATTTCGGTGCGGTATCCGGCACGGTAGAGGCGGACCCCCAGGTCAGCATCCTCAGTAACGTTATGGGCATCCCAGCCGCCGAGTTCCTCCAGCACCTTCCGGCGGATGAACATGGTCGTGCCGCCCAGGGGCACCACCAGGCCGAGCCGGGCAAGGCCATGCAGCACGACGCGGAACCAGCTGCCGTATTCCAGCGTGAAGCAGCGGGAAATCCAGTTGGTGCGGGGGTTATAATAATCGAGCACCCCCTGGAAACACGCTGTTCTGCTGCCGGCCCGGGCAAAGGCCTGCGCGGCCTGATCCAGCTGGTCTGGAAGAGGGGCATCTTCTGCGTCCCAGACCCCGATGATATCGCCCCGGCAGAAGTTCAATGCATAGTTCATCGCCCGCGGCTTGGTGGTCAGCCCGCCGCAAGCGGGCACTTCCACAACTCGGATCCAGGGGGGCAGGCGGGTCTTTGCCAGGGCGCTGCGGGTAACGGTGTCATGCTGTTCCAGCACTAGGATCACATCCGTCAGCGCACGCGGGTAGCGCAGTTTGCGGATGCGGGTGAGCAGCGCCCGGCTGATTTCGGCCTCTTTGTAAAGCGGGACGAGCATGGATATGACCGGACGCTTCTGCAGAGCCGGCTGGTGTGTCTGCCGCTGCCGCTCTAACAGGCGGCGGCGGCGGGCGCGGGAGGTCCAATAGGCTGCCAGCCCGAAAAGCTTCAGCGCAGTGAACAGGAGCACCGACAGAAGTGCCATCAGGCAGAGCGCCGAAAAGACCGCTGCGGGCGCCGCCCAGCAGATCCAGAGCCCGGGCAGTGCACAGGCCGAAAATACTGCGCGTGACCTGGCGGGCTCAAGCGTCCGGCAGCTGAGCCGGGGCACCACACTGCAGTTCGCCTGGTGTGCCAGGTCCGGGCTGAAATGCTCTGTCAGCAGGCTTGTGATCTGGCCTTCGCTGGCCAGAACCGGAGTGATCTGGCCGAATGCGGCCTGCAGTTCGTGCTTCAGCGCATCAAAGCGGTCGGGATGGGCGATTGCAATGGTGACCGTCTGCCCAAACTGCATCCATGGCACAGCGCAGTGGCGAAGCCAGAATTGCGCGGGTTTACGGGCCAGCAGCCGGGCGTTGGGCATCTGGCCTGCCAGATCTGCCCGTTGCATTCTGTATTGGCGGGCGAGGGTGTCCTGGACCTGTGCCTCGCTGGCGAGGCCCTCTGCCACCAGCACGCGGCCTAATGCCGCTTTTTGATGCTGCCGCAAAACCAGGGCTTTCATCATGCTGCCGCCGTCCACAGGCCGGCTTCGCCCGCCGGCAAGGCCGGTGGCGCGTGAGGGTGGTGCCTGGCAGGCTGCGGCTGGCTGGCCTGCCGCAGCGGTTTTGACATAAAGCTCATCGTCAGCCCGCAGCAATTTCAGCAGAGACTGTCAGGCTGGCTGCGCTGGCTTAAGAAAGGGTGAATGCGGCATTAACCATGCCGCTTGCCGGCATGGTTAACAGCTTTTTTACGCGGATTTACGATCGGCCATGGCCTCGGCGAAACGCTCGAACAGGTAGAAGCTGTCCTGCGGGCCAGGGCTGGCCTCGGGATGGTGCTGGACAGAGAACACCGGCTTGCCGGAAATGCGGATGCCGCAGTTGGAACCGTCGAACAGCGACACATGCAATTCCTCGACCCCTTCCGGCAGGGTTTGTGCGTCGACCGCAAAGCCGTGGTTCATCGAGGTGATCTCTACCTTGCCGGTGGAATGCTCCTTGACCGGATGGTTGGCGCCATGGTGGCCGTGGTTCATCTTGACGGTCTTGGCACCCAGCGCCAGCGCCAGCATCTGATGGCCGAGGCAGATGCCAAAGACCGGCAGGTCTGCCTTCAGGACTTCCTGGATCATCGGCACCGCGTATTCGCCGGTGGCTGCCGGGTCGCCGGGGCCGTTGGACAGGAAAACGCCGTCGGGGTTGTGCGCCAGCACTTCCTCGGCCGTCGCAGTGGCGGGCAGCACGGTCACGTCGCATCCCGCGCTGGCCAGGCAGCGCAGGATGTTGCGCTTGGCGCCATAGTCAACGGCGACAACTTTGTGCGCAGGCGCCTCCTGGCGGGAATATCCGTCCGGCCAGGCCCAGCGCATTTCGTCCCAGCGGTAGCTTTGCGCGCAGGTCACGTCCTTGGCCAGGTCCAGGCCGACCAGGCCGGACCATTCGCGGGCCTTGGCAACCAGCGCCTCAACGTCGAAGTTGCCCTCAGGGTCATGGGCCAGCGCCACATGCGGCGCGCCCTGCTGGCGGATCGCACGGGTCAGGCGGCGGGTATCGACGCCGCCAATGGCGATGCGGCCGGTGCGGGTGAGCCAGTCCTTCAGCTCTTCCGTTGCGCGCCAGTTGGAGGCCAGCGTCGGATCCCATTTCACCACCATGCCTGCTGCAACCGGATCGCCGGTTTCGTCATCCTCAGGCGTAACGCCGGTGTTGCCGATGTGGGGGAAGGTGAAGGTGACGATCTGGCCGGCATAGGAGGGATCGGTCATGATCTCCTGATAGCCGGTCATCGCGGTGTTGAAGCAGAGCTCGGCCACGGTGTCGCCGGTCGCGCCGAAACCGGTGCCGTAAAAGACGGTGCCATCAGCGAGCGCCAGGCATGCGGTGGGCTTGGTCGGGGCGGAAGCGGCCATTGCGCGAGTCTCCATGCGGGTAAAATTCATGGGCTTGTAAGGGGGGCGCGGCAGCGGGTCAAGCCTGCAAGAGGCGGGCAGGCTGACGCCGGGTCCGGAATTGAAAATTTACTGTAAACTTGCACAGCGGCGGCAGAATGGATAACCATCGGTGTCCGGCAACCACAAGGATGCTTTTGCACATGGATACGCGCACACGGGTCAATCAGGCTCTGAAGCAGGCGATGAAAGACAAGGCCGCTGAGCGGCTGGCCACGCTGCGGCTGATCAACGCCGCCATCAAGGACCGGGAGATCGCAGCCCGGGCCGATGGTGAGGAAACCAGCATCGGTGACGAGGAAATCCTTGCGATTCTGGGCAAGATGACCAAGCAGCGCAACGAAAGCGCGCGCGCCTATGAGGAAGGCGGGCGGCTGGATCTGGCGGAGCGGGAGCTGGGCGAGATCAGTGTGATCGAGGAGTTCCTGCCGCAGCAGCTGAGCGAGGAGGAGGTCGCAGAGGCGATCTCTGCAGCGGTGGCGGAAACCGGTGCCGAATTGATTCGCGACATGGGCAAGGTGATGGGCGCGCTGAAGGCGAAATACACCGGCCAGATGGATTTCGGCAAGGCGGGTCCGATGGTGAAGGATCAGCTCTGCAGCAAGGGCGATTGCTGATATGCGGCTGCCGGGGCTGATACCGCGCTGGCGCGCGGTGCCTGCGGCGCGAGTATTTTAGACCAGAAAGAAGCTTGAAGGTCCGCGTCTGCGGGCCTTTTTGTTTGCCGCTCAGCGGGCAAAGGCGGATTTGAGGTCGCCGTAGAGCGCCAGCCGCTCATCCTCGGACAGGAAGGCGCCGATCTCCACTTCGCGGCCGCCGCCCTGCAGGGTGACATAGTGGGGGACCGGGCCGTCGTCGTCATGCATTTCGACGCGGGTCCAGTAGCGGTTGCACTGCCAGCTTTGGCGGTGGCCGTCGGGGTTGAAGCGCTCCAGCCTGGCGTCTTCGGGGCCGATTGTGAGAACTTCCAAAATTTGGTGGTCGCGGCGGCTGCGGTCCAGCGCCCATTTCATGCCGAACAGGGTGAGCAGCAGGAACGGCAAGAGCCCCCACAGCAGGAACGAGCCGAGCACCGGCACCAGCGGCACGCAAATCAATGCCGCAGTCAGGCCCAGGAAGCGCGCATAGCCTTTGGGCGGCAGCGACTGATGCGGCCAGAGGTGCATTTCGCGCTCGGCGCCATTGTGCGGTCGGGTCCAGTTGTAGGGCATCGCATCTGGCCTGTTGCGGTCGTGGGGTCACACTAAAAGATGTGCTGGAAAAGCGGAATTTCCACTGCGGGTTTTCCGCGCAGGCTTTCAAGAAAAAGGCCCCGGCGCATCTGCTCCGGGGCCTTTCGGTGTTCAGGGGCTAGAGCCGCTTAGTGCGAATGCGAGCGGTCCCAGTCTTCCTGCTTGGGCAGGATTTCAAAGGTGTGCTCCGGCGGCGGAGAGGGCAGGGTCCACTCCAGAGTGTCCGCGTATTCGTTCCAGTAGTTGTTCTGGGTGACGCGGGCGCCGCGCAGCAGCGAATAGATCACCACGCCGAAGAACAGCAGGAAGGAAGCGAAGGAGATGAACGCGCCGTAGGAGGAGATCTTGTTCCAGTAGGCAAAACCTTCCGGGTAGTCGATATAGCGGCGCGGCATGCCCTGGCGGCCCAGGAAGTGCTGCGGGAAGAAGGTCAGGTTGGCGCCGATGAAGAACATCCAGAAATGGATCTGTGCGCCCAGCTCGTTGTACTGGCGGCCTGTCATCTTACCGAAGTAGAAGTAGATGCCTGCGAAGATCGCGAAGACGGCACCCAGGGACATAACGTAGTGGAAGTGGGCAACCACGTAGTAGGTGTCGTGGTAAGCACGGTCCACGGAAGCCTGCGACAGCACCACACCCGTCACACCGCCGACGGTGAACAGGAACAGGAAGCCGAAGGCAAACATCATCGGTGCTTTGAACTCGATGGAGCCGCCCCACATGGTGGCGATCCAGGAGAACACCTTAACCCCGGTAGGCACGGCGATCACCATGGTGGCCAGCATGAAGTAGGCCTGCTGGTTCAGCGACATGCCGACGGTGTACATGTGGTGCGCCCAGACGACAAAGCCCAGCACGCCGATGGCGATGATCGCCCAGACCATCGGCAGGTAGCCGAAGACCGGTTTGCGCGCAAAGGTGGCGATGACGTGGGAGATGATGCCGAAGCCGGGCAGGATCACGATGTACACTTCCGGGTGGCCGAAGAACCACAGGATGTGCTGGTACAGGATCGGGTCGCCGCCGCCGGCTGCATCAAAGAAGGTGAAGCCGAAGTTGCGGTCCATCAGCAGCATGGTGATGGCGCCGGCCAGAACCGGCAGCGACAGAAGGATCAGCCAGGAGGTGACGAAGATCGACCAGGAGAACAGCGGCACTTTGAACAGAGTCATGCCCGGTGCGCGCATGTTCAGGAAGGTGGTGATCATGTTAATCGCACCCAGGATCGACGACGCGCCCGAGACGTGCACGGCGAAGATTGCCAGATCCATCGAGTAGCCGCCCTCGTTCACGGACAGCGGCGGGTACAGAACCCAGCCGACGCCGGAACCCAGCTGGTCATTGCCGCCCGGGGAGACAACCGAGAGGACCGCCAGCGAGGTGCCTGCAACATACATCCAGAACGACAGGTTGTTCATCCGCGGGAACGCCATGTCCGGCGCGCCGATCTGCAGCGGCATGAAATAGTTGCCGAAACCGCCGAACAGAGCCGGAATCACCACGAAGAACATCATCAGGATGCCGTGGGCAGTGATCATCACGTTCCAGAGATGGCCGTTCGGGGTACATTCCGCAGAGGCGTCTGCGAACAGGCGCGCGCCTTCCAGGCACATGTACTGAACGCCAGGGTCCATCAGCTCCAGCCGCATGTAGACGGTGAAGATGACGGAGATGAGACCTGCAATCGCCGAAACGATCAGGTAAAGAATGCCGATATCCTTATGGTTCGTGCTCATGAACCAGCGGGTGAAAAAGCTCCGCTCGTCCTCGTGGCCGTGACCATGAATGGCTGCGTCTGCCATTTAGGTGCCTCCTGCTGCATAACGAAAGGCCCCCGGAGAGGGACTCCGGGCGGCCTGGATTCCTTTGGAGTATTAGAGCGGCGTGACGGGGCCTTCAATGGCGGAGTTTGATCTGGATCAAGATTTATTGCCGCAGGGGCTTGAATGCCATTTCGGCCGGGCGATGCTGCGTGCTTGACCTGGCCGCTGGGCGGGCGCACAACCGGGACAATGCGAGAACAGGAGGCCTGACTGATGCCTGATTATGATCCCGAAAACATCTTTGCCAAGCTTTTGCGGGGCGAGATTCCTTCAACCCGTGTTTATGAGGATGACGACACGCTGGCATTTATGGATATCATGCCGCGGTCCGACGGGCATTTGCTGGTTATTCCCAAGACCCCTTGCCGGAACGTGCTGGACGCAAGCCCTGAGCAGTTGTCGGCTGTGATGCGGACGGTGCAGAAACTGTCCCATGCGGTGATCAAGGCTTTCGGGGCGGACGGGGTCACTGTGCAGCAGTTCAATGAGGCGGCCGGCGGCCAGGAAGTTTTCCACCTGCATATGCATGTGCTGCCGCGCCATGAAGGCGACCGCTTGCGCCCGCCGGGCAAAATGGGGGACCTGGACGCAATCCAAGCGCAGGCAGAAAAAATCAGGGCTGCATTGGCCGGAGAGTGAACCGCGGCGGCTGGCCTGTCCATTTTGTTTCCTGAAAACACCGGCTGTGCGGCAGCCGGTGTTTCGCATATGAATTTGTGCATTAGAAATAGATGTTGAATTTTAGTTGAATTTGATCATAGCTGTTTCGCAAATTGGTTGTAGGTCAATGAGGGCGTGTGCGCCCGAGCGTATGGGACCCAAGAATTGGGGGAAGCCGGCACCGAATGCGGGCTTGATTGAAAGCAGCATCAGCCGGGTGTTTTCAGTTTACAGGCTGGCAGCCTGAAACAGGCGGGGCAAAAGCCCGCGCCAATTCCTATGCTTGCAAAGCGCGCATCGGCTCAGTTGACGCATAAGCAGTATTGGAGGGCGCGCAGTGACGCTCTTTTGCCGTACGCAGGCCTTGTCGCAGGATCAGGTCGCCGCAGCAATTTATGAAACCATGATCCGGGCGGAGCAGTTCGACCGGTTCCTGCCTGTATCGTCACCCGATGGCGGCAATGACGCCGGGCCGGAGAAATTTGGAGGACGGCAGCGGGCGCTGCCGCTCCTGCGGGCGCATTTTGCCCGGGCCGCAGAAATCCAGGAACAGCAATGGCAGCGGGACGGGCGGCCGCTGCCTGGCGCGTATTCCGGGGAGTGCTGCCGCTTTTGGTTGCTGGCGGGTACCGGGGGACGGCTTTTGAACGCGTCTCAGCGCGCCGCCCGCCAGATGGCTGCAGGCGGCGGGCTAACCTCGGCAATGGGGATGAGCAGGGCGGCGGCCGAACGCTGGGCCAATTTTCTGGAGCAGGTGCGGGATGGCGCCTTTACCCGCCGCGATGTCCTCGTTTTGGGGGCTGGCCGCTCCGGTGAGATGTTTCTCTGCCGGCCAGTTCCGCTCAGCGGCGGCAGCTGTCCGGAATATGCAGTCATGGCGGAGCGGCTGGATTGCGAATGGAGCGCCGGGGCGGCTGGCCTGCTCGCGGCGGCATTTGGCTTGCAATCCGGTGATCTGGACCAGGTCCGACAGGTGATGACCGGGACCGGCGGGCGGGCGCCCGCCAGCCTTGCTGCGGTTGCTGCCAGGGCAGGGGCTCCTGGCGTGGCTGAGCTGATCCGGCTGACTGCTTTTTTGATGAATGAACACGTCCGGGACCTGAAGATTGCCCGGGGAAACCTGATGCCGCCGGCCCAGGAGATCCAGGACAGCCGCGGGCGCCGCAGCCAGTACTTCCGTCTGGGTTCGGAAACCGGTCAGCCGGTAATTTTTGCGCATGGGATTCTGGACGGGATTGCACCGCTGCAGCGGCTGCAGCCGCAACTCCGGAACCTGGGGTTCCGGGTTTATGCGCCAATGCGTGCGGGTTACGGGCATTCGGACCCGCTGGAACGCGGCCAGGACCCGGCTGACGCTTTTGTGCAGCAGCTGGACGCCTTGATGTCGCACGAGAACCTGCAACGGCCCATTCTGCTCTGCCATCGAGGCGGTGCGCTTTACGGATGTGCTGCCGCCAACCGCTTGCATGACCGTATCGGGGGAATGGTTTCTGTGGCCTCAAATTGCGCCTTCAGCACGCCGCGGCAGTTTCCGGGGCTGAGCGGTTATGCCTGGCTGATCGCTTTTTCCGCGGCGCGCGCCCGCTGGCTGCTGCCGGTCTTGATGAAAGGCTGGTCCGCTGCGCTGCGTTGGTACGGCCATAAGGCTTTGCTGCAAATCCAGACCGTGCGCGGCAGCCGGGAGAGAAATAAGCTGGATCAGCTTGATGTGCTGCCGTTGCTGAAACAAAGCCAATTGCTGTTTCAGCAGCAGGGCGGAGCCGGCTTTAGGGCAGATGTGCAGATGATGCGGCAAGGCTACCAGAAAATGGCGCTGGCCCGGAACACACGGTCCGTCTTCGTTCATGGCGGCGAGGACCATGTGGCGCCACTTCCGCTGATCCGCGACGCGCTGGGCGGCCTGCAGAATGCGCAGCTTTGCGTCAGCCAGGAAGCGGGCGCCTTGGTGTTTTATACTTTTCCGGAACTGGTGCTGACCGCTCTGCAGGATTGTGCTGCCGCCAGAAACTGAGCTTAGCCCGCTTCGAAGATCTGTTCAAAGCTGCGTTTCAGGGCGACATCTACATCGGCCATGGTCACAGGCAGTCCCAAGTCGACCAGGCTGGTCACACCGTATTCTGTGATGCCGCAGGGCACGATGCCGCTGAAATGCTCCAGCGTTGGCTCCACGTTGATGGAAATGCCGTGAAAGCTCACCCATTTCCGCAATCGGATTCCGATGGCGGCAATTTTGTCTTCTGCAATGTGGCCGGCCGCAGTGCGTGCCTTGTCCGGGCGTTCAACCCAGACCCCGACCCGGCCTTCGCGAATATGGCCTGTGATATTGAATTCATCCAGGGCGGCGATCACCCAGGTTTCCAGCTGCTGCACAAAACGCCGCACGTCATGGCCGCGCCGGCCCACGTTCAGCATCACATAAACCACCCGCTGGCCCGGCCCGTGGTAGGTGTACTGACCGCCGCGTTTGCTCTCGTAAACCGGGAAGCGGTCCGGGTCGGTCAGGTCTTCGCGCCTTGCGGAGGTGCCAGCCGTGTAGAGCGGCGGATGTTCCACCAGCCATATGCATTCTTCCGCCGACCCGCCGGCGATTGCAGCGGCGCGCGCCTCCATGAAGGCAACCGCTTGATCATACTCAACAAGACCGTCTGATGTGATCCATTCTACCATGACCGCTGCCGTCCTTCTGCGTCTACCGGATAGATTTGCCGCGCCAGGGCCTTAAAACCCTAGGTGCAGACCCCTCCAGTGGAGTATCCTGATTCCATTGTTAGTATCCATAGGGGGCGAGTTTCATGATTGCCAAACCGCTCAAGCCGGCTTTGACGGCAATTTTTCTGGCAACTACGGCTGCAGGGCCGGCAGTTTCAAGCGATTTGGGGGCCGCAATTGTCGGCGGCGTCATTGGCGGTGTTATCGTCAATGAGGTCCACAAGAACAAGCAGCGCCAGCGCAGCACCACCTACCGCAGGGCCCCGGCCTATTCAGCCACCCGGGCAGAGAACCGGGAAACCCAGGTTGCGCTGAATTATTTCGGGTTCCCCGCCGGCACGCCGGACGGGGTGCTGGGGCGCCGGTCGCGCGCGGCCATTTCCCAGTATCAGATCCATATGGGCTATCCAGCCACTGGCCATTTGGCGCCATATGAGCGTAACTTCCTGGTCAGTTCCTATAACCGCGCGCAGATCGGCGGCCCGCAGGTGATCAAGGCAATGCAGGGCCCGCAGGGCGTGCGCGGCCTTCTGCATACCTGGCGTGACGAGGCCGCGGGCCTGCGTACTGCAGGCAGCGGGTATGGCGGCAACACCTATGGCGGCCTGCCGCCGGAAGTCAGCCATGCCGTCGACGAAGTGGCAGCAAGCTCTGAGCCGACCGGCGAGCAGCTTTTGCAGCGCACCGGCTTCATGCAGCTGGCGGACCTGAACGGCGACGGCCGCAATGACTATGTGCTGGATACT
This sequence comes from Leisingera sp. ABM4_101, assembly GCF_056158725.1. NCBI lineage: Bacteria > Pseudomonadati > Pseudomonadota > Alphaproteobacteria > Rhodobacterales > Roseobacteraceae > Leisingera > Leisingera sp. ABM4_101. The sequence continues at coordinate 3,921,416 of NZ_JBSWTV010000002.1, read as the reverse complement.
TCGGTTTCCGGCAGTTCATTCTGGTGCGGCGCTTCGAATTGCTCTGTGATGGTCTTTGCGTCGACGCCGCAGGGCTATCAGCGCAACGATTTTCTGGCCCGCAATGTGACACCTGCCAGCTTTGCCTGTCACCAAGGGACCTGCCGCATAGCGGACACGGCAGGAGATGCGCCGGTCCAGGCAACCCAGCAGAGCGGCGGCACAGTGGCAGCCTTTGCCAGCCAGGACAGCGCGTCGCTGGGCGGTATCACCCTGTTCGACCAGCCGGAGCAGAGCGCCTCATTGACCAGCTATTGCAGCAAGGTGAGCCTCCTGACCAGCTCTAACGGCGGTTTCACCACCGTGTCGAATATGACCGACCCGGAACTGGCGCTGGGCGAGCAGTTCTGCTTGGCCCGCACTTATGCGATCAATTCAGGCGAAACCCGCGCCGCAAAGGTCAAAGGGGCCTCTCAGGCGCAGATCGACAGCCAGTGCGATGCCTTCGGCCCGGCAGTGCAGCCTTTCCTTGCCAAGCTCGGCACTGCGGGCAGCGGCGAAGTGATGGGCGATGTTCAGAAGTTTGTCCTGCAATCCGGCATGTCGCTGGAGCAGCTGGCCAATACCGCTGGGATCTGCCTGTTCTCCGGCTACCGCCGCGATGACATGGATGTGGCGCTGGGGGCTGCCTTGATTCTGTCCGGCACCGGCCAGCGCCCCTATGCAGAGCTGATCGGCCATCACCTGGCGCTTGGCTTTGGTGTCCCAGCGCTGGCTGAGCGGGCGCAAGACTGGTACGGGATGGCGGTGATTTCGCTCGAAGGCGGCGCGGCGCCTGTCTTTGCCCCTGGCCAGCCTGACCGGGCGGAACTGATCAAGACTGCTTCGTCCAAGCTGGCAGGCGGCCGGGTTCAGCCCGTGCAGGCTTCCGGTGGTGCGGCATTGCCCTCGTTCTCGACCGACTGACCAAGGCGGATTGCGGGGCAAGGCCATTTGCCCTGGATCGTGAGCGGCTGGTTTCACGGCCAGCCGTCACCGGGCACAAAATGTTCAGGCCATGCGGATCATTGACTGACGGCATGGCCTGCCAGCGGCATCCCTGATTCTGGCCTGGGTCAGGACAGAAAGGGGGCCTGTCCAGATCCTGAACAGGCCAATTCGGAAAGCTGCTTTCCAGCGCTTTGCGACGGGTAAACGAAATGGGTTACTGGCTCAGCTGATCAAAGCACTCCATCGCTTTGGCCGCATACATCATTGCAGGGCCGCCGCCCATCTGAATGGACATTGCCAAAACATCACCAACTTCTGAGCGTGCGGCTCCCGATTTGACCAGCGCCTCAACATGCAAACCAATGCAATCTTCGCAGCGCAAAGCGACCGCGATACCAAGTGCCACGAATTCCTTGTGCTTGAATTCCAGAACACCGCCTTGTTTCACCGACTTGCCAAGGGCGCCGAAGGCCTGAGCTGTCTCTGGGATTGCGCCATTCAAATTGCGCAGGCCCTTGCGGGTGCCGTCCAGTTTGCCGTGCCAGTCCATTTACTGCTCCTTCCATACATATTCTAATTTATAAATTTGTAAGGGCAGTCTTTTGTGCGGGCTTTGATCCAAGTCAGGCGGCAGGTTTTCCTGAGATGAGCGCCAGGTTGTTTGCGGGCATTTCCACAGCTTGCATCAGATTCAAACCGGCGCTGTGAAGCCAATCGATCACGTCAAAATCGTCCTTGTACCCGGTTTCCGGGTCGTGAGTGCTGAGGCTGGCGTGAAAGGCCCGCTCCCCTTCGCTGGTCAGTTCGCCGCCCCGCATGAAGGGTCCGTAGACCAAAAAGCACCCGCCAGGGGAGAGGGCTGCGGCAGCCTCTCGGATCAGGGTGCGGGCTTCCTCTTCGCTGATCAGATGCAGAAGGTTCACCAGAACAATCAGGTCCTGGCCTGTGTGCTCCGCGCCCCAGCCGGGGGCGGTGGCATCCAGATCTATGGGCGGCGCAATGTTGCTCAACCCTGCTTCATCGGCATATGCCCGGATGCTGGCGCGGCGGGTCGCGTCAACCTCCGTTGGCTGCCAGGTCAGGCCGGGCAGGCGGGCGGCGTAGGCCACTGCGTGCTGGCCGGTGCCGCTGGCCAGTTCCAGGGCGCGGCCCTGCGGCGGGGCAATCTCCGCCAGCAGATCGCAGATGGCGCTGCTGTTGCGCTCAGCCGCCGGCGCAAACAATTTGCCATCCTGCGGCTGGGCGACCGAAGCGGTGCCGGGAACAGAGCGCACCGGCATCAGCGCAGCCGTGCAGGCGACAGGGCGGCGACCGTAGCGGCGTCCAGTACCGGCGCCCGGCCGGCTGCCAGATCGGCAATCAGTTGCGAGGCAGCGGGCGCTGTCATGATGCCATAGCCGCCCTGGCCCGCGCACCAGATGAAATCCGGCTGATCCGGATCCGGCCCCAGCACTAGGGTGCCGTCAGCGACGAAGCTTCGCAGGCCGGCAAAATTGCTTTCCACCCGCGTTACCGGTTCTGTCACCATTTCCTCATAGCGGGCCAGCCCTTCGGCCAGCACCATGTCGTCGGCATAGGCGTCATGCGGTTCCACCGGGTCGGTATCGGCGGGAGAGACCAAGAGCTTGCCGGCGTCGGGCTTGGCGTACCAGGTCTCACCTACGCCCAGCAGCATCGGCCAGCCGCTGACGTCATGGCCGCCGGGCGCGGGCAGCCGCGCCATCGAGCGGCGCTTGGGCTGCAGGCCGATGGCGGCGACCCCAGCAAGCGCGGCAACTTTATCGGCCCAAGCGCCCGCGGCGTTGACCAGATTGCGTGCCACATAAACCTCGCCACCTGCGATGACCTGCCAGCCGCCGCTGATGCGGGTGATCGCGGTCACCGGCGCCTTGGTCACGATATGGCCGCCCGCGGCGCGCAAGGCCTTGGCGAAATCCTGCAGCATCCGGTCGGTGTCGATATCCTCTGCCGCGCCGCTGATGGCGGTGAACCCGACCGTTTCAGGGTTCAGGATCGGCACCATGGCGCGGGCCTCGTCGAGCTCCAGCGTCGCCATGCCCAGCTCATCCACGTCGCGGGCAAAGCCGTCGGCGTCCCCCTTGGCCCCGACCAGCATCAGCCCGCGCGGTGACAGGTAGCCGTTCTCGCGCAGGTGCGCCGCGCTGGCGCGGTTCAGGCCGATGGTGGGGCCGTGGCCGTAGTTTTCCTCAAACAGCGCGGCGGAGCGGCCAGAGGAATGGTAGCCAAGCGCGTCTTCCATCTCCAGCAAGGTGACGCTGCCGAGGGCAGCCAGCCGGGCAGCGGCGCTGGTGCCAGCCATGCCGCCGCCGATCACGATGAAATTCTGCATGGGTCTAGTCCTTGTCGTCTTCTTGTTCTTCCAGCCGGTCGGTAGCGGGCGCGGGCCGCGTACTGAGCGCCTCAATCGCTTGGTAGAGGTCTGCGTCCATGGCGAAGTCCAGCGCCGCCAGCGAGGGCTGCAGCTGCTGTGCGTTGCGGGCAGAGATGATCGGCACCGGTGCGGCAGGGTGGGCAGCGGCCCAGGCCACGGCCAGGGTGGCCGGGTGAATGCCGTGCTGCGCGGCAAGTTCAGTGAGCGCCACAGAGGTTTGATGCATTGCGGCAGGGCTGTAGCGGATATTGTAACCCTTGTCCTCAGTGATGCGGCCCGTGCCGCCAGTTGCATATTTGCCGGTGAGGAGGCCGCCGCCAAGGGGCGAATAGGGCACCGCGGTGATGCTCTGATCAGCGCACATCGGCAGGATCTCCACCTCGGCCTGGCGCTTCACCAGGGAATACATCGGCTGCAGAATATCCACGGAAATGCCGGAGGCCAGCCCGGCCATCTGTGCCTTCATGACCTGCCAGGCGGCAAAGTTTGACAGCGCGGCATAGCGGATCAGCCCTTCGGCCTTGAGGGCGGCGAAACAGTCCATGGTCTCGCGCAGGTCGGTGTGCGGGTCGAACCGGTGCAGGTAGAAGACATCGACCATGTCCAGGTCCAGCCGACGGCGGCTTTCGTCCAGCTGGGCGCGCAGGTTGGCAGCGCCGGCGCCGCCTTCGTAGCCTGCTTTGGTGGCAATCAGCAACTGGTCGCGCTCCTGCTTGATAAGGCGGCCAAGGATCTGTTCCGAGTTGCCATCGGTATAGACCCAGGCGGTGTCGAAATGGCTGATGCCGGCAGCGCGGCAGGCGGCATACATTTCAGCCGACTGCGCCTCAGATGCGCGGCCGCCGAACTGCATGCATCCAAAGGCGAAACGGCTGGCGGGGGTGCCATCAGGACTGGTGAGAATCTGGCGTTTGGTTCGGGTCATGGCGCAGAGCTTGGCATAGGGCCGGGCGCCTGGAAAGGCGGTATTACGGGGCTGCCTGCGGATCCGGCGCCCGCCACAATGCCGCCCGGTTTTTCTGGCAGGATGCGGGTACGCGGAATGGAGAGTGAATGTGAAACAGTTTCTGATGATCGGGGCTGCGGCGCTGTTGGGAGCCTGTTCGGCGCCGGAGCAGCTGGACTATTGGTCGGCGACACGGACCGGGTATGGCACCCAGACGGCAGCGCAGGCTTCTGCCCCGGGCACGCCGGATTACCGCACCGCAGCCTTGGCCGAGGCCGGGCACTTCACCACCGCAATGCGGCCCGGCCTGCACAAGACCCGGACCGGCGCGCCCTGGCTGGTCACCCATACCGCCCGTTTTCAGGCAGGCGGCCCGCCTGCTGCCGGACGGCCGGCGGCGCAGACGGCGATGGGGTACATGAGTTCTAAGCGGAAGTCTCCCTATGCGGCGCAAACTTATCTGGGCAAGTCGAGAACCAGATTCCGGATTGTCACGGTCGACGGCAGCAGCTTTGCGGTGCTGTTCAAGATAAGCCTGCCGCTGAAACACCTGGTGGTGTCCGACAAGGAGGCGCTGAAACAGCTTTATACCCATGTGGCAGGGCTGTCGGGCTGCCAGGTCACCGGCTCTGCCCTGATCAAGCGGCAGGACGGCGTTGCGGTGCAGCTTGCGGTTCCGGTCGCCTGTTCGTGAACAGACGAGACTTGGCGGCGGCATCTGCCGCCTCTGCCTTTCAATCCGCAAAGCAAAGCTTGTTGCCGTCCAGATCCCGCACATAGGCCGAAAACCGCGGGCCGCGCTGGCCTGGCTCACCTTCGCAAGTGCCGCCCAGCTCAATTGCCTTCGTGTGCAGCCTGGTGACTTCGGCTGCGGAGCCAAGGCTGACCCCCACCATGGTTCCGTTACCATTGGTAGCTGGTGCACCGTCAAAGGGGAGGGCGGCGGCAAATGCAAAATCGTCCTTCAGCCAGTAAGTCATCCGTCCGCTAGGCCGGACTTGGGTAAATCCCTGGTTCTCAAAAAGTGCGTCATAGAATTTGACTGTGGCATCCATGTTGTTGGTGCCGACAACGAAGTAATTCATTTTCAAGGGCGTTCTCCAATTTGCCTAAGCGTTCCGCGGGCAAATTCCCGCGGGCTGGTGGAGCGGGGAGTACATCAGGCCAGTGACAGGGCGTGTCAGCAGGCTTGGAGAAAACCGGGATCTTGATCAAAAAAAGGCCCGCCATTTGGCGGGCCTTTGGTTTTTGGGAAGGGGCCGCTTACTGCGGGATGTCGCCTTCGATGCCTTCGACATAGAAGTTCATGCCGGCCAGGGTGCCGTCATCGGCGACCTCGCCCTCTGCAAGCCAGGCAGAGCCGTCCTGTTTGTTAATCGGGCCGGTGAAGGCGTGGTAGGAGCCGTCGGCTTGCGAGTTTTTGATTGCCAGTGCAGCGGCCTTGACGTCTGCCGGAACCGCATCCGAGATTTCACCGATGCCCACCATGCCGGCGCCAATGCCGTCCCAGGTGTCTGCGCTCTCCCAGGTGCCGTCCATCACGGCGCGGGTGCGGGCGATGTAGTAGGGCGCCCAGTCGTCGATGATCGAGGAAACACGCGGCTTCGGCGCATATTCCGACATGTCGGAGGCCTGGCCGAAGGTGATCACGTTGCCGGCGGCCTGGGCCGCGGCCTGCGGCGCGGTGGAGTCGGTGTGCTGCAGGATCACGTCAGCGCCCTGTTCGATCAGCACCTTGGCGGCGTCAGCCTCTTTCGCCGGGTCGAACCACGTAAAGGCCCAGACGATCTTGAATTCGACGTCGGGGTTCACCTTCTTGGCGTGGATGTAGGCAGAATTGATGCCGCGGATCACTTCCGGGATCGGGTAAGAGCCGATGTAGCCGATGATGTTGCTCTCAGTCATGTGGCCCGCGATGGTGCCCTGCACCGCGCGGCCCTCATAGAAGCGGGCAGAATAGGTCGAGACGTTGTCGGCGCGCTTGTAGCCGGTGGCGTGCTCGAACTTCACGTTCGGGAATTTCTTGGCGACGTTGATGGTCGGATCCATGTAGCCAAAGGAGGTGGTGAAGATCAGGTCGGCGCCTTCCAGCGCCATCTGGGTCATCACGCGCTCTGCGTCCGGTCCTTCGGCGACGTTTTCGACATAGACGGTTTCGACCTTGTCGCCGAATTCGGCCTCAACCGCCTTGCGGCCCTGGTCGTGCTCATAGGTCCAGCCGCCGTCGCCGACGGGGCCGACATAGACAAAGCCTACCTTGGTGGTGTCGGCCATTGCCGCGCCGGCGGCCAGGCCAAGCGCCACGGCGGCGCTGGTCAGAAGATTGGTCAGTTTCATCAGGTTCTCCCCAGTTTGATCTTTTGGCCCCGGCAGGGGGCAGTGAAAAGCCCCCCGTCTAGCGGGAGGCGTGGAAGTTGCGGCCAAGCGAGGCAGGTGCGCTGCTTTTGTCCGCGGAAAGGATAACAAGCACAATGATTGTAATCAGATAGGGCGACATTGCCAGATACTCGACCGGAATGGCAACGCCTGCGGCCTGCAGATTGAGCTGCACCACGGTGACGCCGCCGAACAGATAGGCACCCAGCAGCGCACGCCAGGGTTTCCAGCTGGCAAAAACCACCAGCGCCAGCGCGATCCAGCCGATGCCGGCGGTCATGCCCTCGGTCCATTGCGGGACGCGGATCAGGCTGATGTAGGCGCCGCCAAGGCCTGCGCAGGCGCCGCCGAACATGATCGCCAGCAGTCGGATCTTGATCACCTTGTATCCCAGCGCGTGGGCGGCGTCGTGGTTCTCACCCACTGCGCGCAGCACCAGGCCGATGCGGGAATACTTCAGCACCCACCAGACAGCGGCGGTCAGGGCGATACCGAAGTAGAGGATGATGTCATGGCCGAAGATAATCGGGCCGACAACGGGCAGGTCGCTCAGGACCGGGATATGGATGTCGCCCATCTGCGGCGGTTTGATGCCGACATAGGACTGCCCCATCAGCGCCGACAGGCCCAGCCCGAACAGCGTCAGCGACAGGCCGGAGGCGACCTGGTTGGCCTGGGCAAACTGGGTGAGGATGGCGAACAGGATTGACAGCGCTGCGCCTGCGATGGCGGCAGCGATGAAACCAAGGAGCGGCGAGCCGCTTTCCACCGCGGTGGCAAAGCCCGCGATGGCGCCGACGATCATCATTCCCTCGACGCCGAGGTTCAGGACGCCGGCCTTTTCGACCACCAGTTCACCGATGGCCGCCAGCAGCAGCGGGGTTGCCGCCACCATCAGCGAGGCAATGAGCAGGACCGGGTTGATTGCAGAAAGATCCATGTTACGCCACCTCAGGCTTGCCGATTGCGATGCGGAAATTGGTCAAGAGGTCGAAGGCCAGGAGGAAGAACAGCAGCATCCCCTGGAAGACCTGGATGGCCGCGGCGGGCAGCTGCAGGTTCGACTGCGCGATGTCGCCGCCGATGTAAGTCAGCGCCATCAGCCCGCCTGCCAGCAGGATGCCCACCGGGTGCAGGCGGCCCAGGAAGGCGACGATGATCGCAGTAAAGCCATAGCCCACGTTGAAGTCGATGGAGATCTGGCCGGAGGGGCCGGAGACTTCGAACATGCCGGCCAGCCCCGCCAGCGCGCCGGAGGTGCCAAGGCAGAACAGCACAAGGCGGGTGGGGTTCACGCCGGCGAATTTCGCCGCCCGCGGTGCCTCCCCAGTCAGGCGGATGTGGTAGCCGGTCATGTGGCGGTTCAGCAGAACATAGGCAAAGATCACCGCAATCAGCGCCGCCACAACGCCCCAATGCATGCCGGTGCCTGCAATCAGCTCGGCATTATGGGCGGCGTCCCAGGACTGCAGGTTGCGCGAGCCGGGGAAGCCGAAGCCCTCGGGGTTCTTCAAAAGACCCAGGGAGACCGAGGCGAGGAATTGCTCGGCCACATAGACCAGCATCAGCGAGACCAGGATTTCGTTGGTGCCGAAGCGGGTTTTCAGCACCGCCGGGATCATCGCCCAGATCCAGCCGCCAAAGGCGCCTGCGAGGACCATGAAGGGAAAAATCAGGAAGGATTCGGAGGGGTAGAAAGCCAAGCCTGCCCCGGCGCCAAAGATGGCGCCCATGATGTACTGGCCCTCGGCGCCGATGTTCCAGATGCCGGCGCGGAAGCCGAGGCTGAGGCCGATGGCGATCAGCACCAGCGGTGCGCCTTTGACCAGCAACTGCGGGCGGTAGTAGAAGGAGAACTCGCCAAACAGCGGTTCCCAGAAGATGGTGCGGATCGCCTCCACCGGCGGTTTGCCGAGCACTGCGAACAAAAGCCCGCCAAACAGCATCGTCGCCAGCACCGCCACCAGCGGCGTAGCCATCGACCAGGCGCGCGACGGCTGCGGCCGTTTCTCAAGCCGGATCATAAGGCGGCTCCCTGTTTTTTCTTATGATTTCTGTTGCGGAGGTCAGACATGCGCCACCTCCATGCCGTGGGCGCCGCCCATCATCAGGCCGATCTCGTCCACCGTCAGGCCCGCCGCTTCGCGCGGGGCGCTGAGGCGGCCTTCGTTCAGGGCGGCAAAGCTGTCGGAGATTTCCATCAGTTCGTCCAGGTCCTGGCTGATGCAGACCACCGCGGCACCCTTGGCCGCCAGATCCAGCAGCGACTGGCGGATGGAAGCGGCGGCGGCGGCATCGACGCCCCAGGTCGGCTGGTTCACCACCAGCACATCCGGGTCCTGCAGCACCTCGCGGCCGATCACGAACTTCTGCAGGTTGCCGCCGGACAGCGAACGGGCTGCATTGCCGGGACCGGGGGTGCGGACGTCGAACGCCTTGATAATGCGCTCGGCAAAGTCCTTGGTGGCGCCCCAGTCGAGGAAGCCGTTCTTTTCCAGCCCTTCACGAACGGATCCGGTGAGCATGGCATTTTCGGTCAGGCTCATGTCCGGAGCGGCGGCGTGGCCCAGGCGTTCCTCCGGCGCGGCCAGAACGCCGAGCTTGCGCCGGGCGGTGGGGCCGAGCTTGCCGATCGGCTCGCCATGCAGTTTCACTGCATCCGCCTCGGTCAGAGTTTCGCCCGACAGCACGCCCAGCAATTCGTCCTGGCCATTGCCGGCCACACCGCCGATGCCCAGGATTTCACCCTTGCGCACGGTCAGATGCACGTTCTTGAGCGCGGTGCCAAAGGCCGAAGGGGCTGGCACCGACAGGCCGGAGATGTCCATTGCCACGGCGCCGAAGTCACGGCTGCCGCGTTCAGGCGTTTGCAGGGTGCTGCCGACCATCATTTCGGCCATGTCGCGGGCGGAGGTCTCAGCCGGGATGCACTCCCCCACGTTCTTGCCTAAGCGCAGGATGGTGGCGTGGTCGCAAAGCGTGCGGATTTCCTCCAGCTTGTGCGAGATATAGAGGATCGAGGTGCCCTCGGACTGCAGTTTCTGCAGCGTCTTGAACAGGATCTCAACCTCTTGCGGCGTCAGCACCGAAGTCGGCTCATCCATGATCAGCAGTTTTGGATCCTGCAGAAGGCAGCGGATAATCTCGACCCGCTGGCGCTCGCCCGCGGACAGGTCGCCGACGGTGCGAAAGGGGTCGAGCGGCAGGCCGTAGTTCTCCGACACTTCACGGATACGGGCCGCGAGGTCGCGCATTTCCGGCGGGTTCTCCATGCCGAGCGCGATGTTTTCCGCCACATTGAGCGCATCAAACAGCGAAAAATGCTGGAACACCATGGCGATGCCGTCGGCGCGCGCTTGACGGGGCTCGGCGGGCGCAAAGGGCTCGCCGCGCAACAGCATCTGGCCGCTGTCGGGTTTCACCAGCCCGTAGATCATCTTGACCAAGGTGGACTTCCCGGCGCCGTTCTCGCCCAGCAAGGCATGCACTTCGCCCTCACCGATGTCAAAGGAGACGGTGTCATTTGCCACCACGCCGGGATAGGCCTTGGTCAGCCCTTGCAGGCTCAGAAGTGGTACAGTCACGTGTGCCGGTCCTCTTTCATTGTTCTGATACCCCAATCATCCGCCGCCGCGGCAGGTGTCCCGGCATCCGTATCATTCCGGACATCCAGTCTCAGCAACGCCAAGGGATACTGCCGGTTTCCTGCCTTGGGAATAGTGTTTGGGCAAATGCCCTGCGATTTCAGCGGTATGGCGGAGGAAAAATCTGCAGGTAACGGCACCAGCGATGTCTGCGCTGGGCTGCTTAAGCCCTGAGCACAGATCAAACCGACCCACATTGCATTGCGAGTTGCACATCATCCCGATACCGCCGCTTTACCCTGTTGACCCGGTGTGCCGCCCCCTCGATGCGGCGCAGAAGGGATGGCGGGCTGATTATTGCTTGCTGGCAACAGCCTAGGGAGCGGTCCGTTGCCAAAGCAAGGAAAACCGGTGCTGCGCTGCAGTATTCTGAAAAGTAAGAAAATTGCCGGTGATGCGTGTAGAGTATTCATATTTATGCGTTTTATCCGCAGCTTTGCGAAGGCTCTACGCGCTGGCTGCGAAAGAGTTTCAACAAAATGGATAAAATGCAACGTCCACCGCACCGGTTTTGGCGGGTGTTCAGTGCGCAGATCGCCCTTTCACCCATCCATGTCAATAAGATAGCGTGGCGGCATGACAAGCTCTCCCCGATTCATTCACCTGCGCACCCATACCGAATACTCTCTGCTGGAAGGCGCCATGCGGCTAAAGAAGCTGCCGGACCTCTGCAAGAAGCACGAGATGCCCGCGATTGCGGTGACGGATACCAACAACCTGTTCTCGGCGCTGGAGTTTTCGGTGTCGGCAAGCGGGGCAGGAGTGCAGCCGATCATTGGCTGCCAGGTGGATCTGCGGTTCACCGACCCGGCCCCGGGTGAGCGGCCCAAACCGCCCGCGCCGCTGGTGCTGCTGGCGCAAAGCGAGGCGGGTTATGAGCATCTGATGAAGCTGAACTCCTGCCTGTACCTGCGCCAGGGCGGCGAGCTGCCGCATGTGACGCTGGAGGAGCTGGAGGCGAATGCCGGTGATGTGATCTGCCTCAGCGGCGGGCCGGATGGGCCGGTTGGGCGGCTGCTGCAGATGGGCCAGCGCCCGGCAGCGGAGGCGCTGATGCAGCGGCTGAAGGCCATCTTCCCGAACCGGTTGTATGTTGAACTGCAGCGCCATCCGGGGGAACACGGCCAGCCGGAGGCAGAGAAGCAGACCGAACGCGGCCATGTGGAGATGGCCTATGCGATGGACTTGCCGCTGGTTGCCACCAATGACGTCTATTTCCCCAGTACGGAAATGTTCGAGGCGCATGATGCGATGATCTGCATCGCCGAGGGCGCCTATGTCGATCAGGTGGAGCCGCGCCGCCGGCTGACCGCGCAGCATTACTTCAAGAGCCAGGAGGAAATGGTTGCGCTGTTTGCCGACCTGCCGGAGGCGGTTGAGAACACCGTGGAAATCGCCAAGCGCTGCGCCTTCATGGCCTACCGGCGCGACCCGATCCTGCCCAAGTTCGCCGATGACGAGGTAGCCGAACTGCGCCGCATCGCCAACGAGGGCCTGCAGCAGCGTCTGGCGGTGATCCCCCATGCGGTGAGCGTGGAGGAATACCAGGAACGGCTCGATTTCGAGCTGGGCATCATCGAGGGTATGGGCTTTCCCGGCTACTTCCTGATCGTTGCCGACTTTATCCAATGGGCCAAGGATCACGATATTCCGGTGGGACCGGGGCGGGGCTCCGGTGCGGGCTCCCTGGTGGCCTATGCGCTGACGATCACCGACCTTGACCCGCTTCGCTATTCCCTGCTGTTCGAACGCTTCCTGAACCCGGAACGGGTGTCGATGCCCGACTTCGACATCGACTTCTGCATGGACCGCCGGGAAGAGGTGATCCGCTACGTGCAGGAGAAGTACGGGCGCGACAAGGTGGGGCAGATCATCACCTTCGGCGCGCTTTTGTCCAAGGCAGCGGTGCGCGACATGGGGCGGGTTTTGCAGATGCCCTACGGCCAGGTGGACCGGCTGTCCAAGCTGATCCCGGTCGAGGGCGTGAAGCCGATGTCCATCGCCGATGCGCTGAAGGAAGAGCCGCGGCTGAGCGAGGAGGCGCGGAACGAGCCGGTGGTGGACCGGCTCCTGACCTATGGCCAGCAGGTCGAGGGCCTCTTGCGCTCTGCCGGTACCCACGCCGCGGGTGTGGTAATCGGCGACCGGCCGCTGGACGCGCTGGTGCCGCTTTACCGCGATCCGCGCTCCGACATGCCCGCCACCCAGTTCAACATGAAATGGGTGGAGCAGGCGGGGCTGGTGAAGTTCGACTTCCTTGGCCTCAAGACCCTGACGGTTATTCAGAACGCGATGGACCTGATCTTCCAGTCGGGCCGCGACCTGCATATCGCCGAGGATGGCACCCAGCTCTATGATCCGCCGGAGGGCGCCGAGAACCAGATCAACGCCATCCCGCTGGATGACAAGGTTACCTACGACCTCTACTCCCGCGCCAAGACGGTGGCGGTGTTCCAGGTGGAATCCACCGGCATGATGGATGCGCTGAAGCGCATGAAACCCACCTGTATCGAAGACATCGTGGCGCTGGTGGCGCTGTACCGGCCCGGCCCGATGGAAAACATCCCGGTCTACTGCGAGGTGAAGAACGGCCAGCGCGAGATCACCTCTGTCCACCCCTTGATCGACCACATCCTGGAAGAGACCCAGGGCATCATCGTCTACCAGGAACAGGTGATGCAGATCGCCCAGGTGATGGCGAATTACACGCTGGGCGGCGCTGACCTTTTGCGCCGGGCGATGGGTAAGAAGATCAAAGAGGCGATGGACGCCGAACGCCCGAAATTCGAGAAGGGCGCGGCGGAGAACGGCGTCGACAAGAAGAAGGCCTCCGAGGTTTTCGACCTTCTGGAGAAATTCGCCAACTACGGCTTCAACAAATCCCACGCCGCGGCCTATGCGGTGGTCAGCTATCAGACCGGCTGGCTCAAGGCGAACCACCCGGTGGAGTTCATGGCCGGTGTCATGAACTGCGATATTCACCTGACCGACAAGCTGGCGATCTACTTCGAGGAAGTGAAGAAGGGCCTGGGGCTGAAATACGTGCCGCCTTGCATCAACCGCTCGCTGGCGACCTTCAACGTGGTGAACGGGGAGCTGGTCTATGCGCTGGGCGCGCTGAAGAACGTCGGCCTGGACGTGATGCGGCTGGTGGCTGAGGCGCGTAATGAGGGCGGCCGCGAGCGTCCCTTTGTCAACGTCTATGACTTTGCCCGCCGGGTGAACCTCAAGAAAGTGGGCAAGCGCCCCTTGGAGATGCTGGCGCGGGCGGGGGCGTTTGACCAGCTGGACAGCAACCGCCGCCGGGTGTTCGAGAGCCTGGGCGCGCTGGTGGATTACTCGGCGGCAGTGCATGACCAGCGCGCCTCCAGCCAGGTGTCGCTGTTTGGCGAGGCAGGCGAAGACCTGCCGGAGCCGCGCCTGCCATCGGTGCCGGACTGGCTGCCGGCCGAGCGGCTGTCGGAAGAGTTCAAGGCGATTGGCTTTTACCTGTCGGGCCACCCGCTGGACGACTACATGCCCGCACTGAAGCGCAAGAAGGTGATGACGCTGGATGAGGTGACGGCCAAGGCCGAGCGCGGGCCGTTTATGGCCAAGATGGGCGGTGTTGTTGCCGGGCGCCAGGAGCGGAAATCTGCCCGCGGCAACCGCTTTGCCTTTGCCCAGCTCAGCGACCCGTCGGGCGCCTATGAGGTGACGCTGTTCTCCGAGGTGCTGGAAAAGTCCCGCGAGTTTCTGGAGACCGGCGCCAAGGTGGTGATCACCGCCGAGGCGACAATGGAAAGCGACCAGCTGAAACTTCTGGTGCGCTCCGTCGGACCGGTCGACAGCGCCATTGCCGACGCCGGGCGCAGTTCCCTGAGGGTCTACCTGAGCGATGCGGGGGCGGTCGGCACCGTGGCGCAGGTGCTGGAGGACGCCAAGGCCGGGGCCCGCAATGCGTCCCGCGGCGAGGTCTATATGTACCTGCAGGACCCCGCTCTGCCCGGCGATGTGGAGATGGATCTGGGCCAGGCGTTTCCAATCAACCCGCAGATCAAGGGTGCGCTGAAGTCGCTGGAAGGCGTGCTGGATGTGGAGGAGATTTGAGGTTGGGTAGCCGAAGGCTGACTTTTGAGAAGCTGTTCAGTAGTTTCTTATTTTCTGTATTCCTGTTTTTCGCGATGGCGGCGGGTTTTTCAGTTAATGCGGCTGAAAGTAAAGAGAGCAACTGTGACGATCTTCCTGAGGCAAAGGTTTGCAGTGCTCCACGCCCATGGAAAAAAGTAACTGATTTTCCATGGGGGAATTATTCACAAGATCCTAAAGGTGAAGTTGTGATCTTTCACCTTGATGGCAGGGGGGGCGGTCTCATTCAACGCCTTGAGCTTCCCTACTTCGAGAGTGCAACAAAATTAGCTGATTGGTGGGTTTTCATGTTGTCTATCAGGTATCGGGAGGGAGAATCCGACCTGCTTTTCGACAAGGAAGGTTGGGATAATTTCGAGGTCGCGGTGCGAAATCAGCGTTACGTAGGAAGGAAAACCCGAGTCAACAATCAGGGGCTAGCGGGAGTGGCACGTATTAGCTTTGTGCAAACAGAGGCAGGACAGCTGATAATCACGTCAATTGTTAACGAGAAAATGAACTCGCAAGCTGGCGAGTATCTGCATAACGGGCTTCTGAAATCCATATCCCTTAAGGATTAGCCTGTAAGTGCCCAACTTGCCGGAATTGCCGTCCTACAGCGTCCAATCTCGGTAGTTCCCTTGGCACTAGGCCTCGCTCCAAACAGGTAAAGCTGTGGGGTGCTTCCTGACAAAATCACCTGTGGTGAAGCACCTTCTAGGCTGGCCGCAGCCCTCACCTTCGAAACGACCCCGGCCCGGAACAACCTCGCTGAGCGCCTTGGGCCTAAGATAGTTTTGGCCTCCACCCGTTCACGCCTGAAATGAGCTGCGGGTCACTTCTAAGACGGAGTGCGCTTCGGACGAACTGCCGCAGGCCCGTTCTTGAGGGGGGAGAGTCAAGCCTCCTTAGGCACCGGCAGCTTGGCGACGTCCTTGAGCAGGCGGATGGCCTCCTTCACCTCCAACCGCAGGGTTTTCAGGACCTTTTTCAGCATCGACTTCACCTTTTTCACCGCGCCCAGGATGCCGGTCAGGTCGCGGATCCAGCGGAAGACCAATTGCAGAACAGAGGCAAAGCGGCTGATCACCGAGAGCGCGGTGTCGAGCACGCCAAGCTCGTCCCAGATCTCGCGGATCCAGCCCCAGACCTGGCGGATCATCTCGACATATTTGCGGATCACGGTTTTCAGAATGCGGATGACGCGGGTGCGGTCGGCGTTCTTGCGGATGTTGTCGAGGATGCGCTTGCCCAGCTTCACCAGGCTTTTCAGGGTATGCTCAACCCGGTCGATCAATTTCAGAATGTACTGGGCGGCTGAGGTGACTTGCTTCACCACTGCCTTGCCGACGGTCTTGGCCAGAGATTTGGCGCCGGAGATCAGGTTTTTCAGGAATTTGCTGAGCGGGGTGAGCAGGGCGCGGATGTGCTTCCAGGTGGTTTTCAGGTAGTAGAGCATGCGCGCATGCAGTTTGCCGACGCCCTTTTCGACGAATTCCACCGGGTCGTTGGACGGTGCCATGGCCGTGTCTCCCAATCACTTGTCACAAAATACCTGAGTGACAGCCTGCGCGGGGCGGGCGTTTGGATCAAGGGAAACCGTGGTGTGCTGGTCGCTGATCAGTAATGCGGCGGGCGCTCGTCGGCAAAGACCATGCCGCCGGTGCCTTCCTGTTCGCGGGTGGCCTCGCGCTGCATCAGCATGGCAACGCGGCGGGTCAGCAGGTCGATCTCCTGCTGCTGGCGGGCGATCACGTCGCTCATCTCCTCCACGCTGCGGGTCAGATGGGCGATTTGCTCTTCCAGATGCTGCATGGGGTGCTCCTTGGGTTTGATGCTGCTCATAAAGGAGCAACGCTCGAATGCAAAGTCCCGCCCGGGCGTGAGGCCGGGCCGCGTCATGCTGGAAGCATGCCTCCGGCATGACCCGCCCCTCGGAACGGCTCAGCCCTCGTTTTTCAACGAGCTGCGGCATTGCCTCCGCCGGCTCTGTCTTGCTGTTGTGACCCGCTTCCGTTAGACCGCCACGCGAGTGAAACCGCTACCCGTGAGGAGGCCTCAGATGGCCAAAGTGAAGAAACAGCCCCGCCCCAAGGCGCAGACGCCGAAGGGGTTCCGTGACTATTTCGGTGTGGAGGTGACCCAGCGCAGCGAGATGCTGCGGGCCATCGCGGGTGTGTATCATCATTACGGGTTCGAGGCGCTGGAGTCCTCGGCGGTGGAAACCGTTGAAGCGCTGGGCAAATTCCTGCCCGATGTGGACCGCCCGAACGAGGGCGTGTTTGCCTGGCAGGAGACCGAAGAGGACGGGAACGGCGACTGGATGGCTCTGCGCTATGATCTGACGGCGCCCTTGGCGCGGGTTTATGCGCAGCACCGCAACGATTTGCCGACCCCCTACCGCCGCTATGCGATGGGGCCGGTCTGGCGCAATGAAAAGCCGGGGCCGGGCCGCTTCCGCCAGTTCTATCAGTGCGACGCGGACACCGTGGGCACCGCCTCGATGGCGGCGGATGCAGAGATCTGCGCGATGCTGTCCGACACGCTGGAGACCGTTGGCATTCCGCGCGGCGATTACCTGGTGCGGGTGAACAACCGCAAGGTTCTGAACGGCGTGCTGGAGGCGATGGGCCTTGGCGACGGTGATGCCAAGCGCGACGACGTGCTGCGCACCATCGACAAATTCGACAAGGTGGGCGAGGCCGGCGTGCGCGAGCTGCTGACCAGTGGGCGGCTGGATGCTTCGGGCGCCTTCATTGACGGTGTGGGCTTGTCTGATGATCAGGCCGCGCCGGTGCTGGCGTTTCTGACGTCCAAGGCGGCGGATGCGGCTGGGACCATCGCCAACCTGCGTGCGGCTGTTGGCGACAGCAAGGTGGGCCAGGAGGGCATTGCTGAGTTGGAGCAGATCGGCGAATTGCTGGCTGCGGGCGGTTATGGCAAGGACCGGATTGAGATCGACCCTTCCGTTGTGCGCGGTCTGGGCTATTACACCGGGCCGGTGTTCGAGGCGGAACTTACTTTCGAAATCCTCGACGAGAAGGGCCGCAAGCGGCAGTTCGGCTCGGTCTCGGGCGGCGGCCGTTATGATGGCTTGGTCAAGCGCTTTACCGGGCAGGAAGTGCCTGCGGTGGGTGTGTCTGTCGGCGTGGATCGTTTGCTGGCGGCGCTGCATGCCAAGGGGCGGCTGAGCGCTGAAGCAACTGGACCTGTCGTGGTGACCGTGATGGACCGGGACCGGATGGCGGATTACCAGGCGATGGTGGCAGAGCTGCGCAACGCGGGCATCCGGGCCGAGGTATACCTGGGCAACCCCAAGAACTTTGGCAACCAGCTGAAATACGCGGACAAGCGGAACTCGCCTGTCGCCGTTATCGAAGGCGGCGACGAGAAGGCCAATGGCGTGGTGCAGATCAAGGACCTGATTCTGGGCGCCAAGATCGCCGAAAGCGCCACCTTGGAAGAGTGGAAGGAACGCCCCAGCCAGTTCGAAGTGCCGCGCAGCGAGCTGGTCGCCAAGGTGCGGGATATCCTGGACGGGCAGGGCTGATCATGACGCTTCGTTCTGACATTCAGGCCCGCGCTGCACAGCTGCGGGTCCGCTTCGAGGCCGCGGGCGCGCAGGTGGTGGATACACCGCTGCTGCAGCCGGCGGGCACCTTGCTGGATCTTTACGGCGAAGACATCCGGGCCCGCGCCTATGTGACCTCTGATGCGCTGCGGGGCGAGCAGATGCTGCGGCCGGACTTTACCGTACCGGTGGTGGAGGCGCATATGCGCCATGGCGCAGAGCCTGCACGCTACACCTATTCGGGCGAGGTGTTCCGGCGCCAGGAGATGGACCCGGACCGGCCCAACGAATACCTGCAGGTCGGCTATGAGGTGTTTGAACGCGATGATGCGGCGGCGGCGGACGCGGAAGTGTTCTCGCTGTTTGCCCTGCAGGTGCGCGGGCTGCCGCTGCGGGCGGCAACCGGCGACATCGGTATCTTGATGGCTGCGGTCGAGGGGCTGAACACCACGGGCAAGCGCAAGGCAGCGCTGATGCGCCACATCTGGCGGCCGCGCCGTTTCCGTTCCCTGCTGGACCGGTTCGCGGGCCGGGCGCCGGTGCCGGAGAGCCGAAAGAGGCTGTTGGAAACCGAGGGCGATCTGACCGGCTCTGCAGTGGAATTGGGCAAACGCCGCGCGGCAGAGGTGCAGGCGCGGGTAGAAGCGCTGCGCGAGGATGCCAAGCATCCGCCGATAGCCGAAAACGAGCTCTTGGCGCTGGAAGCGCTGATGGCTGTGCGCGAGACTGTGCCCTTTGCAACCGAGCAGATGCGCGACATTGCGGTGGATCTGCCGCAGATCAATCCCGCGCTGGACCGGCTGGATGCGCGCACCGCGGCGATGAAGGCGCGCGGTGTCGATGTGGACAACCTCGATTTCGAGGCCTCCTACGGGCGCACCTCGATGGAGTATTACGACGGCTTTGTCTTTGGTTTCTACGCCGAGGCGCGGCCTGATCTGCCGCCGGTGGCCAGCGGCGGACGCTATGATGCGCTGACCCGGCAGCTTGGTGAGGGGGAGGAAATCCCCGCAGTGGGGGGCGTGCTGCGCCCGGACCTGATGCTGCAGCTTGAGGAGGCGCGCAAATGACCCTGAAGCTGGGAGTGCCGTCCAAGGGACGGTTGATGGAAAAGACCTTTGACTGGTTTGCTAAGCGCGGCGTGACGCTGTCGCGCACCGGGTCGGACCGGGAATATGCCGGCGCCGTCGAAGGTGTTGCGAACATGGAGCTGGTGCTGCTGTCGGCGGGAGAAATCCCGCGCGAGCTGGCGGCCGGGCGCATACACCTCGGCGTCACCGGCACCGATCTGGTGCAAGAGAAGCTGCCGAGGTTCGAGCAGCAAATAGAAGGCCTGGCGGAGATGGGGTTCGGCCATGCCGATCTGATCCTGGCGGTGCCGCAGTTCTGGATCGACGTGGATACGCTGGATGATCTGGACGCCGCGGCTTCCGCCTTCCGGGCCGCGCATGGCCACAGGCTGCGGATTGCCACCAAATACCACCGGCTGGTGCGGGAGTTCCTGACCGACGCCGGAGTGGCGGATTACCAGCTGGTCGACAGTCAGGGTGCCACCGAAGGCACGGTGAAAAACGAAACCGCCGAGATGGTGGCCGATATCACCTCCACCGGTGAGACGCTGCGCGCCAACCACTTGAAGCTGCTGAGCGATGGTCTGGTGCTGAAGTCGCAGGCCACCCTGTGGCGCAGCCGGGTGGCGAAATACGGCAATGATGAGAAGGCGGCGCTGAACACGCTGCTGGATCTGCTGGAGCACCGCAGGTAAGCACTGCTGCCCGCGCGTCAGCGCGGGCTTGGCCCAACGCCTTCAAGGCATCTATGGATGCCTGCAAAGGGGGCGGGAGCGCTTTGTTGGTTCCGGGTGCATGCCGCCTGCCGGGGTGCTCCCGCCCGTTGCTGGAAACATCACAGATGTTTCCGCCCCGGTTGGGCCGGGCGCCGGGCTGACGCCCGGCGCTGGCGAGGCTGCCGCGGGGGGAGTGCAGACGGCCTCAGATAACCCCGATTTCCGCCAGTGCCTG
This sequence comes from Leisingera sp. ABM4_101, assembly GCF_056158725.1. Lineage (NCBI taxonomy): Bacteria > Pseudomonadati > Pseudomonadota > Alphaproteobacteria > Rhodobacterales > Roseobacteraceae > Leisingera > Leisingera sp. ABM4_101. The sequence continues at coordinate 3,901,390 of NZ_JBSWTV010000002.1, read as the reverse complement.
CGATAGTTCCGGCGGCAGCGGCTCCTCCTGTTTTTTACCTGCGGGCAGGTCGGCGGGGGAGTCTTCGGTCTTCAGGTACCGCCAGCCTTGGAACGGGCGTTTCGGCGCGGTATGGGTGCGGTGCAGTTCCGGGTCCAGGATGATGGCGCAGCGGCGGATGCCGTCCTCGCCCATGACCTCATCCATGCGCAGTATGCGCTGGCGGCATTGGATCAGCCCTTTAATCACCCAGTAGATCGAACCGCCGTTCAGGATCTCCGCTTCGCGTTTCGGCCACATGCGGGTCACGTGGCGCGGCAGGCCTTCGGGCAGTTCCAATCGGCGCATTTCCTGCCAGGCCATCAGGCTTTCGACGCTTTCGGTGCCGACCGAAAGCTTCACGAGATTCACGCGCTTATCCACAGGTTCCCCACAGAGTCGTCCAGAGCTTTGACAGTATATAGTAGTTTGCTGGTTGCCGACTTCAAGGTATAGTGTTCTTCCACGTATTTGCTGCAAGTAAGCCTGAACAAGAAAGGATTCACTACGGTGCTCTGAAAAAGCAGCCGCGGCGGAGCCTTTGCATGAAGCCCGAACGACTCAAAGGAATAAGTCTTGCGCAAGAAGCTAGGAACAATTTCGGTTAGTGCGAGTGGCCGCGGGAGGTCTCTTCGTGTTCAAGGGGATCATTGGGCAGTCCTTTTTGTGGCCACCCTTTACTACTTTAGTCGTCCTGTGATGCTATTGGTCGCCGGGGTCGTCCTCTACTACCTTGAACTGCCAGTTGAGTTCTTTCCAGCAATTTTGATCTCGGAGTAGGAGCACAGGCCTACCTCGTGTGTTTGATAGCAAGTGGCAGGGTATAAGGCTTTTGGCTTTGAAACTTGCTCACAAGTTATCCACAGTTTCATCCAGAGGGGTGCCTCTATTTAGTGGTTTGTGAGCCGCTAGCTTCAAGGTATTGTGTCATGTCGGGTGCGTCTGCGGATAAAAAATGCTAAGATTACTCTAAACGGCGTTGAGACAGCGCTCCGCAGCGGCTATCCAGTCGCCCACTCAATATTCACGACCGACCATAGGGATTCGCCATATGAGCCGCTTTGCCGCCCCCATCGCCGAGCAGATCTGGGATATGAAATACCGTTTCAAGCAGGCCGACGGCGCGCCGATCGACGTGACAGTCGAGGATACCTGGCGGCGCATCGCACGCGACCTGGCGCGGGCGGAAAAGAAGCCGGACGTGTGGGAAGAGAAGTTCTTTGGCGCGCTAGAGGATTTCAAATACCTGCCCGCGGGCCGGATCACCGCAGGCGCCGGCACCGCGCGCCAGGTGACCCTGTTCAACTGCTTTGTGATGGGCACGGTGCCGGACAGCATGTCGGGCATCTTTGACATGCTGAAAGAGGCGGCGTTGACCATGCAGCAGGGCGGTGGCATCGGCTATGACTTTTCCACCATCCGGCCGCGCGGCGCAGACGTAAAAGGCGTGGCAGCGGATGCCTCCGGCCCGCTGTCGTTCATGGATGTGTGGGACGCGATGTGCCGCACCATCATGTCCGCAGGCTCCCGCCGGGGCGCGATGATGGCGACCATGCGCTGCGACCACCCGGATATCGAGGCCTTCATCACTGCCAAATCCAACTCTGCCCGCCTGCGCATGTTCAACATGTCGGTGCTGGTGACCGATGACTTCATGGATGCGGTCAAGGCCGACGGCTCCTGGGAGCTGCAGTTCGACGGCAAGGTCTATCACACTGTCGAGGCGCGCGACCTGTGGAATAAGATCATGCAGGCGACCTATGATTACGCCGAGCCGGGCGTGATCTTCATCGACCGCATCAACAAGGCCAACAACCTCAGCTACATCGAGAACATCTGCGCCACCAACCCCTGCGGCGAGCAGCCGCTGCCGCCATACGGCGCCTGTCTGCTGGGCTCGATCAACATGGCGCGGCTGGTGGCCAATCCGTTCGAGAAGGGCGCGCAGCTGGACCAGTCCGCGATGCAGGAACTGGTCGCCACCGCGGTCCGGATGATGGACAACGTGGTCGACGTTTCCAAGTTCCCCCTGGAGGCGCAGGCGCAGGAAGCCAAGAACAAGCGCCGGATCGGCCTGGGTGTCACCGGCCTCGCCGATGCGCTGCTGATGCTTGGGCTGGAATACGGCTCCGACGAGGCGGCGCGCCAGACCGACGAATGGCTGCACGCGATTGCCCGCGCCGCCTATCTGGCGTCGGTGGACCTGGCCAAGGAAAAGGGCGCCTTCCCGCTATTCGATGCGGAGGCCTACCTCAGCTCCGGCAACATGCTGAACATGGACGATGACGTGCGCGACGCAATCCGCGAGCACGGTATCCGCAACGCGCTGCTGACCTCCATCGCGCCGACCGGAACCATTTCTCTGTACGCAGGCAACGTGTCCTCGGGCATCGAGCCGGTGTTTGCCTATGCCTATACCCGCAAGGTGCTGCAGAAGGACGGCTCGCGCACCGAGGAGGAAGTGGTCGACTACGCGGTGCAGATGTACCGCGAGAAATTCGGCGCGGACGCCAAGCTTCCCGATTACTTCGTCAACGCGCAGACGCTAAGCCCTGCGGCCCACGTCAAAATGCAAGCGGCAGCGCAGAAATGGATCAACTCGTCGATTTCCAAGACCATCAACTGCCCGGAAGATATCTCCTTTGACGACTTCAAGGACGTCTACATGCAGGCCTGGGATCAGGGCTGCAAGGGCTGCACCACCTACCGTCCGAACGACGTGACCGGCTCGGTCCTGTCAGTGAGCGAAAGCGCTGACACCGCGCCGGGCGAGACCGCGCAGGCACCGCATGAGAGCGACAGCGCGGAAGTGGTCTACATGTCCGAGCCGCTGGACCGGCCGCAGTCGCTGGAGGGCCATACCTACAAGCTGAAGTGGCCGGATAGCGAGCACGCAATCTACCTCACCATCAACGACATCATCATCAACGGCCACCGCCGCCCGTTCGAGGTGTTCATCAACTCCAAGAACATGGAGCATTACGCCTGGACGCTGGCGCTGACCCGGATGATCTCTGCCGTGTTCCGCCGCGGCGGCGACGTGTCCTTTGTCGTCGAGGAGCTGAAAGCGGTATTCGACCCGCGCGGCGGCGCCTGGGTGCAGGGCAAGTACATCCCTTCGATCCTGGCAGCGATCGGCGGCGTGATCGAAACCCATATGGTCAAGACCGGCTTCCTGGAAGGCGAGGGCATGGGGCTCAAGTCCGACCCGCAGGCGCAGGTTGTGAACCTGAACGCACCCCGCGGCAAGGCTTGCCCCAGCTGCGGCCAATTCGACATGCAGATGGTCGAGGGCTGCATGACTTGCCGCAGCTGCGGCCATTCCAAATGCGGGTGAATGGCCGGGCTACCAGCAGCGTCTTCCCTTGGCGCTAAGCGCCAAGGGTTTTTTCCCTAACAGCGTGACGCAACAGCATGCTCAATCCAGCCTCCGGGACTTGCGACGGTAAAATCCTTGAGCGCGAACTCAGCGCGCTGTCCTTTAGCGGGGCAGTGCTGCTGGATGCGGTGGAAACCTCAGGTTCCGGCAGCGGCAAGGCGCGGCTGTTCTTCAAGTCCGGAACCCCGCGCGAAGACCTGAGCGGTCTGGACCCTGACAGCAAGCCTGCAGTGCATAACATTGGCGGAGCGCCGGTTCTGGATGTCCTTGTCCAAAAGGGGCAGGGAGAGGCCGGTTTTTCTGTTGACGGAACGCCGCACAGGCTGACGCTGCATCCCGATGAGACAGAGCTGTTTGCGGGGCTGAACGTACTGGCAGCCGTCCGCAATGGCGAAACCGCCGTGGCGGCAGTGCAGTGGCTGCAATACCACGTGGCACAGCACGGGATGCAGGGCGCCGTCATTTTCGACCGGGCGCCGCCGCAGGAAAGCCGCCGTTTCATTGCGGAGCTGCGGGAGCAGGCCGGGGAAATCGCTGGGCTGCAGCGGGTCGTGGTCGTGCATTGCGCGCTGCCTTTGGGCAAGGACGGCCTGCCGGAAGAGGCGCATCCTTTCAATGTTCCGGGCGCGCCAGGCAAGGACCGGATGGAGATCCCGCCCGCTGATCCCTGGCGCGCGCCTTTGGGTGAATTCCTGATCTATGAGATCTTGCGGGCGCGCTTTCTGGCCCGCGCCCGGGCGGTGGCCAATATCGACCTGTTTGATCTGCTTGCACCGGGCGAGGGCCTGAATGTCTTTGACAAGACGGTTGAGGCACCTTCGGGCTGCCTGCGCCTTGGCGGGGTTCAGGCTTATCCCTGGCGGGTGCGCAAGGGGGCGGAGGCGTCATTTGCCGACCATATTTGCACCCAGTTCGACGCGGCAGGCCAGCGCCCGCGCTGGTGCCTGGCGCCTGCCAAGGCTGGGGAGAAATGCATCTGGCGGCTGATCCGGGTAGTGGGGGTGGACCCTGACCCCGCACAGGAGGCGCGCTTCTACCGCTGCATGGCATTGCGACATCCAACGGACACAATTTCCAAGATCGTGCCAAAGACCAGCCTGGTTGAAACTCCTGAGCTGCTGGAACTTGCAACAGGGCATTTCAAGGCCAACCCGGTGCGCATTCCGGAGGAGAAGCCAGTTATACGCCCCGGCGGCAAACCGAAAACCACCATCGTCACCACGATGAAGAATGAGGGGCCGTTCATCCTGGAATGGCTGGCCTATCACCGGGCCATCGGGGTGGATGATTTTTTGGTCTATACAAACGATTGCACCGACGGCACCGACACCATGCTGCAGATGCTGCAGGACAAAGGTATCGTGCAGCACCGCGAGAACCCGTTCCGCAACACCGATCTGAAACCGCAGCACGCGGCGCTGCAGGCGGCCGAGGAAGAGCCGGTGATCCGGAACGCCGACTGGCTGGTCTGTATGGATGTGGATGAGTTCATCAACATCAAATGCGGCGGGGGGAGGCTGGACGACCTGTTTGCGGCTGTCGGTGATGCCAATATGATCTCGATGACCTGGCGCCTGTTCGGCAACAACGATGTCCGCGATTTCACGGGCGACCTGCTGCTGCGCGAGTTTACCCGCTGCGCATTTGAGGTCACCCGCAAGCCGCATCAGGCCTGGGGCTTCAAGACCCTGTTCCGCAACACTGGCATCTTCAAGAAACTTGGGGTGCACCGGCCCAAGGGGCTGAAGCCGCAGCTGTGGGAGGATATCCGCTGGGTCAACGGCTCGGGGCAGGACATGCCGCGGGAGATGTTCCGCAACGGCTGGCGCTCCTCAATGAGCACCTATGGCTATGATCTGGTGCAGCTGAACCACTACGCCGTGCGCAGCGCCGAAAGTTTCCTGGTCAAGCGCGACCGGGGCCGTGTCAACCACGTGGATCGCGACCAGGGGCTGTCCTACTGGTTCCGGATGAACAACAACGCCGAAGAGGAACGCTCGATCCAGCGGATGATCCCGGCGCTGGAGGCAGAGATGGCGCGGCTCTTGGCAGACCCGGATATCGCTGCCGCGCATGAACACTCCTGCCGCAAGCACCGCGAGAAGATCGAGGAGCTGAAGCTGCGCGATGACATGATTGAGCTGTTCCGCGAACTGACCAGCCGCAAACTGTGCCGGCTGTCGCGGATGCACGCGCATTTCGGGGCCAATGTCTTCCTCAGCGGCCCCGGGGTGATCCCGGACGGCGTTGCTGAGAACGAACCCGGCAGCGATTTCTGGTTCACGGTGGAGCGCGGCGAAACCACCCATTAAGGGCTTTGGCACCCTGCGTTGACAGCCCTCCGGGGCACGCGCTAAAATTCGTTAACAATAACATCCAGCTGCCGCGCAGCAGCAGGCAACTCGAGGGCAGTTATCATGGCACTTCCAGCCGTTGCGTCGCTATGGGTGGGTCCGGAGCTCAGCTGGCTTGAGCAGCTTTGCCTGCAGTCTTTTCTGGACAATGGTCATGAGACCATCCTCTACACGTATGACGATGTGCAGGGGGTGCCGGATGGTGTCAAGCTGGAGGATGCCAATGATATCCTGCCGTCAGACCGGATCATCCGCCACGCACGCACCGGCAGCCCGGCCTATCATGCCGACGTGTTCCGCCTGCATATGCTGCGCAAGACCAATCACGTCTGGGCAGATACCGATGCCTATTGCTGCCAGCCGTGGAACATCAAGGGCAAGCATTTCCACGGCTGGATCTCCGATGACAAGCCGATGATCAACAACGGCGTGCTGCGGCTGCCTAAGACCTCCAAGACGCTCTCCGCGATGCTGCGGTTCACCAGCGATGAATACCCCATCCCGCCCTGGTACAGCGCTCAGAAACAGGCGGATCTTCAGGCGCGCAAGGATCGCGGCGACGGCGTTCATGTTTCGCTGCTGCCCTGGGGGGTCTGGGGGCCGGATGCGCTGACCTGGTTCTTGCAGGAAACGGGCGAGGTCTCGCACTCCCGGCCTGGCCATGTAATTTACCCCGTACCGTTCAAGAACGCCGGCGTTGTCCTGAACCCGAACCGGCCGAACCAGGCGCGCAGCTACGTGCGCAGCGACACGCTGTCGATCCACTTCTGGGGCCGCCGCTTCCGCAATATCGCGGCAAAATACGGCGGCGTGCCGGCGCCGGGCTGCTATGTGCATGACCTGCTGGCCAAGCACCGGATCGACCCGGAGCAGACCCGGCATCTGCTGCTGCCTGCGTCCGCACCGGAACAGGTAGCAGAGGAATTGATTGACCCGACGGGTTTGGATTTTTCCATGTTCAGCGATCAGGATGTGGCGAACATCCTGCTGCAGCGTTCTGAACTGGCACAGTCGAACCAGGCCATCAAGGAATGGGTCGGCGGCAATATGGAGCCTTTGCTGGCAGAAGCCCGGCAGAACCGCGATCAGATTCTGCCGGGTGCCATCCGGATTGCCGAGCGCGAATGCGGGCACTTCCTTCGCTCGGCTGACATGATTGAGCCCAAACGGATTGCCGATATCGGATGCGGCTATGCTTTTGCCAGCCTGATCCTGCAGCGCCGTTACGGCTGCGAGGCTGTGCTGATTGACATCGAAAGCAGCGATACCCGGCAGTTCGGTTTTCAAAGCGAAGGCTCAGGCTACGCCTGCTTGCAGACCGCCCGCGCCTTTCTGGAGCAAAACGGCGTGCCGGCGGAAAAGATCACCACGGTTAATCCCAAGACAGAGGATGTTCCGGCGCTGGGTGATTTTGACTTGGTTGTCAGCCTTGCGTCCTGCGGGTTCCACTATCCGGTGCAGGCCTATGAAAACCTGTTCAGCCGTCAGATATCCAAGGGTGGCGGCATTGTCCTGGATATCCGCAAGGGATCCGGCGGCATCCCGGCGATGAAGGCCTTTGGCGCGGTCGAAGTCCTGGCGAAACACGGCAAATACTCCACAGTCATCACGCGGGCGGGGCAGCAGCAATGATGGAAATTCTTGAAACGCACGGGGTCAAGATCCCGCTCAATCCGGATGTCATTACCTCCAAGATCGAACGCGCAATCCGCAAGGACCGCTACGAGCTGGATGAGGTTTCCGGCACGCCCAAGTTCATCGGCAAGGAGGACCGGGTGATCGAGCTGGGCGCCGGGATCGGCTTCATTTCCTCCTTTCTCGGTGTCACCCTGGGGGTGGAAAATGTCCTCTGTGTCGAAGCGGACCCTTCCTTGTGCAAGTTCATCAGCCAGGTGCATGAACTGAACGGGCTGGCCTCCGCGCAGGTACGCAATTGCGTGGCGCTGAACGACGCAACCGCCGAAGGCCCGATGTCCTTTTACGTCCGCGAGCAGTTCTGGTCCTCTTCCCTGGACGGTGAAGAACCCTACGAAAAGGCCATAGAAGTGCCCGGCATCCGCCTGTCGCAGCTGATCCGTGATTTTAGGGCCAACACGCTGATCGTGGATATCGAGGGCGGCGAGCGCGATCTCTTTTCGCCTGCCGACCTGACCGGGATCGACAAGGTATTCCTCGAAATCCATACGCGGAAAATTAAGAGAATTGGTATAAAACAGTGCTTCGACGCGCTGTCGCAGAGCGGTTTCTGCTATGATCAGCAGGTCAGCCGCGGCGGTTCGGTTCTGTTCCGGCGCATCCCAAGATGGCAGCTCAAGCAATATGCTGGATGACAGCTTTGAAGTTAAATCGGTTTTGTCCGCCCTTGATGCGGACGAAATCGGGAGTGTCGCGGACATAAACGGCCAGGCGCCTGAACTGGCAATTCTGCTGCATCAGCGCTATGGCTGCACGGTTGATGTGCTGTGCCTGAATGGCAAGGGCGCCTTTGCCCCGCTGCCGGATACGCAGCTGCAACACTATCTGGCAGAGCTGGAACGCGGCGGCGTGGACCCGCAGGCGGTCCGCGTCGTGGCCCGCCCGCGCAAGCTGCGCCAGTATGACGTGCTGCTCTCCCTCAATGGCTTCGGAGCCGCGCACAAGCCCCAGAACCTCAGATATGTCATGGACCGCGCGCTGCATCCGCTCAGCCGGGCGGTGTTCGAAATCCGCAAAGGATCGGGCAGCTATCCGTTCCTCAAGGGGTACGGCGGCTGCAATACCCTGAAAATGCCGGAAGCCGGCGCCAATGGCCTCGCCGTCCTCTCGGTCGAACCGCAGGAGGAGGCAAAACCGGCCGAAGGCTGGGCTGAGGTGGCCCGGGGCCTGGCCGGGGATCAGGGTTTTTTTACGGACCTCAGCGCGCATTCGTTCCTTTATGTGCCGCGCGGCAGCACTCTGGTTGTGACATTCGACAATCTTGACATTGCGATGTCCAAGCGGGAGGAGCGCCGCCCCTGGGGATACAGTTTCATTGAATCGCAGGGCTGGTCGATGCTGGGGGTCATGGCCAACGGCTGGACCTGGTTCCGCCACCCGGAAGTCACCCGGAAATTCGAGGAGCTGCGGGACAGCGGTTTCTTTTCCCGGTTTGACCGGGTGGTATTCTACGGCGCCTCAATGGGCGGCTATGCGGCGGCAGCCTTTGCTGCTGCGGCGCCTGGTTCCACGGTTTTTGCCATCAGCCCGCAATCGACGCTCGACAAGACGGTGGTGCCTTGGGAAATGCGCTACAAGAAGGTCTGGGAGCGCGACTTTTCCGGCCCGTTCGGGGACGCGGCACAGGCCAGCCGGGCGGCAGGTGATGTGCATATCATGTTCGACCCGTTTGTCGCTCCGGATGCCGCCCATGCAGCGCGGTTTACTGGCGATAATGTGACATTCTGGCGCTGCCCGCTCCTGGGGCACCGGCTGGGCTCTTCTCTGCAGCAGATGGGCGTCTTGCAGGACATCGCCGCAGGGGCCATCGCAGGAGAGCTGACACCGCAGCGTTTCCATCGGCTGCTGCGCCGGCGCCATGCGTTTCCCCGGTTTCAGCGGGAGCTGGCCAACCTGGCCCTGGACCGCGGCCATCCGCGCCTTGCGAAACAGGTGTGCGACTATATCCTGCACCAGCGGGACGACCGGTTCTTCCGCCAGATGAGGGCGCGTCTATGATCTGGTGTACACCGGGGCGGAGACAGCAGCAGCCGTCAACAAGCAAAGCAGGCAGGGGCTGGACAGAAGAATGAGCCAGGCAAATACGGACATGCGCGGCATAACCCTTGCCTTTCATGTGGGCGCGCCTAACACGGACAACGGCCAGTTGACCTGGTCGCTGCGCAAGGACGCGCAGCCGCTGCTGGACCGTGGCGTGATGGTCCGCCGTCCCGGAACCTACATGACGGCACTCAATCAGATGCTGCGCAAGCAAAGCCAGGAATTTGTCACCGATCAGGAGCGCGAGGGGCTTCTGGCGGGCATTGTGAAGGACCAGGATGTATCGCGCATCATCCTGACAAACTCGGGGTTTCTGGGGGTGCCCGGCTGGATGCTCAGCGGCGGGCGGCTCTACCGGAATGCAGGCAGCAACACCGCCGCTTTGCGGGGGATCTTTCCCGGCAACCCCTGTGAGTTCTTTCTGGGGCTGCGCAACCCCGCAACCCTGATCGGCCCGGTGTTCCGGTCCCAGTCCAGCCGGACCTGGGACCAGTTCGCCGGCAGCACCGATTTCATGAACCTGCGCTGGTCCGAAGTGGTCGCGGATATTCAGCAGCGCAATCCCGGCTGCCGCATCACCGTCTGGTGCAACGAGGAAACGCCGGTGATCTGGCCCAGCATTCTGGGGCATGTCACAGGCCTGGGCGATGGTTTCAGGTTCAGCGGCGAGCTGGATATCACCCGCGGTATTATCTCAGAATCCGGGTATGAGCGGCTGGAGGCCTATCTCTCCGAGCGGCCCGGGCTTTCGGAGGATCAGCGGGAGCGGGTACGGTCGCTTTTCCTCAGCTATTTTCATTCCGAAGACGCGGTGGAAGAGGAAATCGACCTGCCCGGCTGGTCGCAGGCGCTGGTGGATGACATGAGCGAGGCGTATTTTGCCGATGCAGATCTGATCCGCTGGATGCCAGGGGTCACATTCCTGTCCTGAAACCGGCCTGGCTGTAAAGCGGCTTCATCAGAATTGCCGTCAGATACATCGGGATCTGATAGCAGCCGAGAAAGACCAGCAGCGGATCGGTCGTGGCTGCGGGCAGGGCGATCAGGAGAAGCGCGAAGTTCCGGTTGCCGGCGACAACGGATACGGGAACGGCGCCGCTGCCCGCGCGGCGGCGCAATACTGCAAAGGTCAGCGCTTGCAGGCCCAGGTTGGCGGCCAGCGCAAATCCCAGCCATTGCAGGACCAGCGCTGGGTCCGCGTGCAGCGCAGGTCCAAGCGCCGCCATCAATCCCACCACGATCACCGCCAGCGCGATCACGGTCAGCCCGTCGATGGCCTTCCCTTGATCCTCGCTCAGGCGGGGCAGGGTCAGGCGGCGCAGCAGGAAAGCGGCTGCGACAGTGAGGCCGATCACGCCGATCAGCCGCCCGGCCGCGCGCAGCACATCCCCCAGGTCGCCAAGGCTGGGAGCCAGCAGGAACACCGGGATCACCGTCAGCGGCATCAGCGCGGTGCCCAGGATCAGCAGGCGGAAGGCCGGTTCCGGCGCGTGGCCCATCAGCGCGGTGATATTGGGGCTGCCGGTCACCGATGGCGCGCTCAGCATCAGGATCAATGCCACCGCGGCGGGCGTCTGCGCCACGCCGGCCAGCGCCGCCAGACCCAGTGCCAGTAGCGGCAGGACAACCTGCAGCAAGGCGATGGCCTTGAGGCTGCCGATCCCGTCCGCCAGCCCGCCGGCGGCCTTGCGGAACCCGATCCGGTAGGCGTTCAAGAACAAAAGCCCGGCCACCATTTCCGGCAGCCAGGGCTGGAGGGATGCGGCCACCCCGGGCAGCAACAGCCCGGCCAGAAGCCCCAGGACCAAGGCGGCCCGCCCGTGCCGGGCGGCAAAGGCGAGCGCGCGCATCATGCCTCTAGACCGGTCCTGGCCTGAGGTTATTGGGCAGATAGGTCGCCAGTTCCGGGAAGGCGATCAGCACAAAGACCATCAGCACCATGATCAGGAACATCGGCACCGCAGCGCGGGCGATATAGCTCATCTCGTGGTGGGTCATGCCCTGCATCACAAACAGGTTGAAGCCGATCGGCGGGGTGATCTGCGCCATTTCAACCACCACCACGATGAAGATGCCGAACCAAATGAGGTCGATGCCCGCCTGACGGATCATCGGCTCCACCACCGCCATGGTCAGCACCACCGAAGAAATGCCGTCGAGGAAACAGCCCAGGATGATGTAGAACACCAGCAGCACCATCAGCAGTTCCAGGCGCGACAGTTCCCAGCCGGCAATCAGGTCCGCCAGCCCGCGCGGCAGACCGGTAAAGCCCATCGACAGCGACAGAAACGCCGCGCCTGCCAGGATCAGCGCAATCATCGCGCTGGTGCGGGTGGCGCCCATCAGGCTTTCAGTGAAGGTCTTCCAGCTCAGCGAGCCCTGTCCCAGCGCCAGCAGCAGCGAGCCGATAACCCCGAACGCCGCCGCTTCGGTCGCGGTGGCAAAGCCCAGATACATCGACCCGATCACCACCACGATCAGCGCAATCACCGGCGCCAGGAAGCGGGAGTTGTGGATCTTCTGCGCAAAGGTCAGCTTGCTCTCCTGATCCGGGTTCCAGTCCTTGCCGACCTTGGAATAGATCGCCACATAGCCCATGAACATCGCCGCCAGCACCAGGCCCGGCAGGATACCTGCAAAGAACAGCTTGGTGATCGATTCATTGATGGTGACGCCATAGACGATCAGCGTCAGCGACGGCGGGATCATCAGACCCAGCGTGGCCGCGCCGGTCAGGGTGCCGATCACCATCCGCTCCGGATAGTTGCGCTTGCGCAGTTCCGGGATCGACATCTTGCCGACGGTGGTCAGGGTTGCGGCAGAGGAGCCGGAAACCGCGGCAAAGACTGTGCAGCCGACGATATTGGTATGCACCAGCCCGCCGGGCAGCGGCGCCATCCAAGGCGACAACCCCTTGAACATATCCTCCGATAATCGGGTCCGGTAGAGGATTTCGCCCATCCAGATAAACATCGGCAGCGCCGTCAGGGTCCAGCTGGAGGAGGCCGACCAGATGGTGGTCAGCATCACGTCGCCGACGGGGCGGGTGGTGAACAGCTCCATACCGACCCAGGCCACGCCCATCAGCGCCAGGCCGACCCAGACGCCGGTGCCCAGAAGCGTGAACAGCACAAAGAGGAACAGAATGATGACGGATATATTTTCCATGGGGCTTACTCCGCGTGGCTCTGGTCAGCCAGATCCGTGGTGATGCGGTGATCGCCGCGGAAAATCACATGGATCAGATGGTCGGTGAGGGCGATGGCCAGAATGATTGCACCAATCAGCATGGCGCTTTGCGGCAGCCACAGCGGGGTGCGGTCCTGGCCCTGGCTCACGTCGTGGAACTTCCAGCTCCAGTAGACAAAACGGTAGGCGTAATAGCAGAAGTACCACATCACCGCGGTGCCGATGCCGAAACACCAGATCTCCAGCACCCGGCGGAAACGTTCGGGCACGGCATTCAGCAGGATCGACACCCGGATGTGGCTGCCGCGGTTCAGCGCATTGGCAAAGGCCAGGAAGGAGGCCGCCGCCATTGCGTAACCCGCGTAGTCCGGCGCGCCGGGAAAGACTTCACCGGTCCAGCGGGCCAGCATCTGGACCACGATAAGCCCCAGAATTGCGATCAGGCAGAGGGCGGCCAGCACCCCCGCCGCGAGGTAGAGAAAATCCAGTCCGGAGCGCAGCCCCCTGAGCACAGTCATATCATCCCCATCGGCATATTTTTATGAGAATACGGGCGGCACCTGCCGCGCCGCCCGTATCATGCAAAGTGATTATTCGGCGTGGAACGCGTCGACGATGGCCTTGCCTTCGTCACCGGCCGCTTCCAGCCACTCGTTGGTCATGGTGACGCCGATTTCCTTCAGCTCATTTGTCATCTGTTCAGATGCCGGCCCCACGCTCATGCCGCCGTCGCGCAGGCCTTGCAGGGTAAAGCCGGTGTATTCCTTGGCACGCCAGTTGCCGGCGTATTCAGCCAGTTTGGCGCAGCCCAGGATCACGTTCTTGTTGGCGTCCGAGGTGCCGTTCCAGACGTCCGAGTTCACCATCACGTAGTTGCGCGGCAGCCAGGCGTCCACTTCGTAGAAGTAGTTCAGGCTTTCCCAGACCTTGCGGTCATAGCCGGTGGAGCCCGACGATACCATCGAATCCGCCACGCCGGTGGCAAAGGCCTGGCTGATCTCAGCCGCCTCGATGGTCACCGGCAGCATGCCGGTCAGCTCGGCCAGGCGCGAAGTGGCGTTGTTGTAGGAGCGGAACTTGATGCCCTTCATCTCGGCGACCGAGTTCACTTCGTTCTTGAAGTACAGGCCCTGCGGCGGCCACGGCACGGCGTAAAGCAGGGTCAGGTTCTGCTCGGCCAGCAGTTTTTCCAGCGCAGGCTTGGCGGCTTTCCACAGCTTGTCGCTGTCATCGAACGAGGTTGCCAGGAATGGGATCGAGTCAAAGCCAAAGAGCGCGTTTTCGTTCTGGTGGCCGGACAGCAGCCGCTCGCCAATGGGGGCCTGGCCGGTCTGGATGGCGCGCTTGATGTCGGCGCCCTTGAACAAGGAGCCCGACGGATGGGTCTTGATCTCAATCTCGCCGCCGGTGCCGGTGGTCACGCATTCGGCAAACTCGGCGCCGGTGGCCGAGTGGAAGTTGGAGGCCGAATAGGCCATCGGCATGTCCCAGACCTCGGCAGCGGCGGGCAGGGCGGCAGCCGCGGTCAGCGCGGTGGCGGCCAGCAGTTTGGTCAGTTTCTTCATGGTCTTCTCCCTGTGTTTAGTCACGGCCCCTTAGGGGGCACTGGTTCAAGTTCAAATCGCATAGCGCGCCGGGTCGTAGGCGCTCATATCCATGTTCGGGGTGCGGCCCGAAATCATCTGCGCCAAAAGGCGCCCGGTCTTCGGCCCTCCCGTCAGGCCGATGTGATGGTGGCCAAAGCCGACAAAGGCACCTGACAGCCCCGGCACCTCGCCGATCACCGGAATGGAATCCGCAGGCGCAGGCCGGAATCCCAGCCATTCTTCCTCGTGCTTCCAGGTGACGCCGGGCAGGATGCGCCGCGCGTTCCTGCGCAACAGCTCCAGCGGCCCCTTCGACGGCCCGGCCTCCAGCCCGCCGAATTCCACAATGCCCGCAATCCGGATCCGTCCCTCCATCGGGGTCACCACGCATTTGGCTGCTGCCACCATGACGGGGGCCTTGGGCATTGCCGAAGGCTCCCACAATTCAAGATGATAGCCGCGTTCTGCTTCCAGTGGTACGGAAATTCCCAGTTTATCGGCCAGCGGTTTAGACCAGACGCCAGTGGCCACCACGACGGCATCGCAAGCAATGGTCTCGCCGCCCGCGCGGACACCTGTCACCTTGCCGTTCTCGCGGGCCACATCAGTCACATAGGCCTGGACCATCCGCCCGCCGCCCGCGGTGACATGCGCCGCCAGATCCTTCACGTATTGGCCCGGGTCCGAAATGATCCCGTGATCCTTCAGCCGGGCGGCAAAGCCGAATTCTTCGGCGTAGATCCCGTCATAGGCGCGGAAATCCGCGCCCTCCAGCTCATCCCAGCCAAAGCCGTGCTTCCTGCGCAGCTCCCAGCCAAAGGCGTCCTCGCCGAAATGCGCCCGGTCGTTATAGATGAACAGGTAGTCCGAGGGCTTCAGATGCCGCTCCGCCGCGGTGCCCGCCGCCAATGCCTGGTGATCGGCCAGCGAATCCCCGACCACCGGCGCCAGCGCCGCGGCGATACGCGTGGTGTCCTCTGCATTGGCGTGGCTCATGTATTTCATCAGCCAGGGCGCCAGCTTGGGCAGATACCCCCAGCGCATGAACAAGGGCTGGTTCGCATCCAGCAGCATCTTCGGCGCCTTCTTCCACAGCCCCGGACCCGTGACCGGCACGATGGAGCAGGAGGCCAGAATGCCACCGTTGCCGTGGCTGGTGCCTTCACCCGGCCCCTTGCCGTCGATCAGGATCACCTGATGCCCGTCGCGCTGCAGTTCAATCGCTGCCGAGACGCCGACAATGCCGGCGCCGATGATGGCAACGGTTTTCTTAGGCTGGCTCATGCCGCAACCTTCTTGGCGACCGCATAGCGGTCCAGCTTTTCAACGTCCGGCTTGATGCCCAGGCCGGGACCATCCGGCACCACCACTTGGCCGTCCTCCACCTGGAATGGCGTCTCCAGAATGTCTTCCTTCAGGAAGTAGCTGGCCTGATAGAACTCGCAGCCCAGCTTGATCTCGGGCGTGGCCGCAATCATGTGAGTGCCCGCCAGATGTGCCAGACCCGCCTCGAACATGTCACCGCCATAGGCCGACAGCCCATTGGCCGCCGCAATCCGCGCCACCGTCTGGCCGCGGGTCAAACCGCCCGATTTCATGATCTTGACTGAGACACCATCGCAGATGCCCTCGCGCGCCGCGCGCACCATATCCTCGGGGCCGAAAACGCTTTCGTCGGCCAAGAGCGGCACGTCGATCATCCCGCGCAGCTTGGCCATCATGGCAAAGTGATGAAACCGCACCGGCTGCTCGATGAAATCCGGCTTGAACTCCGCCACATCGCGCACCTGCGCCGGCGCGTCCTCGATGCTGAGGCCCTGATTATAGTCCACCCGCACCCGGAACTCAGGGAAATCCTTGGCGATCCGTTCCAGCCGCATGATGTCGAAGGCATGATCCTTGAAACCGGTCTTCAGCTTGATCAGCCCCACCTTGTCGGTGCGCAGCCGGTGCAACAGGTCAATGTCCTTCTCAAAATCCGGATCGGCAATCGAACAGCTGAGCGGGATGGTGTCGCGGCACTTGCCGCCCAGCAGCGCCCAGACAGGCGCCCCGGTGATCCGTCCGGTCAGGTCCAGCAGCGCGCTTTCCAGCGCCGCCTTGGCCTCGGTGCAATGGGCGACCGCCTTGGCCGCGTCCTCCATGATCGCCGCGCGGTCCGCCACCCGGCGGCCTTCCACCAGCGGGCGGATGTAGCGGTCCAGTGCCGCCAGGCTGGCCTCCGGCGTGCCGGTGAACACCGACCAGGTCGAGGCCTCGCCGTATCCTTCCGCCCCGCCTTCGCTGCGCAGGCGCACGATGATGACCTCACAGGAGCCCTCAACAGACCCGATCCCATGGTCGCGGCGCGACATCACGGGCAGCGCGAGATGCCACAAATCCATCCCGGCAATCTTTTCTTCCAGCACTTTCAACATCCTCCCAGGTGCGAGCGGAAGGGTGCCTTGACTTGGCTATCATTACAAATACAAAGAATTCGATAGAGTATCATAAAAAATGATGTGCTACCGATGTCCCTCCGCTTCCGCCAGTTGCAGGCGTTCCACGCGATTGTCGAAACCGGCACCGTCACCGGCGCGGCGGAGCAGCTGGGGATTTCCCAGCCCGGCATCTCCAATCTGTTGTATCAGCTGGAACGCCAGACCCGCCTCAAGCTGTTCGAACGCAGCAAGGGGCGGCTGATCCCGACGCCCGAGGCCGGCGTGCTGTTTCAGGAGGTCGACACCGTGGTGCGCGGCCTTGACCATGTGGCGCAGGCGGTGACTGATCTCCAGAACAAGCAGGCAGGCCAGCTGCAGGTCGCCTCGCAGCACTCCATGTCCTTCGGCTTCATGCCCGCGCTGATCGCCCGCTTTGCCCGCACCCGCCCGGACCTGTCGATCTCCTTTCAGGCGCAGTATTCGCTGAAGATCCAGGAATGGGTGATCTCCGGGTTGTTCGAGATCGGCATCTGCGAAATGCCCCTCATTCACGACGGGCTGGAGGTGCATCCGATCAACGTCGAAACCCGGCTGGCGATCCCGGCGGACAGCCCCTTGGCCGAACATGAGGTACTGACGCCGGAGCTGCTGGACGGCGTGCCTTTCATCGTCATGGGCCCCGAGCACATGACCCACCGCCGCACCCGCGAGGTGTTCCAGCAGGCGGGCGTGCCGCTGAAAACCCGGGTGCATTCGCATCTGTTCAAAAACCTCCTCAGCTTCGTGCAAGAGGGGATGGGGGTTTCCATTCTCGACCCTTTCGTGCTGGATTTTGAGACCGGCGGCGGCTTTGCCTCCCGTCCGTTCCGCCCGCGTATCATGATGGAAATGGGCGTGATCACCTCCAAGTCGCGGCCGCTGTCGGCGGTAGGGCAGGAGTTTCTGGCGCTCTTGAAGCAGGAACTGGCGCCTTATTCCGCTGGGGACGCTTCTGGGACTTGAAAATTGTATGCAACCCAGAATTCAGCATTGCGCAGACCTGACGCCCCGCCTAGTCTGCAGCGCGGAATGAACAAATGGCGGAACCATGGCCAAACGCGAAAGCAATGTGGATAGGGTTTACGAGGCACTGCGCCGGATGGCGGCGGATTTTGCCTTCAAGCCCGACCAGCGGATCAACGAAAGCGCGTTGTCCGAGGTGCTGGGCGCCAGCCGCACGCCGCTGCGCGAGGCGCTGAACCGGCTGGTGGCCGAGGGGTTCCTCACCTTTCAGAACAACCGCGGCTTCTTCTGCCGCCCACTGACGCCCAGCTATATCATGGACCTCTACGAGGCCCGGGTGGCGGTGGAATGCGAAGCCGTGTGGCTCGCCTGCACCCGTGCCTCAGATGAGGACATCGCTGCGCTGGCGGATTACCTCAACCGGATGGAGCCGGAGTACCAAAGCGCCACCGACCCGGAGGCGCTCTTGGCGATGGACGAAAGCTTCCACGCCCGGCTGGCGCAGCTTTCGGGCAACAGCGAGTTGCAGCGGATCCTCAACAATCTCAACGGCCGGATCCGCTATATCCGCCTCATTGACCTCAAGCGAATGCGCGACCGGGCAGGGGGCAAGGCGCCGGGCGACATCTCGGCCCACCGCCAGATTGTCGAGGGCATCGCCGCCCGCAACGCAGAGGCCGCCACATCAGCCATGCGCAGCCATATCGAAAAACGCCGGGAGGAAGCGACGGAAGCCGTCCGCATCGCCTTTTCCCAGCTCTACGTGCCGGACGAATAGGGGATTCACATGGAACATGGCGGCAAGACGGTCTTTGGCGCGGCGGTTGGCATCCTGATGCTGGAAACGCGCTTTCCCCGCATCCATGGCGACATGGGCAACGCGATGACCTGGGACTTCCCGGTCCACTACAAGGTGGTGCGCGGCGCCAATCCTGAAAACGTGGTGCGCGGTAATCCCAAGGAGCTGATCGACCTGTTTGTCGAGGCCGGCCGTGACCTTGTGGCCATGGGCGCCGATGGCATCACCACCAACTGCGGTTTCCTGGCGCTGATCCAGGACGAGGTGAAACAGGCGCTGGGCGTGCCGGTGGCAACCTCCTCGCTGATGCAGGTGCCGATGGTGCAGAATCTGCTGCCCGGGGGCAAGCGCTGCGGCATCCTGACCATCTCCAAGGCCACCCTGACGCCCGCCCACCTTGTTGCCGCAGGTGTTGCGCCGGATACGCCCATTGCCGGCACCGACGGCCTGCGCGCCTTTACCCGCGACATCCTGGGCGACGCGGCAGAGATCGACTTTGAGGCCTGCCGTCTGGACATGATCGACGCGGCCCGGGCGATGGTCGCGGATACACCCGATCTGGGCGCCATCGTGCTGGAATGCACAAATATGGTGCCTTACGCCCGTGATGTGAGAAAGGCCACCGGGCTGCCGGTGTTCTCGATCCACTCCTTCATCAACTGGTTTCAGGCCGGTCTGCTGCCCAAGGGGTTTCCGCTGGAACTGGATGATCCCCGGTTTTGAAGGCGGTAACCTTTAGTTGGATATTTCCTAATGAAATCTGAAGGATAAGGTCAGTCTTGTTGTCCAAATGTTTCGCGCGCGAAACATTTGGGCAGAAGTGCTGACCTTTTTCTTCAGCTCAAAACCAGCAGCCAGAACCATACGGTCAGGATGCTCGCCCCGGTGGCAATCAGCACCGAGGATGCCGCCACCCGTTTGGCCCGCCCGTACATATTGGCAAAAATATAGCCGTTGAACCCAGTTGCCATTGCCGCGTTCAGCACACCCGACCGGAACAGGTCCTGCGGCAGCGCCAAGACCGATCCCATGGTCCAGACAATCGCCGGATGGATCATCAGCGAGGTGAAGCAGACAAACAGGATCGCCCGCATATCGCCTTCGGGGCGGTATTTCACCAGCACGCCGCCAAGCGCAAACAGCGCCGCAGGCAGCGCGGCGCGGATCAGCAGCGACAGCGCCTCGTTTATCACCAGCGGAATGGCCAGCCCCGACAGGTTGACCGCGAACCCCAGCGTAATCCCCAGGATCAGCACATTGCGGAACATCGCGTTCAGCACCGCAGTAACCGTCTTGATGCCACCGGCCCCGCGGTTGCGCACAAACTCCATCGCGGTGATGCCGACGCCATAGCAGAACGGCGAGTGGAAGGCGATGATTGCGTAGTTGCCGGTCAGGTTGTCCGGCCCGAACGCGCGTTCGGTGATCGGCAGCCCCAGCAGGACCGAGTTGGAAAACAGGCAGCAAAAGCCGATGGCGATGCAATCCTCCCAGTCCCGCTTGAACAGGATACGGGCGCCAAACAGCCCGATCAGAAAACAAGTAAAGGCACCGGTGTAGAAGCTTGCCAGCAGCTGCGGATTGAAACTGGCGGAAAGGTCCAATTCGGCCATTGCCTTGAACAGCAGGCAAGGGATCGCAAAGCCTTGGGCGAACTTCATCACGCCATCGACATGTGCCTGGTCCAGCACGCCCCGCGCGGTGGCAGCATAGCCTGCGCCCACGACCAGAAATACCGGCAGGATGACGTCGATCAGGCTCTGAAACACTTTAGGTCCTAAAAGCTGCAAGAATGAAAAAGGGCGCAATTGCGCCCCTTAGATCTCCATCCGGATCACCATCCCGTCAAAGGCGGGGGTGATATGGCCCGGTGTCTCGGCCTCGACCGTGGCGTAATCCATGTCGATATGCATGTTAGTGAGAATGCCGCGTTTGGGCGCCATCCTGGCAAACCACTCCAGCGCATCATCGTAGCTGAAATGTGTCGGGTGCGGGGTACGGCGCAGCGCGTCCAGGATCCAGATATCCAGCCCCTCCAGTTCCGGCAGGGCGGCGTCCGGGATCTCCTTCACATCCGGGAGATACACCAGCCCGCCAATGCGGAAGCCCAAGGCGTCGATGGAGCCGTGGTTCACTTCGAACGGGCGGAACTGGATCGCGCCGCCAGGGCCATCAATGGTGAACGGCCCGCCGATGGTTTTCAGGTCCAGAATAGGCGGATAGGGCGATCCCTCAGGCTGTGCAAAAGCATAGCCGAACCGATTTAAAAGGGCGTCCTGTGTCGGCCCGTCGGCATAAACCTGAATGCGCTGGCGCATGTTGAAGTAAACCATGCGCAGATCGTCGATCCCGTGCAAGTGATCCGCGTGGGAATGGGTGTAGACCACCGCGTCCAGCCGCTCAACTTCGGCATCCAGCAGCTGGTTGCGCATGTCCGGCGGGGTGTCGATCAGCACCGCGGTGGTGCCGCCTGCATCAATGCGCTCCACCAGCATCGAGCAGCGGCCGCGGCGGTTCTTGGGGTTCCCCGGGTCGCAATCGCCCCAATGGCCGCCAATCCGCGGCACCCCGCCAGAGGAGCCTGAGCCAAGGATGGTAAAGCGCATCTCAGCCATCAGGCGGCGGCCTCAAAAGCTGCGGCCTTCCAGAACAGCCGGTCGAAATTGGCCTGTGTCTGGGCGGCAAACGCCGCGTAATCCATGCCGAACACCTCTGCGCCGACCTTGGCGGTAAAGGCCGTGTAGGCCGGTTCGTTGCGCTTGCCGCGGTAGGGGGGCGGCGCCAGGTAGGGGGCGTCGGTTTCGACCAGAATGCGCTCCACCGGGGCAGCAGCGAAAATGTCGCGCAGCTCCTGGCTCTTGGGGAAGGCGGCAATGCCGGACATCGACAGGTAAAAGCCCAAATCCAGTGCGGCCCGCGCTAGTTCCGCCGAGGAGGAGAAGCAGTGCATAACGCAAGTATAGGCGCCGTTCTTCATCTCTTCGCCCAGGATGCGGGCCATGTCGTCATCGGCAGCGCGGGAATGGATGATCAGCGGCAGGCCGGTTTCGCGTGCGGCAGCGATATGGATGCGCAAGGACTGCTGCTGCACGTCCTTGCTGTCGGCTGTGTAGTGATAGTCCAGCCCGGTCTCACCGATGCCGACAAACTTGGGGTGCTTGGCCAGCGCCACCAGCTCATCAACAGTCACCATGGGTTCGTCCGCGGCGCTCATCGGGTGGGTGCCCGCGGCGTAGAACACCGGCGCGTGTGCTTCGGCGATGGCGCGCACGGCAGGCTCGTTCTTCATCTTGGTGCAGATGGTCACCATGCGGGTAACGCCGGCCTCAGCTGCGCTGGCGATCACCTCGTCCAGGCGGCCTTCGAAGTCCGGAAAGTCCAGGTGGCAATGGCTGTCCGTAATCTGGGGGGGCGTCTCGGTCATGTATCCTCTGGTGCCGCTTGCGCCGCGCCGGAAAGCCTCAGCGCGACGCGGTTTCCTGCATCTTGAAAACCGTATCTAGGACAAGGGCGGCGGGGTCAAGGTTCACCGCCTGCCCGTGCCGCGCACGCGCTGTCACTTCCGCTGCCAGGTCGGCCCAGGCCCGCGCCCTGCGGGGATCGGGCGACAGGCGCTGCAGCATCGCCGCTTCCTGCGGTGCCGCCTCGGGCGCTGGCGGCGCGCCGGTGGCGCCGGTGCGCGCGAGCCGGGCCAGCGCCATCTCAGTCAGTGACAGCAGCAGCTCGAATTTCTCAGCCGCACCGCGCTGGGCGGCGGCCTCGGCCAGCGCCATGGCGCGCTGCCGGTCCAGGCGGGGCATTGAATCGAGGATCTGCACCAGTTCGGCATAGATCCTGAGCCCGCCCAGATTGATCAGCCGCAGCGCCGCGCCGACCGAACCGCCTGCCAAAGCGGCGAGGTTATCCATGTTTTCCGGCAGCTCCACCCCGGACTGTGCCAATGCGGCCTCCATGTCCGCAGCCAGCAGCGGCCCCAGCCGCAGGGTGCGGCAGCGCGAGCGGATGGTGGGCAAAAGCCGCGAGGGCTGGTGCGAGATCAGCAGGATCGTGGTGCGCGCGGGCGGCTCCTCCAGCATCTTCAGTAGTGCGTTGGCCGCGCTCACGTTCATGTCATCAGCTGCATCCACAATCACCACCCGGCGGCCGCCATCGGTAGCCGACAGGCCAAAGAACCGGTTCAGCTTGCGGATGTCGTCCACCACGATCTGGCTGCGCAGCTTGCCCTTGTCGTCATAAGAGCGGGTGATCGGCGCCAGGCCGGGTTCAGCCAGCGCCTGAATGCGATGGGAGACCGGATGTTCCGGGTCAATGTCCAAGCTCTGCGGCGGGGGAGGGGCGCCGAACAGGCCGTCCTCGGCCGGAGGGGTGGCCAGCAGGAAGCGGGCAATCCGCCAGGCCAGAGTTGCTTTGCCCACGCCCTGCGGGCCGGTCAGCAGCCAGCCGTGGTGCAGCCGGTCGGAATTGTAGGCGGTCAGGAAATCCTGCTCTGCCGCCTCCTGGCCGATCAGCTGCAGGGTTTCGCGCGGATGCGGCGCGCCCTCGGCCTGGTCGGCGCGTGGCAGCTCGTCGTCAGCGCTCATGCCCGGCTTCCTTCAAGGCTTCATCCGCCAGCTTGCGGACGTCTGCGGCGACGTCCTCCACCGGGCGGGCGCCATCGACCACGCGGAAGCGGTCCGCGAATTCCTGCGCCAGCGCCAGAAAGCCTGCGCGCATCTTTTCCTGCAGCCCGACGCCGAAATCCTCGAACCGTTCTTCCTTGCCCTGCCGCCCCTTGGCGCGGGCCAGGCCCTCAGCCGGGTCCATGTCGATCAGCAGGGTCAGGTCTGGCTCGCGGCCGATTATCAGCTTGTGCATCTGGTCGACAGCCGCGCGCAGGTCGCCGCGCGACAGGCCCTGGTACATCCGGGTGCTGTCGGCAAAGCGGTCGCAGATCACCACCTTGCCCGCCGCCAGGGCAGGCTCGATGGTGCGCTCCAGATGGTCGCGCCGCGCCGCCATGAACAACAGAAGCTCTGTCTCCGCCGACCAGCGATCAGGATCGCCCTCCAGCACCAGGCGGCGGATTTCCTCAGCCCCGGGCGAGCCGCCAGGCTCCCGCGTCAGCACCACATCGCGGCCTGCTGCGCGCAAAGCCTCTGCCAGCAGGCGGCATTGCGTTGATTTTCCTGACCCGTCAATACCTTCAAAGGTGATGAACAGGCCGCGTCCCGTGTCAGCCGTCACAGCGCCCCCTCGGGACCAGTCAGGAACTGCTTGATCAGCACCTGGGCCGCGGTTTTCACCCGCACAACAAAGCCGCCCGCAGGCACATCGCTTTCTGCCACCAGCGGCAGCCGCACCTCTGGCAGTTCCTCGGGCTGCAGGACCAGTTCGGCCAGGCGCTGGCCCTTTTTCACCGGTGCCTCGATCGGGCCGTTATAGACGACTTCACCCTGGATGGTCTTGGCCGACAGCGAGGGCAGCAGGATTTCCAGATCCTTGGCCGGCACCAGCCCTACCGATCGCTCGGCCCCCCGCCAAATTTCGGCTTCCGCGATGGAGATGCCCTCTTTGGCAACGGTTTTCTTGGTAAATTGGCGAAACGACCAGTTAACGAGGGCCTCTGCCTCCTCTGCCCGGCCGCGCTCTGTGTCCAGTCCAGAGACCACAAAGATTACCCGCCGGTCGCCCTGCTTGGCGGAGCCGACCAGGCCATAGCCTGCTTCCTCGGTATGGCCGGTCTTCAGCCCGTCCGCCCCGATCCCCAGCTTCAACAGCGGGTTGCGGTTGCGGGTGTTGGAGGGCGCGCGGCCGTCGAATTCGAAATGGGTCTCGGCAAACAGCGGGTAGTACTCGGGAAAGTCCTCGATCAGCCGCTCCGCCAGGATCGCCAGGTCATGCACGGACATCCGGTGCCCGGCAGCAGGCCAGCCGTTGGAATTGGCAAAGGTCGAGGCAGTCATGCCCAGATCCTGCCCGCGCTTGGTCATGTACCGGGCAAAACCGGCCTCGGTTCCGTCCGGGCTCAGCGCCTCGGCAATCACCACGCAGGCGTCATTGCCGGACAGCACGATGATGCCGCGCAACAGATCCTCGACCCGGACCCGGTCCTGAGTGTCCAGGAACATGGTGGAGCCCTTGTAGCTCATCGCGTGTTCACTGACCGGCAGCCGCTCGTCCAGTGTCAGCCTTCCGTCACGCAGGGCCTCAAAGGCCACATAGAGTGTCATAAGCTTGGACATGGAGGCAGGCGGCAGCGGCACATCGGCGTTCTTGGACAGAAGCACTGTATCGGTCCCGGCATCCAGCACATAGGCCGCGCGGGCCTTGGTGTCGAAAGCCGCGGCAGAGAGCGCCGACAGGCTGACAGCCAGGCCTGCGGCCAAGGCGAGACGCAGCGAAGACGGGAAAGCGCGGGCCGGCCGCGCCGTGTTCTGCTTAGTTAGTGACAGCATAGGCATCCGCAAATCCGGTTTCCTTTACGCTTTTCAGCAGCTGGCTGCGTTCGGACTTGTTCTGCGCCGGTCCGACCAGCACCCGCCAGAAGGCTTTGCCGCTGGAGGATTGTTCGCGCACCACTGGTACCATGCCGGCGCTGCGCATCATATTGGCTGTGCGCTTGGCATTGGCTTCGACGCTGAAAATACCGATCTGAATGAAAGGCTTGTCCAGCGAGGATTTCTGCGGCTTGGCGGCAGGGGCCGGCGCAGCAGCTGGTTCCGCCCGGGCCGGCGGCGCGGTTGCAGCCAGGGCTGAGGGCGCCGTGGCGTCAATTGCAGCGGCAGCACCGGCAATCGGGTCCAGTGGCGTTTCGGTGATGTCCGCGCCGGCAGCAGAGGCCAGCTCCAAGGCGGCATCCGTTTCGGCCTCAGCAGCGGGCAGTTTCGCAGCCGGATCCTCTGCGGCGGGTTCATTGCTGACTTCTTCGCGGCGCAATGCGGTCACGTTCAGCTCGGACGGGGCGCCTGCCAGCATACCCAGAGCGGCGGCAGCGTCCGAGGAGACCTGCAGGCGCGGGCCCGGGATCTCCCGCTCGCGCCGGAACAGGGCGCCGATCACAAACTGGCCGTTTGCATTGTTGCGGATGATCACCCGTTCCGGGTCCTTGGTGTCCGGATGCGCCACCCAGACGCCGCCGATCGAGGGCCGCCCGTCCCACAGGCCCGCTTCGGTGACCTGGAACACATCCGGCGCTTCGACGTCGCGTTCAACCAGCTTGGTGCGGCTGGACGCCTTGGCGCCGCTGCTGCTGCCGGCAGTGGCGGCGGCTTCCGGTTTCGGCTCTAGAAAGCCCAGTTTCGGCCCGTCTTCGCAGCCGGCCAGTACCAGCAGTCCTGCGACCGCCACGGCGATCCGCGGGGCCGTCCTTGCTCTCGACACGGTGTCTTTCATGCTCTCATCCTTGCCTGTGCCCGCGGCGCTTTTGCGCCCCCGCCGGGATGTCCGGTCTTTTTGATTTGGCGGCATGATAGCCTGCACATCCAGCCATGAAAACCCTGACGGGCTGCAGTGTTCGGTAATCCCGCGGCGGTGGCATAAATCCGCGCGGCGCAGAGGCGCGTGCGGATTTCTCTTGCAGTGCGGATTCCCCCTTGCCTCGCTGCGCGTTGCGTCCTAAACCGCTGCACGGACCGGGGAGGTGGCAGAGTGGTCGAATGCGGCGGTCTTGAAAACCGTTGAACGTGAGAGCGTTCCCAGGGTTCGAATCCCTGTCTCCCCGCCACCAAATCAGATAAGTGCTGCTGACTAATAAGAGTGCCCAAGAGGCCGGGCCGCCGGGTGGTTCCAGTATTTTAATGCGGTCATGGTCTGCTTCCGGTTCTGTCCCGGAGACATCACGCCTCAGTATGCCAATTGCTTCTGACATGCTGCTTGCCAGTTCTTTAGGGGTGTCAAAAGTCTTCTGAGACAATGCTGCGGTGATGTGCTGGTCTTTGGGGGGGGCGGGCTTTGCCTGCGCCTGTACTGCGCCCGGATCCTGACAGGCTGAAAAGGGGCGCTTCTCCGCGAACATTTTTCGTGCAAGGGTTGTGGCTGGGCCCGAAGCCCGGATGTGGTTGCCGGCGCACCCAGGAAGGCGGAGCAGAAGCAGAGGCAGACATAAAAAATGGATCCGGCTTTGCAGCCGCAAGTGCACCCGGGCCGTACTGGGCGGCAATTCTCCTGCCGGGGGTGGTGGTTCAAACCCTAGCCCGGCCAGCATGGAGGGGGAGAAGGGCAGGATCTATGCGGAAACCTTTCCAAGGCCTGTGGGGGCAGTTCAAAGGGGGAAAAACAGTCCCGAACAAATCTGAAGGATCTGTCTTGACCCTTAGATGGAACTTATGATCTTAGGCAGCTGTTGATCGCCAAGATAGCGCAGCCACAAATTTTGATACAGCAACCAGAGGGCCTAAATGGCACGTTATTACGAAAGCAGAAAGCGCATCCTTGTTACCGGTGGAGCTGGTTTCCTCGGGTCCCATCTCACGGACAGGTTGCTTGAGCAAGGTCACGAAGTTCTCTGTGTCGACAATTTGTTTACGGGCACGAAGAGGAATATTGACCATCTTCATAGCCATCCGCGGTTTGAGTTCGTTCGGCAAGACGTCACCTTCCCGCTCTATGTTGAGGTTGATGAAATCTACAATTTGGCCTGCCCGGCATCGCCGGTGCACTATCAGCACGATCCAGTGCAAACGACGAAGACTTCTGTCCACGGCGCGATCAACATGCTGGGGCTTGCCAAGAGGCTGAAATGCAAAATCTTTCAGGCTTCCACCAGTGAGGTGTATGGCGATCCGGATGTTCATCCGCAGCCTGAAGGGTACTGGGGCAGCGTGAACCCCATCGGCATTCGCTCGTGCTATGATGAAGGCAAGCGCTGTGCAGAGACCTTGTTCTTTGATTACCACCGGCAGCATAACCTTGAAATCAAGGTTGCGAGGATCTTCAATACCTATGGGCCGCGGATGCACCACGCTGATGGCCGCGTGGTGTCGAACTTCATTGTTCAGGCATTGTCAGGGCAGCCAATCACGATCTTCGGCGACGGCAGCCAAACGAGATCCTTCTGCTACGTTTCGGATTTGGTCGAGGGCTTCATGCGCTTGATGGAAACGTCAAGTGACGTAACTGGTCCTGTGAATTTGGGAAATCCTTGTGAGTTTACGATATCCGAGCTTGCAGAGGCTGTGGTGGAGTTGACGGGGTCGAAATCCGAAATCGTCTATAAATCTCTGCCTTCGGACGATCCAAAACAAAGACAACCCGATATTACCCTGGCCAAAAATACGCTGGGATGGGAGCCTGAGGTTCAACTCAAAGAAGGTTTGGGTAAAACAATTGAGTACTTTAGTAAGCGTTTGAAGGAGTTGGAGCTCCTCTAAAATACGGGCCAAATCCACCCTGTGCCATGTCAGGCTATAAAGCGGTAAAACGCGTTAAAGGACACGAGCCGGGCCAATACTTGGACAATTCTGCAGGAAACGCTTGAGGATATCACGTGTAATGAAGACCAAGAATAATGACCAAGCGCATGGTGCTACTGAGGAAATAAGCCCGTCGATGCAGATTCTGGCGACCCTTGAAACACAAGGGGCCGCCAGGGCTGTCGAGGTTGGCAAGGACCTTCTTCAAAAGAATTATTTCGACACAGCAACGCGGGAGGCCTTGGCTCAAGCCTATCGGGGATGCAACCGCGATGAAGAGGCGCGGCGCCTTCTCCCTGGCCCTGTGAAGCCATCCAATCCGAAGTCGCTGAAAATGGTCTCGCAAAGTGATCCGGAACTTGAAAGCCGGGTTCTGGCAGCAGGCAGCGATTATCCGGATATCCCGCCAGTTTCAATTCGTGACAACGGCAGGTCCTTCAAGCTGAGGACGCCACTGAACTTTCAGGATCTCCCGGAGAAAGTTCAACAGCACCCCGAATTCAAACACCGCGACATCACTATTGAGCTTCCTGGTTCCAGAACTGTTGCTTTTCCGAACGCACGGTATAGTGCAAATGGAACATTCGTAACCAGGGACTTTGAGGTCATCAACACCAATCGTGTTGGACATCACAAGTTGTCGGGTGTCTACTTTGCCCCTGGTTTGGGCTGGCATGTCGATTTGGATGACGAACCGGATGACCTGGGTGAGCCCGTTTTCCTTTTTCAGCGCCATCCAATGGCCAATTACTATCATTTTATTATGGAGCAAGTGTGCCATTTGCTCACATGGAAAGAAGTATTTGAGCCCAAAGGGATTAAGGTGCTTCTGAGGCGTAACAATTTTCTTGATTTGACACTTCAGATGCTCGAATTTCTGGAGATTGATACTCAGAAAGTGCTGTTTACTGACGCCGCGTATATGACTGCACCGCTTTTGATCAAGCCTGATGTCGCGATGCATACGGAAACGAGGGGAACTTTTGTTACGGCTGCCACGCTTGATTATTTTGACTTCGCTGTTGACAATTATCGGGGCGGCAACCGCGGCAGCACACCCAAGCGAATTTTCATTTCTCGCAAGGATGTCCCAAAACGTGGGCTTCTGAACGAAGCTGAGCTGGTAGAAACTCTGAAAAAGTTCGGGTTTGAAGAAGTCGTGTTGAGCGGCATGACCATTGATGAGCAGGTCGAGCTGTTCTCGAATGCAGAAGCGGTCGTCGCGGGACACGGAGCAGGGCTAACGAATATTGGATATTGCCGTCCCGGCACCTTTGTTCTGGAAATTACCAAGACCTTCACTCTGGATCGTGTGCGAATTTTCTGGGAGCTTGCTGCCGCCCGTGATCTGAATTTTGCGGTTGTGTGCGCAGAAGACGATCAAAAAGATCACTCGACTTCTTTCGCAGCGCCGATCGAAGAAGTCTCAGAGTGTCTTGCCAAGCACTTGGGGTGATTCTTCACCGCGTCTGATCTGACTTGGTTCAGGTCAGGGAAATCTAACGCAGTCCAAAGGAAGTTCTATGAAGATTGCTATGATTGGCACTGGTTACGTCGGGCTGGTGTCTGGTGTCTGTTTTTCTGATTTCGGGCATGAGGTCGTCTGCGTGGATAAAGATCCCCGCAAGATTGAGCAACTCAACCAAGGTGAAGTGCCTATCTTTGAGCCTGGCCTGGACGAACTTGTTTCCCGGAATATGAAGGCTGGACGCCTTTCATTCACGCAAGATCTTGCTTCCGCTATTGAGGGTGCCCAGGCGGTTTTTATCGCTGTCGGAACTCCCACCCGGCGCGGAGACAACCACGCTGACCTTTCTTATGTTATGGCTGCTGCTAAGGAGATTGCGGAATTTGCTCGGGGGTATTTGGTGGTTGTTACCAAATCTACGGTGCCAGTTGGTACCAACCGCAAAGTTCAATCCGTAATCAAAGAGGCAAATCCTGAATTGGATTTTGACGTGGCCTCTAATCCTGAATTCCTGAGAGAGGGAGCTGCAATCGAAGACTTCATGCGCCCTGATCGCGTGGTTGTCGGTGTGCAGAGCGAGCGCGCAGAGAAAGTAATGGCTGACATTTACCGGCCGCTTTACTTGCGTGATTTTCCGATTTTGAGCACGGATCTCGAGTCCGCTGAAATGATCAAGTATGCTGCGAACGCATTCTTGGCAGCGAAGATTACTTTCATTAACGAGATTGCCAGACTCTGCGAACGTGTCGGAGCGGATGTGAAAGAGGTTTCTCGGGGAATCGGGCTTGACGGCAGGATTGGCAATAAGTTCCTGCATGCCGGTCCTGGCTATGGCGGATCATGTTTCCCGAAAGATACCAAAGCCTTGTCGCGGATCGGCCATGAGTACGGTGTTCCGATGCAGATTACCGAGACCGTGATAAAGGTGAATGAGGAAATCAAGCATCGTATGATCGAGAAGCTGCTTGATCTTTGCGATGGTAGTTTCAGCGGCAAGGTCGTTGCCGTTCTAGGCGTAACCTTCAAGCCGAACACTGACGATATGCGCGATGCTCCTAGTCTGACAATCATTCCCAACATGATTGGTCATGGAGCAAAAGTGAGGGTCTGCGACCCGCAAGGACGGCGTGAAGGCGAAGAGCTTTTACCGGGGGTGGCTTGGCTGGAAGATCCCTATGCGGCCGCAGAGGGTGCAGACTTGTTGGTCATTCTCACTGAGTGGAACGAGTTCCGTGCATTGGATCTGCAAGAGCTTGCAAAACGAATGGATGTTCCGCGATTGGCGGATCTGCGGAATGTGCATTCTGCAGACGATGCAAAAGCCGCGGGCTTTGTCGCTTACGAAGGTGTCGGTCGGATAGGATACAGGAGAAGCTGAGCTTTTCTGCCGCAACTGGAACATTGACTTATGCCCGGGGTTGCGGCGCTGCTGACTTCCTTGTGGCGAAGATCGGCAGGCTTGAACTCCTGGCTGACGTCTGTTGCCGAACCCCCGCCGGCGTTTGTACTGCCGAGTGCCGCTGCACCTTGCAGGCGGTTGAAAATTCGTGGTGAGCCGGCTGCTGGGGGAATAGGCGCAGTTAACTGCGCAGCACCGGCCAAGGGATGCTGCGTAGTTTAGCGCACAAAGAGAATAATCAGGAACGGAGACGACTTTAACCGTCACTCCCTGTTTCGCATGTGTTTTGCGTGACTTTAAACTAAGCGGCTGAATTCGCTTAATATACCGCAGGCATTAAAACCATTGAACGTGACAGCGTTCCCAGGGGCCGCAACCCCGTGTCCTCGCGGCCAAATCAAACAGCTGCAGATGTGATCCGGCCGTTTCATGCAACGGCCGGGCTGTTCAGGTCTTGCGCAGCAGGTAGATGTCCATGATCCAGCCGTGCTCTGCGCGCGCCTTGGCGCGGGTGGCGATGATCTGCCCGGTGACATCCGCCAGCGGCCCGGCGACGGAAATCTGGTTCTCCATCCCGGCATAGGCCGTCCAGAAGATCTCCACCCCCTGCGGGTCAATCGCCTGAAAGGAGCACTCCCCGTCCAGCATGATCACCAGCGTATCAGCACTGTCCGGCCAGCCGTTTTCGCGCAGCTGCCGTCCGGTGGTGACAGTGAAGGGGGCGCCAATTTCGTTGACTGGAATAGCATGGGCCGCGGTCAGCGCTTGCATCGACGTAATGCCCGGGACCACCGTCAGCTTAATTTCGGCCAGCGTCTTCAGCCGTTCGGCAATCCGCATGGTGCTGTCGTAAAGCGATGGATCGCCCCAGACCAGAAAGCCGGCCTTGCCGCCCTCCGGCAGGTTGGCGGTGATGGTTTGCCACCAGATGCCGGCGATGGCGTCATGCCAGTCGTCCACGCGCTTGCGGTAGCTCTTGGTGGCCTCGTCGCGCACCGGCAAGGCGAATTCGACGATCTTCGGGGCATCGCCCTTGATCGCCCGGTTGCAGATCTCCCGGCGAAGCCCCGCAAGGTCGTCCTTTCCCGCACCCTTATTGGGGATCAGGATCAGATCCTGTGCGTTCAGCGCCTCGATCGCCTGCAGCGTCATGTGTTGCGGGTTGCCGGTGCCGATGCCGATCAGGGAAAGCTCTATCATAGAAGGGTCTTTCTGAATTGCAGGCTCAAGCGGCGGGCAGGTCCTGATCGGCCAGCGGGCCGTACAGGATCAACACCGGTGCCTTGGTTTCCATCGCGCGCAGCACTGATGGCAGCTCGCCCACATTGTGGCAGAACAGTTTCTGTTCGGGAGTGGAAACCCCCTGCGCCACCAGCGCGTGTGTGTCCGCGGGCAGGCCTGCCTCCATCAGCTTTTCCGCCAGATCGGCAAAGGTGCGTTTACCCATATAGACCACGGTTGTGGCATGCGGGTCGGCCAGCGCCGCCATGTTCAGGTCGTCCGGCAGACCGCCGGTCACGTCATGGCCGGTGATGAATTGCAGCCGCCGCGCTGTCAGCCGCCGGGTCAGCGGAATGTTGGCCGCCGCCGCTGCCGCAGAGGCTGCGGTGACGCCGGGCACAATCTCAAACCCGATGCCGGCCTCGCGCAGCGCGGTCATCTCTTCCTCCAGCCGTCCGAAGACGCCGGAGTCCCCGGATTTCAGCCGCACCACGTTGAGGCCGCTCTGGGCGTAATCGACCAGCAGCTGGCTCACATGATCCTGCTTGGGAGAGGGGCGGCCGGCGCGTTTGCCCACGCCCACCAGATCCGCCTCAGCACGGGCATGGCTCAGGATCGGGCCTGAGGATAGATCGTCGAACAGGATCGCATCCGCTGCTTTCAGCCGCTTCACCGCCTTGACGGTCAGCAGTTCCGGATCGCCGGGGCCGGAGGAGACAAAGCTCACAAAACCGCTCATGCCTGTTCTCCCGTGATCAGGTGGAAGAAGGTGCCCGTCACATGGCCCTTGATGGAGCCGGTCTCCGGCACCGGGCCGCCGTCGGCGTCCATGACATTTGCCAGCGGCGCGTCAGGTTCTTCCAGGATGGTTGAATAGTGGAACTCATGCCCCCGCAGTGCAGTGCCCGCGCCAAAGCCCGGCATCCCGGCCTGCAGAATGGCGCGGCGGTAGCCGAGGTGGAACTTGCGCTTCTCGTAGGAGGTCACAAGGCCCAAGAGCCCCAGCATCCGGTGGCGGTTGCCTTGCTTGTCGATCAGCGCCTCGCCCAGGGCCATGTAACCGCCGCATTCGCCATGCACCGGCTTGGTCTCCGCATGTTTGCGTACGCCCGCGCGGAAGGTTTCTGCCGCAGCCAGGGTGCCGCCATGCAGCTCCGGATAGCCGCCGGGCAGCCAGACCAGATCAGCATCCGCCGCCGGGGCCTCATCCGCCAGCGGCGAGAACGGCAGGATTTCGGCCCCCGCCGCGCGCCAGCCGGTCAAAAGATGCGGGTAGGTAAAAGAAAACGCCGCATCGCGCGCCAGCGCAATCCGCTGGGCAGGCGGAGTTGGCAGGCTTGCCGGCGCGGGCGCCTGGCCCGCCAGTGCCGCGGCTTTGATGGCTTCCAGATCCACATGCTCGCGCAGGAACGCCGCATAGCCCGCGATGGCGGCCTCCAGATCGGGGTGTTCCACCGCCTGGATCAGGCCCAGATGGCGCTCCGGCAGGGTCAGGTCGCCGCGGCGGGGCAGGGAGCCCAGCACCTTGATGTCAGCCTTCTCCATCCCCAACCGGGTGAGGCGTTCATGCCGCGGGCTGGCCACCCGGTTCAGGATGACGCCCGCAAAGGGCAGGTCAGGGTCGTAGTTCTTGAACCCCAGCGCGGTGGCCGCCGCGGATTGCGCCTGGCCGCCCACATCCACCACCAGCACCACCGGCCAGCCCATCCGTTTTGCTGTTTCGGCAGAGGAGCCAAAGCCCGACTGCCCGCGCGTTGCCACACCATCGTACAGGCCCATCGAGCCCTCACCGACGCAGATTTCTGCGCCTGCCGACTGGCTGGTGACCGCATCCAGCAGCCCGCCGTCCATCGCCCAGGTGTCGAGGTTGAAGCTGGGCCGCTTGGCCGCTGCCAGGTGGAAGGCCGGGTCGATATAATCCGGCCCGCTCTTGTAGGGCTGCACGGTCAGCCCGTCCTCGGCCAGCGCACGCAAAAGGCCCAGCATCACGGTGGTCTTGCCGGTGCCCGAGGAAGGCGCCGAGATCATCAGCCCGGGAGGGTTCATGTTGGTCATGGCCTTAGTCGTCCCCATGGTTCCAGCTCGACCACGGGCTGTCGGCGCTTTGCGGCCGGTAGCGGCGGTCGTAGTCGGCGGCGTACAGGCAGCTTTCGTCAAAGCCCTCGCCCTTCAGCACCGGACCCACCAGAATCAGCGCGGTGCGGGAGATCTTCTCGTCCAGCAATTCTTTCAGCGTGTCCAGCGTCGCGCGGATGATCTGTTGGTCCGGCCAGCTGGCGCGGTAGACCACGGCCACCGGGCAATCGCCGCCATAATGCGGCGTCAGGCTGTCCACCACATGGTCCAGATTGCCGATCGACAGGTGGATCGCCAGGGTGGTGCCGGTACGCGCAAAATTCTCCAGCGACTCGCCTTCGGGCATGGAGGACGCGCGGCCCGGGGTGCGGGTCAGCACTACCGACTGGCCCAGGCCCGGCAGCGTCAGTTCAGTGCCAAGCGCAGCAGCGGCAGCGGCAAAGGACGGCACACCGGGAGTGACGCTGACGGGGATGCCTTCGGCCTTCAGTCGGCGCAGCTGCTCGCCCATCGCCGACCACACCGACAGATCGCCCGAATGCAGCCGCGCCACGTCCTGGCCCGCCTCATGCGCCGCCTTGATCTCTGCCACGATGGCCTCCAGGTCCATCGCTGCGGTGTTCACGATTTTCGCGTCCGCCGGGCAGTGGCTCAGGATTTCCTCCGGCACCAGCGAACCTGCATAGAGGCACACCGGGCAGGACGCGATGATGTCGCGCCCGCGCAAAGTCAGAAGGTCGGCAGCGCCCGGTCCGGCGCCAATGAAGTGAACGGTCATGGCTCAAGTCTTTCTGCTATGGCCGCGGTGGCAAGCCCATCCGCGGTGACAACTCTGGGGGCCAGAAGGCGCGATTTTGCACCCGCTGCCCCATGGCGCGCCCCGGCCAGCGCCGCGGCTTCCGCCAGCGAGCCGGTGCCGAACCGCGCCTTGATCCGGGGCGAGCAGGTCAAGGTCTGCTCCCCGCTAATATCTTGTTCCTGCAAGGCAATCACCGGCAGCCCGGCGGCCTGTGCAAACGCCTGCATGGCGGGCGCTGCGGCCTTCTCCGCGATTGAAGCCAGCGCATCCACCTGCACCCCGGTCAGCGCCAAAGCCGCCTGCAAATCCGCCGCCGTGGCAGTACCGCGAAATCCGATCCCTGCCACTTTCATCGCGTGACGCTCCACTGGATCACAGGGCGTGCCCGCCGCCAGTCGCGCATCGACCCCAGCGGCCCGGCCTCGGCAATCTCCGCCTTCAGCAAATGCCCGCCGCGCGCCGCATGGGCCTGCATCAGCAGGGTCTCGGTCTCCAGCGTCACGCCATTGGCGACCAGCCGCGTGCCTTCTGGCAGCAGCTCCCACAGGTGGTCCAGCAGGGTCTGGGAGCCGCCGCCGCCGATGAACACGCAATCGGGCAGCGGTTGGCCTTCCAGCACCTCCGGCGCCTTGCCCAGTACCGCAGTCATCCGATGATCCAGCCCGAACGCCGCTGCATTGGCGCGGATATTCTCCAGCCGGCTCTCGCGCGGCTCAAATGTGATCGCCCGTGCCCTGCGCGCCGCCAGACACCACTCCACCGAGACCGAGCCGGAGCCGCCGCCAATGTCCCACAGCAGCTCGCCCGCCCGCGGCGCCAGTGCCGACAGCGTCAGCGCCCGCACTGGGCGTTTGGTGATCTGCCCGTCACTGATGAAATGCGCATCCGCCAGCCCCGACGCCTGCGGCAGCCCGGGCTGCATGGCCTCGATGGCCATAAGGACCGGAGCCCCCCCTGGCGGCATATCCCAGCCTTCGGCCGTGGTGCGGTGCAGCTGTTCCCTGGGGCCGCCAAGCCGTTCCATTACGGTCAGTTCAGCATCAGGCTGACCATGCGCGACCAGCCATTCCGCCAGCTCTGCCGGGGCCTTTCCATCCCGCAGGGTGCAGATAACCCGCACGCCCCGGCCCAACAGCGGCAGAAGCCGCGCATAAGGCGCGGCATGCAGGCCAAGGCACAGAACGTCCTCCAGCTTCCAGCCCAGCCGGTTGGCCGCCAGCGCAAAACAGGATGGCACCGGGTGTGAGACCCACTCATCGGGGGTCAGATCCCGCATCAGCGAGCCGCCGGCCCCATGCCAGAACGGATCGCCCGAGGCCAGAACAGCCACCTTGCGCCCGCGCATTTCCAGCACCGGTCCGGTGGAAAACGGCACCGGCCAGGGCTGGCCTTTGCTGCCAGCATCGACCAGTTCCAGATGCCGCGGGCCGCCAAAGATAACTTCGGCTTCGGCCAGCGCCTTCCGGCTTGCATCCCCCAAGCCTTCCAGTCCATTTTCGCCCAGACCAATGATCGTAAGCCAGTGTTTGGAAAGGCCATCAGACATGACACGCATCCTTCTTCTGGGCGGCACTTCTGAGGCCTCGACGCTGGCAAAAGCCCTGGCTGAAACGGATATGGATGCGGTGTTTTCCTACGCGGGCCGCACCGCCAAGCCGGTCAGCCAGCCGCTGCCGACCCGTGTCGGCGGCTTTGGCGGCGCCGAAGGGCTGGCGGCCTATTTGCAGGCCGAAGCCATCACCCATGTGGTTGACGCCACCCATCCCTTTGCGGCGCAGATGAGCACCAACGCGGTGCATGCCTGCGAGATGGCCGGCGTGCCGCTCTGCGCCTTCGAACGCCCTGCCTGGCAGGCGGGGCAGGGTGACAACTGGATCCACACCCTCAGCATTGAAGAGGCCGTAGACGCTTTGCCCCAGGTCCCTGCGCGGGTGTTCCTCGCAATCGGCAAGCAGAACCTTGCCCAGTTTGCGGCCAAGCCTCAGCATCACTACCTGCTGCGGCTGGTCGATGAACCCGAGGCCCCTTTGCCGCTGCCATACACCACGGTTGAGATCGCCCGCGGGCCGTTTGATGCGGCGGGAGACACCGCGCTGATGCAGCGCCAAGGTATCACCCATGTGGTGGCCAAGAATGCAGGCGGCACGGGGGCCGCAGCCAAGCTCACCGCCGCACGCGAGCTGTGCCTGCCGGTCATCATGATCGGCAGACCGCAGGTACCCGAACGGCCCGTCCTGGGCAGCGTGGCAGAGGTTATGGCCTGGCTGTCCCATTCCCCGGCTTAGGCCTCAGCCGCGTAGCGGGGGGTATAGACGTAGTTGCCGACCCGGCGGGTATCGCGGTTGCCTACAATCACCACGGTGCGCATGTCGGCCATCTCGGGCGTGGCCTCTTTCAGCGGCACCGTCAGCAGCTCTTGCCCCGGCTTGGTCACGTCGCGGGCAAAGGTGATCAGCGTGTCCTGACCGCAAGCCTCCCGCAGGATTTCCAGCGCGCGGGCAAACTGATGCGGCCGCGATTTGGAGCGCGGGTTGTAGAACGCCATCGCCAGCCCGGCCTCGCCCACCAGCTGCAGGCGCTGTTCAATGAGGCTCCAGGGTTTCAGGTTGTCACTGAGGTTGATGGCGGCAAAGTCATGCCCCAGCGGCGCGCCGATGGCGGCGGCAGCGGCCAGCATCGCGGTGATGCCGGGCAGCACTTTGATGTCCAGGTTCAGCCATGCGGGATGGGTTTCCGCATTGTTCTCCAGCGCTTCGAACACGGCGGAGGCCATGGCAAAGACACCCGGATCACCGGAGGACACCACGACAACCCGCTTGCCTTCGGCGGCCATCTCCAGCGCGTGGGTGGCGCGGTCGACCTCGACCCGGTTGTCGGTTGCGTGCAGGGTCAGACCCTCGCGCGGCTCGATGCGTTTGACGTAAGGGATATAGCCAACGATATCAGTGGCTTCCTCAATGGCGTCCCGCACTTCCTGGGTCACCAGCGCCTCGTTGCCCGGGCCAAGCCCCGCAATCACCACCCAGCCGTTTTGTGATACATTCATGGCCGGCGCCCCTGTCCGTGAACCAATACGATGGAGAAATAGGGAACCTCGCCCGTGATCTCCGAGAGCTTCTGCACGGTCTGGCCGGGCATGGTGCCGCGTTCGACCAGCCAGGCGTCATCCGCGCGGCCCGCGCGCTCCAGCGCGCGGCGCAGCTTGGGCAGGTTGCGGCCGATCTTCATCACCACCAGCGCGTCCGTCTCGGCGGCGCGTTTAGCCAGCTCATCCTCGCTGAGGGTGGCCATCGCCACGGTCAGCACATCGTCCCCCCAGGTGATCGGCTGGCCGGAGGCGGTCCAGCAGCCGGACATGCCGGTGATGCCCGGCACGATCTCCTGCGCGGCGCGGCCCTGCAGGCGGGTGTAAAGATGCATGTAGGAGCCATAGAGGAACGGGTCGCCCTCACACAGCACCACCACGTCTTCGTCCTGCGCGATCTCGGCGAGCGTATCGGCCCATTGGTCATAAAATTCAGCCAGCACCCGGTTGTATTCGGGGTCCGAGAAATGGATCTCGGTTGTCACCGGATATTCCATCGCGTGTTCGGTGACGCCCTCGGCCAGCATGCCCTCGACAATGGCGCGGGCCTGGCCCTGGCGGCCGGCCTTGCGGAAATAGGCGATGTGGCGCGCGTTTGAGATCAGCCGGTGCGAGCGGACGCTCATCAAGTCTGGATCACCGGGGCCGAGCCCTGCGCAAAAGACTGTACCCATGGTTACTCTTTCCAGCTCGCCAGCGCGTTCACGGCGGCGACGGTGATGGCGGAACCGCCCAGGCGGCCCTTCACGATCATGGACGGAACCGGAAGGTCCTCCATCAGCGCGTCTTTGGATTCCATCGCGCCGACGAAGCCCACGGGACAGCCGATGATGGCGGCGGGGCGGGGGCAGGACGGGTCCTTGAGCATGTTCAAGAGGTGGAACAGTGCGGTGGGGGCGTTGCCGATGGCGACCACGGCGCCCTCCAGCTTCGGGCGCCACAGCTCCAGCGCGGCCGCTGAGCGGGTATTGGACATCTCCTTGGCCAGCTCCGGCACCTGCGGGTCGCGCAGGGTACAGATCACCTCATTGTCCGCGGGCAGGCGCGGGCGGGTGATGCCTTCGCTCACCATATAGGCGTCGCAAAGGATCGGCGCGCCCTTGGCCAGCGCGGCACGGGCGGTCTCGGCCATGCCTTCGGAAAAGCGCACGTGCTCTTCCAGCCCCACCATGCCGGCGGCGTGGATCATGCGGACGACAACGCTTTCCTCGTCCTTGTTGAAGCGCGCCAGGTCGGCTTCGCGGCGGATGGTGGCAAAGCTCTCGGCGTAGATCGCGGCGCCGTTGGTCTCGTAGGTGTGGAGCATGTCAGCTGCCCTCTTTCAGAAGTTCGGGAGCGGCGCGCAAGGCGTCGGCGCTCAGGCGGGTCTTTAGCGGGAGATCCGCGGCAGTGCCATGGCGGATCAGGGAGAATTCGCCCGGACCGGTGGCGGTCAGGGTCAGCGGTGCGGCACCGGGGCAGGCGCAGCCCTTGGCGCAACCGGAGACATGCAGCTTAGTCCCGGCTGGGACATAGGGCGCCAGCTCCCGTGCCAGATCGCGCGTGGAGGAAAGCGCCTGCAGGCAGCCGGGCGCGCCGGTGCAAGCGATGATTTGCAGGCGCGGATCCGCCGCATCCAGGATCAGGCCGGGCAGGGACGGGAGGCTGACGGCGCCCTCTACCAGCAGCATCCGCCAGGGGGTCAGGCGGATTTCGCCGTACTCTGCGAGACTGGCGAGCGTGGCCGCAGGCATCTGGCCGAACTCCAAAGCGGCGAGTGTCCCTGCAGGGACAGCATCCGGCTTTGCGGTGAAGCTTGCCGCGGCCCGGAGAACGGTATGCTCCGGCGGCGGCCCGCGGCGCGCAATCAGACGGTGCATCCTGCCGCGGCCTTCGGGCGCGCCGCCCTGTTCCAGGAACCAGCGGGCCAGCGCCAGGGCTTCGGGCACCGCGGATTCACGTGTGACCGGCTTGCCGGCGTTTGCGCCGTCCGCGCGCAGAACCAGGGTTTCGCCGGCGCGTTCGATACGGATGTCGGCGGCGGTGTCTTGCAGGACGGGTTCGGCGCCGCAGTCGACAGCGAAGCCGAACTTGCCGGGCAGGGCAAGGTCCGTTGCCGCGGTTAGAGAGGCGCTCAGGTCTGTGGCGATAGCGTGGGTGTCGTCCCCTTCGCTCCAGAACGGAGCAAGCAGGACATTGCGGCGGGCTTCGGCCTGTGCGTCCGGGTCGATCAGGCCGAGATCGCGCAAACCTGCGATCAGCTCATCATGGGCGTCTTCGCGGATGCCGCGCATCTGCAGGTTGGCGCGGGCGGAAATGTCGAGGAGGCCGTTGCCGAACTCTTCAGAAAGTCTTGCGACACCGCGCGCCTGGCTAACGGACAGTTTACCGAGCGGCGCGCGCACGCGGACCACCAGCCCGTCGCCGGACATCATCGGGCGCAGGGCGCCAGGGCACCAGCCGTAGACCTTGGGGGCGGCGGCGGCACTCATGCGGCGCCCTCCAGCTCTGCCATGATCGAATTGCGCCGGGTGCTCCAGAGGCCTGCATCGAACAGAGCCCGGAAGCGGTCGCGCATGGCGGCGAGCGCTTCGGGGTTTTCGCGCTCCATGAACTCGACCAGATCGTCGCGGCCCAGGGTGGCCTCAAAATAGAGGTCGAAGAGATGCGGTTGCACCACCTGCGCCAGATGCGCAAAGGCGGCCATGTGGTCGAGGGTGGCAGCGACCTCAGCCGCACCGCGGAAACCGTGGGACATCATCGAGGTGGCCCAATCCGGATTGGCGGCGCGGGCGCGGGTGACGCGGGCAATCTCCTCGCCCAGCGAACGCGCCTGCGGCTTGTCGGGGCGGGTGGCGTCCATGTGGTAGAGCGCCGGGGCGGTCTGGCCGATACGGGCCATGGCGGCGGCAAAGCCGGCCTCATGCGCGGCGTAGTCGGAGGCGACCAGCAGGTCGGTTTCCGGCAAGTCCTGCAGGTGGACGAAGCTGTCGGCGCCTTGCAGGCGGGTTTCGAGCGCCTCACGGGCGTCGGTGATCGCGCCCTTGGCGTCGATGGCGTGGGAGGAAGCGTTGAGCCAGGCCTCGCCCGCCGCGGCACGGGCCTCGTCGCTGTAGTCATCCAGATGCGGGTTCATCGACAGGCCGTACTGGCCCGGTTTGGGGCCGAAGACGCGCGGTGTCTCGGTAAGATAGGGGTTGTCGGCCTGGGTCTCTTCGCGGTTTGCCAGCGCGGTGGCGGCGCTTTCGAACATCTGGGCGAGGCCCGGGAAGACGTCGCGGAACAGGCCGGAAACCCGCAGGGTCACGTCGATGCGCGGGCGGTTCAGCATGGAGAGCGGCAGCACGTCGAAGCCGGAGACGCGCTCGGAGCCTTCGTCCCACTTGGGCGCCAGCCCCGCGAGGTGCAGCGCCATGGCAAATTCCTCGCCCGCGGTGCGCATGGTGGCGGAGCCCCAGAGGTCGATCACCAGCCCCTTGGGCCAGTCGCCGTGGTCCTGGAGGTGGCGGCGCAGCAGCTCTTCCGCCAGTTTGACACCTTGCGCATGCGCCGCCCGCGACGGCACCGCCCGCGGGTCGGTTGTGAAGAGGTTGCGCCCGGTCGGGATCACATCGGCGCGGCCGCGGAACGGCGAGCCGGAAGGGCCGGGCGTCACGATCTTCCCGTCCAGCGCGGCGATTAGCCCGGCGCGTTCCTCTGCCCCGCATTGGCCGGTGCCGAAGATGTGCAGGCCCTCGCCGTACTGGCTTTCCTTGATGTCGCAGACAAAGGCGTCGATGCGGGTGATCGCCTCTGCGGGCGACGTGTCAGGGGTAAGGCCCAGGTCGGCCTCGACGCCGGTCCCCTGTGCCTCGGCGCGGATGTCGCCGATCAGGCGGTCGCGGCGGGCCGGGTCGAGGCCGTCGGCGGTGGAGTATTCGTCCAGCAGGCTTTCGAGCCGGGACATGCCCTCGGGCAGGTTGGTTTGCGCCAGCGGCGGCGGCAGGTGGCCGATGGTGACAGCGCCGATGCGGCGTTTGGCCTGTGCGGCCTCGCCGGGGTCGTTGACGATAAACGGATAGGCAACCGGGAGGGGGCCGGTCAGAACCTCGGGCCAGCAGGCGCCGGACAGAGCCACCGCCTTGCCCGGCAGCCATTCCAGCGTGCCGTGGGCGCCGATGTGGACCAACGCGTCGGTCTGGGCGCGCAGCCACTGGTAAAACGCCACATAGGCGTGGCGCGGGGTGCGG
Organism: Leisingera sp. ABM4_101; assembly: GCF_056158725.1. Lineage (NCBI taxonomy): Bacteria > Pseudomonadati > Pseudomonadota > Alphaproteobacteria > Rhodobacterales > Roseobacteraceae > Leisingera > Leisingera sp. ABM4_101. Next base: position 3,859,263 of record NZ_JBSWTV010000002.1, on the reverse strand, counting down.
TCGAGGTCGTGGTAGTCGTCGACGCGGGTTTTGACCTCGCCGCGTTCGGGCTGCAGGGCAATCAGGGCGTTGCCTGCCCGCAGGGCCTTGAAGTGAAAGGCACCGTCACGGCAATCAATATCTTCCTCCGGGTCTCCCCAGGCCTCAGCCAAAGTGTTCTGCAGGTCTTGCGGCAGGGCGGCGAGAGCAGTTTTGTACTCCGTGAGCGGGACGCTTAGCGTTTCGTCCATCAGCCGCAGGCCGGTGTTTTCCTGCGGCTCAACGGTATAGCCTTGGTCCCAGAGCGTGCGCAGGATTTCGTCGCAGGACGCCAGCGCATCCAGTCCCACGGCATGGGCCAGGTTGTGGTCGCGGCCTGGGTAGGTGGAGAGGATCAGGGCAAGGCGCTTGTCTGCATTTGGAAGCTTGGCGAGGCGCAGCCAGCCTTCGAGGCGGTCCACAGCCGCCTTGATGCGGTCCGCGTCGGCGCGATGGGCAAAGCGGGAATACTGCAGGTCCGGGTCTTTCTTGCCTGGCGATTTGAAACTGACGACGCCGGCAAAGATGCGTCCGTCGACCTCCGGCAGCACCACATGCATGGCGAGGTCGGCGGGCGACAGCCCGCGGTCGGCCTCGGCCCAGTCCTTCTTGCGGGCGGTGGAGAGGGCGACCTGGAACACCGGGCAGCCGGTGGCGGAGAGCGGCGAGGCGCTGCCGTCTGTTCCTTGCGCTGAAAAGGCGGTGGCGTTGATGATGGCGGCGGGGGCCAGCTGCGGGAGTTTCTTGCGCAGCCAGTCCGCGGCAGAAGGCGCCTTGAGGCTGGCGGCAAAGGCGCCATAAGCGGCATAGCCGCGGGCGCGCAGTTCCGCGATCAGCGCATCCACCGGGGCGGTGTCGGCGGCGGTGAGGTAGGAGCGGTAGAAGCTCACCAGCACCAGCGGTTTGTCCTGCGGCGGCAGGTCGGCGAGCACGCCCTTGGCCGGGTCGTAGAAGCCGTGTTCCGGTGTCGTCTTGAGGCCGAGGACGGGGCCGGCGTAAAGCCCTGCAGCCAGCGACAGCTGGGCAAGTGCTGCCTGGGCCGCAACCGCACCGCCGGCGTCGCACAGGGATTGCAGGCGGCGCAGAGTGGAGACGGGCAGGGTGGACAGCTCATCAAGCCGCGCATCTTCGCGCCCGTCAGCGGGCAGGATCGCCAGCGCAATACCCTTGCGGCGGGCGAGGTCCTGCAGGGTGGCAAGCCCGTAGGACCAGTAACTTTCGCCGCCGATCAGGCGGACGAGGACGCCCTTGGCGCCCTCCAGTGTCTGTTCTGCATACACGTCGACCGACAGCGGGTGCTTGAGCGCCACCATGTTGGCGAGGCGCAAGCTGGGCAACTTGCCGCCCGCGCGGTGCCAGCCCGCCGCAAAGGCGCCGAGGTCGCTGTCGGAAAACGACAGCACCACAAGGTCCGCAGGCGTCTGCCCAAGGTCCTGCGGGGTATCGGTCTCGTCAAGGCCGTGGCTTTCGCGGAAGACGACGTGCATCAGATTTTGCCTTTCCCAGCCAGCAAAATGGAGTCCCGGGGCGCAAGCCCCGGATCGCGCCCGACCCGCCCCCATGGGCGGGCGCGATTGCGCCCACCCCGGGACGGGCGCGATCCTTTCCGCTCATGAAAATTGCGGGTCAAGAGCATGCTTCAGGCCCCCAGCTCGGCGCGGATGGCCTGTTCGTCGATGTCGTCATGCTCGGCGATGACCACCAGGGCGGTCTTGCGCGGCTGCGCGCCCCAGGGCTGGTCGTATTGGGCACGCAGGCGCTCGCCCACGGCCTGCACAAGCATCCGCATCGGTTTCCCCTCCACCGCGACATAGCCTTTGACGCGCAGGATATTGCGCTCGCGGGCGAGTTTCACGATGGCATTTTGCAGCGCTTCTGGATCGGAGACTTCGCCCATTTCGACAACGATGCTTTCAAAATCGTCATGCTCGTGGTCGTGATGGCCGTCGTGGTGGCTGGGGCGGGCGTCCAGATCGTCCTCGGCAGCCGCCTCGAGCCCTAGGATGATGCGCGGGTCGATGACGCCTTCGCTCATCGGCAGGATCGGCAGCTTGCGCGGCGCCTCGGCCTCGATCACGGCGCGGGCCTTCTCGACGCCTTCGTCGCCGGCCAGGTCGGCCTTGGACAGGAGCACGATGTCGGCGCAGGAGACCTGGTCTTCGAAGACTTCGCTGAGCGGAGTTTCGTGGTCCAGGCTCTCATCTGCTTCGCGCTGGGCGGCAACCGCGTCCAGATCGGGGGCGAACTGGCCTTTGGCAACGGCCTCTGCATCGGCCAGCGCAATCACGCCGTCAACGGTGATGCGCGAGCGGATCGCGGGCCAGTCAAACGCTTTCAGCAGCGGTTTGGGCAGGGCCAGGCCGGAGGTTTCGATCACGATGTGATCCGGCTTTTCCGGCAGGTCCATCAGCTGCTCGATGGTGGGGATGAAGTCATCGGCCACGGTGCAGCAGATGCAGCCGTTGGCCAGTTCCATGATGTTCTCGGCCGGGCAGTTCTCATCGGCGCAGGACTTCAGGATGTCGCCGTCGACACCGGCGGTGCCGAATTCGTTCACCACAACCGCCAGGCGCTTGCCCTGCGGGTTCTGCATCAGGTGGCGGATCAGGGTGGTCTTGCCTGCACCGAGGAAGCCGGTGATAACGGTGACGGGGATCTTGTTGAGATCGCTCATGATTACTCCTCGGAAGGGAAGGCGGCCGGCGGGATGCGGGCAACGGATTGTTTGCGGAATGCGGTGGGGCGCTCGCGCCAAGGCACAAGGCCGTCGGTTGTGGCGGCATAGGCGGCTGTGCCTGCCAGGATCTCAGGGATATGCTCTTCCGGGTCCATGTCGCCGTAGACATAGCTCCAGCGTTCCTCGCCGCCGGTCAGCAGCACGGTGCAGCTTCGCGAACAGGCCGACAGGCATTTGACGCCGCGCAGCGTTACGCCCTCGGGCATGCCGGCCTCTTTCAGCGCATCATGCAGCAGGGTGCCGGGGCGGGTTGCCTCGGGATCGGCGCCTTCGTTGCGGCACGTGAGGCACACGGTCAGCGTGACCGGTCCCGGTTTGCTGGCGGGGGTGCCCGCCTGATCGTCAGCCATCAGCGCGTCTCCTGTCGCGGCAGGGCTTGCGGGATGGCCGAAAAGGAACTGTCTCGTGCCAGCCCCTCACCCGGTCGCAGAACACCCCGTCTGCCCGTTGATCTCTCTCCTGCTGGCAGGTCTCCCGGCTTGCGGATGCCAAGGCGTTCGCCTTGCCGGCCATCCTGCCTTCCCGGGATATCTCCCAGTGGCATGGCGGCCTCATCCGGTCACGGTCGCGGGGGCGGCTGTGCTTCAGCCTGAGCAGGCCTTCACATTCCCTCTTCGCCTGTTTTCACAGGAACCAGCGGAACCCCCTTGCGCTATGGCGGGCTTCTTTGTCAAGACATGGGGTCAAACAGCTGGAGAGCCCCTATGAGCGAAAAGTCTGAAACCGGCATTTCAGAAGAAGAAGCCGCCCGTCACGCCTCGAAGATGGCTAAGAAGAAGGCGGCGCGTGACCGGATGATGAAGACCAAGGAGGGCGAGAAGGGACTGATCATCGTCCACACCGGGCCGGGCAAGGGCAAATCCTCGTCGGGGTTCGGGATGATCATGCGCTGCATCGCCCATGGGATGCCGTCTGCGGTGGTGCAGTTCATCAAGGGCGCCTGGCAGACCGGCGAGCGCACTCTGATCGAGGAGAACTTCAGCGATCTGTGCCAGTTCTACGCGATGGGCGAGGGGTTCACCTGGGAGACCCAGGACAAGGCGCGCGACATCGCTGCCGCCCAGAAGGGCTGGGAGAAGGCCAAGGAGATGATCCTGGACGAGCGCAACACCATGGTGCTCTTGGATGAGATCAACATCGCGCTGCGCTATGAATACCTGGACCTGGAGGAGGTGCTGGAGTTCCTGGTGGAGCAGAAACCGCCGATGACCCATGTGGTGCTGACGGGGCGCAACGCCAAGGAGGAGCTGATCGAGATCGCCGATCTGGTGACCGAGATGGGCCAGATCAAGCACCCGTTCCGCGCCGGGGTGAAGGCGCAGAAGGGTGTGGAGTTTTAATCTCTTACAGGCGGCAAAAGGCGGCGAAAGGCGGCAAATCCGATCGGGCCTGAGGTTTTGCGCTTTGCTTTGCAAATCGCCGGGGGGCGGGGGCGCTGCCTGCGGCAGCGCCCCCGCCCGGCCCAACGCTTTTCAGGGAACCTCTGGTTCCTTGAAAAGGGGCGGGAGTGCCCCCCCCCGTGTCTTGATGCCCCGCCTGCCTCCGCGCTTAAGCCCCTCCGCGCTTAAGCCGCCAGCCTCGCGGCTTTCTCGCTGATATAGGCATCCACCGCGGCGCGCTGCGCCTTATCCAGGCGCAGGCCCAGCTTGGTGCGGCGCCACAAATAGTCGTCGCCTGCGCGCACCCATTCGCGGGCAATTGCCCAGTCAAGCTCGCGGGCAGTGATGGTGGCGCCAAAGTCCCGGCCCAGATCACCGGCGGACTTGGCATCGCCCAGCACCTCCCAGGCCTCCAGCCCGTAAGCGCGGATCAGCCGGGCCGCCCAATAGGGCGTCAGGAAAGGGTATTCCTTGGCGAGCCGGGTTTTCAGCTTTTCCACATCCTCCACCGGGAAATCACCGCCTGGCAGGGCCGCGCCTGCGGTCCAGTCCGCGGGCAGCTGCGGGAAGACTTCACCGATCTTCGCCAGCGCCGCCTCGGCCAGCTTGCGGTAGGTGGTGATCTTACCGCCAAAGACATTCAAGAGCGGCGCCTGCGCCTGATCCAGTGTCAGCACATACTCGCGGGTCGCCGCAGTGGCGGAGCTGGCGCCGTCGTCATAGAGCGGGCGGACACCGGAATAAGTCCAGGCAATATCCTCGCGGCGCAGCGGCTGCTCGAAATATTGCGACGCGAAATCAATCAGGTAGTCCTGTTCGGTCTCGGTGCATTCAGGCGCCGTGTCCGGATCCGGATGGTCGGCGTCGGTGGTGCCGATCAGGGTGAAATCCTGCTCATAGGGAATGGCGAAGATGATCCGCCCGTCGGTGCCTTGGAAAAAGTAGCAGCGGCCATGATCGAACAGTTTCGGCACCACGATATGGCTGCCGCGCACCAGGCGGACGTTCTCGCGGCTGTTCTGGCCCAGCTTCTGGTGCAGCACGTCGGCCACCCAGGGGCCGCCCGCGTTGACCAGCATTTTTGCGCGGCGCTGGTGGGTTTCGCCGCTGGCCTGATCCTGCAGCGTGATCACCCAGTGGTCCGCATGGCGCTCCGCTGACAGCACTTTGGTCCGGGTCAGGATTTCGGCACCGCGGGCCTGCGCGTCACGGGCGTTCAGCACCACCAGCCGGGCGTCCTCGATCCAGCAGTCGGAATACTCAAAGGCGGTCTTGAACTTGCTTTTCAACGGCAGGCCCGCCGGGTCGGCTGCCAGGTCCAGCTTGGCGGTGCCGGGCAGGATGCCGCGTTTACTCAGGCTGTCGTACAGAAACAACCCCAGCCGGATCAGCCAGGCCGGGCGGCGGCCCTTCATCCAGGGCATGAAGGTCGTCAGCAGCTTGGACGTCGGCGTCTCGCTGTCGAACCGCATGTCCTTGTGGAAGGGCAGCACAAACCGCATCGGCCAGGAAATATGCGGCATCGCCTTCAGCAGCACCTCGCGTTCGATCAGCGCTTCGCGGACCAGGCGGAACTCGAAATACTCCAGATAGCGCAAGCCACCGTGGAACAGTTTGGTCGAGGCCGAGGAGGTGGCGGAGGCGAGGTCGTTCATCTCGGCCAAGGTCACCGAGAGGCCGCGGCCAGCCGCGTCGCGGGCGATGCCGCAGCCGTTGATGCCGCCGCCGATGATGAAGAGGTCCGTGACAGGTGTATCAGTCATTTTCGCTGCTTTCGTTTTGTCCTGCGGTGAGGATCCTTGTACCCGCCGCCTGTGCGGCCTGGGCGAATTCTGCCGGTACGGGGCGGTCGGTGATGACAACATCCAGATCTGCTGCATCGCAGATCCGCACCGGGGCGGAGCGGTCGAACTTGCTGCCGTCGCAGACCAGCACCTTCTGCCGTGCGTTTTTCAGGATTGCACGGGCGACAGATACCTCGCGGGCATCGTGATCCATCACCGCGCCGTCGGCATCCAAAGCCGAGGCGCCGATAACCGCAAAATCCACCTTGTAGCGGGAGAAGAACTCCACCGCGTCCTCGCCAACGATGGCGCCATCGCTTTGCCGCACGGTGCCGCCGGCCAGGATCAACTCCTTTGCCTGTCCACCCATCATCATATTGATAATGTTGATGTTGTTGGAAATCACCGTCAGGCCGCTGTGGCCGGAAAGGGCCCGGGCAACCTGTTCGGTGGAGGTGCCGATGTTGAGCGAAAGCGAGCAATTGTCGGGGATCAGCTCAGCGGCCATGGCTGCCATCGCCAGCTTGTTGCCCGCGTTCAGCTTGCGGCGGTCCTCATAGCCTTGGCTGGCAGCGGTGCTGACCCGGACGGCACCGCCGTGCACACGGGACAGGGCGCCGCGTGCCGACAGGTCGCGCAGGTCGGCGCGCACCGTTTGCAGAGAGACGCCAAAGCGCCGGGAAAGATCCTCGACCTCGACCCGGTCCTGCTGGTTCAGCAGGGAGACGATTTCGTTCTGACGGCCAATGGCATCCATTTGCTTTCCTTTCGCTGCGATTCTCTAGCGCATCAGGAAGGGAGAGTCACGATTCATTTTCGTTTTGATTTCGTGAATGCTGAAAACGAAAAAGCGCGCCTGGTGCGGCGCGCTTTGGCTGGTTCAGAAACGGGCTGGATCAGCTGAGCGGAATCAGGTGGTTGTCCCAGGCCAGATCCGCGCGGTGCAGCGGGTGCAGGCCAATGTCTGAAACCGAGAAGAGACGGCCGGTTCCGGTGCTGGCGGTGAACCCTGCGGCAGAGGGGGCAAGCCCGCAGACATCTGCCATCCTGTGCTCCTGCAGCAGGGTGCCGGAAACCGTATCCATCACTTGCAGCACCCCGCCGCGCGGCGAGGTGACGCCAATGTGCGATCCATCCGCGGAAAAGGCGATAGAGCCGCCGTAGCCCTGCATGTTCAGGATGCGGGGGTCGTCCTCAGTCAAAAGGCGCGCCGGGCCGCCGGGATGGTGCAGGCCTGCGGTGGGGACTTGTTCCCCCAGATCACCTTGCCACTGCATGGCAAAACCCACGGTGCCATCCGCGCGCATAGCCAGGTGGCGGATCGAGTTCAGATGCAGTTCCCGCGGCAGCTCCAGCTGCTCTTGCAGGGTGCCGTCGAAGTTCAGGTAACTGAGGTTCGGACGCATATCGGGCAGGTTCAGCTTGGCACGGCCGCTGTCGGGGTGGGTCTCGATACCGCCATTGGCCACCACAAGCCCCGGCGCGTCCCGGCGCAGCAGCATATCATGAGGGCCGATGCCGCCGGAACTGAAGGAGGTCAGGCGGCGGTAGCCGTTTGCCGCGTCCCAGACGCCGATCACGCCGCGGGCGTTTTCATAGTCATTTTCGGTTGTGAACAGGCGGCTGCCATCAGGTGAACACACCCCATGACCATAGAAATGATGGCCCGCGGGCGGCTGCAACCGGGCAATGGCGGCGCCGCTGCGGCAGTCGATCACATCGGCAAAGCGGCCCGGGCGGCGGGCAAAGGCCACCGCCTCGGGGCGCACCGGGTGGGCTGCCGCGGCATGGCCGCGGGCGGGCAGGGGGTGGCGGAACAGGATCTCGCCGCTGGCGTTCAGGCCTGCGAGCAGGAAATCCCCGCTGGCGTTTTTGCCTGCCGACAGGAAAGCCGGGCTGCCTGCGCTGGCCCAAGTGGTTTGCGGGGCAAGGCTTGCGGCGAGAAGGCCGGTCAGAAATCCGCGGCGGGAGGTCATGGTGCTTCCTTTCCTTAGTCGCCGTCCAGCGCGTTGAAACCGGCCGCGACGCCCAGTGCGGGGCCCAGTTCATCAGCCATCAGGCCGCGCAGGTCCTTGACCTCCTGCTGCAGCGATTCGATGCGGAAGCGGCTGGCGGGATCGGCCACGCCGGCAAAGACCGGGTCATCGAGGGTTTCCGCCTTCTTACGGGCCTTGGCAAAACCTGCGGTGATCTTGGCCTGCAGCTCCGGGTTGCTGTCCGCCAAGGCCAGCGCCAGCGGCTCCATAGCGTTGAGCGAGACCAGCACATGGCGCAGGCTGCGCCCCGAGCGGCGGGCCTCGGCACGATTTGGGCGGGGCCTGTCATAGGTGCCCAAGGGGCGGCCCAGGCGCATGTCGTCCAGCACCTGCAGTCCGGTCGTCAGCGCTTTCAGCAGCTCCTGGGTGATTTCATCCTCGCTGCGATAGCGGTTTTTCGGCGCGCGCATTTCGGTGGTGAAGGTTTCGGCCCAGTCCATGGCGATGGCTTGCGCAGTTGCGGCAATGCCGGTGCTGATGGCGCGGGTCAGGGCACAGCGGTAGTCCGCGCTGCCCGCGGTGGATAGGTCCGGATCATAGAGCAGGAATTCCAGCGCATAAAACCCGCGGGCGGCGATGGAGTAGCTGGCGAAATTATCCGGATCTCTGACGCCTTCATCCTCGCTGCGGATCAGATTGGCCAGCGCCTTGGGCGTCTTGCTGCGGCTGTCGGGCCAGAATGCCAGCGCAAAGGCGCGGCTGTCCGTTTCCGTCGGACCAAAGCGGTAGTGGCTGGCGGCGATCCAAGCGTCGAAGGCTTCGCCATAGGCCGCGCGCAGGCCTGCGGAATGCGGGGTGCAATCGGCTTGGGCGGCATCGGCCAGCGCAGCCGCATCCGCCGCCAGCTCCTCAAAGGCCGGCAGGATCAGCTGGTCTGTGATATTGCTGGTCAGCTCCGAGGCAGCCGCTGGCGCAGCGGCCAAGGCGAGGGTCATAGCAAGGGCGCGCATCAGAGGCTCTCTAGGAAAGAAATCAGGGCGGCGCGGTCCTGCGGCGGCAGTTTCACGATACGGGTTTTCGCGGGTTCTGCCTCGCCGCCATGCCACAGGATGGCCTCCAGCAGGGTACGGGCGCGGCCGTCGTGCAGGAAGGTGGCGCGCGGTGACACCTGCTGTGTCAAGCCAATGCCCCATAGCGGCGCAGTGCGCCATTCGCGCCCCGTGGCGCGGGCTTCGGGGCGGTTGTCGGCCAGGCCTTCGCCCATGTCATGCAGCAACAGGTCGGAATAGGGCCAAATCAGCTGAAAGCTCTGCTCCGGGCGGTCCGTCAGCCGGTGGGTCACATATTTTGGCACATGGCAGGATGCGCAGCCGCTGTCATAAAACACCTGCTTGCCGCGCAGAACCTGCGGGTCGCCGGTGCTGCGCCGGGCAGGCACGCCCAGGTTTCGGCTGTAGAAGGTGACCAGATCCATATTCGGCTGGTCGATCTCGGTTTCACGGGAATCACCGCCACCGTGCGGGGCCGTCTGGCAGGCGGTCTGCCGGTCCGTGCATTCTCCTGCATGGGCAGGGAACAGCGGGGTGGAGATGCCGATATCTCCGGCAAAAGCGCCTGCGGATTGCTCATGCACGGTTGGGGAACCTGCCTTCAGCCCAAAGCGGCCCAGCATGATCTGCTCGAACTCCCGCGACCAGACCAGATTGGCGCGGCCTGAGATGCCGTCGCCATCTGCGTCACCTTCATCCGCATGGGCCAGGATGTCGGCTGTCGGGATCGCCTCCAAGAGGCCCAGGCCGATCATCGGCGGCGCGACCCGGGGGGAGAGCATGGCGCCCTCGGCCAGCGGGCCGTAGCCGAGATTGGCGGCAGTATAGCTGGGGCGGCGAAGGGTGGCAGTCTCGCCGCCGTTCAGGGCAACCTCGAATTCCTCATATTCGACCTGCAGCTTGTACTCCGGCGCGATGCCGGGGGCAGAGAAATCCTGCAGCTGGCTGCCGTAGTGCGGATCGGGGACCGTGCCGATGTAATCGGTGATCTCCTGCAGCTCCGGCGGCACCGGGCCGGGCACAGACACCCGCAGGAACATGGTGGTGGCGGCATAATCCGGCTGCTCCGGCACATGGCCGCGGCCGTCTTTCAGGTGGCAGCGCTGGCAGGAGCGGGCGTTATAGAGCGGCCCCAGCCCGTCGGAGGCCTTGGTCGAAGCGGGTGAGAACACCCAGATTTTCTTGAACAATCCGTTGCCCAGCTTGAACTCCAGCTCCTGCTCGAAGCTGAGGTTGGCGGAATGCTGCGAGAACGCCTCGTCATCGGTGCGGGCGCGCACCGTGGCGGCGCCTGCGGGCAGGTCTTCGAACCGTTCGGGAGCGGAGAAATCCGTGGCCGGCGCGGTGGCACTGGCAATCCGGGCGCGTTCGGCATCGCTGCGGGGCAGGGGGGAGAGATGCGGCTCGGCCTGGTATTGGCTGGCCAGGTCCAGCGCCGCAAGCGGGGTGGCCGCCGCAAGCGCGGCAGCCAGAGCAATGTTAGTCTTCAACCTCTGCCATCTTGGTGGCGTTGAGCTGGGCATAGTTTTCGGCACCGATCCGGTCATGCAGTTCAAGCTGCGTTTCGAGGAAGTCGATATGGCCTTCTTCATCCGCCATCAGGTCTTCAAAGAGCTTTTGGGAGACGTAGTCGCCGGCTTTGTTGCAGACATCGCGGGCGTCTTTGTACAGCGCGCGGGCATCCACTTCGGCGGCAAGGTCGCATTCGAGGGTTTCTTTCGGCGTCTGGCCGATCCGCAGCGGGTCAAGCTTTTGCAGGTTCGGGTGGCCGCCGAGGAACAAAATCCTTTCAATCAATTTGTCCGCGTGCTGCATCTCTTCGATGCTTTCCTCGCGGCTTTTCTTGGCCATGCTGCCCAGGCCCCAATCGTCCTGCAGCCGGTAATGCAGCCAGTACTGGCTGACGGCCGTCAGCTCATGGCGCAGCGCTTTGTTGAGATAGTCGATAACCTTGGGGTCGCCCTGCATAATGTTTCTCCTGAATTGATGCCGCGCGCAAATTCGTAAGCTGCGCAGGTACTTCCAGCTTACTGCTGGACCGCATCGTGTCGAGGAAAAGCGGCATGCATCCGCCGCAATCGGCGGTTTTCCCCAAGGCGTGATAAATCTTGCCAGGGGTGATTATCGTTTCGGGGTCGGCGCTTCGCATCCAGTCGATGGCCGCGCGGATGTCATGGTCCGATATTTGCGTGCAGTGGCAAACAATCATGCTGCTGCGTCCTTACCCTTTGGCGCAAAAGGCCAAGTGATTCCGTTGGGAAATATATCCGACAGAAATGCTGGGGTTTCAAGGGTTATCCATACTAAAATACTTGGGAATGGGGCGACGGGCGGCAACCCGCTTGCAAAAAGGGGCCGCGCGAAACGCAGCCCCCTAGTGCGGTGGAGTTCAGGGGAATCCAAACGTCACCAAGGGAAAATTCAGGCGCCCAGCGGGATGATCAGGTTCACACCCAGAACGGTGCTTTTGGTGCCGGCTTCGTCCACGCGGGCGATGCCGCCGCCGATGGTGGCGCCGCTTTGAAACTCGTAATCGGCGCCAATGGTGATCAGGTCGGTCTCGCCCGCGCTGTCCAGATCGCGGTGCACCAGGCCGCCCGACAGGGTGACGCTGCCGATGGTATAGGCGCCGGTCAGAGTGGCATACAGCCCATCGTCGGCAGAGCCGCCGGCGTTGGAGAAGGCGGCCACTTCACCATATACGTCGAAACCGCCGTCGAAAGAATGCGCGAGGCCGGCCACGAAACCCTGCTCGTCATCAACGTCGCCTGCGCCGGCGCTCAGATGGCGCGCGCCGATGTGGTAGCGGGTATCACCGGCTTCCTGGCTCCACTGGATGGCAAAGTTGTCGAGATTTCCGGTGTTGCCTGCACCGCCGTCCGCGGTGGAGGTGCGGCCGCGGTCATAGCCGACAGAACGGCTGAGGCCGGAATCATCGGCGTAGAACACGCCAAAGGACAGGGTGCCCGCGCCGCTCAGTTCGACATCGGCCAGGATGCCGATTTGCTCAACCAGTTCATAGTCCTCGGCGATGGAGCTGCCGAAGTAACCCGCCGCGTCGTCCCAGGCAGTGCCGAAGACAGGCGCGAGTTTACCCACCGAAACGGTGGTGTATTCGCCGATGCCAAAGGAGACGCCCAATTCTTCGATATAGACGCCCATATCGTCAAAGGTGCGGTCATCGGCGGCATCGGTCAGCAATTCTGCGGTGACGGTGGCAAACAGCTCGACGCCGTTGCCAAAGCTATATGCGCCGGAGGCGGTGATCACGGCAAAGGTGTCGCGGATCTCGGCAGTTGCGTCATCAGAGGAGACGACGCTTTCATTGGCGATCTCGATCTCTCCTTCCCAGCTGAAGCCCTGGGCCAGGGCGGCGTTTGCGCACAGGAAGACGGGGGCGCTGAGGGCCAGCGCCGCGGAAGTTTTGATTTTCATGGGGAGTTCTTCTTTCTGCTGAGGGGCCAGGCCGCCGATGACAGCCGGGCCCCGTCATATTGATTCTGTTATGTTATTACGTTACGAAATCTTATTCGAAGACTGCCGAGGGGTTGTCAAGGCTGTCGGAACCTTCGATCGCGACACCGTCCAGTTTCAGCGTGGCCACGACACGCTCGATCGAGCGGGTCTGGTCGATCAGGCCGTTGACGCCGCCCATCACCAGCGCTTCGCCGGCTGTGTTGCCCTGGGCCAGCATCTGGTCATAGGACAGGCCCGCCTCCGCTGCGGTCTTGATGCGGCCAAGCGCCTGCATGGTGGTCGACAGCTTGCCGCGCATCTCGGCGTCCAGGTCCGCGTCCTTGGCAGCAACCAGATCGGACAGCGACGCACCCGAGACCAGTTCGCCGTTCACCCGCACGTATTCGCCCAGATAAACGTTCTGCACACCCAGCCCGTCGTAGTAGTGGCTGTTGTGGGTGTTGTCGGAGAAGCAGTCATGCTCTTCCTCCGGGTCGTTCAGCATCAGGCCCAGGCGCATCCGCTCGCCGGCCTGTTCGCCATAGGACAGCGAGCCCATGCCGGTCAGCATCGCGGTGATGCCGGCGCTTTCATCCGCCAGCAGCGCGCTGCGGGCTTCGCCTGCTTCCCCCCACTGGGCAGCGATCCACTCCAGATCAGAGATCAGCAGCTCGGTTGCGGCCTGCAGGTATTCGCCGCGGCGCGCGCAGTTGCCGCCGGTGCAATCGTCACCCGACGCGTAGTCGGTCCAGGGGCGGTCGCCCGCGCCATGTTCGGTGCCCTTCAGGTCCTGGCCCCACAGCAGGAATTCGATTGCGTGATAGCCGGTGGCCACATTGGCCTCGACCCCGTCAGCCTCATGCAGGGCGCCTTCCAGCAGTTCAGGCGTGATCTTGGCGGCGTCGATCACCTTGCCCGACAGCTCAAAGCTGGGGTTGGCGATCACATTGAGCGCCGCAAGGGTGTTTTCGTCGCTCGGCCCGCCATAGGAGGCGTCGACATAGTCGATCAGGCCCTCGTCCAGCGGCCAGGCGTTCACCTTGCCTTCCCAGTCATCGACGATGGCGTTGCCGAAACGGAACACCTCGGACTGCTGGTAAGGAACCCGGGCGGCGATCCAGGCGGCGCGGGCGGCTTCCAGGTTTTCGGCGGAGGGGTGCGCGACCAGCGTGTCGACAGCTGCCTTCAGCACCTTCGCGGTGGCCAGGCTGTCCTGGTACTTGGCCTCAGCGATATTGGCGTAGTTGGTCAGAACTGCGGCCTTGTCGGCGGCAAAGGCTGTGGTGGCGCCAAAGGCGAGACCAGCGAGGGCAGTGCCCGTGAGAAACAGGGATTTCATCAGCTAAGTCCTTGGTTGCTGTAGAATTCAATGAAGAGTTGCGGTTGCGGGCCGGGTCTGCTGCTGGGGCAGATGCGGGGTCATGATCTGCTGCAAAAGCAGGCCGCAGTCAGATGCAAGCTGTGTCAGCTCCTGCGCCTTGCGCGGGGTGACGATCAGCGAAGCGAGGATACGGGCGTCATCGTCCAAGCCCTCGGCAGCCGAAGCCAGAAGGTTGGCGAAACAATTCTCATCTGCGCCGAGGCATTTGCAGGTCATTCCGTGGCGCACCAGCGGGCGGCGGCCGTGGGTGGCGCAGAAGTTGCAGAGGAAACCGAAGGCCTCGAAGGCGGCCTCGGCCATTTCAGGGCCGAAGTTCACCTCGAAGTCGCGGCGCATCTGCGCCCGGGTCTCGGAGCCGGAGAACCAGTGGCGCAGATAGATCACGGCGCCTGCTTCCAGCGGCGGCAGATCGGACAGGGTGCCGACGGTCACGCCGCCGCGGGGCGACTTGTGCGCGGTGCTCATCTGCGGCGCCTTACTTGGTCAGGATCAGCTTGCCAGCGCGGGTGATGCGCAGCGAATAGATCTGGCCATTGAGCAGAATACGGGCCTGCACGCCGCCGCGGGTCAGATCCTCGGCGTGGTAGGTGGGGAATACTTCGGTGGTTGCGGTGGTGGGCACCGGCTTGGAGGCTATCTGGTTCATGACTTCCGCCCATTGCTGAATTCCGCCCTGTCCAGGATCCATTCCAGACAAAAGCCGGACAGAGCGCCGGAGGGGGCAAAGACCTGCGGCCACAATTGGCGCATGTCCTCTGCTTCCGGGTCTTTGACGTGGGGGCCGCGCAGGCGGCTGTCTCCGTTCGGCATGGTGGCGATCTCGATTGAATAACGTCACTCGGGCTCGCCTGAACCAAGTCAGGCTGGCTGGACTGCTGCATTCCTGAATTATTCACTCAGGTATGTCAATCTGAGTTTTTTAGTAAGAATTAATTTTTATGGCCTGCCAAGGAGATGAGGCAAAAGAAAAGGCCGCCCGGTGGGGCGGCCTTGGGAAGTTTCTATGCTGCAGAGCTTAGCTGCGGGTGCCGGAGAAGCGCTCTTGCCACTCCTCGCGCTGCTCGTCGGTGATCTTGGCAAAGAGCACGTCCGGCACGGTAAAGCCGTGGCCTGCGGGCAGAGCGGAGAGCGCCGCTGCCACGTCCTCGGGCCAGCTGCGGTCGTCCGAATTCAGCGCCGCCATCAGTTTGTCGCTGGCCTGCGGGATGAAGGGTGCGGACAGTACCGCGTAAAGGCGGATCAGGTTCAGGCCCAGGCGCACCTGCGCGGCGGCGCGTTCGGGGTCTTCCTTGAACACCGACCAGGGCGCGGCGGACTGCAGGTATTCGTTGCCGGCCACCCAGATCGCCCGCAGCTCCTGCGCCGATTTGCGGACCTCCATCGCTTCCATATGGCCCTCATAGGCGCGGATGCGGGTGGTCAGCTCGGCGATCAACGCCTGCTCCTGTTCGCCGCATGCGCCGCCTGCCGGAACCTCTTCACCGAATTTGGAGCGGCAGAACTTGGTGATGCGGCTGACGAAATTGCCCAGCACGTCGGCCAGGTCCTTGTTCACCGACTGCTGGAAGTTCTCCCAGGTGAATTCAAAATCCGAGCTTTCCGGCGCGTGGCTCAGCAGCCACCAGCGCCAATAGTCCGCGGGCAGGATCTCCAGCGCCTGGTCCATGAAGACGCCGCGCCCCTGCGAAGTGGAGAACTGGCCGCCGTCATAGTTCAGGTAGTTGAAAGACTTCAGGTGGTCGACCATCTTCCACGGCTCGCCGGAGCCGAGGATGGTGGCCGGGAACGACAGGGTGTGGAACGGCACGTTGTCCTTGCCCATGAACTGGACGTATTTCACATCCTCGGCGCCCTTGTCGGTGCGCCACCAGCGCTGCCAGTCGGCGTCGGTCTTGCCGTTGGCATCGGCCCATTCGCGGGAGGCGGCGATGTATTCGATGGGGGCGTCAAACCAGACGTAGAAGACCTTGCCCTCCATCCCCGGCCAGTCCTCGCCGCCTTTCTTGACCGGCACGCCCCAGTCTAGATCGCGGGTGATGCCGCGGTCCTGCAGCCCGGCGCCGTCGTGAAGCCACTTCTTGGCAATCGAGGTGGTCAGCACCGGCCAGTCGTGTTTGCTGTCGATCCAGGCGTCCAGCTGGTCCTTCAGCTGCGACTGGCGCAGGTACAGGTGCTTGGTCTCGCGCACTTCCAGATCGGTGGAGCCGGACACAGCCGAGCGCGGGTTGATCAGGTCGGTCGGGTCCAGCTGCTTGGTGCATTCCTCGCATTGGTCGCCGCGGGCCTTTTCATAGCCGCAGTTGGGGCAGGTGCCCTCGATGTAACGGTCGGGCAGGAAACGGCCGTCGGCGTTGGAATAGACCTGCTTCTCGGTCACTTCGCGGATCAGGCCCGCCTCGGCCAGCTTGCCTGCGAAATGCTGGGTCAGCGCGTGGTTCTGCGGGCTGGAGGAGCGGCCGAAATGGTCGAACGACAGGGCAAAGCCCTTGGCGATCTCCGACTGGATGCCATGCATCTCGGCGCAGTATTCCGCCACCGGCTTGTCCGCCTTGGCGGCGGCCAGTTCGGCGGGCGTGCCGTGCTCGTCGGTGGCGCAGAGGAACATCACCTCATTGCCGCGTCCGCGCTGGAACCGGGCGTAAAGGTCGGCCGGCAGCTGCGAGCCGACCAGGTTGCCCAGATGCTTGATCCCGTTGATGTAGGGGATTGCCGAGGTTATCAGAATGCGTGCCATGCCATCCATCCAGGTAATGCGTCAAAGGCCCGTCTAACCTATGCGGCGGGCGGCGGGAACCCCGTGTGCCGAAATCGAGGGAAATAGGAGATGCGGCGTCAGTTCCCGCTTGATCCTGTATGAGGGCTGGCGCACTCATGGGTTGAGAGTTTCCAATTTAAACCCTTGAAACGTCACGAGAGCGTTACCACATGTTTTGTATACCAATGCATACAATTGAGGGGCAATTCATCGGTGTTTGACTTTCTGCTTGATGGTGCCTTTGCGCCGTTTTCCCTTGCTTTGGCGCTGCTGGGCGGTCTGGCAGTGCTGGAGCTGGCGGCGCTCTTGCTGGGCGGCAGCCTGATCGGCAGCGACGGCGATGCGGGGCTGGACGCGGCAGAGGGGGCTGACCTCGGCGAGTTTCCGGATGCTGGCGACCTGGGGGACCTGGGCGCCGATGCCGCTGCGGATGCATTGGGCGATCTGGGAGACATTGACCTCGCGGATATCGACGGGGCAGAGGCATTGGACAATGCCGGAGCGGCGGATGCCGCGGGCGGCCTGGCGTCCTGGCTTGGGCTGGGACGGATGCCGACGCTGATCTGGCTGGCCGCTTTGCTGATGGGTTTCGGCCTCAGCGGCATTGGCCTGCAGATGGTGCTGAAATCCTATCTGGGGTTTGCCGCACCTGCCTGGATGGCGGGGCTGCCGGCCGGGGCCTTTGGCCTGTGGTTTGCGCGCGGCTTTGGCGGGGTCTTTGCCCGTCTCTTGCCGCAGACCGAGACCGAGGCGCTGTCGGAGCGCAGCCTGGGCCGCCGACGCGGGGTGATCACCCAGGGCACCGCGGCGCAGGGCCGCCCGGCCGAGGTGCGCGTCACGGATGGCTACGGAAATGCCCACTACTTGCGCGCCGAACCCTTTGCCGCGGGCGAGGTGCTGGCCCAGGGCACCGAAGTGCTGGTGATGCGCGACCGCCGCAAGGATCGTTTCGTGCTGATCCCGCTGTCGGAGTGACACGCCGGACAACATGGTCCGGCACCTGAAACCAAAACTGAAAAATCCTATTATCCAAGGAGGTATTCCGCATGGAATTTCAATTCATGCTCATTGTGGTGGTGAGCGCTCTTGTCTTTCTTCTGATCTTCGGCCTGGTGCTGGGCCGTCTCTACCGCCGGGCGACCCGCGAAATCAGCCTGGTGAAAACCGGTGCGGGCGGCAAAAAGGTCATCATGGACGGGGGCACCATCATCGTGCCGCTGCTGCATGAGGTGAGCCCGGTCAACATGAAAACCCTGCGCCTGGAGGTGAAACGCGACGGCGACGCGGCACTGATCACCCAGGACCGGATGCGGGTGGATGTGGGGGTCGAGTTCTATGTCTCGGTGATGGCCACGGCAGAGGGTATTGCCCGTGCGGCCCAGACCCTGGGCGGGCGCACCTTTGATGTGGAGCAGCTGCGCGAGATGATCGAGGGCAAGCTGATCGACGGCCTGCGCGCAGTTGCGGCGCAGATGACCATGGACGGGCTGCACGAGAAACGGGCTGACTTTGTGCAAGAGGTGCAGAATGCGGTCTCCGAGGATTTGCTGAAGAACGGCTTGTCTTTGGAATCCGTTTCGCTGACCGCGCTGGACCAGACCCCGTTTGAGGCGCTGGACGAAAACAACGCCTTTAACGCCGTGGGGATGCGCAAGCTGGCAGAGGTGATTGCCACCTCCAAGAAGGAGCGCGCCCAGATTGACGCCGAGGCCGAGGTGGCCGTGCGCCGGGCCGCGATGGAGGCAGAGCGCCAGCGCCTGTCCATCGAGCAGGACGAGGAGCAGGCCAAGATCGAGCAGGCGCAGCAGATCGAAACCATGAAGGCGGCGCAGGAGGCCGAGGTGGCCCAGCGGCGCGAGGATTCGATGCGCGAAACCGAACGGGCGCGGATTGCCCGCGAGGAGGCCATCCGCTCGGCTGAGATCGCCCGCGAGGGGAAAATCCGCGACGCCGAGATTGCCAAGGAACGTTCGGTCCGCGAGGCAGAGATCGCCAAGGAGCGTGAGCTGGAAGTGGCCGAGCAGGAGCGTCAGATCATCATCCAGCAGAAATCCGAAGAAGAGAGCCGGGCGCGGGCCTCTGCTGATCTGGCACGGGCCGAGGCGACCAAGGCAACCGAGGCAGTGGCAACCGCCCGCGAGGTGGCCGAGGCCGAGCGTCAGAAGCAGATCACCCTGATCGAGGCCACCCGCGAGGCCGAACGCCAGGCCACCGGCATCCGTCTGGCCGCGCAGGCGGAGAAGGAAGCCGCGGCCGACCGCGCCGAAGCCCGCCGCGAGGAGGCCCAGGCCGAGGCCGATGCGCTCAACATCCGGGCCGAGGCCAAGAAGAACGACATGCTGGCCGAAGCGGAAGGCAAGCGCGCGATTGTCGATGCCGAAAATGCGCTGTCGGGTGAGCTGATCCGGATGAAGGTCGACCTGGCCCGGATCGAGGCGATGCCCGCGATCATCACCGAGATGGTGAAACCGGCGGAGAAGATCAACTCGATCAAGATCCACCAGGTGAGCGGCATCGGTGCCGGTGCGCCCTATACCGCAGCAGGCGCCGGCCATAGCGCCGAAAAGCCGGTGGTGAACCAGGCGCTCAACTCGATCATGGGCATGGCGGTGCAGATGCCCGCGCTCAAGAAACTGGGCGAGGAGCTGGGCCTGTCGATGGAAAACGGTGTCAGCGGTGTCGCCAGCCAGGCGCTGGGCGTGGAGCCGGAGGCGGCAGAGGTGCCGCTTCTGAATGGCGCGGCGGAACCGGAGGCGGAGGCGGATAAATCCGCGGCTGCCCAAAACTGAGCAGCAGTCTCTCTGAGTGATCAGGAAGGGCCGGAAATTCCGGCCCTTTTTGCATGTGTAAACAGACTCTTAAAGGGTCAGAACTGTTGCCTGAATGTTTCGCGCGCGAAACATTTGGTCAAGGGTGCTGACCTTTTTACCGCCTCTCGCGCGAGCGCTTCAGCAGGCGGCCGATGGTGAAGGAGGTGCGCGGCGCATAGACATAGCTGGTGCGCTCTTCCGGGGTGGCGCGGACTTTCATCCGGCTGAGGCCGAAGACGATCAGCAGCACATGGCCGCAGGCGACATAGGCGAAGAGGGCCGGCGGGCCGTAGGCCTCGATCAGGGCCGAAGAGACATAGGGCGATGCGATGGCGCCAAGCGCGTACCAGAACATCAGGGCGGCCGACAGCTCGACCCGTTCGGCAGAGGTGGCAAAGTCGTTGGCGTGGGCGGCGGAGACCGAGAAGATCGGGAAGGTGGTGAAACCGAAGAAGCCGGCCGCCAGCATCACGCCCAGGGTGCCGGTGCCGCTGGCGGCCATAGTGATGGCGCAGCTGAGGATGGCGACGCCCGAGAGCCAGATCAGCACCCAGCGGCGGTCGTATTTGTCGGCGAGCCAGCCCATCGGGTATTGCGCCAGCGCACCGCCGGCCACAAAGGCCGCAAGGAAGAAGGCGATCTGATCCACCGCCAGGCCAACCTCCTGGCCATAGACCGGGCCGACCATCCGGAAGGAGGCGGAGCTGAGTGCGGCGACGATCACGCCTGCCACCGCCAGCGGAGAGCAGCGCCAGGCCAGCTTGGGGCGCAGCCGCGGGGCATTGGGGGTTTCCGGCTGGCTGGCCTTGGTCAGCGTCAGCGGCAGCAGCGCCGCGCAGCACAGAACCGCCAGCAGATTGTAGGACACATAGACCGCAGGCGGCAGCACTGCGATGATCAGCTGCGCGGCCAGCGAAGACCCCATGTCGACAATGCGGTAGGTGCCCATGGCGCGGCCGCGGTTCTCATTGGTAACCTTGGCGTTGAGCCAGGCCTCGATCACCGTGTAGGCGCCGGCGATACAGACACCGGAGGCAATCCGCATCGCGGCCCAGGCATAGGGGTTTTCGGTCAGGGTATGGCCAAGCAGGCCCATGGCGCCAAGCGCGGTGCAGACCGCAAAGGCGCGGGAATGGCCGACATTGCCCATCAGCCGCGGCGCCCACCAGCAGCCGATGAAAAAGCCGACGAAATGGCCGGTGCCCAAGAGGCCGATCTGGGTGGTGGTGAAGTTCAGGACCGAGCCGGAAATGGCATCCAGCGGGCCGACGCCTCCGGAAGACAGCTGCAGCAGGATGACGGACAGGAACAGGGCGGCAAAGGAAATGATCAGGCGCATAACGGCCCGACCATGACAGGCTGGGGTGGCATTGCCAGCCGGTTTCCGCCAAAGGGTGTCGTATTCTTGCGCAGCGGTGTTTTTTGGCACCGCAAGCCAGGGCGGGCCGCCGGGTCAGCCTGCCTGGCGTATCCTGGCCCGGATCGCAAGCGTCACCTGATCGGCGACCAGATCCGGATATCCGGTGGCGCCATAGGCGGCGCGGCTGAGCCGGCCAGAGAGGTGCACGTCCAATTCGCGCAGGTCATCCGGCGCGGTGCCGGGGCGGCGGTAGAGAGCGGCCTGCAGGGTGAGCGGCTTGGTGGTACCGCGCAGGGTCAGATCGCCATGTATCTGCGCGCCGCCTGACAGCCGCCCCTCCGGCCCGAGGTGCACCCGGGTGGAGCGGAAGCGGATATCCGGGAAACGCGCGGTATCCAGAACGGCGGCGCTCTTCAGCGCTTCGGTGGCAAAGATCAGACCGGTGCGGGCACGGCTGGCATTCAGGGTGATATCGGCCTGGCTGCGGGTCAGGTTTTGCGGGTCGATGCGGATCCGGGCGGCCTTGACCGGCACCCGCCCGTTGTGCGGCTGGCCGCTGAGCAGGAAGGTGAAGCGCACATCGGTCGCCTCCGGCATCAGCCGGTAGGGCAGCGGCGCTGCTTGCAACGCCTGCGGTGCCAGCAGGGCGGAGGCCGTCCAGCCGAGCAGCGTCCTGCGGTGCATCTGCCTTGTGTTCATGCGCGTTTCCCATCCGGATTGCCAGCTGTTGCCTGAGCCTATCCGGATTTGCCGCTTCTGGGCCTCACTTTCCCGCGTGCAGGCGTGAGGCGCGGGATCGGGGGGCGCTCCCGCCAGGCGGCGGCTTTTGGCAAAGCCTCTGCCTGTTGGGCCCGGCACCGGGCGATGCCCGGTGCCGGGCCCAAAGCCGCTAAGGCGGTGCTGGTGCAGCCAGGGCCGCCTGCGGGTGCGGGAGCCCTCCAGCCGCCGCCGGGCGCGCGGTCTGCTGGCTGGCCGTACCGGGCGGCAGCGGCGCGGCCTGCAGCGGGCTGCCTGCACAGGCTTGGGTGATCTGCCAGCTGCGGGGCGGCAGGGTGCGGGCGCGCAGACGC
The DNA here is from genome assembly GCF_056158725.1 of Leisingera sp. ABM4_101. Classification (NCBI taxonomy): domain Bacteria; kingdom Pseudomonadati; phylum Pseudomonadota; class Alphaproteobacteria; order Rhodobacterales; family Roseobacteraceae; genus Leisingera; species Leisingera sp. ABM4_101. Next base: position 3,837,488 of record NZ_JBSWTV010000002.1, on the reverse strand, counting down.
TGCAATGTCCAGCAGCATTTGCTGCCCGCAGAAGCGTGGCCGGACAGGCTGCTGCCGGGCGGGCTGCTGCTGGAGGGGCAGGGCGCATGGGACAGGTGCCAGCGGCTTTCGATCCCCTGGGCGCCGCCGGCGCCGGGGGTGAGCAGCAGGCCCAGCGGCGCCGGGCCGAAACGCCCGCCGGCCTCTGCCGCCAGATGCAGCCGCCGTACCGGGGTCATCGCCGGGGGCACGGGCAGTTCGGCCACCACCAGCGGTGCTGTGCCGCTGCGCAAGGCTTCCTCCATGGTCCATAGCAGATCCTCTGTCCGGGCGGCCTGCACGAAAAGGAAACGGGCCGGGCTGGCAAAGGGCGCCATGCCTTCCGGGTTCAGCTGCTTGCCGGCCTGGGGCGGCGACAGCCACAGCACGGGCGCCGGGAGCGGGTCCGGCGCGGCGGTGCGGGCTGCCGCAGCCAGCCAGAGCGCAAAACTGTGGCGGGCGGGGCCGCAGGCTTCATGCGCCCGGCCATGCTCCAGCGCGACCCCCTCTGTCAGGGAAAGCGCCGGGCGGGGCCGGTGGCGGCGGCGGGTGAGCAGGTGAGTCGGCATGAAGAAAGCATAGCATGTTCATGCTTTGTTCTCAACCGGGCGGCGGGCGGGCATGGCCCGCTCCGGTCCAGGCGCAGGCTGACCTTCCGGTCAGTTCGCGGACAGAGCGCTGCCCAGTGCCTGAAAGAAATCCTCTCTGGCATGTTGCTCAATCCAGGGCTTGTGGCCGCAGCGCTGCAGCAGGCAGAGGCTGAAATCCGGCAAGATCTTTTGCAGCGGCCGGGCAACACCTGCGGCGGGGTGCGGGTCATGGCTGCCGTGAATGGCCAGCACCGGGCAGCGAAGGCGGGCGGCTTCGCGCAGGAGCGCGCCGGACCGGCGCAATGCGGCAGCTTCCGGCCAGACGTGTTCAAAAATGCTCCGGTCAAAGGAGATTTTGCAGGGCTGCCGCGGCGCGGGGCATAGGCCTCCGCTTTCTCCAGCAGCTGCAAGGCCCGCTCCAGGCCTGCCTCCGTATCCACCGCGCCGTCAGCGAACAGCGCCCGCAGTTCCTGCCATTCGCCCGGCCGCAACCGGGCCTTGCGGGCCGCTTCAATGCCGGCGGCATATTCCGCGGTGAAGGGCGGGCTTCCAATCAGCACCAGTTTTGAAACCAGGCCCGGGTGCCGGGCCGCAAACAGGCAGGCCAGCCAGGCGCCCCAGGAAAAGCCCGCCAGTGCCACGGGCCGGGGGCAGGCGGAGGCCATCTGGGCGTGCAACTCGCGCAGTTGCCCCGCGACGGAGCGCTCCGATTGCCAGGGTTCGAGCACGCTGCAGCCGCGGGCCGCCAGTTCCTGCGCGACGGGCGCCATCTCTCCCGCAGCACCGGGGCCGCCGTGCAGCAGAGCTGCAGCCGCGGGCGGGGGGCCATGCAGCCGGGGCGCAGGCGCGGCGCTGGTCATTCCGGGACCGCCTGCCGGTCAGCCCTCGCGGGGGACAACCGGGCCGCCCTGTTTGGCCCATTCGGTAAAGCCGCCTTCCAGATGCACCACCGGCTTCAGCCCCATCTCCATCGCCGCCCTGGCGCTCAGCGCCGAGCGCCAGGCGCTGGCGCAGTAGAATACATAAGTCTTGTCCTGGTTGAACACCGGTTTGTGATAGGGGCTGTCCGGGTCGATCCAGAATTCCAGCATGCCGCGCGGGCAGGAAAAGGCGCCGGGGATCATGCCGCTGCGCTGCAGCTCCCGGATGTCGCGCAGGTCGATGAAGACGTAGTTCTCGTCCAAAACCTTCTGCTTGGCCTCTTCAACGGCCATGGTTTCCACCAGGCTGTTTGCCTCGGTCAGAAGCGCCTTGACGCCCTTGGTGATGGTTTGCGGCATGAGGGGCTCCCGGACAGAATGCGCTGATGGGACCCACCTTGCGACGGTTCGCGGCGGCAGGCAATGCCTGGCCCCCCTGCACCTACGGGCATTTCCGGCTTTTACCCAGCGGAACAAGCCACGCGACGCTTTCGACATAGACCGGATCGGAGGAGGACTTGTGCTTCTGGCAGAGAGGGGCGATCCAGATGTCCTTGTCTGTCCGCTTGTCCACAGAGCGCAGCAGGCCAAAATAGCGGGTGCTCTTGCCGCACGGGCTGGCCACACAGCGGGTGCGGCTTGACTTGCTGTTGTTTAAATAGTGGTTTGACAAGGAGCCGCACTGGCAGCTGAGCTTGGCCGGCTTCTTGATGACTTTCATTACGAAGTTATTGTTCCGGTTCCGTTTGGGGTCTTCCTTGACGCAGTGCTTGCCTCTGCTTTCAGGGATAAGCTCAACCCGCGCATCTATGTAGAACGGGTTTTTGTGTCCGGGGTTGTTATGCCGCTCGCATAGCGGGATGATCCATGATTTCCCGAGTTTGCGGCGCTTGTCCATGTCGATGAATTTGACATGGGCGCCGTGTGCAGGTTTGGATTTGCATCCAAGATACACGCATTTGAGGCGTTTCGTTCTGGCGTTGTTCTGCCAATGGGCAAGCCAGCTGTTGCAGCAGCTGCACTTCCGGCTGCCGGAGCCTTTCTCGTTTTCAACCGGATGGCGGTCCTCCATATAGGATTGTTCGCCGTCAATTCCGAATTTTCCGGTTTTCGAATAGGCGGGCATCGGACTCAGCCTCCGTGGGTTTGCAGCTGGGGTTCCCTTTGCTGGCGGCTGGGGAATTGCAGCTGTCAGGTGTGCAGCTTCTAGAGAATTAGCCCTTAGCGTTGTGCTTTCCACTGCAGGCGGCGCAAGCGGCTTGAACTTCCTGGATGGACCCTTAGGGTCGCAGGCTAATCCCGAACAGGAGCGCGCAAGATGAAAATGAACCCGTTGGGACGCACCGGCATGAGAGTGTCGGAACTGTGCCTGGGCACGATGACCTTTGGCACCCAGACACCAGAGGACGAGGCCCATGCACAGATTGATATGGCGCTGGCGAACGGTGTGAACTTTGTCGACACCGCCGAGATGTACCCGGTGAACCCGGTCAGCGCAGAAACCCTGGGCAACAGCGAGCGCATCATCGGCACCTGGAACGCAAAGACCGGCCGGCGGGGGGAGTATATCCTGGCCACCAAGCACTCGGGCGAGGGCATGCGGCATGTGCGGGACGGGGCGCCGATTTCCTCCAAGACCATCGCGCCCACGATCGAGGCGTCGCTGAAGCGGCTGAAGACGGATTATATCGACCTCTACCAGTTCCACTGGCCTAACCGCGGCAGCTACATGTTCCGGCAGAACTGGACCTATGATCCCTCCCGCCAGAACCGCGAAGAGACCCTGGCCAATATGGAGGATTGCCTGGAGGCGCTGCAGCGCGAGGTGGAGCGCGGCACCATCCGTGCTTTTGGCCTGTCGAACGAGAGCGCCTGGGGCACTGCGCAGTGGCTGCGGCTGGCGGAGGAGCGCGGCTGGCCGCGGGTGGCGTCGATCCAGAACGAATACTCTCTGGTCTGCCGGATGTATGACACCGATCTGGCGGAGCTGAGCGTCAATGAAGATGTGGGCCTGATGGCATTTTCGCCGCTGGGCACCGGACTTTTGACCGGCAAGTACCAGGGCGGGGCGGTGCCGGAAGGCTCGCGCAAGGCGATCAATCCGGAGCTGGGCGGGCGCCATAGCCCCCGGGTCTATGATGCCGTGGCGGCTTATTTGGAGATTGCCAAGCGGCATGGGCTGGACCCGGTGCATATGGCCTTGGCCTGGTGCCGGACGCGGCCGTTCATGGCTTCGGCGATCTTTGGCGCCACCCGCCTGGCGCAGCTGGAGCATCTGCTGCAATCGGTGGATCTGGAGCTGAACCAGGCAGTTCTGGACGAGATCAATGCCGGCCACCGGGCGCATCCGATGCCCTACTAAGGAGCGGCGGGGCTCCCGCCCGTCCTGCGGGCATTGACATGCCCCGGGCCGGTTGGGCCGGGCGCTGCTGGCGCAGCGCCGAAGGTTCTGCTGAGAGGCGCTTCAGGGGCAGGTTTGCCCTGAAGCGCTTTTGCAAGTGTATTCTTGCTTGCGCGTCAAGGGTGAACGGTGCTGCGCACCGCCGCTTTGCGGCCCTTGACCCGCGGGGCCGGGCTGGCGGTCAATGCGCGGTCGGGCGGGTGTGTTCCTGGCGCAGGTCGCGGGCCGAGGTTCCATGTGCGGTGCGGAAGGCACGGGCGAAGCTCGATTGCGAGGTGAAGCCGGTGGCTATCGCCACATCCATCAGCGGCATCGCGGTGTCGGTCACCAGGCGGCGGGCCTCGGCCAGGCGCAGCTGCAGGTAGTGGTCCTGCGGCGTGGTGTTGAGCTTGAGCCGGAACTGCTGCTGCAGGCTGCGGGGGCTGGTGCCCAGGGTCTCGGCGATCTGCGCCAGCGGCAGCGGCTCATCCAGAGAGGACTCCATCAGCGCATTGGCCTTGGCGGTCAGCGCACTGTGCCTGTGGCCGCCCAGGCGGCTTTGCGGACGCGGCAGCGCGGCGGGTCCGTCGAACAGGAACAGCCCGGCGACCCGGGAGGCAAAGCCCGCGCCATGGCGGGCGCTGATGATGTGCAGCATCATTTCGACCGCCGGCGTTGCGCCGCCGGATGTCAGGCGGGCGTCCGACACGGTGAAGCGGTCATTGCGGGCGTCCACCTCTGGAAAGCGGGCGGAGAAGTTTTCCAGGTCTTCCCAGTGGGTGGTGGCGGGGTGCCCGTCCAGCAGCCCGGCCTCGGCCATCAGCCAGGGGCCGCCGTCGATGCCTGCAATCGTGGCACCGCTGGCGGCAATGCGGCGCAGGCCTGCCAGCAGGCTGGGGGTGGCATGGCGGGCCAACTGGAAACCGGCCACGATGATCAGCAGCTCGCAGCCTTCCAGCCGCGCCAGCGGGAAGCTGGGCACGGTGAGGCCGCTGGTCAGCATCGGCGGCTCATGCGTGGCGCTGACGTAATCCCAGTCAAAGGCGGCGCGGCCCGCCAGCCGGTTGGCGGCGCGCATCGGGTCCACCGCGGCGGCAAAGGACAGCGTGTTGCATTCATCCAGAACCAGCACCGCTGTTTTCAGCGGCCGGTTCTCGGGCTGCAGGATGTTTTTTGCGGATTTCATCAACTTCAATTCGCCTGGTGTAAACTGTGCCGTAAAAGGCTGCGGCAGAGTCGCTGTCAGCGCAAATCGGAATCTGGGGAGGAGCCTGGGGATAACCCGTGGCAAAACCCTGTACATCGAAGGGAAAAGCGAAATGCCTCTGGAAATGAACCGTGAAGTCTTCATCACCTGTGCCGTGACGGGCTCTGGCGGCACTCAGGACCGCAGCCCGCATGTGCCGCGCTCGCCCAAGGAAATTGCCGACAGCGCCATCGCCGCGGCCAAGGCCGGCGCTGCTGTTGTGCACTGCCATGTGCGTGACCCGGAGACCGGGGTGCCGTCGCGCCGTCTGGATCTGTACCGCGAAGTGACTGACCGGATCCGCGATGCGGAGGTGGACGTGGTGCTGAACCTGACCGCGGGCATGGGCGGCGATATTGTCTTTGGCGGGGTCGAAAACCCGCTGCCGCCTGTCGAAGGAACCGACATGATCGGCGCCACCGAGCGGGTTGCCCATATCGCCGAGTGCCTGCCGGAAATCTGCACGCTGGACTGCGGCACCATGAACTTCGCCGAGGCCGACTATGTGATGACCAACACCCCCGGCGCGCTGCGGGCGATGGGGCAGATGATGACGGATCTGGGTGTGAAGCCGGAGATCGAGGCCTTTGACACTGGCCATCTGTGGTTTGCTAAGCAGCTGGTGAAAGAGGGAATTCTGGAACCGAACGCGCTGGTGCAGCTGTGCATGGGGGTGCCGTGGGGCGCGCCGGATGATCTCAACACCTTCATGGCGATGGTCAACAATGTGCCGGATGACTGGACCTTCTCGGCCTTCTCGCTGGGGCGCAACCAGATGGCTTATGCCGCGGCTGCGGTGCTGGCGGGCGGCAACGTGCGGGTTGGGCTGGAGGACAACCTGTGGCTGGGCAAGGGCCAGCTGGCTGAGAACTGGCAGCTGGTTGAGCGCGCCAACACCATCGTGTCGAACATGGGCGTGCGGGTGATCGGCCCCGCCGAAGTGCGCGAGAAGCTGGGGCTGACCAAACGCGCGCCGGCGGCGAAGTAAGCGTTCGGAACAGGGGGTGCTATGCGTGCACCCCCTGTGCACCCTCTGTGCACCGCCGCGCTGCGGCAACAGGGCAGATTGGGGGCTGGCCCCCAAACCCCCAGGATATTTTCGGCCAGAAGAAGTGCCGGGCGTTTTGAAAAGGACATCAGATGAAAACAGCAGCAATCATCGGCGGCGGGGTGATCGGCGGCGGCTGGGCCGCGCGGTTCCTTTTGAACGGCTGGAACGTGCAGGTATTCGACCCGGACCCGGAAGCCGAACGCAAGATCGGCGAGGTGCTGGGTAATGCCCGCCGCTCCTTGCCGGGGCTTGGCAATGTGGCGCTGCCTGCGGAAGGGCGGCTGACGTTTCACGGGACCGTTGCCGAGGCCGTGGAGGGTGCGGAGTGGATTCAGGAGAGCGTGCCGGAGCGGCTGGATCTGAAGCAGAAGGTCTATGGCGAGATGCAGGCCCATTGCGCGCCGGATGCGGTGATCGGGTCTTCGACCTCGGGCTTCAAGCCGTCGCAGCTGCAGGACGGGCGCGAGAACCCCGGCCAGATCGTGGTGACCCATCCCTTCAACCCGGTTTACCTGCTGCCGCTGGTGGAGCTGGTCTCAACCGGGGCCAACCCGGCGGGGGTGATTGAGCGTGCCAAGGAGATCATCAGCGCCATTGGCATGTTCCCGCTGCATCTGAAGAAAGAGATCGACGCCCATGTGGCCGACCGCTTTCTGGAGGCGGTCTGGCGCGAGGCGCTGTGGCTGGTCAAGGACGGTATTGCCACCACTGAGGAGATCGACAACGCAATCCGCTACGGCTTTGGCATCCGCTGGGCGCAGATGGGGCTGTTTGACACCTACCGGGTGGCCGGCGGCGAGGCCGGCATGCGCCATTTCATGGCGCAGTTCGGGCCGTGCCTCAGCTGGCCCTGGACCAAGCTGATGGATGTGCCGGAGTTCACCGATGAGCTGGTGGACCTGATCGCGGGCCAGTCGGATGCGCAGTCGGGCCATCTGGACATCCGCGAGATGGAGCGGATCCGCGATGATAACCTGGTGGGCATGATGCGGGCGCTGGGCAGCAACAACTGGGGGGCGGGTGAACTGCAGAACGCCCATGACACCGCCCGGATGGGGGCGGCGGGGCTGCCGCGTGCGATGGATGAGCTGGAGGATCTGAGCCAGCCGGTCCTGACCCAGAACCGTGTGGTGCCGCTGGATTGGACCGATTACAACGGCCATATGAACGAGGCGCGTTATCTGGAGGCGTTCTCGGAAGCGACCGACCGGATGATGGAGATCATCGGCTGCGATGCGGAGTATGTCGCCAACGGCGGCAGCTATTTCACCTTGGAGACCCATGTCCGTTACCTGGACGAGGCGCTGGCCGGCGATGCGATCCAGGTGAAGACCCAGGTGATCAAGGGCGAAGGCAAGAAGATGCACCTGTGGCACGCGATGTATGCGGGCGAGCGGCTGTTGTCGACTGGCGACACGCTGCTGGTGCATGTGGATCTGAAGACCCGCAAGTCTTCGCCGCCTGCGGCCCATATAGAAGCTAACTTAATGAAACTTGCCGAGGCCCATGCAGCGTTGCCTGCGCCTGAGGGGCTGGGGCGTGCGACGGGAGCACCGCGATGAACAGGGTTTTGATCACAGCCGGGGGCTCCGGCATTGGCCGCGCCATGGCGGAGGGCTTTGCCGCCGCCGGGCATCAGGTTTGGGTGACAGATGTGAATGAAGAGAGCCTGGCGGATATTCCGGCAGACTGGCGCAGCACCGCCGTGGATGCGACCGATGAAGCGGGCATGAAGGCGCTGTTCTCTGAGATCGCCAAATCCTGGGGCGGGCTGGATGTGCTGTGTGCCAATGCAGGCGTTGCCGGGCCGACGGCGCTGGTCGAGGATGTCGAGCTGGCCGACTGGCGCGCCTGCGTCAGCGTCAACCTGGAGGGCGCATTCCTGTCCGCCAAATATGCGGCACCTTTGATGAAGGCGGCCGAGGCGGGGTCGATCGTGATCACCTCGTCGACGGCGGGCCAGTACGGCTACCCGAACCGGGCGCCTTATGCGGCGGCGAAATGGGCCGTGATCGGCCTGATGAAGACGCTGGCGATGGAGCTGGGCCCCTTTGGCATCCGTGCCAATGCGATCTGCCCCGGCGCGGTGGAAGGCCCGCGCATGGAAGGGGTGCTGGAGCGCGAGGCGGCGGCCAAGGGCATGACCCGGGATGAGGTCTATGCGGGCTATGCCGCGGGCACCTCGATGGGCAGTTTTGTCGAGGCGCGCGACATTGCCAATATGGCGGTGTTCCTGGGCTCGGACGCGGCGCGGCTGGTTTCGGGCCAGGTGATCGCGGTGGATGGCCACACGGTGAACCCGGATCCGAAGGTTTGAGGTTTGAGCGGTGGGCGGAACCGCCCACCCTGCTGAAAACTGTTCCGCACGGCCGGCAGGCCGGGCAGCGCCCGTCCCGCCCCCCACGGGGCGGGCGCTTCGCTTCCCACCCCGCCGGGCCGGGCGCCGCCCTTAGTGGCATTTCGGTGTAGGGTAGGCAATTTGCCCACCAGCTGGGCGTGTCAGGAAATCGCCGCCCTGAGCGCGCGCAGCCGTCCGGGCAATTGCCGGGCGGTGATGTCTGCCTCGCGCACCAGATTGTCGAAATGGCTGGTAAAGGTGGCGATCCGTTCCTTATCGCGGAAGGCCAGATAATGGGTGCCTGCGTAGAACACGCACAAGAGCGGGCCGAAGATGGTGATCGGTGAGGAATACAGCCGCTTGGCATCAAACAGGTAGATGCGCAGGCGGGGGTAGAGCTGTTCGCAGAGGCGTTCGAACTGCTGCAGCTGCTCCAGCCGGATCTCCAGCGGCAGGCCCTCGTAGTAGCCTGCCGCATGGGCAAAACTGTCGAGCTCATAGAGCGGCATGGCGATTTCATAATCCGACGGCGACTGGCGCATCCAGGTGAGGCGGTCCTCAGACGCGCCGATGGCCTGATCGGCGGTGCGGCCCAGGTGGGGGGAATATTCCCATTCCAGAAAGCTGCGGGTTTTCAGCATGTCGGGCAGGGCGGCAGGCACATGGCGGATCTTGTAGCCGAGCGCCTCCTGATGCCATTCGAAGATCCGCTCATCGACCAGGGCGCGGGGCGCCTCGGTCAGGGTGAGGCTGGATGCCAGCAGCTCAGCGGCGCTTTCGGGGCGGTCAGACAGGCTGAGGAGCCAGTCGGCGGAGACCCCCAGCGCGCCGGCGCAGGCGCCGACCACATGGGCGTTCGGCAGCCGCGCGCCGTCATCCGTCAGCAGCTGCGAGATGGTGGAGCGGTCCACACCGACGGCGCGGGCCAATGCGCTTTGGCTGAGGCCGCTGTCGCGCAGGGCCTTGTTCAGCCTTTGCCGGAACTGCTCTGCCCGCACCCGTTTGTCGATATTTTCTAACATGTGTTTCGAAATATCATAAGTGATGGTTTTTGTTAACTGCATTCGGAATTCTGCACAGCTGCTGCGTAAGCTACTCTGGTTTCAAGCACTGATCCAAGAATTTCAGGAGGCAGTATGGAAACGCGCAAGCGCTCCATTGTGAAGGCGGTGATTTGGAACATCATGGGGCTGGTCTCCATGACGCTGGTGGGGCTTGCGGCCACCGGGTCTGTCAAGGCGGGCGGGGTGATGGCGCTGGTCAATACCGGCATCGGCTTCACCATCTACCTAGTTTACGAGCGGGTCTGGGCGCAGATCAACTGGGGGCGGCGCCATGTCTGAGAGCTGCCGCGACTACATGCCCCGCAGCGTCGAATGGGGCACGCTGGCGCTGATGCTGGGCTGTTATGCGGTGTGGCTGGCCGCCTTGTGGCTGCTGCCCGCAGTCAGCCTGGTGCTGGCAATTGCGGTGATGGGGCTGATGGCGGCGCTGCATTCTTCGCTCACGCATGAGGCGCTGCACGGGCATCCGTTCCGCAGCCGGTTCCTGAATGAAGCGCTGATGTTCTTGCCGCTGACGCTGTTCATTCCTTACGGCCGGTTCCGCGATACCCATCTGGACCACCACCGGGACGAATTGCTGACCGACCCTTATGACGACCCGGAAGCCAATTTCCAGGACCCGGCGGTCTGGGCGCGGCTGCCGGCCTGGCGCCAGCGGCTTTTGCGGATCAACAACACCATGCTGGGGCGGGTGATCCTGGGGCCGGTGATCGGGCAGATCTGTTTCATGGCGGGCGACTGGAAGCTGGCCCGTGCCGGCAAACCGGGCATTGTCCGCGACTGGGGGCTGCATGCCATGGGCCTGGTGCCGGTGATCTGGGTGGTTGTGCAATCGCCGGCGCCGTTGTGGGCTGCAGTTCTGGCCGCCTATACCGGGCTGGGGCTGATCAAGGTGCGCACTTTCCTGGAGCACCGCGCCCATGAGGACTGCCGGGGCCGTACCGTGGTGGTCGAGGACAAGGGGTTCTGGGCGCTGCTGTTCCTGAACAACAACTACCACATCGTGCATCACATGCATCCGGGCGTGCCCTGGTACGCGCTGCCGCGGCTCTACCGCGCCCGCAAGCCGGAGTTCGTGGCGGCCAATGACGGCTATGTCTACCGCAACTACCTGCAGATTTTCCGCAACTACCTGCTGCGCGCCAAGGATCCGGTGCCGCATCCGCTCTGGCAGCAGGGGGAATAAACCCGCATAAGCGGGGGCATGTTTGCCTGGATCCCCGTTTCCATCGCCGCTGCCAGCTTTCAGACCGTGCGCTTTATGCTGCAGAAGGTCCTGAGCAGCGTGACGCTGTCGCCGGGCGGAGCCACCTTCGCCCGGTTTTTCTATTCCGCACCCTTCATCCTGGCCGGGCTGGCGGGTTATCTGGCGGTGTCGGGGCGGAGCCTGCCGCCTTTGCCGCCCGCGTTCTGGACTTATGCAGCCATTGGCGGCACGGCGCAGATTCTGGCCACCGTCTGTGTTGTCGCCCTGTTCAAGCAGCGCAATTTCGCGGTTGGCATCACCTTCAAGAAGACCGAAGTCATTCAGACCGCCATCGTCGGGCTGGCGGTGCTGGGCGATTCCGTGTCGATCGGCGGCTGGGCGGCGATCCTGATCGGGCTGGCCGCGGTGCTGGTGCTGTCGAAGACGCCGGATGCGGCAGGCCCCTGGTGGCGGCATCTGACCAACCGGGCCTCGCAGCTGGGGCTGGGGTCGGGGGTGCTGTTTGCCTTTTCCGCAGTCAGCTACCGCGGGGCATCGCTGCAACTGGCAGAGCTGGAGCCCATGTTCCGCGCGGGCGTGACCCTGGCCGCGGTGGTCAGCCTGCAAACGCTGTTCATGCTGGTGTGGCTGGGCCTGCGTGAGAAGGGTGAGATAGCCCGGGTCTGGCAGGCGCGCAAAGTTGCGGTCTGGGTCGGGCTGACCAGCATGGGCGGCTCGTTTTGCTGGTTCTGGGCCTTCACGCTGCAAAACGCCGCCTATGTAAAGGCGGTGGGGCAGGTGGAGCTGCTGTTGTCGCTGCTGGCGTCAGTGCTGTTCTTCAAGGAGAAGGTCACGGGCCGCGAGCTGGCGGGCATGGGGCTGCTGGTGGTGTCGATCCTGGTGCTGGTGCTGGCCCTTTGAAAGGTGCCGCCTGCGTCAGGGCAGCCGGAATTATGCGATAATTCCGGCTCGGAAAACACGTGTTTTCCGGGACGTTTCCAGCCTTGGAAACGTTACCCGTCTGCGGGCATCGGGTAGCCTTTGAGGCGCAGGAACAGGCTGGCCTCGTCATTATTATGGAAATAGGGCACGCTTTGCGGCGGCTCTGCGTCCCGGACGCGGGCGGTGACTTCGGCCAGCACCACCTCTGTGATGAAGGGCAGGTCAAACTCCCGCACCTGGCTGAGCGGGATCCATTGCAGGTGCGACAGCTCATCCGCGGCGCGGGAGAAATCATCCAGGTCGCCGGTGATTTGATCGGCATCGACCAGAAAAAAACGCGCATCAAAGCGGCGCGGGCGGCCCGGCGGGGTCAAGGCGCGGAACACGAACTGCATGGCGCGGGCTGAAGGAATGTGGCCGGTGGCTGCAAAGCTCTGCCAGTCTTCGGGAACGTCTCCGGCCCAGGCGCCCGGTTCGCCCAGGATCAGGCCGGTTTCTTCCCACAGCTCGCGCACCGCGGCGACGGCGAGGGCGTGGTGCACGTTCCCGGGCGCCTTGTCTGCAAGGCGGTCCTGGCAGACCGGGGAGATCGGCGAGGCCAGCGGAATGTCCGCATCCGCCACATCCACCGCACCGCCCGGGAAGACGAATTTGTTTGGCATGAACGCCGCCTTGGCGCCGCGCTGGCCCATCAGCACCTGCGGGTCCTCCGACATCCGGCCGCGCATGGCGATCACCGTTGCCGCGTTGCGGATTGCGGTTTTGTCGGTGGTGGTCTCGCCGCAGAGATACGTCTCGCTCATGTTCTTACTGCCCTTGTCCTGCCGGGGTGTCCTTGCCAAAGCCATGCATCCGCCGCGCCCATTGATAGGCGATGACGATCCCCTTCATCCGCGGCAGAAGATAAAGGGAAGACGCAACGCAGCCAATCGTGAATACCGTGAACATCACCAGCGGCTCCGGCCGCCAGGAGAAGTAGACAACATGCATCAGCGGCGCCATGAGGTGGCCGACAATCAGGATGGTGAGGTAGGCCGGCCCGTCGTCGGCGCGGGCATGGGTCAGGTCGAGGCCGCAGTGGCTGCAGCTGCTGTTCACCTTGAGATAGGAATGCAGCAGCTTGCCCTCGCCGCAGCTGGGGCATTTGCAGCGCCAGCCCTTGGCCAGGGCGGGCATAGTGGGGCGGTCGTCTTGCGAGGGGGGAACGGCGGGGGACTCGGTCATGAAAATATCCTGTGTGCTGGGCGTATCTTTGCGCGCTTCAGGAGGGGGCGAAAGGGGAAAGGCCAATTTCTGCGCCGGTTTGCCGCAACGGGACGGGGGGTGAATTTTTTTCGGATTTCTGCGACGGATCTGCGGGGCTGGAGCGTTTTTCCTGTGCATCGGGCAGCAAGGGGCTGCCGCAGGAAAAGGAAAGCCGATATGAAACACGTCAAGTTCATCGCCGCAGTTGTTGCTGCCGCTGCTGTAACCGCGGGTGGCGCGGCGCTGGCCAAGGGCTTTGGCCATCACGGGCCGAAGATGTCCTTTGAGGAAATTGACACAGATGGCAATGGCGAGGTGACAAAGGCCGAGATCCAGGCGATGAAGGACGCGCGTTTTGCCAAGGCGGATGCAAACGGCGACGGCAAGCTGACGCTGGAGGAGATGCAGGCGCGGGCGCAGCAGCATGCAGGTGAGCGGGCGGCGCGGATGCTGGAACGCTTTGACAAGGACGGCGATGGCGCGTTGAGTAAGGATGAGCTGCCGCAGCCGCGCCGGGCGGGCAAGATGTTTGACCGGATGGATGCAGATGGCAGCGGCGGGATTTCGAAACAGGAATTCGAAGAGGCCCGGATGCATCATGGCGGCAAGCACCGCCACGGGCATGGGGATGAAACGGAGCAGAACTGATCGCTGAAGCGTGCTGCATAACGCGGAAATATCGCGGCGCCGGACCCCTGCTGCGGGTCCGGCAGCCATGAAGGCAGCGGCAGAGGAGGTCTCTGACGATGCGCTTCTGGTGCTTTATGCCAATGGCGACAGCCGGGCCGCGGCGGAGCTGACGGCGCGGCTGGGGCCGCGGGTCTTTGGTGTGGCGATGCGGGTGATGGGGATCCGCGCCGAGGCCGAGGACGTGACCCAGGAGGCGATGCTGCGCCTGTGGAAGATGGCGCCGCAGTGGCGTCCCGGCGAGGCGCAGGTTTCGACCTGGCTCTACCGGGTGGCGATGAACCTGTGCATCGACCGCAAGCGGCGCGCCCGCGGCGGGTATGTGGATCTGGACGCGGTGCCGGAGCCGCCGGATCCGGGCCGCTCGGCTGCTGAGGAGATGCAGGAGGGCGCGCGCCACGATGCGCTGCAGGCGGCGCTGATGCAATTGCCGGAGCGGCAGCGGCAGGCGGTGGTGCTGCGGCATTTGGAGGAACTGTCCAACCCGGAGATTGCCGGGATCATGGACATCAGCGTCGAGGCGGTGGAAAGTCTGACCGCCCGGGGCAAACGGGCGCTGGCCGCGGCTTTGGCCGGGCGGCGCGCAGAGTTGGGGTATAACGATGGCTGACACGGACAAAACACTGCAGGAGCTGGACGATCTGTTTGCCGCGGCGCGCAGCGCGCGCCCTGCGGTGCCGGAGCCGTTGAGGGCTGCCATCCTGGCGGACGCGGCGCGGGAGCAAGCGGGCTTGGTTCACGCAGCACCGGCCCGGGCCGCGCGGCAGCCGCTGTGGCGGCAGCTGATCGAGGCGGTGGGCGGCTGGCCGGCCATGGGCGGGCTGGCGGCGGCCAGCGCGGCGGGCCTGTGGATCGGGGTTGCGCCGCCCTCCTTTGTGCCGGACCCGGTGGCGCTGGCGGGGTATGAGGACGGCAGTTCCGCGGTCCCTTATGACAGTTACGACATGGCCGTGGTGCTGAGCGAGGACCTGCAATGAGTGCGGAAGGCAAGCCTGCAATGAAGCTGTGGCTGAAACTGCTGCTGGCGGGGTCGCTGGCGCTGAACCTGGCTGTTATTGGCATCGCAGCCGGGGCGGCCTGGCGGTTCTCCGGCAAGGAGAAACACTGGCAGAGGCCGCCGGAGATCGGTGCGGTGATCTTCCGTGAATTGGACCGGGACACGCGCAAGGCGCTGCGGCGGGAGGCGGGCGGCGGCCACGGCAGCTATGTCAAGCGCCGCCACGCAGAGGGCAAGGCGGTGATCGAGGCGCTGCGCAGCGAAGCGTTTGATGCAGCCGCCCTGCTGGCTGTGCTGCAGGGGCAGGCTGAGGCGCGCCATGCGTTTCACAGCAAGGTGCAGGAGGCCTGGGTGAACAAGGTGGCCGGGATGACGGCGCAAGAGCGTGCGGAGTTTGCCGACCGCCTGGAAGAGCGCATGGAGCGGCGCCGCGAGCGCTGGCATCAGCGCCGGGACGGGCGCAGCTAGGCCGCCGCGGCATCGGTTTTCAGACCTCCATTCACCTGCAGGCAGCCGGTTCGGCTGCCTCTTTTTTTGCGAGAGAGCGGCGGGGGATGCGGGGCTCAGGCTGCTTGGATGCAGTCCGGCGAGAGGGTGACCTGATTGCGGCCTGCATCCTTGGCGTTGTAGAGCGCCTGATCGGCTTTTTCGACCAGCGCCGCGGTGCTGGTCTCCTGACCGCCGCCGCCCATGACCGCGCCGATGCTGATAGTGACCTGGACCGGCTCAGCGGCGCCGGGCACCTGGAAGGGGGTGCTGTTGATTGCGTCGCAGAGGGCGCTGGCGGCCAGGGCGGCCTGCGCCTCGGTTGCGCCGGGCAGCACGGCCATGAATTCCTCGCCGCCGACGCGGGCGAGCAGATCCGCGGGGCCCAGCACCGCCTGCATGCGGCGGGCGGCCTCAATCAGAACGGCGTCGCCTGCGGGATGGCCATAGAGGTCATTGATCCGCTTGAAGTGGTCGAGGTCGGCCAGCATGACCGCGAATTTCTCGCCGGTTTCCGCGGCGGAGTGGGCCACGCGGTCCAGGAAAGGCCTGGCGTAGCGGCGGTTATAGAGGCCGGTCATCGGGTCCAGGACGGCCGCGCGCAAGCCGTTGCGGACGCTGTCGCGCAGCCGGTCCTTGCGGATCTTGTGCTGCAGCTGGGCGGTGAGGCGCAGTTCCAGCTCCTCGACATCGAAACCGGTCTGCAGCACGTCATGGGCGCCGCGGTCGAGCGCCTCGGCAGCGATATTGGGGTCGGCGGGATTGGGCACCGCAATCACCACCGACTGGCGGGTGGCGGCGCGGGCGCGCAGATCGGCCAGCAGGCGCAGGCCGGGGCCGGCCGAAGCCTCGTTCAGCTCGATGATGATGGCGTCGGCCACCGGGGCCTGCATCAGCCCCTGGATGTCGCTGATCGGATGGGTGCGCAGCGCATAAGGCAGCCGCGGCGCCAGCCGGTCGCGCCAGGCCATGGCAGTGCGCGGATCCTGGGCGACCAGAGCAACGGTGGCCTTGCGCAGATCCTCTGCGCAGGCGCGGTCGCTGAGCGGCAGGATGAAGCCGTGCGAGGCGTCGCGCTGCAGGTTCAGCTCCTCGTTGGCGCTGCGGGCGCGCAGCAGGCTGCGGATGCGGGCCTGCAGGATCACGTCGTCGACCGGCTGCTGCAGCACATCGTCGATGCCAGCGGCCAGTGCCGCCAGCCGGGCCTTGGATCCCTCCCAGTCGGAGACTGCGATCACCGGCAGGTCGGCCAGGGTTTCATCCGCCGCCAGTTCGCGTTTAACATCGGCGGCGGTGCCATCGGGCAGGGACATTGCGGTGAGCACCAGATCGGGGCGGTGGCGGCGCGCGGCCTGCAGCACCTCAGCCACGCTGCCGGCCTGGACCACATCGTAATAGGCAGCCGCCAGCTGCACCTTCAGCATGATGCGGTTGGTGGAGACGCCGTCGATGACCAGGATAGTGCCTTGCACGCGGTATCCTTTCGCCCCTTGCAAATCCTATGCCTTCCAATTTTGCTGAGACTGGTTAAGAAACCCTTTCGGATTTTTACTAAATTGGCCGCAATGCGGCAGGAAAGTGGGGAACATGCAGATTTCCGCCGATGCGGCAGAGACCCTGGCGCTGAAAGCGCTGGCCTGGCTGGCCGGAAATGATGAGCTTTTGCCGGTGTTTCTGGGGGCCACCGGGGCCTGCGAGGCGGATTTGCGGGCGCGGGCCGCGGAGCCGGAGTTCCTGGGTTCGGTGCTCGATTTCTTAACGATGGATGATGCCTGGGTGATCCAGTTCTGCGACAGCGCGGGGCTGGCCTATGAGATGCCAATGCATGCGCGGATGTCGCTTCCAGGCGGTTCGCAGGTGAACTGGACTTGAGATCGGCCCGTCCTGTGCCTAGGGTCCCGCCCGAATCCCGCGGAAAAAGGACCCGCCATGCCAGTTGATGCTTTCCTGTTCGACAAGGACGGAACCCTGTTCGACTTTGCCGCCACCTGGAACGGCTGGGCCGCAGAGCTTCTGGAAACACTGTCCCGCGGGGATAAGACTGCCAAAGAGGCGATGGCCAAGGCGATCAGCTATGATCTGGAGCGTGCTGCCTTCAATCCCGACAGCCTGGTGATTGCCAGTTCGAACGATGAGGTGGCAGAGGCGCTGATGCCCTATGTGGCGCATATGAGCCTGGCTGAACTGACGGATTACCTGGCGCAGAGCGCGTCGGATGCGGAGCTGGCCCCGGCGGTGCCGCTGGCGGAGTTTCTGGACAGTCTGCTGGCGCGCGGCAAAGTCTTGGGGGTGATGACCAACGACGCCGAGATTTCTGCCAAGAGCCAGCTGCGCAGGGCAGGGGTGCTGGACCGTTTTGCCTTTGTGGCAGGCTGCGACAGCGGCCATGGCGCCAAGCCGGACCCGGACCCGCTGCTGGCCTTTTGCAAGGCGGCAGGTGTCGAGCCCGGGCGCACGGCCATGGTGGGCGACAGCCGCCACGACCTGGAGGCAGGCGCTGCCGCCGGAATGCACCGGATCGGCGTGCTGACCGGCATGGCCCTGCGCGAAGAGCTGCTGCCGCATGCGGATGCCGTGCTGCCGGACATCGGCCATATTCCCGGCTGGCTGGACCGCTGACAACACGCTGATTCTCTGCCTGGCCTGTCTGGCTGCGGCTGTTTCGCCGGCGCACACCCTTGTGCGCCGGTTTTTGCTGCGACATACTGGGCACAAGTGTACAGAAATCGGCCGGACCGGCGCAATCCATGGCAAAAGCGACAGCTATGGTCGGGAACGGACAGGTTCGGGCTGACCGGATTGGCACAGTGAATGGCTATCAGCTCAGGCGAAATGCAGACGTAGGGGAGACCGGCATGGCAGAGACAGGCGCACGCAAGCGGCGGGGCGGGGGCAGGGCAGGCGCAGCGGCCCGGCGCGGCAGTGCCGTGCTGGAGCAGATGCCCTGGCAGATCCCGGTCAACATCGACCGCCCGACAGAACCCCTGAGCGAGGAGGGCGTGCAGGCGATCCACGAGGGCGCGATGCGCATCCTTGAAGAGATCGGCGTGGTGTTCCTGAACCCAGAGGCGCTGGAGATCTTTAAGCAGGCCGGCGTCAAGGTCGAGGGCGAACTGGTCAGGATGGACCGGGATTTCGTGATGGAGATGGTGGGCAAGGCGCCCCGCGAGTTCTCGATCACCCCGCGCAACAAGGACCGGGCGATCCCCTTGGGCGGCAATCATATCCTGTTCGGCAATGTGTCCTCGCCGCCGAATTACTGGGATATGGAGCTGAACAAGAAGGTGGCCGGCAACCGCGAGCAGTGCCGCGACCTGCTGAAGCTGACCCAGTATTTCAACTGCATCCACTTTGCCGGCGGCTACCCGGTGGAGCCGGTGGACATCCATGCCTCGGTCCGCCACCTGGATGTGCTTTATGACAAGCTGACACTCACCGACAAGGCGATGCACGCCTATTCGCTTGGCAAGGAGCGGGTCGAGGATGTGATGGAGATGGTGCGGATTGCAGGCGGGCTCAGCCATGAGGAGTTCGAAGCCCAGCCGCATATGTACACCAACATCAACTCCACCTCACCGCTGAAGCATGACTTTCCGATGATCGACGGCTGCCTGCGGCTGGCGCGGCGCGGCCAGGCGATTGTGGTGTCGCCCTTCACGCTGGCGGGCGCGATGGCGCCGGTGACCATGGCGGGCGCCGTGGCGCAGTCGATTGCCGAGAGCCTCTGTGCGATTGCGCTGTTCCAGTATGTGCGCCCCGGCACGCCCTGCGTCATTGGCACGTTTACGTCGAATGTGGACATGAAATCGGGCGCGCCTGCGTTCGGCACGCCAGAGTACATGCGCTCGACCCAGATGACCGGGCAGATGGCACGGTTCTACGGGCTGCCGATGCGGTCCTCGGGCGTCTGCGCGGCGAACGTGCCGGACGGGCAGGCGGTCTGGGAAACCTCGAACTCGCTGTGGGCCGCGGTGCAGTCGGGCACCAACATGGTTTACCATGCGGCGGGCTGGCTGGAGGGCGGGCTGATTGCCAGCCCGGAGAAGTTCATCATGGACTGTGAGATCCTGCAGCAGATCCAACGCTATATGGAGCCGCAGATCGCCGCCACCGGGCCTGAGGAGATTGCGCTCGATGCGATCCGGGAGGTGGGCAATGATGGCCATTTCTTTGGCATTCAGCACACCCAGGACCGCTATGCCACGGCCTTTTATCAGCCGTTCCTGAGCGATTGGCGCAACTATGAAGCCTGGGAGGCAGCCGGTGCCACCTGGACTGCCGAACGCGCGCACAAGATGTTCAAGGAGATTACCGGCAGCTTTGAGGAGCCGCCAATGGATGCCGCGATCCGTGATGAGCTGGCGGATTTTGTCGCCAGGCGCAAAGCCGAGGGCGGGGCGCCAACCGACTTCTGACCCTGAGGCGTCAACCGTCGTCCAGCAGAAACAGCGGAGGGAAGCCTCCGCTTTTTTTGTGCGGCAGCCTGTTTTGTGCCGCGGCCTGCGGGTCGGAAACTGCCGGTTTCGGCTCCGGCTTGCCCGCGGGCTTGCCTCCGGGCGCCTGGCGGTCCACTAGTGAGGAAACTGGGTGTTCCAAAGCCGGGGTGCCTGGGTGCAAATGGTCGAAGGGGCAGGTGCAAAGGGCCTGGCAGCCGGCTGCGGCCACCCTGGAGGCTGGGTTTCGCTGCTGAGGGTTCAGGCGTGGTGCAAGCGTTTAGGCTGACAAGGGAAATTGCTGCGTTTCACCGTGCAGATTTGTTTTGTTGGGTGTTTTTTAACCTGAATGCTTCAAGACTGGCTCAAAGGCAAAGAGGGGCCATTGTATGCACGGTCTGATCAACAGGGCGATTCAGGCTTTTGTGACCAGTACCTACGGGGCGGACCGCTGGGAAGAGGTTATGGAAGACGCAGGGCTCGGTTTTACCGAGTTCGAAGCGATGCTCTACTATACCGACGAGCAATCCGGCCAGATGCTTGCCTCGATGGAGAAAGTTCTGGCACGCCCCCTGGCGGAGATGCTGGAGGATATGGGCACGTTCCTGGTCTCCAACCCGCAGGTGGAGGCGCTGCGCCGCCTGTTGCGGTTTGGCGGGGTCAACTACGTTGAGTTCCTTCATTCCCTGGATGATTTGCCCGACCGGGCGCGGCTGGCGGTCTCTGACCTGCAGCTGCCCGGGCTTGAGCTGGTGGAGCAGGCACCGGACCAGTTTCAGCTGATCTGCCAGCCCGGATTGCCGGGCTATGCGCATGTCATGATGGGGGTTTTGCGTGCCATGGCGGATGATTACGGGGATCTTGTGTTCCTGGATCACAGCGGCACGCAGGCCGAGGCGGAGGTGATTTCGGTCACGCTGGTTGAGACCAAATTCGCGGCCGGGCGCGAATTCGATTTGGGGGCGCATTCCCTATGATGATTGATCACCTGACGCGGATGGCGGGCGTGATCTGCCCGATGTATGCCATTGTTGATGCCAAGGGGCGGATTACCTCTGTTGGTCCGACGCTGAAAAAACTGCGCCCTGACCTTGCCTGGCAAGGGCGCCGGTTCTTCCGGGTGTTTGATCTGTCGCGCCCGCGTTCCGTGCGTTCGGTGGAGGATCTGCTGCGCACATCCGGCAGCAAGCTGCATCTGCAATTCCGCGACAGCCCGCAAACCGGGTTGAAGGGCGTCTGCACCCCGATGCCCGACGGGCAGGGGGCGTTTATCAATCTTTCGTTCGGGATTTCCGTGCTGGAAGCCGTGCGTGACTACGATCTGACCAGCGCTGATTTTTCCCCCACTGACCTGACCATCGAGATGCTCTACCTGGTGGAGGCGAAATCCGCCGCGATGGAGGCGTCGCGGCAGCTCAACACCCGCTTGCAGGGGGCCAAGATTGCAGCGGAGGAGCAGGCGTTCACTGATACGCTGACCGGTCTCAAGAACCGCCGCGCAATGGATCACGTGCTGGGGCGGCTGATCAGCAGCGGCCGGGAATTTGCCCTGATGCATCTGGATTTGGATTTCTTCAAGCAGGTCAATGATACCCTGGGCCATGCGGCGGGGGATGCGGTGCTGCAGCAGGCGGCGCGGATCATGGTGGAATGCACCCGCCAGTCCGACACCGTGGCGCGGGTCGGCGGTGATGAATTTGTGATGATCCTGGAGGGGGTGCTGGATACCGCCCGGCTGGCGGCCATAGCAAAACGGCTGATCCAGCGGCTGGAGGAGCCGATTCCCTTTGGCGGCCAGACCTGCCGGATTTCGGCCAGCGCGGGCACGACTCTGTCCACCTGGCAAAAGACACCGGACGCACAGCAGCTGCTGAACCAGGCGGATCTGGCGCTTTATGCAGCCAAGCGTGCGGGCAGGGCGCAGCATTTCTTCTACCGCGAGGGTATGGAGAAAGAAGATGCAGGCGGTGCCGCAGCAGCAGCTCCGGCCCAGGCTGCGGCCCGCGGCCCGGCGGTCTGAAGAGAGAGTGTATTAGTCAAGTCAATACGGGCGTGCGGTCAAGACTGCCGCCCTTTTAATTTGTGCGCCGGAAACCCGCCCTTCACCGCAGCGGCACAGCAGCCTGCAAGGCCTGAATGGAAACTGCGGTTCTGTCGGGGAAAAGTGGCAGCCCGTAGGGGAATCGAACCCCTCTTTCCAGGTTGAAAACCTGGCGTCCTAACCGATAGACGAACGGGCCACTCTGTCTGTGAGGCGGTGTTTACTGATTGCGCCTGCTGGGGCGCAAGAGGGTTTTTGCAGAAAAACGAAGTTTTTCCAGCCTGTAATGCGGCTGGCTAGCCGCCTGAAAATAAACGAAAAAATCCGCAATGCTGCGGCGATTTTCTGGGCGGCGTCTGTGCGGGAGAAGTGGCAGCCCGTAGGGGAATCGAACCCCTCTTTCCAGGTTGAAAACCTGGCGTCCTAACCGATAGACGAACGGGCCACTCAGTGCGTGAGCGGGTATTTAGTTGTAAGCGCCGGAACCCGCAAGAGAAAAAGTACGGTTTTGTGAAATTTCTTATCCGCAGGGCGCAAGTGATTGAAATCTCAGGCTTCGGCGGCGTCTTCCAGGCGCAGCTGGGGGCTTTGGCGGCCGCCCCAGGTGTTCACTTCCAGCCGTCCGGCAAAGTGGAAGCGGGAGCCGCCGTGCTCCAGCAGCTTCGGCCCCAGCGCGGTGTCGAAAGCGCCAAAGCAGATCGCATCCACACCGCCGCCCATGCCGTCGCTGAGCGAGAGCTTCAGGTGGCTTTCGCCGACCTTCTTGGCAAAGCGCACCTGCAGGTCCGGCAGCGCATAGCGCGGGGCAGGGGCGCCGGCGCCAAAGGGGCCTGCCTGTTCGATCTGTTCAATCAGATCCACCGAGGCCGCGCCGGGCATCAGCGCGCCGTCCAGTTTCAGATCGGCGGGGCCGCCCTGGCCGGCGCCTTGTTTGGCGAGCAGCTCCGTGAGGCGTTCCATGGCCGGTTCCAGCTTGTCCCGCATCACTGTGAGGCCAGCCGCCATCTTGTGGCCGCCGCCCTTGACCAGCAGGCCCTCGGCCGCCAGCCGCTGGATCGAGGCGCCAAGGTCGACGCCGGAGACGGACCGGCCGGAGCCCTTGCCCTCTTCGCCGTCAAAGCCGATTACGATGGCAGGGCGGTTGGCGGCTTCCTTGAGGCGGGAGGCAACGATGCCGACCACGCCCGGGTGCCAGCCTTCGCCCGCCGCCCAGACCAGCGGCGCCTCCAGGCCGCGCTCTTCGGCCTGGTCCAGGGCTGCCGCGCGCACCGCGTTTTCGATGTCGCGGCGTTCGGTGTTCAGCTCGTCCAGCCGCTCGGCCAGGGCGGCGGCCTCGTGCGGGTTGTCCGTCGACAGCAGCCGTGCGCCGAGGTCGGCTTTGCCGATGCGCCCGCCGGCATTGACACGCGGCCCCAGAAGAAATCCGAGGTGATAGGCGGAGGGAGCTGAATCCATGCGGGAAACATCCGAGAGCGCCACGAGACCGGGACGCTTGCGTGCGCCCATGACTTTCAGCCCCTGGCGCACCAAGGCGCGGTTGGCCCCGATCAGCGGCGCCACATCCGCCACGGTGGCAAGTGCGACCAGATCCAGCAGCGCCATCAGATCCGGCCCCTTCGCGCCGGCTGCGCGCATCTGGCGGCCTGCCTCCACCAGCATCAGGAACACCACGCCGGCAGCACAGAAATAACCCAGGTCGCCGCTCTCATCCTGCCGGTTCGGGTTCACCACCGCGACGCAATCGGGAAGGGTTTCGCCGCCCAGGTGGTGATCCAGCACAATGACGTCGGCGCCTTTGGCCGCTGCGATGGGTTCGTGGCTGAGGGTGCCGCAGTCAACGCAGATGATCAGGTCGTGGGCGGCGGCCAGCTCCTGCATGGCGGGCACATTGGGGCCGTAACCCTCGTCGATGCGGTCGGGAATATAGAGCGTGGCCTCCAGCCCCATCTGCCGCAGCCAGACCAAGAGCAGCGCGGCAGAGCTGCCGCCGTCCACATCGTAGTCGGCAAAGACCGCGATCCGCTGCTTGCGCTGCACCGCCTGCAGGAACCGCGCGGCGGCGGCTTCCATGTCCTTCATCTCGCGCGGGTCGGGCAGCAGTTCCTTCAGCTTGGGCTCCAGAAACCCTGTGGCCTCCATCGCGGGCACCCCGCGGCGGGCCAGCACCTGGCAGACCGAGCGGGGCAGGCCGGTCTGCTGCGCCATCATCTCTGACGCCCGGTCCACCTCAACCCCGGGACCCACCCAGCGGCGCCCGGTCAAGGACTGTTCAACACCCAAAAAGCTCATCTTCTGCCCTCATATGCAAAGGCCGGACCCAATACGGACCCGGCCCTTCTTCTGGCTCTAAATATCCCCGCCGGAGGCAGCGGCGCAAGCCGCAGCTTGGCGCAACGCTTAGTCCTGATGCGGCGCCAGCGGCGTGCGGTAGGTCATGCGGCGCACGGAGCCGGTTTTCGAGCGCATCAGCAGGGTGGTGGTCTCCACCCAGCCCGGCTCGCGCTTGATACGCGGCAAGAGCGAGCCGCCGGTCACGCCGGTGGCAGCAAAGATCACGTCCTGGGTCACCATCTCGTCGCGGGTGTAGATGCGGTCCAGATCGGTGATGCCGGCCTTGGCGGCGCGCGCCTTTTCGTCTTCGTTGCGGAACACCAGGCGGCAGAAGATCTGGCCGCCCATGCATTTCAGCGCGGCTGCTGCCAGCACGCCTTCGGGTGCGCCGCCCTGGCCCATGTACATGTCGATGCCGGTGGTCTCGGATTCGGCGCAGTGCATGACGCCGGCCACATCGCCGTCGGTGATCAGGCGGATCGAGGCGCCGGTTTCGCGCACTTCTGCAATCATCGCCTCATGGCGCGGGCGCTCCAGGATGCAGACGGTGATGTCGGAGGGCGCGCAGCCTTTGGCGGCGGCCAGCGCCTCAACCCGTTCGCGTGGAGACATGTCCAGCGACACCACGCCGTCCTCATAGCCCGGGCCGATCGCCAGCTTGTCCATGTAGGTGTCCGGCGCGTGCAGCATGGAGCCGCGCGGGCCCATGGCGATCACGGTCAGCGCGTTGGGCATGTCCTTGGCGGTGAGGGTGGTGCCCTCCAGCGG
The DNA here is from genome assembly GCF_056158725.1 of Leisingera sp. ABM4_101. Lineage (NCBI taxonomy): Bacteria > Pseudomonadati > Pseudomonadota > Alphaproteobacteria > Rhodobacterales > Roseobacteraceae > Leisingera > Leisingera sp. ABM4_101. The sequence continues at coordinate 3,812,765 of NZ_JBSWTV010000002.1, read as the reverse complement.
GTCCAGGGCGATGTCGACGCCGGGGCCGTTGCCGGTGCCCACTTCCTCGCCGATGTACAGCATCGGCGCCTCGTCGCGCTCGCCTTCGCCGATCACCACCACGCCTGCGATGTCCAGCAGGTTCAGCTGCTCGCGCATGGCGTTGACGGCGGCCTGGTCGGCGGCTTTTTCGTCGCCGCGGCCAATCAGCGAGGCGGAAGCCAGCGCCGCCTGTTCTGCAACGCGGGCCAGGCCCAGCGACAGCATGCGGTCATGAAAGGGCGCGTCAGAGGTGTTCGAAGTCATACCGGAAATCCTGTCTCAACGGGAAAGATGTGAATGGGCGTTTCACGCCGAATAGCGCGGGGCGGGGCTTGCTCGCAAGGGCCGATAGCGCTCGCCGCGGCAGGAAAGCCCCGCCGCAGCGCAGTATGTTGCGCATTTCCGCCGGTTGGCGCGGCTCAGAGCTCTTCGATGCGGAGCGCGACCGGATCGCCGTCGACCACATCGGTGGCAGCCAGGCCTTCGAGCGCGGCGTCCAGCGTGGCGCGGGTGCATTTGTGGGTGACGATCAGCACCGGCGCGACCGGGGCGGAATGGCCGTACTGGCGCATCCGGTCGATGGAGACGCCGGCTTCGCCCAGAACCGCGGCCACCTTGGCCAGCGCACCGGGTTTGTCCAGCAGCCCCATGCGCAGGTAGAAGGGGGCGGGTAGGCCGGTCTGGGCGGCCGGAACCTCCCGCAGGGTTTCGGCAGGCTGGCCGAAGGTTGCGATGCGCAGGCCGCGCGCGAGGTCCAGGACGTCGCCCATCACCGCGCTGGCGGTGGGGCCTTCGCCCGCGCCGGGGCCGCGCAGCACCACTTGTTCAATCGAGTCGCCTTCGATCACCACCATGTTGGTGCCGCCTTCCAGCTGGCCCAGCGGCGAATTCGCAGGCACCAGGCAGGGCGACATGCGCTGCTCCAGCCCGCGGGCGGAGCGCTGCGCCACACCCAGCAGCTTGATGCGGTAGCCCATGTCGGCAGCGGCATGGATGTCTTCCAGCTGGATGCGCTGGATGCCTTCCAGCTCCACGTTATCAAAGGCCGGTTTGGTGCCGAATGCGATGGAGGCCAGCAGCGCCAGCTTGTGGCCCGCGTCGATGCCGCCGACGTCCAGGTTCGGGTCGGCCTCCAGATAGCCCAGGCGGCCGCATTCCTCGAACAGCGCGTTATAGCCCTGCTCGGTGGCCTGCATCTGGGTCAGGATGTAGTTACAGGTGCCGTTCATCACGCCCATGACGCGGGTGATTTCATTGCCGGCCAGGCCCTCGGTCAGCGATTTGATCACCGGGATGCCGCCGGCAACGGCCGCCTCAAACCGGATCACCCGGCCTGCGGCTTCGGCCTGTTCGGCCAGCGCCTGGCCGTGGATGGCCAGCAGTGCCTTGTTGGCAGTGACAACGTCCTTGCCCGCGGCCAGTGCGGCCTCGGTTGCGGCCTTGGCGGCGCCTTCATGGCCGCCCATCAGCTCGACAAACACATCCACGTCATCGCGCACCGCCAGCGCCACCGGATCGGTCTCCCAGGCGTAGTCCTTGAGCGAGACGCCACGGTCCTTGCTTGCGTCGCGGGCGGAGACCGCCGAGATTACCACGGGGCGTCCGGTCCGTGCCTCCAGCAGCGCAGCATGGCGGCGGATGATCTTCACCACACCGATGCCAACCGTGCCCAAACCTGCAATCCCAAGACGAAGCGGTTCTGTCATAGCTGGAGGTCCTTTGTTCCAAAATTCTCAGCCCCGCCTTAGCCGGTTCAGCGCGGGCGTGCAACGCTGCTGCGGGGCAAGGAATGGTGATGCAGGCGGTAAAGCCGGGAACGGGTCAGAATTCGGCGTTTTTCACCGCCTCGGCGCGGCGTTTCAGCCTGGCACTGCGGGCGTCGAGCTCTTCCTGCAGTTCCGTGCTGGCCTGTTGCGGCGGGTCAAGCGGTTCCAGCGCGCTGTCCAGAGGCAGCAGTTCGGGGTATCCCGCGCCGCGAAGGTCCGGGGTCAGCCGGTCTTCCAGCTCAGGCACGCGGGTGCAGGCGGCGGCAGCCGTCATGGCCAGAAGAAAAGCGATCCGTGTCCAAACCTGCATTGAAATAGCCCTTGTCCCCTATGGTGCCGGTTCTAAGGCGTCCGGCGCCGCGGCACAATTGAATTCCCGCCGGGACGCAGGGGATTGGCTTGGCCCGGCCACGCAGGTAAAGGGCGGGCTGGCTTTCGGGCATTCTCACCCTTTTTTCTGAACATATGTTCAGTTACGGTCACCTCATGGCACGTACCCAAGGTTCCCATTCCGGTATCACCGGCCCCAAGATCCGCGAAGCCGCTTTGCGGCTGTTTGCGCAGCAGGGCTATGCCGCGGTCTCGATGCGCCAGATCGCCAAGGAGGTGGGGGTGCAGGCCGGGGCGCTGTATAACTACACGCCGGACAAGCAGAGCCTGCTGTTCAACCTGATGGAAACCCACATGGTGGAGCTGCAGGCGGCCTGGGACGCGGTGCCGCGGGCCGGCAGCGCGCTGGAGCGGCTGCGCGCCTTCACCGGTTTCCACATCCGGTTTCACCTGGAGCGCCCGGATGCGGTCTTCATTGCCTACATGGAGCTGCGCAACCTGACGGAGGAGAATTTCACCGTCATCGAATCCCTGCGCCGCGATTATGAGAACGGGGTGGAAGGAATTCTGAAGGAAGGTGTGGAGCAGGGGGTGTTTGCTATCCCGGACACCAAGATCGCCACCCTGGCGGTGATTGCGATGCTGAACGGTGTCAACACCTGGTACCGCTCCGAAGGGCGGCTGTCGCTGGACGAGGTGGAGTCCGTTTACTGGGGCATGGTGCAGAAAGCGGTCAGCGCATGAGGCTGCTGGACCTGCAAACCAGCCGGTTGCGGGCGGCCCCCTGGCAGGACCTGACGGACACGGAGCTGGCGGATCTGTTTGCGCCAAAGGTGGTGCAATGGCTGCCCGCCGGGTTCCAGTCGCCGGCAGACGGCCGGGCGCGCCGGGCGTTTCTGGAAGCGGTGTCGCAGCAGGCCGAGGTAATTGCCCTGCGCAACGCGGCGGGGCAGGGGATCGGGCTTGTGATCCTGTCGTTTGCCGAAGAGGGTGGGGCCGCCCGGAACCTGGGTTATCTGTTTGCCGAAGCTGCCTGGGGGCAGGGGCTGGCCAGCGAGCTGATTACCGGGCTGCAGGTCCAGTTCCGCGGCAGCGGCGTGATCCTCAGCGGCGGTGTGATGCAGGAGAACGCGGCCTCTGCCCGGGTGCTGGAGAAAGCCGGGTTTGCGCCCAAGGCAGCAGGCGCCGAGACTGTCTACAGCTGGCGCGCGGACGGCTGACACCGGGTCAGCTGAGCAGTCCGATCATGTCGTAATGGTCGATCTGGCGGCTCAGCACCATCGGGTCCTCCTCGGGCAGCACATGCGGCTGCTCCCAGTCTTCGCCGGCAAAGGCCTGCAGCGCCTCGACGCTTTCCCAAACCATGACCACGCAGAAGGTTGCAGGCAATTCCGGCCGCGGCAGGCCGGCAGTGACCGAGACCAGACCCGGCTGGCGGCGTACATGCGGCACCGCGGTATCGGTCAGAAAAGTCTTGAAGTCCTGGATCTTGTCGTCGCGGACGGTGGCACGGAACACCCGGATAATCATCACTCCCCCCATCGGTCTTTGGACAGGGGGAGTATAGCATATCAATGGCCCGTTTGGGCGGGCCAATCCAGTCAGTGCGCGGGCTTGATAAACGTTCCGTTGCGCAGGTCGCGGAAGGCCTGGTGCAGCTCAGCCTGGGTGTTCATCACGATCGGCCCGTGCCAGGCCACCGGCTCATTGATCGGGGCGCCGGAGATCAGCAGGAAGCGCACGCCTTCGGGGCCCGCCTGCACGGTGATTTCGTCACCGGTGCCAAAGCGGATCAGGGTGCGGTCGCCCGACAGATCGCGGATATTGACCTCTTGGCCCGCGACTTCCTTTTCCAGCAGCACGCCCTGGGGCGCGGAGGCGTCGGCAAAGGCTGCCTGGCCTTCAAACACATAGGCAAAGGCACAGCGGTAGGTGTCGATGGGCAGGGTCTTCTTGACGCCGGCGGGCACAAAGACATCCAGATACTGCGGATCGGCGGCGATGCCGTCCACCGGGCCGCGCTTGCCCCAGAATTCGCCGGTGATCACCTTCACCCGTGTGCCGTCATCGTCGATGACCTCGGGGATGTCGGTGCCGCGCATGTCCTGATAGCGCGGCGCGGTCATTTTCTGGCTGGCGGGCAGGTTGCCCCAGAGCTGGAAGCCGTGCATCTGGCCCTTGGCATTGCCCGCGGGCATCTCCTGATGCAGGATGCCCGATCCGGCGGTCATCCATTGCACATCGCCCGCGCCCAGGGTGCCGGCATTGCCCAGTGAGTCGCTGTGCTCGACTGAGCCTGCCAGCACATAGGTGATGGTTTCGATGCCGCGGTGCGGGTGCCAGGGGAAACCGCGCAGGTAGTCCTCGGGATTGTCGTTGCGGAAGTCGTCGAACAGCAGGAACGGGTCCAGCTCCGAGGGATCCTGAAAGCCGAAGGCGCGGTGCAGTTTGACCCCGGCGCCCTCCGTGTGGGGCTGGGCGGGGCGGGTTTCGATGATAGGTCTGAGGGACATGGGCCTGTCTCCTGGTTTCCGTTGCTTGCGGGTAAAATAGGATGTGCGGCGGCGCCGGAAAACCGGCTGTGGGCCACGTGTGCTGTGCGCTGATGAACAGAGCGCCCCGCAGCCCGCGGGGCTGCGCGGCCCAACGGGGCGCGGTGCTGCAGGCGCCAAGGACGGGCGGGAGTTCCCCCGTTGCCGGGCGCAGCGCAGGCGGGGTAGCGTAAGGGCATGACACAAGCACCTGATCTGCTGCCGCTCTTGCCGCCGGAGCGCCTGCAAGGCGCCCTGCGTGTGATCACCTACATGCTGGGTGAGGCCCGTGCCGCCACTGATGCCGACGATGTGCTCACCCGGATGTCAGAGCTGATCCGCGCAGGCGGCGTGCCGCTGGACCGGGCCACCTCCATCGTGCCGCTGCTGCATGCCGAGGCGGTGGCCAGCGCGCGTTTCTGGGAGCGCGGCAAGGGCGCGCGCAGCTACCTGTTTCCCTTCAACGAGGCAAGCGGCCAGGGCTATGCCCATTCACCCGCCGCCGATGTGCACCGGACCGGCGAGTGGGTGGTCCTGTGGCTGCCGGACACGCCGGACGAGCGTTACGGCATCGTGCCGGAGCTGAAAACAGAGGGCTACACCCATTACATCATGGCGCCGGTCTTCATGCGCAGCGGCATGGCCAGTACTTTCAGCTTTGCAACCCAGGCACCCGAGGGGTTCTCGGACGAAGACATCACCTTCCTGCGGGCCGTCTTCCCGGCGCTCTCGGCCTGCCAGGAGATCCTCACCACCGCCCGCGCCATGCAGGAAGTGCTGCGGATCTATGTCGGCGAGGAGCCGCAGCGGCGGATCATTTCAGGCGACGTGCACCGGGGCGAGGTGATGCATATCCGCTCTGCCATCCTGTTTGCCGACATGCGCCGCTTTACCGAACTGACCGCAGGCATGAGTGCAGAGGAGGCCACCAGCCTGCTCAATGCCTATTACGATTGCATCGTGCCGCCCGTCGAGGACGCCGGCGGCGAGGTGCTGAAATTCATCGGCGACGGTATTCTGGCGATCTTCCGCGCCGAAGGGGACGGGGTGCAGACCTGCGCCCGGGCGCTGGAGGCCTCGCGCGAGGGGCTGGCGCGGGTGGCTGCCTGCACTGGTGCGCCGGGCTTCGAGGTTGGTATTGCGCTGCATTTCGGCGAGGTCGCTTTTGGCAACGTCGGCTCCGGTATGCGGCTTGACTACACGGTGATCGGACGTGACGTGAACCTGGCGGCGCGTGTGGCCGGGCTCTGCGGTTCCAAGGAGGAGGTGCTGCTGGTGTCGTCGGAGTTCAGGAAACGGGCAGGGCTTGCGGGGCGCTCACTGGGCGCGCAGAGCCTGAAAGGGCTGCAAACGCAGGAAGAGGTGTTTGCGATCCCCGCGCGGTGAGCCCGTTCTGGGTAACCCTCACTCTGCCGGGGAACCGGCGGCCTTGTTCCACCACTCGGACGGTTTGATGCGCTGCCCATGTTTGCCGGCCAGCCGCAGCGCCAGCTTGCGCAAGGGGCTCAGCGCCAGCTTCAGCCACAGCCGGTTGCGGCGTTTGGAATAGTCGCGGTTGAAGGGGCAGACCCGCATGCAGATTGCGCAGTCAGAGGCCATCTTGGCCCAGAAGGAAAAGCATTTCTCGGCATCCGAGGTCCATTTCCTGACGCCCTTGATGGCCGATACATTGGCAGTGTCCGTTGAGGGCGGCCCGTAAGGCAGCGCCTTCACCGGGCAGGCATCGGCGCATTTGGTGCATATGCTGCAGAAGTCCCTCACCCCCAGTGGCTGCGGCGCATCATGGGCCAGCGGCAGGTTGGTGAAGATCTTGGAAAACCGCAGGCGCGGCCCGAATTCCGGTGTGATCACCATCTGGTTGCGCGCGTATTCGCCAAGCCCGGCCTTCACCGCGTAAGGGATCACCAGTCCGGTGTCGTTCATCGACGGCACCGCCTCATAGCCGAGGTTGCGGATATAGGCGGCCAGCTGCATCACGATAGAGGCCTCGTGGCTGTATTCCCGCCCCGTCGCGGCACCGGCCAGGGCAGAGGGGTAGGTGGCGACCAGTTCCTTGTCCATCTCATGGCCCAGCACGATGACGCTGTTCAGCCCGTCCGGCAGATCATGCGGCGCCTCCGACATGTCGCGGGCATCGACGCGGGACGTGTAGAGCCAGCGTTCGTCCATGTCGGTGATGCCGCAGAGGTTGGCGCCAAAGAATTTTGCAATGCGCTTTACCTCGGCGGACATCTTGGCGGGGTCGCCGATCTCCAGCGCGTCCTTGGCCACCGGCGTATCGGGGCGGATCGCGGCCTGGAAACCCTCGCGGATGCCCTCATGCGCGCGGCGGCCGGAGACCACGTCGGAGATCAGCCAGGCGGCATTGCGCAGGGCAAAGTCGCGCTGGGAGAAACCGTCGCCGCGGCGCGGGGCGGCCTCCATCCGGTAGGAGGAGAAGAACTTGGCAGTGTGCTTGGACTTGACCCGTTCATCCCAGAAGGCGCGGGTGAAGATGTCGTTGCGCTGCGAGAACCGCTCGAAATCATCGGTGACTTCGATCCCTGCGGCTGCATCGCCATCGCGCTGAGGCGGGGTGTTCTGTGGCCAGGGCATGGCCGGACGCTATCGGGCAAAGCGCGCGCGGGCAAGGGATCGCGCAGGGTTATTTAACAGAACAAGGAGACGATCCAGTCCCGCACCATAGCCACCTCGGCGCTGTTCGGGGCGTCGCCCGCGGCGGGCAGCAGGTAGTGGCCCTGGCCCATGGGAATCTCGGCGTCCAGCACCGGCGCCAGCCGTCCTTGCAGCAGCGGCAGATCACCATATCGGCGCATCAGCATCGCCACGCCGGCGCCCGAGGCGGCCATCTCGATCGCTGCCAATGATGTGTCCACATAGAGCGGTGCGGCGCGGTCCTTGAGCGGTACGTTTTCCTGTTCCGACAGCCGCAGCCAATGATCCTGGTAGCCGTGGATATGGATCAGCGTCTGGTCAAACAGCTGGTCCACCGATTGCAGCCGACGTGCCAGCTGCGGCTGCGCGACGGGGATCACGCTTTCGGTGGAGAGCAGATGCGCGCGCCGGTCGAACCAGCCGGAGGGGCCAAGCCGCAGGTCGATGTCCACGTCCTCGTCCTGGGTGCTGTCGGCCCAGACGGCTGAAATCAGCCGGATGCGGATATGCGGGTTGGCCTGATGAAATGCGCCGAGCCGGGGGGCGATCCAGAGAACTGCGGTGGAAACCGGCGCGCGGATCGTCACGGTCCGGGTCTGCACGTGGCCCAGCAGCCCGCGGGTGGAATAGGCTATGTCCGTCAGCGCCTGCGCGACCGAAGGGTAATAGGCATGCCCCAGCTCCGTCAGCTCTAGATGGCGGGCGCGCCGGGTGAACAAGGTGATGCCAAAGCTTCTCTCCAGGCTGCGGACCTGATGGCTGACAGCGGCCTGGGTCAGCCCCAGTTCCTCCGCCGCGGCGGTGAAGCTTTGCAGGCGGGCGGCGGCCTCAAAGGCGCGCAGCCAGACGAGATTTGGCAGATCGGACATGTATGTTGCAAAAAATTTTGGGGTCAGGCCGCGTTATTATTCGTTTTTGTTTCAGCAAAGGTCAAGCTAGCCATAGGGGCAGACGGACACCCCGGGAGGAGAAATTTGCAATGGGAACCACTTTGAAAGTCGGCTTCATCGGTCTTGGCAATGTCGGCGGCAAACTGTCCGGCAGCCTGCTGCGCAATGGCGTGGACCTGACCGTGCATGACCTGAATGCTGATCTGGTGCAAAGCTTTGTGGACAAAGGCGCCAAGCGGGCGGAAGACCCGGCGCAGCTGATGCGCGACTGCGATGCGGTGATCACCTGCCTGCCGTCGCCTGCCGCGTCCGATGCGGTGATGCGGGAAATGCTGCCGGAGGTAACCGCAGGCAAGATTTGGATGGAGATGTCGACCACCGACACCGCCGAGGTTGAACGCCTGGGCGCGATGGTGATCGAGCAGGGCGGCCGCGCGGTGGACTGCCCGGTCTCGGGCGGCTGCCACCGGGCGGCGACGGGCAATATCTCGATCTTCGCGGGCTGCGACCGCGAGACATTTGAAACCATTCTGCCGCTGCTCACGACCATGGGCCGCCGCATCCTGCACACCGGCGGGCTGGGGTCGGCATCGGTGCTGAAGGTGGTGACCAACTATCTGGCGACCGCCAACCTGATCTCTTGCGTGGAGGCGCTGACGGTGTCCAAGGCGGCCGGCATGGACCTGAACGTGGCGTTTGAGGCGATGCGGATTTCCTCGGGAAATTCGTTCGTGCATGAGACCGAAAGCCAGGTGATCCTGAACGGGTCGCGCGACATTTCCTTTACCATGGACCTGGTCAAGAAGGATATCGGCCTGTTCCAGGAAGTTGCCGACCGCGCCAATGTGCCTTTGGAGCTGAACCCGGTGATGATCAATATCTTTGATGATGGCATCGCCAAATACGGCGAGCGGGAATATTCCCCCAACATCATCCGCCGCCTGGAGGACGCCACCGGGCTGGACATTACCGCGCCGGGCTTCCCGGCGGAAATGCTGGACGATGAGCCGGAGGAGCCCGGCTACGAGGTTGTCGTGCGCCGCGCTGCTGCGGAATAGGTTTCCCCAACCTGTACGGCTGCATTCAGCCCCTGCTTTGGCGGGGGCTGTTTTCTTTTGCTGATCCGGTTTATGCCCGGCAGAGCAGAAACGGGGAGCAGCGGATGAATAACGAAGTTCTGGCGACGATTGAGGCCTCGGCCAGCCGGCGCGTGATGGGCACCGTGATGCTGGGGCTGACCGGCTGCCTGCTGGTCTATGTCGCCTTTGCTGCGCCGCCCTCGCCGGCCTGGCTGGTATTCCTGGTCGCAGTTGGTGCAGGTGCCCTGTGGCTGGCTGTTCGGATGTGGCAGGCAACCGTTCACCGGATCGAACTGACGGCGGAGGAGCTGCGCTGTTCGGACGGGCAGGTGATTGCGCGGGTCGAGGATATCGAAGCCATCGACCGCGGCTTCTTTGCCTTCAAACCGTCAAACGGGTTTCTGATCCGCACCGGGAGCCAGGGCGCCAGGGCCTGGATGCCGGGGCTGTGGTGGCGCTCGGGGCGCCGGATCGGCATTGGCGGGGTGACGCCTGGGTCGCAGGGCAAGGCGATGTCGGAAATACTGGCCGCGATGCTGGTGCAGCGCGGCCAGTAAGATCTGCGTTCACTGAACGGTCAGTCGGTTGCTTCACCGCCATCGTCATGGCTGCCTGAGCCAGTGGCGCTGCCTTCAAAGGCGACCAGCGGAGCAAAGCGGGGCCGGGTGAAGACAAAGTTCTTCACATCCATCAGCGGAATACCGACGTTGAAGGCTGGGCTCACCTCGTTCCAGGTTTCCACGAGGATCACACGCTCCTGATCGGGCATATCCGGCAGCTTTTCCTTGACGGTATTGATGGTGCCATCCGCCCAGGGCTGAAATGCAGCACCGCGGACCTCGGACCAGTCGACATAGTAGTTCTGATCATCTTCGTCCCAGCGGACGACAGAAATCCGGGTCGACAACGTGGTGTCGTTGCGCACGAGTTCCGACGTTAGCGCGTGCATGCTGTCGATATAGTCGTCATTCACGAAATTGGTTTCGCGCGAGATCAGGTCCGAGACGGTATAGGCTGCCTTCAGATTGATGCTTTGCTGGCGGAAGGCGTCGAAGAAGGTGTAAATAGACGCAAACAATCCCAGAAGAAGCGGCGCGTAGAAGGCAAACTCGATGGCTGCGTTGCCCTGGGTGCTGTCCAGAAAGCGGCGGGCCGGTGCCGGCAGGTGCCGGCTCAAATGGCGGGAAAAGAGTGTCAGCATGGCGTTACCTCGGTTCCTGGACGAAGGCGGAAGACGCAATCAGATTGACGCGGCCGTCCTCATCCTTGGTCAGGTTCGTGCCAAGGCCCCAGGTGGGAAAGATCGGCTCGAACTTCATGCAGGCGCGGATGAACATCAGCTCATTTGACTGACCGTTTTCGAATGACCGGACCGGCTGGACGTCTTCAACGCGGTTCACACAATCCGGTGTCGGATCAATGGCTGTCCATTGGTACGGGTCGATCTGCAGCATCTCCAGGCGCAGCGATGTGCTGCACTCATCGATGAAGCCGGAGCGGTTGCAGATCTCGTCGCGCAGCTGATCGTGCTGCATATCGCCGCCGGTGCCCAGACGGATGATCCGGACCGTCTCGTCCAAAGCCCTTTCTAACTGGGAGTGGCGGAGGTTGATCATGCCCAGTTCGACGGTGGACATCAGGATCATCAGGAAGGCGGGAATGACGATGGCGAATTCCACAGTGGAGTTGCCATCCTCGCGCTGCCTGAAACGGCGCAGTGCGTGTGTGATACGGCAGATCATTGGGTGAGCCTCAGCTGACGGATGGATGTTGCGATCGAGGCAAAGGCGTCGGAAATCTCCAGGCCTTCCACGTCGAAGTAATGGGAGTCAGAGCTGGCGCAATCCTGCAGGACAGCCACACCATCGCTGGGCGCTTCAAAGCCGATGGTATAGACAATGATGCCCTGATCTTTGGCTGCTTGGCAGATGCTGCGGGTCCGCGCGTTTTTGGTCGAGTTGCCAAAATAGTCGTAGACGCCGTAGTACCATTCACTGCGGGCGGCAGAGCTGCCCATCCAGTCGGCATAAAGGTTATAGTAGAGGTACTTGAGCGGTGTTTTGGCGAAAAGATCCACATAGCTCAGCCGCTCAGCCGCGTCATCGCCATAGGGTGTGTCGTGCCAGTAGGAGTAGCCGTCCCGGCGGAATTTGCCTGTGGACGGGTTCAGTGTCGAATAGACGCCGCTGGAGGCGTGGTACCAGACGTTAGAGTTGCCTTCGCGGTGGTCGCTCTCGACATAGTACTGCGATGTGTTCTGGCCATCCGTCATCAGCACGATGACCTTGACAGTATCGGTGTCGGTATATTCCGAGGGACGCGCGGAAAAATCGTTAGGAATAATGGCGTCCGGCCCGGAGGACAGTGCACTGACGGCCGGGCGCGAGGAGGGGTCAAGCAGGCTGGTTCCCCATTTCATGCCAATGTCGATGGAGGTGTTGCCGCGCCCGACAAGACCGTCGATGAAGTTCTTGAGCGTCGTCGCGTCTTTTTGGAACAGCATCATTTCCCGGTGCGCGTGCTCCTCGCAAATCGGAGATCCGACCAGGTCCGGCCGGTCATCCCAGCGGTCCCACGGGGAGAATTGCATGGTTTGTTCCAGCGATGCGGTGGTCGACAAACCTGCCGAGGTGAAGTCTGAGGAGGAAAAATTCACGCAGTTGGAATAGCTGTGAAGCCTGTCGAGATTGTACTGGTTCAACAGCTCTTCAGGTGCGGACACCTGCGTTGCATAGGGAACGATGGAGATCGACATCTTACCGTCGGTGGTGTTCGCCACCATGGTGTCGACGAATTCCTTGGCCGCGATTTTGAGGTTTGTCAGGCGGCTGTTGCGGGTCATGGAGCCGGAGACATCCAGAACCAATGAAATCTCGACCCCGTCGATGCTTTCTTCGGCACGCGAAGTCGCAAAGAGAGGCAGGTCGCCGCCGCCGGCAAATTTCAGCAAGTGGGTCGGGAAAGTGGTGTCGATTGTGGCTTGCACTTTTTTAAAGCCAAGCCCCGATTCCCACCAGGGAGCTTGGTAATAGTCTTCCAAGCCCGACTTGGAGAGGTAGTCGCGCACCACTGCATCGGGCGAGTGCTGCTGGTCAAGGTCAGCTGCTGCCAATGCAGCCCGGTCCAGGGTGTATTGCAGCATGGTGCGGTCGCGCTCCATGCGCATCAGATCCACGCCGATGCCGCCAACAGCCAGCATTGCCAGAAATGTGCCGATCATCGGCTTGGCCAGCATCCCGTCCTCTTCCCGCAGGAAGGATTTCCCCTTGGCCAGGCAGCGCAGGGTGAGCGGGCTGCTCAGCGCCGTTGAATTCTTGTGCCGTCTACTCATTTAAACACCCCCCGCCGGAACCTGAGTAGGTCAGCCCGGCTTCAGCAGCGAAATTTACACATAATTAATGGTCTGCGAACGTGGCGGAATTGGGGCGGATTTGGGCCTAAAAAGCTGCGATTGCAGCGGTCTGAGTTGCCAATTTCCCCGCATCCGGCAGGGTTGTCGCGGACCTGGCGACAATGCGTGCGAGCAGGCTGCGAATTGTGAGCTTTCGGCTAAAATGCGAATCTTTTTGATAGGAAATGGTCAAAAAGGTCGCACTCCTTAATCTTCTCTGCATAGAGTGAGGGCATCATCGGCAGCGAGTTGATGTTTGATCACGGAGAAGATTTTAGATGACCAGCCGCACAGAGCCGAGCTTCCGCGAGAGCGTGGACCTGATGTTTAACCGGGCCGTGAAACTGATGGACCTGCCGCCTGGGCTGGAAGAGAAGATCAGGGTTTGCAATGCAACCTATACGGTGCGTTTCGGTGTGCGCCTGCGCGGCGCCATGCATACATTCACCGGCTACAGATCTGTCCATTCCGAACATATGGAACCGGTGAAGGGCGGCATCCGCTATGCCACCGGGGTGAATCAGGATGAGGTCGAGGCGCTGGCGGCGCTGATGACCTATAAATGCGCCCTGGTGGAGGCGCCGTTCGGCGGCTCCAAAGGCGGTTTGTGCATCGACCCGCGGGAGTATGAGGAGCATGAGCTGGAGCTGATCACCCGCCGCTTTGCCTATGAACTGGCCAAGCGCGACCTGATCCACCCCTCCCAGAACGTGCCTGCGCCCGACATGGGGACCGGCGAGCGCGAGATGGCCTGGATTGCAGACCAGTACGCGCGGATGAACACCACCGACATCAACGCCAAGGCCTGTGTCACCGGCAAGCCGTTGAACGCCGGCGGTATCTCGGGCCGGGTCGAGGCCACGGGCCGCGGGGTGCAATACGCGCTGCAGGAGTTCTTCCGCCATGAGGAAGACAAGGCGGCGGCGGGTCTCAGCGGCAAGCTGGATGGCAAGCGGGTCATTGTGCAGGGCCTTGGCAACGTGGGCTATCACGCGGCCAAGTTCCTGTCCGAGGAAGATGGCTCGCGGATCATTGGCATCATCGAACGGGACGGCGGGCTGTACAGCGCGGACGGCCTTGACGTTGAGGCTGTTCGCAACTGGATCGTCAAGCATGGCGGCGTTTCCGGCTATCCGGACGCACAATTCCTGGAAGATGGCGCGCTGCTGCTGGAGGAGGAGTGCGACATCCTGATCCCGGCGGCACTGGAAGGGGTGATCAACCTCTCCAACGCGGACCGCGTCAAGGCGCCGCTGATCATCGAGGCCGCAAACGGCCCGGTCACGGCTGGCGCGGATGAGGTCCTGCGCAAGAAGGGCTGTGTGATCATCCCTGACATGTATGCCAACGCAGGCGGCGTGACCGTGTCCTATTTCGAGTGGGTCAAAAACCTCTCCCACATTCGGTTTGGCCGGATGCAGCGCCGCCAGGAAGAGGCGCGCCACCAGCTGGTGATCGACGAGCTGCAGCGCCTGGACGATGTGATGGGTGACACCTGGTCGATGTCGCCGAACTTCAAGGACAAGTACCTGAAGGGCGCGGGCGAGCTGGAGCTGGTACGCTCGGGCCTCGATGACACCATGCGGGTGGCCTATCAGTCGATGCGCGAAGTCTGGCACAGCCGCGACGACGTAACCGACCTGCGCACCGCCGCCTATCTGGTGTCGATCGACAAGGTGGCCAAGAGCTATCACGCCAAGGGACTCTGACCGGGGTTGGCTCTGGCGGGTACCTGGGGGCGGAGAGGAAACTCTCTGCCCCTTTTCTGTGCGCGGCATGCAATACGGCATCCGGTGTCGCAAATATTACTAGACAGAGGTGACTAGTTCGTGTGACTTGCGGCAAAGCCCTGCTGAACCGCCGCAAAATGAACCTTGGGGCTAGGAGCGGCAGGCGAAAGCAGTTAGCAATGCCGCCAAGGCCCGGGCCGCAGATTTTCCGGGCAGCGGAAAGCGATTTGACGGGGAGGGACGACATGCGGTTTTCGGGCTGGCGTGTGCTCAAGGAGGGGCTCACCGGAAACAAGGGGTGGAAGCCCCATTGGCGGGACCCTGAGCCCAAATCCGAGTATGATGTGGTGATCATCGGCGGCGGCGGCCACGGGCTGGCGACCGCCTACTACCTGGCCAAGGAGCATGGCATCACCAATGTCGCGGTGCTGGAGAAGGGCTATCTCGGCGGCGGCAACGTGGGGCGCAACACCACCATCGTGCGGGCGAACTATTACCTACCGGGCAACTCGGAGTTTTATTCCCACTCGCTGAAACTGTGGGAAGGGATGGAGCAGGATCTGAACTACAATGCGATGATGTCCCAGCGCGGCATCATCAACCTGTTCCACAACGACGGCCAACGTGACGCGGCAGTGCGCCGGGGCAACTCCATCGTCAACCAGGGCGACGATGCCGAGATCCTGAGCCGCGAGCAGGTGCGCGAATTGGCGCCGTTTCTGAATTTCGACAACAACCGTTTCCCGATCATGGGCGGGCTGATGCAGCGCCGTGCCGGCACCGCACGCCACGACGCGGTGGCCTGGGGCTATGCCCGCGGCGCCGATATGCGCGGGGTGGATCTGATCCAGAACTGCGAAGTGACCGGCATCGACGTGGAGAACGGCAAGGTTGTGGGTGTGCAGACCGTCCGCGGCCCGATCCGGGCCAAGAAGGTGGCGCTGGCCGCAGCAGGGCGCTCCGGCCAGGTGGCGGTGATGGCGGGGCTGACCTTGCCGATCGAAAGCCATGTGCTGCAGGCTTTTGTCTCGGAAGGGCTGAAGCCGATTGTCGACCACGTTATCACCTTTGCCGAAGGGCATCTGTATATCAGCCAGTCCGACAAGGGCGGCATGGTGTTCGGCAGCTACCTGGATTCCTACAGCTCCTACGCCGCGCGGGGGAACCTGCCGATGGTGGAGCACACGATGGAGAGTTTTGTGGCGATGGTGCCGGCGCTGAGCAAGGCGCGTTTGCTGCGCAGCTGGGGCGGCATCATGGACATGACGCCGGACGGATCACCCATCATCGACCATTCGCCCATCGACGGCCTCTACCTGAACTGCGGCTGGTGTTACGGCGGCTTCAAGGCGACGCCGGGCTCGGGCCATGTCTATGCGCATCTGATCGCGACAGACCGGCCGCATGGCGCAGCCACGAAACTGAAGCTGGACCGCTTCCGCAGCGGCGTGGGCCTGATGGATGAGGAGGGGACCGGTGCGCAGCATAACCTGCACTAAGCGTTTGGAGTGCGCCGGGTTTGCCTCCGGCGGGAGTATTTTCTGCAAATTGAAAGGGCGCTGGTCATGAGGATCACTTGTCCGGTCTGCGGCGAGAGGGACCGCCGCGAGTTCTATTACAAAGGTGCCGCATTGGTGCGTCCGGCAGAGGGCGCGGATCTGGATGCTTGGCATGAGTATGTGAACCTGCGGGAAAATCCGGCGGGGCCGCTGGAGGAACTGTGGTATCATGAGATGGGCTGCAATTCCTGGCTGAAGGTCACCCGCAATACTGCGACCCATGAGATCCTGGATGTACAGCTGGCCTCAGAGGCCGGGCTGGGAGGTGAGAAATGAGACTTCCCGGCAAAGGTTTGAACCAGGGCGCAAAGCCCATCACGTTCGGCTTCGATGGCCGCCATTTGATGGGGCTGGAAGGCGACACGCTGGCCTCGGCGCTGCTGGCCAATGATGTGCATCTGATGGGGCGGTCGTTCAAATACCACCGCCCGCGCGGGGTGCTGACCGCAGGCAGCGAGGAGCCGAATGCGCTGGTGACTGTCGGCACCGGCGGCGAGCAGGACCCGAACATCCGTGCCACCCAGCAGGAGCTGTTTGAAGGCTTGGAGGCGCGCAGTCAGAATTGCTGGCCGTCTGTAGAACGCGACGTGATGGCGGTGAACGACCTAGCGGCGCCGTTCTTTGGCGCGGGGTTCTACTACAAGACCTTCATGTGGCCGGCGGCCTTCTGGGAGAAGGTCTATGAGCCGATGATCCGCAATGCGGCAGGGCTTGGCGCGCTTTCTGGCGAGGCGGACCGCGATACTTATGAGAAGGCTTTTGCGTTCTGCGATGTCTTGGTCATCGGCTCCGGCCCAGCGGGTTTGATGGCGGCACTGACCGCAGGCCGCGCTGGTGCGGATGTGATCCTGGCCGAGGAAGACAGCCGCATGGGCGGGCGCCTGCTGGCCGAGCGCGAGGACATCGGCGGCAAGCCGGGCTATGAGTGGGCCGCCGAGGTGCTGGCTGAGCTGGAGGCGATGGACAACGTGCGGCTGATGACCCGCACCGCTGTCACCGGCGCCTATGATCAGGGTACTTATGGCGCGCTGGAGCGGGTCTCGCACCATCTGCCGCGGCGGCATTCGCTGAAGGGCAGCCATTTGCCGCGCGAATGCTTCTGGCGGATTGCGGCCAGGCACGCGGTGCTGGCGGCAGGCGCGATCGAGCGTCCGGTGGCATTCCGCAACAACGACCGGCCCGGCATCATGATGGCGGGCGCCGTGCGCGCCTATCTGAACCGCTGGGGGGTGGCGCCAGGGGAGCGGGTGACGCTGTTTGCCAACAACGACCAGGCCCACCGCACGGCGCGGGATCTGCATGACGCGGGCGTGCATATCGCCGCCGTGATCGACAGCCGCCATGATGCGCCGGTCGATGGCCCCTATCAGGTGATCAAGGGGGCGCAGGTCTGCAACAGCGCAGGCCGCCAGCGTGTCGAGAGCATCACCGTGCGCTCGGTGAAGGGCGAGGAGAAGATCCAGACCGACTGCCTGGCGATGTCCGGCGGCTGGAACCCCTCGGTGCATCTGACCTGCCATCTGAACAGCCGCCCGCAGTGGAACCGTGAAGCACTGGCATTTGTGCCCACTGAGGGCGCGGTGCCGGGGATGGTGACGGCGGGTGCCTGTAACGGCACCTTCTCCACCGCAGGTGCGTTGCGTGAAGGCGCTGAAGCGGCCGGCAAGGTGCTGGAGGCGCTGGGCCTGAAATCCGCGGCTGCCGACCTGCCGGACGCCGAGGATGATCCCTACTGCATCGCTGCGCTGTGGGCCGTGCCAGGCAAGGGCCGCGCCTGGCTCGACTTCCAGAACGACGTGACCGTCAAGGATGTGAAGCAGGCGGCCACCGAAAACTTCCGCTCGGTCGAGCATATGAAGCGTTATACCACGCAGGGCATGGCGACCGATCAGGGCAAGAACTCCAACGTGGCCGCACTGGCGGTGCTGGCGGATGCCACTGGCCGGACAATCCCTGAGACCGGCACCACCACCTTCCGCCCGCCGTTTGTACCGGTGTCGCTGGGGGCAATGGGGGCAGGGGCCACCGATGAGGGCTTCAAGCCGCAGCGGTTCCTGACGTCGCATGGCGAGAGCGACAACCGCGGCGCGCATCAGCTGGAGGTGGGCCTGTGGTACCGGGCGGCTTATTACCCCAAGCCGGGTGAGACCAATTGGCGCCAGTCCTGCGACCGGGAGGTGACCCTGGTGCGCAATGCGGTGGGCATCTGCGATGTGTCCACCCTGGGCAAGATCGACATCCAGGGTCCGGACGCGGGCAAGTTCCTCGACTTCCTTTACACCAATACCTTCAGCACGCTGAAGGTGGGCAAGGTCCGCTATGGGCTGATGCTGCGTGAAGACGGCTTTGTCATGGATGACGGCACTACCGCGCGGCTGGGTGAAAACCACTATGTCATGACCACCACAACCGCCGCCGCGGGGCAGGTGATGGCGCATATGGAGTTCGTGTCCCAGGCGCTTTATCCGGAATGGGATGTGCGCTTTACCTCGGTGACCGAGCAATGGGCGCAGTTTGCGGTGGCCGGGCCGAAGTCGCAGGAGCTGCTGAACGGTCTGCTGGATGAGGATGTGAACGGCGAGACCTGGCCGTTCATGGGCTGCGGTGAGGCGACCGTGCTGGGCGTCAAGGGGCGGCTGTTCCGGATCTCCTTCTCGGGTGAGCATGCCTATGAGGTTGCCGTGCCCGGGCGCTATGGCGAGGCTCTGTTCCGCGAGCTGCTGAAGCGCGCCGAGGCGATGGGCGGAGGAGCCTATGGCATGGAGGCGCTGAATGTTCTGCGGATCGAGAAAGGGCTGATTACGCACGCCGAGATCAACGGCACCGTGACCGCCTTTGACCTGGGCCTGCAGGGGATGATGTCCAAGAAGAAGGCTTTCCTGGGCCAGGCAATGTCCACCCGCGAAGGCCTGATGGCCGAAGACCGGATGTGCTTGGTGGGGCTGAAACCTGTTGGTGCTGCCAAAGAGATTACTGCTGGTGCGCATCTGTTCACGCCAGGCGACCCGGTGGAGCGGATCTATGACCAGGGCTATGTAACCTCGGCCGGCTATTCGCCGACCTTGGGGCACCCCATCGGCCTGGCGTTCCTCAAGGAGGGGCCGGACAGGATTGGTGAAACCGTGCGCCTGGTCGACCATATGCGCGGTGTGGATACGTTGTGCGAGGTAGTGTCGCCTGTGTTCTTTGACCCGGAAGGAGGGCGTGCCCGTGGCTGAACTGATTGCAAAAAGCCCCTGTGAAGGGCTGGTTCCGGCAAGTATCGGCGGCATGAGCCTGACCGAGGAGCATCCCGGTGCGATGTGGGCGGTGGCACCGTTCAAAGGCCGGCAAGAAAAGCTGAGCAAAGAGCTGGAAGCCGCCCATGGCATGGCGTTCCCGGCGGCAAACCGGGCAACTGGCAAGGCGGGCAGCCGTGCAGTCTGGTTCGGCCGGGACATGGCGCTGCTGATGGGGCCTGTGCCGGATGCCAAGCTGGCGGAGCACGCGGCGCTGACCGATCAGAGCGACGCCTGGGCAGTGGTGAAGCTGGAAGGCAAGGGCGCCGAGGACGTGCTGGCGCGGCTGGTGCCGGTGGATCTGCGGCCTGAGGTCTTCAAGCGCGGCCATACCGTGCGGGCGGAGCTGAAGCACATGATGGCCTCTGTCACCCGCACTGGCCCGCAGGCGTTTCAGGTGATGGTGTTCCGCTCGATGGCGAAAACGCTTGTGCATGATTTGAAAACAGCCATGGAAGCCGTGGCGGCGCGGGGGTAATCTTTCGGGAATCACCAACTGATTCCCGGAGCGCATCTATGATCCGCATCGCCTTTGCAGCCGCCTTGCTGGCGGCTCCGGCCTATGCTTCTGAAAGCAAAGAACAAAGCTGCAAATACCAGGGCCAGGTTATGGCCGCGGTGCAGCAGGCGCGGCTGGACCGGGTAAAGCAGGAAGTGGTGGAGCAGGTCATTCTGGACAGTGAACCGGAATGGCCCGAAGCCTTTTCCAACGCAATCCCGCAGCTGGCCTCCCACGTCTACGCGATGAAGCGGCGCGACCTGAAGGGCGTGGACCTTGGCGCGGCTTTTGAGGAGCAGTGCCTGCAAAACTGGGACCAGATCCAGGCGATGCAGCAGCAGCTGAAGTCGAACTGATATGTCGCTGCCGCCCGGTTTTCTGGATGAATTGCGCACCCGCGTCAGCATCTCTGATGTTGTCGGGCGCAAGGTCATGTGGGACCAGCGCAAGTCGCAGCCAGGCAAGGGCGACTTTTGGGGGCCGTGCCCATTCCATCACGAAAAGACTGCGTCATTCCACGTCGAGGACCGCAAGGGCTTCTATTACTGCTTCGGTTGCCACGCCAAAGGCGACGCGCTGAAGTTTGTGCAGGAGACCGAGAACGTCGGCTTCATGGAGGCAGTCGAGATCCTGGCAGGGGAAGCGGGCATGGAGATGCCCAAGCGCGACCCGCGCGCGCAGGAGAAACAGGACCGCCGGGCGCTCTTGGCCGATGTGATGGAGCAGGCGGTGCAGTTCTTCCGTCTGCAACTGAAAACCGGGGCGGCGCAGGATGCCCGCGCCTATTTGCAGCGCCGGGGGATGACGGCGCAGGCGCTGGACCGCTGGGAAATCGGCTTTGCCCCTGACGGTTGGCAGAACCTGTGGGATGCTTTGCGCGGCAAGAACGTGCCAGAGGATCTGATCATCGGCGCAGGGCTGGCCAAGCCGTCGAACAAGGGCGGCAAA
Organism: Leisingera sp. ABM4_101; assembly: GCF_056158725.1. NCBI lineage: Bacteria > Pseudomonadati > Pseudomonadota > Alphaproteobacteria > Rhodobacterales > Roseobacteraceae > Leisingera > Leisingera sp. ABM4_101. The sequence goes on along the minus strand of NZ_JBSWTV010000002.1, from coordinate 3,792,088 downwards.
CCCTATGACACCTTCCGCAACCGGATCATGTTCCCAATCCGCGATGCGCGCGGGCGGGCGATTGCCTTTGGCGGCCGGGCGATGGATCCGAATGACAACGCCAAATACCTGAACTCGCCTGAGACCGAGCTGTTCGACAAGGGCCGCAGCCTGTACAACCACGGCCCCGCACGCTCTGCATCCGGCCGCGGCTCCACGCTGATCGTCGCCGAAGGCTATATGGATGTGATTGCGCTGGCCGAGGGCGGTTTCCAGTCCTCTGTCGCACCGCTGGGCACAGCGATCACCGAAAATCAGCTGCAGATGCTGTGGCGGATGTCGGATGAGCCGATCATCGCGCTGGATGGCGACAAGGCAGGTATCCGCGCCGCGATGCGGCTTATTGATCTGGCGCTGCCGCTGCTGGAAGCCGGCAAAAGCTTGCGCTTTGCCATCATGCCTGAGGGCAAGGACCCCGACGACATGATCCGCTCCGAAGGCCCCGAGGCGGTGCAGGCGGTGCTGGATCAGGCGATGCCGATGGTCAAGCTGCTGTGGCAGCGCGAGACCGAAGGCAAAGTGTTCGACAGCCCCGAGCGCAAGGCCGCGCTCGACAAGGCGCTGCGGGAAAAGATCAAGCTGATCCGCGACCCCTCGATCCGCAAGCACTATGGCGAAGACGTCAAGGAAATGCGCTGGCAGCTGTTCCGCGGCAGTCGCGACAGTGGCGGCGGAGGGGGCGGCTATCAGCAGCGGGGCGGCAAGGGCGGCGGCTTCCGCGACGGCGCCCGCGCACCCTGGAAACCGGGCAAGGGCTTTGGCCCGATCCCGCAGCCGCGGGCGACCACAAGGGCGTCGCTGGTGGCGGGTGCCGATGATGAATCCTTTGCCTCCATGCGCGAGGCGGTGATCCTGGCGACAGCCATCACCACGCCGGAGGTGATTCCGGAATTCGAGACCAGCCTGGAACGCCTGCAGTGCGCCGACCCGGATCTGGCGGCGCTGCGCGACATGGTGCTGCGTCACGGCATCAGTGCACCGGAGCGGCTGCGCGAGGAAATCGACTGGTCTTTGGGGCCCCATGCCCTTGAAAACCTCTTTGCCCTTCGCCATGTCGCAATCATCCCCTGCCTGCGCAAACCCGGCGACACCGAACTGGCCAGCATGACCCTGGCGGAAGAACTCGCAAAACTCGAAACGCTGCGCGGGCTGGATGCGGAACTGGCAGAAGCCGAAGAGGATTTGCATGGCCTAGCGGATGAGGCGCTGACCTGGCGGCTGCGGCAGGCGGCAGAGGCCAAGAACAAGGCCGTGCGCAGCGAAAATGAGGATAAGGCAACCTATGACGTGGGCAAGAATGGCGCGCGGCTCAACCGGGATGAGCGCGATGCCTTCGGTGCCCTTTTGGACCGGATCGGCTTCTCCGAAAAGTAAGTCGCAGGGTGATTCTGCGTTTTGCTAAGGAAGAGCACAGGAAAATTGGGTAAACGGGGTGACGAATCAGATGATCGCGCTAATGATTCGCGAGAATCGAATCGCCCCCGCAGCCCCTGGTAAGGAGCAATGAATGGCCGCCAAAGACACCGACGACCGCAAACCTGACGATCAGGACGCCGAAATCTCCCTCGACATGAGCCAGGCTCAGGTCAAGAAGATGATCGCGGAGGCCCGCGAGAAAGGCTACATCACCTACGATCAGCTCAATCAGGTTCTGCCGCCGGATCAGGTCAGCTCGGAACAGATCGAAGACGTGATGTCGATGCTCAGCGAGATGGGCATCAACATCATCGAGGACGAAGAGGCCGAGGAAGAGGAAAACAAGGGCACCACCGACCTTGTGACCACCGAAGGCCCGCGCGAGGTTGCGCTGGCCGGCGCCCAGACCGAAAAGCTGGACCGCACCGACGACCCGGTGCGCATGTACCTGCGCGAGATGGGCTCGGTTGAGCTGCTGAGCCGTGAAGGCGAGATCGCGATTGCGAAACGCATCGAGGCGGGCCGCAACACCATGATCGCAGGCCTGTGTGAAAGCCCGCTGACCTTCCAGGCGATCACCATCTGGCACGACGAACTTCTGTCCGAGGACATTCTGCTGCGCGACGTCATCGACCTGGAGGCCACCTTTGGCAACCAGATGGACGAGGACGGCGAGGAGGAAGAGCCGGTTGTCGACACCTCCGCCGTGGCGGCTGCCAAGCCGGCCAAGGATGAAGGCCCGGAGCTGGATGCCGATGGTAATCCGATTGCCAGCGATGATGACGACGATGAGGACGATCAGGCCAACATGTCGCTGGCCGCGATGGAGGCCGCGCTTAAGGACCGGGTTTTGGTCACTCTGGAGCGGATCTCCACCGACTTTGCCGAACTCAGCGAAATGCAGGACAGCCGGATTTCGGCCACCCTGAACGAGGATGGCTCCTTCAGCTCTGATGATGAGGCGCGCTATCAGTCGCTGCGGTCTGAAATCGTCGAGCTGGTGAACGGCCTGCACCTGCACAACAACCGTATCGAGGCGCTGATCGACCAGCTTTATGGCATCAACCGCCGTGTGATGCAGATCGACAGCTCGATGGTCAAGCTGGCCGACCAGGCCCGCATCAACCGCCGCGAGTTCGTCGACGCCTACCGCGGCCGCGAGCTGGACCCGAACTGGCTGGCCGACATGGGCGAGAAACCGGGGCGCGGCTGGCAGATGTTCATCGAACGCTCCACCGGCAAGGTTGAAGAGCTGCGCGCCGATATGGCCCAGGTAGGCCAGTATGTCGGCCTGGACATTTCTGAATTCCGCCGCATCGTGCAGCAGGTTCAGAAGGGTGAGAAAGAGGCGCGTCAGGCCAAGAAGGAAATGGTCGAGGCCAACCTGCGCCTGGTGATCTCCATCGCCAAGAAATACACCAACCGCGGGTTGCAGTTCCTGGACCTGATCCAGGAGGGCAACATCGGCCTGATGAAGGCGGTGGACAAGTTCGAATACCGCCGCGGCTACAAGTTCTCGACCTACGCAACCTGGTGGATCCGTCAGGCGATCACCCGCTCCATCGCGGACCAGGCCCGCACCATCCGGATCCCGGTCCACATGATCGAGACCATCAACAAGCTGGTCCGCACCGGCCGCCAGATGCTGCACGAGATCGGCCGCGAGCCAACCCCGGAAGAACTGGCGGACAAGCTGCAGATGCCGCTGGAGAAGGTCCGCAAGGTGATGAAGATCGCCAAGGAGCCGATCTCGCTGGAGACCCCGATCGGCGACGAGGAAGATTCGCAGCTGGGCGATTTCATCGAGGACAAGAATGCCGTGCTGCCCTTGGACAGCGCCATTCAGGAAAACCTCAAGGAAACCACCACAAGGGTGCTGGCGTCCCTCACGCCGCGTGAAGAGCGGGTTCTGCGGATGCGCTTCGGTATCGGCATGAACACCGACCACACCCTGGAGGAAGTCGGCCAGCAGTTCAGCGTGACCCGCGAACGGATCCGCCAGATCGAGGCGAAAGCCTTGCGGAAACTGAAGCACCCCAGCCGCTCGCGCAAGCTGCGCAGCTTCCTGGACCAGTAATCAAAAGGCGCCCCGCGGGGCGCCTTTTTCTTGCCTGATTGACATGTATTCTCCGCGCCATAACAGCTTGGGAATTTTAGATTATGTTGTTCAGGATCGTATTTGCCCTTTTGGCAGCCAGCACGGTATCTGCGCAGGCGGAGGCCCCGGATTTCTATAAAGTCCCGTTCCTTTCGGATGTCGCCAGCGCCAGTATTCAAAGGGACTATGAGCGGGTTCGCTGCAAGCAAACCTATATGGTGGCAGTGTCGCCCAATGGTCATTGGGCGTCCCGCTGCAGCGGCAATAAACTGTCATCGACGATCACCAGTGCCGTATTGCAGAAATGTGAGCACCTTGCCGGCCAGCCTTGCGGCCTGGCGATAGCAAAGGGGCGTAATTTGCCTGGTTGGCAGGCTGTGCCTTCAATGGTTTATGCGGAAAGGGTCGGCCCGGACACTATTCCGTTCGTGGCGGATCTGCGCGGCCGGGATGTCGCCGCCCGCTACTCTGCGGCCCGGCGCACCAAAGCCATAGCGCTGAGCCGCAACGGTGCCTGGGCCTTTGCGTCCGGACGGCTGACAAGGCGTGAGGCGGAGCAAGCCGCGCTTAGAAAATGTGAAGAAAATGATGGTAACCGGAGGCGCTGCTTCTTGTATGCATCCGGCAATGAAGTTGTGTTTGGGCCTGATACGGATATCTATCCCGAGCGCTGAGCATCACAGGAGCAAGATTTGGAAAGGCCGTTTCATGATTGCGAGTGACACGCGTCAGAACCTCATCGTCTTCGACGGCGAATGCGTGCTGTGTTCCGGCTTCTTCCGCTTCATGCTGCGGCATGACCGGGCAGGGCGGTTTGCCTTTGCCACTGCGCAGTCGCCTTTAGGGCAGCGGCTTTACCGGGAGCTCGGCCTGCCTGCGGACAACTTTGAAACCAACCTGGTGATCGTTAACGGCCGCACCTATCAGCGGCTCGATGCGGTTGCAGCGACCCTGCGGGCGCTGCCCTTTCCCTGGCCGCTGCTGTCTGCATGCCGTTTTCTGCCGCGGCGGCTGAAGGATTTTCTCTACTTCAGCATCGCCCGGAACCGGTACCGTCTGTTCGGCCGCCATGACCGCTGCATGATCCCCAGCGCCGAGTTGCGCGCGCGGTTCGCACCTGGGGGATATCAGGCATGAGGGATGCCTTTGGCGAGGTTATTGCCGCGCAAAAGCTTGATGTGCCGCCTGCCTTGCTGAGGTTCCATGCAGAGCCGCCTGGCACCTGCCGCGGGGTCGTGAGTGTCGAGGGCGGCAGCCGCTGGGGGCGGCTGCTGGCCGCGCTTGCAGGCTTCCCGCCGCCGATGCCGCCGTCGCGGTTCCAGCTGGATGTCGCGCCACAGGGAAAGGGCCATGTATGGCGCCGCCGTTTCGGCAGGCATCAGACCCGCTCACTGCTGCGCTACGATCCGGCGGGCGGCAGGGTGCTGGAACGGTTCGGCCCTATCGACTTGGAACTCCGCGTGACCGCGCGCCAAGGCGCCCTGACGGTTGCGGTGGAGCAAGCGCGCCTGTTCGGTGTGCCGCTGCCGCGCGTGCTCTGCCCGCAGAGTGCCTCTGTGGAATTTGAAACACCTGACGGCCACATCGGTTTTGACATCTCCGCCAGCCTGCCGCGGGTTGGCCTGCTGGTGCGGTACCACGGCCATATCGAGCTTCCGGAACTGGATCTCAGGCGTTAACCATTTGCTAACCCTGTTGTTGTTCCGAACTGCCCTGGACTCTAAAATGGCGGCATCGCTCATGTACTTCCGGGGGGAAGAAGATGTCTGCACATACCAACATGGATGAGGCGCTGCAGGCGCTGACGGACAAGCTAAAGTCGCTGAATGACCTGGTGACCGCCAACCACTTCATGGTTGATGTGCTGTCCAGCCAGGGCGAGGAACTGAAGCAGATGGGCGCCGCGGAAACCCGTGACATGCTGCGCCGCCAGGCCCGCGACAAGTTCCACCCTGACACCGGCGCCGCACCGAATGCCGCCGCACTGGAAATTCTGGAACAGGTGCTGGGCGAGCAGCAGCAGAGCGCCGAAATCATTCCCTTTCCTGCCCGCGCGTGAGCCTTCGTTCACAGATCTGCGAGAGGCCGTGAGAAAGCTGCCGGACCTATTGGAGCGCGCCGGCGGACTCCCTATGTTAGTTTGAACACAGGGATATTTCCGAATGAAACAGCTTTTTTCCGTCTTGGGCCTGGCCGGTCTGGCCGCTCTATCAGCCCCTTCTGCAGATGCTTTTACAACCACCCGCGGCGTGCGGGTGCTGCCGGTTGATGACACCGTATATGAAGTGGTGCCGCGCGGGGCTGGGGGAACCTGGGAATACTGGTGCGCCGCCGCTGAATACGCCCGCCGCGAGCTGGGGGCGGGCTGGACCGACCGATTTTATGTGGTGCGGGGCCGTGGCGTCAGCGTTACCACCGGCCGCCGTTCTTCGGTACAGTTCACGCTCTTCCCCGAACGCCGCGGTATTGCCCCCAAAACGGGCTGGCTGTCGCTGGGCTTCCGCCCGGGCGAGAGCATGTCGGTGCAGCAAGGCTACGGGTATTGCGTGAACGAGCCGGTTTTGTAGTGCATGAAAATCATGGCGCTGATCCTGCCTGAGTTAGCGGGCAGTCTTTTCGACACGCCTTCTGAACACAGTCAACAGTTCACGGAAGGTCACGGCAAGGTGCTTCCGCAGGACAGGGGAAGTGCCCCGTCGGTTCAAACGAGCGGTCGCAACAGTTTTCTGCGTGACGTGCAGCGAGGCGACCTCAGTATTGAAAATGCCTTAAGTGTCTGAAAATTATATTATTTTAGAACCGTTTGCGTCTTTGGCGGCCAATTGCGCGGGACAGGAGAAAGGCGCGCAGCCACCGCACGGCAGTTTGAGTGGCTCGTGTGCTTATTCTCTCTAACCTAGAGGTGGGGCATTGGTCTGCCCTGCTTTGAGGAAAAGGAGCTTCCATGAAACTTGTTGCAACCGCCGCTATCGCCTCTGCATCGTTAATTTTGACGATCCCTGCCAGCCTGGAGGCCAATGCCAGCCGCTACAATATCCGTGTTAACCCGGTGTCCGACGGCGTCTTCGAAGTCATTCCAGGAACCGGTAATGGAATTTTATTCTGGTGCGGTGCCGCGGACTATGCTCATCGCGTGCTTAGGGCGCCCTGGAATGCAAATTTGCGCATTACTCGCGGGCTTGGTCCCAGCGAAACTACTGGGCGCCGTTCAGCGGTACAGTTCACGACGGATGCCAACTTGACGGCAGACACTCGGGCTGGCGGATACAAGTCTGTTAACAGTCTGCAATCTGGTGATACAATGAGAATTCAGAAAGCCTTTGATTATTGCTTTGAGCCCTTCGGGCGGCCGTGAGTGTGTTTTAGGCCGCGGCCTTCCGGAATCCGCAGGGAAGGAGGTTGAAATGATCCGTAAAGCACTGTTTCTGAAAGGAATTCTGGCAGTAGTTCTGTCGGTTCCTGTGCCTGCGTCCGCATGGCGTGCGATAAACCGGAATGAGGTGCTGCCAGTTTCCGAGGGCGTTTGGGAAGTGGTTGCCGGGAGCCGCTCGGGCGCACAGGACTATTGGTGCAGCATCGCAGACTACGCCATCCGCCAGCTGCGGGCGCCGGTGAACCAGAGGATCTATGTCTGGCGTGGGGAGGGGCCGTCGGTAAACCGGCCTGGGCGCAAAGCAGTGCAATTTGCCTTTGGAATGCCGCCGGGGGTTCCAGACCGCTCTGGCGGCTTGTCGCTGAATGTGCGCGAAGCGGGAGACAGCCTGCGGGTGACTTCGGCGCAGAACTATTGCTTTGACCGTCTGCCCGGGCGTGACCTTTGGTGGCCCTAAACAAAGGCGTTTGCAGATTTCCGGGTTGCCTGAACATAGGGTTTCCGCCACAACGGCCCAATGCAAGACAGCTTCATTATTCCGACCCGCGGCCAGGGGCTCTATGAGTTTACCGGCGACGTGCAGGCCTGGGTGGCTGCCAGCGGTGTTCAGGACGGGCTGCTCACGCTGTTCGTGCGCCACACGTCCTGTTCCTTGCTGATCCAGGAAAACGCGGATCCCGACGTTCAGAGCGACCTGCGCGCCTTCTTTGCGCGGCTGGTCCCGCCGTCGTCCCACCCATCCATGAGCTACTTGCGCCATACCTATGAAGGGCCCGATGACATGCCGGCCCATATCAAGGCGGCGATGATGCCGGTCAGCCTGTCCATACCGGTTGACCGCGGCAAGCCGGTATTAGGCACCTGGCAAGGGATCTACCTGTTTGAACACCGCGACGCGCCGCATCGGCGCCAGGTGGCAGCGCACCTGGCCTGAACCTCTTCATCTAGCGGCAAAAAAACACCTCTACCCAAATTCTGGAGGGTAGCCTATAGTTGTGGATAACCGGGAGAACTCCGGCACAAAGAATAGGCTGACAGGATTGAGGGAGCAGGCGGATGCGCTGCCCATTTTGCGGAAATATCGACACTCAGGTCAAGGATTCACGTCCCGCCGAAGATCATGTTTCGATCCGGCGGCGCCGGTTCTGCCCGGCCTGCGGCGGCCGCTTTACCACCTATGAGCGGGTGCAGCTGCGCGACCTGGTGGTGATCAAGACCAACGGCAAGCGCGAAGATTTCGACCGTGACAAGCTGGAGAGGTCAATCCGCATCTCAATGCAGAAACGCCCGATTGAGCCGGAGCGCATCGACCAGATGATTTCCGGCATTGTACGTCGGCTGGAAAGCATGGGCGAAACCGATATTCCCTCCAAGAAGATCGGTGAGATCGTGATGGAAGCGCTGGCCCGGATCGACACTGTTGCCTACGTGCGTTTTGCGAGCGTTTACAAGAATTTCCAGGCCGCAGACGACTTTGAGGACTTCGTCCACGAGCTGCGCCCGCCGGTGGCGCCGGAAGAATAATGGACGCAGATCACCGATTTATGGCGCTGGCGCTGTCCCTGGGGCGGCGGGGGCAGGGCAATTGCTGGCCGAACCCGGCTGTGGGCTGTGTCATCGTGAAGGACGGCCGGGTGGCCGGCCGCGGCTGGACCAAGCCGGGCGGCCGCCCGCATGCCGAAACCGAAGCGCTGGCGCAGGCAGGGGATGCAGCCCGCGGAGCTACCGCCTATGTGACCCTGGAGCCTTGCGCACATCAGGGTGAGACGCCGCCCTGTTCGCAAGCGCTGATTGATGCAGGCGTGGCCCGCGTGGTGGCCGCTGTGGAGGACAGCGATCCGCGGGTGTCCGGCCAGGGCTTCCAGATGCTGCGCGATGCGGGCATCACAGTTGAAACCGGGGTCTGGGCCGCCCAGGCCGCCCGCGATCATGCGGGGTTCTTTCTGAAGACCGAACAGGGCCGCCCGCTGGTGACGCTGAAGCTGGCCAGCAGTTTTGACGGGCGGATTGCCACCGGATCGGGGCAAAGCAAATGGATCACCGGACCGGAGGCCCGCCGCGCCGTGCATGCAATGCGTGCCCGCCATGATGCGGTTATGGTCGGCGGCGGCACCGCACGGGCGGATGATCCGTCGCTGACAGTGCGTGATCTGGGGGTGGAGAGCCAGCCGGTAAGGGTAGTGATTTCGCGCCATCTGGATCTGCCGCTGATGGGTCAGTTGGCCCGCACGGCCAGGGAGGTGCCGGTTTGGCTGTGCCATGGTCATGGCGCTGACCATGAACGGATCCAGGCCTGGGAAGGGCTGGGGGCCCGGCTGATCCCTTGCGCGTCTCACGGCGTGCAGCTGGACGCGGGCGATATCCTGCAGCAGCTGGGTGCCGCCGGGCTCACCCGGGTATTCTGCGAAGGCGGCAGTGCGCTGGCGGCGTCTCTCCTGGCCTTTGACCTGGTGGATGAGCTGATCGGGTTTACCGCAGGTCTGGGCATCGGGGCCGAAGGCCTGCCCTCGATTGGTGCATTGGGCATCGGCCGCCTGGAAGAGGCGCCGCGCTTCGATCTGGTCGAAACCCGCCCGCTGGGCAAGGATATTCTGCACCGCTGGACCCGCGCGCTGCGCTAGGGGCAGGGGCTAGTAATCGCGGATCTTTGGTTTGGAAGATTTTCTGTCTGACAAGGCACTGGAGTGCAGGAAATCTGGTTGATTTCCAAGATCCTGTAACGCTGCCTGGCTGAAAATCCGCCAAATCCGCAGGACGCCAAAACTGCTGCATTTCAGCGGCACGGCCTGTATGCAAATGGCGCTGCCTTTCCCGGGGCTTGCCAAGCCTCTGGAATTTTGCGGTTTTGGTGCCAGTGGTGCGGAACTGCTGGGTTTTGACCCGATTTTGCTGCCGGTCTTTTGACTGAGAAGCCGGGCGCTCCCGCCCGTCGCAGGAGCATGTGTCATGCTCCGCTCCCATTGGCCGCCAGGGGTGCGCTGGCATGGCCAGGGCATCCCGCGGGCGCGGGAGGACACCGGAACTTTCAGCGCCAGAGGCTGGCATAGGTGGCAAACAGGCCTTGCAGTTTTGACAGCAGCCGGTTGCCGGGACCGGGGTGCGGCAAGCGTCCGTCGCGCAGCCGCATAACGGCGGTTTCAACAGAGCATGGCTGTCCGGTGACCGGGTCGAAATAGCGCGGGTAGTCGATCAGGGCGGCATGAACGAGACCCAGAAGCGGCACCGGAGCCTGGCGCCAGGGCGGTGGCGGCGCCATGTCGGCGGTCAGGCCCCAGCCGGCATAGAACGGCGTTCCCATCGTGGTGACACGAACCCCGCGCAGCAGCGCCTCGAACCCCAGCAAAGAGGTCATCGTCCAGACCTCCTGCACCTCGTCCAGCAGCGCAACCGGATCCGCATGCGCCGCCACGGCATCCGCGAAATCCCCGGCAGCCACCTGTCCCTTGCGCAACCCGGCCTCCACGTCCGGATGCGGCTTGTAGATGATCACGGCCTCCGGGTTGGCGCTGCGCGCCGCGCGCAGCAGGTCCAAATTCGTCCGCACCGTCCCCGCTCCGCACAGGATTGAGGCATCGTCCTCCACCTGCCCCGGCACCAGGATCCGGTGCCCCGTTGGCAGCGACGGGGCCTGGCCGCCAAGATTATACTTCGACAGGCCGCCCCGGATCAGCGATTGCACCAGCCGCTCCGCCCGCAGCTCCTGCGCCTCTGTCATCGCGGTGCGGCGGGCAATCAGCCGGTCCAGGTCAGAGGGCTGGCGCGGGTCATAGTAAATGCCGCTGCTGTCCGTCACCAGCGACAGCGGCGGTACCAGTTCCGCACCCAGCCCGCGGGACCGCAAGAAGCCGTCCTCCACGCGTACGGCACTGCCGTGGGCCTTTGTGGCTTTGCCTGCCCAGATCATTCGGCGGCGCGCTCCCGCCTGTGCCTTGGCAGGGTCTTCGGTGAACAGCACCCGCTTCTCGGCACCGAAAAACTTCTGCAGCGGCTTGCGCTTCCACAGCCGCATGCCGGAAGCCGCCCAGCCGTGACGGTCCTGCCGCCAGGCCCTTGCCTTGGCCTCCAGATTGTCCAGCACGGTTTCCAGCTGGCACAGCTCATCCCTGAACGGGTCGTACCATTTGGGATAGAGGATCATCGCCGCCGCAAACAGTTGCGCCCGGGTCAGCTGCCGCTGGCGCCGGGCAGGCGGGGCATCGTCCAGGGACAGCCCCCATCCAGCGTAGAACGGCTGTCCGAAGACCCGCGGTTTGTGACCTGCCAGGATCGCCTCGAACCCCAGTTGAGAGGATACAGTATAAACCCCCACGGCACCTTCCAGCAATTCCCAGGGGGAGACGCTGCCTGTGAACAGGGTGACGCGCCCCTGCGCGTCCGCTGCATCGAAATATCCCGCACGGAAGCCGCGCAGTGTTTCTGGGTGGGTCTTGATCAGCACCCGGGCACCGGGGTGTTCTTCCTGGGCAAAGGCCAGCATCTCAAGGAACCGCGCCCGGTCCGCCCGGGAGGCCGTGACAGAGGCGTCATCCCGGGCCTGATCCGCAACCAGCACATAACCGGGCTCAGGTGCCGGGGTTTCGGGGTCAAAGGCGTTGTATTTGCTGAGATGCGCCTCCCTGAGCCTGGCAATTGCGTCCCGCGCCCGGCGCATCAGATGCGCGTCATCCAGCGGATGGCCGGCGAGCAGCTGCTCCAGTTCCGAAGGCGCTGCGGCATCGAAATGCACACCGGAGCGGTCCAGCAGCAGCCCCATCGGCGGCTCCCCGGCCCGGCCCGGGTGGATTGATCGCAAAAAGGCATCCTCGACCCTGAGTAAGCCGCAGCCGCGCTGCCGTGCCACCGCCCGGCCGCGGTGCGCCGTCGGGGAGGCGCCCCAAATTCCTACCAGATCCTCCGGCCGGGGAAGGCCCAGCCGGATGTCGTACCCAGCCAGCTGCAAGATCCGCCGCACCCGGCGCTGGGTCAGAAATCCGCCATTGAAAACAAAAAGCCGGGACGCATCGCTCCCGGCTTTGTGCTGGCCTGTTGTCAGGCACATGAGGGGTTAGCCATCCAGTGCAGTGGAGACGCTCGACAGCGAGCCGACCGGCGTTACGAGAAGCGAGATGGTCTTGGTCCACTGGGTATAGGGCGCTTCGGTGACATAGAGCGTATCGTCGTCGCGGATTACGAAATCGCGGGCGACAAACAGCCCGTTCGGCTGAGTGAGGTTCAGCACATAGACCATGCGCTGTGCCCCGATCAGATCGTCGCGCCCCAGCACCTGGTTGGCAATCTCGGCCGGCTCGTTGCGCAGCACGAACACGCCGGTGGGGTCCGATGCTGTGGAAATCAGGCCGCCCACCTGGGCAATGGCTTCCAGCGCTGACAGATCCTGGCTTTCAAACGGCACCCGCGCCTGGGCAGAAGTGGCGCCCAGTGCGGTAAAGGAGCGGGTGTCCTCTTCCACCAGGATGCGGTCTCCGCCGCGCAAGGCGACATCCAGTTCCGGATGGTCGAACAGATCCTGGAACCAGATCTTGCCCTTTTCGCTGCCCCGGATCACGGTCACCTGGGCGATTTCCGGTTGAATGGTAACGCCGCCGGCCTGCGCCAGCATCGCGGACAGGGTGCGTGTCGGCCGTTCGATCGGATAAACACCCTGGGCACCGACGGAGCCTGTCAGGCTGACGGTCGCACCGTCGCCCGCCAGGCGGCGCACCTGCACCTGCGGGTCGGGAGTCTGGTCTTCCAGCTTCCGGGTGATGGTCTCGCGCAGCTGATCCGGGGTGTTGCCGGAGGCGCGCAGGCGGCCTGCATAGGGCACAAAGATATAGCCGGCGCTGTCCACCTGCACCTCTTCCAGCACTGTGGAGTTGGTGGCCTCGGCTGCCAGCAGCCCGTCGTCGACGTTTTCCCAGACCGTCAGCCCCAGCACATCGCCGGGGCGGATCGTGTCGGAGGTCAGCCTGCCCGCAGAGGTGAAGCCGGATGAAAAGCCAAGCGCGGGCACCACCGCGGTGGCACGGGCGACCCGGTCATTCACCGAGACGATGAAGGCGTCGCCTTCGCGCTGCACGGAACCTGCGAAGATCTGGCGTTTGTTGGGGCCGACCTTGGGCAGGCCGCAGGAGGCCGCAAGGGCCAATGCTGCCAGCATTGCCACCGGACGCGCCCAGCGAAGGGGAACGGATTTCACTGCTCGGTCTCCTCGACCAATTATTGTTTGCCACAAGTTTTAGGGGCAACCTAACCGGATGGAAGGGAAAAATCCAGTCTTTGGGCGAAATGCTGTCAGGTCACCAGCCGCAACTGTTGCCGCGGTGCCGCTGTGCCCAGGCGCAAGGCGTCATAGGGGTCCTCGTCTGCCAGCATCATATCGGCCACCTGGCGCAGCAGCTGGCGGCGGCCTTCGCGGGAGTAGAACCCGCCCGGCACCTGTGATGTTTCCAGCAGGAACCGGCGGTAATCCTTGTAGGCGCGGCTGTCGGGCCGGCTGGCGGCGGCAAAGAATTCCGCCAGGGGCTGCTGCGAGACGAACTCCGGCTTGGCATAGACAGCGCGCCCGAACACCCGCAGAGGGATGCCGCGCCACAGCACTTGCTGCCCGGCGGTGGAATTGACCGTCACCGCTGTGCGGGCCTCGTTCAAGAGCTGCGCCAGCTTGCCGCCGCGCACGTAATGCACCCGGTCAGCAATGCCATGCGCGCGCGCCAGTTTCCGCAGCGTGCGGCGCACCTGGGCGCGGTCATCCTCCAGCGGATGCGCCTTGATCACCAGATGGTGATGGCGGGGGGCGCCTTCGGCAAAGCCGCTGATTACCTCATCCAGGAAATCGCCCATGCTGGAAAACGGCGAATGCATCTGAAAGGAGCTGTCATGCTCCAGTTGCAGCAGCGCCAGGTGATAAGGAAAGCCGCCGTTTCGGATGCGCCGCTCGGCCAGCCGCCGGTCCAATGCCTGGGCGGGCATAAGCAGCAGGCGTTTCAGATAGAGCCGGAATTCCTTGGTCACGGTAAGCGCCCGGTGCGGCCGGAAATTGCCGTACTTGCGGTTCCGGAACATCACGAACCAGTGGTAGAGCGCGCCGTAGAACACGTGCTGGCGCATGTCGCCCCAGTGGGCAGGCGGCAGAGGTGCCTCCATATCGGATAGCGCAAGCGCTTGCTGCATTTCTGAAACGCTCATTTCCATCAGCCGCGAATGGCCATTGGCACCGCCGCGCTCATAGGTCACCCAATAAGGGCGCAGATAGCCTTCCTCAAACACATGCACGGTTATGCCGCGCTGCTGCGCCGCCTGAACGGCGGCGGCATGTATCGGCCGGGTATCGCCATAGAGCACGATGTCGGTGATGCCGCGGCGCTCCAGCAGCCCGGCGAGAGCTTCCGGCCATGTATCCTGGCGGCCGTTGAAAGGGATGTAACTGTCCTTGCAGCGCCAGAAGGCCTGATCGCCCGCATTGAAGCCCACCCGCGCCACCTCGCAGCCGGCCGCCTGCAGCATCTTGCCAAGGGCGGCGAAAAACGGGCCGTGCGGGCCCTGCAGAAACAGAAAGCTGCGTTGTGTCTTGGGAAGGTTCGGCATTACGATCGCAAAGATAAGGCTGGCTGGCTCAAGGTTTTGTTAACACCCGACTGGGGCGAAACTATGGCCGCAGGGGCGGGCAGGGCAAGCCGGGGCTTGTGCCGGCAGCGCAGCTTGGCTACCTCTGCGGCAGGATTGTCATAGCACCGGCAAGGAGCAGCCCCATGTTTACAGGCATCATCACCGACATAGGCACCATTGCCGAGCTGGAGCAGCAGGGCGATTTGCGCGCCCGCATCCGCACCGCCTATGACACCGCCACCATCGACATTGGCGCCTCGATCGCGTCTGACGGGGTCTGCCTGACCGTGATTGCCCTGGGCGAAGACTGGTACGATGTGCAGATCTCGGCCGAAACTGTCTCCAAGACCAACCTCGACAGCTGGGCCGTGGGCAAGCGGGTGAACCTGGAGCGCGCGCTGAAAGTGGGCGACGAGCTTGGCGGCCATATAGTCTCCGGCCATGTGGACGGCGTTGCAGAAGTGGTGAAGATGGAAGACGAGGGCGACAGCACCCGGGTCACCCTGCGCGCACCGGAGGCGCTGGCCCGTTTCATCGCGCCCAAGGGCTCGGTGGCGCTGAACGGCACGTCGCTGACAGTGAACGATGTGGATGGCTGCGATTTTGGTATCAATTTCATCCCGCACACCAAAGAAGCCACCACCTGGGGCGGCGTAAAGACGGGCGACCGCATCAACCTGGAAATCGACACCTTGGCCCGCTACGTCGCCCGTCTGCACGAGGCCGGCTGACCACCCGCCCTTCGGCTTCTTTCTGGTTGAAAATACTCCGGGGTGAGGCCCGGAAGGGCCGAGGGGCAGCGCCCCTTTTCCCCCTCAGCCAGACGCTCCCGCCCCCTCGGCCAGCATCATGGATGCCGCCCAAGGCGTTGGGCCGGGCGCGCCGCTGGCGCGGCGCGCGTCACCACATGTCGCCGACGGTATAGCCTGCCGGGAACGGGTCGCTGGGATCCAGCGTGTAGCTGGAAAGGCCATAGATCCAGCCCTGGCCTGACAGGGTCGGGACAATCGCCTTGTAGGGGCCCACCTGTGTCTCCTCCAGGATGCGGCCCGTAAAGGTCGTGCCCAGCGGGCCGGCATTCACATAGTCCTGCCCTGCGCCCAGCAGCCCGCGGGCGTGCAGCACCGCCATCTTGGCGCAGGTGCCGGTGCCGCAGGGCGAGCGGTCGAGGATGCCGCTGGCGTCCTGCGGGCGCGCCGGATCGAAGGGGCCGGTCGAGATGGTGATGGCCCCGCGCCCATGGGTTCCCTCCGCCACCGGAGCGCCCCAGAGGTTGGTGATCGTCGGCCCGGTGATTTCAGGGTTCCCGGGATGCACCACCGGCAGCTGCTCCGCGGTGGCATGGCGGATCGCCTCGGACACCCGCACGATTTCGGCGCCATTGTCCGCGTCCAATGAAAGGCCAAGCCTTTCCGCCTCGGCCAGCACAAAGAACATGCCGCCCCAGGCCACATCCACGGTGACCGTGCCCAGGCCGGCGACCTCGACCTGTGCATCCAGATGCACCGCAAAGGCGGGCACGTTCTTGAACTCCACCCGCGTTACCTTGCCGTCCTTGCACGCGGCGCGGACCCGGATCAGCCCGGCCGGCGCCTCCAATGTCAGCTCGGTGACCGGCTCCACCATCGGCACCATGCCGGTCTCCAGCAATACCGTCACCACGCAGATGGTGTTGGAACCCGACATCGGCGGATATTCCGACTGCTCGAAGATGATGAAGCCGGCGTCCGCCTCCGGATGGCAGGGGGGCACGATGGCATTGCCGCACAGACCCGGGTTGCCGCGCGGCTCGCGCAGCATTTGCAGGCGGATTTCGTCATGGTTAGCGGCCATGTCCTGCATCTTCTCGAACACCGAATTGCCCCGCAGCAGGGGCATGCCGCCAGTGATCACCCGCCCCGGTTCGCCTTCTGCATGAGCCTCAACCGCCTGAATGATGCGGGATGCGCGCATGTCTGGTCCTCCCAACCCTTTGAAACCCTGGATCCATGATTGGATCCAAAATAACTTGTGCACGGATGCACAAGGCGCGTCCAGACCCCTTGTTGCCGTTTGCAGGACTGGCATTTGCTGCATCTCTGGGCTATCTGGCAAGGAAAGAACCCGCAGTGCCAGGCGTACTGCCCCAAGCCCACTGAAAGGCTGCCACATGAGCTTTGAAACACCGGGGCCGGTAGAAGCGCAACTGCGCGATGCCATCAGCCCGATTGAAGAGATCATCGAAGAGGCCCGCCAGGGCCGCATGTTCATCCTGGTCGACCACGAGGACCGTGAGAATGAGGGCGATCTGGTGATCCCGGCGCAAGCTGCCGATGCGGCTGCGATCAACTTCATGGCAACCCATGGCCGCGGCCTGATCTGCCTGACCATGCCGGCCGAACGGATCGAGGAACTGGGCCTGCCGATGATGGCGATGCACAATTCTTCGCGCCACGAAACCGCCTTTACCGTTTCCATTGAGGCGCGCGAAGGCGTCTCCACCGGCATCTCTGCTGCCGACCGCGCCCTGACTGTCGCCACCGCCATCGACCCGGAGAAAACCGCCGCCGACATCGCCACGCCCGGCCACGTGTTCCCGCTGCGGGCGCGCCGGGGCGGGGTGCTGGTCCGCGCGGGCCACACCGAGGCCGGCTGCGATGTTGCCCGTTTGGCGGGCCATTACCCGTCCTCCGTAATCTGCGAGATCATGAAGGAAGACGGTACCATGGCGCGTCTGCCTGACCTGGTGGAATATGCGCAGAAACACGGGCTGAAGATCGGCACCATTTCCGACCTGATCACCTACCGCGCCCGCAACGACAACCTGGTGGTGGAAACCTCGCGCGAGACCGTCAACTCCGAAATCGGCGGTGAGTGGGAAATGCGGCTGTTCACCGACCAGACCCACGGCATCGAGCATGTGGTGATGATCAAGGGCGACATCACCACGCCGGAACCGGTGCTGGTGCGCACCCACGCACTGCATGAGGCAACCGATATTCTGGGTCTCGGCCCGAAATCCGCCCGCCAGCTGCCGCGCGCGATGGAGATCATCGCCGAGGAAGGCCGCGGCGTCGTGACGCTGTTCCGCCAGCCGCGCAATGCGCTTTATGCCAACGAGGACGAAGGCCCGCGCACGGTGACCATCAAACAGACCGGCATCGGCGCCCAGATCCTGTCGAGCCTGGGCTTGCATAAGCTGGTCCTGCTGACCGACTCGCCCTCGACCAAATACGTCGGGCTGGACGCCTATGGCCTTTCCATCACCGGCAGCCGCCCCATTCTGAAGGACGCTTGATATGGCTGGACATGAAACCCACTACACCCTGCCGCGCGCGGAATTCGATAAGCCGGTGAAGCTGCTGATCGTGGTGGCGCCTTACTACAAGGATATCGCCGACAATCTGGTGGCGGGCGCCGCGGCGGAGATCGAAGCCGCAGGTGGCACTTATGAAATCGTCGAAGTGCCGGGCGCGCTGGAAGTGCCGACTGCAATTGCCATCGCCGACCGGACTTCGAACTTCGACGGCTACGTGGCGCTGGGCTGCGTGATCCGCGGCGAGACCACCCATTACGAGACTGTCTGCAACGACAGCTCCCGCGCAATCCAGCTGATGGGGCTGCAGGGCCTGTGCATCGGCAATGGCATCCTGACCGTGGAAAACCGCAAACAGGCCGAAGTGCGCGCCGATACTGCCGATCAGAACAAAGGCGGCGGTGCTGCGGCTGCGGCCTTGCATCTGATCGCACTCACGCGTAAGTGGGGCGCCCAGACCAAAGGCATCGGCTTCAAGGCGCCCGCAGGGGCCTACCAGGTTGCCGATACAGACAACGGATCCACCAGCGCATGAGCACCCAGGACAGCCGCCCCAAGGGCAACGGCAAGAATCAGATGAGATCGGCAGCGCGGCTTTACGCCGTGCAGGCGCTGTTCCAGATGGAACACAGCGGCCTCACCTTTGACAGGGTGATCGTTGAATTTGAGGACCACCGTTTTGGCGCTGTTTATGAAGGCGATGAGATGGCGGAAGGCGACACCAAGGTGTTCCGCAATCTGGTGCGTGAGGCGGTGAATCATCAGGCGAGGATCGACCAGATGACCGACCGCGCCCTGGTGGCGAAATGGCCGATTGCCCGCATTGATCCGACCCTGCGGGCACTGTTCCGCGCGGCCGGTGCCGAGCTGCTGCAGTCCGACACCCCGCCCAAGGTGGTGATCAACGAGTTTGTGGACATCGCCCGCGCCTTCTTCCCGGAAGGCAAAGAGCCGAAGTTTGTCAACGCCGTGCTCGACCACATGGCGCGCGAGGCGCGGCCGGAAGCGTTCTGAGGCATTCAGAACCGGTGTTGAGAGATGAAAGGCGCGCCTTTGGGCGCGCTTTTTGTGTTTAAACAAAGGTTTCGCAATGACTTCGGCAAATTCCGCCGATGCGGCAAAGAAGCGCTGGACGGCGCTGTAAAGACTGCTAACCTCCTCTTGAAATTCTGGAGGTCAGTGATGCCTGAACTGGTGAAGATGTACATCCGCAATGTTGTGATTGGCTTTGGAATCGCAGGCGGTTTTGTCGCCATGCTCTTGTGGTTCAATGTGATGAACCTCTGGTCTCTCGTCTCCACCTCCGATGCCGGGCTGCTGGCAGTGTTTCTGCTGTGGTTCATGCATGGCATTGTTTTTGCCGGCGTGCAGTTTGCCTGGGCGGTCATGGCGATGGCAGAAAAGGACAAGGGCCCCCGCGGCGGCACCCCGGTGGCGCATCAGTTCCAGCCGGTGCGCGTGCAGGCTGAGGCGCATTCGCAGCAGGACCGCCAGCTGCGCCGCCGCTGAAAGGTCAAAGACGCTGAAACATTCCGCCGCGCTTTCCACCCCGGAAGGCGCGGTTTTTCTTTGCGGGGGGAGGAAAAGCGGCGGGACCACCAGTCAACCGTGCGGCTTTGATTCCCGAGGACCTGTATATACAGGTGGGCGCCAGGTAAACGGACCAGGATCCGGACAGAGCCAGCTCCCTCGGAATTGCTTAAGGCCACCGGAATGCTGCCTGTCACGAGAAGGGCAGAACCCGCCAAGCCCGTAACTAAGCTGCCGGAGGCGCCGTTACAAGGGGGCAGGAGCATCCGGCAGCGTTTCGCGGCAAAAGCGCGGCATTGCTTTTTGTTCTCCAATTGTTCACATTTGCCCGCATGATGGAAGATCTGCAACCAGGACAGAAGCTCGCCCGCGGCGTGTCGCGCTATCTGCGCTCGCTCGGCTATGCGCCGCTGGAGGAATTCGTGCCGGCCCGCGGCCTGCGGGTGGATGTTATGGCGCTGGGGCCCAAGGGAGAGATCTGGGTGATCGAGTGCAAGTCCAGCCGCGCCGATTTCCAGTCCGACAGCAAATGGCAAGGCTACTTGGAGTGGTGTGACCGGTACTTCTGGGCAGTGGATGCGGAGTTCCCGGTGGAACTGTTGCCTGATGAAACCGGGCTGATCATCGCTGATTCCTATGATGCGGAAATCATCCGCATGGCGCCTGAGGAGAAGCTGGCGCCGGCCCGGCGCAAGAAGCTGGTGCAGAAATTTGCCATGGATGCTGCCCGCCGCCTGCAAGCCTTGCGCGATCCGCGTCCGGGCAAGGATGGGATGCTGCTGGGCGGCGCTGAGGATGAGCCGCCGGACTAGTGATCCGGCGGTGCTCCCGCGCCAGCGGATGCCCCGGCTGCGCCGGTGCCTCCTGGCAGCCTTGGGCTGTGCAGCGCAGCTGCGGTGCGCTGCGGACGGCACTGCCGTCTCAGCCCCTTGTGTGCGATGTTTCTGCCTTACTTGACGCTGCGCGCGGCTTGGGCTGCGGCGCGGATCTCGTCGGCGATCTCCTCGGCCTCTTCCGGGTCGAAGTCCATTGGGATTTCGGTGCCGCCGGCCTCGATGAAAATTCGCACCATGCCCTGATCGGTCGGGCCGATTTGCAGGTTTGCCTCGATGTCGCGTTCGGTATTGATACTCATCTTGCACTCCCAAGCCGGTCAGCGGATTGCAGCCGGTGCTAGCCCGCCGCAGGCTGAAAGGCAAGCCGGGTTTGCGCTACACTGGGGCATGACGGATGTGACCCTGCGCCGATTCGCCCCGACCGACATGCAGTGGCTGGTGGCCCGCCACCAGGATCTTTATGCCCGCGAGGCCGGGTTTGACGAAACCTTCGGGCCGCTGGTTGCCGATATCCTGCACAGCTTCTGCGCCGGCCATGATCCGGCCTGCGAGCGGGGCTGGATGGCGGTGAGCGGGAATGAACGGCTGGGCACCGTGTTTTGCATGAAAAAGGACGAGGCAACCGCGCAGCTGCGGCTGTTCCTGCTGACACCCAAGGCGCGCGGCAAGGGGCTGGGAAAGCGTCTGCTGCGCGAGTGCATGGCGTTTGCCCGCGCGGCGGGTTACGGCAGTATGATGCTGAAGACCCACGAAAGCCATCGCACAGCCTGTGCGCTGTACCGGGCCTTTGGCTGGGAGCTGGAAGGAAGCCGCCCTGTGCACAGCTACGGGCAGGATCTTGTGGAGCAGACCTGGCGCCTGTCCCTTGTTGAGGAGCACGCTTAGGAGCGAGGATTGCTCACGCATCCCTGAAGGGAAGATTCTGACGTGTTTGCAAATGCTTGTGGATAAGTTTCCGCATAGCCTGCCGTCATGTTCAGGCTTTGTCCGTCATCAGCCGACAGAGGGCCGGTTTCTGAAACAGAAGGCAAAAAAACCTCTTGCACGGCTCTGGAGCGTGCTATAAATGCCCCCTCAGTGCCGCCTTAGCTCAGTTGGTTAGAGCGCTGGATTGTGGATCCAGAGGTCCCCCGTTCAAGCCGGGGAGGCGGTACCATAAACCCTCAGTAAAATGAAACTTTGCCACCTCTGAGAAGTGCATGCGCTGCGGCCTGTCCCGATGTGTAGCCAATGTGCAGCCATTGCTAATCCGAACGCTTTAGACAGCTACAGAGGTGCTCAGCACATAGTCGCGAGTTGCTCTGGCTCCGACGGTTTATGCAAGTATTTGCATGCCTGAGTTTGGCAATGCCCTGCGTCTTGGCAGACACCCAATCTGCCGAAAACCTCAAATCTCTTGGCTGGGCTCTTGCAAAGGCCCCCCCCCCTCGAACTGGCAGCCTAGCAGCCAATCAAAGCGCGCGTTTCTTAGGCCGCCGCTCTGCTTTTGGCTGGCTTACTGATGAGGTCGCAGCTTTTGCGGATCATAGACCGGGCTTTCAACCACAATAGCCGTGGTTTCCAGCGCATCGCCCTTGACCGTGAGAACCGCCCCGGCCGCGACCCCTGGGCGGACATGTGCCAGCGCCAGCGACTTCCTCATCCGGTGCGAATAGCATGGGCTGTTGATCACCCCGATCTCCTCACCATCCAGCAGCAAGGCCTCTCCGCCCTCCACCATGTCAGAATGATCAATATCGAGGCAGGCATTGGAAATCTTCTCCCGGCCTTTCGCCGCCATCACTGCTTCCTTGCCGCGGAAATCGCCCTTAGCGGCGCTTACTGTGAACCCCAGGCCGACCTCCCACGGGGTGTGCGCTTCGGTCATGTCATAACCGTAAAACAGCAGTCCCGCTTCAATCCGCACCTTGTCGAGCGCGGTGAATGAGCAGGGCATGACACCAGCCTCTGCCAGCTTGTCCCAGATATCTGCTATCACTGCGGCGCTGGCAAAGATCTCATAGCCGCGTTCACCTGAATAGCCGGTGCGTGAGATCCGGCAGGGGTGGCCAAACAGGACGGCGGGTGCGTGTTCAAAATACCCCAGCCGGGCAAGATCGATGTTGCAAAGGGCGTTCAGGATGTCCAGCGCTGCCGGACCCTGGACCGAGACGTCGTGCAGGTCGTCGGTGAACTCCAGCCAGACGTCACGGCCCTCTGCCGAGGCTTGCAGCAGCGCCATAGTATTGCCGGAGCCATGCACGATCATCCATTCATCGCCGCCGTTGTTTGAGACGATGGCGTCGTCAGCAATTCCGCCCGCTTCGGTCAGCACGCAGAGGTAGGCGGCTTTACCCGGCACCAGTTTGGACAGGTCGCGTGTGGTCAAGTGATCCAGCACGGCCTGCGCGTCCTTGCCGCGGACAAACACCTTCTTCAGCGGGGACATATCGAACATGCCGGCCCGCTCGCGCACTGCGTCGTGCTCGTCATTCGGGTCGGTGCTGTAAGTCCAGGCGGTGCCCATGCCGTTCCAGTCCTCAAGCCCTGAACCCAGGGCAATGTGGCGGGAGGCAAGCGCCGAGATGCGGCTCAGTTCTTCGGTCATGTTTCAGGGTCCTTTCTCAATACCATTCGTCGGGCATGGCGGCTTTGCGCTCCGCCACGAAGTCATTCAGGGCTGTGCGGATTGCTGTCGGCATCTCCGGCGGCTGATACTCCGTCAGCATCTGCCGCCAGCGGGTGGCAGCGCGCTGGTCAGAGGTCTTGCGGCCATTTTCGTCCCAGGTTTCAAAGGGGCCGCCTTCGGGCACCTGCGGTTCAAAATTGGCGGTGGTGTAATGGCGCAGGGTGTGGCTCGAAGACAGGAAGTTCTCGCCCGGACCCGCCTCGGCGTAGGCATCACGGCCAAAGGCCTCGTCGCCCGTGCCAAACCCCTGCAGCATCTTCAGCATCGCGCCGCAATGGTCGAGGTCCATTACGAACTTCTCGTAGGACATCACCAGCCCGCCTTCTAGCCAGCCCGCCGCGTGCCAGACCTGATGGCCGCCGGACAGGAGAGTTGCCCACATCGCACCAGTGCTGTCCTGCATCGCCTGGCCGTCGGCGGCGTTGGAGGCTGTGACCTGGCCGCCGCCGGAGCGCACCGGCACTCCCAGCCTGCGGCCCAGCTGGCTCAGCGCCATGGTGGTGAGGTTCGCCTCCGGGGAGCCAAACGTCAGTGCGCCGCTGCGCAGGTTCATGGAAGAATGGAAGCTGCCGAAGACGGCCGGGCAGCCTGGGCGCACCAGCTGGGTGAGGGCGATGCCCACCATCGCCTCTGCCAGGGTTTGGGCAGCAACCGCTGCCGGTGAGAGCGGCCCCATAGCGCCGGCAAAGATGGCGGGTGAAATGCAGACGCATTGGTTGGCCTCAGCATAGATGCGCAGGGAGGCGGACATCACGCCGTCATAGATCAGCGGCGAATTGACGTTGATATTGGCCTGCATCACCGCGTTCTGGTCGAGAAACTCCGCGCCAAAGGCCAGCCGGGCCATCTCAACGCTGTCCTGTGCGCCCTGGGCTGAGGTGACGCCGCCCATGAAGGGTTTATCCGATAGGGTGAGATGCGCCAGCATCATGTCCAGATGCCGCTTGTTCACCGGCACATCGGTCGGTTCAACCACGGTGCCGCCGGTATGGTGCAAGGCAGGCGACATATGCGATAGCTTCACGAAATTCTCAAAGTCCGCCAGCCTGGCGTAGCGGCGGCCTTGCTCCAGGTCGGTGACAAAGGGCGAGCCGTAGCCGGGCATCAGCACCAGGTTGTCACCGCCCAGGGCCACGGTGCGGGCGTGGGTGCGGCCATGCAGCTGGAATTCTGCGGGCGCAGATTTGCACAACTGGCGCACATGGCCCGGCTCGAAGCGGACCCGGACACCGTCAACGCGCGCTCCGGCTGCGGCAAACAGAGCAAGTGCTGTGTCGTCACCACGGAATTCAACGCCGATATGCTCCAGGATCCAGTCCGCCTGAGCTTCGATGCGCCGGAGTGCGGTCTCGTCCAGCAGGTCGTAGGCAGGGATCTGACGGCGCCTGTACACCGGTGCAGCCTGAGGTGCATTGTGCCGGGTCAGCCGCCCCTGGCGCGACCTGCCGCGCTGGGTGATGTGGGTCTTGGCGTTCATATTTCCCAACGATGCACCTCCTGAAGATAAGTTTCGTGATTCATTTTTTCAGATTTTGAAACGCCAACAATCGATATTATTTGCCCTCAGTGTTCAGAAA
Source organism: Leisingera sp. ABM4_101 (assembly GCF_056158725.1). Lineage (NCBI taxonomy): Bacteria > Pseudomonadati > Pseudomonadota > Alphaproteobacteria > Rhodobacterales > Roseobacteraceae > Leisingera > Leisingera sp. ABM4_101. The sequence continues at coordinate 3,767,669 of NZ_JBSWTV010000002.1, read as the reverse complement.
ATTTATACGTTTGTATCGTGCCCGTAGAATTCCGCCATCATGACAGCCTGCGCCTGTTTGCTGAGATCGCCCGCTACCGCAGTTTTTCAGATGCGGCCGGGGCGTTGAACATGACCAAGGGTGCGGTCAGCTATCAGATCAAAACACTGGAGGCGGATCTGGGGTTTGCGCTGTTTCAGCGCAACGCCCGCGGGGTGGAGATGACGCCCGGCGGACTCAAGCTGCTGGCTGCCTGCCAAGACCATTATGAAGAGATCGAGGCTGGGATCCTGACTCTGAAGGGGCTCTCTGCCAGGACATTGACGGTGGGCATCTCCACCTATTTCGCCGCCCGCTGGCTGTCGCCGCGACTGATGTCCTTCATGCAGGAGCATCCGGATATCCAGCTTCGGCTGCAACCGATGATCCGGCTGTTCGACCTTGAAGCGCAGGGTGTTGATATCGCGATCCGTTGGGGAAGCGGGCAATGGGGAGATGGCGACGTTACGCCGTTTCTGCCGTGCCCGGCTTTTCCCGCAGGCAATGCTGCAGCACTGGAAACGGTGGAGCGGCTGGGCTGGGAGCAAGCGGTTTCAACCTTTACGCTGCTGCGTGACCATGATGACAGCGATGCTTGGACAGACTGGCTGAATACCGCGGCGCTGCCGCACTGGACGCGGCGGGATACGCTGATCATCCCTGACCCCAACGTGCGTGTACAGGCAGTGATCGATGGTCAGGGTGTCGCCTTGATGGACACCCTGATCGAAAGGGAGCTGGAAGAGGAGAAGCTGTTCCGTCTGTCACCGCATATGCTGCAGGACTATGGCTACTTTCTGGTCCGCCCGCGCAAAGCTGTCTCGCGGGAAGCTGTCCGTGCATTCTCTGAATGGCTGCAAAAACAATAGGCTGCGCATATTGCCGGCTTGCCTTTTAAGCTCTCGCATAAGCAGCTCCGGCACCGGCGCCGGACCTGTATGTGGATGGCGGTTTCTGGGCAGCTGCCACGTGGCGAAACAATGTTCTCCAAGACCGGCTCAGGGCCGGTCAGGTTCCGAAGGGGGGGGGGGGCGCAATCTGCGGCATTGCAACGGAATCTTTTGTATAAAACGGTCCCTAAAGCACCGCGCAGCATTCAGCATACGGGGCTAAACCCGGTCGCTCGCCGCACTAAGAACAGGCGGCCGGTTCGAGCCTGTTTCGTTGAAAACTCTGGCTTGATCGAGGGGTAACTCGCTTGTTCAATTCCCGTGTGGATTGGGGAGAGCAGCGACGATGAAACCGAGGCGGAAAGCGCCAGCGGCGTTGGTCCATGAGTTCTCGCTCGGCCAATCCTCAGCTGGCCGAACCAAGCAGCCAAGTTGCTTTGGGTTGATACTTTTCTCAGTCTTTCCGCGGAACATTCCGGCCATTGGTTGAGCGGCTGTGCGAGGTGTGGGTTTGCCCGGCTCACCAACTCGCAAGTGCGTTGCTTTGGCGCTTTTAACAAGCGTTGACGTGGGTCGGATCGGTGGCCGTAGTATGAGGCGGCGGATCGTTCGTACGTGCCCTCTGCAGGGGGTGTAAACCAAGAAGTTCTTTGCTTCGCGCCGCACCTCTTGAGTGATCAGCGCATCGGGGCGGCCAGTTGTTGCCTGCCGCTTTCTACCCTTAACACGAGCTGCAGAAAGGTAAGTTCTGGGCGCCTTGGTGAGCCTGTATTCAAAGCCGCGCAGCATTGTGTTCCAGGCGCTTTGCACCCTTATTCAGGGATGGAGAGTTCCGAGACCATCTTCGCATTGAGAGGTGCTCGGGTCATGGTTCGCGGGCTCCACTGTAGCGATACAACAGCCAAATGCAGGCAGGGCATGAAAGCGATCGAAGGCCTGATTTTTAACCAAGGCAATGTTTGATCAGGGTAAGTGAGTAAATCGCGGGCTGTGGAAAAATGTAATAATCTAGGGTGAGATTTGTTGATCCACAGGTGCCCCGTTCACGCCGGGGGGTACCATTTTGCAGTTCCAGCATCCGGCCGGTGTTTGCCGTTGGTCCGCTTTGCTGCCGGGCCTGGTATTTCAAGTGGTGCGGGTACGTAAATGAGCCCCGGCAGGGGCTCAGATTTTGTGCTGCAGAGGCAGGCCTGCAGGGGCGTCACGGCCGCGTTTGCCTGCAGGCACTGCCCGGCGCAGCCATCCTCAGTCTGTGGTGCTGGTTGTTGTGGTTGTCGTCGTCGAGGTCGCGTCATCGTCATCTGCCACCAGCACCAGGAACAGGGTTCCCGCGACAACGCCAGCCGTGGCACCCGCGGACAGCCCGGTTTGCGGCAGGCTGTCGGTGGTGGCCTGCGAGACAGCTTCGGCGCCCGGCGCCTGGCAGGTCACCTGCAGGGTGCCGTCTGGCAAATAGCTGGCGGCGACAGGCACCGCAGCACCGCAGGCCAGCCGCCGCTTGGCCTCGTCCAGCGCGGGGTTGCCGGCCTGGGCAAAGGCAGCCTGGCCGGCAAGGGTGAGCGGAATAATCAGGGAAACTGCCTGCAAGATGCTGGTAGGCATGGGAAAACAACCTTATGCTATGGAACAGTTTGAGGGTAGTGAAGCTGCGTCTGGCGGACAATATGCTGCGTATTGCCCGGCGGGGTTCCGGCAGTATGCCGCGCAACTGCCGGATGTCATGAGCGGATTTTGGTTTATTGCGAGGAAAATGTTATGAACGGCACTTTTGTCAAAAGCCTGACCGCATGGGCGTCCTGTCTTGGCCTGGTTGCCGGACCGGGGCTGACGCAAGGCTCGGCACCCCTGGTCTACACGGTTGTGGTACCCGCGGGGGAATTCGGGTCGGCAGCTTTTCTGGCGGAGCTGATGGCCGCCTTGTCCGCAGCCAAGGCCTTTTGCCGTGCCACCGGCAATTCGGCGCTGCAGGTGGATTGCCTGTCCGAACGCCTGGAAGCCACGGCAGGCGGTATCCCCAAGGGAACGGATTATGATGAGGTGCGCAGCGTCCTGCAGGACACGTCTGCCAAGCTCAGGCGCCTGGCCCGGCAAAACAGTGATCCGGGACGCGGCCGGGTCAGCGTTACCAGCTCTGCCGATCCCTCGGTGCGTACCAGCCGCCCGCTGACACCTGTCAGCCCGTCCGCACAGGCGGCAGTCAATCAGCAGGCCGCCCGGATTTTCGAGGAGGCAGCCACTGTTTTGCTGCGCAGCGCCGAGACCGCGCGGGAGCGGCAAAGCCAATACGCGCAGATCGCCGCGGCCATTGATTCAAACAAGGTGCTGCTGCGGTCCTGAGCCGCCGGCCTATTGCTGGATCTGAACTTCCTGGCGCAGCGCACCGGTCTCGCGGTCAAAGATCAGTATGCGGTTGTCCCGGCTGACGACTGCAATCCAGCCGCGCCCCAGTGTCACCGCATCGGCCTCCACCCCCGCAGGCAGGGTGATTTCCGCGGGCAGCGGCGCATCGCCGGACTGCAAGCGGATGACAAGCAGCGAGATAATCACTACAAGCCCGCCAATCATCACCACGGTCAGCGTGGTCACCAGCCGCCGCAGGAACCGGATCTGCGGCGGTTCCACATTGGTTTCGGTCTCGGAAGGATCAGTCATGGGCAGCCGCCGGATTGAGTTTGTCATCGCGGAAAACCCGCCTAAGCGGCTTGATAAAGCGGTTTCGCGCGATGTGCCAGAGGAGGCGTCGCTGTCGCGCACCCGGCTGGCGCGGCTGATCGATGAGGGCGCGCTGATGGTGGACGGCATCGTGGTGCAGGACGCCAAGGCGCGCGTCGCAGAGGGCGCGCAGATCGCCATCGAGGTGGAAGAGGCCGAGGACAGCCATATTGGCCCTGAGGATATTCCGCTGGAAATCGTCTATGAGGACGAGGATCTGATTGTCATCAACAAGCCCGCGGGCATGGTTGTGCATCCGGCGCCGGGTTCGCCCTCGGGCACTTTGGTCAACGCGCTGCTGCACCATTTCGGCGGCAATCTGTCGGGCGTGGGCGGGGTCAAACGCCCCGGCATCGTGCACCGCATCGACAAGGAGACCAGCGGCCTCCTGGTGGTGGCCAAGTCCGACGCCGCCCACCAGGGGCTGGCAGCGCAATTCGAGAAACACACGGTTGAGCGCTACTACCAGGCCGTTTGCTACGGTGTGCCGGACGGCAACGACCCGCGCCTGCGCGGCGTTAAGGGCGCCAGTTTCGAGCCTGGCAATATCCTCAAGCTCACCACCCAGCTGGCCCGCCACAAGGCCGACCGCCAGAAGCAGGCGGTGCTGTTCCAGGGCGGCCGCCATGCGGTGACCCGCGCGCGCATCATTGAAAGCTTTGGCAACCCGCCCTGCGCTGCGCTGATCGAATGCTGGCTGGAGACCGGCCGCACCCACCAGATCCGGGTGCATATGGCCCATGCCGGGCACGGGCTGATCGGCGACCCCACCTATGGCGGCCGCCGCAAGCTGGCCGCCAAGGCGCTGAATGAAGCCGGGCAGGCAGCAGTGCAGGCTTTCCCGCGCCAGGCGCTTCATGCTGCGGTGCTGGGCTTTGACCACCCTGTTAGCGGCGAAGCGCTGCGCTTTGAGGCGCCGCTGCCGCCGGACATGGCGGATCTCCTAACAGCTTTGCGGAACGAAACCGCGCAGTGACGGTGCCGGAACATCCCCGGTAAACTACCAGCAAATCAGCGTGTTCCTGCCTGTGATGCAATTCACAGACGAAATAAGTCGGGCTAAACTAGAAGAATTCCCTGTGTGGTCCTTGAAAAGGATTTGGCGCTAACACATATGCGCTGATGTTAAGTCCTTATACATTTTGGGAGGGACACTTTATATGGCGAATTATGCAAATCTGCCTGCCCCGACACCGGAAGGCGGCCTGAACCGGTATCTCCAGGAAATCCGCAAGTTTCCGCTTTTGGAGCCGGAAGAGGAATACATGCTGGCCAAGCGCTGGGTCGAGGAGCAGGACGCGCAGTCTGCCCACAAGATGGTCACGTCCCATCTGCGGCTCGCGGCCAAGATCGCCATGGGTTACCGCGGCTATGGCCTGCCGCAGGCCGAAGTGATCTCTGAGGCCAACGTCGGCCTGATGCAGGCGGTGAAGCGTTTTGACCCGGAAAAGGGCTTCCGCCTGGCAACTTATGCCATGTGGTGGATCCGCGCCTCGATCCAGGAATATATCCTGCGGTCCTGGTCGCTGGTCAAACTGGGCACCACCTCGGCGCAGAAGAAACTGTTCTTCAACCTGCGTAAAGCCAAAGCCCGCATCGGCGCGCTGGAGGAGGGCGACCTGCGCCCGGAAAACGTCGCGCAGATCGCCAACGACCTTGGCGTGACCGAGGATGAGGTGATCTCGATGAACCGCCGTATGTCCGGCGGCGATGCCTCGCTCAATGCCACCGTCGGATCCGAGGGCGAGGGCACCATGCAATGGCAGGACTGGCTCGAGGATGAAGACGCCGACCAGGCTGGCGACTATGAAGCCCGTGATGAGCTGGAAGCCCGCCGTGAGCTGCTGACTGCTGCGCTGGACGTGCTGAACGACCGCGAGAAGGACATTCTGACCCAGCGCCGCCTGATGGATCAGGCGGTGACGCTGGAAGAGCTCAGCACGCAGTATAATGTCAGCCGCGAACGCATCCGCCAGATCGAAGTGCGGGCGTTTGAAAAGCTGCAGAAGAAAATGCGCGAACTGGCAATGGAAAAAGGCATGCTGACCGGCGCTTGATCCGGCGGCCATGCGAAGGAATGAAAGGCGGTGCTGGGCACCGCCTTTTTTGTCATCTGGCAATGATGCTGGCTTTACGGCAGTGCTTCTGCCGTAATGTTTCGCGCGCGAAACATTGGGACAGCAGTACTGACCTGAAAAAGCTGGCGGATGCTGGCGGGAAACCTGTCTGGCACGGGCCTGGCGAAACGCTGGGTGCGCGGCGGGATAGGGGCTGGCAGAAACGCTGGCACGGTCGTTTTGGCGCGGCTGGCTGAAATCACTCTGGTTGCTGGCGGTGCTAGCTGTCTGGCTGTCCCGAAGGAGAGCTGGAGCGCTGGCTGCTTGCGGCCTGGTGATTCTGGCTTGCTTGCAATTTCTGTATTCTGTTTATGCGGTCTGCGAGTGCGGGTCAATGGAAAATGCAATAAAATCAAATAGTTGATAGATTTACTCGGATATTGCCGCCATGCCGGGCTGGCCAGGGCACCGGCGCGGGATTAAACTCAGGTCTCTGGCACAGGAGGAGGAGCCATGGCAGGCGGCTGGGCGCAGGACGGCGCGGTGAATGAACAGATCGAAGCCTCGATCAACGACGAGCTGGCGCGGATGAAGGCCGTGAGGCGCCCGGTGGGCGAAAGCCTCACCCATTGCGCCGAATGCGAGGAACCCATTCCGGAGAAACGCCGCATTGCTCTTCCCGGCGTCAAGCTCTGCATCGACTGCCAGCAGGAACGCGACGGCGCCCAACAGGCGCGCGGCGGCATCAACCGGCGCGGCTCCAAGGACAGCCAGCTGAAATGACGCAAGCCTCTGCTGCGTCTGAATCGTCTTCCCCGCATCCCCTTTGGCTGCTATATCGGGCGCCGGGCTCACAGGCGATGGCGTCGCTGGAGAGCGGTTTGCTCTCGCCCAAAACCCACGCTCCTGTACGCCGGGACTTTCAATCGGGAGATTGAAGGCCCCGCCTTGTCTCCCAGAAAATGAGGAGGCATCCATGGCCTGGTCGCCGGAAAAAACCGAAGTCAAAAGCTGGAACGAATGGGACACGCTGCGCCATGTGATCGTGGGGCGTGCGGATGATTGCCACATCCCGCCGGAAGAGCCCGCGCTGGATGCCAAGGTGCCGGAAGACAGCGACATGCGCGGCCAGTGGGGCCGCCGCCCGCAGGAAACCATCGACCGCGCCAATGAACTGCTGGACAATTTTGCCGATCAGCTGCGGGGCCGCGGCATCCGTGTCGACCGTCCGGTCTCAATCGACCATGCGCAGCCCGTCACCACGCCGGATTTCCACACCGACAGCCAATTCGGCTGCATGCCGCCACGCGACGTGCTGCTGACTGTCGGCCATGAGATGCTCGAAGCCACCATGTCCTACCGCTGCCGCTGGTTCGAGTACCTGAACTACCGGCCGCTGCTGAAGCAGTACTGGGAGGAAGATCCGAACTTCCGGCACGAGGCAGCCCCCAAGCCACGCCTCACGGATGCGGATTACCACCCGGATTACCTCAGCGACAAGATCGGCGAGGCCAAGCGGCTGGAATGGGCGGCGGAGAAGTTCTTTGTCACCACCGAGGAAGAACCCTTGTTCGACGCCGCCGACGTGCTGCGCTTTGGCAAGGACCTGGTGGTGCAGCATGGTTTCACCACCAACCTCAAAGGCATCGAATGGCTGCGCCGCCACTTCCCGGATCACCGCGTGCACACGGTGAATTTCCCGGGCGACCCGTACCCGATCCACATTGACGCCACCTTCACCCCGCTGCGCCCGGGGCTGATCCTGAACAACCCGCAGCGCCGCCTGCCGGATGAGCAGCGCGAGATGTTCAACAAGAACGGTTGGGACATCGTCGACGCGGCGCAGCCCGCCCACAACACCCCGCCGCCGCTGTGCTATTCCTCGACCTGGCTGTCGATGAATGTGCTGGTTCTGGACCCCAAGACCGTCTGCGTCGAGAAATCCGAGGTCTACCAGGCGGAGCAGATGGACAAGCTGGGTATGGAAGTGGTCGAGGTCGAGCTGCGCGACGCCTATGCCTTTGGCGGCGGCTTGCACTGCTGCACCGCGGATGTTTACCGCGACGGCGACTGCGAGGACTACTTCCCGCATCAGTGAGCCCTCTGAGACCCTCGCGCCGTTTCCCGGCGCGGGAAACGGCTAGGAAAACACGTGTTTTCCTAGCCAGAATTTTCGCAAAATTCCGGCCGCCCGGCGAGAGGCATCCGCAAAATATGTTGCGGGCCGGCAATACCATGCGGATGGATGCCGCCGGTGTCTGCAAATCCGCCCCTGCGGTAGCAGCGGACGGCGCCAAGGTTTTGCATATTGACCGTCAGCACCACCGCGCACCGGCCCGGATATTGCGCAGGCAGGTAGGTTTTCAGAGCGGCCACCGCAGCGGTGGCATAGCCTTTGCCTTGATCCTCGCGATCAATCATGAAGGCACGGAGGCCCAGTTCATCCGCAGCGGCAAAGCTGTATGTCTCATGATACAGCCGGTCGATTTTGAAGAAGCCCACCGCGCGGGAGCCGTCGAGGATGGCATGAAAATCCACGCCCTCCTCATTTTCCTGGAACGCCTGCGCCACGGTGCCGGAGTAGCGAACCTGATCCGGCTCCACCTGGATGCGGGCGACAAGATCAAACTCGCCGCGGGCCACCGGGTGCAGGGCAATTGGCATCAGTCTTCCATCGCTTCCAGCTCGTCGATGAAGCCGGAGATCATGGAAAGACCCTTGTCCCAGAACTTGGGGTCGGTGGCATCGAGGCCGAAGGGGGCCAGCAGTTCCTTGTGGTGCTTGGAGCCGCCTGCCTTGAGCATTTCGAAATACTTGTCCTCAAAGCCTTCGCCGCCCTCGGCATAGACCGAGTAGAGCGCGTTCACCAAGCCATCGCCAAAGGCATAGGCGTAGACGTAGAAGGGCGAATGCACGAAGTGGGGGATATAGGCCCAGAAGGTCTCGTAGCCCTCCATGTACTCGAACGCCTCGCCCAGCAACTCAGCCTGCACCGACATCCAGATGGCGTTGATGTCATCCGGGGTCAGCTCGCCCTCAGACCGGGCGGCGTGCAGTTTGCATTCAAAGTCATAAAAGGCGATCTGGCGCACAACCGTGTTGATCATGTCCTCGACCTTGCCGGCCAGCAGCACCTTGCGCTGCTCCTTGGTCTTGGCGTTGTCGAGCATCTTGCGGAAGGTGAGCATTTCGCCAAAGACAGACGCGGTTTCCGCCAGAGTCAGCGGGGTGGAGGAGAGCATTTCGCCCTGTTCTGCGGCCAGCACCTGGTGGACGCCATGGCCCAGCTCATGCGCCAGTGTCATCACGTCGCGCGGCTTGCCCAGGTAGTTCAGCATCACATAAGGATGCACGTTGGTGACGGTGGGGTGGGCAAAGGCGCCGGGCGCCTTGCCGGGTTTCACGCCGGCGTCAATCCAGCCGTCCGAGAAGAAGGGGGCTGCAATCTCGCCCATGCGGGGATCAAAGGCGTTATAGGCCTCCATCACGGTCTTTTCGGCATCTGCCCAGCTGACGACCGAGGTGTCCTCCAGCGGCAGCGGTGCGTTGCGGTCCCAGACCTGCATCACGTCGAGGCCCAGCCATTTGCGCTTCAGCTCGTAGTAGCGGTGGCTGAGCTTGGGGTAGGCGGCGACCACGGCCTCGCGCAGCGCCTCGACGACCTCGGGCTCCACGTCGTTGGAGAGGTGGCGGCCGGTCTGCGGGCTGGGCATGCCGCGCCAGCGGTCGATGATTTCCTTTTCCTTGGCCTGGGTGTTGTGGACGCGGGCAAAGGTCTTGATGTTCTCAGCAAAGACGCGGGCCAGTTCGCGGGCGGCAGCCTCGCGCTTGCTGCGGTCCTGTTCGGTCAGCAGGTTCAGGGTGCCTTCGATGTTCAGCTCTTCGCCATCAACGGTGAAGGTGAGGCCCGCGATGGTCTCGTCAAACAATTTCTCCCAGGCGTCGCCGACGATGCCGAGGTCATGCATGAACTTTTCCAGCTCGTCCGACAGCTGGTAGGGTTTCATGGCGCGGATGCGGCGGAACACGCTGTCATAACGCGCCAGTTCCGCATTGGCGGCCAGATGCGCGTCCATCACGCTGTCTTCGATCCGGTTCAGTTCCAGCGTGAAGAACACCAGCGGGGTGGTGGCGATGGTGACCTTTTCCTGGCAGTCGGACAGAAAGGCCGCGCGGCCGGCGTCGGTGGTCAGCTGGTAATAGCGCAGCCCCGCAAAGGACATGATGCGGCCGGCGATGTTGTTGATCTTCTCATTGCGCTGCACGCATTCCAGCAGGCCGTCCGCATCCAGATCCGCCAGCTTGCCCTCGTAGTCGGCGGCAAAGGCGGCGCATTCCTCTTGCAGCCAGTCCAGGTCGCGGGCCAGTTCGGGGGCGTCCTCAGACGCATAGAGATCGCTGAGATCCCATTCCGGCAGGTTGCCAAGGCCGCCGGAACCGGCAGTGGCGTTTGCGTCGCGGACGGGGAAGGGAAGCTGGAACATGGGGGCTCCTGTCATGAAAAATGCGTTGACCCAACATCTAAGGGCGGGCTTCAGGGATCACAAGCCGAGGGTCGCGGAACCGGGAGAGAATGACAGATGCAGGTAAGAACGGGGTAAATGCAGCGTACGCCGCAGAGGCAACGGCGGGGTCAGCCGCGGTGCTGCTCGAAAAGGCGGCACATGCTGTTGAAAACGTGCTCCCGGATTTCCGGCGTTTCCATCATCACCTCGTGCTGGCCGCCCTTGATCAGGTCCAGTTCGCCGCCGGGCCAGCGGTTCATGCGATCGTGGATGGCGTCCGTGTTGACGATCTGTTCATCCGAGCCAAGGAAGGTGATGCAGGGCAGGGCGGGCGAGGATTGTTCCGCCAGCCAGGAGCATTCCTGCAGGCTGACGCGCAGCCATTGGATGGTCGGCCCGCCAAGCGCCAGATCGGGCTGCGCCGCCAGCTGCGCGTGCATCATCCGGTACATATCGGCATCGGTGGTCAGAGTGTTGCCCTCAAACGGGGTGATCTGCACGTATTGGTCCAGCGCCGTGGTCGGCAGCAGCAGCCTGTCCAGGTGCAGATAGGGGGCAATACCGCCGAGTAAGCTGGCAAAAGGGCGCAGCAGCGGCGGGATCTGGATGCCCCACATCGGGCCGGTGAAGCAGCAGGCGTTTACCTTCAGCCCTTGCATCACCGCGCGCAGGCCGATGGCGCCGCCCATGGAGTGGCCCACAAGGAACCAGGGTTTGGGAAGCTCCAGCTTTTCTGCCAGCCGGATCAGGGCCTGGACGTCCTTTTGAAAGTCGGTGAAGTCTTCAACATGGCCCAGGCGGCGCTCTGCCAGCATCCGGTCTGCCAAGCCCTGGCCGCGCCAGTCCACAGTGAGGGTGGCAAAGCCGCGGTCTGCGAAATCTGCCGCGGCCAGGCCGTATTTCTCGACATATTCGGTGCGCCCGGGGAACAGCAGGACAGTGCCCTGTGCCGCGCCTTCGGGGCGCCAGTGGCCCGCGCGGATGCGCAGGTCGTCAGAGGCTTGCACCCAATGGGCCTGGCCGCCCGCAGGCCCCTGGGCGATATCCGCGAACAGGGGGGCGGGCTGCAGGTCCATTTGGGCGCCGTCCATTAGGACAAGGCCGACGCAAGTTTCATCGCGGTGCCCATGTCGCCGTCAATGGTCAGCTTGCCCGACATGAAGGCGGCGGTGGGGTTCAGGTCGCCCTCCAGGATCGACTGGAACGTATCGGCGTCCGCAGTCATGGTCACATCGGCGTCTTCGTCGCTGACCCGCGCGCCGCTGCTGTCCAGCACGATGGCGCCCAGGCCCTCAATCTCGAATTTGGCGGACGCGTCAAAGGCGCCTGCGTCCAGTTTTTCGTTCAGGGCTTCTGCCGCCTGTGCAAGGGTATCGCTCATATCGGTCCTCAATCTGCTTTGCGCGCTTCATAGCACAAACCTGTGAAGCATTTGCATCCAATACTGGAAAATGCCGCGCGCGGGATTACACTGGGGGCATCATGCTGGCAATTCACTCAAAGCTCAAAGCTATCGTGGCGGCAACGGCGGTCACAGTCACGTATTCCCTGCCTGCGCAGGTTTCCGCGCAAGCGCTGACTGCTGATGTGCTGCTGCAGGACCTGGCGCAAGCGGCGCCGGCGGAGGCTGCGGCAATAGACCGCGAGTTGCAGGCGCTGTGGGCCAAGAGCGGTTCGCCTGCCATGGATTTGCTGCTGCGGCGGGGGCGTGACGCGATGGAACGGGGCGACCTGCAGGAGGCGGTGGAGCACCTGACCGCGCTGACCGATCACGCGCCGGATTTCGCCCGCGGCTGGTACACACGCGCGCGGGTCTATTTCGAGATCGGGCTTTATGGCCCGTCGGTTGCGGATCTGGAGCGGTCACTGGCGCTCAATCCGCAGGACTACAACGCGATCTATGCGCTGGGCGTGGTGTTTGAGCAGTTCCGACAGCCGGAACATGCGTATAAGGCCTACCAGCGTGCCAAGGCTATACATCCGCACCACGAGGAAGTAAGCAGCGCCCTCGAACGTCTGAAATCCTCGGTCGAGGGCAGGGAACTGTAAGCCCCGTTGGGGCGCGGGGGCTGAAATCATGGCAAGCGCATCGCGGATCGTGGCCGTCCTGGGCCCGACCAATACCGGCAAAACCCATTATGCAATTGAACGGATGCTGGGCTACCGCACCGGTGTCATGGGCTTTCCGCTGCGGCTTTTAGCGCGGGAGGTCTATGACAAGGTGGTGGCGGCCCGCGGGCCGTCCGTTGTGGCGCTGGTCACCGGTGAGGAGCGCATCGTGCCGCCGCGGGCGCAGTACTGGATCTGCACGGTTGAAGCGATGCCGGAGGGCATGGGCTGCGACTTCCTGGCCATCGACGAGATCCAGCTTTGCGCCGATCCGGAGCGCGGCCATGTGTTCACTGACCGGCTGCTACGCGCCCGTGGCACCCATGAGACGCTGTTCCTGGGAGCAGACACCATGCGCGGTCCGATTTCAGCGCTGGTACCGGGTGTTGAATTCGTGCGCCGCGAACGGATGTCCGATTTAGCGTATGCAGGTTCGAAAAAGATAAGCAGGATGCCGCCGCGCACGGCAATCGTCGGATTTTCTGTTGATAATGTCTATGCGATTGCTGAGCTGATCCGCCGCCAGAAGGGCGGGGCGGCAGTGGTGATGGGGGCGCTGAGCCCACGGACACGCAATGCTCAGGTGGCGCTCTACCAGAATGGCGAGGTCGATTACCTGGTGGCCACCGATGCCATAGGTATGGGGCTCAACCTCGACATCGACCATGTGGCGTTTTCCTCCACCACCAAGTTCGACGGCCGCCGGATGCGCGAACTGGCGCCCAATGAACTGGCGCAGATTGCAGGCCGCGCAGGCCGGGGGATGAGCCACGGCACCTTTGGCGTCACCGGCGACGCCAGGCCGCTGGACGAGGGCACCGCCTCGGCAATCATGAACCACCAGTTCACGCCGCTGAAGAAGCTGAACTGGCGATCGGCTAACCTGCAGTTCGGCACCGTTGAAGCGCTGATCAACTCGCTCGAATCAAGCCCCTCGAACGAGAACCTGATCAAGGCGCGCGAAGCGGATGACCTTGGCGCGCTGAAGATGCTGTCGCGGGAATCCGCCGTCATCTCGCGCACCACCAACGCGCAATCGGTGAAACTGTTGTGGGATGTCTGCCGGATACCCGATTTCCGCGGTATTTCCCATGCCGAGCACGCCTCGCTTCTGGGGGTGATTTTCGAGCATCTGCACGGCGGCGGGGTGGTGCCGGACGATTGGATGGCTCGCCAGATAAAGCGGATTGACCGCACTGACGGAAACATCGACACATTGTCCAAACGTCTGGCATTTATCCGGACGTGGACATATGTCGCGCAGCGGAATGGCTGGCTGCGTGACGAAAGCCATTGGCGCGGGGAGACGCGCGCTGTAGAAGACAGGTTGTCGGATGCTCTGCATGAGCGGCTGACTCAGCGATTTGTGGACCGGCGCACGTCTGTGCTGTTGCGGCGGCTCAAACAGAAGGAGGCCCTTTTGGCCGAAGTGAATGACAAGGGTGAAGTGACGGTCGAAGGCGAATTCGTCGGCCGTCTGGAGGGGTTCCGGTTCAGCCCGGACAAAGCTGCGCAAGGCACTGAGGCAAAAGCCCTCAAGGCGGCCTCGCTGCAGGCTTTGGCGCCGCAATTCCATCTGCGTGCGGACCGGTTCTATAACGCGCCCGATACCGAGATCGATTTTACCGAACAGGGCGGCCTGATGTGGGGCGAGCATGCGGTGGGCAAGCTGGTTGCCGGCGCCGATGCGCTGAACCCGCAGATCGAGGTGTTTGTAGATGAGGCCGCAGGCCCGGATGTGGCCCAGAAGGTCGAGCGCCGCCTGCTGCATTTCATCACCCGCAAGATCAACGCGCTGTTCGAACCGCTGTTGAACCTGCAGAAGGATGAGGAACTGACCGGCCTCGCGCGCGGTTTTGCTTTCCGCATGGTCGAGAACCTCGGCGTGCTGCCGCGCGCAGGCGTGATGCAGGAGGTCAAGGATCTGGATCAGGACGCCCGCGGCGCGCTGCGCAAGCATGGCATCCGCTTCGGCCAGTTCACCATTTTCATGCCGCTCTTGCTGAAGCCCGCGCCGACCCGTCTGCGCCTGGTGCTGTGGTCGCTGGCGAACGGCCTGCAGGACTTCCCCGAGGCGCCGCCGCCGGGCCTGGTCACCGTTCCGTCGGTCAAGGACGCGCCTGAGGGCTATGACACCATGTCCGGCTACCGCGCCGCGGGCGAGCGGATGATCCGCATCGACATGCTGGAGCGCCTGGCCGATATGCTGCGTTCTGAGGACAGCCGCGGTGGTTTTGAAGCCAAGGCGGATATGCTGTCGATCACTGGCATGACGCTGGAGCAGTTCGCGGACCTGATGCAGGGTCTGGGCTATAAGGCCGAGAAAGGCGAGCGCGAGAAGGTGAAGCCGGTGGCGGCTGAGCCGGAAGCGAAGCCTGCTGAAGCGGCTGTAGAAGAACCTGCGGCAATAGAGGCTGCGGCTGAAGCGCCCGCGGCGGAAGCTGCAGAGGCGCCGGCAGAGGTTCCTGCTGAAGACGTGGCTGCCGAAGCACCGGCGACCGAAGCCGAAGCGGCACCTGCGGAAGCGGCAGCAGAAGCCAAATCTGAAGCCCCTGCTGATGCGGAACCGGAAATGGAAGTGTTCTTCACTTTCACCTGGGGTGGCAACCGCGGCGGACGCCAGGGCGGTGGCCAGCGCCAGCAGAACCGCCGGCCGCAGGGCGACGGTAAGCCTGGCGGCAAAGGCAAGCCGCGCGGCGCCAAAGGCGGCGACCGCGAGGGCGGCCGGGGCAAGCCGGGCCGCAAGGGCGGAGCGCGCCAGGATCAGGGGGCCAAGACCTATTCCGCGCGCCCTGCCAGGAAGGAAAAGCAGATCGACCCGGACAATCCCTTTGCAGCTGCGCTGATGGGGCTGAAACAGGGCGACTGACCCGGCCATGACTGAGGGGGCGCCCAAGATCCGCATTGACAAGTGGCTATGGCATGCGCGGTTCTTCAAGACCCGCAGCCTGGCCGCGAAGCAGGTCAGTGCGGGCCATGTGCGCCTCAATGGCAGCAAGGCGCTGAAACCGGCTCAGAACGTCACCCCTGGTGATGTTCTGACCTTTGCTCAAGGCAATGTGATCCGCGTGGTGCGGGTTGAAGCCATAGGCGAACGCCGCGGACCGGCCCCTGAGGCGCAGGCGCTGTACTTTGATATGACCGAAAAACAGGAAAAAATTCCTGCCAATCCGAAGTTCGAGGGAAAAGGCCGTCCGGACAAAAAAGCCCGCAGGGCGCTTGATCTTACCCGCAAGCCCGAGGGCTTTTGACGCCTTGAAGTGCAGCCGCGTCTGGATTAGCTAGGCGCAAACGGAAAACGGGACTCGGTACAATGACCTATGTCGTGACGGAAAACTGCATTGCCTGCAAATACACCGACTGTGTCGAGGTATGCCCGGTGGATTGCTTCTATGAGGGTGAAAACACCCTGGTGATCCATCCCGACGAATGCATTGACTGCGGCGTTTGCGAACCGGAATGCCCCGCTGACGCGATCCGCCCGGACACTGAGCCGGATATGGACAAATGGGTTGAGTTCAACCGCAAATACGCTGAGCTGTGGCCGGTGATCGTGTCCAAGAAAGACCCGATGCCGGGTTACGAGGAACGCGACGGCGAAGAGGGCAAGATGGAGAAGTATTTCTCTGAGGCGCCTGGCGAAGGCGGCTGATTCTCTGCCGCACGCCGCGATGCCGCAATTGTGCGGAGAATCGCCGCATTATCACGGGATTTTACGAACCCGTGCCAGCAGGCCGCCTTTCGGGCGGCCCTTTTTTATGGTATGCTTGAAGCACAAAAGACATAAACAATCGGAGTCCGCCCCCGGCGCACGCCTGCAGCGTTGCGCATTTTGGGCGGTATTTCTGCGGAGAAGATGTCCTGGGGGCTGGTCACGATGAACTGACCGGATCCGGGAGTTTTGTTCGCCAAAATGCCGGTGCCGCCCGGCTGTGAGTGAGGAAAAACCTGTATGACCAAGTCGAAGAAGCTCGAATTCCGCCCCAATGATTACGTGGTCTACCCGGCGCATGGCGTTGGCCAGATCATCTCGATCGAGGAGCAGGAAGTGGCCGGCTTTGCGCTGGAGCTTTTCGTGATCACCTTTGAAAAGGACAAGATGACCCTGCGGGTGCCGACCAACAAGGCCACCGAAGTGGGCATGCGTTCGCTCAGCTCGCCGGACGTGATCGCCCAAGCGATGAAAACGCTCAAGGGCAAGGCCAAGGTGAAGCGCGCCATGTGGTCGCGCCGCGCGCAGGAGTATGAGCAGAAGATCAACTCCGGCGACCTGATCTCAATCGCTGAAGTGGTGCGCGACCTCCACCGCACCGATGATCAGCGCGAGCAGAGCTACTCCGAGCGCCAGTTGTACGAGGCGGCGCTGGAGCGGCTGACCCGCGAAGTGGCTGCCGTGTCCGGCAATGACGAGATCGCAGCCGCCAAGCAGGTGGACGAGGTGCTGACCTCCCGCGCTGCCTGATCCGGCGCTCCGCTTTAAAGTAAAGGCCGTGCCCGCCGGGCGCGGCCTTTTTCGTTGTGAGTGAGCCAGGGTCAGGCGCAGATTGCAAGCAGCGCCAAAAGGCCCGCGATCTCTGCCACTTGCTGCGAGGCGCCTAGAATGTCGCCAGTCTGGCCGCCGATCTTGACCTTGGCCAGAAGGCCCAGTCCAGCCACGGCCATGGCCATGGCCAGGGCCATGCCAAGGGCCGCGGCGCCAAGCACAGGCAGTGACAGGCCAATGGCCAGTAGGGCGGCCAGCAAGCAGGGCAGAACGCGGGGGCGGCCTACGGTTTGGGACAATCCGGCACTTCGTGCATTGGGCAGCGACGCCATCAAGGCAGGCATCACCGCGCGGCTCAGCATGGCCAGTGGCGGCAGGATCCAGGGCCCGGCGGTCGCGAAAAGTGCAGCCAGGGCGCTCCAGCGCAGGCCGAAGCCGAGGATCAGCGCGATTACCCCATAGGCGCCAATATGGCTGTCCTTCATGATCTCCAGCCGCTGTTCGCGGGTGAAGCCGCCCCAGAGCCCGTCGGCGGTATCGGCCAGCCCGTCCTCGTGCATGGCGCCGGTCAGCATCACCTGCGCCGCCAGCGCCAGCCCTGCGGCCACGATGGCCGGAAGGCCGGCCGCCAGTGCCAGCGCCGCAAGAAGCGCCGCGGGCAGGCCCACCACAAGCCCGGCTAGCGGAAACGCCCAGACAGCCCTGGCCTGACGCTGAAAGGCGTCAGGGGGGAGGTGCGGCAGCGGCAGCCGGGTCAGCAGCACCAGTGCCAGCGTCATGTCTTTAGCTTGAATGTCGTTTTTTCGCATCTGCGGGCCTATTGGAGGGCTTGCGGCGTTGCGGCCAGCGGGTAAACAGTCTGCAACCGCTTTATCCGCGTCACCCACTCAGATGCAACGAGGCAATGCCATGCTGCCACAGCTTTCCTCCCTTGATGATTTCCGCGCCGCGCTTGCTGGCGCTCCTGCGCAGGACCAGGCCGCACTGGATGGTGCCGCCGCGCGCAATACGCAGCTGACTAAGCCGCCGGGAGCACTGGGCCGGCTGGAGGACCTGGCGATCTGGTACGGTGGCTGGCGCCGCAGCGACCGGCCGGAGATCACCGCACCGCAAGTGATCGTCTTTGCCGGCAATCACGGGGTGATGGCGCAGGGGGTCTCGGCCTTTCCGGCAGAAGTGACGGCCCAGATGGTGGTCAACTTTGAGCATGGCGGCGCGGCGATCAACCAGCTGGCCCGGCTGGCTGGTGCCCGCATGGATGTGCATGCGCTGGAGCTGGACCGCCCCACTGCCGATTTTACCCAAGCGCCTGCCATGAGTGCGGACGAACTGCTGACGGCGCTTCAGGCTGGCTGGTCGGCAGTGGACCCCAGTGCCGATTTGCTGGTGGTAGGCGAAATGGGCATTGGCAACACCACCCCTGCGGCGGCGCTGGCCTGTGCGCTGTTTGGCGGCGAAGCCGCAGACTGGACCGGACGCGGCACCGGTGTGGATGATGCCGGCCTTGCAAACAAAACCCGCGTGGTGGCCGAAGGCGTTGCCCTGCACAAGGAGGTAATCCGGGACGGCCTGGACGCGCTGGCTTGCCTGGGCGGGCGCGAGATTGCCGCCATGGCCGGCGCCATCGCCGCAGCGCGGATCCTGCATATTCCGGTCATCCTGGACGGTTTCATCTGCTGCGCTGCCGCAGCCTGCCTGGCGAAGACTGCAGATGGCGCGCTGGACCACGCAGTGGCGGGTCATCAAAGCGCGGAGGGCGCCCATCCGGCGCTGCTGGCGAAGCTGGGCAAGCAGCCGCTGCTGTCGTTGGGCTTGCGGCTGGGAGAGGCCTCTGGCGCGGCGCTGGCGATCCAGGTGCTAAAAGGCGCCATCGCCTGCCACAGCGGCATGGCCACCTTTGCCGAGGCAGGGGTTTCAGACAGCTGAACCTGGCGGCTGTTCTCCGGATCGAATTCTAGGCCCCGGCACTGCGCCGGGGCTGTTTCATTCGGCGGCCTCGGAGGATTTCTTGCGCTTGCGTTCGGCCATGTCAAAAATCGCGCTTTCGATGGCTTTCTCCAGCTCCCGCGCCCGTTCGATATAGGCGGGGTTCTGGCTGGCGGGCACGCCGGGGATCCAGTGCTGGGCCAGATCGCGCAGGTTGGCCCGGTCATGGGCATAGAAGGTTTGCGCGGCCTGCGCAGCCTCATATTCGCTGAGGCCCACGTTCTCCAGCACGTAGCGGCCGGCGCGGACCGAACTGTCGAACATTTCGCGCACGATGTCGTCGGCGCCGGCCTGGTACAGCTCATAGACGTGGTTGCGGTCCTTGGCGCGGGCGATGATGTGCAGATCGGGGTAGGAGCGGCGCACATATTTGACCATCTTGACCACGCCCTCCGGGTCATCCAGCGCCACCACAAAGACCTTGGCCTTGGCGATGCCCGCGGCCTTCAGAAGTTCCGGCCGGGTCGGGTCGCCCAGAAAGCTTTTGACCCCGAAGCGGCGCATCAGCTGCACCGCCTCCATATCGTGGTCCAGCACCACGGTCTTAAACCCGCTGGCCTGCACCAGCCGGTTGACGATCTGGCCAAACCGGCCGATGCCGGCGATGATTACCGGGCCTTCTTCGTCGATTTCATCCGGCTCGTGGGCCTGCAGAGGTTCTCCCATGCGCTTTGACAGGAAGTCATAAAGGATGAATAGCAGCGGGGTGATCAGCATCGACAGGGCGATTACCAGCAGCAGCTTTTCCGACAGGGCCGGCGGGATGACGTTCAGCTGGGTCGAAAACGCCAGCAGCACAAACCCGAACTCGCCGGCCTGGGCAAGGCTAAGGGTGAAAAGCCACAGCCGGCGGCGGCGCAGGCCAAAAGCGTGGCCAACCGCAAACAGCACTGCGCCCTTGGCAAAGATCACCAGCAAGGCCAGGCCGATCAGGTCGCCGGGGTCGGCCAGGAACTGGCGGTAGTTGATACCTGCGCCGACGGTGATGAAGAACAGGCCCAGCAGCAGCCCCTTAAAGGGGTTGAGGTCGCTTTCCATCTCGTGGCGGAATTCAGAGTTGGCCAGCACCACCCCCGCCAGAAAGGCGCCAAGCGCCGGCGACAGGCCCACCAGGGTCATAAGGAAGGAGATGCCGACAACAATCATCAGCGCCAGGGCGGTGTACATTTCACGCAGGTTGGAAGCGTGGATGAAACGGAACAGCGGCCTGGTCAGATAGATGCCTGCCAGGATGATAAAGGCAATCGCGGCCAGCGTGACCAGCGCCACTGCCCAGCCGGGCAGCCCGTCGACCAAAGACAGCGAGTGGTGGCCGCCGCCATGCCCGCCTGCGCCCTCCCGGTTGATGGAGCCGTCGGAGGCGAATTGCGGAATGGCATAGGTGCCCAGCAGCGGCAGGAAGGCCAGGATCGGAATGACCGCAATATCCTGGGTCAGCAGCACCGAGAAGGCAGAGCGCCCGCCGCCGGTTTGCATCAATCCTTTTTCCGACAATGTCTGCAAAACAATTGCGGTGGAAGACAGCGACAGCGCCAGCCCGACCGCAAGGCTGACGTGCCAGGGCTGGCCCGCGGCCATGGCCGCCGCCATCAGAACAACGGTGGAAGCGGCAACCTGCATGCCGCCAAGTCCGATCAGCTTGTCCCGCATCGCCCAAAGCGCGCGCGGCTCCAGCTCCAGCCCAATCAGGAACAGCATCATCACCACGCCGAATTCGGCGAAATGGCGCAGATCTTCGGTTTCGGCGCCGGTAAGGCCCAGGACCGGGCCAATGGCGATGCCTGCAGCCAGATAGCCCAGCACAGAACCCAGCCCCAGCCGGGCTGCCAGGGGAACGGCGATGACGGCGGCACCCAGGTAAATGGTTGCCTGATAAAAAAACTCTTCCATATAGAAGGTATCGCAAGCAGGCCGGGGCCTTGGCAATCATTTTGGCAGCGAAAGGCTGAGGCGCTGGCAATCCGGCGCCTGCCGGGACCGCTGCGGGCGGTCTTAGTGCTCCAGAATGCGGATTTCTTCGCTTAGCTTGCCAATACGGTCCAGCCGCCGGGAGATCCGCTCCTGAAAACCGCCCAGCTGGTCGATGATGTCGGCCAGGGTTTCACCGGAATCAGTCAGCCGGGCACTTTCAATCTTGAGCAGGACACGGGTGGAGCTGAGGCCCAGGAAGTGGCGGTGCATAACTTGGCAAGCGCTGGTGATGCGCACGGCTTCCTCATCGACCTCTTTCATGCCGTCCTCCGAGCGTTTGACCTGCGCCTTGACCAGGTCGCCCAGAATCTTGCGCTCGGCCTCCATATCGACATTGCCCAGGTCGCGGCGCTCCTTTTGCAGCTGGTTGTCGCATTCGATCAGGATGCGCGCCATGCCTTCGACAAACAGGCTGTTGTTCACCGAAGATTTGATCTTAGCGAAATTGCTGTTCTTTCCCATCACATGAGCGGCGAACCAGTCCGACATTTCGCGCGACATCGAGCCATAGTTTTGTGACAGAACGGTCACCGGGCCACCCGAGGGTTCGATCCGCGACGCCAGCACACGCAGGTTATGCGGGATGGTATGCATCGCGTCGAAGTCGGTAATCAGCCCTTCGGTTTCCTCTACCAAGGTCTCCGCGTCCCGCAGCATGCTGGTCAGCTCCTGGACGCGGGCGTGCGGCTGCTGGCCCAGCCCGTGATCGCGGGCAATCAGCTCCTGGCTCAGCGCGTGGGCGGCGAATTGGTGGTAATCTTCATACCCCTGGCTGTTCAGCCAATCGAGGAGATACTGCGCGCTGTCCGCGGGATTGACGCCTTCGTCCTTTTCCCGCTTCAGCATCTTGGCGTAGAGGCTGCGCACCTGGTCAAACAGTTCGCTGCTGGGCTTGATACGGGCGGACAGATACCCGTCCTGGCAGGGCACCACCACCGCAAACACCCAGTAGTACAGCCCGTCCTTGGACTTGTTCTTGACGTATGCCCCCATCGATTCGCCGCGCTGGATGGTGTCCCAGAACAGCGAAAACACGCCCTTGGGCATATCCGGATGGCGGATTACTTTGTGCGGGGCGCCGATCAGCTCTTCCCAAGGATAGGCGCCGACGCGGCGGAAGACATAGTTGCCGGCCTGGATCACACCCCGGCTGTCGGTTCTGGAGAAGAAAACTTCATTGAGGGCGAACGGGGCCTCGCCGCTGGTGGGGCGCGTTTCGACGCGGCGGTCAACAAAAGACACGGCACATTCCACTTTGGGTTACAGTAGTCGTTACTGCATCTTTACGCCGAAATCCTTCCCAGCTGGTTAAGTCGGCAGCGGTGCATCGCGTTTTAATTGTGCCATTACGATCTGGCTTTGGACCCTGGAGACGGCGGGATGCGGCAGTAAAATGCCGTGAATGAGCGTATTCAGCGCCTCCAGGTCGGCGCAGTAGACACGCAGCAGGTAATCGGCCTCGCCGGTCATCGTCCAGGCGGAGGTGATTTCCGGCTGGCTGGCCACCAGGCGGGCGAATCCCTTGGATTGCTCCGGCCCGTGGCTGCCCAAATGCACTTGCACGAAGCCCTGGACCGCCAGCCCCAGTTTTGCTGGGTCCAGCCGTGCCGAATAGCCTTGGATATAACCGTCGGCCTCCAGCTTTTGGCGTCGCCGTCCCGCTTGGCTGGGCGAGAGATTGAGCATTTCACCCAGTTGCTGTGCGGTCAGATGCGCGTCTTTCTGCAACGCTGCCAGAAGTTTCATGTCTGTTGTGTCTAGCATGCGGAAAATCTCCATACTTTTAACTATTCTCGCGGAAATTGCGCACGGATCAAGGTGTGGGTGCGAAACAATGCGGAAAACAAGCATGCGATATGCGGTACTCTTGATGCAAGAATTCACTTGTTTCCCCATGATCTCAAGGAGATGCGCAATGGGCCCGTTCCCGCATAATGCCCCGAAATCCGAAATCACGACTGAAAACCCCGCAGGCACCGATGGCTTTGAATTCGTTGAATTTGCCAGCCCCGAGCCGGAAGAGTTGCGGGAGCTGTTTACCCGCATGGGCTATGAATTGGTGGGGCACCGCAAGGACCAGCCGCTGGTGGAGTTGTGGCAGCAGGGCGATGTGACCTATATCCTGAACGCCGACCCTGAGAGCTTTGCCGCCAAGTTCGTGGAAGAGCACGGCCCCTGTGCCCCGGCGATGGGCTGGCGTGTGGCGGATGCGCAAAAGGCATTGGATCATGCGGTTGCCAAGGGCGCAGAGGCCTATGATGGGCCGGGCAAGGTGATGGATGTTCCTGCGATCAAAGGCATTGGCGGGTCGCTGATCTACTTCATCGATCAGTACTACGACACCTCACCCTACAACGGCGAATTCGAGTGGTTGAAGCAGTCCAAGCCGCGCGGCGACGGGTTCTATTATCTGGATCACCTGACCCACAATGTCTACAAGGGCAACATGGACAAGTGGTTCAGGTTCTACGAGGAGCTGTTCAACTTCAAGGAGATCCGTTTCTTCGATATCCAAGGCAAGTACACCGGCCTGTTCAGCCGCGCGCTGACTTCGCCCTGCGGCCGCATCCGGATCCCGATCAACGAGGATCGGGGCGAGACCGGTCAGATCGTGTCCTATCTGAAAAAATACAACGGCGAAGGTATCCAGCACATCGCAGTCGGCACCGAGGACATCTATGCCAGCACCGACGCGATTGCCGGCAAGGGCCTGAAGTTCATGCCAGGCCCGAATGACACCTATTATGAGCTGTCCAAGAAACGGGTGCACGGCCATGAGGAGCCGCTGGACCGCATGAAGAAACACGGTATCCTGATCGACGGCGAGGGTGTGGTGGACGGCGGCGAAACCCGCATCCTGCTGCAGATCTTCTCCAAAACCGTGATTGGGCCGATCTTCTTCGAGTTCATCCAGCGCAAGGGCGATGACGGCTTTGGCGAAGGGAACTTCAAGGCGCTGTTTGAATCGATCGAGCGCGAGCAGATTGAAAACGGCGAGATACAGGCCGCAGAATAGTCTGTCAGGAAAGCAGGCTAAGCCGGGTTTGCCTCGCAGGCCCGGCTTTTCTTCGGGCTGGTCTTAGCCCTTGGGCATGGTCAGAGTGCGGTTGCGGCCGCCTTTCTGGTATTGCAGCTGGCTTTCGCCGATGGCGATCACCCGGCCGCCGTCAATGCGGTCGCCGACTTGCACCTTCTTGTACCGGCCGGAGGGCAGGCGGACCAGGGCGCGGCGGTCGGTGGCAGTGCCATAAACGCCGATCAGGTTCAGCTTGCGCAGGTTGATGGCGTTATTGACCGTGGCGCGGCGGGCAACAGAAGCTGCTGTTGGAATGCGCGGTGCGGCGGCCGCTGCGGCGGCAGGCACCGCGGCGGCGGTTTGCACCTGATTCTGGGAATTGCGGCGGGCGCGGTCGACGAGATTGGCGAAGTTGGCGGGCCGGCCGCGGGGCTGCACCGATGCGGCAACGGCCAGTTCCGTTACCGGCAGCTGTTCCTCTTCGGCGGGTTTCAGGCTCGCAGGCCGTTTGCGCGGCCGCAAGGAGGCCAGCTCTGCCCGGCTGAGGCCGCCAAGCTGTGCCCGCTCCACCTGTTCCTCCAGATCTGCAGGCCGCGGCTTCGGCCGTTTGCGCGACAAGACTTGGTTGCGCGCGACTTCCTCGGCCAGGGCCTCGGCCGCCGGGTCGCTGCGGTCAGGTGCGGGCGGCGGCACCACCTTGGGGCGGCCCTTGAAAATCATGATGCCATCGGGGTTGAGCGTGCCATCAGGGCTCGCCTTGACCAGGCCGCGCCCGTCCAGATCAAACGCTTTCCCGGCGGCGGCGGGGGAGGCGACAGGGGCAAGTTCCAGATCGTTGGAAAAGCCGTTCGGCTGCGGCAGCGCCACGGCATCGGGGGCTGATCCGGTCCGGTCGATGGAAGCGGTGTAAAGTTCGTCCAGCCCGGCGCCAGCGGGGAACTGCCCCAGATCCGGTGCAACCGTCCAGACGCCGGTGGCTGCATAGCGCGCAGCCTGGGCCAGCGGGTCCAGCGGCTCCTCCGCCGCGGTGTTCTGCGGCGGGCTGATATTGCCGGGCTGCAATGTTTCCGGTTCCAGGAAGGCCGTGTCAGTGCCTTCCTCCGGCAAGTCCACACCGTCTGCGGCGGCTTCATCCGCGACAGACGGGTGCAGATTAGCGGCGCCGGTCCCGGCCAGTTCCGGGTTGCCTTCCTCAAAACTCTCAGCTGCATCCGCGCCGGTGTCTGCTGCTCCGGCATCAGGCTGTTCTGCCAGCACGCTGACCTGCGGGGCAATCGGTTGCGGATCGGCCTCTTCGCTGGGGTGTTCCAGCGCAGCCGGCGTGTCATTCGGGCCAGAGTTTTGCGCCGTGCCGCCGTCTGCTGCGTTAACTTCAGGGGCGGGGGCCAGACGTTGATCCGGTTCCGGGCTGGAGGTCAGGAAAGCTTCTTCGCCCAGCACGGCCCAGACAGCCGCAGCGGCCAGGAACAGCAGCAAGACTGCGGTCAGGATCAGCCCCAGATGCCGCGGCTTGCCTTTGGTTACGGTCTTGTTTTCTTGTGCCTCTGCTGCAGGCTTTGCCTGGACCGCGCCGGGCGCTTCTGATGCGGTTTCCCGCAGGGCGGCTGGTGCAGGGGGAATTGACGGGCGGGGCGCAGCAAGCGTTGCCGTGTCCAGAACCAAGGCCGGCTGTGCCGCGCCCAGCGGTTTGGCTGCGGCCGTCTCTGCGCCGCGCTTGGGGGCGGCAACAAGCGGTGCAGGAGACGCGGTGCTTTTGTCATCTTCGGCGGTTTCAGCGGGTGCAGTGGCGGTATTGGCGGCCGGCGGAGCGGGCGGCAGGCTCGAGGGTTTTGCAGATGGCGCCGCGGGGCCTGTCTGAGGCGCATCAGCCAGGGGCTGGTCCTGTCCGGCGGGGGCAGGCTTGGAAACAGCGTCGGGGCCAGCCTGTGCCGCCGCCACTGCAGGAGCGGCAGGTTCTGGCTGCTCTGCCTGGTCTGCATGATCCGGCAGAGGGTCGTCCAACACTGCAGCGTTTAAAGTGCTGTCTTCGTCCTTGGCTGGATCATCTGCCGCCTCCGCCGCGTCTGCAGCGGCATCTTCACTGGCAGTTGCTGGTTCTTTGGCAGAAACCGGAAGGTCCAGCGGCCCTGCCACCGCAACAGCTTCGCTGTCCGGTTCCACCTCAGTGCCGCGGATCGCCCGCGTGGTGCCAAAGAACGGCTCACCCAGAAACCCGCTGCCATCCGGAACCGCAACGAAGCTGACCGGTCCGAACCCGTGTTCAACGGCAAATGTCTCTGCCTCGTCCAGTGTTTCCAGTGCCACGGCCGCGACATGGGTGATGCTGCCATCGGCTGAGATGTCAAAGGCCAGCTCATCCACGGAATAAGGGGTCGCCCCAACCAGCGCCTGCCGGGCAGTGTCAATTCGGGCATCAGCCGGAAGATCACCGGTCTCGACGGTCAAATAGCGGATCTGGTCGTTGGGCAGGATAAGTTTGGAAAAGACGCCTTCCGGTTCAAGCCGCAGCGCTGCCTCGCGCATTTCCGCCAGCGCGGCGGGCAGGTCGCCGGCATCGAATGGCGTGAGGGCAACGCTGCGCCAGCCGTCGCCGGCGCGATAGATCAACTCAATACCATCAGAGGAAAGCGAAAGTGCAAATGCCGGTTTCATGCTTTGGGTCAAACCCTCAAAATCCATACTGCCCGGGGCCGCTTGGCGCGCCCGGTGTTTTGCCGCGGACCTTAAAGCAGAAACCTGCCGGGTTAAAGGAAAAGACCGCTGCGGGGGCTTGCGGGCGGCAGTTCGCCGCCCCCATCTAGAGGGCATTCCAAAAGGAGCTATTGAGCATGAAAGCAAAGAAACTTCTGGCAGCGGCGCTGATGCTGTCGGTGAGCACTGCGGCAATGGCGGCGGACGAGGCACAGGCGTTGCGGCAGATCACCGTGAACGGTGAGAGCATGGCGCAGGTGGCGCCTGAGCTGGCAACCATCACCCTCGGTGTGACCGAAGAGGCGGAAGAAGCCGCCGCTGCAATGGCCGCGGTCTCGGACTCGATGGCGGCGGTGATTGCACGCCTCAAGGACGCGGGCATTGCTTCGGCGGATATGCAGACCCGGCAGATTGCCATGCATCCTGTCTGGTCGCAGGACCGCTCTTATGACAGCGGCGGCCGCCGCGAGATCACCGGTTTCCAGGCCTCCAGCACGCTGATGCTGCGGGTGCGCGAACTGGACCGGCTTGGTCCGGTGCTGGATTCGGTGCTCGGCGCCGGTGCCAATCAGTTCCAGGGCCTGAGCTTTGGTGTGGAAAATCCGGAGGCGGTGACTGACAGGATTCGCGGCGAGGCGGTCAAGGACGCCATCCGTAAAGCCCAGCAGCTGGCTGAAGCCGCGGGGATGAAGCTGGGGCCGGTGCGGACGATCAGTGAGCATGGCAACGGCGGCGGCCGCCCGATGATGGCGATGGAAATGGCCCGCAGCGATGCGATGCCCATTGAGGCGGGTGAGCTGACCTTTACCCACACCGTGTCGGTTGTCTTTGACATGATGGCGCCGGGCGGCGAATAGGCCCGGCGGAAATGGAAAAGGCCGGGCAGGGCGCCCGGCCTTTCTGACTTGAACGGCGGGAGACCTCAGCCGCAGGCCTTGGCCAGGGCCTGATCCAGGTCGCGGATAAGATCATCCGCATCCTCGATGCCGATGGAGACGCGCACCACATTGGGGCCGGCGCCCGCAGCTTCCTGCTGCTCCGGAGACAGCTGGCGGTGGGTGGTGGAGGCCGAGTGGATGATCAGCGACCGGGTGTCGCCAAGGTTGGCCACATGGCTGAAGATCTCCAGTGAATCCACTAGTTTGACGCAGGCCTCGTACCCGCCCTTGACGGCAAAGGTGAACAGGCCGCCGGTGCCCTTGGGATAGCACGCCTGAGCGCGCTCGTAATAGGGCGAGGACGGCAGGCCCGCATAGGTCACATAGTCGACGCGATCATCGTTTTCGAGCCATTCGGCCACCTTGCGGGCATTCTCGCAATGGCGCTGCATCCTGAGGGAAAGGGTCTCGATCCCCATCAGCGTGTAATGCGCCGCTTGCGGGTTCATCGTCATGCCCAGATCGCGCAGGCCGATGGCGATGCCGTGGAACGTATAGGCCAGAGGGCCGAAGGTCTCATGGAATTTGAGCCCGTGGTAGGCCGGTTCCGGCTCCGACAGCGACGGGAACTTGTCATTGGCAGACCAGTCGAACTTGCCGCTGTCGATCACACAGCCGCCGGTCACGGTGCCGTTGCCGGTCAGATACTTGGTGGTCGAATGCACGACCAAAGCAGCGCCCTGGGCAATCGGGTTGCACAGGTACGGTGTGGCAGAGGTGTTGTCGACGATCAGCGGAATGCCCGCAGCATCGGAGACATCTGCCAGCGCCCGGATATCGGTTACATAGCCGCCGGGGTTGGCAATGGATTCGCAGAACACCGCGCGGGTGTTTTCGTCGATCGCCGCCTTCACTGCGTCCAAGTCGTCGGTGTCGACGAATTTTGCCGACCACCCGAAGCGTTTGATGGTCTGGCTGAACTGGGTGACGGTGCCGCCGTAAAGCCGGGTCGAGGCCACCACGTTGCAGCCCGGCCCCATCAGCGGGAACAGTGCCATGATCTGTGCCGCATGGCCGGAAGAGCAGCACACCGCGCCAACGCCGCCTTCGAGCGTTGCCAGGCGTTCCTGCAGAACCGCGACGGTGGGGTTGGTCAGGCGCGAATAGATAAAGCCGACTTCCTGCAGGTTGAACAGCGCGGCTGCATGTTCGGCGTCACGGAAAACATAGGCGGTGCTTTGATAAATCGGCGTCTGCCGCGCGCCGGTGGCCGGGTCCGGTTTGGCGCCGGCGTGGATCTGCAATGTGTCGAAACCATAGGACGGAGCGTCTGACATGAGGTGGTCTCCCTGAAAGGTCTTTTGTCTCGCGCGCACCACAGCATGGCTGCGTGCCAAAGGCAATCACGTGAATGCCGCAGCAGAGGCCTCCCGCCCGTCGCCGGCCGCCTGACGGCAGCCGCTCCCGTTGGGCCTGGCGCCATGCTGCGCATGGCGCGCGCCGCGCATCGCGCGGCGCCGGGCCCAACTGTGAGAGGCATCCGGCGGATGCCCGGGAACAGGCGGGAGCGCCCGGTCACGAGAGGGGCAGCCGGCCGCCGTCAGCGCATCCAGAAGCCTTCAGACTTGATCCGGTTGCGGATCGCCTGTTCGCGCCGGGGCAGATTGCCCTGATCAAACAGCGCCCGGACCTTTTCACCGCGGCCCTGATAGACCATGCGCTTTATGGGCTCATAGCCTTTCAGAACCTTCTTGATCCGGTTCGGCGCGGTGATTTCATGCAGCAGCTCCACCACCCGGTCGCTTTCGCGTGCATAAAGCAGCGGGAACAATCGGTAGTGGCAGCTGGTCCTGCCATCCAGATAGCCGCCAGGCAGCCCGTCGCGGCCGCCGCCAAAAGAGTGGATCACCAGCGGCAGCACAATCTGATCCAGCCAAGGATCCAAGGCCTGGCAAACCAGTTGCGGAGGCGGATCGTTCAGCACCGACTGCGCGTAGACCAGAAACCGCTTTCCAAAGGCCCGCGGGCAGGCGCCGTAAAAGAAGCCGGCGTTGAAGTAAAGATACCGTTTCCAGTATTCATCCGGCTGGCTGGGATCGAGGCTGGACAGGAAATCCAGCCCAAAGCGGTTGTAAAGAGATTGCCAGATCCCGCCGTAGCCGGGACCGTAAAGCGTCGGTTTCGGCCAGGTGCCCTCAACCCGCAGCGAGGCGGAGGGGCGGGAGAAGTCAAACGGCACGTCCGCCAGCTCGTCCGTGATCAGCGTGTCAGTGTCGAAGAACACAAAAGGTTCGCCCTTGGGCATTGCCTGCAGCGCTTCGATTTTGTTGCCGTAAGGATAGGAAGCGCCAAATACCTTGCTCTCGAACGGCAGGATGTCGGCCCCCAGATCCGCCAGCGCCTGCAGAACCTCTGCGTTGCGGATGCTGGGATCCTTGTCCCACAAGGGGCCAGGCTGCGGCACCGCCACAAAAAGCCGGCCCGCAAAGCCCGGTGAGCAATGGCGCAGCGAGGCGGCAAACAGCACGGCTTCATACTGCAGCCGGCCCGCTTGGCCGATGATCATCACATTGAAGGGGGCATTTACCATTGTTTTCCCCGTTTTCCGTCTCTTCCGGGCGGATAGGACTGCCTGATAGAGTAGCTACTAGCCTGCAGGGCGCGGCGCAACCGGCCTGCGGCAATTACCAACGGGTCTGTGCTGTGCCGGGCGCAGACCGGGGAGAAGAAAAGATGATCGACGTGTTCCTTGCCATTCTGGCGGCATCGGTTCAACCGGGAGAGCCGAAAGGGGCAGGCACGGCCGCCGCCGGAACGGCAGAACCGGCTGCGCAGCAGGCGGCGCTTGCCGCAGAGCCGCAAGAGGCCACCGGCCGCTTTACTACCGCGCTTGAAGTCAAGCCGATCCTGGCGGCCACCCGGACCAATTGGATCCATGTGCGCGAGTTCGACGGACAGGACCTGCTTTATGTCACGCATCTTTGGTCATGGCGCTGCGGCCTCGCCGGGATCAGGCTGGGGGTAAACGGTCAGGCGCCGCAGGATTGGCCGCTGCCCGCCTGCCATCTGGAGGAGGGGTTCCCCAATATGATCAAGGAAGAGGATGGGATGCCCTACCGCAGCTATCCATTAGGCTCGCTTCAGCAGGTCGCAGTGGAAATCACCTATGATGATCTGAGCACCGAGAGCCTGATTTTTGGCCGCGACGGCCAGCCGCTGGATTAATGGGGGCTGACCCAAGAACGGGCCGGGCAGACCGCAAGCGTCAGGGGGCGATCAGAGCTACCCCGGGCATCCGCTGGATGCGAAAGAGGTCTTCTTCGTAAAGTTCGCTCAGTTCGTCCACCAGCCCGGCTGTCCAGCCTGGCAGATCCAGTTCCTCTTCCAGTGCCTCTTCGCGGGCGAATTTGTCCAGAAAGGCCGCATAAACCCGGCGCTTGTGGATTTCCGTAAGGCCGGGATGGGCCGCCAGATAGGCGCGCAACCGTTCCAGCCCTTCCGGTTGCAGAAGCGCCGCCAAAAGATCCATTCCGCCCTTGAGGCCGGTGCCGGCCTCCAGCCCTCCCAGCTCGCGCAGCACTTGCTCCCAGGTCAGCGGCAGATCTTCATAGCACCAGACCGTGACGGGCATGCTGGGCGCCATTTTGCGCATCTGTTCCAGCAGCTGCGACCAGCGCAGCTGCCGCAGGTCACAGCCTTGCAGCGCCTTGTTTTTAATGGCCCGGCTGGATCGGGCAAACAGTGCCGGCAGAAAGGTTGCCGGGTTGCGCAGCGCCATGAAGACCTCGGGTGCGTCGTAAGGAAACAGTGCCTGCAGCGCTTGCAGCCGAGTGCCGGCTTCCGGATAAAGCCGCCCTTCCTGCAGTGCGTGCCTGGGCGAGCCAAAGAAATGCGGATTGGACAGTATGACCCGGTCGGCCTGATGGTCCCCCAGGATCGCACCCCACAGCAGATCAGGCGCATCCTCCGCGGCGGATCCATTCTTCATCGCGGCAATGCAGTCCTTCAGCAGGGTCCGGTACCGCCCAGGGCCTGGAACGGCCGTGCCCTGCGTGGACAAACCGTCCGCGTTTTTCAGCAGAGCTTTCAGCAGAAGGTCTTCCTCCGTCGCATGCGCTCCGCAGTGGATAATGACCTGCATGACCTGGCCTGTTTTTACGGGTTTCTTACAATCAGACCTACTTCGGCCCCGCAGCAAGGTCAAACCTGTGCTTGAAGCACTGTTTCCTGGCGGGTTTGAGTTCCGCAGAGTTTCAAGTGCAGCTGCTAAAATGCGGCGGCAGATCCGGGCGGGGGCATTTGCCAGGGGCACTATCCCCGAAATGTGCCTAAACTGATGATTCCGGGTGCCATACACGCTTGACGCCTTTTGCAGACTTTAGTACCAGACGCGGGCAGATCGGGCCGAGGCGTTTCCTTTGCCCTAAACGGCTTGCCTGGGCGGTTGCCTGGCGTCTCGCCGAAAACCTGCAATTGTGTGTGCCCCTATAGCTCAGCTGGTAGAGCAACTGATTTGTAATCAGTAGGTCCGCGGTTCGAGTCCGTGTGGGGGCACCATTGCAAAGTAAATTTCCTCAGCATTTCAAGGACTTACCTTGTAAGTTGAATTCCCAGCCCACCTCTAGGTCCACCCTTTGAATGCCGTATAACTGGTCTGTAGACCAGCAGCCCAAGCGCCCTCGACCCGCTCGGAAACAATTGGGAAGAGCAAGCGCCCAGCCTCCCAACCTGAAAGGCGGTCAATCGGCCACACTTTTGAAGGTAGCTTCTGCCACATAATCGAAGGCCAATTTACTGATCCTCCCCCAATGAAGTGGTCCGCCGTTATGTTTAGGAAAACGGAGGATCAGAATGGGAACGAAGCGACACAAGCCGGAAGAGATTGTCACGAAGCTGCGGCAGGTTGAGGTGCTTGTCGGTCAGGGATTGCAGCGCGTGGATGCGATCCGCGAAGTGCGCATCACCGAGCAGACCTACTACCGCTGGCGCAAGCAATACGGCGGGATGGGAACCGACCAACTCAGAGAGCTCAAACGGCTGCAGAAAGAGAACGAGCGGCTGCGTCGCGCCGTTTCGGATCTGACCCTGGACAAGCTCATCCTGTCGGAGGCCGCAAAGGGAAACTTCTGAGCCCCGCTCGCCGCCGGGCCTGCATAGATCATGTGCGCAGTCGGTTCAGCGTGTCGGAACGGAAGGCCTGCCGTGTCCTGGGGCAGCACCGTTCCACGCAGAGAAAATTGCCACGAGGCCGGGTCGACGAGGCGCGCCTGATCGCGGACATGATTGAGCTGGCGCGCCAATACGGCCGCTACGGTTACCGGCGGATCGCGGCCCTGCTGAGGGATGCAGGCTGGCAAGTGAACGACAAGCGTGTCGAACGCCTGTGGCGGCGTGAGGGGCTGAAAGTGCCTGCGAAACAACCGAAGAAAGGACGGCTCTGGCTGAACGACGGCTCCTGTGTCCGGTTGCGGCCCGAATATCGCAACCACGTCTGGAGCTACGACTTCGTGCATTGCCGGACCGATGATGGGAAGGCCTTCCGCACGCTGAACATCCTCGACGAACATAGCCGGGAGTGCCTGGCTATCCGGGTGAAGCGGAAGCTGAACTCAGGTGACGTAATCGATGCCTTGAGTGACCTGTTCATCCTGCGGGGCGTCCCGGCCTACATCCGGTCCGACAACGGTCCTGAGTTCGTGGCACAGGCTGTCCGGGACTGGATTGCTGCGGTCGGCTCCAAGACCGCCTACATTGAGCCGGGATCCCCCTGGGAGAACGGATACTGTGAAAGCTTCAACGCCCGGTTCCGCGATGAACTGCTCAACGGAGAAATCTTCTACAGCCTGCGCGAGGCTCAGATCCTGATCGAACAATGGAGGAAGCACTACAACACAAAAAGACCACACAGCGCCTTGCGCTATCGCCCACCGGCTCCGGAAACACTCGTCCCGATGGACCCGAGGCCGGTCATGCACTAACAATCAAACCGGACCACTCAGGTGGGGCTGATCACTAGCTCGCGATGGTTCTCCGCGATTTCCAATCGTACACGGATGGCCCAAACATGTTTCGGCATCAGCGGACGCTTTTGCCCAACAACCCGCCCTTTGTTCCAGGCAGGGCGGCAGGCACGTATTGCTGGTAGATTAGCGACAGTCATGACGGTTCCTCCAACCCGCCACGATCCGCCGCATCGCCAATCCGACATTGGCAGCTCAGGGTAACACGATGAAGGCCGATCCTGTCATGGTTACAAAGAGCCCAGAGCCGACTTTGATCGCTTATTAAGCCTTCGCGTGTGCAGCACGCCGCGAACGGCGCTAAGGAGCCATTGACCTTGTTGCCTTGAAAAGCCACGGTTACCTCTGATCAGATTAAGGGTTTTCAAGTGAATTTAGAACAATCCGGTTGCCGTTTGTTGCTTCGAGCCGTGGCGATTGCTGCTCTTGCGTTCTGGCTGCTACCCACTCACAAGCTGCAAGCGCAGAACCTAGGGTCAGGATGCATTGATTTTCAACGCGCTGCGTGATTCACGGCTCGGAAAACGGAGCGGTGACATGAGCGACCTTTATTGGCTGACCGACGAGCAGATGGCCAAGCTTGCCCCTTTTTTCCCGAAGTCGCACGGTAAACCACGGGTCGATGACAGGCGGGTGCTGAGTGGAATTATTTTCATCAATCGCAATGGGTTGCGCTGGCGAGACGCACCGGAAGCCTACGGACCGCACAAGACGCTCTACAGCCGGTGGAAGCGGTGGAGCGAGAAAGGCATCTTCGCGCGGATGATGGCTGGGCTGGCTGCCGAACACGGCGAGGAAAAGACCGTGATGATCGACGCGACATACCTGAAAGCCCACTGAACAGCGACCAGCATGGGCGTGAAAAAGGGGGGCGTGGACGCCTGATCGGCCGGACCAAGGGTGGCATGAACACCAAAATCCATGCCATCTGCGACAGCCAGGGACGCCCCCTCAATCTGTTTGTCACCGCCGGGCAGGTCAGTGACTACATTGGTGCCCGGGTATTGCTGAGCAGTTTGCCCAATGTCGAATGGTTGCTCGGGGACCGTGGGTATGACGCCGACTGGTTCAGGAACGCATTGAAAGACAAAGGGATACGCGCCTGCATCCCAGGCAGAAAGCAACGCAAGACCCCGGTCAAATACGACAAGCGCCGATACAAACGGCGCAACCGCATCGAGATCATGTTCGGCAGGCTCAAGGACTGGCGGCGTGTGGCGACACGCTATGATCGCTGCCCCAAGGTCTTCCTATCAGCCATCGCCCTCGCAGCTGTCGTCATTTACTGGTTATAAATCCTGACCCTAAATTGTATGTACCTTACTATACTTTGGCTTATCCAAGTATCTGCAAGTGCGTTTTAACTGTACTTACGGATGGCTCTTGCTTGCATTTGTGCGCTACATCTCAACAGTTGCGCCCAAGATATCCCACACTGCCCAGGCCTATAGTTCTCAAAATACCTTTGAGGACTATCATGATTACACTTTTAAACGCAGCTCCGGACACCGGAAACCAGGGTGTAAGCGCGCTCTGCCATGCGACCGTGTCAGGTCTGGCGCGCCGAGGTGCCTCTGAAATTACGGTTGCCGACCATGGGCGCGGTTTGCGGCAGGCAGATTGGGGCCATGCGACGGTCAATCTAGTTGGCCTCACACACAGCCGTCGCTTCTGGCGCGGAGATAACCTGCGTGCGGCCCATGTTTGGACGCGTGCAGGTGGAGGCCCGAACGCGCCTGCACGAACGGTCGCAAGATCTCGTGCAGTTTTGGATATTTCTGGCGGCGACAGTTTCACGGATGTTTACGGTCCCAAACGGTTCCGCGCTATGATCCTTACCAAGCGCTTGGCGCTGAACGCCGGTGTGCCGCTCATTCTCTTACCGCAGAAACTTGGCCCATTTTCTAACCCAGCATTCAAAGCAGAAGCCGTTGCTGTTCTGCGCGCAGCCTCCGCTGTCTGGGTGCGAGACACTCTCAGCTTCAAATTCCTTCTGGACGCGTTGGGAGCTGACTTCAATCCGGACCGGCACCGCCTGGGGGTCGACGTCGCAGTCGCTTTACCTCAGGCACGGCCAATCGGTTTGAAATCGTCTGTCTCAAGTTGGCTCCAAGCTTCCAGGAATTTCCCTCTGGCGGGGCTGAATGTTTCCGGTCTTCTGTGCAATGACAGGGAGGCGGCGCGTCAAAACTTTGGCTTAAGAGACTTGCATACCAACCAAACCGTTGCGCTGTCGCAAAGATTGCTGAAACAACATCCAGATCTTCGGTTGCTGCTAATCCCGCATGTGCATCGTCCCGGCGGTGACGCAGAAAGTGATCTGGACGCCGCACAGGCTTTAAAGACACGGCTTGGCGTCTTGGGAGATGGCCGTGTTTTGGTGCTGGAAGACCAGTTGAACGCAATGGAATTGAAGTGGGTGCTGTCCCGACTGGACTGGTTCGCCGGAGCACGAATGCACGCAACAATCGGTGCGTTTTCCTCCGGGGTGCCAACCCTTGGGCTGGGCTACACAGACAAGGCGCAAGGGGTGTTTGCCGAGTGCGGCATTGGCGAAGAGGTTGTGGATCTGCGCTCTGCCGATGCCCGCCAGGTGGCCGACAGAGCTGCCGCCTCTTTTTCCAGCCGGGGCATCCTGAAGCTTGATCTTGCCAGCCGCATTGAAGGGATCAAGGCCCGGGCCTACCGTGAGATGAGTGTGATTGCCCGCCAGGCAGGCATTGCATGCTGAGCACAGCGCGGGCTTCATCCGGAAAACCGATGGTATGGGCAATACCAATCCTGGCTGAAGCAGCCGCGCTAGGCCGCTCAGTGGTCTTTGCATGGGTTCTCGGTCCAGGCGAGCTGGGCCAAGCGATGATACTGGCCCTTACTGTCAGACTTGCGGAAATGGCAAGCGACGTGGGTGTAGACCGGCTAATGCTGCAGGCCGATGACGGCGGCACTTACCGCTTTCAATCAAAGATGCACGGCGTTGCCATTGCAAGGGGGCTGATTGCAGCGTTCGCTCTGCTGGCTGCAGCACCGATCCTTGCCGCGGTTTTCAGTGGTGGGCCTTCGCCGACAGCCTATGCATGGCTGGCGGCCGTCCCGGCGCTGCGCGGGATGGTCCATCTGGATTTTCGCCGAAGTGAACGCCTGTTCCGCTACAAACCGATGGCGCTGGTCGAGGGCGGCGCATCCGTTGCGATGATCATCTGCGTGCTGCCGTCCACACTTTTTTTGGCGGACCATAGGGCGATGCCGGCTGTTCTGATTGCTCATGCTGCGGTGTATGCCTGCCTTTCCCACCTGGTTGCCGTGAGGCCGTATGTTGTACGTTTTTCTGCCAGCGCTTTCCTGCGTATTTGGCACTTTGGTGCTCCGCTGGTTTCGAACGCAGTGCTGTTGTTTGTTACCTTTTATGCGGATCGGATTATCGTCTCCAAAGCATACGACTGGGCAACACTGGCACTGTACGGCGTAACACTGCAACTGGCGCTGCTGCCGGCGCAAATTACCGGCCGCGCGGCCTCGTCTCTGGTCCTGCCGAGTCTTCGCGTTTCCATCCGCCGCAATGCACTAGCTAAGACCTGGCAGCCGGTTTTGGCACTGCACATGTTGCTCGCCGCAGCTATCGCAGCGGGGTTTGTCCTGCTGGCCCCAACCGGCATTGGGCTTGTCTACGGCGCTGGCTTTCGGCCAGACTCCACTTTGGCGTTGGCCTTGGGGATCGCCGCCGGGTTCCGCATCCTAAGAACCCCCTATTCTCAGCTTGCCATTGCTACCGGGCGCACCGGGGACCCGGCGCGCGCCAATCTGGTGCGGGCCCTGGCGATCATCCCAGCGGCTGTTTTTGCTGCAGTCGGACTTCCGCTCTCAGCAGTTGCTGCGGCAGCCGCTCTTGGAGAAGTCGGAGCTTCGTTGTGCGCGTATTTGCTGGCCCGGCCCACGTTCAAACCTGCAGGCAGACAGGAGGTTTACGCATGAGCACCGATCCAATCTCCGCGATTGTTGCAGGCAACATGTGTACCGGCTGCGGTGCCTGCGCAGGGGCCTTCCCCAACGCGATCCGGATGATTGAGGATCCGGTGCATGGACGGCGGCCGGTTGTGGAAAACTCCGGTGAGGGACGGCAGGCCGCGAAGTCGGCGCTGGCGGTTTGCGCGGGAGCATTTAGCGATTGGTCTGAGCTGAAGCGGGATGATGGTATCGATGCAGACTGGGGTCCTGTTCTAGGCGCCTGGGAGGCTTGGTCCAGCGATCCAGAAATGCGGCGCCAAGGGTCATCGGGCGGTGCGGTGACAGCTTTGGCCGGCCATGCGCTGGCGATGGGCACTGCTGACGGGGTGGCTCATATCGCAGCGCGGCGGGATGACCCGCGCTTGAATGAAGCCGTAATCAGCAAGGACCGTAAGGGGCTGATGCGAGGCACCGGGTCACGCTATGCTCAGGCAAGCCCAGCTGAATTGCTGGGCAAAATAGCTACATGCAATGACCAAGTCGTGTTCATTGGTAAGCCATGCGATGTCGCGTCGGTGCATCAGGCCAAGCAGCTCCACGCTGATTTCGCGGCCAGAATTCCGCTGACGATCTCGATTTTCTGCGCCGGGGCTCCAAACCTGACGGCGACGGAACAGCTTTTGGACAAGCTGGAGGTCCCCAAGAACGCCAAACTGGTCGACTTGCGCTACCGCGGGAATGGCTGGCCAGGAATGATGCGGGCCAAATGGCAGGATACCCAAGGCATCCTGTATACAAGTAAAAGCATCGCCTATGCCGAAGGCTGGGGCAAGTATCTGCAATCGGAGCGCCGCTGGCGCTGCCGGATTTGCTCGGATCATACGGGCGCATTTGCAGATATTTCGGTGGGTGATCCATGGCACTCCCCCCCTTGCGGCGAACAGGACAAAGGGCGTTCACTGATCATTGCCAGGACCAGGCGGGGGCAAGAACTCATCGAAGCGGCCATACAGGCCAAAGCACTCGTAGCAGAGCCAAGACCCCGCGATGTGATCGCACGCGCTCAGCCCAATCTGAAGAACACGCATGGGGCGGTCTGGGGGCGGTCTCTAGCCATGCGTGCCGTGGGGCTGCGCGCTCCCAGAACCTTGGGCCAGCCGCTCTTCTCCTTGTGGATGGAGCTGCCCTTGAAACAGAAATTCCAGTCGGTTTTCGGCACTTGGAAACGCATATTGCGCGAGCGTCTGTGGCGCAAAGTGACTATCTCGGAAGTTCAGAAATGAAGCTGGCGGCTCACCTCTCCGCAGGGCGGACGTCCAATCTGGATGTTCTCAGGCTGGGTCTGGCCGGCTGCGTTATCGTGAGCCATGCCTGGCCCCTTGCACTTGGTCCCGGCACACCAGAGCCACTGGAGCAGCTCACAGGCCGTTCACTTGGCGGGTGGGCTGTACTGTTGTTCTTCTTCCTGTCCGGCCTGCTGGTAACTGGAAGCGCCGAGCGCAAGACGATGCCGACCTTTTGGCAAGCACGTGCCAAAAGGATTTTCCCCGGACTAGGAGTGGCTTTGCTAACCACGTTGGCACTGGCATGCGCCAGCGGTGCTGCGCCCCAGGCGAATGAAGCGGCCATTTGGTTCCTGCGCGCTTTTACTCTTCTGTCGATAGAGCATCAGATCCCGGGAGCCTTTGCGGAAAATCCGTATCCCGGCGTTGTAAACGGCCCGCTGTGGAGCTTGTTTCATGAAGTGACGGCCTACGGCCTTTGTGTCCTGCTCGTCCTTTCTGGCTTGGTTCGCCATGCCCTGGCTGTTGCAGGGCTGGCGCTGGCCGCCGGAGCTGCAACGTTGTGGGGCGGGCATTTACCCGGGCGCCTTACGGTGTTCGTCCCCTTGTTCTACGCCTTTCTGCTGGGCATGGCCGTCTACCGCCTGCGCCATCGCATCGAAATAAACCCCACACTTGTTGCCGCGGCTAGCCTGGCCTCAGTGGTTCTTCCTGGAGCTTGGTCCATTGGGGCTGTCTGCTTTGCAATGCTCGCAACAGCACTTTGCCTGCCGCAGATTAAGCTGCACGCAGACTATTCCTATGGCCTCTACATTTACGGCTGGCCGGTTGCGCAGTTTGCGATCCACATTCTGCCGGGCACGGGGCCGGTTGAGCTAGCCATCCTCAGCCTTGCTGCAACACTTCCTTTCGCCTTTCTGAGCTGGCATCTCGTCGAAGCCCCGATGACGCTTCGCCGGCGCGTTCAGGTGTAATCATGGCAGCCAAGCTTGCATCATCGCGCGGGATAATGGGCGTTCCAACCGAGATTGTGGTCTTTTTCCTGGCCGTCATGCTGCCAACGGCTGTCTCGCTCAACCTTGGCGGGCTGCGGCTTTCTGCCTACCGGGTTGTTCTGATCGTTATCTTCCTTCCTATGCTTGTCCAGCTGTTGTCGGGACAGCGGGGCCGGATCACCATTTTCGACATCTTGCTCCTTTTGCACTGCACTTGGGCCGTAATCGCACTGATCAAATGGGGCGGGTTTGGGCAAGGAATTGAATCCGGCGGCATCTATTTTGTGGAATGCGCCGGTGCCTATTTAGTCGGCCGCTTGTACATACGGTCCTATGAAGACTTTGCCGCAGTGGCACGCGCCTATGTTGCTGTTGTGGTTGCAATGCTCATATTCACAATCCCCGAAGCGCTGACCGGCATTCACATACTGCACGACAGTATCTCAGGTGCGTTCGGAGGTGCGCGGGCGCCCTTCATTGAGCCGCGAATGAGTATCGAACGCACTTTTGGCCCCTTCGACCACCCGATCCTCTACGGGGTGTTCTGCGCTTCCGCTTTCTCGTTGGCTTACTTTGTGGTCGCAGAACGGAGGTTCAGCAATCTGGGGGGCATGGCCAAGGTGTTCGGTGTTGGCCTTGCAACCTTTGTTTCCGCGTCAGGCGGCCCCTATCTGGTCATGATGATGCAAGGGTTTGTCGCCATTTGGGAGCGAGCATTCAGCCGCGTGCAAGGCCGCTGGGCCGCCCTCTTTTCGCTGATGGCGTTGGCCTATGTTGCGATTGACCTTTTTTCAACAAAAACGCCCTTCCACGTCTTCGTGAACAATTTCACCTTTTCCAGACAGTCCGCCTACAACCGAATTCTGCTGTTTGAGTATGGAACCGCCGAAGTCGCCAGGCATCCCGTTTTCGGGATTGGCCTGGGAGATTGGGAGCGCCCGGCATGGATGTCAGACAGCATGGACAACTTCTGGCTGGTGACAGCTGTACGTTACGGTCTGCCAGCTTTCTTTCTATTGGTCGGAATGATGCTTGGCCTGATTTGGGCCGCTGGGCGGCGCAAGGGCTTGCCTGCGGAATGGCGCCGGGCCCGGCATGCCTGGGCATTTACCCTATTCGGGATCAGCGTTGCCGCTGCAACGGTCCATCTTTGGAATGCCCTGTTTGTCTTGTTTTTCTTTCTCATAGGTGCAGGCGCCTGGCTGCAAGATGCGCGCCCCAGGAGGACCCGGCCACCGCTTCACACTCCCTCAACGGTCTCCAGAGCGCGGCCGCAGTGTTTGTTTTAACCCTTTCAGGAAGGCCACTGCTATGGATCTCTCAATTGTCATTGTAAATTGGAATACCCGGGGTTTGCTTCGTGATTGCTTGCAATCCGTCGAGGCAGGGAGCGGCTCCTTGAAGCTTGAAGTACTAGTTGTTGACAATGCTTCCAGCGATGCCTCGGCAGATATGGTCCGTGCTGAATTTCCCCGCGTTCACCTCATTGAGAACAATGAGAACCTCGGCTTTGCCGCGGGTAACAATGTCGCTCTCAAGAAAGCCGTGGGTCGCTATGTAATGTTGTTGAACACCGACACGCTGGTGCATGGCAGTGTTCTAACCGAAGCGGTTGCATGGCTGGACGCACATCCTGACGCCGGTGTGATCGGCCCAAGGGTTTTGAATTCGGATGGCACAGTCCAGCCGTCTTGCAGCGCATTTCCTTCATTGACGTTCCTGACGATGCAGGCATTCGGCCTAACTAGGATCGCGCGATGGGACAAGTACAGGATGACCGGCTGGGACCGCTCCTCTGAGCGGAATGTTGATGTGATCTCGGGCGCGGCAATGTTTGTCCGCCGCCAGGCAATAGCCGATGTCGGTCTGCTGGATGAGACGTTCTTCTTCTATGGGGAAGAAACTGATTGGTGCCACCGTTTTGGACGTGCAGGCTGGAAGCTTGTTTTTGTCCCAATCCCGGAAGTTACGCATTTTGGCGGCGGAGCTGTCGGCAAGCTCAACCACAAGCGGGATGTCATGATGACAGAGGGAACAACCCGATTGCATCGGAAGCATGGTGGGCTGGCGGCAGGGATTATCTGCTTTGCAATCCTTTGCCTTCACAACCTGTCCAGAGCTCTGCTTTGGTCTGTCTTAAGCCTCGCAAACCGAAAAGGAGCCAAGGGTCGCGCCCACCACTTTCTATCCGTTGCAGCAGACCTGCCCAAAGCCTGGCCATCCGGAAAAAAACAGGTGGGGCAATCATGAAGACTCTGCTGATTGCCCCGAATGTTGACGCCACTGATGTGGGGGAAGCCTACGTAGCATTCAAATGGGCACAGGCATTGTGTGCCCTGACAGATCTGACTGTTTTGACTTTTCAAAGGCCCGGGCGCCAAAGAGTGGCGGCTCAATTGCCAGGGGCAAGGGTAGTGACCTGGCCCGAGCCGTCGTGGGCCCTGAAGCATGAGCGCCTTAATGCAATGCTCAAACCCGCTTGGCCAGTGTTTGCTCACAAGGTGCGTAACTGGATTGCTTCCGCTTGTAACGCAGGCGAACGCTTTGACATAGCCCATCAACT
Source organism: Leisingera sp. ABM4_101 (assembly GCF_056158725.1). NCBI lineage: Bacteria > Pseudomonadati > Pseudomonadota > Alphaproteobacteria > Rhodobacterales > Roseobacteraceae > Leisingera > Leisingera sp. ABM4_101. The sequence continues at coordinate 3,725,550 of NZ_JBSWTV010000002.1, read as the reverse complement.
GATGCCGCAAGCTGCCCGCTATCCCTCTCCGTTGCGACACTTCAGCATTCCGTATCTCATCGGTCCGCTAGGAGGGACACTCGGCACACCTGCAGCCTTTCAAGCGGAGGCTGCCAGCGCGCCTTTCTTTACCCGCCTCCGGAAACTTGACGCGTTTCGCTTCCGCAATGACCCTTGGCTGCGCACAAGTTACGCCCGGGCAGCCTGTGTGCTTGGTGTTGCCCCATATGTTCAGAATATCCTTAGTGATGTCCCGTTGCAGCGGTTCGAACCTGTACTCGAACTTGGAATAGACGATGTAGAGCCAGAACAGATGCGGGATCAGATGCCAGGCCGTCTTTCTTTGTTGCATGTGGGGCGCGCAGTGCGGACCAAAGGGCTGCGGGACACGGTGCGGGCGCTTGCGCATCTGAAGGATCTGCCAGGTATCACCTTGACCAGCGCGGGCGCAGGAGAAGAGCTGGAACCGTGCCGCGCGGAAGCTGCCCGGCTAGGGGTCGCTGGCCGCGTCCGGTTTCTAGGCAAGGTTTCGAGGGAAGAGGTTGAGCACTTGTACGCTACCCATGATGTCTTTTGCTTCCCGTCCTTTCGCGAGCCGGCTGGTGGCGTGCTGTATGAAGCGATGCGTCATGGTTTGCCAGTGATAACTGCAGACAGAGGCGGGCCAGGCTGGATCGTAGATGATGGCTGCGGGATCCGGATCCCTGTTACGACACCGAAAGAGTTTGCTACTGAAATCGCCTCAGCCGTGAGGCGTCTTACAGTTTCGCCATCAATCCGCAACAGGCTTGGTGCTAACGCAAGAAGCAAAGTCCTTCTTGAGGGACTTTGGGAGGCGAAGGCCGCCCGGCTAGTCCATATTTATAAAGACGTGCTGACATAACAAAAAGAAACAGATTGTATCCAAGAGTATAGGTGGGCCTCACCTAATTATTCAAGGGGGACTTCTTTTTACAATTTAAATCAAATACTTACCAAATGTTACGGTGGTCTCAAGAACGCAATAGAAAACTTGGGAGCACCAAAATGCTTAGACACGACCATTCGCGCCCCGTTGTCCTAGCAGTCTCATCAGGCGGAGGCCACTGGGTTCAGTTGCAGTATCTTTCCCCGGCGTTCGATGGCGCGGAAGTCCACTATGCGACAACTGACTCTTCAGCAGCCGAAAACGCCTGCACGAACCACGTGCATGTTTATCCAGATGCTAACAAGGACACCCCCCTTCGTCTGATCGCATGTGTGCTTCGCTTGGCCTGGCTGGTCTTGCGCATTCGACCAGACGCAGTGGTGTCAACGGGCGCAGCAGGCGGCTTTGTCGCCATCCGGCTGGCCAGAATGCTTGGTGCGCGGACGATGTTTGTCGACTCGATTGCAAATGCCCGGAAGCTGTCGATTTCGGCAGGCCTCTCACTCGGGGTTGCCGACCGAGTGCTGTCTCAGTGGCCCAAGGTCGCCGAAGAAACCGGCGCAGAATACCAAGGGGCTTTGATCTGAACGCATTCCATAGAGTGAGGTTTGAGCAATGATTTTTGCTACTGTTGGCACACAGCTGCCATTCGACCGAATGCTTACGAGCCTGGACAGCTGGGCGGCTCACAATCCAAACACCCCAGTGTTCGCCCAGACAGGCAACAGCTCCGGATCCTTTCCTCATCTCGAAACAGTTTCCAGTCTCAGCCTGGTTGAGTTTCGAGACTATTTCGAGCGGGCCCGGCTAATTGTTGCACATGCGGGAATGGGCACCATTCTTTCGGCTGCTGAGGTAGGCAAACCTCTCATCCTGATGCCCCGCCGACTGAAGTTCAACGAGCATCGCACGGATCATCAGCAGGACACTGCGAAGGAGATGGCAAGACTGTCCAATGTCACCGTCGTGCAGGATGGCGTGGCCCTACGTAAAGAGTTGGACCAGGCCTTAAACTGCAATTTCGAATTGGCTCCATCCACTACCTCCAATGAAGCGCCCGAATTGGAGCAGCTACTGCGTACAATCCGGGATTTCGTCTGGAATCGGCCAACTCAGCCGCCTTCTACCAAATCCGCAGATCAAAGCGGTGCGGCATGAGGAAGGCGACGATCCTTGTTCCCGCGCACAATGAGGAAGCGGTCATCGCGCGTACTCTTTGGTATCTTTCCAAAGGACTCCGGCTTGATGATTTCCGTGTTGTTGTCATTGCAAACGGCTGTTCAGATGCCACAGCAGCGCGGGCGCGTGCAGTTATGCCACATGCGGAGGTCATCGAGACGGAGCACCGCGGGAAATGTCATGCTCTCAACCTTGGATTTGAAGCATCCTGTAAATCATCGCCCATTGTTTGCCTGGATGCAGATCTGGATGTGACTTCCGAGTCGCTGACAGCTTTGCTGGCACCACTGAACAGCGGAACCGCGCTGGCCTCTTGCGGCAAGATGGAGGTCATAACGTCTGAATCCTCTGCCGCCGTGCGCATTTTCTATCAGGGATGGCGGTCAAACCCCTATTTCAGTCAGGGCAAATTCGGCGGTCTGTTTGCGCTTTCGCCGGAAGGCGCTGCACGTGTGTTTCCTTTGCCCGAAATCACTGCTGATGACGAATACATCCGCCGGAGTTTCGGCGGACAGGAAGTTGCCTTCGTGCCTGATTGCAGCTTTTCGGCTCGGGCCCCCTTTGGGCTCCCCGAGCTTATTAGGGTTAGACGGCGCAGCATCAGAGGGGCACACCAGGTTACCAAGCTTGGCATGTCCAGCCCGGAGCAGAAAAGCATGGCGAAAATGCTGCGCCGCGCACTGGTATCGCGCTCGGACACTCTGCCAATAGCTTTCTTTTTGCTTGTAATGTGCTGGGTGAGGGTCTGCTTGATGTGCGAGGGGCAAGCCACCTCTCTGCGCTGGGAGCGCGATCTTTCCTCGCGAGCGGCCGGGTGACGCAATGGTCTTAACCGCGTCCGCCCATATCCAGGGTCTTCAGCAACAAAACCTTGCAGCTGAAGAGGCCCCCGAGCCAAACCCGGTTCATAGTGTAATCCGAATCATGAGAGGGCGCTGGAAACGTACTTGCGGCAAAGCATTGCTTCTCGGTTCGGTGATGGCAGCTGCGGGCTTCTGTTCTGGTGTCCGGCTCTATAAATCGCAGGCCATTCTCCGAGTTTTTCCCCAGGAATCCAACATCCTGTATGCCACCGGAGATGGATCGGTTCTGAAGACATTCGACAGTTTCGTAAAGGCAGAAACCACTTATGTAGCGTCCCCCCCGGTCATGTTGCGGGCTGCCCAATTCCTTTCGTCTCAGATGCCTGAGCTTGCCGGATCCATGAGCATCTCTGACCTGTCGGGTTCAATTGAGATCAAGCGGTCCGACAGCTTGATAGTGCTCATAACTAAAAGCCGGATTGCAGCTTTCGCGCAGAACAAACTGGATGCCGTTGTTACCTCATATCTTGAGCTGAAGACCGAGGCAGAAGCCGCACGATCGGAAGTCCGCCTGTCCGAACTCCGCACCCGGGAAGAAGAGCTTGCGCTGCGCCTTACCAGGCTTCGGGCAACCCAGCTGGAGGTCGGCGGCGAGTTCGGCAGAAACGCGATAACGAAGGCCCACATAGAGAAACTCGCCAAAATTGACGGGCTTGCAGCACGCAAAGCCGAAGTTGCAGCCACACTTGCGGCGCTGGAAGCCCGCAGCGGCGGAGCATCTGCAGACACCTCTGACGAGGAAATCATGCGGGCCACGCTTTTGGACCGGGCAATGGCCGACCTCAATTTTGAGCGTGCCAAACTGATGAGCGAGCTGGCTGGGTTGCAAGCCGGCTACAACGGCCAAAGCAATATGCGCTTCCAACTCAAGGAAGAGGCGCTGATTGATGAAATTGCTGTCATCGAAACTGCCCTCGCAGACCGGCGCGAACAGATCAGGGTGCTGGGTCAGACCGGTGCGCTGACAAATGCTTCGGCAGAAGGAAACGACACCAGCGTCACCGAAATCCGCAGTCTGTTTTCAAAAGTCGAAAGCCAGCTGGAAGCTGCCCGGCTTGAAGCCCGGGATCTGAACCGCCGACGCATCGAGCTGGACCAGGTTGAACATGACATCAACGAGGCACAGGACCTGCTTGCGGAAACGCGCCGCGCCCTTGAGGTGATCAAGCTTAAATCCGGGCGTTCGCTCCCCGGCTACGCCGTTCTGATGTCGCCGGCTTCGATGCCTGCCGGTCCGGTGAGCGATAGCCGCAAAATGCTGGCTGCGTCAGGTCTTGCCGGAGGGGCTGGCCTGGCTTTCGTCCTGTCTCTTATCCTTGGTTTCAAAGACGGACGGCTGCGGTTTGCAGAAAGTCTGGCACCCGTGCAACACCGTTTGCCGGTTCTGCAGGTCTCGGCCGCCGAAGACGCCGACCAGCATGCTGCAGATCTGCTGCGCAACGAGTTGCAGCTGCATCCTCTTCGCAAGCCGCGGCTGGTGGGAAAAGCTCCGGTAATCGCTGTGACCCGGGCCGGGGCAGGGCCAACCATCGAATTGGCCCGAGCTCTTGCAGAAAGCTATGCCCGGGCGTGCATGAGCGCGCTGATCATCGAAGCGGATATCGCTCAGACCTCCCAATCAGCGTCCGCCAACCGCTGGCGAAGCTTTTTGTCCGGCAATGTCCCGGAAGTCACTGTCGAGAAGGGCAAAGCAGGCGTCTGGGAATTGCCGGACGGGCCGAAGAGCAATCTGAATGACACGACCGTCTCAGCACCGATGGTGCGCGAGGCCATTGAGAAGCTGGTGCGCTCTGTTGACATCGTGGTGATTTCGGCCGGCAGCCTGACCGGCCGCTTATCCAGCCAGTTTGTTCTATCCGCGTCTGACGTCGGCGTTCTTGCCATGGTGCCTGCTGACCAGAAAGACGCGGTTTTAGCCCAAATCGAACGAATGGACGGCCTGCCACGTCATGGGGGCGTGGCCGTCATGCGCAAGGCCTTGCCCAGCGACCCGTGGCTGGCCGTTCCCACCTGAGTTTGTTGTTTTTTCGGAGATTGCCAATGACGCTGTCATCTATTGAAACCCCGAAGCAAGCCCGCGCCTGGACTGGTGTGAGTTCGAAACGACTGCTCGATCTTACCCTCTCCCTGGCGGCTTTGGCTGTCACCTGGCCGCTGATCGTTCTGACCGCTGCTGCTGTCGCATTGAGTTCCCACGGTCCTGTCTTCTTTGTGCAAAGGCGGGTCGGCTTGGACGGCAACCCGTTCAACATGATCAAGTTCCGGTCCATGCTTCAGGATGCGGAAGAGCACAGAGACCAGCTTGCGGAGCTAAGCGACCGCGAAGGATTGTGCCTGAAGATCAAACACGATCCCCGGATCACTCGTGTCGGCCGGTTTCTCCGCCGCTGGTCCCTGGATGAACTGCCGCAGCTTTTCAATGTAATCAAAGGTGAAATGTCCCTGGTCGGGCCGCGCCCCGCCTTGATTGAGGAGGTCGCGGAATACCCCGAGCGGGCGCATCTCCGCCACCGCGTTCTGCCTGGCATCACGGGACTTTGGCAGGTCTCTGGGCGCGCAGAAGTAGGGTTCGAGGAAATGATCGATTTGGACCTGGCCTATGTCCGCAACTGCACACTCAGAACTGACATTGTCATCTTATTTCGGACTTTTCGCGCCGTTTGGGACGGGAGGGGCGCCTATTGATTGATGCTCCGGCGATCTAAGGCGGTAGCGCGTTGGACGCACTATCCGCACATACCGCTGAACCTGCCGAAGTCCGCACCTTCGGCGCCGGCCTCAGGCCAAACAATCAGGGAAAGAAATGAACATGACCAACCTGCTGCAGGATACCGACGAAAAACTCACATTCGGGCAATACACCGTCTCGGATCACTGGGAAGGGGAAGTCGATGAAGGTGGAAGCCCGGTTTTATCGACAACGGTCGAAACGACTGAGAGCATCCCCTACGAGCTGGAATTCAACTTGGCGGCCAACCTGTCTGCCAATGTCGAAAGCGTCACAATCGAAGTTGTCTTTGGCGGCGAAAGCATCGGGAGTTTTGTTCACGAGGGCGGGATTTTCGAAACATACACCTTCAACTTGACTGGCACCGGACAGGCTACCGAACTCGAATTCAGGATTCTGGATAACTCGTCGGATGCGGACGGGTCGCTGGATACCACCGGCGTAATCCCATCTTACGAAAAAACGGTGAGCTTCCTGGGCAGTGAGGCGACGGTCGATGCCTTCGCACCGGGCCAGAACTTCATCTACCAGGTATTAAATGGGCAGCTCGTCAAATTCGATCTGGAAACAAACAGTTATACAGAAACCGAGACCTCTGCCGCAGTCAATGTAAACGCTATTGGCTACGCTAGCGAGTTCGATCTGATATATGGTCTGGCCAGATCTGACGGAACAGATGCCCGTGGCAACGTGATTGCAAGAAATGATGTCATCGCAATGGACGCCACCGGTGCCACCTACAAGGTGTCTCCAGGCATCATGGGTTCCTACATTGGAGACGTTGATGACCAAGGCAATCTGTGGACCTTTAGCGGCAACCTGACAACCGCGGTAGTCTATGACTTGTCGGAAACCGGCGCAGACGACGCACTGGTGTCCAACGTCATTCAGATGCCTGCACTGGGTATCCCAACCCGCGGGCTTGCAGACCTGGCGTATGATGCGGGCAGTCAAACTTTCTTCGGCGTTGCGCATGAAGGATCAAACGGCGCCGCAGGGGTGCTGGTGTCCATCGACATCTCCGAAGTGAGCCTGGGCGGTGAACCGATTGTAACATCCCAACCCCTTGCTGGAACAATTGTGGATGGCGAAGTAAAGCCCGGTATTCCGGCAAGCGCATACGGCGCAACCATCGTGGATGCGGATGGTAACATCTATGCAGGTGCGAACAACACGGATCATGATCTGGACAGCACAACGCCAAGTGCTGGCGGGTTTTACCGGATAACCACTGGTGAAGGTGGCGCGCTCTACATGGAGCTCCTTGCGCAAGCGCCAAAAGTTTACAGCAACGATGGTGCCATGGACACGCGGGGTTTTGATCCGTTCCTTGGTATTGATACCACGTCGACCGTCCTGCTGCGGGCGCCGGTGCTATCGGTTGCGGTAGCTGAAGATGATTCATTGAAGTTTGCCGCAAAAGGCACTGCTATGACGGTCGACCTGCTCGCGAACGACGAGGTGACTGAGGGCGGAACTTTGACACTGACCCATATTGACGGGGCCGCAGTCAGTACCGGCGACATTTTCACTCTGGCAAATGGAGAAACAGCAACCTACCTCGGCAACGGGCTGCTTGAGGTTGCGCCTGCCGGTGAACCGCGCGACGTCACCGCAGAAATATCCTATACTGTTGAGAGTGAAGCCGGAATTTCGGACACCGCAACCCTGATTATTGAAACCTCACCCGTCCAAGGCACTGCCGGGAGTGATCACATTGTTGGGTTCACCGATCAAGATGGCACCCAAGTCGATGGATCAGATGGACCGGATGATGTCATCCTTGGATATGGAGGCAACGACAAGATCTTCGCGGGTGCTGGCGATGACGATGTCTACGGCGGTTCCGGTAACGATTTCATCCGCGCGCAATCTGGAAATGACGTGGTCTACGGCGAAGCAGGCCGCGACGTGCTTGATGGCGGGACTGGCGCCGATGTGATGTATGGCGGCGCAGGCAATGATATCTACTTTGTGGATCAAGTTGACGATGTGGTCTCTGAAGCCGGTGGGGATGGCACCGATACTGTGAAGTCGAAGGTCAACTACACGCTAGGCGGCGGCCTGGAAAACCTGTGGCTTCAAAAAGGGTCAGTTGCAACAAGCGGTACTGGCAATGAACTGCGCAACATGATTGTTGGAAACGAGCAGGACAATGTTGTTGATGGCAGGTCCGGGAACGACAACCTGATTGCAGGAGCAGGAAACGACACTGTTTATGGCGGCGAAGGACACGACAAGCTGCATGGCAATGATGGCGCCGATTTGCTTTGGGGACAATCGGGAAACGACAAGCTGCACGGTGGCGCAGGAGCGGATATCGTCCATGGCGGTGAGGGTAACGACACACTTTGCCCCGGTCTTGGCGACGACGTCATGTACGGCGGTGCGGGCAATGACCTGCTGTCAGGCAATGCCGGCGCCGATACCGCTTACGGCGGTTCCGGAAATGATACCTACAAAGTTTCAGATTCTCTCGACACAATCGTAGAATTTGACGGCGAAGGCCATGATGTCGTGCATGCCAAAGCGGATGTGACGCTGTCAGAAAATGTCGAGGATGTTTTTTTATTCGGCAGCGTTGACTACAACGCGACCGGAAATGCGAGTGCAAACCGCCTTCTGGGCAACTCAGGCAGCAATACTTTGTCAGGAATGGCGGGGAACGACCACATTAATGGCCGCCAGGGAAGCGACAGTGTTCACGGCGGCGCCGGAATGGACAAGCTGCACGGCGGCACAGGCGACGATGAGTTGGCTGGAGGCGCAGGATTTGACACGATCAGCGGCGAAGAGGGCGCGGACCTGCTGTCCGGTGGAAGAGAGAACGACCTGCTTTACGGAGGAGCCGGAGCTGACACCTTTGAGTTCCGCAAAGGCGACGGACAAGACGTGATCGGTGATTTCGACGTGACAACTGATGTCATACATTTGCTAGGCGTCAGCCCTGGTGAACTGACTTGGCACAACGGAACAAATGGTATCAGCCTATCTTACGGGCAGGAAGACGAAGTTCTATTCAGTGGCCTTACGCAGGACACTGCATCAGAAATAGATTTCTTTCTACTTGATGGCTAACAGCCAAGGCATGGGCTGTCATGCTGGAAAGGTTTCTTGATCTGCAGAACCAGCATGGCAGGTATTTGCTGTGTGTAAGTATTCCCAAGTGCCGCGAACCACTGGAAAATGGATATGGAGATTGAATTATCTTCAAGAGGAGGCAGGATGAAGGTCCGATTTTATCAACGATCTGAAACAATCATTCAGTCAAAACAAGTTCAACATCGTAGTGGGAAAGAAGTCAGAAAATACATCTCTCTTCGTTCATGTAGTTGTACCGGAAAAACAATTGAAATAGTGGAATTGCAACGGGCGGAAGTTAACAGCTCAAGCAGGCTAGAGATCAAACGACTTAACGAGGAAAACCGCCAGCTTCGCAAGACGATTATGCGGTTTCTTCAGAATGCTGCCTATGGAAAAAATTTCTGAACCACCCCCGATGTCCAAAAGAGGCTGCAAGGTTCATGACCAATTAACCTTTGGGATCAGAAAAGGATGCAGTGGCGGTTTCAGTGCCTGATGAAAAATTCCTTGCACCTAACCGCGAGATTTTCATAATCCCATTATAAGTAACGCGAAGTATTTCTGGTCGCATTGTTTGCATATCCCTTTTCCTATTAATCTGCCGCTTCAAAATTCGTACAACGTTTGCTCAACAATGAAAGTTCGCTTTGGGGTCGGAGCGGTTGTTGCGCTGACGATCCCAGATCGATCGGCTACATCCAACAATGGAGAAACCGATTTGGTTAGGAGACTGGTCAAGGCGTGCCTGAAACTGTTGGTCGCCATTTGGCTCTCAGGTATTGCAATGCTTTCTGATCCTAAGAAATTCTCTTCGTTTTGTGTAGTAGTGTTTTCTCCAGCTTTCGATGATGATCTGCGCTTCCTTCACCGAAAAGAATATCTCGCGATTGAGCAGTTCGTCCCGCATCCGGGCGTTGAAGCTCTCAACGTACCCGTTTTCCCAGGGACTTCCGGGTTCGATGAAGGCGGTCTTTGCCCGGACAGCCTCAATCCAGGCCCGCACGTCATTAGCAACAAACTCCGGCCCATTGTCGCTTCGAACGAATGCCGGCGGCCCGCGGAGGATGAACAAGTCCGTCAGGGCATCAATCACGTCGGTCGAGTTGAGTTTCCGCTTCACTCGGATCGTTAGGCATTCACGGCTGAACTCGTCCAGAATGTTCAGTGTGCGAAATGCTTTCCCATCGTCGGTTCGGCAATGAACAAAATCATATGACTAGACTTGGTTGCGATACTCGGACCGCAACCGGATGCATGACCCGTCGTTCAGCCATAGCCTTCCCTTCTTTGGCTGTTTCGGTGGCACTTTCAGCCCCTCCCGCCGCCACAGCCGCTCGATCCGACCATCACTGACCTGCCAGCCTGAATATCGCAGCAGCACAGCAACGCGCCGGTAGCCGTAGCTGCCGTATTGCCGGGCCAACTCAGTCATGTCGCCAACCAGCCGTTCATTCGCCATTGTGCTTGAACCAATGGCGCATCAAAGGCTCATTCTTCCCGGCCCCTTGGACGGTGTCGCTGTGTCGAGGGGTGTTGCCCGAGCACGCGGCAGATCCGGCGCTCTGATACCTTCATCTCGCTACGGATCAGCTCGATACAAGTTCGGCGGCGGGCGGGGCTCAGAAGTTTCTCCGTGCGGCTTTCTTCAGGATGAGCTTGTCCAGCGTCAGATCCGACACGGCCTTTCGCAGCCGCTCGTTCTCCTTCTGGAGACGCTTGAGTTCCTTTAGCTGGTCGGTTCCCATCCCGCACTCGCCATTGGGCTCGAACCAATGGCGCCTTCAATGGCTCGTTGCTTGCGCCAGCGGTAGTAGGTCTGCTCCGTTATGCGAACCTCCCGGACCGCATCAACACGTGTCATTCTTTGCTCGACAAGCACATCAACCTGCCGCAGCTTCTGAACTATTTCCTCTGGCTTGTGCCGTTTGTTCGCCATTCTCTGTCCTCCGTTTCCTAAACATAACGGTGGACCAGTTCAGATGGGGTATTCCAGAGGATGGAGCCCACAGCGGACCTTGATCATAGGACTCATCTTCCCAGGCGCAGAAAGTTGGGAACAGCCCGAAGCGGTCATTGGATTTTATGCTCGGGTCCAGATGTTGCATGTGCTACCTTTGCCATCGTTTCAATTTAAGTGGCTGCTCATCCAGTTGCGAGGGTTTTCCCGGTGGTCGGTGACCGGAAGAATGCTCCTTGCTGTGTTTTGCTGTCAAGGAGCCCCTTACCAGCCCGGCATGGGTTAGCAGCACTTAATGCGAACTATGGCCGCGCAAATGCCTCATGACCAAGCGCCAGGAAAAAGTGGCGACTACAGCCGCGATTAACAGTGTCTCAAGACCGCCAGAGCCCAATTCGCCAAACGGGGCGGCGTTCCCGCCGCCGGAGCAGCTGAGAAAACTCGCATTGCAGTTTGCATTGTTGTAAGCAGTCGCGGATTGTGCAAAAGCCGCACCGAAGAAAGTTGCATAACTTGTTGCAGACAAAGCGGATATTGCAAGCAGGCGTTTCATAGAGAGTTCTCCTTTTCAGTTTCTAGGGACCAAGTTACTTTTTGAGCGAGTTTGCAGGGGCCGAGTTCCCGATATGCGAAGACGGTTTTGACCCATGCGCTGTTATCCGGACCGCTGAGGTAGAGCACATTGAGAATTCGGTACAAGGTAATACGGAGATAGGGGTACACCTCGCTGTACTCACCACGGTAGATGAAGCCTTCATATGCAACCGCATCTTCAAATCCGGCCACGACCGTTTCAAAGTTTTGTGCAGTTGGAGGAAGTGGTGCGACGATCAGGGCGCCTTTGCATTCTTGTTGAGGACCGAATACAACTGCGGCTTTGTAACCGCTGATTGAGATGTCCGAACTCAGATCTTGGCGCAGACCATTTGTTTCCAATACATGTTCCGCCAACTTGATACTTTGAGCACGGTCGAAATCTGACGTTGCAGGGTAGGCAACCTTCAACCAAGCGCCCGCTAAGGGGAGTAGCGCCAATACGGCAGCCCTGCGTATCATCTTTGGAGTTTCCTGAGGTTCAGTGCGATAACCAGCGCGATGCACGACATAGTGACGAGACGCAGTAACGTGGCGCCTTGGCCAGCGTGCAAGTATTCGTAGGCCTCGACGCTCAAAGCCATGCCTGAAATTCGCAGCACGTTGGACGAAATTACGATTACTGCAACCAAGACTCCAGATATCAGAGCTTTAAGCGGCACGCGCCCCAGCACGAAACGCGCCGTTGAGTACCAGGTCAGCAATACGATCGACAGGTTGCCTAGAACGCCGCAACGCCAAACCAGAACCAGGTCCATTCCCTCTTCAACAGACAAACTCGCCGCGTTGGCTGAAACAGTATTTCCTGACAGAGACAAGAGCGCCGCAGCCAATTGAGCGTCGAGAGCTAGAAGGTCGCTTCCGAAAAAAAAACCAAAAATGGACACAAGCGGCGCATGTAAGCCTACTGCGAGCAAAATCGCAGCTCCGTCCTTGGATTTTGAAGGTAAATCGGAACACGCAAGCACGATGAACATCGAAATGGCCAAGCCAAGCCATGCAACGTCAGGGCTGCGTAACACTGCTCCAACCCCGGCAGGAACCAGGACAGGTATCAAATCAACCGGCCGTGATGTCTGAAGCAGTCGAATGAGGCCAAGCACTGCGCAGAAAAGAACTAATTTGCTAATTCCGAAATGAGGAAGGCCAAACTGATCTTGATCCGCCCCTAGCATCTTTGGCAGCAGAGCGTTTGCAATCACTCCGACCAAAGTAAATATGATCGATACCTTGGCGAAAATTCTGTTTTCCACCCTTAGAGAAAATAAATTTCCACTTATTGCAGTCACTCAGATCACCTTGATTGCATAGGGGTTTGTGCAGAATGTTGCAAAAGTCATGATTGGGCGAGAGATCAAAAGTTTAGAGTGACCTATCTAGACGGATAGTGATGTACGAAAAGGAACGTAGGCGCCCTTGGAATGCCCCATCTGAACTGGTCCACCGTTATGTTTAGGAAACGGAGGACTGAGAATGGCGAACAAGCGGCACAAGCCGGAGGAAATAGTTCAGAAGCTGCGGCAGGTTGATGTGCTTGTCGGCCAGGGGATGCAGCGCGTGGATGCGATCCGCGAAGTGCGCATCACTGAGCAGACCTACTACCGCTGGCGCAAACAGTATGGCGGGATGGGAACCGACCAACTGAAAGAACTCAAACGGCTTCAGAAGGAGAACGAACGGCTGCGGAAAGCCGTCTCGGACCTGACCTTGGACAAACTCATCCTGAAGGAGGCGGCCCGGGGAAACTTCTGAGCCCCGCCCGTCGGCGCGCCTGCATCGAGCTGATACGCAGCGAGATGAAAGTGTCGGAACGCCGGATCTGCCGGGTGCTGGGGCAGCATCGATCAACACAAAGGTATCAACCGCGAAGCCGGGAAGAACGAGCCATTGAAGGCGCCATTGGTTCGAGCCCAATGGTGCGTGACCGGCTCGTGGTGGACATGATTGAACTGGCCAGGCAATACGGCAGCTAAGGGCCGATATCTGCCGTTAGGCCAGTCTCTTCCCGTAGTTCACGTAGTGCTGTCTCGTGAGCCTGTTCGCCCCATTCCATGCCGCCACCCGGCAAAGTCCAAGCCCCCGACTTCGGATGCCCCACTTTACTAAATTGCGTCAACAGAACCTGTTGCTGGGTGTTAACTGCAACGACATAAGCTGCTGCCCTTTGCCAATCGGTACTCATTCCAGTGCCTATTCAATCTCTGAAAAGGCGACTTTGGCGGCAACGCAGCATTCTTGCAAGTTGAGGCTCAACCCCGCCTTCTGCTACGGTTCTGACAGGCGGAGGGATGAGCCCATAGCAGTCTTTGATCACATGCCAGGTCTTCGCGTGTGCAGCACGTCGCGAACGGCGCTTTGCGGCCATTCAAAACATGCCCAACGAACGATAGGGGTGGCGGGACAAAGCGGGCATTCCTGACGCACCTGGAGATGCTCGCTTTAGCGAATGCTGCGAGTTCCCCCGGGGCACAAGCGAGGATCTGCTTTTGGGGCAAGGGTGAATATAGCCTTCGGTTCATGGCGTCAAATTTCCGCCATGAACCAGTAATACCCTGGCTCTATGAAACAAATTCTTATTGCTGCACTATTTTTACTCTGGACCGTAACTTCCGCACTTTCGGAGGCGGCTGCGGACGCTGCCTTTGTTGCAGATGCGCATGTGCGTTGGTCAGATGCAGAAGAACAGGTGACAAACCTTAGACAAGAGATTTACACGAAACTGCAACCGGGCTTTGCGGACTTGGGTGCTGAAATCATAAACTCCGACCGGTTTTGGGAGGAACTGGCAGGCGGTTTTGATGCTGAAATTCTTAAATTAATCCGTGGGAACGTTGCCGCCGTCTACCAAGAGGTGTTGACGCCCGAAGAAATCGCCGCCCTGGCAGACTTCTACCGCACAGACGAGGGGCGCGTCTTGTTAGAGCGGGGCGTGACGCCTGTTACTTTCACCTCTAATGTTGCGTTTTTTACTGAAGGTGCGGGCGTACCGCTTGCTGAACATTTGCTTGAGTTAGAAGCAAGTGTGGAAGCCAAGGGGGATGCCGTAACCCAATATCTGCGCGCAGTTTTCTCGCCGAAACGGATCGCCGACATCATAGAAATGGAAGATGTGATGGCGTTTACAGATGAAAGCCGACGTGCAGTGGTTGCAGAAGCCTTGCGCAACGCAGAATAACATCGCGCTTGTTAGATTTGCCCGGCAAAATACTGTGGCGGAACATGTCCGTTTTTCTAATTTTATTGCCTAACCAAATTGAAGCGGACATTTAGAGGCAATGCAGCATTTAACGGGTTGGGCTCGAACCCATCTTCCGCTGCAGTGAGCCCAGGCAGGCGGTTCGAGCCCATTGCAGTCCTTGGTTGCCCGTCAGCTCTTCGCATGTGCAGTACGACGCAGACCACGCCAAGCCGACGTTCAGCACTGGGCAGGAGGAGATGGGCCGCTAACCGGCACCCTTTAACTTCCTGGTCAAGACGAGCCAGATGTAGCGACCCCAATCCGTCCGTCAAACAAGACACCCTCTCCCGGCAAGTGCCGGGAGGGATTTACTGGAGCCGATACAGCTTTGTCAGATGAAGATGATGTCTGTTTCTGCTACATCCATGCTGCTCAAGCCGGTTAGCATAATGACTGTCGCAACTGATGGGTCTGTGAAGCTGATTTGCAGGTTATTACCGGTATCTGCAAGTGCAAGATCCGTGAAATTAGTACCCTCCGGCAGTCCGGCAGAGCTGATTTCAATCAGGTCCACACCGGCTTCAAAGCCATTGACTGTGTCTGTGCCGGTCGAAGCGCCGAACACAAATGTGTCCTCCCCGCTGCCGCCGGTGAGGATGTCATCTCCGTTGCCACCGTCGAGCCTGTCGTCACCGCCTCCGCCATAAATGGTGTCAGCGCCTTCAAGCCCCAATATGGTTTCCCCTGCCGCGCTACCCATGAATAGATCATCCCCGGTGCTGAGGACAGTGTCTTGGACCGTTGGCGGAGACAGGAGGACTTGAGAGTAAATTCCTTTACTTTCTTCCCAAGTCACAACCAAATGGCCGCTTGATAGCTGATCAAGATCGGAAATGAAGTTCGCACCATTTGATGTTTCTATAGTCACAACGTCTGTCAGCGCATTGCCAGCCTCGTCAAACGACTGCACATAAAGATCGCCGTTCCTCTTGTGCCAGGCTACTGCGACCCCTCCACTGGAAAGTGCAATTGCCTGCCATTCTGCACCCATGTCAGTCATTGCTGCGCCGGTTGCCAATATTCCCTCGCCTCCCGAGGATGTGCCGTCGCCATAGAATTTTTGAAAACGCAGCTGATCTGGTGAGCCATCATGCTTCCACAGAACCATGAAGCCACCATTTTCCAGCGCAACCATGCGCGAATGCTCCTGATCATCTGCGGTGGTTGTGTTCACATGGAACTCGCTGGCAATTGGCGCACCGTTGGCATCATAAATCTGACCGTATATTCCACCAGCAGAGTCACTGACTACTACGCCTTGAGAGAACCCTTTGGTTGCGGTCCAAGTCACCACGTAGCCTCCGCCATTCAATGCCAGGATTTCTGGATCCGTCTGGTTGTAATACGCAGGATCGGGCACTCGTACTGGGCCAGTCAGCGGGTTTCCGGCGGCATCAGTATAAATCTCGGGTGTCCCATCAGCCTCAAACTGCTGAAGGTACACGCTACGATTGCTGCTGGAGCCATGGTATTCGTACCAGACGATAGCATAGCCACCGCCCTCAAGAGCAGCAATATCGGCTGTTTTGGAGTAAGCGGCGGTGCTGTTAGGGTTGACGGCAATTTCATCCCCGAGTTTGCCGTCTGCATTGACCCGCTGGGCATAGATATCACCACGTCCATTGGTCCGGCTGGTGCCTGACATCCAGGTCACCAAAACGCTTCCATCTTCCAGGGTAACCGCTTCCGGGCTGGTCTGGTTATCAGCTGTTGTTGTGTTGATCTGGAAGATCGGCCCGACTTCATTGCCGACCGTATCATAGCGCTGGCCCCAGATGCCGGTGCCGTCACCATCACTGGAGGCCCACACTAGCGTCCGTCCGCCATCCTGCTGCGCTGCAGAGGACGGGTCATAGGCATCCAAAATGGTAGGAAGCAGCTCCACCGGGCCGTCCCCTACTAAGCTAGTCGGCGGCGCATCCAGGGTCTGGGTGTGGATTTCCTGAGCCTGCTCAGCTTCCCAGGTGACCATCAGGCGGCCATCCGACAGCTGGTCCAGATCGACCCCGAAGGCATAGCCACCGCCGGTGCCGTTCTCGGTCGGTATCAGCGTCTCCGCTGTGAGCGCATTGCCGTCAAGATCAAAGCTCTGAACGTAAAGGTCGGCATGGGTGTTCTGCCAGGCCACGGCAATGCCGCCGCCGGACAGCGGAATGACGGTCCAGTTTTCATCGCTGCTGGAAAGCGTGCCCAATTGACCGTCTGCCTGCAGAACCCCTTCATCCCCAACCAGCGCACCAGCGCTGTCGAACTTCTGGAACCGCAGCTCCGGAGGGTTGCCATCATGATGCCAAAGCACCATGAAGCCGCCGTCTTCCAGGGCCACCATCCGCGGCTGGGTCTGCTCGATATGGGCATCATCGGTGTTAATGCGGAACTCGCCGCCCAGAGCTGTAAAGCTGCCCGGGTTCTCTGCATCCGGTGCATACATCTGACCGTAAATGCCGCCAGCTGCGTCACTGCCCCACAAGCCGCTATTGGCCTGCCAGCTCACGACAAAACCGCCGTTGCTCAACGCCAGAACCTCCGGTTCCTTCTGGCTATTGGACACCGGATCCGGAACCCGGAAGGCCGGGCTGGCATTGCCGCCGGCATCCACAACCTGGGCATAAACCGACGACCTCGATGCGTCCGCATCATTATATTCGCGCCAGACGGTCACCGTCGCTCCGTTTTCCAGCCCGGTGCCCGGATCTTTCAACGCTGCAATGCTGATGCTTTCGCCCCAATCCGGCACGATGTCAGACACCACCTGCTCGGCAGGACCCACGATAGCCGGGTTATCCGGATCCGCGGTCAGCTGCACGTCCTGGCGGTAAAAGGATCCGCGGTCCCCTGCAGTGGTATCTTCATCCGGGGTGCGCCAAATGACCCTGACAGTACCATCTGGAAGCAGCACCGCTTCCGGCTGTGTCTGCCGCCCCTCTGTCAGCCCGGTGCCCGGGTGGTTAAGCTGCACCATCTGGCCGAACATGCTGCCGTCCGCATTGTACCGCTGCAGCCAGATGCCCTGCGCATCCTGGTCTTCTGCGGAAACAAGCAGCACAAAACTGTCATCCTCCAGCATCAAAACGGTGGGATCATAGGCCTTCACGGCGGTCGGGATCAGCGTCTTGGGCCCGGCAACGCCAGCCGGGGCCGGCGGCGCATCCAGGGTCTGGGTGTGGATTTCCTGAGCCTGCTCAGCTTCCCAGGTGACCATCAGGCGGCCATCCGACAGCTGGTCCAGATCGACCCCGAAGGCATAGCCACCGCCGGTGCCGTTCTCGGTCGGTATCAGCGTCTCCGCTGTGAGCGCATTGCCGTCAAGATCAAAGCTCTGAACGTAAAGGTCGGCATGGGTGTTCTGCCAGGCCACGGCAATGCCGCCGCCGGACAGCGGAATGACGGTCCAGTTTTCATCGCTGCTGGAAAGCGTGCCCAATTGACCGTCTGCCTGCAGAACCCCTTCATCCCCAACCAGCGCACCAGCGCTGTCGAACTTCTGGAACCGCAGCTCCGGAGGGTTGCCATCATGATGCCAAAGCACCATGAAGCCGCCGTCTTCCAGGGCCACCATCCGCGGCTGGGTCTGCTCGATATGGGCATCATCGGTGTTAATGCGGAACTCGCCGCCCAGAGCTGTAAAGCTGCCCGGGTTCTCTGCATCCGGTGCATACATCTGACCGTAAATGCCGCCAGCTGCGTCACTGCCCCACAAGCCGCTATTGGCCTGCCAGCTCACGACAAAACCGCCGTTGCTCAACGCCAGAACCTCCGGTTCCTTCTGGCTATTGGACACCGGATCCGGAACCCGGAAGGCCGGGCTGGCATTGCCGCCGGCATCCACAACCTGGGCATAAACCGACGACCTCGATGCGTCCGCATCATTATATTCGCGCCAGACGGTCACCGTCGCTCCGTTTTCCAGCCCGGTGCCCGGATCTTTCAACGCTGCAATGCTGATGCTTTCGCCCCAATCCGGCACGATGTCAGACACCACCTGCTCGGCAGGACCCACGATAGCCGGGTTATCCGGATCCGCGGTCAGCTGCACGTCCTGGCGGTAAAAGGATCCGCGGTCCCCTGCAGTGGTATCTTCATCCGGGGTGCGCCAAATGACCCTGACAGTACCATCTGGAAGCAGCACCGCTTCCGGCTGTGTCTGCCGCCCCTCTGTCAGCCCGGTGCCCGGGTGGTTAAGCTGCACCATCTGGCCGAACATGCTGCCGTCCGCATTGTACCGCTGCAGCCAGATGCCCTGCGCATCCTGGTCTTCTGCGGAAACAAGCAGCACAAAACTGTCATCCTCCAGCATCAAAACGGTGGGATCATAGGCCTTCACGGCGGTCGGGATCAGCGTCTTGGGCCCGGCAACGCCAGCCGGGGCCGGCGGCGCATCCAGGGTCTGGGTGTGGATTTCCTGAGCCTGCTCAGCTTCCCAGGTGACCATCAGGCGGCCATCCGACAGCTGGTCCAGATCGACCCCGAAGGCATAGCCACCGCCGGTGCCGTTCTCGGTCGGTATCAGCGTCTCCGCTGTGAGCGCATTGCCGTCAAGATCAAAGCTCTGAACGTAAAGGTCGGCATGGGTGTTCTGCCAGGCCACGGCAATGCCGCCGCCGGACAGCGGAATGACGGTCCAGTTTTCATCGCTGCTGGAAAGCGTGCCCAATTGACCGTCTGCCTGCAGAACCCCTTCATCCCCAACCAGCGCACCAGCGCTGTCGAACTTCTGGAACCGCAGCTCCGGAGGATTGCCATCATGATGCCAAAGCACCATGAAGCCGCCGTCTTCCAGGGCCACCATCCGCGGCTGGGTCTGCTCGATATGGGCATCATCGGTGTTAATGCGGAACTCGCCGCCCAGAGCTGTAAAGCTGCCCGGGTTCTCTGCATCCGGTGCATACATCTGACCGTAAATGCCGCCAGCTGCGTCACTGCCCCACAAGCCGCTATTGGCCTGCCAGCTCACGACAAAACCGCCGTTGCTCAACGCCAGAACCTCCGGTTCCTTCTGGCTATTGGACACCGGATCCGGAACCCGGAAGGCCGGGCTGGCATTGCCGCCGGCATCCACAACCTGGGCATAAACCGACGACCTCGATGCGTCCGCATCATTATATTCGCGCCAGACGGTCACCGTCGCTCCGTTTTCCAGCCCGGTGCCCGGATCTTTCAACGCTGCAATGCTGATGCTTTCGCCCCAATCCGGCACGATGTCAGACACCACCTGCTCGGCAGGACCCACGATAGCCGGGTTATCCGGATCCGCGGTCAGCTGCACGTCCTGGCGGTAAAAGGATCCGCGGTCCCCTGCAGTGGTATCTTCATCCGGGGTGCGCCAAATGACCCTGACAGTACCATCTGGAAGCAGCACCGCTTCCGGCTGTGTCTGCCGCCC
This sequence comes from Leisingera sp. ABM4_101, assembly GCF_056158725.1. NCBI lineage: Bacteria > Pseudomonadati > Pseudomonadota > Alphaproteobacteria > Rhodobacterales > Roseobacteraceae > Leisingera > Leisingera sp. ABM4_101. The sequence continues at coordinate 3,705,617 of NZ_JBSWTV010000002.1, read as the reverse complement.
CTCTGTCAGCCCGGTGCCCGGGTGGTTAAGCTGCACCATCTGGCCGAACATGCTGCCGTCCGCATTGTACCGCTGCAGCCAGATGCCCTGCGCATCCTGGTCTTCTGCGGAAACAAGCAGCACAAAACTGTCATCCTCCAGCATCAAAACGGTGGGATCATAGGCGTTGGTAAAAATTGGAGTTGGGCCAGACATTCTAAAATTCCCTTAAAGTTTTCTTTTGAAGTCGATCAGAAACCCTAACATTACGTTAACAACAATGGGTTGCGTGCCGATCCGGCCTCGCATATCGCTGCCTTTGAGGCCGAATAAGTGGGCATGAACTTTGACACCACCGGAGAGTTTGTCGATATCCTGGACGCCCTTGGCCTCGTGCAGTCCGAAGTTGTCACTGCCGCGACGGTTGCCATCTGGCTAAATGTCATGGCTACGACAGGATACCCAACCGTCGCCAGATGGAACCACCCGGAAAGGTATGCCTTTGCAGAAACGGCAATTGCCGAAGTGGAAAGGAAGGCAGAACGCGACCTCGACCAGTTCTTCGACGTTATGGGAGGGGCGATTTCTGGTGGTGAGACGATACTGAAACGCGGCTTTGCCGCGCTGGATTATTACCTTGTCATGTTGACCGAATGGCCGCCCGATCGATCGGCCCTGTTTGCGACCCGTCCAAAGATCAGAGCGCTGTATGGCGCCGTTGCTCAGCACCCGGCATACGAAAAGACCATGAAAACCCATGCGCTGCCTTGATGCGTGTTTCACAAGCCGCGTTCCGAGCGTTGGGTAAACGCAGGTCTGTCTCACACAGCTTGAGTTCGATCATCTCCTGACTTAGCACACGCGGCGAGCCCATTGCTGTCCTTGGCTGCCCGTCTGCTCTTCACATGTGCAGCACGACGCAGACCGCGCCAAGCCGACATTCAGCACTCGGCAGGAGGAGATGGGCGGCTAAGCGGGAGGTTGCCTTCCCTTGCTTGCTGCCCTTACTTAGGGTTATCCGACTTCCCGTAAGTCGATGAGATTTCTCGGCTACTTTCGTACCAATTACTTCCCCAAACGGCCAAGGACGCAAACATCCATATCAGCGTTGCGATTAAGACAAAGAAACTAAACAACTGGATGAGTGGCCATTCGAAGTTTGACGCTCCAAGGAAAAAAATTGCTGAAACGGCGGCAGCCACTAGTGCCCAACTAAATATCGTCTTGCTCATTTGATCAAACAATCATCCGCCTTAAGTTCCGCCTGCTAGGTTAGAAGCCTAAGATGCACTGCCAGCGAAGGCTAGAGCGATTGGTGGATCTACAGGGCAGCGAGAGACGAAGAGCCCTAAGCGGACGCTGACCACCTGGCAGACCTTTGCATGCGCGGCAGGGCCTGAACGGCGCGAAGCGGCTATTGCTAGGCCTACCAGGGAAGGACAACATGCGGGACAAAGCCGTCGCTCCCGCCGCCGGGGACAATGGCTGCAGGCGGCCGATTGCGAACCTTCGTGCTTGTTGCAGATCACCGGGGTCGTTCATGCTCGCTGGGCGGAAAGCAAAAGTTCGCGGCAGCCACCCTTCCACAAACTTTGCGCCATTAAATCGGACGTTCAAATTGGAGGTCTGTCGATCTATTGAAAACGAGACATCGACCCTTTGAACGTTGCCAGCGTGCTGGAATGACAGTATTTGGGGCGGTTTAAGGCTTGTCTCTTTCTATATCCTTCGCAGACATTCCAAAATGCTTTTGCGGTTAAAACATCTAAGTGCTTCAACAAGCTGGCACTTACTTACACCTTAGATGTATTTTACTATGTGACGAGGGCCGGAGACAGCTGTGGTCAGCCGGTAAATGTCGTCCGGAATGTGAAGCTGTAGCCACCGGGTGCCAGGGCTTTGGGAGCACGCGGCATACGGGCTCTTTTCACCGCCGCTACTGCCGCTTGATCTACCTTAGCGTTACCGGAGCTTCGGGTAATAGAAACGGTCATCAAACGCCCCTGGGTTGAGACTGTCAGGTGCAGCCGCACTGTCCCCTCCCCGCCGCCGCGGGGCGGGCGTTTCTGCCGCTCGACCCGAGAGATGATTGCTGCACCCCAGCGGTTCTTGAGACTGGCAGTGAGGCTTGAATCTCCGGTGGTGGCCGCATCTGCGCCACCGTCGCCCTTGGCCTGCTGGCGGCTGCTGCCGGCAGCTTGCTCTTGCATACTTTCCGTTGAAGGTGCGGGGGATGGGGCGGGTGCCGCTGCAGCGGGTGGAGGTGGTGGAGGCGGCGGTGATACTTGCCGCGCAGGTGCTGTGTCCGCGGCGGGTGCAGCGGCAAGCACAGCCGAACTGACAGCTGCCGGAGCGTGCGGGGCATAAGGCGCAACCGGAGCGGCAGCCTGCACAGGCTGCTGCGGTGGGTCGGCTGGGGGTTTGGCAGGAGCTGGCGTGTGGATTTCCGGCGGACGGGTCCAGTTAGAGACCTGCTGCGTCAGCGCCTCAGAGGCGGCCGCCAGTGTCACTTGCCCGCTGCCGCTGCTGCCGAAGCCGACTGCCCTTGTGCCGCCCTCGCGCATTGTCAGAAATGGCAAGGCGTGCAGCACAGCGGCGGCGGCAAGGCAGGCGGGGAACAAGGCGCGCCGGGTCAAGAGCCTGTACCTGTCAGGCTGACAGCCTTGATGCCTGCGTCGCGCAGCCGGGAGATCAGCGCCGCAACCTCGCGGGCAGGCACCCCGGCATCGGCGCGCAGTGTGAGGACCTCAAGCTTCGCTGCCTGCGCCGCAACAGCGGCCAGGGCGTCCCCGCCTTCAGCTCCGGAGAAATGCAGCTGGCCGTCTGCGGCCATGAACAGCACCGCCTCCGGCGTCGGAGGTTCACCGCTGTCCAGCTTGGGCGGGGTCACCGCAAAGGGCGCGCGTGGCGCGATTTGTGAGGACAGAAGGAAGAAGATCAGCAGCAGGAACACCACATTGATCATCGGCAGGATTGGCTCGCCGGCTTGCCGCTTCTTGGGTGTGGAGAAATTCATGCCGCTCACTCCATCACCACCAGGCCGGTGAAGCCAGCTCTGGACAGCGAACCAGCCGCATCCATCAGCTGCTGCAGCGACGCCTTGGCGTCCGGTTGCAGGATGATCGCATCCGATTTCTTGCGGGTCAGCGCGGTCAACCGCTCCGCCAGGGCTTCTTCCTCCACTGGCACCCCGTTCAGCTGCAGCCCTTCGGCGGTCACCAGAACCAGGCGTGGCGGCCCCTGATAGACGCGGCCTTCGCCGCCCATGGCCAGCGGCACCACCCGGTCGCGGCCGAATTGGGAGACCAGCATGAAGAACACCAAGAGCAGAAACACCACGTCGATCATCGGTGCGAGGCCGAGGCGCTTTTTTACGCGCGGTGTTCCAAATGCTAGTGTCATTCCGCGACGTGCCGCAGTGCCGGGTGGGCGGTTGCCGCGGTGAACACGCGGGTGGCGGCGTCCTCCATTGCCGCTTGTTCACGCTCAACCAGCCCCTCGATCCAGGAAGCAAAAGCCGAGGCCGGGATTGCCACCGCCATGCCCGCCGCCGTGGTCAGCAGCGCTTCCCAGATACCGCCGGCCAGCACTGAAGGGTCAGCGCCGCTGCCGCTTTCCTGCAGGGCCTGGAACGCGCCGATCATCCCCAGCACGGTACCCAGAAGTCCGACAAGCGGAGCAATGGCAGCTATCAATTCCAGTGGGCGCAGCCCCCGGCGCAGCTCTGCCAGTTCCGCTTTGGCGATGCGCGTAGTTTCCTTTTCTGCCGTTTCCGGACTGAATTCAGGTGTCAGGAGCGCCCGCATCGCGGACTGCGTCACCCGGTCCAGCGACGTGCGGCCTGCGCTGTGGGGCGGGGTGCCCCCCGCACGCCATTGACCGAGCCAGGCTTCAGCCTGCGGTTTGCGCCAGACGCCCGCCTGCGCAAGCCCGATCACCCGCCAGAAGAATAGCGCCAGGGTCAGCACCGACAGCGCCGCGATCACCCACAGGGTGGGGCCGCCGTGGGCCATGAAATCGAGGAGAGGGGCTAGGGACATCGCAGCCTCCGTCAGTGGCCCGGGTTTTCCGGGTCAGTTTGCTCAGTGCCGCGGTCAAAGCGTTCGGCGTAAGCCTCGGTCAGCCGGTTCGGACCATGCAGCACCCGCCATTGCCGGATGCCATTGCGCCAGCCGGCCCGGCCTTCGCGGGTGTCGGGCTCTACGGCATCCTCAGCCGGAATTTCCGTCTTCAGCAGCTCCCAGACCGCCTGCTTGCCCTGGCAGTATGCTTCGGCGCCCCAAGTGCTCAGCAGTTTCTGGAACGCGTCAAAGGCGGCGCGGTTGAAGACCTTGTCCTCGCCCAGACGGCCGATCACCGGGTTCTCAGGATGGACGCCGCAGCAGGGCACCCAGCCTTCGGGGATGGGCGTGTTGGCGGAATGGGTGCGCTCGGCACGCAGCAGTTTGGGCAGCACATGGGTGTGCGGGCCTTCGGGGGATTTGCCGCCGGTGTCGGGACCACCGATCATTTGATAAACTTCGACACGGCCAAGACGGGTCAGCAGCACCCGGTGCGGATGGTGCTTCAGGATTGCCCCCATTGCCGGGTTGCCGTGCTCAAACAGCGAGCGGCCGGCGTTTTCGTTCAGCACCGCCAGCAACTCAGGGTCGGCGGTGCGGATGCAGAAATCCGCCTGGTACTGGCCCAGCCCCATGTCGAACAACTGGGCGCCGCAGTCTTCGCCGCGCAGCGCATCTTCGTCCGGGCCAAGCGCGGTCAGCGCGCTGCGCTGGTTCATCGCGGCGTCATCATGCGGCAAGCACAGCGACACGGCTTGCGTCCAGCGGTGCGGCTTTGGGCTGAGTGTTTCATAGGCCACCGGGCGCACGCCCTCCAAATTGTCGATGCGCACGCCGCCGCGGGGGGTTACCTGCATAAGCCCGGCATGCTCCTGCGGGGCCGGATCGCCATAAACATGGTGAAACTCACCGATGGCGCCGAAGGAGCCCATATTCCAGCCGCAGTCCTCCTGCATCAGTGCCTCTTTCAGCACCTGTTGAAGCTCAGGCATGTGCTGCCCTCCTGTTGGTTGATTTCCATTCCAGGGCGCCGGTGTGGACGGCCTGGTACACGGCTTTGCCGATGGCTTCGCCGGTGGCGGTGTGCAGCCCGGCATAGGGATTTGCGCCAGCCGGGGCCGCCACCGCGACACAGTCGGTCCCGGTGCCGGTCGCGGTTCCTGAAGACAGGGTGATACCTGCCTCCATCACGGCCGCGGTGCGGGCCTGGACGGCGATGCTCATCGCTTCGATCAGCCCGGCCTGGGTCAGCCCTTCGGACAGGCGCAGGGCCACGTTGATGGTGCCCCAGTTGCGGCTGGCGTAATCCATCCGGCTGCCTACGCGCTCGGCGTTGGACAGGCCGGCGGTGGCCACCGCATGGGCCTGGACACCCTCCACCGCGGCCGAAGCCTCGCAATAGCGGCGCACATCGCGCGAGGTGAGGAAGGCCACGGCATCGCCGGCGCCGCGCTGTGCCAGTTCACCTGCGAACCATTCGGTGACATCCAGATCACGGGGCAGGTCGCTGTTGCGGACTTCACGCCACAGAATGCGGCGGGCTGTAACAAAGCCAGGGCGGTTCACAGCCCAGCTCAGGACCTGCATCTCTGCGCCGAGGTCAAACTCGATCCAGGGGCGTTGCAGGGTGACCATGCCCATCACAGCACCTCCAGCGGCTGGAACACCGGCCCTTGCGCCGTGGTCTCATGCCAGATGGAGATGCCAAAGGCGCGGGCCATCAGGTCAGGCGTGAGCACTTCGGCGGGTGATCCGTCAGCCAGGATGCCGCCTTCGGCCAGCAGGATCAGCCTTGTGCAATGGCGCGCCGCCAGCCCCAGATCATGCAGAGAGACCAGTGCAGCGCGGCCTTCGGCGGCGAGGCTGGCAAAGACCTCCATGGTGGAGATCTGATGCGCCGGATCCAGCCCGGCGGCGGGTTCATCCGCCATCAAAAGCGGCGTGTCCTGCGCCAATGCACGGGCAATCAGCGCGCGGGCCTGCTCGCCGCCGGACAGGCGCGATGCGGCGCGCTGGCGGAAAGGATCAAGTCCCATGCGCGCAATCGACTGATCGACCAGCGCCTGATCGCCAGGCGGCAGCCGCAGCCTCTGTGGCAGATGCGGCAGGCGGCCAAGCGCCACCAGCCGCTCCACCGGGATCGGCCAGGCGATTTCGCGTGATTGCGGCATCCAGGCCACCGCGCGGGCGCGCTCCGCGGCACTCATCTCTGCCAGCGAGCTGTGCCCCTGCGCCGGGATCAGCCCCAGGGCGGAACGCATCAGGCTGCTTTTGCCGGCGCCATTCGGCCCCAGCAGGCCGACAAACTCGCCTGCTTGGATTTCAAACGACACATCGCGGAGCACCGGACGGTTCCGCAAGGTGACGGAGAGGTTCCGGACCGAAAGCACGCTCATGCCAGCCCCTTCCGCGTCTTATAGATCAGGTGCAGGAACAGCGGCGCGCCGACCAGGGCAGTGACCACACCCAGTTTCAGATCGCGCGACGGCAGGATGATCCGCACCGCAATGTCAGCCAGTTGCAGCATGATGGCGCCGCCAAGTGCCGAGGCCCACAACAGCCGCGACGGCTGGCCGCCAACCAGCGGGCGCAGGATGTGCGGCACAACCAGGCCGATGAATCCGATGGCGCCCGCCACCGCGGTTGCACCGCCGACAATGGCGGCAGTCCCGGCCACCAGCAGCAGCCGCAGCCTGTTCAGGTTCATCCCCATGGTCTGCGCCGCATCCTCGCCCAGGGTCAGCGCATCCAGACCCCGCGCCAGTGTCAGCAGGATCGCGCCCCCCGATAGCGCAAAGGGCAGCACCAGCCAGACATGCAGCATCGAGCGGTCGGCAAGTGAACCCATCATCCAGAACACAATCTCATTGGCGGCAAAGGGGTTTGGCGACAGGTTCAGGACCAGCGATGTGAGCGCGCCCGCCATGGCAGAGATTGCGATCCCTGCCAGGATCAGCGACAGCGAGCCGCCCTGCGGCCCGGCGAGCGCCATTACCAGGAATACCCCCGCCAAAGCGCCTGCCAGCGCCGCCAGTGGCAGGCCCAGCGTCAACGAGGCCGCAAGCCCGGTGTTGATCGCCAGCACCGCTCCCAGCGCCGCCGAAGAGGACACCCCGATCAGTCCCGGTTCCGCCAGCGGGTTGCGCAGGTAGCCCTGCATCGCAGCCCCCGCCAGCCCCAGGCCGCCGCCGATGATAATCGCCAGCACCGCCCTCGGCAGGCGGATTTCCTGCATCACCAGCGTCAGCGGGCCATAGCTGTCGTTAAACAGCGCCGCCAGGCTTTCGCCCATGCCGACATCCGCGGGCCCCACTGTCAGCGAGATCAGAAACAGCACAATGACGGCAATGGACAGTCCCAACATCAGACGGGTCATTCCCGGCTCTCCTTTTCGGCGAACAGGCGGCGCTCCTCAGCCAGGATTTGCACCGCGCGCAGCACATGGGGCGTGCCGCAGACCCAATCCGCATCGCGCATCTGCCCGGCACCGCTTTGGGCCGCCAGCTGCTGCACGACGGGATGTGCCAGATTGTCCTCGCTGCGCGAAGCGCGCGGGTAAGGCGAGGTTCCCACCAGCAGGTCCGGCTCAGCCATCGCCAGCACTTCCAGCGGCATCTTGCCGGAGCGGGCGTAACCCAACTCGGCGGCGACATTCCTAAGGCCCGCAGCCTCAAGGATTTGCCCGGCCAGCGATTTCGGCCCGGCGGTGTAATTGTTGGCCGCATAGAGTGCTGCCCGCGGGCGCGTGCCTTCGGCTGGCAGCAGCAAGGCCAGTTGCCTGTCAAATTCTGCCAGAAGAGCGCGGGCGGCCTGTTCCCGGCCCAGAACACCGCCCATCTTCAGGATCCGCTGCCGCACGTCTTCCAGCGAGTTGGCGGGCTGAAACACCACCACGGGCACACCAAGCCGCTGCAGCATATCGGTTGTCGCCCGGGTCGAAAACGTGCCGGCAATCACCAGATCCGGCTTCAGCAGGTAAATCTCCTCTGCCTTGCCGTGATTGATGGGATAAGCCATGGCCTCATCAGCCATGGCCGAGGCGCGGGCGTCCCGCGCGATGTAAGAAACCGAGGCCAGCTGCCCCGGCGCTGCAAGCAGCATCGCCAGCTGGTCGGTGCACAGGTTCATCGACACCACGCGCGACGGCCCGGCAAAGGCGCCGGTGGCGGCCCACAAAAGGGCCAGGGCTATGCCGGGCAAGCTGCGCATGGGTCAGAACGCGGCCCGTACGCCGATATAGGCGGCGCGGCCGCGCTTGGCGTAGCCCCAGACGTCCGCGTAATCCTCGTCGAACAGGTTAGTGACGCGCCCGGTCAGTACGACGTTATCCGTCAGCTCATACTGAGCAGCCACATCAACGGTGGTGTAATCCGGCAGCTCAGCTGTGGCAAAGGAGCCAAAGAACTGGCTGTCCGAATTGCCTGCCACATGCCGGATGTCCGTGGTGACAGAGCCGCGGCCGTTGAAAGTATCCAGTGTGGCACTCAGTAGAAGCTCGTGCTCCGGGCGGCGGATCTCGACGGAGCCATTGGGGTTGGTGGCGTCCAGATAGGTGTAGGACAGACGCAGGTCGAGGTTGTCGGTGGCTTCCAGGCGTGCTGCCAGTTCAACACCTTTGCGATCACTGTCTCCGGCTTGGTTGCGGTAGGAGAACGTGGTTGCGTTCACCATGTAGCTCTCGATCTCGCCTGTCAGTGTCTCGTCGAAATAAGTCACATCAACCAGACCGCGCCCTTGCAGGAATGGCACTTCAACCCCGAAATCGAAGCTGCGGTTTTCTTCCGGCTGCAGGTTCGGATTGCCGAGGTAGGTAGTGGAGCCGAAGGTGCTGTTGGCAAACAGTTCAAAGTAAGAAGGGTTCACGATGCCGGTACCGGCCGAGCTGTGCAGGCGCACACCGCTGCCAGCAAACGTGTAGGAGGCACTGACGGTCCAGCTGGTTGCGTCTTCGAATACGCTGTTGCTGTCGTGACGCACCCCGAGCTGCAGGTCCAGGCCGTTGGCAAAGCTGCCGCGGTATTCCAGGGCAATCGACTTGGTTTCGCGTGTAAAGGCCGGGTTGGAGCTGCTGGAATCCTCTTCCCACTCCAGCATTGCGTTCAGAAGATGGTCTGCTTGATCAGCCTGCTGCCCGTCCAGGCCGAAACTCAGCAGGTACTTTGCTGCTTCAGTCTTGGTCTCGGTCGGGGTGCCGCCATTGAAGGACCGGTCAAAGTCAGTGCGTTCGATTGACAGGCGGTGTTTCAGGCGGCCGCCCAATGTGTCCAGTTCAGCATAGACTTGCGCCAGTTGCTCATCCCGGTCACTGAATTGCGTCGGATCATCCACGACATAGCTGGCCGCATCCGTTGCGGTAAAGGAGGTGCGATCGCTGTCATAGCGTTCATCCGACGTGCGGAAGTTGAAGCCAAGTTTCAGCCAGTCGGTGACCAGGTAGTCGCCTTTCAATTGCAGTGTATTGCGGCGGATGCCGTCTTCTTCACCGCCATCGCCCGAGGTGTCATAGCCGTCGTCATTGTCATGGGCGAAGCTGAAGGCGATACCGCCGCGCTCGGTCCGCGACGAAACCCGGGCCGAGGCCCGGTAGCCGTCGGACCCCGCTTCCGCGCTGCCGCCGTATTCCGTGCCGATGCCGCCGGACTTGGTGATGATGTTGATCACACCGGCCGAGGCGTTGGAGCCGTAGAACACCGACTGCGGGCCGCGCAGGACTTCGATCCGCTCGATATTGGCAGTGTCCAGGCCGGACAGAATGTACTCGCTGTCACCGCCCGAGGCTTCGACGCCGTCGATCAGGATCAGCGTGTGATTGGCTTCGGCACCGCGGATGCGGACCTGGGTAAAACTGTCGCCGGAGCCGTTCACCATCAGGCCGGGGACCGAACGCAGCGCGTCCTGGACGGTGGTGATACCGTGATCTTCGATTTCTTCGCTGGTCAGGACTGAGACTGAGCGGCCGTATTTTTGGGCCTCGACCGGCGTAAAACCGCCGGAGACGATGATCTCTCCCAGATCGGTGACCTCAAAATCCTGGGCGGTTGCGATTACAGGGGTGGCGGCCAGGGCCGCAGCTAGGGACAGGCTTGCCTTGCGCATATTCCATTCCTCCCGGCCCACGCAGCAAGCACAGGCCAAGCGGCTGCCCATACCGGGCAGCATGTTCATAATTTTGGTCTTTGGAAGGCAATGCCCCCGCAGACGGTGAAAACTGCCACCACTACGGAAGGTCCGTTATCTTCGGCGCGCCCCGCACCGCGATAGGGTGATCATCCTGGCAGGTCTCCTGACTTGCGGGTCGAGGCTTTGCTGCGCCTTCCCGCCCCTTGGGGCAGTGGCATACCGCAGCATTGCTCTCCGCTCACAGTTGCGGGGGCAGTCACGGATTCGGCGCCTGTTGGCTACACCTCACCGTGTTCCCTTTTAACCGGGTGGTCTCCCAGCCGGACCAGAATGGCCGGGACTTAGGCAAACTGAACTTATTCTGTCAAGCGCCAAAGTCTAGTGAGGCGGCTTAGAGAGGGCGCCAAAAGGCGTCATCGCAAGAAACTGATTTCGTTAAACTGTTATAACTGAATACTACTTCGGGAGAGGGAAGACTGACGCGATTAGGCTCAAAGTTCTTACTCGGAAGCAATGCTGCATACGTATCTCGCAGTATTTGATTGAAGTGGATGAACGCATGCAAGCTTCACCACCGGCGGTGAACCTCAATCAGTGCATCTACCGCAGAACTACTGCTTTGGCCCTGCCGAGTTGTGGCTGCTTCGATGCTGAGGAATGTCTGAAATGGTCCGGTCAGGCTGATCCATTGCGTCGACTAGTGCCGACCTTGGAAACGCAACTTTCCTCGCATAGCTGCCGCTGAGATCAGGCGCAGCATTCGGTAGAATGGGCTCGATCCCACCCTCCGCTGCAGGGCGCACAAACGGGCAGATCGAGCCCATAGCTACGGTCACCGCTTGGCATGGTCGCTGCAGGTGCATTGGACCGCTCACAGTCCGAAGCGGACATGGCCCGTGCTACCACAGCATTAGATTCTTCCGGCTTGTGTCGCTTCGTTCCCATTCTGATCCTCCGTTTTCCTAAACATAACGGCGGACCACTTCATTGGGGGAGGATCATCGGGGCTAGCTCTATCTCCGAGGGCGTCATCCTTGCCCTTCAGCGGGAATGCCGTCAGATCAACGAAGAAATGCGTTGGCTTGTGGCCGTCGTGGCCGATACTGGCATGCGTCTGGCTGAAGCTGCTGGCCTGCTTAGAGAAAACACCTTGCAGGACGATGAGAGGCAGTGGCTAGCCTAGAATTGTTCCCCGCCCGCAGCGGAGCCTTAAGACGGGCGGCAGTGAGCGGCTGGGTCTTCTTGTCCGTTCTGCCAGGTGTGCGGCCGAGCGTGTCCATGTGCAAGAGGCCGGCAGCAAGCTTGCCTTCCCAATATACAACGCAGCGGGGAAAAACGTCAGTTCGGTCAGTGCTCAGGTTCCAGGATCCAGGCTCTTCTCGGTCCTCATTCCCTCGCCGATGATGTGATTGTTTTCTCGAAAATACCCAGCCTGTCAGTGTTTTAGTTAGGCATAGCGGCGTCTGTGGGGGCACAATTTCAAGTGCAAGCCGGTTATGTAACCTGCCCCTGCAGCCTGGCTTCTCCAAATTGCGTTGTGGCCTGCCGGAAAGCTGATTTGCGATCCTGAATGGGAGTAAGGCCGTATAGCCTGCGGTAGTGCAGCGTGAGGGTGGAGGAGCTGGCATATCCAACGGCATGTGCAATGCTCGAAATGCTGTCCCAGGAAAACAGCACCATCTGCCGGGCGGCTTGCAACCTTTTCTTCCGGTAGTATTCGCCGGGGCTCAATCTGGTCGCAGCCTGAAAACTGCGTTCCAGCTGGCGCGGCGAAATGCCGACCATACGGGCCACGTCGCGGATGCCATGCGGTGTTTCGAGGTTTTCCGAGAAAATGCGTATGGCTTCTTTCACCGTAGGAGGCATTTGATCGACTGTACGGTCGCTTTGCAGCACCGGAACCTTTTGGCTGGAGCTGCCGCTGCGGATGACCGGATGCTGGAACAAGCAAGCCACCTCGTTCATCGCATCCGCGCCGAGGGCGTTGCCGATCAGCTCAAGCGAAAGGTCGAACATCGCCGTAGCGCCTGAAACAGACTGTATATTGCCGTCACGCACGATCAGCCGGTCGACGGCTGTGCAGTCCGGAAAAGCTGCCTCGAAGGCGCTGCGGTAGCACCAGTTTACCGCCGTCCGCCGCCCGGCCAGCACGCCACTGCGGGCGAGCGGGAAGACCCCGCCGGACACCGCGCCTAGGGTTACGCCGTGGCGGGCAAGGTAGCGCAGCCTGCCGGGACTGGAGACCGGGTCTTCAAATTCGGCTTCCGGACCTGACAGAAGGAACAGGCAGTCGAACCCTTCGGCCTCTGCCAGGCTGGTTTCCGCTGGAAAAAAGACCCCGGCAGAAGCCTTTGCGTCCGCGCCGGTTTCGCTCACCAGGGACCAGGAGAACACCTGGTGCCCGGCGATTTCATTGGCGGCACGCAAGGGCTCCATTGCCGAGGTCAGGCAGGCCATGGGAAAGCCTGGAAACAGCAGAAAGCCTATGCGGGTGTGGGGGGCGGGGCCGAAGTCGTTTGAATGGATGGTCATGGTCTTACTCCAGCCCCAGCGCTTCTTTCTTGGTCTTTGCCCAGGTGGTGACCAGGTGGTCGACCATCAGCCCCATGAAGGCGACGGCGAGGCCAAGGACCAGCCCTTTGCCCACATCGGTAGAGGACAGTGCGCGCTGCATTTCCTGCCCCAGGTCCTGGGTGCCGATGAAGGCGGCGATGATCACCATGAATAGCGAGAACATGACCGACTGGTTCACCCCGACCATGATGGTGGGCAGGGCCATCGGCAGGCGGACCTTCCACAGGGTCTGTGCCCGGGTGGCGCCGGACATATCGGCGGCCTCGATCAGGGTTTCCGGCACCTGGCGCAGGCCCTCGATGGTGTAGCGCACCAGCGGCACGGCAGCGAAGAGGACCACGGCGCCGATCACTGCCACGTCGTTCACGCCGAACAGCATCACCACCGGGATCAGGTAGATGAAGCTGGGGAAGGTCTGCAGCGTGTCGCAGATCAGCAGGGCCAGCGCGGCGCGTTTCTCGTGAAACGATCCCCAGATGCCCAGCGGGAAGCCGATGACGGCGGCAATAGAGACGGCAACCACGACAGTATAGACCGTGATCATTGCGCGGTCCCACCAGCCGGACATGGCGATGAGGCCAAAGAAGGCGAGGCAGACAAGGGCAGAGCGCAAGCCGCCGATGGCCCAGCCGACCGCCGCCAGCAGTGCCAGCACCGCGGCATAGGGCATCCACAGGAAGGCGTCGCGGATCGGAATCAGGACCCAGGTGATCAGGAACCAGCGCAGCCATTGTGTGATCGGGTCGATCAGCACGATGAACCAGTCCGCAACCGCGTCAATCGGCTTGGAAATGGTGAAGGCGTCGCGGCGGCCGATCTGGTCCAGCAGCGGGACGAACTGCGCCAGCACCAGGCAGGCCAGCGACAGGCCGGCGCCAAGCAACAGGAACTTGTTGCGCACGGCGAATGAGGTGCCTTTTTCGAAATGCTCGGGCTGTTTGGTGGCCCAGGCCTTGGTGCAGCGGTCCAGCATGACCGCCAGCAGCACGATGGTGATGCCGATTTCAACCGAGCGGCCGATCTTCAGCGCCTGCAACAGCTGCAACAGCTTCTGGCCGAGGCCCGGCATACCGATGAAGCTGGCCAGAACCACCATGGCGAGGCACTGCATGATTACCTGGTTCACGCCCACCAGAATCTCAGTCCGGGCGGTGGGAATGCGCACGTAGCGCAGCAGCTGCCAACGGGTGGAGCCGCACATGTGGCCGCTTTCGATCACCTCATGCGGGACCTTGCGCAGGCCGAGGAGGGACATGCGGATCATCGGCGGCACCGAGAAGATGATGGTGACGATGGCGCCTGCCTTGGGACCGACGCCGATGAAGACAACCACCGGGATCATATAGGCGAAATGCGGCAGGCTTTGCGCGATGTTGAGGATCGGGTTCAGGATCCGCTCGAACGTCTTGGACCGCCAGGCGCAAATGCCCATGACCAGGCCGAACAGGATCGAGAAGGGGGCGGCGACGACGATGACCGAAAGGGTCTCCATCGCCCATTTCCACTGCCCCAGGACGGCGATCCAGACAAAGGTGCCGCCAGTGAGCAGCGACAGGCGCCAGCCTTGCAGCGCGTAGCCGATGACAAAGCCGATGCTGGCAATCACGGTCCAGGGGACCGGGCCGATGCGGGGCCAGCGGTTCTTGCCGTAGAGCAGGTTGGCGGTCACATCGAGCAGCCATTCGACACCATCGGCAAAAGCGCGGGTCAGGTAGAGAAGGCCCAGGTCATCGCGGACAAAGGCAAAGATCGCATTGATCCAGTCGGCAAAGGGCAGCACCAGCCATTCCGGTGGACGCACCAGCCCTGCGGGCAGAAGGGAGTTGCCGATGGCCAGCGCGCAAGCGGCGGCAAAGATCGCCCAGCCGGTCTTGGCCCGTGTCCAACTGTGGGATTTTCCAGTTAATGTCATGGTTTGGTCTGTCATGACGCCTCTCCCAGAAGCACGTCGAGCGCCTCCTGGCGGCTCATGGCGCCGATCAGGCTGCCGGCGCCATTGGCCACGGGCAGGAAGTCGCGGTTGTCATTGACCAGCAGACGGGCCAGTTCGGAGATGGTCTGCTTTTCGCCAATGGGGGTGCCTGTCAGGCTGTGGCCGTTCACTTCGCGCGCCAGCACGCCAGCATGGACAACGCGGGATTTCTCGATCTCCTCGGTGAACTTGGCGACATATTCGGTGGCCGGGTTCAGCACGATCTGATCCGGGGTGTCGCATTGCTCGACCACACCGTCCTTCATGATGGCGATCCGGTCGGCGAGGCGCAGGGCCTCGTCAAAGTCGTGTGTGATGAAGACAATGGTTTTGCCCAGCATCTCCTGCAGGCGCAGGAATTCGTCCTGCATCTCGCGGCGGATCAGCGGGTCAAGGGCGGAGAAGGGTTCGTCCAGGAACCAGATGTCGGGTTCAATCGCCAGGCTGCGGGCGATGCCGACACGCTGCTGCTGGCCGCCGGAGAGTTCGCGCGGGAAGTAATCTTCGCGGCCCGAGAGCCCCACTAGTTCGATCACCTCAAGCGCGCGTGCGCGGCGTTCGTGGCGGTCCTGGCCGCGCATTTCCAGCGGGAAAGCCACATTGTCCAGCACGGTGCGGTGCGGCAGCAGGCCGAAGCTTTGGAACACCATGCCCATCTTGTTGCGGCGCAGGTCAATCAGCTCTTTCTCGGACATGTCGCCGATGTTCTGGCCTTCGACACGAACCTCGCCGCCGGTGATGTCGATGAGGCGGGACAAGCAGCGCACAAAAGTCGACTTGCCGGAGCCGGAGAGCCCCATGATCACCAGCATTTCCCCCTTGGCAATATCCAGGGAAACGTCGCGCACCGCGGCGATGTAGCCGGCCTGGCGGATTTCATCAAAGCCCGGGTTGCCGGTCAGCGACTTCAGATACTGTTCCGGATTGGCGCCAAACAGCTTCCAGACGTTTTTGCAGGAAATGACGGGGGTGGCGGCGGTCATGGGTCTACTTTCGTTAGTAAAAATCCGGGGCAGCAGGCCGCCCCGGTGAGTTGGAGAGGAGTGCGTGGTTCAGGAGCCGGTCCAGGGCTTCCAGAGATCCTCATTGGCCTCCAGCCATTCGGCGGCGGCGTCCTCGGGCTCCATCTCGTCAATGTCGACCAGCTTGGCCATCTCGGCGATCTGCGGATTGGTGAAGCTGATTTCGGTTAGCGTCTGATAAGCGGCAGGCCACTTGTCCTTCATGCCGTCCCAGGCAGCCTTTTTCAGGTAGCCATTGGCCGGGTTGCCGCAGTCATAGGTGGCATCCGGGTTCGGGCCGACCGAGGGGGCCTTGTCGCAGCCCTCGACCCAGGTTGGGAATTCGACAAACTCGCCGGGCCAGACCGCTTCGGCGAAATTCGGGGTCCAGTTGAAGATCACGACAGGCCGTTTGGTCTTCTCGGCCGCGGCCACTTCGGCCCAGAGTGCCGAGGCCGAGCCTGCATTCACCACGGTGAAGTTCATGTTCAGCGCCTCGACCCGCTCGGCGTCATGCTTGAGCCAGTCCACCGGGCCGCCCAGGAAACGGCCCTTGTCGCCGGTTTCAGGCGTGGCAAAGACGGCGGCGCAGTCGTTCAGCGCTTCCCAGCTCGGCAGACCCGGGCAGGCTTCCTTGGTCCAGGCCGGATACCACCAGTCCTCGCGGGTTACCGCGTTGTGGTCGCCCGCGTCGTGCAGGCCGCCCTTGGCCAGCGCCTCGTTGAAGGATTTGCCAAAAGCGCCTTCCCAAACCTCCAGCTCCAGCGTCACGTCGCCCAGGCGCACGGATTCGTAAACCGCCTGGCTGTCGGTCGAGACGTATTCGACATTGTTGCCCATCGACTCGAAGATCTGGCCGACAACGTGGCTCATCACGATCTGGCTGGACCAGTTGTGGACCGGGATTATGATGGGGTCCGAGGAGTCTTCTGCCATTGCCATCGGGGCTGTCATGGCGATGGCCGCTGCACTGGCCAAAAGGGTTTGCCGGTATTTCATGTGTGTCTCCCTGTTGTCGCAGCCCGGGTCCGGATGGCCTGAGCTTTTCGCGTATTGAAAGCGCGTGCTTTCGGGGGAGAGGCTAGGCAGCAGATGTGAACAGGTCAGCCCGGCGGGATGAACAGGCTGGTCAGTGATGTTAAAATTTGTTAACCGATAGGAATATTTCGCGAAGGGGCACAGCGTTCATGGCGCATATTCTGATCATCGAGGACGAGCCGGTCACCAGGGCCACGCTCGCAAGTTACCTGGATGCGCAGGGCTATGATGTCTCGCAGGCCGAAACCGCGGAAGAGGCGGAGAAAATCCTGGAGGAGCAGGAGGTTGACCTGCTTCTGGCCGACATCAACCTGCCCGGCAAGGATGGATTGCAGATCACCCGCGAGCAGCGCGCCAAATCGGAGATCGGGATCATCCTGGTGACCGGACGGGATGATGAGATTGACCGGATTGTCGGGCTGGAGCTGGGTGCGGATGATTATGTCTGCAAGCCGTTCAACCGGCGGGAACTGCTGGCGCGTTTGAAAAATCTGTTGCGGCGGACACAGGACATCCGGCGGCTGTCGCGGCGGATCTACAAGTTTGGCAAGTTCCAGTTCGACGTGGCCGCCCGGCATCTTCAGACCGCGGAAGGCGAAAGTATTTCGCTGACCCGGGCCGAGTTCGAGGTGCTGGATATGCTGGTGAGCCGGGCAGGGGAAGTGGCCACGCGCGATGCGCTGATGAGCCGGGTCACCCACCGGCAGTATGGCGCCAATCCCCGCACTGTTGATGTGCTGATCCGGCGTTTGCGCGGCAAGCTGGAGGAAGACCCGGCCAACCCGCGGGTGATTACCACCGTGCATGGCGAAGGCTATGTATTCACCGCGCCTTTGACCTGACGGCCTCGCACTCCCGCAGCACCACGGCAAGCGCCTCGAGGATTTGCGGTGCCAGCCGGTTGAGCGCGCCCAGCTTCTCCGCGGCACCCGAACGGCCGGTGTCTCCGGCCCGGGCTTCTAAGCTTGCCAGCAGCGCCGCCAGATCTTTCTGGCCGAATGTCGCTGCAGCCCCTTTGGCCCTGTGCGCCTCCTTGGCGAGGGCCGTGAAGTCCTGCTCTTCAAGCGCCGCTTTCATTTGTGCGAGACTTTGAGGCAGTTCCCGTTCGAACATCCGAGCGATGTCCAGAGCCTGGGTTTCCCCGAGGTCCCGGATGTTTTCCTGCATCTGCTGCCGCAGGCTGGCGTAGCGGTCAGGCGGTTCAGCCGCGGCCTGCCGCGCAGACAGGTAGATCGCACCCTTTCGGCCCTGCGTGACGCTGTCGAGCGCTTTGGCAAGCCGCTCGGGCGAAACCGGCTTGGCGACAAAGCCGTTCATCCCGGCCTGCAGATGGGTTTCGATCTGCTCTTCCTGCACATGTGCGGAGATGCCGATGACCGGCAGGCTGGCCAGTTTCGGGTCGGGCATGGCGCGCAGGCGGCGGGTGGCCTCGGTTCCGCTGATGCCGGGCAGGTTCACATCCATCAGTACTAGATCGAACCCGGAGCCTGGCAGCAGTTCCAGTGCCTCTTCGGCGCTGGCAACACATAGGCAGGAATGGCCCATACGCTCCAGATAGCCCTGGGCAACCATCTGGTTGATCTCGTTGTCCTCCACGACCAGGACGGACAACGGCGTCTCCGCCTTCTGCACCGGGGCCGGGGTTTCTTCCGGATCCAGTTCGGCGGGATTACCCCTTTCAAGCTCCAGGGCCAGGGTGAAAACCGAACCGATGCCCTGTGCGCTTTCCAGCGAGAGCCGGGCGCCGATGGTCCCGGCAAAATGCTTGCTGATTGCTAATCCCAGCCCGGTGCCGCCGAACCTGCGGGCGGTATCGCTGTCCTCTTGCTCGAAGGCCTCGAATATCCGGCCTTTTGCCTCGTCCGAAATACCCATGCCAGTATCGCTGACTTCAAAGGCAACCTGGTGGCGTCCATCGCTTTCACCATTGGTGCGGACCCGCAGGATGACCTCGCCTTCCTCGGTGAACTTCAGCGAATTGGAGAGCAGATTAAAGAGGATTTGCCTGAGCTTGGCCGCGTCGCCCCGGACCACGTCGGGCAGGTCAGCGGGGGTGTCAAGCCAGAGGTGCACGCCCTTGGCATCCGCGCCGGGGCGCAGCAGCACGACGATATCGCGCACCAGCCCATGCAGCGAAAAGGTGGTTTCCTCCGCCTGCAGCGCGCCGCTTTCGATTTTCGAGTAGTCCAGAATGTCGTTGAGGATCTTCAAGAGGTTCTGGCCCGAGACCAGCGCCGCCCGCAACCGTTCCATCTGCCGGGGCGGCAGCCCGTCATCAGACAGGCTGCGCAGCATCCCCAGCACTCCGTTCATCGGTGTGCGGATTTCGTGGCTCATCATGGCGAGGAATTCAGATTTAGCCTGATCCGCTGCCTCGGCTTTTTGCCGGGCCTCGTCATGTGCTTCAACTTCCTCGCGCAGGCGTTCGGTCTGCTCATCAACCAGGTTTTGCAGGTTGTTGCGGTGCTCGCGGAGCTCCAGTTCGTTCCTGTCTCGAACTTGTTCCAGCTCCAGTTTTTCAATGGCCTGCTTGCGGAACACCTCAACGGCTGCTTCCATCCGGGCAATCTCGTCCTGGCCTTCGGGGCGCAGCCGCCGGTCCAGCTGACCCCGCATCAGGGCCGCCATGATGCCTGAAAGCCGGTTGAGACGGCTGGTAATGCTGCCGCGGACGTAGAACCACAAGACCGCCAGCGACAGGAGAAACCCAGCAAGGGCAGCGAAGCCATTGCGCCGCTGCGCTGTCCGTACATCAAGGGCAGCGGCATTTCCGGAGGAAATTGCCCTGGCCTGTGCCTGATCAGCTACCGCGGCGGCTTCATCACCAAGACGCAGAGCGGCGTCCTGCAGTTCCTGTTGCAGCGCGGTAATGCGTTTTTCGGTGGCCAGGATCCGGTCGCGCAGCACGAACAATCCCTCATTTTCGTTAGGAACAGTCCGCAGTTGCGCCGCATAGCCTTCGGCCTGCTGGCGGCGGCCTGGATCGCGGATCGCCTTGATCCGGCGTGCCACAATCAATAGGCGGCTGATTAGCGAAGCCTCGATCTCGCCCAGCTCGATTTCGCTGCCGACGTCTTCGATCCGGTTGATCAGCAAACCGATTTCAGCGGTTTGCGAGCGCAGTTCGAACATCAGACCCAGCTGAAACAGATCTACCTCGAGCAGCTTGTCCAGAGTATCGGTGCGGGCCTGCTCCTCAACCGGCGAGGATCCAGGGCCATAGAGACTGGAGATCACTGCAGTCGTGCCCATTTCGGCATTGGCCACCAGGGTATCTGCCATGCTCAGGAGGTTGCCCGCAGCCGCGAGATTCCGGTCAGTCAGCTCCTTGAATTGACTGCGCAAGGCAATACGGCTCTCCACCAGATCATTCAGTAGTGAAAGAACCTGGGATGCTTCGGAAACAGTTTCCCGCAGCCGGGCGGAGCCGGTACCACCAGCCTGTTCCAATGCTTCCAGCCTCTCGGTCAGCGCCTCAACCTGATCAGACAGGAACTTCGCGCGGTTCTTCCGTTCCGCTTGGCTGTTCACCGCGGCCAGCTCAGGAGCGATGGCAATGATGCGTGTGCTTTCTTCAGCCATGCCGCGCACTTCAGCAATGGCGGGAATTGTCTGGCTGATCACTTCGGCCTGACGCCGGGCCAGTATCCGCAGTTCAACCAGCCCAAGGATACCTGCAAGGGTTGGCAAACCCGCAATCACGATGAATGCGAGGCTCAACTTTCCGCCAAGGCCGAGCTTTCCTATCATTCCCGAACTTTCGCGCGCATTCGGGCGCAGCGCAATTTTGAATTTCCCTTTTGCATCCTGCTGCCTATTCTCCGTCCCGGAAAGGGGAGTTTATGCGTGCAGTCTGGCTGATGTTTTTTACGTTGCTTGGCACCGCTGCGGCTGCGGAGATCTGGCACTTGCAAGCACCGCAGATCCCGTTCGACTACGGCAGCGGATACGAGACCATCGGCTACCAGCCACTAAAGAAGGCGTCGCAAGACTGGCAGCTGTGCATCGCCTACCCGCATCTGAAAGATGCCTATTGGCTGAGCGTCAACTATGGAATGGTGTCCGAAGCCAACCGGCTTGGAGTGTCTTTCCAGCTGGTTGAGGCCGGCGGCTATCCGAATTTGCAGCGCCAAATCGGTCAAGTCGAAGAGTGCGTGGCAGCGGGCGCCGATGCCCTGGTCCTTGGAACAGTTTCCTTTGCTGGCTTCACAAGCACCGTGGAACGGATTTCGGCTTCGTTGCCGGTGATTGCCGCAGTGAATGACATCGCCGATGCCGGAATTACTGCCAAAGTGGGGGTTTCCTGGGTGGAAATGGGGGCCAAAGCAGGGCGGATTATCGCGGCACGCCACCCCAAGGGCACGCCACCGGTGAAGGTCGCCTGGTTTCCAGGTCCGGCAAAAGCAGGGTGGGTCAAGTTTGTAGAACAGGGATTCCACGCAGCCTTAGCGGAAAGTTCCGCAATTGTTGCGGTGACAAAATACGGCGATACTGGCCGGGAAATCCAGGTCCGGCTCGTTGAGGACGCATTGGACGAGGAACAGGACCTGGATTATATCGCCGGATCAGCGCCTGCGGCCGAGGCAGCTGTGTCGGTTCTGCGTGCCCGGGGCCTGCAAAGCAAAGTTCAGATTGTCTCGGACTATATGACCCATGCTGTCTACCGGGGCGTTTTGCGGGATCGTATTGTAGCAGCGCCAACAGATTTCCCTGTGCTGCAGGGGAGACTGGCCATCGAAATGGCAGTGCGCGCGATTGAAGGTAAGCTTCGCGTAAAACACGCAGGCCCTGAAATCCGGATTTTTGATCAAAGCACGCTGGACGCTGATATTCTGGAGCAGTCATTGGCGCCGGCTAGTTTTGTGCCTGTGTTTGAGTATAGGGCGGCACGGTAAGGGGGGGCTTTGTCCCGCTTGGCGCCAAGGGATGAAGGCTGAGTTGAGCGATCAGTCGCTTCTCCTAAGTGCAGAACGGCTTTCGAAGGCGTGCAGTTTTGGCATAGCTTCAGCAAATTGCGCGGCTCCTTTCTCAATTTCCATAGATGCATAGAAATTGGCCTCTGCTTCTGCCGGCCGAATATTCCCGATAGGTCTTATTGGGCGGCGGCGAACGGCCGGGAGATTATGCTTCAGCTGGTTGCACGGCCCGCCGGTAGAGGTGCCATGAGGTATGGCCAAGGATCGGCAAGGTGAAGATCAGGCCCAGAAACGCCGGAACCAGCGACAGCAGCATGGTCACTGAAATAACCGCTGCCCAGGTGAGCATGACCACCGGGTTTTCCGTGACAACGCGAATAGACGTCAGCATGGCTGAAATGAAATTGGTTTCCCGCTCAAGCAGCATGGGCATGGCAACAACAGTCACCGAGAACAGAACCGCTGACAGAAATGCGCCTGCGCAGGTGCCGATTGCAAGAAAGGCCCAGCCTTGCGGCGTGAAGAATACGATGTTCAGGAAACCATCAAAATCCGAGAAGGACGCATCCTTCAAAATGATCGCCAGCCAAAGCCGGACCTGGTAGATCCATACCCAGAAAATGAACAGGGTGACAAAAGCCATCCAGCCCATTTCGCGCTGGCGCTGATTGGCCATTACTGTGAGGATTTCCGACCAGCTGAAACTCTCTCCTTCCTGCAAGCGGCGGGACATCTCATACAGGCCGGCCGCTGCGAAAGGTGCGACCAACGGGAAACCCACAGCGGCGGGAATGATCATCCAGATCTTGCCTAGCCAAACCAGGCACCAGACAAACAAGAGCCCGAAAACCGCATAGAACAGGCCGAAGAATGCGCTCATGAAAGGGCGCGCCAGAAAGTCTGAAAACCCGGCCTGCAGCGATGCCGTGATATCACCAGCGGACAGCCTATTAATCTGGGGCATGTCCTGCGGGGGCGGCGTCAGTTTGCCGGGCGATGCGGTACCTTCGGTCTTGGGTTTCATGACACACTCCTCCTCAGAGTATGGCATTGCGCTGGCCTTTTTGCCAACAGGTTCAGCGGTAAAGCAGGCATCCCGCCGCCACACGCAGGTGTGCATCCGGTAGAGCAGGGCGGCAAGAGGGACTAGCGCCGCCAAAGAAACAGCGGGTGCAGCGGGCCGGCGTGCTTGCCCGGAGCGCACACTGCCCTCATAGCGCCGCCACCCCCAACGAAGCAGCAAGACTTGAGGCTGCTTGCGATATGGTTCGAGGCCGCTCCGTCCTTGACGCGCGCCTGGTTGAGAACTTCGTCTATTCGGGCAGAGCTTCAGTGTTCAACATCAGGTCCCAAATCCAGTCTTGGGCACTCTCGTTGCTGTAGCCATCCGGGCACCGGGCGTTTTCCCCAATAACAACAATCCGGGTTTCCGGAGCGCTGCCCCAGGTGCCTTGTTTTGAGAAATTCATCCTGCTGCCAACTTTTTGGAAGATAATTGGGGTATCGGGAAAATCGGAGCAGAACAGAATTCCCTTTGCTCTGAAAACCGCTTTGGGCAAGGCGCTGAGGGCTTTGCGGAAACGCTCATAGGTATGTGCTTCGCTTGTGCTCCAGCTGGCGGAACAGAAACCGGTGCCTGGGTGAGAAAGCAGAAGCTCTTTGCCCTCCTGCGAATGGCGCCCTGTGTCCAGAAGGACCTCAAAAGGCACCTGGCCTTGGATTGCCTCATAGACTGGCAGATCCGGAAACAGCCATTGATCCCGGAACGCCTCCAGATCCAGGGGCGTCACCAGGTCCGTCTTGGTCAGGATAGCAATGTCCGCCGCTTCGATCTGAGATTGCACCAGCAGCCGGCATGAGGCTGACAGGTTTTCCGTATTTGCTGCGTCAATCAGCGTTACCACTGCATCCAGCCGGGCATAATTCCGCAGCTGCGGATAGCCAAAGACAGAGGCGATCCGGCCGGGCTGGGACACCCCGCTGGCCTCGATCAGCAGATACTTGGGCGGATTGCCAGAGCGGAACAAGGCCTGCAGTTGCGCTACCAGGTCGTTTTGAATCGAACAGCAGACGCAGCCGTTTGACAGCTCCATCACCTCGCGTTCGCGCTTCAGGATCAGGTCGGCGTCGATATTGACCGCACCGAAGTCGTTGACCAGCACGGTGATGTTCAGGCCGTGATCTCCCTGCAGCAGGGTGTTGATCAGCGTGGTTTTGCCAGAGCCGAGAAAGCCCGCGACGATGGTTACCGGAACGCGCGTATCCATCAGATGTCCTTTGGCGTGAAGTCGGGAACCGGGGAGGTGATGCGCGCTTCAAACTCCGTGCCCTGCATCCAGCCATCGGGGTCATACACGACCTCGCCATCGACCATGGTCAGCTGCACCTGCGTCTTGTGCCAGTTGCCCTTGGCCTCAACCTCCAGCAGGTTGCGGTCCAGCACGATCAGATCGGCGGTCTTGCCTGCGGTGATTGAGCCCGAGACATCCTCGCAGCCCATCGCATAGGCGCCATTAAGGGTCAGCATCCGGATCGCCTCTTCAGGTGTGATCGGCTGGCCCAGCTTGCCCTCCATCTCGCCGCGCGGGTTTTCGCGGGTGACCAGGGTCTCGAATCCGAACCAGGGATCAATGCTGCTGACCGGCCAGTCAGTGCCCATCACCGCGACCCCGCCCTCATCCAACACGCCGCGGACGTTATAGGCCTCTTGCAAGCGCTCCCCGAAAGACGACCTAGCGCCGATGGTGAACTCTGACGGGAACCAGCCCACCGGGGAAAACTCTGCGATCACGTCCAGTTCAGCAAACCGGGCCAGGTTGCCCTCATCCAGCAGGGTGGAATGGGCGCATTGGTGGCGCATGCCACCGGGACCGTTGCGGCGGCGGCACTCAGCCACCGCATCCAGGAAGATGTCCGATGCCCCGTCACCGGTGCAATGGGCAATCACCCGGATCCGCTTGCGGTCCATTTCCGCAACCATGTCATAGATATGCTCAGGCGTCAAATTCAGCGAGCCCTGCCAAGTCTTCTCGTTCGGCCAGGGAGAAATCAGGTAAGAGGTGCGCGGTTCGGCGGTGCCGTCAAAGTGGAACTTGACCGCATTCGCATTGAGACGCTTGGAACGGTAGTAATGCCGCTCCCCCGCCAGCAGTTCCCAGCGGCGGCGCACCGGAAAGATGTCGTCCTGCCAGCTGATTGCGGCCTCGACCCGCACCGGCAGCTCACCTGCCAGGTCGATGGCGCGCAGCGCATCCAGACGCTGTTCGCAGACATGCACGTATTTCGTTGCCACCACCCCGCGGGCGGACTGGAACCGCGCGCCTTCGCGGTAGGCGCGGGTCAGCGCGTGCATCGGTGGTGGCGGCATTGCTGCCATGATCAGCGCATAGGCGCCATCCACCAGGATGCCGTCCGGCTCTCCAGTCAGTGGATCGCGCACGATGTAGCCGTTGTTGGGGTCGACGGTGTCCTTGCTGACCCCCGCCAGCTCCAGCGCCTTGGAGTTGGCCATGCAGCTGCCCCACATCCGGTCCATGATCGCAACCGGCCGGTCGGGAATGAAACTGTCAAGCCAGTCGCGCCCTGGCTTCAGCCCCGCCTTGCGAAAGGCGTAGTGGACAAAATGCTTGCCGAAAATCCACTCGCGGTCCGGGTTTTCCGCGGCATAGCGCAGGATCGCCTCGCGCACCTGATCCGGGGTGGGTGTCTCCAGCCCCACATCCAGATAGTCGGAGTATTTCGGACCCAGAGCCAAATCGGGATGTGTGTGCATGTCATAAAGGCCCGGCATGGCAAAGGCACCATTCAGGTCATGCACATGGGTGTAATCCGCAATCAGCGGCTCCATCTCGGCATTGCTGCCCACCGCCATGAACCGCCCGTGCTTGATCGCCACCGCCTCGGCCCAGGGCTGATCCGCGTCGACGGTGTAAATCCGCCCGTTCCGCAGCACCATATCCGCCGCAGGCAGCCCCTCGGGTGTGTTGGTCGACCGGATTCCGGCGCTCGAAACCATGCGTCTGTCCTTTCCCTGCCGCGAGGCCAAGCCCCGCACCTGTCTGGGCACAGTAAGAACGCAGAATTTCTCACGTCAAATGAAAGAAATTCGGATGCATTTCCCAATTTTTCTCATGTAGTCTGCCGGCAAACCCGCACAGAGAGGTCCGAACATGGGCAGCATGGCCGAAAGAGACGCAAGCGACGCCCGCCGTGTCTACCCATCGATGACGGCGCTGAGGATGCTGGAGGCGGTGTCGCGGCTGGGCAGCCTGCACAAGGCATCGGAGGCGATGTTCGTGACCCCCAGCGCGGTCTCGCACCAGCTGCGCAACCTGGAGCAAATGCTGGGGGTCAAGCTGATCAGCCGGGCGGGCCGCAAGGTCGAACTGACCTCAGCCGGCAACCGCTATGTGCTGGACATCCGAAAGGCGCTGGAAATCGTCGAACGTGCCAATGCGCCGCTGGGCGACAGTGAACCCTTTGGCCCCTTGCGCATCAACTGCGCGTCCGGCCTGGGCAGCTATTGGCTGGCTTACCACATCACCGAGTTCCTGGATCTGTTTCCCAACATCGATCTGGAAATCACCAACGAGACCGACCGCAACGATATCCTGAACGATCAAACCGATTTCTCGATCATCTACGGCGACGGCGCCTGGCCCGGTAAACACGTTCAGCACCTGTTCACACCGCGCGCCTTCCCGGTCTGCTCGCCTGCCTTTCTGGAGCGCCACGGCCGCATCCGCACACCCGAGGACCTGGTGAAGCTGCCCTTGCTGCACCACCGCAATCAAAGCGACTGGGTGGTTTGGCTGTCCGCCGCCAGCAAGAAAAGCTTTGAGCTGAGCAAGGGCATCGTGTTCTCGGATGTGACCCACAACATGAACGCAGCCATTGCCGGCGCCGGCATTGCCATCGGCGACGACATCCTGGGCCGCCACGCGCTGAGCGAGGGCAAGCTGGTGAGGCTGTTCGACACCGAAATCCGCGGCCCCCACGCCTATTACATCGTTGCCCAGAAAGAGCGGATGCAGCGCCGGGTCTGCCAGCTGGCGATCGACTGGCTGTCGCGCTGGTTCCAGGAATACACGCTGCAAACACAGGGTTAGACTGCCGCAAAATCGTGAGAAATTTTCACCATAACACGGCAATTACTT
This sequence comes from Leisingera sp. ABM4_101, assembly GCF_056158725.1. Lineage (NCBI taxonomy): Bacteria > Pseudomonadati > Pseudomonadota > Alphaproteobacteria > Rhodobacterales > Roseobacteraceae > Leisingera > Leisingera sp. ABM4_101. Next base: position 3,678,800 of record NZ_JBSWTV010000002.1, on the reverse strand, counting down.
TCATTTGACGTGAAAAAAACTGACTGCAATCCTCCCGCCAATGCCTAGGGCCTTGCCCGGGCCAGGAACGACGGGGAGCCAGCCAGTGTCACAAATCGCGGCCAGCAGCATCTGCAAGTCCTATGGCGACTTCAAGGCGCTGCACGACGTCAGCATGGAGATCAGCAAGGGCGAGTTCCTGACCTTTCTGGGCCCCTCCGGCTCCGGCAAGACCACCTTCCTGATGATCCTTGCAGGCTTTACCGAACAGTCCTCCGGCACATTGATGAAGGATGGCCAGGACATCAGCCGGATGGCCGCGGAAGAGCGCAATTTCGGCATGGTGTTCCAGGGCTACGCGCTGTTTCCGCATATGACCGTCTGGCAGAACGTCGACTACCCGCTGCGGGTGCGCAAGATGGGCAGCGCCGAGCGCAAACAGAAGGTGGGGCGGATCATCGAAACCGTCGGCCTTGCCGAACATGCGCACAAGAAACCCTCGCAACTGTCTGGCGGTCAGCAGCAGCGGGTGGCGCTGGCCCGTTCGCTGGTGTTCCAGCCGGATGTGCTCTTGCTGGATGAGCCGCTCTCGGCGCTCGACCGCAACCTGCGCGAACAGATGCAGAGCGAGCTGAAGCGGGTGCATGAGGAAACCGGCACCACCTTTGTCTTTGTCACCCATGACCAGGGCGAGGCGCTGGCGATGTCCGACAAGATCGCCATTTTCAATAAGGGCCGGCTGATGCAGCTGGCGACGCCTGATCGGATCTACAACGCGCCAGACTCACGATTCGTTGCGGAATTCCTGGGCCAGATCAACATCTTCCCGGTGGCCAGCCCCGGCATGGACGGCGGGCTCCTGCGCGGCAATCTGGACGGCACCACCCTGTCGGCCGCCAACCCTGGAAACCCTGTGAACGGCACCGCCAGCATCGCGGTGCGCCCCGAGCATATGACCCTCAGCGCCGAGCGCCCCGCGGATCAGGCCAATGTGCTGCCCGCCCGGGTGATCCAGACCACCTATCAGGGCTCCCACAGCGACCTGGTGCTGCAGACGCCGCAAGGCCACAGCATCAGCGCCTCGACCCACAGCGCCAATGGCGCGCTGCCATCGGTTGGCAGCGACCTGTGGGTCGGCTGGTCGCCCGAAAACAGCATCGTGATTGCCGATTAACAAGACCCGGGCCGGACCGCGCAAGGCGGCCTTCGGACCCGGCGACGACTGACCAGGGAGAAGATCATGAACAACTTTCAACGAGACTGCTGCGAGCTATTGGCCGAACGCTTCCGCTCCGGCAAGCTGGACCGCCGCGGCTTTCTGACCGGGCTGGTGGCACTGGGTGCCGCCACCGTGGCAGCACCTGGCGCCCGCGCCGCGGGCCAAGAACTGGTGGTGGTCAACTGGGGCGGCGATGCGATCGACGCCTACTCCGCTGCCTTTGCCGAAGCCTATGAGGCCGCCACCGGCAACACGCTGAAAATCGACGGCTCCGGCCCGCTTGAAGGCTCAATGAAAACCCAGTTCGAAAGCAACTCGGTCCGCTGGGACGTCTGCGACGCAGAACCCTATTCCGCGATCCGCCTGGGCCGCGAAGGCATGATGGAGAAGATCGACTATTCCATCGTCGACCGCAGCAAGATCGAGCCGGGCTTTGACGGCGAATTTTACGTTCCCTCCTATTTCTACAGCAACGTCATCGCCTATGACGCCACCCGCTTTGGCAGTGACGCGCCCAGCACCTGGGCCGATTTCTGGAACCTGGAAAAATACCCGGGCAAGCGTACCCTTTACAAATGGATGACCGGCGTGCTGGAGGCCGCACTTCTGGCCGATGGCGTCGCCCCTGCCGCGCTGTATCCGCTGGACGTGGACCGCGCCCTGGCCAAGATCGAGACACTGAAGCCGCATATCGTCAGCTTCTGGTCCTCCGGCGCCGAAAGCCAGCAGCTGCTGCGCGATGGCGAAGCCTCGATGGGTCTCTTGTGGCACACCCGCGCCAACCTGACCAAGCAGGACACCGAAGGCGAGGTCGACTGGACCTTTGACCAGGGGCTGGTGTCGCCCTCAGGCTGGACTGTGATCAAGGGCAACCCGGCCGGCGTCAAATCCGCCATGGAGTTCATCGCCCTGGCCCAGAACCCCGACAATCAGGTGACGCTGCTGAACGAGCTGGGCAACGGCCCGGCCAACCCTGCCGCCCACGCGCTGGTCTCGGAAGAGATGAAACCGGTGGATGCAAGCTCCAAGGAAAACCTGGAGCGCCAGATCGTGCTGCAGGCGGAATGGTACGCCGACCACTACGGCACCGCGCTGGATAAATATCTGGCCCTGGTCAGCAGCTAAACCACTTGGGGAGGAGCAGCAGGATGGCCGCACGGCTCAATATACACACCGTAGCCATGTGGCTGCTGCCCGCCCTGTTCCTGGCGGTCTATCTGGCACCGCTTCTGGGCGTCTTCGGCTGGTCCGTCTCCCGGCCGGAGCCGGGCGCCGAGAACTATGTGCGGATGCTGACGGATGCCGATGCACTCAACATCATGCTGCGCACCGCACGGGTCTGCATCCTAGTCACCGGCATTTCCGTGCTGTTGGCCTATCTGCTGGCCTATCATTGGGTCTTCGGATCTCCGGCGCGCAAGCTGTTCATGGAGCTGTGCATTTTCATCCCCTTCTGGATCTCGGTTCTGATCCGCGCCTTCGGCTGGGTGGTGATCCTGCGCAACAAGGGCATTCTGAACGAGAGCCTGCTATCCATCGGCGCCATAGCAGAGCCGCTAACCTTGGTGCGCACCGAGTTTTCGGTGATCCTGGGCATGGTGCATTTCCTGGTGCCCTTTGCGGTTTTTCCAATCGCCTCGGTGATGCGCCAGATCGACAGCCGGGTGCTCCTGGCCTCACGCGGCATGGGCGCCAGCCTCGCCTTCACCTTCTGGAACGTGTTCCTGCCGCTCACCGTGCCTGGCATCCTGGCTTCGGTGATAATCGTCTTTGTCTTTGCGCTCGGCTTCTTCATCACGCCGGCGATCCTGGGCGGCGGCAAGATCGTGATGATTGCCGAATACATCTATATTCAGATGTTCCAGACCTCAAACTGGGGATTTGGCGCCGCGCTCAGCATCGGGGTGCTGGCGGTGGTCGCTGCCATGGCGGGCCTGTTGTTCAAAGTCATCCGCCCGGAAAGGCTGGTCAAATGATGCGCAAGCCCCTGAACCTGCAAGGCTGGCTGCTGAAACTTGCTGCCGTGCTCACCGGCCTTTTCATGCTGATGCCGCTGGTGGCGGTGATCCCGGTCTCCTTCACCCCCAAGCGCTTCCTGTCGCTGCCCAAGGGCGACTGGTCCCTGCGCCACTACCAGGCGCTGCTGACGGATGAGGCCTGGCTTGCCAGCATCTCCGACAGCATCCTTGTCGCACTGGCCAGCAGCGTGATTGCCACCGTCTTAGCCGCCGCCTTTGCGCTTGGCCTGTGGTTCCGCCAGCCCCGCTATGGCGGCGCGCTGGTCGGACTGGCGCTGCTGCCAATGGCGGTGCCGCCGGTGGTCTCGGCGGTGATCATCTATTTCCTGCAGGCCCGCATCGGCCTGATCGACACCTACCCGGGGCTGATCCTGACCCATGTGATTATGGTGACGCCCTTTGCGGTCATCGTGATGCTGACCGCCACCTCGCGGCTGGATAAATCGCTCGAACTCGCCTCCCGCAACCTAGGTGCGTCGCGGATGCAGACCACCTTCTGGGTGGTGTTGCCGAACCTCAAATTCGGGCTGTTCTCGGCCTGGTTTCTCAGCCTGGTGCTGTCCTGGGAGGAAATCGCCGTCACCCTGTTTGTCAGCGGTATCGACGTGATCACCCTGCCGAAACGGATCTGGGACGGGCTGCGGCTGAACGTCGACCCGATCATTGCCGCAGTCTCGGTGATCCTGATGGTGCTGACCACCATCGCCATCGTCGCCAAGACCCTGCACGAGCACCGCAAAGGCAAGTCCGGCAGCTAAGACCGGGCGAAACGAAAGCACCCCTAATGGACATCAACCAGATTTCCGCTCTGTTCACCCCGGTGACCGGCGCCCAGAACGTGATCACCGGAGAGCGGCTCGCCCTGCGAAACACCGGCTATTGCGCCGCGAGCTATGACGGCGGCGTGCTGCTGACGCCGGAGACGGCGCAGCAGGTCAGCGAGATCTGCCGCCTGGCCGCTGCACACTGCCTGGCAATCGTGCCGCAGGGCGGTCTCACCGGCCTGGTGCAGGGCACCGCTACCGCATCCGGACAGGTGGCTCTGTCGCTGGAAAAGATGAACCGCATTCTGGACCTCGATCCGGTGCAGGGCGTCGTCACCGCCGAGGCCGGCGCCACCCTGCAGCAGGTAATCGACGCCGCCGAACCCCTCGGCCTCGCCCCCGGTGTCGACCTGCCGTCGCGCGGCAGCTGCACCCTGGGCGGCATCGCCTCGACCAATGCCGGCGGCATCCAGGCGATCCGTTATGGCATGGCGCGGGACAATATCCTGGGGCTGGAGGCGGTGCTGGCCGACGGCACTCTCCTGGACCTCAACAACACGCTGCTCAAGAATAACGCTGGTTATGACCTGAAACAGCTGTTCATTGGCTCGGAAGGCACGCTGGGCATCATCACCAAACTCACCCTGCGCCTGCACAGCCGCCCGTCCTCGGTGCAAACCGCGCTGATCGGCTGCGCCGGACCCGCAGATCTGTTCGAGGTGCTCGCTCAGGCCCGCAAAACCTTTGGCGGCAGCCTGTTGTCGTTTGAGGCCATGTGGCCGGAGTTCTTCAGCCAAATTGCCGCGCATCTCGGCAGCAGCCTGGTATCATCCGAATGCGGCATCTACGGGGTGATCGAAACCGGCCAATGGGGCGGCTCGGAACAGGAAGAGGCCCTGACAGCCTTCCTCGCCCAATGTTTCGAAGACGGCCTCCTGCTGGACGGCGTCGCCGCCCAATCCGAAAGCCAGCGCCGCACCATCTGGCAGCTGCGCGAGGACGCGGATGTGATCGAAAGCCTGAACGGCCCCTGCCTGTCCTACGACGTCGGCCTGCGCCTCAGCGATATCCCGGGCTACGTCAATCAGCTGCAGGAGCGGATCGCCGCGGACTGCCCCAGCGTCAGCTGCTATGTCTTCGGCCACATGGGCGACGGCAACCTGCACATCATGGCAGGGCCAGCCCCCGATCCCGCCGGCCACGCCGCAATCGACGGCGCGGTCTATGGCACGCTGCAGAACTTTCCCGGCACAACGGTTTCAGCGGAACACGGTATCGGGCTGGAGAAACGCGCACATTTGCCGCTCAGCCGGCCCGGAGCTGCTCTCGCAGCGATGCGGCAACTGAAAGCAGCCTTTGATTCCCAATCTATGCTTAATCCGGCGAAGATACTTACAGAGGCACCAGACCAGTAATGTTCTGAGTGCGTGCAGCCCCCTTAGCAACTCGCTTGAAGACGGGTATTGAATGCTGGGGTCAGGATACGCAGGTAAAGCGATAATGCCCATCAGCATTCACGCAAGGATTGCGGCAGAGCGCAGCCGGTGCGCCATCCGGTAGGTTGTGATCCCGCGATAGCCCGCATGTGCGCGGCCGCCGGTGATCTCAAATCCCATGGCACGGAACTTGGCCTGGTTCTCTTTCAATGCTGTTCTGGTCTCCAGCACGAGGCAGGACTTGCCGCGCTGGCGGGCCAAAGCGCTGGCCTGTTCAATCATACCGCGGGCCAAGCCGCTGCCCTTGTGTTCGGCGCGGATGGCAAACCGGCCCAGAAACAACGCGTCCTTCGCCTCTTTCAGGAACAGGCATCCGGCAAGGCGGGCACGATCTCTTGCGATCATAAGATGTTCGAACTCAGCCCGTCGGGCCAGATCGGCCGCGGTGCAGCTATAGACCGTGCTGGGTGGATCGACCTTGCCGACGGTATGGGCAAAGGCATGGCGCAACAGCCCCAGCAGACCGGTCCAATCACCGAACCCATCGGGATTGAGCGCGATCTCCGGCAGGGCGTAAACTGACGGGACATCAGGCGTGGCGGCTGCCGGGCTGCCTGCGGGACTGGTATTCGACTGGAGCAATGCCAAATTTCCTTTTGAAGCTGCGCACAAAGGTGGTGGTGCTGGAGAATCCGCAGGCGGCGGAGATCGCCGGCAGCCGGTAGTCGGTTTCGCTCAAGAGCTTGCGGCCGCGCTCCAGCCGCAGGTCGCGGTAGTATTGCGCGGGCGTGCGCCCGGTATAGGAGCTGAAAAGCCGCTCCATATGGCGGCGTGAAATGGCCGCGCGCCGGGCGACTTCCTGCAGGGGCAGGGGGTCTTCCAGGTTTTCAGCCATGATGCCGGCTGCCTTGACCAAATGCGGGCTGCGGCTGCCCAGCACGTAAGAGAGCGAGCTTTGCGGCCGGTCTTGGCTGCTGCGCAGGCCGGTGTGGACGCACATGTCCGACACGGTGCGGGCAAAGCGCTGGCCGTGATGGCTGGCGATCAGATGCAGCGACAGGTCCAGCGCCGCAGTGCCGCCGCTGCAGGTCAGGACCTGGCCATCCGCGCAGAACAGCTGGTCCAGCGGCGCCAGTTCCGGAAAGCGTTCGCAAAACCCCAGCCGGTCCTCCCAGTGCAGGGTGAAACCGCCGGATTTCAGAAGCCCGGCTTCAGCCAGCAGCCCGGTCCCGCCAGAGACGGCGCCGACCGTGCCGCCAAACCGCGCCCTGCGCCGCAGCCAGCTGACGACCGGAGTTTGCCGCAAATGCTGTACGGCCGGGCCGGCAACGATAAGCGAATAGTCGGCCCGCGGCGCATTCGAGAGCGGTCCGTCAACGGCCAGTTCAGTTCCGTTGGAGCAGGTCACGCCGCCGCCGTCTTCGGACAGGGTGTGCCAGGTGTAAAGCGGCTGTGCTGCCAGCTGATTGGCGATCCGAAGGGGTTCGATCGCCGAGCTGAAACTGAGCATGGAAGCGCCGGGCAGAAGGAAGAACGCAAAGGACTTTTGCGGCAGGTCCCGGGGGAGAGAGAGGGTGGGCGCCTGCGCATGGGCTTTGCCAGGTCCGGCGCTTCCAGCTGAGCACGGCCCTATGGAGCCAGGGGGCCGTGCAGAGAGGGGCCGGTCAGCCTTCATAATCGCTGAGGGTGAAGAACAGCGTATCGCCGATTTCGCACAAAGCAGGGGTGCGTTTGCAGAACACCACGCCGCCCTTGTTGAAGCGCAGCTCTTCCGGTTTTTCCCAGGGCTCTTTCAGGTTCCAGATGTAGCCGGCCAGCTGGCCGTCCTCGACCACGTCGCCCAAGTTCACAACCGGTTCGAACATGCCGTCCTTGCCTGCAAAGATGTAATGGTCACCGGTCTGCATCGCCTTGAGCGAGACCTTGTGCTCGGGGTCGGGCAGGTGTTCGTCTTTGGTGAAGACACCCAGCTCGCGCAGGCAGCGCTTCATGCCGTTAAAGCCGAAGTCGCGGATCCAGGGGCGGATCTTGCCGGCGCCGCCCAGTTCAGTGGACAGGTAGATCTTGTCCTGCGGCAGGATCTCGCCCGACAGGGTGGTTTCATGCACCCGGTCGCCGACGATGCCCAGCGGCGCGCCGAACAGCTCCAGGAACTTCATCTGCATCGCGTCTTTCTGGGCGTCGCCCATCAGACGGATTTTCACCGAGGGATGGTGATCGATGGATTTGCCGGCCGAGTGCAGGTCAAAGAACGCATCGCCGCGCGGCACGATGTGGTTGGTGATGTACCAGGCGATCATCTCGGTCGGGGAGCCGTACTGGTTGCCCGGGAACATCCGGTTCAGGTTGGCTTCGCCGGTCCAGTCCAGCGGCGAGGTGCGGCGCCCGGCATAGAAGGCCGGGGCGTTGGCCGCGGGCAGGAAGATGATCTGGCCTTTGATGTCTTCGGGCTCCAGCTCCTGGTACAGGCCGTTGCAGATCGAGACACCTTCGTATTCGTCGCCATGGTTGGCGCCGATCACCACCGCAACGGGGCCGTCGCCGTTCTTGATCGACATGATCGGCATCGGCAGCCAGCCATAGGCAGAGCGGTCCGAGGAGAACTGGATACGCACGTAGCCGTGCTGTTTGCCTTCGGCGTCCAGATCGATCTCGCAGCTGGGGGCGAGGGAGACTTTGGGGCAGGGCATGGGTTAATTCCTTCTGTTTTATGCCGCTTGTGCTGTGGATTGGAGTTTGCGCCAGGCCGCGCCGAGCTTGGCGATGCCGTCCTTGATTTCGTCCACCGTGATGAAGCTGTAGGCCATGCGGATGCAGTTGCCGGGATCGTCATTGGGGAAGCTGAGCCGGCCGGAGGAGACCTCGACACCTTCTTCGATACCCAGTTCAACCAGCCGCTCTGCATCGGTGCCTTCGGGAAGGGTCGCCCACAGGAAATAGCCGCCATGGGGCGCGCGGATCTTGGCTTCGGGGATGTGCTCGGCAAAGGCTTCGATCATCGCGTCGCGGTGGATGCGCATCTGGTGGATCATCTCGTCGATGTGATGCGCCATCTTGTTGGACTGCATCAGCTGCACCACGATGCGCTGGGCAAAGGCGTTGGAGCCGCCATCGGCCTTCTGCATCGCCATGCGGCGGATCACGCCGGCATCACCGATCGCCCAGCCGACACGCAGGCCGGGGGCGAGGATCTTGGACACGGTGCCGAGGCTGATCACATGGCCGGTGGTGTCCATGGATTTGATCGACGGGATAACTTCGCCCTCGAACCGGATACGGCGGTAAGGGTCGTCCTCGCAGATCACGAAGTTATAGCGCTGCGCCAGCGCCAGCATCTTCTTGCGCCGTGCCAGCGAGGTGGTGACGCCGGTCGGGTTGTGGAAGTCCGGCACGTCGAACAGCAGCTTGGGCATCTGCTCGGCGTTGTTTTCCATCCGCTGCAGCTTTTCTTCCAGTTCATCGGCGCAGAAGCCCTCGCCGTCCTGGCCGATGTCCAGGAAACGCACGTTGTGGGTGCGCATGATGTGGACAGCAGTCATATAGGTCGGGCGGGTGACGATCACGGTGTCGCCGGCCTCGCAGAAGGTTCGCAGCGCCAGGTCAAAGGCGCTTTTGGAGCCGTAGGTGACCAGCACATTCTCGCGGCTGGCCTTGATGCCGTCCTCGGCGACGAAGTTGCAGATCTCGTCGCGCAGGTCATCCAGGCCCATCAGCGGCGCATACTGCATGGCTTCTTCGCGCAGGGGGCCCACGGCCTCGGTCGCTTCGCGCACCACGTCGGGCAGGCAGGGCGGGTAGGCGGCGCCGGAGTTCAGGGCGATGGTGCCCGGCGCGTGGTCAAACACCGATTTGCCAAGAATGGCAGAGCGGCGGGCGAATCTGAAATCAGTCATTGTCTTTCCAGTCAGGTTCAGGATGCGGCGGCCATGCGGGCGGCGACGAAGTCCTCAATCGCGGCCCCCACGGATTTGAAAACAGTGATTTGGCTGTCCGAGGTGCGGGGCTGCGCTTCGCCGCGGCACAGTTCGGCCATGTCGCCCGCGATGTCGGCGCGGGTGATGGTGCCGTCAGCCAGCGGCTGGGTGATGTCGCCGGCCTCGGCCATGGCGCCATCGTATGTGTCGACGATGATGCCGCCGGCGGCGCGCTTCAGCGCCTCGCTGTCGGTCTCGCGCATCTCAGTTGTAAAGCCGCCAACCAGATCCAGATGCGCGCCCTCTTTCAACAGCGCGCCCTTGATCAGCGGATCGTTGGTGATGGTGGCGGCGGCAATCACATCTGCCTCTGCGACGGCTGCGTCCAGATCGGTGGCCACGGTGACGGCCTCGTCGAACTGATTGGCCAGCGCCTGGGCCTGTTCGGGGCGGCGGGCCCAGATCCTGACCGTCTCGTAGCTGCGCACGGCGCGGTGGGCCGGGATCAGGTTGGCAGCGATGGTGCCGGCGCCGACGATCAGCAGCGATTTGGCATCCTTGCGCGCCATTTGGTCGGCCGCGAGGGCAGAGGTGGCGGCAGTACGGCGCGCGGTCAGCTCGCCGCCTTCCATCACCGCCTCCGCCTGGCCGGTCACCGCGTCGAACACCATCACGCTGGCGTTCACCGCGGGCAGGTTGCGGGCCGAGTTTCCGGGGGCGATGAACAGGATCTTCACTGCCAGCTTGCCGCCTTCCTCCCAGGCGGGCATCGCCAGGAAAGCGGCGTCCGGCTCGCCCGGCACCGGCACGGAATGCGCGGTGCGCAGGGGCTGCGAGACGCCTTTGGCAAATGCCCCTTTCAGTTCGGAAATCAGCGCCTCCCAGGGCAGGGCGGCCTGCATGTCGCTGTCGGTGAAGAATTTCAACTGGCTGTCCTCCCGCTGCCGGTTTTGCTGGATAATATATTATCTAGTATCTAGCGACGTCAAGCGTTGTGACAGCTCGCGTGGAAGCGCCGCCTTGGCCCTTTGCAGCAAGGCTGCCGGGCGGTTCGCCTGCCGTTCCGGCCGGGATGCCGTTTTGAGAATCAGCCTTGCCGGATCGGGGATTCAATATTGTGATTCCCTTGGGCGGGATGTGTTTCAACCGATGGCAGGGCTGGGACTGTGGGGCGCTGAGAACCCCTGTTTTCTTGGGAGATTGACCCCGTGCGGATACTGCGTCTGTCTAATTCGCAGAAAATTCTTGCCCTAAATAATATATTATCTAGTATGATGGCACGCAAACACAGCTCGTGTAAGGTACGACATGACAGCCCCATACGCAGATTTCACCAAAGAAGAGTTCGAAGCGCGCTACGCCAAAACCCGTGCGCTGATGGCCGAGAAGAACCTCGACGCCATGCTGATCACCGAACGTCTGAACTATCAGTATTACACTGGCCACCGCTCTGAGCAGTGCGCCGTGGACAAGATCCGCTCCTACATGTTCATCCTGCCCAAGGATGGCGACCCGACCCTGATCACCATGCCGTTTGAGGTGGCGCAGGTGGAGCAGACCTCCTTCATCACCGACATCCGCACCACCGGCGGGCTGATGGGCCACCCGGAGTTCATCATCGGTGTGCTGAAAGATCTGGGCCTTTCCAAGGCCCGCATCGGCGCCGAACTGGGGCGCGAACAGTATCTGGGCATTTCCTACCTGGGCCTGCAGGAAGTGATGAAAGGCCTGCCAGAGGCGGATTTCATCGACGCCGCCGACATTATCCTGAAGGTGCGCAACGTGAAGTCGCCGCAGGAAATCGAATACCTGCGCCGCGCCTCGATCATCTCCGCCGAAGCGCAGAAGAAGACCTTCCAGGAGGTGCGCGCGGGCATGACCGAAAACGAGGTTGCCCAGATCCTGCGCCAGAACCTGATAGCCAACGGTGCCGAGAAGATCTCGCTTCTGTGCGTGCTGTCGGGGGCCAATGAAAAGGGCATCGTGCTGCTGCCGACCGACCGGGTGATCCAGAAGGGCGAGACCCTCGGGTTTGACGTCGGTGTCAGCTACAAGGGCTATTGGTCCGACCTGGCCCGGACCGCCTCCATCGGCAAACCCTCGGATGCGCTGAGCGAGTTTTACACCTGGGCCATGCAGCTGCGCCATGACTGCAACATGCAGCTGACCGCGGGCAATACCCCTGCACATGTGATCGAGGTGGTCGACAAATACCTGGCTGAACGGGGCCTCAAGACCATGGGCGTGGGCCGGGTCGGCCACGGTGTCGGCATCGAGACCACCGAATACCCGTCGCTGGCAGCGTTTGAGGACATCCAGTTCGAGGTTGGCAATGTCTTTGCCTGCAACCCCAACTTCTCGAATGAGCTGGGCTTCATCAACGCTGAGGACAACTGGGCGGTGACGGAAGGCGAGCCGGACCTGCTGTCGGCACCGGTTGCCGAATGGGAGATCCCGGTCATCGAAGCCTGATGAGGAAGTGAACCATGGGCGCCGCGGGGAAATCCGCGGTGCCGCACCAAGGGAGGACAACATGAAACTCAACAGATTGCGCCGGACATTGCTCAAGACAGTGGCGGCAGCTGCATTGGCCGGGGTGCCCGCGCTGGGCATGGCCGAAACGCTGGAAGAGCGCGGCAAGGCGGATGGCCTGCGGGTCGCCTATTACAACTTTGCCCCCTTTGCCTATGTCGATGGCGACGGCAAGGTGATCGGCGAGCAGGTGGAAATCCTGCGCCATATTCTGGGCGAAATGGGTCTGAGCATTGCCTCGGAAACCTCGACTGAATGGGGCAACCTGATCCCGGGGCTGAAGGCCGGCCGGTTTGATATCGTGGCGGCAGCGATGTTCGTGACGCCCAAGCGCTGCAATGAGGTCGCCTTTTCCGAACCTACCTTCGGCATTCAGCAGGCGCTGGTGGTGAAAAGCGGCAACCCCGCGGGCCTGTCGGAATATGAAAGCGTGCGCGAGGCGGGCGTGACCATGGCGGCGATCTCCGGCACTGCTCAGGTCGATTGGGCCAAGAGCGTCGGCGTGGAGGAAGCCAGCATCATGCAGGTGCCGGATACGCCGACCGGGCTGGCGGCTGTGCGCGCGGGCCGGGCCGATGCCTTTGCCATTGATGCGCCTGGCGCACGTCTGGCGGTGGCCGGCAACGACGGCGGCGAATTTGAAATGTTGCAGCCTTTTGCCGAGGTCGATGGCAAACCCGCCAGCCCGCATGGTGCCTATGCGGTGCGCCCGGATGAGGCGGCCTTTGTCGCGGCGTTCAACGCCAAGCTGGCCGAATTCATTGGCACGCCGGAGCATCTGAAGATCATGGAGGCGCATGGGCTGCAGCCCAGCGAGCTGCCGTCGCGCAGCACTGCCGATCTTTGCAAAGGCTAACCCGGGTGGGGCCTGCGGGCCCCGTCCGCTGACTGTTCAAGGCCGGAAGATGACGATGCAAGACCAGATCCCGCTGACTGAGACCGTGCTGGGCGACAGCCCCGGCCCGTTCCGCGTGGGCGTGCTGGCGCTGGCCAATGATCAGGTGATTGAGCGCGACCTGGCGCGGTTGCTGCCGCCCGAGGTGCTCACCTTTACCACCCGGATCGCCTTTGGCGGCGATTGCACCATGGAGCAGCTGGCGAAGATGGCGCCGCAGCTGGCAGAGGCTGCACAATTGCTGAATCCGGAAGTGGCCCTGGATGCGGTCATTTTCGGCTGCACTTCGGGCACGATTGCAATCGGACCGGAGACAATCCGCGATGCTATCCAATCCGTGCGTCCCGGCGCCTTGGCGGTGAACCCGGTGGAGGCCGCCTCAGGCGCGCTGCGCCACCTGGGCGCCCGCCGCATCAATCTGGTGACGCCGTACGAACCCGAAATCGCCGACCGCATGGCGGCGCAATTCGAGGCAGCGGGCTTTGCCATCAACCGCAGGTTCGACTTCGGCATCACTGCCTCCGCGGACATCAGCCGGGTCCGGCCTGAAGCCATCCTCGAAGCTGCCGCCCGGCTGGGCGGCGATGGGGCAGAGGCTACTTTTGTCTCCTGCACGGATTTCCAGTCGCTGGGGGTATTGGAGCGGATCGAGACAAAGACCGGCATTCCCGCGGTGTCCAGCAACCAGGCAATGGCCTGGGATGTCCTGGCCTCGCTGGGGGTGCCGGGCGGAGTGCCGGGCTATGGTCGGCTGCTCCGCGGAATACCGGACTGACAACACAATAAAACAGGGAGAAAACTCATGACATTCAACAAGATCCGCAGAACTGTGCTGAAAGGCGCCCTGGCGGCAAGCGTGGCAATGCTGCCCGCGATGGCGGCCCAAGCCGGCAGCCTGATGGACCGCGCCAAGGGCGAGGGGCTGCGCGTCGCCTTCTACAACTTCAAACCCTATGCTTACCAGGACGACAGCGGCAATCTTACCGGCACTGACGTCGAAACCCTGCGCGCGGTTCTGGACGCAATGGGCGGCAAGATCGCCGAGGCCAAGTCCACCGACTGGGGCGCATTGATCCCCGGCGTCAAGGCCGACCGTTTCGACGTCGTGGCTGCCGGCATGTTCGTCACCCCCAAGCGCTGCGCAGAGGTGCAATTCTCTGAGCCGACATTCGGCATCCAGCAGGCGATGGTGGTGGCCAAGGGCAACCCAAAGGGCGTCACCAACTATGAATCCGTGGCCGAACAGGGGCTGAAGATCGGCGTGGTATCGGGCTCTGCCCAGAAAGGCTATGCCGAGGCCGTCGGTTTGACCGACGCCAGCATCTCGCAGCTGCCCGACAACCCGACCGGGGTGGCTGCCCTGCGTGCGGGCCGCATTGATGCCTGGGCGGTCTCGGCCCCCGGCGTGCGTCAGATCATCGAAAGCCTGCCGGATGCGCCGATCGAATCCACCGCGCCCTTTGCCGAGGTGGCAGGCCAGGCAGCGGTTTCGCACGGCGCCTTTGCCTTCCGCCCGGCGGATGCTGACTTCGTCGCAGCCTTCAATGCCGAGCTGACCAAGTTCATCGGCTCCGACGCGCATATCGCGCTCTTGCAGGAACACGGCATGACTGCCGACGAACTGCCGATCAGCGCCACTGCCGAACTCTGCGGCAGCTGAAACCAACAGTCTCCTCCGGCTCCGGACCCGGGGGAGGCATGACGGATGGGGAGGGCCGGATGGTACCAAGAATTGCCATTGTCATTGGCTTGGCTGCCTTTTTGGCGGGCCTGTCGGTGGCGACCTTTGCCGAGCTGAAGATGTTTCTGCCCGCGATCCTGAAAGGCGCGGTGGTGACGGTTCAGATCTCGGTGCTGTCCTGGCTTGTCTTCATGGCAATGTCGCTGATTGCCGGTGTTGCCCGGGCCAAGGCTTCGGGTGCGGTGCTGTGGCTGGCGGTTGGCTATATCGAGATCTTCCGCGGCACTTCGCTTTTGGTGATCCTGTTCTGGCTGTTCTTCGTGATGCCTGAATTCGGCCTTACCATGTCGCCGGTGCTGGCGGGTGTGTTGGGCATCGGGCTGAACTTCGGCGCCTATGGCGCGGAGATCGCCCGCGGTGCCATCGGTGCAGTGCCAAAGGGTCAGACCGAGGCGACGATTGCCCTCAATATCTCATCCTGGAACCGGATGGTGCGGATCATCCTGCCGCAGGCCATCGCCATCATGATCCCGGGCATGGTCAACCTCACCATCGAGCTGATCAAGGCCACCGCGCTGGTCTCGGCTGTCACATTGGTCGACATCACCTATGCCAGCGTGCAGCAGAACCAGCTGCATTTCCGCACCGTGGAGATCTTCGCGATCACGCTGATGCTGTATTACTGCTTTGCCCAGTTCGTGCGCTTTGGCGGCGACGCCTTGGAAGAGCGCTTCTCCCGCCACCTGAGCAAGAGGGTCTGAGCCATGGACTGGAGATGGGATTTCACATTCGACGTGGTGCTGCCCAAGATGTGGGAAGCCGCAGGCGTCACCGTCTGGGCCACAGTCGCAAGCTTTGTTCTGGCGCTGATTGGCGGCCTCATCCTGATGCTCTTGAAAACGCACCGCTCGCCCTGGATCAGCAGGCCGGCCACTGAGTTCATTGAATTCATCCGGGCAACACCCCTGTTGGTGCAGATCTTCTTTCTGTTCTTCCTGCTGCCCGATTTCGGCATCACCCTGCCGCCGCTGACCACAGGCATTCTGGCCATCGGCATCTACAATTCTGCCCTGTGTGCTGAGGTCTACCGGGCCGGTTTCCAGGCAGTGCCCAAGGGCCAGTGGGAGGCCTGCATTGCGCTGAATCTCTCCACCTACCGAACCTTCCGGGATGTGATCATCCCGCAATCGCTGCCCCCCATTGTGCCGGCGCTGGGCAACTACCTGGTGGCGATCTTCAAGGAAACGCCGCTGTTGTCCTTCGTGGCGGTTGCGGAAATCATGCAAATCTCCAAGCTGATCGGCGCGGAATACTACCGCTTTACCGAGGCCGTCACCATTGCCGGGATCTTCTTCCTGGTGATGAGCCTGATCGCCGCCTTCCTGATCCGCCTGGTTGAGAATTACGTCAAGAGGAGCATCCTGCATTGACCCATCCCATGATCCAATTCGACAAGGTGCTGAAAGCCTATGGCGCGCTGCAGGTTCTGAAAGATCTCGATTTCAGCGTCGGCAAGGGCGAGGTGGTCTCGATCATCGGGCCCTCCGGCTCGGGCAAGACCACGGTGCTGCGGGTTCTGATGACGCTGGAGGGCATCCAGGGCGGCACCATGTATGTCGACGGCGAGCCGCTGAACCGGATGCAGAAGAACGGCACGCTGGTCGATGCCAGCACCGCGCATGTGCGCCGGATCCGCTCGAAAATCGGCATGGTGTTCCAGAACTTCAACCTGTTCCCGCATATGACGGCGCTGGAAAACTGCATCGAGGCGCCGGTGCATACGCTGGGCCAATCAAAGGCCGAGGCCACTGAGGAGGCGATGCGCCTTTTGACCATGGTCGGGCTGGCCGACAAGGCGGGCCACTATCCCAGCCAGCTGTCGGGCGGCCAGCAGCAGCGGGTGGCAATAGCCCGCACCCTGGCAATGCACCCCGAGGTGCTGCTGTTCGACGAGCCGACCTCGGCGCTGGACCCGGAAATGGTCGGCGAGGTGCTGGAAGTGATCCGCGATCTGGCCAAATCGGGGCGTTATACCATCCTGCTGGTCACCCATCAGATGGGATTTGCCAAGGAAGTGTCTGACCGGGTTTGCTTCTTTGACGGCGGCCGCATGGTCGAGCAGGGCGCGCCGGGGCAGCTGTTCGACAACCCGCAGAACGCGCGGCTGCAGCAGTTCCTGTCCAAAGTGCTGGAGGCCGGATGAGCGAGCGTCTTGCACCAGGCTTTTCGATGTCCTACGGGCATAAGGGGGCAGAGCATGCTGTTTCTGCCGCCGCCCGTGCAGCAGACCTGCCCGGATCCGGGCTTTGGGAGGTTTCAGAATGAAGAACATCCTCAACTACGGTGATGGCCCCAAGGCGATCTATGAGGTTCTGAAACAGCAGATCATCGCGGGTGAGCTGAAAGCCGGCGAAGAGCTGAAGATCATGCCGCTGGCCAAGGAGATGGACATCTCCATCGTGCCGCTGCGCGAAGCGATCCGGATGCTGGCGGCGGAAAGCCTGGTGGAGCTGCGCCCCCGCCGCAGCCCGATCATCGCCAAGATGAATGAGCGCGAGCTGATCGAGATGAACCAGATCCGCGGCGCGCTGGAACCCATTGTGCTGGCCGACGCGGTGCCGCGCCATACCGATGAAACCATCGCCGCCTGCCAGGCGCTGATCGAAGAGGACGAGCGCTCCACCGACCTTTGGGAAAAGGTGGAACTGAACCGCCAGTTCCATCTGGCGCTGCTGGAACCCTCGATCATGAAGCGTTCGCTGGCGATTATCGGCGACCAGTATGACGGCATCGCCCGCATCACCCAGTTCCGGGTGGTCGATCACGGCGGCATGGTCGGCAAGCATAACTTCGAGCATGAGGCGATCCTGGATGCGGTCCGGGTGGCCAATGTGGAAAAGGCGGTGGTGCTGATGACCCGCCATATCGATCACGCCACGGTGCGTGCCAAGCATGAGCTGAGCCAAGCGGTGGAGGCGGGCCCGGCTGCGGGCAGCGCCGCCGCGAAAGCGACCAAGGGCTGACAAAGCCCTCAACAGGGAAGACAACAGATGAAGACCTGCGACTATGTCGTGGTGGGAGCCGGCAGTGCCGGCGCCATCATTGCTGCACGCCTTGCGGAAGACCCCAAGGTCTCGGTTCTGCTGCTGGAGGCGGGGCCGAGGGACAGCAGTCCCTTGTTCCATGTCCCGGCGGCGATGCGCTATGCCTACAACGCCCCGAAATACAACTGGAACTACGAGACCGAGCCGGAACCGTTCCTCAACAACCGGGTGCTGGTGCAGCCGCGCGGCAAGGTGTTGGGCGGCTCAAGTTCGATCAACGGCCAGCTCTATCTGCGCGGCCATCCGATGGATTACGAGGGCTGGGCCGAGGCGGGCGCGCGCGGCTGGTCCTATGCCGACGTGCTGCCCTATTTCAAACGGCTGGAAACCCGGGTCGATGGCGCCAGCGAGTACCGCGGGGCCGAAGGCAGGATCCGCGCCTCGACCATGGGGGCGGACAATCCGCTGACCCAGGCGTTTTTGCAGGCGGGCAGCGAGGCCGGCTATCTGCGCACCGATGATGTGAACGGCGGCCAGCAGGATGGCTTTGGGCTGTTGCCCAAGAACGTAGCCGGCGGCCGCCGCTCCTCCACCGCGCAATGCTACCTGCGCAACCCGCCGGCCAACCTGACTATCGAAACGGGCTGCCACGTGCGCAACATCATGATGGAGGGGCGCAAGGCCACCGGCCTGCGGATGGTGCAGAACGGCCAGGAGGTGACGGTCAAGGCCAACCGCGAGGTGATCCTGTCGGCGGGCGCCTTCAACAGCCCGATGATCCTGATGCACTCCGGCATCGGACCGGCGGCGCAGCTGCGCGAGCAGGGGATTGAGGTGCTGCACGACCTTCCGGGTGTAGGCGAAAACCTGATGGACCACCCGCTGACCTCGCTGCAGGTGGCTTGCACCCAGCCGGTAACGCTCTACAAGCACTTGAACCTGTTCTCTCAGGCGAAGGGCGTGCTGGACTGGCTGCTGACCCGCAAGGGGCTGCTGGCCAACAACCATTTCGACGCGGTCGGTTTTGTGCGCACCAAGGCAGGCGTGCGCTTCCCCAACCTGCAGATTGCCCTGTTCCAGATCGCGGTGGCCGAGGGGTCGGCAGATTTCGTCAAGGAACACGCCTTCCAGCTGCAATTCGCCAACCAGCGCCCGCAAAGCCGTGGCTATGTGCGGCTGGCGTCAAACGATCCTTTCGCCGCGCCGCGGATCCGGTTCAACCTGCTTGAGCACCCGGAGGACGTGGAGGAGCTGAAGGCCGGTTTCCGCCTCAGCCGGGAACTGGTGCAGCAGCCGTCGCTGACGGCCTTTACCGGCAAGGAGATCTTCCCCGGCTCAAAAGTCGAAAGCGATGCGGACCTGGAAGCTTGGCTGCGCGAGACCTGCCATTCCTCCTATCATCCCTGCGGTACCTGCAAGATGGGGACCGATCCGATGGCAGTGGTCGACCCGGAATGCCGGGTGCATGGCATCGAGGGCCTGCGGGTGGTGGATGCCTCGGTGATGCCCATCATCCCCTCGGCCAACCTCAACTGTCCGTCGATGATGATTGGCGAGAAGGCCGCCGACATGATCGCCGGCAAGGACCCGCTGCCGCCATCGAACCTGCCCTATTACAGCGATCCGAATTGGGAGACCTCCCAGCGCTAGAGTGCTCAGCTGTGCTGGTTAATTTGCAGAGGGCAGCGCCCGACCCTGGGTGAGGGCGGAGCAGCCTCCCGTCAAACCGCAGGTTTGCCTCTGGCAAAACGGGAGGGCCGGGCGCTGCCCGGCCTATCAGCCGGGCGGTTCAGTTGTTCAGTTCCCAGCGCTAGGCGAAAAAAGAGGGCGCCCGTTTGGGCGCCCTTTCCAGTCGGGGGAGTATCCGGCCTATTGCGCAGCCGCTGTCAGCCGGGGGAAGAGATACTCCTGCACCGCCGCCTCGCCGCCGACACAGCCCAGCCCGCTTTGCTTGATGCCGCCAAATGGCACGTCGATATAGGCAGTCGTCAGCTGATTGACAGCGACGCTGCCTACCTGCAGCCGGGCGCCAACGGCTTCGGCTTCCGCCTGATCGGGGCCATAGACATAGCCGGACAGCGCCAGCTCGCAATTGTTGGCCTCGGCAATTACTGCTTCCAGGTCGTCATAGGGGGTGATGCAGGCAATCGGGCCAAAGATCTCCTCGCGCAGGCCCAAGGCGTCCCAGGGCACATTGGCAAAGACCTTGGGCGTGACCCAGTTGCCGGCGTTCTGTGCCACCGGATCGTCGACGACAACCTCGGCCCCCTTTGCCACCGCATCCCCGGCAATGCGCTGCATCGACGCGACCCGCTCCGTGGTCGCCAGCGGCCCCATGGTGGTGCCGTCTTCCAGCCCGTTGCCCAGCACCAGATTGCGCGCATAGTTGCCTGCGGCCGCGGCAAAGGCGTCATGCTGGGCCCGGTTCACAAAGATCCGGTTGGGGGCGGTGCAGACCTGGCCCGCATTCCAGAAGCGTTTGGAAATCAGTGCCTTGGCTGCCGCCTCCACATCCGTGCCAGGCAGCACGATAGCGGGTGCGTTGCCGCCCAGCTCCAGCGTGCAGCGCATGATCTCGGCGCCGCATTGCGCCGCCAGCTGGCGCCCCACCCGGACCGAGCCGGTATAAGACAGATGCCGGGTGGCCGGGTGTTTGATCAGTGTCTCCGACAGCATCGCCGACGACCCCATCAGCAGGTTCACTGTACCCGGCGGCAGGCCGGCCTCTTGCATGATTCCGACGAGCCGGGCGACGGAGGCCGGGGTGGAGTTGTTGGCGATCACAACCGCCGTACAGCCTGCAGCCAGCGCAGGAGCCAGATGCACCGCGGCAGTCTCCACGGGAAAATTCCAGGTCGTGATGATGATCACCGGCCCGGCCGGGATCATATCGATGGTGCGGCTGGTGTTTTTGCCGGGGCGCTCATACCGGAACGGCATGGTCTCAGCGACAGAGGCGAAATGCTCAAACATCTCAACCACCCCGTCCATCTCCATCCGCGCCTCAGCCAGCGGCTTACCCTGTTCGGTTGTGATCAGGGAGGAGATGTCCTCGTGCACGTCCTGCAACCGCTGCGCAATGCCGCCCAGAAACCGTGCCCGCTGGTCCGGCGGCAGGGCGGACCAGACAGGGAAAGCCTCAGCCGCTGCGCCGGCTGCCAATCGCGCATCGTCGGAAGTGGCGCAGACGACGGTTCCTATGGGTTCACCTGTAGACGGGCACAGATTGTTTCTAACGTCACGGCCCTCTGGCTGTTGCCAGGTGCCGTTGATCAAAGGTGCGCAGTTCCGGGCCATCGAAGGTTCCTGAAAATTTTGGACTGGCATTTGAATAATATATTATTTAGCAAGTTTCAATGCCAGTTTCGGCAGGGATCGCGCAGCATTTGGGATGAGGTGGTTATTTAAATATATTATTGCGCCGTCTGCAACGGAGGCCGTGGGCGTGGCGAGTGCTTTTCTCAGATTGTGAACTTGCAGGCCTTGGAATGCGGCATCTGAGCCCATCCCATGCGGTGCGCGATCCCAGGGTGAACCGTTCAAAAGGTTCGTTTCCCGCTTTGCATCAGGTTTCGCGTCAGCCAGCCATCATTGCTGAAACCAGCGTGAATCATGCTTGTCTTCCGGTGTGAATCCCGCCTGTCAGCCTGACCTGTGCCGGCCGGTTTGCGGCCGGAAAATATTCTGTCTCTCACCAGCATTTTTCAGCTTCACATCCCCGGCAGGCTGGTCTATACGCCGCTACACCAAGCCTAAGACAGTGCGGTCGTGGCGGAATTGGTAGACGCGCAGCGTTGAGGTCGCTGTTCCTTAACCGGAGTGGAAGTTCGAGTCTTCTCGACCGCACCAACTTTTCCCAAAGTTAGAATGAGTTCCGGGTGCTGCGGTTTTCGCATCATTCTGTCCGGCCCCGCAGCCCTCCGTGAGGGTTTTCTTCAGTGGCGGCGGCGGGCGCTCCTGGCGGTCAAAGGCCTAGCCAAGCTGGATTGCCCGTTCAATGGTGCGGGCGAATTGCAGCAGTCGGGCGTCGGAGCCTTTGGGGCCGGTGATGTGCAGCCCCGCGGGCATTCCGTCAGAGGACGTTCCGAAGGGAATGGAAACGGAGGGCAGCTCCAGCGGCGGGGTGAGGGTGACAGTGCGCCAGTCTTCGGTGATTTCCCCGTCCCGCAGGTCCGCGGAGAATGGCAGGCCGGTGGCTGTTGGCCACAGGGCAAAGTCATAGCGCTCGAAAAAGGCTGCAGTGTGCTGCCAGACCCGGGTGCGGGTGTGCTGATAGGCGACCAGCTCTGCCAGGCTGCGGCCCTCTGCCTGCGCACAGGCGGTGCGGAAGCTTTCGCCTGCCAGTCCCATATCCGGCGACAGCGCAGCGCGGATCTGCAGCGCGCATTGACCGCGGATTATGTCGCCATGGTCCAGCAGCGGCGCCAGGTCCGGCGCATCTTCTGCCACTTGCCAGCCCAATTCGCGGCACAGCGGCTCTGCCCGGGCGGCCGCGGCCTGCACGGATGGGTCCACGCGGGCTCCGAAGGGGGCCAGCGACAGGGCAACCCGGCCCGTGCAGCGGGCAGGGGCGTTTTCCAGCTTTGCCAGCTGCGGCAGATCCTGCCAGTAGCCCAGCGGCTGGCTGGCAGCATTGCCTTGCATCGCCTCCAGCAGCAGCAGCAGGTCAGGCACGGTGCGTGCCATGGGGCCAGGCACCGATAGCCCGTCAAAAGGCGCGGGGTTCGGTTCATAGGGAATCAGCCCGGAGGTCGGACGCATCCCGGTAATGCCGCACCAGGCCGCCGGTGTGCGGGTGCTGCCGCCGAGGTCGGAGCCATCGGCCAGTGCCACCATGCGGGCCGCCAGTGCCGCGGCTGCACCGCCGGAACTGCCTGCCACCGTCTTGTCCGGGTTCAGCGGGTTGCGGGTGGTGCCGGCCACCAGGTTGGAGGTCTGGCCGGAAAAGGTGAATTCGGGCGTGTTGCTCTTGCCAATGATCACCGCGCCCGACGCCCGCAGCCGGGCAACGTGCAGGGCGTCATAGTCCGGCACATGCCGGGCAAAGCTCCTGGAGCCCCAGGTCGTGCGCAGGCCTTTGGTTTCGAAACAGTCCTTGATGGCGATGGGCAGCCCGTGCAGGGGGCCTGCAAACCGCCCCGCAGCGGCCAGCGCATCCAGTTCCGCCGCGCGTGCCTCAGCGGCCTCCCAGTCCAGCGTGACAAAGGCGTTGACAGCGGGTTCCAGCGCTTCGGTCCGTGTCCGGTGGGCGTGCAGAACTTCGGCAGCGCTCAGACTGCGGGAGCGGATCTGCCGGGCCAATTCCACAGCACTCAGAGATAGAATATCGGTCATGCGAAGTGGCTCCCGGAAGCAATTGGCACAGGTTCTGGGCACCAAGTTAGAAAGCCTTCCGGGCAGTCTCCTTCCTGAAACCGGCCTCAAAACCGCCTGTCAGCGACTTGCGCCATGGTGCCGGTTTCAGTTTCCTGCGGCCATCAGCGCCAGATTGCGGTACCCCGCCAGATGCAGGTCCGATGCTGCGCCCCAGGCGCGCAACCCGGTTCGGCAGCACAGCACGATACGCCCTGTGCGCGGCAGGCCGGCGGCCAGCAATTGCGCGCGCGCAATCCTGCGGGCCTGCGGCAGCGGCAGCTGCGGCGCCTCAGCCGCATCACGCAGCTCGATCACGGTGTCCGCGGGTGTGACCTGCCGGGGCGCGATGAAGGGCAAAGCCTGTTCCGGTTCTTCCGCGCCGTCAAAGCGGAAGCTGCTGAGCTGCAGGTCTTCCAGCCGGAAGATGAACAGCTGTCCCTTGGGGGATGGCTGATGGTCCAGCAGCGCCTTCAGGGCCAGCTGCGCCTGCAGTGCGCCGATCATGCCCACGGCCGGTCCCATGACGCCAGCGGTTGCACAGGTCGCCGCCCGTGCCGGCAGATCCGGGAAAACGGCCCGCAGCGAGGGCGCGCCGCCGCAGAAGCCTCCGGCATAACCTGACTGGCCCAGGGCAGAGGCAGAGATCAGCGTCTTGCCTTGCCGCAGGCATTCGTCCGACAGGATATAGGAAACGGCAAAGCTGTCTGCCGCATCCACAACCAGATCCGCTCCGGCCACCAGCCTTGGCGCGTTGGCGGCATCCAGCGGCTGGACCAGGGCGGTTGCATCCAGGTTCGGATTGGCAGCCAGCAGGCGCCGCCGGGCCGCTTCGGCCTTGGGCCGCCCCAGATCCTCCATGGCATAAAGCACCTGCCGGTGCAGGTTGCTCTCCTCCACCAGGTCGCCATCCATCACCGTGATCCGCCCGACACCCGCGCCGCCCAGGTATTGCAGCACCGGGCAGCCAAGCCCCCCGGCGCCAATCACCAGCACATGGGAGCGGGCCAGCACGTCCTGGCCCTGCGCGCCGACCTCCGGCAGGATCATCTGGCGGGCATAGCGGCTCATGCGTCTTCCCGGGCCCGGCAGGCCTCAGCCCATTCCCGGGTGCGGGCCTCGGGGTCGTCTGCCAGCTGGATGTCTGTCACCACCGCAGCGCTGTCTGCGCCCGCGGCGAAGACCCCCGGCAGCCGCTCCGGGGTCAGCCCGCCAATGGCAACCAGCGGGGTCTTTCCCGCCATCCGCTTCCAGCGCGCGACCCGCTCCAGCCCCTGCGGGCCCCATTTCATCTTTTTCAGAAGCGTCGGATAGACCGGTCCCAAGGCGACATAGGCCGGGTCAAACGACAATGCCCGCTCCAGCTCGCTCTCGTCATGGGTCGACAGGCCGAACCGCACGCCCCTGCGGCGCAGGGCGGCGAAATCGGCGGTATCCATATCCTCCTGCCCCAGATGCACGAAGCTGCAGTTCAGATCCAGCGCCGCCTGCCAGTAGTCATTCACCACCAGCTGCGCCCCATGCACCGCGCAGAAATCCCGCGCCCGGGCGATCTGGCGGCGGACCTCACCTTCCGGCGCGTCCTTGATACGCAGCTGCACCAGCCTGGCCCCCTGCGGCACCAGCAGCTCCAGCCGGGCCACATGGCCCACGATCAGGTAAAAACGCTCCATCATGCAAACTCCGCCAGGCCCAGAACCGGGGTCGATGGCACCGCCATGTCGCGGCGCTCCATCGGATCGGCCTCATAGCCAAGCCGCCCGGCCTCAACCGCCAGCGCCATTGCGCGGGCCATGCCCGCAGGGGCGCCTGCTTTGGCCACCGCGGTGTTCAGCAGCACCGCATCCATGCCCAGCTCCATCGCCTGGGCCGCGTCCGAAGGGCGCCCAATGCCGGCGTCCACAATCAGCGGCACCTCCGGAAAATGCGCCCGCATCGCCCGCAGCGCATCCGGGTTGCGCATCCCCTGGCCGGAGCCGATCGGCGCGCCCCAGGGCATCAGCACCTCGCAGCCCGCGTCCAAGAGCTTTTCGCCCACCACCAGATCATCGGTGGTATAGGGGAACACCTGGAACCCTTCGCTGCTCAGCACCTGCGCGGCCTCCACCAGCCCGAACACATCCGGCTGCAGCGTGTCGGAATGGCCGATCACCTCCAGCTTGATCCAAGGGGTGCCGAACAGCTCCCGCGCCATATGGGCAGTGGTCACCGCCTCCTGCACCGAATGGCAGCCCGCCGTGTTGGGCAGAATGCGGCAGCCGGCGCCGCGCAGGCTCTGCCAAAAGCCGGCGCCGGAGCCATCTGCGGTTTCCCGGCGCAGGGACACGGTGATGATCTCTGTGCCGCTGGCTTCAATGGCTTCTGCCAGAATGGCAGGGGAGGGGTATTGCGCCGTGCCCAGCAGCAGCCGCGAAGTGATCTCTGTATCGTAGAACTGCATCTCAGCCTCCCTGCATCGGCGCAAGAACTTCCAGCCGGTCGCCCTCGGCCAGCTGCACATCGCCGCGCTTGCCGCGGGCGACAAAGGCGCCGTTCAGCGCCGTGGCGACAGCGGGGCTGGTAAACCCCAGCTCCTCCAGTGCGGCGGCCAGAGTGGGTCCCGTCACCTCATGCGGTTTGGCGTTTACGATGATCTTCATCCGTGGTCTCCGGTAATAATCGGTCTGCGGCCTGCTGCGCCATCGCGGGCGCCAGCAGGAAGCCATGGCGGTACAACCCGTTGAGGTAAAGCGTGCCGTCCTGATCAGTCAGCCGTGGCAGGTTGTCGGGGAAGGCCGGGCGCAGGCCCGCGCCGGTTTCCACCACGCCGGCCTCGGCAAAGCCCGGGTGCAGGGCAAAGGCCGCGCTCAAAAGCTCGCTCAGCGAGCGCAGGCTGATGGCGCGGTCAGAGCTGTTCTCGATCATGGTGCCGCCGATCATGAAATGCCCGTCGCCGCGCGGCACGAGGTACAGCGGCATCCGCGGGTGCAGCAGGCGCAGAGTGCGGCGGATCTCCACCTCCGGGCAATGCAGGATAGCCATCTCGCCGCGCACCGGGCGCAATCCGGGCAGCGGCGCCGCCATCCCGGTGCAATCCAGCGTGACCCGGCCCGGGGCGGGGGCGCCATAGCGGATCCCGACCCCCAGTTCCTGCACCTTGGCGCTCAGGTCCCGCAGCGCCCGCCGCGGGTCCAGATGCGCTTCCTGCTCAAAGAACAGCCCTTGCGCAAACCGTCCCGCCAGCGCCGGTTCCAGCTCTCCAATCTCCACCCCGTCCACACCCCGGTGACCGGTGGTGCGGCGGGCAAAGCGGGTAAGCTCCGCCCGGTCGCGGGCAGGCGCCACCACCAGCGTGCCGCGCCTGTGGACGGTCGTGACCTTGGCCCACCAATCGAAGGCGCGGCTGCCGAGGGTGATCACCTCCTCCTCGGCGCTTTCGCGTTCGCACCAGGGCGCCAGCATGCCGCCCGCAAAGCGCGCGACGCTGCTGTCTCCGGGGGTTTCGCCCCTCTCATAGACGGTGACTGCCGCCCCGCGCTGCGCCAGTTCATAGGCGCAGGCGAGACCGGCAAGGCCCGCGCCTGCGATGGTGATCATTCCGCCGGTTCCGCAGCTTCGGCAGCAGGCACATACAGCTCGCCGCCCTCGCGGAACTTGGCGGCCATCGCCTCCATGCCCTCTTTCTGCGCTTCCGAGCGGATGTCGTGGCTGATCCGCATCGAGCAGAATTTCGGCCCGCACATGGAGCAGAAATGGGCGACCTTATGCGCCTGTTTCGGCAGGGTCTGGTCGTGGAATTCGCGCGCGGTGTCCGGGTCCAGCGACAGGTTGAACTGGTCCTCCCAGCGGAACTCGAAGCGCGCCCGGCTCAGCGCATCGTCGCGGCGCTGGGCGCCCGGCAGACCCTTGGCGAGGTCGGCAGCATGGGCGGCGATCTTGTAGGTGATCACACCGGTCTTCACGTCGTCCCGGTCGGGCAGGCCCAGGTGCTCCTTCGGCGTCACGTAACACAACATCGCGCAGCCGAACCAGCCGATCATCGCCGCACCGATACCGCTGGTGATGTGGTCATAGCCCGGCGCGATGTCAGTGGTCAGCGGCCCCAGCGTGTAGAACGGCGCCTCGTGGCAGCACTCCAGCTGCTTGTCCATGTTCTCCTTGATCTTGTGCATGGCGACATGGCCCGGCCCTTCGATCATCACCTGGCAGTCCTTGGCCCAGGCAGTCTTGGTCAGTTCACCGAGGGTTTCCAGCTCGGCAAACTGCGCCTCGTCATTGGCGTCCGCGATGGAGCCGGGGCGCAGCCCGTCGCCAAGCGAGAAGGAGACGTCATACTGGCGGCAGATGTCGCAGATTTCCTCGAAATGCTCGTAGAGGAAGCTCTCCTTGTGGTGATGCAGGCACCACTTGGCCATGATTGAGCCGCCGCGCGAGACAATCCCCGTCACCCGGTTCACCGTCATCGGCACCATGTGCAGCCGTACACCCGCATGGATGGTGAAATAATCGACGCCCTGTTCCGCCTGCTCAATCAGCGTGTCGCGGAACACTTCCCAGGTCAGGTCCTCGGCGATGCCGTTCACCTTCTCCAGCGCCTGGTAGATTGGCACGGTGCCGATCGGCACCGGCGAATTGCGCACGATCCATTCCCGGGTGTTGTGAATGTTGCGGCCCGTGGACAGATCCATCACCGTGTCGGCGCCCCAGCGGATCGCCCAGACCAGTTTGTCCACCTCTTCCTCCATCGAGGAGGTGACGGCAGAGGTGCCCATATTGGCGTTGATCTTCACCTTGAAATTGCGGCCGATGATCATCGGCTCGATTTCCGGGTGGTTGATGTTGGCGGGAATGATGGCGCGGCCCGCGGCAATTTCCTGGCGCACGAATTCCGGCGTCACGTAGTCCGGGATGTTGGCGCCAAAGTCATTGCCGTCGCGGTTTGCATGGCAGGGCGACAGCTCGCGCAGCTGGTTTTCGCGGATCGCGACGTATTCCATCTCCGGCGTGATGATGCCTGCCCGTGCATAGGCCAGCTGGGTCGGCGCCTTGCCGTCCTTGCCGCGCAACGGCGCAGGTTTCACCGGGAACTCCGGCACCAGCCGGTCGCCCTCGACAAAGCCGTTGTCCTCGGGCTTCACATCGCGGCCCTGGTAGCTCTCAACGTCGCCGCGGGCGAGGGTCCACTGGCGGCGCAGCTGTGGCAGACCCTCACGGATGTCAGTCAGCACATCGGGGTCGGTATAGGGGCCGGAGCTGTCATAGACCGGCAGCGGCGCCTCGCCCGCGGTGGGGTGGGTGGCGATCTCGCGCATCGGCACGCGGATGTCCTCATGGACCTCGCCGCTGACGTAGATCTTGCGCGATGCGGGCAATGCGCCGGTGGTGATCTTGGGGTTGGGGACGTTCATCTGGTGTTCCTACGGGCCTTCGGTTCAAAAACACCAATTGAGCCGGGACGGAGGAAAACGGGCAGGGGGGTGTACAGCCGGTGTACGGCCGGTGCACGCATGCTGCCTGTCCGAAACACGGGTTGGGGCCGGGGCGCCGCGCCATGCTTCTTGCTTCCTACGCCAGTATCAACTGGGTCAGGTTCAAAGGGTCGCGCCGCCGGTCCGGGATGCCCCGCACCATGACGCCTCTCAGTCCCTTGGGCGGGACTCCCCTGCGAGGCTTTAGGGGTAGGGGAGGCGCGGGCCTTCCGTCAACTGAAAATTTTGTAGATTATTTTTCTTATTTAATATCAGTGATCTACGGGCGATATTGGTGCCGAATTGAGGCAAATCGCTGCAGCGCGGCTTTGGCGCTTGATCGGCGGCATTGAAATTATCTATAAAACGCCGCAACGCCATCCGCGCATGGCCGTCAGGTATACGAGAACAGGAGACAGCATGCTGGACGCTGCACCCATCCGCACCGACTGGACCCGCGAGGAAGCGGAAGCGATTTACAACAAGCCTTTCATGGACTTGCTGTTCCAGGCGCACAGCGTGCACCGGCAGTATTTCGACCCCAACCAGGTGCAGAAATCCAAGCTCCTCAGCATCAAAACCGGCGGCTGCGCCGAGGATTGCGCCTATTGCTCCCAGTCGGCGAGGAACGGCGCCCAGCTGCAGGCGTCCAAGCTGATCGAAGTGCAGCGGGTGATCGCCGAGGCCAAGAAAGCCAAGGAAGGCGGCGCGACCCGCTACTGCATGGGCGCCGCCTGGCGCTCGCCCAAGGACCGCGACATGGCCGCGCTGGAGGCGATGGTGCAGGGGGTAAAGGATCTTGGCATGGAAACCTGCATGACCCTTGGCATGTTGGACGAAGAGCAGGTGTTCCGCCTGCGGGATGCCGGTCTCGATTACTACAACCACAACATCGACACCTCCGAGCGCTACTACTCTGAGATCATCACCACCCGCACCTTTGCCGACCGTATCGACACCCTGAACCGGGTGCGCGAGGCAGGCATCAAGGTGTGCTCGGGCGGCATCGTCGGCATGGGCGAGCAGCAGCTGGACCGCATCGACATGATGCTGGCACTGGCAACGCTGGAGGAGCATCCGGATTCGGTGCCGGTGAACATGCTGATCCCGATTGCCGACACGCCGCTGGCCGATGTCGAAAAACTGGATCCGATCGAATTCGTCCGCTCCGTGGCGCTGGCCCGCATCCTGATGCCGAAATCGCATGTGCGCCTGTCCGCAGGCCGCACCGACATGTCGGACGAGATGCAAGCAATGTGCTTCTTTGCCGGTGCCAACTCGATCTTTGTGGGCGACACGCTGCTGACCGCGGACAACCCGGAAGAGGACAAGGACCAGCAGCTCTTCGACCGTCTGGGCATCACCGCGATGGCGGCAGGCTGCGACGGCAGCCGCTGATGGCAAGCGCCTTTCCGAGGCATGAGAAATCGCTGGAAGCGCTGCGCTCGCGCGGGCGCTACCGGCAGCTGATGCCGCGGGACGGTTATGACTTTGCCTCCAATGACTATCTCGGGCTGGCAGGCAGCGATGTGCTGCGTGCCGCCGCTGCCGATGCGCTGGCCCGCGGGGTGCCGGTTGGGGCAGGCGGCTCGCGCCTCTTGCGCGGCAATGACGCGGAACACCAGCTGCTGGAGACGGAGGCTGCGGAGTTCTTCGGCACTGAGGCGGCACTGTTCATGGGCGGCGGCTTCAACGCTAATCAGGCGATCTTCTCCACCCTGCCGCAGCAGGGCGACCTGGTGCTGTATGACGCGCTGATCCATGCCAGCACCCATGACGGGATGCGGCTGGGCCGGGCTGAGACGCGCAGTTTTGCCCATGGCGATGCGGAAGACGCTGCGCGGGTGCTGAAGGACTGGCGCTCGTCAGGCGGCGCAGGCCAGGTCTGGATCGCGGTTGAGGCGGTCTATTCGATGGATGGAGACCTCGCCCCGCTGGAGACGCTTATTGCGCTGGCGGATGTCACCGGTGCTGTTCTGGTGGTGGACGAGGCCCATTCGACGGGTGTGTTCGGCGATCTGGGTCGCGGACTGGCGCAAGGCATCGCCCACCGCCCCAACGTCCTTTCCTTACACACCTGCGGCAAGGCGCTGGGCGCCTCGGGCGCGCTGATCTGCGGTCAGCGGGTGCTGATCGAGACGCTGATCAACAAGGCCCGCGGGTTTATCTTTGCCACTGCCCCGTCGCCGCTGAACGCGGCACTGGTGCGGGCGGCCTTGCAGGAACTTCAGCAGAACCCGGGCCGTCGGGAACAGGCTTGGCAGGGGATCACCCATGCCCAAGGCGAGGCCAAGCGCCTTTGCGGGCTGGAGGGGGTTCAAAGCCAGATCCTGCCGGTGGTGATTGGCGACGACAAACGCACCATGGCGCTGGCCGCTGCGATGCAGGCCCGCGGCTATGACATCCGCGGCATCCGCCCGCCGACGGTGCCCCGCGGCACTTCGCGGCTGCGGTTGTCGATCACTTTGAATACGGCGGCAGGGGTCATCACCCGGATGTTTGAAGACCTCGCCCGGGAAATGGAGAGTGCAGCATGAGCGCGCTGATTGTCACCGGAACCGACACCGGCATTGGCAAGACCATCTTTTCCGCCGGCCTGGTGCAGGCGCTGGGCGCAGCTTATTGGAAGCCGGTGCAATCGGGCCTGGAAGAGGAGACCGACAGCCAGACAGTGGCCCGCCTGTCGGGCCGTCGGGCATTGCCGGAGGGCTACCTACTGCAGCTGCCCGCCTCGCCGCATCTGTCGGCGGAGGCCGAGGGTTTGGAGATCGACCCGGATGCGCTGTCTTTGCCTAAAGTCGATGGCGTGCTGGTGGCCGAGGGGGCAGGCGGGCTGATGGTGCCTCTGAACCGTGAGATGCTGTATCTCGACCTCGTCGCCCGCTGGCGAGCGCCGGTGATCCTGTGTGCGCGGACGCAGCTGGGGACGATCAACCACACGCTGCTGTCGCTGAAAGCGCTTCGGGATGCGGGCTGCACCGTTGTGGGCGTTGCTTTCATCGGCGACGCGGAACCGGCGGTGGAGGAAACCATCTGCCAGTTCGGCCAAGTGGCGCATCTGGGGCGGCTGCCGGTGCTAGTGGAGCTGACCTCCGACGCGCTGGCGGTGGCCTTTCAGGCCAGCATCCGGGTGGACCTGATCGAGGAGGCGCTGGCCAAAGGAGAGACGGCATGAGCGCGGCAGACTTCAGCCAGCTGGAATTCGACCAGCAGCACCTTTGGCACCCCTATACCAACGTCGCCAAACCGGGGCCCACATTTGTGGTGAAGGAAAGCGAGGGGGTTTATATTACGCTCGACGACGGCACCCGTCTGATCGACGCCATGTCGTCCTGGTGGTGCATGATGCACGGCCACAAAAACCCGGTGATCACCAAGGCAATCCACGAACAGCTCGACACCCTGCCGCATGTGATGTTCGGCGGGCTGACCCATGACCCGGCCATCGACCTTGGCCGCAAGCTTCTGGAAATCACGCCCGAAAGCCTCACCCGTATCTTCTACTGCGACAGCGGCTCGGTTTCGGTCGAAGTGGCGATGAAGATGGCTGTGCAGTACCAGCACGCCATTGGCCAGCCGGCGCGCAAGGAGTTTGCCACCATCCGCTCCGGCTACCACGGCGATACTTGGAAGGCGATGAGCGTCTGCGACCCGGACACCGGCATGCACCACCTGTTCCAGGGCGCGCTGAGCGTGCAGCATTTTGTCTCCCGCCCGCCGGTCCGAATCCACGAGGACTGGGTGGACGACCCGGCGCAGAACGGATTGGGTGAGCTGCGCGCAGTGCTGGAAGCCAACGCCGAGAGGATCGCCGCCTTCATATTAGAACCCGTCGTTCAGGGCACTGGTGGCATGTATTTCTATCATCCGGAATATCTGAACCAGGCCCGTGCCCTGTGCGACGAGCTGGGCATCCTGCTGATCTTCGACGAGATCGCCACCGGTTTCGGCCGCACTGGGGAGCTGTTCGCCACCAATTTCTGCACCGTCGAGCCGGACATCATCTGCCTCGGCAAGGGGCTGACCGGCGGCCATATCTCATTTGCCTGCACCATGACCAATGACCGGGTGGCGAAAGGCATCGGCGGCGGCAATCCCGGCCTGTTCATGCATGGGCCGACCTACATGGGCAATCCGTTGGCCTGCGCGGCCGCCAAGGCCTCGCTGGACCTGCTCACGGGTCAGGACTGGCGCGGCACGGTGGCGGCAATCGGCGAACAGATGCAGGCCGAACTGGCCCCGGCCCGCGATCTGCCCAATGTGGCGGACGTGCGGGTGCTGGGCGCCATCGGGGTTATCGAAATGAAGCACCGGGTCTCGGCGGACGAGGCCCACGCGCGCGCCCATGAAATGGGCGTCTTCCTGCGCCCCTTCGGGACCAATATCTACACCATGCCGCCCTTCATCACGACGCAGGATCAGCTGAGCGAAATCACCGCAGGCATGCTGCGGCTGGCGCGGGAGCTGTAACCGTGGAGTTCCGCTGGCTCAAACAGAACCAGGCAGCCGAGGTCATCGTGGTTTTCGGCGGCTGGGCCGTGGGGCCGGAAGTGTTCTGGCACTTGGATGGCCCGCAAGACATCTTGTTTGCCAGTGATTACACCAATCTGGACGCCGGCTTGCCGGATCTTTCCGGCTATGAGCGGCTCAGCCTGCTGGCCTGGTCCTTTGGTGTGGCGGCTTATGCCCATTGGCAGCAGGGGCGTCCTGATCCGTTCCACCGCAAGGCCGCGGTGAACGGCAGCCTGCAGCCGGTGCACCGGGCCGCGGGCATCCCTCCTGCCGTCTTCCGCAAGACAGTCGAGCGCCTGAGCCTGCAAACCTACCAGGACTTCCTGACACGGGTGTTCGGCGCGCCGCAGCCCGCCGAGCCGCTGGATGTGGACGCGCGCCGCGCAGAACTGCTGGCAGTGGAGCAGCGCGGCGATGCTCCTCGTATGCGGTTCGACCGGATCTGGATCAGCTCCGGCGACAGGATTTTCCCGCCAGCCAATCTGGCCCGGGCCTGGGCCGGGCAGGATATCTCCAGGATCGACGCCGCCCACGCCCCCTTTGACAGGTTTTCAGAATGGGAGGCGCTGTTCTGATGAAAGATCTTGTGTCCCATGGGCTGGACCAGCCCCGCGTCCTGCACAGCTTCCGCCGCGGGCTGCAAAGTTACCACGGCGCGGCCTCGGTGCAGGCGGAAACTGCCGCCCGGCTTGCGGCCATGCTTCAGGCTCAAGGCGCGCCGCGGCGTTTCGGCATGGCGCTGGAGTTCGGCTGCGGAACCGGGCACCTGACCCGGCAGATGCTGCGGCGGTTCGAGGTGGAAAACCTGATCCTCAATGATCTGGTGCCGGAGGCGGCGCTGACGCTGAAGGGGCTGAAAGGTCGCGGGGCAGCGCAGGCCCGGTTCGCGGCAGGCCCTATCGAGAGCATAGAGCTGCCGCGGCGGCTGGAACTGATCGCCTCGGCCTCTGCCGTGCAATGGATACCGGACCTGCCGGTCTTGCTTGCGCGGCTGGCACGGCATCTGAAACCCGGCGGCTGGCTGGCGCTGTCGGGCTTTGGCCGCAACCAGTTCCGTGAACTGGCGGCGCTGGGGTCCGCCGCGGCAGCGCCAAGCTGCCTGGATGCCGGGGAATGGGCCGCCCTGCTGCCGGAAGGGATGGAGCTTTTGGCGGTAGAGCAGCGCCCGGCCGTGCTGTCATTTGGCAGTGCGCTGGACCTGCTGCGGCATTTGCGCCAGACCGGGGTCAACGGCCATGCCCGGCAAAATTGGAGCCGCCGCCGCCTGCGGGAGTTCGAAGCAGCCTACCAGGCCCGTTTCGGTTGCAATGGCGCCTTGCCGCTGACCTATGACCCTGTGCTGCTGGTCGCGCGCAGGACCCGGTAGCCGCATTGCGGCGGTTTCCGTGCGCAATGCGCGCTTAGGGCAAGTTTTAGGTTTTTTCCAGCGCGCCGGCGGAGGTGATCCGCTGCCGCGTTAATCTTTGTCAACGTCCCCCTGATATGCCGGAACCAGAGCTGCGCCCTTAGGGGGCGGCATGTGGGAATACTGGCAGAACGGGAGTTACGCCATGACATTCAAAGCGTTTGCGTCAGCGCTGGGGGCGCTGGCGGTTTCGGGGGCTGTTCATGCAGCTGACATGGGCGACGTTGGAACGCCGATCCGGCTGTCCCTGAACAATTGGACCGGCCAGCACTTGTCGACCTATATCGCCGGCGGCATGCTGGAGGAGGCGGGCTATACCGTCGAATACGTAGAGGCCGACCAGGGCGCCATGTATGAAGAAATCGCCTCAGGCGATGTTCATGCGATGGTTGAGATCTGGACCACCAGCAACCCGGCCAGCTATTTTGCAGCCCGAGACGAGGGCCGGATCGAGGAACTGGGCGATCTGGGCCTGGATGCCCGCAACGGGGTGGTTTTCCCGCCTTATGTGGCGCAGATGTGCCCGGGCCTTCCCAACTGGGAAGCACTGCGCAGCTGCGCGGCCATCTTCTCTAAGGATGGCAAGGGCAAGCGCGGCATTTACCTGGCTTACCCGGAATCCTGGGGCTCGCCCGGCGCCGACCGGATCCGGGCCCTGGACCTGCCGTTTGACGTGGTTGCGGCAGAGTCCGAGGCCGCGATGATTGAGGCGTTTCAGGAGGCCTACCGCGAAAGACGCCCGGTGATTTCCACCTTCTGGGCGCCGCATTGGGCAATGTCGTCCTATGCGTTGCAATTCGTGCGCCTGCCTAAGCCGGAGCCAGCCTGCTACACCGATCCGTCCTGGGGGCCGAACCCCAAGGCCACCGGCGATTGCGATTTCTACCGCGGCGGCGTGGTCAAGGCGAGCTGGAACGGGTTCAAAGAGCGCTGGCCTGCTGCCTATGAAATCCTCAAGAACTATGAGCTGAGCATTTGGGACCAGCAGCCGCTGATCGGCCTGGTGGATGTCCGCGGCGAAACCCCGCGGGGTGCCGCCCGCGGCTGGCTGGCGGTCAACCGCGCCAAGTGGATGCCGGTTGTCGAGGAGGCCACCGGCAAGGGCCGGTCCTGAAGCCGCGTAATCCGCTCATGCAGAAAGAACAGCGCGCCTGCTATGCAGGGGCGCTGTTTCTGTTTCGGCGCATCTGCCTTGCTGCTCGACCCGCCGCTGGTATAAGCCCGGAGGGCGGGATGTTGATTCCGGAACTTGTCTGTTTGCACAAAAACTTAAACCGTCAATCAGATTTTTTTGCCTTTTGTGCCGCATTTGCTCGACAAGAGGTCGCAATATGTTCCAATACTTGCATTATCCCCGGCCACACTTGGGTCATGGGCATCTGCTGACAAAGGTAAAGAGCGGCCGTAAGGCCAGGCAGCTGCCATGAGCCGCCGGGTTCCAAAAGACGCGCTAGGCCGGAAAACGGGCCGCGCAACAACAATGACAGGGAGTAGAAGGATGAACTTCAAGGGATATGCGCTGGCGCTGGGCGCCGCAACGATGACGGTTGCAGCGGGCATCGCCTCTGCGGCGGAGCTGGGCGACACCGGCAAGCCGATTAAGCTGGCGGTGAACGAATGGACCGGCCAGCATGTGACCACTCATATTGCAGGCGAAATGCTCAAGGCCGCTGGCTATGACGTGGAATATGTGTCCGCGGGCATGATGAACCAGTTCCAGGCCATCGCCGATGGCGACATCCACGCGACGCTGGAAATCTGGTCCTCCAATGTCTCGGATGAATACGCCAAGAAGGTGGAAGAGGGCACTGTTGTCGAACTGGGCGACCTGGAGCTGAACGCGCGTGAAGGTATTGCCTACCCGGCCCATGTGGCCGAAATCTGCCCCGGCCTGCCGGCCTGGGAGGCGCTGAAGGATTGCGCGATGCAATTCGCCACCGCTGAAACCCTGCCGAATGGCCGCCTGGTCGACTACCCGGCCGACTGGGGCACGCCCGGTGCCGACCGTATGACGGGACTTGAGCTGCCGTTCAAGGCCGTGCCTGCGGGTTCTGAGGCAGCTTTGATCGTCGAGCTGCGCGCCGCGACGGAGCGTAAGACGCCGCTGTTGATCACTTTCTGGCAGCCGCATTGGGCGATGTCCGCCTATGACGTGCAGTTTGTCGACCTGCCGGCAGGCGAGGACGCCTGTTTCAGCGATCCGGCCTGGGGGCCGAACCCCAATGCGGTGAACGACTGCGACTTCTCGCCCTCGCGCATCTTCAAGGCTGCTTGGTCCGGCACCGAGGAAACCTGGCCTGCAGCCTTTGAGATCCTGTCGAACTACACCCTGGCCGTTGAGGACCAGCAGCCGATGATGGGCGCGGTCGACGTGGACGGCGGCAAGGTCGAAGAGGTGGTTGCCGAATGGATGGCCGCCAACGAGGACAAGTGGCGCCCGGTTGTCGACGCCGCCATCAACTGAGCACAGCCCAGTGAGCGGCTCTGAAACGCCCGCCATCACCTGCCGGAATGTCTGGCAGGTGTTTGGCAACAACGCAGACAGCGCCCTGAAAGAGGCGCTGTCGCAGCACGAAACACCTGAAGCAGCAGCACAGGACTTGCGCGGCAAGGGGCTGATCCCGGCGGTGCAGGACGCCTCCTTTGACGTGAAGGAAGGGGAGCTGTTTGTGATCATGGGGCTGTCCGGTTCCGGCAAGTCGACCCTGATCCGCTGCATTTCGCACCTGCTGCACGCCACCGGCGGCGAAATCCGTATCGACGGCGAGAATATCGTCGAAGCCAGCCCCAAGCGGCTGATCGAACTGCGACGCAAGAAGCTGGGCATGGTGTTCCAGCACTTCGGCCTGTTCCCGCATATGACCGTGGCCGAGAATGTCGCCTATCCGCTGCGGGTGCAGGGGGTGAAAAAGAAGCAGCGCCTTGCCAAGGCACAGGAAGTGATCGAATTGGTTGGCCTCGGAGGCCGCGAAACCAACTACCCACGCGAACTCTCAGGCGGCCAGCGCCAGCGCGTCGGCATTGCCCGCTCGCTAGTGGCCGATTGCTCGGTCTGGTTCCTGGATGAGCCGTTCTCGGCCCTGGACCCGCTGATCCGGCGGCAGCTGCAGGATGAGTTCCTGGAAATTCAGGCCAAGCTGAGGACCACCATCGTTTTCATCACCCATGACATCAACGAGGCGCTGAAGCTCGCCGACCGCATCGCCATCATGCGCGATGGCAAGGTGGTGCAGATCGGCACCCCCGCCGACATCGTGCTGCGCCCGGTGGATGACTATGTGCGCGAGTTCTCCAAGGACGTGGCCAAGGGCCAGCACGCCCGCGTCGCCTCGGTGATGCAGACAGGTGAGCAACATGTCTATGGCGCCGACGATCCCGGCCTTCGGCAGGATATGACGCTGGATGCCGCCCTTGCCCGCTGCATGGAGCTGTATGAGCCGGTGCCCGTCCGCACGGATGACGGCAAACTGGTCGGCGTGGTAAACCCTGCAGACCTCGCTGCCGCGCTGCAGGTGGAGCAGGGGTGATGGCGGGTCTGTCGAAAGGATCCGTTGCGGCGCTGATCGCAGCGGCGGTGGGTGCTCTGTGCCTTCTGCTGGAAAGCAGCCTGCCGTGGCTGGTGAAATTCCCCGCCGCCTGGGTGCTGCCTGCCACTGACTGGGTCGGGGCCTTCATGGAATGGTTCCTGGCGCTGATCAAACCCGCCGCGCGCAGTTTCTCGGCGCTGATGTTCTATCCGATGGAGGCGGCGAACTTTGTGCTGAGCCATACCCCCTGGCCGCTGGTCATCTGCGCCACCACGGCGCTGGCCTGGTCCCTGGGCGGGGTGCGGATGGCGCTGATGGCCGTGGTGGGCCTCGGCTTTGTGCTGGCATCGGGCTACTGGCCCGAAAGCATGAACACGCTGGCGCTGGTCGCCGTCTCGGTGCCGCTGGCGCTGATCATAGGCGGCAGCATCGGCATCCTTGCCAATGAGTACCCCAAGATCCGCCAGCCGGTGCAGGCGGTGCTCGACATCATGCAGACGGTGCCGACCTTTGCCTATCTCACACCCTTGCTGGTGCTGTTCGGCTTTGGTCCTGTGGTGGGCCTCATCGCCTCCGCCATCTACGCGGCCCCGCCGATGGCGCGCAACGTGCTGTTGGGCCTGGAACGCGTGGAACCTGAAATCAAGGAAGCCGCCATTATGGCCGGCGGCACCCGCCTGCAGCAGCTGTTCCAATGCGAGATCCCCTCGGCCGGACAGCAGATCATGGTGGGGGTTAACCAGTGCCTGATGGCCGCACTCTCGATGGTGATCATCGCCGCGGTAATCGGCGGTTTTGACGACATTGGCTGGGAAGTGCTGCTGACCATGCGCAAGGCGCAGTTCGGCCAGAGTCTGCTGGCGGGTCTTGTGATCGTGATCTTCGCAATTCTGATCGACCGGATGAGCGGCACCCTGACCCAGGACCGGCGCGACAAGCACAACCCGCGCGTTGCCTGGGGCATCCTGGCGCTGGGTGCGCTGGTCAGCGCAGCCTTCTGGGGCAGCGTTCAGCAGCCCGGCGCCTACGGCCTGTTCAACCCGGTGGCGGACAGCGTGGACCGGGGGCTTTCATCCTTCACCAGCGCCAACGCGGAGTTTCTGACTGCGCTCAAGAACAACGTTTTGTTCTACGTGCTGCTGCCGATGCGGATCGGTCTGGATCAGGCGGTGCTGCCCTTTACCTGGGGGTTTGCCTGGACCCCGGCGATGAGTGCGGCGCTGTTTGCGGCGGGCGCCGTTGCCGGCGTGGTCTTTGCATTGCGCGGAAAGATGGCGCTGGGCGTGATGCTGCTGATTGCGGCAGGGATGCTGGAAACCGGCATTTCGCAGCTGCCCTGGCCCTTTGTTCTGGTGGGTGCGGGCGCGCTGGCCTGGGTCGCAGGCGGCCGCGGGCTGGCGATCCTTACCGTGGTGCTGCTAGGCACCATCCTGCTGTCCGGCCTGTGGGAGCGGGCGCTCTTGTCGCTCTACCTCTCTGGCGCGGCAGTCTTTGCCTGCGCGGTCGTGGGTGGGGCCATCGGTCTGGCCTCGGCGGTGTCGCCTGGCGTCTGGCAGGTGGTGCGCCCGGTCTGCGACATGCTGCAGACCATTCCGCTGTTCGTGTTCCTGATTCCGGTGCTGATGGTGTTCCAGATCGGCGAGTTCTCCGCCTTTTTGGCGATCATCGCCTATGCCATCGTGCCGATGATCCGCTACACCCGGCACGGGCTGGTTTCAACGCCAGAGGAAATGATCGAGGCCGCGACTGCCTCCGGCGCCACCACATGGCAGATGCTCAAAGACATCCGCGCGCCCTATGCGGCGCCGTCTATCCTCTTGGGGCTCAATCAGACCATTCTCTATGCCTTTGCGATGCTGGTCATTGCGGCGCTGATCGGCACTACCGGCCTTGGCCAGTCGATCTATCTGGCGCTGGGGCAGGCGGATGTGGGGCTAGGCATCTCTGCAGGGGCTGCGATGGCGATCCTCGCGCTGATTGCCGACCGCATGGTGCAGGGCTTTGCCGAGGAGCGGCGCAAGGCGCTGGGGCTGTAACCGCCTCCAAAATCATCTAAAGGGCGCCCAAGGGGCGCCCTTTTTTGATCTGGGGCAACGTTTTGCACCGCCCGCCCGCCTATAGCTGCACTTAAGACTGATCTATTTCCGGAGAGACCCCAATGGGCTGGCTCGAATTCACCTCTGCACTGCTGTTGTTCCTGGCCAGCCACGCCATCCCCGTGCGCCCGCCGGTGCGGCCCTGGCTGGTCGCCCGCTTGGGCCTGCGCGGCTATATCATCGCCTACAGCCTGCTGTCGCTGGCTATCCTGGCCTGGCTGGTCGTGGCCGCCGCCCGCGCGCCTTATGTCGGCGTGCTGCCCTATTGGGAGGGTTTCCGCTGGGTGCCGCTGCTGGTGATGCCGCTGGCCTGCCTGCTGGCTGTGGGTGGCATGATGCGGCAGAACCCCTTCAGCTTTGGCGGGCTTGGCATCAAGCCCTTTGATCCGGCAGCCCCCGGTATCTTGGCTGTAAGCCGCCACCCGCTCCTGGCGGCGATGGCGCTTTGGGCCGGGGCGCATCTGCTGGCAAACGGCGACCTGGCGCATGTGATTCTGTTCGGCCTGTTTGCGGGCTTTGCCTGGATGGGTATGGCGCTGATCGACAAGCGCAAACAGCGCCAGATGGGGCAGGGCGAATGGCGCCGCCTCAGCCGCAACACCGCGCGGCTGAACCTCGCCCGGCTGCGGCCCTCGGGCAGCGAGGCCGCGCTTGCCGGGGCAGCGTTCCTGGCGCTTCTGCTTCTGCACGCCCCCGTCATCGGCTACCATCCGCTGCCCTGGTAGGGGTTGACCCCGGCGCCCGCATGACCACCTATGAAATGACTCGAGACTGGAGAATAAGACTGATGCACCTGGCCTATGTGATGACCGAAGAACGCGGCGCCACCGACCGTCTGCTGAGCGAGCTGGCCGAGAAACTGCAGGCCAAGGGCATCCGCCTGGCCGGTATCGTGCAGACCAATGTGGAATGCTATGACAAAGAGTTGTGCGACATGGATGTGCGGGTGCTGCCTGCGGGCGAAACCATCCGCATTTCGCAATCCCTGGGCGCGGGCGCCCGCGGCTGCCGCCTGAACCCCGAGGCGCTGGAACAGGCGGTCGGGCAAGTTTCTGGCGTGCTGCAATCAGACCCGGCGCCGCAGCTGCTGATCGTCAATAAATTCGGCAAGCACGAGGCCGATGGCCGCGGTATGCGCCCCATCATCGGCGAGGCTCTGGCGCTTGGCATCCCGGTGATTTCCGGCGTTAACAGGCTGAACGTAGAGCCGTTCCAGGCCTTTGCGGACGGTATGGCGGTGGCGGCTGGCCCGAATCTGGAGGCGCTGGTCGCCTGGGCGGAACAGGCTGTGGCTGAAACCGCCTGATCTGCAGATTACCGTTTGAAATCAGATGAAAGGCCCGCGAAGCTGATGCGGGCTTTTTGTTTTACCGCGCCGCGTGCGGCCCATTCAGCGGTTTGCTGAACCACCATCGTCCGATCTGTGATGCAGAAAGAAGATGGTGGGCGACCTAGGAATTGAACCTAGCGTGCGTCTCCGCGAGGGAGTTACAGTCCCCTGCCACACCTTGCGGCCTGTCGCCCACTGTCAGTTGCGTGTTGCACCTGATGTGGAGGCGTGATTACAAGCAGGCCAAAGGAGCGTCAACAGGAAAAACGCAAGTTTTTCACGCGCCCCGCAAATTCTTTTTGCCGGAGAGCAATATGGCTAAGAAACCCAAATGGGTCGTCGAAAAAGAGCAGGCCAAACGGGCCGCTGCAGCGGAAACCGTGTGGCTGTTCGGGCTGCATGCGGTGCGCGATGCGCTGCTGAACCCCAAGCGTGAAAAACTGCGCCTGATGGTGACCATGAACGCGCAGGCAAAACTGGCAGATGCAATTGAACAATCCGGTATCGAGGCTGAGGTTGTCGACCCGCGCAAGTTCAACCCGCCGATCGACCCGCAGTCGGTGCACCAGGGGGCAGCGCTTGAGGTGAAGCCCCTGAACTGGGGTGGGCTGGCCGAAAACTGCATCGGCGCAGAGGCGCCGCGGGTGCTGCTGCTGGACCGGGTCACTGACCCGCATAACGTTGGCGCCATCCTGCGTTCTGCAGAGGTGCTGGGCGCCAGCGCCGTGATCGGCACCCGCCACCACTCGGCGCCTGAAACCGGCGCGCTGGCCAAGACCGCCAGCGGCGCGCTGGAGCGTCAGCCCTACCTGCGGATGCGCAACCTCGCCGACACCATAACCGAACTGCAAAGCATGGGTTTCATCGTGCTGGGTCTCGATGGCGAAGCAGAACAGACCATCGAAGCCGCGCTGGCGGGCAAGCAGCACCTGCCGGTAGCCTTGGTGCTGGGCGCCGAGGGGCCGGGGCTGCGGCAAAAGACCAAGGAAACCGTGGATGGCCTGGTCAAGATCGGCGCCGCGGGCGGCTTTGGATCGCTCAATGTGTCGAACGCAGCGGCGATCGCGCTCTATGCTTCGATCGGGCGCTAAGAGCGCCGGGGCCGTCACGGGCTGATCACATCTGCGTATGCGCCCTTTGCAAGGCCCGGGTGCTGCTTCAGAGTCCTGGGACGGATTTGGAAAACGTGAATGGAGAAGAGCAAGGTGCTGCGACTGGTCCTGTTGGCTGCTGCAGTTCTGTTCCTGTCTCTGCCAGGGCTGTCCCGGGCAGAGATGGCTGTCTTTTCCTCCCGCGAAGGGGTGGCCATTGGGGGATATGACCCTGTGGCCTTCTTTGAGCAGGGGGCGGCAGAGAAGGGGCGGCGTTCCCATGCGGTGATGTGGAAGGGGGTCGTGTGGCGATTCGCTTCCGCACGGAATCAGGCCCGGTTTGAGGCTAACCCCCGTGCCTATGCACCGGTTTTTGGCGGCTACTGCGCCTATGCGATGTCCAAGGGGCTGGTGCATCAGGGAAATCCTGAGATTTGGGCGATTGTGGACGGGGAGCTGTTCCTGTTGAACAACCAGCGTGTCCACACCCTTTGGCAGGCTGATACCGTGCAGATGATCGCCAGCGCGCATGCGCATTGGCCTGCAGTGCTGCGGAAATAACCTGTCACCTCACAAAAGCGAGAGCACCCCTTTTATTTTTCCGACTGTGACCCATATTCAATACAGACTGCGGAGTGGAACCACCGCAGATCTTTTTCACTGTCCCTCGTTCCATACCTTGCGCCCGGCTTGTCCGGGCGCATTTTTATGTCCGGGCAGCGAATCCGTCTATTCTGTGCCGGATGCCGCGGCTAGGGTGCGGGCATGACAGATTACAGCGATGAGCATCTGAAGAAGGTCCTGCAAAGGGCCAAGACCGTAGCGGTGGTGGGCGTGTCGATGAACCCGGTGCGCCCCAGCTACTATGTGGCACGCTATCTGGGCCTCAAGGGCTACAGGGTGATTCCGGTGAATCCCGGCCATGCGGGCAAGATGCTGTTCGGCGAAACAGTGCGGGCCAGCCTTTCAGAAATTGACCTGCCTGTGGACATGGTCGACATCTTCCGCCGTTCCGAGGCGGTGCCGCCGATCGTGGATGAAGCGCTGGAGATTTTTCCCAAGCTGCAGACCATCTGGATGCAGATAGGGGTAGAGCACGCTGAGGCTGCCGCCAGGGCCGAGGCGCGCGGGGTGACGGTGATCCAGAACCGCTGCCCCAAGATTGAATACCAGCGCTTGTTCGGCGAATTGCGCATGGGTGGTTTTGCCACCGGCATCATTTCCTCGAAGCTCTGACGCCTGTGGCTGTTCGGGGCGCTCCCGCCCGCTGCTGGCGCCCTGAAGGGCGTCATGCGCGGTTGGGTCGGGCGCCGCTGCGCGGCGCAAAAGAACTTGCTGAGAGGCCCTGACGGGCAAGTCTGCCCGTCAGGGCCTGGCCAATTGTAATATTGAGAGCGGGCTTGGGGTCAGCCCTTGGGACGGCTGGCTTTCTCGGCAATGCCGCTGAGGCCCTGGCGTTCAGCCAGCACCTGCAGCACATCGTCCAGCGCAACATCGCGGGCGGCCAGCATCACCAGGAAATGATAAAGCACATCAGCGCCTTCCGAAGCCAGCTTGGCTTTGTCAGCCTTCACCGCCTCGATGATCGCCTCAATGGCTTCCTCGCCGAATTTCTCGGCGCATTTCTCCGGTCCCTTTGCCAGCAGCTTGGCGGTCCAGCTGCTGTCCGGATCGGCGCCCTTGCGGGACTGAATGGTGGCTTCGAGATCGTGCAGCAGGCTCATCACATGTCCCTTCAGTTCAGCCGCATCGGGATGCCGGCGGCGGCCATGTGTTCCTTGGCTTCCTGGATGGTGTATTCGCCGAAGTGGAAGATTGAGGCCGCAAGCACCGCGGATGCACCGCCTTTGGTGACGCCCTCTACCAGGTGGTCCAGATTTCCGACCCCGCCCGAGGCGATCACCGGCACGTCCACCGCGTCCGAAATCGCCTTGGTCAGGGGCAGGTTGAATCCGGATTTGGTGCCGTCCCGGTCCATCGAGGTGAGCAGGATTTCTCCCGCGCCCTTTGCTGTTACGGTGCGGGCAAACTCCACCGCGTCGATGCCGGTGGGTTTGCGGCCGCCATGGGTGAAAATCTCCCAACGGCCCGGCTCGACAGTCTTGGCGTCGATGGCGCAGACGATGCACTGGCTGCCGAACTGATCCGCGGCCTCGGCAATCACATCCGGGTTGGCCACCGCAGCGGAATTGAACGAGACCTTGTCGGCGCCCGCCAGCAGAAGCGCCCGCACATCATCTTTGGTGCGCACCCCGCCGCCCACGGTCAGCGGCACAAAGCACTGCTCGGCGGTGCGCCGCACCACGTCGAACATGGTGCCGCGGTTTTCATGGGTCGCGTGAATGTCGAGAAAGCAGATCTCATCCGCGCCGGCAGCATCATAGGCCTTGGCCGATTCCACCGGATCGCCCGCATCGCGCAAGCCGACAAAGTTGACGCCCTTGACCACACGCCCATCGGCGACGTCGAGACAGGGAATGATACGGGTTTTCAGCATGGGGATCCGCCTTTTGCTCCTTGCGCCCGTGGGTACGCAATGACTGCCAAAAGCGCAACAGATATGGCTGCGGCTGCGCGTTTTGGTCCGGGGCGGGCTTATGTTACCCTGCCAGACAGCACCGCCGCAGTCAGTCAGATACCGCCAATGCCGCAAACGTGACTTGCCTGTTTGCGCCCGCTGCCTT
Source organism: Leisingera sp. ABM4_101 (assembly GCF_056158725.1). Taxonomy (NCBI): domain Bacteria; kingdom Pseudomonadati; phylum Pseudomonadota; class Alphaproteobacteria; order Rhodobacterales; family Roseobacteraceae; genus Leisingera; species Leisingera sp. ABM4_101. The sequence continues at coordinate 3,633,874 of NZ_JBSWTV010000002.1, read as the reverse complement.
GTTTTCACCGCATCGCCTCACATTTTGGAGCAGCTGTTATGATGAAAAACCTTATCCTTACCGGAGCCATCGCCCTCATGTCTGCATTGCCCGCCGCTGCCGAATTGATCAATGTGCCAAGCCAGAAACCCGTGGCGGAAACCATGGACGCGCTGCAGGCCGCTGTTGAGGGCGCAGGCGCCACCGTCTTTGCCCGGGTGGATCATGCCGCGGGCGCGCAAAAGGCGGAACTGGCGCTGAAGCCGTCCCAGCTGCTGATTTTCGGCAACCCCAAGCTGGGCACCCCGGCGATGCAGGCGGACATGCGCGCCGGGCTCTATCTGCCGCTTAAGGTGCTGGCGTATGAGGATGCGGATGGCCAGGTCTGGGTGACCTATGAGGATCCGGCTGAGATGCTTTCGGGCCTCGATATCCCCGCTGACGCCGGGTTCATTGCCAAGATGCAGGGCGCTCTGGGCAAGCTGACGGCTGCTGCCGCGCAATAACCCCGAAGGCCGCCTGCAGGCCGCCCCGTGCCTTACCGGCGCGGGCGGGACCGGTAGCGGTCGATCACGGCTGCAATCGCCCACAACAGCCCGGCGCCCATGGTGACCGGGCCGAAGATCAGCGGCCCCCAGGCGGCAAAGACCCCCATGGTATAGGCGGTCTCGCCCAGGTCGCGGCCCAGCACCACGCAGGGGTTGGCAAAGCCTTCGTGGATTTCGCAATCAAAGCCGGCTCCCAGCAGTACCACAAAGGCAATACACAGCAGCCACAGGACAATCGGGCCTATGGTGAGGACGGCAAGGATGCGGCGGACGAGGCGCATAGGCTTTCCCTTCGCCGGGACGGCGTCAGGCTTTCAGAACCGCCAGCGCCTCTTTCAGGTCAATGGCCCCATCATAGAGCGCCCGGCCTGAAATCGCGCCGTTCAAAGGCGCGCCGCAGGATTTCAGCGCCGTGAGGTCGTCCAGCGAGGACACGCCGCCGGATGCAATCACCGGGATGCTTACCGCATTTGCCAGACCGGCGGTGGCCTCGACATTCGGGCCCTTCATCGCGCCGTCGCGCAGGATGTCGGTATAGATGATCGCGGCAACGCCGGCGTCCTCAAAGGATTTGGCGAGGTCGGTGACCATCACGTCGGTTTCCTCGGCCCAGCCCTTGGTTGCGACCTTGCCGTTGCGGGCGTCGATGCCGACCGCCACCTTGCCAGGGAATTCCCGCGCCGCTTCGCGCACCAGATCCGGGTTTTCCACCGCCACGGTGCCCAGGATGACCCGGGCCAGGCCCTTGCCGATCCAGCGCTCGATGGTTGCCATGTCGCGGATACCGCCACCCAGCTGCGCGGGCACCTTGGTCTGCTTCAGGATCTCCTCGACCGGCACGGCGTTGACCGGCTCGCCGGCAAAGGCGCCATTGAGGTCCACCAGATGCAGCCACTCACAGCCCGCCTCGACAAACTCCAGCGCCTGCGCGGCGGGGTTGTCATTGAACACTGTGGTCTTGTCCATCTCGCCATGCAGCAGGCGCACGGCCTGGCCGTCTTTGAGGTCAATCGCGGGGTAGAGGATCATCCGGGCGGTCCTTCGTGAAATCAAGCTGGCGGTGTTTTGCACAACGTAAGGGCAGATTGCAACGCGACCCGAAGTCAACCTTGCCTCAAAGAAGGCATCAGGGACAGGCTGCCTGAAAACAGGGAGGAAATGGAATGAAACATCTACTGGCAGGCATTGCCGTGGCCTTGGGGCTGGCAGGTGCAGCTGCGGCGGACCCGGTTCTGGGTGTTTGGAAAACCGAACCCGATGACGGCTCCTATGCCCACATCCAGATGGCGAAATGCGGCGCCGCGGTTTGCGGCAAAATCGCCCGCACCTTCAACAGCGATGGTGAGTACCAGTCCCCGAACATTGGCAAGACGCTGGTGATCGACATGGTGCCAAACGGCGACGGCTCTTACGAGGGCAAGGTCTGGCGGCCCTCCAACGACAAGATCTACATCGGCAAGATGGATCTGGCGGGCAGCTCCTTGGCCTTGCGGGGCTGCGTTGCGGGCGGGCTGATCTGCTCGAAACAAACCTGGACCCGCGTCGAATAAGCCTAAAGCAGCCCCAGCTGCACCGGGATCGGCGCATAGCCGCGTTTCAGCTGCCGGTCCCGGAAGCGTTCGAAAATCGCCTGCGCTTCTGCCTGACCGGCAAAATACGTGCGCTTCTGCACCCCGCCCGGCGCGTTCAGCGGCCCGGATACACGCTCAACACACCAGTCGCCGAACAGGGTCGGCGTCAGGCTCAGCAGGCAATAGCGGTGCTTGCCTTCGGCGTGGTCGTATTTCTCGAAACGGATGTGCAATGGGGGCTGCCGCAGTGACAAAAGGTCCGCCCCGTATGCAACGAAGCGGACCCCTTGTCTATTGTTCAATCCGGCGAATTGCACTGGCCCCAGCGGCAGCTGTAACGCTTACACCTCACCGGTGTATTCGCCGCGCGCCGGGTAGTTGTTGGGGATGGCAAAATCCAGTGCCGCCACCAGTTCCGCGAAATGCGGGCGCACGAAAGGCATGGTCTGCACCGAGCCGTAATAGAGCGTCTGCTCCGGTGTTACCAGGAACAGGCCGGGCTCTGAGAACAGCGCAGGCTCCTCGATCCCGATAGAGGTCTTGCCGCGCGAGGTGGAGATATAAAGCCCCCATTCCTTGGCCACGGTGAGCGGCAGGTCGTAGCCGAACCGCAGTTCCTTGGCCTCGATCTTGCCGGCCATTGCACGTGTGCGCTCCTCGCCGTCAGAACTGATGGCGATGCAGTTGACACCGCGTTCGGCAAAGGCCGGAACCTTCTTCTCGAACTCCTTCAGATAGGTCGCGCAGATCGGGCAATGCAAGCCGCGGTAAAAGCAGATCACAGTGCCGCGCTCGGCGGTTTCCGCAGACAGGTTAAACTGCCCATGGTCCAGCGTCGGCAGGGTCAGGTCCGGGGTTTTCTGGCGGGGGATCAGCATGTTTTTGGTCCTTATGAATGATGTGAGTGGTGGTTCTTGCCCAAAGGTATCGCCCAGTTTACTGTTGTATAAATCCGAAAAACCTGATGGAAACTCCGAAATCATGGATCGCCTCACCACATTGATGGACCGCTTCCAGCTCACCGTGCAGGCCGCTGCCCCGGGCGAGGCCAATTTGATCGCGCTGGCCGATGCAGCAGGGGAGCCGGTGCAGATTCTTTACCGCACACGCGGCCCATTGGCGGTTCCTGCTCCGGGGGCGGTCATGTGGGCGGCGCGGGTGGAATGGTCGGGGCAAAGCAATCCGTTCCTGGCCGCATTGCCGCCGGTGGTGGAATATGACGTTTCCAGCAATGCCGAGGCGCAGGGGCTGGTACGGCTGATGCGGGACGAAGCAGAGGGGTGGCATTGCGGCGCGCAATCGGTGATCAACCGGCTGGGCGAGGTGCTGATGGTGCGCCTGTTGCGCAATCAGATCCAAAGGGGCGCGACAGAGCCGGGACTGCTGGCGGGCCTCGCCGACCCGCGCCTCAGCCGCGCCATCGTGGCAATGCACGACCATCCGGGCCGCCTCTGGACCAACGCCGACCTGGCGCAGGAGGCGGGGCTGTCGCTGTCACGCTTTGCGGAACTCTTCGCGGCTGAGGTCGGCGAAACCCCAATCGGCTACTTGCGCCGCTGGCGGCTGATCCTGGCGCATCAGGATCTTGTGCGCGGCGATAGGGTGGAGGCGGTGGCCCGCCGCTACGCCTATACCAGCCCCGAAGGCTTCACCCGCGCTTTCCGCAAGGCCTATGGCGTCGCGCCGGTGTCACTACGCTCCGCTGCGGCCTAGATGCTCCAGGCTTCTTCTTTGTCTAAATGCTCAAAGCAGAAGGCAACGGCGCGCAAGCGCCGTCCCCTTACGGTTTCCAGGTCAGGAAGTTGCCGATCATTCTCAGGCCCGTGGCCTGGCTTTTCTCCGGGTGGAACTGCATGCCCAGCATCGTGTCCCGGCCAATGACAGCCGTGACATCTCCGGCGTAATCCACATGCGCCAGCCGCTCCGCCGGGTTTGCCACGCGGAAATGGTAGGAGTGCACAAAATACACGTGATCGCCGCTTTGGATGCCGTCAAAGACCGGGTGCGCATGGTCGATCACCAGATCGTTCCAGCCCATATGCGGCACCTTCAGCGACGCATCCGCGGGTTCGATCTTCACCACATCGCCGCCAACCCAGCCGAGGCCCGGTGTCTCTTCATACTCATGCCCGGTGGTCGCCATCAGCTGCATGCCGACGCAGATGCCCAGGAACGGACGGCCCTTCTGCTCCACCGCTTCGACCATGGCGTCATAGATGCCCTTGTGGCCGCGCAGCTCCGCCGCGCAAGCCGGAAAGGCACCATCGCCGGGCAGCACCAGCCGGTCGGCGCGGGCCACCACATCGGCGTCAGAGGTCACCACGACCTCGCCCGCGTCCATCTCCCGCGCCATGCGCTGAAAGGCTTTCTCGGCAGAGTGCAGGTTGCCGGAATCGTAGTCGATAATCGCGGTCAGCATCTTAGAGTGCGCCCTTGGTCGACGGGATCGCATCCGCCTTGCGCGGATCGGTCTCCACTGCCAGCCGCAACGCACGGGCGACCGCCTTGAAGGCCGCCTCGGCGATGTGGTGGCTGTTGAACCCGTGCAGCTGGTCGATGTGCAGGGTGATGCCGCCGTGAGTGCTGAGCGCCTGGAAAAACTCCCGCACCAGCTCAGTGTCAAACGTGCCTATCTTCTGGGTCGGCAGCTCCACATTCCATATCAGGAAGGGGCGCGCCGACAGGTCCAGCGCACAGCGCACCTGGGTGTCGTCCATCGGCAGGTGGCACTCGCCATAGCGGCGGATGCCCTTCTTGTCCCCCAGCGCCTGCACCAGCGCCTGACCCAGCGCGATGCCGGTGTCCTCCACCGTGTGGTGGTCGTCGATGTGGTAATCGCCCTTGGCGCGGATGGTCATGTCAATCAGCGAATGGCGCGCCAGCTGGTCCAGCATATGGTCGAAAAAGCCAACCCCGGTCTGGTTGTCATAGACCCCGGTGCCATCCAGGTTGATCTCAACCGAGATATCGGTTTCCGCGGTCTTGCGGGTCACTTTGGCGGTACGCATCAGCGGCTTATCCTTCGTCATGCTGCAGGAATTCAAATTCTGCCTGGGCGCTTATAGGGCGGGCAGGGGGCATGGCTCAAGTGCGGCATTGTGCATGGGGGCAACCTGTTGCAGCAATCCAGGCATGATCCCGGTCTCTTGCGCCTGCCTGCGCCGCGTGCGAGCTTGGCGAAATTCCGTGACCATTCAAAAGGGCCGCCCATGTCCACCTGCGTCTTTGTCCAGATCCGCTGCAAGCCCGGCACCACTTACAAGGTGGCCGAGGAAATCGCCCTGCGCGAAATCCACTCCGAGCTTTATTCCACCAGCGGCAACTTTGACCTCTTGATGAAGCTCTACATCCCCTCAGGTGAAGACGTCGGCAAATTTATCAATGACCAGCTGCTGCAAATCGATGGGATCGAACGGTCGCTGACCACGATGACCTACAAGGTGTTTTGACGGCTGCCCCCTCCCGCCCCGAACAAGCGGGAGGGGAGAGCAATCAAAAGATGAAATCGGAGGCGTCGATTGGAACGTTGCTGCCTCCGAGGATGAGAATGCTGGTGCTGCCGTAGGTGATTTCCAGATCATTCCCGTCCGAGGTTAGCGTCAGATCGGCAAAACTGGTGACGCCATGATAGTCGATTTCGATCCGGTCCTTGCCATCGGACCAATTCTCGATGGTGTCGCTGCCCAGATTGCCGCCATTGAAGACAAACACGTCCCGGCCGGACTGGCCGCGCAGGATATCGTTGCCCTTTCCGCCTTCCAGCCGGTCGTCCCCGCCGCCGCCAGTCAAACGGTCATTCCCCGCGGATCCAACCAGCGTGTCATCGCCCTTGCCGCCCGACAGCGTGTCGCGGCCGCCGCCTCCGATCAGGCTGTCAGCGCCTCTGCCGCCAAGGATCTTGTCCCTGCCGCCGCCGCCCCACAGCTTGTCATTGCCCTGCCGCCCGTCAATCTTGTCGTTCCCGCCAAAGCCATTGAACTTGTCGCGTTTGCCGCCGCCCTGAAATTCATCCCGCCCGCTGAACACCTGCTTCAGAAGCTGGACGTTGTCCCGGTTGCTTTCCGTGGCCGAGACCCGGAAAAAATCGGCGGCGTCGATATTCAGCCCTGTCGCGGTTGAGGTGAAATCCGCCCCGGTTTCGGTTACATCGGTGATCAGCCCGCTGCTGGGCGTTGCCAGTGTTGTGCCGAACAGGGTGATATCGGTGAATTGCAGATCGGTGCCGCTGTAGACATCCGGTGCGGGATCGGGGATCGGAGGGGCGCCGGGGATGGGGGTGGAAATGTCCCGGACCAGCGAAAACCCCGTGCTGGACGTGCCGGTGACGCTTGCCCCCAGCTGAAACTGAAAGGACAGCCAGCCCAGGCCGCCGCCGGCCTGATCCGTTCGCGTATTTCCATTGACGACAAATTTTACCATGGAACACCTTTTGATTTGAATGATTAGGTGTTCACTGCTCCCTGGCTGCAATTCACGGGGAAAATGCGCCGCAAAGTTTCATCGCTCCACTGCGGCGCATCTTTTCCGCCGGGCTTACTGTGCAATCAGCCCCTTGTCCCACAGCTCCGCATAAGCCGCATCAATCGCGGTCCTCATCCGCGCCAGCATGTCATCGACCTCATCCTTGGTGATGATGATCGGCGGGCACAGAGCCACCGCATTGCCTGCAACCGCCCGGATGATCAGCCCGTTGGCCTCGCAGGCCTTCTGCGCAGCAGCCCCCGCCGCGCCCTTATCAAAGCTGGCGCCGGTGGTCTTGTTCGATACCAGCTCCAGCGCTGCGATCAGGCCCTTGCCGCGGACCTCACCGACCAGCGGATGAGCGGTGAAGATCTCGCGCAGCTGCGCCTGCATATAGGCGCCCACCTCGGCGGCGTGCTCAAACAGGTTGTCGCGCTCATAGATCTCCAGCGTCTTCAGCGCCGCCGCACAGGCCGCCGGGTGGCCCGAATAGGTATAGCCGTGACCGAACACGCCAACCTCATTGGTCTGGGCGATCATTGCCTCATACATGTATCCCGGAATGACCGAGGCCGAGATCGGGAAATAGGCTGAGCTCAGCTGCTTGGCAAAGGTCATCAGGTCCGGCTTGATGCCCATGGTGGTACAGCCGAAATCAGCCCCGGTGCGGCCAAAACCGCAGATCACCTCATCCGCCCAGACCAGAATGCCATGCTTGCGCAATAGCGCCTGCAGCTTCTCGTAATAGCCCTCCGGCGGCACGATCACACCGGAGGCGCCGGTGATCGGCTCGACAATCATCGCCGCAATTGTATCCGGGTCTTCCGCCAGGATCTGTTGTTCCAGGTTATTGATGATCCGGTCGACGAACTGCTCTTCGGTCTCGTTGCCCTGGCGGCCGGTGTAGTAATGCGGTGAATCCGAGCGCAGGATCGACAGCGCCTCCAGCGGTGCGTCGAAATGGGCCAGGTTTGCAGGCAGCGAGGTTAGAGAGCCAGCCGCCACTGTCACCCCGTGATAACCGCGCTCCCGGGTGATGATCTTGCGCTTCTCCGGCTTGCCGATGGCGTTGAAGTAATAGCGCAGCATCTTGTAGTGGGTGTCATTGGCGTCGGATCCGGAGTTGCCAAAGAAGATATAGGCATCCTCCACCGGCACCATCGCCTTCAGCTTCTCGGCCAGTTCCATGATCGGTTCATGGGTCTTGCCGCCAAAGGTGTGCGAGAACGGCAGCTTGTGCAGCTGTTCGGTGATCGCGTCCATCACCTCGGTATTGCTGTAACCCAGAGAGGTGCACCACAGGCCGGCCAGCCCCTCGATGTATTTGTTGCCCTTCGTGTCATAGACATAGATGCCTTCGCCGCGGTCCAGGCACAGCTGCTCGGTCGCGGTGAAATTGGTAGTGGGATAGATGACTGGGGCCATGGCCAAACTCCTCCAATGGTCCGCCGGGAGGGGCGGAATCGCTGTTGCGCCCAGCATTGGCGGGAAAGCACAGCTGCGTCAAAAGGAATTTGATCATATTCATGGCGCAGGATTGGAAAAAGCGAAAGGCCGCCCCGAAGGGCGGCCTGTCCGTTTCCCGATGGAGCGGGCGATGAGATTCGAACTCACGACCCTTACCTTGGCAAGGTAATGCTCTACCCCTGAGCTACGCCCGCGCTGCCATCCGGTGACGCGGTGAATAGGAAATCCAGGCGCGGGCCGCAAGCGGAAAATGACGGTCCGGTGAAGAAAAAGCCGCCGATGCTGTGATGCACAAAAGCGAAAGGCCGCCCCGGAGGACGGCCTTTTCCGCTTTCGAATGGAGCGGGCGATGAGATTCGAACTCACGACCCTTACCTTGGCAAGGTAATGCTCTACCCCTGAGCTACGCCCGCGCTGCCATTCGGTGAGGCGGTGTTTAGGATTTTCCCAATCAAGCCGCAAGAGGAAATTTTCGAAACTGCGCAAGTATCTGTGGATAAGCGTTATTCCTCCGTTTTGAGGAACTCCGTGAGGCGGACTTCCAGTGCAGCAATATCTTTGGTCTCGCATTCCCAGATGGTCAGCACCTGCCAGCCCGCGTCCTGCAGCGCGGCCAGATGCTCCGTATCGCGCTCGACATTGCGCCGCAGCTTCGGCTCCCAGTAGTCGCGGCGGCTGGCCGGGATGCGCCCGTCGCGGCAGGTATGGAGATGCCAGAAACAGCCGTGTACGAATATCACCTTGCGCCGCGGCCCAAACACCAGATCGGGTTTGCCGGGCAGGTCCTTGCGGTGCAGCCGGTAGCGGTAGCCCATCCCATGCACCAGCCGCCGCACCAGCATCTCCGGCTTGGTGTGCTTGGCGCGAATCTTGGCCATATTGGCACTGCGCCGTTCCGGTGTCAGGGTGTCGGCCATTCCACATGGTGCCTGGATTGTTCCACCATGCGGGCATGGTAGCCGCTTTCAATCCGGCAGGAAACAAAGGCGCTGGCCGGGCAGGGCGGCAGCCCCAGCGCTTTGATCAGCTGGGCATCCTTCTGCCCCTCCAGCAGTACGATCTGCTCGCGCGCCAGAATGTCCCGGGTGCCGTGGCCGCCATCAGCGCGGATCCGGCGCATGAAGTCCTTTTGCTGCGCCACCGCCTCCACCACGTCGCGGGGAACCGAGCGGCCCTGGATCAGCCGGAATAGACGCGCCATGCGCTCGTTGCCGGTCTCTCCTGCAAAGATCTGCTCCACCGCCGCCTCATCCGCGGTGCGCCAGAAATTGGCGGGGTAGGGCTGATCCTTCAAGAGCCACAGGATATGGCGGAACCCCTCGGCGGAAATGCTGCGCTTGGCATCCTTGTTCTGGCCTTGGGTCAAATGCTCCGGCCGGGCCACGATCAGCCCCAGATAGCAGCGCGCCCGTACCTCATCCGCCGCGACCAGCAGGCAAGCGCAGTCCAGTGCCTCGGTGGGGATCATCCAGTTGCTGCCCATGGTGTGTTTGATGTCCACGTCCTGGCCAAGGATCTCTGTATCCAGCCGGCCTTTGCGCAGTTTCAACAGTGCCCGCAGCTCGATCTCCACCCGGGTGCCGATATAGGTCTTTTCAGTCTTCTCCAATTCCTCGTAGGCACGCCGCCCGGTCTTGGGTGTCATGATCACATCGTCGATGCATTGGCGCAGCATCTGCGGCACATCGTATTCCAGCGCTAAAGCGCCGCCCGCACGGGTGGCGATCTCTTCGGCCAGCGGGAAGAGGCGGCCGAAGTCGGGATGGCCCGGCAGGACCAGGCTGTCAGGGAGCTTTTGTTTCATGGAGAGGAACTTTGTTGGATGTCCCGCCCGGCCGATAGGCCGGGCAGCGCCCAACCGCCCCCACGGGCGGGCGCTGCGCTTCCGCCCGCGGTTGCGCGCTGCCCTCCGTGTGTCATGGAAGGGGGAGGTGAAAGGGGGGAGGCTCTACGCCCGCACAACATGCAGGTTCGGCTTGGCAATCGCCGCCTTCAGCTCGCGCGCCACCGCCTCGGCCACTGGCGGCGGGAAGGCGTTGCCGACTTGCCGGTAGGCATTGGTCTTGGCGCCGGTGAAATGCCAGGCATCCGGGAAGCCCTGAATACGCGCCACCATCCGCACCGTCAGGCGCGGCATGTCGTTGTGGAACGGGTCCGGTGCCTCGTTGGCGATGGTGCGCCCTTCAACGCCCAAAGCCGCCCAGGCGCGCCGCGCCCGGGTCGGGCCCAGATCCGGGCCGCCATGTTTCTTGGAGCCGCCAACGATGGTCGGCGCTATCTCATCTGCCTTGGCCGCCCAGTCATCAGCGCCGCGCCAGCCGCGCTCCTTCATCAGATCTATCAGGGTTGCCCCGACGGTCGGCGGATTGTGCGGCAGCGGCTCGGGCCAGTTGAACTGGCCGGCAAATTCCTTACGCAGGGCAACAATCGCCACCCGCGGCCGCAGCTGCGGCACGCCAAAGTCCGAGGCATTCAGCAAACGCCAGTCAGTCTCATACCCCAGCTTTGAGAGCTGCTTCTTCAGCTTCTCCCGGTAGTCGGAGAAAACCGCATCCAGAAAGCCGCGCACGTTTTCGATCATTACCGCGCGGGGGCGGGTGGCATCCACGATTTCGATCGCATCGTCGAACAGGTTGCGCTCGTCCTTCTCGCCCAGCTGCTTGCCGGCTACGGAAAACGGCGGGCAGGGCAGGCCGCCGGCCAGCAGGTCGATGCCCTTATAGTCACCGGCCACGTCCTTGAACTTGCGCACGTCCTCTTCCAGCACGTTCCACTGGGGGCGGTTGTGGCGCAGGGTGGCGCAGCAATGCTTGTCGATCTCCACCAGCGCCGTGTGGTCAAAGCCCGCCGCCTCGAGACCGAGGGCCTGGCCGCCCGCACCTGCGCATAGTTCTACCGATGTCAGCATTCTGCTCTGCCTGTCCGTTCGCGTTCTTGCTCTGTTCCTATGCGGTAAAGCGATTCCGCACAAGGTTTTCTGCACCGGGTCAGACTATGCGGAAATGCTGAAAAACGAAAGGCCGCCCCGAAGGGCGGCCTGTCCGTTTCCCGATGGAGCGGGCGATGAGATTCGAACTCACGACCCTTACCTTGGCAAGGTAATGCTCTACCCCTGAGCTACGCCCGCGCTGCCATCCGGTGAGCGGTGAAATAGGGCTTGGGCGCGCGGGCCGCAAGAGGAAAATCGGCAAGCGGAGAAAAAAATCTGCACCGGCCGCGACGGAGAATCGGGGCGCGCGCGTAACACCGTTCATAAATCGGAATTTCAGGGGAGATTGACTGGATGCTTTGCAAGGATTTCCTGCGGATCGGATGCCTGGGTGCAGCCATTGGCCTTGGATTGCTGGCGCATAGCAAGCCAGCGCGGACAGACAACTGGGCCGGTCCGGCTGAGGCCGTGATGCTGCAGAAAACTAAGGTTTCCAGCACGTGACCACCCGTTTCCCGGCGCGGGAAAGGGCCAAGAACCCTGCGGGGATCTTCGGGTGTCATGCACAGAGGGGCGCCCCTGTTTTCCGCGCCGGGAAACGGGCCGGAATTCTCGCAGAATTCCGCATCGCCAGTGCAAAGGAAAAGGGCGCCCGCCAGCCGGCTGGGCGCCCTTCCTGAACTTTCCGGTTCTGCGGCTTATTCCAGCTCGATCAGCAGATCCTTGGCGTCGATCTGACCGCCCGCCTGGACATGCACGGCCTTCACAACCGCGTCGCGCTCGGCGTGGATGCCGGTTTCCATCTTCATCGCTTCGATAGTCAGCAGCATGTCGCCTTCATGCACCTGCTGGCCTGCCTGTACCGCGACTGAGGCCACTACACCCGGCATCGGCGCGCCAACGTGGTTGGCATTGCCCGCTTCCGCCTTGGCACGCTGCTCGGTCGAGGCCTTCACCAGGCGGTTCGGCACCCGGATCACCCGCGGCTGGCCGTTGAGCTCGAAGAAGACCTTTACCTCGCCCTTCTCGTCCGTTTCACCCACGGCCTGCAGACGGATTTCCAAGGTTTTGCCCGGATCGATCTCGGCAGTGATCTCGTCGCCCGGCTCCATGCCATAGAAGAAGGTCTTGGTCGGCAGGGCGCGTACTGGGCCGTACTGACGGTGGCGGCCCATGTAGTCCAGGAACACCTTCGGATACATCAGGTAGCCGTTCAGGTCCTCATCATCGACCTTGAAGCCTTCCAGCTGCTTGGACAGATCCGCACGCACTGCTTCCAGGTCGACCGGCTCCAGATGCGCGCCGGGGCGTTCGGTGTTGGGCGCTTCGCCCTTCAGAACCTTGCTGACGATGCTCTCCGGGAAGCCGCCCGGGGGCTGGCCCAGGTTGCCGCGCATCATATCGACCACCGAGTCGGGGAAGGCCACGTCCGTTTCCGGGCTTTCCACCTCGTCGCGGGTCAGGCCCTGGCTGACCATCATCAGCGCCATGTCGCCAACCACCTTGGATGAGGGCGTCACTTTCACGATGTCGCCGAACATCTGGTTCACATCGGCATAGGTCTGCGCCACGTCGGCCCATTTCTCTTCCAAGCCCAGTGAGCGCGCCTGCGCCTTCAGGTTGGTGAACTGGCCGCCCGGCATCTCGTGCAGGTAAACCTCGGAGGCCGGCGCCTGCAGGCCGCTTTCGAACGCCGCATACTGGCCGCGCACCTGCTCCCAGTAGCCTGAGACCTCGCGCACCTTGGCGATGTCGATTCCAGTGTCGCGGTCGGTGTTGCGCAGGCCCTCGACAATCGAGCCCAGGCAGGGCTGCGAGGTGCCGCCCGAGAACGCATCCATGGCTGCGTCCACCGCATCAACACCCGCGTCTGCTGCCGCCAGGATGGTGGCGCCGGCAATGCCGGAGGTGTCGTGGGTGTGGAAGTGGACCGGCAGGCCGACCTCTTCCTTCAGCGCCTTGATCAGCACCCGCGCCGAGGCAGGCTTCAGCAGACCCGCCATGTCCTTCAGGCCTAGGATATGGGCGCCCGCGGCCTCCATCTCCTTAGCCATGCCGACATAGTATTTCAGGTCGTATTTGGAGCGGTTCGGATCCAGGATGTCGCCGGTATAGCAGACGGTGCCTTCGCAGACCTTGCCGCTTTCGACCACCGCATCCATGGCAACGCGCATGTTCTCAACCCAGTTCAGCGAGTCGAACACACGGAACACGTCAACACCGGTCTCCGCCGCCTGGCGCACAAACTCCTGCACCACGTTGTCCGGATAGTTGGTGTAGCCGACGCCGTTGGAGGCGCGCAGCAGCATCTGGGTCATCAGGTTCGGCATCCGCTCGCGCAGGTCGCGCAGGCGCTGCCAGGGGCATTCCTGCAGGAAGCGGTAGGCCACGTCAAAGGTCGCACCGCCCCAGCATTCCACCGAGAACAGCTGGTTCAGATGCTGCGCATAGGCCGGCGCCACTTTGATCATGTCGATCGAGCGCATCCGGGTCGCGAGCAGCGACTGGTGGCCGTCGCGCATGGTGGTGTCTGTCAGCAGCAGCTGGCGCTGTGCCTTCATCCAGTCGGCAACGGCTTGCGCGCCTTTTTGTTCCAGCAGGTTGCGGGTGCCGTAGGGCAGGTTGCCCGGCTCGGCGTGCGGCGCGCGCGGCTCCTTCAGGTCGGCAGCAGGGGCTGCGCGGCCTTCGGTCTCCGGGTGGCCGTTGACGGTGATGTCGGCGATATAGGTCAGCACCTTGGTGCCACGGTCGCGCCGCTTCTTGAAGCTGAACAGGTCCGGGGTTTCGTCGATGAATTTGGTGGTGTATTCATTCGACAGGAAGGTCGGGTGTTTCAGCAGGTTCTCAACGAACGCGATGTTGGTGGAAACACCGCGCACCCGGAATTCGCGCAGCGCACGGTCCATGCGGGCAATCGCCTTTTCCGGGGTCGGCGCCCAGGCGGTCACTTTGGTCAGAAGCGAGTCATAATAGCGGGTGATCACGCCGCCTGCATAAGCGGTGCCGCCGTCCAGGCGGATGCCCATGCCGGTGGCCGAGCGGTAGGCGGTGATGCGGCCGTAGTCCGGGATGAAGTTATTGAGCGGATCCTCGGTGGTCACACGGGTCTGCAGCGCGTGGCCGTTGAGGCGGATGTCGTCCTGCCCGGCCTTGCCGGTGGCCTCGGCAATGGTCTTGCCTTCGGCGATCAGGATCTGCGCCTGCACGATGTCGATGCCGGTGACCTCTTCGGTCACGGTATGCTCCACCTGCACCCGCGGGTTCACTTCGATGAAGTAGAACTTGCCGTCGTTCATATCCATCAGGAATTCGACGGTGCCTGCGCATTCATAGTTCACATGCTGGCAGATCTTGCGGCCCAGGTCGCACAGTTCCGCACGCTGTTCTTCGCTCAGGTACGGGGCAGGGGCGCGTTCAACCACTTTCTGGTTGCGGCGCTGCACCGAGCAATCCCGTTCATAGAGGTGATAGATCTCACCGTGCTTGTCGCCCAGGATCTGCACCTCGACGTGGCGGGCGCGGGTGATCATCTTCTCCAGGTAGCCCTCGCCGTTGCCAAAGGCGGCTTCCGCTTCGCGGCGGCCTTCCAGCACTTTCTCTTCCAGCTCTTTATCAGCGTGGATCGGACGCATGCCGCGGCCGCCGCCGCCCCAGGAGGCCTTCAGCATCAGCGGGTAGCCAATCTCAGCTGCTTCCTTGCGGATCGCGTCCATGTCGTCGCCCAGCACTTCGGTCGCCGGGATGACCGGAACGCCAGCGGCAATCGCCACCTTGCGGGCAGAGGCCTTGTCGCCAAGGGCGCGCATGGTTTCGGCCTTGGGGCCGATAAAGGTGATGCCGTTGCGGGCGCAGGCATCCACGAAGTCCGGGTTCTCCGACAGCAGGCCGTAGCCGGGGTGGATCGCATCGGCGCCGCTTTCCTTGGCGACGCGGATGATCTCTTCGATCGACAGATAGGCCGCCACCGGGCCCATGCCTTCACCGATCCGGTAGGCCTCGTCAGCCTTGAACCGGTGCAGGCCGAGCTTGTCTTCCTCGGCATAGACGGCGACGGTGCGTTTGCCCATTTCGTTGGCTGCGCGCATCACGCGGATCGCGATCTCGCCACGGTTGGCAATCAGGATTTTTTTGAAGTCGGTCATTTCACCCTCGGGGTCCGTGCAAGTTGGTGCAGTGTTAGGCGGATATTATCGAACCGCACAACCGTAGTTCTGGGTATTTCCGGCATGATTGCGCTCTCAAGCGGCCTGTTTTTCCAATTCTGTTACATTCCAGGCGGCGGAAATATCCCGCTGGTAACGGACAATAGGTCCGGTTCGCACCTTATTTTCGGCGTGCAAAGAGGTGCGCGCCAGTCGCATTGGACGCTGAGGCTCAACTTTAGGTCAGCAAAGCGGACCTGGCCTGCAACCAATGAACCGGTAGCCTGTCCTTTTGCGGCGGCCCTGCGCGGCCGCCCGGCGGGTAAACTGAATTCAATCGCGGCTTCAAGTGCTTGCCCGCTGAAACCGCCTGGCTGCGGCCAGGCCAGCAGCAAAGGAGAGTGAACATGCACCGTATCATTTACGTCAGCCAGTCCGCCCGCAGGATGTCCAGTGCAGAGCTGGGCGGGATCGTCAAAAAGGCACAGGAAGCGAATGCTGCTGTGGATGTGACCGGCATGCTGGTCGGCCACAGGGGCTGGTTTCTGCAGGTCATCGAAGGCCCGGCAGAGGCTCTGGCTGCGCTGTTTCACCGCATCAGCGCGGACCCGCGCCACGGCAATATCCGGGTACTGGTGAGCGAAACAGCAGCAGACCGGGCGTTCCCGGAGTGGCGGATGGCCTTTTCCGAACCGCAAATGCTGCCGGAACGCGTGCGCAAACACGTGTTTTCCCTGCAGAACCTGATTCCGATCAACAGCCCGGACCGCGGCAGCGAAACTGCAGTGCGGCAGGTGGTGCGGGATTTCCTGGCCGCCTTCGAACGGCTGGAAAAGACCGCATGACACCTACAGCGCGCGTATCTCAACTGAGCTGAGACCGTCCAGGCCGGCGATACCTAGCTGACCCATGCAGGACTCCAGATCCTTGGCCAGAAGGCTGATCAGATGCACCGGTCCGGCCTTGCCCAGGGCGGCCAGCGCATAGTGAAAGGCGCGGCCCAGCATGATGAAATCCGCCCCCAGCGCCAGCGCCCGCAGAATGTCCAGCCCGCCCTCGATACCGCTGTCAAAGATCACTGGCACGGAAACGGCCTCGCGGATTTCCGGCAGCAGGCTGATGGCGGGCGGGCAGCCGTCGAATTGGCGCCCGCCATGGTTCGAAAGCCAGATGGCATCGGCCCCGGCCTCCTGCAGCAGCCGGGCGTCCTCGGCCCGCTGCACACCCTTGACGACAAACGGCCCATCCCAGTTGCGCCGCAGCCAATGCACATACTCCCAGCCGGGCGAGGTGCGCAGCAGATAGCCGATATGCGCCGTTGGCGGCAGGTTGGCCTGTGCGCCGCTGACGTATTTGTCCAATGTCCGCATATGCGGCAGGCCATGCCGTACCATTCCCAGCGCCCAGGCAGGCCGCTGTGCAATCTGCGCCAAAAGCCGCGGGGTCAGCCGCGGCGGCTGGGTCAGGCCCGAACGCACTTGCCGTTCCCGGCGCGAGGCGACCGGCACATCCACCGTCAGCACCAGCGTGCCAAAGCCTGCATCCCGAGCCCGTGCCAGCAGGTCTGCGCGGATGGTTTCATCCTTGGGCGGATACAGCTGGAACCAGGCGTCCCTGCCCAGATGCGGCGCCAGATCTTCCGGCGACTGGCTGGCCACCGTGGACAGGCAATAGGGGATGCCCGCTGCCGCGGCGCTGCGCGCCAGAATGCCCTCTGCATCAGGCCAGATCAGCCCCGACATGCCCACGGGGGCGACGCCGAAGGGGCAGGCGTGGACGGTTCCCAGGAGGTTCACAGACAGATCGGTCTCCAGCGGCCCGTGCAGCACCGAGGGCAGCATACCGATCCGGTCCAGCCCGGCCCGGTTCTGCGCCTTGGCGGCCTCAGTGCCGGTGCCGCTGTCCAGATACTCCCAGACGAAATGCGGCAGCCGCCGCCTGGCGCGGTGCTTCAGATCGCCAAGCCCCGGGTATCGCTGATGCAAATCCATGCAGGCATTGGTACGCGGCGGGCGCGGATGTGCAAGGAAAAGCGCTGGCTCTTTGCCCGTCTTCTTGCCCGCGCTTGCGCCCTGGCATGGCGCGCCGCCGGCGGCGGCGGTTCAGGCCGCTTCGCCCTGGCTGCTGCCCGGTCCGTCCTCCCCGGTGCTTCCCGCGCCGTCCGGCTGCACCGCCGGGCCGCGCGGTTCAGGCATGGCGCCTTCGGCAATGCAAACCTGGTTGCGGCCCTTGGCCTTGGCTTCATAAAGCGCTGCATCGGATGCCCGCAGCAGGTCCTGCGGCATGGTGCCATGGGCGGGGTAGTGGGCCACACCAAGCGAGATAGAGATCCGCGGCAGCGCCTTTTCGCCATAGCGGACAACCACGTCCTCGATCACCTGCCGCAGCAGTTCCGCCTTGGTGACCGCATCCACCGGGCTCACGCCGGGCAAGAGCAGCGCAAATTCCTCGCCGCCCGGGCGGCAGGCCACTTCATCGCCGTCGCAAGCCTGCTCCATCGCAGCGCCAACCGCGCGCAGAACCATGTCGCCGGCATCATGGCCGTGGTTGTCGTTGAACTTCTTGAAATGGTCGACGTCGATCGACACCACACTCAGCGGCTTGCCGTTATTCTGGCTCGCGGCCACGAATTTGCGCAGGCTTTCGGTCATGTGGCGGCGGTTGAAAAGCCCGGTCAGCGGGTCGCGCACCGACTGGTCGTGCAGCTGGTCGCGCATCCGCACATTGGCAATCGCCATTGAGATCTGCTCCGCGCACATCTGCGCCAGTTTCTTGCTCGACACAAACTCCGGGCAGTTGTCCTTGATCGCCCGCAGATGCATCAGGCCGACAGTCTCGCCATGGGCCAGAATCGGAAAGCAATAGTAGCTGCGCCCGTCATGCGGCTCCGCGTGCTCGCAGACAAAATCAATCTCAGATGTGCCGAACTCATAGGTGCGGCCCCGGCGCAGGCCCCAGCATTCCTCAGGGTGGATATGATCCTTGTGGCTGCCGCCGTTCCAGCTGGCACAGCCGTCCAGTACATCGCGGGAGTTGGAATAAACATAGACGCTGCCTTCTGCGGTCGGCAGGATATGGGTCATGAAGCGGGCAACCATGTCAAACAGCTCATCCAAAGAGCGGCTCGACTGCAGCCATTCATTCAGTTCCCCCAGCAGCTGCACCTCCCGTGCCAGCCGCAGCTGCTCGTCCAGGATGTCACGCTCCTTTTCGTTGCGCTGCCGCATCTGGTTCATGCTGAAACGGTTGGTCCGGAACACCACATAAACCGCCACGGTCATCGCCAGCAGCGCAATGGAGGTCAGAACAATCAGCGACAGCCGGGCACGGCGGATGAACGTGTCGCGCAGGTCGGTGATGTCGGTGTAGAAATCAATCGCGCCGTCAAAATGCCCGTTGTGAACCAGCGGCACGTAAAGCTGCGCAACCTCGCGCCTGATGCTGCTGTCAAACCCGTTGGATTGCAGCGGGAACCCGTCCACCTCATAGGCGGGCAATGGCTCATGCATGTAATAAACCTCGCCGCGGGCCACCTGCGTGCTGAAAAAGGCGTTGGTCTCATACTCGCCGATCTCATCGCTGCGGGTGGACCAGAAAATCTCCCCCTCGGAGGTCAGCAGCCGGAACCGGAATACGTCCGTTTCATCCGGCAGCAGCAGCAGGTCCCGGGCGTCTTCGGGCTGGATCAGCCCGTCCTCAAAGGCGGTCTCGACATTGGTCATATGCAAGACAACCCGGCGCTGCCAATGCTCCGACTGTTTGCGCAGGTCGTTTTCAATCATCCGGTCCACGATCGGCTCCGGCACCGCAAAAACGGCCCATGCCGATGCGGAAGCTGCCGCAATCAGGACAAAGATCAGCGACATGCTGCGGATCTTCTCAGCAAGGCTGGATCTGAAATTTTTTTGCATATTCCTGCGCCTAAAGTAATGAATATTAAGGTGGCGGTGTGTCTCCGCGAACGTAGACAGGATTGCTTTCAGGACCGTTAACCCGCCGTAAGCAGGAAGGGATTTTTCTTTGCTGCCCGCGCTTTAACCTGCTTCGGCCCGGGCCTTGCGGGGTGCGCGCCCAGCAGGTGAACAGACTGTGAACGTCCTCTTTCCGCCGGACCTGAATCACGCTAGGATCACGGCCATGAGCAGTTTTGACGAAATGGACGCCTTTGAGGGCGCATCGCTGTCGTCCCGCGCCATGGCAGCGCGGCCGATGCCCTATCTGGACACGCTGAACCCCGCCCAGCGGGAGGCGGTGGAATGCCTCGACGGCCCTGTGCTGATGCTGGCCGGCGCCGGCACCGGCAAAACCAAGGCGCTGACCACCCGCATCGTGCATCTCCTCAGCACTGGCCGCGCCCGCCCGAATGAGATTTTGTCGGTCACCTTCACCAACAAGGCCGCCCGCGAGATGAAGGAGCGGGTGGCGGGCATGCTCGGCCAGGCGGTCGAGGGGATGCCCTGGCTCGGCACTTTCCACTCGATCTGCGTGAAACTGCTGCGCCGCCATGCCGAATTGGCCGGGTTGAAATCGAACTTCACCATTCTTGACACCGACGACCAGATCCGGCTTTTGAAGCAGCTGATCCAGGCCGCGGGCATCGACGACAAGCGCTGGCCCGCGCGGATGCTGGCAAACATCATTGACGACTGGAAAAACCGCGCCCTGACGCCGGAGAAGGTGCCGGTTGCCGACGCCAGCGCCTACAACGGCCGCGGCACCGAATTCTACGCCCAGTACCAGACCCGCCTGCGCGAGCTGAACGCGGTGGATTTCGGCGATCTGCTCCTGCACATGGTGACGATCTTCCAGAACCACCCGGACGTGCTGGAGCAATACCAGCGCTGGTTCCGTTACATCATGGTGGATGAATACCAGGATACCAACGTCGCCCAGTACCTATGGCTGCGGCTCCTGGCCGGCGCGCACAAGAACGTCTGCTGCGTCGGTGATGATGATCAGTCGATCTATGGCTGGCGCGGTGCTGAGGTCGGCAACATCCTGCGGTTCGAAAAGGATTTCCCTGGCGCCATGGTGGTGCGGCTGGAGCAGAACTACCGCTCCACAGGCCATATCCTTGCGGCTGCTTCCAATGTCATCCGCGGCAATGCCGGCCGTCTGGGCAAGGAGCTGTGGACAGACGCCGGCGACGGCGAAAAGGTCCGCCTGATCGGCCATTGGGACGGCGAAGAAGAGGCCCGCTGGATCGGTGAAGAGATCGAGGCGATGCAGCGCGGCACCCGCGGCCAGACTCCCATCGGCCTCAACAGCATGGCCATTCTTGTTCGCGCCTCCCACCAGATGCGCGCGTTTGAGGACCGCTTCCTGACCATCGGCCTGCCGTACCGCGTTATCGGCGGCCCGCGGTTCTATGAGCGGATGGAGATCCGCGATGCGATGGCCTATTTCCGTGTTGTGGTCTCGCCCGACGACGACCTGGCGTTTGAACGCATCGTCAACACTCCCAAACGCGGCCTTGGCGACAAGGCGCAGCAGACCATCCAGGGCATTGCCCGCGAAAACGGCGTCTCGCTGGTGGAGGGCGCCCGGCTGGCGGTCGAGTTGGGCCAGATTAAGGGCAAGGGCGGCAGCGCCCTGCGCCAGCTGGTTGAGGGCATCGCCCGCTGGGGCCATATGGCGGGCGACGCGGACATGACCCATATGGAACTGGCCGAAATCATCTTGGATGAGAGCGGCTACACCGCCCATTGGCAGAACGACAAGAATCCGGATTCGCCGGGCCGGCTGGAAAACCTCAAAGAACTGGTGAAGGCGCTGGAGTTGTTCGAAAACCTGCAGGGCTTCCTCGAACACGTCAGCCTGGTGATGGACAATGACAAGCAGGACGCGGACGAGAAGGTCTCGATCATGACCCTGCACGCCGCCAAGGGCCTGGAATTCCCCGCCGTGTTCCTGCCGGGCTGGGAGGACGGGCTGTTCCCCTCGCAGCGCTCGATGGACGAAAGCGGCCTCAAAGGGCTCGAGGAAGAGCGCAGGCTGGCCTATGTGGGCATCACAAGGGCAGAGGAAATCTGCACCATTTCCTTTGCCGGCAACCGCCGGGTCTTTGGCCAGTGGCAGTCGCAGCTGCCCTCGCGCTTCATTGATGAGCTGCCCGAAGAGCACGTCGAGGTGCTGACCCCGCCGGGCCTCTACGGCGGCGGCTATGGCGCGGCGGCCCCCGGAGCGGGGCAGGTCCGCTCGACGATCGACGAGAGGGTGGCCCAGGCCGACGGCTACAATTCCCCGGGCTGGAAGCGGATGCAGGCCCGCGCAGGGCAATACGGCATGTCTCAGCCCAAGGAGAGCAAGAACACGGTGATCGACCTCACCGCCACCTCCAGCTTTACCCTGGGGGAGCGGGTGTTCCACCAGAAATTCGGCTACGGCGCCATCACCGGGATCGAAGGCGACAAGCTGGAAGTGGATTTTGAAAAGGCAGGCCCCAAGAAAGTGGTGGCCAAATTCGTGACTGCCACCGACGACGTTCCGTTCTGAAGTCCAGTATCACGCCGGTTTGACCGGCGGATCGGATCGCGCAGCGATCCGATCCGGGCGCAGGCGCGGCGGTCAGCTGCGCTGCCCGCCGCGCCTGCGCCACCCCCTTCCTCTGACGTTCGCGTAAGGCGGGGAAGGCTGCGGACTTAACGCAGCGCTATCATCGCAATGCCGATGGCAATCAGCACCGCCCAGCCTAGGCGGCTGAGGCCGCGCGGCTCCTTCAGCACCAGCGCCGCCAGGATCACCGAGACCGGGATCGACACCTGCCGCACCGCACTGACCGCTGCGGCCTCAGCGCCCAGCTGGAACACCCGCAGGATCAACAGGTAAGACAGGTAGGACGAGAGTCCCGCAAACAGGATGCGCCAGGGGTGCTGCGCCCAGCCGCGCACCACACCAAGCAAGGGCGCCGACTGCCCCCGGTCTTCCCAGGCGCGCAAGGCCCCCATCGCCAGCGTCACCAGGATATAGGTCCAGAACAGAAACGGCGCGCTGGCGGCGCCTTGCATCGCTGCCGCGTCGGAAACTGAATAGGCGGCTGAGCCCAGCATCGCCATTGCCGCCATGGCAAAGGCGCGCGGATCGTCCAAGAGCCGCCCCTTGCCCTTCTGGATCATCAGCCCGGCCCAGATGATCAGCCCCATCCCCAGAAGCGCCGCGCCGGTATAGCTGCGGTCCAGCACCAGCCAGCTGAACGCGGCAATCGCCAGCGGCGAGGAGCGCACGATCGGGTAATAGGCCGACAGGTTCCCCCGCCGCAGCGCCGACAGCGTGCCGTAGTAGTAAACCGTCAGCCCCAGCGCCGAGACCAGCACCAGCGGCCAGACCCCGGCGGGCAGGGCAGGGCTTTGCCCCGCCAGCGCCATATGCACAGCGGCAAACACCACCCAGCTGAGGCACACCCCGGTATAACAGGACACCGGATGCGCCACGCCCTTCAGCGTCAGGTCACGCAGCGGGTGGGTGGCCGCCGACAAGAGAACCAGCAGGATCCAAAGCAGTTCCACTTAGAAGGCAGCCCCCTGGCCGGGCCGGTCCAGATAGGCGTCGAAATGCACCGTCACCTGATCATCGCTCACCTGCACCACGCCATAGGCCATCGGTTCGACGCTGTACTCGCCTCCGGCCCGCTCCGGCACCAGCGGGATCTGGTGGTTGGTGCTGGGCAGCGAGGTAAAACTGTAGCCGCGCCAGTTCACATAGGTCATCCGGTGAATGTGGCCGTAAAAGATGTGGCGGATGTTGCGGCCCTTCTGCAGCACCGCAAAGAACGCCTCGGGGTCGCGCAGCCTGATATCGTCCACAAAGGGCAGGCCGATATCAAAGGGCGGGTGGTGCAGGAAAAGGAACACCGGCGCATCGCCCGCCGCCTCCAGCTCTGCCTCCAGCCAGGCCAGCCGGTCTGTGCAGAGCTCCCCGTCATGCACGCCCGGGCCCCCGGTCAGCGTGTCAAGGAACAGGAACCGCGCGCCGCGCGCCGCATGGCTGTGCTGCACAAACCCGCCGCCGGCGCGCGGATGATCGGCAAAGACGTCCAGGAAATTCTGCCGCACATCATGATTGCCCAGCATCAGAAAGACCGGCAGAGGAAACGCCGCCAGCTGCTCCTGCAGCCAGCCATAGGCTGCGGGATCGCCCTCATCCGCCAGATCACCTGAAATAACGCAGAATTCCGCGTCCTTGTGCCACTCGGCAATATCCGCCAGCACCCGCATCAGATTCGCCGCCGGATCGCCGCCGTTCAGCGGCACGCCGGGCGCCATCAGGTGGATATCCGTCAGATGGATGAATTTCATGACACCGGTCCCGCAAAAAGCTGCTGATTATGCCGGTGATAAAATCAGCAGATTCAAGAAAGGGATAGCCTGAAAACGTCAGCCTCCCGGCCGGACCGCGGCAAACCGCAGCCCCAAAAACAAGAAACGGCGGCGCCCAGGGAGGAGGAGGGGCACCGCCGTTCTGTCAAACACCGGGTATCAGGGAGGAGGAGACCCCGGTGATCCAAGCCCGGCTTTCGGCCGGTATAGGGTGCGGCGGCATCAGGGAGGAGGAGGATGCCACCGCGTAGGACAGGCTCTCAAGGGAGGAGGAGAAAGAGCCTGATCTCTATCAGTTGTTTTCGTAAGCGGCCTGATAGGCGACGCGCTTGATTTCGGACCGGTTCAGGCCCAGGTCTGCCAGCTCGCGGCCGGACAGGGCCGACAGCTCATTGACGGTCTGGCGGTACAGGCGGTAACGGACGAACTTGACCAGCAGGGCATCCAGGAAGCCCACCGGGGACGCAATGTTCACCGCGGAAATCTGTTGTGCTGCTGCCATCGTTCTGTTCCTTCGTCTAGCCGTCTCGTCTATCGCCGCTGTGGCGTTTCTTGAATGGTAATTTAGGGATATGCTGCGGATGCACAATCCCGTGCTTCGTCATTGCTGCTATGCGGCATGTGCATGGGTGGCGCAGGGTAGGTCTTTGTAATTGGACAAGATTTTCAGCCACCCATTATGCGGCTGTATAATTTCTGGGCAAACTGGTGCGCGTCGCGCATGGCTCCCGGGGCAGCGGATTGACATATCTGCCGCCCTGTTGCTGCGGCAAACGCGCAAGCCGGGTTTCCTGTTCCGCGGGGCACACATATATATGGGCCGGATTTGACGCAGGAGAGCAGCCATGAGTGTCACACAGGAACAGATTCGCGCCGTGCTGGAGCGGCTGGCGCTGCCCGATGGCGGCACCCTGGTGTCGCGCGACATGCTGCGGGCGCTGCGCATCGAGGGCAGCAAGGTGAGCTTTGTGATCGAGGCGCCCAGCCCCGAGATCGCCAAGCTGATGGAGCCCCTGCGCAAGGCCGCCGAAGCGGCAGTCCTGTCGCTCGACGGCGTTGAGACCGTCTCCGCCGCGCTGACGGCCCATGCGCCGCAGCAGCCAGCCCCCAGCCTCAAGGTCGGCGGCCATCCGAAACCGCAGGCGGAGCCGCTGAAACCTGCGGGCGTCAAGCGCATCCTGGCGATTGCCTCAGGCAAGGGCGGGGTGGGCAAATCCACCGTGTCCTCGAACCTTGCCGTGGCACTGGCCAAACAGGGCCGCAAGGTCGGCCTGCTGGATGCCGATATCTACGGCCCCTCCCAGCCCCGCATGATGGGCGCCAGCGGACGGCCTTCCAGCCCCGACGGCAAGATCATCGAGCCGCTGCACGCCCATGGCGTCACCCTGATGTCGATCGGCTTCATGGTCGATGATGCCAAGGCGGTGGTCTGGCGCGGCCCGATGCTGATGGGCGCGCTGCAGCAGATGCTGGGGCAGGTGAACTGGGGTGAGCTGGACGTGCTGATCGTCGACCTGCCGCCCGGCACCGGCGACGTGCAGCTGACGCTCTGCACCAAGGCAGAGCTTTCGGGCGCCATCGTCGTCTCCACCCCGCAGGATGTGGCGCTCTTGGATGCGCGCAAGGCGATGGACATGTTCAACACGCTGAAGGCCCCGGTGCTGGGCCTGATCGAAAACATGTCCTTCTTCACCTGCCCCGATTGCGGTGGCGAGCATCACATCTTTGGCCACGGCGGCGTCGCGGCAGAGGCGGAAACGCTAGGCTTGCCGCTTCTGGGCGCCTTGCCGATTGACCTGGAAACCCGGCTGGCCGGCGACAGCGGCACGCCCATTGCGGCGGGGAAGGGGCCGATGGCCCAGGCTTATGCCCGCATTGCCGAAGGCCTGATCGGCGGCGGCATGGCCTGAGAGGGCCGGACACCCCTATTCAATATGTGTGCAGGCCCGCCGCTTTGGCGGGTCTTTTCCGTTCCGGGGCCCTGCGGATGGGCGCCGATGGGAAAGCGGCCGGATCTGGGACCGGATGGGACCTGCGGCCCGGCGCGGGACTTCATGGGGCATTTGGGATTGCATGGGAGGCCTGGGAATTCACGGGATAGCCGGGAATTCATGGGAGCCATGGGAAATCATGGCCCGCTACCAGCACTGCACCCCTTGCAGTTGCGAATCACATGGCTTTGAACCGCTTTTGCGGGGTGCCTTCAGTGCCTCTGCAGGCCGGATGCGGCGAACATAGGGGGAACTTGCCGGAAAACTGGAGTCAGGATGATTAAATCCCGGGAAACTATGGGAAATAAATCTCGCCTGCAACTCGCATCTATATCTAGTGTTTGCGCTGGGTTTATTCACAACAAGTTCCGAATATTGCC
This sequence comes from Leisingera sp. ABM4_101, assembly GCF_056158725.1. Classification (NCBI taxonomy): domain Bacteria; kingdom Pseudomonadati; phylum Pseudomonadota; class Alphaproteobacteria; order Rhodobacterales; family Roseobacteraceae; genus Leisingera; species Leisingera sp. ABM4_101. The sequence goes on along the minus strand of NZ_JBSWTV010000002.1, from coordinate 3,608,091 downwards.
CTGAAAGTGCCACGAATCTCAGGCGGTCCTCCGGAATCTCTGTCAAGGATTCGACGATGTCCCATAAAAAACAGTTGCGGGGCCATCAATTCCCATAGTATCCCTACTTCATCAGATGAGACGAGGGACGGGGCGCCAAACGACCCCAGAGCCAAAAATAAAATAAGCAGGTTTCATACAGGCCTTCGCTTTCATCGAACAAGAGATCCGGCGCGCGGGCGAGCAGACATCCCCCCAGGTGGCGCGCGCAGTCGGACATCCCGCAAAGCGGGCCAAGGCGGCGGGTTGATCAGTGGCAGCAGATCAACCCGCCCCTTTTCATTCTGGGGGACGGATCAACGCGAGGGACACGCGAAAAGGACGGTAAATTGGGCCGCAGGTTCAGAGGCGAAAGCCACCATAAGGTGGACACAAAGGGGCGGGTGTCGATTCCGGCCTCCTTTCGCCGTGTGCTGGAGGCCGCCGATCCCAATTGGCAGCCCGGCCAGAACCCGGAACTGGTGATCGTCTACGGCGACAAGCGCCGCAATTTCCTGGAATGCTATACTATCGAGGCGATCGAGGAGGTCGACGCCAAGATCGACCAGCTCCCGCGCGGCTCGATGCAGCGCAAGATGCTGCAGCGGATGTTCCACGGCCAGTCCTTCCCGACCAATGTCGACGAGACCGGCCGCCTGGTCCTGCCCGCGAAGCTGCGCCAGAAAATCGACCTCGATGCCGAGGCCTTCTTCATCGCCGCGGGCGACACCTTCCAGATCTGGAAGCCTGAGACCTACGAGGAAGAAGAGCTGGCCAAGGCCGAAGAATGGATGGAGGACCTGCCCGAGGACTTCGATCCGATGGAATTCCTAGACGGCGCTGGGGGCGCTTAAACAATGACCCAGGACCAAACTGCTGCCAATGGTCCCCATATCCCGGTTCTTCTCCGCCCGCTGCTTGCCGCCGTGGCGCCCGTCACGGGCTGCTGGCTGGATGGCACTTTCGGGGCCGGCGGCTACACCCGCGGCCTGCTGGAGGCCGGGGCACAGCAAGTCACCGGCGTTGACCGCGACCCGCTGGCGTTCGAGCTCGCAAAACCCTGGGCGGGGGAGTACGGCACCCGCCTGATCCTGCAGCCCGGTGTCTTCTCCCGCATGGATGAATACGCCCAGGATCTGGATGGCGTGGTGCTGGACCTTGGTGTTTCCTCCATGCAGCTGGACCTGGCCGAACGCGGCTTCTCCTTTATGAAGGACGGCCCGCTGGACATGCGGATGTCGCAGTCCGGCCCGTCGGCTGCCGACCTCATCGCCGAACTGACCGAGGCGCAGATCGCCGACATCCTGTTCCACTACGGCGAGGAGCGCGCCAGCCGCCGCATCGCCAAGGCGATTGTCAAAGAGCGCGCGCTGGAACCCATCACCACCACCTTGCGCCTGGCCAAAATCATCGAAAGCTGCCTGCCGCGCCCCAAGCCCGGCCAGTCGCACCCGGCGACCCGCAGCTTCCAGGGCCTTCGCATCGCGGTGAACGCCGAATATGACGAGCTGTTTGAGGGGCTTCTGGCCGCTGAGCGCGCGCTGAAACCCGGTGGCCACTTGGCCGTCGTGACCTTCCACTCGGTCGAAGACCGCATGGTCAAACGCTTTTTCCAGCACCGCGCGGGCAAGACCGGCCGCGCCAACCGCTACGCGCCAGAGCAGGCAGAGGCCCCGTCACAGTTCGAGCTGGTCACCCGCAAGGCAGTGGGGCCGGACGATCAGGAGCTGGCCGAAAACCCCCGTTCCCGCTCCGCCCGCTTGCGGGTCGGGCGCCGCACTGACGCCGCACCGGGGCCGATCACGGCCAAGGAACTTGGAATGCCGCAGCTGAAAGAGGCGCGCAAATGAAGACTTTGCTGTATGCCGCAACCTGCCTGGCCGTCTTTGGCCTCGCCTTCTGGGCTTACCGCGAAAACTACGCCACCCAGCAGGTGCTGAAAGACACCCGCGCGCTGCAGCGCCAGATCGGCGCCGCCCAGGTGCGCCTCAGTGTGCTGCGCGCCGAATGGGCCTATCTCAACCGCCCGCAGCGCCTGCGCGAGCTGGCAGAGATCAACTTTGACAGCCTTGGCCTGCTGCCGCTGCGACCCGACCAGTTCGGCCGCGTCGATGAGGTCTCCTATCCGGAGCCGGAGGAGCTGATCATCACCGATGGCGTCGAAGTTTCCGGCCTGAACGCGGAGGACTACCCATGATCCGCACGCCGCTGCGCCCGCTGGCCCGTATCCTGCACGCCCGCGCATCGGGCGAAAACCCGGACGTGATCGAAAAAGAAAACATCAGCCTGCGACATCAGGAAATGCAGGCGCAGGCCCGCCAGCGCGCCGAGGGGCGGCTCTTGGTGCTGGGCCTGTTCTTTGTCTTTGCCTTTGGCGCCATTATCACCCGCATGGGCATGACCGCCGTGTCGGAACCGGCTGAACCCGTCGCCAGCGTGGCTGGCGCTGCCATCGCCGCGCAGCGCGCCGACATTGTCGACCGCAACGGCAGCCTGCTGGCCACCAATTTCGAGACCCATTCCCTCTATGCCCAGCCGCCGCAGATGATCGACCCAACCGGTGCTGCGGAGAAGCTGGTGGAGATCTTCCCCGACCTCGACCGCGAACGCCTGATCAAGGATTTCACCGGCAAGCGCAAGTTCCTGTGGGTGAAGAAGAAAATCAGCCCTGAGCAGCTCCAGGCGGTGCATGACATCGGCGATCCCGGCCTGATGTTCGGCCCGCGCGAAATGCGGCTTTATCCCAACGGCAGCCTTGCCGCCCATGTGCTGGGCGGCGCCGGTTTCGGCAAGGAAGGCGTGAACGCCGCCGAAGTGATCGGCGTTGCCGGCGTGGAGCGCCAGTTCGACGACTACCTGCGCGACCCGGCCAACGCGGGCAAGCCGCTGCAGCTGTCGCTCGACCTCACTGTGCAGGCTGCAGCCGAGCAGGTGCTCTATGGCGGCATGAAGCTGATGAACGCCAAAGGGGCCACCTCGATCCTGATGGACGCCCATACGGGTGAGGTGATCTCGGTGGTCTCCTTCCCAGACTTCGATCCCAACGACCGGCCGCGCCCGCCGGCCTCGGGCTTTGACCCTTCGGTCAGCCCGCTGTTCAACCGCGCGGTTCAGGGCGTGTATGAGCTCGGCTCCACCTTCAAGATCTTCACCGCCGCCCAGGCGATGGACCTGGGGCTTGTGAACGCCGACACCGTGATCGATACCCGCGGCCCGCTGCGCTGGGGCCGCTTTGCGATCCGCGATTTCCGAAACTACGGCAACGAGATGTCGGTGACCAAGATCATCGTCAAATCCTCCAACATCGGCACCGCCCGGCTGGCGCAGCAGATCGGGGTGGAGCGGCAGAAAAGCTTCCTCGACACGCTGGGCATGCTGGACCCGACACCGTTTGAAATCTCCGAAGCCGCAGGCGGCAAGCCGCTGCTGCCGCCGAACTGGTCGGAACTGTCGGCGATGACCATCTCCTACGGCCACGGCATTTCCACCACGCCGATGCACTTGGCGGCGGGCTATGCCGCGGTGGCCAACGGCGGGCGCTATGTGGCGCCGACAATTCTGAAACAGAACGGCCCGCAGCTGGGCCAGCGGGTGATGAGCGAGGCCTCCGCCAAGGCCGCGCGCAAAATGTTGCGCAAGGTGGTCTCCGAAGGTACCGCCTCTTTTGCCGAGGTCGAGGGCTATCAGGTCGGCGGCAAGACCGGCACTGCGGATAAGCCCAAGCCCCGCGGCGGCTATTACGATGACAAGGTCATTGCCACATTTGCTTCTATTTTCCCGGCACATGACCCCAAGTATGTGCTGATCGTGACGCTGGACGAACCCTCCATCATCGCCCACGGCGAGGAGCGCCGCACCGCAGGCTGGACCGCGACCCCGGTAGCCGCGGAGATGATCGGCCGTGTCGCGCCGCTCTTGGGGCTGCGTCCGCAAGTTGAACCCGCAGAGGTGACTGGTATAACCCTCACCTCGAACTGACACAGGTGAGGGCCGCCATGAGCAGCAGCAGACCAGACCAGCCTCTGAACCAATTGAGACTGGGCCAATTGGGGCTCACTGCCCGCGGCGGCGCCGACCCGCAGATCAGCGGCCTGACGGTGGACAGCCGCGAGGTGCGCGAGGGGTACTTGTTCGCGGCCTTGCCGGGCAGCCAGATGCATGGCGCCAAGTTCATTCCCGGTGCGCTGGAGAAAGGCGCAACCGCCATCCTGACGGATGCCGCAGGGGCAGAGATTGCCGCCAAGGTGCTGGACGAAAGCCACGCCGCCCTGGTGGTGGTTGAGGACCCGCGCCAGACTCTGGCCTATGCCGCCGCTCTGTGGTTCGGCGGCCAGCCGCAGACCGTGGTGGCGGTGACCGGCACCAACGGCAAGACCTCCGTGGCGACCTTTGTGCGCCAGATCTGGTCTGAGCTGGGCCATGAGGCTGTCAACATGGGCACCACCGGTATTGAGGGCGCCTGGAGCTATCCGCTGGCCCATACCACGCCGGAGCCGATCACCCTGCACCGCGCCCTCTCCGAGGCCGCCGCGGCGGGTATTACCCATGCGGCGATGGAAGCCTCCTCGCACGGGCTGGACCAGCGGCGGCTGGACGGGGTGCAGCTGGCGGCTGCCGGCTTCACCAATTTCACCCAGGACCATCTGGACTACCATGAGACGTTTGACGCCTATTTCGCCGCCAAGGCGGGCTTGTTCCGCCGGGTGCTGCCTGACGAGGGCGTCGCCGTCATCAACATGAACGACCCCCGCGGCGCCGAGATGCGCGCCGTCGCTGCTGCCCGCGGGCAGGAGGTGATCAGCGTCGGCCGCGGCCTGGGCGATCTGAACCTGATGGGGATGCGCTATGACGGCACCGGGCAGGACGTGCGCTTCTCCTGGCATGACAAGCCTTATCAGGTTCGGCTGAACCTCATCGGCGGCTTCCAGGCGGAAAACGTGCTGCTTGCTTGTGGGCTGGTGATTGCTGGCGGCGAAGATCCGGAGCGGGTCTTCGAAACCCTGCCGCATCTCACCACCGTGCGCGGCCGGATGCAGCTGGCGGCGGAGCGCGACAATGGCTCAGCCGTGTTTGTCGACTACGCCCACACCCCCGACGCGGTGGCTAGCGCCATCAAGGCGCTGCGCCCGCATGTGCTGGGGCGGCTGGTTGCTATTGTAGGTGCGGGCGGCGACCGCGACACCAGCAAGCGGCCCCTGATGGGAGAGGCGGCGCATCGGAACGCCGATGTGGTGATCGTGACGGATGACAACCCCCGCAGCGAGGACCCGGCCATCATCCGCGCCGCGGTGAAGGGCGGCGCGCCGGATTGTATCGAGATCGGCGACCGCGCAGAGGCGATCCTGCGCGGGGCTGACATGCTGCAGGCGGGCGACGCGCTGATTATCTGCGGCAAGGGGCATGAGACCGGCCAGACCGTGGGTGACACGGTGCTGCCCTTTGATGATGTGGAGCAGGCCAGCATTGCCGTGGCCGCGCTGGACGGGAGGATTGCATGAGCCTTTGGACCGCATCTGAGGCCGCCGCCGCAACAGGCGGCAAGGCGCAGGGCGACTGGGCCGTCTCAGGCCTGTCGATCGACACCCGTACCATCGAACCCGGCGATATGTTCGTGGCGCTGAAGGCCGCCCGCGACGGCCATGACTTCGTGGCACAGGCGCTGGAAAAGGGCGCCGGTGCAGCGCTGGTCTCCCGCATTCCCGACGGGGTGCCCGCGGATGCGCCGCTGCTGATCGTTGAGGACGTGCAGGCGGGGCTGGAGGCTTTAGGCCGGGCGTCGCGCGCCCGTACGAACGCCAAGGTCGTTGCGGTCACCGGCTCGGTGGGCAAAACCTCGACCAAGGAAATGCTGGCGCGGATGCTGTCCGATCAGGGCCGCACCCATGCTGCCGTTGCCAGCTACAACAACCACTGGGGCGTACCGCTGACGCTGGCGCGGATGCCGCGCGATACCGAGTATGCGGTGATCGAGATCGGCATGAACCACCCCGGCGAGATCGCGCCGCTGGCAAAACAGGCGCGCCCGCATGTGGCGATGGTGACCACCGTGGCCGCGGTGCACTTGGAGGCGTTTGAAAACGTCGCAGGCATCGCGGCTGAGAAGGCCGCGATCATGGAGGGGCTGGAGCCCGGCGGCGTGGCGGTGCTGAACGCCGATATTGCCGAGGCCCATGTGCTGCGGGATGCGGCCGCGGATCTGGGCGCAACCGCCCGCTGGTTCGGCGAAAGCGCTGCCGGCTACACCCTGCTTTCCGCCGGCATCGAAGGCGAGGAGACCGTCGCCCGCGCCACTGCAAACGGGCTCGCGGTTGAGCTGCATATTCAGTCCCTTGGCGCCCATTTCGCGATGAATGCGCTGGGCGCGTTGGCCTGTGTCGAGGCGCTGGGGGCTGATCCGGCAAAGGCCGTCGAAAGCCTTTCCCTGTGGTCGCCGGTCAAAGGCCGCGGCGTTCGGGAGGCAATCCGGCTCGAGAGTGGAGACGTCACCCTGCTGGATGACAGTTATAACGCCAACCCGACCTCGATGGCGGCAGCGCTGGCGGTGCTGGCGGCGACACCGGGGCAGGGGCGCCGGATCGCTTATGTCGGCGACATGAAGGAACTGGGGCCGCAGGAGGTGCAGCTGCACGCCGGGCTGGCGGAACTGGACGCGGTGCAGGGCATCGGCAGGATCCACTGCATCGGCCCGCTGATGCAGGCTCTGCACGAAGCCTTGCCAGAGGAAAAACGCGGCGGCTGGTACGCAACCAGTGCCGAAGCGGTGCCGGGCCTCGCAGAAGAAATCCGCGGCGGCGATATCGTGCTGGCCAAGGGCTCGCTCAGTATGGGCCTCGCCAGGATTGTTGACGGCATCCGCGAAATGGGCCACTCCGGCCCCACACGAGAAAACGCGTAAAGAACGAGGGGAAGAGCAAAATGCTCTATTGGCTGACCGCTTTGTCGGACGGGGGGGATGTTTTCAACCTCTTCCGCTACATTACCTTCCGCGCAGGCGGCGCCTTCATGACCGCGCTGATCTTCGGCTTCCTGTTCGGCAAGCCGCTGATCAACGTGCTGCGCCGCAAGCAGGGCAAGGGCCAGCCGATCCGCGACGACGGGCCGGAGGGGCATTTTTCCAAGGCGGGCACTCCGACCATGGGCGGCCTCCTGGTGGTTGGCGCACTCTTGACTGCGACGCTGATGTGGGCGCGCTGGGACAATCCCTTTGTCTGGCTGGTGCTGTTTGTGACCCTGGCCTACGGCCTCATTGGCTTTGCCGATGATTACGCCAAAGTGTCCAAGCAGAATACGGCGGGGGTGCCGGGCAAGCTGCGGCTGGCGCTGGGGATCCTGATTGCGGTGGCGGCATCGCTGTGGGCCGCGGCCTATCATCCGGAGCCTTTGCAGAACCAGCTGGCGCTGCCGGTGTTCAAGGACACGCTGATCAATCTGGGGATCTTCTATGTGCCGTTTTCAATCTGCGTCATTGTCGGCGCCGCCAATGCGGTGAACCTGACCGACGGTCTGGACGGGCTGGCGATTATGCCGGTGATGATTGCGGCCGGAACCCTGGGGGTCATCGCTTATGCGGTGGGGCGGGTCGACTTTACCGAATACCTGGACGTGCATTACGTGCCCGGCACCGGCGAGATCCTGATCTTCTGCGCGGCGCTGTTCGGCGCGGGCCTGGGTTTCCTGTGGTATAACGCGCCGCCCGCGGCGGTGTTCATGGGCGACACCGGCTCGCTCGCCCTGGGCGGCGCGCTGGGCGCCATTGCCATCGCCACCAAGCACGAGCTGGTGCTGGCCATCGTTGGCGGGCTGTTCGTGGTTGAGGCGCTGTCGGTGATCATTCAAGTCCTTTACTTCAAGCGCACCGGGCGCCGCGTGTTCCTGATGGCGCCGATCCATCACCACTATGAGAAGAAGGGCTGGGCCGAACCGCAGATCGTGATCCGCTTCTGGATCATCTCGCTGATCCTGGCGATGATCGGCCTGGCAACGCTGAAGGTGCGGTAAACACGCCCTTTGGCTGCCGCACCGTGTCTTCGGCGGGGCAGTTTGCAATCTCTTTTCTATGGAACCGCCCGGGGCTGCTGCTGCGGGCGGTTTGTCTTTGGTAAGGAAGGCGGCGCCGCCAAAGGGGCGGAGCATCGGATGGCCCTTGCCAAGGGGCCATGCCCGTCTATCGGCCTCATGCGGACCCGCCCTGCACCCAATGAAGAGGTGGTCTGAGGGGGCCGGTCTCCTGGTCGTCTTGTTGCAACGGATTGACCATACCCCGGCCGGGTGAAGATGTGGTGAGGACAGCGTACGGTGGCTGCGCAACGGGCGCTCTCCCGCCAATTTCGGCAGGCTGCGCCTGCCTGCCAATTGTTGGGCATGGCACGGGCCTGGCGGCCCGTGCCGGGCGGCTTCTTGCAGGCGGGGCGGCTCCTGTGCAAAGTGCCGCCGGAAACGGTTCAGGAAGATGAGGGCAGGAGATGATCCCGGTCAAAGGATATGAGGGCGCCAAGGTCGCGGTGCTGGGGCTGGGGCGCTCAGGGCTGGCGACGGCGCGCAGCCTGCGCGAAGGCGGGGCCGAAGCGTTGTGCTGGGACGACAACCCGGCGGCGCGGGATGCGGCGGAGGCGGAAGGCTTTACTTGCCGCGATCTGCATAAAGCCGGCGCCTTTGACGGCGTGGCAGCGCTGATCACCTCGCCCGGCATTCCGCATCTCTACCCCAAGCCCAACCCGGTGATCCGCGCCGCGATTGAGGCGGGTGTGCCAGTGGACAATGATATCGGGCTGTTCTTCCGCTCCTTCGCCGATGCCGGGTGGCAGATGTACGACCAGCCGCCGCGGGTGGTGGCGGTCACCGGCTCCAATGGCAAATCGACCACGGTGGCGCTGCTGCACCACATCCTGCAGGAGGCCGGGCGCGAAAGCCAGCTGGCAGGCAATATCGGCCGGGGTGTGCTGGACATCGACCCGCCGGGCGAGGGCGGCGTGGTGGTGCTGGAGCTGTCGAGCTATCAGACCGAACTGGCCCGCGCCCTGACGCCGGATGTGGCGGTTTTCACCAATCTCTCGCCCGATCACCTGGACCGGCATGGCGGCATGGGCGGCTATTTTGCGGCCAAGCGCAGGCTCTTTGCCGAGGGCGGACCGGACCGTGCCGTCATTGGCATTGACGAGGATGAGGGGCTGTTTCTGGCAGGCCAGCTGTCTGAGGGGCTGGGCGATGACCGGGTGATCCGGGTGTCCGCGGCCCGCAAGCTGACCGGGCCGGGCTGGCAGGTCTTTGCCAGGAAGGGGTTCCTGTCTGAGTACCGCAAGGGGCGGCAGGCGGCGTCGATCGACCTGCGCGAAATGACCGGCTTGCCCGGTGCGCATAACCACCAGAACGCCTGCGCGGCCTATGCGGCGGCGCGCACCCTGGGCCTGGCGCCGCGGCTGATCGGCGAGGCGATGGCTACCTTCCCGGGCCTGCCGCACCGCAGCCAGACCATCGCCGGGGCAGGCGGTGTGCGCTATGTGAATGACAGCAAGGCCACCAACCTGGACAGCGCCGTGAAGGCCCTGAGCGCCTTCAAGAACATCCGCTGGATCTGCGGCGGGCTGGAGAAGGACGGCGGTCTGGAGGCGCTGCAGGGGCAGACCGGCAATGTGGTGAAGGCCTATGTGATCGGCCGCGAAGCGGCGGGCTTTGCGCTGCAGCTGGATGTGGAGGCGGAGGTTTGCACCACCATGGCGGCGGCGGTCGAGCGCGCCATGGCGGAGGCTGAAGAGGGCGACACCGTGCTGCTGGCGCCTGCGGCGGCGAGCTTTGATCAGTATGACAACTTTGAACAGCGCGGTGATGACTTCACGGCAGAGGTGAAAAAGCGGCTGGGGTAGCAGGGGCTTCAGGCTCACCCAAGCGGAAAATCCGCCTCTGACCCGCCATCGCATGGTCTTTGCCTGCCAGAGCCATCCCCCATGCTCAAGCAGAATGGCCGTCTCCCCGCCAAGGCGGGGCCCCTCGGCAATTCCGCGTGATCCCGTGCGCTGTCCCCGGCCACCTGTGCCCAAGCGAAGGCGGCTCCGAAGCGGAAATCCCTGAGGGACAGGGGGCAGCTCAGCCGCTGGCGGCGATGGCGGTGCCTGCGGCATGGCCCGACGCCCAGGCCCATTGGAAGTTGTAGCCGCCAAGCCAGCCGGTCACATCCACCGCTTCGCCGATGGCGTAAAGCCCGGGGGCGGCTTTCGCCTCCATGGTCTTGGAGGAGAGGCCATCGGTGCAGATGCCGCCGAGGGTGACTTCCGCCGTGCGGTAGCCTTCAGTGCCCGCGGGCAGCAGGCGCCAGCTTTGCAGCGCCTCGCAAAGGGCGGATAGCGCGGCGTCGGACTGGTCTGCAAGGCGGCCCTTGAGCTCCAGTTGCGGCTTTAGGAAATCCACCAGTTTGCCCGGCAGGTGGCGGGACAGCTCGGTGGTCAGGTCGCGGCGGCCCTCGGCCTGGCGCTGTTCGCGCAACAGGTCATAGAGCGGTGTTTCAGGGATCAGGTTCACGGTGATCTCCTCGCCCTCGCGCCAGTAGGAGGAGAGCTGCAGGACGGAAGGGCCGGAGAGGCCGCGGTGGGTGAACAGCAGGGCCTCGTCAAAGCTGGTGCGCGCATTGCTAAGCCGCGCGGGCAGGGAGACCCCGGCCAGCGGCTGGAAACGGCCGTCGGGGAAGGTGAAGGGCACCAGGCCAGCGCGGGTCTCGGTGACCTCAAGCCCGAACTGGCGGGCGAGGTCATAGGCAAGGCCGGTGGCGCCCATCTTGGGGATCGACTTGCCGCCGGTGGCCAGCACCAGGTTGCGGCAGCTGACGGTATGGGGTTTGCCCTCGCGCAGCAGTTGGACCGTGTAGCCGTCTGCGGTCTGCTCGACGCTCTCGACCGAAGTGTGCAGCCACAGGTCCGCGCCGGCCTCCTGCATCTCCTGCACCAGCATCGCGATGATCTGTTTGGAGGAGCCGTCGCAGAACAGCTGGCCCAGGGTTTTTTCGTGCCAGGCGATACCGTGGCGGTCCACCAGTTCGATAAAGTCCCACTGCGTGTAGCGGGCCAGCGCCGATTTGCAGAAATGCGGATTGGCCGAGAGGTAGTTCCCCGCCTCGGCATACATGTTGGTGAAATTGCAGCGGCCGCCGCCGGAGATGCGGATCTTTTCGCCCGGTGCCTTGGCGTGGTCGATCACCAAAGTGCTGCCGCCTGAGTGGCGCGCGCACATCATGCCGGCCGCACCGGCGCCGAGAATCAGAGTGTTCACCTGCATGGCGCGCATCCACCACGGAACCGGGGGCGGCGCAAGGGGAAGGCCGGGGCGGGATCGCCTGGCAGATTGGCGCCGGCCCGCGGGCGGCTTCTTGCTGTCAAGATGGCCTGCCGGCGCGGCGGTGGTTTTCCGCCGAACTGTGTTCTTTTTCTGGCGCGCTGGCTCACGTTTCGTTACAGTTTAAGTGAGACCCCGAAAACGGGGCGGAGCGAGGCATATAGTGGCGGTATTCCCATGACTGAGATGGTCTATGGCGCGGTTCCCGTGCAGGCTGGTGAGCCAATTCTTCCCAAGTGGTGGCGGACGCTGGATAAATGGACAATGTCCTGCATCCTGATGCTGTTCGTGATCGGGCTGTTGCTGGGGCTTGCCGCCTCGGTGCCGCTGGCGGAAAGAAACGGGTTCGGCAATTTCCACTATGTTCAGCGGCAGGCGGTTTTCGGCCTGACGGCGCTGATGGCGATGCTGATCACCTCGGTGATGTCGCCGGTGCTGGTGCGGCGGCTGGCGGTGTTGGGCTTTGCCGTGGCCTTTGTGGCGCTGGCCTTCCTGCCGATCTTCGGCACCGATTTCGGCAAGGGGGCGGTGCGCTGGTATTCGCTTGGCTTTGCCTCGCTGCAACCCTCGGAGTTCCTGAAACCGGGGTTCATTGTGGTGGCCGCCTGGATGATTGCCGCCAGCCAGCAGATCAACGGCCCGCCGGGCACGCTGATGTCCTTTGCGCTGTGCATGATGGTGGTGATGATGCTGGTCCTGCAGCCGGATTTCGGCCAGGCAAGCCTGATCCTGTTCGGCTGGGGGGTGATGTATTTTGTCGCCGGTGCGCCGATGCTTTTGCTGGTCTGCATGGCCGCTGTGGTCGTGATGGGCGGGGTTTTTGCCTATAACAGCTCTGAGCATTTTGCCCGCCGCATCGACGGCTTCCTGAACCCCGATGTCGATCCGACCACCCAGCTGGGCTATGCCACCAACGCGATCCGCGAGGGCGGGCTGTTTGGCGTCGGCGTTGGCGAGGGGCAGGTGAAATGGTCGCTGCCGGATGCCCATACGGATTTCATCGTGGCCGTGGCAGCCGAGGAATACGGGCTGGTGCTGGTGGCGGTTCTGATCGCGCTTTATGCCACGATCGTGGTGCGCTCGCTGTTCCGGCTGATGCGCGAGCGCGATACCTTCATCCGCCTCGCAGGCACCGGCCTCGTGTGCATGTTCGGCGTGCAGGCGATGATCAACATGGGGGTTGCGGTGCGGCTCTTGCCCGCCAAAGGCATGACTTTGCCGTTTGTCAGCTATGGCGGATCTTCGCTGATTGCCACCGGAATTGCAGTGGGTATGCTCCTGGCTTTTACCCGGACGCGCCCGCAGGGCGGGATTGCCGACTACCTGAACGGCCGCGGCCGCTGACGAGAGAGAAAAGAGACCAGCTGCGATGGCACAGAAAATGCTCTTGATGGCTGCCGGGGGAACCGGCGGCCATATGTTTCCTGCACAGGCGCTGGCCGAAATGATGCTGGCGCGCGGCTGGCGGGTGAAACTGTCGACCGACGCGCGCGGCGCGCGCTACACCGCGTCCTTCCCCAGCGCGGTTGAAATCTCGCAGGTGTCCTCTGCCACCTTTGCCCGCGGCGGGCTGCTGGCCAAGGCGCTGGTGGCGCCGAAGATCGCCGGCGGTATTGTGTCGATGATGATGCAGATGCGCCGTGACCGCCCCGATGCGGTAATCGGTTTCGGCGGCTACCCGTCGATCCCGGCGCTGGGGGCGGCAACGCTGCTGAAACTGCCGCGGATGATCCATGAGCAGAACGGCGTGCTGGGCCGCGTCAATCAGCTCTTCGCCACCCGCGTGGCGGGGGTGGCCTGCGGCACCTGGCCGACCGCGCTGCCGGAAGGGGTTGCGCATGAGCATGTGGGCAACCCGGTGCGCAGCGCAGTGAAGGAGCGGGCGGGTGCTGGCTATATTCCGCCGGGGGATTACCCGATGTCGCTGCTGGTCATGGGCGGCAGCCAGGGCGCGCGCATCCTGTCCGATGTGGTGCCCGCGGCCGTCGCGGCGCTGCCGGAGCATATTCGCCGCCACCTGCGGGTGTCGCATCAGGCGCGCGAGGAGGACCAGGAGCGGGTCAATGCGTTTTACGCCGAGCACGGCATAAACGCCGATGTGCAGACGTTTTTCACCGATGTGCCCGCCCGCATGTCGGAGGCGCAGCTGGTGATCTCGCGCTCCGGCGCGTCTTCGGTCGCGGATATCTCGATCATCGGGCGGCCCTCGATCCTGATCCCCTTTGCCGCCGCCGCAGGCGACCACCAGACCGCCAACGCCCGCGGGCTGGTTGACGCCAATGCCGCCGTGATGATTCCCGAAAGCGCCCTTGATATCCCGGTGCTGGCAGAGCATATGGGCGCGATTCTGAGTAACCCGCAGGCTGCCGCGCAGATGGCAACCGCTGCACTGAGCGCCGGAGTCCCCGATGCTGCCGAACGTCTGGCAGCACTGGTGGAGCAGCTGGCCGAGGAAGGATAAACGTTATGAACCCTGCAACCAAACTGCCTGGCGACGTCGGCCCGATCCATTTCGTGGGTATCGGAGGCATCGGCATGTCGGGCATCGCCGAGGTGCTGTTGAACCTTGGCTATGTGGTGCAGGGCTCGGACCTGAAATCCTCCAAGATCACCGGCCGGCTGGAAGAGCTGGGCGCGCGGATTTTCGTCGGCCAGAAGGCGGAGAACCTGGAGGAGGCCGCGGTTGTGGTGATCTCCTCCGCCATCAAGCCGGGCAACCCGGAGCTGGACGAGGCCCGCCTGCGCGGCCTGCCGGTGGTGCGCCGCGCCGACATGCTGGCAGAGCTGATGCGGCTCAAGTCCAACGTCGCCATCGCCGGCACCCACGGCAAGACCACCACCACCACCATGATGGCAGAGCTGATGGTGGCCGGCGGTTTCGACCCCACGATCGTCAATGGCGGCATCATTCACGCCTATGGCTCCAACGCGCGGATGGGGCAGGGCGAATGGATGGTGGTCGAGGCGGATGAGAGCGACGGCTCCTTCAACCGGTTGCCCGCAACCATCGCCGTGGTGACCAATATCGACCCCGAGCATATGGAGCACTGGGGCGACTTTGACCGGCTGCGCGACGGCTTCCTGGAGTTTGTCTCCAACATCCCGTTCTACGGGGTGGCCGTCTGCTGCACCGACCACGCGGAGGTGCAGGCGCTGGTGGGCCGGATTTCCGACCGCCGGGTGGTGACTTATGGCTTCAATGCGCAGGCGGACGTGCGCGCCGTCAACCTGACCTACAAGGCGGGTGTGGCGCATTTCGACGTTGTGCTGCAGGCCGAGGACCGGGTGATCGAGGGCTGCACCCTGCCGATGCCAGGAGACCATAACGTCTCCAATGCCTTGTCCGCGGTTGCGGTGGCGCGGCATCTGGGCATGAACAGTGTTGAGATCCGCGAAGCCCTGGCTGCGTTCGGCGGCGTCAACCGGCGCTTCACCAAGGTGGGCGAAGTGAACGGCGTCACCATCATCGACGACTACGGCCACCACCCGGTGGAAATCGCCGCGGTGCTGAAGGCCGCGCGCCAAGCCTGCGAGGGCCGGGTGATCGCCGTGCATCAGCCGCACCGCTATTCGCGCCTGTCGAACCTGTTCGACGATTTCTGCGCCTGTTTCAACGAGGCTGACGTGGTGGCGATTGCCGAGGTCTTTGCCGCCGGCGAGGACCCGATCGAAGGCGCCAGCCGCGATGACCTGGTGGCAGGCCTGATCCGCCACGGCCACCGCCACGCCCGCGCCATCCTGAACGAGGAAGACCTGGAGCGCCTGGTGCGCGAGCAGGCCCGCCCTGGCGACATGGTGGTCTGCCTTGGCGCCGGCACCATTAGCACCTGGGCCAACGGCCTGCCGGACCGGCTGCAAGCCTAAATGCTGCTTCTTGCACCGATAGCCTTGCTTCTTGTTGGGGCGTGTTTTGGCGTTTTGCCGGGCTGGCTGTCGGGGGGGCTGCTTTTGTTGTTCTCTGGCGGCCTGATTTACGAATACTGGGGGGCAAGTCCAGTAGATTGGGCATCCTTCAGGTTTTCATTTGTCTTCTTACTTCCGGTCGGAATTCCGGCGCTGTTGGCAGGTTTCCTTCTGGGGCGCTGGGCCAAGGGAGGGGTGGTAGAGGAATGACGCTTTCCCTCACCCTTGCTGCCGTCTGGGCGCTGGCGGCCAATGTTCTGGCGATGATCCCCAGCCGCGACAATCATTGGCGGCGCGCCTATGTGCTGATTGCGCTGGGCATTCCGCTGCTGGGTTATGTGACCTATGAAAACGGCCCCTGGTGGGGGCTGGCGGTGCTGCTGGCGGGGATGTCGGTGCTGCGCTGGCCGGTGATCTACCTGGGCCGCTGGGTGCGGCGCGTCACCGGTTTCTGAGCGGCGCAGCCCGCCCTGCCGTATTTACAGTTTCTTTGAGGTCCTCTGCTAAACAGGCAAGCATACTTCGTATTTCCTGTTTCAGGCCAGCGTGTACCGGCTGGCGGTGGAGACCTTTCTTGGTTGCTGTATCTGCACTTTGGCTGGCGTTTGGTGTTGTTTGGCTGGCCGGTTTGTACCGGCTGGGCCGGTCCAGGCGCTCTGATCTGGCAGCGGCCGTGGCGGCGGTCTGGCTTGCCATCCTGGTTTGGCTGGCTGCGCGGCTGCTGTTTGAGGCGGAGTCCGGCCGCCGGATGGCAATATCCCTTTATCTTGGCGGCCACCTCGTCTACGGACTGTGTTCGCTGGCAGGCTGGAACTTGGGACGGAAACGACGATGGCGGCGCAAATTGAAGGGATACTACCGGCGGCTCGCGGGCGGCTGACAGAAGGCAGGCCGCTGGCGGAGCTGACCTGGCTGCGCGTGGGCGGGCCTGCGGACTGCCTGTTTCAGCCTGCGGACGTTGACGACCTGGCGGATTTCCTGCGCGGCCTCGATCCGGCAGTGCCGGTGTTCCCGATCGGCGTCGGGTCGAACCTGATTGTGCGGGACGGCGGGCTGCGGGCGGTGGTGATCCGGCTGGGCCGCGGGTTCAACGGGATCGAAGCGGCGGGGGATACCGTCACCGCCGGCGCTGCGGCGCTGGATGCCCATGTGGCCAGGCGCGCAGCGGATGCGGGGATCGACCTGACCTTCCTGCGCACCATTCCCGGCTCCATCGGCGGTGCGGTGCGGATGAACGCGGGCTGCTACGGCAGCTATTTGGCGGATGTTTTTGTCTCGGCCACCATCGTGACCCGCCAGGGTGAAATCCGCGAGGTTACGGCAAAGGAACTGGAGTTCCAGTACCGCCAAACGGCATTCCCCGAGGGGGCGGTGCTGGTGTCTGCCACCCTGCGCGGCCCCAAGGGCGACCCGGCAGAGCTGCATGCCCGGATGGAAGCGCAGCTGAAGAAACGGGATGAGACCCAGCCCACCAAGGAGCGCACTGCAGGCTCCACTTTCCGCAATCCGGCCGGGTTCTCCTCGACCGGGCGGGCGGATGATGTGCATGACCTGAAGGCCTGGAAGGTGATCGACAACGCCGGCATGCGCGGCGCCCGGCGCGGCGGCGCCCAGATGAGCGAGAAGCATTCCAACTTCCTGATCAACACGGGTGGCGCATCTGCCGCAGATCTGGAAGGTCTGGGTGAAGACGTGCGGAAAAAGGTTTACGAGATTTCCGGCATCACGCTAGAGTGGGAAATCATGCGGATTGGTGATCCGCTTCCCGAATAGCCGGAAAACCTGAGCGCTGACAAAGGCTTCTGTTGCCGCAGCCTGAGGAGACCATAGGCCCCTGAAAGGGCGCGGGCAGCGGCAATTGTTAAACGTGGTAAAGGCAACATTAACGCCCCGGTAAGATTTCGGGCGGTAGGGTGCCGAAGAGGCGGCAATGATATGCCGGTGCAAGGGGCGCAGTGCCCCGCGGAAATCAGCCGGGCCAAACCGGCGCAAAAACATAAGGCGGGCCTGTTCGGGCTCCAAGAAACAGGGGCATGAAAGCCCCGCATGTATTGAGGCGCTTCGTGGTGAGTAAGTCGAGCAGGGCACTCCCGAAAGTCGCGGTGCTGATGGGCGGACCGTCAGCCGAACGCGAGGTATCGCTGTCCAGCGGCCGTGAATGCGCGGCGGCGCTGCGCGGTGAGGGGTTCGAGGTTGTTGAGGTGGATGCAGGCGCCGGCCTGCACGCGCGCCTGTTGGAGGTGAAGCCGGATGTGGCGTTCAACGCGCTGCACGGGCGCTGGGGCGAGGATGGCTGCGTCCAGGGCGTGCTGGAATGGCTGCAGATCCCCTATACCCACTCCGGCGTGCTGGCGTCGGCGCTGGCGATGGACAAACAGCGATCCAAGGAGGTCTACCGCGCCGCCGGGCTGCCGGTGGTGGAAAGCGGGCTGTTTGCCAAGGACGACGTGAGCGCCGGCCATGTGATGGCGCCGCCCTATGTGGTGAAGCCCAACAACGAGGGCTCCAGCGTCGGCATCTATATTGTGCAGGAGGCCGCCAACGGCCCGCCGCGGCTGTCGCAGGAAATGCCCGCCGAGGTGATGGTTGAGACCTACGCGCCGGGGCGTGAGCTGACCACTACGGTGGTCGGGGACCGGGCGCTGACGGTTACTGATATCCTGACCGACGGCTGGTATGACTACGACGCCAAGTATAAGCCCGGCGGCTCGCGCCATGTGCTGCCGGCGGATCTGCCGCGGGAAATCTTCGACCTGTGCCTGGAATACGCGCTGAAGGCGCATGAGGTGCTGGGCTGCCGCGGTGTCAGCCGCACCGATTTCCGCTGGGATGAGGCGCGCGGGGCCAATGGGCTGATCCTTCTGGAGACCAACACCCAGCCCGGCATGACGCCAACCTCGCTGGCGCCGGAGCAGGCGGCTTTTTGCGGCATGACCTTTGGCCAGCTCTGCGCCTGGATGGTGGAGGATGCCTCATGCAACCGCTGATCGGGCGCTTCCGCAAGCCGGAGGAAGGGCGCTGCGACCCGGCGCCGTCGCGGCTGAAGTACCGGTTGCAGCGCTGGATGCTGACACCGGGGATCCGTGTCGGCTTGCGCTTTGGGGTGCCGTTCTGCCTGGTCCTGGCCGCGGGCAGCGCCTATCTGGCTGATGAGGGCCGCCGCGATGTGCTGCAGGGGCTGGTGAATGACGCCCGCGCCGCGATCGAGGAACGGCCGGAGTTCATGGTCAACGTGATGGCGGTGGACGGTGCCGGCACCAGCGTGGCGCAGGACATCCGCGAGGTGGTGCCGCTGGATTTCCCGGTCAGCTCTTTTGATCTGGACCTGGAGCAGATCCGCGATGTGATCACCGGGCTGGACCCTGTGAAGACCGCCAGCGTGCGGATCCGCCCCGGCGGCATCCTGCAGGTGGACGTCGAGGAGCGCGAACCGGCACTGATCTGGCGCAGCCGCGAGGGGCTGGCGCTGCTGGACGAAAGCGGCATTCACGTCGCTGAACTGGGCCGCCGCAGCCTGCATCCGGACCTGCCGCTGATCGCGGGCAAGGGGGCGGACGGCGTAGCGGCAGAGGCGCTGCGGCTGTTTGCAGCGGCCAAGCCGCTGGGGCCGCGGTTGCGCGGGCTGGTGCGCGTGGGCGAGCGGCGCTGGGACGTGGTGCTGGACCGCAAGCAGCGCATCATGCTGCCGGCTGAACAGCCGGTGCGGGCGCTGGAGCGGGTGCTGGCGGTAAGTGAAGTACAGGATTTGCTGGAACGCGATGTGGCGGCGGTGGACATGCGCCTGGCTGGGCGCCCCACCGTGCGGATGACCGAAAACTCAGTGGAAAACTGGTGGCGGATCCGGCAGCTGAACGGGGGCGGGCAGTAACATGACAGATCTCTATCAATCCCAGCGGGCGATGCGGCAGATGCGCCGCCAGGCGATGCAGCGCGGTGTGGTGGCTATTCTGGACGTGGGCAGTTCCAAGATCGCCTGCCTGGTGCTGCGCTTTGACGGCGCCGGCAAGCTGAGCGAGGACGGCTCCATCGGCGCCCTGGCCGGGCAGTCGGGGTTCCGGGTGATCGGCGCGGCGACCACGCGGTCGCGCGGCGTGCAGTTCGGTGAAATCACCGCCATGCAGGAGACCGAGCGCGCCATCCGCACCGCGGTGCAGGCAGCGCAGAAGATGGCCGAGGTGCGGGTCGACCATGTGATCGCCTGTTTCTCCGGCGCCAATCCGCGCTCTTACGGGCTGGATGCGCGGCTGGATCTGGAGGGGCAGGAAGTCTCGGAGCATGAGGTCGCGCAGGTGCTGGCCTCCTGCGAGGTGCCGGAATACGGCGCGGGCCGCGAGGTGCTGCACGCGCAGCCGGTGAATTTCGCGCTCGACAACCGTTCCGGCCTGGGCGATCCGCGCGGCCAGATGGGCCAGACCCTGGCGGTCGACATGCATATGCTGACGGTGGATGCCATCGCGGTGCAGAACCTGGTGCGCTGCATCCAGCGCTGCGATCTGGAGCTGGCGGGGATTGCCTCCTCGGCCTATGCCTCCGGCTTTTCGGCCTTGGTCGAGGATGAGCAGGAACTGGGCGCCGCCTGTATCGACATGGGCGGCGGCTCCACCTCGATTTCGGTCTTTATGAAGAAGCATATGATCTATGCCGACGCGGTGCGTCTGGGCGGCGATCACATCACCAGCGACATTTCGATGGGGCTGGGCGTGCCCTTGGCCAATGCGGAGCGGATCAAGACCTTCTGCGGCGGGGTGCATGCCACCGGCGCCGATGACCGCGACATGATCGACATCGGCGGCGATACCGGCGACTGGGAGCACGACCGCCGCACCGTCAGCCGGGCGGAGCTGATCGGCATTATGCGCCCCCGCGTTGAGGAAATCCTGGAGGAGGTGAGGGCGCGGCTGGATGCGGCCGGGTTTGAATACCTGCCCAGCCAGCAGATCGTGCTGACCGGCGGCTCCAGCCAGATCATGGGGCTGGACGGCTTGGCGAGCCGGATCCTGGGCCAGCAGGTGCGGCTGGGGCGGCCCTTGCGCGTCCACGGCCTGCCGCAATCGGCAACCGGGCCGGGCTTTGCCTCTGCTGTGGGCCTGTGCCTGTTTGCCGCCCATCCGCAGGATGAGTGGTGGGATTTCGAGATGCCTGCCAGCCGCCATCCGGCGGGCACCCTGGGCCGGGCGGTGCGCTGGTTCCGCGACAACTGGTAAGCCGGAGTTCAATTCAACCGGAATGCGCATTGGGGGCGTGACAGCGCCCTTCTGACCCGTTAGGTTGTCATTAACGTCCGCGGCAAACGCGGCGATTCAGCAGGCCGGGCAGTGGCCAGCCAAGTTTCGGAACACATCTCCTCTGCAAAGCGATTTTGCGGGCGGAGAGGTTTTGTTGTGTGTGGCTTGTGCTGAATCCCCAATATCTGCTAGGGACGGCGAAATACCGCGTTTCAAGCCTTAGAATGAGGCTGTATTTTGTAGCACAGAGTGCTTTTTGGGATGACGCATCATCCGCTGCGCGGTAAGATTATGGTGAATAGGACAGGAATAAGCCCTTTGCGGGAAGGGCGGGTAACACAGGCGGTATGAGCATGACGTTGAATCTTTCGATGCCCGGGCAGGAAGAATTGAAGCCGAAGATCACGGTGTTTGGTGTCGGCGGGGCCGGCGGCAACGCTGTCAACAACATGATCGAAAAGGAATTGGACGGCGTTGAATTCGTCGTGGCCAATACCGACGCGCAGGCGCTGCAGCAAAGCGCGGCCAAGGCCCGCATCCAGCTGGGTGTGAAAGTCACCGAGGGCCTGGGCGCTGGCGCCCGCCCGCAGGTGGGCTCGGCCGCGGCTGAGGAAAGCATCGAACAGATCGTCGACCACCTGGCGGGCGCGCACATGTGCTTTATCACCGCGGGCATGGGCGGCGGCACCGGCACCGGCGCCGCTCCGATCATCGCGCAGGCCGCGCGGGAACTGGGCGTGCTGACCGTGGGCGTTGTCACCAAACCGTTCCAGTTTGAAGGGCTCAAGCGGATGCGTCAGGCCGAAGCAGGCGTCGAAAGCCTGCAGCGCGTGGTCGATACGCTGATCATCATCCCGAACCAGAACCTGTTCCGCCTTGCCAATGAGAAGACCACCTTCACCGAGGCGTTCTCGATGGCGGATGACGTGCTGTATCAGGGCGTCAAGGGCGTCACTGACCTGATGGTGCGCCCGGGCCTGATCAACCTCGACTTTGCCGACGTGCGTGCGGTGATGGACGAGATGGGCAAGGCGATGATGGGCACCGGCGAGGGTGAGGGCGAGGACCGCGCGGTCCAGGCCGCCGAGAAGGCGATTGCCAACCCGCTGTTGGACGAAATCAGCCTCAAGGGCGCCAAGGGCGTGCTGATCAACATCACCGGTTCGCACGATCTGACCCTGTTCGAACTGGACGAGGCCGCCAACCGCATCCGCGAGGAAGTGGACCCGGATGCCAACATCATCGTCGGCTCGACCCTGGACACCGGCATGGAAGGCAAGATGCGCGTGTCCGTCGTGGCCACCGGCATCGACGCAACCGATGTGAACACCGATATGCCGGTGCCGCGCCGTCCGATGTCGGCGCCGCTGCGTCAGACCGTCAGCGTCGAGGACACCCGCACCGCGGCTCCGCTGGAGCTGGAAACCCCGGTTGCGCAGCCTGCCGCCGCTGAGGCCGCCCCGGCGCCTGCTGCCGAAGCTGCACCGGCTGAGCCGGCCGCCGCGCTGGAAGAGCCGGCGCTGTTTGCTGAAATGAACGTTGAGCAAGCCGCGGCGCAGGAGCAGGCCGAAGATATCTTTGAAGAAATCGAGCCGATGGGCGACGACGGCCTGCCGCCGCCCGCATATCAGCCGCAGGTGCCGGAATTCCGCCCGCAGGCAGATGTTGCAGCCGAACCGCAGGCCGACAGCTTTGTCGCCCCCAAGGCGCCGGCGCCCGGCACCCCGTCGCCGCAGGCGCTGGAACGTCTGCAGGCCGCGGCCCAGCGGGTCCAGCAGCCGCAGGCGCAGCAGCGTCCGGCAGCCCCGGCAGCCCCGGCGCCGCAGCCGCAGTCCCAGGCACAGCAGCCGCAGGCCGAGGGCCAGCGCCGTTTTGGCCTGAACTCGCTGATCCACCGGATGACCGGCAGCGCAGAGGCTCCGGCGGCGAAACCGGGCCCGCAGGCCGTGCGCCAGCAGCCCGCAATGCAGGCGCAGGCCCCGGCAGCCCAGCCGCAGCCGGTTCAGCAGCAGCAGGCGGATCCGGATCAGGAGCGGATCGAAATCCCCGCTTTCCTGCGCCGCCAGGCTAACTGAGGCATCACATATCAGTTCTGAAAAGCCGCCTTCGGGCGGCTTTTTTGTTATTAAGATTAGGGGCTTACGTGGTTCTAAGCGGTGTTTTGCTTATCTGTTACAGCCATGTTTCAATCCGTTACAAAGATTGAGTTGTGCGTTGTTAAGCAAAACCTTAACTCTCATCCGCAACACGGCCCCGCGAGGCCGGAAACAGTGGAACGAGGCGCAACGTGCAAAATACGCTCAAGGCATCGGTGGCATTCGAAGGGGCCGGCCTGCATTCCGGCAAACCCGCACGCATGGTTCTGATCCCGGCTCCGGCGGGGCACGGCATCGTTTTCAAGCGCACCGATATCGCATTGGGCAACACCCTGGTTCCGGCCCGCTGGGACCTGGTTGAGCGCAGCCCGCTGTGCACCCGGCTGGTCAACACCTCCGGCGTCAGCGTCTCCACCGTTGAACACATCATGGCGGCACTGGCCGGCTGCGGCGTGCACAACGCGCTGATCGAAATCGACGGCCCGGAAGTGCCGATCGTGGACGGTTCCTCCGCCCCGTTTGTGCGCGGCATCATGAAATACGGCGTGCAGCGCCAGGGCGTGCCGATCACCGCCTTTGAGGTGCTGAAGCCGGTCACCGTCGAAAAGGACGGCGCCCGTGCCACCCTGTTGCCGTCGGACCGTCTGACCATCGAATTCCACATCGACTTTGCCGAGGCTGCCATCGGCCGCCAGAGCAAGGTGCTGGACATGCGCAACGGCAGCTTTGCGCGTGAGCTGTGCGACAGCCGCACCTTCTGCCGCCAGGCAGATGTTGAAACCATGCAGGCCAATGGCCTCGCTCTCGGCGGTGTGCCGGGTGAAAACGCCGTTGTCTTCGACGGCGAGCGGGTCGAAAGCGGCGCCGGGCTGCGCCATGCGGATGAGCCTGTGCGCCACAAGATGCTTGATGCGCTAGGAGATCTGGCGCTGGCTGGGGGGCCGGTCTTGGGGCGCTATGTTGGCGAGCGCGCGGGGCACGCGCTGACCAACACCTTGCTGCGTGCCCTGTTTGCGGAGCCGGGTGCGGTCCGGGCCGTCGCCTGCGATGCAGCGATGACCGCACGGCTGCCGGGGCAGGGTCTGATCTGGTCGGAAATTCCGGCTGAGCAGCGGCGCGTGGCATAAGGCAGAAACCTGAAACGAGGGGCAGGCTGGCCCGGGACGCGACTGTCCCGGGCCTTTTCCTATGCCGCATGGCGCAGGCAGGCGTTTGCAGGGGCAAGGAATGGAAGGGCAGCCTTGACCATTGCCGGCTTTCTCTGCCATGTGAATGCGGAAGTGGCGAAAGGCGTTTTGCGCGCCATTTGAATATGCTAGAGACAGCGTAACCGGGGCGGACACCCGTAAGGCAATGACGGTGAGGTGAGGCGACATGAACGGCATCAGGGCGGGAGCCAAAACCCTCGGCGCGGTGCTTCTGATGGCGGCCCTTGCGGGCTGCGGCGGCGATGGCGGCGCAGTGAAGCGCGGCGAGTCGCTGGAAGCCTTTTCAGCTGAGCACATCTACCAGCGCGGCGAATTTGAGCTGGCCAACCGCCAGCCCAAGGATGCGGCCTATTACTTCTCTGAGATCGAACGCCTGTATCCCTATTCCGAATGGGCCAAACAGGCGGTGATCATGCAGGCCTTTGCCTATCATTCGACCAAGGATTACGAGAACAGCCGCGCGGCCGCGCAGCGGTTCATTGACTTCTACCCGGCGGATGAGGATGCGGCCTATGCCCAGTATCTGCTGGCGCTGAGCTATTACGACCAGATTGACGAGGTGGGCCGCGACCAGGGGCTGACCTTCCAGGCGCTGCAGGCGCTGCGCACGGTGATCGAGGTTTATCCCGACAGCGAATATGCCAATTCGGCGATCCTGAAGTTCGACCTGGCCTTTGACCATCTGGCGGGCAAGGAAATGGAGATCGGGCGGTATTACCTGCGCCGCGGCCATTATACCTCTGCGATCAACCGGTTCCGGGTTGTGGTGGAGGATTTCCAGACCACCAGCCACACCGCCGAGGCGCTGCACCGGCTGGTCGAGTCCTATTTGTCGCTGGGCCTGACGGCCGAGGCGCAGACCGCGGCGGCTATTCTGGGCCATAACTTCCAGTCCACCGATTGGTACGAGGACAGCTACCGGCTGCTGGGCGCAAACGGGCTCAAGCCCAAGGACCGCGGTAACAACTGGCTGAGCCAGATCTACCGTCAGACGATCAAGGGGCGGTGGCTGTAACGGCTGCCGCGGCAATTGGGGCGGGGCAATGCTGCGCGCGCTTGATATCCGGGATATCCTGATCATTGATCACCTGGAGCTGAATTTTCAGCCCGGGCTGAATGTGCTGACCGGCGAGACCGGGGCCGGGAAATCCATTCTGCTGGATTCGCTGGGGTTCGTGCTGGGCTGGCGCGGCCGCGCTGAACTGGTGCGCCAGGGCGCCAAACAGGGCGAGGTGCTGGCCGAGTTCGAACTGGGCGCTGACCACCCGGCCCACGCCATCCTGGGAGAGGCCGGGCTGCCGGGCGGGGATGAGCTGATCCTGCGGCGGGTGAACACCGCCGAGGGGCGCAAGACCGCCTGGGTCAATGACCGCCGCTGCTCGGGCGAGGTGCTGCGGGCGCTGTCGGAAACGCTGGTGGAACTGCATGGCCAGCATGACGACCGGGGGCTGCTCAATCCGCGCGGCCATATGGCGCTGCTGGACCAGTATGCCGGGGTGCAGGGGCTGCTGGCAGAGGTGCGCGGCGCCTGGTCCAATGCAGCCAAGGCGCGCAAGACGGTTGCCGCCACCCGCGCGGCGCTGGAGGCTGTGCGCGCCGAGGAGGAGTTCCTGCGCCATGCGGTGGCAGAGCTGGACAAGCTGGATCCGCAACCGGGCGAGGATGAGGCGCTGGACACCCGCCGCCGCCAGATGCAGGCGGCCGAGCGCATCCGCGGCGACATCGCCCGCGCCCATGCGCTGCTGGGCGAAGGCGCCGAGGGCGCCATGGGCGAGGCGCAGCGCTGGCTTGAGGGCGTTGCGGGCCAGGAAGACGATACCGGGCTGGACGAGCCGCTGGCGGCGCTCAGCCGCGCGATGATCGAACTGGGCGAGGCGCAGGACGGGGTCGAACGGGTGCTGGACAGCCTCGACTTCAATCCGGGTGAGCTGGAAGACTGCGAGGAACGGCTGTTTGCGATCCGCGCCCTGGCCCGCAAGCATGACGTGCAGGCGGATGAGCTGGGCCACTATGCCGGAACCCTGCGCGCCAAGCTGGCGGCGCTGGATGCGGGCGACCAGAATCTGGCGGATCAGGAAGCCGCGCTTAACGCGGCAGAGGACGCATACCGGCAAGCGGCCAAGCAGCTGGGTGCAGTGCGCCGCCAGGCCGCGTCGGCGCTGGACAAGGCAGTGATGGCAGAGCTGGCGCCGCTGAAAATGGAACGCGCGGTGTTTGAGACCCGCATCACCACGGCGGAGCCGGGGCCGGATGGCATGGATGCGGTGGCCTTTACCGTGGCCACCAACCCGGGCGCGCCTGCAGGCGCCCTGAACAAGATCGCCTCGGGCGGCGAGCTGAGCCGCTTTCTGCTGGCGCTGAAGGTCTGCCTGCGCGGCGAAGATGCCAGCAAGACCTTGATTTTCGACGAGATCGACCGCGGGGTTGGCGGCGCCACCGCCGATGCGGTGGGGCGGCGCCTGCGCAGCCTGGCGGGCGGCGGCCAGGTGCTGGTGGTGACCCACTCGCCGCAGGTGGCGGCGCTTGGCGGCCATCATTGGCAAGTGCGCAAGCAGGTGGTCGATGGCATGACCCTGTCGCAGGTGGTGCCGCTGGCCGAGGCCGAACGGGTGGATGAGCTTGCGCGCATGGTCTCTGGCGATACCATCACCGAGGAGGCCCGCGCCGCGGCCCGCGCATTGCTGGCCGGATAACCTGCCAAAGCTGCCGGGCAGGTGAGGGTTCTTTAACTGGATTTATGGCACTTTCACGCCATTAAGAAAAAAGACCCGCTGACAGCTTATGGTAGACGAAATCCGCTCCTCTCTTTCCGCATTGTTTTTGCAGTGGCTGGCCGGCCTCAAGGACATCTGGCGGGTGCTGCGCCACCGCGGCCCCAGCCAGTTCCAGTTCTGGCTGATCGCGCTGCTGATCGGCATCGCCGCGGGCTTTGCCGCGCTGTTCTTCCGCAAAGGAATCGCGGCGCTGCAAGCCTGGGTCTATGGTGCGCCGGATCTTGATTACCTGCATTCCTACGCGCAGGGTCTGCCCTGGTACACGCTGGTGGCTATCGCCGCAGGCGGCGGGCTGGTGGTGGGTCTGATCCTGGACCGGTTCACCCCGGACGGGCGGGTGCGCTCTGTTGCGGATGTGATCGAAGGTGCGGCGCTCAATGACGGGCGGGTCGAGCACAAGGAGGGCCTGGCCTCGGCGCTGGCGTCGTTCATCACGCTGTCCACCGGCGGCTCTACCGGGCGCGAGGGGCCGGTGGTGCATTTGGCCGGGGTGATCTCTACCTGGGTCAGCAACCGGATCAATGCAGACGGCATCACCGGGCGCGACCTTTTGGGATGCGCGGTGGCGGCGGGGGTCTCGGCCAGCTTCAACGCGCCGATTGCGGGCGCGCTGTTTGCGATGGAAGTGGTGCTGCGGCATTTCTCGGTCAACGCCTTTGCGCCGATCGTGGTGGCCTCTGTGGCCGGAACCGTGATCAACCGGCTGGAATACGGCGATGTGACCGAGTTCACCCTGAACACGCCGGGCGCCTTGCAGTTCTATGTGGAACTGCCCGCCTTCTTGATCCTTGGCCTGATCTGCGGCCTGGTGGCGGTGGCGCTGATGAAGGCGATCTTCTTTGCCGACAAGGTGGGCAACACGGTGCAGCAGCGGCTGCATCTGCCGCGCTGGCTGCGCCCTGCCGTCTCCGGCGCCATGCTGGGCGTGATTGCGGTCTGGTATCCGCATATCATCGGTGTGGGCTATGAAACCACTGTGCTGGCGCTGACCGGCGGGCTGCTGCTGGGGCAGGCGGTGATCTTTACCGCGGTCAAGACGGCGGCCGTTGCCATCACCATGGGCGGCCGCATGGGCGGCGGCGTGTTCTCGCCTTCGCTGATGATCGGGGCGCTGACCGGGCTGGCCTTCGGGCTGATTGCCACCGCGGTGCTGCCGGATGTGTCGGGCACCCATACGCTTTATGCTTTTGCCGGCATGGGGGCGGTTGCGGCGGCCGTTCTGGGGGCGCCGATATCCACCACGCTGATCGTGTTTGAACTCACCGGCGACTGGCAGATCGGCCTGGCGGTGATGGTCTCGGTCTCCATGTCGACGGCGCTGGCGTCGCGGCTGGTGGACCGGTCGTTCTTCCTGACCCAGCTGGAAAAGCGCAATATTCACTGCGCCGCGGGCCCGCAGGCCTATTTGCTGGCATTGATCCGGGCCGGGGCTGTGATGCGCCCGATGGGCGACAGCCGCTGCGCCAGCCTGGGGGACTGCGAGGCCCTGGCAGAGCAGGGCCTGTGCATCCGCGCCTCCGCCTCGCTGGAGGCGGCGATGCCGGTGTTTGACCGCGCGGATGCGGCCTATCTGCCGGTGATGATGGATGACGGCGGCAGCGAGGAGATCATCGGCGCGCTTTATCACGTGGACGCGCTGAAGGCCTACAACCGGGCGCTGGCGGCCACCGCAGCAGAGGAACACCGCTGAACCCGGCGGTGGCAAACTACCGCCGAAGGGGAAAATCCAGGAAATCTCCCCTGATCTGTGAGAATTTCGCTACAGGTTCCGGATTGTGGTAAAGAAAGTCTTAAAAATTTAGTTGCCCTGCCCAGGCCGCTGTCTCAACATCACGATTGCGACATAACAAGACTTACTCACTTTGGGTGGAAAATCATGCGCAATTTCGAAATCGGCCCGCAAGAGGCTGATGCGAAACACAAGGCGGACGAGCGGGCAAACGAGCGGGCAGCACTGGAAGCGGCTATCAACTACGCGATCCAGTGTGCGCGGGAAACGGATATCCTAGGCGCAGGCGATGCGCTGGAGGAAGCAAGGCTGAACCTCAGCCGGGCCGTTCTCACCTAGCCATCCCGGCTTCTGCCAGAACATCGAACCGGCCCGCGCTGCGTGGCCGGACCGGCGGCTGCAACCGGATCCGGGGCAGGCGCCTGGCATCCCTGCAAAACAAAAACACCGGCGCAGGGCGCCGGTGTTTTGCGTTTCGGCTATGGCTCCGCACCGGGGCAGGCCTGTCCGGTCAGACCTGTTCCACCTTGACGGAGTCGCTCAGAACAAAGGCCAGGTGGCCCTTGATCTCTGCCACGGCCTCAACCGGGTCCTCATAGCTCCAGGCGGCGTTTTCAGTGACCGAGGATTTGTTGGCGATCGAGAAATAGCTGGCGTCGCCCTTGTGCGGGCAATGGCTGGACTTGCTGGTGCGGTCCAGGAACGCCATAGCGATGTCTTCGCGCGGGAAATAGATGACCGGATCCAGATCGCCTTCTGACAGCTCCAGAGCATTGGCGGTCTCCCCCAATACGGCGCCGCCGGAGCGGACAGTCCAGGTGCCTTCGGCCTTACGGATACGGATCGTGGTCATGCGTGTTTTCCCATTCTCTTCGGTCTTGTCGTCTTTTGTTCAGTCTATCTCACAGCCTAAGTAACAAAGATGTGTCACAAGGCGGCAGTTGCGGCATCAAGCCACGCCTTTGCGGCGGGGCTAAGCCGCGGGCCGATTTTTGCCGCCACCTCCTGGTGGTAGGCATTCAGCCAGTCTTTTTCGCAGGCTGTAAGCATTGCCACGTTTACCAGCCGCCGGTCAATGGGGGCAAAGGTCAGCGTGCGCCAGCAAAGCATCTTGCGCTCCGGGTCGCTGCTGTCCAATGCGGGGGCTTCCTGTGCAACGATCAGGTTCTCGATGCGGATGCCAAAGGCACCCTCGCGGTAGTATCCCGGCTCATTCGACAGGATCATGCCGGGCTCCAGCGGCACATGGCTGGTGCGCGCCAGCCGCTGCGGGCCTTCGTGGACGCTGAGGTAAGCACCGACGCCATGGCCAAGCCCGTGGTTGAAATCCTGGCCTGCCAGCCACAGCGGCATCCGGCCGATGGCCTCGATGTCGCGGCCCGCCAGCCCTTTGGGCCAGCGCAGGCGGGACATGGCGATCATGCCCTGCAGCACGCGGGTATAGGCAGCGCGCTCCTCCTCGCCTGGGGTGCCGATGGCGATGGTGCGGGTGATGTCGGTGGTACCGTCCAGATACTGGCCGCCGCTGTCCAGAACCAGCAGGTGGCCGTCCTCCAGCCGTGTATCGGTCTCTTCGGTCACGCGGTAATGCATGACGGCGCCGTTTTCGCCGGTGCCTGCGATGGTTTCAAAGCTGATGTCGCGCAGGGCAGGGTCTTCGCGGCGCAGGCTCTCCAGCTTTTTCACCACGTCGATTTCGGTGATGGTACCAGGCGCCTGCGAATCCAGCCAGGCCAGCATCTCCGCAATCGCGGCACCATCGCGCAGGTGGGCGGCGGCGCTGCCTTCGATCTCGGCTGTGTTCTTGCGCGCCTTGGGCAAGGCGCAGGGGTCGCCTGCCGGCACCAGCCGGTCGCCAAGCGCATCGGCCACGATCTGCGGCACGGTGCCGGAATCGGCCGCAACAGAGCCGTTGAGGGCTGCGGCGGCCTTGAGGAAGTCCTCAGGCGGGTGCACGGTGACGGAGCTGTCAAAGTGATCCTGCAGGCCCGCCAGCTTCCCGGCTGCCATGAACAGGTCCACCCGTGCATCGCCGTGCAGGATGGCAAAGCCATGCGCCACGGGGTTGCGGGCCACGTCGCTGCCGCGGATGTTCAAGAGCCACATGATGCTGTCGGGCAGGGTGATGACCGCCGCTGCCTGGCCGGCCTCGCGCAGGCCCTTGGCCAGCCGCGTGCATTTGTCCGCAGCGCATTCGCCAGCATAGTCCAGCGGGTGGGCTGCCACCGGGTTCATCGGCGGCTCCGGCTGGTCTTCCCAGATCCGGTCCACCAGGTTTTCGCATTGCACCAGGGTGATGCCGCTGCCCTTCAGCTCCTTTTCCAGCGAGGTGATCTGCCCGGCGGCGTGCAGCCAAGGATCAAAGCCGACTTTGCCGCCCTGCGGCAGCTGCTCCTTCAGCCAGTCCGCCAGCTGCACCTCGGGCCAGGGCACAGGGGTATATTCCGCGGCGACCTGGCGTTTCACCTGGGTGCGGTAGCGGCCGTCGATGAAGACGCCGGCGATCTCCTGCAGCACTGCGCAAAATCCCGCGGAACCGGTGAAACCGGTAAGCCAGCTGAGCCGCTCATCATGCGGCGCCACATATTCGCCCTGGTGGGCATCGGCGCGCGGCACCAGGAAGCCGTCGAGTGCTTCCGCCGCCAGTTCCTTGCGCAGCGCGGCCAGCCGGGGCGGGCCCTGTTCCGGGCGGGCGGTCACATCGAAGGTCTGATACATCGGCGTCTCTCTCCAGCTGAAGGGCGGGGCGGCAGCAGGGGACGTCCCGGTGGCCGCGGCAAAGAAAAGGCGCAGGGCTGAGCAGCCGCGCGCCCCTTCTTGTCCCAAATCGCCCTGCAGCTGGCAAGGGCGGCGGCAGAGGGAATTGCCGGGACCTGACGGAACAAACTTGAAGGCGGAAGACGGGAAAGCTCCCGCCCGGCCTCAGGGCATCCAAGATGCCCCGCGGCCCGTTGGGCCAAGCGCCGGATGCCTGCGGCATCCGGCGCCGCCGCGCGCGTCAGCGCGCGGCCATGCCCAAGGCTGAGGACAGCATCTGCAGATGCAGGCCAAAGGCGCGGGAGCGCGCCCTTGGGTTGACGGGGGAAGTCAGCCCGCGCGTTTGATGCCCATGACGCGGGCACGGGCGCGCGGGTCGCTGTCAAACAGCGCCGCCAGCTGTTCGGTCATCGCGCCGGCCAGCTGCTCCACATCGGTGATCGTCACCGCGCGCTCGTAATAGCGGGTCACGTCGTGGCCGATTCCGATCGCCAGCAGCTCCACCTGCTTGCGCTTCTCCACCATCGCAATCACGTCGCGCAGGTGCTTCTCCAGATAGTTCGCCGGGTTCACCGAGAGCGTTGAATTATCCACCGGCGCGCCATCGGAGATCACCATCAGGATCTTGCGGGCCTCGCGCCGTGCCACCATCCGGCGGTGCGCCCATTCCAGCGCCTCGCCGTCGATGTTCTCTTTCAGCAGCCCTTCTTTCATCATCAGGCCGAGGTTGGCGCGGGTGCGGCGCATCGGGGCATCGGCCCCTTTGTAGATGATGTGGCGCAGATCGTTCAGGCGGCCGGGCTGCTGCGGGCGGCCCTCGTTCAGCCAGGCCTCGCGCGCCATGCCGCCCTTCCAGGCGCGGGTGGTGAAGCCGAGCACCTCGACCTTCACGTTGCAGCGCTCCAGCGTCCGGGCCAGAACGTCGGCGCAGATCGCCGCGATGGAAATCGGGCGGCCCCGCATGGAGCCGGAATTGTCCAAGAGCAGCGTCACCACGGTGTCGCGGAACTCGGTGTCCTTTTCGACCTTGAACGACAGCGGCGTGGTCGGGTTGGCAACCACACGCGCCAGGCGGCCGGCATCCAGGATGCCTTCCTCGCGGTCGAACTCCCAGGAACGGTTCTGCTGCGCCTGCAGGCGGCGCTGCAGCTTGTTGGCAAGGCGGCTCACCGCGCCCTTCAGCGGCTCCAGCTGCTGGTCGAGATAGGCGCGCAGGCGCTCCAGCTCAGCAGGCTCGGCCAGCTCCTCGGCGTTGATTTCCTCGTCATGGGCATCCAGGAACACCTTGTAATCCGGGTCCGCATCCGAGACCGGCGGCGGCGCGGGCGGCTCCAGCGGCGCCTCGCCATCGGGCATTTCGGTGTCCTCGGCCAGATCGTCATCGGCCATCTCGTCCATCGAGACCTGGGCCTGGCTTTCGTCCTGCTGCTGCTCCTGGCTCTGCTCGGGAGAGGCGTCGGCCTGCTCCTCCTCGCTATCGTCCTGGCCGGTGCTGTCCGGGTCCTGCTGCTCCTCGGCGTTGTCCTCGGCCTCGTCATTGGCCTCATCGTCCAGCTCATCCGGGTCGTCGCCCAGCTGGTCGCCATAGCCGAGGTCGGAGATTACCTGCCGCGCCAGCTTGGCGAAAGCGGCCTGGTCGGCAATGGTCTCGTCCAGGTTTTCCAGCGTGCCGCCGGCCTGGGATTCGATGAAGCCGCGCCACAGCTCCATGATGTTGGAAGCGCCTTCCGGCAGGTCGCGGCCGGTCGCCAGATGCCGTACCAGGAAGCCGGCGGCGGCGGCCAGCGGCGCCTCGGAGGAGGATTTCATCTGGTCATAGCCGCGCCGGATCAACTCGTTGCGGATCTTCACGTCGATGTTCGAGGCGGTGCCCGGCATATGCCGCGCGCCCATCGCCTCGCAGCGGGCGGTTTCCATCGCCTCATAGAGGTCGCGGGCCATTTCACCCTGCGGCACATATTTGGCGTGGGTGGCGTCGTCGTGGAACTTGTGGCGCAGCGCCAGCGCGTCGGCGGTACCGCGGGCCAGCAGCACTTCCTCACGGGTCATCCGGCGGGAGACCTGCGGCAGCCGCATGGTGTCGCCCGACAGGCCCGAGGGGTCGACCGTGTAGCTGACCGACAGCTCCGGATCGTCGGCCATCACCTTGGTGGCCTCAGTCAGGGCCTTCTTGAACGGATCGGCTGGGTTATCGTTTGGCTTTTTCATGGTCGCACCTTTTCCGCCAGTCAGCATCGCCCTTGCCTGATTGAAAGTCCAGCGAGTGTGCTGCGGATAGGGCAGCGGCCGGCCCGGCGGGGTGGGCGAGAAGCGCCCGCCCGTTTTGCCGGAGGCAAACCTTCGGTTTGACGGGGGGCGTGTCGGGCGCTGCCCGGCCTGCGGCCGGGCGGCATTTTACCAGTTAGCCCAGCGAAACGCTCGCAGCGCTTTCCGGCAGCTCTTCGTCAAAGCAGCGCTGGTAGAACTCGGCTACGGTCTGGCGCTCCAACTCGTCGCATTTGTTCAGGAACGACAGGCGGAAGGCATAGCCCACGTTGCGGAAGATCTCGGCGTTCTGGGCCCAGTTGATCACGGTCCGCGGGCTCATCACGGTCGACAGATCGCCGTTCATGAAGGCGGTGCGCGTCAGGTCGGCAACGGTCACCATCTGGGAGATCTTCTTGCGGCCTTCGGCGGTGTTGTAATGCGGCGCCTTCGACAGAATGATGGCGCTTTCGGCATCGTGGCTCAGATAGTTCAGGGTGGAGACCAGCGACCAGCGGTCCATCTGCGCCTGGTTGATCTGCTGGGTGCCGTGGTACAGACCGGTGGTATCGCCGAGGCCGACGGTGTTGGCGGTTGCAAACAGGCGGAAGAACGGGTTCGGGGTGATGATCTCGTTCTGGTCCAGCAATGTCAGCTTGCCGTCATGCTCCAGCACCCGCTGGATCACGAACATCACGTCGGCGCGGCCCGCGTCGTATTCGTCGAACACAATGGCAACCGGGTTGCGCAAGGCCCAGGGCAGGATGCCCTCGTGGAATTCAGTCACCTGCTTGCCGTCGCGCAGCTTGATCGCGTCCTTGCCGATCAGGTCGATCCGGCTGATGTGGCTGTCCAGGTTCACACGGACAGACGGCCAGTTCAGGCGGGCGGCGACCTGTTCGATATGGGTCGATTTGCCGGTGCCGTGATAACCCTGGATCATCACCCGGCGGTTGTGGCTGAAACCTGCCAGGATGGCCAATGTGGTTTCCGGGTCGAACTTGTAGGTGTGGTCCATCGCCGGAACGCGTTCAGAGCCGTCGGCAAAGCCCTTGACCGTCATGTCGGTGTCGATCCCGAACACATCGCGCACCGAAATCGTTTCGGTCGGTTTCGCATCCATATCCACAAATCCGTCGGTCATCGCAGTCGGTCCTTATCCCTCTTCCCTGCTTTCAGGGGCCAATTCGCGGGATTGGTGCCTGATCTGGACCGCGCGCGCAAGGGAAACTCGCGCAGCAATCCAGCTGATATTGCGATTGTGACGGAACTGGACGGACGGAAACGGCGGTGCGGCAAGCACTGCGCCCCCGGCCGGGCAGCAGGGGGCGCGTTTGGCCGGCGCTCGCATAGCTTTGGGGGGGTAGGCTGCGGCCGGCTCATCTTTGCCTAACCGGTCGCGGCGGGGCGGGTCAAAGAAATAAAAAGTCTATCATTAATTTTCGGCAAAAGACCGCCCATGCCGGGGCATGCCGGGGCGGTTTGATGCCGAGCTGGTTGCGGGCAGTTCCGGAGCCGGCGCGGCAGGCAGCGTCAGGCAGCCATCGCCTGGCTGGAAAAATCCAGCCCGGTCAGCATCGTGATTTCGCTGCGCATCTCTTTGCCCAGGGTTTCGGGCTGGGCATAGGCGAGGCAGATTTTATCGAAGGCGCGAAAGCGGATCGGCATAGAACCGCAGGGCTCGGCGCTTTCGAACAGCGGGCTGGCTTTGGCCTGGCGGATAGTATTGTCCAGCGCGGCCTGCGGCCCTTCCAGAATGAAATGGACAGTGTTGCCGCTGCGGATCATGATCCCGGTGGCGCCGCCGTTGCGGAAGGCGGGGCGGTTGCGGTTGATGAACTGGGCAATCTGCTGGTGGCTTGCGGTGGCGGACAGTTCGGCGGCGAGGATGATGCGGTGCATGGGCGGTCTCCTGTGATGGCGGTTGCTGGCTGTGAGCGGTGTTGAAGCTGATAAGCTCAATCTACAGGTGAAAGACCTGCGGCGCCCGTCCGCAAAAGGATAGAAACGCCCCTGCGCCGGTGGCAAAAGCGTGCCGGCCTGACCGGAAGGATAGCGGCCTGGCCAAAGGCGCGGGAAATGCCCCGCAGGGCGCACAGCCCGCGGGTCCGGCCACGAAAAAAGCGGCCCCCGGGGGAGCCGCTTCTGAAGTTGGCGGTGTGCAGCCTGCTATTTGAAGCTGCGGCTGTCCTTGATCTGATCCCAGGCCCACATGACCTCTTGCAGCTGTTCCTCCTGGCTGCGGTCGCCGCCGTTCATGTCCGGGTGCAGCACCTTGATCAGCTTCTTGTAGGCCTTGCGGATATCGGCCTTGGACCAATCGTCCTTGGCCTCCAGGATTTCGATAGCGCGGCGTTCGGTGGGCGGCAGGCGGCGGCCGGTCTTGGCGGCGCGGCCCGGGTTCTGGGTGGCATTGGCGCCCAGCACCTGATGCGGGTCCTCGATGCCCAGCCGTGCCCAGGCGCGGGCCTCGGGATCGCCCAGCGGCTTGGTCTCGCGTTCCCACACCTTGTCCTTGGAGCGCTGCGCGTTCAGCTCTGCCTCGGTGGTGCCTTCGAAGAAGTTCCACTGGTTGTTGTACTCGCGCACGTGCTCCTGGCAAAACCAGTAGAAATCATCCAGCACATCGGGCGCCTTGGGGGCGCGGAATTTGCCGGCTTCTTCGCAACCGTCCTTGTCGCAGACGCGCACGGAGGTTTCAGAGGCACCAGTGGCCGCCCGGCGCCCGCGCGGGTTCTTCTTTTTCGCGGAGCGGACGGACATATCAAAGCCAAAAGGATCGGACTTGCTCATGGGGGTGCACCTTCTAGACGCATCTGTTCAACTCGGAGGCAGCAGTTTAGTCTAAGGGCCGCCAGATTGAAGAGGGCGCAGGTAAAATTTTTGAGGATGAGCGGAAAATGAGCGTGAAGACGGAAATGGAGGCGGCCCTGCAGGCGGCCTTTGCGCCGGCGGTGCTGGAGGTGGTGA
Organism: Leisingera sp. ABM4_101; assembly: GCF_056158725.1. Taxonomy (NCBI): domain Bacteria; kingdom Pseudomonadati; phylum Pseudomonadota; class Alphaproteobacteria; order Rhodobacterales; family Roseobacteraceae; genus Leisingera; species Leisingera sp. ABM4_101. Next base: position 3,571,848 of record NZ_JBSWTV010000002.1, on the reverse strand, counting down.
ACGAGAGCCACAAACATGCAGGCCACGCGGGCGATGACGGCTCAGGCGAGAGCCATTTTGCGGTGCGGATCCGCGCCGGTGCGTTTCAGGGGATGAACCGGGTGCAGCAGCACCGGGCGGTGCATAAGGCACTGGGGGATATCGTGCAGCGCATCCACGCGCTGGCGCTGGATATCGGCGTTTAAGCAACTGCCGGTGGGCGGGGCCGCCCACCGGTCAGCGATCTAGTTTTCGCTGCCGTCTTTCAGCCCGGCCCGTGCTTTCAGCGCGGCCGTCATACCGGAGACCGGGCTCAGTTCCTCAACGCCATCATCCGACTGCATCCTGGCGGCGCCGGGGCCGGGCACAGGCGTGGCGCCTGCGGGCGCTTCGGGATCGCCGGCGGTGGCGGTCAGCGGCGGCTCGCTGTGGCGGAATTCCGGGGCTGGTACCGGCGCCGGTTCCGGCGCGGCTTCCGGGGCCGCTGCGGGCTGCTCTGCGGCAATGGCGCGGCGGAACACCATCACATTGCGCCAGTTGGTGGCCGATCCTGTGAGGCCCGCGCGCTCCTCGCTCGGGAGCAGTTCCGCGCGCTGGAACTCCCAGCCTTCAGCGGCCATTTCATTCAGCAGGATCTCGATCGAATTGGCAAAGCGCGCCTCGGGCGTCTTCACCCCCTTGGCCTTGGTGCCCTTGGCCGGGGCAGGGACAACCTTGTATTCAAATGCTTGCATGAACGTCTCCTGTCTTGCTGCGCAGGTTTAGCGGAAAGGGGGGAGCGGTCAAGAGCCCGGCACCTGGCTCATGCGCGGCAGGATGCCGTTTTCCTGCAAGGAAAACGGCCCGGAAAACACCTGTTTTCCGGGCCGGAATTTTTGCAAAATTCCGCACTCTGCGGTGTCCTCAGACCTTTGCCGCTGCTTTCTGCACCAGCGTCAGGCAGACCTCCGTGGCCTTGGCCATGTCCTGCACTGAAATCCACTCCAGCGGCCCGTGCACATTCTGCATTCCGGTGAAGATATTGGGCGTCGGCACCCCGAATTCGGTCAGCCGCGAACCATCTGTGCCGCCGCGGATCGGGGCGGAGATGGGCGCGATCCCATGCGCCTTGCAGGCCGCCAGCGCCAGCTCCACCGGGGTCATGTCGTTTTCCAGCCAATAGCGCATGTTGCGGTATTGCGGCTGGATCTCGCAGGTGATCTCCGCCCGCGGCTCAGACGCCTGCACCGCCTCGCAGACCTTGCGCAGCAGATCGCCCTTGGCGGCCAGCCCGTCCAATTCAAAATCGCGCAGGATCAGCTTGATCTCCATCTCGGATGAGCCGCCGTTCATGCCGGTGATATGGATGAACCCCTCGCGCCCGTCCGTCGTCTCAGGCGTCATGGTGGCCTGCGGCAGGGTCTGCACGATTTTCGCCGCCAGATGCGCGGCATTGACCATCTTCTCCTTGGCCCAGCCGGGGTGGATCGACACGCCCTTGATGGTCACGGTGGCGCCGTCAGCAGAGAAACTCTCATAGACGATCTCACCTGCTTCGCCGCCATCGAGCGTATAGGCGAATCCGGCGCCCAGGTCCTTGGGCAGCTGTTCACCAACGCCGCGGCCGATCTCCTCGTCCGGGGTGAAGGCGAGGCGGATCTTCGGATGCTTTATCTCCGGGTGCGCCAGCAGGTGCCGGGCCAGGGTCATCACGATGGCAATCCCCGCCTTGTCGTCGGCGCCCAGCAGGGTCAGGCCGGAGGCGGTGATCAGGTCATCGCCCTGTTTGGAGGCGAGGTAGGGCGATTTCTGCGGCGACAGCACCAGGTCGGGGTTGTCGGGAAAGGTGATATCACCGCCATCATAGCCCTTGATCACGCGCGGCTTGACGCCGGCTGCGTTAAACTGGGGTGCGGTGTCGACATGGGCGAGAAGGCCGATGGCCGGCCCCGGCGCGGTGGCGGGAATGGTGGCCAGCACCACGCCGTAATCCGTCAGCTGGACGTCCTGCGCGCCGATTTCCTGCAGTTCCGCCACCAGCAGGTTCAGCATGTCGAACTGAATTGCAGTGCTGGGGGTGGCGGCTGAGGTTTCGTCGCTCTGGCTGTCGATGGCGGCGTAGCGGACCAGACGGTCCTCGAGTTCCTGATCGAAAATGCGGGTCATGAAGCCTCCGGGGTTTTCGGCGGAGCAAAGCCGCTGGCGCGGGGAAGGTCAAGGCGGGGGAGATGACGGGGGAGTGAGGCGGTTTTTGCCAGCGCGAAGGGCAGCGCTTGACCGCGGGTGGGGGCGAAACCCCCGCCCATGGGGGCGGTCGGGGGCTGTCCGGCGTGCCGCCGGACGGAAGATTGGCAATGACACCCCCCGGTGCACAGGGGGTGTACAAGAGGTGCACGCAGGACACCCCCCCATTCCGGCACGAAAAAGGGCGCCCCGGTTTTATCCTTGGGGCGCCCTTTCGAATTCCGTTTCCCGCCGGGATCAGCCGCCCAGTTTCTTGGCGACCAGCTCGTTCACCGCCTTGGGGTTGGCCTTGCCGCCGGTGGCTTTCATCACCTGGCCGACAAACCAGCCGGCCAGTTTCGGGTTCACCTTGGCCTTCTCCACCTGCGCCGGGTTGGCGGCGATGATCTCGTCCAGGGCGGTCTCGATGGCGCCAGTATCTGTCACCTGCTTCATGCCGCGTTCTTCGACAATCTGCGCCGGGTCGCCGCCTTCGGTATAGACGATCTCAAACAGGTCCTTGGCGATCTTGCCGGAGATCGCGTCCGATGAAATCAGGTCGATGATGCCGCCCAGCTGCGCCGGCGAGACCGGGGATTCGGTGATCGCATGGTCTTCTTTCTTCAAGCGGCCGAACAGTTCGTTGATGACCCAGTTGGCAGCCAGCTTGCCCGAGCGGCCCTTGGCGGTTTCCTCAAAAAAGGCCGCCGATTCCACGTCTGCGGTCAGTACCGATGCGTCATAGTCTGAGAGGCCGAAGTCGTTGATGAACCGCGCCTTTTTCTCGTCCGGCAGCTCCGGCAGATTGGCGGCGATACCGTCCACCCAGGCCTGTTCGATTTCCAGCGGCAAGAGGTCGGGATCCGGGAAATAGCGGTAGTCATGCGCTTCTTCCTTGGAGCGCATGGAGCGGGTCTCGCCCTTGTCCGGGTCATACAGGCGGGTTTCCTGCTCGACCTTGCCGCCACCCTCGATGATGGCGATCTGGCGGCGTGCCTCGACCTCGATGGCCTGCTGGATGAAGCGCATGGAGTTCATGTTCTTGATCTCGCAGCGGGTGCCGAGGTGCGAGAAGTCCTGTGTTTCCTGGTACTTCTCATACTGGCCCGGCAGGCAGACCGAGACGTTGACGTCGGCGCGCAGGTTGCCGTTCTGCATGTTGCCGTCGCATGTGCCCAGGTACTGCATGATCTGGCGCAGCTTGGCGATATAGGCGGCAGCTTCTTCCGGCCCGCGGATGTCGGGGCGCGACACAATCTCCATCAGGCAGACGCCGGTGCGGTTCAGGTCCACGAAAGACATGTTGGGGTCCATGTCGTGGATCGACTTGCCCGCGTCCTGCTCCATGTGGATCCGCTCGACCCGCACGTTGCGCGCGGTGCCGTCGCCCAGTTCCACCAGTACTTCGCCTTCACCCACAATGGGATGATAAAGCTGGGAAATCTGATAGCCCTGCGGCAGGTCGGGGTAGAAGTAGTTCTTGCGGTCAAAGGCGGACCACAGGTTGATGCCGGCCTTCAGGCCCAGGCCGGTGCGCACTGCCTGTTCCACGCAGTATTCGTTGATCACCGGCAGCATGCCGGGCATCGCCGCGTCCACGAAAGCCACGTTGGAGTTCGGTTCGGCGCCGAACTTGGTGGAGGCGCCGGAGAACAGCTTGGCATTGGAGCTGACCTGGGCATGCACCTCCATGCCGATGACCAGTTCCCAGTCATGCTTGGCGCCCGCGATTACCTTGGGCTTGGGGAGTTCATATGTCAGGTCGAGCATGGTTTTCCGCCGTATCCGAATGTCAGTTGCAGTGACGTGATGCGATGTTTCATCGGCACAATGTCAATTTCAGTTGCACAGCGTTCTAGGCCCGGCGGCGCGGAGGAGCAAGAGGGCAGGTGGCGCAGAGAGCTTTGAGGCGGGTGGAAGACCCTTGAATCGCACGGGCTGCAAGCCCGGGCAGCGCCCGTCCGCCCCCATGGGCGGGCGCTTCGCTTCCGCCCGCGGACGGGCGCTGCCCTTCGCGATGGTTCGCCTGTGCCTGATTCAACCTCTTGGCGGGGTGCATTAGGAGGGCTAGAACTGGCAGCCCGAGCAGAATATCAGGAGGCCGCCTTGGACACATCCGCCCGTATCAGCCAGACCATTGCCGGTGAGATCAGCGCCAGCGCGAAACAGGTAAGCGCCGCAGTGGCGCTGCTGGATGAAGGCGCCACGGTGCCCTTTGTCGCGCGCTACCGGAAAGAGGCGACCGGGGGCTTGGACGACAGCCAGCTGCGCACCCTGGCGGAGCGGCTGGAATATCTGCGCGAGCTGGAGAAGCGGCGGGGGGCGATCCTCGAGTCGGTGAAGTCCCAGGACAAGCTGACCGATGAACTGGCGGCCTCGATTGCCAAGGCAAAGACCAAGGCGCAGCTGGAGGACATCTATCTGCCCTACAAGCCCAAGCGGCGCACCAAGGCGATGATTGCGCGCGAAAACGGGCTGGAACCGCTGGCGGAGGCCATTCTGGCCAACCGCGGTGCCGATCCGGAGAAACTGGCGGAGGGCTATGTCACCGAGGCCGTTGCCACGGTGAAAGATGCGCTGAACGGAGCGCGGGATATTCTGACCGAGCGGCTGACGGAGAATGCGGATCTGCTGGGCCGGCTGCGGGAGTTTCTGCAGCGCGAGGCGGTGGTCACCGCCAAGGTCGTGGAGGGCAAGGAACAGGAGGGCGCCAAGTTCTCGGACTATTTTGCCCATAGCGAACGCTGGGCGGATGTGCCCTCGCACCGGGCGCTGGCGATGCTGCGCGGCTCGAACGAGGGCGTGCTGACGCTGGATGTCGGGCCGGAGCCGGAAGAGGGGGCAGCACGGGCCGAGGCGATGGTCGCGGCAGTGCTGGGCGCGGGCGGCCAAGGACCGGGCGACAAGTGGCTGCGCAAGGTGGCGGGCTGGGCCTGGCGGGTGAAGCTGAGCCTCTCGATGATGCTGGAACTGATGGGCGATCTGCGCGGTCGTGCGCAAGAAGACGCCATTCAGGTCTTTGCGCGCAATTTGAAGGACTTGCTCTTTGCTGCTCCAGCCGGTGCGCGGCCGACTCTCGGGCTGGACCCGGGCATCCGCACCGGCGTCAAGGCGGCAGTGGTTGATGCAACCGGGAAACTGGTGGCCACTGAGACCCTGTACCCGTTCCAGCCGAAGAACGATCTGCGCGGCGCGCAGGTGTCGATTGTGAAGCTGATCGCCGAACATGGCGTGGAGCTGATCGCCATCGGCAACGGCACCGCCAGCCGCGAGACCGAGAAGATGGTGGCGGAGGTGCTGAAGCATCTGCCCGCCAAGGTGAAGGCACCCACCAAGGTGGTAGTCAGCGAAGCAGGCGCTTCGGTTTATTCAGCCTCCGAACTGGCTGCGCGCGAGTTTCCCGATCTGGACGTGTCCTTGCGCGGCGCGGTGTCGATTGCACGGCGCCTGCAGGATCCGCTGGCGGAACTGGTCAAGATCGAACCCAAGAGCATCGGCGTGGGCCAGTATCAGCACGATGTGGACCAGCACAAGCTGTCGAAATCGCTGGAGGCGGTGATTGAGGATGTGGTGAACGCGGTGGGTGTGGACCTCAATATGGCCTCGGCACCGCTTTTGAGTCATGTCTCGGGCCTTGGCCCAGGACTGGCGGAGGCGATTGTGGCGCACCGGGATGTGAACGGAGCGTTCAAATCGCGCCGGGAGCTTCTGAAGGTTGCGCGGCTTGGCCCTAAGGCGTTTGAGCAATGCGCGGGCTTTCTGCGGATCCGCGACGGAAAGGAGCCGCTGGATGCGTCCTCGGTCCACCCCGAGAGCTATGATGTGGCGCGCAGGATCGTGGCCGCTTGCGGGCGCGATATCCGTCAGATTATGGGCGATGAGGCCGCGCTGAAAGGCCTGCGGGCAGAGGAGTTCGTGGGCGGCGATGTTGGCCTGCCCACCGTGCGCGACATTTTCCAGGAATTGGAAAAGCCGGGCCGCGACCCTCGCCCGTCCTTCGTGACTGCCTCCTTCAAGGACGGGGTGGAGGAGATCACCGACCTGAAGCCCGGCATGGTGCTGGAAGGCGCGGTCACCAACGTGGCGGCCTTTGGTGCCTTCGTGGACATCGGCGTGCATCAGGACGGCCTGGTGCATGTCAGCCAGCTGGCCGACCGGTTTGTGAAGGACCCGCATGAGGTGGTGAAGACCGGCCAGGTGGTCAAGGTCACGGTGACCGAGGTGGATGTGCCCCGCAAGCGGATCGGGCTGACCATGAAGAAGGACGGCGGCGCGTCTGCCAAGGCGGACCGCAATGCACGCGGGCCATCCAAGGGCGCCGGGCCGCGGCGCGGCGGCAAGACGGGCGGGCCTCAGGGCGGCCGGGGCAAGATGTCCACGGGTCCTAAGGGCGGCCAAGTCCGGGATCAGGGAGCCGGCGCGCTGGGCGCGGCCTTGATGGATGCCTTCAAAAAGAAGTGAGGGAGCGGGACCTTGGTCCCAGTTCGATCACGGCAATGCAGACCAGAACAGGTCGCGTCAGTGGAGGTATTCCGGTGAGCGTTCACCGGGGCGGGTGCGGAACGCGCCCGCCGCTGGCGCGACGGGGGCGGCCACCGGTGATGGCAAAAAATGCATTGATGCGTGAAAGCCGCGGTATTCGCCTCAGGCGGGGCTGAACTCCAACCCTTGATCAGTAAAGGCAACCTTTTGCCCGTCTTCGATTTCATCGCGGAATTGGCCGGCGATTGCGGCCAAGGCCCCGGCATGGCCGCGGGCGGCAAAGCGGCTGAGCGAGGTGATGCGGGCGCTGTTGTCGAACCCCTCTTCGGCATGGGCCCAGACCAGCGGGTGCAGTTCCTTGAGATGGCCGCGGATCAGCCAGTTTGCGGCCTCGGCGATTTTCAGGCGCGGGACGTCGGCCTGCAGGTTCTGCCCCAGCCCCTTGCGCAGGGCGATTGTGCAATAGGCGGCCAGAAGGTTGATGGTTTCCTGCGACGGATTGGCCTCGACGATATCGCGGAGGCCGTCGAGGAAGAAGCGGGTGTCAACCCGGGCGCAGGCCTGGTCGTCGATGGCAATCGCGTCGAAATAGACCCATGCATAGCCGCCGGCGCCCCAGGTTGGGGCCGTGCGGGCAGCGGTGCGGCGGGCCTCAAGCTCCAGCGCGGCATAAGACCCGGACCAGCGCGGCAGCATATGGGTGCCAAGCGCGCGCATGTGGCGGTGGTTTCCGGGGGCAAGGTCAATCAGCGCTCCGAAGGCATCGGCCACCTGCAGCGCGCCGCCGCTTCGGCCGGCGTAAAGCGCGCATTGCGCCGCTTTCAGGAACGGGCTGTCCTGGCAGGCTGCTGCAACCGGATCCAGCAGGGCGGCGGCCCGGTCGAAATGAGCAGCGCAGCGGCGCTGGTTCCTGACAGGCGCCGCAGCGTGGCCGTCCGAGCCGCGCCACGCCCAGCCAATGTCGATATGGGCCATGGCCACCAAAGCGGTGAGATAGGGGTCATGGCGGTTTTCTGCCCGCAGTGCCTCAAATGCCATCAGGCCGCGGATCAGGCTGCGGCTGCCTGCATCCTTGTTTTCGGCCAGGGCGTGCTCGGTTGCATTGACCACATCGGCACGGGCGCCATAGGCAATCAGATCGGCCAGCGGCAGGCCGCAGCGCGCAGTGGTGCCGGCGGTGTCCGCCTCCTGGATCCGGCGGGACAGCTCCTCCCAGCGTTCCTGGCGCGCCAGGAACTGCCCGGTTTCCTGAGCGTGAAGGCAATCGGGATCGCCCTGTTCGCTGCGGACCGGGATCGACAGGCTGTCTTCAAGCCGGCGGGTCAGCAGAGCATCTGCAGGTGCAGGGGCGGGGATGGCAGAGGCCGCGGGGGCCGGGCGGGCGGCAGGCCGGAGATGGGCAGACATCTTGCCGGAAATGCGGGTCAGAAATTCCCGCGCCTGTCGAGACGTTGTGAGCATTTGCGCTTCCTGATGAGTGGCAGCTTATCGTTGTTCACAGTCTCGTCAGGCAATGGGGCGCAAAGATGGCGGCACTGAGGAAGTTAACGCACGCTGGCGGTTATTCGCGCGTGGCTGTTTAAAATCTGAACGGATTTCAATGGACGATTGACGGAGAGCCTTCAAAACGCGGTGAAGTGGTGCCGTTCCGTGCGGATACCGCGTTTCAGAAACTCCGCATCTGTTTCCGCGTGCGGCGGCGTGGCCTCCTGCGGCAGCCGGATGCGCTTGCCATTTTTCAGGATCAGTGTCGCGCGCACCGAAAAGTCCCAGCGGGTGTCGAACCGCACGCGGTCAATTTCGCCGAGCCGCGCCTGCCCGGTCAGCTTGCCGCTGAACCACTCTATCCGGTCTTGGGAGATTTTCAGCCCGGATAGAGGGTTGCGCACCAAATCGGCCAGCGCAGGCAGTACCGGCAGGGCCAGCAGGACCACCAGCCACAGGGCGGCATCCAGCACCAGCCACAGCGCCAGAAGCGCCGCAAGCCAGCCGCCCGTTGCCAGAATGGCAGCGGCGGAGCGGCCCCGGCGGGAGAAGCTGTAGTCCGCCGCCGGGGGCAAGGGTTCAGGCGTTTCAGGCATCCAGGATCCGGGTGACCATTTCAGTGGTGTCGCGGCTGAGACCCTCTGTGCCCGCAATCCGGCTGAGCTGGGCGCGGATTAGCGACTGGCGGTCGCTGCCGTAGCGCTTCCAGGTCTGGAAGGCGGCGCACATGCGGGCGGTGGTCTGCGGGTTCAGCTTGTCCAGCGCGATCAGATTGTCCGCCAGCAGCTGATAGCCCTCGCCGCTGGCATGGTGGAAGCCCGCGTGGTTGCCCGCCAGCGCCCCCATCACCGCGCGGAAGCGATTGGGGTTCTTCATGTCAAACAGCGTGTGCCGGGTGAGGTCTGCGGCGGTGGCAGCCGTCTTTTCTGGCGCGGCGCAGGCGATTTGCAGCGCAAACCATTTGTCCATCACCAGCCGGTCGTCCTGCCATTGGTCAAAGAACGCCTGGCTTTGCGCTTCGCCCTTCTCAGCCTTCATCAGCGCAGCCAGGGCGGCATATTGCTGGGTCATGTTGTCCGCGGCCTCATACTGGCGCGCGGCCTGCTCGCCGCCGTCCAGCCGGGTCAGCAGCGACAGGATGCGGCCATTGAGGGCACGTTTGCCGGCCCCTTCGGCATCGGGCGAGTACGGGCCTTCGACAGTGGTCGCCGCATAAAGCCGGGGCAGGCTGGTTTCCAGCTGCTGCGCCAGGGTCTGGGTAAAAGTCTCTGCCGCGTCATAGATCTTTTGCGGATCGGGGGTGAAGCCCCGGTCATGCAGGGTCTGGGCGATGTCGGCCTGGCTGGGCGGCGACAGCACCAGGGCGCGGAAGGCCGGATCCTGATCGTCGTCGCGCACCAGTTTCTCCAGCGCGTCCAGATAAGCCGCATCGGGTGCAGCGCCATCCAGCACCATCGCAACGCGGGTTTCCTTGGCCAGCGCGTTGCCGGCCTCCCAGCGGTTGAACGGGTCGGTGTCATGGGCCAGCAGGAAGGCGCGTTCGGCGTTGCTGGTCTCGCGTTCCAGGATCACCGGGGCGGAGAACTCGCGCAGGATCGACGGTACCGGCTTTGCGCCGAGGCCGTCGAAGGTGAAGCTCTGCTTGGCCTCGGTCAGTTCCAATACTTCCGTTGCGCGCACCTCGTCGCCGTTGGGCGATAACAGGCCCACCGCCATTGGGATCACCCGCGGCGCCTTGTCGGGCTGGCCGGGTGTGGGCGGCGTCGATTGCTCAAACGTTAGGGTATAGGTGCCATCGGCGTAATATTCCGAGACCTTCACCCGCGGGGTGCCCGCCTGGCTGTACCACAGTTTGAACTGGCTCAGGTCGCGCCCGGTTGCGTCCTCAAACACCTTCAGCCAGTCCTCGATGGTGCAGGCCTGGCCGTCGTGGCGGTCAAAATAGAGCTTCAGCGCCTTGTAGTAGTTCTCATCCCCCACCAGCCGCTTGAGCATGCCGATCACCTCAGCGCCTTTTTCATAGACGGTGGCGGTGTAGAAGTTGTTGATCTCCTGGAAGGCTTCAGGGCGCGGCGGATGGGCGAGGGGGCCGTTGTCCTCAGGGAACTGGCGGGTGCGGAGCGTAATCACGTCGTCGATCCGCTTCACCGGTTCCGAGCGCATGTCGGCGGTGAACTGGGCATCGCGGAAAACCGTCAGCCCTTCCTTGAGGCACAGCTGAAACCAGTCACGGCAGGTGATCCGGTTGCCGGTCCAATTGTGGAAATACTCATGGGCGATAATCGCCTCGATACGTTCGAAATTGGCATCTGTGGAGGTCTCTGGCGACGCCAGAACGCAGGAAGAGTTGAAAATGTTCAACCCCTTGTTCTCCATCGCACCCATGTTGAAGTCGTCCACGGCGACAATGTTGAACAGCTCCAGGTCGTATTCCAGGCCGTAGACGTCTTCGTCCCACTTCATCGACTTCTTCAGCGCCTCCATGCCAAAGGCGCATTTGCCCTCGTCGCCGGGGCGGACCCAGATGTTCAGCTCCACCTCCTTGCCGGACTTGGTGGTGAAGCTGCCGGGATGGTTCACCAGGTCGCCCGCCACCAGCGCAAACAGATAGGCCGGTTTCGGCCAGGGATCATGCCATTCGGCCCAGCCTTCGCCCGCGCCCACCGGGTTGCCGTTGGACAGCATCACCGGTTCGTCGCCCTCGATCCGCACGGTGAAGGTGGACATCACGTCGGGGCGGTCGGGGTAATAGGTGATCTTGCGGAAGCCCTCGGCCTCGCATTGGGTGCAATACATGCTGTTCGACATGTAAAGCCCCTCCAGCGCGGTATTGCCGGCCGGGTTGATCTCCACCTCGGCTTCCCAGGTGAAGGGGGCGCTGGGCACATCGCATTTGAGACCGCCATCGACCAGTTCGGGCGTCACAGCCCCGCCGTCGATTTTGGCGGAGATCAGCTGCAGCTCCTCGCCGTGCAGAAAGAAGGTCTTGTCCGCTGCATCCGCCTTGGGTGCAAAGCGGATCTTGCTGAGCACCCGGGTGGTTTCCGGTGTCAGGCGGAAGGTCAGGTGAACGCTTTCGACGTCAAACCCAAAGGGCGTGTAGTCTTTCAGGTAGAAGGTCTGGGGCGTGTCTTTGGCCATTCTCGTTCTCCTCTGCACTGCTTCTGTTCAGGTGTAGCGGACAGGGGCGCGACTGCAAGCGGATTGGCGGGTTCTTGGCAGGTTCAGGAAAAATCCGCAGAACTTTCTTGGAAAACAAGAAAGTGAGTTCGGTTTCAGCGGCAGGGTGTTTTGTTGCCGATCGGAAACTTCTGCCCTAGTTAGGGTGCAGCATACAGTGGTGTACCGCCGGAAGGAGCAAGTCATGAGCCGGGTCGAGAAACAGGGAATTCAGGTCGCGCCGGAGCTGGCGGAGTTCATCGAGAAACAGGCGCTGCCGGGCACCGGGGTGGAGGCTGATGCGTTCTGGAAAGGCCTGGCAGAGCTGGTGAACGGCTTTGGCCCGGAGAACCGTGCGCTGCTGGCCAAACGTGAAGACATCCAGGCCAGGATCGACGCCTGGCACATCGCCAACCGCGATAAGCCGCATGACCACGAAGGCTACAAGGCGTTCCTGGCAGAGATTGGCTACCTGCTGCCGGAGGGCGGCGATTTCGAGATCGGGACGCAGAATGTGGACCCCGAAATCGCTTCGGTGCCCGGGCCGCAGCTGGTGGTGCCGATCACCAACGCCCGTTACGCGCTGAACGCGGCCAATGCGCGCTGGGGCAGCCTTTATGACGGGTTCTATGGCACTGACGCGATGGGAACCCCGGCGCCTGCGGGCGGCTATGACAAGGGGCGCGGCGCGCGGGTTGTGGCGCGGGCGCGGGTCTTCCTGGACGAGGCCTTTCCGATCAACGGCGCCAGCCACGCGGATGTGCGCCGCTATCACGTGCAGGAGGGCCAGCTGCTGATCGACGATCTGCCGCTGGCGCAGCCGGAGAAATTTGCAGGCTACCGCGGCAACCCCAAGGCACCCGAATCCGTGCTGCTGCGCAACAATGGCTTGCATGTGGAACTGGTGTTTGACCGCGCCCACGCGATCGGCGCCCGCGACCAGGCCGGCCTGGCCGATGTGCGGCTGGAAAGCGCGATGTCCGCGATCATGGACTGCGAAGATTCGGTGGCTTGCGTCGATGCCGAGGACAAAGTGCTGGCCTATTCCAACTGGCTGGGCCTGATGAAGGGCGATCTGGAGGCGGTTCTAGACAAGGGCGGCAAGACCATTACCCGACGACTGAACCCGGATTTCGGCTTTACGGCGCCGGATGGCGCGGCGATGACCTTGAAAGGCCGCGCCTTGCTGTGGGTGCGCAATGTCGGCCATCTGATGACCAACCCTGCTGTTTTGGACAAGGATGGCAACGAGGCCTTCGAAGGCCTGCTGGATGCGCTGATCACCGTGACGGCTGCCATGCATGATCTGAAGCGCGAGGGCGGCAATTCTGCCCATGGCTCTGTCTATGTGGTGAAGCCCAAGATGCATGGTCCGGAGGAAGTCGCCTTTACCGACCGGATTTTCGGCAAGGTCGAGGACATTCTCGGCCTGCCGCGCCACACGGTGAAGATCGGCATCATGGATGAGGAGCGCCGCACCTCGGTCAACCTCAAGGAATGCATCCGCGCCGCCAAGAACCGGGTGGCCTTTATCAACACCGGCTTCCTCGACCGCACCGGCGACGAGATCCACACCTCGATGGAGGCCGGGCCGTTCTCCCGCAAGGATTTCATCAAGCGCAAGGGCTGGATCGGCGCCTATGAGAACCTGAATGTGGATATCGGCCTGGAGTGCGGCCTGTCAGGCAAGGCGCAGATCGGCAAGGGCATGTGGGCGATGCCCGACATGATGGCGGCGATGATCGAGCAGAAGATCGAGCATCCGAAATCCGGCGCCAACTGCGCCTGGGTGCCGAGCCCGACCGCTGCGACCCTGCACGCGCTGCACTACCACAAGGTGGATGTGCTGGCGGTGCAGGAGAAACTCAAGGCTGGCGGCCGCCGCGCCCATGTGGACGGCATCCTGGAAATCCCGCTGGCGACCTACCGCAAGTGGACCCCGCGCCAGATCGCCCGTGAGGTGGATAACAACGCCCAAGGCATCCTCGGCTATGTGGTGCGCTGGGTCGATCAGGGGGTGGGCTGCTCCAAGGTGCCGGACATCAACGACGTTGGCCTGATGGAGGACCGCGCCACCTGCCGGATCTCCGCCCAGCACATCGCCAACTGGCTGCACCATGGTGTCGTCTCCGAGGAGGAGGTCATGGGCAGCTTGCGCAAGATGGCCAAGGTGGTGGATGAGCAGAACCGCGGCGACAACAGCTACCGCGCGATGGCGCCGGGATATGACACCATCGCCTTCAACGCGGCCTGCGACCTGGTGTTCAAGGGCCGGGTGCAGCCGTCGGGTTATACCGAGCCGGTGCTGCACGCCCGGCGGCTGGAGCTGAAAGCGCAGGAAGCGGCGGCCTGAGCGCGGCAAACTGGCCGGATGAAACAGTTTCCCCGCAAAAAGGGGTAGTCAAAGGGGGCCTTTTGGCCTCCTTTTCCGGTTGGAGACGTCACCCAAGCGAGAAGGACAGGACCCATGGCTGATATTTCACTGGAACAGGCGCGCACCATTATCCGCGTAGCGCTGGAAAAGGGGCGCGAACTGAACCTGAAACCGCTGTCTGCAGTGGTGCTGGATGCCGGCGGCCATGTACAGGCCTTCGAACGCGAAGACGGCGCCGCACCTGGCCGGTTTCCGATTGCGCATGGCAAGGCCTATGGCTCGGTGATGCTGGGCATGGCAGGCAGTGCCCAGATGGCGCGGGCTGAGGCGCAGGCCTATTTCATGGCCGCAGTGAACGGTGTCTATGGCGGCCAGGTGGTGCCGGTGCCGGGCGGTGTGCTGGTGCGCGGTGCGGATGGCGCGGTGATCGGTGCGGTCGGTGTGACGGGCGACACCTCTGACAATGACGCGATTGCCGCCATGGCGGGTATCGAAGCTGCTGGCCTGTCAGGGGAAATCTGACTCTCCCGTGCGCCTGTGAACACTGAGTTGCGCCGTCACTGCGGTTGAACCCGGCCTTTGGCAGAGCTAGGTTTTCTGTCAGGGAACGGAGACAAGCAGACCATGGCGCGACCCAAAGTAGGCATTATCGGCAATTCCTATCTGCTGAACGATCAGTATCCCGTGCATGCGGGCGGCACGATGAATTCCGAGGCGATTGCCGAGGTTGCAGGCTGTATGCCGCTGATGATCCCATCGGATCCGCGGTTTGTGACCGTCGAGGAACTGCTTCGCACTTTCGACGGCTTCCTGCTGACCGGCGGGCGCCCCAACGTGCATCCCAACGAATACGGCGAGGCCGAGACCGAGGCGCACGGCGCCTTTGACCGGGCCCGTGACGCCATCACCCTGCCGCTGATCCGCGCCTGTGTGGAGCGCGGCCAGCCTTTCCTGGGCATCTGCCGCGGCTTCCAGGAGGTGAACGTGGCAATGGGCGGCACCCTGCACCCGGAAATCCGCGACCTGCCGGGGCGGATGAACCACCGGATGCCGCCGGACGGCACGCTGGAGGAAAAATTTGCCCTGCGCCACACGGTCAAGTTCAACCCGGGCGGCGTGTTCCACCGTTTGTTCGGGGCGGAAGAGGTGATGACCAACACGCTGCACGGCCAGGGCATCAAACGCCCGGGCGCGCGGGTTGTGATCGACGGCCACGCGCCGGATGGCACGCCGGAGGCGGTCTATATCAAGGATGCGCCGGGCTTTACCCTGTCGGTGCAATGGCACCCCGAGTGGGAAGCCGCAGCGGACCCGGTGTCGCGGCCGCTGTTTGAGGCGTTCGGAGATGCGGTACGGGCCTGGGCGGACGCGGGGTCGCAGGCCGGTTTGCAAAAATCTGCATAAGGTCTCCCATGATGTGCAATGCTGCAGACGGCGCTGCCTTGGAGCAGGGGCCGTTCAAGGTCAGGCGCGGAAAACCTGAGGACGCCGCCGCACTGGCAGATGTGTTCCATGCCGCGGTGCATGGTATTGCCAGCCGCTTTTATTCTCCGGAACAAACCGCCGCCTGGTGCCCGGACGTTCCGCCGGCAGAGCCGTTCCGGCAACGGCTGATGGATGGGCGGGAACTGTGGGTGGCGGCCGGCAGCAGCGATGTCCCGGACGCATTTATCGACTTGGAAAGCGATGGGCTTATCGACATGCTGTTCTGCCATCCGCGGGCGGCAGGGCAGGGTGCAGCAGCGGCGCTCTATGGTCAGCTGGAAGCCGCGGCGCGGCAGCGGGGCCTGGCGCAGCTTTATGTAAACGCCAGCGAAGCGGCACGCGGTTTCTTCGAAAAGCGCGGGTTCACTGTGGATCACAGGCGCGAGGTTGAGCGCCGCGGTGTGATGCTCCACAATTACCGGATGGTGAAAGCGCTCGTCTGAGGATGTGCGGCCCGCCCGGCAAGGCAGGCCGCATTTTGGTTCAGATCAGCAGCTCAAAGTCATGCATCAGCGGCAGCCGCCGGGCGCGTTTGCCTGTGAGGTCGAAAAGCGCATTGGCCAGTGCCGGGGCTGCGGGCGGGGTGCCGGGTTCGCCAACGCCGCCAAGCTGCGCTTGGGTTTCCAGCACCTTCACCTCTGTCCGCGGCATCGTATGCATACGGATTGCGTCGTAGTCCGGAAAATTGCCCTGTTCCGCCGCGCCTTCGGCAAAGGTGATCTCGCCGAAACACGCCGCCGACAGCCCATAGACCATGCCGCTGAACATCTGCGCCTTGACGATCTCCGGGTCGATGGCCCGGCCGACGTCGCAGGCAATCCAGGCGTTGGCGATGCGGATGCTGCCGTCTTCGTCCACCACTTCGATCACTTCGGCCACGGGGGTTCCGAAGCTGTAGCACAGCGCCACCCCGCGGCCTGTGCCTTCGGGGGTCTTGCCGGTCCAGCCGGACATTTCCTTGACCGCTTCCAGCACCGCAGCGGCTGGCGCCCATTCACGGCGCGCCATGTCCAGCCGGAATTCCAGCGGATCGGTGCCGGCAGCATGGGCCATCTCGTCAATGAAGCTTTCAACGAAGAAGGCGTTGAAACTGTTGCCGACTGAGCGCCAGAACCCGACAGGGATCTGGATGTCCGACAGGTGGCCGGCCATGCGGAAGCTCGGGATTGCATAAGGCGCATTGAAGAACCCCTCCACATGCACCTTGTCGGGGCCGGCGGCAGGCAGATCCGCCAGCCGTTTCATCGCCTGCGCAACTGGCGAGGCGGCTGCAACCTTGCCGTCCAGCAGCACCGCCTGGCCGCCCTTCACCGCGCCGCGCATCCGTGCCAGCGCCCCGGGGCGGTACATGTCGTGGCGCATATCCTCCTCGCGGCTCCAGGTCAGCTGCACCGGGGTGCCGGGCATCTGTTTCGCCAGCCGGGTGGCCAGCACCGCATAGTCGAACTCGGCCCGCCGCCCGAAGCCGCCGCCAAGATAGGTGGTGTTGACCTCCACCCGATCCGTTTCCAGCCCGGCCTCCCCGGCGCATTTCATCTGCACGAAGGTCGGCATCTGGTTGCCGCACCAAAGGGTCAGCTTGCCGTCCTGCAGCAGCGCGGTGGCATTCATCGGCTCCATGGTGGCATGGGCCAGGTAAGGCACCTGGTAGTCTGCCGTCAGTTCGGTTGCGCCATCAGGCAGCGCGTCCGCATCGCCGTCATCCCGCAGGACGGAGTTCGGCGCATCGTCAAACGCTTCTGCGATTTTTGCAAAGATCTGATCGGTTTCCGGCGGGTAGGGGGCGTCCTCCCAGTCCACGTCGATGGCGTCCAGCGCCTGCATCGCCAGCCAGGTGTTTGTTGCCACCACGGCCACGCCGGCCCCCATGTCCACGACCTTCTCGACACCGGGCATCCCTTCGGCAGCGGTGGCGTCAAAGCCCTTCATGCCGCCGCCCTGGCGCGGGTTCATGCGGACAGAGGCAAACTTCATCCCCGGCAGCCGCACGTCGATGCCGAACTCGGCGGTGCCAGTGGCCTTTTCTGCCATGTCAATCCGCGGCTGCGGTTTGCCGATCAGCCGCCACTGGCTGCTGGGGCGCAGGTCTGCGTCCACCGGTTCCAGTTTGGCGGCGTCCATCGCCAGATCGGTATAGGGGATCTGCGTCCCGTCCGGAGCAATCACCGCGCCCTTTGCGGTGCTCAGCTTGCTGCGGTCCACACCCAGCCGTTCTGCCGCGGCCTGCTTCAGCGTCTCGCGCGCGGCGGCGCCGGCTTGGCGCATCCGCTTGAACCCGTCCTTCATCGAGGTGGAGCCGCCGGTGCCATGCAGGTTCAGCACCTTGCCGATATGCCCCAGCGCCTCGCCCACGGCATGTTTAAAATTGCCGCTGTCATAGCCCTTGCCCGGCAGCGCATCGGCGATGAAGGCAGAGTTGTAATAGGCCTGCGCGGCAGGGCCGTGCAGAACCCGGACCTGGTCCAGCTCCAAATCCAGTTCCTCAGCGATCAGCGCGGCCCAGCTGGTTTTCACGCCCTGGCCCATCTCGGCGCGCGGTGCAAACAGGGTGACACCGTTCTGGTCAATGAGCACAAACGGGTTGAGCGCCGCTTCACCTTCTGCCGGTTTCAGCGGGTTCGGGGCCGGGCGGCTGACGTAATAGGCGCCGAAAGCCACGCCGCCGACAATGGCGGCTGAGCCGATCAGAAAGGTGCGGCGGGCGATTTTTGCAATACTGGCCATGGGTTACGCCTCCTGCATCTTCTGGGCGGCGGCATGGATCGCGGCGCGAATGCGCGGGTAGGTGCCGCAGCGGCAAAGGTTTCCTTGCATAGCCTCGTCAATTTCTGCATCGGAAGGCGCCGGGTTTTCCGCCAGCAGGCTGGCCGCTTGCATGATCTGGCCCGACTGGCAGTAGCCGCATTGGGCCACCTGATGCTCCACCCAGGCCTGCTGGATCGCGGCCATCGCCTCCGGCGTGCCGAGGCCCTCAATCGTGGTGACCTCGCCCCAGACATCCGACAGCGCCACCTGGCAGGAGCGCACCGCCTCGCCATCAATCTGCACAGTGCAGGCGCCGCAGGCGGCCACACCGCAACCGAACTTGGTGCCGGTGAGGCCAACCTCATCCCGCAGAACCCAGAGAAGGGGAACATCATCAGGCAGATCTACCTGATGGGTTTTTCCATTGATGCGCAGGTCTGTTGGCATGGCGGGGCTCCCTTGCTGTGCTTCTGACAAAAGTAACGAGTTTTGTCAGGGTGTCAATTGACATTTTTTACAAACAATGTCAGAAGCGGAAACATGAACATGGCAGGCATTGATCCGAAACAGCAGGCAATCCTCGAGGCCGCCTGGATGGCGTTTTCCACCTATGGGTTCCGCAAGACCTCGATGGATGACATCGCCAAGGGCGCGGGCATGTCGCGGCCCGCACTGTATCTGCATTTCAAGAACAAGGACGCGATTTTTCGGGCCTTGGTGACTGCCTACTACGGCAACGCTGCAGCCGGTGTCCGTGCTGCACTGGCCGGACCGGGGCCGCTGCCGGACCAATTGCAGGCGGCCTTTGCGGCCCAAGGCGGTGAAGCGATTGAACAGATGATGGCCTCGCCGCATGGGATGGAGCTGTTCGAGGTCACCAAACATGTGGCCGGCGCAGAGATCGAAGCAGGAGAGGCGGCGCTCAGCGGAATCTATGCGGACTGGCTGCAGCAGCAGGCCAATGCCGGGCAGGCGGTGCTGAGCGGCGATGCCGCGGTGATTGCCCGGACCCTCTGCGCCTCGTTGAAGGGGATCAAACAGACCGCCGCGGATTACGCGGCCTACCAGGCCGGGGTGCGCCAGCTGGCGGCCTTGGCCGGGGCTGGGCTGACACCGCGGTGATGCGGGCCGGTAGGGCCGGCCCGCTGAACTTTCACAGCTCGGTGCGCAGGTGCCACAGCTCTGGGAACAGCTCCACCTCCAGCATCCGCTTCAGATAGCTGACGCCGCCGGTGCCGCCGGTGCCGCGCTTGAAGCCGATCACGCGCTCCACCGTGGTCACATGGTTGAAACGCCAGCGGCGGAAGTAATCCTCGAAATCCACCAGCTTCTCGGCCAGTTCATACAGCTCCCAGTGGGTTTCGGTGTCGCGGTAAACCTCTGTCCAGGCGGCCTGCACCGCCTCATGCGGCTGATAGGCCTCGGAAACATCCCGGTTCACCACTTCATCCGGCAGCGCAAAGCTCTGGGCCAGCGCCTTCAGCGCCACATCATACAGCGACGGCTGCGCCAGTTCCGCCTCCAGCAGCGCCAGAATGTCCGGCCGGTGCGCGTGGGGCCGCAGCATCGCCTTGTTGCGGTTGCCCAGCATAAATTCGATCTGCCGGTACTGATGCGACTGAAAGCCGGAGCTTTGGCCCAGCTCATCCCGGAAGGCCGTGTAATCCGAGGGCGTCATGGTGCGCAGCACGTCCCAGGCGGAGTTGAGCTGTTCAAAGATCCGCGCCACCCGCGCCAGCATCTTGAACGCCTGCCGCGCCTGGCCGCTCAGCAGCCGCTCGCGGGCGGCGCTCAACTCGTGAATGGCCAGCCGCATCCACAGCTCAGAGGTCTGATGCTGAATGATGAACAGCATTTCGTCATGGGTATTGGTCCATGTCTTCTGCGCATTCAGCAGCATATCGAGCGACAGGTAATCGCCATAGGACATGCGCCCGTCAAAGGACATTTGGGCGCCGTCGTCGGCGGGATCGTAGGGTTTGGTCATCGGAGTCATTCCTTTTCCTAAGGGTAGCATACGTCAGGGAAAGGAATGCGTCCTCCGGTTCAGGGTGCCGCATTGGGCCAGGCGGCGCCACAGCGCGACCCAGCCCGCCGGGCGGCAGAGCGGCAGATGGTATGCGCGCGCGCCCTGCATCAGGTGACCGCGTGGCGGACCATGTATTCCGGCCGGTCCCACAGGGCGTTGGTCATGACATCGGCAATGATTTCAGCCGCCGCGCGCACGTCACCCTCGTCGATATACAGCGGGGTGAAGCCGAACCGCATGATATCGGGCGCCCGGAAGTCGCCGATCACACCGCGGGCAATCAGCGCCTGCATCGCCGCATAGCCCTCGTCGAACTTGAACGACACCTGGCTGCCGCGGAAGGCGGGGTCGCGCGGCGAGGCCAGCTCCAGCTGCGGGCAGCTCTCTTCAACCAGCGCGATGAACAGGTTGCAAAGTTCGACGGACCTGGCGCGCACGGCCTCCATTTCCGCCATGTCCCAGATGTCCATTGCCGCCTCCAGCGCGGTCAGCTGGATTACCGGCGGCGTGCCGACGCGCATCCGGTCGATGCCGCTGCCGGGCCGGTAGTCGAGGTCAAAGGCAAAAGGCGCCTCATGCCCCAGCCAGCCCGACAACGCCGGGCGGGCGGTCTCTGCGTGGCGTGGTGACACATAGATGAAGGCCGGCGCGCCGGGGCCGCCATTCAGGTATTTGTAGGTGCAGCCAACCGCAAAATCCGCACGGCACCCGGCCAGATCCACCGGAATGGCACCCGCCGAGTGCGCCAGATCCCAGACCGTCAGCACGCCATGGGCATGGGCCTTTTCGGTCAGCGCCTTCATGTCGTGCTTGCGCCCGGTGCGGTAGTCCACCTCTGTGATCATCAGCACCGCGATCTCATCGGTGATGGCGTCCTCAACCGCCTCCGGGTTCACCACCCGCAGCTCATACTCCGGCCCCAGCGATTTCAGCAGCCCGCCGGCCATATAGAGATCGGTGGGAAAGTTGCCATTGTCCGACAGCACTACCTTGCGGCCCGGGTTCAGCTCCAGCGCCGAGGCGACGGCCTGGTAAACCTTGATCGACAGCGTATCGCCCATCACCACATGGCCCGGCTCCGCCCCGATCAGCCGCCCGACCCGGTCCCCCAGCGCCTTGGGCTTGTCCATCCAGCCGGCCTTGTTCCAGCCGGTGATCAGCATCTGGCCCCATTCGTCCTGCATCATGGCCCCGACCCGCTCCCGGGCGGCGCGGGGCAGCGGACCCAATGAGTTGCCATCCAGATAGATCACCCCTTCGGGCAGGTCGAACATCGCCTTGGTTGCGGCAAAATCGGTCATGGAGGCCTCGCGTCTGATCGGTATTTCAAGCTTAAAGATTTTTAGGATTTGCTATCGCACCCAGGCCATTCTGTCCAGAGGCGGGCTGTCTGCATTAACCTTGGCTTGTGTCCGCTTGCGGGTCGGGGATGCCGAACTCGGCGCGCTTCTTTTTGGACAGCTTCGCGGTCACCATCTGATAGGACAGGGTGATCTGCTCTTTAAGCTCCGCATCCGTCAGGCCGTCGCTGTCAAACTGCTGCAGCCATTTCATGCCCCGCGACGCCAAATAGGGCGCCGGGCGGACACCGGGGCGCTCCTGCAGCACCTCATAGGCGATATCGCCCGCCTTGAAGGTGAAGGCATCCTGCCCCTCGGCCCAGCCGCAGACGGCAAACAGCTTGCCGCCCGCCTTCCAGACGTCGGAATTGCCCCATTGCACGACATGCTCGGCCGCTGGAAAGGTGGCGCAGAAGGCGTTGAATTCCTCTCGGTTCATCACATCTGCCCCCCGGCTATTTCGATGCACTGGCCATTGACTGAACCCGAGCCGGGACCGCACAGCCATAGGGCCGCCGCCGCCACTTCCTCCGGCTCAATCAGCCGCTTGTGGCGGTTGGCGTTGACCATCACGTCCAGCGCCTCCACTGAGCTTAAGCCCGCGCGCTGGGCGATCGAGGTGATGTTGCGCTCAACAATCGGGGTGTCCACATAGCCGGGGCACAGCGCGTTGAAGGTAAAGGGCGTGCCCAGATAATCCTCGCTCAGCGCGCGCGTCAGCCCGACCAGCCCGTGTTTGCTGGCCGTGTAACAGGCACCGCCTTTCAGCCCCCGCAGCCCGGCAATGGAGGAGACGGTAATCACCCGGCCCCAATCCGTCTGCCGCATTGAGGTAAAGCATTCCCTGATGGTCAGAAAGGCACCATCCAAATTGGTCGCCATCATATTGCGCCAGAACGCCATCGAGGTCTTGTGCAGCGCGGCGCCCTCGGCCACGCCCGCGTTGGCCACACAGACCTGTACCGGGCCGCGGGCCTCCACCGCGGCGGCAACCTTGGCCGCCACGTCGTCCTCGTCGCGCACATCCATGACCAGCGGATGCAGCCCGTCTGTTACGGCCTCCTCCAGCACCTCCAGCCTGCGCCCTGTGATGGTGACTTGGGCGCCCTGCGCGGCCAACCCCTGCGCAATGGCCAGCCCGATACCGGTGCCGCCGCCGGTGACCAGCGCGTGTTTGCCTTGCAAGCTCATGGCCTCGCCTCCCTGTTTTGCGGCTCAGCCTAGCCGGGCAGGGGCATCTGGCAACCCCGCCGTGCCGTCACGCCGCACACAGAGGGCGTTTACAGTTATATTCGCATGTGTGAATGTTGTGGCAAATGATCCGGGAGAGATGTGATGAAACCCCTTGCCGCCCTTGCCCTGCTGGTGCCATTCGCCGCCTTTGCCAGCGAGGATATCGCCGACCAGTACCCCCAGTCCGAGCTGTATTCGAAACCGGTTGAGGTCATTCCGAATGTCTTCTCCGCCATCGGCGCCACCGCCCCGCCGACCTATGAAAACGCGGGCCATAACAACAACTTGTCCTTTATCGTGACCTCCGAAGGCGTGGTGGTGGTGAACTCAGGTGCCTCCGATGCACTGGCGCAAGCCTTGCATGACGAGATCAAGCAGGTGACCGATCAGCCGGTGGTTCTGGTGATCAACGAAAACGGCCAGGGCCACGCGATGCTGGGCAACGGATACTGGCGCGACCAAGGCGTCGATGTGCTGGCCCATGCCGAGGCGATTGCCGAGACGCAGGAAAACAGCGACATGATCCTGCAACGCATGCGCGGCTATAACAAGGACCGGGCAGGGGAGACCCGTGTTGAGCACGCCAATATGTCTTTTGAAGACCGCTATGACCTGAGCCTCGGCGGGGTGGAAATGCAGGTGCTGCACCTTGGCCCCGCGCATGACCCCGGCGATATTCAGGTCTGGATCCCCGCCTGGGATCTGCTGATTGCCGGCGACATCGCCTTTCACGAACGGATGCTGCCGGTCTTCCCGCACACCTGCACCAAATGCTGGATCGAAACCTGGCAGGACAAGCTGGAACCGCTGGCGCCGGCCTATGTGATCCCCGGCCACGGCCACCCGACCAATTTGCCGCAGGTGCGCCGCTATACGCTCGACTATCTGACCGACCTGCGGGCCAAGGTGGGCGCCCATATCGAGGCGGGCGGAGACCTCGCAAGCGCATATTATGTTGATCAGGCGCGCTGGAAGGGCCTGGACACATTCGAGGAACTGGCGACCAAGAACGCAGGCCGCGTGTTCGAGGAAATGGAGTGGGAGTAAGGCCCCGCGCCCTCAGTACACATAAATATACTTAGGCTTTCGGGGGATTTTGTGCAGGATCATGCCGCAAGCCGGGACAGATTCGCCGTAAATGCGGCATCGGGGGCAATTTGTCCTTAATTTCCAGTCTTGGCTCAAGAGGTCTGGACGGCCTGGCTGGATGAGGGAAAACTGCCCGCGATGTGCGTGATTTCAGGACATATTTTGCCGGAGAACCGGGCGTGATGCGGTGGCTGGACGTGCCGCCCGCCTGGCTGGCGGGTTCTGTGCTGATTGCCTGGCTGCAGGCAAAACATGCCGCATTCGGGCTGTCTTTCGGCGGCGCCTGGGCGGATTTCCTGGGCGGTATCCTGCTGGGCGGCGGCCTGTTGCTGGCGCTGCTGGCGATTACTGAGATGCGGCGCCAGAAAACCTCCGTGATTCCGCATCAGACGCCCAGCCGGCTGGTGCAATCGGGCATCTTCAGCCGCTCCCGCAATCCAATTTACCTGGGCGATGTACTGATCCTCGCGGGCCTCATCCTGTGGTTCGACGCGGTGCTGTCGCTGCCTTTGATCCCGGTCTTCCTGTGGCTGCTGGAGAAGCGGTTCGTGATCCCGGAAGAGGACCGGATGCGGCGCACGTTCCGGGCCGACTGGGCGCGGTATGAGCAGAAAGTACGCCGCTGGCTATGACCTGAACGCGGCATTGCGGCATAAAATTGCGGCGGCGCAGCAAAATCCTTGCGCAACAATATTGCGCGATGTAATAGAAATCATTGCGATCCGTACCTGGGCACTGCTGGCACGGGCAAGACGAGGGGGACCAAAAAGGTGAAAATAGGAACACCAAAAGAAACATTTGCAGGTGAGAACCGGGTCGGCATGACGCCGGATTCTGCGCGTCAGCTGCAAAAACTCGGCTACGATTGCGCGATCGAAACCGGGGCAGGCGCAGCGGCAGGCTTTTCCGATGCGGCCTATGAGGCGGCAGGGGTTGAGATCATCAAGACCCCGGCAGCGCTGTGGAAAGCCTCCGACATTGTCGCCAAGGTGCGCCAGCCGGACGCGACAGAGCTGAAGCGGCTGACCAAGGGCAAGACACTGATCTCCTTCTTCAACCCGGCGGGCAATGAAGAAGGCATGGAGCTGGCCAAATCCAAGGGCGCCAATGTGATCGCCATGGAAATGGTGCCGCGTATTTCGCGGGCGCAGAAGATGGATGCGCTGTCGTCGATGGCCAATATCGCGGGCTACCGCGCCGTGATCGAGGCGGGCAACAATTTCGGCCGCTTCTTCACCGGTCAGATCACCGCGGCGGGCAAGGTGCCCCCGGCCAAGGTTCTGGTAGTTGGCGCCGGTGTGGCGGGCCTCGCCGCCATCGGCACCTCAACCTCGCTTGGTGCGGTCACCTATGCCTTCGACGTGCGCCCGGAAGTGGCCGAGCAGGTCGAGTCGATGGGCGCCGAGTTTGTCTATCTCGATTTCGAGGAAGAGCAGCAGGACGGCGCCGCCACCGGCGGTTATGCCTCGGTCTCCAGCCCGGAATTCCGCGAAGCGCAGCTCGCCAAGTTCCGTGAATTGGCTCCAGAGGTGGACATCGTCATCACCACCGCGCTGATCCCCAACCGCGAGGCGCCTGAGCTGTGGACCGAAGACATGGTCGCAGCGATGAAGCCGGGCTCGGTCATCGTGGACCTCGCGGCAGAGAAGGGCGGCAACTGCAAGCTGACCGTCGCGGATGAGAAGATCGTCACAGAAAACGGCGTCACTATCATCGGCTACACCGACTTCCCGTCCCGGATGGCGGCGCAGTCGTCCAGCCTGTACGCCACCAACATCCGCCATATGATGGCCGACCTCACGCCTGAGAAAGACGGCCAGGTCAACCACAACATGGAGGACGACGTGATCCGCGGCGCCACCGTGGCGTTTGAGGGCGAGATCACCTTCCCGCCGCCGCCGCCCAAGGTGCAGGCGATTGCGGCCAAGCCCAAGGAAACCGTGCCGGAACTGACCCCGGAAGAAAAACGGGCGCAGGAAATCGAAGCCTTCAAGGCGCAGACCAAAAGCCAGGTCACCATGCTGGCAGGCGGCGGTGCTCTCTTGCTGCTGGTGGGCCTGTTTGCTCCGGCCAGCTTCATGCAGCATTTCATCGTCTTTGCGCTGTCGTGCTTTGTCGGCTTCCAGGTGATCTGGGGCGTCGCACACTCGCTGCACACGCCCCTGATGGCTGTGACCAACGCGATCTCCTCGATCATCATCCTGGGCGCGCTGATGCAGATCGGATCGGGCAGCTTCCTGGTGATCCTCCTGGCGGCGCTTTCGGTCTTCATGGCCGGGATCAACATCTTCGGCGGATTCCTCGTCACCCGGCGCATGCTCGCCATGTTCCAGAAATCTTGAATTGGGGGACGGACTTATGATTGGTTTCACCACCGCCGCCTATGTCGTTGCGGCTGTTCTCTTCATCCTGTCCCTTGGCGGGCTGTCCAACCAGGAAAGCGCCAAGCGCGCGGTCTGGTACGGCATTGCCGGCATGGGGCTGGCGGTTTTTGCCACCCTCATCGGCCCCGGCTCCGGCCTGTGGCTGCTGTCGCTGATCCTGATCGCCGGCGGCGGCATCATCGGCACCTATGTCGCCAAGAAGGTCCAGATGACCGAGATGCCGCAGCTGGTTGCCGCGATGCACTCGCTGGTCGGCCTGGCGGCGGTCTTCGTCGGCTTCATCGCCCATTTCGAGATCGGCAATGTGGCAGCTGCGGCCAGCACCGATGACCTCGGCGCCTTTGCCAAGCTGATCGCCAAGAAGACCCCGGCCGAGATCGCCTTCCTGCGGGTTGAGCTGTTCCTCGGCATCTTCATCGGCGCCATCACCTTCACCGGCTCGGTCATCGCCTTCGGCAAGCTGGCGGGCAAGGTCACCTCGGCGGCCACCAAACTGCCGGGCGGCCATATGCTGAACGCAGGCGCGGCGGCGCTCTCGCTCCTCTGCCTGATCTGGTACTTCAACACCGGCGGCTTCTTCCCGCTGATCCTGATGACCCTGGCGGCGCTGTTCATCGGCTACCACCTGATCATGGGCATCGGCGGCGCCGACATGCCGGTGGTGGTCTCGATGCTGAACAGCTACTCGGGCTGGGCCGCGGCCGCCATCGGCTTTAGCCTCGGCAATGACCTGCTGATCGTGGTCGGCGCGCTGGTGGGCTCCTCCGGTGCAATCCTCAGCTACATCATGTGCAAGGCGATGAACCGCTCGTTCATCTCGGTGATCCTGGGCGGCTTCGGCGGCACAACCGGCCCTGCGATGGAAGTGGAAGGCGAGCAGATCGCCATCGACGCCGACGGTGTCTCCACCGCGCTGGAAGAGGCTGACAGCGTCATCATCATCCCCGGCTACGGCATGGCGGTGGCCCAGGCGCAGCAGAACGTGGCGGAACTCACCCGCCGCCTGCGCGCCAAGGGCAAGGACGTGCGCTTTGCCATCCACCCGGTGGCAGGCCGTCTGCCGGGCCACATGAACGTGCTCCTGGCCGAAGCCAAGGTGCCTTACGACATCGTCCTTGAAATGGATGAGATCAACGAGGACTTCCCGGAAACCGATGTGGCCATCGTCATTGGCTCCAACGACATCGTGAACCCGGCGGCGCAGGAAGATCCCAACTCGCCCATCGCCGGCATGCCGGTGCTGGAGTGCTGGAAAGCAAAACAGGTCTTCGTGTCCAAACGCGGCCAGGGCACCGGCTATTCGGGCATCGAGAACCCGCTGTTCTTCAAGGACAACACCCGCATGTTCTATGGCGACGCCAAGGCCAGCCTCGATACGCTGCTCACCATGATCAGCTGAGCCGCCAGGCCAAAGACAAGGAAAGGCGCTCCACCCGGGGCGCCTTTTTCTTTCGGGCTTCTTTCAGGCTGCAAATACTCCGGGGGAGGCCGCAGGCCGGGGGCAGAGCCCCTTTAGGCGGGATGTATACCGTTGCATTCAGCTAACGCTTTGAAATAAAACGTTTCTGTACATGTATTCTTGACCGGAGTATGGTCCGCGCCATTGCCCCGGAGATCAAGAATGCCACCGATCCAGGATCACCCTCTGCGCTACACGCTCACCAATGAGCTGCACGCGCGCCCTTTTCCTGCCATGTCCTGCCCCAGCACGGTGGTTTACCTCGCCGTCAAACAGCCGCATGAGGCAGAGCACCGGGACCGGATGCAGGATCTGCAGCATCTGACCAGTCTGCTGGACCGCCACGGCGCGCCGCATCCCAAGCCGGGAGCCACCCATCACGCGGCGCAAATCGGCCGGCATATGATCAAGTGGGAGCAGCATACCGAATTTGTCAGCTACACCGTCTACCGGGACGGGGCCAGCGGCCGGGCGTTTGACCCTGCGGATTTTGATGTGTTTCCCGCCGATTGGCTGGCAGAGCTCCCTGGCCAGCGGATCACTTCGGCGCTGATCCGGGTTGTGCCCCGCCGGAAGGCGGCAGCGATGAAGGAGACCCTGCACGACTGGTTTGTGCCGGAAAGCCTGGCCGTTTCGCAGGTGCTGGATGACAGCGCTGTGGTGGCGGGGGATTTCCGCATTGACCCGGCCGGGCACATGCGCTTTGCGGTTCTGGCGAACCCGGAAACCGGCAGCCAGCGGATAGGCCGGATCGTGCAGCGGCTTTGCGAGATCGAGACCTACCGGGCGATGGCAATGCTGGGTTTTTCCCGCGCCCGCGGGCTGACCCCGTCGATCAGCGCGCTCGACACCCATCTCAGCGAGATGATGGTGGAAATGACCGGCGGCAGCGCTCCGGCGGAGCAGACCCTGTCCCAATTGCTGACCGTGTCAGCTGAGCTGGAGTCGATGGCTGCCCGCTCAGCCTTCCGGTTCAGCGCAACGGGGGCCTATGATGCGCTGGTCAGCCAGCGGGTCAGCCTGCTGCGCGAGGACCGGCACGGCGGGTTCCAAACCTTGGAAGAATTCATGCTGCGCCGCTTTGAACCGGCTATGCGGACGGTGAAATCCACCGAAAAGCGGCTGGACAGCCTGGCAAACCGGGCCCGGCGGGCAGGGGAGCTGCTGCGGACCCGGGTGGATGTGGAGCGCTCGGCCCAGAACCAGGCCCTGCTGGCCAGCATGGACCGGCGCTCGGACATTGCCTTGCGGCTGCAGCACACAGTCGAAGGGCTGTCGGTGGTGGCAGTCAGCTATTATGCGGTGTCGCTGGTCTCGGACTTTTTCCTGCCGCTGGCGGAACGCTACGGGATCAGCAAGAAGCTGTTGATCGCGGCGGTCACTCTGCCGGTTGTTGCCCTGGTGTGGCTGGGGATCCAGCGGATCCGGAAGACACTGCACTAGGGGTCCTGGCCCTAAGTGCCGCGTCCATCGCCAGCCCGCCAATTGCGATGCAGGCCAGCGCGAACAGGGCCGCCAGGCTCAGCGTTGGAATGCCGGCCAGCCCGGCGCCGACAGTGCAGCCGCCCGCCAGCACACCGCCCGCGCCCATCAGCACAGCCCCTGCCAGGTAACGGCCGGTCTGGCGCGGGCTCTCAAAGCTCTGCCACTGAAAGCTGCCGCTGAACACCGCTGCCGCCAGCGCCCCCAGCAGCACGCCGCCAATCAGCCCGGTGCCAAACCCGGCAGGGATTGAGCTGGAGGCGATGACAAAGAACAGCGTGTCCGCAGCGGGGGCGGTGAATGACAGGCTTTCCATCGCGATCGGGTCGAATTCGTCAAACAGGATAAAGCCAGTGCCAACCCAGGCCGCAGGCACCAGCAGGCCGATCAGCCCGGCGCCTGCCAGTGTCAGCGTCCGGTTGCCGGACCGCAGGGCAAGAGCCAGCGCTGCCGCAGCGATCACCGCGCTCCACAGCAGCGGGCCACCGGGCAGCGCGGCAAGGGAAATCTGCTCTCCCGCTGGCAGCGTGACCGCCCCAAGCGCGGTGCGCACCGATGCCAGAACCCCTTTGAGCGTTGCATGGGCGGTGACAGCAAAGACCGCGATGACCAGCAGCGCCCGCAAGTTGCCGCTGCCCGCCAGCACCAGCAGGCGCGAGGCGCAGCCGCGGGTCAGGATCATGCCCGCGCCGAACATCAGCCCGCCCGCGGCGATGGCTACAATGGGCAGGTCCTGAGCCAGCAGCCGGTGCTCGGCAAAGCTGATCCACCCCGCGGCCACGGCCGCCTGGGTGCCCGCGACGGCTGCAGCCAGCGCCATGGCCCACACCCCTGCCGCCTGGCGGCGGTCCTCTCCCGCCAGTGCGCGGCGGAAACAGAAACGGGTCAGCTGCGCCAGCACCCCGAACAGGGCGCCGATGCCAAGCGCAAACAGGACCGAGGCGTCCCGTGCAGTGGTCTCTTCAAAGCCAAATGTTTCGAACATGGCGCTCTCCGGGGTGGGGATTCGGAACCTTTTCCCGAAATGGCGTTTTTTTCGCCAGCAGGCAACGGCCATCGCGGCCTTGCACCGCATGCCAGGGCGGACAACAGTCTGCCCTTGCGGCGGTTCCGGGGAAAACAGTCTTTCGCACTGGTGCTGGCCGAAAACAAACTGGCCGCCTGCGGGGAGGCGGCCAGAAGGTATGTTTTTATTTGAATGTGTGACTGTGTTGCGGTCAGCGGCCCCGGATCCGCGGGTCCAGCGCGTCGCGCAACCCGTCGCCCAGGTAGTTCACGCTCAGCACCGTCAGCGAGATCGCCATACCGGGCCAGAACACCCGCTCAGGGTGCTGCTGCAGGTAATCGGTGGCATCAAACAGCAGCCGTCCCCAGGTCGGGAAATCCGGCGGGAAGCCAAGGCCGAGGAAAGACAAGGACGACTCGGTGATGATCGCGGTGGCAATGCCCAGGGTGGCCGAAACCATGATTGGCGACAGCACGTTGGGCAGGATGTGCCGTGTGATCAGCCCGCGGTTGGTGGTGCCGATAGACCGCGCCGCCATCACGAACTCGCGCTCCTTCAGCGCCAGCACATCGCCGCGCACGATCCGGGCGGTCGGCATCCAGCTGGTTACCCCGATGGAGATCACGATCAGGATGAAGATCCCCTGTTCCGGGCCGAAGGCGGCATTCAGCGGCTCTCGGAACAGCAGCATCATCACCAAGAGCAGCGGCAGCAGCGGCAGCGCCAGGAACAGGTCGGTCAGGCGCATCAGTGGCCCGTCCAGTTTCTTGAAGAAACCGGCCATCACCCCGATGAAGGAGCCCAGGAACAGCGCCAGCAGCATCGCTGTCAGGCCCACCGACACCGATGTCGCGCCGCCCGCCATCATCCGGGCCAGCATGTCGCGGCCCAGCTGGTCGGTGCCAAAGGGGTGCGCCCAGCTGGGACCCTGGTTGCGGGCGCGGATGTCGATCTTGGTGGCTTCGATGTCCCACAGGAACGGGCCCAGGTAGACCGCCAGGATGATGAACAGGAACAGCGCCCCGCCCATCAGCGCGCCGCGATGGGATTTGAACTGGTCCCAGACGTCCAGCCACTGGCTGCGCGGCGGCTTCGAAGGGACAGGATTGCTCAGCTCAGTCATAGCGGATCCTCGGGTCAAGAATGCCGTACAGCACGTCGGCGATCAGGTTGAACAGCACGATCAGCACCGCAAAGATGAAGGTCAGCGTCTGCACCATCGGCAGGTCGTTGGCCTGGATTGCACCGATCAGCAATTGGCCGATACCGTTCACCTTGAACACCTGCTCGGTGATGATGGCGCCGCCAAAGATCGACGGGATCCCCAGCGCAATCACCGTGACCACCGGGATCATCGAGTTCCTGAGCACATGGACCATCACCACCACATATTCGCTCAGCCCCTTGGCGCGGGCGGTGCGGACATAATCCTGGTTCAGGTTGTCCAGCATCGAGGCGCGCATAAAGCGGCTAAGCTGCGCGGTGATCTGCAGTGCCAGCACCATCACCGGCATGATCATCTGCTTCAGCTGGTAGACAAAGGCGTCCCAGCTGTCGACCACATGGGTGGTGTCATAGATCGACGGGAACCAGCCCAGCTGCACCGAGAAGATCACAATGACCAGCACGCCCGAAAAGAACGGCGGCACCGAGAAGCCGACCATCGACACAAAGGTGCCCATCTGGTCGAACCAGCTGTACTGGCGGTAAGCGGAGTAGATGCCGATCGGCAGCGCGATCAGAATAGCGACCACATAGGCCGTGCCGACCACCCACAGGGTCTGCGGAATTCGCTGCACCACGATGTCCATCACCGGCGAGCGGGTCTGCCAGGAGATCACCCGCAGCTGCCCCTCTGAGAAGCTGGTGCCCAGGTAATAGTCGATCAGCACCTGCGGCTCGATCCAGAAGAACTGCACGATCCATTTCCAGAACCGGATATGCACCGGCTCGCCCAGGCCCAGGGCCAGGCGCATTTTCTCTTTGACTTCGGGGGGGACGGTCAGGGGAACCTGTGCCATCGGGTCGCCAGGGGCGAGCTCCAGCAGCAGGAAAATCACGAGACTGATGAACAGCAGTGTCGGAACTGCCAGGATCAGCCGCCGGATTGTAAAGGTCAGCATCTGCTTAGCGCCTTTGCAATTTGTAGTTATTTCGGAACAGGCGGGGAGAAAACCCCGCGTCCAGGCCATGTGAGGAGCCGAAGAACAGCCCCGGCAGATGGCAAGAGGCCCCGGCATGTGCCGGGGCCCCGGAAAGCAAGCCAGGCTTACTTGATGCGGTGCCAGTCAGCTGCGTTCCACATCTCGCTGTCCCAGACATTCAGGTCGACACCGCCCAGGGTGTTGGAATGCGCCGACAGGCGGCCACGGTGCACCAGCGGGATCATACCGCCTTTTTCGACCATGATATCATTCAGGCGGCGGCCGATCTCGGCGCGGGCTTCCAGGCCTGCGGTCTTGGTCAGCTCGGCATGCAACGCATCGAACTCCTCGTCGCAGAAGCGGGAGATGTTCTCGCCCTGCCACTGGGAGGCCGGGGCCGGGGCCTTGTCGCACAGGCCGTTGGCCAGGTAGGACTGCGGGTCAGTGCCGTTGAAGGTGTTGGCATACATTTCCACGTCCGCATAGAACTTCTGGAAGGTGTCGGGCGAGCCCGGGTCACCGCCGAAGAACACGGATGCGTTGATGTTGCGCAGTTCGGTCTCGATGCCGATCTGGCTCCACCATTCCTTGATCAGCGCCTGGAAGTCCTGGCGCACCGCGTTGGTCGAGGTCTGGTACAGGATCTTCATCGGCTTGCCGTCCGGGGTTTCCCGCACGCCGTCGCCATTGGTGTCCTTGTAGCCGGCTTCTTCCAGCATCGCCTTGGCGCCTTCGATGTCCTGGGTGGAGCAGTCAAAGGTGTCAGAGGCAAATGCCGCAGGTGCCGGCACCCAGTTGCAGCCGACCTTGCCGGCCTTGCCATAGCCGATTTCCACCAGCAGCGGGCGGTCGATGGCCAGCGACATCGCCTTGTAGACCGCCGGGTCGTTCAGGAACGGGTGGCCGCGCTTCACGGAACGCTCATCCGGGCCCAGTTCCGGGCTCGGGTCGGTCTGGTTCAGCATGATGCGCTCAACCAGCGGGCCGAAGCCTGCAACCGGGGTGCCTTTGCCGCCGGCTTCCATCTGGGCGATCACTTCCGGCGCCAGCTGCAGGTTCCAGGCATAGTCGAACTCGCCGGTTTCCATCACTGCACGGCCTGCTGCAGTTGCGTCACCGCCGCCTTTGAACAGCACCTTGGCGAAGGCGGGCTTGGCCGGGTCGCGGTAGTTCGGGTTCGCGGACATGGTGATCACGTCGTTGGGCTTGAACTCATCCACGGTGAACGGGCCGGTGCCGATCGGGCCAAAGTTGGCCTCGGTGCATTCCGGCGCCTTGGCACCCATGCAGTTCTCGAACTGGGCCTTCTGAATGATCGGGCTTTCACCGCCGACAAACGGGCCATAGGGGAAGGGGGTCGGCTTGTCGAAGGTGACCTTGACGGTCAGATCGTCCAGCGCTTCGACCGAGGTCACGCCCTCGAACTTGGTGACTTGCGCACAGCCGCCTTCGGGATGCATGCAGTAGTCGGCGGTGAACTTAACGTCATGCGCAGTAAAGGCAGACCCGTCGGACCACTTCAGGCCGGGGGCGATCTTCCAGGTGATCGAGGTCAGATCTTCGGACACGCCGCCGTTTTCGACGGTCGGGATTTCCGTTGCCAGATAGGGCAGCATGTTACCGTTCGGATCATAGCGTGCCAGCGGTTCGATCACCAGCGCTGAGGCGTCGATGTCCTTGGTGCCGCCGGACAGGAACGGGTTCAGGATCGACGGCGCCTGCCAGTAGATGATGTTGACCTGGCCGTCGCTGCCGCGCTCGGCAAAGGCCGCAGGCGCCAGAGTGGCCGCGGCAACGGCACCCATCAATAGGGATTTCAATTTCATCACACACTCCTTGTCGGACACGTTTCGTGTCTTTTTGTTGGCCGGGCCGGATCGGGCCCGGAAGGTTTCCGCATCGCTGCGGAAGTGTAGCACTGGGCCTGCAGGCGCAGGGAAAACTTTGGAACTATAATCCCTTAACACGTTGCCGGACACACCGGCATGTGACAGCTTGCAGACAACCACGGGGGTATCGAAACGCTTTTGCTGCGAAATTGCAAATTCCAATTTCGAAACGCCCATGCATTATTTGCATGAGCTTTTTTGTGCGAAGTAGAGTTTACTCCGGAACCTGAGGCCGCCCGGGAACGCGGCCCAGGCAAAATAGAACCAGGGAGCCGTCATGCTGGACAACGCCATTGCGTCCATAAGAAACCTGCGGGTGGAGTTTCAGACCAAGGACGGCCCGGTGGTCGGGGTCGAGGATGTGTCCTTCGACGTCAGCCCGGGCGAAACCGTTTGTATCGTTGGCGAATCCGGCTCCGGCAAGTCGGTCTCCTCGCTGTCGCTGATGCGGCTGGTGGAGTTCGGCGGCGGCGAGATCGCGGGCGGCGAGCTGCTGTTCAACCGCCGCGAAGGCGAGGACACCAACCTGGCCGCTTCCGAGCAGGAGCTGATGAAGCAAATTCGCGGCAACGAGATCGGCATGATCTTCCAGGAGCCGATGACCGCACTGAACCCGGTGTTCACGGTGGGCCGCCAGCTGACCGAAGGCCTGCGCATTCACAAGAAGATGTCCAAGGCCCAGGCCGAAGAACGCGCGCTGGAACTGTTGCGCCAGGTCCGCATCCCGGAACCGGAGCGCCGCCTGAAACAATACCCCCACGAACTTTCCGGCGGGATGCGCCAGCGGGTGGTGATCGCCATGGCAATGGCCTGCGAGCCGCGGCTTCTGATCGCGGATGAACCCACCACCGCGCTCGACGTGACCATCCAGGCCGAGATCCTGGCGCTGATGGACCGCTTGAAGCGCGAGACCGGCACCGCGGTGATGTTCATCACCCACGACATGGCGGTGGTGGCCCAGATGGCCGACCGCGTCGTTGTCATGTTCCGCGGCAACAAGGTTGAGGAAGGCACCGTCGAGGAGATCTTCGAAAACCCCAAGCACGACTACACCAAGGCGCTGCTGGCCGCGGTTCCCAAACTGGGTGAGATGCGCGGCAAGCACTTCCCCGAGCCGATGAAACTGATGGGTGTTGAGAACCAGAAGATCGAACCGATCAAGGGCACCGATGAGGTGCTTCTGGACGTGCAGAACCTGACCACCCGCTTCCCGGTCAAGGGCGGGCTCTTGCGCCGCACCATCTCCAACGTGCACGCGGTGGAGGACGTCTCCTTCAAGGTTTTCAAGGGCCAGACCCTGTCGCTGGTCGGCAAATCCGGCTGCGGCAAATCCTCAGCCGGGCGCTCGATCCTGCGGCTGGTGGAGCCGCTGTCGGGCCAGGTGAATTTCGAAGGCCGCAATGTGCTGGAATTCAGTGCCTCGCAGATGCACAAGGCACGCCAGGACATGCAGATGATCTTCCAGGATCCCTTTGCATCCCTGAACCCGCAGATGCAGCTGATGGACCAGGTCGCAGAACCGCTGCGCAACTACGGCCTGGCCTCCGGCTCCGAACTGCAGGACCGGGTTGCCAGTCTCTTTGACCGTGTCCACCTGCCGCGCAGCTTCATGCGCCGCTACCCGCACGAGATGTCCGGCGGCCAGCGCCAGCGCATCGCCATCGCCCGCGCGCTGGCCCTGAACCCCAAGCTCATTGTCGCGGACGAGGCGGTCTCCGCGCTCGACGTCTCGGTACAGGCGCAGGTGCTGAACCTGATGATGGAGCTGCAGGCGGAACTGGGCCTGTCGTTCCTGTTCATCAGCCACGACATGGCGGTGGTAGAGCGCGTCTCCCATCAGGTCGGCGTCATGTACCTGGGCCGCATCGTCGAAATCGGCCCCCGCGACCGCGTGTTTGAAAACCCGCTGCACGCCTATACCCAGGCGCTGATGAAGGCGGTCCCCATCGCCGACCCGCGCCAGCGCAAGTCGGAGAAGGAACTGAACTTCAAACCGATTCCCTCGCCGATCCACGAAGTGGGCTACCAGCCTGAACCCTCTGAGTATCTGGAGCTGGAGCCCGGCCATTTCGTCCTGACCACTGACAGCGGGTATTAAGGCATGGCTGAAAAACTGACGCCGCTGGAGATCATGGAACGCCTGGTCTCTTTCCCGACGGTGAGCCGCGACACCAACCTGCCGCTGGTCGATTGGGTGCAGGAATACCTGTCGTCCCACGGTATCGAAAGCCACCGCTGGGTGGACCCGGACCAGCCGCACAAGGCCGCTGTATTCGCCCATGCCGGCCCTTGGGAAGAGGGCGCCGTGGTGCTGTCAGGCCATACCGATGTGGTGCCGGTAGACGGCCAGCCCTGGGACACAGATCCCTTCACGGTGGTGGAAAGGGACGGCAAATACTTCGGCCGCGGCACCTGCGACATGAAGGGCTTTGACGCACTGGCGGTCTGGGCGCTGGTGGAGGCGCATACCCAAGGTGTCATTCGTCCATTGCAGCTGGCACTGAGCTTTGACGAGGAAACCGGCTGCACCGGCGCCCCGCCGATGATCGAAGCCATGCAGCAAGTTCTGCCCAAAGGCTCCGCGGTGATCGTGGGGGAGCCTTCGATGATGCAAGCAGTGACGGGCCATAAGGGCGGCACCGGCTACGACACCCATCTGGTGGGGTTCGAGGTGCACTCTTCGCTCATGCACACCGGCGTCAGCGCCATCATGCAGGGTGCGAAACTGATCGACTGGGCCAACCAGCAGAACGCCGCGAACATGGCCCAGGAGCCGGGCGAAGTGCAGGCGATGTTCACCCCGCCCTGGACCACCTGCCACGTCGGCATGATCGAGGGCGGCACAGCCCACAACATCACCGCCAAGGACTGCCAATTCCTGATGGACTTCCGGGTGGTGCCGGGCGAGCACGCCAGCGATTGGGAAGCCGCCTATCTGGCCAAGGTGCGCGAGGTTGAGGCAGAGATGCAGATGATCAACCCGGAGGCCCGCATTGATGTGTCCAAGCACTTCGACGTGCCCGGACTGGTGCCGGAAGACAATGGAGAGGCGGAGGCGCTGGTGCGCCGGGTGACCGGCGACAACGGCTCCCATGTGGTCAGCTACGGCACCGAGGCGGGCCAGTTCCAGCAGGCCGGTTATTCGGCGGTGATCTGCGGTCCCGGCGACATCGCGCAGGCGCATCAGCCCAACGAGAACATCACGGTCGCCCAGTTCGAGGCGGGTCATGACTTCATGCGCAAGCTGGTGGAGAAATTGCGCGGCTACTTCCCGCTGCCTTGAAACGGTGCGTTTCGTGCTCAGATTGATGCTGAGTGTGCGACGGGGGGTGTACAGGAGGTGCACAGGGGGTGCACGCATGTCACCCCCGCTCTGGCGCGTTCCGCCACGTCCCGGCGCGGCAGGATACTTGCGAAGCTAAGTTTTATCGCGGACAGTCTGCCGCAACGGAACCTGAAACAGAAAGGGGAGGGGAAAATGCCGGCCAAGAACCGCTTTGCCGAGATGCACCAGGAGATCACCGCCTGGCGCCATCACCTGCACGAGAACCCCGAACTGATGTACGAGGTGCATGAAACCGCTGCCTTTGTGGTGGAGCGGCTCAAGGAGTTTGGCATCACCGACATCACCACCGGCGTCGGCCAGACCGGCGTGGTGGCGGTGATCGAGGGCAAGACCAATTCCTCCGGCCGCGCCATCGGCCTGCGCGCCGACATGGACGCGCTGCCAATCCCCGAGGCCTCCGGCGTGGACTACGCCTCCAAGACGCCCGGCGTGATGCACGCCTGCGGCCATGACGGCCATACCTCGATGCTGCTGGGGGCTGCCAAGTACCTGGCGGAGACACGGAATTTCGACGGCAAGGCGGTGCTGATCTTCCAGCCGGCCGAGGAAGGCGGCGCCGGCGGCAAGGCGATGTGCGACGACGGTCTGATGGACCGCTGGGGCATTCAGGAGGTCTATGGCCTGCACAATATGCCGGGCCTTCCGGTGGGCGAATTTGCCATCCGCCCGGGTCCGCTGATGGCGTCCTCGGACGAGTTCATCATCACCGTCACCGGCAAGGGCGGCCATGCCGCCGCCCCGCATGAGGCGATTGATACGACGCTGGTTGCCTCCCAGATCGTGGTCTCGCTGCACTCGATCGTGTCGCGCAACGTGGACCCGGTCAAACGCGTGGTGCTGACCGTCGGCACCTTCGAGACCGACAGCACCGCGTCGAACGTGATTGCCCACACCGCCAAGCTGCAGGGCACCGTGCGCACGCTGGACCCGGAATACCGTGCCCAGGCCGAGGACTGGGTGCGCCGGGTCGCCGAAAGCACCGCCGCGGCCTTTGGCGCCACGGCGGATGTCGAGTGGGTTCCAGGCTATCCCGTTACAATCAATGATGAAAACGGCACCGCCCATGCGGTGGAGGCGGCGCATGCGGTCTCGGCAAAGGTCGATGCCGAGACCCCGCCGATCATGCCGTCCGAGGATTTCGCCTATATGCTGGAGCAGCGCCCGGGCGCTTATATCTTCCTTGGCAACGGCGGCACCGAGATGTGCCACCACCCGGCCTATGTCTTTGACGACGAAGCGATCCCGCTGGGATGCAGCTGGTTTGCCGAGCTGGTGGAACGAAGAATGCCCGCGGCCTGAGGCTGCGGGGGAAAGACAAACAAAGGAGTGAGAAATGCCGGTCAAGAACCGCTTTGCCGAACTGCAGGATGAAATCACCGCCTGGCGCCGTGACATCCACGAAAACCCCGAAATCCTGTTCGAAACCCACCGCACCAGCGCGCTGGTAGCAGAGAAACTGCAGGCGTTCGGCTGCGACGAAGTGGTGACCGGTATCGGCCGCACTGGCGTGGTCGGCGTGATCAAGGGCAAAGCGGACACATCGGGCAAGGTCATTGGCCTGCGCGCCGACATGGATGCGCTGCCGATCCATGAGCAGACCGGGCTGGACTATGCCTCCAAGACCCCCGGCGCGATGCATGCCTGCGGCCATGATGGCCACACCGCGATGCTGCTGGGGGCTGCCAAGTACCTGTCCGAGACCCGCAATTTCGACGGCACCGTGGTGGTGATCTTCCAGCCCGCCGAAGAGGGCGGCGGCGGTGCCAAGGTGATGTGCGACGACGGCCTGATGGACCGCTGGGGCGTGCAGGAGGTCTACGGCCTGCACAACTGGCCGGGCCAGCCGCTGGGCTCTTTTGCCATCCGCCCCGGTTCCTTCTTTGCTGCGACCGACCAGTTCGACATCACCTTCGAGGGCCGCGGCGGCCATGCGGCCAAGCCGCATGAGACCGTCGACACCACCGTTCTGGCGGCGCAAGCGGTGCTGGCGCTGCAGACCATCGCCTCGCGCAATGCCGACCCGGTGCACCAGATCGTGGTCTCCGTGACCTCTTTCGAGACGTCGTCCAAGGCGTTCAACGTGATCCCGCAGAAGGTGCAGATCAAAGGCACCGTGCGCACCATGTCCAAGGAGATGCGCGACCTGGCGGAGAAGCGGATCAACGAGGTGTGCACCGGCATCGCCGCGACCTTCGGCGGCACTGCCGGTGTCACCTACCACCGCGGCTACCCGGTGATGGTGAACCACGAGGAGCAAACCGAATTTGCAGCCAAGGTGGCGGAGAGTGTCTCCGGCTCTTGCGATGATGCACCGCTGGTAATGGGCGGCGAGGATTTTGCCTTCATGCTGGAGGAGCGCCCCGGCGCCTATATCCTGATGGGCAACGGCGATACCGCGATGGTGCATCACCCGGAGTACAACTTCAACGACGACGCCATTCCTGCAGGTTGCAGCTGGTGGGCGGAGATCGTTGAGCAGCGGATGCCTGCGGCTTGATGTGAAACAGAAGAGGGGGCTGTCTGCCCCCTCTTGAGCCTGCGGCTCAATTCACCCCCGAGAGTATTTCAGACCAGAAAGAAGCGGGGCCGATGGTCACGCTGGAGCGGGGTTAGTGCTCCAGAAGCTCGCGGTAGATGGTGACGAGTGTTTCAGCTTCTTTTTCCAGCGCGAAGTTGGTCATGGCGTGTTTGCGCGCGGCCTCTGACCAAGCCTGCAGGCGGCCCTCGGTCGCAAGCACCGCGCTGATGGCTTCCACCATCTGGGTGGTTTCGCCTGGGTCGATCAGCAGGCCGGTTTCTCCCGGCGCAATCAGTTCCTCGAAAGCGCCGACGCGGGTGGCTACAGCAGGCACGCCGCAGGACATCGCCTCCAGCGGGGTGAGGCCAAAGCCCTCCCAGCGCTGCGGCGCCACGTAGAGGTCCAGCGCCTGATACCAGCGGGAGACCTCCCAGACAGGGACCTCTGGCGGGAACAGCAGCCGGTCCTTGAGATCCGCGGCTTCCGCCTTGGCGCGCAGGCCCTTTTCGAAGGCCACGTGTTTCTCAGTGGCGCGGCCCATCACAATGCCAACCGCCTTGGGGTGTGCCTTCAGCACTTCCAGCATGGCGTCGACGAAAACGTCGGTGCCCTTTTGCGCGCGGATGCGGCCGTAGCAGCCGATCAGGATGGCGTCCTCCGGCAGATCCAGTTCACGCCGCAGCGCAGCCTTGTCGGCGGGCGGCGCGAACTCTTCCGTGTTGATCCCGTGGTGCACCACTTGCGCGGGTTTCTCCAGATAGGCCGCGCCTTTGGCCGAGGTGGCAATTACCCGGTCCATCTGCGAGATCAGCCATTTGGTATAGCCGGAGTGATGCCGTTGCGACGCGGAGGTGAACAGAAGTTTCAGCCGCTTGCCCAAGAGGTATTTCAGTGCCAGCCCGCCCAGCATTTCCACATTGCGCCGGGCGTGCCAGACGCGGGCGCCGGCGGGGCCGTTGCGGTTCATGAGGATGAGCTGGGAGGTCGTCAGATGGGGCATGTCCCCCGGCAGGCCGCTGCCTGCGGTGGCAATGGCGAGGTGCTGGCGCTGCAAGGGCACCAGCCGGACGATTGTAGAGGTGACGCCGGACAGGCGGCGTTTGAAGTTCGGCGCGATGACTTCGATCTCATTGGCGTCAACCTGTGCCATCAGGGTCTCCTATCAGGCAGCAGCGCCAGCAGCGCGCCCACTGTCTTGTCCAGTTGATCCGACTGCCGCGAGATGAACGCCCCGGCGGCATCGCGGGCGGCCTGAAAGGCCGCCGGCTGTTCCAGCCACTTGGCGGCCTGATCCGCCAGCTCCGCTGCTGAACGCACCTCCGCCGCGGCGCCAAGGGCGGTCAGCTCGGCATAGGTCTCGGCAAAATTGTAATGGCCGGTGCCGGTGATCACCGCGGCGCCTGCCTGCATCGGCTCAAACGGGTTGTGGCCCCCGATCTCGCGCAGGGACCCGCCCAGGAAAACCAGCGGGCAGAGCGCATACCAGGTGCCGACTTCGCCCAGCGTGTCGGCCAGATAGACCTGCGTTTGGGTGCCAGGCAGCACGCCTTTGCTGCGCCTTGCGCAACTGAGCCCGGCGCCCTGTACCAGGGTTTCAACGGCATCCCCGCGTTCCGGGTGGCGGGGAGCGAGCAGCAGGCAGAGATCCGGGTGCTGTTTCAGCAGCGCCTTATGGGCCTCCAGCACGGTTTCCTCTTCGCCCTCGTGGGTGGAGGAGGCGATCCAGACCGGGCGTTCGCCGATGCTGCTGCGCACTTTGGCGAGAGTGTCCCGATCCACCGGCAGCGGGGCGGAAACAGCCTTGAGGTTGCTGCCGGGGCGGATCCGGTCCGGGGCGGCACCCATGGTCTTGAGGCTTGCGGCAGTTTTCTGGTTCTGGGTGACCAGCAGGGTGAATTGATCAAGGATGAAGCGCGCGGTGTCCGGGCGTTTGGTCCAGCCCCTCACCGATTTGTCCGACAGCCGCGCGTTCAGCAGCACCAGCGGGCAGCCGGACTTGCGGGCGCGCACCAGCATCTGCGGCCAGAGTTCGCTTTCGACAAAAACGCCCAGATCGGGCTGCCAATGGGCCAGGAAACGGTCCACGGCGGCGGCGGTGTCCAGGGGCGGGAACTGGTGGCGGCAGCGCGGCGGCATCCGCTTGGAAATCAGCTCTGCCGAGGTGGGGGTGCCGGAGGTGATCAGGAATTCCGCCTCCGGCAACTGTTCGCCCATGCGGGCAATCAGGGTCAGCACCGACAGGCTTTCCCCGACAGAGGCGGCATGAAACCAGATCAGCCGCCCGGCCGGACGGGGCTGGGAGGCGTGGCCCAGACGCTCGCGCACCCGTTCCTCCGGCAGGCCGTAGTCGCGCAGTTTGCCCGCGACCTTGCGCCAGGCAAACGGGGCAATCAGCGTGCTGACACCGCAATAA
Organism: Leisingera sp. ABM4_101; assembly: GCF_056158725.1. Lineage (NCBI taxonomy): Bacteria > Pseudomonadati > Pseudomonadota > Alphaproteobacteria > Rhodobacterales > Roseobacteraceae > Leisingera > Leisingera sp. ABM4_101. Next base: position 3,529,605 of record NZ_JBSWTV010000002.1, on the reverse strand, counting down.
AGGGAGTAGAGCAGCGTCGGGCGCGCAGTCGGGCTGGACATTGTCAGCCGCCGGTGTGGCTCATATGGCGGGTCATCTGGCCGCCGACTCCCTGCCGGGAATAATCAAAATCATGGCCGCGGGGCTTGTCTCCGATGGCGGCACGGATGGCGGCCTCCAGCGCGCCTGCGCCTTCCTCATTTGCACGCAAGGGGGCACGCAGGTCGGCTTTGCCCTCTTGGCCCAGACAGGTGTAAATCTCGCCGGTGCAGGTGACCCGCACGCGGTTGCAGCTTTCGCAGAAGTTATGGGACAGCGGCGTGATGAAGCCGATCTTCTGGCCGGTCTCCTCCAGCCGCACATAGCGGGCCGGGCCGCCGGTGCGCTCAGTCAGATCGGTCACGGTATAGTGGCCTTCATATTCCGCTCGCACATCCTCCAGCGACCAGTACTGGCCGATACGCTCCATGGCGCCGATATCCTCGCCCATCGGCATCACTTCGATCCAGGTGAGATCGAGGCCGCGTCCGGCGCACCATTCGGTGATCTTCGGCAGTTCTTCTTCGTTGAAGCCCTTGAGTGCCACAGCGTTGATCTTGACCCTGAGGCCTGCTTTCTGCGCCGCATCAATGCCCTTCAGCACCTGCGGCAGACGGCCCCAGCGGGTCACGTCCGCGAATTTCTGCTCGTCCAGCGTGTCGAGCGAAATATTCACCCGGCGCACCCCGGCGGCGTAAAGGTCATCGGCGTGTTTCACCAGCTGCGAGCCATTGGTGGTCAGCGTCAGCTCTTTCAGGGCGCCGCTTTCCAAGTGGCGGCTCATCGCCTGGAAGAAGCTGATGATGCCGCGGCGCACCAAGGGCTCGCCGCCGGTGATCCTGAGCTTCTCCACGCCAAGCCGGGTAAAGGTCGAACACAGCCTGTCCAGCTCCTCCAGCGTCAAGAGATCTTTCTTGGGCAGAAAGGTCATGTTTTCCGACATGCAATAGACACAGCGGAAATCGCAGCGGTCGGTGACCGAGAGGCGCAGATAGGTGATTGCGCGGGCGAAGGGATCAATGAGTGGTGCCGTCATGCCTCCTAGGTAAAGCGGGGCACCGCCCGCGGCAAGAGGGCAAGGCTTTTTACCGCTGGCAAAGCCCATCACCGGGGGCTAGGGTCGCCCCATGCGTATGACAGTCCTTTCCCTTGCTTCAATTTCCCTGCTGGCGGCCTGCAATGGAATCCAGCTTAATTCCTCTATTCTGGGCGGCCAGGGTGCCCCGGCCGCTGCGGCCCCGCATGACCCTGTGCTGCCACCTGCGCCCGGTGTTGATACGGCCGCGGCAGATCCGCTGGCACCGGTCCCGCCGGCTGCGCCTTCGTTCCGCGGATCTGCAACCACAGTTGCGTCTCTGGGCGATCCGTCGCTGCCGGGATTGTGGATGGAAACGCCGCTGGTGGCGGCAGAGCAGCAGGCGCTGATCCGTACCAGCCGCAATACGCAGGTTGTAGTCACGCTTAAGCCCATTCCGGGAGCGGAGTCGGGCGGCAGCCGCCTGTCGATTGGTGCGATGCGGGCGTTGGGCCTGCCGCTGACGGAACTGGCCGAAGTGCAGGTACTGCCTGCGGGCTGAGCTTTGACCCATTGGAGGAGGGAGCGCCCGCCCTCTTTGAGCAGGGGCGTGCGCTGCCCGGCTGACGCCGGGCGGCTGGTGTGGCCGGCCTAGGCCGTTTTCAGGTATTTCGCGGCTTCCTTGCGGGCAAATGCTTTCATGGCATCCCCATGTTCCGCCAGAAACGCGCGGGTGCGCCCGGCATCGTGCTTGCTGAGGTCGCGCAGCCACCAGGCGATGGCTTTCTGGATGAACCAGTCCCGGTCGGGCACATAAGACGCGGCCCAGCCCAGAATGCGTTCGCGGGATTCCTGATCGGCGGGTTTCAGATTGTTCATCTTTGCCCAGGGCAGAGTCGCCACCAAAGCGGCCCTGCGTGTCCACATGTGGTCCGATTGCGTCCAGATCTCGACCGTGTCCAGCCGTTCGGGGGCTGCCAGCAGCCGTTTCGAGATGGCAGAGCAGGCATGGTCGGCAATCGCCCAGCTGTCAAACTGCGGCACCCAGGATTGCAGCAGCTCCCAGACCGCTTCGTCGCCTTTGATCCGCGCTTGGGTCAGCAGCTTGCCTGCGGCGATGCGGGCCTCGAAGATATCGGTGTCCCACAGCGCGCGCGCCAGATCCACGCGCTCTGCCAGGCTGAGGGACTGGCGCCAGGACTTGGTCAGCTCATTGGTGGCCGGGTTGGGCACCCCCAGCACTTCACGGGCTTGCTTGTGATAGGCCGCCATTTGCTCTGCCCGGCCGGGCTCGGCCCGGGCCTTCAGCGCATCAAGATAGGTTTCCAGCATTTTCCCGGCTCGCAGCTTTATACCGGCACGCCGGTGGGTTTGCCGTCGATGGTGGTCTGGTTCTTCTCTTCCCAATAGGCGCGGATATCCGCTTCCGACTTGCCGTCGACCCATTTCTGCATGGTGTCGCGGTCGGACTGGAACTCCATGAAGGGCACCGCATAGCCGCAGGAGGTCTGCACCAGATCCACCGACACATCAAAGATCTGCCGGGCGCTGCGGTGGGCAGGGAACAGGGCCGCCAGATCATCCCAGCCGTCATCGCCCGCATGCAGCACCTTGGCGGTGCCATAGGTGCGCAGGATCTGCGGGCGGGTGGTGAAGGAGCACCACATCAGGGTGATGCGGTTCACCTCCAGCAGATGGCCTGCGGTCTCGTTGCCGCTGCCGGTCAGGTTCATCCAGGCAATCCGGTCCGGCCCCAGCACCCGCAGCGAATCCATGCCCTTGGGGGAGATGTTCACGCGCCCCTCGGGGCCCGCGGAGCCGGTGAAGAACATGTGCTGCTCTTCGATGAACTTGCGGTGCGCCTCTTCGATCTGCGGAAATTGCTTGGCCATGTCTCACTCCACCGTCACGGATTTTGCCAGGTTGCGCGGCTGGTCCACGTCGGTACCCTTGGCCACCGCGGTGTGATAGGCCAGGAGCTGCGCCGGAATGGCATAGAGGATCGGCGTCAGCGCCTCCTTAACCTCAGGCATCCGGATCGCGCACCAAACATCGTCGCCGGCTTCATCAATGCCGTCCTGATCGGAAATCATCAGCACCTTGCCCTTGCGGGCCAGCACCTCCTGCATGTTGGAAACCGATTTGTCGAACAGCGTGTCCTTGGGCGTCAGCACCACCACCGGCATGTTCTTGTCGATCAGCGCGATGGGGCCGTGCTTCAGCTCGCCGGAGGCATAAGCTTCGGCGTGGATGTAGCTGATTTCCTTCAGCTTCAAGGCGCCCTCTAGCGCCAACGGGAACATCAGGCCGCGGCCCAGGAACAGCACGTCGCGCGCTTCGCTCACCTTTTGGGCAGCAACCCGGATCGCTGCGTTCTGCTCCAGCGCGGAGGACAGCACATTGGGCAACCCGCGGATCGCGGTGGCGTAACCGGCCATTTCTTCGGCATTCAGATGCCCGCGGTCGCAGGCGGCCTTGAGCGCCAGTGCCAAGAGGACCGTCAGCTGGCAGGTGAACGCCTTGGTGGAGGCAACGCCGATCTCCGGCCCGGCGTAAATCGGCAGCGCCAGATCGCTTTCGCGCGCAATCGAGCTTTCGGGGACATTGACCACTGACAGGATCTTGTCTGCCTTTTCATGGCAGTAGCGCAGGGCGGCGAGCGTGTCGGCGGTTTCGCCCGATTGGGAGACGAACAGCGCCAAGGTTTTGCCCGGGATCGGCGGCTCGCGGTAGCGGAACTCTGAGGCGATATCGACCTCGACTGGCAGGCGGGCGATCTGTTCGAACCAGTATTTTGCGGTCAGGCAGGCGTAATAGGCGGTGCCGCAGGCGACCATAGTCAGCCGCTCGACTTGCGAGAAATCAACCTCGCCGGGCAGGTGCACCGCGTCTTCCTCGACCGGCAGATAGTGGCGGATCGCCTCGGCGATCACATGCGGCTGCTCGGCGATTTCCTTAGCCATGAAATGCTTGTGCCCGCCCTTGTCGACCTGGGAGGAGTCGATCTGGATGGTTTTGGTTTCGCGGTTGACCAGCGTGCCATCGGCATTGCGGATCTCGGCGCCTTGGCGGGTGACAACAGCACGGTCGCCTTCCTCCAGATAGGTGATCCGGTCGGTCAGCGGTGCCAGCGCGATGGCGTCGGAGCCCACGAACATCTCGCCGTTGCCATGGCCGATTGCCAGCGGGGAGCCCTTGCGGGCCGCGACGATCAGGTCTTCCTGGCCGTCAAACAGGAACGCCAGCGCAAAGGCGCCTTCCAGCTGATCGAGCGTCTTGAAGGCCGCATCAACGGGGGCGTACCCTTCTTTCAGATACCGCTCTGTCATCAGGGCAACGGTTTCGGTGTCGGTCTCAGTGCGGAACTCCATGCCGCAGTTCAACAGCTCTGCGCGCAGCTCCTTGTAGTTTTCAATAATACCGTTGTGGACAACTGCCACAGCGCCGGCCCGGTGCGGATGCGCGTTGCTGACCGAGGGCGCGCCATGGGTGGCCCAGCGGGTGTGGCCGATGCCGGCCTTTCCGGCCAGCGGCTCATGCACCAGGAGGTCGGAGAGGTTCACCAGCTTGCCCACCGCGCGGCGGCGGCGCAGCTCACCCTTGTTCACGGTGGCGATGCCTGCGCTGTCATAGCCGCGGTATTCCAGCCGCTTCAGCGCCTCGACCAGGATCGGGGCAGCCTCGTGATTTCCCAGAACGCCGACAATTCCGCACATCACTTGGCTTCCTTCTGCAGGCGGGCCTTCTTGGCGCGCAGCATATCCATCAGCTTGCGCGCGCGGCCCGGTTTGTTGCTCTGTTCGGCGCGGGCAATTGCCAGGTCGCCGTCATCGACATTTTTGGTCACAACCGCACCGGTTGCGGTCATCGCCTCGTTGCCGACCCGGACCGGCGCCACCAGCATGGTGTTCGACCCGATAAAGGCGCGGGCGCCGATCTCGGTGCGGTGCTTCATTACCCCGTCATAGTTGCAGGTAATGGTGCCAGCGCCAATATTGCTGGCTTCACCGACAGAGGCATCGCCGATATAGCTGAGGTGATTGACCTTGGCGCCTTCGGCGATTTCGGCGTTCTTGATCTCGACAAAGTTGCCGATGTGGGTGTTCTCGGCCAGTTCCGCGCCGGGTCGCAGGCGGGCGTAAGGCCCCACTTTGGCGCCGCGGCTGACATGGCAGCCCTCCAGATGCGAAAACGCGCGGATCAGCGCGCCGCTTTCCACTGTGACACCGGGGCCGAAAACCACATTGGGCTCGATCACCGTGTCGCGGCCGATATGGGTGTCAAATGCCAAATAGACGGTTTCCGGCGCCATCAGTGTCACGCCCAGGTCCAGCAACTCTGCCCGGGCGCGGGACTGGAACAAGGCATCCGCCTGCGCCAGCTCAGCACGGGAGTTGATGCCCAGCGTCTCCGCCTCGTCACAGGACACGGCAGTGACGGATTTGCTTTCACGCCGCGCCAGCTCCACCAGGTCAGTCAGGTAATATTCGCCCGATGCGTTTTCATTGCCGACCTTGGCGATCAGATCAAACATCACCGATACGTCGCAAGCCATCAGGCCGGAGTTGCAGAAGGTGATGGCACGCTCGGCCTCTGAGGCGTCCTTGAATTCGACAATCCGCTCCAGGCTGTCACCGTCCATCACCAGCCGGCCATAGCGGCCGGGATCGGCGGCCTCAAACCCCAGGATCACCAGGTCTGCGCGCTGGCGGGCCTCCACCATGCGCTCCAGCGTGTCCGCGCTGACAAAGGGCGTGTCGCCATAAAGCACCACGACATCGCCAGCAAAGCCGTCCAGAGCAGCCCGCGCCTGGTCCACTGCATGGGCGGTCCCCAACTGCTCCTCCTGCAGAACCACCTCGGCGTTTTCTTCAAGCCTTGCAACAGCTGCCTGCACGGCATCTGCGCCATGGCCTGCCACAATGATAGTGCGTTCGGGGTTAAGCGCGCGGCCCGCGGCCAGCGCATGCTCCAGCATCGGAGCCTGGGCAATCGGGTGCAATACCTTGGGAATATCAGAATTCATCCGTGTGCCTTTTCCGGCTGCCAGGATGACAAGGGCAATACTCATAATCGCTTTTCTCTTTGTCTTTTTAGCGCTCCCGTTTTATCCGCTAACAGGCGGGGCGCAAGGGACAGCGCCATCAAACAAGATTGCGGGCTGCAACATGCGGCGGCGGAAAGTTGCCGGGAAGGGGCGGAAATGCGAACGGTTATCTTCGATCTGGACGGCACGCTGGCCGATACCTCGGGCGATCTTCTGGCCGCGGCCAATGCCTGTTTCCGGCAGATGGGACTGGGCGATGTGCTGTCTCAGAAACAGGATGCAGCTGTGGCATTGCGCGGTGCCCGGATGATGCTAACGCATGGATTAAAGCGTGTGGATCAGTATGACCCGGCAGTGGTCGAGGAGTTCTATCCTGTATTCCTGGAGGTCTACCGCGATGCCATCGATCATCACACCGTGATGTATCCCGGCGCTATGGAGGCGGTCGAGGCGTTGAAGTCCGCAGGTTTCGGGGTTGGCATCTGCACCAACAAGCCGGAGGCGCTGGCAGAGCAGCTGATGCGCAGCCTTGGCGTGCGCGACGCTTTTGCCTCGCTGGTCGGCGCCGACACGCTGCCGGTGCGCAAACCCGACCCGGAGCCGTTGTTCGAAGCCGCGCGCCGCGCCGGCGGCGACCCGGCGCGCACCCTGCTGGTCGGCGACAGCGACACCGACCGCAATACTTCGGCAAATGCCGGGGTGCCGTCAGTGCTGGTGACCTTCGGCCCCTCCGGTGAGGACATGGCAGCGTTGAAACCCGAGGCGCTGCTGCAGTGTTTCGAAGATCTGGTCGAGGTGGCGGAGCGGCTGATTGCGTAAAACCGCAACCCGGTTCCGGGTTTTCCAGCCGGTCAGCTTCCCCCTTGACCGCTGACCGCCCGCGGCTCACAAACGCCGCATGAGCGAGATATTTTCCGGGTCATTCACCCAGCAGGAACCAATCCCCGAAGACGCCATTGAGGCTGCGCTTGCAGTGCTTCGCCACGGGCGGCTGCACCGCTACAACGTGGCGGATGGCGAAGACGGTGAAACCGCGCTGCTGGAGCAGGAGTTCGCAGCGCAGATGGGGGCGAAATACTGCCTGGCTGCAGCCTCTGGCGGCTATGCGCTGGCGACCTCGCTGCGCGCAGTCGGGGTGAAGCCTGGCGACAAGGTGCTGACCAACGCCTTCACCCTGGCGCCGGTGCCGGGGTCGATTGCTTCCGTCGGGGCGGAGCCGGTGTTTGTCGAGGTGACCGAAGACCTGACCATTGATCTGGATGATCTGGCGGCCAAGGCCGATCAGGCCAAGGTGCTGATGCTGTCCCACATGCGCGGGCATCTGTGCGACATGGACCGGCTGATGGAGATTTGCGATGGCGCCGGCATCACCGTGATCGAGGATTGCGCCCACACCATGGGGGCCTCCTGGAACGGGGTGCTGTCGGGCCGCCATGGCGCGGTTGGCTGCTATTCCTGCCAGACCTACAAGCATGTGAACTCGGGCGAGGGCGGGCTGCTGATTACCGACGACGAGGAAATTGCCGCCCGTGCCATCATGATGTCCGGTTCCTACATGCTCTATGGCCGCCATTTGGCGGGGCCTGGGCTGGAAGTGTTTGAGCGGGTGAAGTATGAGACCCCCAACATCTCGGGCCGGATGGACAACTTGCGCGCCGCGATCCTGCGGCCGCAGCTGCGCGACCTGGAAGCGCAGGTAGAGCGCTGGAACGAGCGCTACCGCGCTGTAGAGGAGGGCTTGCGCAGCACGCCGGGCCTCACTGTGGTGGAGCGCCCGGAGCAGGAGGTCTATGTGGGCTCCTCCATCCAGTTCCTGTTGCTGGACTGGTCCGAGGATGCGGTGCAAGAGGCGGTCCGTCGCTGTGCCGCCCGCGGGGTGGAGCTGAAATGGTTCGGCACGCCGGAGCCTGTTGCCTTCACCTCCCGCTATGACAGCTGGCGGTATGCGGACACACCGCGCCTGCCGCAGAGCGACCGGGTTCTGGCGGGCATCATCGACATGCGGGTGCCGCTGACGTTCAGCCTGGAAGACTGCGCGCAGATCGCCCGCATTATCCGGGCCGAGGTCTCCGCCGTCTATCAAGGCGCTTAGGCTCCATCCTTCAGTCAGCCGGAATTCTATGAGAATTCCGGCCTGGAAAAACATATGTCTTCCGTCCCGTTTTCCGCACCGGAAAACGGGTTTTCCTTGTTTTGGGCGCTCTGCAGAAATCGACGCTGCGTTCCTGGCAGCTGGACCGCCATTGACCCGAATCGCGGGCTCCTCTATTGAATTGAACAACTGTTCATATAATCAGCTCTGCCCTGGAGGATCCGCGGAATGTTCAATGCAAGCATGACTTTCGATCTTGGTGAGGACGTGAACGCGCTGCGCGATGTGGTTCACCGCTGGGCGCAAGAACGCGTCAAGCCGATGGCGCAGGAGATCGACCAGAAGAACGAATTCCCGGCAGAGCTGTGGCAGGAGATGGGTGGGCTGGGCCTGCTGGGCATCACCGTGCCGGAAGAGTTCGGCGGCGCGGGCATGTCCTACTTGGCCCATACCGTGGCGGTCGAGGAAATCGCCCGTGCCAGCGCCTCCGTGTCGCTGTCCTACGGCGCGCATTCCAACCTCTGCGTCAACCAGATCAAGCTGAACGGCAACGCCGAGCAGAAGGCGAAATACCTGCCGCGGCTGATCTCGGGCGAACATGTCGGCGCGCTGGCAATGTCTGAAGCGGGCGCTGGCTCCGACGTGGTGTCGATGAGCCTGCGCGCGGAAAAGCGTAACGATCACTTCCGTCTGAACGGCAACAAGTACTGGATCACCAACGGCCCTGATGCCGACACTCTGGTTGTCTACGCCAAGACCGATCCAGAGGCCGGCTCCAAAGGCATTACCGCCTTTCTCATCGAGAAGGAATTCAAAGGCTTCTCTACCTCCAAGCATTTCGACAAGCTGGGAATGCGCGGCTCCAACACCGCTGAGCTGGTGTTCGAGGACGTCGAGGTGCCGTTCGAGAACATCCTGGGCGAAGAAGGCAAGGGCGTGCGGGTGCTGATGTCCGGCCTGGATTATGAACGTGTAGTGCTGGCCGGGATCGGCACCGGCATCATGGCCTCCTGCATGGATGAAATGATGCCCTACATGGCGGAGCGCAAGCAGTTCGGCCAGCCGATCGGAAACTTCCAGCTGATGCAGGCCAAGATCGCCGACATGTACACGGCGATGAACTCGGCGCGGGCCTATGTCTATGAGGTTGCCAAATCCTGCGACAAGGGCACCGTGACCCGTCAGGACGCAGCCGCCTGCTGCCTTTACGCCTCCGAGGTCGCGATGACCCAGGCGCATCAGGCGGTGCAGGCCTTTGGCGGTGCCGGTTACCTGTCCGACAATCCGGTGGGCCGCATTTTCCGCGATGCCAAACTGATGGAAATCGGTGCGGGCACCAGCGAAATCCGCCGGATGCTCATCGGCCGCGAGCTGATGGGCACCATGTAAATGTAAAACCCCGCGCTTCCCAGGGGACGCGCGGGGATCTGAAAAAGGCCGGGCGGCACGAGGCCAGCCGCCAGGCCAGAACCGGACCCTCGAAGGATCAGAAGCGGTGCACGTAAGCGAAGTTCACGACAACCGGATCAATCTCTGCAGTGCCGATGGCGGCGCCGTTCAGGGTTGCATCGGAGTCGATGTCCATCCAGCGGACGTTGAAACGCAGCGCACCGTTGTCGGAGATCTGGTAGTCGGCACCGGCGTTCACCGCGATACCAAAGCTGTCATCCAGTTTGAGCGTGCCAAGTGCGGTCTCTTCCTCAAAGAAGGTGGTGTAGTTCAGACCCAGGCCGAGGAACGGTTTGATCACGCCTTGGGTGGGGAAGTGGTAGTTGACCGACAGGGTTGGCGGCAGCTGCTTGGCCGAGGCCGCAAAGGCACCGTTCAGTTTGACGTCATGCTCAAACGGGGAGGCCGCCAGCAGCTCGACACCCCAATTGTCGCGGAAGAAGTATTCGACGGTCAGCGACAGAGCGGTGCCATCGTCAATGTCCGCCGCCGCACCGGCCAGGGTGCCGTTGCCGGATTTCGGGTTCACGTTGGCAATGCCGACGCCAACAGTCCAGTCGCCCTGCTGCTGGGCAAAGGCAGGAGCGGCCAACGCGGCCAGGGCGGAGGTCAGCGCAAGCGCGGAAACCATGCGTTTCATGGGGTGCGTCCCTTTTCTTGTGTTCACCTGGATGTGATGCGTCTGAAAAGGCGCGAAAACCCTGATCTGAGTCAAAGTGATGCGTTGCTACCCGTTGAAAATGCAGTGAAAAATTGCATACCCGTCATGCGTTTCGGGAATATCTAAATATGTCTGAAAGATGTAACATTTCAGGGCTTCGCGCAGATGGCAGCTGGGATCTGCCAGCGCAGCTCAATATGGCGGCGCAATGCCTGGCACAGCCGGACGATGCGGTGGCGCTGATCGACATGACTGCTCCTGCACGCCGGGACATTACCTATGGCGAGCTGGCAGCGATGGCTGACGGGCTGGCACGCTACCTGCTGACCCGCATCCAGCCCGGTGACCGGGTCGGAGTGCTGCTCAGCCAGTCGCCCTGGTGCGCGGCGGCGCATCTGGCGGTCTGGAAGGCGGGCGGCATTTCGGTGCCGCTGTTCAAGCTGTTCAAACGCGACGCTCTGGCCTCCCGGGCCGGGGATGCCGGCGTGCGCTTTGTCTTCACAGATTCCGAAGGCGCCGGACTGCTGGGCGATCTTGCCGAAGCGGTTATGGTGGAGAGCGCTGGTATTGAAGGCGGCCCGGTGCCTTTTGCCGATACCTCCCCGGATACCCCCGCCGTTCTGATCTACACCTCCGGCACCACCGGCAGCCCCAAGGGCGCACTGCACGGACACCGGGTGCTGACCGGCCACCTGCCGGGTGTTGTCATCAGCCACGACCACCTTGGCCAGCCGGGCGATGTCCTCTGGACCCCGGCGGACTGGGCCTGGATCGGCGGGCTGTTCGACGTGCTGATGCCGGGCCTGGCGCTGGGCGTGCCGGTGGTGGCCGCGCGGCTGGAGAAATTCACCCCCGAAGCCTGTGCCGATCTGATCGAGCAGGCCGGCGTGCGCAACATCTTCTTCCCGCCGACCGCGCTGCGGATGCTGAAGGCAGCGGGGCAGGGGCTCGACGGTCTGCGCTCTGTTGCCAGCGGCGGAGAGCCCCTGGGCGCGGAGATGCTCGCCTGGGGCCGGCGTAAGCTGGGGGTGACCATCAACGAGTTCTACGGCCAGACCGAATGCAACATGGTGGCCTCCTCCTGCGCTGCGGATTTCGAGCCGCGCCCGGGCTGCATCGGCAAGGCGGTGCCGGGGCATGAGCTGGCTGTGATCGACGAAGCGGGCGTGCCCACGGAGGGCGAAGGCGACGTCGCCATCCGCCGTGGCTCCGCCGCGATGCTGCTGGAATACTGGAACCGGCCCGAAGAGACTGCCGCCAAGTTCCGCGGGGACTGGCTGGTGACCGGCGACCGCGGTATCTGGGAGGGCGATTACCTGCGCTTTGTCGGCCGCGAGGATGATGTGATCACCTCGGGCGGCTACCGCATCGGCCCGGCTGAGATCGAGGATTGCCTGCTGACCCATCCGGCGGTGGCGACCGTGGGTGTGGTGGGCAAGCCGGATGAGCTGCGCACCGAGATCGTCAAGGCCTATGTGGTGCTGAAAACGGGAGCCGCGGCCTCCGAGAAAGAACTGCAGGATTACGTGAAGGACCGCCTCGCACATTATTCCTACCCGCGCGAAGTGGAGTTCCTCGATGCCCTTCCGATGACCGTGACCGGAAAGGTGATCCGCAAGGAGCTGAAGGCGCAGGCGGCGGGGGAGGTGAACTGATGAAACAGCCGGTCCTTTCCGTTGTTGCAGCCTGTGCTTGCGCTTTGGGCGCGTCCTTTCCTCTTACTGCGGCAGGTGAGGAGGCCCCCGTTTTTGATACAGCTGGTTTTCTTCGCGCTTGCACTAGCTTTGTCCCCGATGTCGGCGTTGCGGTTCCCATGGACACTCAATGCGTCTCGCAGGCCGTCCGCATGTGTAACATGAGCCAAGAAAACAAGGCTTTACAGTACTGTGTTGACAGCGCCGCGGCGTGGTTGGAGGCGGATGGAGCGCGCATCGTTAGCCAGATGCCCGGCTTCGACAAAAGTGTTCTTGATGGCAACGGGCCTGCAGGTCTGTCCCTGCCCATGCCTGCTTTGGGTGGCGCTCCCGATTGTAGCAAGATTTCGGACCCCAATTTGCCTTCCGAATTAGTGTGCCGCTATTCGGAGGCACTTTCAGAATGGCTCAAACTAAGAGTTCTGATGCGCAGTGAGGATATGACCGGGGAGGCAAGCCAATGACCCAAGGTGTTGCATACCCGGCGTACGCTGCCCCAACCGGAATGAAAGACATTTCCCGTAAAACGGGACCCTGCCTAACCCCTATAACGGGAGAGTGGACATGAAACTCACATCCAAGGCGATGCCCTCCTCGGACGGCTTCAAGCAGAACCGCGCGGCGCATCTGGACGCGCTGGCGCAGATCAGCGAGGCGGCAGAGGCCGCGCGCATGGGCGGCGGCGAGAAGTCCCGGACCCGGCACGAAAGCCGCGGCAAGATGCTGCCGCGCCGCCGGGTGGCGAACCTGCTGGACCCCGGCTCTCCGTTTCTGGAGATCGGGGCCACCGCGGCGCACGCGATGTATGACGGCGCCGCACCCTCGGCGGGCGTGATTGCGGGCATCGGCCGGGTGCACGGGCAGGAGGTCATGGTTGTCTGCAACGACGCCACCGTGAAGGGCGGCACCTATTATCCGATGACGGTGAAGAAGCACCTGCGTGCGCAGGAAATCGCAGAGGAGAACCATCTTCCCTGCATCTATCTGGTGGACTCCGGCGGGGCTAACCTGCCCAACCAGGATGAGGTCTTCCCCGACCGCGACCACTTCGGGCGGATCTTCTACAACCAGGCGCGGATGTCGGCCAAGGGCATCCCGCAGATCGCAGTCGTCATGGGCTCCTGCACCGCGGGCGGCGCCTATGTGCCGGCGATGTCGGATGTCACCATCATCGTGAAGGAGCAGGGCACGATCTTCCTGGCCGGTCCGCCGCTGGTGAAGGCTGCCACGGGCGAGGTTGTCAGCGCCGAGGACCTGGGCGGGGGCGACGTGCACACGCGGCTTTCGGGCGTGGCCGACTACCTGGCCGAGGATGACGCCCACGCGCTGGCGCTGGCGCGGCGTGCGGTGCAGTCGCTGAACATCACAAAACCGCTGACGGTGAACTGGGCCAGCCCGGAAGAGCCGGCTTACGACCCGGAGGAAATCCTCGGCGTGGTACCCGGCGACCTGCGCACGCCCTATGACATCCGCGAAGTGATCGCGCGTCTGGTCGACGGTTCCCGCTTTGACGAATTCAAACCGCGTTTTGGCGAGACCCTGGTGACCGGCTTTGCCCACCTCAAGGGCTGCCCGATCGGCATCATAGCCAATAACGGCGTCTTGTTCTCCGAAGCCGCCCAGAAAGGCGCGCATTTCGTGGAGCTGTGCAGCCAGCGCAAGATCCCGCTGGTGTTCCTGCAGAACATCACCGGCTTCATGGTGGGCCGGAAATACGAAAACGAGGGCATCGCCCGCCACGGCGCCAAGATGGTGACCGCCGTCGCCACCACCAATGTCCCCAAGATCACCATGCTCGTCGGCGGCTCCTTTGGTGCCGGCAACTACGGCATGTCGGGGCGCGCTTACTCGCCGCGCTTCCTGTGGACCTGGCCGAACTCCCGCATCTCGGTGATGGGCGGCGAGCAGGCCGCGGGCGTGCTGGCCACCGTCAAGCGCGACGCCATCGAGCGCCAGGGCGGCAGCTGGAGCACGGAAGAAGAGGCGGAGTTCAAGCGCCCCACCATCGACATGTTCGAGGAGCAGAGCCACCCGCTCTATGCCTCCGCGCGTCTTTGGGACGATGGCATCATCGACCCGCGCAAATCCCGCGACGTGCTGTCGCTCTCGCTGAGCGCCGCGCTGAATGCCCCGATCGAAGACACGCGCTTCGGCGTCTTCCGGATGTGAGGATCTCCCATGTTTGACAAAATCCTGATTGCCAACCGCGGAGAGATTGCCTGCCGCGTGATGGAAACCGCCCGTGCCATGGGGGTGCGGACCGTGGCTGTTTACTCCGACGCCGATGCGGCTTCGAAACATGTGGCGCTGGCGGATGAGGCCGTGCATATCGGCGGCCCGGCCCCGGCGGACAGCTACCTGAAGGGCGATGAGATAATACGGGTGGCGCAGGAAACCGGCGCCCAGGCGATCCACCCGGGCTACGGCTTCCTGTCGGAAAACCCGAAGTTCGTCGAGGCGGTGGAGGCTGCGGGCCTCACCTTTATCGGGCCGTCTGCGGATGCGATCCGCAAGATGGGCCTCAAGGACGCCGCCAAGGCGCTGATGGAAGAGGCCGGCGTGCCGGTGGTGCCGGGCTATCACGGCAGCAATCAGGACCCGGAATTCCTGGCCGCCGAGGCGGGAAAAATCGGCTACCCGGTGCTGATCAAGGCGGTTGCGGGCGGCGGCGGTAAGGGGATGCGGCTGGTTGAGAAGCCGGAAGAGTTCTCCGACGCCCTGAAAAGCGCGCAGGGCGAGGCAACCACCGCCTTTGGCAATCCTGACGTTCTGATTGAGAAATACATCCAGCAGCCCCGCCATATCGAGGTTCAGGTCTTTGGCGACGGCGAGAAGGCCGTGCATCTGTTTGAGCGGGACTGCTCGCTGCAGCGCCGCCATCAAAAGGTGATCGAGGAGGCGCCTGCGCCGGGCATGACTGCGGAAATGCGCGAGGCGATGGGGCAGGCCGGCGTGCGCGCGGCAGAGGCCATCGGCTACAAGGGCGCTGGCACCGTGGAGTTCATCGTCGACGGTTCTGACGGGCTGCGCCCCGACGGGTTCTGGTTCATGGAAATGAACACCCGCCTGCAGGTGGAGCATCCGGTCACGGAGCTGATCACTGGCGTTGATCTGGTCGAGTGGCAGCTGCGGGTGGCCTCAGGCGAGAGCCTGCCAGCCAAGCAGGAAGACCTCACCATCACCGGCCACGCATTTGAGGCGCGGCTTTATGCGGAGGACGTGCCCAAGGGCTTCCTGCCTGCAACCGGCACGCTGACCCACCTGTCCTTCCCGGATGAGGCCCGCGCCGACAGCGGCGTCAGGGCGGGGGACACCATCAGCCCCTGGTATGATCCGATGATCGCCAAGGTGATCGTGCATGGCTCCACCCGCAAGGTGGCGCTGTCGCGGCTGGCCCGCGCGCTGGAGGAAACGCAAGTTGGCGGCACCGTCACCAACCTGGCCTTCCTCGGCGCATTGGCGGCGCATGAGGGGTTTGCGGGTGGCGACGTCGACACCGGCCTGATCGCCCGCGATCTGGACGCGCTGACCGCGGCGCCGGTGGTGGAGCTGCGCCATAAGGCGGCGGCTGGTATGGTGGCGCTGGATCTGGTGGAGGCTGCACCGGACACTGGCTTCACCCTTTGGGCGCCTTTGCACCGGGCTGTCACCCTGTCCCTTGCGGGCGAGGAGTTCACGGCGGATGTGCAGGTGGACGGGCCTGACCGGCAGCTTTGGACCATTGAAGGCGAAACCGTCGTGGCGGAGCGCAGCCAGGGCCAGTGGCGCATTGATGAGCGCCGCATGCCCGCTGTTTCGCAGTCGGGAACGCTGATCACCGTGCATGATGCCTATGGGCTGGAGTTCACCGCGATAGACCCGCTGGACCGCGATGCAGCGGCGGGCGGCGACAGCAATGTGATCGAGGCGCCGATGCCAGGCCTCGTGAAAGCAGTCTTTGCCGAAGCCGGCCAGGCGGTGAAGGAAGGCGACCGGCTTGCGATTCTGGAAGCGATGAAGATGGAGCATTCCCTGCTGGCGGCCCGCGACGGCGTGGTGGCTGAGGTTCTGGCTGCTGCCGGCGACCAGGTTGAGGCTGGTGCAGCGCTGGTGCGGCTGGAAGAAGAAGACGGCTGACCCGGGACCGGGGCGGCGCGCCTGCCGCCCCCGCTGCGGTTTGAGTATTTTTGGAAAGATGAAGCCGGAGGGCATTCCATGGGTGAATTTGCCGAAATCTTCGAGGTCGGCCCGCGCGACGGGCTGCAGAACGAAAAGCGGGAGATCCCGGTTGCGGAAAAGGTGGCGCTGACCGACTGCCTGAGCCGCGCCGGGTTCAAACGCATCGAAGTGGCAAGCTTCGTCTCGCCCAAATGGGTGCCGCAGATGGCGGGCAGCGCGGAGGTGCTGGCTGGCATCACCCGGGCACCCGGGGTCCGCTATGCGGCGCTGACCCCTAACATGCGCGGTTACGAGGACGCGGTCGCTGCCAAGGCGGATGAGATCGCGGTCTTTGCGTCTGCCTCCGAAGGGTTTTCCAAAGCCAATATCAACGCCAGTATCGAGGAAAGCATCAACCGCTTCCTGCCCATTCTTGACGCGGCCAAAGAGATCAGCCTGCCGGTCCGCGGCTATGTCTCCTGTGTGACCGACTGCCCCTATGACGGGGCCACGCCGCCAGAAAAGGTGGCCGAGGTGGCCGAACGGCTGCACGCGCTCGGCTGTTACGAGATCTCGCTGGGCGACACCATCGGACGGGGCACCCCGGAAGCGATCAGCGCGATGCTGAGGGCTGTTACCGCACGGGTGCCTGTCGCTAAGCTGGCGGGGCATTACCACGACACGGCGGGCCGGGCGCTGGACAATATCGAGGCCTCGCTGGCGCAGGGCGTACGGGTGTTCGATGCGGCCGTGGGCGGGCTTGGCGGCTGCCCCTATGCGCCCGGGGCAGCAGGCAATGTGGCAACGGAAGCGGTGCATAAGCGCTTGACGGAGCTGGGCTATGATACCGGCCTGAATGCGGATGTGCTGGAAGAAGCCGCGGCCCTGGCCCGGGCCATGCGCGGCCTGCAGTAAGATTTCAGCGGAGCTACAAGATGTTTGAGACAATCACCCTGGAGACCGACGCCCGCGGCGTCTGCACCCTGACCTTGAACCGGGCGGAGAAGCACAACGCCATGTCCGGCCAGATGCTGAAGGAGCTGACCCTGGCTGCGAAACGCCTGGCCGAGGACGAGACCGTCCGCGTGGTGGTGCTGACCGGTGCCGGCAAGAGTTTCTGCGCGGGTGGCGACCTTGTTTGGATGCGCGCGCAGATGGATGCGGACGCGGAAACCCGCGCGCGTGAGGCGCGGGTGCTGGCGGAGATGCTGATGGCGCTCAACACCCTGCCCAAACCGCTGATCGGCGCGGTGCAGGGCAACGCCTTTGGCGGCGGTGTCGGAATGGCGTCGGTTTGCGACGTGGCCATAGGTGCAGATCATCTGAAGATGGGGCTGACCGAGACCAAGCTGGGACTGATTCCCGCCACCATCGGCCCCTATGTCATCGCCCGCATGGGTGAAGCCAAGGCGCGCCGCGTGTTCATGTCGGCCCGCCTGTTTGGTGCGGCGGAAGCGGTGGAGCTCGGGTTGCTGGCAAAAGCCGTGCCCGCAGACCAGCTGGCCGAGGCGGTCGAAGCGGAGGTTACGCCCTACCTGAGCTGCGCCCCCGGTGCTGTCGCCGCCGCCAAGAAGCTGGCCCGCGATCTGGGGCCGCGGCTGGACAGCGGCGTGATTGACCATACAATCAAGGCGCTTGTGGAGCGCTGGGAGGGGCCGGAAGCCGGCGAAGGGATTGCCGCGTTCTTTGAAAAGCGCAAACCGGTCTGGCAAGACTGAAAACCGGCATATTTGACTCCTGTTTTAAGCGCGGCTGCAGTTTACCCTGCGGCCGCTTTTCTTATGAATTTGCTAGGGAATTACAGGCATGTTGCGGCAGTGCTTTTTCCTGTCACAAACCCTTGTTGATTAACCTTGCCTTAGTTGACGCTGTGGGGGCGTGGGGGTATGCACAGTCCAAATCAACACGCCAATTGACGCCGCGCGGAAATCCGCCCGGGGAAAGGAGCTGCTCTTGGAAGAGATGTTGAGGGAATACCTGCCGATCCTGGTCTTCCTGGCCGTTGCGGCAGGTTTGGGGATTGTCCTGATCCTGGCAGCCGTGGTGCTGGCGGTCCGCAACCCGGACCCGGAAAAGGTCAGCGCCTATGAATGCGGTTTCAATGCCTTTGACGATGCCCGCATGAAATTCGATGTCCGGTTCTATCTGGTCTCGATTCTCTTCATCATTTTCGACCTGGAAATTGCCTTCCTGTTCCCCTGGGCCGTCGGATTCAAGGACATCAGCGACCTCGGTTTTTGGTCGATGATGGTATTCCTGGGTGTGCTGACCATCGGCTTTGCCTATGAGTGGAAGAAAGGGGCCCTGGAATGGCAGTGATGACCGGACCCAACTCGGCGGGCGTGGATAAGGAAGTTGTCACCCGGGCCATCAATGCCGAACTGCAGGACAAGGGTTTCCTGCTCACCTCGGCAGAAGATATTATCAACTGGGCCCGCACCGGTTCGCTGCACTGGATGACCTTTGGCCTGGCCTGCTGCGCGGTGGAGATGATGCACACCTCGATGCCGCGCTATGACGCGGAGCGTTTTGGTATCGCGCCGCGCGCCTCCCCGCGCCAGTCGGACGTGATGATCGTGGCGGGCACCCTCACCAACAAGATGGCGCCGGCCCTGCGCAAGGTCTACGACCAGATGCCCGAGCCGCGCTATGTGATCTCGATGGGCTCCTGCGCCAATGGCGGCGGCTATTACCACTACAGCTATTCCGTGGTGCGCGGCTGCGACCGGGTTGTGCCGGTCGACGTCTATGTGCCGGGCTGCCCGCCGACGGCTGAGGCGCTGCTCTATGGCCTGATGCAGCTGCAGCGCAAGATCCGCCGCACCGGCACCCTGGTGCGCTAAGGAGGGGCGGAGAAGATATGACTGAAGAACTGCAAGAGCTTGGCGCCCAGATCGAAGCCAAACGCCCCGATTGCGTTGTGGCCTGGGACGTGTCCTTTGACGAACTGAACATCGACGTCACACCCTCGAACATCGCCGGTCTGGTGGAGTTCCTGAAATCGGACCCGAACTGCAAGTTTTCGACCCTGGTGGACATCACCGCGGTGGATTACCCGGAGCGCGGCAAGCGGTTCGACGTGGTCTACCACTTCCTGTCGATGTACCGGAACCAGCGCATCCGCCTGCGCGCCGCCGTGCGCGAGGATGAGATGGTGCCCTCGATCGTGAACGTGCACCCCTCTGCCAACTGGTTCGAGCGGGAAGTCTACGACATGTTCGGCATCCTGTTCTCCGGCCATCCGGACCTGCGCCGCCTGCTGACCGACTATGGCTTCCGCGGCTATCCGCTGCGCAAGGACTTCCCGACCACCGGTTACACCGAAGTGCGCTATGACGAGGCGCAGAAGCGCGTGGTCTATGAGCCGGTGAAGCTGGTGCAGGAATACCGCCAGTTTGATTTCATGTCCCCGTGGGAAGGTGCCGAATACATCCTGCCCGGTGACGAGAAGGAGGGGGCGCAATGATGGACGGCTCCAAATTTGACGACGGCAGCGTCGACGCGCTGAGCGGCGAGCAGAAGATCCGCAACTTCAACATCAACTTCGGCCCGCAGCACCCTGCGGCGCATGGGGTTTTGCGTCTGGTGCTTGAACTTGACGGCGAGATTGTCGAGCGTTGCGACCCGCACATCGGCCTGCTGCATCGCGGCACCGAAAAGCTGATGGAAAGCCGCACCTACCTGCAGAACCTGCCGTACTTCGACCGCCTCGACTATGTGGCGCCGATGAACCAGGAACACGCCTGGTGCCTCGCCATCGAAAAGCTGACCGGCACCGAGGTGCCGCGCCGCGGGCAGCTGATCCGGGTGCTCTACTCGGAAATCGGCCGGGTGCTGAACCACCTCCTCAACGTCACCACGCAGGCAATGGACGTCGGCGCGCTGACCCCGCCGCTGTGGGGCTTTGAAGAGCGCGAAAAGCTGATGATCTTCTACGAGCGGGCCTGTGGCGCGCGCCTGCACGCGGCCTACTTCCGCCCCGGCGGCGTGCATCAGGACCTGCCGGACGATCTGCTGGATGATATCGACCTCTGGGCGATGGAATTCCCCAAGGTGCTGGACGACATCGACGGCCTTCTTACCGAAAACCGCATCTTCAAGCAGCGCAACTGCGACATTGGTGTGGTGACGGAGAAGGACATCCAGGAATACGGCTTCTCCGGCGTCATGGTGCGCGGCTCCGGCCTCGCTTGGGACCTGCGCCGCGCGCAGCCCTATGAATGCTATGACGAGTTCGAATTCCAGGTCCCCGTCGGCAAAAACGGCGACTGCTACGACCGCTATCTCTGCCGCATGGAAGAGATGCGCCAGTCGACCTCGATCATCCGTCAGGCGATTGCCAAGCTGCGCGAAGCCACCGGCGACGTGCTGGCCCGCGGCAAGCTGACACCGCCCAAGCGCGGCGACATGAAGACCTCGATGGAAAGCCTGATCCACCATTTCAAGCTCTACACCGAAGGTTTCCACGTCCCGGCAGGCGAGGTTTACGCCGCCGTCGAGGCGCCCAAGGGCGAGTTCGGCGTCTATCTGGTGGCGGACGGGTCCAACAAGCCCTACCGCTCCAAGATCCGCGCGCCGGGCTTCCTGCACCTGCAGGCGATGGACCACGTTGCCAAGGGCCACCAGCTGGCCGACGTCGCCGCCATCATCGGCACCATGGACGTCGTATTTGGAGAGATTGACCGCTAATGCTCCGCCGTTTGCACTCTGAACAACCCGACAGCTTTGCCTTCACCCCGGCCAACCAGGCCTGGGCCGAGGCGCAGATCACTAAATACCCTGAGGGCCGCCAGGCCTCGGCGGTCATTCCGCTTTTGTGGCGGGCGCAGGAGCAGGAGGGCTGGGTCACCAAACCCGCGATCGAGCACATCGCCGATATGCTCGGCATGGCCTATATCCGGGTGCTGGAGGTTTGCTCCTTCTACTTCATGTTCCAGATGCAACCGACCGGTTCCGTTGCCAATATCCAGATCTGCGGCACCACGTCCTGCATGATCTGCGGAGCAGAGGACCTGGTGGCGGTCTGCAAGGAAAAGATCAACGAGAAGCCGCATTCCCTGTCGGCGGACGGCAAGTTCACCTGGGAAGAGGTCGAATGCCTGGGCGCCTGCACCAACGCCCCGATGGCGCAGATCGGCAAGGACTACTACGAGGACCTGACCGTTGAGAGCTTCACGAAGCTGCTTGACGATTTGGCCGCGGGCAAGGACGTCACGCCTGGCCCGCAGAACGGCCGTTATGCGGCTGAGCCGAAATCCGGCCTCACCTCTCTGACCGAATTTGACAGCGGCAAGACGCAGTACAACGCATCTGTGCAGCTAGCGGTGGACGTCAAGGACGGCGTCAAGCGCATCCAGGGCGACGAGGTTCCGCTGCTGACCCCTTGGGTTGGCAAGGACGGCGTTGTTGCCGGCCGCGCAGCCGCGGGCGCGCCGCCCAAGGCGCCCGAAGCAGCCAAGCCTGCGGTGAAACAGGCCGCCGAAGCCAAGAAGGACGACGCGCCTGCCGCTGATGAGCAAGAGCCGGAACTGCTGAAGGAAGCCCGCGGCGGCCTGCCGGACGACCTGAAGCTCTTGAAGGGGGTAGGCCCCAAGCTGGAAGAAAAGCTGAACGAACTGGGGTTCTTCCACTTTGACCAGATCGCTGAATGGACTGAGGCAGAGGTCGCCTGGGTTGATGCGCGGCTCAAGTTCAAGGGGCGGATCGCCCGCGACGGCTGGATCGAACAGGCCAAACGCCTTGCCGTCGGGGATGAGACCGAATTCGCCAAACGTGCCAAGGAAGAGCACATCTACGACGACAAGGAAGACTGATCGGGAGGCGGCCCCCAGGGGCCGCGCCCGGGTGTAGGGAACAGATGAGCAAGGAACAGGACCAAGCTATAGCAGCAAAGGGCCGGCACATCGCGCTTGTGATTGCCGGGACCATTTCGCTGTGGGTCGTGCTGTCGCTGTTCATCGGCCCCATGCTGGGGCTGCCGGGGCGCTATGCTCTGCTGTTCGACTTCGCCGCGCTGGCGGGCATGATCTATGCCCTGGTCAACATATTTCAACTCTGGCGCATGCGCCGGGACAGCCAAAGGTAGGCAAACATGCTGAAGGATCAGGACCGGATCTTTACCAACCTTTACGGGATGCACGACCGTAACCTGGCGGGCGCCAAGGCGCGCGGCCATTGGGACGGCACGGCGGGCATCATCGAAAAGGGCCGCGACTGGATCATTCAGACGATGAAGGACAGCGGCCTGCGCGGCCGCGGCGGCGCGGGCTTCCCCACGGGTCTGAAATGGTCCTTCATGCCCAAGGAAAGCGACGGCCGCCCGGCGTATCTGGTTATCAACGCAGATGAATCCGAGCCCGGCACCTGCAAAGACCGGGAAATCATGCGCCACGATCCGCACACGCTGATCGAGGGCGCGCTGATCGCCTCCTTCGCGATGAACGCGCATACCTGCTACATCTACCTGCGCGGCGAATACATCCGCGAGCGCGAGGCGCTGCAGGCCGCGATCGACGAATGCTATGACAAGGGCTTGCTTGGCAAGAACGCGGCCGGCTCCGGCTGGGATTTCGACGTCTTCCTGCACCACGGGGCAGGGGCCTATATCTGCGGCGAGGAAACCGCCCTGATCGAAAGCCTGGAGGGCAAGAAGGGCATGCCCCGGATGAAGCCGCCGTTCCCGGCAGGTGCTGGTCTTTACGGCTGCCCGACCACTGTGAACAACGTGGAATCCATCGCGGTGGTGCCCACCATCCTGCGCCGCG
The DNA here is from genome assembly GCF_056158725.1 of Leisingera sp. ABM4_101. Lineage (NCBI taxonomy): Bacteria > Pseudomonadati > Pseudomonadota > Alphaproteobacteria > Rhodobacterales > Roseobacteraceae > Leisingera > Leisingera sp. ABM4_101. Next base: position 3,506,728 of record NZ_JBSWTV010000002.1, on the reverse strand, counting down.
GCGCCGACTGGTTCGCGGGCTTTGGCCGCCAGAACAACGCGGGCACCAAGCTGTTTGCGATCTCGGGCCATGTCAACAACCCGTGTGTCGTTGAAGAAGCGATGTCGATCTCCTTTGAGGAACTGATCGAGAAACATTGCGGCGGCATCCGCGGCGGCTGGGACAACCTGCTGGCGGTGATCCCTGGCGGCTCCTCTGTTCCTTGCGTGCGCGGCGAGAACATGCGTGACGCGATCATGGACTTCGACTACCTGCGCGGCGAGCTTGGCTCCGGCCTTGGCACCGCGGCGGTGATCGTGATGGACAAGCAAACCGACATCATCAAGGCGATCTGGCGGCTGTCCAAGTTCTACAAACACGAAAGCTGCGGCCAGTGCACCCCGTGCCGCGAAGGCACCGGCTGGATGATGCGCGTCATGGACCGCCTGGTGAAGGGCGAGGCCGAGCTGGAAGAGATCGATATGCTGTGGGACGTGACCAAACAGGTCGAAGGCCACACCATCTGCGCCCTTGGCGACGCGGCGGCCTGGCCGATCCAGGGCCTGATCAAGAACTTCCGCGAGGAAATCGAAGACCGCATCAAGGCTCAGAAATCGGGCCGCATGGGCGCGATGGCGGCGGAGTAACGAATGGAAGCCTTCGCCGCATATTCCCATGCTCTGGCCGCGCTGGTGATCTTTACCCTGATCATCCTGGCGCTGTCGCCGTTTTCGGCGCTGGCCAAGCAAAAGGCGGGTCTTGCTCCCGGGGCCACGCCGGATGAGGATTATGCGGAAAAGGCTTACCGGCTGAACCGGGCCTATCTGAATGGATGCGAAACGCTGCCGGCATTCCTGACCGTGACACTGGCGGCAATTCTCGCGGGCGCTGCGCCGTTCTGGGTGAATTTGCTGGCCTCGCTGGTGCTATTGTCGCGGGTGATCATGATCCTCGTCCATCTGCGCGGCAGTGGCAAACCGCATGGGGGCTTGCGCTCCATCTTCTACGTGATCGGCTGGTCCTGTATGGGCGGCCTGGCAATTTTTACTTTGGCGGCAGTATTTTGAGCATTCTGAAAACATACCGGCTGGCCTTGCCTGCAGCCCTTCTGGCAGCCGCAGCGCTGGTGTCGGCCTGCGGGTCCTCCACCAGTAACCGGCCTCTTTACGACGGCGTTCAATTCAAGGCCAAGGCCAAGCCGGTTGACAAGAAAGTCAACCGGGCCCTGTTCCAGATCGAAATCAAGGGTGCCGAGCGCTCTGTCAAAGGCGCGCGGGAGGCTGCGGCCCATGCCGGCACGACCTACTGCGTGGTGAATTACGGTTCTTCCAAAATCGACTGGGTGAACGACCCTAACGACGATGCGGCACAGGTGACGCTGGCTGACGGCAAGGCCCTGTTCCAGGGAACCTGCAACCCGTGAGCGGAATTCCGGCATATCAGGGCCTGACGGCCCGGCTGCTATTGAATAGCAGCCGCGCAAGCCTGCGCATGGGGGCTTCGAAATTGAAGGAGTCCCATCCCATGCGTGCCCTGATAGCCGTTGCCCTGTCCACTGTTGTAGCCCTGCCTGCCGCAGCGCTGGCGAAACCGTCGCTGCGCGATGTGCAGGAAATTGAAGATCCGTTGTTTGCCGTCGCCATGGCCAAGGAAGTCGCCGATTATTGCGACGATATTTCCCCGCGGTATCTGAAAGGCCTGGGCGAGTTGCGCCGGCTCAAATCGCGGGCCAACGCGCTGGGGTACACGGACGCGGAAATCCGCGATTACATCGAATCTGATGCCGAAAAAGCCCGGATGCGCGCCAAGGGAGAGAAGCTCCTGGCGCAGAACGGCGTCGACTACGGCGAACCCGAAACATTCTGCGCCTATGGCCGTGCAGAGATTGAGAAAAACAGCGCGATCGGCGTGTTACTGAGGGCGAAATAGACCATGTCTGACCTCCGCAAGATCAACATTGACGGAACCGAGATCGAGGTGGATGGGGCAATGACCCTGATCCAGGCCTGTGAGGAGGCCGGCGTCGAGATCCCGCGCTTCTGCTATCATGAGCGGCTGTCGATTGCGGGCAACTGCCGCATGTGCCTGGTTGAGGTTGTCGGCGGCCCGCCGAAACCCGCTGCCTCCTGCGCGATGCAGGTGCGGGATCTTCGCCCCGGTCCCGAAGGCCAGGCGCCGCAGGTGAAAACCAACTCGCCGATGGTCAAGAAGGCCCGCGAAGGCGTGATGGAATTCATGCTGATCAACCACCCGCTGGATTGCCCGATCTGCGACCAGGGCGGCGAATGCGACCTGCAGGACCAGGCGATGGCCTATGGCCTGTCGGGCAGCCGCTTCAAGGAAGCCAAGCGCGCGGTGGACGATCTGGACCTCGGCCCGCTGGTTGCCACCACCATGACTCGCTGCATCTCCTGCACCCGCTGCGTGCGCTTCACCACCGAGGTCGCGGGCATCACCCAGATGGGCCAGACCGGGCGCGGCGAGGATGCGGAGATCACCTCCTACCTGAACCAGACGCTGCAATCGAACCTGCAGGGCAACATCATCGACCTGTGCCCGGTGGGCGCGCTGACGTCGAAGCCCTACGCGTTTACTGCCCGTCCGTGGGAGCTGACCAAGACCGAAACCATCGACGTGATGGACGCGCTTGGCTCGAACATCCGCGTGGATACCAAGGGCCGCGAAGTGATGCGCATCCTGCCGCGCAACCACGACGGCGTGAACGAAGAGTGGATCAGCGACAAGACCCGCTTTGTCTGGGACGGGTTGCGCCGCCAGCGCCTTGACCGCCCTTATGTTCGCGTTGACGGCAAGCTGAAGCCCGCCAGCTGGTCGGAGGCGCTGTCTGCCGCAGCCGGCGCCATGAAAGGCAAAAAAATTGCTGGCCTGATCGGCGATCTGGCGTCCGTTGAGGCAGCCTTTGCGCTGAAGCAGCTGGTCGAAGGGCTGGGTGGCAAGGTTGAATGCCGCACTGATAACGCCCGCCTGCCGATCGGCAACCGCGCAGGCTATGCCGGCACCGCCGCCATCGAAGACCTCGATGACGCGGAAATGATCCTGCTGATAGGCAGCAACCCGCGCGACGAAGCACCGGTGCTGAATGCCCGTATCCGCAAAGCATGGGCCAAGGGGGCCGAAGTGGCACTGATCGGCCCGGCGGCGGATCTGACTTATGAGTACTACCACGCAGGCACCGGCCGCGACGCGCTCAGCGATATGATCGACAAGGGCGTTTCGGAGGAGACCCGCGACAACAAAAAAACCGTGATCATCGTGGGGCAGGGCGCCCTGCGCGAGGCCGACGGCCTGGCGGTCCTGGCAGCGGCCCAGAAGATGGCGGAACTGTCCCGTTCCAAGCTGATGGTGCTGCACACCGCAGCCTCCCGCGTGGGCGCGATGGACATCGGTGCGGTGTCTGAGGGCGGCATGGAAGCGGCTATTGACGGGGCAGAGGTGATCTACAACCTCGGCGCCGATGAAGTGGAAATCGACGCGGGCGCATTCGTGATCTATCAGGGCTCCCACGGCGACCGCGGCGCGCACCGCGCCGACGTGATCCTGCCGGGCGCCGCCTACACGGAAGAAAACGGCCTGTTCGTGAACACCGAAGGCCGTCCGCAGCTGGCGATGCGTGCGAGCTTTGCACCGGGTGAGGCCAAGGAAAACTGGGCCATCCTGCGCGCGCTCAGCGCCGAAGCAGATGCCAAGCTGGGCTATGACTCGCTGGCACAGCTGCGCCAGGCGCTGGTTGCAGAGGTTCCGCATCTGGCGCAGATCGACGAAGTGGCCGAAAAGGACGGCGCGCCGCTGGAGCAGGACAAACTCGGCAACGCCGATTTCCTGCCCGCGATCAAGGACTTCTACCTGACCAATCCGATTGCCCGCGCATCGCAACTGATGGCGGAACTGTCGGCAGGTGTAAAGGCCCGCGGAAACGAGGCAATGGCCGCCGAATGATCCGTTTCGCCCTCATAACGCCTTTCCTGCTGGCAGCCTGCGCAATGGCACCCGGCAGCGAAGGAGAGCGGCCCGCCCCGGTATACGAAGGGGTGGAAACCAGCCTGCTGGAGGGCGATCTGGTGCAATTTCACGTCTCCATGCGCGGAGTGTTCGCGCAGGAAGACCTTGACGACTATGCGGAATGCGCCGCCGCGCAATACGCGCTGATCCGGGATTACGGGTTTGCGCGCCATGTGCGCACGACAACGAAACAGGCAGGGGGCAGCCGGGCCGCGGACGCGGTCTATCTGATTTCGCCCTCTCTGCCGCGCGGATTGCGCACCATCGACGCCGAAGTCGTGGTCGCGGATTGCGCGGCGAACGGAATACCCACGGTGTGAGGACCTATGGCTGATTTCTTTAACACTCCAGGCGGCATCGCTGTTCTGATCCTGGCGCAAGTGCTTGCAGTTGTTGCCTTTGTGATGATCTCGCTCCTGTTCCTCGTCTACGGGGACCGCAAGATCTGGGCCGCGGTCCAGATGCGCCGGGGCCCGAATGTGGTGGGCGTCTACGGCCTGCTGCAATCGGTGGCCGACGCGCTGAAATATGTGGTCAAGGAAGTGGTGATCCCGGCCGGCGCCGACCGCACCGTGTTCATCCTGGCGCCGATGACCTCCTTCGTGCTGGCGATGATCGCCTGGGCGGTGATCCCGTTCAATGACGGCTGGGTGCTCAGCGACATCAACGTGGCGATCCTCTATGTCTTCGCGGTCTCCAGCCTCGAGGTCTACGGCGTGATCATGGGCGGCTGGGCGTCGAACTCGAAATACCCGTTCCTTGGCAGCTTGCGCTCCGCGGCGCAGATGATCTCTTACGAGGTCTCCATCGGCCTGATCATCATCGGCGTGATCATCTCCACCGGTTCGATGAACTTCGGCGACATCGTCCGCGCGCAGGATGGCGATCTGGGCCTGTTGAACTGGTACTGGATCCCGCATTTCCCGATGGTCTTCCTGTTCTTCATCTCGGCGCTGGCTGAAACCAACCGCCCGCCATTCGATCTGCCGGAAGCGGAATCGGAACTGGTCGCGGGCTACCAGGTGGAATACTCGGCGACCCCGTTCCTATTGTTCATGGCCGGCGAATACATCGCCATCTTCCTGATGTGCGCGCTGACAACCCTGTTGTTCTTCGGCGGCTGGCTGTCCCCGATCCCGGGCCTGCCCGATGGCGTGCTGTGGATGGTTGCCAAGATGGCGTTCTTCTTCTTCCTCTTCGCAATGGTGAAGGCGATCACCCCGCGCTACCGCTACGACCAGCTGATGCGCCTGGGCTGGAAAGTGTTCCTGCCGTTCTCGCTGGCCTGGGTGGTCTTCGTGTCCTTTGCTGCAAAATTTGACTGGTTCTGGGGCATCTTCGCCCGCTGGACCGTGGGAGGCTAACTGATGGCGAACATCGACTACACCCGCGCCGCCAAATACTTCCTGCTGCAGGATTTCTGGGTCGGCTTCAAACTGGGGCTGAAGTACTTCTTCGCACCCAAGGCCACCCTGAACTACCCGCATGAGAAGGGCCCGCTGTCGCCCCGCTTCCGCGGCGAGCACGCGCTGCGCCGCTATCCAAACGGTGAGGAGCGCTGCATTGCCTGCAAGCTTTGCGAGGCGGTCTGCCCGGCGCAGGCGATCACCATCGACGCGGAACCGCGCGAGGACGGCAGCCGACGCACCACGCGCTATGACATCGACATGACCAAATGCATCTACTGCGGTTTCTGCCAGGAAGCCTGCCCGGTGGATGCGATTGTCGAAGGTCCGAACTTCGAATTCGCCACCGAGACCCGCGAGGAGCTGTTCTACGAAAAGGAGAAGCTGCTTTCGAACGGGGAACGCTGGGAAGCAGAGATTGCCCGAAACCTGGAAATCGACGCGCCGTACCGATGACAGATCCCAAGAACCCTTTCGAGGCCATGATGGCCCAGATGCAGACCCAGGCGCAGGAGATGGCCAAGGCCTTCAATCCAGCGCTGGAAAACTTCTCGCCAACCGAGGCTTTCAAGGAGTTCGAGGCGCTGTGGCCCACCATGCCCAAAGAGGTCATGGAAATGATGTTCGGCAACACCGTCAACAAGGACGGGCTGGATGCCAAGACCCGGCTGCTGCTGACACTGGCCGGGCTGACAATGCAGGGCGCGCAGGCTGACAGTGCCGTGCGCCAGACCGTGCGCCATGCCCTCGCGGCCGGCGCCAAGAAACAAGAGATCGTGGAAACGATCGGACAGATGTCGGTCTTTGCCGGCATTCCGGCCATGAACCGGGCGCTGGATCTGGCGCAGGCGGTCATGGACGACAAAAGGGACGATGAGACATGAGCGTTTTTGCCTTCTACCTCTTCGCCATCAGCGCCATCACCGGCGGGCTGTTCACCGTGATCAGCCGCCAGCCGGTGCATTCGGTTCTGTGGCTGATCCTGGCCTTCCTCTCTTCGGCCGGGCTGTTTGTGCTGCTGGGGGCGGAATTCGTCGCCATGCTGCTGGTCATCGTCTACGTGGGCGCGGTCGCGGTGCTGTTCCTGTTTGTGGTGATGATGCTGGATGTGGACTTTGCCGAGCTGAAGGCGGAGATGGCCAAATACATGCCGCTGGCGCTGCTGATCGGCCTGGTGATCCTGATGCAGTTCGTGATGGCCTTCGGCGTTTGGGAAACCGCGCATAAGGCGCCTGAGCTGTTGGCCAATCCGGTTCCTGCGGACCGCCACAACACCGAGGCGCTCGGCCTCATCATCTATGATCAATATTTCCTTCTGTTCCAGCTGGCGGGCCTGATCCTGCTGGTGGCGATGATCGGCGCAATCGTGCTGACCCTGCGCCACCGCACCGACGTCAAGCGCCAGGACGTGGTTGCCCAGATGATGCGCGATCCGGCAGCGGCGATGGAGCTCAAGGACGTGAAACCGGGGCAGGGGCTGTGAGCACATGATCGGACTTGAACATTATCTGACCGTCGCGGCGACGTTGTTCGTCATCGGCATCTTCGGGCTCTTCCTGAACCGCAAGAACGTGATCATCCTGCTGATGAGCATCGAACTGATGCTCCTGGCGGTGAACATCAACCTGGTCGCATTCTCCAGCTTCCTGGGCGATCTGGTGGGGCAGGTATTCACCCTGTTCGTGCTGACCGTGGCCGCAGCTGAGGCGGCCATCGGCCTTGCGATCCTGGTCTGTTTCTTCCGCAACCGCGGCACCATCGCCGTCGAAGACGTCAACGTGATGAAGGGCTAAAGAAACATGGAAACCATCCTCCTCTTCGCCCCGCTGGTTGGCGCGATTATCTGCGGCTTCGGCCACAAGATGATCGGCGAGAAAGCCGCCACCGTGACCGCCACGGCGCTGTTGTTCCTGGCGGCGCTGCTCAGCTGGATCACCTTCCTGTCGTTTGACGGGGTGACCCAGAACATCGAGATCTTCCGCTGGATCGAAAGCGGCTCGCTGTCGACCTCCTGGGCGATCCGCCTGGACCGGCTGACCGCGATCATGCTGATCGTGATCACCACGGTGTCCTCGCTGGTGCACCTCTATTCCTTCGGCTACATGGACCATGATCCGCAGTGGAAAGAGGGCGAAAGCTACAAGCCGCGCTTCTTTGCCTACCTGTCGTTCTTCACCTTCGCGATGCTGATGCTGGTGACCTCCGACAACCTGGTGCAGATGTTCTTCGGCTGGGAAGGCGTCGGTGTCGCCTCTTACCTGCTGATCGGCTTCTACTACCGCAAACCTTCGGCGAATGCAGCGGCGATGAAGGCCTTCATCGTCAACCGCGTCGGCGATTTCGGCTTTGCGCTGGGGATCTTCGGGCTGTTCTTCCTGACCGACAGTATCAACCTGTCTGACATCTTTGCGTCGGCCCCCACGCTGGCGGAGACCCAGGTGTCCTTCCTGTGGACCGAGTGGAACGCGGCGAACCTGCTGGCCTTCCTGCTGTTTGTCGGCGCGATGGGCAAATCGGCGCAGCTGATCCTGCACACCTGGCTGCCGGACGCGATGGAGGGTCCGACCCCGGTGTCGGCGCTGATCCACGCCGCGACCATGGTGACCGCGGGCGTGTTCCTGGTCTGCCGCATGTCGCCGCTGATCGAGTTCGCGCCTGAGGCCGCAGCCTTCATCACCGCCCTTGGCGCGGCAACTGCCTTCTTTGCGGCAACCGTGGGTTTGGTGCAGAACGACATCAAGCGGGTGATTGCCTATTCAACCTGCTCGCAGCTGGGCTACATGTTCGTGGCAGCTGGCGTCGGCATGTACTCGGCGGCGATGTTCCACCTGTTCACCCACGCGTTCTTCAAGGCGATGCTGTTCCTTGGCGCCGGTTCGGTGATCCACGCCATGCATCACGAGCAGGACATGCGGAACTACGGTGCGCTGCGTAAGAAGATCCCCTATACCTTCTGGGCGATGATGATCGGCACCCTGGCAATCACAGGTGTCGGCATTCCGCTCAGCGGCTGGGTTGGCTTTGCCGGCTTTGTCTCCAAGGACGCGATCATCGAAAGCGCTTATGCGGGCGGCTCGATGTTCGGCTTCTGGGCGCTGGTGATCGCGGCCTTCATGACCTCCTTCTATTCCTGGCGCCTGATCTTCATGACCTTCTATGGCGAGGCACGCGGCGACAAGCACACACACGACCACGCGCATGAAAGCCCCTTGACCATGCTGGTGCCGCTGGGCGTACTGGCTCTGGGCGCGATCTTCTCGGGCATGCTGTGGTACAGCAGCTTCTTCGGCCACGCCGATCAGGTCGGCAAGTTCTACGGCATCCCGGTGGCTGAAGCCGCAGCGGAAGCGCACGGCGAAGACACAAGCCACGGAGACGAAGCCTCGCACGGCGAAGAAGCCGCCCATGGTGGCGAAGGCGAGCACCACTATGTGTTTGCCGGCAAGCCGGGCGAGGGCGCGCTTTACATCGCGCCGGACAACCACATTCTGGAGGATGCCCACGCGGCGCCGAAATGGGTGAAACTGTCCCCGTTCATGGCAATGATTGGCGGCCTGGTGCTGGCGCTGTGGTTCTATATCTGGAACCCGTCGCTGCCCGCCCGCCTGGCCAAGCAGCAGCGCCCGCTGTACCTGTTCCTGCTGAACAAGTGGTACTTTGACGAGATCTACAACGTGATCTTCGTTAGACCGGCCGTTGCCCTCGGCCGCTTCTTCTGGAAACGCGGCGATGGGAACACCATCGACGGTTTCCTGAACGGTCTGGCCATGGGCGTTGTGCCCTTCTTCACCCGTCTCGCTGGACGCGCACAGTCCGGTTACATCTTCACTTATGCCTTCTGGATGGTGCTGGGCATTGCAGCCCTGGTCACCTGGATGTCGATCGGCGGAGGAGCGCACTGATGGACAATCTCCTTTCTATTGTCACCTTCATCCCGGCGCTCGCAGCGGCCATCCTGGCCCTGTTCCTGCGCGGCGAGGAAAAGGCGGCGCAGCGCAACGCCAAGTTTGTTGCGCTCTTTGCCACCACGATCACCTTCCTGGTGAGCCTGGGCATCTATTCCCAGTTCGACCCGGCCAACACCGGCTTCCAGTTCGTCGAGGACCGGGAGTGGATTTTCGGGCTGAAGTACAAGATGGGCGTTGACGGCATCTCGGTTCTGTTTGTGATGCTGACCACCTTCATCATGCCGCTGACCATCCTGGCCAGCTGGTCGGTCACTGACCGGGTCAAGGAATACATGATCGCCTTCCTGCTCCTGGAGACCCTGATGCTGGGTGTCTTCATGGCGCTGGACTTGGTGCTGTTCTACCTGTTCTTCGAGGCGGGCCTCATCCCGATGTTCCTGATCATCGGCATCTGGGGCGGCAAGGAGCGGATCTACGCCTCCTTCAAGTTTTTCCTCTACACCTTCTTCGGTTCGGTGCTGATGCTGGTGGCAATGGTCTTCATGTATGTGGATGCCGGCACCACCGATATTGAGACCCTCTTGACCCACAGCTTCTCGGCGGCGTCCTTTGACGTGCTGGGTGTTCACATCGTGGGCGGTGCGCAGACACTGATGTTCCTGGCCTTCTTTGCCTCCTTCGCGGTGAAGATGCCGATGTGGCCGGTGCACACCTGGCTGCCGGACGCGCACGTGCAGGCGCCAACTGCAGGCTCCGTGGTGCTGGCGGCGATCCTCTTGAAGATGGGTGGCTACGGCTTCCTGCGCTTCTCTCTGCCGATGTTCCCGGTGGGCGCGGATGTGATGACCGATGTGGTCCTGTGGATGTCGGCCATCGCCGTGGTCTACACCTCGCTGGTGGCGATGGTGCAGGAGGACATGAAGAAGCTGATCGCCTATTCCTCGGTTGCGCACATGGGTTTTGTCACCATGGGCATCTTTGCCGCCAACCAGCAGGGCATCGACGGCGCCATCTTCCAGATGCTGTCACACGGCTTCATCTCCGCCGCGCTCTTCCTTTGCGTGGGCGTGATCTATGACCGCATGCACACCCGCGACATCGACGCCTACGGCGGTTTGGTGATCCGGATGCCCGCCTATGCGCTGGTCTTCATGTTCTTCACCATGGGCAATGTAGGCCTGCCGGGCACCTCCGGTTTTGTCGGCGAATTCCTGACCCTGATGGGCGCCTTCCAGAAAAACACCTGGGTGACCGCAGTGGCGGCAACCGGCGTGATCTTCTCGGCCGGCTATGCGCTGTGGCTGTACCGCCGCGTGGTGTTCGGCGACCTGATCAAGGGCAGCCTGATGGGCATCAGGGACATGTCTGCGCGTGAGCGCTTTGTCTTTGCGCCGCTGGTCGTCATGACCCTGCTGCTGGGTGTCTACCCGTCGCTGGTCACCGACATCATCAGCCCCTCGACTGAGGCGCTGATTGCAAACTTCAACCAGTCTCTGGCTGCTGCGGACACTGCGCCCGCCGCGACCCAGATTGCTTCGCACTAAGGGAGCATCAGGCAGATGATCCAAGCTGATCTTACCGTAATCCTGCCAGAGATCGTTCTGGCGCTTTACGCCATGGCGGCGCTGATTGGCGCCGTCTACACCGGCAAGGACAAGCTGGCGGTGCCGCTGGTCTGGAGCACGGCAGCGTTGCTGGCGCTGGTCGCCTTCTGGATCGCTTCCAGCCCGGCCGGCACTCAGACGGCGTTCAATGGCATGTTCATCGACGACGGCTTCTCCCGCTTTGCCAAGGTGGCATTGCTGCTGGGTGCCTCGGCTGTGCTGCTGATCGGCCAGGACTACATGGCGCGCCGCGGCATCCTGCGGTTTGAATACCCGGTCCTAGTGGCGCTGGCCGCTGTCGGCATGATGGTGATGGTTTCCGCTGGCGACCTGATGTCCCTTTACATGGGGCTGGAGCTGCAGTCGCTGTCGCTTTATGTCGTCGCCGCGATGCGCCGCGACAGCGTCAAGTCGACCGAGGCGGGCCTCAAGTACTTCGTGCTGGGCGCGCTGTCCTCCGGCCTGCTGCTTTATGGCGCCTCGCTGGTCTACGGCTTTGCGGGCACCACACAGTTCGCGGGCATCATCCAGGTGGCGGAGCAGGGCCATATGTCTATCGGCATGCTGTTCGGCCTGGTCTTCATGATCTCGGGCATGGCGTTCAAGGTCTCGGCGGTTCCGTTCCACATGTGGACCCCGGACGTCTATGAGGGCTCGCCGACGCCTGTGACCGCCTTCTTTGCCACCGCACCCAAGGTTGCGGCCATGGGCCTGTTTGCCCGTGTGCTGTTTGACGCCTTCGGCGGCGCAATCGCTGACTGGCAGCAGATCATCGTGGTGCTGTCGGTGCTGTCGATGTTCCTGGGCGCCATCGCGGCAATCGGCCAGCGCGACATCAAACGGCTGATGGCGTTCTCCTCCATCGCCCACATGGGCTATGCGATGATCGGCCTGGCGGCTGGCACCGAGCAGGGCATCACCGCGATGCTGGTGTACCTGGCGATCTACGTCACCATGAACATCGGCACCTTCTCCTTCATCCTGATGCTGGAGAAGGACGGCAAGCCCGTGACCGACATCCTGGCCCTGAACCAGTTCGCCGCGCGCGAGCCGGGCAAGGCGCTGGCGGTGCTGATCCTGATGTTCTCGCTGGCTGGCGTGCCGCCGATGCTGGGCTTCTTTGCCAAGTTCGGGGTGTGGCAGGCGGGTGTCGATGCTGGCCTGATGACGCTGGTCATTGCCTCTGCCGTAGCCTCGGTCATCGGTGCGTTTTATTACCTGCGGATTGTCTTCTACATGTACTTCGGCACCGGCGAGGACGATGTGGAGGCCAAGGGCTCGCCGGTTCTGGGCGTGGCTCTGATGGCCTCTGCGGCGCTGATGCTGGTGGGCGTGGTCTACCAGTTCGGCATCGACGGCGCTGCCGCCGCTGCCGCGGCAACCCTTGTAAATTGATCTGCTTTTCAGGCAGGCTGGACAGGCCCGGTCTTGTGACCGGGCCTTTCGCACTTTTTAAGGAATGCAGATGAGCTGGCCAGCAGGATATGGGAAACGGGTGCTCGCCGAGGTGGACAGCACACTGAGCGAAGCCGCCCGCATTGCCGGGGAACTGTCGGGTCCCGAGTGGATCCTGGCGCTGCGCCAGACCCAGGGGCGCGGCCGCCGCGGGCGTGATTGGAAAGACCCCAAGGGCAACTTCGCCGCCACCCTGGTGATGCGCCCCGAAGGCGCGCCGGACAAGGCCGCGCTGCGCAGTTTTGTGGCTGCACTGGCCGTTTATGACGCTTGTGTCGCGGTCACCGGCCGCAGCGAGGGCCTGTCGCTGAAATGGCCTAACGACGTGCTGCTGAAGGGCGGCAAGCTGGCTGGCATCCTTTTGGAAAGCGCAGGCAACGGCAAAGGCGTCAACCATCTGTTTGTCGGCGTCGGCGTTAACCTGGTGGAAACGCCGATGAAGGAATGGCTGGAGCCCGGCGCGGTCTGGCCGGTGTCTCTGTTGTCGGAAACCGGTGTGCAGGTCACGCCGGAGGAATTCCTGGAAGCAGTGGCAGAGGCTTTTGCGCGCTACGAGCAGCAGTTCGCAACCTACGGGTTCGAGCCGATCCGCACCGAATGGCTGTCGCGTGCCGCCAAGCTGGGCGAGGTGATCACCGCCCGTACCGCCAGTTCCGAGACCGAAGGCACCTTTGAAACGGTGGACGGCAGCGGCAACCTTGTCCTAAACACCGCCAAGGGCCGCGTCAGCATTCCCGCGGCTGACATCTATTTCTAGGAAGGGGCAGCAATGCTTCTGGCAGTTGATTGCGGCAATACCAATACGGTCTTCTCGATCTATGACGGTGAGAAGTTCATCGGCATGTGGCGCACAGCCACTGAATGGCAGCGCACCGCCGATCAGTATTACGTCTGGCTCAACACGCTGATGCGGCTGCAGGGGATCGAAGCGGATATCACCGATATGATCATCTCCTCCACTGTGCCGCGGGTGGTGTTCAACCTGCGTGTGCTGGCGGACCGCTATTTCAACACGCGGCCTTTGGTGGTTGGCAAACCCGAATGCCTGCTGCCCGTCGCGGTGCGGGTGGACGAGGGCACCGCCGTCGGCCCCGACCGGCTGGTCAACACGGTTTCGGGGTTTGACACCTATGGCGGCAATCTGATCGTGGTGGATTTTGGCACCGCCACAACATTCGACGTAGTGGCCGAGGACGGCGCCTATGTCGGCGGCGTGATCGCACCTGGCGTGAACCTCAGCCTGGAGGCGCTGCACCAGGCCGCTGCCGCGCTGCCCCATGTGGACATTTCCAAGCCGCAGAACGTGATCGGCACCAATACCGTCGCCTGTATGCAATCCGGCGTGTTCTGGGGCTATGTTGGCCTCGTGCGCGAGATTTGCGACCGCATCAAGGCGGAACGCGCGGTGCCGATGAAAGTAATCTCAACCGGCGGGCTGGCGCCATTGTTCCAGCAATCTGCCGATCTGTTTGACGCATATGAGGATGATCTCACCATGCATGGGCTGCAGATCATTCATAAATACAACAAGGAAAACGGTACTGACGCATGAGCAGTGATAGATTGATCTACCTGCCCCTGGGCGGGGCGGGTGAAATTGGCATGAACGCCTATGTCTACGGCTATGGCCCGCAGGGCAAGGAACGGCTGGTCCTGGTGGATCTGGGCGTGACCTTCCCGGACATGGACACCACCCCGGGTGTAGACCTGATCATGCCCGACATCACCTGGCTGAAGGAGCGTGCCGACCGGTTGGAAGGCATCTTCATCACCCACGGGCATGAGGACCACATCGGCGCCATTGCCCATCTTTACGCGCATCTGAACGTGCCGGTCTACGCCCGCGCCTTCACCGCCAACCTGGCGCGCCGCAAGATGGAGGAGGCCGGCCACGATCCGGCCAATGTGCACACCGTCGAAGCCTGGCCGGAAACAACCAAGCTCGGGCCCTTCACCATCGGTGTTGCCCCGATGAGCCACTCGATCCCCGAAAGCGGCGCGCTGGTGATCGACAGCCCGGCTGGCCGCGTTGTGCACACCGGCGACTTCAAGCTGGACGCAAACCCCCTGGTCGGTGAACCCTTCGACCCGGAAATGTGGGCGGAGATCGCAAAGGACGGAATTCAGGCGCTGGTATGCGATTCCACCAATGTGTTCTCGCAGCATCCGGGCCGCTCGGAATCCGAGCTGCCGGAGGAGATCACCAAGCTGTTCTCCGAGGCCAAGGGCCTGGTCGCGGCCACCACATTTGCCTCCAACGTCGCACGGGTGAAAACCCTGGCAGAGGCCGGTGTGAAGGCCGGCCGCTCCGTGGTCCTTTTGGGCCGCGCCATGCGCCGGATGATCGAGGCGGCAGTGGAAACTGGCGTGCTGGTGGACTTCCCCAAGGTGATCAGCCCGGAAGACGCCAATAATGTGCCGCGCGACAACCTGATGCTGATCACCACCGGCAGCCAGGGCGAGCGCCGCGCCGCCACCGCGCAGCTGGCGCGCGGCAAGTACCGCGGTCTGGAGCTGAAGGAGGGCGATCTGTTCCTGTTTTCCTCCAAGACCATCCCGGGTAACGAAAAGGGCGTCATCCGCATCATCAACCAGTTTTCCGAAATGGGCGTTGATGTGGTCGATGACAGCTCCGGCCTCTACCATGTCTCTGGCCACGCTAACGGCCCGGACCTGGAGGTTGTTCACAACCTGCTGAAGCCCAAGATGCTGATTCCGATGCACGGTGAGCACCGCCACCTGCGCCAGCACGCCCGCCTGGGCGAGGAAAAGGGCATCGCCAGCGCCGTCGTCGTAAATGGCATGATGATGGACCTGACCGGCGATGCACCCAAGGTGACCGAGTGGATTGAGACCGGCCGCACCTATCTGGACGGCTCAGTCAAATACGGCGCGCTGGACGGCATCGTGCGCGACCGCATCCGCATGGCGCTGAACGGCCATGTGCTGGTGACGGTGATCCTGGACGAGGAAGACGAGCCGCTGGGTGAGCCTTGGTGCGATCTTAAAGGCCTGGCCGAGACCGGGACCTCCAATGCCGCGCTGGTCGAGGTGCTGGAGGAGGACCTGAATCAGTTCCTGATGCGGGCAGGCGCGAAAACCTTGCGCGACGATGACAAGCTGGAACAGGAACTGCGCCGCATCACCCGCCAGACCGCGCAGGCCGAAATCGGCAAGAAGCCCGAAGTGACGGTGGTGGTCAGCCGTATGCGCTGATCCTGCCGCGGGGAAAGGGCAGGGCGGTTCTCCCGCCCGGCCCAAGCCGCCTCAGAGATGCGGCAGGCCCCATTGTGCCTTGCGCCATGGTGCCTGACGGACCCGCGGTACGGGCACGGCCCCCCCTGTCTGAAAATTGAAAACGCCGCGGCCCGTTCGGGCGCGCGGCGTTTTCAATTCAATGGCGGCTCCACCAGGCGCGGTGGATGTTTCAGCCGTGCAGCGGGCGGGCGCAGCTGGGGCAGGAAACCACTTTGCGCGGGGCGCTGAACAGGGCGCGGAACAGGCGGCGCATGACATTGGCAAAGGCTTCCGCGCGCAGCTCATGGGCGCGGGCCTCAATGGCCTGGAATTGGGAGATGCTCAGGGTCTTGGTGTCGGTGGTGTTCATGGCGTGGCCCATCTTCAATGGCGCGTTTCAGTGTTGAAGATGCATTACGCCGCTTTTCGCAGAATTACGCCGGCCAAGATCGAAGACCCGATATGCTGCAGCTGCAAAGGTCGCCATGCTGCAGGTGCAAGGGCTGGCAATGGCCTGGCCGCTGTGGCAATGAAAAAGGCCGCCCCGGCGGGAGCGGCCTTGTATGCTAAGTTCTGCAGGATCAGCTTGCGCGGCGTTCGGCGAAGCTGAGCGCGATGAAGCTGGGCAGATGATCGCCCATGCCGACCACAACCTTGTCGTCGCGCTTGCCGTATTTCCCGCGGCCGCCGGAGGAGCGCTCGCGCTCCGGCTTTTGCGCCGGCTTTTCGTCCCGGCGGCTGCTGCGGGGCTCGTCCTTGCGCGGCTCGCGGGCTTCGACTTCCGGCTTGGCCGAACGGGCCGGCTTTTCTTTCTTGGGCTCCGGCTTGACCGGGTTTTCCAGCCGCGGAATTTCCTTCTGGATCAGGCTTTCGACTGCGGCCAGTGCCTTGTCGTCGCGCGGAATGCAGATGGTGATCGCCTTGCCCTCGCGGCCCGCACGGCCGGTGCGGCCGATACGGTGGACGTAGTCCTCGGCGTGGCCAGGCACGTCGAAATTGAACACATGGCTGACGCTGGGGACGTCCAGGCCGCGCGCAGCAACGTCGGAGGCCACCAAGATGCGCAAAGAGCCTTCACGGAAGGCATCCAGCGTTTTGGTGCGCTGGCTCTGGTCCAGATCGCCATGGATTGCTGCCGCGTCATAGCCGTATTTCTTGAGCGATTTCGCGCAAATATCCACATCCGTCTTGCGGTTGCAGAAGATGATGCCGTTGGTCAGCTTGTCGCCCTCAGCGTCGATCAGCGCCCGCAGAACCTTGCGCTTTTCGCTGCCCTCGCGGTCGCGGCGCGAGGCCTTGAACTGCACCACGGCCTGCTCGATGGTCTCCGACGCAGTGGCCTGGCGGGCCACTTCGATGCGGGCTGGACCCGACAGGAAGGTGTTGGTGATCCGCTCGATCTCAGGCGCCATGGTGGCAGAGAAGAACAGGGTCTGGCGGGTGAACGGCGTCAGCGAGAAGATGCGTTCGATATCCGGGATGAAACCCATGTCGAGCATCCGGTCGGCCTCGTCCACCACCATGATCTGCACGCCGGTGAGCAACAGCTTGCCGCGCTCGAAATGGTCCAGAAGGCGGCCCGGGGTGGCGATCAGAACGTCGACGCCTTTGTCGATCAGCGCGTCCTGCTCTTTAAACGAGACGCCGCCGATCAGCAGCGCCTTGGTGAGCTTCACGTGCTTGGCATAGGTGTCGAAGTTTTCCGCTACCTGGGCGGCCAGCTCGCGGGTGGGGCACAGCACCAGGCTGCGCGGCATCCGGGCGCGGGCACGGCCGCGCGCCAGAAGCGTGATCATCGGCAGCGTGAACGACGCGGTCTTGCCGGTGCCTGTCTGGGCGATTCCCAAGACGTCACGCCCTTCCAGCGCGGGCGGAATAGCTCCTGCCTGAATCGGGGTGGGGCTTTCATAGCCGGCTTCTTCAACTGCTTTGAGGACCTTGGGATTAAGGTTCAGATCGGTGAATTTTGTCATATGCATCCGTCATTGCGGACACTGACCTGGCCCGCGCGTGTATGTTGCAGCCGGTTCCGCAAAGGTCATGCGGCGTGGCAGCTTCCGGCTCGAGGCGGGGCATAGCAAAATACCTTGCGCAGGTCAATTAACGCCGGATTTTGCAGGATTTTCGTTGCTAGGATCGGCAAAATGGAAACAATTCAGCCGAAACCGGGGAAGTGTTTTCTCCGTTTCTCCTCCAAGCCGAGGGGGCGAATCCTCAAAAGCCCCTCCTGCTGCAAATTCCGGTAGACATCCGGATCCCTGGCGCTCACCTCATCAAAGAAGGCGCGCAGGCCCTGGGGGCCATGCTCCTCTTCGATCATGGAAATCAGCTCATGGGCGCTGAGCCCGCCTGCAAGCCTGGCAAAGCCGGGGGCCAGGCCGGGCCGGTAGGAGCCGCGTTCAAGGCGGAACCTGTAAACCGATTGCCAGTGATCCCAGCTGAAGGCGTGGCAATGGCACAGGTCCGCTTGCTTCAGCTCGCAGGCGGCTGAGACTTTCTGGCCGTTCTGGTACATGTTGTGGATGCGCAGCTGAACGTTTTCCTGGCCTGTGCGGGCGAAAATCTTGCCTGCGGTATGGCTCAGGAAGCCGCCTTTGAGGAAAACCCCATAGGCCGGATAGATATTGCGCACCGCTGCTTCGCGTTCGCTGGTGTCGGGCAGCATCGCCTTGAATTCCCCGTCCCGTCCGGCCAGGGCCTCAACCGGGCGGATCCGGGCGCTCAGGGTTTCCTGGGGAAGATCCGCCAGCAGGCGGGGCAGAGGCGCAAGCGGCCAAAGAAACTCATCGACGTCGATATGAGCAATCCAGTCCGTCTGGATCCGTTCATAGGCGTGGGTCGCGTTTTGCGTCTGCCGGACCTGATGCTTGACCGGGCGCTTCAATTTGCGCCGCTTCCAATAGGTTGCGTCACAGACCGTGACCCGCACCTTGGGGTGCGGTTTCAGATGCGCATAGGCGTCCGGGTTCGGCTCATCCAGATAGATGTGCAGCCGGTGCGCGCCCAGGTCCAGATGGTAGGCAGCAAAATTCAAGATGTCCTTGGCGTCAGCCTTGATTGTGCTGACGATACCCCAAGCCGGATCTGATTTTGCCGTTTCCAACGGGCGGGACCTTCCTTGGGTGTTTGAGCTTTTGCGTTCTGGCAAAGATTGATCGGTGATCGCAGATGAGCCTGGACAGCAGCTGCGCGCCCAATGGTTCAATCACAGGATCGGAATTTGCAAGTTTGTTCAACCGTGAAAGAATTGAAAAGTCCAAATCCCCATACTCGAAGGAGTAAGGAGACAGATCAAATGCCAAAGGATAGCGGTCCTCCATCGCATTAAAGCGGAAGGCAACCGAATTCGGGCATCCAGACAGGCGCCGTTCACTGTCGTGAAGTTTGATCAGGTCAAAGACCAGCGCAAAGGCTTGCCCTGCCAGCCGTTGCTCAACTGTCTCGCCAGCATCGGAAAAACTGGTCGCGGCAGAGATCAGCCATCTGGTCTCCAGCTGCGAAGCAAGGAAGGGGCCTTCTTCCCGCCACATCCGCAGAAACAGCCGCCGGTATCTTGGCGGGCAGCCGCGGCGCCGGAGCAGGGCGCACACAAGCGCGTGCAGGGCAAGCAGCTCTGATTTGCCGCCGAACTCGGCGCAGAGTTCCTTGTATTTCTTGCGGGCATCGTTGGTATGTCCCGGTTTCGGAGGCATTTCCGGGCCGGGCAGCTGGCGGGCTTTCACCTTTTGCAGGTTCAGCCTGATGTCGGGGATCACTTTTTTCGCGTGGCGGTAAGGATTTTCCCGGCGGTCGAAATAAGCATCAATCTGCGCCAGCCCGCCGGGGACAATTGGCTCTCCCGGCACGACCGGGTCGAACCGTCCGAACAGGAGTTTCTGTCTAAGACTTTGAATGGCAGAATTTCGAATAAGACGGCGCAACGGCCGCAAAAGGCTTGGCATCAAACGTCACCTGGTCAAACAAAAGTAAAGCAAATTCAACTTCACCCTTAAAATCACCGGGGAAGCTGGAACGGCCCGGCAGCACTGCCGCCGGGCCGGATCGTCAGACCATCATTTCCTTGGTCGCGGTCAAGTTCAAGTCCGGATAATCCCGCACCACACGGTCGATGTCCCACTGCAGGCGGGTCAGATAGACGATGTCGCCGTCGTGGTCATGGGCGATGTGCTGCTTGTTGGCGTTGATGAACTTGTCCACCGCTGCCTTGTCGCCGCTGACCCAGCGTGCGCTGGTGAACTGGCTCGCCTCAAACCGCACCGGCAGGCCGTATTCCATCTCGATCCGGCTGGCCAGAACCTCGAACTGCAGCTGGCCGACCACACCGACAATGAAGCCGGAGCCGATCGAGGGTTTGAACACCTTGGCGGCACCTTCCTCGGCAAACTGCATCAGCGCCTTTTCCAGGTGCTTGGCCTTCATCGGGTCGCCTGCGCGCACGCCCTGCAGCAGTTCCGGCGCAAAGGACGGGATGCCGGTCACGCGGATCGCCTCGCCCTCGGTCAGCGTATCGCCGATGCGCAGCTGGCCGTGGTTGGGGATGCCAATGATATCCCCGGCCCAGGCTTCCTCTGCCAGCTCCCGGTCGGAGGCCAGGAACAGCACCGGGTTCGAGACCGCCATCGGCTTCTTGGTGCGCACATGGGTCAGCTTCATGCCGCGCTTGAAATGGCCCGAGGCCATGCGCACAAAAGCCACCCGGTCGCGGTGCTTGGGGTCCATGTTGGCCTGCACCTTGAAAACGAAACCGGCGACCTTCTTTTCCTCCGGGCTGACCTGGCGCGGCTCTGCCGACTGGGGCTGCGGCTCGGGGCCGTATGCGCCGATACCGTCCATCAGTTCCTTGACGCCGAAGGAGTTGATCGCCGAGCCGAACCAGATCGGGGTCATGTGGCCCTCAAGCACCGATTGCGGGTCCAGGGCGGGCAGCAGCTCGCGCGCCATCTCGACCTCTTCCAGGAGCTTCTCCAGCAGGTGCCCGGGCACGTGTTCGGCCAGTTTGGGATCGTCCAGCCCGTTGATTTCAATGCTTTCCGCCACTTTGTTGCGGTCGGCGCGGTCCATCAGCTCCAGCCGGTCGCGCAGCATGTCGTAGCAGCCGATGAAATCGCGGCCCACCCCGATGGGCCAGCTGGCGGGCGTCACGTCAATCGCCAGCATCTCCTGAATTTCGTCAATGATTTCAAAGGTGTCGCGGCTCTCACGGTCCATCTTGTTACAGAAGGTCAAGATCGGCAGATCGCGCAACCGGCAGACCTCGAACAGCTTCTGGGTCTGGCTTTCGACCCCTTTGGCGCCGTCGATCACCATCACCGCCGCATCCACCGCCGTCAGCGTGCGGTAGGTGTCCTCGGAGAAATCCGAGTGGCCCGGCGTGTCCACCAGGTTAAACCGGAAGCCGCTGAAATCAAACGACATTGCCGAGGCAGAGACAGAGATCCCGCGGTCCTTTTCCATCTGCATGAAGTCCGACCGCGTGCGCCGCGCCTCGCCCTTGGCGCGCACCTGTCCGGCCATCTGAATCGCGCCGCCGTAAAGCAGGAACTTTTCAGTCAGCGTAGTCTTGCCGGCGTCCGGGTGCGAGATGATCGCAAAGGTCCGGCGGCGGGCAATTTCGGGCGGCAGTTCGGGGCGGTTGGTGACGGTATCGAGCATGAGCGCGCGTATAGCAGGAATGCCGCAAGAGGCAAGAAAAACGCATGGTGACATGCGTGCACCCCCGGTACACCCCCCGTACACCCCCTGTACACCCAGGCCCGGGCGCGGCCCTCTGCGGAGGTGTTGCGCGGGCAGCGTACGCACCGCTGGCGCGGAATTAACCGGATTGGGGCAGACTGGAGATCAGCGCGGGAGTGCCGCCCCGCCCCGCAACCGCCGCCGCCAAGGGAGAGGGCAATGCCCAGCAAGCAATATTATGACAATGAAATGCAGCTGGAGCTGGATGGGCTGCAGGAGAACCTGCGCCGCGACTGGCTGGACAAGAGTATTCCGCGCGAATGGGACGGCATGGACAGCTGGGAGCGGCTGGAGAAGCCCAAGACCCGGGTGACGATCCGGCTGGACGCGGACATGGTGAAATGGTTCCGCAAGCTGGGCCCGAACTACAGCCGCCGCATCAACTCGGTGCTGCGGACCTATTGGATGGCGCTGATGGCCGGCTATATCCAGGCCCATGACAAGGACAACACCATCCTGCGCCTCAGCCTCGCCGCGCGCTATCTGGCGGAGGGGAAGAACATGGACGGGACGGAGAAGGAGTGAGGAGAGGGGGCCGGGTTCGGACATGGGGAAAGGGTTCCGCAAGCTGGTCCGGACCATCGCCGCCGCCTGAACATGGTGCTGCGAGCCTATTGGCCAGCGCTGCTGGCGAGCATTTTAAGGCCCATGGCAAGGGCCGTGCGATTTTGCGCATTGCCGTGCGGGCGCGGGAGATGCTGCAAGAGGTGTGGGAGCGCGGAGTGGGGGAGAGGTGAGCGGGAGCTGGTTGCCGTAGTCTAAAGTGCACTTTTTGGTTGCTTTCAGGCGTTTCAAGGTGCTTTTTGATTGAGGAAGAACTCAAGCATTTGGAAAAAGCAAGCAATGGAAAGTACCGGGGAATTTCTCGCTGGAGAAGCAATTTTTGATAAAGTGAAATACGTTATGGGCGGGCAGTCTAAGCGTTGTGCGGTTGCGTTCTGGTCATCGGAGTGGATTGAAGGCTGCGGGGTGGATTTCAGAGATTGCGAAGTCACGCTTGATGTGTCGATGGGCTGTACGTCTGCAAAAGCTATCAGGAGTTTGTCTCAGGCCGGTGCAGATGTTCGTCATTGTTTCCAACTTCATTCCAAGTTGTATCTTTCTGATCGAGGCGCGGTGATCGGATCTGCGAATTGCAGTGTCGGTGCAATGGGTTTACCCGGTAGCCGAACTCCAAGACTAAAGGAAACAGCATACTTCATGCTGCCCGGGTCGACAGCATATGCAGAAGCGGTCAGGTTTTTGGACGATTGCAGGGATGAAAGCGGACCTAAGAAGGAAGCAATTGAGCTTGCTGAGAAGCTCTATCGACAAAATCGGATCGCTGATGACATCGGTCCAGGATTCGACAGCGGGTCAGTTCTGCAAAGAGTGCTCTGCGACCCAGTGGCGTTTGGATCAGTAGGCTTTGTCTTTTGCGGAAGCAAGTCTGAGGATACAGAGGAGCTTAGGAATTGCGACGTAGAATACGCCGAAGCCTCTGATGAGATTGTTGAACCAAATGTAGTTAAGAATAGTGTGTTGTACCAGGAGTGGGATCCTTCGGATGTTGCTGACTGGCCTGAGTGCTTTTTGGAGTTCTATTGCTGCAGTGAGAGTGGCGCGATAACTATAGATGCACTTCAAACCATATTGCGTAATCCAAAGCAGCGAAGGGTGCGTGCCAAGAAGAACTGGCCTGGGGTCGTAGGGAACCGAACTGCTTTGAAGTTCCTTAAGTCGTGTACTGTGGAAGTTGATGCGGAGAAAGCTTTGAGAATTTGGAAAAGGTTGGGTGGTCAACCGGGTGACGGAAGGGTCTTTTGTGACGCTGCCACACTGCGCTCTTTCATGGTGAGCGACAAAGAACATGATGAGTAGTTTGGCTATTCGATGTATATCTTGCGTTGAAGTCAAAGAGTAATCTCTCCACACGTGAAATCGTGCGAATTGTTCTTACCTCAGAGACGCCCGCTTCAGCAGCCCCACGGCATCCGGCCGGTCCAGCAGCGACCGGCTCACGTCCAGACCGTGGGCGCCGGTTTTGTGCGATGCGGGCAGGGGGCCTTGCGGGCCGCCTGGGCGGGCGGTCCAGAAGTCCTCGGGCAGGACCGGCCGCGTTACGGGGTCGAGGAAGGTGCTCTCGGCGGCGATGCCTTCGGCGTAGATGATGTGGTGGCGGTCGAACAGGATCTGGAAGTAATCGGCAAAGCCGCCGTCCAGCACCACCACGGTGTCGCCGTTCACCAGGTCGCGGGCGCGGACCAGGATCTCGGGGGCGCCGGCGCCGATCTCATCCTTGCGCTGATAGACCATCAGGCGGTGGCCGGGGCTGACGATCAGGTCATTGGAATTGTTCAGCGCGCCCTTGCGGATCAGGATCGGGGCCAGGTCGCCAACGGCGCGCAGGGTCGACTGGCCGACCCAGCGCACCTCCTGGATGCCGTCGTCGCGGGTCAGGACGCGGTCGCCCGGGCGCATGTCCTCAATCAAACGCTGGGCGCCGGTGGAGAGCGTGATGCGGGTGCCGCGGGTGAAGGAGACGCAGGCGGATTGCGCCAGCTTGCGCCGGGCGGGCTCGCGCTCAGCCTTGACCAATGTGTAGGGCATCTGCGGCTGCAGGGGCGCCAGCGGCACCAGAAACACGGCGGCGATATAGCCCTCAGCGTCGGCCTCGACCATCACCAGGATCTCAGTGTTGGGGCCGCTGTCGGGCATCAGGGTCAGCAGGCAGTCCAGATGCAGCGCGGCGCCGGCGGTGCCGAGCGCGGTGTCATGGGCGATGCTGAAGCTGCCGTCATGATGGGCGGCGATGCCCAGGCGGCGCGGCGGCTCAGCCACGGCCAGCATGTAGATGTCATCCAGCACCAGGTCTTCGAGCACCCCCAGCGGGTCGCCCATATTGGCGCCGTATTCGACGCGGAACTGCTCGGCCCGGAAGGCCTGAACGGAGGCATGGCTGGCGGTCAATGTCTGGTCCATAGCTGGCGGCGGTCGATTCCATATGTGGGCCAGCGGGGCGGCCCGTCCAATAGAATTGCCGTGAGAATGTGGCGGAAAGGCGGTCGGAAGGCGCTGTTTTTCCGGCGGCTTAACGTTTCGGGCCGGGGGCGGGGGGCTGGCTATCCGGGGCTGGCCGGTGCAAGCTCCGCGCGGACGACAAGATTCCCGAGGGAGGACGACGATGGATCTGGGTATTTCGGGCAAGCGCGCGCTGGTCTGTGCCAGCAGCAAGGGGCTGGGTCTTGGCTGCGCCGAGGCGCTGGCGGAGGCCGGGGTGAACCTGGTGATGAATGCGCGCGGGGCGGAGGCGCTGGAGGCCTCTGCGCAGGCGATCCGCGACGCCTATGGTGTCGATGTGGTGACGGTGGCTGCGGATGTGACCACTGAGGAGGGCCAGCAAAAGGTGCTGGATGCGGCTGAGGGCGTGGACATCCTGGTCAACAATGCGGGTGGGCCGCCGCCGGGCATGTGGACCGATTGGGACCGTGCCGATTTCATCAAGGCGCTGGATGCCAACATGCTGACGCCGATTGCGCTGATCAAGGCGCTGGTGCCGGGCATGATGGAGCGCGGCTGGGGCCGAGTGGTCAATATCACCTCGCAATCGGTGAAGGCGCCGATCCCGGTGCTGGGTCTGTCAAACTCGGCGCGTGCGGGCCTTACCGGCTATGTGGCGGGCACCGCGCGGCAGGTGGCGGGCAAGGGCGTGACCATCAACAACATCCTGCCTGGCATTCATGCCACCGACCGCGCCGTCTCGCTGGATACCGGGGTGAGCCAGGCGCAGGGGATCTCGATGGAAGAGGCCAAGGCGCAGCGCTGTGCCGGTATTCCGGCGGGCCGTTACGGCACCCGTCAGGAATTTGGCGCCACTTGTGCGTTCCTGTGCTCGCAGCACGCAGGCTTTATTGTCGGCCAGAACATCCTGCTGGATGGCGGCGGCGTCAATTCGACGATGTAAGGGGGGCGGCATGGCTTCGGGATTTTCCCTGAAAGACCAGTTGTTCAACCGCGACAAGGTCCGCTACCTGGCGGGCCTTTTTGCTGCGGCTGACACTGGCTTTGATGCGGATCTGTTTGAAGAACAGGTGATGGCAGAACTGCCGGCGCTGGAGCTGAAGCAGCGGATCACGCTGATTGCGGACGTGCTGGGACGCCATTTGCCGGAAGCATTGCCGGATGCGGCCCCGGTGCTGCTGAAGGCGCTGCCGCCGCCGCTGGACCCGGGCAAGACGGATGATGATTTCGGTGATTTCATCTTTGCGCCTTTGGGCGAGTATGTCGCCAGCCGGGGCGCAGAGGCGCATTGCGATCTGGCGCTGGACCTCTTGGAGGAGATCACCCAGCGGTTTTCCATGGAATGGGCGATCCGCCCGTTTCTGAACCGCTGGCCGGACGAGGTGCTGGCGCGGATGGAAGGCTGGGCCCGGCATTCCAGCTATCACGTGCGGCGGCTGGTCAGCGAGGGCACACGGCCGCGGCTGCCCTGGGGCGAGGCGGTGGGGCTGTCGCTGGATCAGCCCTTGCCGCTGCTGGACCGGCTGCACGGCGATGGCACCCGATATGTCACCCGCTCGGTCGCCAACCATCTGAACGACATTGCCAAGAAGGACCCGGATTTGGTGATGGACCGGCTGGAGAGCTGGCGGGCCGCCGGGCAGCAGCAGAAGAAGGAGCTGGAGTGGATGACCTCCCACGCCCTGCGCGGGCTGGTGAAGGCGGGGCATCCGCGGGCGATGGCGATGCTGGGCTATGACCCGGAGCTGGCGCTGGAGGCGCGGATCGAGGTGCCAAAGGCGGTGCGGATCGGCGCGGCGCTGGAGGTGTCCTGCTGCCTGGAAGGGGCTGCGGGGGCGCCGGTGCTGGTGGATTATATCCTGCATTTCCAGCGCCCTGGCGGCAAGACCTCGGCCAAGGTGTTCAAGCTGAAACAGGCGAAGATCACCGGCGGCCGGCTGGAGCTGGGCAAGAAGCACAAGCTGAAGGGGGATGCGACCACCTTTAAGCTGGTGCCGGGGCCGCACCGGATCGAGCTGATGGTGAACGGCAAGGTGCGGGCCGAGGCGGCGTTTGAGCTGCTGACTGAGGGATAGTTTCCAAGCAGTGCAATCTTGCCGGCGCGGAGCAATGAACTGAGGGCAGCGCCCGACCCTGGGCGGGTGCGAAGCGCCCTCCCGTGGGGAGGGTCGGGCGCTGCCCGGCGTTCCGCCGGGCGGGAGGCCAAAGTATTTCGATGGTTCCCCCACACTCCTTCACAGTTGCGTCAGACCGCCTGCTGCCCCGATTGCCGCACCACCTGCACGCCGCTATCCCATTGGTCCGGAACCACAGGAAAGGCGGCTCTCATGAAACATGAAAACGTGCAGAACTATTACGGCGAGGTGCTGCAGGGCAGTGACGACCTCCAGACCAACGCCTGCTGCACGCCGGACGATATGCCGGATCATGTGAAGGCGGTTCTGTCGAAAATCCATGACGAGGTGCTGACCCGCTATTACGGCTGCGGGTTGATTGCGCCGGAAGCGCTGGAAGGCGCGCGCATTCTTGACCTTGGCTGCGGAGCGGGGCGCGATGTTTATGCGCTGTCGGCTCTGGTCGGCGAGAGCGGCAAGGTGGTGGGCGTCGACATGACCCCGGCGCAGCTGGAGGTGGCGCGGCGCCATCAGGACTATCACGCCGAGGCGTTTGGCTATGCGCAATCTAATGTCGAGTTCCACCACGGTTATATTGAGAGGCTGGAGGAGCTGGACTTGGAGCCGGGCTCGTTCGACATCATCGTTTCCAACTGCGTGATCAACCTGGCCACCGACAAGGGCACGGTGCTGCGCGGGGCGCATCATCTGCTGAAAGAGGGCGGGGAGATGTATTTCTCCGACGTCTATGCCGACCGGCGGGTGCCGCAGGCGATGGCGGAGGATGAGGTGCTGTATGGCGAGTGCCTGTCCGGGGCGCTTTACTGGAACGACTTTTTGTCGATTGCCAAAGAGGCCGGTTTCAAGGACCCGCGGATGGTGACTTCGCGTCTGCTGACGATTGAAAACCCGGTGCTGGAGAAGCGGGTGCAGCCGCTGAAATTTCTGTCGGCCACCTACCGGCTGTTCAAGCTGCCCGCTTTGGAGCCGGCCTGCGAGGATTACGGCCAGGCGGTGATCTACAAGGGCACCATCGAACACGCGCCGCATGTGTTTGCGCTGGATGACCACCATATCATCGAGGCGGGCAAGGTGTTTCCGGTCTGCGGCAACACCTGGATGATGCTGCAGGACAGCCGCCTGGCGCCGCATTTCGAGTTCATCGGTGATTTCGATACCCACTACGGGATTTTCACGGGGTGCGGCGGCAATTCGCCCTTCAACGGGCTGGAGCAGGACGGCGCGGCTGCGGGCTGCTGCTGAGGCTGGATTAATGTCCCGCCCGGCCGAGAGGCCGGGCAACGCCCGACCTTCCTCACGGGAGGGCGCTATCGCTTCCGCCCGCGGACAGGCGCTGCTCAGCCGAGGTTCCCGAGCTGTGCCCTGCAATTCAGACCGCTTGCGGCCCCGCCGCAGGGTTGCTATCCCGGCGTGAACCTAAGCGTTTTCATCGGAAACAGCCCCGAGGCCTCATGAATACTGCCCCAGCCGACATGCTCAGCACCATGGCCCCGCCGCGGCTGGAGATCCGCAACATCAAGCGGTTCTTCGAGGGCCGCGCGGTGGTCGATGATGTCTCCTTGCAGATCCAGGCGGGGCAGGTGACCTGCCTGCTAGGCCCCTCGGGCTGCGGCAAGTCCACCACGCTGCGGATGATTGCCGGGGTGGAGATGCAGGATTTGGGCGAGATCTATGTGGATGGCAAGCTGATCTGCGACACCGTGTTCCGGGTGCCGCCGGAGCGGCGCGAGATCGGGCTGATGTTCCAGGACTTTGCGCTGTTTCCTCACCTTAGCGTGGCGGACAACGTCGGCTTTGGCCTGAAGGGCAGCAGGGACGAGAAACGCGCGCGGGTCGAGGAACTGTTGAACCGGGTGTCGCTGAAGCGGTTCATCGACGGCTATCCGCATCAGCTGTCGGGCGGCGAGCAGCAGCGGGTGGCGCTGGCGCGTGCGATTGCGCCCAGGCCGCGGATCATGCTGATGGATGAGCCGTTTTCGGGCCTGGATAACCGGCTGCGCGACGGCATCCGCGACGAGACGCTGAGCCTTCTGAAAGAGGAAGACACGGCTGTTCTGCTGGTCACGCATGAACCGGAAGAGGCGATGCGGATGGCCGATGAGATTGCGCTGATGCGCGGCGGCAGGATCGTGCAGCAGGGGGCGCCCTACAACGTCTATACCCACCCGGTGGACAAGGCGGCGGTTTCGTTCTTCAGCGATGTGAACGTGCTGAAGGCGGAAGTGAACGGCGCCTTGGCGCGCACCGCCTTTGGCGAGTTCCTGGCGCCGGGCATTGCGGATGGCACTGCGGTGGAGATCGTGTTCCGCCCGCAGCATCTGCGCATCGACTTTGACCGCGGCGGCCAGGGGCCGCTGCCGACCCCCAGCGACGGCGTGCCGGCCCGCGCGACCGTTGAGCGCGCGCGCTTTCTGGGCAGCGAGAGCCTGGTGGAATTCCGGATGGATTTTGACGGTTCGGTGCTGAAGGCGACGGTGCCCAATGTGTTCCTGCCGGAAAAGGGCCGGGTGATGTGGCTGACAGTGCGCCGCAACCGCTGTTTTGTCTTTCCTGCCTAGGCGTTAGCGGGCATTCTGCACCCAAGTGAACAGGAGGTGCAGATGCAGGGCAGCGATCAGATCAGGCCGCTGGCAAGCGCGGAAATCCAGACTGCGGCGGACTGGGCCGCGCGCGAGGGCTGGAACCCGGGCCATCAGGATGCCGCCTGCTTTGCCTCTGTTGACAGCCAAGGGTTCTGGGGCGGGTTCCTGGACGGGCAGATGATCGCCTGTATCTCGGTGGTGAACTACGGCAGCAGCTTTGCCTTCCTCGGCTTTTACATCGTGGCGCCGGAGCATCGCGGGCAGGGCTATGGCTATGCGCTGTGGCAAAAGGCGCTGGAGCATGCGGGGGGGCGTGTGGTGGGGCTGGACGGTGTGGCGGACCAGCAGGACAACTACCGCCGCTCCGGCTTTGAGCTGGCGTACCGCAACATCCGTTTTGGCGGGGTGCCGTCCGGCGGCCCGGCGGGGGCAGCGGATTTCGAAATTCAGGTTCTGACAGCCCCCACGGCGGAGATGGAAGCGCTGGACGCCCGCGTTTTTCCCGCACCGCGCCGGGCTTTCTGGCAGCAGTGGCTGGGGGCAGAGGGGCATCACTCCTTTGCGGCGTACCGGGATGGAGGCCTGGCAGGGTTTGCCACCCTGCGTCCCTGCGGCAACGGGTATAAAATCGGGCCGCTGGTTGCGCTGTCCTGTCCGGCGGCACAGGCAGTGCTGGCGCGGCTGCTGCAGGAAGTTCCAGAAGGGCAGGAGGTTTTCCTGGATGTGCCAGAACCCCATGCGGAGGCAGTGGAACTGGCGCGGTCCCTGGGGCTGGAGCCGGTGTTTGAGACCGCCCGGATGTACCGCGGGCCGGCGCCGCAGCTGGAGCTGGAGCTGATTTACGGCGTGACCAGTTTCGAGCTGGGGTAGGGGCGCTGCCCCCGCCGCCGCTGGCGGCTCCCCCGGAGTATTTGCAACCAGAAAGAAGCGGTTTCAGGAGCCGTAAGGATCATAGTCCTGCAGGCGCCTGCCGGGTTCGTCCACGAACAATTCGGGCAGGGCTTGCGCGTCTTCGATCAGGTCCACCCGGAACACCCGGAAATCCCCGCGCGTTTCGCACCAGGCGGTGAGGGTCCAGACGCGGCCCCAGTATTCCATGTGCAAGGGGCGGATCCTGCGTTCCGTCAGGGTGCCGTCGATGCGGCGGTAGCTGAGCTGCAGTTTCTGCCGGGCTTTGATGGCGGCCCGCAGCGTGGGCATATGGGCAAGCGCGCGGGCGGCGTCCGAGAACGGGTAGACCGCGAATTTCCAGGCGTCGGCCTCGGCAATGGTCTGCTCCGGCAGCACCGCGTCCACCTTGGCGGCCAGCGACAGGGCGGCGGCCTTCAGGTCCGGGTCGGCGGCCTCAGCCACGATGGCCATGCCGAGGTTCAGCGCCTCCAGCTCCTCTGGCGTCAGAGTCAGCGGCGGAAGGCTGATCTGTTCGCGCACCATGTAGCCGACGCCGCGCTCGCCCTCCACCGGCACGCCGGAGGCCGCCAGCGTGTCCATGTCGCGGTAAATGGTGCGGGTGGAGACCTCCAGCCGCTCGGCAATGTCCTGGGCGCGGTGCAGCTTGCCGTCGCGCAGGATCTGGATGATTTCGAAAAGGCGGTCGGTGCGGCGCATGGGCCTAGCCTTTGCGCGGGGGAGCGGGGAGGTCAAGGGCTGCGCCTGGCCCTGCTGACCTGAGGGCGCAGCCCGGGGGTGTTACGGCGCCATCTGCCACAGCACCTCTTCATGGCGCATGGCTGCGCTGTCCGGCGCCAGCGCCGCAACAACTTCAAGGGCGAAGTCCTGCTGCATGAAGGTCTGCGCCACTTTCTTTGCCGTTGCCGTGTCCTTCCACACCACATAGTCGGTCCATTTGCCGTCTTCGCCCTGGCTCAGCTGGCGGGTGACAAAACCGTCCTGGGCGCGCACGAAGGCTTCGGTGCGCTGCATCAGGGCGGTGAAATCCGCGGGACTCACGCCGTCGGCCAGTTTGAAGGTCACGATTTCGGCGACATGTTTGCTCATCACGTTTCTCCTTTGTTCATGTGATGGGCTGGAATTACCGCCCTGCAACTGACATAAACCTGTCAGTTGAATGCGGGCGGGCGGCAAAAACTTCGAATTCCCCCGCTGGCAGGCGCTTTCTGCGCGCGGAGTTGCTTTCGCTCAAAGCCGCGCCCGCGCTAAACCCGTAGCGAACAATGCCACCGGTGCTGCCAATCCGCGCCGGATTACTAAGGAGAGACTCTCATGCTCAACAATATCGGCCTGCCTGGCCTGCTGCTCATCGCCGTTGTGGTTCTGGTCCTGTTCGGCCGCGGCAAGATTTCCTCGCTGATGGGTGAGGTCGGCAAGGGCATCACCTCGTTCAAGAAAGGCATCAACGAAGGCACCAAGGAGCTGGAAGAAGACGCCTCTGCCGAGGCCAAGGACGTCACCCCCGAGACCGAAAAAGACAAGGCCTAAGCCCGGATGTTCGATCTTGGGTGGACCGAACTGCTGGTCATCGGCGTTGTTGCGCTGATCGTCGTCGGCCCCAAGGACCTGCCGGTGCTGTTCCGCAATGTCGGGCGGTTCGTGGGCAAGGCCAGGGGCATGGCGCGCGAGTTCAGCCGGGCGATGCATGACGCGGCGGATGAGGCCGGGGTGAATGAGGTCGCCAAGGGGCTGAAGGCCGCCAGCAATCCCGTCGGCACCGCCATGGACGGGGTCAAACAGGCGGCGCAGGAGATGGCGACGTCGATCGACCCGACCAAATTCGATCCCGAAAGCGAGACCGGCAAGCTGGCGGCGCAGCGGGCGCAGGATGCCAAGAAGATCCAGGCGTCAACGGCCCGTGCTGCCGCAGAGCGCAAAGCGCGCGAAGCCGAAGAGGCACTGGCCAAGGCCAAGGAATATGAGGCCGCGCTGGCGCCTGATGCGGCAAAGACGGAAGATGAGGCCAAGTCATGAGCAAGACGGAAGAGATCGACAACTCAACCGCGCCGCTGATTGAGCATCTGGCCGAGCTGCGGTCGCGGCTCATTCATTCGGTGGTGGCCTTTATCGTCGGCATGGTGATCTGTTTCACCGTGGCGACGCCGGTGTTCAACTTCCTCACCGCGCCCCTGTGCGAGGTGCTGGCCGAAGGCGGCCAGGACTGTGCGCTGATCTTTATCAGCCCGCAGGAAGGCTTCTTTGTCGCGATCAAGATTTCCTTCCTGGGCGGCTTTATCCTGGCGTTTCCCTATATCGGATTCCAGATGTGGCGGTTTGTGGCGCCGGGGCTGTATAAGAGCGAGAAGGGGGCGTTTCTGCCGTTCCTGGTGGCCTCGCCCTTCATGTTTCTTTTGGGCGCCAGCTTTGCCTTTTATGTGGTCACCCCGCTGGCCTATGACTTCTTCCTGGGCTTCCAGCAGTTCGGGGCCGGCGGCGAGGCGGTCACCGGCGAAGAGGTGAACCAGGGCCTGAGCGTGGTGTTCCAGGGGTCAGCGCAGGAGTATCTGAACCTCACGATCAAGTTCATCGTGGCCTTTGGCCTGTGCTTTCAGCTGCCGGTGCTGCTGACGCTGATGGGCAAGGCCGGGCTGGTGAGCGCCGAAGGCCTGGGGTCGGTCCGCAAATACGCGGTGGTGGCGATCCTGGTGCTGGCGGCACTTGTGACCCCGCCGGATGTGATCACCCAGATCATCCTGTTTGTGGTAGTTTACGGGCTCTATGAAATCTCGATCTTCCTGGTGGCCCGTGTCGAGAAAAAGCGCGAGGCGCAGCTGCGGGCGGATGGCTATTATGACGATGAAGACGGGATGGACGCCCACCCGGAGGATCCGCTGATGGCCGAGTTCGATGCCGGGGACGGCAAGGACAAATAGGCCGGAGACGGTTTGGAAACAGAGAGGCGCGCCCGGGAGGGCGCGCCTTTTTTGCTGGAGAAGGGGTAGCTCCAGCCCGAAGCGGACATAGCGCCACTGTCTGCAAAACTATAGATTGCATACACACATTCGTATCCTAATATTACTGTGTGTGACTTCATTCAGAGATCGGGTTATTGGAACAGAATGAACAGAGATGATTATTTTGTTTGTAAACGCTGTGGCGTTGAAAGCATAAAGTCCCCCCTTCACCAAGATTTAATGTGCGATCCATGCTCTCAAACCGTCTATGCAGAGCAGGTCCAAAACGCACTTGAGACACTACCATACAGTGCTGGAAAGAAGCACTTTCTCTATGTGCTGGACGTTGACGTGCCGGACTATGACTCGCCGATAGCTACTGACGATTTTGTTTTCATCAAAGTTGATGGCCAAACCTTGTCTACACTTGGCGAATTACTCGAACTTTGTGGGATGGACATTCGGTATGAAGTTATTGGTAACGCTAAATATCTTTTGGCAACTGACGCATATCTCGACCTTGATCGCGTGGAATGTCATTTGCACAACAGGTTCGGTGAAGAGCTCGGTGGCTTTGTCAGATCCGTTCTACTTAGCTACAAGACCCAATATGGGGATTGGAGCGCTCGATACCGTGTCTCTGAAAACCGCTTGAGTGTAACCGTGGAATCAGTCGACGAAATATCGACGCTATGTCTAAGCGGTCACGAAGATGATGGACTCGACGCCGTCGATGTTCGGTTCATTATTGACCGGCTGGAACAAGACAAGGAAAACCGCCTGTATCGCGGGATCAACCGCCACTATTTGCGCGAGGATGGGATAGCAGCATCCATCTACAGAAATAACCTCGACCTGGCTGAATGCGGCACATTGCAAGAGCATGAGCGCGAAATTGTAGAGAAACTGTCGATAAGGGATTTTTATAAATCTGAAAAATATCCTAGAGTTGCAGCACTGACCGACCTCAGGCATTACGGAAAAGATACCTGCATTCTGGACTTCTCAGAAGACCCAAAGATTGCTCTGTTTTTTGCGTGCCATGGCGGATCAATTGCAGAAATTTTGATTCTCAACGTCCGTGCATACGAGGCAAAGAACGATATTCGTTACCCAATCAGTGATGATTTCATAGTGCATCCTGCAAAAACAGAGACAGCCCGACGTCGTGTCAAGGCTCAGAAGAGCGTATTTCTCTATTGTTATCGGGGCTATGCTGCAAGAAGTGCAAATGGGCTAAGAATTGGGAACTTGGTGATCGCGCCAAGCCTAAAGCCAATTCTTTTGCAGTATTGCGGGCATTCGGACGAAACGGTGTACCCCGATTTTCATGCATTCATTGAAAATCCTGAAAACTTCATGACACAGACAAAGCGGAACTGCCAAAGAGAGCGGGGCGGTGAAAAGGACTACGTGGCATAAGGGCCTTCTTTATGCCCTCAACTTCGCAAAGCCCGCTTTCTGCGCTTGCCAAACCAACTTGCGCCTCCCCCTTGCCGGCCTCTCGCGAACATGCTTTGAAATCCGTCAGCTAACCGACGGAGGCACCCTATGGACCAGATCGCATTGACCCGCATTGCCGAGGCGCTGGAGCGGATGTCTCCGGCGCCTTTGGAGACGCCCGATTTCGATGCGGCCTCTGCCTTTGTCTGGCATGTGGGGCCGGAGCGGCTGGAGCCGGTGGAGAGCGTCAACCGGGTGGATCTGGAGCTGCTGGTGGGCATCAGCCGCGCGCGCGATACGCTCTTGGAGAACACCCGCCGGTTTGCGCAGGGGTTTGCGGCCAACAATGCGCTTTTGTGGGGTGCGCGGGGGATGGGGAAATCCAGCCTGGTCAAAGCGGTGCACGGCTCCTTGGTTGACGATCACCCGCAGCTGAAACTGGTGGAGCTGCAGCGCGAGGATCTGCCCTCGGTGGCGCGGCTTCTGAACCATCTGCGCGGCTCGGCGCACCGGTTCATCCTGTTCTGCGACGACCTGTCGTTCAGCCATGACGACCAGCATTACAAGAGCCTCAAGGCGGTCTTGGACGGCGGGATCGAGGGGCGGCCGGAGAATGTGGTGTTCTATGCCACCTCCAACCGCCGCCACCTGATGCCGCGGGACATGATCGAGAACGAACGCTCCAGCGCCATTAACCCGTCGGAAGCGGTGGAGGAGAAAGTGTCTCTGTCCGACCGGTTCGGGCTGTGGCTGGGCTTCCACCCCTGCGATCAGGATGAATACCTGGCGATGATCGAGGGCTATTGCGCGGCTTACGGCGTCGAGGTGGCGGCGGAGGATCTGCGCGCCGAAGCGGTTGAGTGGCAGGCGACCCGCGGCGCGCGTTCAGGCCGGGTGGCCTGGCAGTTCTTCACCGATCTGGCCGGGCGGCACGGGGTGGCGTTGCGCTGAAATAGCAGCGCCGCCTGGCCGGGCTGCAGGTGGTGGCAGGGGGGGGGGCGCTGCCCCCGCCGCCTGCGGCGGCTCCCCCGGAGTGTTTCTGACCAGAAAGAAGCCCGAAGCACGGCACTGGGCAGCCGGGCCTGCAATGAAGCCCGGGGACGGGCGGCGGCTGCGGCCAGGGTTCAGCCTGCCAGCTGCCTGCTGCCGCCGTCAGTTCAAGTAGCTCAGCGGGTCGATGCTTTCGAAGCCGTCGCGCACTTCGAAATGCACATAGGCGTCGTCGCCCTCGCGCAGGGAGGCGATGCGCTGGCCGCGCACCACGCTTTCGCCCTTTTTCACGGTGATATTGCCGACGTTCTGATAGACGGTCAGCAATTTCTGGCTGTGGCGGATCACCACGATCGGCACATTGTTGGAATCCTTGGTGATCGCGGCCACGGTGCCCGCCTCGGCGGCATTGACCGGCGCGCCGGGCGCCGCGGCGATGTCGATGCCGTCGTTGCGCCCCTTGGCGTAGGTTTTGATGATCTTGCCTTGCACCGGATAGGCCATTGCCGCGCTGCTGGCGCGGGTTGGTTCCGGCAGCTCCGGCTTGGGCAGGGTCTCAGCCGCGGGCTTGACGGCTGCAGGTTCCACCTTTTCCTCTGGCAGCGGCTGGCTGGCGCTGGGCGGCACCGGCGTTGCGGTGCCTTCGCCCGGTTCCGTCACCTCTGCCGCAGCGGCGGCCGGAGCCAGCTCTGCCGCCGGTTCCTCTTTCAGCGGGATCAGCAGGAACTGGCCTTCACGCACCGCAAAATCGCTGCCCAGCCCGTTCCATTCCGCCAGCGATTTCACCGGCACCTGGTAGAGCCGCGAGATGGTATAGGCGGTCTCGCCGCGCTTCACCTTGTGGCGCACCGGCTCCGGTCCGTCCTGCACCACCGCAGGTTTCGGCTTGGGCGCAGGCTGGATCGCGGTTGTGGTGACAGAGCCGGGATTCGGAGAGGTCAGCGGCGCGGTGTCGATGGCCTGGCCCGCCAGGGTGGCAATATCGACCGAACCCGGCGTGGCGGTGCCGGAACCCGGCAGGCTGTCAGGCGCCCGCCGCGGCAGCGCAAGAACTTCGCCCTGGCGCATCTTGTCGCCGGTCTCCATCCCGTTGAAGCGGGCGACCTCTTGCGGCGGCAAGCCGATGCGGGCGGCAACATCCGACACCGTATCGCCGCGCTGTGCCACGGCCACCTGGTAGGACGGGTAAGTGATCAGCCCGCGGCTGTCGGGGGAGGGGCGGCTGGATGTGGCCGACTGGGCCGCGCCGGCGGTGTTGAAGGCGCCCAGCTGGCCGCGCAGGTCATAATCCAGCGGGCCCTGGCAGGCGGCCAGCACCCCGGCCAGCGGCAGCAGGGCCAGCAGCCGGGCCCGGGGCAGGCTGAAGCGGGTCAGCCCGCGGGATGCGGTCCGGGCGGGGGGGGTCCGGGTCATCTTGCTCTCCTCAAAACACAGTTCCCCTTTTTCGCGGGGATTCTCTCGCGTCAATCACTATAGCCGATGCCGCCGGGGCGGCGGCTGAAATCCGCCGGTAACTTAGTCCCGGCTGGCGCGGATTTCAAATGCCAGCGGCAGGTTCGCAGGCAAGCGGCCCTAGCTGTCCTTGCCCAGCCCCTCCAGCAGCGGCACGAAACGCACCGGGCGCAGTTCGTCATAGTCGAGCCCGTCCTCTGTCTTGCGGACCCGGATCAGGGTTTGCACATGGTCGGACTGGCCCACCGGCAGCACCATGATGCCGCCCACCTTGAGCTGCGCCAGGAGCGGTCCGGGCGGGTCTTCGGCGGCCGCCGTCACGATGATGCGGTCAAAGGGGGCCTGCTCGGTCAGCCCGTGGCTGCCGTCGCCCACCAGCGAGGTCACATTGGCCAGCTGCAGCTGCTCAAACACCGCCCGCGCCTCGCGCACCAGGCGGGCGTGGCGGTCGATGGTATAGACCCGGCGCGCCAGTTTCGACAGGATCGCAGCCTGGTAGCCGGAGCCGGTGCCGATCTCCAGCACCGTGTCGCGCGGGTTGACCTGCAGCGCCTGGGTCATCATGCCCACCACCGAGGGCTGGGAAATGGTCTGTCCGCAGGCAATCGGCAGCGGCACGTCCTCATAGGCGCGTTCCGCGAAGATGCCGCGCACGAACAGCCCGCGGTCGATCTCTTCGACCGCTTCCAGCACCTTTTGGTCCGTGACCCCGCGCGAGCGCACGGAGTAGACGAACTGCATCTTGGTTTCCGGATCGGGTCCGCTCATACGCCGGAGCTTTCAATCGCCTTCAATGCCTCCATCGCGTCCCGCGCGGTCAGATCGGCGCGCATCGGGGTGACGGAGATATAGCCATCCAGGTTGACCGCCGCGTCGGAGCCGGGGGCGGTTTCCACATGCTGGTTGCCGCCGCGGATCCACAGGTAGCGGCGCCCGGTGGGCGACAGCTGCTCCTCAGCCGAAAAATGGCTGCCGCGGCGGAAACCCTGCGGCGCAACCCGCGCACCCTTCACATCCGCGGCCGGCACCGGCGGGAAGTTGATGTTGTAAAACAGCCGGTAGTCCTGGCCGTCCTGCGGCTGCGCCGCCAGGATCTTTTTAACCAGGGCAGCGCCATGCACGGCGGAGGCCTCGAACGGATTATCTGTCTCGC
The DNA here is from genome assembly GCF_056158725.1 of Leisingera sp. ABM4_101. Classification (NCBI taxonomy): domain Bacteria; kingdom Pseudomonadati; phylum Pseudomonadota; class Alphaproteobacteria; order Rhodobacterales; family Roseobacteraceae; genus Leisingera; species Leisingera sp. ABM4_101. The sequence goes on along the minus strand of NZ_JBSWTV010000002.1, from coordinate 3,468,786 downwards.
GGTTGGCGGGGCCGTAATACTGCGATAGCGCCATTGCCGGGATGCCCTGCAGCGCCGCCTCCATCGCGCCGCCGAGGGTGCCGGAATAGAGCGCGTTTTCGGCAGAGTTGTTACCGCGGTTCACCCCTGACAGCACCAGATCCGGTTTTTGATCATGCATCGCCACATGGATGCCCGCCAGCACGCAGTCGGCAGGGGAGCCTTCGGCGGCAAAGCGGCGCGCGCCCAGCTGGCTGAGCATGGTGGGGCGGGTGTAGCTGATGCAATGGCCGACGCCGGATTGCTCAAACGCGGGCGCCACAGTCCAGACCTCGCCGTCCGGGCCTGCGACCTCATGGGCGATGGTCTCCAGAACCTTCAGCCCTTCGGCGCTGATGCCGTCGTCATTGGTGATCAGAATGCGCATGAAAAGCCTGCCTGCCGTGGTCAACCGGGTTTTCGATTGAATAGGACCTGTACCGGAATGGGGCAAGGGTTTCGCAGCCAGAAGCAGCATCCGCGGCAAAGCGGGGCAGGGAGGCAACAGGCAGGGCGGCCCGGGTAAGGGGGCCCGGGTAAGGGGGGCAGTCTCCCGCGCCTATGGCCTGCATCAAAGATGCCGTCCATAGCCTTGGGCCGGGCGCCGCGCGGGGGCGCGGCGCGGCACTGTGCTGCGGCGGTCAGTCGGCCAGGATCAGCGGCAGCAGGCGTGCGGCCTCGTCCTGGATCGGGGTCAGCGCCTCGCGGTCCTCGCCCGGGTGGAAACGGGCGCGCAGGGCAGTGGCCATCGGCTGCGGCTCCAGGATCTTCACCTTGGGGCCGGTGCGCTCTGTCTCGGCCTGCCAGCTGCGGGCCAGCGCCATCTGCGCCGCCTTGGTGGCGCCGTAGGTGCCATAGAACTTCTCGCCCGCCTTCGGGTCCTCAAAGAACACCGCGCGGCCCGACTGGCCCAAGAGAGGCGCCACATAGGGGATCAGCACCGAGGTGGCGGTGGCATTGACCGCCACGGCCTTGGTCCAGTCCTTGGCCGCCACGGAGGGCGCCGGGCACAGGGCCGTGGCATGGATCGCCGTGTGCAGCCACAGGTCCAGCTTGCCCCAGCGGTCATGGATGCCGCGGCAGAGCGTTGCCATCGCCTCGGGCACGGTGATGTCCATCGGCGCCAGGGTGGCAGAGCCGCCCGCCGCCTTGATGCGGTCGTCCAGCTCTTCCAGCGCGCCGGTGGTGCGGGCGACGGCCACGATGTGATGGGTGGGCGCAAGCGCCTCGGCCAGGGCGTTGCCCAGGCCGCGCGATGCACCGGTGATGAGAGCGGTTTTGTCTGTCATGGCCGCCTTCTTGGGCCGCCCGCGCGGGCAGGTCAAGGGGTGGCGGGCCGGGCCAGGGATTTTCGGAAATCCCTGGCAAATTTCCTGGAAGAAATTTGCCGGGGCAGTGGCCCGGTCAGCTGCCGGGCATATCCAGGCGCCTGGTCTCGCCGCGCTGGTTCAGCACCAGGCCGCGGGCGTCGATTGCCACCACCTGTCCCTGCGACAGGCGGGTGCCGCGGGAGACCTTGCGGGTGCGGCCCGACGGCAGGCGGACCAGGGCTGTCATGCTGTCCTCGGGGCCGAACAGACCCAGCAGGCTGAGGTTGCTGCGGTTCACCGCATTGGTCTGTGTCGCAAGCCCCGCCACCTTGGCAGAGGTTTCGCCGCCGCTTTGTGTGTTTGCCATCGCGTCCGTTCCTCATAGATCCGGACGTATCTGGGGCGCTGCGGCAGAGGGATCAAGCCGCCCTGCCAAGCGGAGCCTGCAATCGGCGGGAAGCCGCGGATGGCTTCAACAGGGCCGGGTGTGCTGCCGCGCCGGCTCCCGCTCAGGCGTCGTAGACCAGCGATGGCAGGTCATGGCCATAGGCATAAAGCAGCTCCAGCAGTTCCTCCAGGTCCGCCCCGTCCTTTTGCAGCGGATAGAGCGGGTGGTTCTGCTCGGTTACCTTCAGCTCCGGATACTGGCCGCCGGTGCGCATTTCCAGCATGCAGCCCGCGGGCATAGGCATGTCCGGCGGGATCGCATTGGCCAACCAGGCCGGGCGGTCGCCCAGCTTATCTGTCTCGCGCATCTCAAAGAGGTCGAGATAAGCGTCAAAGTCATCGCGGCTGAGGCTGGCCCAGGTGCCCAGGATGAACTCCTCGCCGCGGCTGCCGTTCAAGGGAATTGCCAGCACCGCCCGGACAAAGCGCAGATCGCCCAGGCGGCAGAAATCCTCGGTCAGGATATCGCCGCGGGTGGCGAGGACGGCAGAGTTGTCCTCCACCTCCATATCCTCGGCGCAGATGTCGGGCCGGTCGCAGCTGAGGCTGAGCAATTGCGCGAACGTCGCGCCGCAGCAGCGGCACTGGCGCGGAGAGGTCAGCATGCGGGCAAGATGCGCGTCCAAGGGGCGGCCTTTCGTCAGGAGCATAGGAAAAGGCGCGGGCCGTCACGGCCAGCGCCTCCCCATGCAAAGTTCCGGGCCCTCATAGACGCATGCGGGCCAAAGTTCAAACCCCGTCTGCCGGGGCGGGCGCGGGCCTCAGCCGGTGGCCAGCTTGGAGGCATTCCAGGAGGCGCCGGGTGCCGGCATGTCCTGGATCTTGGCGCTGACCCGGCTGCTGTTTTCCAGCGCGTCCAGGTATTCGCCGGTGACACCGGTGATGTAGTTGCCGTCAAAGCAGGAGCAGTCGAAGCCCTGGATATCCGGGTTGCCTTCCTGGGCCGCCCAGATCAGGTCGTCGAGCTTTTGGTAGAACAGCGCATCAGCCCCCAGCTCCTCGCGGATTTCCTCGACGCTGAGGCCGTTTGCGATCAGCTCATGCTTGGTCGGCATGTCGATGCCATAGACGTTCGGGTAAACCACCGGCGGCGAGGCGGAGGCGATATAGACCTTCTTGGCGCCGGCCTCGCGGCACATTTGCACGATCTTCTTGATGGTGTTGCCGCGCACGATGGAATTGTCGATCAGCAGCACATTGCGGTCCTTGAATTCCAGCGGGATCGCGTTGAGCTTGCGGCGCACCGATTTCTGCCGCTCCGCCTGGCCCGGCATGATGAAGGTGCGGCCCACGTAGCGGTTCTTCACCAGCCCCTCGCGGTAGCGGATTCCGGTGGAGTTGGCGACTTCCAGCGCCACGGGACGGGCCGAATCGGGCACCGGGATGATGCTGTCGATTTCCAGGCCCGAGTCTTGGATCTGCTTGGCCAGCGCCTGGCCCATGCGCAGCTGGGTCTTGTAGACCGAAACGCCGTCCATCATCGAGTCCGGGCGCGCCAGGTAGACATATTCGAATATGCAGGGGGTCAGCTTGCCCTCGACCGCCTGGAAGGTGTGCATGTTGCCGTCCAGATCCACCAGGATGGCTTCGCCCGGTTTTACGTCGCGGATCTTTTCAAAGGCGTTGATGCCAAAGGCCACGTCCTCAGACGCAAAGCAGTAATCCTCACCGCCGCTTTCCGCCGCGCGCTTGCCGACCGACAGCGGCCGGATGCCGTGCGGGTCGCGGAAGGCCAGCATGCCGACACCGGCAATCATGCACAGCACCGAATAGGCGCCCTGCACCCGCTCCATGGTCATCTTGACGCCGGCAAAGATGTTGCGGATCGGCTCGGCGTTGCCATTGACCTTGATCGCATCTGCCACCTTGTCGGCCAGAACGTTCAGCAGGATTTCGGAATCGGAGGTGGTGCGCAGGTGGCGGCTGTATTTGCCGGTCACCTTCTCGCGCTGCTCGGCGGTGTTGGTGATGTTGCCGTTGTGGACCAGGTAGATGCCATAGGGCGCGTTCACAAAGAACGGCTGTGCCTCGGCGGCGCTCAGCGAGCCTGCGGTGGGGTAGCGCACATGGCCTATGCCGACCCGGCCGGTCAGGGTCTCAGCATCGGACGGTCCGAACACATCCTTGACCAGCCCGTTGGCCTTGCGCTCGCGGAAGAACTCGCCGGTGTAGGTCACGATGCCCGAGGCGTCCTGGCCGCGGTGCTGGAGCATTAGAAGCCCGTCATAAATCTCTGCAAAGACATCCGTGTCCCGGCTTGCGATCCCCAAAATCCCGCACATTGGCTGGCTCCAATCCCGATTAGTCCGATGGCTGATGGAAGCGGCTTGGCCGGCAGTCTAGCGCATTTCTCCGCGCTGGTGCCATTGCGGAGGCACCAAAGCAGCTGGCCGGCAAAACGTCCGGAGCCTGATGGCCGGTTGCAGCCCTGGTCCCCGGCGCGATGCGCATCAGGTCAGGTCCACAAGGGCAGGCGGGCAGCGTCTGCAGCAGCGGCAAGGCGGTGTGGCTCCGAATCCGTTTCCTGTTCGCGCCCTCACATAGAGGCTTTCTTGCCGTCTGTCATCAAAGGATCACATATCGCCGCTGCGCTGCGGCAACCGCCCCCCTGGCGCCACGCAAAAGGCCCGTGTGAACCACGGGCCCCGGACGGCGGCCTGCGCTGGCCGCCGACTGTTCCGGCTGTGCCGTTCAGCCGCCTGGCGCCTTGTAGGCACTGGCAATGCTGCCCGCCTTTTTCTGCATCGCCTCAAACTCGGCAGAGGTGAAAGCGCGCTGGGTTTTAAAGTTGCTGACCGCGCCGCTGGCGCCGGTAACAAGAAGCCCGGCAAGCAGGGCGGTCACATCGTCGATGGTCACGCTGATGGCAAAATCGCTGTCGCCTGTTGTCAGGTAATAGCTCTCCAGCGTGCCGCCTGCGGCTTCGACCACGGCGCGGGCGGCGGCTTCCCGGTCGCTCGGGCTTTCGATCATCGCCTTCATGGCGGCAGAGGTATAGCTTCCGGTCACAATAAATCTTGGCATCTTCAACACTCCCAGAACGCGGAGCAGCGGGCCGCCGGCGGGCAGGATGCCTGGCAGTCCGGCGCGCTCCCCCAAGTCCGGATCCTATCACATTTCCGTTAGAACTGCATGTGCGGCGCCCGGGCGGGGCATCAAAAGGAAAGGCCCGCACAAAGGCGGGCCCGAGGGGGGAGGAAGTCTTGGGGGGATTCTAGGATCAGGCCGCCAGGATGCGGTCCAGCAGGTTGTCCAGCGGGGACAGCGGCAGGCGGGCGTCTTCGTCCCCCATGCCGGTGCCGGCCAGGGCGCGGCCTTCGTCGCTGGCCAGAACCTGGCGGGTCTCAGACAGCGACAGCTGGTGAAAGGCAAAGTCGTCAGCGGTGTCGCTGGCAGGCAGCAGCATACCGCTTTCGGCCCAGACCAGCTCTTCCTCTGCGAATTCGAAATGAATGCGGCCCAGGCGCTCCGGCGCGGCGGCGCTAATCCCCTTGTAGCCGGCCAGGGCGATCAGCTTGGCGACGACAACCGGCAGGCCGAACAGGCGTTCCGCGGTCTCCATCTCCAGTGCCACTTTCTGGTCCGAGGGCAGCATCAGGTCGGTGTCATTGCCAAGCGCACCCGCCGGGATATGCATCAGCGTGGTCAGGCGCGGCACCGCGTGTTTCACCGCCTTCACCTCCTGGGCGCCGCCGTCAAAGGTGAACACCATGTCGCCGGGCTTGACGTCGCGGGCCTGCTTGAAGCCTTCCTCAGTCTCCACCAGCGTATCGGGCAGGAAGCCGCCGCTGCGGATACGGGCACGCTTGCGCGCCGGCTTCACGGACTGCGGCAGGGGGTTGGTCAGCAGCAGCACGTCAACCGGCAGGAAGTCGGCGAAATCTGTGGTGTGGTCCAGCTGCATTTTGGTGTCCCTTCTGAGCGTCTTCGTCCCGGCGTTTTGCCGTTGAAGCCATGTGGCCCCCGAATTGGGACCAAATTGGGGCAGGCTTGCGTCGCATTTCGGGATGAGGCGTTTTTTCGGGGACAAAAACTGCCTTTTTGGGGGTATTGTTAACCTTTTGCCGGTGCCGGCTGAGGATTTGTTAAGATTTGGCGCGATTTTTGAGACGCCCTGAAGGGTCCCTCGAATCCCGATTCTCGTTTGTTAACAAAGCGTTAACTTGAATTTGCGGTGTTAACCGCTGCAGCGCGCATCTTGTGGATAACTTTGTGAACGCATTGAAATCCAAGCAAAACGGGCGCCCGTGGGGCGCCCGCATACCTGTCTGATGGTGGTAATCCTTAGGAATTACTGGCCGCAAGCGCCGATCAGCGCCTCATATTGCTCAGTCACCCAGCCCAGGGCCTGCTCCGGATTGCGTTCCTCGATCTTGCCGGTCAGGCGTTCAAACACCCCGGCAGAGCGGCTTTCGTCAACAATGGTAAAGGACTGCCCGGTCATCACCACATCATAGAGGAAGAAGGCAATCGCAATCAGAAGAATGCCGCGCAGGACACCAAAGAAGAAGCCAGCGCCCTGATCCAGCCCGCCAAGCGCAGAGCGCTGCACCAGGGTGGAAAACAGCGGCGTGAAGAAGGAGACCACGATCAGCGCCAGCGCAAACACGGCGGCAAAGGCGGCGATGATCGACAATTCGCAGCTGTCGGCAATGAATTCGCCGATCACCGGGATCTCCGCCATCAGCGGCTCTACCTGCGGGGCAAAGATGAAGGCGAGCACGCCCGCGGCGATCCAGCCTGCAATCGCCATCGCCTCGCGCACGAAACCGCGCGAATAGGCCAAGAGCGCCGATACGACAATGACCAGGGCCACGACCCCGTCGATGATTGTGAAACCTTCCATGTCCCTCGCCCGTTTGCCTGCGATCTCAAATTTTTTGCGACTTTAACCGGCCCCGAAGAATTCGCCAACAAAACCTGCCAGATCGCCCGATTTTCGCAAGTTCAGGCCGTTTACGGATACGGTTTTGCTGCCGCCAGGGGCAATCGCCGCCGTGAAACCAAGTTTTTGCGCCTCTTTCAACCTGTTTTCGGTCTGCGGCGCAGGACGCAGCGCCCCGGATAGCGAAATTTCTCCGAAAACCACCGTATCGGCGGGCAGGGCGACGTCCTCCCGTGCACTCAGCAGCGCTGCGGCTACCGCCAGGTCGGCGGCAGGTTCGGAGATCTTCATGCCGCCTGCCACGTTCAGATAGACGTCGAGGCCGGCAAAGGGAATGCCGCAGCGTGCCTCCAATACTGCCAGGATCATCGCCAGCCGCGAAGAATCCCAGCCCACCACTGCCCGCCGGGGCTGTGAATGCGGCGAGGGCGCAATCAGCGCCTGCATCTCCACCAGCACCGGCCGGGTGCCTTCGATGCCCGCAAACACCACCGATCCCGGCGAGGGCTCGCCGCGTTCGGACAGGAACAGGGCCGAGGGGTTGATCACCTCGCTGAGGCCGCTGCCTGTCATTTCAAACACACCGATCTCATCCGCCGGGCCAAAGCGGTTCTTGACCGCGCGCAGGATGCGGAACTGGTGGCCGCGCTCACCCTCGAAATACAGCACCGTGTCGACCATATGCTCCACCACCCGCGGGCCTGCGATCTGGCCCTCCTTGGTGACATGGCCGACCATGATGATCGAAATCCCGTGCCGCTTGGCGAATGTGGTCAGCTCATGCGCGGCAGCGCGCACCTGGCTGACAGATCCCGGTGCGCTGTCCACATGATCCGCCCACATGGTCTGGATGGAATCGATAATCGCCAGCTGCGGCTTTTCCGCCTCCAGCGTGGTCAGGATGTCGCGCAGGTTGGTCTCGGCGGCCAGCTGCACCGGCGCATCCGCCAGCCCCAGCCGCTGCGCCCGCATCCGCACCTGGGCCGATGCTTCCTCGCCGCTGACATAGACTGTCTTGACGCCCGCCTGGGCAAACCGCGCCGCCGCCTGCAGCAGAAGCGTAGATTTGCCGATGCCCGGATCGCCGCCGACCAGGATGGCGGAAGCCGCAACCAGCCCGCCGCCCAGCACCCGGTCCAGCTCGCCCACCCCGCAGCAGGCGCGCGGCGGCGGGGTTTCCCGGGCGGACAGATCGGTCAGTTGGATGGTGCGGCCGCGCTTGACGCCCAGCGATTTCTTCGAGGGGCCGGAGGACAGCCCCTGATCCTCACTGATGGTGTTCCACTCGCCGCAGCCTTCGCAGCGGCCCGACCATTTCGAAAAGCTGGCTCCGCAGGCGGAGCAGGAGAAAGATGTTTTTGCCATGCCGGATCAGTGGCAGATGTTTCTGTTTTGTTCAAGGGGCTGCGGGTTCCGGACCGGCAGATGCGAGGCTCTGCCTCGCGCTCCGGGATATTTGGGGCCAGAAGAAGAGGAGGGGCTTCCTTCTTCTGGCTGGAAATATCCCGGGGGAGGCCCGTCAAGGCCTGGGGCAGAGCCCCCTGCTGCTGTCAGTCGGCGCGCCGCGGCGGCTGGATCGGCACCACGCTGCCGCCTTCGGGGCCGGACCCGTCCGGCTGACCCTGCAATTGCGCCGACAGTTCCGGCAGCAGTTCGAACAATTCGCCGCGCAGCCGGCCCAGGTGCGACTTGGCGATGCTTTCTTCGATCTCCACATCGCGGGTCCATTGGCGCAGTTCCTGCATGATGATCTGGGCATCCTCCAGCCGCGCCTTGAAGGTTTCCAGCTCCTCCTGCCGCTGCTGCAGGAACAGGCGGGCGCGGGCCACCTTGGCGTCGGAGTAGGTTTCTGCCAGTTCGTGGCTGACCTGGCTCATCTGCGCGGCCACCTCCAGCACCTCCGGCTCCAGCGCGGACAGGTCCGGGTGATCCCGCATGAAGGCGAGGCGTTCCTTCACCGCGTCAAACTCCGAGGCCAGGGTGAACACGCCCGCCCGGTCGCCGGCATGGGCCAGCTGATAGGCCCGCAGCACATCCTCCATCTGCAGCGAGAACCGCCGGTGCGAGGTTTCCAGCGCCATGATGCGCCCGTTGGCGGGCAGGAAGAACACCAGCATCAGCGCCAGTGCCGTCAGGGTTATCTGCGCCGCCATCCCGGCCTGCGGGTGGATCCCGGCGCCGATGCCGGCCTGCAGGCTGAGCCAGGGCCAGACCCCCGCCGCCGCCAGGCCGGTGGCCGCCAATGCAGCCAGCGCGCCGAAGCAGATCAGCAGAAACGTCAGCCGCATCAGCGCGGCCTGGGCGGTGAACAGGACAGATTGAAGGCCGGGCATGGCTCCCCCTCCAGCAGCAATACACACTGACGCCGGTCCGGCCTGGCAGAAGGGGGGAGGTCCTGCAGAAGGCACGGTCAGCCGGATCCGGGCGTCACATTTCTCCGGCCTTACGAAATGGAGCGGAAGGCGCCGGGATCAAGGGGTTCTGTTCCTGGCCCCGCGCTCTGTCAGCATTCCCAGCACGATGGAGGCCAGAATGCAGGCGGTGAACAGGTAAAGCCCCCAGGCGGTCTCGATGGTCGCCAGGCCAATGCCCTTGGCCAGGGTGATGTAAAGCGCGATCAGGAAGATATCGGCCATCGCCAGCTTGCCCAGCACATGCAGCACCTTCTGCACGCGGGTGTCCATCAGCTCCCATTGCACCAGTGCGGTGCCGATGGTCTTGAGGTAGGGGGCGAAGATCGCAAAGAAGGTGACAATCAGCGCCAGCACCGCGTCGCTGCCCCATAAGGACTGCAGCCCGGTGATCACCGAAATCTCGCTGAGACCGAAAATCGGCAGCAGCCCCGCCCGCATCAAGGGCGCAAACCAGGCGACGGGGTAGAGGATCAGCAGCGACAGGGTGAGGAGGCGGATCAACAATCTATTGCAGCTCGCTTCTTAGACGGGAGATGTTGCGCCGCATATACCACAGTCCAATGCAAGAAAATGACGCCCAAAAAACGACAGCCGGGTAGACAGCCCAGGCAGATTGCGGAAGTAAAACACTCCATACTGAAGAGCAGAGTTTAAAGAGCAGGATCACTGCAAACATGGCGCCCAAAAGCCGTGGAACAGCTTTCTTAAGGAATTTTCGACGCAGCAAAGGCGCATTAAGGCTAGGGCCTTTAGCGACCTCCACCCATGCGCTGACTGTGAATAGCAGTACAATAGCACCAAGTGCGCCTAAAATTATTTCCATGATTACCGCACCGCCTCGATCGGCCCCTCCGCGCGGCCGTGGATGAACTGCTCCATGTAAGGATCGCCCGACTGGTCCATCTCCGCCACAGGGCCGGTCCATTGGATGACGCCGCCGTGCAGCATCGCCACGTTGTCGGCAATGGCGCGGACCGAGGTCATGTCGTGGGTGATGGTCATGGCGGTGGCGCCCATCTCCACCACGATCTCGCGGATCAGGTCGTTGATGACGCCTGACATGATCGGGTCGAGGCCGGTGGTCGGCTCATCGAAAAAGATGATCTCCGGCTCGGCGGCGATGGCGCGGGCGAGGCCCACACGTTTCTGCATGCCGCCCGACAGTTCGGCAGGCAGGCGGTCGGCGACATTGGCTTTCAGACCCACCCGGCGCAATTTCTCGATGGCGATCTCACGGGCCTCATCGGCTGGCCGCTTCAGCGCGCCGCGCAAGAGGCGGAAGGCGACGTTCTGCCAGACCGGCAAGCTGTCAAACAGCGCACCGCCCTGGAACAGCATTCCGAAGCGCGCCAGGAATTTGTCGCGGTCGCCCGATCCGGCGGGTTTGCCATCGACAAAAATCTGGCCTGAGTCCGGCTGGATCAGGCCCAGGATGCTTTTCAGCGCCACCGATTTGCCGGTGCCGGAGCCGCCGATGATCACCATCGAGGTGCCCTTGGCGATCTCCAGGTTCATGCCGTTCAGCACGGCATTGTCGCCAAAGGCCTTGTGGACGTTTTCCATGCGGATCATAGCGAGAAGAACACCCCTGTGAGGACAAAGTTGGCGGCCAGGATCAGGACGGCTGCGGATTCGACCGATCCCTTGGTGGCGCGGCCCACGCCCTGGGCGCCGCGGCCCGACTGCATACCGTAATAGCAGCCCATCATCGCCGCGATGGTGCCAAAGGCTGCGCCCTTGGTCAGCGAGGAGATGATGTCGAGCGGCTCCAGGAAGTCGACCGTGTTTTTCAGATAGGCGGCGGCGTTGAAGCCGAGGTTCTGCACCGCCACGGTATAGCCGCCCATGATGCCGATGATATCGCCGACTCCGACCAGCACCGGCACCGTGATCAGCGCCGCCAGCACCCGCGGCGCGACCAGGTATTTCATCGGATGGGTGGACAATGTGACCAGCGCGTCGATCTGCTCTGTCACCTTCATGGTGGCGATTTCAGCGGCGATGGAGGAGGTCACCCGCGCCGCGATCATCAGCCCGACCAGTACCGGGCCAAGTTCCCGCACCATGCCGATGGCGACGATTTGCGGCACCACGGCCTCAGCGTTGAAACGGGCGCCGCCGGCATAGATCTGCAGCGCCAGCGCGCCGCCGGTGAAAATCGCGGTGAGGCCGACGACGGGCAGCGACAGCCAGCCGACGTTCAGCAGCGCCTGAAAGAACTCGCGCGGGTAATAGGGCGGGCGGATCATGTGGCTGAAGGCGCCAAGCGCAAACAGCGCCGCGCGCCCCACAGCAGCCAGCCCGGCCAGGGCCGTGCGGCCCAGCCGGGCCAGGAGGGTAATGGGGTTCATCCCTGATATGTCCGTGCGTAGCGGTGTCCGGTGGAGGTCAGGATCTCATAGCCGATGGTGCCCGCCGCCTCGGCCAGCATGTCGACGGTCTGGCGCTCGTTCAGGATCGCCAGCACATCCGGCACCTCCGCCAGATCCGTGACGTCCACGGTGATCAGATCCATTGAGACCCGGCCCACGATAGGGCAGGGGGTATCGCCGGCAAAGACGTGAATGCCGCCCTGGCCGATCGCGCGGTGCAACCCGTCGGCATAGCCGGCCGCAACGGTTGCGATCCGGCTGGGGCGCTGGGCGGTCCAGGCGTTGCCGTAACCGGCGGTCTCGCCCGGCTCCAGGTCGCGCACCTGAATGACCGGCAGGTCCAGCTGCACCACCGGCACCGCGTCCGAGAACGGCAGCCCGCCATAAAGGCCAACGCCCGGGCGGCAGAGGTCAAAGTGATACTCCTTGCCCAGGAGCATACCACCGGTGGCCGCCAGCGAACGCGGCACCTCCAGCCCGTCCGTCATCTCGCGGAAGGCCTTCAGCTGCTGCGCATTCATCGGATGCGCGGGCTCATCGGCACAGGCCAGATGCGACATCAACAGCACCGGGTTCTGGCCCAGGGCGATTTCCGCCACCGCGGCCCATTCGCCATGCTCCATCCCCAGCCGGTTCATGCCGCTGTCCAGCTGCACCCCGAACGGGTGGCCCGGCAGGGTCTCAAAGTGGCGCAGCATCTGATCCAGCGAGTTCAGCATCGGCGTCAGCTGGAAGTCCTTGAGCAGCTTGGTGTCGCCCTCCATATGGCCGGAAAACACCGAGATGCCGGGACCGGGCCCCAGCGCACGGCGCAGCGCGCCGCCTTCCTCGGCCGCCGCCACAAAGAAGTTGCGCGCGCCCGCCTTCGCCAATGCGGTTCCCACCCGGCCTGCATCCAGGCCGTACCCGTTCGCCTTGACCACTGCGGCAGTCTCGCAAGCAGTCAGCGCATCCAGATTCCGCCAGTTGGTGACCAGCGCATCCAGGTTGATTTTCAGTTTTGCCGTGCTCATGCCCCGTTCATGACATGCAGGCGGCAGGGGTCAAGTGGAATTCACGCCGTCCTCTGCCGCCTGATGCACCTCATAGGCCGCTTCCAGCTCTCCGCGCAGGAAATCGGCGAATTTGACCGGCGGGAACCGCGCTTCGCCGGTGCCGGGCAGGGGGGCGATCACGGTGTCCACATGCGGGTCAAAGAAAAACGGGATCGAAAACCGCTCGCGCCCGGAGCGGTTGATCACCCGGTGCGGCGTGGACAAGAGCCGCCCGTTGCTCATCCGGTGCAGCATGTCGCCGACATTCACCACCAAGGTGCCGGGCCGGAAGGGCGCATCCACCCAATGGCCCGCCGGCGTGCGCACCTGCAGCCCGCCCACCTGGTCCTGCGCCAGCAGGGTCAGGCAGCCGAAATCCGTGTGCGGCGCCGACCCGTACAGATCCTCCGGACTGCGCTTGGGCTGGGGCGGATAGTGCAGCAGCCGCAGCCAGATCGTGGGGGTGGCAAAGGCGTTCATTATGCTGTGATCAGCCGCACCCGCTGCCAGCAGGGCAATCCGCATCAGGCGGCGTCCCAAGGCGCTCATGGCTTCGGCGTACCGTTCCAGCACCCCGCGGAACCCGTCCAGCTCCGGCCATTGGTTCGGCCCGCTCAGATACACCGCAGGATCGGCCGCCTGATCCTCGCGCATCATCATGAAACTGGCGGACTGGTTGGGTTTGGTCACCTCCGCCAGGGTGGAATTCACATCTGTCGAGGTGTTAATCGGAATGTAGCCGCGGTGGGTCTTGTTGACCGCCACCGCCATCTTTTTCTCCAAGGGCAGCGCATGAAACCGCCGCGCCGCGTCGAACATCGCATCAATCAGCGTCTGCGGGATGCCATGATCGCTGATATAGCCAAAGCCGGTGGAGCCATAGGCCGCCAGGAAATCCTGCGCCAACTCTGCATCGCTGCGCCCGCCCAGTGCGATCACCGGGATGTCTGAAAATTCTGTCAAGGGAGTGCCTTTCGCCTTTGAGGTTGGGACAGGGGTGAAATCACCCCTCGCTACCCCGCAAAGCGTTTCCGGCGGTGGCCATAATGCCGCTCCAGATGGACCCGGCGGCGGCCGTACGATGACTGCAGTTCCATGCGCCCAGAGGGCAGGGTCCGCTGGCGCCTGTCAAGGCATTGTGCTGCGCCGGACGTCCTGAAATGGAAAAAGGCCGGGACGTCCCGGCCTTGGTTTCAATATTCTTGCTGTTCCTGCTGCCAGGCCTTCGCCAGATTGCCGAAGCGGGTGAACTGCGCCTCGAACGACAGCTCTACCGTGCCGATGGGGCCGTGACGCTGCTTGCCGACGATCACCTCGGCCTTGGCGTGCAGCCGCTCCATCGCCTGCTTCCACTCTTCCATCTTCTCCAGCTCGTGGTCGCCGGGCTTTTCCCGCTCCTTATAGTATTCCTCACGGAACACGAACATCACCACGTCGGCGTCCTGTTCGATCGAGCCCGATTCCCGAAGGTCCGACAGCTGCGGCCGTTTATCCTCGCGGCTTTCCACCTGGCGCGACAGCTGCGACAGGGCGATCACCGGGATGTTCAATTCCTTGGCAACCGCCTTCATCCCCATCGAAATCTCGGCGATCTCGTTCACCCGGTTGTCCGACATGCCGCGGCAAAGCTGCAGATAGTCGACCACCAGAAGGTCCAGCCCATGGGTCCGTTTCAGGCGGCGGGCGCGGGCGGCCAGCTGCGAGATCGGAATAGCGGGCGTGTCGTCAATGAACAGCGGGCAGCTTTCCAGATCCTTCGCCGCCTGCACAAAGCGGCGGAACTCGCCCTCTGTCATGTCGCCCTGGCGGATCTTGTGCGAGGAAATTTCCGACGCTTCTGCCAGAATACGGCCCGCCAGCTGCTCGGCGCTCATCTCGAGGCTGAAGAACCCCACCACGCCGCCGTCCACGGCGCCCTCGCTGCCATCGGGTTTCACCCCGCGCTTGTACGCCTTGGCAACGTTAAAGGCGATGTTGGTCGCCAGCGAGGTTTTACCCATAGAGGGGCGGCCTGCGAGGATAAGAAGGTCCGAGGGATGCAGGCCGCCAAGTTGTTTGTCGAGGTCCATCAGGCCCGTCGAGATGCCGGCCATGCCGCCACCGCGCTGATACGCCTCGTTGGTCACATTGACCGCTTCTGTGACGGCCTTGAGGAACGATTTGAAACCGCTTTCCGTCTGGCCCTGCTCTGCCAGCTGGTAAAGCGACTGCTCTGCCTCAACAATCTGCTCTTTTGGTTCCGACGCCACATCCACGCGGCGTGCCTTATCTGCAATGCTCTGGCCCAGGGCGATCAGCTCGCGCCGGATCGCCAGGTCATAGATCATCTGCGCGTAGTCCCGCACCGCAAAGGCGGAGATCGACGCGCCTGCAAGCTTGGCCAGATAGGCCGGCCCGCCCAGTTCCTTCAGCCCCTCGTGGTCCTCCAGAAACGCCTTCAGAGTCACCGGCGAGGCCAGGGCGTTCTTGGAAATCCGCGCCGCCGCAACCTCATAGATCCGGGCATGGACCGGATCGTAGAAATGCGACGAGTCGATGATCAGCGCGATCTTGTCGTAGACCTCGTTGTTGGTCAGGATCGCGCCCAGCAGCTGCTGCTCTGCCTCCACCGAATGCGGCAGCTCGTTGTCCGGCATTGCTTGCTCTGCTTGCGCAGGTTCCGGCATCGGGGCGGGCGGCGGCATATCGCCGTCAAAAGGGGTAATCTCGTTCATCACTGCTCTCGTTACTCGGCCTGCTTATACGGCGCGCCGGGCGTTTCTCAAATCTGGGAATCTCTGTGGATGCCCTGTGGATAACCGCGCGAGCTTTGTGGGGTGTTTACCATAAAAGGCCAGCAAACCTGTCCTATTCAGGCTATATGATGCGGTGCTCTGTGGGAAGACCCCAAGATTTGCACGGCATCCAAGGCGCGATATGATTCGGATCGGGCTTTTCCACAGCCTGCGCGGTAACGCTTTCCGTTGCGTAAGGCGGAAAGCCGCGTGCCCGCTGCCGGCCGCGGCATGGCGGGCAATCCGCCCGCCGTCCCAAGCCCTTGATCCGCCTCAGGCTTTATGCGCCTCCTGCCAGGCGCGCGGGTCTTTCAGGAATTTCTCCACCTCGGCCAGCGTCTCCTCGCTGAAGCTCTTCTGCGCCTTGGCCTCGGCCAGGACATCCCACCAGGTGCACAGGTAATGCAGTTTAACCCCGTGGTCGCCCAGGCGTTTGGTGGTTTCGGGGAAGATGTCGTAGTAGAAAATCACCGCGGTATGGCCGCAAGAGGCACCAGTTTCGCGGATCGCATCGACAAAGGACAGTTTGGAGCCGCCGTCAGTGGTCATGTCCTCCACCAGCAGCACCCGCTGATCCTCGGTCATCACCCCTTCGATGCGGGCATTGCGGCCATAGCCCTTGGGCTTCTTGCGCACATAGGTCATCGGCAGCGCCATGCGTTCAGCCACCAGTGCGCCGAACGGGATACCGGCGGTTTCGCCGCCTGCAATATTGTCAAACGCCTCGAAACCGGCGTTGCGCATCACGGTCACGGTGAGGAAATCCATCAGCGTGGTGCGGATGCGCGGAAAGGAGATCAGCTTGCGGCAGTCGATATAGCTGGGCGAGGGCAGGCCGGAGGCCAGCGTATAAGGCTCATCCGTGTTAAAGTTCACCGCGCCGATTTCCAGCAGCATCCGGGCCGACAGGCGGGCGATTTCTTCTTTGGACGGATAGGAGGTGGGGATCATGGCGGCAGGCATCCTTTGCGGCAGCGGTTTTGCAGTCCTTAAACCGGAATGCTGCCGGTTTGAAGCCCCAGCCGGGGCCGCGCGCAAACGCTGCCCCGGCTGTTCAGGATCAGGCGAGTTCCCAGGGGACGTCGTGCCATACGACATCGGGGCAGGGGTCCATTAGGTAGTCGGAGGTTATCACGAGTTCATCCTCCATCTCAGGTGCTGGGTAATCCTCGCAGTGCGCCGGCTCATCTTCCGCTTCAGCCGCAGCGGGCTGCTCGGAGGCATATTCGCCTGGCTCCCGCTCGATCACTTCGGGAACAAACCAATCTTCGCCATCCGGAGAGACGGGTATCATAGGCAGTTCAAAAATGAAGTCAGTTCCGTCCAGATCCGCCAAATCCACGTTTTCCAGTGTAATGCTGCTGCCGGCCCCGTCCTCGATGATGACGTTGGCGCCATCTTCCCGAATGTGGTTTTCCAGCAGATCGGTCATATCCTCGATGCTGGACACCGTACTGAGATCAATCTTCTCGCCGCTGCTGGAGGCATCGAAATCGGTGATGGTGTCGTTGCCAAAGCTGCCGAACCCGTCCCAGAACACAAACAGATCATCGTCGGCTCCGCCTGTCAGCAGGTCATCGCCAAGCCCGCCGTCCAGCGTGTCCTGTCCTAGCCCGCCATCCAGGGTATCGCTGCCGATGTCCTCCAGGATCATGTCATGGGTCGGTGCGGCAACGATGAGGGAAAAGGGGGACAGAAAACGGTTCTGAGTAAAGCTCCCGCCGCTCAAGTAGTCATCACCATCGCCGCCAGAGAGGGCATCATCACCCGCACCGCCGGACAAGGTGTCATTGCCCCGGCCGCCAAAATTTACGTCATCGCCACGCCCGCCGGACAGAGAGTTATCGCCGGTTCCGCCCCTCAGGGTGTCATCGCCGTGGCCGCCGGACAGAACGTCATCACCAGCTCCACCCCTCAGGGTGTCATTGCCGTGGCCCCCAAATAGAATGTCATCACCGGCTCCGCCCTTCAGGGCGTCATTGCCGCGGCCTCCGGACAGGGTGTCAGATCCTGTGCGGCCAAGCAGGGTGTCCTCCCCGTCACCGCCCTTCAGGATGTCTCTGCCGCCGCCTCCAGCCAGATAGTCATTGTCTGCGCCGCCCCGCAGAATGTCGTTGCCATTGCCGCCAAACAGAAGATCGCGGCCTTCCTGCCCCAGCAGCGTGTCCCGGTGATTGCCCCCTTTGAGGAGATCATCACCGTGGCCGCCTTCGATCCTGTCATTGCCCTCTCCGCCTTTCAGCCTGTCAGCCTGATCAGTCCCGGTCAGGATATCGTTTTCGCTGACGCCGGCCGCGTTCAGATCCCAATCCAGCGTCTGGCCGGTCTGCAGGCCGGCGGTAACAGGCTCAATACTGGTGATGGAGGCTGTAAATTCCGCGTAGTCGGCATAGCTTTCCACCTGCGGCAGGGGATCGCCGCTCAGCAGGTAATAGCTGACGTCGCTGTGGCTCACTGCCCAGGTGCTGTCCACCTTCAGGACAACCGCGGTTCCGCCCGGCCAGGTGATCTCCGACAGCGTATGCCGGTAAAGGCTGATCATATCCTCCGGCAGCAGGTGCGGCGCATAAGGCAGGCCGTGCATCTGGGTGTCGGGGGTAAAGCGCACCTCGCCGTTTGGCAGAACCTCCAGCGGCGAATAGGTGAAGGGCCTGCCATCCGGCACCACCAGCCGGATTTCCGCGCCTGTAACCGTGTAAAAACTGTCAGGCGCGACGGAGGGGCCGTTGTCCCGAACAGTAAAGCCCGAAAGCACGTAAGTGGTCATGAAATCGATCCTAAATTATGCGTAGCCAGAATTTGCCTATGGAGTTGCTACTTTATGAAAAATCACCTGAAAAGTGTGGATATCCAGAAACTGGCAAAAGCCCTCAATGAAAATAGCCCGCGCAGTTGCACGGGCTGTTCGTTTCCAAAGTGTGATTGCAATCAGAACAGGAAATCATTGGCTGACAGATCGGCAATGCCGACCCCGTCCAGGGTGATCGTGTTGCGGCCAGCGCCGCTGATCACCGCATCCCCGTCGCCGTTCTCGGACAGGTGATTGTTTTTCAAGTCGCGGAAAGAGGTGATCTGCTCGATCTGGCGGAGGTCGATCTTTTCGCGGCGGCCGGAGGTCTGGAAATCAGCGACCGTGTCGTCTCCGAAACTGCCCTTGAAGATAAACCGGTCCGCGCCGCTTCCGCCGGTCAGCATGTCGTCGCCCCGGCCGCCGTTCAGCTTGTCCCCTTTGGCGCCGCCGCTCAGATCGTCATTGCCCTGGCCGCCGTCCAGCCTGTCCTTGCCGCCGCCGCCGGCCAGGGTGTCGCCGCCGCCGTTGCCCGCGATTTTGTCCTTGCCTGCACCGCCATTGAAACTGTCCGCCTCAGAGGTGCCGCTATAGACGTCGCGCTGGGTAATCGAATGGTCGTTGAAACTGGACCAGGGGATTTGCATCCCGGGACCCATGGCGCCTTGCGGGACGGCAAAACTGTAAGAGCTTGCGCTGCCGGAAAATACATCTTCCCAGGCCTCCAGCCAGGCATCAGGCGCAACCTCCGGCCCGTCCAGGACAAAATAGCTGTCGGTGGAGATGTTGCCTGAATCGCTGAACCACCCGAATACCGTGGAGGTGCCTTGCGGGGTGGTCAATTCGGTTGCGAAATACTCATAACCGGGGAGAGTGTGCAATGTCGTTCCCCCCGTCTGAAACTGCACGATATTGCTGTCGATCCTGATGAACTCCAGCCCTTCGACCTCCATGTCGTTTCCGATAACGGAGTAGGAGAACGCCGAAGCGCCGCCGTTTGTCAAAATCTTGGCTGAAATCTCAGAGATGGATGTGTTTTCAAAGATGCCATCGCTTTCGTCGTAAACGATGTGATGGCCCCTGATTGTAATCGTGGTCATGATGAATTCCTGCTGGGATCAATTGGTTTGTCAGAGCGCCTTGGCTGCAATGGCATTCCAATTGGCGCTGGCGCAGAATAGCGGCCGCACCCATGCCGGATAACCTCGCAAAATTCACAGTCTGCCGCCTCAAAAGGGGCCTTGGCCGCTGGGTTTCCCTCCGTCAGAATTCCGAAGAGAGCAGCCGGATGCCAGGCCGGAACCAAGTTCCGCCGGTTATGCTAGGGGGGGCTTGAAGGCGGGGGGCGGCAGCGCGCCTCGCTGATGCAAATTGCTTGCGATGGAGGCGGCGGCCTTGCGCCGCCTCCGGGTCCTGCCGTTAGAACAGGAAATCGTTGCCCGACAGATCGGCGATGCCCACACCGTCCAGGGTGATGGAATTGCCGTTGTTGTCGCTGATTACCGCATCCCCGTCGCCGTTCTCGGACAGGTGGTTGTTCTTCAGGTCGCGGAAAGAGGTGATATTGTCGACACCTTTGAGGTCAATCTTCTCGCGCCGCCCGGAGGTCTGGAAATCGGAAACCGTGTCGTCTCCGAAATTGCCCTTGAAGATAAACCGGTCCGCGCCGCTGCCGCCAAACAGGCCGTCGTTGCCGCCGCCGCCGATCAGACGGTCCCTGCCGTCTTCGCCGTACAGCGTGTCATTGCCGCCCTTGCCGTCCAGGGTGTCGTTGCCGCCTTCGCCTTCCATGTCGTTGCCGCGGCGGCTGCCGATGAGTTTATCCGCCTGGTCCGATGCGCGCACGTCATCAATGTTGCGCAGCTTGTCGCGGCTGCCGAAACCGTCAATGGCAAAACCTTTGCCCAGGTTGACAGTCACCCCGTCCTCGCCGCCATAGCGGAAATCCCGGTCATAGCGCACCTC
This sequence comes from Leisingera sp. ABM4_101, assembly GCF_056158725.1. Taxonomy (NCBI): domain Bacteria; kingdom Pseudomonadati; phylum Pseudomonadota; class Alphaproteobacteria; order Rhodobacterales; family Roseobacteraceae; genus Leisingera; species Leisingera sp. ABM4_101. The sequence continues at coordinate 3,448,779 of NZ_JBSWTV010000002.1, read as the reverse complement.
GTCCCGGCCGCTGCGGCCGTTGATCGTGTCGTCACCGTCCAGCCCGCGGAAATAGTTCCGGCCGCCATTGCCGGACAGATTGTCATCAAAGGCCGAACCGCGCAGGGCTTCGATGCTGCTCAACCTATCCGTATTGCCCCAGCCATCGGTGGCTGTGCCGGATTTCAGGTCCGCGGTCACAGCGCCGGGGTCGCTGTTAAAGGTGACTTGATCGAAATCGCTGCCCTTGCCGACATAGGTGTCGTTGCCTTCGGAGCTGATGAAGTAGTCGTACAAGCCGCTGCCGACCAGCCGGTCGTTGCCAGCGGTGCCGACAAAGGTGTCCTCATCCGCAATCTCAATGAAGGAGCCGTTAAACGTGGACCAGGGGATAACAGCACCGGGCGCGAAGGCGCCGGACGGGTCTGTCAGGCCGGTTATTGAGTTGTCGAATGCCAGCCAGTCCGACAGGTTGCTGACAGCAGGCAGCGGCGTTCCGCCCAGCTGGAAAATATAGGCTGAGTCGGTGTTGGCGCCGGTTGTTTCATCCACGACCATAACGGTGCTGGTGCCGCCGGACCAGGTTACCTGAGTGATCAGGGTCTCATAGTTGGTTGCGCTTGAGGTGTGGTCAAACACCCGCCAGTCAATTCTGAGCTCCCGAATGCCGCCATCGACTTCAATGACTGCGACGCCGTCTACATCGCGGCCCGTTATCTGATAGCTGAAGGTTGTCGTTTCAGACGGTACCACCACATCTGCCTGGGCGGTGGTCGCGAAAACAGGATCGCCATCTACATAGTCAATGCGGACACCTGGAATGCTGAACGTCGTCAATTTTTTACCCCATCGTTAATTTACTTTGGATGGCCATAGGCCGAATGATGGCGCCGACCTTGGGGGAGGAAACAGAAGGGAGCAAGAATTTTTTGAAACGTTAACGTGAAAAAGTCTATTCTGTGGTTGCGCGGACAGAGGCGCGTTTAAACATCCCGCCGGTCTTGCAACCTGGGCCAGGGATCAGAAAATAAAATCACCGCGCCCCAAACCGGCAAGCTGGACGTCCTCCAGGGTGATGGTATTGCCGGGCTTTCCCTGAAAACAAAGCTGTCCGATTTGGCGCGGCCAATCAGATGTTCATCACTTTTGCGACCGTCAAGGGCTTGCTGCTAACAGATTGCGCACCCGGGTAGATCCGTTTCTGCACCGCAAAACCGCTCAATGTTTAGGGCGCCGCAATGCATTCCTGAATTCCTGTTTTCAGGTCGTGCCTATTGGAGCGCGCATGAAAAGGCCGGCCCGCACTGTGGCGGCAGGCCCGTGGTGCGGACGGAATGGGCTTTGACCCTAGCCTTCCGCCTTCCAGAACACCTCAAACCCCGGATCAAACACCGTTACTGGGCCGTCGCCGGTTTCGATCTTCTCGGGGAAGGATACGGCGGTGCCGGATTTGGTCAGCGTCAGGGTCTCTGTGCTGACCGGCAAGCGGTAGAACGCCGGGCCGTTTTCAGAGGCAAAGCCCGCCAGCTTGTCCAGCGCGCCTTCCTCCTCGAACACATGCGCCAGCAGGGACATGGTGTTGGTGGCGGTGAAACAGCCGGCGCAGCCGCATTCGCTGAGCTTGTTCGGGTCGGTATGCGGTGCCGAGTCGGTGCCCAGGAAATAACGCTTGTCGCCCGAGGTTGCGGCGGCGCGCAGCGCTAGCCGGTGCTCTTCGCGCTTGGCCACCGGCAGGCAGTAGTAATGCGGCTTGATGCCGCCCGCCAGAATGTGGTTGCGGTTGATGATCAGGTGGTGCGTGGTGATCGTCGCGCCCAGATCCCGCTCCTGGCTTGCCACATAGTCGGCCGCGTTCCTGGTGGTGATATGCTCCATCACCACCCGCAGGCCGGGGGTCGCCTTGCGGATCGGGTCCAGCACCCGGTCGATGAACACCGCCTCGCGGTCGAAGATGTCGATGTGGTTGTCGGTGACCTCGCCGTGGGTGCACAGCGGCAGGCCGATTTCGGCCATCCTCTCCAGCACCGGCCGGACCTTGTCGAAATCGGTGACGCCCGAGGCCGAGTTGGTGGTGGCGCCCGCGGGGTACAGCTTTACCGCCTTGACCAGCCCGCTGGCATGGGCCGCGGCGACGTCTTCGGGATCGGTGTCCTCGGTCAGATACAGCGTCATCAAGGGCTCGAACGCCATGCCTTCGGGCAGGGCGGCCAGGATCCGGTCGCGGTAGGCGGCGGCCTGCTCGCCGCGCACCACCGGCGGCACCAGGTTCGGCATGATGATCGCACGGCCAAAGTGGCGGGCGGTTTCGGGCAGCACGGCCTGCAGCATGGCGCCGTCGCGCAGATGCAGGTGCCAGTCGTCGGGGCGGGGGATGGTCAGCGTCTGGGTCATGCTGCCCGCCTAGCATATGGGCGGGCAGAACAGAAGCGGCGGAATGCGCCGCCGCCCTCTGCCGCTACACTTTGGCCGGGAAGCGGAACTCGCCTGCCTCGGCGCGTTTCTCCAGTTCCTGCAGGCGGCGGCGGAACCGCGGCGCCCGCATCCGCTCTGTCACATTGCGGCACAGCAGCGCCATCATAAAGGGGCGGTCCTCCCGCTCCAGCCGGCCCAGCAGGTTGCGCAGGAAATGCGGATTGTTGCGGCGGCTGCGCAGCAGCTTGCAAAAGGCGCCGCCGGTCAGCTTGCGGCTGCCCGCCAGCGACAGGATGTGATAGAGCATCTCCATTTCGATCAGCCGGGTCTGCACCGCATCCCCCAGATGCGGCGCCCGCAGCCGGGTCACGTTCTTGCGGGCAAACAGCGATGCATGCATGGCGTCCAGCCGCTCCTGCGGGTCATAGATCACATAGGCCTGATCAGCGGCATCCAGCATGTCCGGCGCATAACCGTAGCGGTCGGTGAACGACAGCCGCCGCATTTCGGTGAAACGGTCGTCCCATTCGGTCATCCGCGGATCCAGCGTCGCCTGCGGCTGCACCGCCACCACCACCGCACCGGGAGAGGCCACCGAATAGGCCGCCGCCGCATAGCCGCAAGGCCCCGCGCCGTAAAAGATCACATTGTCGAACTCGTCGAAAAAGCCGTCGTCGATCAGCTGGTCGAAGAACCCGTAAATGCGGCCCTCGCGGAACCAGGTGTCGCCGTCGGAGACCACGCACATATGCGACCAGCCCAGGTTCTTCACCAGGTCGAACCCCAGCGGCTGCGCCTGATCCGACAGGTTGTGAATGCCCTGCATGGTCTCAAAGGTCACCAGCAGGGTGTTGCCCTGGTCGATGAAGGTGGCAAAATGCTTGTCGCCGAGCGGCTGGTACATGCCATGCTCTTCAGCCAAAGCCGCCATCCGGGCCTTCCACTGGGCCGGCTTCAGACCGGAAAGGTCTTCATCCAGATTTTCAAGTCCGTCCTGCATGGCTGCTATCCTCTTTGCCCCCCAAAGGGTTCCGGCCTGCTGTTTGGATTTACAGTTAGGTGAGAATTAAGGCCAAAATTGGAAAAACCCATGCCTGAATGCGGCACCGCAGGGCCAATTCGGCGGCGTCCCGCCCGCCGGCAAAGACGGCTAGCGCTTGCCGGGGCCTGCCTCCGGGTCCTGGGCTGCAAATCCGCGCAGCATCGCCGCCGCGGCGGGGCTGATCAGCCGCGCAGGCGGCGCCATCAGCAGCCGCGCAAACAAGGCCCGGTACGGCTCCTGCGCCATCAGCGCGGCAAAGCGCGCCTGGCGCCAGGCCACCGCCTCCAGGTGCAGCCGCTGCAGCTGGGCATTCTCCAGCAGCTCCGCCTGCAGCGTGTTGCGCGCATCGGCATAACGGCCGGCAGAGGTGTCATGGGCCGTGCAGAAGTTCCGCTCCACCCAGTAATCCATACCCAGCTCCGCCTGCCGGTTGACCCGCCCGCGGTCGGCCTTCAGCACATAGCTTTCCATCGCGCCCAGCGGATAATGGTTCAGCTGCGCCAGCCTGTGGTTGGGCTGGCCGTAATCGGAGAACAGCCGCTTGGTCCGGAACGCCGGGCCCAGCTCGCGCCCTTCGCAGTCGAACCAGCGGAACCGCTCCAGCCGCGCCGGATCCCGGACGCTGCGCGGCCGGTGCACACCGCATTTGCGATAGGTGCCGTCATTGCGGTACAGCGTCTTGAACATCACCGCCCGCCAGGGCCAGTGAACCACCTCCGGAATGCAGCGGGTGAATTGCTCTGTCACCGGCGCATCCACATAGCGCACCACACCGCCATTGCCGAACAGCCGCCAGGTCAGCGTCACCGCATCCGCCTGCGGCAGGGCGGCCAGCAGGCCGGGCACCGTGCCATCGCCGGTCTTAATGCAGACAAATTCGTCGATATCCAGCACCAGCACCCAATCCGCCGCTTTCATCAGCGGATGCTTGTCCGCCGCCTTCAGCGCGGTGAACTGGATGCCGTTCTTGTCATAGGGGCCTTCGTTGCGCAGATGGGTCAGCTGCCCCATCGCCTGCAACTGGTCCAGCATTTCATCGGTGCCATCCTGGCAATCGTTTGAAAACACCAGGAAATCGGTGAAGCCCGCTGCCCTGTGGTGGGCCAGCCACTCCAGCAGGAACGCGCCTTCGTTGCGCACGCAGAGAACCGCCAGGATCCGCATCGCCGTCAGCCCCGCCGCCCGCAGGCCAGACCGCGCAGCACCGCCTGCGCCGGGCGCCAATGATGTGGATTGCTCATGCCTCAGCCTTGTTTCGTCTTTTGCGGCAGTGTTGCCTGTTGCAGCCCCTGGGGCAAGGCAGCAATGCCGGTGATCCGCAATCCGCACCCGGCTGTTGCGCCGCTGCCTGCGCGCTGCGGATCCTTGCCCTGGCCGCCGCATCCGCCGCAGCGGAACCGGCGCCCGCTTGCAGCTGCGGGTTGACCGCTGCGCCTGCCCGTGGCCTGTTGGCAGGGCAATCCAGCCGGGGCAAGGAGGCACCGCATGCAGGCACAATCCATCGAACAGGTGCAACAGCTGCTGTCGCAGCAGGGCTATGTCTGCGGCCGGGCGCTGGCCACGGTGGTGTTTCTCTCGCTGAAACTGGGCCGGCCGCTGTTCCTCGAGGGTGAAGCGGGCACCGGCAAGACTGAGATCGCCAAGGCGCTGGCCGCCAGTCTCGGCCGCCGCCTGATCCGGCTGCAATGCTACGAGGGGCTGGATGCCGCCAGCGCTGTCTATGAATGGAACTTCGCCGCCCAGATGGTTGCCATCCGCACGTCTGAAGCTGCGGGCGAGGCTGCAGGCAGCGCCGGCCGCGCCGCGCTGCAGAACGAGCTGTTCTCTGCCGATTACCTGATTGAACGCCCGCTGTTGCAGGCGATGCGCCCCGATGAAAACGGCGCGCCTGTCCTGCTGATCGACGAACTCGACCGCACAGACGAACCGTTTGAGGCTTTCCTGCTGGAGGCGCTCTCCGATTTCCAGGTCACGATCCCTGAGCTTGGCACCATCCAGGCGCCGGAGCCGCCAATTGTCATCCTCACCTCCAACCGCACCCGCGAAGTGCATGACGCCCTCAAACGCCGCTGCCTCTACCATTGGGTCGACTATCCGGACTTCGACCGCGAGATCGAAATCCTCCAAGCCCGCGCCCCCCAGGCCAGCCGGCAGCTCAGCCGCGAAATTGTCGCCTTCGTGCAGGCTTTGCGCACCGAGGATCTGTTCAAGAAGCCGGGTGTGGCCGAAACCATCGACTGGGCCAACTGCCTCTTGGCGCTCGACGTGATCGCCCTCAGCCCCGAGGTGATCGCCGACACCCTCGGTGCGATCCTCAAATACCAGGACGACATCGCCCGCCTGCACGGCTCCGAGGCTAAGCGCATTCTCGACCAGGCCCGGGCCAGCCTCGACGCCGCCTGATGCTTCATCTTTCTGGAAATACTCCGGGGGTATGGGGGCAGCGCCCCCATGAGCGCTAGTGCCTGACTACCCGCCGCTCACCCTGCCGGACAATCCCAAGCTGCTCCGCAACATCACCCATTTCGCCCGCGCATTGCGCAAGGCGGGCCTGCCCATCGGCCCGGGCCGGGTGCTGGACGCGGTCCAGGCCGTGGCGGCGGCAGGCTTTACCAGCCGGCAGGATTTCTATTGGGCGCTGCACGCCTGTTTCGTCACCAAGCCGGAACAGCGGGTTGTGTTTGCCCAGGTCTTCCGCCTGTTCTGGCGCGACCCGCGCTATCTGGAGCACATGATGGCCGCGATGCTGCCCGCGATCCGCGGCGTGCAGGAGGAGCGCGCCGCAAAACCGGCTGAAAAACGCGCGGCTGAAGCGCTGCTGGACGGAATGCTGGACCTGCCGGACACGCCGGAGGAAGAGCCTGAAGGAACCGAAATCGAGTTCGACGCCACCCTCACCATGTCGGCCGAGGAACGCCTGCGCAGTCTTGATTTCGAACAGATGAGCACCGCTGAAATTGCCGCCGCAAAACGCATTCTTGCGCAGCTGAAACTGCCGGTCACACCCATCCAGTCCCGCCGCCTGATGGCCTCGCCCAAGGGGCAGCGGGCCGACTGGCGCCGCACCTTGCGCAATGCCGCGCGCCAGGGCGGCGACCTGCAACAGATCGCCCGCGCCAGGCGCCGCATCCGCTGGCCCAATCTGGTGGTGCTCTGCGACATCTCCGGCTCGATGAGCCAGTACAGCCGCATCATCCTGCATTTTCTGCACGCAGCCGCAAACGCGAAGGGGCAGGGCTGGGCGCGGGTGCATGGGTTCACCTTCGGCACCCGCCTCACCAATATCACCCGCCACCTCGCACAGCGCGATGTGGATGCCGCCCTGGCCGCCGCCGGCGCGGAGGCGCAGGACTGGGAGGGCGGCACCCGCATCGGCGACTGCCTGCACGCCTTCAACCGCGACTGGTCGCGCCGGGTGATGGGGCAGGGGGCGGTGGTGCTGCTGATCACCGACGGTCTCGACCGCGGCGACCCGGAAGGGCTGGCGCGCGAAATGCAGCGCCTGCAGCTGTCGTCGCGCCGTCTGATCTGGCTTAACCCCCTGCTGCGCTGGGACGGCTTTGCCCCCAAGGCCCAGGGCATCCGCGCCATGCTGCCCTATGCCGACAGCTTCCGCGCGGGCCATTCCATCGCCTCGCTGCAAGACCTGGCGCAGGTGATCTCCAGCCCCCATGACGCGGGCGAGAAGGCGCGGCTGATGGCCCTGCTCTGATGCGGCATTAAAAGAATTCCAAAGTTGGAATGTGTATTGATCTGAATCAACCCGGCTTCCTGCGTCCTGTTATATTCTGAACTTGGAATGTAACGTGCGAAAGGAGCAAACATGCCACTCAACTGGAAAGCCGGGGGGCTCCTGCTGGGGCTGGTGTTCTTCCTGGCGGTGCTGCTGGTCAAACCGATCGGCGTATCCACGCAATTCGTGATCCTGAACGGAATTGCCGCAGATGCGGTGTCCCCGGATCTGGTGACGCAAACCGCCGAAGGATACACCTCCAGCAACGCCTACCTGGCGAAATCGGATGGCAAATATGCCAAGGCCGTGGCCAATCCGCTGAACTACAGCTTTGTCTTTGTGCTGGCGATGGCGCTGGGCGAACTCTTGTCAGCCAAGCTGCGCGGCGGCATCGCCAAGGGGGACCGCAGCATCCCCGCCCTGTGGCGCGCCAATTTCGGAGACTGCAAGGTCAAACGCTACGCCGGAGCCTTCTTGGGCGGGTTCATCGTGCTCTACGGCGCGCGGCTGGCGGGCGGCTGCACCTCCGGCCACATGATGTCGGGCATGATGCAGACCGCATTGTCGGGCTACATCTTCGCCGCCGGCGCCTTTGCCGCCGCCATCCCCGTGTCCATGATCATGTTCAAACAGGAGGCCTGAGCCATGACCACCATCATCCTGGCAATTGTCATCGGCGCCGCCTTTGGCGCGGTGCTGGACCGGATCGGGGCCTCGAACCCCACGGTGATCGGCAAGATGCTGAACCTCACCAATGTGAACCTGGCGAAATCCATCCTGCTGGCGATCGGCACCGGCTCGGTGCTGATGTTCGGCGGCCAGATGGCGGGGCTGGTTGACGTGGGCCACATGTCGGTCAAGACCGCCTATGCCGGTGTTTTCCTCGGCGGACTGCTGCTGGGCGCGGGCTGGGCCATTGCGGGCTATTGCCCGGGCACCGGCGTGGTGGCCGCTGCCACGGGGCGCAAGGACGCGCTGTTCTTTATCGCGGGCGGCCTCTTGGGTGCGGCTGCCTATATGGCCACCTATCCGGCCTGGAAGGCCAGCGGCCTCCTGGACAAGATCGCAGGCGGCAAGGTCACCCTCGGCACCGTTCCCGGCGCCAAGTATGAGGGGCTGATGGCGCTGCCCGGCGACCTTTTGGGCATCGTGCTGGGCCTTGGCTTCATCGCGCTGGCCTTTGCCCTGCCGGAACGGCTGGTGCCGCAGAAGGCTGCCGCGCAGCCGGCGCAGTAAGCCGCGCCAAGGGCAGAGGGAGCGCCCGCCGTGGGGGACGGCGGGCGTTTTCCTGTGTCCTGGGGCGGCTTCCGGCTTGAAACTTCCCGTGCCAGCGCCGAGGTTTAGGGGCAAGCGCCGCCCAAGCGGCTGGGGAGGACGCAAGATGCAGCAGCAAAGCACCCAATTCGAAAACGCGCCGGAAACTGCGCTGGACTGGCACCGCGCGGGCAGCGGCGGCGCCCTGGCCACCGTGGTACAGACCTGGGGTTCTGCGCCGCGCCGCACCGGGTCGCAGCTGGCGGTCTCCGGCGACGGGCAGATCCAAGGTTCCGTTTCCGGCGGCTGCGTCGAAGGTGCAGTGGTCATAGAGGCGCTTGAGGCGCTTCAGGACGGCCGGCACCGGCTGCTGGAGTTCGGCGTCAGCGACGAGGATGCCTTTGCCGTCGGCCTTGCCTGCGGCGGCACCATCAAGGTGCTGGTGGAACCCATCGGCACAGCCCTGCCTGAGGCGCTGCTGCAGGACCTGGTGCAGGCCCGAGCCAGCCGCACCCCCGTGGCTTATGAAGTGAACCTGGCGACCGGCACCCGCCGCCTGGTGCGCGGCGGATACAAGGACCGGATGCACATGGACCGCTCCGGGCTGGAGGAGGACGGCAAGACCTTCGTGGCGATCCACAATCCGCCCCTCCGGCTGGTGGCGGTGGGCGCAGTCCACATCACGCAAGCCTTGGTGCCGATAGCGCGGCTTGCGGGCTATGACCCGGTGATCATCGACCCGCGCGCCGCCTTCGCATCCCCCGAACGCTTCCCCGGCGAGACGCTGATGGACGATTGGCCGGACGAGGCGGTCGAAAAGCTGGGCCTCGACACACGCACCGCGCTTGTGCTGCTGACCCATGACCCGAAACTGGATGATCCGGCCTTGCAAGCCGCGCTTAAGGCAGATGTCTTCTACATCGGCGCGCTGGGTTCCAGGAAAACCCACGCCGCCCGCACTGCCCGGATGCAAGAGGCCGGTTTCACCGAAGACCAGATCAACCGCATCCACGGCCCCATCGGGCTGGATATCGGTGCTGCGGGACCGGCGGAAATCGCGGTTTCCATCCTGGCGGAAATGACCGCCGTCCTGCGCGGCAAACAGCCATGAGGTTCGGCCCGGTTCCCCTCAAGGACGCCGAAGGCGCAATCCTTGCCCACTCCCTGCAGGGTACCGCTGGCAAGGTGGCAAAGGGCACGGTGCTGAGCGCCGCAGACCTCGCAGGCCTCGCCGCCGCAGGCCATGATACGCTGACAGTTGCCCGGCTCGACCCCGCCGACCTGCACGAGGACGCCGCGGCCCAAGCACTGGCAAACGCTCTGGTACCGGACCCGTCCGCGCAGGGCATACGCATCTCCGGCGCAGGCACCGGGCGGGTGAACCTCTATGCCACCGGCGCCGGGCTGGTGCGGCTGGAGCGGGACAAGCTGGAGGCGGTGAACGCAGTTGACCCGATGATCACCGTTGCCACCGTGCCGGACTATCACCGCGCCGATGCGGGGGGCATGCTGGCGACGATCAAGATCATCTCTTACGGCGTGCCCGCCGATGCCATACGCCGTGCCAGCGCGGGCGCCGGCGATGCGATCCGGGTGCTGCCGCCGGTGTTTTCCTCCGCCACGCTGATTGAAACCACCGTGACCGCGGACACTCCACCGGACAAGGGGCGTGCCGCCATGGCAGGCCGGCTGCACCGGATGGGGATCACACTGTCGCCGCGCGTGGTAGTGCCCCATCAGGAGGACGCCCTGGCTGGGGCCATTGCCGCCGCGCCGGGGCAGCTGGTGCTGGTGCTGACCGGCTCCGCCACCTCCGACCCGCTGGACGTGGCTCCGCAGGCGCTGCGCAACGCAGGCGGCACCGTCACCCGGTTCGGTATGCCGGTAGACCCCGGCAACCTCTTGTTTCTGGGCGTCTTTCAGGACAAGCCGGTGATCGGCCTGCCGGGCTGCGCCCGCTCCCCGGCTCTCAATGGCGCCGACTGGGTGCTGGAGCGGGTGATCTGCGGCCATCCGGTGAGCGCGCAGGATATCGCCGCGATGGGAGTTGGCGGGCTCTTGAAAGAGATTCCCACCCGCCCGATGCCGCGCCGCGACGCAGAGGGATGAATGCGGCACTGCAGCAGGGGATTTGTGACGCAAGGTCACAACCATAGGTAAGCCCTGCTGACGCGAATTTGCGCAGGTTCCCCGCCGGAAAACACTTCGCGGAACGGGGTCGCCCGTGCTTAACTCCCCTCAGCCAGACAAAAACAAGCTAAAGGGAGGGTACTATGGCCAAGGTCTCCATGACCGTGAATGGCAAGGCTGCCAGCGGCGACGTCGAAGGGCGCACGCTTCTGTCTTCATTCCTGCGCGAGGAACTGGGCCTCACCGGGACCCACGTGGGCTGCGACACCAGCCAGTGCGGCGCCTGTGTGGTGCATGTGGACGGCAAGGCGGTGAAAGCCTGCACCATGCTGGCGCTTGAGGCCGAGGGTGCGCAGGTTGCCACCATCGAAGGGCAGGCCAATGCCGACGGCTCGCTCAACACCATCCAGCAGGCATTCCAGGACCATCACGGGCTGCAATGCGGCTTCTGCACGCCGGGCATGGTGATGTCGGCAGCAGCACTTCTGAAAGACAATCCCAAGCCCAGCGAGGCGGAGATCCGCGAATACCTTGAAGGCAACCTCTGCCGCTGCACCGGCTACCACAATATCGTCAAGGCGATCATGGCGGCCTCTGGCCAGGATGTTTCCTCCATCGCGGCGGAATGACAGGACGATCCCAGGCCGGCACCCGGCCTGAGCTGAACAAGGAGTGATTACCAAGAGGTGCGCCACAGGCAGCACCCTCCAGGGAGGAAGATCCAGACATGCCCAAAGATAACGGCATCGGCGCCAGCCCCAAGCGGCGCGAGGACGTGCGGTTCCTGACAGGAGCCGGCAACTATACCGACGACATCAACGTGCACGGCCAGGCCCATGTGCATTTCCTGCGCGCGGATGTGGCCCACGCAACCATCAATTCCATCGACACATCTGCGGCTGAGGCGATGCCTGGCGTGGTGAAGATCTTCACCGGCACCGATTTCGCTGAGGTGGGCGGCATCCCCTGCGGCTGGGGCGTGACCGACCGCCACGGCAACCCGCAGCAGGAGCCGCGCCACCCGATCATCGCCGATGGCACCATCCGCCACGTGGGGGAGATCGTCGCCGCCGTGGTCGCCGACACGATGGAGCAGGCCCGCGATGCGGCCGAGGCGATTGAGCTGGACCTGGGCGACAAGCCCGCGGTGGTCGATATGGCTGCCGCACTGACCGAAAGCAGCCCCAAGGTGCATGAGGATCTGACCTCAAACCTTTGTTATGACTGGGTGTTCGGCAATGACGATGATGCCGCCGTGCAGGCGGCCTTTGACAGTGCTGCACATGTGACGACGCTGGAGCTGGTCAACAACCGCCTGGTTGCCAACCCGATGGAGCCGCGCGTGGCGATCGGCGAATATAGCCGCGGGACGGATGAATACACGCTCCACACCACCAGCCAGAACCCGCATGTGATCCGCCTCCTGATGTGCGCCTTCGTGCTGGGCCTGCCCGAACACAAGGTGCGGGTGGTGGCCCCGGATGTGGGCGGCGGCTTCGGCTCCAAGATCTTCCACTATGCCGAGGAAGCCTTTTGCACCCATGCCGCCAAGGCCTGCGGGCGGGCAGTGAAATGGACCTCCACAAGGTCCGAGGCGTTTATCTCCGACGCCCATGGCCGCGACCATGTGACGAAGATTGAGCTGGCGCTGGACGCGGACAACAATTTCACCGCGCTGCGCACCAATACGATGGCCAATATGGGCGCGTATCTCTCGACGTTTTCGACCTCGGTTCCCAGCTACCTGCATGGCACCCTGATGGCCGGCAACTACAAGACGCCGGTGATTCAGGTGAACGTGAAGACGGTCTTCACCAACACGGTGCCGGTGGACGCCTACCGCGGCGCAGGCCGGCCCGAGGCGACCTTCCAGCTGGAGCGGGTGATCGACAAGGCCGCGCGCGAACTCGGCGCCGACCCGATTGCCCTGCGCCGCCAGAACTTCATCAGTGAGTTCCCCTATGAAACCCCGGTGGCGCTGACCTATGACACCGGCGATTACACCGCGACCATGGACAAGCTGGAAGCGGTGGCCGATGCGGCTGGCTTTGCTGCACGCCGCGCCGAGAGCGAGAAGAACGGCAAGCTGCGCGGCTTTGGCATCAATTGCTATATCGAGGCCTGCGGCATTGCACCCTCTAACATCGTTGGCATGCTGGGCGCGCGCGCGGGCCTTTATGACGCTGCCACCGTGCGGGTGAACGCGACCGGCACCATCAGCGTCTTTGTCGGGGCGCATTCCCACGGGCAGGGGCATGAAACCTCCTTCCCGCAGGTGGTCGCCGACATGATCGGCATCGACGAGAGCATGGTCGACATCGTGCATGGAGACACCGGCCGGGTGCCGTTCGGCATGGGTACTTACGGGTCGCGCTCCATCGCGGTTTGCGGTTCGGCCATGGTGCGGGCGACCGAGAAGATCATCGCCAAGGCCAAGAAGATCGCCGCCCATCTGATGGAGGCCTCCGACGCTGATATCGAGCTGAAGGACGGCCAGTTCACAGTGGCGGGTACCGACAAATCGGTGGCCTGGGGCGATGTGACCCTGACCGCCTATGTCCCCCACAACTACCCGCTGGAGGAGCTGGAGCCGGGGCTGGAGGAGACCGCGTTTTATGATCCGGCCAACTTCACCTATCCCTCCGGCGCCTATGCCTGCGAGGTGGAGGTGGATCCCGACACCGGCAAGGTGACGATCGAACGCTTCTCGGCCGCCGATGATTTCGGCAATATCATCAACCCGATGATCGTCGACGGCCAGGTTCACGGCGGGCTGGGGCAGGGCATCGGCCAGGCTTTGCTGGAGAATGCCGCCTATGATGAAGACGGCCAGCTGCTGTCGGCCTCCTTCATGGATTACGCGATGCCGCGGGCGGATGATGTGCCGTTCTACCAGGTGGACCATTCCTGCCAGACGCCGTGCACCCATAACCCCTTGGGGGTGAAGGGCTGCGGCGAGGCCGGCGCCATCGGCTCGCCGCCGGCGGTGGTCAATGCGGTGATCGACGCGCTGCAGTCGGGTGGCAAGGATGTGGCCCATATCGACATGCCGCTGTCGCCTGCGCGGGTCTGGGCGGCGATGAATGGATGAGGTGTTCGCGGGGGCGCTGCCCCCGCACCCCCGGGATATTTCCAGCCAGAAGAAGAGCCCGAACGCTCTTTGGAAAGGAAAAGAAGATGTATGAATTCGAGTTCGAGAAACCCTCAACCGTCGCCGAGGCCGTGGCCGCGCTGGCGGATGAGGACGCGCAGGCGCTGGGCGGCGGGCAGACGCTGATCCCGACGCTGAAGCAGCGGCTGGCGATGCCGTCGAAACTGGTGAGCCTTGCGGGCATCGCGGAGCTGAAGGGTGTCAGCGGCGGCGATGGCGTGGTCAGCATCGGCGGCGCCACAACCCATGCGGACGTGGCCGAGGCCGCGGCGGGCGCCTATCCGGCGCTGGCGGAGCTGGCCAGCCACATCGGCGATCCGGCGGTCAGGAACCGCGGCACCATCGGCGGCTCGCTGGCCAACAACGACCCGGCCGCCTGTTACCCGGCGGCGGCGCTCGGCAGCGGCGCCACCATCGTCACCAACACACGCGAGATCACCGCCGATGATTACTTCCGCGGGCTGTTTGAGACTGCGCTGAACGAGGGCGAGATCATCACCGCAGTGCGGTTCCCGGTACCGGAAAAGGCCAATTACCAGAAATTCCTGCAGCCCGCGTCCCGCTTTGCCCTGGTCGGTGTGTTTGTGGCGAAATACGCCGCGGGCGTACGCGTTGCCGTGACCGGCGCCTCGGAAGAGGGGGTGTTCCGCTGGGCAGAGGCGGAGGCGGCGCTGGATGCCAATTTCGCCCCGGATGCGCTGGATGGGCTGAGTGTGGATGCCGGCGGCATGATCGGCGATCTGCACGGTTCCAAGGCGTACCGCGCCCATCTGGTGGGGGTGATGGCCAAACGTGCGGTGGCCGCGGCGGGCTGATCCGCCAGGCCAGAACACATGCGCAGGCACCGGCAGACCGGTGCCTGTTGCACGTCAGTGCTTCAGATAGCTGGACATTTCCTCCAGCAGGGTCTGGGTCTTGCCGGACAGATCGCGGATTTCGCTGGCGATGACGGCAAAGCCCTTGCCCATGTCGCCGATCCGCGCGGCCTCGATCGAGGCATTGAAGGAAATGAACTTGATATTGCGGCCCACGCCCTCCGCATGGGCAATGGTGGCGCGCATGTTCTCCTCGCGGGCCTCCTCCCGCTGCTGCTGGGCGCCGCGCAGGCAGGCCACCATATCCTTGAGAAAGGCAGAGACCGCAGGCTCCAGCCGGTAGAGGCACAGCCCTGCCAGATCCGGGATCCGGCGCACCTCCTCCAGCGCGTCGCCGCCGGACTGGGTGACGGCGCGGTGAAGCGGCGCCAGCATTTCCAGGCAGGCCTGGCGCTTGTCCGCCAGCTCCTGCGGCAGGCTGTAGCTGCAGTCCGCCAGCAGCGCATCCAGCCCGCTGCTGAGCATGGCATGGGCGGCGGAAATCCGTTGCACCGACAGCGCCAGCGCGTCCGCGGCGGGCCCCTCGCCGGTGCCGTCGTGCTGCGCCAGCGCCAGCAGCGACAGCGCCGCAATGCGGCTGGGGCCGATGGCCATAAAAGCGGTGTTCTGGACGTCGGATAAACTGTTCATGCCTGCACCTTTGGGAACCTTGGCACCCTTGTACCGTGCAAGCGTTAAGGCAGCGCTAACCGCAATTGCGGCAGGCCATGAAAAAGCCCCGCAGGCATATCTGCGGGGCTGAATGGCGGTACCGTTCTGAGACGGATTATTTCTTGGCCAGCGGGCCGATCAGCATGATCATCTGGCGGCCTTCCATCTTGGGGAAGTTCTCGACCTTGCCGATTTCCTTGGTGTCCTCGGCGACCCGTTCCAGCAGCTCGCGGCCGAGGTTCTGGTGCGCCATTTCGCGGCCGCGGAAGCGCAGGGTGACCTTCACCTTGTCGCCGTTTTCCAGGAACTTGACCACATTGCGCATTTTCACGTCGTAGTCATGAGTGTCCGTATTGGGACGGAACTTGACCTCTTTGACCTCGATGATCTTCTGCTTCTTGCGGGCTTCGCTCTCGCGCTTTTGCTGTTCGTACTTGAACTTGCCGAAGTCCATGATCTTGCACACGGGCGGGTTGGCATTGGGCGAGATTTCAACCAGATCCAATCCGGCCTCTGCCGCCATGTCCATGGCCTTGGCCGGGTGCACAACCCCGACGTTTTCGCCATCGGCGCCGATCAGGCGGATTTCGGGGGCGCGGATTTTTTCGTTGACGCGCGGGCCGGTGTCGCGTTGCGGCGGCGCGTTATGAGGTCTGCGGGCTATGACTGCGATCCTTCTGTCATTGCAAAAAGTGCGGGAACGCTACTGCCCCCGCGCGTGTGATTCAAGGCTTATGGGCGGTATGGCGGCAGGAAAGCCGCTTTTCAAGGCCGCATGTTGCAAAAGGCCCTTAAAACAGGCGCAAAAGGCGGTTTGGCCGCGCCAAGGCAACGGTTTGAAAACACAGGATTGCGGCGGCGTTCCGCCAGTTTTGCACCTGGCGGCGGCAGCGGCCCGCCCGTGACGCCGAAAGCGCGAACTTCCCCCTTGAGCCGGGCCGGGCGGAGCGCCATGTGGCAGGCAGACGCCGCAGAGGACGCGGCCCGGCCCGGGTGCGGCCGGAAGAAGGAAGGAGTGGAATATGAAACAGCTAGTTATCCTGATTGCCCTGGGGGCCGCGGCAGTGGGCGGCTATGTGCTGCTGACAGGCCAGGAGGCGCAGGAGCCGGTGCCGGCGGATGCGCAGGAACAGCCGGCGCTGCAGGAAGAGCAGAGCAGCACCGAGCCGGAAGCGGCTGAGGAGCCCGCGGCGGCTGCCGAGCAGGCGGCGGAGGATGCCGCCACCGCTGTGGAAGAGGCGGTTGAGGCCGGTGCCGAGGCCGCAGGGGCCGCGGCGGATGCGGTGCAGGACACGGTGAATGAAGCGGCCGGTGCAGCAGCAGAGGCCGTGAACGGCGCAGTTGATGCGGCGCAGGGCACTGCGGATGCCGCCTCGGGCGCGGTGCAGCAGGGGGCGGATGCGGCCTCGGACAGCGCTGATGCCGCGGCGGATGCGGCGTCTGATGCGGCCAATGCGGCCGGCAGCGCTGTGGATCAGGCGGGCGAGGCTGCCAATGCCGCCGCTGATGCCGGCACAGCAGCAGCGGAGGCGGCGCAGGACGCGGCCTCTGAGGCGCTGGACAGCGTCAATGAGGCGGTGGAGGGCCTGCTGGAGCAGCCCGGCACCGCGGAGACCGACAGCACCGCAGGCAGCAACTGACAAGGCCGGGCGTTCGCCCTGGCAAAACAAAACCGGCGGCGGGCGGATCCGGGCGCCGGTTGCAAGACAGGATCAGTGGGGACGGGCCTGGGCCTGCTGGGCGACGCGGGCCATGTGATCCATGGGGGAGTGCGCTGCGGTTTGCGGCTGCGGCGCCAGGAAGGCGAGGAAGCTTTCCCAGCCGCCGGCGCTGCCGCCTGACTTGCGGGCGCGCTGGATCTGCAATTGCGCCACGCCTGCCAGGTCCAGCGGTTTCGACCCGTCATAGGCGCTGCCGGTGAGGCCGGCCAGATGGCTGCGGAATTTCAGCCCCATGGAGTTCAGCAGCAGCATCGGCGCGGTCACCGGCTGGCCCGCCTGCACCAGCGCATCGAACATCTCATCAATGCCGGCGGGGGTGATGGCGCGGGCGTCATAGCGTGCCTTGACCGCCGCGATCTTCTCCGGGATGGAGGGCTGCACCTGGCCGGGGCGGTTCTGAAACCCTGCCAGAGCCGCCTTGACTCGGGCTTTGCCCGCCTCGGTGCGGACGGACTGGAAGACGGGGGATTGCCCGGTGGCCATTTCATTCTGCATTGTCAGCTGCTCCATTCTGGATCTCAGCAACCGGAATACAGAATCATCCCCAACAAATGATAAACGGGACGCGGCAGCCGCCCGTCAATTCAGTGTCAAAAATGGGGCAGGCACCCCGCCTGCTTGTCCCCTCTCAAGGCCCGCCCCTACAGGAAATTGCCGGCATCATAGAGCGTGTCCACGGTCATGTTCAGGACAGTGATATCCAGCAGCCCGTCGTCGCTGGTAATCTCCACGGCGCCGTTTCTTTCGGCAAAGTTCAGCTCCTCAAATCCGCCGTAGCCAAGAAGAGAGAGCTTGTCCGATCCGGCCCTGAAGTCGGTGATCACATCGCCGCCGGTCTCCCCGTGGAACAGAAAGACGTCGTCGCCCCGGCCGCCGGTCAGCCGGTCGTTGCCGGTGCCGCCGTCCAATGTGTCCGAACCGCTGCCGCCCGCCAGGCGGTCGCTGCCGCTGCCGCCTTCGAGGCTGTCGTTGCGGCTGCCGCCCTTGAGCTTGTCGCGGCCATCACCGCCCTGCAGCCGGTCAAAGCCGCCGCCGCCCAGCAGCTTGTCCCTGCCGCCGCCGCCCAAAAGCGTGTCGTTGCCGCCGCCGCCTTTCAGCGTGTCGCGCCCGTCCAGCCCCAGCAGCATGTTTGCCTCGCCATTGCCGGTGATGCTGACCCGCTCAATGGATGTAAAGGCCATCGTGGTGGTGCCGCCGTCCCGGTTCCATTGGCCGGACAGGGTTTCGTTGCGGTAGCCGAAGCGGGCCTCGCCCTGCATCCCGCGCAGGTCCAGAACCAGACGGTCGTTGCCTTCGCCGGCCCGCCACTCATAGGCGCCCGCATCCAGCGCGGAGAGGCGCAGCGTGTCATTGCCGCCATGGCTGATCAGGCTGAAGTTTTCAAAGTTCCGCGCCGTCATCCCGTCCTCCAGGACAAG
Organism: Leisingera sp. ABM4_101; assembly: GCF_056158725.1. Taxonomy (NCBI): domain Bacteria; kingdom Pseudomonadati; phylum Pseudomonadota; class Alphaproteobacteria; order Rhodobacterales; family Roseobacteraceae; genus Leisingera; species Leisingera sp. ABM4_101. The sequence goes on along the minus strand of NZ_JBSWTV010000002.1, from coordinate 3,430,413 downwards.
ATCCTGACCGGACCGGAAGGCAATGTCCCTGTGTGCGTCCCCGGCGATTGCCAGCACCAGGTGGTCCAGGCCGGCGCCGCCGTCGGCGGATTCCTGATCGCCGCCCGTGGCGATGGTGTGGACCATGCTCACGGTGTCGTTTCCGGTGCCGCCCAGAATCCGGTCCAGGCCGGACCGGTCTATGCCGGTGGCGGAGAAATTGTAAATGTTGCCAAGCCGGTCGTTGCCGCCGCCGCCGGTCAGGGTGTCATCGCCAAAGAAACCCGCAATCGAGTCATCTCCGCCATTTCCGTGCAGTTCGTCGTTCCAGGCGAATCCGCTCAGCGTGTCGTTGCCGGATCCGCCAATCACATGAGCGCGTTCTATGCCGTCTGTGATCGGAAGGGATGCGCCTTCCTCCCATTGAACGCGCGGAAGCAAGACGCTGAGGGTTGTCTCGCCGTTGTCAATGATCCGGAGGCTGCCGCCACGCGAAGCAAAGCCTGGACCGAACACGGCTCCGGCAGAGGCCCAGGACAGATCGGCAACAAATGTGTCGGTGCCCCAGCCGCCGCTCACGCTTTTACTGCCGGGACCGTCCACATGCAGGACGTCATCGCCATCGCCGCCGTCCAGGGTGTCGCCGCCGTCACCGGAAAACAGCGTGTCGCTGCCGTCTGCGCCGATCAGCATGTCGTCGCCCGCGCCGCCGCTCAGGCTGTCGTCCCCGGTGCCGCCGTTGAGGGTGTCATTGCCGCCGCCGCCTTCCAGCGTGTCATGCCCGTTTTCCCCGGCAATGGCATCGTCCCCGCCGAAGCCGCGGATCCGGTCATTCCCTGCCTTGCCGTTTAACTGATCCGCCTCTGCGGTGCCGTCATAGAAGTCGCCATTCAACGTTCCAATCCAAACAGCCATTAAAAAACACCTTCCAATAATAAACCATAAATTGTCCCAATGCGATCTTTGCGAATGTTTTGGAAATTGACAAGTCCAACGAAAAAGGCCGCACCAGAACCGGTGCGGCCTTTGAGGAATGCTGTCTGGCTTTGCGGATCAGTCCAGGAAGGCTTTTTCCACCACAAAGTGCGCTGGCTTGGAGTTGGCGCCTTCTTCGAGCCCGTAGGTGTTCTCGAACAGATCCTTAAGCTCGAGGTTGAAGGCCAGGTTACCGCAGATCATCGCCCGGTCGCTTTCCGGGTTCAGCGGCGGCACGCCGAGATCGGCAAAGGCCTCGCCGGAACGCATCAGGTCGGTGATGCGGCCCATCTTGGGGCTCTCTTCGCGGGTGGTGGTCGGGTAGTATTTGATCTTCTTCCAGAAACCTTCGCCGATCACCTCGTTCAAGAGCTCGTCGTCCTTCAGGCTCTCGATCAGTTCGCGGCCATAGGTCAGCTCGCCTGCTTCGCGGCAGGTGTGGGTGATGATCACCTCGTCGAATTTCTCATAGGTTTCCGGCTCGCGCAGCAGCGAGGCAAAGGGGGCAAAACCGGTGCCGGTGGCAAAGAACCAGATCCGCTTGCCCGGAACCAGCGCGTCATGCACCAGGGTGCCGACGGGCTTGGGGCGCAGGATGATCTCGTCGCCTTCCTTGATGTGCTGCAGCTTGGAGGTCAGCGGGCCGTCCTGCACCTTGATCGAGTAGAACTCCATTTCCTCGTCCCAGGAGGGCGATGCGATGGAATAGGCGCGCAGCAGCGGCTTCTGCTTGCCGGTCTTGGGGTCCGGGTCGCCCATCAGGCCGATCATCACGAACTCACCGGAGCGGAAGCGCAGGGAGGCAGGCCGGGTGCAGCGGAAGGAGAACAGCCGGTCGGTCCAGTGTTTCACCTGGGTGACGGTCTGCGCGTCGGGCAGGGCCGGCACGGCTTTGGCCGGTTTCGGGTCGGTTGCTGTGTCGGTCACGGGTGTCATCTCATTCATCGGTTGCACTGCCGGAGGAGTAGCCGGCACCTCTGATTAGTCTTTGATACATGTCAGGGAAACCCCTTGTTTTGCGAAACCGGCCCCGTGCTGGACGCAACGGAACCGGTCTGGCAAAGGATTTCCCCGGGTTCGGGGGCTGGCTGGCTTAGCGGGCAGCGGTGCTGCCGCGCAGGCGGGCCTGGTAGCTGTGGTCCTTCCAGTTGGCACGGGCCAGCCACTGGTCTTCGGGCTGGCGTGCGGCCAGCTCATCACTCAGTTCCACCTCGTCAAAGCCGGAACGGCGGGCCATGGCGTATTGGTCGGCGATCACATGGCCAAAGGCGCGCAGGCGGCCCTCATAGCCTTTCAGCCGCAGCTGGCGGGCCAGGGTAAAGCCGCGCCCGTCTGCAAAGCTGGGGAAGCTGATCCGCACCAGCTCCACGCCGTCCAGCGACACCTCGTTCAGGTTGGCATCCGAGGCCAGCTCCAGCACGTTGGCGCCGTCAAAGCCGCCGGTCCAGTCGTCGGCAGCAAAGCCAGTGTCGGTCACGATAACAGTCATCTCACTCACGCTCCTGTGCGTACGAATTGGCCGTCCACCACGTGGATGCCGCATTCTTCCTTGTTCTCGCCGCGCCACCGGCCGGCGCGCGGGTCTTCGCCTTCCTTGACCGGGCTGGTGCAGGGCGCACAGCCGATCGAGGGATAGCCCTTGGCCACCAGCGGATGGCGGGGCAGGCGGTTTTCATCCATATAGGCGCGCACGTCCTCGGGCGCCCAATGGGCCAGCGGGTTGATCTTCAGCCGCCCGGTGCCGTCCTCGACTTCAAAGAACTCGAGCGCAGCGCGGGTGCCCGACTGGAACCGCTTGCGCCCCGTAATCCAGCCATCGTAGTTCGCTAGCGCCTTTTGCAGCGGCACCGTCTTGCGCAGGGTGCAGCAGGCGTCCTTGTCGCTGAACTTAAGAGCCCCGTAGGGGTCCTTCTCGGCGATGTCGTCGGCGCGGATGATGCGCACATTGCGCAGGCCCAGGCGTTCGCTCACCTCCTGCTGATAGATCAGCGTTTCGGTGAACAAGAGCTCGGTGTCCACGAACACAACCGGCGTCATCGGGTCGATGATCGCGGCCATGTGCAGCAGCACCACGGATTCCGCGCCGAAAGAGGAGACCAGGGCGATGTGGCCTGCGTCCCGCAATGCGCCCTCCATCACCGAGGTGGCCGAATGGTGGCGGAAGCGCGCATTCAGCGCCTCCGCCTTGGCGGCCAGCTCCCGGTCCCGGAGAAGCTCTGCTTCTCCGGCGGGCTTGTTTCCGGCTGTCTGGAACATCAGATCAGGCGACTTTCTTTGCAGCCTCGGGGTAAAGCGCGGCCTTGAAGGGATCCATGCCAACCCGGCGGTAGGTCTCGATAAAGGTCTCTTCCGCGTGCTCGCGCACTGCCAGATAGGTCTCCACGATCCGCTCCACCGCAGGCACGATCTCGTCATAGGCGAAACCGGGGCCGGTGCGGGTGCCGATGGCGGCGTTCTCCGAGGCGTCGCCGCCCAGGGTGATCTGGTAGTTCTCGACGCCGGCGCGGTCCAGGCCCAGGATGCCAATGTGGCCCACATGGTGGTGGCCGCAGGCGTTGATGCAGCCCGAGATCTTGATCTGCAGGTGGCCGATGTCATGCTCCAGCTTCAGTTCGTCAAAGCGGGTGGCAATCTCCTGCGCGACCGGGATCGAGCGGGCGGTGGCCAGGTTGCAGTAATCCATGCCGGGGCAGGCGATGATGTCCGAGATCAGACCCAGGTTGGCGGTGGCCAGCCCGTGCTCTTTCAGCTTGGCGTGGATCGCAGGCAGGTCCGACTTGTGGACATGCGGCAGGATCACGTTCTGCTGGTGGCTGATGCGCAGCTCGCCATAGCCGTACTGCTCGGCCAGGTCCGCCATCACGCGGATCTGCTCGGCGCTTGCGTCGCCCGGGGTTGCGCCATGCGCCTTGATCGAGATGGTGGCGATGGCGTGGCCTTCGGCGCGGTGCTGATCCAGGTTGGTGTCAGCCCAGGCGCGGAACACCGGGTCGTTCTCATAGGCGGTGTCGAACGCCTCAGTGGAACCAGAGCGGAACTCCGGCGCGGTGAAATGCGCCTTGATCTCTTCCAGCAGCTGCTGGTCGGTGCCGTCGTACTGGCCGCGGATGGTGAGGAAGGCTTCCTCGGTCATCGCGCGGTAGGTGTCGATGCCGTTTTCCGAGACGGTGATCTTGATGCGCGCCTTGTACTTGTTGTCGCGGCGGCCCAGCACGTTGTAGACGGTCAGGACCGACTCCAGATAGGGCAGCAGATCCGCCTGCGGCAGGAACTCGCGCAGGGTCTTGCCGATCATCGGGGTGCGGCCGAGGCCGCCGCCAACGATGACCTTGAAACCGATCTGGCCGTCCTGCTCAACCACCTGCAGGCCCACGTCATGCGCCTTGATCACGGCGCGGTCAGTGTCGCTGCCGGTGATGGCGATCTTGAACTTGCGGCCCAGGAACTGGAATTCCGGGTGGTCGGTGGACCACTGGCGGATCAGCTCGGCATAGGGGCGCGGGTCGGTGACTTCTTCCGCAGCCGCGCCGGCGAAATGGTCGGCGGTGGTGTTGCGGATGGTATTGCCCGAGGTCTGGATGGCGTGCAGGCCAACCTTACCCAGCGCGTCCAGCATGTCCGGCAGGTCGCGCAGTTTCGGCCAGTTGTACTGGATGTTCTGGCGGGTGGTGAAATGGCCATAGCCGCGGTCCCACTTCTCGGCCAGCAGCGCCAGGGCGCGCATCTGATCGGGGTTCAGGGTGCCATAGGGGATCGCAACCCGCAGCATATAGGCATGCAGCTGCAGATAGACGCCATTCATCAGGCGCAGGGGGCGGAATTCTTCCTCGGTAAGGGAGCCGTCGATGCGGCGCTCCACCTGGGCACGGAACTGGGCGTTGCGTTCAGCCAGGAAGGCTTCGTCAAACTCGTTGTACTTATACATTGGCTTGCGCCTCCTGCTTGCCATGGAAGTAGTTCGAGGGGCCGGTGCGGCGGAATTCCTCGCGGAAGTGGGTCGGCTCGGGGCCGTTCGGGCCTGCCTTGGCATCGGCCAGATAGGCGCCGACGATCTTGATGTTCTGCTTCTCCGCTTCGATCAGGCGCAGCTGGGCTTCGGCCTCATCGGTGATCAGCTCGGCCTCGGACATGTGCCGGGTCCAGGTGTTTTCAGCGGTGAAGTAGATCACGTCGCCTTCGAGCAGGTCGTTGGCAGTGATGACTTTGGGTGTAAAAGCGCGGGCCATTATGCAAGCTCCGTTTTGAGATCGTTCAGGGCCTGGACCGCTTTGCGCGGCGCAAGGCCCAGGAATGTAAGGGCAGGGCCGTCAAAACCAGCCGCATCCAAGTCGGCAGGCAGGCGGTCCAGATTGGTTTCCAGCACCCGCTGTTCGGGGCGCGAGGCGTTTTCGATGATCGTGACCGGCGTAGAGCGCGCGGCGCCATGCATGATCAGGCGGCCCTGCACAAAGCGGGCGGACTTCTTGCCCATGTACACGGCAGCAACCTCGCCCGGGCGCGCCAGTGCAGCCCAGTCGTGATCGGCAAAGCCGCTCATCGCATGGCCGGTCAGGAACCGGACCGAAGTGTTGCGGCCGCGCTGCGTCAGGCTCTGGCCGATGGCGGCCACGGCTGCGGAGGCGGCGGTGATGCCGGGGATGATGCTGTAGGCGATGCCCGCTTCCTCGCAGGCGGTCAGCTCTTCATCCAGGCGGGCAAAGATCGCCGGATCGCCGCCCTTCAAACGCAGCACCTTCTTGCCCTGCTTGGCCAGTTCCACCAGGCGGGCGTTGATGTCCGCCTGAGAGACCTGGGTGCCAAAGCCTTCCTTGCCGGCATCTTCCAGCACCGCTTGCGGGCCAGCCAGTTCCAGGATCTCTGCACTGACCAGACGGTCGTGCAGGATCACATCGGCGGCTTGCAGGGCGCGCAGGGCCTTCAGGGTCAGAAGCTCTGCGTCGCCGGGGCCGGAGCCCGCAAAGCACACCTGGCCTGCAACCATACAGTCCATGCTGCCACGGATGTGAGTGGCGGCATTGGCAGCATGTGTCGATGGTGCGGACATTCCTTTGACCCTCTGAGTGCGTTTGACTTGGGGGTAGATATAGGAAATATTCCCGGTATTGCGCTATATGGGCGTAGAAATAAGAACATTGGTTTTTCTGGGGCGCGACGCCGGGCCGATTGGTCCTCACATAAGGAGAAAACAGGAATGACGGTGCGGATCGACGGCACGGACCGGAAAATTCTGGCTGAACTGCAGCGCGACGCCAGCCAGTCGCTGGATGAAATTGCCCGCCGGGTGGGGTCCTCCAAGACCCCGGTGTGGAATTGCATCCGCAAGCTGAAAGAGGCCGGGGTGATCGGCCAGCAGACGGTGCTTCTGGATGCGGATTCCCTGGGGTTCGAGGCCTGTTTCTTTGTCCTCATCCGCACTTCGGAGCATGAGGCGGAATGGCAGGCCAAGTTCCTGAAGGCGCTGCAGGAACGCCCGGAGGTGCAGGAGGCGCACCGGCTGGCGGGCGACATCGACTATATCCTGAAAGTGCGGGTGCAGAACGCGCGTGCCTATGACGTCTTCTATCAGGCGCTGATTTCAGAGGTGAAAGTGCACAATGTGACCGCGCTTCTGTCGATGGAGGAGATCAAGTCGACCACCATGCTGCCGCTGGGCAGCTGAAGGCGCGCGCGGCTGCGGCCCGGCCATGGGAAGGCCGGGCGGCTCTGTTACAAAGGCGGGCGCAGCAGCAGATGCCGCCCGTCTTCCAGCCGCCAGGGGGAGGTCTCCCCGGCGGCGCTCTCCGGCTTCACGCCAATATCCGCCAAAAGGTGCGGAGAGATTTCGCTCAGCCGTTCCAGATCGCGGCGCGGCACCTGCACCTCCTGACGCAGTGCGGATATGCATGGGTGAGTTTTCCTCGACCCGAGAAAGCCCGCGATCCAACGAAGGACGCGGCTGGCCATAGAGGCGGCGGGCTGCGCTCCCGCATGTCCGAATTCAGTAACCATGGCAGTCCCTCCAATCTGGATGACAGAGGTACCGCCCGCAGGGGCTTGCGCGCAAACCAGTTAATCTCCACCATGGATCAGGAAAACTGACCCATGGTGATCTGATGCGCCTGCCGCCCCTCAATTCCCTGCGCGCCTTTGAGGCCGCCGCACGCCACCAGGGCTATATCGCCGCCGCGGAGGAGCTGTTCGTGACCCGCGGTGCCGTCAGCCGCCAGATCAAGATCCTGGAGGAGCACATCGGCGTGCAGCTGTTCCACCGCCATGCCCGCGGGGTGGAGCTGACGGAGGCCGGGCGGCGGCTTTATCCGGTGCTGACAGAGGCCTTTGCCAAGATGCTGCACGAGGTGGAGCGGATCGCGGCGGATGCCTCTGAGCTGCGGGTGATCTGCCCGCCGACCCTGTCGCTGCGCTGGCTGCTGCCGCAGCTGGAGCAGTTCCGCATTGCGCATCCGGAGATCACCCTGCGGCTGGCCACCGACTTCTATGGCAGCAAGGGGTTTGAACGGTCGGAGTACGATCTTGGCATTTCGCTGGAAAACATCCCGGGACGGCCTGCGGATATCGAGGTCATGCCGCTGTTCGGCATGATCCTCTCGCCTGCTTGCGCTCCGTCTTTGCTGCCGGATCTGGCGGAGGGGCCGGCGGCGCTGGCGGGTCTCAGGCTGCTGCACGAAACCCCGCGCCGCCAGGACTGGCACACCTGGCTGCAGCATTTCGGGGTGGAGGGGGTGGACCCGGCCGGCGGCGAGGTGTTTCCCAATCTCGATATGGCCACCCGCGCGGCGGTGATCGGCACCGGCGTGGTGATGGCGGATCTGGTCCTGTGCCGCGATGAACTGGAGCGGGGGGATCTGGTGCTGCCCTTCCCGGAGTTGGCCTGCGCTACCCCGCAAGGATCCTATGCGCTGATTGGCGAGCGGCAGAAGTGGAATGATCCCAAGGTGGCTGCCTTCCGGAGGTGGCTGCTGAACAGCCCGGGCATGGCGGCCCTGCCTGCCTTGCCGGAGTGACATCCCGGCCGGGCGCGGAAGGGCGCGAAAGGGGGCGCTGCCCCCTCGGCGCCGAGGCGCCTCACCCCCGGAGTATTTTGCGAAAAGTGAAATGGGGAGGGCGCCGCGCCGCGCCAGCGGCGCCCGGCCCAACCGCGCAAGGGGATCTGTGATCCCCGCGGCGCGGGCGGGAGCGCCCGGGTCTTCAGCTGCGGGTGACCAGCAGCCGGGTGAGCCCGTGGAAATGGTAGGTGTTTGCGTACTCCGGCTGCGCCGCCAGTTTCAGGCCGGGGCAGCGTTCGAACAGGATCGGCAGGGCGATTTGCAATTCCAGCCGGGCCAGCGGCGCGCCGACGCAGAAATGCATGCCGCCGCCAAAGCTCTTGTTCACCTTGGGCGGGCGGGCCGGGTCGAAACGCTCCGGGCTGTCCAGAACCTTGGGGTCGCGGTTGGCCGCGCCCAGGAGCAGCGCCACCTGATCGCCGCGCTGGAAGGTGTGGCCAAAGACTTCTGCCTCCTCATAGGCGTAGCGGGTGAACAGATGCACCGGCGGGTCGTAGCGCAGGATTTCCTCCACCAGCCTTTCGATGCCTTCGGGCGCCAGCCAGTCCGGGTTCCAGCCCTGCTGCAGCATCGTCTTCACACCGTTGCCCAATGCGTGAACGGTGGCCTCGTGGCCCGCGTTCAGCAGCAGCACGCAGGTGCCGACCAGCTCGTCAGTTGACAGCGTGTCGCCTTCTTCCTCAGCGGCGATCAGACGGGTGATCAGGTCGTCGCGGGGCTGGCTGCGGCGGATTTCAATGTAGCCGCGCAGGAAGTCCGTGAACTCTTGCGCCGCCTGGGCTGCGGTGTGTTCGGTCTTCTCCGTGCGCGCGGCCTGGTACATCGCCACCATCTTGTGCGACCAGTCCACCAGGCGGGGGCCCATCTCCTCCGGCACGCCCAGAAGGCGGCAGATGGTGGTGACCGGCACCTGGGTGCAATAGGCCTCCAGCAGGTCGAAGGGCTGGTCCGGGAAGGCATCGGTCAGCTGGTGGCACAGGCTGCGGATGCCCGGTTCCAGCGCCGCGATCCCGCGCGAGGTGAAGGCGCGCAGCACCAGTTTGCGCAGGCGGGTGTGGCGCGGCGGCTCTGCCTCCAGCATCGAATGCGCCTCTGCCGCCAGAAAGGGGGCCAGGTGGGCGGGGCCCGGTGTGCGCAGTTCCGCGGGCAGCTCGCGGCCGAAACGGCGGTCGCGCAGCAGCATATGCACCGCGGAATGGCCGAAGGCGGCCACCATGCCGATGTCCTGCCAGCGGTGCAGCTGGCCCTGTTCCCGGGCTGCGGCGTAGAAAGCATAGGGGTCCTGCACAAAGGCAGGATCGGTCGGGGACTGGATCAGCGTTTTCATGTACCGGTTGTTGCCGTTGCATCTGGTCAATGCAAGGGGCGCTTTGATAATCTGCCGTAATGAAAACACAGCATTACCTTCGCTGGAGCCTGCCTGCCGGGTTCCTTGCCGCGGTGGCGGCGCTGGCGCTTGCGGTCTGGTCCTATGGCTACCGGCAGGCGCTGAACGGCCTGGCAGAGCGCAGCGCGGCGGATCTGGCGCTGGCCTCGGACCGGGTCAGCACCCAGCTGCAGGTCTATCAGGAACTGGCCGTTCTGACGGCGGAACATCCGGCATTGGCGGATCTTTCGGCGCCCGCAGCGCGGCAGGCGGCGGCGGAGCTGCTGCGCGCGGTTGCCGACAAGACCGCGGCGCTGGATGTGTTCTTTGCCGCTGCGGACGGGCGGGTGCTGGCGGCGGCTGAAGGGGTGACCGGCGCCAGCGTGGCGGCGGAGGGTTATTTTGTCCGGGCCACGCAGGGCGCGCTGGGCACCGGTCACGGGGTGCTGCAGGCAAGCGGCAAGCGGGCTTATTTCTATGCGGCCCCTGCCTTTGCCGCGGATGGCCGGGTGCGGGGCGCGCTGGTGGTGGTCGCGGATGTGGGCGATGTGGAGCAGACCTGGCGCGGCTCGCTGCCTGCGGTGTTCTTTACCGATGAAGGCGGCGAGGTGTTCATCGCCAACCGGTCGGAGCTGTTGTTCTGGCGGCGCGGCGCGGACGGGCAGAGCCCGCGGGTGACAGGCCGGGAGTATTACGCCGGGCATGAGATCTGGTCGCTGAAGGGCGGCCCCTATCTGCCTGCGCAGGCGCTGCATCTGACAGTGGGGCTGCCGGTCATCGGCATGACCGGCGAAATCCTGGTGGATGTGGCGCCGGCCCGGCGGATCGCGCTGTTGCAGGCAGCGGCGCTGGCGGCGGTGTGCCTGGCGTTTGGTGCCATGCTGTTCATCGTGATGGAACGCCGCCGCACCCTGGCGGAGGCCAATGCGGTGCTGGAAAGCCGCGTCGGGCAGCGCACCCGCGACCTGTCGGCGGCCAACGCCCAGCTGCGCCGCGAGGTGCGCGAGCGCGAGGAGGCCGAGGCCGCCTTGAAGCGCGCGCAGCAGGAACTGGTGCAGGCGGGCAAGCTGTCGGCGCTGGGCCAGATGTCGGCAGGCATCAGCCATGAGCTGAACCAGCCGCTGATGGCGATCCAGCAATATGCCGAGAACGGTGCCGCCTTTCTGGAGCGCGGCAAGGCGGAGCGCACGGGGGAAAACCTGGGCCGGATCGCGGACATGGCGGCGCGGATGGCGCGGATCATCAAGAATCTGCGCGCCTTCGTGCGCAATGAGAGCGAGCCGATGGGGCAGGTGGATCTGCTGCAGGTGATCGGTGCGGCGGTGGAGCTGACGGCGCCGCGGCTGAAAACCGACCAGATTGACCTGCGCTGGACCCCGGAAGCCTTTGGCGGACCGGTATTTGCCTGGGGCGGCGAGGTGCGGCTGACGCAGGTTTTTGTGAACCTGATCAACAATGCCGCAGATGCCATGCAGGGGCAGGTGGAGAAGGTGATCTCGATCTCTGTCGAAACTGGCCCGCGGCTGCTGGTGCGGGTGCAGGACAGCGGGCCCGGCATCAAGGAGCCGGAGAAGATGTTCGATCCGTTCTATTCCACCAAGGCGGTGGGCAGTTCCGAGGGCATGGGGCTGGGGCTGTCGATCTCTTACGGGCTGGTGCAGAGCTTTGGCGGCAATATCCGCGGTGCCAACACCGGCGGCGGTGCGGTGTTCACGGTGGAGCTGGAGCCGTGGCGCGAAGGCGAAGAGAAGGGAGACGCCGCATGACCCGCAAGGTGCTGCTGGTAGATGATGACGCGGCGGTGCGCGAGGCGCTGGCACAGACGCTGGAGCTGAACGATCTGGATGTGGTGGCCTGCGGGTCGTTTGTGGCGGCGAAGGATCATATCACGCGCGCGTTTGACGGCATTATCGTGTCGGACATCCGGATGCCGGGGCGGGACGGGTTTCACCTGCTGGACTATGCCCGCGGCGCCGACGAGGAACTGCCGGTGGTGCTGCTGACCGGCGAGGGCGACATTCCGATGGCGGTGAAGGCAATGTCGCAGGGCGCCTTTGATTTCTTGGAGAAGCCCTGTGCGCCCGCCGACTTCCTGCCGGTCTTGGAGCGCGCGCTGAAGACCCGGGCGCTGGTGCTGGAGAACCGGCGGCTGAAGCACCAGCTGGAAACCGGCGACCCGGCGGCGCGGCTGCTGTTCGGGACCTCGCCGCAGGCCAAGGAAATGCGCCAGCGGGTGCGGGCGGTGGCGCCGACGGGCGCGGAGGTGCTGGTCACCGGTGCGCCGGGCAGCGGCATTTCCAAGGTGGCGGAGGTCATCCACCTGATGTCACCCGCCGCGCAGGGGCCCTTTGTGAAGCGCCCCGCCGCCGGGCTGGCGGCGGAAACCGTGGCGGAGCTGTGCCAGGAGGCGGCGGGCGGCTCGCTGTTCCTGGATGAGGTGCAGGCGCTGCCGGAGGCGGCGCAGTATGCGCTGCTGGCGCAGCTGGAGCAGGGCGGCGGGGTGCGGATCATCGCGGGTTCCAGCGCTGATCTGGCAGGCAGGGCAGAGGCGGGCGGGTTCAGCGCCGATCTGTTTTACCGGCTGGATGTGATGCGGGTGCGGATCCCCTCGCTGGCCGAACGGCCCGGCGACATCCCGGTGCTGTTCCGCCATTACGTGGCGCAGGCGGCGGAGCAGGCGGGGATCGAGGCGCCGGAGGTTTCGCAGGACCATCTGGCGGCGCTGATGGCGCAGGACTGGCCGGGCAATGCGCGCTCATTGATGTCGGCGGCGATGCGCTTTGTGCTGGGGATGCCGGAGGAGGCGGCCGCTGTCGCCGGGTTGGGGCTGGCAGAGCAGATGGCGCAGGTGGAGCGCTCGCTGCTGATTGCGGCGCTGGGGCGGGCCAACGGGCGCGCGGCTGCGGCCGCCGAAGCCCTGAAGCTGCCGCGCAAGACGTTTTACGATAAGCTGGCCCGCTATGGCATCCGGCCCGAGGATTACCGCCGCTGAGGGCAGCTGGGCTGGGGGCCTTGCGGTTCGTCCGGTCCGGCGTTTGGGCCGGGGTCGTTAAGGAGGCGGCGCCGCCGGGAAGCCCTGGGGGGGCCATGGGCGGAGGGAGGACGGGGGTCGCAAGCCCCCGTGTCCGCTGAAGCCTTCGATGCGGGACGCCCCTGCACCCAATGAAGAGGTGGTCTCGGGGGCCCTGTGATCTCCTGGTGGTGCGGGGTGTCAGCCCGCACCGGTGTCGCGACGGGATTGAGTATCGCAAGCCCGGGTAAAGGAGGCGCAAGCAGTGCGTACGGTGGGGACGCAACACCCCGGGCCGGGGCGCATTGGGAGAGGAGAGTTGCCTCCGGCGGGGATATTTTCAGCCAGAAGAAGGAAGCGATTCCCGTGACTGGCTGTCCGGCGCTAACATTTGTGCGGTTTTCCGCACAAAGCCCGGAAAGCCCTGTGCGGGATTTCGCACAGCTTGCGGAAAGCGCTGCTGATGCGTCTTGGACGTGCCCCGTAAGCCCATGCAAAGACGTGGAGAATCCCACGCTCTGGTGATTCCCGAATCAACTGTTGAGCGGTTTTCCGCAACTTGGGATGCTTTGCCCAGGCCTCAGCCCTGCGCTGAGCGCACCATCGGATTTACAGACGATTTTTCTGGGAGGAAAAACCATGAAATTCCTGACAACCGCCGCCACAGCATTGGCACTGGCCGTTACCGCAGGCGCCGCAAGCGCGGCCTGTGACGACGGTGAGATCGTGGTGAAATTCAGCCACGTCACCAACACCGACAAGCACCCCAAGGGGATTGCGGCCTCGCTGCTGGAAAAGCGCGTGAACGAAGAAATGGACGGCACCATGTGCATGGAGGTCTATCCGAACTCCACCCTGTACAATGACAACAAGGTGCTGGAGGCAATGCTGCAGGGCGACGTGCAGCTGGCCGCGCCCTCGCTGTCGAAGTTCGAGAAATTCACCAAGCAGTTCCGCCTGTTCGACCTGCCGTTCATGTTCAAGAACATCGAAGCGGTGGATGCGTTCCAGGCGTCTGAGACCGGCCAGGACATGCTGGACTCGATGCAGCGCCGCGGCCTGCAGGGCCTGGGCTACTGGCACAACGGCATGAAGCAGATGTCCGCCAACAAGCCGCTGGTCGAGCCCACGGATGCCAATGGGCTGAAGTTCCGCGTGCAGTCCTCTGACGTGCTGGTGGCGCAGATGGAAGCGATCGGCGGCAGCCCGCAGAAAATGGCGTTCTCCGAAGTGTACGGCGCGCTGCAGCAGGGTGTTGTGGACGGGCAGGAAAACACCTGGTCCAACATCTACGGCAAGAAGTTCTTTGAGGTGCAGGACGGCATCACCGAGACCAACCACGGCGCGCTGGATTACCTGGTGGTGACCTCCGTGGACTGGCTGGACAGCCTGGATCCGGCGGTGCGTGACCAGTTCCTGACCATCCTCAACGAGGTGACCGCGGTGCGCAACGCCGAGTCGACCAAGGTGAACGGTGAAGCGCGCCAGGCGATCATCGACGCCGGCGGCGTGGTGCGCGAACTGACGCCTGAGCAGCGCGCGGCCTGGGTCGAGGCGATGAAGCCGGTGTGGGAGAAATTTGCAGGCGACGTCGGCCAGGAAAAGATCGACGCGGCGCAAGCCATCAACGCAGGCCTGTAAACCAGGCCGCTCCGGGGTGCCCCGCGCGGGCGCCCCGGCTCAGGCAGGCGGCGCGGGGAGCCGCCGCCTGCACCCTTTCCGTAAAACTTGGGAGGCAGCCATGGCGGGGTCCAGAACCGGCCCGAGCGGGCTTATCAATTCACTCGAAGAAACCCTGATCGCGCTTCTGCTGGGGCTGATGACGGCGATTACCTTTGCCAATGTGATCGCGCGGTTTGTGTTCAATTCCAACATTCTATGGGCGCTGGAGCTGACGGTGTTCCTGTTTGCCTGGCTGGTGCTCTTGGGGGCGTCATATGCGGTCAAGACCCACGCGCATCTGGGGGTCGATGCCATCGTCAACATGCTGGCGCCCGGCGCGCGCCGCGCTGTCGGGCTGTTTGCCGCCGGCTGCTGCATCGTGTTCTCGCTGCTGCTGCTGAAGGGCGCCTATGACTATTGGGCGGTGTTTGCCGACCTGCCGCCCACTTCGGGGCGCTGGTTCCCGACCGGGTTCGACATGAAGGCGCGCAGCCAGAGCTTTTATGAGGTGCAGGACGTGCCGATGGTGGCGGCCTTCCGGTTCCTGGAGGACCTGATCAACTACGGCGACGCTTACGAGAAACTGCCGAAGGTGGTGCCTTATGTGGTGCTGCCGGTGTCGATGCTGCTGCTGGTGTTCCGCTTCATCCAGGCGGCATTCCAGATTGCCCGCGGCGAGGCGGACCGGCTGGTCGCCAGCCACGAGGTCGAAGATGAAATTGCAGAAGTGCAGGCGCAGCGCGGGGAGCATGACTGATGGAAGTGGTAATCCTCTTTGCGATGGTGATCGGCCTGCTGCTGATCGGGGTGCCGATTGCGGTGTCTTTGGGTCTCAGCTCCACCATCTTTCTGCTGATCTACTCCGACAGTTCGCTCGCATCGGTCGCAGGCACGCTGTTTGAAGCCTTTGAAGGGCATTTCACGCTGCTGGCGATCCCGTTCTTCATCCTGGCCTCCAGCTTCATGACCACGGGCGGCGTGGCGCGGCGGATTATCCGGTTCTCCATTGCCTGCGTTGGCCATCTGCCGGGCGGGCTGGCGATTGCGGGCGTGTTTGCCTGTATGCTGTTTGCCGCGCTGTCCGGGTCGTCGCCCGCGACCGTGGTTGCCATTGGCTCTATCGTGATCGCGGGCATGCGGCAGGTCGGGTATTCCAAGGAATTCGCGGCCGGTGTGATCTGTAACGCTGGCACCCTGGGCATTCTGATCCCGCCGTCGATTGTGATGGTGGTCTATGCGGCGGCGGTTGAGGTCTCCGTGGGGCGGATGTTCCTGGCAGGGGTCATTCCGGGCCTGATGGCGGGTTTGTTCCTGATGGTCACAATTTATGTGATGGCCAAGGTCAAGAACCTGCCCAAGGGCGAGTGGAAGGGCTGGGGCGAGATCATTACCTCAGGCCGTGAAGCGGGCTGGGGCCTGTTCCTGATCGTGATCATCCTGGGCGGCATCTATGGCGGCATCTTTACCCCGACTGAAGCGGCGGCTGTGGCGGCGGTCTATGCTTTCCTGATCGCCTCCTTTGTCTACAAGGACATGGGGCCGCTGTCGAATGGCGAGGGGGAGGCCAAGACGCCGCTGCTGAAGAAACCTTATGCGCTGGTGACGGCTTTCTTCCACAGCGATACCAAGCATACGCTGTTTGAAGCGGGCAAGCTGACCGTGACGCTGCTGTTTGTGATCGCTAATGCGCTGATCCTGAAGCATGTGCTGACGGACGAACAAGTGCCGCAGCATATCGCCAATGCGATGCTGTCCGCCGGTTTCGGGCCGGTGATGTTCCTGATCGTCGTCAACGTGATCCTGCTGATCGGCGGCCAGTTCATGGAGCCCTCGGGCCTCTTGGTGATCGTGGCGCCGCTGGTGTTCCCGATTGCCATCGAGCTGGGCATCGACCCGATCCACCTGGGCATCATCATGGTGGTCAACATGGAAATCGGCATGATCACCCCGCCGGTTGGCCTCAACCTGTTCGTGACCTCGGGTGTGGCGGGGATGCCGATGATGGGGGTGGTGCGCGCGGCGCTGCCGTTCCTGGCGGTATTGTTCGTGTTCCTGATCCTGATCACCTATGTGCCGTGGCTGTCGACCGTGCTGCCAAATGCGGTGATGGGGCCGGAGATCATAACGAACTAGGTAAGTGCCAAAAAGAAACGCCCCGGGAGACCGGGGCGTTTTTCGTTTCAGGGGAGGGGCGCTGCCCCTCTTGGCCTTTGGCCAATTCACCCCGGAGTATTTGCGGAAAGATGAAAAAAGCCAGGGCTTCATCTTTCCTGAAAATACTCAAGTCCGAGGGCCGCGCCGCAGAGCGCCGGTTAGCTGGCCTCAAGTGCCGCGATGATGGGGGAGAAATCGGCCGCCTTCAGGCTGGCGCCGCCCACAAGCGCGCCGTCGACGTCTGCGACGGCAAAGATTTCCGCGGCGTTGGACGGCTTGACCGAGCCGCCGTAGAGCAGGCGGATGCTGTCTGCGGTCTCCGCGCCGAAGCGGGCGGTGAGTTCAGCGCGCAGGAAGTTGTGGACCTCGGCGATCTGCTCCAGGGTCGGGACCTTGCCGGTGCCGATGGCCCAGACCGGTTCATAGGCGACCACGGTATTGGCGCCGGTCGCCGAAGCGGGGACGGAGCCTGCGAGCTGGGTGCCAGCCACATTGAGCGTGTCGCCGGCCTCGCGTTCGGCCAGGGTTTCGCCGATGCAGATGACGGCGGTGAGGCCCTCGCCGATGGCGGCCTCAGCCTTGGCGCAGACCTGGGCGTCCGTTTCACCATGGTCGGCGCGGCGTTCGGAGTGGCCGAGGATCACGGCTGCGGCGCCGGCGTCCTTGAGCATGGCCGCCGACAGATCCCCGGTGTGGGCGCCCGAAGCCTTGGGGTGGCTGTCCTGGCCGCCGATGGCGACTGCGCTGCCCCGGGCGGTGTCCGCGGCGCGCGACAGAAGCGTGGCGGGCGGGCAGATCAGGATGTCAGCGGCGGGGGAGGGATGGCTTTCCGCAAGTGCCGCCAGTTCCGCGAGGCTTGCGCCGGTGCCGTTCATCTTCCAATTGCCTGCTGCCAGTTTCCGCCGCATGGGGTGCCTCCGAAATGTGCTGTTTGGGCGTGACTGGTAGCACCGGCGGCGGGGCGGTGCAATTCGCTTGAAGGCCTGCCGGCAAAGCAAAAGGGCGGGGAAAGCCCCGCCCGGTATCTGTGCTGCTGCGGCGCCGGGTCAGGCGCCTGGCACCTCCTTGAAGGAGATCGAACTCGCCGCAGCCGCAGGCCTCTGCGACATTGGGGTTGTTGAACTTGAAACCGCTTTCCAGGAGCGTCACCTCATAGTCGATCTCGGTGCCGAACAGGAACATCTGGGCCATCGGGGCGATCAGGATGCGGGCGCCGTCCTGTTCCACAACCTCGTCATTCGGCGACGGCTCATCGACATATTCCATGGTGTATTCCATGCCCGCGCAGCCGCCCTTCTTGACACCGATGCGCAGGCCGGCATGGCCGTCCTTAGCCATCAGCCTGGCGATCTGCGCCGCCGCCTTGGGGGTCATGGTCACGGCCTGTTTGCCGGGAATGCCGAACATGGGTTTCTCCTTGGACTTACCATCTATCTAGGACGGCGCTTGGCGCGGCTCAACCCCGCAATGCTGCGGAATCGGGGCCGGAGGGAAGAATAACATAAATCTCTGATGCGGAAATTAAAGAGGCGGCCGCCCGGGCCGGGAAGGGCCGGTGATGCAGCGCTCCGTCAGGGGAAAGCGGTCAGAGCCCCATGCAGTTTGCGTAATAGGTGACTGTGGCGGGCCAGTCGGAGAAAACGCCCGCAACCCCCGCGTCCTGGGCCAGCAAGTCCAGGAGCTGGTAATACATGCTGTCGCCGGCGGTGAGGTCCGAGACCGATTGAAAGTACCAGCCGCCGCCCGCGGCCAGCGGGCCGGAGCGTTCCAGCGTCCAGGTGATCAGCTTGAGGCCTGCGGATTTGGCCGCCTTGGCATAGGCGGAGGGGACGATCTTGCCGTCCTTGGAAGTGACCAGCATCCACATCGGCGGCGCGATGTAGTTGACGCCCTGGGCGTGCAGCTGTGCAAAGTCATACGGGAAGGTGGCCGGGTCGTTTGCGTCAAACCCGTCCTGGCGGTAGCTGCTGTCCAGCAGCACCGCTTGTCTGCCGAAGGCGGGTTCGTGCTCGATCCAGTAGAGCACATCGGCGAGGCTGAAGCTTTGCACCCAGACATCCGCGGGCGGGATGCCGGCGGCCTTGTAGCTGTCGATCAGTTTCTGGGCGTAGTCTTCCTGGGTGAAACCGTTGAAGGGCATGGCCACGGCAGGCGGTTTCAGTTCCGGCATGAATTTGACGCCCAGGGATTGGAACAGCGCAATCGAATCCGCGTGGGTCATGCTGGCGGCCTCGCCGGCATAGAGCGTGGTGCGCCAGTCCGCGGTGCCGCCCTGATAGGCCTCTGCCGTGGCCGCGGTCCGGTCGGCGCTGTCCATCTTGGGCCGCAGGCTGCGGAATTCGGCCAGGGTGATCTCGGAGGTGCGGCACTCGGCACTGGCCGGGGTATCGCCGTTTGCCGGGGTGAAGGGCTGGATGCAGGTGGCGGCCAGGTCCGTGGTCAGGATATCCGTGGTGCGGTGCAGATCGTTCTGGGCGTGGCGGCAGACCAGTGCCAGATCCTTGGTGAAGGTGACGTCGCATTCCAGGATGCCTGCGCCCATGGCCGCGGCGGCGCGGTAGCCTTGGGCGGTGTGTTCCGGGAACATCAGCGGTGCGCCGCGGTGGCCGATGGAGAAATCCGTGCGCTGCGGCAGCTGGCCCGCGCAGGCGCGGAGCCGTTCCTT
Organism: Leisingera sp. ABM4_101; assembly: GCF_056158725.1. Taxonomy (NCBI): domain Bacteria; kingdom Pseudomonadati; phylum Pseudomonadota; class Alphaproteobacteria; order Rhodobacterales; family Roseobacteraceae; genus Leisingera; species Leisingera sp. ABM4_101. Next base: position 3,411,559 of record NZ_JBSWTV010000002.1, on the reverse strand, counting down.
GAGCGCGCCATCCGGCAGCTGGCTGATCAGGTAATCCGGGCGCGGGCCATAGCTGAGCGCCGGCGGCTCGCCCAGGCTGGGGGCAGGGATCAGCAGCAGGGCTGCAGCGGGCAGCAGGGCAAGGCGCATGGGGCGGCTCCGGTATTGGGCCGGCGCAGTCTACGTCCGGTTGCCGGAAAATGAAAAGGCCCCCGCAAAATGCAGGGGCCGAATTCAGGCAGTGCCAAGGGGGCTTACATGAAGCCCAGTTCGAGGCGGGCCTCGTCGGACATCATCTCCATGCCCCAGGGCGGTTCCCAGGTGAGTTCGACATCGACGCTTTTGACACCGGGCACCGGGGAGACGGCATCAATGAGCCAGCCGGGCATCTCGCCGGCCACCGGGCAGCCCGGGGCGGTCAGGGTCATGATGATCCTGACGTCGTTCTCATCATTGATGTCGATTGTGTAGATCAGCCCCAGCTCGTAGATATTCACCGGGATTTCCGGGTCATAGACGGTGCGGCAGGCATCAGTCACGGCGTCGTACAGCGGGTGGCTGACGGAGGAGGGCGCGATCAGCGGTGCGCCTTCGAGCGGTTCGGAGGGGTTGGTCATGAGGATCCCGGTCTGATTTTCCGACGGTTTATATAGGAAATGTGCGCAGCGGCGTCCAGAGGGGGCGGGGCCTGCGCTGTCAATGTTCTGTTCGCCAGTGGTGCAAGGAAAGTTTGATTTGGCAGTGCCGGCGCGCTAAATTGTGGATCCCCCACGATGAATTCGTGAATGCTGCCCGAGGGTTGCAGGCCGTGTGCCGCTGTCCGGCCACGGGGTTGCTGCTTGCGGGCCGAGGCGGAGAAAAGCCATGCCTGGAAAGACTGCAAATTGCCAGAGGGCCGCTGCGGCGGCGATGGCTGCAGCGGCTGCAGGGGCAGCGGCCCTGGCCGGGATGGCCGGGGGGGCCGCCGCCCAGGGGGCCTGGCGCTGGCAGCTGACACCTTTTGCCCTGGCGCCTTCGGTGGAGGGCACAACAGAGCTGGGGCAGGCCGGGGGCGGGGTGTCCTTTGATGCGGGCGATGTTCTTGATCAGCTGCAGCTGGGCGGAATGCTGGCGTTTGAGGGGCGCCACAGCGGCGGTTTCGGGTTCCGGCTGCGCTATGCGGTGCTGGATGCCGAGGCGGTGGCAGGCAGCGGGCTGGGGCCGGTGGCCGCGGCCTATGACCAGAATGTGGGCGAGGCTGCGGTGACCTATGCCTTCGGGCGCGGCCGCGACCGGTTCACGCTTTATGGCGGGCTGCGCCATTGGGATGTGGATGTGACGGCTGCGCTGCCGGGCGGCGGGCTGGCGCGGCGCGGCGGCAGCTGGAGCGACCCGGTTGCCGGGCTGCGCTGGGAACGGCGGCTGTCGGACCGTTTCAGCGTCTCGCTGGAGGGGGATATCGGCGGCTTTGGCGCCGGATCCGAGCAAAGCTGGTCGGTGATGGGCGGGCTGATCTATGACCGCTGGAAGAACGCCTCGGTCTATGTGATGTACCGCGGACTTGGGGTGGAGTATGAGGAGGGCGTGCGCGGCACCGCCAGCTTCTTCCGCCATGATGCGGTGACCCACGGGCTGCTGGCCGGGGTTGGATTCCGGTTCTGAAGCGGGAAAACCGGCTTAGAGCTGCGCGTGCGGGGATTGGCCTGCAGGCGGGCCGGCTGGCATGTTGGGAGTTACCGTTATTTCGAGGCAGGACTAACGGGTTCTGAGCCTGGCGGCCAAAATCCGCGTGCAGTACTGGTGCGCCCTGTACTCTTTCCTGGACGAAGGCGCGGAGCTGGCCAAGCCGCGCAGACTCAGCCTTACCTATCGTCAGCTGATCAAGCAGGCCCGCCCCGGCCGACACCCATCAGGCCATCATAACAAGAGGTCTTGGGCTCCCAAAATGCTCAACCCATTGAGGCTGATTGCCATTTCGGCATCCACGTCGCTGTCCAGGTTTACTTCCAGACGCGAACGGGCGGTGTCGTATCTGACTTCAGCAGCCCCAGTGAAAGCCTGGTCCCGGCCTATCCATTCAAGGCTCTGGAACCCTGCCGTGCCCTGATCGCCGTCTATTTCGCTGAGGTTGATCTTGTCTCCCTGTTTCCTGCTGAAATCAGTGATGGTGTCCCGCCGCCGGGCACCCGGGCCGGAATCCCCGGCATTAAAGACAAACTCATCGGCGCCGCCGCCGCCCGTCAGGATATCCGCGGCGGAACCGCCAATCAGGCTGTCTCCTCCCTTGCCGCCAAGCAGAACGTCTTTTCCTGCGCGTCCCAGCAAAACATCGCCGCCCTTGTTGCCGTTCAAACGGTCATTGCCATTACCGCCATCCAGCCGGTCAGCCCCGCCAAAGCCGCTAAGCGTGTCAGCGCCCCCCAGGCCAAAGATGCCTTCCGGCCCGCCAGTGCCCTTTAGAACATCGTTCTGCCCGGTGCCCCTGATGTCATCGTCGAGGATCTGTGCCTTGGCTCTGACGACGCTGCTGGCTGCATTCAGCGCCGCAGGGAAACTGCCTGTTCTCAGAAGCAGGGAAAACGCTTCCGTCCCTTCGGCCCGGTAGTCAGGCAGCAGTTCCACATTGACCGCCGCTTTGGTCTGGCCGGGGGCAAAGGTGAGAACCCCCTTCGTTTCCACGTAATCCTGACCGGCAACAGCGGAATTGTCCTTGGTGGTGTAGCGGATTTTCTGGGTTTCGCTGAACGGATCGGACAGGGCAATTTCGAACACCGCAAACCGCCCGCCACCCGGGGGCTCTTCGACCTGGGCCGCAGTTACTTGAATGGTGCGGTCCAAATTGACCCCGTCGTCATCCAGAATAAAGGCCGAACTGTGCAGCACCTTGCTGCCGCCGGCAAATTCCGCTCCTGAGATGCCCGACAATTTGATGCCAAAGCTTTCATCGCTTTCGATGTCATTGTCGTGCCGTACCCGCACCTCGACTGTTTTTGAGGTCTCGCCCGGGGCAAAGACCAGAGTATCGGCGAAGGCAGGGTAGTCGACGCCTTCGGCGGCCGATCCTGCAACGGAGCTGTAGTCCACTTCGACTGTGTTGGCGGAGGGTTTTGAAAGGGTCAGGGTGAAAACCACCGTTCCGCCGAAACCCGATCCGATGCTTTCAACGGCATCCGCCGAGGAGACCGACAGCACCGGCCGCTTGCCCGCCCCGTCATCGTCCAGGATGGCAGCGGTGCCCACCAGCCCCTTGGCGGTGCTGCCAAGATCGCTGGTTGGGGTCACCGCCAAATGAAAGAACTCAGACGGCTCGACCGTCCTGTCACCGGTCAGTTCCACCTCGACCATCGCTTTGGTCTGGCCCGGGGCAAAGCGCAGCTTGCCGCTTGCTGCCAGATAATCGTCACCGGCCACGGCGCTGCCGTCGCGCGTCGTGTAGTCGAACACCAGCATGCTGGCAGCCGGATCAGACAGCTGCACTTCGAACAGCGCGCTGCGGGCACCGCCGTTGCCTTCCACAATCACAGGCGAAGAGACCATAAGGGCCCGGTCCAGATTGGCGCCGTCATCATCCAGGATGAAGGCATCCGCGCGCAGGACCTTTGACTTGCCTGCGAAAATACCGCCTGCCGGATCAAACAGCTCAATGCCAAAGCTTTCGTCGGTTTCGCTGACATTGTCATGCCTGACCCGCACGTCGACAGTTTTCGAAGTTTCGCCGGGCGCAAAGACCACCGTGCCGTCAAATCCGGGATAGTCGATATCTTCATCCGCGGACCCGGCCCGCGATCGGTAATTCACTTCAACAGTGTCCGCCGAAGGTTTTGACAAGGTGATCGTGAACACCACGGTGCCGCCGAAGCCCGAACCGATGCTTTCCACTGCATTTGCAGCGGCCAGCGAGATCACCGGCTTGGTGCTGCCGTCGTCATCCAGGATCGTTGCGGTTCCAGTCAGCCCCTTGGCCGAAGCGCCAAGCCCGTTGCCCGGAGTGACCGAGAGATGGAAAAATTCGCTCAGTTCCACCGCCTTGTCGCCGGTCAGTTCGACCTCGACAACCGCTTTGGTCTGGCCGGGGGCAAACCGCAGGGTGCCGCTTTGCGCAACATAGTCTTCACCCGCCCTGGCACTGCCATTCCGCGTCGCATAGTCGAATTCAAGCTGCACCGGAGAGGCTTCGGAAATCTGCACTTCGAACAGCGCGCTGCGGGCACCGCCGTTGCCCTCGGCAATGACGGGGGATGAGACTGTCAGCGCCCGGTCAACCCCGGCACCGTCGTCGTCGAGAATGAACGCGGAGGCCCGCAGCACCTTGGCGTTGCCGGCAAAGGCCGCGCCGCTGGGGTCGAACAGCTCAATGCCGAAATCCTCATCTGTCTCGTCCACGTTGTCGTGCCGGACCCGCACTTCGACTTTCTGTACGGTTTCGCCAGGTGCAAAAGTTACAGTGCCGTCAAAGCCTGGATAGTCGATGTCCTCATCCGCGGCACCTGCCAGGGAGCGGTAATGCACCGTGACCGCATCTGCTGCGGGGCGTGACAGCATCAGCGTGAAGACGGCAATGCCGCCAAAGCCTGAGCCGATGCTCTCAACCGCATTGGCCGAAACCAGCGACAGAAGCGGCTGGCCGCCGCCGCCATCATTGTCCAGGATGGTGGCGGTCCCTGCCAGCCCTTCAGCGGTTCCGCCGAGGCTGGCGTCAGGGCTGACGATCAGGTGGAAGTACTCCGAAGGCTCGGCAACCCTATCGCCTTTCAGATCAACCTTGACTGTTTTCTCGGTCTGGCCTGGCTGGAAGGTCACGCTGCCCGACTTTGCCACGTAATCCTGGCCTGCGGCGGCGCTGCCGTCCCCGGTCCGGTAATCAAGCGTAAGGCTTGAGGCCGGGGCCTCGGACAGACGGATGGTGAATTCCGCCTGCTGGGTGCCGCCGTTGGCTTCCACGATCACAGGAGAGGAAACAAAGACCGCACGGTCCTGCCCAGTGCCATCGTCATCCAGCACAAAGGCGCTTTGCCGCAGCACTGCGGCCCGCCCCGGGAAGGTCGCGCCGCTGGGGTTGAACAGCTCCAGGACGAACCCCTCGTCCGTTTCGCTGATCGAGTCATGCCGGACGCGGAAGTCAACCGTTTGGGTATCCTCGCCCGGCGCGAAAGTGATGGTTCCGGACGTGGCCGGGTAATCTATATCTTCGTCCGCACTGCCGCCGATGGTGCGGTATTGAACCGTCACGGCGTCCGCGGGCGCCTCGGACAAGGTTACCGTGAATGTCACGAACCCGCCAAAGCCGGATCCCACGCTTTCGATTGCGTCCGCGGAAGTGATGCTGATTGTCGCCATAGTGCCCCCCTGTCAAACTGCACGGCCTGGATGGCGTGCAAATGGGACTGCCTCAGGCGCGCGGCGGCGGCACAAAGGCCGCCCTGCAGCAGGCATGGGCAGTCGCACTCCCCCTTCACTGGGATGCGGAATTGCGGGAAGAATTGGCATATTGCCTGGCGGGCCTACACGCCCGAACCAATTGCTAGAGCTGCGCGGAAACGGCGCTTCTCTGCGTTTTCAAGTTTCAAAAACAGCCTGCGCTGCGCAGTGCCTGCCAGTGACCGGAACCTTTACCATCCCCAAACACCCCACAAAGCATCAACATCAAAAAAGGGAGATAGTCCGGGAACGATAAGGCCCTGCGGTTGATCGTGTCAACAATTGCAGGCGGTCAGAAGGGGGCTTCCTTGCATATAGCTGCTGTTGTGGCGGCAAATGCTGCTGCGGTCAAAGGCCGGCTTCACAGGACAGTCACAAACTCCGCAATGGGCGCCTGCTGGGCACAGCGGTAACGCGAGGTTGCCCGGAATGCGGTTGCGGCGAACGGCGGCGCCGTCCGGCAAGGGGGCTTCCCTTTGCCCCAGCGTCCGGCCAAGGAAGCGCATGAACCGCCTTGCGCGCGAGGCGGGCCGGAGCCCGGAAGGGCTCCGTTGCAGGGTCAATCGTTGATGTCGTGGTTGAAGGTTTTCACCTGGCCCTTGGGCAGGGCGAAGAGCTTGCGCATCACCAGCCAGGCCGCCAGCGACAGGGCGGCGAAGATCAGCAGAAGCGGCGGCAGGCTGAGGCCGGCACCGGCCAGCAGCAGCAGCGCCACCACTGCGGCACCGATGGCAAAGCCAAGGAAGACAAAGCCCGGCGCCAGCACCTCGAGGATGGCCAGCGCCAGTGCCCCGGCGCCCCAGACCCACCACAAGGCCCAGAAAGGAGCGTCCATCACTTGCCTCCTTTCAGCAGGTTGAAGGCGTTGCCAAAGGCTTCCAGCGCGTGGGCGGGGACCACGATGGTCTGCTTGCCGTCACCGTTGCCGAGCGCATTGAGCGATTCCACCTGTTTCAGCGCCACCTGATACTGCGCCGCCTCAAGACCGTTTTCGGCAATTGCCTTGGCCACCACCTGGGTGGCATAGGCCTCAGCCTCGGCCTGGATGCGGCGGGCCTTGGCGGTCTGTTCAGCCGCGTAAAGCTCTGCGTCGGCCTGCAGTTCGACGGCGCGTTTCTGGCCCTCTGCCTTGGTGACCTCCGCCCGGCGGGCGCGTTCGGCATTGAGCTGCTGCAGCATCGCGTCGCGGGTGGCCTGGTCCAGGTTCACGTCGAGGATCTCGGCGCGGGTCACTTCGATGCCCCAGTCATCCACCGCGGTCTCAACCGCTTCCTGAATGCGGGTGATCAGCTGGGCGCGGTTCGACTGCACCTCGTCCAGGTCCATCTTGCCGATCTCGGCGCGCACGATGCCGGCCACGGTGGTGGCAATGGCGCCGTCCACGTCGCGGATCCGGTAGACGGTCTTTTCCGGTTCCAGGATGCGGTAGAACACCGAAGTGTCTATCTGCACCAGCACGTTGTCCTTGGTGATCGCGTCCTGGGTGGCATTGGGCAGCTGGCGTTCCAGGATCGAGATCTTGTGGCGGGCCACGTCCAGGAAGGGCACGATGAAGTTGATGCCAGGCCCCAGCACCGAATGCAGGCGGCCAAAGCGCTCGACCACATATTTTTCCGACTGCGGTACGATCTTGATGCCCTTGAGGACAATGATAACCAGCAGCACGGCGCCCAGCAGATACAGCAGGTTGCCGGACAAAAGGTCGAGGAGCAGGTCTTCGGTCATATAAAATTCCTTTGGTTGGTCAGCAGGAGGTGCAGGGGCGGCGGGCGCCAGCGGATCAGACGGTCCTCCGGGCAGGGGCTCTGCGCCGGATGTCTTGGCCTTGTTCAATGATGTGCCCTATTGTGTGCAATGGTATACAAGTGGGGTTTTGCGGCGCCATTTTCAAGATATGTATGGCGCCTGCCGGCGCGGCCTGGCAAGCCCCCTGGATCAGATCCGCGGGCGGATTCAGCTGCTGGCGGAGGCATAGATGGAGTTATCCAGCTCTGGCTGGCAGAAACGTTCGCCGGGCACTACGGTCACATTCTCAGTCAGCGCCTGGCGGCCCATTCCTCCCGCCCGAGCTGCATTTGCGGCGGCTGGTCTGCTGTGGACATGGGCTTGGCTCCTTGGCATTAGGGGTGAATCACCGGGATGCCGGTTTGAGTGTAACGGCAGGAATACGAGATGGCAGAGCTTTTCAACTTTGAACTGAAGGCAACCGATGGCAAGGCGCGCACGGGTGTTATCAATACCCCGCGCGGCGGGATCCGCACGCCTGCCTTCATGCCGGTTGGCACTGCCGCAACTGTCAAGGCAATGATGCCGGAAAGCGTGCGCGCGACCGGCGCCGATATCCTGCTGGGCAATACCTACCACCTGATGCTGCGCCCGACGGCAGAGCGGATCGACCGTCTGGGGGGCTTGCACAAGTTCATGAACTGGGAGCGCCCGATCCTGACCGACAGCGGCGGCTTTCAGGTGATGTCGCTGGCGGGTCTCAGGAAGCTGACCGAGAAGGGCGTGACATTCAAATCCCATGTGGATGGCTCCAAGCATGAGCTGACGCCGGAACGCTCGATGGAGATCCAGCGCCTTTTGGGATCGGACATCGTGATGTGTTTCGACGAATGCCCGGCGCTGCCTGCGGACCGCGACCGGATCGCCGAGTTGATGCGCCTGTCGATGCGCTGGGCGGAGCGGAGCCGCGAGGCCTTTGGCGACCGTCCGGGCCATGCGCTGTTCGGTATCATGCAGGGCGGGCTGGAGCCGGATCTGCGCGAGGAAAGCGCCGAGGCGCTGAAGAAGATCGGATTTGAGGGCTACGCGGTGGGCGGCCTGGCCGTGGGCGAGGGGCAGGAGGCGATGTTCGGCTGCCTGGATTACGCCCCTGGGTTCCTGCCCGAGGATAAGCCGCGCTATCTGATGGGGGTGGGCAAGCCTGACGACATCGTCGGCGCGGTTGCGCGCGGTATCGACATGATGGACTGCGTGCTGCCGTCGCGCTCGGGCCGCACAGGGCAGGCGTTCACCCGCTATGGTGTGGTGAACATCAAGAACGCCCGCCATCAGGACGACCCGCGGCCGCTGGATGAGCAGTGCAGCTGCCCAGCGTGCTCGAACTATTCGCGTGCCTATCTGCACCATGTGTTCCGTTCCAACGAGATGATTTCGGGAATGCTGCTGACCTGGCACAACCTGCATTACTTCCAGGAGATCATGGCAGGAATGCGGGAGGCTATTGCTGCCGGCACGTTTGAGGCCTGGCAGAGAGATTTCCACGACACCCGCGCGCAAGGCGATATTGAGCGATTGTAGTCGCAGCAATTTAAATCAAATTCAGCAGGGGCAGGCGGTTTGGCGCCGCTGCACCCGCAATGAGGTAATCGGCCCTAAAGACTTCTGTGTTGAGGTGAACCGGATCCAATTTGTTTGAGAGTTTGATTTATGGCCGGTTACACCATGAGCATGGTTTACCTAGGAAACCTTGCTGAACTGGACACGGTTGACGGTAATGGCAGTGCCGAGAACCAGGCCGCGCTGCTGGGCAGTTATTACGGGGCCGGGGATGCGGCCTCCAACCATATCGTGGATGTGACCGCGACCGACAATGATTCCGATGGCGCCATTGAGGGCAATGATACTGCCAGCCCCGAAACCATCACCTATGATCTGGGGTCCGGGCTGGTCACGACGCAATATGATGCGGTTTTCAACGTCGATGTGACGGTGGACTTTCTGACTGACGGCGTGCCGGATTATTCTGGCGTTGGCGGCATCGTGCAGACCGAAACCGGCGATGTCTTCATGGTGATGATCGACGATGATGCCGGGCTGGGTGCCAATGATCTGGACGATTACCCGATCTCCTCGATCACCATCAATTCGATATCGAGCTTCGGGACATCGCAGGACGCTTCGGCCAGCGACGGGCAGAGCTTTGTGCCCTGTTTTGCAGCCGGGACCCTGATCCGGACGGCCCGGGGAGAGCTGCCTGTGGAACGGTTGCGGGCCGGCGACCGGGTGGAAACCCTGGACAACGGCCTGCAGGAGGTTGTCTGGACCGGGCGCAACCGGCTGAGCGCGGCGTTTCTGGCGCGGCAGCCGCATCTGTGCCCGGTGCGGATCGCCGCCGGTGCGCTGGGCGAAGGATACCCGGAACGCGACCTGATCCTGTCGCCGCAGCACCGGCTGCTGCTGACCTCGCCGGTTGCCGCCCGGATGTTCGGTGAGCGGGAGGTGCTGGTGCCTTGCCTGCGCGCAGCCGGGCTGCCCGGAATCACGCAGGTCCGGCCATCCCTGGGCGTGCATTATTATCATTTTCTCTGTGCGGAACATCAGATTGTCCGGGCGCATGGTGCCCCCTGCGAGAGCCTGTATCTGGGGCGGCAAAGCCTGGAGGGGCTGACGCCCGGGTCGCGCCGGGCCATTGCTGCGCTGCTGCCGGACAGGGTCAGGGCAGCCCAGCAGGGCCTGCTGCCGGGGGCGCGGATGATGCCCGCAAAGCAGGCGCGGCTGCGCCGCCTGGTCCAGCGGCACGGCAAGAACCGGCACCCGCTGCTGGCCCGGTTGCAGGCACTATAGGGCTGGTGGTCCCGGGCGATGCAGCAAACAGGAGAAAATTTAGGAACCAAGCACCAAATCTTTACCTCATTCGTGCCTTGTGATCCGGGACAGCTGCGGGCAAGGTGTCCCCCAGCCTTGAAGGCGGCCGGTTGAAAATCCCCGGCCGCTGCACCAAGTAAAGACCTCCAATGAGGAGACGGGCCAAAGCTGCCGGATACCGGGGCCGGGCCGTCTTGCCAAACCAAAGGACCGAGTATGCAAGAGCCACTCAATTCCTCCTACCCAGTCCTGCCGCTGCGCGACATCGTGGTCTTCCCCCACATGATCGTGCCGCTGTTCGTGGGCCGGGAAAAATCGGTGCGCGCCCTGGAAGAGGTGATGGCCGACGACAAGCAGATTCTGCTGTCCAGCCAGATAGACCCCTCCGAGGACGATCCCGAAACAGATAGCATCTACACCGTGGGTGTGCTGGCCAATGTGCTGCAGCTGCTGAAGCTGCCTGATGGCACCGTCAAGGTGCTGGTCGAGGGCCAGACCCGGGTTAAGATCACCGAGTTCCTGGAGAACGACAGCTTCTTCGAGGCCAAGGCCGAGGAACTGGCCGAGATGCCGGGCGACGTCACCACCACAGAGGCGCTGGTGCGCACAGTGGGCGACGAGTTCGAGCGTTACGCCAAGGTCCGCAAGAACATCCCCGAAGAGGCGCTGTCTGCCGTGGGCGAGACCGCCGAGCCGGCCAAGCTGGCCGACCTGGTGGCAGGCCATCTGGGTATTGAGGTCGACCGCAAGCAGGAACTGCTGGAGACGCTTTCCGTAAGCGAGCGGCTGGAGAAGGTCTATGGCCTGATGCAGGGCGAAATGTCGGTCCTGCAGGTCGAGAAGAAGATCAAGACCCGCGTCAAATCCCAGATGGAGAAGACCCAGCGCGAGTATTATCTGAATGAGCAGATGAAGGCCATTCAGAAGGAGCTGGGCGACGGCGAGGAAGGGGCCGGCGAAATCGCCGAGCTGGAAGAGAAGATCGCCGCCACCAAACTGTCGAAAGAGGCGCGCGAGAAGGCGGATGCGGAGCTGAAGAAGCTCAAGAACATGTCGCCGATGTCCGCCGAGGCGACTGTGGTGCGCAACTACCTCGACTGGATCCTGTCGATCCCGTGGGGCAACAAGTCCCGCGTCAAGAAAGACCTGAACAAGGCGCAGGATATCCTGGATGCGGATCACTATGGCCTGGAGAAGGTCAAGGAGCGGATCGTTGAATATCTGGCGGTGCAGCAGCGCTCGGTTAAGCTGAAGGGGCCGATCCTGTGCCTCGTCGGGCCTCCGGGCGTGGGTAAGACCAGCTTGGGCAAATCGGTTGCCAAGGCGACGGGCCGCGAGTTCATCCGCATCAGCTTGGGCGGCGTGCGCGACGAGTCCGAGATCCGCGGCCACCGCCGCACCTATATCGGCTCGATGCCCGGCAAGATCATCCAGGCGCTGAAGAAGGCCAAGACCACCAACCCGCTGATCCTGCTCGATGAAATCGACAAGATGGGGCAGGATTTCCGCGGCGACCCGGCGAGCGCCATGCTGGAGGTGCTGGATCCGGAACAGAACAACACCTTCATGGATCACTATCTGGAGGTCGAGTATGACCTCTCGAACGTGATGTTCCTGACCACCTCGAACAGCTACAACATGCCCGGGCCGCTCTTGGACCGGATGGAGATCATTCCGCTGTCGGGCTACACCGAGGACGAAAAGCGCGAGATCGCCAAGCAGCACCTGATCTCCAAGCAGGTGAAGAACCACGGCCTGAAGGCCAAGGAGTTTGAGCTGACCGAGGATGCGGTGACCGAGATGATCCGCACCTACACCCGCGAGGCGGGCGTGCGGAACCTGGAGCGCGAAATCGCCAAGGTGGCGCGCAAGTCGTTGACCAAGATCGTCAAGAAAGAGACCGACAGCGTCACTGTCACGGCGGAGAACCTTGATGATTTCCTGGGTGTGCCGAAGTTCCGCTTTGGTCTGGCCGAGAAGGAAGATCAGGTCGGTGTGGTGACCGGGCTGGCCTATACGTCTGTGGGTGGTGAGCTGTTGTCGATCGAGGCGCTGCGGCTGCCGGGCAAGGGCCGGATGAAGACCACCGGCAAGCTGGGCGACGTGATGAAGGAGTCGATTGAGGCGGCGTCCAGCTATGTGCGATCGGTGTCGCCGAAACTGGGTATCAAGCCGCCGCGGTTCGACAATTGGGATATCCACGTGCACGTGCCGGAAGGCGCCACGCCCAAGGACGGCCCCTCAGCCGGTCTGGCGATGGTGACGTCGATTGTCTCTGTGCTGACCCAGATCCCGGTGCGCAAGGACATTGCGATGACCGGCGAGGTGACCCTGCGCGGCAATGCGCTGGCGATCGGCGGCCTGAAGGAAAAGCTGCTGGCGGCGCTGCGCGGCGGTATCAAGACGGTGCTGATCCCGCAGGAGAACGAGAAAGACCTGCCCGATATCCCGGACAACGTGAAGGAGGGGCTGGAAATCATCCCTGTCAGCCATGTGTCCGAGGTTCTAGAGCATGCGCTGGTCTCCAAACCCGAACCCATTGAATGGGATGAGGAAGCAGAGGAAGCCGCAGCTGCCAAGGCGGCGCTGAAAGGCTCCGGCGAGGGGGCAGGCGCCACCGCGCACTGATCCGCTGATCCTGTCAGCAGGCAAAGGAAAAGGGCGGCCCAAAGGGGGCGCCCTTTTTTAGTGCCCTCTTCCGTTCCGGCCCTTCTTGCCGGGGCGTGTGTTCCTTGGTGCCGGGGCGGCTTTGCCGCAGGCCCTCCCGCCCGCATCTGGCTGCGCTTTCGCGCCGCCGCTGCGGTTGGGCATGGCGCCGCACCTGCGGTGCGGCGCGCGGCCTGCCCCGGAGGGGGCAGGCCGCCGGGCCCAAAATCCGGAGGATGCCCGGCCGCAGGCCAAGCGTCCTGCGGGTGCGGGAGTTCCCCGCAGCCCTTCTGATAATGGGGTCAGGCGGCCTTGCTGGCACCGGCCATCTTGGCCTGCACCGTGGCAACCGCAACTTCTGCCGGGCTGACATCCGCCGCCTGGGCCTGGGTCAGGATCGCCGCCATGGTTTCATCCAGCGCTTGCAGCTTCTTGGCGACGAAGCCCTCACGGTCCTTGATCTTCTGGATCTCGGTCGCGACGTTGATGATGCCGCCGCCGTTGGCCACGAAATCGGGCGCGTAAAGAATGCCGCGGGCGTGCAGCGCCGCGCCGTCCCCGGCCGTGGCCAGCTGGTTGTTGGCGCCGCCCGCGACGATATCCGCCTTCAGCTGCGGGATGGTGCGGGTGTTCAGGATGCCGCCGATGGCGCAGGGAGCAAAAACGTCTGCCTCGGCGCTGTAGATCCCTTCCAGGGGCACTGCCTTGGCACCGAATTCGGCAACTGCCTGTTCGACACGGGCCGCGTCGATGTCGGTGACCACCAGCTTGGCGCCGGCCTCGTGCAGGAACTGGCAGAGATACCAGCCCACGTGCCCCAGGCCCTGAACCGACACGGTGACGCGGTCCAGTTCGCGGCTGCCATGCTTGTGGGCGCGGGCGGTTCGGATTGCGTTGAAGATGCCGCGCGCAGTGACTGGCGAGGGGTCGCCGCTGGCGAACTCACCATCCGCGAGGCCGGCCACGAACCGGGTTTCCTCGGCCAGGATGCCCATGTCGGCCGGGCTCATGCCCATGTCTTCGGCTGTGAAATAGCGGCCGTCCAGCCCTTCGATGGCGCGGGCAAAGGTGCGCAGCAGCTCTGGCGACTTGTCCTTGGCCGGATCGCCGATGATCACCGCCTTGCCACCGCCGAGCGTCAGCCCAGCCGCCGCGTTCTTGTAGGTCATGCCTTCGCTGAGGCGTTTGACGTCGGTCAGGGCTTCGTCCTCGCTGGCGTAGGGGCGCATGCGCAGGCCTCCGGCTGCCGGGCCCAGCCGGGTGGAATGCACGGCGATAAAGCCCAGGAGGCCAGCGGATGGCTCCTCGACGCGGTAAATCTCTTCGTGGGTGTCTGATGCGACGGCCGTCACTGTCATTGGGAATGTTCCTCCTCAGCCTTCATTCAGGATACTGGCCCGGCGGCGCGGATTTTCACTAAAAACCGGAGGTGAAATTGTATGATTTGGCGAAAAACTCTAAAGTTTGGCGAACAAGTAGAGGTAATCGCCATGGATTCGATTGACCGCAAGATTGTGGCCGCGCTGCAGCGCAACGGCCGGCTGAAGATTTCCGAACTGTCGGAGATGGTCGGCCTGTCGCCCACCCCCTGCGCCCGGCGGGTGGCGAACCTGGAGGACAGCGGCGTGATCAGCGGCTATTCGGCGCGGGTGGATCAGGCCAAGCTGGGGCTGCCGGTGACAATCTTTGTCGCGGTGGAGCTGGAGCGGCAGTCGGCCGAGGCGCTGCAGGCGTTTGAAGCGGCAGTGCGCAAGTTCGACCAGGTGATGGAATGCTATCTGATGACCGGCACACGGGACATCCTGCTGCGGGTGGTGGCCGAGGATCTGCCGGATTTCGACCGCTTTCTGGAGGACCGGCTGATGCGGGTTCCGGGCATCCGCAACACACGGTCCAGCTTTACCCTGCGGACCATGATCCGGCGCGAGGCGCTGCCGGATTGCTAGGATCAGGATCCTAACCGGTTCACGGCGGCGGAGGTTTTGTGCTATCCTCTGTGAACAGGACAAGCCCGTCCGCCCGCCGCCCGGCTTTCTTCAGGGGCGGATCAAGGGGCAGGCGCCGGGCGCAATAACAGGTGGAATGGGGCATAAGATGGCACGAGCAACCAGCAAGAGCAGCACGGCTGCGCGCAAAACCGGGGCGCGCAAGGCAACCAGCCGCAAGACGGGCACATTGAGCGCGGGAGCAAAACCCGCAGCTGCGGCAGCTGCCAAGCCGCAGTCTAGGAAAACCCCGGTGCAAAAGGCGCCTGAGACCGCAGCTGCGGCGCCGGCGCCGGTGGTTGTTGCCGCAGCGGCGCCAGTGGTGTCTGCCCCTGAGCTGGCCAAGAAAGAACTGATTGAAATGGCCGTGGAGCGCAGCGGTGTTAAGAAGAAGGACGCCAAGCCGGTGGTGGAAGCGGTACTGGCCGCGCTGGGGGAGGCCGTGGCTGAGGGCCGGGAGCTGAACCTGAAGCCCTTCGGGAAGATGCGCATCAACCGCAGCCAGGAGCGCAGCAACGGTACAGTCTATGTCTGCAAGCTGCGTCAGCCCGCGGCGGCGCCGGAAGCCGCCAAAGAAAATGCCGGGGAGGGCGAAAAATCTTCCAATGACCCTCTTGCAGAGGCTGCGGCTGACAGTTAAAAGCCTGCCTCACGGGTGATTAGCTCAGTGGTAGAGCGCTTCGTTCACATCGAAGATGTCAGGAGTTCAAATCTCTTATCACCCACCATCATTGTGGAAAGGCGCTCCCTGAACAGGTTGAGCGCC
Source organism: Leisingera sp. ABM4_101 (assembly GCF_056158725.1). NCBI lineage: Bacteria > Pseudomonadati > Pseudomonadota > Alphaproteobacteria > Rhodobacterales > Roseobacteraceae > Leisingera > Leisingera sp. ABM4_101. The sequence goes on along the minus strand of NZ_JBSWTV010000002.1, from coordinate 3,396,196 downwards.
TTTTCTTTTTTCCGGGGTTCCGCTGTGCGGCTGGTGCCGTTACCACTTTGCCTGAGGAACCGGGCAGGGGGCATCTGATGCAATTTCCGAAAATCTGGCTGCTGCGGCATGGGCAGACCGAATGGAATGCTGAACACCGCATTCAGGGGCAGCTGGAATCACCGCTGTCGGCGCTGGGGATCGAACACGCCCGGCGCCAGGCAGAGCTGATGGCGCCGGTTATGGCGCAGCGGCCTGCCTGTTTTGCCTCGCCGCTGGGACGGGCGCAGCAGACCGCCGATATCGCGCTGGGCGGCGCGCCTTTTGCGACCGACCCGCGCCTGGCTGAGGCTTATGCAGGCGACTTTCAGGGCATGACCCTGGAGGAGGTGGCGGCAAAGTACCCGCAGATCCATGGCGCCAACCCGCGCAATCTGGATCTGTTCTGCGAAGCGCCGGGCGGCGAAGGCTATACCAGTTTCCATGGCCGCATTCTGGAGTTCATGCAATCGCTGAGCGGCCCGTCGGTGGTGGTGGCGCATGGGCTGCTGGGGCAGGTGATGCGCGGCATCGTCTGCGGGCTGAGCCGGGACCGTATGGCGGCGCTGCCGAACGGGCAGGGCTGCGTGTACGTGCTGGAAAACGGAGTGGAAACTGTTTTGGAATGAGCTGGGCGCGGCGGAAAAAAATTTCTGATTTTCCTCTTGCGCTGCCCGGCGGCTTTGTCTAAATCCCCGCTCATCGGGTCGTTAGCTCAGTTGGTAGAGCGCTTCGTTTACACCGAAGATGTCGGGAGTTCGAGCCTCTCACGACCCACCATTCAACTCCCTGAAATCATTAGGCTTGATGCTCTGCCGACTGCGGATCTGCGAAGCGCGCAGCGGTTCCATGAACCTAGTTTGCTTTCCTGAAGTTCATGAAATCCAGCACCTCGGCCGCGTCCTGCATCTGATCAGGCAGGAATTGGGCGTAGGTTTTGAACGTGATCTGCACATTGCTGTGGCCCAGGTATTGCGAAACCTTTTCAATCGGGATGCCCGCGCCTAGCAGGTGGACAGCAGCTGTGTGCCGCAGCTCGTGAATAGTGACGTGGCCGATGCCCGCGCGCTCGATAGCATTGGACACGCCCTTACGGATGCTCTTAACCGGGCCGCCGGCATACTCGATCACATAATCGCTCAGCGCGGCATCGCTCGCGGTCTGCAGCGCTGCGCGGGCGCTGGCGTTCATTGGGACAACCGCGCGGCCTTTTCTGGTGGCGCCGTCCTCTTTGCGGAGGTTGATCACACCGCGCTCCAGGTCGATCCGGTCCCAAGTGAGGTCAAGGACCGCGCCGACGCGGGCCGCAGTGCCCAGTAGCAGGATCAAGGCGAGGCGAATATGCGGGTCATGCGCCGCGCTGATCAGCGCGCGGATTTCCTTGGTGTTCAGGATTTGCTTATCGCTGTCGGGCTTGGCCGGCCGCCAGATGTGGGGAGTGGCGCCCTCGAACATGCGAGCTTTCTTCCCGAAATTCAGCGCGCTCTGGAGATGCCCCAGCTCGGTCCAGATCGTTCCCTGTTTTTTCCCAGCTGCAAGGCGCTCGCGTTGGTAGGCCTGGCAAAGCGGCTTGTCGATATCCTGCGGCAGGAAGGGGCCGAAGTGGGGGAGGATAGCCTTGCCCGTGTAGCCCATCGTTTTCGCCGTGGGCTTTTCCCCCAAGTCTGTAACATAGGCGTCCCAGATCTGCTGCACTGTTGCGCCCCGGGGCATGGACTTAAAGGTCTCACGCCGGAAAACATCTACTGCCTCGGCTTCCGCTTCCTTTCTCGAGCGTGCCGCAAGCTGATACCGCTTTCGTTTTCCAGTTTCAGGGTCGTCCCAGTAGACGCAGAGGCCGCCGCGGAGGCGTCCGATGTTGATGTCTGGCATTCGAATTCCTCAACTGCGGATTGGGGGAAGCGGTACATTTTCCCGACGCGGAAATAACGGATCTTTTGGTTGCGTGCCAGTTCGCGCACGCTTTCGGCGGAGCAGCCCCAGCGTTCGGCCAGGGTGTCCGCAGAGAATGGGCGGGCTTGCTCCATCTATTTCACCTCCTGTAGTGCGGCGTTTTGATCTTCTGCCGAAGCGGGCACGGCCAGGGCTTGCTCCATGCGCTCCAGGGCCTTTCCGGCCTGCCTGGCGCCCGATGGGTCGAACTGGTTCCGACTTTCGAGGATGCGCAGGTTCGTCTGCGCAATGCGGATTGCTGCCTCCAGCTGGGCGCGGGTCGGTGTGGTGGGCACCGGCGGTACAGTGCGTTTGTGGCGAGGCCAGGATGCGAGGGCGATCACGCTGCTCGCGCCTATGGCGATGCCTGCGAGGAGTTCGATCATGCGTAAACCTCTGCGTGCTTGGGGGTCGGGCCGGGGGTGGAATTGGCCGAACGCGCCATTTGGATCAGAAGGTTCCTGAACTCTGGCGGGGTGGCGATGCGTGGGGTGCTGTCTTTGCCGCCACCCTTGAAAGCCATGAGGCCAGCTTTGCGGCAGTATTCGATCCCGTGACGCTCCACGGCCCACGCCGGGAAGTCCTCGTCTCTGACCGGGTTAACGCCCCAGCGCAGTTCGGGCAGAGGGTCGATGCCAACCGCATACAGCCATGTGGGTTTCGGGCAAAAGTGCCCGTACTGGCCCTGCTCAACGCGGCAGGCCCAGCCGCCGTGTTCGTCTGCTTTCACCCAGCCGCCTTTGCGCGGTGGTTTGGTGAGGCCGAAATGAGCCCATGCGTGGCTGTGTTCAGGGTGCTCCAAAACGCCGCCGAACCGGCGCACGTCAAACAGGGCCGATTTAAAACAGCCGCCATCGTCGCCTTTGCGCTCAACGTGCCCGCGCTTGATGTTGCCGGGCTGGCCTTTCCACATCTTCCCCCAGCGCTGGCAAGGGGGATGCGCCACGACGGGGAACGGGCCGCCGTACATGCGCGCGTCTTCTTCTTGGTCCCACGGCTGAACGTCAGGCAAATTGAAGTAGCTGCCGCCGGTTTGGACATATAGGGCTGCAATTTGGCTCAAAGGTCTTTTCTCCAAGGGTTTAAACTGCGTCTTGAAAGCAACCGGGCGGGTGTTTGCATAAGGGAGTGAACCAGGTTTGGCGGGTTTCTGGCAGCCCGCGGGGTGCGGCTGCTTCATGCTGGTTCGGGTGCCCGGTTGCTGTCAGGGCGCAGCGTTGATGCGATCCTGGGTGGCGGCGATCCAGTCGCGGTCTGAGCCGTACCATTCGACCCAGAGCGCGCGGTCGCGGTGGATGGCGATCTTGGTTGTGTCAAAGTCGCCCTGGTGGTGGCCGTCGCACAGCGGGATGGCTTCGTGATCCGGTACGCGCTCGTTGCCGTGGCGCTCGCAGATCGGGTGATGGGCTGTGGTCGGCGAAAGCTGAGTGAACCCGAAAGCTTCGCAAATACAGCAGGGTAGGGCGCGTACTTTGCGTAAATGCTCCGGGTTCGGTTTGGCCTTGAGCTGCTTGAGGCCAAGCGGGCCGCGGTTCATGATGTTCATTTCGCCACCTTTAGCCACGGGTCAAAGCCCATCTCCGAAATGAACCGCAGCTGCGCCTTGCGGAAGTACTGGGCGAACTCGCTCTCGTTCATCTTGCTGAAAGCTGTGGACTGCACGCGGATCTCCCATTGCCCGGTCAGAGGGCTGAAATACTCGTCGACATAGCCGCAGTATTTCTTGAGGTCGGCGTGCAGGCGCTCAGTCGTCGGCCAGACGTCGCAATGCTCTATGGCGGTGTGCAGGCCCGCCCAGTAGGCGGAGTTCCGGGGCAGGCCGCGGCCCTTGCGGGGCTTGGCCGTCAGAACCTGGCCGAGCACCAGATCCTCCAGCATCGGCGCGCTGTGCCGGCCGTAGGACTCAAGGCCGCCCGGCGTTTTGATCAGCAGGATATCGGGAGTCTTGTCCATTACGCGGCCTGCTCGTTGGTGCTGAACGGATCATCCTCGGTCACCGCGTCGTCATCCTCAGCCGCGGCCAGGTCGGCCTGCACTGCCATCTTCTGCAGCGCGTCGAGCTTGATCTCGGTGCCGGGCAGCAGGCCGTTGACGACTTTGCGCGCCCAGTTGTCGTTGGCTTTGACCTTCTCGCTGTTCCACCAGGCGGTGAAAGCAGCCTTGCCGTGTTTCGCTGCTTTTTCAGCATCCTGCAGGACGGCGTTGATTTCCTCGGCAGTCGGCTCGGCGGGCATCTGCTGCACTTGAGGTGCTGCCAGCGGCGTGACCGTGTGCTGCTTCTTCTTGCCCCGCGTTTCGGCGAGAAAGAACGACTGCGGCGCCTCCATGTGCGAAAGGTGCGAGATGCGGATGCCGCCGACCTTCATGCCGCCGTACTTCACATCGGGATCGAGATAGAGCGTCATGGAGCGGCCGATGTAAGCGGAGCTGTCGTCACCCCAGACGCGGATCAGCAGCCGACGCATGGTCTTGCATGGCTTGAACGGCTTGCCGTTGTCGCCTTCGAACTGGATCCAGACGGGCTGGTCTTCGGAGGTGTTCACCCTTACGCCAGTCACGCGGATAGTGCGGTCGCCACCGATCAAGTCATCGGCGTTCAGCTGGTCGGACTTGGCGGCGATGGTGTGCAGAATAGAGGTCACAGGATCATCCCTTCATAGTCGATACGTTCAGTGGGGGTGTAGACAGAGGCATTCGCTGTGGCGGCGCGGTATTCCGCGATGATACCCTGCACGTTCTCCTCAAAGGCGCGGGCGGCCTCGGCAATGGCCGCCTGATAGTCAGGATCCGGCACGACGCGATGCACCATCATCGGAAGGCCGTGTGAGAAGCTGATGAAGTCGCACCAGTCCCGGCCGGACAGCAGCAGGCCGGCCTGCACCTGGGCCATGTATTCCTTGGGGATGCCTTCGCCGCGCTCGCGGGCGGTGATGCTGGCGATGTGCAGATGCGGGTCGCGGCTCTTCACCTCGATCAGCCCGTCAGCGCCGACCAGGCCGTCAGGCGAGTAGCCGAAGTACGGGAAGCGGTCATTGGTGATGAAACCCACCTCGATCACGCTGGCGTATTTCTTGGCATAGAGGTCGCGGGCAACTTCCTCGTCGATATGGCCGCGCAGCATCTTCTCGGAGGTGAACGGATCTTCCTCCGGGATGCCGGTGATGCGCTGCACTGCGATCTTGTTGGCCAGGGCGCGGGTCTTGTCGTTTGCCGCCAGCTTGAGGGTCGGCGTCACGATCTCTTTGACTGCGCTGGCTGTCAGCACACCGCAGCGCAGCTGGTGCCATTCATCGCTGCCTTGCTCTGCGTTGTGCAGCTTGACGGGTGAAAACTGGTTCATGTCTCGCTTCTTTGGAAAAGACCCCCGGCGGCGCAGAGTTGCGGCAATGCAGCCGCCGGGGGTGAGTAGGGCGCCAGGACGTAGGACAGGAGGCGCCCGTCTGGGGAGGTTCAGGGTGTCTGATGCCACATGGTGCGCAGCGTCTCGGCGTGACCGGTTAGCTGGGCACCGATGGAAAGGGCGCCGATTGCCATGCAGGCCCAGAAGAGGACGTGCATTGCGGTGTGGCGGCCGCGGCGCGGGCGCTGCAGGGCAGGGTGTGCCCATGTGCTTGTGCTGAAGTTGTGATCGAGCCCCCGGCGAGCCGTTCGTTGTGAGTGGTGGCGCTTGGTAGCGCCCGCCGGGGGCGAGCCTGCTTCCTTGAGGAGTGGCTCAACCTTGGGTTTAACTTGTTTCATGAAAATCACTCTGCCGCAATAGCCAAAAGCGGCTCAGCTGCGCGGAGGAGGGCGGCAGCGTCAAACTTGGCGCCCTCGTCATCGTAGATGTTCTCGAACTCGGCCAGTTCCTCAGGGAAAGCCTCTTCCTCGAAATAGGCCTCGATGCGGGTCACCTCTGCTTTTCCAAAGCGCAGGGCCAGCTCATTGCGGCTGTAGAGCATGTCATCGACCAGGGCGAAGGCGATGGAAGCGAAGACCTCCCAGCCGCCGGCCTCACCGGTTTCCGGGTCAGCCGGCACGCGGGAAGCAGTCCAGCAGAACTCGGCTGAACCCTCGAAGTCCTCGCCGCTGCGATCCGTCAGTTCGATTTCCTTGAAGGCCGTGCTGTGCATCTCGGTTCTCCCTTTGCTTGGGAGTAAATTTACATATGAAAAATCATACGTCAATAAGAAATGTATGAAAAATCACACTTACGCTTTGGATCGATGCCACTGCCCCTGCTACACACTCCCCATCAGCGCCGCGTGTGCGAAAAGAAAAAACCGGCACAGGGCCGGAGGAGGGGGAGCAAGATCGTCGCCGGAGTTTAGGCGCGCTGCGGTACTAACCGGACGATCGCTTCAGCTGAAAATTTGAACTCCTGATCAGTGGCAAGCAGATCTAACCAAAGTCCGCTTTTCAGGGGTTTTGTGAACTTCAGTAATTGCATGTATAAATACAGATATAAAAACATGTGTAAATATATGTGTGATAACTGAGGGGAGAATTTTGTATGGATAAAAAACCATGCAAAAATTAGAACCGGGTGGAGCTATGACTGAAGAGACGACCGAGGCGGCAGCAGTGGGAAGACCACCTAAGAAAGAAGAGGATAAGGTGGGCGACCCGAAAGCGGTGACGTTCACGCCTGCGCAATGGGGGCGGGTCAACCGGCACCTGGAGGCCACGGGAAAGCAGTGGATGGAGTTCGCCCGCGAGGCAATTCTTGAGAAGCTGGATCGCGACGAAGAAGCCCCAAAATAGCCGATGTAGAGAAAACGAATTCCGAAAAGGCGCGTAGAGAAAATGCCCTCAGAATCCACAATGCCATCGGCTACTGCAGGCTATTTCCTGTTCGCCCCGGGGCGGCCTGAACCCGGCGGCCAACGGGAGGTCTTGGCCCAGCACGGCATTACAATGGACAACAAGGGGTGGTGGTTCCGTGATGAACTGAAGAGCAAAACCACGCGCCCGCGGTAGAAGCTTAAGGAGCGTGAAAGGCTGCTCTTGTGCTTGCGTTCTGGCGATACGTTGGTTGTGGCGGACGCGAAATGCCTGGGTTTTACCGAGGCGGATGTGAAGTGGTTTCTGGGGGAGGTTGGCAGGATCGCCGTTAAGGTGGTGGTCGGCGATGGTTCGCTAGTCATTGAGCCGGGCAGTGACACAGCGAAAATCACAAAGCAGATCGAGCTATCTCAGAACGCGATGCACCAGCGCAACTGGCGCCGCAATAAGTCGAAATAGCTTAAAACCGCGAAATTGAAGAAGTACCGTAGAGAGCAGAAGTTGGGGGCGGGAAACAGGTACTGGAGGAACACCAATGGCCATGAAGATCATAACGGGTGGAGAACTGATGAAAGAACAATGCGGGCAGTGGGTATGATCTCATTTCACTCTCTTGTATCTGGGACGGTTCAAGGAAGGGATAGGAGAGAGGATTTTTGGGAGCTGGTCTTGGATGATGCCAGGCAAAAGCTTTTTGTAGTGCACTCTTGGAGCCACATGGACGGCTACAATCCTTGGGTGTCTTCAGACGGTTCTCTTGAATACAGCGTGGCGGAGTTTTTGGAGGAGGGGCCAACCAGTGCCGCAGATGCCCTTAAAGCGGTTTTCAGTGAGAAGCCAAAGTAGGAGTTTCCAAGTGCCTAGCCCCAAATTCTAAGTAGGTGAAGGAGTGCGCATGTTTTCAATTTTTCAGGGCGAGCGCGGGGAATACGCAGAGTTTCTGTGCCCTAAATGTGGTTTTGAGGATCTGATGAACATGGATCAGGTCCCAGAAGCTGGCGAGCAGTGTTGGTGCCTTGGTTGCGGCGAAGAGTTAATAGCAGAGCGCAGCGACGAGTCCGAATAAGGAGGCTTAAGGAGCGGGAAACGTTGCTACACTGCCTGCGTTCCGGCGATACGCTGGTTGTAGCGGGCGTGGAATGCCTGGGCCTGTCAGAGGCGGACGTGCAGTGGTTCCTGGGTGAAGTAAGCCGGATCGGGGCAAAAGTTATTGTCAATGGTGGCTCTACGGTTGTTGAACCTGAGGCCGACACAACCGATATTGTTGAGAGCGTAAAGAGGTTCCAGAAGGCATTGCACATGCGCAGTTCCCGAGCACGGGGCAAGTCGCAAGAAAACAAGTAAAGATACAAAGGGAAATGTTTGATGTGGAAGGAATTTTCGCGCTGGAGCCCAGATGCCTATTTCGCTCGATTTGGCGCTCTGCTCATCGGTGTCGGGATTGGGTTGTGGGTTATCTATCGCTTACCTAGTGCGATAGAAAATCCGTTCCTTGCGGTGGGTTTGATAAAGGCCTTGCTGTTGCAAATTGTGATTACCTTTTTCGTCTTGTGGCTGCATGCAAGATTCCGAATGGAGAAGGGAAAGTACAGCCCGTCTGGGTTCCTTTGGTATTCATGGGGGATTCAGGTGTTTCTTTGGACGGCCGGACTTTGGGTTCTAGCACAATGGACGGTGGACGCTGACAAGGCTCACTTAGAGCCACTTTTTGTCGCGATCAGTCTAACCTCAGCCGTCATCGAGTACTGCAGGAGGCTGTTCTCCAGTAGCGGATTTGAAGTGTCCAAGTAAGGAGCCGGGTAGCTGAGCGCGGACCAAGTTAGGCGAGCGCAGGTGGACCGGAAGAGCGGAAGTCACGGCCAGGCAATATCTGGTGGTCCAAGCGCAGCGGGTGAAAGCCCCGCATCCAAAAAAGGAGCTTGCAGTATTTGAGGAAACAATTCTTTTCAGGGCAATTCGCTTTGGGTCTTTTTTCTGGTGTGGCTGTAGTAATTTTGCTGCTGCTCTTTCTGGTGGGGCTAAACTATTGTCCGAGCGCTCCTTGCTCTGAGGAAAATGCGGCCAGTTTCTTTCAAAACATTGTAGATGCATGGATTGAGCTAGGGCCAAGATCTGTTTCAGAGCCTGTACCTGCTGATAAATTCGGCCATCTTGATTTCTATAAACATAAAGGACTTAAGGCTCAAGAAGAGGCCGCTAGAGCCACAAACGTACTGGCGATCTTAACGCTTGTATCAACTGTTTTGGGGATTTTGGGGGCTGGCGTTCTAATTTGGACGCTGTTGGAAACAAAGGCGGCAACGAGAGTGTCGGCGCAAAGTCTGGATTTGATGCGCCAGTCGCATATCCGAGAGTCCCGTGCCTACGTGACGGTTTCAAAAACGGAGCTGGACTGTCGGGAGGGCGTAGTCGGTGTAAAATTAGTCTTCACAAACTCGGGGCCGACCCCCGCCCTCGGAATGTCATACGGCAGTTTTGTAAAATGGAATAGATCTCCCATGGGTTTTTCACGGCGACCGGTTTTCTATGACGAACGTTCGGTAACCCCGCTAGTGAAAGGCGAGGAGTTCAAGGTCGAGTTTGATGCTCCCCTGCCATCAGGGCAGTGTCAGGGCGAATTCACCATGGGTCTTACAGCAGTGATATTGATCACTTACAGGGATGTTTTCAGAGTAAGGCGGAGAACGCTCTATAAGGGTTTTGTGACAGCTGAGCAGCTTAATTCTGGAAAGAAAAATTTCCAAATTGCTTCTAGGCATAATCGCATCACTTGACTTCAAGATGCGTGCCGACTTTTTTTTAAATTACCATCCATCAAAGGAGACGAGCATTTGGGGAGCTTTCTTGACTACGTCGTGGCTGCCCTTGGTTTGGCTCTGCTGGTGCTTCTTTTTGGCTGGCCGCTTCTGAGTGTTGCATGCGCGTGTGTTGCCTATGTGAGGTACCACCTGTTCGGCATTCACTCTTCTTACATTGATGATCTATTCTATCGATCGTCTCGCGAGGAATTCACGCCACCGCCGAACATTCTCAAGGGGCTCACCCCCTTCGCTGCCATCGCTTTGATGGCGTGCCTGGTATTTATCTAGGTAGAAGATTGATCCAAAAAAGGAGCTGAAAGTGGCAGGGGGAGAAATCAATTCGTTGCGGTGGGATTTTGGTCGCGTACTTAGTATTTTTGAAAACCGCACTCTGACGCAGGGAATGAACTGGTTTCACAATTTCCCCGTAAACTGCTGTGAGTATGCATCTGCATACCTAGCGGCAGCTCTGGTGAGACGGTACCCGGATGGTGAAGTATTTGTAGTGCACGGCGAATTTAGTCAAACAGGCGAACAACATTTTTGGGTCGAAGCAGATGGTCATGTTCTGGATGTGACCGCACACCAGTTTCCAGAGTTTGATGGGCCAGTGTTTTTGCTAGGTCGCCATCCATTGGAAAGTAAGTTCGACCAGCTCGAACGCCTTACAGCTTCGGAGGCCTGTTCGAGGCTTTCTTCCATGAGTGAAGCATTTGTTGCATTGCTGTTGGTGGGCAACAGCTAAGGTCCATCAAAGGAGCAAAGGTGTGCCTGAAGTTCTTGTAATCATGACCTGCAAAGACACCGACGATGTGTTGCGAGGGGGAGGTTGCGGTTGGTGGCGGGTGAGCAAAGGCAGGGCGTCTCGTGCCGAGGCGGCCCTTCTTCTTCACAATGCTCATGATCGACGCAAGCCAGGGAATGTCGAGGAGCACAGGCGGCCGTTTCTCGCTGCTCGCATCAAAGATGTGGTTGGGGATAGTGATGGCCGGGTGTCCGTTCAATTCTCTCAAATCGCCGATGTCAGCGGGCAGGCCATACATTGGGCTGGACGTAACCCGTTCACTTATTCGGCAGCGGGCATTCTTGAAGGTTTGAAAATTGATGATTGGCAGGCCGTCCCTGAAGTTTCTGATCGGGACGCGCTGAACTACCGGAAGGTTTGGGACAGCACCAATCAGGTAGTCTAAACCAGTTAAATATCCACCAAAGGAGGCAGTTCAGGGAGATGGATGGAAAGAATTTCGAACAGTTTCAGTTGATCAACGAAAAGGCAATTGATACTTCAAACGCTGTTATTAAGACAGGCCTTCTGATCAATGGCGGTGCTACGGTCGCCGTGTTAAGCTTTGTGGCTGCTATCGCCAGTAATAACGGCAAGTATTCCGCGATGATAGTCGGCGTTTCGGATGCACTTATGCTGTTTTCCTATGGGGTTATTGCTGCTGTCATCGCGTCTGCACTGGCTTACTTCACGCACTTTTCTTTGCTCGCCTACTTAAACGCAAAGGTGGAAAACAAGAGGCGGGCCGTTTCTGCATGGAAGTGGGGGAAGCGACTTTTACATGTATCTGCAATACTTGCAGTTCTAGCGTCTGTTGTTCTTTTTGGTTTTGGTGCTCATGAGGTCAAAAAAGCGATTGTTGACGGTGCTGCGAGTTCCGCCGCCGATATCGATGTGTCCAACTAAGGAGGGCTTTGGATCCTTCCGAAGAGTGGGCATTCAATGCGACCTTTCCTTCCGCAATTGGCCGGGCTTCCTAGCCGCAACCTAAAGCCTGCTTAGGGCTCATCCTACCTTTCTCGCGCGTCCAAAGGTTGTCTTTCGCTGAGCCTGTCGCGCTAGTAGTGAGCTGGCGATTCCACTGCATATAGCGCCCGCACTGCGGTGCTTTCACGGTTTTCACTCTTCGTAGGCGCTACATGTTGTGGCTTGCGGTGTTCTCTATTTGTTCTTATTTGGGTGCTGCAAAGTGCAGGATGAGCCTCGGTCCCTGACCTCGCAGCGCCCCTCACGCTCCCATACCGCTTAGGCGGGAAAGCTGGCCGCAAGTCTGCTGCGGCGAAGTCAATTTGAAGGTATGGGGGACGTGAATGTCTGACGAGCAGGTTATTGAGGCTCTTCGCCGGGTTCTTTCTGAGTTTGATCGCGAGCGGCGATCTGAGCTTTTGCAGCGTTTAGCAGGAACTGAAGCTCCGACGGCTCTAGTTGCTGTAGTAGGTCGAGCACTTCCGCGTCTGACCTCTCTAGCTGGTGGTAGTCCGGCCCAACAGTTAGGCGCTTGATATCCACCCCAGCAGCCCTGGCGATCTTCAGAAGCGTTTCATAGCGAGGGCTGCCCGAAGTGCCCGCCAGAATGTCGCGAATAGACGTATGCCCAAGCCCGGCCTCCTTGGCCAACCGGCTTGGGTTCGAGCCAATTTCCTCGATCAAAGACCGAATATTCTCAGTGACTCGCGCGTTTATCGCATCAATATCCATGTAGTAAATTTCATACATACTGCCTCGCACTGCAAGTTATGAAAAATCATATTTACAGCGTATGAAAAAACATATATCGCTGTAGCTATGGATGACCTTTCTCAAAAAGTAGACCGATACCTGGATGAGACTGGCCTAGCGCCCTCATCCTTTGGCCGGAACGTGATGAAAAACCCCAACTTTGTCGCCGATTTGCGTGCGGGAAAGGGCTGGACGTCAAAAACGTACAAACGGGTTTCCTCCTACATCGACGCGCACCCACCGGTGCGACCCAAGGCGCGCGCCCAATGACCTGCGCCTCTGCTCCAATCTCTTAGCAAATCCAAACCCACCTGCATCCATGCTCACACAATGGAAGCGGGAGTTCCGAAACCCAAGGAAAAGGCCTTTCCATGCAGCCTAAGATCGCCGCGCAAATGTTTGACAACCTGGTGACGCAGGCGGGCGGCAAAGAAGCCGCTGCTTCCGTCATCTCTTCTGCTGTCGGGCACCCAATCAGCATTGGCACCCTCTCCAAGATCAAGGGCGGCAGCGCCGAGGTGCCGTTGCTCTGGGCCTGGGCGCTGATGGACGCCACCGGCAACCACTGCTTTGACAGCTACCGGACCGCCACGACGGTTCCGAATATGGATGTGTGCTTGTTCGCACTGTCGGGGCGCGCGTCGGAGGAGGGCGGTCAGGCCGTCGCTGCCGGCATCCGGGCCGCGCAGTCAGGCAAGGCCGGGGATCATGCCTCCGCAGCGGTCGAGTCACGTGAGGCCGCTGCCGAATTCACCAAGATGGCGGAGTACTTCGAGGCTCAGGTGGCGGACAACGTTTCTCAGATCAGCAGAGCGGAGGGCCGAGCATGACCTGCAAGTGCACCAGCGCCGAGCGGATCATCCGTGAACTGCGCAGCCAGCGCCAGGCAGTGGAGAGACTTAGGGGGGAAATCCGCGCCCTAGGGGGCGTCCCCGCATTTGAAGGCGGGGAGCTGCGCTGTTCAATTGGAAACCTCGCTCTCGAGCTGAGTGGCGAGGTTGCAGATCGCGACCTCAAGAAGGTCGGGAGGGGTCTCTGAAATGGTTGCCGCCATTGCCCTGAACTCTTCTGCATACTTCGCGAAGGTTGTTTCTGGCAGTATCCCTGCCGCGATCAGATCTTTGATAACCATGATCGTCAATTTTGAGTTCGTGAAGCCGACGATCTCCGCAAAAACCGCACTTGGATCGTCTGCCTGGTTTGTTTCTGAAGGCAAAGTTTTTCCTTTCGCTGCGTTGTGGAATACCGCGAAAGGTGCGCGCAACTGGGGTGGGAGTAAAGCCCCGGTTGTGCATCTTTTCCCACCGTGATGGTCAATCCTTCAACCACCCTGAATCCCCAACAGAGGCAGTGGCCAGTCGAGCAGTAGTTAAAGAGCCGGAGCGTGATTTTTTACCGGCCCAGATTGACCCCCTGAATTTGAACTGAAGACGGCGAGATTTTCGCCGGATCGGCGCGCGGCGCCAGACCCTCTCAACGAGTGAACCCGTCCTTAAGCACAGGAGGAATGCCTATGCCTATGAAAGATCCAACTCACCAGAACCTTGATGGTGGCGACCTGACCGCGCGCATCGCTGCGACAAAGGCGGGCCAGTGCACCTGGGCACGGCCGGATCTGAACAAGCGTTGCGCCGCCTGCGCTCACTACCGCGACGGCGAGGTGACCAAAGGCAAGAACCAGGGTTTCGGGTTCTGCGCTCTGGTGAAGGTGCATACCAAGAAAAGGGGCAAGCTGTTCGATGGGGTTGCAGCCTGGGCCTGCGGTCAGTTTGCGAGCAAGCACTGATGGCCGACGAACATCTGAAAGCCATTCCCAGCGTCGAAAGCGGCTTGCTCACCTTCCAGATGGATCGGGCGGGCTATGAGCTGTTAGAGCGGCTTCTGAAGTGGTCGGCTCCGGCGCGCTCTGACGACGCCGGCACATTCAAGCAAGCGAAGGACCGGGTAGACGGCGCATTCTTTGCTGGCGCCTCTCAGATGGGGTGGCTCCGCAAATGACTGCATTGATCCGCCCGACCTCCTTTCATACAGCCGACGCGGCCAGCGCTTGTACACCACCAGTCGGTGTACAGGCTGACCCGCTGGACCTGCTCTTTCTGCGCCTGAAACAGCAGCAAGAAGCCGAGGAAACGGCCAAAGACCGGGAGGCTGAACGCCTCGCCGCCATGATCGGTGACAACGGCGGCCCGCCGCTGGTCGAGCCCTTCGGGATCGATGCCCCCTGGTTTCAGTTCGCCAACGCGGAAGAGGTTGAGCGCCTGGCGAAGCTGCATGTGCGCATCGAGCGCCGCAAGCTGATCCTCTCTGAGGACGTGAACGAGCGGAAGAAAATCATGAAATGCTGCATTCGCAGGATGCGCAGGGCCGCGGGGAAGAACTGATGAGCGTCGAAGTTATGACACTCGTTAAACGCCGCAAGGTCGGTGACAAGACCATGAAAAGCGTTCTTGCATACATGGCTGACTGCGCTAGCGAAGACGGGTCCGGAATTTGGGTCAGCAAGCCCAACATGCAGGCGGACCTTGAGTATGGCAGCGTGCGCAGTATCCAGAACGCAGTGAAGGCGTTGCTCAGCGCCGGGCTGATTGAAGAAGTTGGCAAGCGGCCCTGTAAGAACGGTTACACCTATGAATATCGGATCGTGATTGAGGCTGTTCTTCGCCTCCCTTCGACCCGCAGCACCCCTCTGGAGACCCCCGCAATAAATGCAGGGGTTCCCCAAGATGTAGGTCAGCAGGCACAAGATATAGGGGGTGCAATAGATGCACCCCTGCAGCAGTTGCACCCCACCCCTGCAGCAGTTGCAGGGGTACCCCCGCAGCAATTGCACCCAAACCGTCCTAAGAACCATCAAGGAACCTATTGCGCGGCTGACGCCACGCACCAGGGCGAGTTTGATTTTGGATCTTTCTTTGAACGAGTTTGGCGAGCTTGCGCGAACAAGGACAACTGGGCAGCAACTGAAGCGGCGGTCAAAGCCCTGATCGATGCTGGCGAGCAGCCTAGCGATGTGCTCGCAGCGACTGATGCCTACCGCAAGCGGGTTTCCGGCTATGACCCTCAGCGGATCAAGCTCAGCCAGAACTTCTTTGCCGATGACTTCTGGAGGGCGCATGTGCCGGCGCCATCGGTGAAGGCGGATCCGAAGAAGGTGCTGGAGGCCCGTGCGGCCGATATCCGGGCCCGTAAGCCCTGGGCCCACACCATCCTCCCCAGCCAGGCCGGGGAATGCATCCAGGCAAACCTCATCACAGCGGCGGAATGCCAAGCAGCGGGGATCAACGTTTGAGCAAGATTGACAGCAAATACGAGGCCGACCGTTTCGCCATCGAAACGCAAGACGAGCGGGACGCCGAGTACATCCTGGAAGTCATCATGCAGCGCCAGCGCTACGCGGTCAGGACACGCGATGAGCTGGCCAGCGCAATTTCACGGGTCAGGGCAGGGCACCCGCTCCGCCACAAGAGAACAACCGGGCAGAAGAGGAACCACGCATGACCTGGTATCTGGGCATCACCACGACCAAGAATGTCACCCTGCCGCGCCATCTGCATTTCGAAGTGGACGCGGGCGGAGAGAGCGAGATCATCACCCAGGAGCGCGGTGAGTTCGCCGTAGAGCGGCAGCTGCGCGCCCTGGGCATCGAGGCCTTCGCCCCGCGCAAGATCGAGTTCAAGCGCCAGGGCAAGAAGCGCCATGCAGAGCCCGTCACCAGCGCCTACCTGCCTGGGTACATCTTCGCGGATATTCCGGCTGAGCTGTACGCTCAGGCCGTCCAGTGCCGCGGTCTGAACACGTCGCTGATGATTGTCAGCAGGCAGGAATTGCGGAAGCACGTGCAGCCGTTTCTGAGCAAAGTGGCGGAGGAGCACGCCGAGGCTCAGCGGATCATCGATAGCCGCGACAGGGCTGCGATGTGCCAGTTTGAGCCGGGGGCTGCGCTGGAGGTGCTGTCCGGGCCGTTCATGGGGCGCATTGTGAGCTTCACTGACATGGTTCAAGCTGCCCACGATATGCACCCGATGATTGAAGCGCAGACGCAGATGTTTGGACAGTCAGTGCGGGTTCAGGTTGATCCGCTTGATGTAAAGGGGGCGGCGTGAGGGAGACTGGAGCGGGACAAGGCCGACTTTCGCCGCAGCTGCAGTCAAGATGAACATACATGTCGTCTGTTGCGTGAAAGCAATCTGGCGGTAGCTGGAAGATCCTATCAAAAGAAAACGTAACGTTCACTTCCGTTCTTCTGAACTTAGGTCGTTCCTGAAACCCAAAACTCATTTCTTTTAGACTGAACATTCTTGGCAAGGAAATTCACTAACAAGCGGACCCTTGCCGTATTGCGCAAGTCCTTGTGCAGCAAAAGCCAAAGGTTACGGTAGGGTTTGGGTTTCTGGAACGGCGCCCGGATCAGGCCAGGGTGGCGGTCGCCCAAGCAGCAGGCAAGGTAGGCCATGCCAAGGCCCGACGCGGCCAGAGTGATTAGTGGCACGATGTCCGAGACCCGGTGGCGCAGCAGAGCTTTGGGATAGCAGCTATCCTTAACCCATTTAGCCGTTATGTCGCCTTCAGGCTCGTGCCAGCCGATCAGCGAGAGGCCCTCGCCTCCGTTGTCCCGCACCCTCTGGGCATATTCCTTGGTGCAGTACGCTGCCTGTGAAAGCTGCACCAGTTTGCGCCCGACAACATCCTGGGTGACTTCATCTGCAATGCGCAGACTAACATCCGCTTCGCGGCGGGTAAGGTCAGCCACTTCGTTACTGAAACGCATGTTCAGACTGATATCGGGGAATTGCTCAGCAAATTGCGCCAGGTCGTCCATGATTGAGGTCATCGCCAGCCCGTGCGGCAAGGTTAGGTAAATGGTGCCGCTGGGCTGCGCATCACGCCCGACTATAAGACGGGAGGCTGCGGTCATCTCCTCCTCGACCCGCTCAGCATAGGGCATCAGGTCCTCGCCCAGCTGGGTCAGCACCAGCCCGGCCTTGGAGCGGTCGAACAGCCGCGAGCCGACATTTTCCTCCATCACCGCTAGGCGGCGGGCCAGGGTGGTGTGGTTCACCTGGATTCTATCGGCGCCGCCCCGCAATGTGCCGCTGCGCGCCACCGCCAGGAAATACTTCAGGTCGTCCCAATTCAGTGAATGGCTTTCCTGTAGGGGCATTCCGGCCTCCCCGAATGGTTCATTTTTGAAACACCATGTCCAGTTCTACCCCTCTACAGCGCAGATCTCAACCATCTTAGCTAAAGCTGCAATGGCGCCGGAGTCGGTGCCGCAGCAAGCAAGGGAAGATTGCCATGAACTCCATTCAATCTGTTCTCATCACCGGTGCAAATGCCGGCTTGGGCCGCGAAAGTGCCCGCCAGCTGGCCATGCAGGACAGCATCCGGAAGATCTATTTGGCCTGCCGCAGCGAGGCTAAGGCCAAGGCAGCCAAAGCGCAGCTGGAGGCCGAGACCGGCCGCAAAATCTTTGAGATTGTCCTGATGGACGTGATGAAGCCGGACACGGTCCGCGCCGCAGTGGCCAAGCTGGTAACGCCGGTCGATGCGGTGATCCTGAACGCCGGGGGCAGCGGCGGCTCCACCCCCTTTGCCAAAACCAAGGACGGAGTCAGCCACATCTTCGCCGTTAACGTACTGGGGCATGTGGTGCTGGTGGACGAACTTCTGGAGCGCCAATTGCTGACCTCCACCGTGCTCTATGCCGGTTCCGAGGCGGCCCGGGGCATTCCGAAGATGGGGATGCCAGTGCCGGAAATGAAAACCTCTTCGGTGGCCGAATACGCCGCCGTAATCGACGGCAGCAAATTCGCTGACAAACCGGATCCGATGGTGGCATACGGCTATGTCAAGCTGCAGGCGGCGATGTGGATGGCTTCGATGGCTCGCCAGCATCCGCATATCCGCTTTGTTACTATGAGCCCGGGCGGCACAACCGGTACGGCCGGGTTTGACGATCTGCCGTTCCTCAAGCGTTTGTTTTTCAAGCATGTCGGTGGGGCGCTGATGCCCAGGCTAGGCATGATGCACAAGATTGAGATCGGTGCCAGACGCTATGTCGACGGGCTGCTGGATCCAAATTTCAAGAGCGGCCACTTCTATGCCAGCCAGGGCAAGTTTCCGACTGGTCCCGTGGTCGACCAGAAAAGCCAGACCGCAGGTTACGCCAACCCGGAATTCCAGGACAACGCAAACATGGCGGTACGCCGGTTCATCTGAGCCAACCAAGCGAGGGAGAAGAGAATTGGAACTTGCACTTCAAATCGTGATTGGCATGGGCACGCTGATGCTCGCCGGACTGGGGCTTATGTCCATGTTCAATCCGGGTAAGATGGCCGCCAATTTCGGCGTCGAGATCATCAGTGTAGTCGGACTTAGCACCATCCGCTCGGCAATGGGTGGTATGTTCCTGTCCTGCGTTGCTTTGTTGATGGCGGGCCAGCTGACCGGTGTGACCCTGTGGTTCATACCGGTTGCTGTAGTGATGGCGCTCATAGCTTTTGGGCGGCTGATCAGCCTGGCGTTTGACGGCGTCGACAGACAGGTTATCCCGCCCTTGGTGATTGAGCTGCTGCTTACCGCAGCTCTCGTAGCGGCTCACCTACAGGCTGCTGCTTGAGGGAACACTACAAAGAAAAAGGGCCGTTTCAGGAGCAGAGTAAACTGCTCTGCTCCTGGACTTTGATGCGAATGGCTATGATCCTGTTCAAGGTGGAATGGCAGCGCCCGCGCCCGCGCATTTCGGTAGCTGTCCTTTCGCGGCTGCATAGCGCCGGTAGCAGCTTGCTGCACGCGCGAGCACCTGGTAGGCGAGCAAAGACCGCTCAGGGCTCAAACCGCCTCTCTGCGCTCACCACAGTGGACAGCTGGATCGTCTCCAAAGTGCATGAATACTGCATAGCAGCGTAAGTCTGAATGATGGACTTCGATCAGCGTGTCTCAAAACTGTTCCAGAGAACGCTGAAACCATGGAAGCACAGACTAGGTAGGAACTGTTTTAAGCGAAGGTCGTGACGCCAGCCATCTAAAAACGCTGACGTCACCGCAGCTTGCAACCTAGGCTACAACTGCTTATTCGATGGTGCCTGCCATGGCCTTTTCTTCCAGAAGAACACCATCGACCACGGGGGTCATGCGCACGTCGCTACCGGAAATTTGCACACGCATACAAGCGACCTTATTGTTTTCAGGAGTGATGCATAGATCGTCTTTTTTTGAATTGTATGAGGCCGATCCGCCTGGGAAAGGAAAGCCCGAGGCATCAAAGGCTTCAATCGTCACCGTGCCCTTGGCATCAAATCCCCACACTGTCTTACCGTGAACGTCTTCAGCAGTAATGGTGCGGCCATGCAAAGTTCGGGCAAGCTTCCCGTCGAACGCGATCACGTCACGTAAAGGCACGCCAGTTTCATTGACAAAGTACCCCTCCCAAAGCTGACCATCCTCGCCCTCAGCCGGGACACGCAGAACCAGTTCGTGGTCGGTTAATTTGACAACATCAGCGCAAGTGCGCCGACGTTCATTTTCCAAGCAGACAGTCTGCCCTTTCACTTCCCATTTCGCTAATTCGTCCGGGCGGCCGCGGTTTTCTTCTTTCAAAATACCACCGTCAAGAAAGCTCAGAAACGATCCCTTTGGCATGTCGTCGCTCGCCATTCGTTTGCCTGAGAGTTGCTGCTCCAAGGCGCCTTCGGACGGGATCACAGTAGTGTTATTGGCTTCCGCCTGCATACATTGAGCGCATGTCATTAGCGCAGCGGTAAAGGTAAGAATTTTTTTCATGATCTATTACGTTCATCATTTGTGACGACCATGCAGAAATGCACGATCATGCTAACTACAAAGAAAAGCGGGCACTTTAGCACCCACTCGTGTCAGGGGTGTATTTCTGAACACGTTAATCGTCAATCGGTCAACACGGCTCATCCGGTGTTTTACCACGCTTAGGTTCGGCATCCAGCAACTGTCCGATCAACTTCAGCTTTACGGGTGCCAACAGCGGAAGCGTAGACGAGGTGGGTAGGTTCAGTGCTTGCGGCGAACGGCGGTTTTGTCCGGCCCGCCCGTCTTACCCTGCGGGACCTTGCAATAGCCGCTTAGCGTGGGGAACGACGTGCTGCGCTTGCGAGGGCCTGGTAGGCGATCAAAGACCGCTATGGACTCCAAATCATCTCTGTTGAAGCCGATCCAGTGCTAATCATTGAAATGCTTATGGTGAGACCGCGGCAGGAGTAGTGGTTTGCTCTCGCAGAAGCGTAGTCTTGGGCTGGCCCGAAGGAGTGCCTGCCTGAGCAGTCGGTAGCGGAAGTTGCATCGCAAAGACCGATCCTTTTCCAGGCTCAGATGTCAGTGAGATAGATCCGCCCATCAAGCAAACGAGGCGCTGCGTGATCGACAGTCCGAGCCCTGTGCCGTCAAAGCTTCTTGTATAGCCGTTATCGACCTGTTCAAAGGCGGCAAAGACAGCCTCCTTCTTGTCTTCTGGTATTCCAACTCCTGTGTCCTGAACTTCGATCACAAGCTGTGAACAAGGACCCGGGCGGACAAGAACCCTGACATGACCTTCCTTTGTGAATTTCACAGCATTCCCAACTAGGTTGAGCAGGCACTGACGCAGACGGCCAGCATCCCCGTTTGTCTGCACCGGCGTAGGCAAGTCGAAACCGGTATAGATTTCCAACCCTTTTTCCTGAGCCAGCGGCGACAACAGGGCAGCAACATCTTCAATGACCGCGTTCAGTTCGAACGGTGCAGTTTCGATCCTTAGCTGGCCGGCTTCGATCTTTGAAAAATCAAGAATATCGTTGATGACCAAGAGGAGCGCGTTGGACGAACTGAAAATAGTGCTGGTAAGTTCGCGTTGTTCCTCGTCGAGATCGGTCTCGTTCAGCAATTCGGTCATTCCCAAGATGCCATTCATAGGGGTTCGTAGCTCATGGCTCACATTCGCAAGGAACTCACCCTTGGCATCTGAAGCGGCTTCAGCCTCTGATCTGGCCAGGGCCAGTGCATCGGTATAATCCTGCAGCTTCTCTGCCATAGTGTTCAAAGCGGAGGCCAGGCTCCCAAATTCCTTCGGACCTCTTGCGACAATTCTTGTATCTAGCCGTCCTTCACCGATTTTTTCGGCGGCACCGACCAAGCCCGATATCTGATGAGAAATTCCCTTGACGACCTGATACGCGATGAACATAGCAACTGCGGTGAGTAGAGCGGAAACCGCGATAACCAAATTCCTGGCAGCAACTGCTTCACGGCTTGCGCTGGCCGCTACCTGGTTCGCTTTCGAGTGCCAGTTCTCTATCATTTCTTCAATGAGTGGTGAATACCGCTCATCAAATAACTCCTCAACGACATCTTCCTGGCGAGCGATTGCCTCATTTTTGCGGCCATCCGCTGCGAGTGTGAGAGTTGCCGACACCTCTTTGCTGATTTCAGAATGCAACGCCCGCAGTTCTGAGAGGAGTTCAATATTTTGCTCGGCCGCTTGGTTTCCGAGAATATGATTCTGCCGGGCATCCTCCTCGGCCAGCTCATTCAGTGCTGCGAATAACTCTTTGATTTGCAATCCAAATGCGCGGTGCTCGAATAGATCTGCCGTGTCATCAGACAAAAGAAAGTCGGTGACTTCCTTTACCTGTCTGACTGAAACTCCAGAAAGCTCAAGCAGAGTATCCAGGTTCTCATGTGCAAACTTGGTTCTCTGAATTGAGCTTTCGTCAGTCTTGTTTTGAAAAAAAGCTCCTCCGGCAATCACTGCCAGCTGAAGGAGGAAAAGGCACAGGATCAGACAAAGTTTGTTTCGGATACTCATCCAATACCTCGCCGCTTCTTCAGAACATCTCCCTACGTAGCAGGGGTTTCCGAGAACGGAGTACGCTTCCTGGAACACCGCCCGTCACTCGGATCAACCTGTACTCAATGCCAAAACAGTTAAGTTTCAGGAAAGGCTCTAGCAGATTGGAGATTTTTCACGGCAGATTTCTGCTTATGCGAGCGTTCAAGTGCACCGCCATGATGCTCGGCCAAGGCCAACTTTCAGGTGCCCGTCATGCTGCGCAAGCAACAGGGGAGGGCCAATGGAGTGGCCGCTTAGGGCTCAATACTTTCAAACCTGAGCAGTTTTGGTAACGCAGTTGAGCACTTGAATGCCTTTGAAGCGTTGCTTGATCCGAGCATAATCTATTGGCTTGCCAGGCGCCGTCGAAGGATTTCAGAACCGAGCCTGCTCTTCAGTATCGAGAGCAACTCGGTCTCAAGCTTGTGCGTGGTGATAGGGGTGTCGTGGAAAACAACAAAATGTCCGACTGTTTTCCCTTCACCATCGTCTACCCGAACTCCGAGATATGCATCAAATGGCGCGGTACGGTATCTTTCTTGTTCTGGATAGGCATCGGCTAGACCGGATTGGATGCGAAACTCTTCGCGGGTCTCTAAGTGTTCACAAGGCCGCCCCTTAAATGAGAGTGATTTTCCTTCCATCTCATGCAACCATCTCCCACCCTCAGTGTAGGCCAGAATGTTGAAATTCTTACCGCTTTCACGCGAACACTCCGCAACAAAAACTGCTTTGGCCCCCAACAGGACCTGAATTTGCTGTGTGATCAGATGGAAAACACTTTCCGAGGAGTGTGCTTCCGGTCCGCGGGCAAGAGCCTTGAGGATCCGCATCATACGCAGGTTTTCCAGTTCTGTCGCGATCCGGCTGGTAAAGTCAGAGATCGTATCAAGAATTTGGTCGCATTCCTCTGCCGATGTTTGGCGGCGCCAGCCCAGTTGTATTAGGCCGATGACTTCGCCGTGAATGTTGGTAACGGGGTATCCAAGGAAGCTTTCCAGCCCCTTATGCTGCAACAGTTCATCTTGCGGGAAAGCGGATTGAACACCCTTGTGCACCAGCACCAGTTGCGCAGTTTTGATGGCCTCTAGGCAAGGTGTGAAGCAGGCATCGTATTCGAAGCACTGGAGCAACTCGTTATCCATCCATCCGGCCTGGACTTGAAATAGCTCCCGGTCGGTCACCTTTAGTTCGCTGATTGCGACAAAATCCACCTGAGCAACTTCTTGCAAGAGGTCGACAAAAGTTTGCAGAAACTCTTGTCCAGTGCTTGATGAAAGTAGCTCAAGATCACTCGATGAGGGAGGCAAGTTCAACTCTCCTGGCTGGTCCGAAAGGGGCATGGGCACTCTGGCAGGCGCAGCCTAACTGCGATTTTACTGATTGCACCCTTTTTGCTTGCACCTGGCAAGCACCTAAAACTTGAAGACGGCTTTCTGGTGTGGGCGACTAGGAACCAAGAAAAGCTGCGTGAGCAAAAAAACGAGTGCGAACAACGGCAGCTTCGGGCTCATCTCAACTGTGCAGAATAGTCATCGCTTACTACCCTTTGAATGAATGAGTTTAAGCCTTCGCCAGTTTTGGCCAGCCCAACCATCTGACTGAGGTTCATTATACCCACTGACTCTTCTGTGTAGCGGTAGATCGCGCCACTTTTGAATTCTACGTCGATGTGCGTCGACCCAATGTCATATGCCATGACGCAGGAGGCAGTGTCCCAAGCACGGTATGGTGTCATCGTCGAATTCCTTTTGGGGAGCGTATTATTGGTTTAGGCCACTTGAGTATGCATACCTCGCGAGTTGACGGCAGCAAGCGCAGGTCCAAGCGAAGCGACAATTTTGGGCCACCTTTAGTTGCAGCGACATGGCTTTGTGTCAACGTGGCAGCACATTCCTTTTGGTCAGGGCTTTCGACATCCACCGCTACGCCTCAACACAGCTTGCTCCTCGGGCCCCATAGTAGGCGGTAGCTAAAGAGAAAGCAGTTTTGGCGGTAAATCTCATAATAACCACTTCGAAACCTTTCATTCTGGTTAAAGCCATTCCCTTTTGGGGTGTTTTGGTGAAGTGCTACTCTCCCAGGTCGAGGCGGTAGCTTGAATGATCTAAGTCAATTCTGAAGGAGAGCCGCATTACCTAAATCGTCAAGGGACGCTTTTGCGCCATGCCATCAGGGAGCGCTATCGATTGCAGCTTATCTACACGACCGGGATGGCAGCACAACGGACCGGACCGTCTGGCCACTGTTGATCGCTTTCCTAGATCGCACGCGACACCTCGTGGGATGGTGTGAGGCCAAGGAAGACTATCGGCATTTCAAGACTGAACCCTATTGTTCAAAGCTGGAGGTAACTCCAGGCACTCTTTAAGACGGGAAAGCAAGGGTTGCTCTGCTGGAAGTAGCCTGGGCAATACAAGGCCCGAGACTGGAGCCTTTGAAAAATTGGATGCAGGTGCGGTAATGCTTCAAGCGGTGTGTGCTGGAGCGCAGGTTTCAATATTAGTGGTGTTGATTTCCTCGAAGTTCAACTAAACCACGAAGAGCTCTTAAAAATACTTGCCGGTCGCTCTGGCCAACTAAGGAGAGCAAGGTGGCTGCTTCTCTTTGATCTTGCCGCAGATCCTCACTGGAAGCGGGCAGTTCGGATGAAAACATAGGCGCTCTGGAAACGAGCAAGGCAAGCGCATCTTCATCAAGGCCTTCCGTCAAACGAGCCCAAAAATCGAGGCTTCTTCCGGACATCTTGCAAGCCTTGTTTAGAAGCTCAAGGTCAGCGGCCTGAAGGCTTGAGTTATCATCGTTTTCTTTAGCGTGCCCTATATCCGTGTCTGTCCGTTTCAATTGAAATAGGTCCCTTGTTCAATGCTTGGTGCACGCAACGATTGTTGGTGTGGGTTTTTACTCATGTCATTGTTGAGAATTGCTTTACCTGTGTCAATCGGTAGGCTAGAAAAGTCACATATGTGAACTTTTGGGGGCTTTCATGATTGCTGATCGAATTGATGCTGCCTGTAGGGTTGCCGGTGTACGGTTAAAGAGAGCCTGTACAATCTCGGGGGTGAATTACGGTACACTCAGAAGTCAGATGAGGAACAACCGCGAGATTCCCGCTTCTACCTTGGCTCTTCTTTCTGCCGGTTTGCACATTCCCATTCAATTTTTCTTCGAACTGCCTGCTGAAGCCCATTCAAGCGCAGCGAACTTGAACCGATGGCGAGCGGCGGAGGTGGCAAACACAGAACATGCTGCCTGTTCTAGGGCAGGGTTCAACGTCACAACAGATCACGTATTGGACTGGTATCACCAAGAAGGTGGACAACTGAACAACTGGGAGTGGTTTGAAGATCAAGTTGATCTCTATGAACGGATTGAACCAACAGACAGAATAATGCACCCGATCCAGATTGGGAAACGCAGTGCAACTGCTGAGAGGCTAATGCTGGCCGGAAACCGCGACTTCTATAGGATCGTTGGAAATTTTGAAGAGAGGATCCTCGAACGCGCCATGCACTCACACAGAATGCTCGAAGAAGTGCCATACATCGTCACAGATGAGGAGCTTGATGTCGTAGTAAAGGGACAAAGGGTCAGAGGAGGCTATCGAAAGGTGACTATGCGAGTGACCGACACTCGTGGAGAGCCGGTCACTGCAGTCTTTTCAAAGGTTACCTGGCTCAACGCTGCTGACAATATGAGAGAAATGAACAGCGTTGAGGCCTAAGATCATTTGATCATTGGCCAATCCCTCCGGGATTGGGTCCGCCCAGCTAATTGCATTTCGATACTTTCCGTTGAAACCATAGTCGTCAGCAAGGCGCCGGTGCTTGTAGGCGATGATCGTGTACATCCAATCGAAGTCCCAGCGCATTGCGGAAAGCAGCTTTACGTACTGAGCGAAGTCCCCCAGCCGCCGTATGCCGCCCCGTTCATCTGGCGCCACCTCAATGCCGCCGAAGTAAATCAGCCGACCCCTTAGTTCATCTACCAGGGGCTGTGATACGCTAGCAACGACGTCGTCTCTGCCAACATACTTAGAGGCCGCGAGGTTCCTGAAGTAGTTTCCGAAGTCTTTCTCGCCAAGGTCAACTAGCTTGGCTGAGATACAGAAAATGCATCGGCCGTCTCTCTTTAGGAACAGCCATAGAGCGCGTCCGGATGCCAATTCATCTTCGCTAACTTCCGACATAGGATGCACTTTCTTTTTTCCCACTTCTTTTAGAAGGGTTGGAAGTTCCTTCGGATTTTCACACACGTAAAGTGTGAGGCCTTCAGCATTGAAGCGCTCTTCAATGGCCTGCATATGTGAGTGAATGTTCTGACGTTCCATTTCCGTCTCCTTTTGAAAGATCGAACTTGCACCCGCATGGCGAGCGGGCAGAACTAGGATTCCCTTCTTTTGGGAGGCAGAACACGACTTATTTATTGTTCAGGAGTTGAGGCAGACGTCGAAGTAGGTCTCTGGTAATAGTCGGCTAAAGCGTTCGGGAACAAAATTCCGGATGCGCCTGTCTTGTTCAATCAGCTAGTTGGATGCTCTTAGCTAGGTGTCGGTCCATATTGCCCAGGAGGTGGATATTGTGTTCGGCCAGGCCAGCCCATTGGGGGCTGAGATCTCAAGGGAAACTATGAACTCTAGCAGGGGCAACTTTCAGATCTTCATGAACCTGCTGGGGCCTTCCTCCAAAGAGCGACTATGGCTACGTTCGGCGCCGACATAGTTTTCGACTTGAAGGATCAAGATCTGGTGCCGGATCGAAAAGGCGAGCGGTAATTGGTGGCTTTCAAAAGAAGGTTGAGGTGCTCTCTTTCCGGTTTTTCGAACTTACACCACGGCTTGATGCTGTCTCAAGATGTGGTATAGTTCGACCAACGACCGAATTGCGCGTGTATCGCATGGCTCCGGGCCGGCCGCGTGGCGTACCTGACGGGATAATCAGGAACAGGCGGAGCTAAAGGGCTTCGTCGCTGACGCTTCCATTGCATCCAGAGCTTGAACACCTGCGTTGCCCGGGCACGGGCCGTTGCGCTTTCCCCATACCGAGGTGACACTATGCCTGACATGATCCAGAGCTATCTGGCCGATATCGCTCGCCGCGGCGGCAAACAGCCGGCGGGCTGGCGGGATGACCCAAGCCCCATGCAAATCGCCAGGCTGAGCGATGCTGCAGGCAAAGCAGCGCAGAAATAGCACAAAGGCAACATCGCTCACCGGTGGGATACCGGGATCGGGGCGGATCAGTTGCCGAAATCTGACAATACCGGGCGGGATGCCCAACAATCTCCACAACAGACGGGAAGTCGATCATGGCGCTCACTGCAAAGCAGGAGCGTTTCGTTGCGGAATACCTCATCGACCTGAACGGAAAGCAGGCAGCAATCCGGGCGGGATACAGCGAGAAAACGGCAGAGCAGCAGGCGTCGCGCCTGTTAAGTAATGTTAAGGTTCAAGCTGCGATCCAAGAGGCCCAGGCGAAGCGTTCAGAGAAGACAGGAATTACCCAAGAGCGGGTTCTGCAGGAGCTGGCGCGGATCGGTTTTGCTGACATCCGCAAGGCCGTTGCCTGGGGTAGCGCACCTGATGGCGCGGTAGATGAAGAGGGCAATCCGGTTCTGTATCCGGTTGAGCTGTTGCCCAGCAGCGAGGTGGACAACGACACCGCCGCGGCCATTTCGGAGGTTTCTCTGACTGCCCAGGGGGTGAAGCTGAAGATGCACGACAAGCTCAGCGCGCTGGACAAGATCGCCCGGCACCTTGGCATGCTGAACGGATCCGGGGCAGGGGAAGACGAGGCTCCCGCGCTGAACATCAACATCAATACGGCCGCTCCGGTTGGTGACGTGCGTGTCACACGATCTGACAGTTAGCGCGCCGCAGGGGATCTTTCTCTCCGGGCTGAATACCAAGTTCCGCGCCTATGTCGGTGGCTTTGGATCCGGCAAGACCTATGTCGGCTGCCTGGATCTTGGCCTCTTCGCAGGCAAGCACCCGAAGACAGTGCAAGGGTACTTCGCTCCGACTTACCGGGACATTCGGGATACCTTCTGGCCGACCATGGACGAGGCGGCTTTCACGCTTGGGTTCACAACCAGGATCAAGACCAGCGACAAGGAGGTCGAGCTTTACCGCGGCCGGTCCTACTACGGCACCACCATATGCCGGTCGATGGATGACCCCGGTGGCATCGTGGGCTTCAAGATCGCCCGAGCCCTGGTGGATGAGATCGACATCCTCTCCAAGGACAAGGCCGAGGCGGCGTGGCGGAAAATCATTGCCCGGATGCGCCTGGTCATTCCCGGCGTCGTCAACGGAATTGGTGTAACGACCACCCCCGAAGGCTTCCGCTTCGTCTATGACAGCTTCAAGCGGGATCCGAAGAGCAATTATTCCATGGTGCAGGCCAGCACCTACGAGAACGCGGATTTCCTGCCGCCGGACTACATTTCAACGCTGCTGGAGGATTATCCCGAGGAGCTCATCAAGGCCTATCTGATGGGCGAGTTCGTCAACCTGACAAGCGGCACTGTCTACCGCAGTTATGACCGGCAACGGCACCAATCCACGGAGAGTATCCAGCTGCGCGAGCCTCTGCACATTGGCCAGGACTTCAACGTGGGCAATATGGCGTCTGTTGTCTTCGTCCAGCGCGGCGGCGACTGGCACGCGGTTGATGAGCTGCAGGGGCTGCAGGACACGCCGCATCTGATCCAGGTTCTCGGTGAGAGATACGAGGGCCATCACATCACGGTCTATCCCGATGCCAGCGGCGGTGATCCTCCCCCAATGAAGTGGTCCGCCGTTATGTTTAGGAAAACGGAGGATCAGAATGGGAACGAAGCGACACAAGCCGGAAGAGATTGTCACGAAGCTGCGGCAGGTTGAGGTGCTTGTCGGTCAGGGATTGCAGCGCGTGGATGCGATCCGCGAAGTGCGCATCACCGAGCAGACCTACTACCGCTGGCGCAAGCAATACGGCGGGATGGGAACCGACCAACTCAGAGAGCTCAAACGGCTGCAGAAAGAGAACGAGCGGCTGCGTCGCGCCGTTTCGGATCTGACCCTGGACAAGCTCATCCTGTCGGAGGCCGCAAAGGGAAACTTCTGAGCCCCGCTCGCCGCCGGGCCTGCATAGATCATGTGCGCAGTCGGTTCAGCGTGTCGGAACGGAAGGCCTGCCGTGTCCTGGGGCAGCACCGTTCCACGCAGAGAAAATTGCCACGAGGCCGGGTCGACGAGGCGCGCCTGATCGCGGACATGATTGAGCTGGCGCGCCAATACGGCCGCTACGGTTACCGGCGGATCGCGGCCCTGCTGAGGGATGCAGGCTGGCAAGTGAACGACAAGCGTGTCGAACGCCTGTGGCGGCGTGAGGGGCTGAAAGTGCCTGCGAAACAACCGAAGAAAGGACGGCTCTGGCTGAACGACGGCTCCTGTGTCCGGTTGCGGCCCGAATATCGCAACCACGTCTGGAGCTACGACTTCGTGCATTGCCGGACCGATGATGGGAAGGCCTTCCGCACGCTGAACATCCTCGACGAACATAGCCGGGAGTGCCTGGCTATCCGGGTGAAGCGGAAGCTGAACTCAGGTGACGTAATCGATGCCTTGAGTGACCTGTTCATCCTGCGGGGCGTCCCGGCCTACATCCGGTCCGACAACGGTCCTGAGTTCGTGGCACAGGCTGTCCGGGACTGGATTGCTGCGGTCGGCTCCAAGACCGCCTACATTGAGCCGGGATCCCCCTGGGAGAACGGATACTGTGAAAGCTTCAACGCCCGGTTCCGCGATGAACTGCTCAACGGAGAAATCTTCTACAGCCTGCGCGAGGCTCAGATCCTGATCGAACAATGGAGGAAGCACTACAACACAAAAAGACCACACAGCGCCTTGCGCTATCGCCCACCGGCTCCGGAAACACTCGTCCCGATGGACCCGAGGCCGGTCATGCACTAACAATCAAACCGGACCACTCAGGTGGGGCTGATCACTCGTTGTGCAAGGAACGTCGTCAGCGTCTGCGGTATACTCGCCACGAGAGGACACCATCGTTTATATCGATCCTGAAAAGGATATGTACGGAATTTACTCCCAGGACTACATAGAGAAAGAATTTGATGGTGAAGTTCCAAAAGGTTTTATCACAACTCAAGTAGATGGACAGGGAAGCGCCTATTATCAAGTTCGAGACCTGGTAGAGCAAATTAATCGTGTGCCTGAGTCGGCTGACTTAGTAGATGGTGTTCTTCAGCATTACTATGTAAGTACGGGGCTGGATGCTGTTGATGAAGAGAACGCTTTTATGTTCTCTCAATATGACCGTTTTGTCGATCTTCTGGACCGTTCAGATTCTATGGACCCGGTTTCGTTTCATGTCACAGAGTGGAATTCGAACTACTACGGAGAAAATGCGCGCGGACTTGAACATGCATCGATGTTGGTTGAGATGTTTTATGAGCAAATCACCCATGGAATCGATGTTTCCCAAATTTGGCCGCTCACCTTTGACACCACACAAAGCATTACATTGACGGATGTTGAGCAGGAGAACTTGACGATTGCTGGTGAAACATTTTCCCAAATGCGCGATAGGCTTGTTGGTAAATCACCAGTTCTCGACTGGTCACTAGAGAGTGAAGTTGATGTGCATGGTTTCGGGAATGATGATGAGTTCTCATTTATTGCTTCCGACCGTGGCGGTGAAACCCGCGATAGTTTCAAGCTTGATTTTTCGGAGATCGTAGGTGATGACCTGTACTTCATCAAATCTACTATGCTCACTGATGGCGGTAAAGGTGGCGCCGACCATAGAGCTGATCCGGTTGTGATCAACGGCGAGAGCTCCACGTCTGACGATGGGACTGTGGTAATCTCCCTAGATCCCTGGGCACTGAACTTCATCGAATTTACTAGAATCGGAGATGGTGACGACCATATCGATGGAAGCGATAGCAAGGACGTTATCTATGGCCGTGCAGGCGACGATTATTTTGATGGGAATTCTGCTGCTGACCGGCTTTTTGGTGAGGAGGGAAATGATACTATCAACGGCGGCGTCGGGCGCGACTACCTGCACGGTGGAAAGGGACGGGACGTGCTTCAGGGGGGGGCCGGTAAAGACAAAATTGTTGGGGGCGCGGGCAATGACACCGTTATGGGTGGAGCATGGCATGACACGATCATGGGTGAAGGTGGAAAGGATCGGCTAGAAGGTGGAAACGGACGAGATTTGATCTACGGTGGAAGGCGAAGTGATACTATTTCCGGCGGAACCTGGGATGACACGCTTGATGGTGGTGCTGGTCGCGACAACATCCTAGGAGGAAAGGGGCGCGACAAAATTGACGGCGGTGTTGGAGGTGATCTGCTTGATGGTGGAGAGAGCAATGATACCATCGATGGCGGAAGAGGAAGTGATTACATAAACGGTGGAGAAGGTTCGGACAAAATCTACGATGGATCAGGCCGTGACACAGTTTTCGGCGGCGAAGGCGCCGATCATTTTGTTTTCACTTCGGATGGAAAGCAGGATGTTTTGGGCGACTTTGAGGTCGGACTTGATCTTCTTGACTTGAGAGCCTGGGGAAGCAATCACGTTTCGTCTCTGAAATTCGACCAAGTCGCTGTTGATGGTGAAATTACAACCACGATCTCGACCGATGATGAACGTCTGGTTCTGTCCGGAGTTTCCGTTGATGAAATTTTGTCTCTGGTAGAAGGAGAGACTTTGCTCCTTTAGGGGCGAGAAACATTCTCGACATGTCAGAAGGTCGTTGCAGTTCGTGCTATACTTGGAGATGCGGAGCGGTGAACCAATTTGGGCGTGTATCGCAGGGCTCCCGGCCGGTCACGTCACGTACCCTACGGAGGGGGGCTCAGAAAAAGCCGAAGCTTAATGGGCTTACCGCAGAGGCTGCCATTGTAGTTTGCGATCTCGGTTCCAAAAACAGAGTTCGAGATGCTTGGTGACTTCAGCGTCCGCCGAGGCCACCAGAGCTTGCTTCAGGGCTTAGGTTGGCGTGGTTTTTCAACTATTCTAAGATGTTGTTCGCCAATACTTCTTACCTCTTTAGGCCGGGCTCGCGCTTCGATCTGACGCTCGATCCCTGTTATCAAGTCTTCGTCAATAGGCGGTAAAGACTTGTCAGCTTGTTGTGGGAGGGGTCTGAGATCAATGATCTCGACATTTCCAAACTCCAGGTTTTTCTTTAGTTTTAGCAATCGATTGCTAGATATCGGAGCGATGTTGTCCCAACTGTACTTCTCGGGGGCGTCAAAGATGCTTGACATGTGACTTCTCCACGATTTCCCACCCGTGGGTGCCCGAGGAGTTCTTGCCTGAAGTGCCATTGCGCTTGCTCTAAAGGCCCGCTTTAGTGGCTTGTTGGAGTAGAACATAAGTTGAACTGACCTTAGTAAACAAAACGTGAATCATTCCACTTTTGCGCGAATTTTAGTGATATAGATTACCTCTGTGGGCGTAGATTTCCCTTGTGCCTTCCCCAAGTTTTGCGGTTCATCCGGCCGAGGAATTCACCGAGCATGGGTGGATTGATCTTCGGGGGTCGGAATGGCAGAAGCACCGGCGAGCACTCCTCGCGAAATTTGGCGCCCTGGATCTTGGATGAAGTTTGTTACGGCCACTCACTTTGCACAAACCTGACGCTCTTGGCTGTACTAGCAGCACTTGCAACGAATGACGGCGTTGTCCCGGCACAGCCACCATCGGACGGACGACTGGAGTTCTGGTAACTGCTCCGCCAAGTGCAGCCCTTCTGCCAGACCCAATAGTCTTTCCCCATCGCGGGAAGTTGTGGTTTTCTGCTCAATTATGGATAGTGTGATAGCGTCGAAAGTTGAAAGAGAAAGAAGCCTACATGCCGCATCCAGTTGATGTCCACGTTGGCAAGCGAATTCGCCAACGGCGTTGGCTCATTGGGAAAAATCAGCAAGATTTGGCGTCTGAAGTCGGCGTAAAGTTTCAACAGATCCAGAAGTACGAGAAGGGCGAAAATCGTGTAAGTGCATCACGTCTTTGGGAAATCGCTTCTGCTCTTGGAGTGGACATCACCCACTTCTTTGAAGGTGTGGAGGAGACAGAAGGGGCCTCGGCTGGTAGCAGCCTTTCGGCCGAAATTCTGGAGGCCAAGGAGGCCGCTGATCTCGTCAGGGTTTTTTACAGCCTTCCAGAGGAGAAGCGTGTTCAGCTAACACGTCTTGCAAAAGTTCTCGCTACCTAAGAACCAGGCCCGGCAAGCGGTTAGGGTGCTGCCGGGCCTGAATGGCCTAGAAGGAGTGAACGGGAGCGCCAATACTCTCCCACTCTTTGTGCGTGCGATCTGTTGCTTTGGCGTTTGCGCTTCGTCAAAGGTCCACAGTAGGGGGAGAGACCTTCAAGCCAGCTAAAGAACGAACAGGTGGCCAAGCGGCGGACGGCAATCAGTTGCACCTCACAGGTGTAGGGGGTTCCAATCTAAGCGCCGGCGACTTCATATTCTGATAGCAGGTAGCTTTCAATTCGACCCGGCTCTGGCGGTCGGGCGTTTTCTATGTCTGGGGATGGCTCGCCTGGTGCTAGTCTTCTGCCGCGAATGAGGAGTTGACTATGCCTAAGGAAAAGTCGGCCCGTGAGCGTGCGGCGCGGGCGCTATGTGAGTTCGAGGGACACCCGCCGAACGCAAAGATGGACGGCGCCCCTATGTGGATGTCTTACTTGCCGGAGGTGGATGTGGTGCTTCGAGCGGCTCTGGGTGATGAGGCCTTGGCAGCCATGAAAACTGCAGACGAGAGCCCAGAATAGGAGACCTGCGGGCGGTGTTGCTAGCGCCCGCAGGATCATCTGCCTAGATGACAAGGGAGAACGGGTTTCCCCTTGCTCTCTTTTTAGGTGAAAATGGTTAAGGGGGCGCTTACGCTTCGTCAAAGGTACATAAAAAGGGCGCCCCGGGGGTGAGGCGCCCAATCTATCAGGTCTTCGCAAGGTAGTGAGAGCATTGACCACTCTCAGGGTGATTTTGGCATAGGATTGTTGAGGAACCGTAAAAGGTTCATCCAAGTAAGGAGTGTCAGCCCGTCAGTGGCCGAAATCTGACCTCTCCATCTCCGGCCGCGTCGGCAGCCCGTCAGGTGTCGGCTGTCGTGCACCTCCAGCCATTCCTTGATAGACACCCAGCGTGTCTGGATGCTGGGCGGATCGCGGTATCCGTCCAGAGTGACAAGCCGGCGCTGCAGATCGGCGAACCACTGAATCTTGAGCTTCAGCCCGTGCCGCTTTGCCCAGGCTTGGACTGGTGCCTCCCAGCCATCATGCCCAGCGGCCTCCATCGCTTGGCGCAAATCCTCTGGAGCGGTCCAGGGCCGGCCCTTCATAGCGGGGCCAGCTCGCGCAGAGCCTTGGCCATGTTGAGATAGCCCGGGTATCCGCGCTCATGGAACATCTGCTAATACTAGGCCGCCCAGGGCTCTCGGCGTTCCTCTTCGAACACGTTGTGCCTTGAGCCCTTGCGCACGCTCACTTTGCCGTCTGGCAGTCTCTCTACCTTGATGGGTTTCCCACTCACTGACTGCTCCCGATTCCCTGTCCGGCCAACATTTACGAAGTGCGCCCTGGTTCCATGAACTGGCGTGAACCGGCATACACTGCGAAAACGCCGGAATCGCACCCTTTAAAAACAGCTCCATTGACTGCAAAACAATAGCCTGCGTGCCTATAGCTTCGTTTACACCGAAGATGTCGGGAGTTCGAGCCTCTCACGACCCACCATCCCCCTCTCGCCGGATCAAGACGATATTCACGCAAGCCGTTGCTGCGGCAGTGTTTTTCACGTTGTTTCAGCGTGTTGGCCGGGCTGGCGCATTTTTTTCCGGGAAAGTCGGGAAAAAGGCAAAACACCGCTTGACGGGTCCCGGGGCGGAGAATATTACAGCCCAACATTCAGCAGCGATGCTGGATCGCAGCGGGCGGTTGTAGCTCAGTTGGTTAGAGTACCGGCCTGTCACGCCGGGGGTCGCGGGTTCGAGCCCCGTCAACCGCGCCACTGCTGCGCCTCATCCTGAGGTCAAACAGGATCCGCCCCGGAGGGGACCTGGACTGGAAACGGTCCGCCGCAAGGCGAAAATGCGGTTGTAGCTCAGTTGGTTAGAGTACCGGCCTGTCACGCCGGGGGTCGCGGGTTCGAGCCCCGTCAACCGCGCCACTTTCGCCCGCCGCCCTGGCGTTTCAGGGTCCGCCCCGGAGGGGATCAAAGGTCGGAAACGGCCAGCCGAAAGGCCCATGCGCGGTTGTAGCTCAGTTGGTTAGAGTACCGGCCTGTCACGCCGGGGGTCGCGGGTTCGAGCCCCGTCAACCGCGCCACTTTCTTCCCTGGAAATGAAGCTTCACAGCTGCCCTGGCAGCCGCTGGCTGTTAGCCGTTCAATCTGGCACCTGTTTCCGGGGTGTCCTGGCTGAATGTGTTGAGCCAGGTCCCGCCGTCTTTCTCCCAGAGCGATGAGATCAGCATGGTCTTCCACTCCTCCGAACCGGCAGGCCGGTAGGACGCCCGGTAGGAGAGGAGGGCCGCGGTGCTGCCAATGCAGCGCAGGCGGGCGCCGCTCAGCTTGTTTTCCGCCATCACCGGCCCATCTTCCAGCTGCCCGCAATGATCGGCCTTGTTTGCAAAGCCGCTGGGGTATACGCCGAGAAAGTCTTCCGAGAGGACTTGCGCGTCCAAACGCTGGTCGCCGAGAACCATGGCCTCCCAAACCCTGGTTTCCAGGGCGAGGATACCGTCCAGCTGCGGGCTGTCAGTCAGAATCGTTTGTGTCATGATGCCAGCCTGACCGCCGGAGGCCGGTCAGGCAAGCAGCCGGTTGGCTGCAGCGGCTTCAGAGCGCAGGCGGCGCCGGGTCGGCGCCGGTATCGTGGCGCCATTCTGTCAGGTCGGTGTTGATCCACTTTCTCAGCCGTTCCATGTCCGGAGACCCGTTTGCCTCCAGAAACCGCAGCAGCACACGGGTGCCGTGCTGGTAGCCTGCGCGGTAGCTTTCCTCCGGGTCGGTCTGAGTGCCTTCAAATCCCGGCGGCCGTTTGAACCTGCTTTGAACCATTTACTCTCTCCGTCTTCCTGGGCTCGCGCGCCCTAGGGCAGGCTAGGGCAAGAGCGATAAGCAAGTCTTAACCCGGGTGCGTAAAACGAACGCAAACCCGTGCGGTAGGGGCTGTACAGGCTGTTACATGGGCGGCAGGCGCCTGAGAAAGTCCAGAAGGGCGGCGGCAGTATCCTGTGGCGCGCTGTCGATGAAGAAATGCCCGCCTGGCAGGCTGCGGGCGGTCATGTCCTGCAGGTGCGGCACCCAGGCGGCGGCGACGTCATAGGCCCGGGCCATGGCGCCATCGGCGCCGTAGAGAACCAGTGCCGGGCATTGTACCTGGCGGGCGAGGTCACGGGCATCGTGGTTGAAGTCCACTTCAATCGCGGCGCGGTAGTCGTTGCACATGGCGCGCACGCAGGCCGGATCTGCCCAGGCACGGCGGTAGGCTGCCAGTGCGGCAGGCGGAAA
Organism: Leisingera sp. ABM4_101; assembly: GCF_056158725.1. Lineage (NCBI taxonomy): Bacteria > Pseudomonadati > Pseudomonadota > Alphaproteobacteria > Rhodobacterales > Roseobacteraceae > Leisingera > Leisingera sp. ABM4_101. Next base: position 3,359,802 of record NZ_JBSWTV010000002.1, on the reverse strand, counting down.
ATCATCCAGCGCAGCGCCGCCCCAGCCCAGCAGGCAGCTTTCGAAATAGGCCTGCGGATCGGCGCTGATCATGCGCTCCGGCAGCGGCGCGGGCTGGGCCAGGAAGAACCAGTGGTAATAGGTGCGGGCGACCTGCTGCGTCAGCTGGTCCAGCAGCAGATGGGTCGGAATGATGTCCATCACCGTGAGGCTGGCAACGGCTTTGGGCGCGTCCAGTGCCAGCCGGTGCGCGGTGCGGCCGCCGCGGTCGTGGCCTGCGAGGTGAAACCGGGGATGCCCCAGCGCGTGCATCAGCGCCAGCTGGTCGGCGGCCATATTGCGGAAGCTCATCGCCTCCACGCCTTCGGGTTTGGTGCTGGCGCCATAGCCGCGCAGATCCGCTGTCACCACGGTGAAATGGCGGGCAAGGGCGGGGATGCTCTCCTCCCACATTTCCTTGGTCTGCGGGAACCCGTGCAGAAGCAAGAGCGGCGGGCCTTCGCCGCGGCGGGTATAGGCGATCTGCTGGCCATTGACTTGCAAGGTGCCGGTTTCTGTGCCGGACGGCATGGGCTCTCTCCCTTGAACTGGGCGTCCCGCGTATTGGAGCTGCAGCCGTGCGCCGGATCAAGCCTGCCGCTGCGTTTCGGGCAGAGCGGAAGGCTCCCGCGCCTTGGCGCGGCATCAAAGATGCCGCACCGAAAGCCTTGGGCCCGGCGCCGTGCTAAAGCACGGCGCGCGCCGCCTTTGGCGGCGCCATGCCCAACGGGAAGAGGGGCGCATCAGTGCCCCGATGACGGGCGGGAGAACGCCCTTTTTTCTTAGCGGGAAGGCAAGGGCGGGGCGGGCTATTCGCAGGCCCCGCCAATGAGTTACTTCGCGCTCAGCGCGTCCAGGATGCGGGCCCAGGAGCGCATGCCCTTGTGGAAGCTCTTCAGGTCGTATTTCTCGTTCGGCGAGTGGATGGCATCATCATCATTGGCAAAGCCGACGAGCATCAATTCCATGCCGAGGATCGACTTGAAGAAACCCGCGATCGGGATCGAGCCGCCCATGCCGCAGAACACTGCCTCGCGCTGCCATTCGTCCGACAGCGCGGCGCGGGCGGCGGTGAATTCGGGGCGGCTGATGTCCATGACTGACGCCTTGGAGCCTTCGAGATCGTTGTCCCAGACCACCTTGCAGTCGGGTTTCAGCTGCGCCTCGACGTGTTTGCGGATCTTTACCCGCAGCGCGTCAGGGTCCATGTCGCCGACCAGGCGGCAGGTGATCTTGCAATGCGCCTGTGACGGGATCACGGTCTTGGAGCCGGCGCCATTGTAGCCGCCCCAAAGGCCGTTCACCTCCAGCGTCGGGCGGGCCCATTGCTGTTCCAGGACCGAGCGGTCCTTTTCGCCATGCGCCTGGGTGTAGCCCGCATTGTCAAGGTAGTCCTTTTCGTCAAAGCCGCAGCCTTCCCACTGGCGCAGCTGGTCCTCGGGCACCTCATGCACACCTTCATAGAAGCCGTCGACGGCGATCTTGCCGGTCTCTTCGTCATAGAAAGAGGCGACGATGCGGCTGAGTTCGCGCAATGGGTTGAGGCCGGGGCCGCCGTAGTGGCCGGAGTGCAGGTCAATGCGCGGGCCGATCACGGTGAATTCATCCTTCAGCATGCCGCGCAGTTGCGAGGAGATCGACGGCACCCCGCGCGACACCATCGAAGTGTCGCAGATCAGCGCGATGTCGGCCTTCAGTTCTTCTGCGTTGGCCTCCATGAAGGGAATGAGCGAGGGGGAGCCGCTCTCTTCTTCGCCCTCGAAGAAGAAGGTGATGCGGCAGGGCAGGGAGCCGTTGACGGCCTTCCAGGCGCGGCAGGCCTCGACAAAGGTCATCAGCTGGCCCTTGTCGTCCGAGGAGCCGCGGCCGCGGATCACGGTGCCGTTTGGGGTTTCCTCCAGCTGCGGCTCAAACGGCGGCGTGTTCCAGAGGCTCAGCGGGTCAACCGGCTGAACATCATAATGGCCGTAGAACAGCACATGCGGGGCGTCGGTGTTTTCCTCGCCCACATGGCCGACCACCATCGGGTGGCCTGGGGTGGTGCGCTTTTCCGCCTTGATGCCGATGGCGTTCAGGTCGGCGACCAGCCAGTCGGCGGCTTTGTCGCAGTCTGCCTTATAGGCAGGGTCGGTGGAAATCGACTGGATGCGCAGCAGTTCCATCAGCCGCTCTGTCGCGGCGTCTAGCTCTGCGTCGATCCGGTCCAGAACGTCATTCAGTGCCATTTTGCTCTCCTGTATGTCGGGGAGGCCCAGGGTAGGCCGTTTTGCCGCGGACCCTAACAGCGCGGTAAGGGAGGGGCCAGAGGTCCCGGGGCTGGAAATCCATGGCATTTTCAGCTGCGGCGGTTTCCGATCCTGCACATTATTCGGAAAACCGGGAAACAGATACGACGCAAACGGACACAGGTTGGCCGCAGCTGTCCTTGCCCGGCCTCTGTTTAAGTTTTATTTGACCTGCATCAATGTTGCGCACCCCCGGCGGCGCGTATGCAGTTGATCGGAGGGGGCGCCTGCGGTAACCATTCCCGGACGTGAATGTGGTCTGACCGCCGGACGGCCGAGCCCTTTACACAGCCCGCGTGCTCAGCCGGAGCACAATTAGCTATGGAGATGCCGGTGGACTATACCGCGAAACTGGACGCAGCGATTGCCAGCCTTCACGACGAGGGCCGTTACCGGACCTTCATCGACATCGAGCGCAAGAAGGGCCATTTCCCGCATGCGGTCTGGACCCGGCCGGATGGCCGCCAGCAGGATATCACCGTCTGGTGCGGCAACGACTATCTGGGCATGGGCCAGCACCCGGTTGTGCTGGAGGCGATGCATGATGCCATCAACTCGACCGGCGCAGGATCGGGCGGCACCCGCAACATTTCCGGCACCACGGTCTATCACAAGCAGCTGGAGGCCGAACTGGCCGATTTGCACGGCAAGGAAGCTTCGCTGCTGTTCACCTCGGCTTATATCGCCAATGATGCGACGCTGAGCACGCTGCCCAAGCTGTTCCCGGGACTGATCATTTATTCCGACGCGCTGAACCACGCCTCGATGATCGAAGGCGTGCGCCGCAATGGCGGTGCCAAGCGCATCTTCCGCCACAATGACGTGGCGCATCTGCGCGAGCTGCTGGAGGCGGACGATCCCAAGGCGCCCAAGCTGATTGCCTTTGAATCGGTTTATTCGATGGACGGCGATTTCGGCCCCATCGCCGAGATCTGCGACCTGGCGGATGAATTCGGCGCGCTGACCTATATCGACGAGGTCCATGCGGTTGGCATGTACGGCCCCCGCGGCGGCGGCGTGACTGAGCGGGACCGTCTGGCCCACCGCATCGACATCATCAACGGCACGCTCGCCAAGGCCTATGGCGTGATGGGCGGCTACATCGCGGCCTCGGCCAAGATGTGCGATGCGATCCGCTCTTATGCGCCGGGTTTCATCTTCACCACCTCGCTGGCGCCGTCGGTGGCGGCAGGGGCGGCGGCCTCGGTGGCATATCTGAAAGGCGCGCAGGAGCTGCGCGACAAGCATCAGGACCAGGCCAAGGTGCTGAAACTGCGCCTGAAGGGTCTTGGCCTGCCGATCATCGATCACGGCAGCCACATCGTGCCGGTAATCGTCGGCAACCCCGTTCACACCAAGGTGCTGTCCGATCACCTGCTGGAAGATTACGGCATCTACGTCCAGCCGATCAATTTCCCGACTGTGCCCCGCGGGACAGAGCGGCTGCGGTTCACGCCCTCGCCGGTGCACGGCCCCAAGGAGATCGACGCGCTGGTTCATGCAATGGACGCATTGTGGTCGCATTGTGCGCTAAATCGTGCCGAACTTGCCGGGTAACATACTGATCAGTGTAAATTTACCTTAGGTGTGTTACGCTGTTGTCAATCAATGAGCGGATCTGAGTCGCATCTGTGATTCTTTCACCGCTCAGCAGTAGATTGCGGCAGGCATTGATGGGACGGCAGGCATGATCGGGCGCTTCACCCAGCGCAAGCACGAAGAGCATGGAGAGGTCGCGGAACCGAAAGGTTTTGACGACTTCGAACTCAAGCTCGGTGACGTTATGCGGGGCGAACGGGCGACAATGGGCAAATCGCTGCTCGACGTCCAGCGCGAGCTGCGGATCAAGGCCTCCTATATCGCTGCCATCGAAAATTCAGACCCCACCGCCTTTGACACGCCCGGCTTTATCGCCGGGTATGTGCGGTCTTATGCCCGCTATCTGAACATGGATGCGGAACAGGCGTTCCAGGATTTCTGCAAGGAAAGCGGTTTTGCCGTGGCGCATGGCATGTCCGCCGAGGCCTCCAGCCGCAGCAAGTCCGGCGGCGCGCCTGCCGCCGCGTCCAAGGGCCTGGGCGGCGATGCCTTTGCCTCGCCCAATACCCCCTTTATCCCGGCCCCCAGCAGTTTCCTCAGCCAGATTGAGCCGCGCGCGGTTGGGTCTCTGATGGTGCTGGCCGGGCTGATCGGCGGCATTACCTATGGCGGCTGGGCGGTGCTGAAAGAGGTGCAGCAGGTGCAGTTTGCACCGGTGGATCAGACCCCGGCAGTGCTGGCGGACCTGGACCCGCTCAGCAGTGCCGTGCTGGAAGTTGCCGAAGGCGCCCAGGATCCCGCGGCTGAAGCGCTGGACCGGCTATACCGGCCGCAGGCGCTAGACGTGCCGGTGCTGGTCGCGCGCGATGCGCCGATTTCGACACTGGACCCTTCCACGCTTGGAAATTTCGCGGCGCCGGAACTGCCGAGCGTCGCCCTGGCGGAGGCCAGCATTTCCTATGAGCAGGATGCGTTGTCGCAACCGGTTCCGCAGGTCGTGGCGGAAATCAAACCGGGTGTGGAAATGGTGGCGGTGCGCCCCTCCTGGGTGCAGGTCACGGCTGCCGATGGCAGCGTGATCCTGGAAACCATCATGGATGCGGGCCAGCGTTTCGAGGTGCCTCTGACGGAGGATGCGCCAAAGCTGCGCACCGGGGAAAGCAGCGCCATCTATTTTGCCGTCAACGGCGAGCATTTCGGCCCGGTGGGCGAGCGCGGCCAGGTGTCCAAGAATATCGAGCTGTCGATGGATGCCATCACCGGCCGGTTTGAACTGGCAGACCTGACTGACGGGCGCAACGAGGCACTGGCGACCTTGGTAGCTGAGCTGCAAGCGGCCCAGCCGGCGTCGCAGTAAACGGATCTTCAGGAATTCCCGCAAGACGCCCGGTGCCGCCATTGCAGCGCCGGGCGTCAGCACGTATCTAGGCGGTAACAGGATCCAGCCGGGACACATGCCGCAATGTCGATCAATCACATCCGCCCCTGGCGCCATATCGAGCGCCGCAAAAGCCGCCAGATCCATGTGGGCAACGTGCCCGTCGGCGGTGATGCCCCGATTGCGGTGCAGACCATGACCAACACGCTGACCACCGATGTGGCGGCGACGGTGGCGCAGGTCCAGGCCGCGGCTGAGGCCGGGGCTGATCTGGTGCGGATCTCGGTGCCGGATGAGGCCTCGTCCAAAGCGTTGAAGGAAATCGTGCGCGAAAGCCCGGTGCCAATCGTCGCCGACATCCATTTCCACTATAAGCGCGGGATTGAGGCGGCAGAGGCAGGAGCGGCCTGCCTGCGCATCAACCCGGGCAACATCGGTGATGAAAACCGTGTGGCCGAGGTGATCAAGGCAGCGCGCGACCACAATTGCTCAATCCGGATCGGGGTGAATGCCGGCTCCTTGGAAAAGCACCTCTTGGACAAATACGGCGAGCCCTGCCCGGAGGCGATGGTGGAGAGCGGGCTCGACCATATCCGCATCCTGCAGGATCATGACTTTCATGAATTCAAGATCTCGGTGAAAGCCTCCGACGTCTTCATGACCGCTGCCGCCTATCAGCAGCTGGCGGAAGCCACAGACGCGCCCATTCATCTTGGCGTGACCGAAGCCGGCGGCTTTGTTTCCGGCACTATCAAATCTGCCATTGGCCTGGGACAGCTGTTGTGGATGGGCATTGGCGACACGTTGCGCGTCAGCCTCTCTGCCGATCCGGTGGAGGAGGTGAAGGTGGGGTTTGAGATCCTCAAATCCCTTGGCCTGCGCCACCGCGGCGTCAATATCATCTCCTGCCCCAGTTGCGCGCGTCAGGGCTTTGATGTGATCAAGACGGTAGAAACCCTGGAGAAGCGCCTGGAGCACGTTAAGACACCGATGAGTCTCAGCATTATCGGCTGCGTTGTGAACGGCCCGGGCGAGGCGCTGATGACCGATGTCGGCTTCACTGGCGGCGGCGCGGGCTCCGGCATGGTCTATCTGGCCGGCAAGGCCAGCCACAAGATGTCCAACGAACAGATGGTCGACCACATCGTCGAGGAGGTCGAGAAAAAGGCCGCGCAGATCGAGGCGGCCCAGGAAGCGGCGGAGTAATACTCCAGCCGTTTCATCTTTCCAGAAATACTCCGGGGTCCGGGGCAGCGCCCCGGTCCTGCCGGTTCAGCTTAACCGATCAGCTCTGCTGCTCGCGGATCTCCGCCACCATGATCTCCATCTGGTCGGCAGGCAGGTAACCGCGCAGCAATTCATTGCCCAGCACAAAGGTCGGGGTGCCGGAGATGGCCATTTTCTGCGCTAGCGCGCGGGTCTGGCGCAGCTCGGCAGTGACCTCTTCGCTGTCCATCTTGGCAAAGATCGCCTCTGCATCCAGCGAAAGGCCATCGGCCAGGCGGCGCAGCGCAACCTCGTTCGGCTCGGCGCCGAAGTCGATCAGCGCGTCATGCACTTGCTTATAGGCGTCAGCACCGGCCACGTGTTTGGTGGCTACGGCAAAACGCGATGACAGAACCGACGCCTCGCCCAGGATCGGGAATTCCTTGATCACCAGGCGGATGTTGCCATCGCTTTCCAGCAGTTTGGCGACTTCGGGTGCGGCGCGGCGGCAGTAGCCGCAGCGGTAGTCCATGAACTCGACCAGGGTGATGTCGCCATCCGGGTTGCCGCCGACCCAGGAATAGCCATCGTTCACCAGCTCCTCCATATTGTCGGCGACCAGCACGTCGTCGCGCGCGGCTTCGGCCTGCTGCTGGCGCTGTTCCAGCAGGTCAACGGCTTCCAGGATCAGTTCCGGATTGGCCAGGATGTAGTTGCGGACTTCTTCGCCAAAGGCCTCGCGCTCAGCCTCCGTCATCGCGCTGACGTCAAAGGCCTGGGCCGGGGCGCCCAGCAGGGCGAGCGCTGTGGCCGCCGCGGCGGCTGTGCGGGTGAAAAGGGTCATTTTCGTCTCTTCCTCTTTTGAGCTTTTTCATAGGCTGTCAGCACGTCCTGAGCCCGCCGCGCAGCGGCAGATCCTGCAGGCAGCAAAGCGACGGCCCGTTTGGCATGAATGCCGGCGTCCCGCAGGCGCCCTTGCAAGGCATATCGTTCGGCGGTGACCAGCGCTGCCATGCCGCGCTGGCCGGTTTTGGCATAGGCCAGCGACATGTCGCGCAGCAGCACCGTGTTGCGGAAATCGATGGCGCGGGCCTTCTCCATGGACTTGAGGGCTGCCTTGGGCTGGCCGGCCGCCAGCTGGGCGCGGCCGTAGCCGGTCAGGATCAAGGGATCCCTGGGGGCCAGCTTGACCGCGGTGGCATAGGCCGCCAAGGCAGCGCTCCATTGGCGGTTCTCGATCAGGATCTGGCCCTTCATCTCGTGGTAGAACGGATCGGATGGCCGGATTGCGAGCGCGCCGTTCATCGCCCTGATCGCCTTCTTCAGGCTGTTCTGCCTGTGATAAGCCGCAGCCTCGCGCATCAGGCGGACGTCCTTGAATTGTTCTTCACGCACCCGGCGCAGGGTCCATTTCGGGGCGCGGGTGAAGGCCGACAGTTTGCCGCGGACGCGGGCGAACCAGTATTGCGCTTCCTGGCTGGCTGCGCCCTTGTCGCCGTGGGCTGCCAGATAGGCCTTGGCCGCGCGGATGCGGTCGCGGCTCAAGGGGTGGGAGCGGGTGTAGGGGTCCTGGCTGGCGGCGCTGAGAACCTCCTGGCCTGCAAAGGCGCGGTGAAGGTCGACCAGCCCCTGCGGGCTGATGCCTGCGCGGTTCAGATAATCGGCGGCGGAGCGGTCGGCAGAGCTTTCCTCGGCCCGGGTATGGGCCAGGAAGCTGCGCAGCGCGGAGTTCTGGGTGCCGATGGCAATGCCGGCCGCCGCATCCCCGCCGCCGGCTGCCGCGGCAAGTGCGGCTAGTGCCAGGCCCAGCCCCGCGGCACTGTTGGCAGAGCGCAGATTCTGCATCCGCCGCGCCAGATGGCCGTTGGTGATATGGGCGGCCTCATGGGCGATCACCGCTTGCAGCATTTCCGGGCTGGTGACCTTTAGGATCAGTCCGTAATGCACGAAAATCGTTCGCGAATCCACAACGAAGGCATTGAAGGACGAGTCATTGACCAGAAGGATCCGCACCCGGTTCGCATTCAGCCCCGCAGCGCGCAGCACTGGCGCCGCCAGGCGGTTCAGCCCGTGTTCAATGTCCGGATCGCGCAGCAGCGAGATCGACGCAGCCTGCGCCGCTGAGGCTATCTGAATCAGCGCGCAAAGCAAAAGAGCCGGGATTGACGCCAGCCGGAAGAAACGGTCAAAACTCATGCGCGCACATTGGGAGATAAGCATGCGAAACTCAACCCGGTCCGAGGTCGATCCCTTCATTGTGATGGATGTGATGGAGGCTGCCCGCAAGGCTGAGGAGGCAGGCCGCCATATCATTCACATGGAGGTGGGCCAGCCGTCGACCGGGGCACCGGCCGGTGCGTTGAAGGCGCTGGGGAATGCACTGGAAAACAATGCCTTGGGCTATACAGTTGCCTTGGGTCTGCCAGCCCTGCGCAAGCGGATCGCGCAATTGTACGGGGAATGGTACAACGTCGATCTGAACCCGGAGCGGGTGATCGTTACGCCGGGCTCCTCCGGCGCCTTCCTGCTGAGTTTCACGGCGCTGTTTGACAGCGGCGACCGTGTCGGTATCGGTGCGCCGGGCTACCCCTCTTACCGGCAAATTTTGAAGGCGCTGGGGCTGGTGCCGGTGGACATCCAGACCGCACCGGAGAACCGGCTGCAGCCGGTGGCGGCGGATCTCAAGGGGCAGGACCTGGCCGGGCTGATGGTGGCCTCACCTGCCAATCCGACCGGCACGATGCTGGATCACGCGGCGATGGGCGCGCTGATCGACGCGGCACGGGACGAGGGCGCCAGCTTTATCTCCGACGAGATTTATCACGGGCTGGAATACGAGGCGAAGGCGGTTACTGCGCTGGAGCTGACCGACGAGTGTTATGTGATCAACTCCTTCTCCAAGTTTTTCTCAATGACCGGCTGGCGGGTGGGCTGGATGGTGGTGCCGGAGGATCATGTGCGGGTGGTGGAACGCATCGCTCAGAACATGTTCATCTGTGCGCCGCACGCAAGCCAGGTAGCGGCGCTGGCGGCGATGGATAGCGAGGATGAGATGCGGCAAAACCTGGCCGTCTACGCAAAAAACCGCCAATTAATGCTGGATGGTTTGCCGAAAGCCGGGTTCAGCAGGATCGCGCCGCCGGACGGGGCGTTTTATGTCTATGCCGATGTGTCGGACCTGACCAATGACAGCCGCAGATTTGCCGCGGAAATCCTTGATAAGGCTGGGGTTGCGGTGACGCCGGGACTGGACTTCGATCCCGTCCGCGGCGCCACCACGCTGCGGTTTTCTTATGCGCGGTCAACTGCGGATATCGAGGAAGGCCTGGCGCGGCTCACCCGGTTCATGGCGGAGCGCGGCTGAACGCAGAAGGCGGATTTCCAATCCAGCCGTAATTGCCTAGTCTGCCCGCCAAAAGACCAAGAGGCGTGGCATGGGCAGACTGTTCAAACTTACCGCACTGATCTGGATGCTGGCCGCAGGCGCCTGGGCGCAGGGGTTCAGCGGCCTGGCCCGGATCGACCCGGAAACCAGCCGGGTGACGGATGCCTGGCAGGGGGCTGAGGTTTCCCTGGGCCTCAGTCAGGGCGTGCCGTTCCGGCTGTTCACATTGGACGGGCCGCCGCGGCTGGTGCTGGATTTTCAGGAGGTGGACTGGACCGGTCTGACGCCGGAGGCGCTGTTGCAGGGGGAACAGGTCTCCGCGGCGCAATTCGGCACCTATGTGCCGGGCTGGTCGCGGCTGGTGCTGGAACTGGCAGCGCCGATGAAGGTGTCCCAGGCGGCGATGACGGTGGATCAGGTGACCGCTGCGGCCCGGCTGATGGTCTCGCTGGAGCCTGCCACGGCAGAAGAATTTGCCGCCAAGGCCGGCGCCCCGAAGGACCCGCGCTGGGACTTGCCCGCGCCGGAGGCGGTGCAGGGGCGAGGGGTACGGGATGAAAACGCGCCCTTGCTGGTGATGCTGGACCCTGGCCATGGCGGCATTGATCCGGGCGCCGAACGGGACCACCACAGCGGCCATGTGGTTGAGAAACACCTGATGCTGCAGTTCGCGCAGGAGCTGGGCGAGGTGCTGATACGGTCGGGGCAATTCACCGTTCAGCTGACCCGCGATGACGATTACTTTGTGTCGCTGGAGCGCCGCATCGCGCTGGCGCATCAGGCGGGGGCAGATGTGTTCATCTCGCTGCATGCGGATACGATTTCCGAAGGCCGGGCGCATGGCTCGACCGTTTACACGCTCTCCAAGGAGGCCTCGGACGTGGCCTCAGCCAAGCTGGCGGAGCGGCATCTGCGCGGTGATCTCTTGTCCGGCACCGATCTCAGCCAGGCGGACGACGGGGTGACGGCTGTGATGCTGGACCTGGCCCGGCAGGAAACCCAGCCGCGCAGCGACGCGCTGGCGGCGGCGCTTATCAAGGGATTGCGTGAACAGGGCCGGCCGATCAACAACCGGCCGCTGCGCTCCGCCGGGTTTTCGGTGCTGAAATCCGCTGACATCCCTTCGGTGCTGGTGGAGATCGGCTTTTTGTCCAGCAAGCGGGACCTGAAGAACCTGGTGGATGCGGACTGGCGGGCCAAGGCGGCGCGCGGCATCCTCGACGGGCTGATTGCCTGGCGCATCGAAGACGACGCCCGCCGCGCGCTGGTACGGCAGTAGGGGGAGGCAATGAAACTGATCTGGATGTCAGATCTGCATTTCGAGGCAGAGGGGCTGGTGCTGGGCTATGATCCGCGAGCAAGGCTGCAGGCGGCGGTTGATTATATCTCGGCACGTCACAGTGACGCTGCGGCCTGCCTGACCACCGGTGATCTGGTAGAAACGGGAACTGTTCAGAATTACAGGGCGTTGCAGGGGCTTCTTAACCAATTGCCAATGCCGGTTCTGCCCCTGGCCGGCAACCACGACGACCGCGACGCCCTGCGGGAGGTGCTGCCGCTGCCAGGATCTGCGATGCCCGGCTTTGTCCAGTACCGAGCGGATTTTGCCGGGCTTTGCGTTTTGGGCCTGGATACGCTGATCCCCGGAGAAGACGCAGGACTATTATGCGCTGAGCGGCTGGACTGGCTGAAGGCAGAGCTGGATGCTTTGGACGGCCAGCCGGTGATTGCTGCCATGCATCATCCGCCGCTGAAGCTGGGCCTGCCGATGCTGGATCCGGATAATTTGCAGAACGGGGATGCGCTGCTGGACCTGCTGGCGGATTATCCCAATGTGCTGCACCTGCTGGCGGGCCATGTGCACCGGCCGTGTTCCGGCACCGCGCGGGGTATCCCCTTCACCACGGCAAAATCGGTGCTGTATCAGGCGCCGCCGCCGCGCCCGGAGTGGGATTGGAGCAGCTTCCGGCCCGCGGCGGAGGCACCTGCGCTGACGGTGCTGGAGCACAGCGCGGCCGGGCTGGTGCTGCAGCAATGCCAGTTTTGTGACCACGCCCATGGCGGTCCCGCTGCGTAAGACGCCGCATCAGGCGGGGAAATGTGATAGGATTCTCCCATCTTTCCCGGCATAGATCCGCTGTTTCCTGTTTTGACCCCGAGGATTGCCGCGCCTATATAGGCGACACCTCGCGAGAAAGGCCAAACCCGTGCTCAGGTTCATACTCTCCTTCTTCGGTTCCATCTTCAGCACCATCACCCTTGGGGTGGCGATGGTGGCACTGACCATCGGGGCGGTGTTCTGGATCTACGGGCGCGACCTGCCGAGCCATGAATCGCTGGCCCAGTATCAGCCGCCTACGATCAGCCGGATCTATTCGGGCGAGGGGCATCTGATCGACGAGTTTGCCAAGGAACGCCGCCTGTTTACCCCGTCGGCGGAAATCCCGGATCTGGTGAAACAGGCCTTCATCTCGGCAGAGGACAAGAATTTCTACAGCCACGCAGGCTATGACGCACGCGGCATCGCTGCGGCGGCGATCGAGGCAGTGCGGTCGCGCGGCCGGAACGTGCGCGGCGCCTCCACCATCACCCAGCAGGTGATGAAGAACTTCCTCTTGTCCGGCGACCGCCGGGCAGAGCGCAAGATCAAGGAGATCATCCTGGCCACACGGCTGGAGGAGACGCTCGACAAGGAGCGGATCCTGGAGCTGTATCTGAACGAGATCTTCCTGGGGCAGAACTCCTATGGTGTGACGGCGGCGGCGCAGACCTATTTCAACAAGACCTTGGGTGAGCTGGAACCGCATGAGGCGGCGACGCTGGCCTCGATGCCCAAGGCGCCGTCGGATTATCACCCGGTGCGCCAGAAGGAGCGTCTGCTGGCGCGGCGCAACTACGTGCTGCGTGAGATGCGCGAGAATGGCTATATCTCCAAGGACGTCTATGAGGTCGAGGTGGCGCAGCCGCTGCGCTCCGTCCAGAATGGCGATTTCGAGGGTTTCCGCACCGCACTGCCGCCACGCGACTATTTCACGGACGAGATCCGCCGCCAGCTGACCGAGGATTTCGGCGAGGGCGAGTTCTTCACTGGCGGCTTTACCGTGCGCGCAACCATCGACCACGAAATGCAGGCCGAGGCGGCGCTGGCGATGCGCGGCGGCTTGCAGAAATACGACCGCTCCCGCGGGATCTGGCGCGGCACCGGTGTTACGCTGGAGGAGGCACAGCTGACGGATGAGGCCGCCTGGCGCGTAGCGCTGGCGTCGGCCGAGGTGTCCCGCGACATTGATCTGGGCGGCAAGTGGTATCCGGCGGTTGCGCTGGAGGTGGGCGACCAGTCCCTGACCGTGGGGGTTGAAGGTGCTGAGGGCACCGGCACCGTGCCGCGTTCCGACATTAAGTGGATGAAGGGCAGCTTCAAGGACAACATCAGCCGCGGCGACGTGGTGCTGGTGCGGGCCGAAGAAAAGAACGGTGAATTCAGCCACTGGTCGCTGCGGCAGGTGCCGGAAGTGCAGGGCGGCTTTGTCGCGATGGACGTGAACACCGGCAGGGTTCTGGCGATGCAGGGGGGCTTTTCCTACCAGCATTCGGTGTTCAACCGCGCCACCCAGGCGCTGCGCCAGCCGGGCTCCAGTTTTAAGCCGTTTGTCTATGCGGCGGCGCTGGACAGCGGCTACAGCCCGGCGACCATCGTGGTCGACGCCCCGATTGAGATCAACACACCGCAGGGGCTGTGGCGGCCCAAGAACTCCTCCAACAAGTTTTATGGCCCGACACCGCTGCGCACGGGTATTGAACAGTCGCGGAACCTGATGACCATCCGCCTGGCGCAGGAGGTCGGTATGCCGGTGGTGGCGGGATATGCAGAACGCTTTGGCGTCTATGACAACATGGGGCCGTTCCTGGCTAACTCGCTGGGGGCAGAGGAAACCACGCTCTATAAGATGGTGGCGGCCTATGCGATGTTTGCCAACGGCGGCGAGCGGGTGCAGCCGACACTGGTGGACCGGGTGCAGGACCGCTTTGGCAAGACCATCTACCGCCACGACGACCGTGACTGTGTCGACTGTGCCGACCCTGCGCTGGCCCCTGGCCAGGCGCCGCGCATCGTCACCGACCGCGAGCAGGTAATGGACCCGATCACCGCCTATCAGCTGACGTCGATGATGAAGGGTGTGGTCGACCGTGGCACCGCTTCCAGTGTCATCAACCTGCCGGTGCCTGCCGCGGGCAAGACCGGCACCACCAATGATTCCCGCGATGTCTGGTTCGTCGGCTTCACCTCCAACATCGTGGCGGGATGCTACATGGGTTTTGACCAGCCGCGCCCGATGGGCCGCGGCGCCTATGGCGGCACCATGTGCGGGCCGGTGTTCCAGCAATTCATGAAGAAGGCGACCGAGAAATTCGGCGGCGGCCCGTTTGAGGTGCCCGAGGGCGGTCATTTCATCAAAATCGACCGTTACACCGGCGCGCGCCTGCCCAACGACGCCTCTGGCGCCTATGTGGTCGCGGAATATTTCCGCGACGGGTTCGAGCCGATCTTTGGTCTGACCTACGATGGCGGTTTTGCCATGGGATCAAACCTGCCGCTGATCGAAGAGGTGCAGGAATCAGGCCGTCAGGTTACCACCTCCAGCGGCGGCACCGCCGTGCTGGGGCCCAAGGCAACCTTTGGCACCATCAGCTCCGGCGGGCTTTATTGATCCGGCGGGGTTTGCGGCCGCAGCAGCGCGGCCTCATGGCGCGCGGCGCACAGGCGGGCAGTTTTGCCGCCTTCGCCGTTGTGCCAGCGCAGATCTGGCATGATGCGGAACAACTCTTCGCGCACGGGACCCTCCAGGGCTGAAACCGCCTGAACACCGGGATGAAAGCTCTCGGTGGCGGCGCCTTCGGCATAGATGATCTCATGCTGGTCAAACAGCACATGCACATAGGTGACCATTCCGCCCGGCTCGCGCCGGATGGAGCGGTCGTTCAGCATATGCACCGCTGAGACCAAAACCTCGCGGTCACCGAACAGCAGGCTGGCCTGAGGGCCGGTGAAAAGCATCCGGTGCTGCGGCGAGACCAGAAGGTCGCGCTCCGCCCCGAATTGGCCCGCCTTGATGCGGATGGGGGCCAGATTTCTTGAAGCAGGCACCGTTGACTGGCTGATCCAGCGCACGGGCTGCAGCCCGTTGTCCCGCGTCATCACCTGATCACCCGGGCGCAGGGTCTCAATGGCGCGCATACCAGCGGCGGTGGCGATACGGGTGCCGCTGGTGAAACAGATGATGGTCTCGATGCCGGAGAAATGCACGGTGCTGCCGTCCAGCAGCTTGGCTGTGCCGGTCAGGCTGCCGCCGGTGTTGTCAGTAATGTTCAGCGTGCCGGTGTCGAGCTGGCCGTTGAAATCAAGCGTGTCACCCGCGGTTTCGCCATCGTCGCCGCCAGTGATGGTGATATCGCCGGTGATGAAGGTCTCGTCCGGCGCGATTGTGAAATAGTCATCACCATCGCCGCCGCTGGCGGAATTGCCCTCACCCGCGGTGATGCTGTCATCCCCAGCGCCGCCATCCAGCGTGTCGGCACCGCTGCCGCCGTCCAGCGTGTCGTCGCCGCCCTGGCCATAGATCACATCATCTCCAGCACCGCCTGAAATGCTGTCATTGCCATCGGAGGGCGTTTCCGGCGGCACCGTGAAGGTGATGTCGGTGACCATATAGTCAGAGCCGTCGGTGCCATCGGTCTGCAGGTTGGCGGACAACACCAGTTGGTCAAAGGGGCCATAGCCGTTGATGTCGACAGTTCCGATGCCGCTGCCCGCGGTGTCCTCGGTAAAATCGCCCTGGGCGACCAGCACGCCATCCTTGTAGATCGCCCAATGCCCCTCTTCGCCGAAACCATCGGTATAGAGATGCTTGAAGGAGAAGCTGGCGTCTTCGGTGTCCTGGTCGAAATCGACGATCAGCTCTTCGGAGATGCCGGAGGCCTTGTCATAGCCGATCTGCTCATAGACGTTGCCGCTGTCAGTATCCGAAATCGCACCCGCAACCCCGAAACCGCCGTCGTAGTAGTCAATATTGGCGGCGCTGGCGTTGCCGGAAATGTCCTTGGCGGTCACCGTGAAGCCGCTGCTGGTGTCGGTGACATTTGACGCATTGATGCTTTGATCAGAGTCGGTCAGGCCCGCTTCGCTGCTGCTGTCGCCATAAATGGTGTCAGCGCCTGCGCCGCCCTCCAGGCTGTCGTCGCCTGCGCCGCCGAACACCATGTCGTTGTCCGCACCGGCATCAACAGTGTCGTTGCCGGCGCCTGCCTCCACCGTGTCCTGATTGCCGGATGCACCGCCGCCGCTGCCGTTGTCGATCTGGTCGCCATCGCTGTCGGTATAGCTGCTGTCAATATTGTCAGCTCCGCTGGTGCCCTCCACGGGACCGTCGGTGTCTGTATAGGCTGGCGGGTTATCCGCGGTGGCGGAACTGACGGAATCCGGCGGGCCCAGGTCCGGCACGAAATAGACATTGCCATCAGCGGCCAGGTAGTAGACCCCGGTTTCGACCTCGTTCGTGTAAGGCGTGCCGCCATGGGTGCCGGTCCAGCTCCAGCTTCCGGCGCCCAGGTTCTGGTCGGTGGTGAAAGAGGAATAAGTGGACGTAATCGTATCGCCGTGATCGAGCGAGCCGTCTCCAAGCTGGACAAGATATCCGCTGGGCATAGTCCAAGGTCCCCGGTTTCCGGACGGCAGCCCGCCCGTCAATGTTCCAGCGGTCAGACTGCATGAGCCCGCGTTAAGGCGGCGTTTGCCTTCCTTGGAAATTTATGCGGAATTTTAAGAGGTTTTTCTGCAGCACCCGGCAGGCCTGCGGCCGGTCTGGCCGCTTGCCCGCGGCGCAAGGGTGGTTTATCACGCAGTCCTGATCTCAGATTGCAAGGACCTCCCATGCGCGCGGAAACCCAGAACATCGTTGCAGACATCGAGAAATCGCTGGAACTGCTGGCCCAGCGGATGAACTGGGAAACCGCCGAATACCGGCTGGAGGAGTTCAATGCGCGGGTCGAGGATCCGAACCTGTGGGACGATCCTGAAGCTGCGCAGAAACTGATGCGCGAGCGCCAGGCGCTGGTGGATTCCATTGATACCTACAAGGGCATCCAGCAGGATCTGTCCGACAACATCGAGCTGATCGAACTGGGTGAGATGGAAGATGACGCTGAGGTCATCAAGGATGCCGAGGCGGCGTTGGCGGCGCTGAAGGAAAAGGCAGCTGAAAAAGAGCTGGAAGCGCTTCTGGACGGCGAGGCCGATGCCAATGACACTTTCCTGGAGATCAACGCTGGTGCTGGCGGTACAGAGAGCTGCGACTGGGCCTCGATGCTGGCGCGGATGTATGTCCGCTGGGCCGAGAAGAAGGGTTACAAGGTCGAGCTGCAGTCCGAAAGCGCAGGCGACGAGGCAGGCATCAAGTCTGCTGCCTATAAGATTTCCGGCCACAATGCCTATGGCTGGCTGAAGTCCGAGAGCGGCGTGCACCGGCTGGTGCGGATCTCGCCCTATGACTCGGCGGCCAAGCGGCACACGTCGTTCAGCTCCGTCTGGGTCTACCCGGTTGTGGACGACAACATCGAGATCGACGTGAACCCATCCGACATTCGCGTCGATACCTACCGCTCCTCCGGTGCGGGCGGCCAGCACGTCAACACCACCAACTCAGCAGTGCGGATCACCCACATCCCGACCGGCATCGTGGTGACCTCGTCCGAGAAATCCCAGCACCAGAACCGCGATATCGCCATGAAGGCGCTGAAATCGCGCCTCTACCAACAGGAGCTGGACCGCCGCAACGCTGCCATCAACGAGGCGCATGAGGCCAAGGGCGATGCCGGCTGGGGCAACCAGATCCGCTCTTACGTGCTGCAGCCCTATCAGATGGTGAAGGACCTGCGCACCCAGCATGAAACCTCTGATACCAAGGGGGTGCTGGATGGTGACCTGGATGGTTTCATGGCGGCCACGCTGGCGCTGAATGTCTCTGGCAAGAGCCGCGCGGACGCGCAGGCCGAGGACTGATCCGGCACCGCCGCAAAAACTGGATATCCGAATGCACAGAGCCCCAGGGCAGCTAGCCTGGGGCTCTTTTTCCACGCGCGTTCTTTTTATCCTCTGCTTATGGTAAACTAAACCCGCGGTTTTGGCTTATTGTTTCCAGTTCCGGAGCCGCTGTTAAAGATTTCAGTCAGGTAAAGAGAGGGATGGTGCCATGGCCGATTTTGAGCTGAATTTGGCATTTGACGGTGAAACTGAGATTCCCCGGCGCGAGGGGCAGCCCGCGGTCCCGTGGGGTAACAGGTTTCTCAATTCCTACAACATTTTTGAAAGCGATCCGGACAACCGCCTGATTGTGGACGCAACTCTGTCCGGCGAGGACTGGATCGCAAAAATCCTCCGCTTCGGTGATGAGGCAAGAACCAATGTGACGCAGATCACGGACGCCGGCAGCGGCGCCGGCCGCCGGATTGACTATCTAGAGGTTGGCTACAACTCTGAAATTGAACTGGACTCCACCCGCATTCGCCAGATCAACGGCTGGGACGGCGAAAGGCATATGGTCACGCTGGGCAACAACCAGGAAGGCAGCACCTTTTCCATTTTCCTGTTTGCCGCAGAAAACATCCTGACCACGGGCAATGCGCATGTGTTCAGCATACAGACCGGTCTTGGCAGCAGTGATGTGGACCGTGCCAAGGGCGATGTGATCACCATCGGGACAGGTGGCGCTGGGACGGTTCGGACCGGTGTAGGGGACGACAAGGTGGTGATCCGCAATGGGTTTGCTGAGTTCGTCAGCACGTCAAACGGCAATGATACGGTGATTGCTGGCGCCAGCGGTGCTGGTGTCATCCGGACCGGGGATGGCAAAGACACCATCCGCACCGGCACGGAATGGGTGGAGCTGATCTCAGCCGGCGGCGGCAATGATACGGTTGTGGTCGGCACCGGCGGCGGCGGCGTGGTCCGGCTGAGCGGCGGCCGGGACGTGGTAAAAGTTTCGGAAACCAATCCGGATTTCGGGCTTCATATCAACGGCGGACGCGGCAAAGACACCGCGGATTTCTCAAAATTCTCCACCGGTATTGTGGTCTCGCTGGACCTGGATGGCGCCTGGCAGAATCCTGGCGCGCGAGGCGGGAGGCTTGACGCGGACGGGCGCGGGTTCTTTCAGCTGACGGGAGTTGAAAACCTGGCGGGTACCGCAAGGGGCGACAGGCTGACGGGGGATGGCGGTGCCAACCTGTTGTCTGGCAAAAGCGGCAATGACCGGCTTTTTGGCCTTGCCGGCAACGACACGTTGAACGGCGGCGGCGGTAAGGACCGGCTGAATGGCGGGGCCGGCAGCGACACGCTGAATGGCGGCCGCGGCAATGATACGCTCGATGGGGGCGGCGGTGCCGATACCTTTGTGTTTGGTTCTGGCGGCGGCGATGATCTGGTCAGGGATTTTACCGATGGCACCGATCTTTTTCAAATCCGGGGCCACAGCGGCGGGTTTGCCAATCTGGCAATCTCAGACAACAGCGGCGACCGGCTGATTGCCTATGACGGCGGCAGCATCCGGCTGGACGGCGATGCTGGGCTTGGGCTGACTGCAGATGACTTTGCCTTTGTCTGACGCCTTCCAGCGGCGGAACCAGGGGCGGGCCGCGAGATCCGCCCCTTTTTCGGCTCAGGGGGG
The DNA here is from genome assembly GCF_056158725.1 of Leisingera sp. ABM4_101. Taxonomy (NCBI): domain Bacteria; kingdom Pseudomonadati; phylum Pseudomonadota; class Alphaproteobacteria; order Rhodobacterales; family Roseobacteraceae; genus Leisingera; species Leisingera sp. ABM4_101. The sequence goes on along the minus strand of NZ_JBSWTV010000002.1, from coordinate 3,340,272 downwards.
CGGCGCGTTGACGGCGGCGGTACCCGTCAAACATTTATTCAAGAGGCATTTTTTAATAGCTGGTTCGCGGTTAGGCTGTCTAAAAAAGAAGAAGAGGGAGGACTAACTGCAATGACACCTGAAAAGCCCTTTGGCGTGCCGCCGCTGAAACCGGTCACCACACCGATGCTGTTTGAAGCGTTGCGCCGGGGCTGGGCTGACTTCCGCAAAAAGCCGCTCTACGGGCTGTTCTTTGCTGCGGTCTATGTCCTGGCTGGCTGGGGGATGGCCTGGGTCACTGTGCGCACCGGCACCACCTATTGGCTTGTGCTTGCCGCCATCGGCTTCCCGCTGATCGGCCCGTTCGCTGCAGTCGGGCTCTATGAGGTCTCGCACAGGCTGGAGCAGGGCAGGGGCATTGCTGTCGGCCGGATCCTGGGCGTGGTGCTGCAGCAGAGCCGCCGCCAGCTGCCATCGATCTGCGCCATTATTGTGGTGGTGTTCTTGTTCTGGTTTTTCCTTGGCCACATGATCTTTGCCCTGTTCCTGGGTCATGCCACGATGACCAATATCACCAGTTCAGCTGAGGTGTTTCTGACTGCCAACGGGTTGACGATGCTGGCCGTGGGCACGGTGGTGGGCGCACTGTTTGCGCTGCTGCTCTACATGATCACAGTGATCTCTCTGCCGCTGCTGCTGGACCGCGAAGTGGATTTCGTCACCGCAATGATCACCAGTTTCCAGTATGTGCAGCAGAATTTCGTGGTGATGATGATCTGGGCCGCGCTGATTGCCGGGGCCACTTTTGCGGCGCTGCTGCCGTGGTTTCTGGGGCTGTTCCTGGTGCTGCCGCTGCTGGGGCACGCCACCTGGCACATCTACCGCCAGGCCTCCGCTGAATAGCCTCAGCGGAAGGGCTCTCCGGTGTGCAGCAGGCGCTGGTGGAACGGCAAAAGTTCCGTTTCATCTGCAAAGCCCGCGCTGCGCGCCGCGTCCAGCACCTGGCGGGTGTCCCGGCCAAGGTGCTCATAGACCATGCGTGTCACCCGTTCGCCAGTGCTGCCTTCACGGACGGTGCGGGCAACGTAGCCGGACCAGAAGTTGTTCTCCAGAGAGGCGGTCCGGGCCAGGTAATTGAAGGAATAGGTCATCGATTTGCGCCGGGCGATGACAAAGGCAACGCCATCCTCGTGGCCGCTGACATAGCCGCGGAACTCCCGCGCTTCGGGGGTTGCGGACAGGCCCTGGCTGAGCATCGCTTCCTTGGCCTCAAACCCTTTGATGTAGGTCACGCCAGCGTCCCGGAACACATAGACAAGACCGATCACGAATTTCTCGTCATTGATAAAACTGCGGCGGGTAAAACGGTAAAAACCGGTTGGGAAAAACTCTTCCCTCAGATGCTGCACACCCTGGCCCAGAAAGTCGGCCAGAAACGGGCCATTGATCACCTGGCCGGCTTTGGACAGTTTGTCCACGGGGTCCAGAAGAATGCGGGCGTCCACCTCAAAGAAGCGGCAAATGCGGTCCAGAACATCGGGGCGCGGAAAGCTTTCCCCGGCCAGATAGCGGTTGAATTGCGTGCGGTTGATGCCCAGTTGCCGCGACAGTTCCGAAATAGAAGGATATTGCCGGGATAATTGACGCAAATTGGCGCCAAACATGTTCCTAAGATCGGCTGGCGAGCGGTTCTGGCTGATCATCCTGGCCTCTGTAAGTGTGATATTTTGCGGCGAATTTGCGCTGCACTGGAACAGGTTATGCGAAAATCCGGCGGAACTGCACCAGATGTTGAACCTGACCGGCGTCAAGTCTGTTGCTAAGTCACGTCAGGAGGCGTGTCAAGCCGACACAAAAACTAGTGCTCCGGCACGTATTTTATCATGTTGGCGTCACTTCAATTGTATCAGAATTGGCAGGCGGCAATGCGAGGACTGGTATGATTGGAGTTGTTTTATGGAGTGACGAATCCCTGAACAAAGCCGTTATCTGGTGCGATGATCAGGGCGACTTGGCCTTTTATACAGGAAAGGCCGGGGGAAAATTCCAGGAACTGAATCCAGGTGATTGGGTTGAGTTTGATTTAACTTTGAGCGGCAATTGCAGGATCGCGGAAAACCCGTCGCTCCTGATTGAGCAGGGCAGCCCTGGGCTGGCTGACCGGCTGTGCGCCGCAGCAGGCGGTTGCAAGGATGCCGCGGCAGAGGCTCAGGACAGCGGAACCGTGGTGCCTTTTCCCATGACCGCGGAAAAAAAGCGGCGCGTTTCCGCGCCGCGTCACTTCAGACAAGGCTGAACGCCGGCACGTTGCCGTGCCGGTTTTTGGATCAGTTCCCGCGCAGCAGCGCCGCCACTCCGGTACGGGCGATCTCGGCCAGGCCAAGCGGACGCATCAGGTCCGCAAAGGCGTCAATCTTCTCCGGCGCGCCTGTGATTTCAAACACAAAGCTGTTGAGGGTGCTGTCGACCACATTGGCGCGGAAGATATCCGCCAGCCGCAGCGCTTCGACACGTTTTTCACCTTCGCCGGCCACCTTCAGGATCGCCAGTTCCCGCTCCACAGCATCGCCTTCGACGGTCAGGTCATGCACGTCGCGGACTGAGACGATGCGGCCCAGCTGCGCCTTGATCTGCTCGATCACCTGCGGCGTGCCGGTGGTGACGATGGTGATGCGCGATAGATGGCCGGTATGGTCCACTTCGGCCACGGTCAGGCTTTCGATGTTGTAGCCGCGGCCGGAGAACAGGCCGATCACACGGGCTAGAACACCGGGTTCGTTTTCCACCAGCACTGCGATGGTGTGGCGCTCCTGCACGTCCGAGAACGTCGGGCGCAGGTTATAGGCGGAATGGCGGGTGGAGCCTTTTTTGATATGCAGGGCAGACATTCGTGGTCTTCCTCTCGTATGTCGCTGCCAGGAAATTTGAATTTCCTGGCAAATTTCTTCGAAGAAATTTGCGGCGCCGCCGCGGTTACACCAGCACTGCGCCGCCGGCCTGGATGACGCCCTGCGTCTCCGCCTCGCCCAGCAGCATTTCGTTATGCGCCTTGCCCGAGGGGATCATCGGGAAGCAGTTCTCATGCTTCTCGACAAGGCAGTCGAAGATCACCGGTCCGTCGTATTCGATCATCTCCATGATCGCATCGTCCAGGTCCGCAGGATCGCTGACCATGATGCCCTTGGCGCCGAAGGCCTCGGCGAGCTTCACGAAATCGGGCAGTGCTTCGGACCAGGAGTGGCTGTAGCGCTCACCATGCAGCAGTTCCTGCCACTGGCGCACCATGCCCAGGCGCTCATTGTTGAGGATGAACTGCTTCACCGGCAGCCGGAACTGCACCGCAGTGCCCATTTCCTGCATGTTCATCAGCCAGGAAGCTTCGCCCGCGACGTTGATTACCAGCGCGTCGGGATGTGCCATCTGCACCCCGATCGAGGCCGGGAAGCCATAGCCCATGGTGCCGAGGCCGCCGGAAGTCATCCAGCGGTTCGGATCCTCAAAGCCCAGGTATTGCGCCGCCCACATCTGGTGCTGGCCAACCTCGGTGGTGACATAGCGGTCGTGGCCCTTGGTCAGCTCTTCCAGGCGCTGCAGCGCATATTGCGGCTTGATGGTCTTTTCCGAGTTCTTGAAGGACAGGCAGTTGACCGCGCGCCAGTCGTCGATCTGGGCGTGCCATTTCGCCAGTGCCTCGCGGTTCACCTTGCGGCCGCGTGCCTTCCAGACCTTCAGTACGTCTTCCAGCACATGGGCGACGTCGCCGACAATCGGAATGTCGACCCGGATCACCTTGTTGATCGAGGAAGGGTCGATGTCGATATGCGCCTTTTTCGAATTCGGGCTGAAGGCATCCAGACGGCCGGTGATCCGGTCGTCGAAACGGGCGCCGATGTTGATCATCAGGTCGCAGCCGTGCATCGCCAGGTTGGCCTCGTAGAGCCCGTGCATGCCCAGCATGCCGATCCAGTTCTTGCCCGAGGCCGGATAGGCGCCAAGGCCCATCAGGGTCGAGGTGACCGGGATGCCGGTGGCATCGACCAGCTCGCGCAGCAACTGGCTGGCGGCATTGCCGGAGTTGATCACACCGCCGCCGGTGTAAAACACCGGGCGCTCGGCGGCTTCGATGGCGGCGACCAGCTCGGTGATTTCCTCCATGTCGCCCTTGACCTGCGGCTGGTAGTGCGAGGCGGCCGGTTTCGGGCCGTTGTATTCGCCGGTGGCAAACTGCACGTCCTTGGGGATGTCGATCAGGACAGGGCCAGGGCGGCCCGAAGTGGCGACATGGAAGGCCTCATGCAGGGTGCCCGCCAGGCTGTCGGTATCCTTGACCAGCCAGTTGTGCTTGGTGCAGGGGCGGGTGATGCCGACAGTGTCGGCCTCCTGGAAGGCGTCCGAGCCGATCATGAAGGTCGGAACCTGGCCGGTCAGAACCACCAGCGGGATTGAGTCCAGAAGCGCGTCCGTCAGGCCGGTCACCGCATTGGTGGCGCCGGGGCCGGAGGTCACCAGCACAACGCCGGGCTTGCCGGTGGAGCGGGCATAGCCTTCGGCGGCATGCACCGCGCCCTGTTCGTGGCGCACCAGCACGTGGCGGATGTCATTTTGCAGAAAGATCTCGTCATAGATCGGCAGCACGGCGCCGCCTGGGTATCCGAAGACTACGTCCACACCCTGATCCTTCAGGGCTTGGACAACCATCTTTGCGCCGGTCATTTCACGTGTCATCTGCTTTTTGCTCCAATTGGCGGCATCGTCCGTTACGCATAAAAAAAGCCCCCGATTTCAGGTCGGAGGCGCATGGGTTCGATTATGGTCTACCGTCACCGGCCCATGCGCTTGGTTCCTACGATTACGACTAGTGCGTTCACGTCACTGGCTCCTTACTGCGTTGCAGCGGACATTATGAGGGCTGGACAGGGGCGTCAACCGCCTAAGGTGTCAAAAAAGCCCCGTGCGGAGACATTTTCTTGCTCAAATCCCGGGGTGCAGCGAAATTTCCGCGAATATGCGGGGTCAAAGAGTTGCGAAATCGTTCAAAACCGGCATCCGGCTGTCCCGTTTGTGCCAGATCGGCGCCTTGTCCGCAGGCAAGCTCAACCGAAAAGAGCTAACAGGGAAGGAACAAATATGGTCGAACTGTCGGAACTGGTGGATCTCGGGCGCTACCCGATCGACCGTCCGGGCTCCAAGGCTTTTGATCGGCTGATCGGCGATCTGCAGCGCGACTTGCAGGCGGACGGCTGTGCAGTGCTGCCGGGGTTTGTGCATGAGGAGGGGATCGCTATGCTGGCAGCCGAGGCGGACAGTGTGGCGGATCAGGGGCATAAATCCTTCAGCCGCACCAATGCGTATTTCTCGCAGGATGACAGCACCCTGCCGGAGAACCACCCGGTCCGTCAATTTTACGACCGCTCCAACGCCTTTATCCCCGCGGATAACTTCGGGGCGGACAGCCCGTTGCGCGTGATTTACGAATTTCCGGGCTTTATGCCCTTCATACGCACTGCGTTGGGGGAGCCGGAGGACCGTTTCTTCCGCTATGACGATCCGCTGGCCGATGTGATCATCAATATGGTGGAAGAAGGGCAGGGGTTCCCCTGGCATTTCGACACCAACAATTACACGGTGACGCTGGCGATTTAGAACGGCGAGGTCGGCGGCGATTTTGAATATGCGCCGATGCTGCGCACCTCCACGGACGAGAACTACGACGGTGTGGCGCGGGTGCTGGCAGGCGGTTCGCCTCTGGTGCGCAAGCTGGTGCTGCAGCCGGGCGATCTGCAAATTTTCCGCGGCCGCTATTCGCTGCACCGGGTGGCGCCGGTGCAAGGTCCGCGCAAGCGGTATGTCGGCATCTTCTCCTTTGTCGAGACCGAAGGCATGTGCGGCGGGGTGGAGCGCACCAAGCAGCTTTATGGCCGGGTGCTGCCGCGCCACTATGAACGCGAGGGCCTGCGTGCAGACGCGCTGCGGGACTGAACGTCTAAAACCGCCGGGCGCCCCGGGGGAGGGCGCCCGGCAGCCCGGGCACAAGCTTGCGGCAACGCCGAGGGGTTATTCCGTCAGCGCATTGTGCCCGAAATAGAGGAACTCCTTGTCCATCGCCTGCACATCTGCCGCCGCCAGCGACAGCGAGGCTCCGTCCAGCATCTTGAAGCTTTTCTGGTCCTTCACCCAACTATCGGCGGGCTGCAGCGTCGACAGCGTATAGGTGGTGGTCTCGGACAGGTAATGGGTGGGGATCACCACCTTGGGCTGGATTCGTTCCACCAGCGCGTTGGCCTGCTCATAGGACAGGATGTGCTCAGAGCCGTCCACCGGCAGGGTCAGCACGTCGATGCGTCCGATGGCGTCCCAGAACCCGTCCGCCGGATCGGGCCTGTTGTCGCCCCAGATCAGGGTGCGGATGCCGCCGGTCTCCACCACATAGGTCACCATATCCATATGACCCGGGTTGTTGGGCGGGCAGGCCTCGACCCCGAACTCGGCCAAGGCGTTTGTCCAGGGGTACCAGCCCGGCGCGACGCAGGCGTGCTTGTCGGCATAGCCGGTGATCTTGAGATCCGCGAACTCGAACGTGCCGACCATCCGGTCCAGCACCATGGTTGATTGCGGGCGGTCGATGGCGTCATGATCGAAATGGGTGTGGGTGGACATGGTGATATCCACCAGCGTTTCCGGGAACTTCTGCTTGAACCACAAGCCCCAAGCACCGGAGGGGTCATCCCGCCACGGATCAAAAAGGATCGAGGCGCCGCCGGGAGAGGTGATCTTGATCGCGCAATGGCCGTAGAAATCAATCTTCACTTCGCCATCTGCAAAGGCGGACATGTTCTGCAGGTCGATCACATGATTGTTGTTGCCTGGTTGCAGCCAGTCGGTTGATTGCGCCTGCGCGCTGGTGCTGCCCAGCAGGCTGGCGGCTGTTCCGACGCCCGCCGCGCCTGCGGCTGCAAAGAAGCTGCGCCGCGACAGGCCGGGCGCCAGATCATCCTTGCGCCCGTCCAGCCGTGCCGGTTTCAGGTTCTTCTTTTGCTCATCCATTGGTTCCGTCTCCCTTGTTGTATTCTGGCCGCCGCTTTGCTGCGGCGATACAAACAGGCTAGGCATCAAGGCCCCTCAGGGGTGCCCCGGAAGAATATGGGGGGAATATGGGGATGCCCCCCGTAACCGGTGCCGACGGGGCTGCGGCGGGTCTTTGCTGCGGAGGAATTCCGGGCCTTGGCGCTCCTCCCGGTTTCTGGCAGCCTGATGTCAAAGGATCCGGCCGAAGCCGGGCATCAGGAAACCCATTAGAACGGGCAGAGAGCATGAACATCACACGGCGTCATTTTGGATTTGGCCTGGCAGCCTTGGGGCTGAGTGCCTGCAGCAGCACGGTGCCAGCGGGCAGCGGCCCCAGCGGAGCAACCGGCCTGCCAGCAGACCTGCGGCCTGTGCCGAATGCGGGCTATGATACCTGGGTTGCCGCCTTTCGCAGCCGGGCGGAGGCGCAGGGGATTTCGCAATCCACCTTGCACGCGGCGTTCCGTGGTGCAGGCTACCTGCCGGGCGTCGTCAAACGCGACCGCAACCAGACCGAATTCAAGCGCTCGCTGGAGGATTATCTCTCCATTGCGGTCTCGGATGAGCGCCTATCCAAAGGCCGCGCTGCCTTTGCCCGCCACCAGTCCACCCTGCGCACGCTGGAGCGCAGCTATGGCGTTGATGCGGAGATCATCTGCGCGATCTGGGGGCTGGAGAGCTTTTTTGGCGAGCGGCGCGGCAATGTGCCGGTGATCTCGGCCACCTCGACGCTGGCCTATGACGGGCGGCGCGGGGCGTTTTTCGAAAAACAGCTGCTGGCGGCGCTCAGGATTTTGCAGAACGGTGACATCACCCCTGCGTGGATGACCGGCAGCTGGGCGGGGGCGATGGGGCACACCCAGTTCATTCCGACCTCGTACCAGGCCTATGCGGTGGATTACACCGGCGACGGGCGGCGTGACATCTGGTCTGAGGATCCTTCGGATGCCCTGGCCTCAACCGCCGCCTACCTGCAAAGAAACGGATGGACCCGCGGCTTGAAATGGGGCGGCGAGGCCGGTGCGCCGGGCACACCCGGCGGCCGCAGCCTGCAGCCGCAGCAGGGCGGGCCGGTCTTCATCGTCACTGGCAACTTCAATGCTATCAAGCGCTACAACAACTCGGACTCCTATGCGATCGGCGTAGGGCACTTGGCCGACCGCATTGCAGGCGATGGTCCGCTGCGCGCCAGCTTCCCGCCCGATAAGTACGGGCTGACCAAGGATGACCGTATCCTGCTTCAGAAGCGCCTGACCGCCCGCGGTTTTGATACTGGCGGCGCTGACGGGGTGCTGGGGCCGAAAAGCCGCGCCGCCATCAGCGCCTACCAGTCCAGCCGCGGGCTGCCTGCAACGGGTGAGCCGTCCAAGGCGCTGCTCGACCGTCTGAAATAGAGGCTATTCCGCCGAACTCAGCGCAATCAGGTGCTGGCGCAGGTTTTCGCGGCGGCTGAGGCCCAGTTTCTGGCGGATGTTGTTGCGGTGAAAGTCGATGGTGCTGGTCTCGCGCCCCAGGGTGGCGGCGATCTCCTTGGTGGTGCGGCCCATCATGATCAGCTGCATGATCTCGGTCTCCGCTGGCGTCAGCTGCTCCAGCGTTTCCACCAGCTTGGAGGAAAGCGCCGACGTGATGTTCTTGAGATTGTCCTCGACCATCAGCAGGTATGCGCTTTGCAATTCCCGGTCCGCGTCCAGATGGCGCAGCTTGGCGATATAGGGCAGCACCATGCCCTTGATCTGCTGCACGATCTGCTGTTCGAACTCGTGGCGGGAGGCCTCAACATTGTCGATCAGCACCCGCAGGGCAGTATTGGCATCCTCCAGCGCCTTGGTGCGGCGCTTGATGGTGTCCTCGCGGGCGCGCACCGTCTCGCGCAGCTCGGCCTGGGCCTGTTTGCGCTGGGCCACCTCCAGCAGCAGCGCTAGGTCGCCCTCGACCACCCGGCAGAATTCCTGCAGCCCCTTGCGGAACATCAGCGCCCGCTTGTTGCGGCGGGTATCCAGCACGCAGATGGTGCCGTAAACCTCGCCATCGGGCCATTTGATCGGGTAGCCGATGTAGAAGGACATGGCGTGCTCCATATCCTCATTGTCCTGCCAGCGGGGTTCGCATTGGGCGTCTTCGACCACCAGCTCTCCGTCGTTTTCAAAGACGCCAAAGCAGTAGAGCTTTTCGTTCAGATGGTACTTGCGCCCCGGGTAATAGGGGTTGTTTTCGGCGGCGTTCGACACCTTCACCCGGTGGTCCTTGTCCACGGTTGCCATGATCAGCGCGGCCGACACGTCGGTCAGCTCCGCCACCAGATCCACCACCCGCTGCCATTTGGCCTGGGTTTCCGGCGGGATCGGGGGCTTGGCGAGTGTCATGGCGCGTCTCCTTGGCCCGGGAGGCTAAGGCAGGGAGGGCGACGGGCAAAGGAAATTCTGGGTAAGGCGGTCAAAACCCGGCGCCGGTGCCCTGCAGCACGCCATGCTCCAGTGCGTATCGGGTGAGGCCAGCAGTGGAGGAAATGCCCAGCTTGCGCTTGATGTTCTTGCGGTGGGTCTCAACGGTTCTGACTGAGATATCAAGCGTTTGCGCGACTTCCTTGTTGGATTTTCCCTGCGCCAGCTCCAGAAGGATGGTCTGCTCCCGGCCCGTAAGCGCCTCCCGGGTATCGCCGTCCTTGGGCTTCAGTGATCCGGCCGCGCCGGTGCAGAGGTAGGTCTGGCCTTCCATCACCGCGTCGATGGCCTGCTTGATCTCGTCCGTGGGCACGTCCTTCAGCACATAGCCCATGGCGCCATGGCTGAGCGCGGTGGAAATATATTCAGCGCTGTCATGCATCGACAGGATCAGGATGCGGGTGCCGGGGTGCTGCTCCAGGATGATCTCGGTGGCGCTGAGGCCGCCGAGCTTGGGCATGTTCAAATCCATCAGAACCACGTCCGGCGCCAGCGCACCCATCTGGTCGACGGCGTCCTGGCCATCGGTCAAAGAGCCGACGACCGTGATATCATCGTAGCTTTCCAGGATCGACTGGATCCCCTCGGCCACCATCGGGTGGTCATCCACGATCAGAACTTTCACCGGATCAGCCATCATTCCCCCGATGCAGCTTTCCATTGCCGGGTGCCGCGGCAGCTTCCCCTAGGGGAGCTGAACCGGCGTTCCCTCTTCGCCAGGCGGCAGCAGGTGGCTGAGGGGCAGGCTGGCCTCGATCACCGTGCCGCTTTGGGTGCCACGTGATGACAGAATGCGCAAGGTTCCGTCAAGCTGTTCGATCCGCTCCTGCATATTGCGCAGGCCAATTCCCGGGCCGGAGCGGGCGTTTCGCGGTGGCAATCCGCGGCCGTCATCGGTGATCCGCATGGTGGCGCCGCGCTTGTGGCCGCGCAGGTCGATGCTGACCTTGGTGGCCTCCGCGTGGCGCTCAATGTTGGTCAGCGCCTCCTGCGCGATCCGGTAAAGCGCGATCTTGGAATCCTGGTCCAGGCGGTTGCGGAAGACCACAGTAGAGAACTCTGTCTCAATACCCGTCCGGGCGGCAAAATCATCGGTCAGCGCCTTCAGCGCCGGACCAAGGCCGAGGTCGTCCAGCACGCCCGGGCGCAAATCGCGGCTGATCCGGCGGACCTCGGTTATGGCCGTCAGCAGGTTCTCGGTGCCTTTCTCCAATGGTGCCTGGGCCGCCTCGCTGTCGCCGCGCGACAACCGCCGCCTTGTGTTGTCCAGCGCGTAGCGCACCCCGACCAGCAACTGGCTGATGCCGTCATGCAGCTCGCGCGCCACCCGGCCGCGTTCTTCTTCCTGGGCGTCGAACACCCGCTGGGTCAGCTCCTTCAGCTTGGCATCCGCGAGCCGCCGCTCGCGGATATTGAGGAACATGCCGGAGGCAAAGACCAGCACCAGCGACACCAGTGTGATGCCGCCAATGTAGAAGAAAGTCCGCTGCACCCGCGCCTCGACCTCGGCGCGCGAGGCAGCCACCGTCGCCAGCACATCGTCAATGAACACCCCGGTTCCGATCGCCCACTGCCAGTCCTGCAGCCCCAGCACATAGGCGATCATCTGCGCCTCTTCCCCGGTGGAGGGCTTCTCCCAGGTGAAACTGTGCCAGCCCGCCCCGTCGCGGGCCAGGCGGATGAACTCATCCACCACAGGCACGCCCGCGCTGTCGGTCAGCCCCGCCCAATTGCGGTTGATGAATTCGGTCTGGCGCGGGCTCACCAGATTGGTGCCGTCGTAGTCATAGACAAAGAAGAACCCGTCCTTGCCGTAAATCATCGCCGCAAGGATCTGGGTGACCTGCTCCTTGGCTGCGGCATCATCCGGGGCGGCAAGGCCGTAGATATGGGCAAAGCCATTGCGCGCCTGGGTCACGTAGTTGCGCAGCTCTGCCTTTTTGGCCTCCAGCAGCTGCACCTCCAGCGCCTGGATCTCGCGCTCCGCCAGGGCGCGCGACTGGTAGCCCACCAGCACCGCAATCGCGGCACCCGCCACGATCAGCGGCAGGGTCATCAGAAGCGAGAGTTTCTGCGCATAGGTGGGGCGCAGAAGGAGGTCGAACAGACGCATCGGCAAGGCCCCGGAATTAGTCAGACTCTTCTAACGAATCGTGTCCCGGCCGCCCAGCAGAATCAGGCAGGCCGGAGAGCGCTGGATCTTGGGCGGGAGTAACACAAACGGTGTTCCTGGCGAAAACCCGGAACATTTCACCGTAAAGCCTGGAAAAACGTTCCGTTCTACGCAGTAGTAGGTATTCACATAAAATTCATCGCCGCTAGGCTGACCGCACTCGAACCGATCCGCCTTGGGGGGACCCCGGGGCAATCCGAATTGATAATGGGAGGAATAATTAATGGATCGCCGTTCTTTCTTGAAAACATCCGCGCTGGGCGGGTCCGCAGCAGCAGCCAGCACCCTGGCGGCTCCGGCCTATGCCCAGGGCAACCGCACCCTGACCATGGTCACCACCTGGGGCCGCGGTCTGGCAGGCGTGCATGACTCGGCGCAGTTCGTGGCCGACACCATCACCGCCATGTCCGACGGCACCCTGACCGTTGACGTGAAAGCCGCAGGCGAACTGGTTGGCGCGTTCGAAGTGTTCGACGCCGTGACCGCGGGCCAGGCCGACATGTACCACGCCGCTGACTATTACTTTGTCAGCCAGCACCCGGGCTATGCCTATTTCACCGCCGTGCCGTTCGGCATGACCCCGCAGGAACTGGTGAACTGGTACTACCACGGCGACGGCCACGCGCTGCATGACGAACTCGGCCAGATCTTCGGCCTGAAGTCCTTCATCGGCGGCAACACCGGCCCGCAGGCCGGCGGCTGGTTCAACAAGGAAATCAACGGCCCCGAGGACTTCAACGGCCTCAAGTTCCGGATGCCGGGCCTGGGCGGCAAGGCGCTGGGCAAACTGGGGGCGTCTGTGCAGAACATCCCGGGCTCCGAAGTGTATCAGGCACTGTCCTCCGGCGCGATCGACGGCACCGAGTGGATCGGCCCCTGGGCGGACGAAAAGGCCGGTTTCCAGGAAATCACCAAGACCTACTACACCGCCGGCTTCCACGAGCCGGGCGCGGCGCTGTCGGTTGCCACCAACCGCGACGTCTTCGACAGCCTGTCGCCGGCCCATCAGAAGATCATCGAAATGGCATCTGCCGCCGGTCACCAGTGGAGCCTGGCGCAGTTCATGAACAACAACGGTGCAGCGCTGCAACGCCTGCAGTCCGGCGGTGTGAAGACCCTGGAATTCCCCGACAGCGTCTGGGATGCCTTTGGTGCAGCCACCAAGGAAACCCTGGACGAGTTCATGGGCGACGAGCTGTTTGCGAAAATCCGCAACAGCGTCGAATCCTCGATGAAAGCCTCCTCCGGCTGGATCACCAAATCCGAAGGCGCCTACCGCGTTCAGCGCGACCGCGTCCTGGGCTGATCTGCCTGACTGGCATTAATCGGATCCCCCGCCGCCGTGCGGGGGATCCATATGCAGTTGCACCACGCGCGGGACGGCCTGCCGGCAGAGCCGTGTGCCCAACCCGCCGCCGCAGCTTCGCAGCAATCTTCCCGGGGGAAACATGCAGGAAGAGAGTGGCATCACCTTCTTTGGCGCAATCTGGGGCGGGCTTGTCTGGCTGATCCAGAACCTCGCAGGCGCCTTTTACAATTTCGGCTACGCCATCACCCATCCACAGCTTTGGCTCGACTGGTCCGACAAGGCCTCAGTGATGCGCTTTGTCTACTATGGCGGCTCGGTCGAGTTCTTCTTTGTGGTCTTTACCACCTTCCTGGTGCTGACCGCCGTCGGCATCTACTTCCGTGGCTTTATGTGGGGCATGGTCCGCGGGCTGGAGGGGATGGCCAATACCGTTGGCCGTTTCTTTGCCTGGGCGGGCCTCCTGATGGTCTTGCAGCAGATCATCATCGTTTTCATGCAGCGGGTGTTCGCGCGGCCTGACATCAGCTTCGGCTTTGGCATTCCGTTCAGCCAGGACATCAGCTGGTTTGCAGAAGAGCTGAAGTTTTACAACGCCTTGGTGGTCTGTCTTTGTGTGACCTACACCTTTGTGCAGGGCGGCCATGTGCGGGTGGACCTGATCTATTCCGGCATCAGCTTCCGCGCCAAGAAGGTCGTCGACATGCTCGGCTCGCTCTTGTTCATGATGCCTGCCGCCGTGCTGACTTGGATGTACGGCTGGTTCTTCCTGTGGCGCCATCTGATCGTGCCGAAACCCTCGGCCTCGGACAGCCTCGACCGGCTGGTGATGAAATCCCGCGCCCTGCGCTGGAACGTGGAAACCATCGGCTTCAGCCCCAACGGATTCAACGCCTACTTCCTGTTCAAGATTCTGCTGGTGCTGTTTGCGGGCCTCGTGTTCCTGCACGCCATCGCCTTCTTCTACCGCTCCTTCCTGGAGTTCGTCGAAGGCCAGGGCAGTGAAAACAAGTACCTCGACAAGGACAGCCTTGGAGAGGGTGAAGAAGCCTACGAAGGCACGCACTAAAGGGACGTCGGAAAATGCTATTTGGACTTGATGGCGTCGAAATCGGCCTGCTCATCGTATTTTTCTGCCTCTTCGGGGGCATCCTTTCCGGCTTTCCGGTGGCCTTTGCCATCGGCGGCGCCGGAATCATCTCCTTCGGGATCATCGCCGCGCTGGACAGCGCCGGCATCCTGATCCACCAGGCCATCGACACTTCGTCGCAGGCCTATCGCGATCTGGTGGGATCGGGCATCAGGCCCGACAAGATTTCCGTTTTCCGGTACCCGGATTTGCCCAGGCTGGCCGAACCGGTGTTTGCCCAAGGCTGGGAAGTGGCGCTGGACCGCAATGTCTCCTTCATCGTCAACCGCATGAACGAGCGGGTTCTGGCGGGCGCGTCGATTGAAACCCTGCTGGCGGTGCTGATGTTCGTACTGATGGGCATCACCCTGGAGCGCTCCAAGATTGCCAACGACCTCCTGACCACCATGGCGCGCGTCTTTGGCCCGCTGCCGGGCGGCCTGGCGGTGTCGATTGTGGTTGTGGGTGCCTTCCTGGCGGCCTCCACCGGCATCGTTGGCGCAACCGTGGTGACCATGGGCCTCTTGGCGCTGCCCACGATGCTGCGCAACAACTACTCGCCGGAGCTGGCGACCGGCGTGATCGCGGCCTCAGGCACTCTCGGGCAGATCATCCCGCCGTCCATCGTGATCGTTCTTCTGGGCACGCTGGCGGGTGACCTCTATTCCACTGCGCAGGAAACCCGCGCGATGGAGGCAGGCTGCTCCGACGCGCTCACCTATTTGGGTGAACCGGCGGTGGTGTCTGTCGGCACCCTGTTCCAGGCAGCGTTGCTGCCGGGGATTATGCTGGCGGTCCTCTATGCCACCTATGCCTTCGGCTATGCGCTGCTGAACCCGCACAAGGCGCCCGCCGTGACGCTAGAAGGCGGCACCGGAGAAGTAATCACCCGCAACGAAGGGCTGATCTGGTTCCTGGGCGTGCCTGCGGCACTGATCGGCGGTGCGATCCTGCTGTCCAGCTTCAACGTGATTGGCAGCCAGAACATCACTGTCTCCACCTTCTCGGATGCCGGTGAGACAGCCAGCTTGCGCACCAATGTCGGTGCCGAGTGCAAGGCCTCGATGATCGACCTGCACGGGCAGGAGGCCTGGGATACTGCTGTGGAAGAGCAGAAGGCGATCAATGAGGCTGGCGGCGTCACCCTGGCCGAGCGGCTGAGCGAAGAGGAAATAGCCGCCGCCCGCGAGGCCAAGATCGCCTCTGCTGCCCCGATCGGCACCGGCATCACCGTGATCATGGTTCTGCTGGGCCTGGTGCTGGCGTTCGGCCGCGGCGTGGCGCCCTCGCGCGATGCCAAGCCGCTGATCCTGGGCTCCATCGGCATCCTGCTGATTGCGCTGGTGGATCTGGTGGCGATTGCGCCCACCACCTCTGCCGGGGTGACGGTGCTGTGGATCGCGCTGCCGCTGCTGCTGGCGCTTTACGGCTGCCGCGAGGCTGCCGCCCGCTGCGCCAAAAACGATCTGATCCGGGTGGTGTTCCCACCGCTGGTGCTGATCGTTGCGGTGCTGGGCTCGATCCTGGGCGGCATCACCAACCCGACGCCGGCTGCGGCGCTGGGGGCAGGCGGCGCCATCATGCTGGCGGCCTACCGCAAGCTGCAGGATGAAGGCAAATCGGGCAAGATCATCATCTGGTCCACCTTTGCCGTCATGCTCTGTATCCTGATCGGCATGAACTTCGACCTGCGCGTCAACCAGGGCGGCGTCAGCGTCGAAAGCTGGATCGCCTTCATCGCGGCCTATGCGATGTATCTCTATGCACTGTTCGGGCTGCTTTATGGCTGCTGGGTTCTGTTCCGCTCCGGCGTTCTGACCCCGGTGGTGCGGGAAACCGCCAAGGTGACCTCGATGGTCTTCACCATTCTGATCGGCTCTCAGCTGCTCAATCTGGTGGTGATCTCCTTTGGCGGCGAGCACTACATCCAGCAGTTCCTGAAGAGCTTCGACAATGAGATGACGGTCTTCCTGATCGTGATGCTGGTCCTGTTCTTCCTAGGCTTCGTGCTGGACTTCCTGGAGATCATCTACATCGTGATCCCGATCGTCGGCCCGGTGATCTATGGCGGGTCGTTCGACCCGAAATGGGTGACCATCATGGTGGCGGTGAACCTGCAAACCTCGTTCCTGACCCCGCCCTTCGGCTTTGCGCTGTTCTACCTGCGCGGGGTGGCGCCCAAGGAGGTGACGACGGCCCATATCTACCGCGGGATCGTGCCCTTTGTGCTGATCCAGGTGGTGGGCATTGCCATCCTGTGGATGTTCCCGTCGATCGTGACCATCGTGCCGGCGCTGATCCCGAACTGATCCGGGCAGCAGGGTATCAAACGGAAAAGGGGCCCCGAGCGGGCCCCTTTTGCATGTTTGCAGCGGGCAGGGGCACTGCCCCTCTGCGCGCGCGGCGCGCATTCGCCCCGGGATATTTTCAGCCAGATGAACAGGGGATCCTTGCAGGCAGGCGCAGGTTCAGGCGAACTGGATCAGGTCCCAGTGGTTGCCGAAGGGATCGCGCCAGACCGCGACCGTGCCGTAGGGCTCGTGCCGGGGCGCTTCCTCAAACGCAACGCCCTTGGCCAGCATCGCCGCATGGTCGCGGGCAAAATCATTTGTGGCAAGAAACAGCCCGACGCGGCCGCCGAATTGATTGCCGATAGCGGCCTCCTGCTGAGGCCCCTCGGCGCGGGCCAGGATCAGGCTGCCCTGCTCAGCCCCTGGCGGCAGGATCCGGACCCAGCGCTTGCACCCCTGATCAATGTCCTCTGCCAGCTGCCAGCCCAGCTGGCCGCAATAGAAGGCAATGGCGGCGTCATAATCCGGCACCACCAGCGAAACGGCGTGGAGATGCTGCATCAGCGGGTCTTGTGGATTGGCTGTTCAGGCAGCTGGATATTGGCCACCTGCTCGGCAATCGGATCTGTGGACAGCGGGTGGCCCGCTTCCTCGAATTCCGATGGGTCGGTCATCTTTTTCCATTCGCTGCGATGATAGATCTCCAGCCCGGAGAATTTGGCCTTGTAGCCCATTTTCTGGCTGCCGGGCACCCAATAGCCCAGATAGACATAGGGCAGCCCGGCCTCGCGCGCGATATTGATATGGTCGAGAATCATGAAGGTGCCCAGCGAATTCTGCGGCTGGTCGGGGGCGTAGAAGGAATAGACCATGCTGAGCCCGTCCTCCAGCACATCCGTGAGCGACACCGCGGTCAGCTGGTTGCTGCCGGTCTCGGCATATTCCACCACCCGGCTGCGCACCGGCGTTTCCTCGATCATTGCGGCGTATTCAAACACATCCATATCGGCCATGCCGCCATCGGCATGGCGGCTGTCGAGGTATTTGCGGAACAGGGTAAACTGGTCTTCGGTCGCCCAGGGCGAGGTCGCCCGCCGTTCCAGATGCGTGTTGCGCTTTAGGGTGCGTTTCTGACTGCGGGTGGCGCTAAAGGCGGAAACGTCGATCCGCGCCGACAGGCAGGCCGAGCATTCTGAGCAGGACGGCCTGTAGAGCACGTTTTGCGAGCGGCGGAACCCCTGCTGGCTGAGACTGTTGTTCAGCTGCTCCACCCCGTCGCCCTGCAGCGCGGTGAACAGTTTCCGTTCCATCCGCCCCTCCAGATAGGGGCAGGGCTGCGGCGCAGTCACGTAGAACTGCGGAGCAATGGGAAGGGTATGGCGCATCAGAACTCTTCAGCAGTTTCGCAGGACAACAGGAACGGTTCGCTTCGTCGTTCCGGGATGATAGCAATGCGGTTCCGATGCGCCAAGCGGTCTTGTGGAAAATGGTTTAACGGTATCTTGCGTTTGCCCATCAGACCCGGCGGTTCAGCATTACGGTGCCCAGGAAATGATCGGTCAGCCCCTGGCCGCGTGATGAGGTCAGCATCAGAATAACCGAGATCACCTGCAAGACCGGCAGCGCCAGCGACAGGGTGTAGCCTGCGGTGTGCAGCGCGGCCGTGCCGCTGTCCATCCGCTGGCCTTCGCCGTCGCGCAGTTCAATGCCTGCAAAGCGCATGCCCAAGGTTGCGGAGCCGTTGGCAATGGTCACGGTCCGGTAGGCAAATCCAACCGCCAGGTACAGAAGCGGCCAGATCAGGAGGCCGGTAAAGGCGGTCAGCACCACGGCGCCGGCGCTAAGCGCAAAGATCAGGATGCTGTCGATGATCCAGGCGATCAGACGCTTGGCGGGGACAGACGCGTAGAATTCTGCCTGGAAGTCGGGATCGGGCAGGGCGGTCATACATGGGTCCTTTGCTGAATGGTCACGAGGAAGCCCCGCCCGGGCAGATGGGCGGGGCAGCAGGAGGGAAGGGGATCAGTGGCGCTTGGGGTCGCCCTGGCCGTTGTCCTCGTCCTCCAGATCTTCGCTGGAAGCATTGCGGGCGCGTTCGTCCATGAATTCGTCGAACTCCGCCTTGTCCTTGGCTTCACGCAGGCGCTGCAGGAAGGCTTCAAAATCATGCTGTTCCTGTTCCAGACGGTGCAGTGTGTCGGCCTTGTAGGCGTCAAAGGCACTGTTGCCCGAGGGTTTCATCGCTGAATATCCGTGGCGGGCCCAGGACTTGCGGTGGCGGCAGGAGGACTTGCTGAACATGCGTTTGCTCCAGATCATGTAGAAAAGAAGGGCCAGGCCAACCGGCCAGAAAAACACGAAACCCAGCACCATGGCAGCGATCCAGGCGCCCTTGCCCTTGCTGTCCAGCCAGGCTTCGCTGCGGTAAAACCAGCCCTGTACCGGGGCGGCAGGGGCGGTTGGGGTGAAACTCGTCATCGGCGGGGTCCTCCAGGTTACGGGTGAATGTAAATCCTTTTCACATGAATGCATATCGGAAGCCGCCCGGCGGCTTTCAAGGGTGCATGTAAATCTTTTTCACATTTTTTGGTGTAGCGGGACACTTCGCGTTGCAGTGCGGGACACTTCCCGTTGCAGCAACTCATTTTCGCGAATTTCCTGATTTTTGGAGCTTTTCCGGGGGCATTTCCAGCCCCGGCGCGGCGCAGATTGCGGCGCTTGGCTCGGAACCTTGGGACACTTCCCGTTTCAATACCCGGAAATCTGCCGCCCAAACCGTTTAAGTCCGGCGGGCGGCAGGGGTCTTTAAACGGCCTTTAAACACCCGTTGAAGGAAATCAGGGCAGCGGGGAAACCGCGTCAAAGTGCGTTGCTGACCAGGTCAGCACCTGACCATCTGAAACGGCCTCCGGCGCCTCAGTGGCCGCGCGGCGCAGATAGGTCTTTGTCAGCCAGTCCTGACCGCCGCCCTCTGTCACTCCGTTGATGTTGGTCCGGACGAACAGGTCCTGCGGGGCTGCCTGCCAGATCCCCGTGGCAAAGAAGGCGCCGAATTCACCGAAATAGGCCGCCCCGTGAACATTGGCGATGGTCAAATCTGTGTTCGCACCGCTGTAGTCTGACAGGTGGTATGTGCTTCCATCGCTCACCCGAAGGGACGGGAACCCCGCAGCGCCCCACACGTTGGAATGCTTCACGGCTGGCAGCATCGCGGTATAAAACCAGCCCAGGTCCATGCTGCTGGTGCTAATCGTGAGCTGGGCCTGCAGATCCATCTTGCCCGCTCCAAAGGTCCGGACCAGGTCCATTTGCCCGGCGGTTGCATCCTCGCTGTGAACCCATGTGAACGCTTCGGAAAGCACCAGGGAAGCCCCCCACACGGGCGCCGACATAGAAAGCGCTGAAAGATCCACCGCGGCGCCATCTAGCAGGGCGGATGAAGCCACAAGCGCCTCGTTGCCATGGGTCTGGCCGCCGAACTCTGTTTCAGCGGTGATCGTGCCGGTGACCGCATATTCCCGCTCGCTGGAATAATCCAGGTAGCGCTCCGAGAACTGCCAGCTCGAATAGGTCCAGGCGTTGTAGTCCAGCGTCCCGTCACTGCCAATTCCGCTTGTATGTGAAGGCTCAGCCGCGCCCGTCACACCGTCTGACCGCACCCGGTAGTAATAGCCGTTCGACCCGGCGAATTCCTGCCCGGCCTTCACCGTTACGCCAGAAGACCAAAGCGGGGCCTCCAGCCGGGTCAGGCTGTTCGGGGCGGCTGTGATCGCCACGCCCTCGATGTAGATGCGATCACTGGTGTTGTTGGTGTCGCCCGACACTTCTACCCGGACCGTGTAATCCCCCTGAGGCAGGCCCGAGGCCGCCTTGACGTACCTGCGCCGCTCAAGGTCGGTGGGAGTGATTGTATCAAAGCCCTTGTAGCCGTCCTGATCCGAAAGCTCATTCACAAGCGCTGACGAACCATCAATGGTGACTTTGGCAATGCCGGTATTGGTGCGCCCGGTGTAAATCACATAAAGGTCGCCCGCGCCGGTCACGGTCCATTCGACATAATTCCCGGCAACGGTGTCATGCTGGGATCTGCCGCCGCAATACATGTTGGAATAGCCCGACGCTGCACTGGTGAGCTGCGAACCAAACCCCGACCTGGCCGCCTCGCCAACCGGGTAAACATTGGCGGCCAGCATGTAGCGCAGCCCCCTGCAGGAGCTGCGGTTCACCCCATCTGCATCAAAGCGCCGTTCGCTCAGCCAGTGGCCACCGAGGTCGCTGAAGACCCGGAAACCCCGCTTGTCAGCGGCAACGCCAACATGCGCGCCCTTGAAGAAGCTTTTTCCGGGAAAGAGTGAAATACCCATCAAGCCGTCCTGCACGCTGGAATACAGAGCCGCAGGGGGAAACGGGTGAACATCCGCCGTGAAAGGGCTGGGCAGGCCCGCAAAGGTGCTGGCAAACGGATTACGCATGGTCCACCAGCACAATTGAGCCGGAGGCGCGGCGGCCCTTTGCCCAAACGCGGGCGCCAGGAGCTACGCTGATCCGGTCCAGTTCCAGTTTCTCACGCCCGGCGCCGCCGGAGTAGATCCACCCCCTTTTCTCCGCTGCGGGTTCGGCTTCACTGTCCCGGCGGATTTCGACTTCGCCAAACAACACCTGAAAGCTGATTTCAGTTACGTCGTTTCTGGTCAGTTGCACCCAGTCGTCCTTGGGCACTTCGATAGGCTCTTGTTCTCTTGGCATGGTTGTTCCCCATTTCATCTGAAACTAGAAAGCGAGAACGGTAGATACCGCCTCAATTTGCTGCCCACACATCAGGCCTGCAGCTGCGCCGCCAGGGCGCCATCAAACGCGGCTTGCACATCGAACCCCTATTCGGGGTGACTTGCGGGCCAGCCGTTGCAATGGCCGATCTCGTGCCTCACAACGTCTTCGGGCTGTACTCCCTGAAATTCCCGGTCAATGGTTACGACCACGCAGGAACCCGGGACTTGCCAGGCACAACCCTTTTGGTTTGGCGTTACGTGATAGTCTGCCCCGTTGCCTTCAAAAAGCTGTTTGCAGAGCTTCACCACGTGTCTTTGCGGCATTTGAAAGAGCGTCAAATGGCCCTTGTACGGGTGATCATATTGGGTAGGAGGGTTCCAAACAGTCCTTTCGCGTTCTTGCACCGCAACTGCGGAATTTGGCAGAGAGAGACAGATAATCGCACCCATTGCGCAAAAAGTACCTGTCTTCATGGAATTTCCCATAAGTTATTAATTCCGCCCGAATTCCTGCTACAAAAACAAACAAGAAGGCCAATTTTTACTACCTCTTTCGAGGTATGGCCCGCCTGGCTGCAGCGCAATATCAAAGCTTCATTTTTTATGGCTGCCTTACGAAAAGGGGCGGGTGTCCGCCCCGCCGTGTCCAGTCTTCAGTCCGCCAGTTTCAGAACTGCGGTCAGGTGGGTCAGGAAGCCCTCCCCGCTGTTCTTTGCCATGCGCTTGAACTGGTCCAGTTTGAGGCCGTCCATTTCGTTGGGAAGCGTATCAATTTTGCGAAGGACGGCCCGCACGGTGTTTACCTCCTCGAACTTGGACTGCGGCAAGGCATCAGCGGTGGCCGGCTGATCTTCCTCACCGGCGGGCATCTCCAGAATCGCTTCATCGGGGCCGGGTACTTCTTCATGGTCCATGGCTCATTTCTCCTTTGGTTAAGGCCAGTATTTGTCGTCGGTGAAATCGTCCGGGACCCGATCCTGATCCTTGATCCGGCGGGCCGCGAATATATGGGCTTGGGTGTGGCTGCGCGCAGCTTGGCTGAAGGCAAAACAGGTCTGTGCATCCATCGGCACAAAGGCGTTGTCTTGGCTCAGCCAGCCGAAATCCGTGTCAGCATCTGCCCATCGCAGGTTTCCCGCTATGGTGCCCATCGCCATGGCGATCCCAGCGCTGGCACCGGCGCCAGTGATGTTGCGCACGCTGTCTGGATCGAAATCAAAGCGATGCCCCAGGAATTCAAAACCAGCGGCAATCCGGCGGTCGCGCTCCGCATTCACAGAAGCCGACAGCCGAGCTTTGACGCGCTCTTGGTTCTGGCCAAACTCAGGCACAGATCACCTCAATTTCTCCAATGAAATCCTGATAGGGAAAGGCGCCGCGCAGGATCACTAAATAGCGCCCCGGGTCGGTGAAGATCAGGCTATCCTTCAGTGGCAACACCTCCTCTAGCGTCTCGCCGTCCTCATTCTGCAGAAACAGCCTAGCCCCCGCCGGGCACCACGAGAGGTCAACTGCCAAAGGAGCGGCGCCTGTTTGCCCGGCCATCGGGCAGATTGGGCGCGTCTCAAGTGTCTGCGCCGCCGGGTTCACCCTTTCAACCTCAGGGTTCACCACTTGCGGAGACCATAGGAACATGACTTTGCCAGGCAGGGGGAAGCTGGCGACCCGGTTCGGGCGCAACAGCGCGCACAGCAGGATTTCTCCGGATTGCTCATCATACGCTACCGCGTTGCAGTTAACGCCGCGGCCAGGATCGCCTTCGAATGCCCCCCCTGTCATTTGTAGAACTCCAAGATATCCACTGTGTGTTCCCGCATATTGAAGCCGAATTGGAAATTCCCGCTGGCATCCCCGCGGAAAATGAACACCTCAAACTTGACCGCATCACCCGCGCTGTAATCCGCCCCTAGCTCCAAAAGAACATCGGGCCGGTGATACATCAGCGGCACGCTCATCTGCGGCGTGCGATAGAATGAGTAGTTGTTGCCTGGCACCAGCCACCCCAGCGCCTCAGACCCATCGACCAGGACTTTGATACCTGCCACCAGGTTGTAGGCGCGGTTGCCGCCAGTATTCCAATCCCAGAAGGTCATACCCATGCGAACCGTCGGCTGAATGAGAAGCTTTTCAGGCGGGTTCGACGATGGCACTGTATAGGTCAGCGATGCGCCGCTGACCTTGTGCATGTTTGCAGTGCCGTTTGCTGCAAACTCCTGGTTCATATTGTGGGTTGCCGTAGATCTGACACCAGCATTGTGGGACACCGATGTGGTATCGGTTTTAGACAGGCGCACAAGCTCGGTTACCGCACCTGTGGCAAGCTTCAATCGCTCTACCGCTAAATTCTTAATCGCACCGTTTTGAGCCGTGATGCTGTCAGCAGCCATCTTTTCAGCCGTGACGCTCTTAGCCGCCATCAAGTCCGAGACAACGCTGCCAGGCGTGATCAGCGTTGCGCCTGTCCGCTGCTTGATCATCGAAAAATTGGTCGCGTACAGGCTGCGCTCAGTATTGGTGCCCAAGCGCCGGATGGAAATAGACCCGCTCACTGCATCGGCCGGAGCGGTCCAGAGCTTCTCCTCCCGCGACCACTGGGTGCCACTGTTGCAGGTGAAGGCCGCAAAGGTCCCACCCACATAATTTCCGTCACCGTCGGCGCAGGAAAGGATCATTGCGACCCGTGGCGCATCCACGTTTAAGGCGAGGTCATCCTTTCTGCAGACAATCTTCAATGACTGCTGGATGTCGTCGAAACTCATATCGCCGGAACCTGGCGGGCGTCTTCATGATCCTCGCGGGTGATCGGCCGGAAATCCATATTCGGGCAGCAGAACTGCTTTGAGGGACAGGCCTGGCAGATATTCTTGAGACTGCGGTATTTGGCGCCCCCCTTGCCAGCCGGTCCCCGGTTCGGGCCGGAGTAGTTCCGGCGAAACTGCTTCAGAGCGTGGCTTTCGGGGCAGATGTACCGGTTGCTCTCGGCGTCCCATTCAAAATCAGTGCGGGTCCAGGCGCCATCCCTGCGGCCAGCCTTGCCGATAACAGGGAAATGCAGGGCCTTTACGCCGCAGTCCATTGACTGGCCGGATCGGAATGCGATGTGAACTTGGGCTGAACAGGTGCTGCTGCACCAAAGGCCGCCTCGTCCAGCACCTCAAGGTATTCCTTCACAGCACGAGGCGCATCGTCCGGATCAATGGTGCTGTGATCCCAATCTTCCTTGGGTGCGGAGTTTTGCTTGCTGGCATCGGCCTCGATCAGGCTGGCATCAACAGCCAAACGCTGACCGCTCACCAGGCCTTCCAGGATGCACCGCGCCACAGTCGCTTCGAAAAGGTGACGCAGGAGTTCGCTCTCACGGAAACGGCCATGTATTACCCGGCAGGCGGTTGCGAAGCAATCTGCCGAGAGGGCGGTTCTTGGAATAGGTCGAGTGATCCGGGATGCGGTCAGTCAAATCAAGGCGGCAAAACCTACGATAGGCCAGGTTCAAATGCACCTCTTTGCAGAGCCGCCGCTCGGATCGAATGCCAAAGCAATAGCCAGCCAGTAGCATCCGGATCAGCAACTCAGGATCGGCCGAAGGGCGCCCCGTGTGACTGTAAAACTCCACCAAGTGGGAGCGAATGCTACTCAGATCGACAAACTGATCAATCGACCGCAGCAGATGGTCCAGAGGCACGTGATCTTCCAGCGAGAACGCGTAGAACAGCGACGCTTGCGCTTCCTGCCTCGGACCTATCATCGCTCAATCCCCCATTTAAAACGGAAATTGAACCAGCGGATTCAGTCTCGAACGGGGGCGAGTTTTTCAACGAAATACGCCAAAAGCCGTCTTTTGAACCAGACCGAAACAACAGGCAGCTGCAGTTGTTTTGGGACATTCCTCACCTTCGCGGGAAAC
This sequence comes from Leisingera sp. ABM4_101, assembly GCF_056158725.1. Taxonomy (NCBI): domain Bacteria; kingdom Pseudomonadati; phylum Pseudomonadota; class Alphaproteobacteria; order Rhodobacterales; family Roseobacteraceae; genus Leisingera; species Leisingera sp. ABM4_101. The sequence goes on along the minus strand of NZ_JBSWTV010000002.1, from coordinate 3,315,212 downwards.
CATTGCCTCAATGAAACCGTGGCCGACAACGCAACATATACCAGCGCGATTCACGCTGGCGCAGCTGGTGAGCCGTTTGCTCCCAGTGGTGGCTGAATTCCGCAGGGCGACGTGCAGGACGCTGAAACAAACCAGTCATACAAAGACAAAGTCATCAGCACCAAGGACATTCAAATTGGTATCGCGCAAGGTGGCCATAACTGCACCTGGTGTTGTGATCACGGCGTCAGCGCCGGCTTGCGTAAAACCAAGATCCCCGATGCCGCTTACACCGGTGATATTTTCGAAGCGGAGGACGTCGGTCCCGTCCTCGAAATCGGCAATGGTATCCGCCCCGTCAGTGTCGTCAGAGAAAATGAACTCGTCTGCGCCTGCCTGGCCAAACAGCGTATCATCGCCGGAATTTCCGGACAGTTCATCGTCTCCGGTTCCGCCGATCAGCTCGTCATCGCCGGCCAGTCCAAAGAGCTGATCATCACCAGAGAGCCCATTCAGATTGTCATTGTCAGCGCTGCCGTTGACCACATCATCACTGCCGGCAAGCAAGGGGTCAGCGCCTGGCAAGTCGATCGTGTAGCTGTCAATCAATGTGCCGCCGTCAGCATTCGACCAAAATTCAAAGGTGATCGTCGCATCACTGGCCTGGACCAGCATGGTGCCGTGATCATCATTGTAACGCACTGCACTGCCCGCAATTGGCGTTTCGAAGTCACGCAAGGTGCGCCCGCCAGCCCCGGTAACGAAATACGGCAAAATGTCCCCGTCTCCATTATCGTCACGCAGGACCCGTTCGTAGTCATGGTCGTGACCGGTAAGCACGGCGGTGGCGCCCCAGTCCTCGAACGGCCATTGCATGGTCGAATTCGATCCGTGGTTCCCGGACGAATAGGAGGCGTGATGGAAGTAGACGATCTTGTACAGCGCATCGGAATTTGTCATCGCCGCTTCAAGCCACTGTGCCTGCGTTGAGCTGCTGGACCGGCCATCGGGCTCCTGGCCATTGCTGTTGATGGCAAAGAAATGAACCGGACCCATTTGGAAGTCGTAGTAGCGCTCGTTGTCCGGCAGAGTGAAGTAGTCCAGGTACACGTTCAAACCGGTATCTGAGTAATCGTGGTTGCCAAGTGACGGGAAGAAGAGGTTGATGTCACTGCCCGGCCCGTAGCTCCCCGTATAATTGCCGATGTAATCACTGAACGAGGGGCCGATCTGATCATCAATCAGCGGATCATAGCCATTGTCGCCGGTGGTCACGATGAAATCGACATTCATGCTATCGATTATGCCGGCCATGGCCAGCATGCCCGGGCTGGCCTCGTAGTCGCCAAATGCTGCAAAGCGCACTTCATCGACATCCGCGACCGATACGGTCACGCTGCGGGTGAGGCTGTGCCCGCCGGTGTCGATAGCGGTGATATCCAGGTCGATCCCGCTGCCCTGTTCGTAGTCGAGACGGGCGCCGTCTTTGAGTTTCAGCTGGCCGCCAACAACCTCGAAACGCGGGTCGCTCAGCAAGAAACTGTGCGTATCGCCGGCATCCGGATCTGTCACACTGAGCGTCCCTGCGACCAGACCCGGCGCATTTTCGACCAGATCCTGGCCCGGGAGGAAGGTGATATCTGTTGGCGCACTGCCGCTGCCGCTGCTGCCCACGGTGAAGACGACAGTTTCCGAAAACACCTGAGTGCCGCCTAGACCATTCCCGGAATAGCCGGAAACCATCAGCGTATGCGGGCCAAGATCAATTGAACCGGCCGCGAGATCTCCGCCGCTGTCGCCGAACAGGGCATAGGGCGCCACGTTTTCTGTGGCTGTAAGTGACCCTGAATCCAGATCAAATCCGATAAACTCGACGGCGCCGGGATCTGCTGGAACCGCCACGATGTTCACGGCCTGGCCAACCACCAGGGAGGGGTCGACAAATCCGCCGTTCATGATTGTTGCCAGCACCGTATCGGTATCCGCATCGTAGAGACCAAGCGTAACGGCAGAGGGGGGCAGCGCATCATCCAGGATCGTCACTGTTACATTAGCCGTGCTGACATTGCCCAAAGTGTCGCTGGCAGTGATTTCGACCATCTCAGTCTGAACGCCGCCTGAACTCTCGTCATAGTCCGCGGGGGTGTCGCGCACGAGTAAGCCGCTCTGAATTGAATATGCCCCGGATGTGACGCTGAGGCTGCCCACACCGCTAGGGTCGCTCGCAGTCACTGCAATGCCGGTAGCAGTTTCCCCCTCCGTCAGGCTGCCGTTCGCAGCCACGATGCTAGGGCCGTTTGTGTCTGGCGGCGGTCCGCCGCCGTCATTAAGTCCGTATTCGAGATAGTCAATCCGAAGCGGTTCGCCGCCGTCCTTGGTGCCCACCAGTTCGATCAGGTCACCCGGTGCCAGCGGCACAGCAGCGACGGTGCGTGTCACAAAGGAGGACGCGTTCGCAAGGCTGCCGCCCGGGTCAGCATTCCAGACGAATGTGTCAATGGCGCCTCCGTTCAGCAGGATCGAAAGTTGCGAGGCCCCATCATCTTCGTCAAAGTAGCCAAGTGTCAGATCATAGCTGCCTGCGGCCGCGCCAAATGTGTATGACGCGCGCTGCTCGCCGCTGCTTCCTGCCTGCAAGTAGGCGTTTCCCGATGCGCTCGAATTGCTCTTAACATTGAACCCGCTCAGGATATTGAGAGATTCCGCCTCAACGCGGACCGGTTCCGCAGGCGGCGGTGCATCATTGATGCTGACCGTGAATGAGGTAATTGAACCGGCAGCGGGCGCGGCATTTCCCAGCGTGTCGAGCACTTCGGCACCAGCCAGTGCAACCGTGTAGCTGCCGTTATCCTCAGCGCCCCAACTGCCGCCAGGTGCCGTCAGCGTATAGTCCACTGTCCGTGGCGTGCCGTCTCCCGGCTGACCAACGCTTATGCTGGTTACAGCCAGTGGTCCAGACGGGGCTGTAACGACGATGTCGGCGGGATCAAGGCTCGACACGTCAACCCCGCTGGGGTCTGCATAGGTCACCGTGACAGTCGTGGTTGCCGCCCCTGCGTCGGCAAGCGTCAGATCCGGTGCTGCTGCCGACTGAACCACCGGACCGGTAACATCGGGCCCGGGTTCTCCAACCTGCTCAAGACTGAGATAGTCGACCCGAAGCGGTTCCCCGCCGTCCTTGGTACCAACCAGTTCGATTAAGTCGCCAGGTGCCAGTGCGATACCGGCAATGGTTCGGGTCACGAAGGAGGACGGGTTCGCAAGGCTGCCGCCTGGATCGGCATCCCAGACGAAAGCATCAATTGCCCCCCCGTTGAGCAGGACCGAAAGTTGCGACGCTCCATCGCTTTCATCGAAATACCCGAGCGTCAAGTCGTAGCTTCCGGCAGTCTCGCCAAACGTGTGCGAGGCACGCTGCTCACTGCTGCTTCCCGCCTGCAAATAAGCATTGCCCGACGCGACGGAATTGCTCTTAACATTGAAGCCGCTGACTAGTGTGAACGTCTCCGCTTCAATCTGAAATGTGTCGCCAATAGCCATATCGCCACTCCCCCGAGCCACGAACCTACTTGCCAATGCAAGGTGCCATCCGATCTCGACGTGAGAGAAGGTTTCGGCCAGGAGAAAGTTGAATGGCGGAACCGTTTCCGGAATGGAACTGCGCAAATAGCACGATACGCTATCATACCACACCCAGGGGTTCGCCCCAAACAGCACACAGAATTGCCATTGGAACGCAAATTCTGAACGCAATAGCAGTGCCGCTAGCGGGCCTTTGAGCTGGGTTGGCTTCCAGCCGGGAACCCACGTGCAATATTTGTTGCAGTTGCTGGCAGCATGGTAAAGCCAGTTGCCAGTGTGGCTAGCGTTTGTCCGGCCCGGTGCCGCGTGAAAATCTAAGAACGAGCCCCTGTTCAGCGATATGTTCGGCAAGCACAATGTTCAGGTATGTAATCCCCGCCAGTTCCGTGGATTCCTCGAGAACTGTCAGGAAGATGTAAAGCGTGTCCTTTCCGGCCCGCGCGGCATAAAAACCGCCGATCCCTTCAAGCACGATAGCCCCGAAGAAGAAGATAGCGAGCGCGGTAAGGAGTTGCTTTGCCAAGTTACGCGGCAACGCCAGCAGAAACGGAATAAACAGAACAACGAAGGTTCCCAGAACCACCAGCCCGGCAAAGATCCAGCCATGATGGAAAAAGTGCTCACGGAACACCGGCGGGGGAACCTTTTCATGCAACTGGGCAACTTCGTCATAGGCCATTGCGACCAAGGCCAGTGCGGCCAAAAGCCAATACAAGTTCAGGGCCGTTTTTTTGCTCCGCTGACCGATGATGAAGGTCAGCACCGCAAACTGAGACGCCATCAGCATGAGCAGGAAGCTTAGCACAGTCGGAATGCTGATCTCGTTGTTCAGAATGAAACGGTCCGCGATCTCGATGATCAGGCGGTTCCCGCTGCGGGATTTCACCTCCGTCATTATCATCGAAAGAACGGCTAGCGCAGGAATGCCAAAAAGAATGAACAGCCACAGAAGTTTCGAAGATAACGGAATTTCCATTTCACCTGGCCTGTCCGGAGCCCGGTGCTGGTCACTGGTTTTCTGCCTCCCAGCCCCCGTCACCGCCTTGCACTTTCCAGAATGGCAGCCGTACTAGCCTTGCACAGGAAGATTGCCCAGCAAATGGCACCGGTAAATTTCGCGCCGTCCTCAATAAGTATGCGGAAATCTCCAATGTTGGATTGAATTGAGGATTGCACCCTGTCAATCACAAGCGAAACTGCGAAAAGGAATGCCGCTGCGATTGCGAATCCGGCCGGGAACCGCTTGAACTGCTTCCTGAACAGAACACATCCGGTTGCCGCGATCAGAATATAGGCCAGAAACACCGCTTTCTCGTTCAACGGGAAGTTCTCGTGGATGAGAAACAGATCATCAAGCGTGAGCAGAACGGTCAAACCTCCGAAGTACCCCAGAAACAATGCATTAGACTTATCCTCGGCGAGCACATCCAGCATTGCAGAGGAAAAAAGAGCAATCACAGCCCCGGCTGCCCATGCCAGCACGCCAAGGCTGGAAAGATAGCCGGCGTAGAACGGTACCTGGCCGATCTGAGTCGGGTCGCGTGTAAAAAAGCCATACTCCCTGTCCAGAATATCTGCTGCAGGGATGATCAAAGCAATCATTGCAACGCAGAAAACCGCTAAGACAGCAGGCAGGGCGCGGTACATCCGCTGCAATTGGGCCATTCCGGCTCCGTCATTTTGGCGCACTTTTCCGGTTTTTTTCACAGCAGGTCACTAGAGAAAGCATTGTTTGCATGCATATCTTTACGTGTAGGTTAGCATGCTTTCTGCCCAGGTGAGAAAAAAACGCGGCAATCGGTTCAGCCTCTAGGGGCAGAGAGGCTCTGGCTCGTTATTGACACCGCGTCTTCTGGCTTAAGGAAGCTCGAGAAATTTGAACCGGGAAGCTTCAATTAAGGTGACCTTCCGCCCCCGCCGCGAATTGTACATGTTGCCTTTTCCGAGACAACACCAACTCTGTCCATCCAGTTTCATCGGACAGCTTTGTCACACGAAGCTGCCTTTCGATGGAAGCACCTGGTCAAGCGCTGCGGGCCCAAGAGACCGTGTATTTCCCATGCCCAGAGAAAGTCAGCAATGTTCCATGATCCGGCCTTCACCATAACTCTGGCTTCACACTTGCAGCGAATGGCTATTCTCGGGACGCTGCACTGCGGCGGCCTTAGGTGGGGCGAACGGCAGGAAAGGGCCGCTCGCGACGTGCTGCACATGCGAGGGGATGCCAGGGGAGGGATGATCGCAAAGGGCTCAAAGCGCCGCAGCCACTTTGCCAATGGCACATCTTTGGTTGAAAGGGTGACGGCCTGGAAACCGGGCACTGGTTACACGGTTCGGCTTTCTGACATGGCAGCGTTTCCTCTGCACGAGGCTCGTTCTGAAGTCCACATCACCCCAACAGGCGGAAAGTCCAAAGAAACTTGGATCTTCGACTATTGCGTCAAACACGGTCCGCTTGGACGGCTGATGGTTGTGCCGAGAAGTCTGAACTGACGCTAGAGGCAACTCACCACTAGACTGTTCTGCCGCGGAAACTGCGACGGTGTTGCGCTGGACCAAAACGCCACCGATCTTCTCTGCGTTCTTTTCGAAGCGGGCGAAAAAAGTAGCTTCCGAGTTTTTCCTCAAGCTGGTCGGTCAACGCTGAAACTACACAGAGCTCCCTAGGAGCCTCAAAAGAGGCAGCCCCTTCTGAAACCCGGTTCTTCCGTTAAATTTCGCTCTTAGAGGGTATCCAGCCCCTGGCTTGGAGCTGCACTTCGATTTCCAATGAGGAGATGTGCATTCTTCCCAATTTTTTGCCCTTCCTGCGGAGCTGACCTGATGAGCTGTTTGTGGCAAGCATCCTTTGCAAAGTTCGGGCCGCCAGCAACCCAGAGTGCCGCAATGCCGTACTTTGCCTGGAGAGCCTTAGGTCGGTAACTTGATCTTTTCACATCTTTTCAAACCGTTGGTTGAACAGCTCGATAAACACGACTGTCCAGGCTGGCTCCGGCATGAAAGCAGCAACTCCAGGTGCGCCGGTCTTTCTTATCTTTCAGTTAAAGAATCATGCAGTTTGTGGTATTGATGTTCTGCAACCTCTATGCGTTCGGGGTTGGTGCTATTCTTGTTTGGGCGCAAGTGCACACGTTGTTAATGATACGGCTTTCCCAATTTCGAGCGCCCGGAATCAGTTTCTTTCTTCGGATTGAGCGTTGCATCGCTTTGTAACCTGAGCGGCGGGTTTGCCGGTCTGGCGAATTCGGTGACGCTTCCGGCTGCGAACGCGATGACCGGCCGGCCTATGGCGCCGCACTTCAATGCGCCAGGCGCAGGGGCGTGACATCGCCCAAATTTTCAAAACTCGGTTATCAGGTGGTTGCAGTCGCCGCGGCATGGATAGCAGCGGTGGTTGTAAAGGGGGGAATACAGATGGCTGGCGTTAATGTCCTAGACGGTTTTGGTGCAGTTGTAGCGACGTTCAATACGATCCAGGGCGCGATTAACAGCGTGCTGACGCAGGACGGTTTCACGATCCGGGTGATTGCGGCGGACTATGCCCCCGGCGTGCCGGAGGCGGTCACGGTCAGTAAGGAGCTGACCATCGAGACGGATACCAATGCGGGGGTTGATCCGAACACGGGCGTGCGCGGGGCGGAGGTGGCAGTCGACCGGTTTCTGGTTCAGGCAGGCAACGTGACGATTGACGGGTTCACGGTGTCGGGCACGTCGAACGACGAGCGCATCGAGGTTATCAACGGTGCTACCGGAGGGCTGATCTCCAACAATGTCATCGTTCAGGGCGCTCCGATACGGGCCGTGTGGATCAAGGGAGGCGCGGAGGTCAGCGGCAACAATATTCAAGCGGTTCTAGGGGGGATCACTCTCGAAACTATTGATACCATATCCAATATTCAGAACAATGTAATCTCTCTGTCCGCAGCATCTGGTGGCGTGGCTATCATACTATATGATGATCTTCAGAACTCTGTGGTCAGCGGCAATGACATTACCTTTACTCAGCCTAATACAGAAGGTGCCGGGATTGAGCTGGCCTCTTCCATGCGGGCCGTCACGCTGCAAAATAACTCTGTGTCCGGCGGCGGCAACGGCATCCAGTTTTTTCCTGCTATCAGTGCGCTTGATCAAAGCAGTGTGATTATTGCTGAGGATATTTCCAATTTCACTGGCCAAGCCAATATGGCGATGGTGCTGGATGCCCAGGTGCTGGCCAACGGTGTGGTCATCGACGAGACGGCGCTGGCCGCCACAAGCCGCTTCGCCAGAACGGATAACGTAGATCATCCCATCAGCATCTTCGACAATGGCACAGCCTATTTCAGCGATCTACAATCCGCCATCGACACGTCTTTCGAATTCGCAAGTATCACGCTGTCGGACAATTACGGCGCCGCCGGGGCCATCAGTGTCGGCAAGGAAGGTCTAACGCTGGATGTGCCTGCAGGCGCTTCGGGCACCCTCACCCTTGATCCCGGTGTCCTCGGTATTACGCTGACAGGGGATGGCAGCATGGAGGTTACCGGCAATTCCGTGAACAATCGTATCACGGGCAACGACGGAGCCAACATTCTCACCGGCGGCGATGGCGACGACAGCCTTGCAGGAGGCCAAGGTGACGATACGTTGAACGGGGGCGCAGGCACTGACACTGCGATCTATGCGGGCATCGCATCTGGCTACACAGTCGCCGACAATGGCGGCGGCGGTTTCACGGTCACAGACAACAATGCCGCAGATGGCGATGATGGCACCGACACGCTGTCAGGCATCGAGTCTATCGTGTTTAACGGCGCACCCGTTGCGGCAGCCGACAGCGGCACCGTGGCCAAAAACAGCTCGGCGGCAGTGGATGTGCTGACCAATGACACCGATGCGGACGGCACGCTTGATCCGGCCAGCGTTGAGATCGAGGCGGCAGATGATGCCAGCGGCAAGGTGAAGACCGTGCCGGGCGAGGGCGTCTGGACGGTGGATGACACCACCGGGGCGATCACCTTCACGCCGGAAGCCGGTTACGGCGGCCCGGTGACGGACATTGCCTATACGGTAGCCGACGACCAGGGCGCGCGCTCTGCGGTTGCGGCGGTCTCCATGCTAATCACCCCCGATCCCTTCCGGGTTGAGGCCGAGGCGCTGACCATTGTCAGCGGCTTTACTGTCAAGAACAGCAGCCAGGCCTCCGGCGGCCAGTATCTGCAGGCGGGCGGCTCCGGTGAGCAGCGCGCGTCCTATACCTTCATGGATGCGGCGGGCAGCTATGACCTGACCATCGGCCATTACGATGAATCCGACGGCCAGTCGCAGATGAGCCTCTGGGTGAACGGCTTCCTGGCCGGCAGTTTTGTCTGGGACATGGACGCCGGTGATGCGGTCGCCAACCAGACCGCCTTTGCCGAGTTCACCTTCAGCGGCGTCACGCTGGCGGCGGGCGATGTGGTCGAGATCTCCGGCGTCAAGGACGGCGGCGAGCCGCTGCGCACCGATTACCTGGACTTTGCCTTCACCGGCAGCGGCGGCAGCGACACGCTGGCGCCCTTCGTGCAATCCTCGGCGGCGCCGGATGTGGGGGTGGCGGATGCGGGCCTGGCCAGCACCGGTGTCACCGTGACCTTCGCGGATAACGCGGCCATCGATGCCTCCAGCATCGGCACCGGCGATATCACGGTGACGGGCCCCGGCGGCCCGCTGACGGTGAGCGCGGTCAGCCTCGATGCCCCCGGCGACGGCACCCCGCGCACCGCAACCTACACCGTGGATGCCCCCGGCGGGGCCTGGGATGCGGCGGATGAGGGCAGCTATACCGTAGCGCTGCTGGCGGATGAGGTGCTGGACACCAGCGGCAACGCCGCCGCGGCAGACGTGGCGCTGGACAGCTTCACCGTCGATCTGTCGGTGCCGCTGCCCGATCCCTTCCGGGTTGAGGCAGAGGCGCTGACCATCGTCAGCGGCTTTACCGTCAAGAACAGCAGCCAGGCCTCCGGCGGCCAGTATCTGCAGGCGGGCGGCTCCGGTGAGCAGCGCGCGTCCTATACCTTCATGGATGCGGCGGGCAGCTATGACCTGACCATCGGCCATTACGATGAATCCGACGGCCAGTCGCAGATGAGCCTCTGGGTGAACGGCTTCCTGGCCGGCAGTTTTGTCTGGGACATGGACGCCGGTGATGCGGTCGCCAACCAGACCGCCTTTGCCGAGTTCACCTTCAGCGGCGTCACGCTGGCGGCGGGCGATGTGGTCGAGATCTCCGGCGTCAAGGACGGCGGCGAGCCGCTGCGCACCGATTACCTGGATTTTGCCTTCACCGGCAGCGGCGGCAGCGACACGCTGGCCCCCTTCGTGCAATCCTCGGCGGCGCCGGATGTGGGGGTGGCGGATGCGGGCCTGGCCAGCACCGGTGTCACCGTGACCTTCGCGGATAACGCGGCCATCGATGCCTCCAGCATCGGCACCGGCGATATCACGGTGACGGGCCCCGGCGGCCCGCTGACGGTGAGCGCGGTCAGCCTCGATGCCCCCGGCGACGGCACCCCGCGCACCGCAACCTACACCGTGGATGCCCCCGGCGGGGCCTGGGATGCGGCGGATGAGGGCAGCTATACCGTAGCGCTGCTGGCGGATGAGGTGCTGGACACCAGCGGCAACGCCGCCGCGGCAGACGTGGCGCTGGACAGCTTCACCGTCGATCTGTCGGTGCCGCTGCCCGATCCCTTCCGGGTTGAGGCAGAGGCGCTGACCATCGTCAGCGGCTTTACCGTCAAGAACAGCAGCCAGGCCTCCGGCGGCCAGTATCTGCAGGCGGGCGGCTCCGGTGAGCAGCGCGCGTCCTATACCTTCATGGATGCGGCGGGCAGCTATGACCTGACCATCGGCCATTACGATGAATCCGACGGCCAGTCGCAGATGAGCCTCTGGGTGAACGGCTTCCTGGCCGGCAGTTTTGTCTGGGACATGGACGCCGGTGATGCGGTCGCCAACCAGACCGCCTTTGCCGAGTTCACCTTCAGCGGCGTCACGCTGGCGGCGGGCGATGTGGTCGAGATCTCCGGCGTCAAGGACGGCGGCGAGCCGCTGCGCACCGATTACCTGGACTTTGCCTTCACCGGCAGCGGCGGCAGCGACACGCTGGCGCCCTTCGTGCAATCCTCGGCGGCGCCGGATGTGGGGGTGGCGGATGCGGGCCTGGCCAGCACCGGTGTCACCGTGACCTTCGCGGATAACGCGGCCATCGATGCCTCCAGCATCGGCACCGGCGATATCACGGTGACGGGCCCCGGCGGCCCGCTGACGGTGAGCGCGGTCAGCCTCGATGCCCCCGGCGACGGCACCCCGCGCACCGCAACCTACACCGTGGATGCCCCCGGCGGGGCCTGGGATGCGGCGGATGAGGGCAGCTATACCGTAGCGCTGCTGGCGGATGAGGTGCTGGACACCAGCGGCAACGCCGCCGCGGCAGACGCGGCGCTGGACAGCTTCACCGTCGATCTGTCGGTGCCGCTGCCCGATCCCTTCCGGGTTGAGGCAGAGGCGCTGACCATCGTCAGCGGCTTTACCGTCAAGAACAGCAGCCAGGCCTCCGGCGGCCAGTATCTGCAGGCGGGCGGCTCCGGTGAGCAGCGCGCGTCCTATACCTTCATGGATGCGGCGGGCAGCTATGACCTGACCATCGGCCATTACGATGAATCCGACGGCCAGTCGCAGATGAGCCTCTGGGTGAACGGCTTCCTGGCCGGCAGTTTTGTCTGGGACATGGACGCCGGTGATGCGGTCGCCAACCAGACCGCCTTTGCCGAGTTCACCTTCAGCGGCGTCACGCTGGCGGCGGGCGATGTGGTCGAGATCTCCGGCGTCAAGGACGGCGGCGAGCCGCTGCGCACCGATTACCTGGACTTTGCCTTCACCGGCAGCGGCGGCAGCGACACGCTGGCGCCCTTCGTGCAATCCTCGGCGGCGCCGGATGTGGGGGTGGCGGATGCGGGCCTGGCCAGCACCGGTGTCACCGTGACCTTCGCGGATAACGCGGCCATCGATGCCTCCAGCATCGGCACCGGCGATATCACAGTGACGGGCCCCGGCGGCCCGCTGACGGTGAGCGCGGTCAGCCTCGATGCCCCCGGCGACGGCACCCCGCGCACCGCAACCTACACCGTGGATGCCCCCGGCGGGGCCTGGGATGCGGCGGATGAGGGCAGCTATACCGTAGCGCTGCTGGCGGATGAGGTGCTGGACACCAGCGGCAACGCCGCCGCGGCAGACGCGGCGCTGGACAGCTTCACCGTCGATCTGTCAGTGCCGCCGGATATCACACCGCCAGAGGTTCAATCATCCTCGGCGCCTAACTTGGGCGCAGCACAAGATGGCAGCACAGAAACACAGATCACGGTTGTCTACTCAGATGATGAGGCATTAGACGTTTCAAGCATTGATACTGGCAACATCACGGTGACCGGCCCGGGCGGCCCGCTGACGGTGAGCGAAGTCAGCCTTGATACAGGCAGCGACGGCACGCCGCGCACCGCGACCTACACGGTGGACGCCCCCGGCAGCACCTGGGACTTCACTGACAACGGAAGCTACACCGTAGCCCTGCTGGCGGGTGAAGTCCTGGACACAAGCGGAAACGCCGCAGCGGCAAATACCTCCCTCACCAGTTTCACCGCGGCACTGCCGGATGACGGGCAGCCCCCAGTGACCAGCGACGGCCATTTCAACGGCGTGGGGGCGGGGTCCGGATTCCGCTACAAGATCCAGATTGAGGACCTCGGCGGTGCCGGGGTGGCGCAGATCCGCGGCGGGTCAAACGATGCCTTCGTGTTTGTTGAGAGCGGCGCGCCGAACGACAACAATACTCTGGAGCAAGGCGACGGGTACTTTGTGTTTACAAATGATATTCCGGGCGCCGTCAGCGATGTCGAGGACACGGGCCTGACCAATGACACTAGCATCGTCAACAACCCCTTTGCCCGAAACGGGGACAATCAGCTGGTCTACCGCATCATGGTCCCGGAGGAACAGGCCGGTGAAGCCTTCAACTGGCGGTTCCGGGTCACCCGCGATGAACTGAACTTTTCCGGGCCGAACGCTATTAGAAACGACCAGCAGAATGATCTGCGTTTCAATGTTGTTTCAGTTGCCGACCCTTCAGTCACGCTAGGGGATCTGCGGCCGAATGGTGCCGGGGAAGATGGCGACTTCAACCAGGGCTTTGCCAGGGTTGTGAATGCCAACAACTCTGGTGCCTTCGGCAACAACATGAGCGCGATTGCAGAAAGCAGCGGCGACAATCAGATCGTTTTCCCGGAAGCGGGTCTTTATGACGTGATTATTGCCGGCCGCAGCGTTGGGCTGCACATCGACTACTTCGAAATCTACCGCGATGGCAGCAACCCGAGCGCGAGCGGGGCGAGTTCTGCGTTTACCGCTCTCAACAGCACGTCTCCCACCGTCGCGAACCCTATTCTGGATGCCCGGCTCGAACCGGGTGACTCACTCGATATCACCGGCAACTTCGGCGATGTGGACGGGGACAGCCTCACCTATACCGCAGATACGCTGCCGTCTGGCGTTTCCTTTGCCAATGGTGAATTCGACGTCTCCCCAGGCGCACCGCCATCGGGTGGAACGTCCATTACCGTGACCGCCACAGACGACGATATGAACTCTGCATCGGACACATTTGTCTTTACCGTCACGGAGCCGGGCGGGGCTGACGATCCGCCGGATCTGTTCCGCGTTGAAGCAGAAGACCTTGTGCTGACGACGGAGGACCTGACTGTTGAAAGCAACCCGCTTGCCTCTGGCGGAGAGCTGATCAAGGCGACAGACGATTTGCTTCAGATCGCGACATATCTGTTCGACGAGATCTCCGGGTTCTACGAATTCCACTTCGGCATCTTCGACGAAAACGACGGGCAGTCGGAACTCTCCGTGCTGGTGAACGGCGGTTTGGCCGGGTCGGTAAACTTCGATGCGGATGCTGGTGGCAGCACGGCCTCGCCCGACAGCTTCAGGGTGGCGTCTGTGGACAACATCGCCTTGAACACTGGCGACCTGGTGTCGTTCGAAATCAACAGGGATGGCAACGAGCCGGCGCGCTTCGACTATTTCGAAGTCGATTTCGATGGCTTCCTGTAGGGGATGCCGGGCGCGCGCGGAGTGCTGCCGATAACTTCGGTGCTGATGCTTTCGCTACAGTGGGGGAGCAGTTTCGTGCGTGCCGGAGTGGGCGCAATGTTCCTTATGGTGTGAAGGCACTGCAAAATGGGAGGGGCTGAACAGGGGAAGACCACCTTCGATCCAGCCTAAATTGCCCTTAGTTCTGTTTGAGCCGCGGTTCTTCCATATGGTGCTGTTTTTTATGAGCTAATCCTGCTCTGGATAGTGTTCGCAGATTTTTGGGGCTAGTTCCACGTTCGTGAACGTGATTTCAGGAACCGGCCCGCGGCCGCTCCCGCGTTAAAACTCCATTTTACGGGTCTTTCAGGGGTGTTCGGGAGTTTGCAACGGGAAGTGTCCCGGATTTGTCTTCAGGCGCCATAACGGCCGTTTTGCTGAGTATTGAAGGACAACCGCTCCGGGCCTCGTTCCTGGTTGAAACCTGCCTAAAATCTTTCTTTTGGGGCACTATCCAAGTTCTTCCGGGTTTATCCGGCCTCTTCCGGTTACTGCAATATGAAGTGTCTCCTAGCAGAGAAACGGCTGTTGCACCGACGCCCGGGGCGGCTGCCAACTCGCTCAGCGGATCACGTTGTGACGGGACCAGGCAGGTGGTCTCATAAACACGTTGCTAGAAAAACTGATCACTTTCCACACCGCCCACGACAATGGTGACCTCCGCGGAATTGCTGTTGCCGTAGACGTCTTCGAAGCTGTAGCTGAAACGGTCCTCGGCCGTTTCACCTTTGGCAAGGGATCTAATGTCTCCGGCGGCGGTCGGGTCATACAACAGTATCCCCAGCTCCGCGTCGTAGGTCAGCCCGGCTCCCAGTTCGCTGGTCCCGCCTTCCAGGCGGAATACAAAACCTTCGGCGTCAAGAAGAACATCGTTGGCCAGGAGGTCCAGAATGTCAATTTCCGTGATCCCGTCCTCACGGGCAAAGAACGCATCCGTTTCATTGCCTTCAAGGTCGTAGATCCGCCCGGCGACGTCATAGGTCTGGCCGCCGTCCCTTTGCTCGCTGCTCCAGGAGATCATAAAGCTTCCGCCGCCGATCACGGTGATGTTCATGTCCCATTGCTGATCGCCGGTCTCCTGATTGACCAGGAACGTCTCTGTCGCGGCGGTGCCGTCGGAATTGTAGATCCGGGCGAAAATGTCATGCTGGTAGTGTCCCGAAACATAATCTTCCGCCGGGTAGGTATGCCATGCCACGACAAATTGCCCGTTCGGCAGATACTGCAGGTCATTGTACATCTCGAAGTGGCGGGCATCCTGGTAGCCGGAAATTTCGAACTGTTCGACGGCAACGGACCCGTCCGGATTGTAGATCTTGCCGTGCAGATAGGAATCGCCGTCGTTGCCGGTGCCATCCCGGTGTTTCCAGGTCACCACGATGTTTCCGTCGTCATTCACCGAGAGGTTCGGCTGGATGTCCGATCCGGCCAGGTTTTCGGCGTTCACCCGGACCGGTTCAATGGTTTCTGCGCCGGCCGTGTTGTACCCGCCGAGCCAAACTTCGCCGTCTTCAACCCAGACTGCACAGAAAGAGCCATCTGGCATGACGCTGAAACGGCTTTTTGCATCAGCCGAGCGAGGGAATTCGCTGCGTGAACAGCCAGTTAATCCCCACCAGAGGTATCAACAGCTGAGCGGGCATCAGGCTGACCGGGCTGCCTTGTGCCGCCGGCCAGGAGAACCGGTCACGTTTCAGCCGCCTTTCGAACCAGAGCAAATCCCAGCGGTCCCACCCTTGGCGGATCTCACCGGAGGTCCGGCGAACGCCAATTGCGCTCTGCTGCAGCTGCGAAAGGCTATCAGGTGCCAATGGCTGGCATGGGCTTTTTACGTTGTATAACTCCGCATCGCCGCCGCCCTGAGACGGTCTGGTGTCTGGACGCATTGAGTTTCAGAGCCAGCAGATGACCGGTGCAGCCAGATCGATGGCGGAGAGAAACACCTTTGGGCATCCACTGCCGGCAGGCAACGCAAAGCATCGCCGAGAGGGGCTGTAACATGTTGCGACGGGCCGCCAGCCTTTCAGCCTGCCGGGCATGACCTGGCATCACTGCCCGGCAGTGCATTGCACAGCAATGCCGCGAGTGGGGCGGTTGCGGCGGCGTTTGCTGTATCTGACCTGCTTCTTCCGATCAGGGATGCATGCGCGTATCCCTTTGTCGTTCAATGCTTCTCTGAACCAGCCGGCGCCGCAGCCTTTATCGCCAAGGAGCCACTTCACCTTCGGCAAGCTGCTTAGCAGTACCCATGCTCCAATGTACCCGCTGACTCGCCCGGCGGCGACGAACAGTCTGAGCGGCCGGCTCTGGCTGTTACAGATGGCATGCTGCTTAGAGTTCATGCTGCCTGCTTTCAGTTGAATTGATCCTCGGATCAAATCCTGAGTTCGTCTAATCCCGTCAGATATGGATTGCTTGCAGAGTCTGAGAAATACAGTTGCCAGGCAATAGTGCGTGAATGTTTCTAAGTTGTTAATTTTGAATTGTTATTCTTGCTCTTGGAGATGTTCCGTAATTTATTGGGCCGGTTCCAAATTCGGGAACCTGATGCCAGCAGGCCTCCTGCTGCCGCATTTGCGTCAAAACCCTGTTTTACGGGCCTTTCAAGCGTGTTTAAGAGTTTGCAATGGAAGGTGTCCCAGATTTGCCTTCAAGCAACATATCGGCCGTTTTGCCGGGTACTGAAGAGCAAACGCTCTGGGCCTCATTGCATGTTCAAGCCTGCTTAATGCCCTCTTTTTTGGCCCCAACCGGGTACATCCGGCCGCTTCCGGCTACTGTAAGATCAAGTGTCTCCTAACACAGACCATGTTTCACGCCGGTTCAGGAGGGGATGCGCGGTTATGCTCCGGTTGCCTGGCCGGAGAATGGGGAACTGCAACGCGGAAACCGCTGCTGCCAGAACCGGTCTGAAACCACTGAGCCGGCCGGGCATCCCCAGGAAACAAAACACTCTTTACTTCGAAACGGCTCCGCAACGGGAGCATAACCGTAGAACTAAAGGTACATTCTAATTGAATTTTTACCTATTCGGGTATTCCTGACCTTAGGTAAACCTATGCGGCAGCGCGGCAATTCACCCATTGACGCGCATTGGCCCGCGGCACAGTCTCTGGCCATGACAACTGCCTTGAAGATTTCCCGCATCCCCCGCCCATTTGACCCGGAACTCGGCGCGGAAGGCCGCGCATTGGTGCCGGAACTGTCTGGCGGTCTGGCAGATCTGGTGGCGGGGGCCTGCGGCTCCAGCCCCTATCTGAAGGAATTAACCGCGCGTGAGGCCGGTTGGCTGCCGGAGGCGCTGGAGGATCCGGACGCCGCCTTGCAGCGTGTTTTCGCGGACTGCCGCGCGCTGAACGCCGCGCAGCTGAAACCGGGCCTGCGCCAGGCCAAACGGCGGCTGGCACTTCTGACCGCGCTTTGCGATCTCTCGGGCGGCTGGAGCCTGGAGCAGGTGACGGGCGCGCTGACTGATTTCGGGGCATTGTGCGCAGATGTGGCGATCAAGGCGGAGATCGCCACTCTGATCCGCCGCAAGAAACTGCCGGGCCTAACGGAGGACGATGTGGAAACCGCAGGCGGCCTCACCATTCTGGCGATGGGCAAGATGGGCGCGCATGAGCTGAACTACAGCTCTGACATCGACCTCATTTGCCTGTTCGACGAAACCCGTTTCGACCCGGATGACTTCTATGAGGCCCGCCAGGGCATGGTGCGCGCCACCAAGAACATGTGTGCCGCCCTCAGCGACCGTACCGGCGACGGCTATGTGTTCCGCACTGACCTGCGGCTGCGCCCGGACCCGGCGGTTACGCCCGTCTGCCTGGCGATGGAAGCGGCGGAGCGCTACTACGAAAGCCTGGGTCGAACCTGGGAGCGCGCCGCTTATATCAAGGCGCGCGCCTGCGCTGGCGACATTGCCGCGGGGGAGCGGTTCCTCAATACCCTGCGCCCCTTTGTGTGGCGGCGGCATCTGGACTTTGCCGCGATCCAGGACGCCCACGACATCCGCCTGCGTATCCGTGAGAACAAGGGCACCGGCGGCGCTCTCCACGTGCCGGGCCACGATATGAAGCTGGGCCGCGGCGGCATCCGCGAGATCGAGTTCTTCACCCAGACCCGGCAGCTGATCGCCGGCGGGCGCGACGAGGGCCTGCGCCTGCGCGGCACGGTGGAGGGGCTGGCGGCGCTGGCGGGCAAGGGCTGGGTGCCGCCGGACGCGGCCGAAACCCTCAGCGCCCACTACCGCGCGCACCGCGAGGTCGAGCACCGCATCCAGATGGTGCATGACGCCCAGACCCACAAGATGCCCAAGTCCGAAGACGGCATCGCCCGTATCGCCTGCCTGATGGACCGCGATCCGGCAGAGCTGCAGTCCGAAATCAGGTCCCGCCTGGAAGAGGTGCATGAGCTGACCGAGGGGTTTTTCTCCCCCGGTGCCGGTGCCGGCCCGGCGCCTGCAGCGCTGCCGGAAGACACGGCAGAGCTGGACGGCGCCATCATCGCCCGCTGGCCCACCTATCCGGCGCTGCGCACCAGCCGCGGCGCGCAGATCTTTGAACGGCTCAAGCCGGAACTGCTGTCGCGCGTCGCCAAAACCGCCAAGCCCGCGGAAACGCTGGTGGCGCTGGACGGCTTCCTGGCGGGCCTGCCCGCCGGGGTGCAGCTGTTTTCGCTGTTCGGCGCCAATCCGCATCTGATCGACCTTTTGATTGACATTGCCGGCACCTCGCGGGAGCTGGCCAGCTTCCTGTCGCGCAACTCGGGCGTCTTTGACGCGGTGATCGGCGGCTCCTTCTTTGATCTCTGGCCCGGTGCGGGCAAGCTGAAGGCCGAACTTGCCGGCCGCCTGGCCCAGGAAAGCGACTATGAGGCCCGGCTCGACGCCACCCGCCGCTGGTGCAAGGAATGGCATTTCCGGATCGGCGTGCATCACCTGCGCGGGCTGATCGACGGCCAGCAGGCGGGCGCGCAATATGCTGAACTGGCCGAAGTGGTGATCGCCGGCCTGACGCCAGAAGTGGTGGCGCATTTCGCGCAAAAGCATGGGAACCCGCCGGGGCGCGGCGCGTCCGTGCTGGCAATGGGCTCGATGGGGGCAGGGCAGATCAACTCGCAGTCCGACCTTGATGTGATCGTGATCTACGACCCGGGCCAGGCGGAAATGTCCGACGGCAAACGCCCTCTGGCGACGCGGCCCTATTTCGCCCGCATGACCCAGGCGCTGGTCACGGCGCTGTCGGCGCCGATGGCCCAGGGCAAGCTTTACGAGGTCGACATGCGTCTGCGCCCGTCGGGGACGCAAGGCCCGGTGGCCGTCAGCCTTGCCGGCTTCACCCATTACCAGCAGAACGAGGCCTGGACCTGGGAGCACCTTGCCCTGACCCGCGCCCGGGTGATCGTGGGGCAGACCAGCCTGGCAACAGAGATCGAGGGCTTCCGCGCCAGTTTCCTCAGCCAGCCGCGCGACCGCGGCAAGGTGCTGCAGGAGGTCGCCCAGATGCGCGCGCGCCTGGCTGCGGCCAAGGCCCCGGCCGGGGTTTGGGATGCCAAGAACGGGCCGGGACGGATGATGGATATTGAATTGATCTCTCAGGCCGGCACCCTGACCTCAGCTTCGGTGGCGCGTGATGTGGCGGCAGGATTGCGCGGGGCTGTCGCTGCCGGATGGCTGAGTGACGCGGACGCAGAATACCTAGCCGCCAGTTACCGTCTATTCTGGTCCGTGCAATGCGCAGCGCGACTGCTGTCCGCCAAGCCGATCACGGCGGACACCATCGGCGAGGGCGGCGCGCAGTTCCTCTGCCGCACCACCGGATATGCCCGGCTGGATGCGCTGGAGCAGGAGCTGCAGTCCCGCTACAGCCGCTGTGGCGCGCTGATTGCACAGGCCTTGGAAAGGGAAGGGGCGCATGAAGAAGGGCAGCACTGAACAGGACCCGCGCGGTCTGATCTATAAATCCTACCGCATCGAGGGCATCACCGATGCCCAATGCCGCAGCATTTTCTTTGACTGGGCTCTGGGCATGGATGCGGCCCGGGACAGCCGCGCCGATATCCAGGTCCTGCTGGATACCTACGGCAGCGCCAATCCGGATCACCCGATGACAACGGTGCTGCGCGACGGGCTGGCCGGTTCCGAAAAACCGCGGCGCCGCGGCGGCTGGCGCTCGCGCGACCGCTAGGGTCAGGATCCTAGGGGCGGCAGTTTGGCAGGGGGCGGCAGAGGCAAAAGTTAGCTGCCCGTCAACATTCGTTAAATTTTCGCTAAATTGGACTTAAATTGTCCCATTTCTGCCCGGATTGACCGGCACCTTGCTGTTGACCCCGCCTGCTGGACCCTCACCCGGCAGCGGCTGCAAAACGGTAAGGAGCAGAGTCATGAACATCTTCCGCGGCCTCGCGCTTGTCTCTTTCGGATTGCTGGCCTCCGCCTGCGCACAGGTGGATGTGGCCTCGCGCAACCTGCCGTTTGAACCGGTTCCGGATGCCGCGGTCAGCGTGCCCGACGGTTACGAAAGCCTGCCTCAGATCGACCCGGTTCCGGCCCTGCGCGTCAGCAGTGTCACCGTCGATGTGCCGCGTGCGCTCAGCGTGTCGGAGGCCAACAGCTACCTGCCCAAGGGCGATATTGTCTGGCGCGAAGACCCCTATGGCGACCGCCACGCCCAGGTGCAGGCCATCGTGCAGCGCGCGATGGAGGCTGGCAGCACCGGTCTGGATGGCCCGATCGGCGCCGACCTGCACATCGAGCTGCAGCGCTTTCACGCTCTAACCCAAAAGGCGCGCTATACCACCGGCGGCATTCACGCCATTACCTTCAAGATGCGCCTCACCGATCCGGCCACCGGCGCGCTGCTGCGCCCGGAAAAGGTAATTGATGCCGATCTCAAGGCCTTTGGCGGCGCCCGCGCCCTGGAAGCCATGTCCCGCGGCCAGACCCAGAAGGTGCGCATCACCGGCCACCTGGCCAATGTGATCCGCCAGGAACTGACCAAACCCGGCAGCTATCAGAACCCCCGCCTGGGCCTGCTGCAGGCGCTGCAATAAACCGGCGGGCGGCCGGAAACTTCTGCGAAAGGGGCCAAGCGGCCCCTTTTCCTGTTCGGGGCTTAAGGCTAAGAGACACTCATGACAGCCTCCTCCGATGCGCCCCAGCGCCCCCGCGTGAAAATGAAGCCCAAGTCAAACGCCCGCGCCATCCGGCACGGGTTTCCCTGGGTCTACGCCAACGAACTGGTCACCGACCGCCGCACCCGCAAGCTGGCGCCCGGCACCCTGGCGGTGCTGGAGGATGAGGCGCAAACGCCCCTGGGGCTGGTCTCGGTCAATCCCGGAAGCAAGATCATCGCCCGGATGCTCGACCGCGACCCGGAGGCTGTGATTGATCAGGCGTGGTTTGCTGCCCGCCTGACCCGCGCGCAGGACATGCGCGAGCGGCTCTATGATGCGCCTTTCTACCGGCTGGTCCATGCGGAATCCGACGGGTTGCCCGGTGTGGTGATCGACCGTTTCGGCGCGGCTTGCGTGGTGCAGCCCAACGCCGCCTGGGCGGAGGCGCATCTGGACATGCTCGCCGCCGCTCTGGCCGAGGTGACCGGCGCGGAGGTGATCCTGAAAAACGCATCCGGCCGCACCCGGTCCTTGGAAGGGCTGGACGATGTGAACCAGACCCTGCTGGGTGAGGCCCCGGCCGCACCGGTGCCGGTCATGATGAACGGTGCCACCTATATGGCCGACCTCACCGGCGGCCAGAAAACCGGGCTGTTCTTCGACCAGCGCGAAAACCACGCTTTTGCCGCGCGCCTCACCGCGCCGGGTGCCAAGGTACTGGATGTGTTCTCCCATGTCGGCGGATTTGGCCTGGCGATGCTGGCGGGCGGGGCAGGGGCAGCCACCTGCGTCGACGGCTCCGCCGCGGCGCTGGAACTGGCGGCCCAGGGGGCTGCGGCTGCCGGCGTCCAGGACCGTTTCACTGCCCGCCAGGGCGACGCTTTTGAGGTGCTGGCCGCACTGGGGCAGGAGGGCGAGACCTTCGACGTGGTGATCTGCGACCCGCCCGCATTCGCCCCCTCGAAACAGGCGCTGGAGGCGGGCTTGCGTGCCTATGAACGGGTCGCCAAACTGGCCGCCCCTCTGGTGAAACCCGGCGGTTATCTCGGCCTTTGCTCCTGCTCGCATGCCGCCGATCTCACCCGCTTCCGCAACGCCTCGGCCCGCGGCATCGGCAAGGGCGGCCGCCGGGCTGCGCTGATCCACACCGGATACGCAGGCCCCGACCACCCGCAGCTGCCGCAGCTGGCCGAAAGCGGCTATCTGAAGGCTGTGTTTTTCCGGCTGGACTGACGCGCCCGTGAAGCTGCTCCTGGATACCTGCGTTCTCTACCCGACAGTTATGCGGGAGATGCTGCTGGGCGCAGCGCGCCTTGGCCAATTCACCCCGCTCTGGTCCGCCCGCATCCTGGGGGAGTGGGAGCGCGCCGCACTGAAACTCGGCCCCGCAGGCGCGGCGCAGGCCGCGGCAGAGATTGCCCTGATCCGCGCGCGCTGGCCCAAGGCCGAAGTACCCGCCGCACCGGCGGTTGAGGCCCGCCTCTGGCTGCCCGACAGCGCCGACACCCATGTGCTGGCCGCCGCGATCTCGGGCCACGCCGACGCCATCGTGACCGTCAACAACAAGGACTTTCCGCGCCACACCCTGGCCGAGGAAGGGCTGCAGCGCCTTGGCCCCGACGAGGTGCTCTATGGCTTCTGGCTGCAGGATAGCGCCGGTATGGAGGCTCTGGGGGCAGAGGTGCTGGCCGAGGCCAACCGTCTGTCGGGCGGCAGCTGGGAAATCCGCCCGCTGCTGAAGAAAGCCCGCCTGCCCAGGCTCGCCAAGGCGCTGGCCTCCGCACCCTGATGCTGCCAGGCCCAAGGGCTGTCCAGCATAGCAGCGCGTCAACTGTATCACACCTTGGGGTTTAGTTCCGATTTGCAGCACAGCAGGCTGGCCCGCCGTATAAACCCGTATTAGCAATATGAAAAATGAGCGGGGCAAGGCGCCCCGCTTGGATATTTCAGTTCCACGGCCCGGGGAGGTCTGCCATGCTCCGCAAGCTTCGTTACAGCGCGTCATCATCCAAGCCGCCGCTCCGGGCCGGGACCGCTGCCGCACTTGCCGCCGCGCTGACGGTTTCTGCCTGCGGGCCGGCCATCGGCCCCTCGGTGCCTGCGCAGCCGGGCAAATCGATTGCCGAAGCCCGCGAGGCGATGCGCGCCTGCGCACCGCGCGCACCCAAGGGCGGCAAGGACGCGGTGACCGGCAGCTATGTCGCCAGCGTGCTGTGGGGCGGGCTGGTCATCGGGCCGGCCATCATCGCCGCAAACGAAGAGGGGATCCGCGCCAACGGCCAGCGCCGCGCGGTTGACAAATGCCTGAACGATCAGGGCTACAGCCGCCGCGAGCTGACCGGCGAAGAAGTCCGTTTCCTGAATGCACTGGACGGCTATCAGCGGCAGATCTTCCTGGACTACATGGTCGAGGGCGGCACGCTGCAAGGGTTCAAACAGGAATACGACGTACATTAACACCGCACCTCTGGCAGCGCGGCCTGCGGTTTCATCTTTCCTGAAATACTCCGGGGAGTTTGAGGGGCCGGCCCCTCAACTCTGCCGCAGCCGCAATCTCAGCCCTTGGCCCATTTCGCTTCCAGCCGCTCCAGCGCGGCGATGCGCTCTTCGGTCTTGGGGTGGCTCATCAGCCAGGCCGGCGCCATGCCTGCGCGCGCCTGGGTCAGCTCCTCAAGCTTGGCAAACAGGCTTTTCTGCGGTGCCAGGCCGATGCCCGCCTTGGTCAGCAGCGCGGCGGCGTATTCATCCGCCTCATATTCATCCCCGCGCGACAGCCGGGCGGCCAGCAGGCCGGTCAAGACCCCGGCAATCCACGGCCCGATAAAGGGGATGTAGCGGCCCAGGATCATCATCAGCGCGGTGCGCAGCGCGTTCTGTCCGGAGAAATCGATCATCCGTTTCTTCGCGTGCCCCAGCGCCACATGTCCCAGCTCATGCGCAATGACAGAGGCCATTTCCTCAGCACTCACCTCGCCGTTCTGGTATTTGCGGTAAAAGCCGCGGGTGATGAAGATCCGCCCGTCCGGCGCTGCCAGCCCGTTCACCGGGTCGACCTCATAGATATGCACCGGAATGCGGGCGATCCCCAAGGCGGCCGCCAGCCGGTCGGTCAGCCCCTTCAGCCGCGCATCCGCCAGCTCGGTCGAACGCTGGTCCAGCTCGCGGTGGGTGCGCCAGACAGAAATCCGGTACATCACAAGGCCATAAAGAACGGCCAGCAGGATCGGGGCAAGGCGCAGCATGTCTCAGATATGGGGGCTGGCGGGGCCGGGCTCAAGCGGTTTTTGCGGGCAATGCGCTTTCCAGCTCCGGCTCGGTTTCCAGGCTGTCCCGGCTGGAGGGCCAGCCGCTGGATGTGACCGCATCCTGCAGGGCGGCATAACATTCGGGATCAATGCCGGGGCCTGCCAGATCATCCATGATGGCATAGGTCTGTTCCAGCGGCAGCGCCGCGCGGTAGGGGCGGTCGGCGGTCAGCGCGTCAAAGATGTCGGCCACCGCCATGATCCGCATGTCCGTGGTCAGCTGCTCTGCGGTCATGCCATAGGGGTAGCCCTTTCCATCCAGCCGTTCATGATGGGCGGCGCTGACATCCGCCAGTTCCTGAAAGGCGGCAATCCGGCTCAGCACCTCATGGCCCAGCACCGGATGCCGCTTCATCTGCGCAAACTCCGCATCGGTCATCCTGCCCGGCTTGTCCAGGATGGTGTTGGAAATCCCCAGCTTGCCGATGTCATGCAGCAGCGCCCCCCGCACCATCCAGCGCCGCCGTTCCGGCGTGTATCCCAGCTGGCCGCAGATCAGCCCGGTATAGCGGGCCACCCGCTGGGAATGGCCATGGGTAAAGGGGCTTTTGGCGTCGATCACCTGCGAAAAGGCGCGGGCGATCTCATCCAGGTAGTCCTCGTCCACCGGCTGGATGTGGCGGGCCTGCGGGGGGGCAAAGACCTCTGCCTCCAGCCCCGGATCCTGCAGCGCTGCGGCAAATCCGGGCTGGCGGATCAGCGCGGTGAAGACCGGCACCAGGTCCGGATCGAACCAGCTGCCCGCGCGCTGCTCCAGTTCCGCCGCGGCGGCCTCTGCCCCCAGCGAGACGGTGAACACATCCGTTACCTGCGCCATCAGCGCGATCCGGGCAAACAGCGGGATCGCCGCGCCCTTCAGCGCCAGCGGCTGGCCGCCGCCGTCCCAATGCTCATCCAGGGCCGCGATGCCCTCTGCCACGGCCTCCGAGAACCGCATTTGCCGGGCAATCGCCGCGCCGCGGTTGCAGCGGGTCTCGATCAGCTCCCCGGCCAGCTGATCGTTCTTTGCGATCACATGGCCCAGCGTCTTCAGCTTTTGCAGCGGGCTGGCCCCCAGCGCGGTGTTGCGCAGCAGGAATTCCACCCCCTGGCGGGCGCCGCTGACGGTCTTGAAGTTGCGTTTGAAGGACAGATCGTCGGTCAGATACAGCTGGCAGATCCTCGCCGCATTGGAGCTGCAGCCCAGGTCCTTCATCAGCAGGGTGAAATAGAGATCCGAGCGCGCCTGCGCTGCCAGCCCCAGCTCTGCCGCTGCCTGCATGCCGATCCAGCAGCAGCGCACGCAGTGGCCCTTGGGCTGGCCCTCGGTCAGATCCAGCGCATGGCTGAGCGCGCCCAGCAATTCGCCCAGCTGCAGTGTGTCCCGGGGCGCGGCGGCTTCCGGGCGGGGCGGGAGGTTTTGAACGGTCATGGGCCTTCTGCGGAAAAAATGCGGAAGGCCCATGACACCACGGGCCGGATTAACCGGCCCTTACTCCGGCGCGGGTCGGGGTGGGGACTGTGCGCCGGAATTTAGAT
Source organism: Leisingera sp. ABM4_101 (assembly GCF_056158725.1). NCBI lineage: Bacteria > Pseudomonadati > Pseudomonadota > Alphaproteobacteria > Rhodobacterales > Roseobacteraceae > Leisingera > Leisingera sp. ABM4_101. Next base: position 3,289,542 of record NZ_JBSWTV010000002.1, on the reverse strand, counting down.
AAATTGCCGGGGCTGCCCGGAGGCAGATCCGGCGGGCCGCGGCCAGCGCCGGGCCAGGATCAGTTCAGCCCCTGCTTGCCAGGGAACTCGATGTTGATCTCCAGGCTCGACAACTCATCGCCGCGCTCCATACGGATGTCGATGGCTTCATCGCCGATTTGCATGTGGCGGCGGATCACCTCAAGGATTTCACGCTGCAGCTGCGGCAGGCAATCGGGGCGGGCGCCGCCGCTGCCGCTGCGCTCATGCGCCAGCAGGATCTGCAGCCGTTCCTTGGCTGTATTGGCCGAGGCTTTGCGGGGGCGGAGGGAAAATCCGAACATGCGCCTATACCGCCCGGCCGAACAGCCGCTGCAGGAAGCCGCGGCGCGGGTCAGCGGCAATCCGCATCTCGATCTGCTCGCCAATCAGCCGGCCCACCGCATCCTCATAGGCAGCGGCGGCCGCCGAGGGGTCATCCAGCACCACTGGCACACCCAGGTTGGAGGCGCGCAGCACGGCTTTGCTTTCGGGAATAATCCCCAGAAGCGGCACCGCCAGAACCTCCAGCACGTCCTCTACCGTCATCATCTCGCCGCTGTCGACGCGGGCCTTGTCGTGGCGGGTGATCAATACCTGCGCCTTTACCGGCTCGGCGCCGGTTCTGCCGGCCCGCTCGGTAATGCTGTTCAACAGCCCCAGCACCCGGTCGCTGTCGCGCACAGAGGACACTTCGGGGTTGGTCACCACAATCGCCTCGTCGGCGAAATGCATCGCCATCTGGGCGCCGCGCTCAATGCCTGCGGGGCTGTCGCAGATGATGTAGTCGAACTCCTGGCGCAGCTCCTCCAGCACTTTTTCAACCCCTTCCCGGGTCAGCGCATCCTTGTCGCGGGTCTGCGAGGTGGGCAGCACCGCCAGGTTCTCCAGCCGCCGGTCGCGGATCAGCGCCTGCTTCAGCTTGGCGTCGCCGTGAATGACGTTGATGAAGTCAAAGACCACCCGGCGCTCGCAGCCCATGATCATGTCCAGGTTGCGTAATCCGACGTCAAAGTCGATCACCACCGTCTTGTGGCCGCGCCGCGCCAGTTCGGCGCCCACTGCGGCGGATGTCGTGGTTTTGCCGACGCCGCCCTTGCCTGAGGTGACCACGATCACCCGGCCCAGCGGCTCCTCCAGTTTCAGGTCCTTGCTCATTGTCCTGCCTTCCTTGCCCCGGCGCTCATCCCAGGGCTTCCACACTTAGCCGCCCGTCCTGCAGGAACACCTGCACCGGACGGTTCAAAAGCTCCGGCTCCAAATTCTCGCTTGTCCTGTACAGCCCGGCGACTGCCAGCAGCTCCGCATCCAGGCTGCGGCAGAAAATCCGCGCCTCCTCGTCGCCCTCGGCGCCGGCCATGGCGCGTCCGCGCAGGGGGCCATAGACATGGATGCTGCCGCGCGCGATCAGCTCTGCGCCAGAGCTGACCGGGCCGACCACCACCAGATCGCCGCCCTCTGCCACCACCGTCTGGCCGGAGCGCACCGGCCGGGTGACAAGCCTGTTCTGCGGCGGGCGCAGTTTCTTGGGCAGCTCCCGGCGGGGGCCGGGCCGCGTCTGCCCTTCGGTGTTCAGCGGCGCGTCCTTGCCGCTGGCCAGATGGATCAGCCCGGCATCCTCTGCCGCCGCGGCCTGCGCGGGCGAGGCATTCTGCACCCCGAAAACCGCCAGCCCGCGGCTGCGCAGGCTGTCGGCCAGCGCCCGCAGTTCTGCCGGGCGGCTCAGCCCCGGCGCTTGCGCCAGATCCAGGATCACCGGCGCGCCGTCAAAGAAATGCGGGCTCCAGCGCAGCTGCGCGTCCAGTGCTGCATAAAACGCCTGGTCCAGCGGCCCGTCCTCCGGGCGCAGGGCAACAGCGGTGAAATAGCGGCCGCGGATCTGGAACGGCTTGACGCTTGCGGCAGGCGCGCTGCCACGGGGGGATATGTCTTGATGCGGCACGCTCACGCGATGCTCCTGCTCGGGAAATGCGGCTTTGGGGCCGCCTGTTTTCCTCTTGCGTAGCGTCAGGCAGGCTGCCCGTTCAACCGCAGCGCCTCCGCTTCGGCGGACATGCGCCGGAAGCCGCGGCGGGCGGCGGAATTCCGCGGGGGAACCGCCTGCGGTTGCAGGCAGAAAGGGGCGGAGCGGCGGCAATCCGCCTGTCCCATAAGCCGCCTAGAGCGGCAGCGGCGCAGAGCGGCCGGAGGTCTCGAACTCCCAGGCAGCAGTCCACTCCGCGCCATTGCGCTCCAGCACCAGATAGTTGCGCTCTGCCGCATAGCGGTGCGGCTGGCCGGGGATCCTGCGGATGCGGATGGGATGGCCCGGCAGCGGCGCGTCGCCCAGCCACGAAAGCAGCCCCAGCGCCCGCGCCCAGGCCTTGGGCGGCGCACGGTGGGATATGCCGGAGGCCACCAGCTGGTGTAATGTCTTGCCGCCGCCCAGGTCCATCTCGCCCCGGGTGGCCAGGTGGATTTCGCCCGATACCGCAGTGACCTGCTGGCCGTCCCGCGCCGCCATGTCCCGCACCAGCCGCAGCATCCGCCGCCAGGACGCCCGGTGCGCCCGGCTTTGCCATTGGTCGCGCAGGTCGTCCTCGTATTTCTGCATCTTCGGAATCAGCACCATCAGCAGCTCCAGAAGCGACAGCCGCGGCCCCAGCAGCGGGACACTCGACACCAGCAGGGTGCGGCCGGGCGCCGGGCGTTCAGCCTCAGCCTTCATCATCCGCCAGCCGCCGCGTGCCATCACCCGCCGCCGGCTGCGCTCGGAGCGCAGGTCGGGCGCCAGCAGGCGCAGACCCGGTGCCTCGACACACCAGCCCAGATGGGTGCCCGCCGGGTCGCCAAAGCGTGCGGGCAAATCACCGTCGCAGCAGCCGTGCTGGAACAGCAGCGCCGCCTGTCGCGCCGCTGCAAACAGGGTTTGGCCCACAGGCGAATAAGTGCGCGAGCGCGGCAAGGACCCCCAGCCGTCGCAGATGTCATGGTCGTCCCATTGCATCAGCGACGGCACCCGCGCCGCAAGCCAGGCAAATTCCGGGGCGCCGTAAACTGCCAGGTAGCGCTGCAGGAAACGCTCCCGCAAATGGCGGTGCAGGTCGGCCAGATCCTCGCGCGAAGGGTCACGCGGAACGCGGCCCGGCCAGTCCCGGCTGAGAGGGTGGCCCTCCGTCACCTCATCGGCATAGATCTGATCGCCGCCATGCAGCAGCAGCGAAAACGGCCGCTCTGCGTGTTCCGCGCCCATCCTTGCCCACATGGCGTTGCGCTCCGGCCCATCGCGCTCCATATCGCCGTGCTCCTCCCCGTTGCAGGAGGCAAAGGCAATCCGCATGCCGGCGCCAAAACCGCCAGCAACGGCGAAGGCCTGGCCATTCCAGCGGTATTCGGACGGGCCATCCGCAGGCAGCGCAAAGCGGGCACGCAGCACGCTGGCCTCCGCATATTCTGCCAGGCAAGCGGGCCGGATATCGCAGCCGTTGACGGTCAGGGGCGGCACAGGCCGGCCCTTGGGCGCAATGAACAGCGCTGCAAGCTGCATCTGGCCGTCGCGGATCCCGTCCAGGATCAGCACCGGGCCGGTTATGGTTCCGGGGGACTGACTGCTCATGAGTGAAAGAGCTAAGGTTTCAGGTGCTTGCAATCAAGTGCTCTGTCCGCAGCCAGCGCCGCCAAAGGGACGCTCCCGCCCGTTTGGCCTGCATTGGAAATGCCGGCCGCCCGGTTGGGCCCGGCGCCGGACCGGGTGGTCCGGCGCGCATTCTGCCTGCCCCTGGCAGGCAGAATGCCATGCCCAAGGCTGCCAGGGGGCAGCGGCGCCAGCCGCGGCACCCGCAGGCGCGGGAGCCCCCTTCGGGGTCTGAAGGGAAACTGCCTAGCGCGACAGTTCGCGCATACCGCGTTCCAGACCGTCAAGGGTCATCGGCACCATGGCGCCTTCAAAAATCTCCCGGATCATGCCGATCGAATGGGTGTAGTCCCAGTATTTCTCCGGCACCGGGTTGATCCACAGGTGCGCTGCCCAGGCCTCCCGCGCCCGCTGCAGCCAGACTTGGCCCGCTTCTTCGTTCCAATGCTCATTGGCGCCGCCGGGATAGGCGATCTCATAAGGGCTCATCGAGGCGTCGCCCACAAAGATGCATTTGTAATCCGGCCCGTAGGTGCGCAGCACCTCATGGGTCGGGATCTTTTCGTTCCAGCGCCGCCGGTTGTCGCGCCACACACCCTCATAGAGGCAATTGTGAAAGTAATAGTATTCCAGATGCTTGAACTCGGCCCGCGCAGCCGAGAACAGCTCTTCCACCACCTGAATATGCGGATCCATTGAGCCGCCCACATCCAGAAACAGCAGCACCTTAACCGCATTGTGCCGCTCCGGCCGGGTCTTCACGTCCAGATAGCCGTGCTCGGCGGTGGAGCGGATGGTGCCGTCCAGATCCAGCTCCTCCTGCGCCCCCTCGCGCACCCAGCGGCGCAGCCGTTTCAGCGCCACCTTGATGTTGCGGGTGCCCAGCTCGACATCGCCATCGAGGTTCTTGAACTCGCGCTTGTCCCAGACCTTGACCGCACGCTGGTGGCGGCTCTTGTCCTGGCCGATGCGCACGCCCTCGGGGTTATAGCCATAGGCGCCAAAGGGCGAGGTGCCCGCGGTGCCGATCCACTTGTTGCCGCCCTGATGGCGGCCCTGCTGCTCCTTCAGCCGCTCCTTCAGCGTCTCCATCAGCCTGTCAAAGCCGCCAAGCGCCTCGATCTCTGCCTTTTCCTCCGCGCTCAGATGCTTTTCGGCCATCTTGCGCAGCCATTCCTCGGGAATGTCCACCGCCTCCATCACAGCCTTAGCCGGGATCGCCTCCAGCCCTTCAAAGGTGGCGGCAAAAGCGCGGTCGAACTTGTCGATGTTGCGTTCATCCTTCACCATCGCCGCGCGGGCGAGGAAGTAGAACGCCTCGATATCATAGGTCGCCAGCCCCGCCTTCATGCCTTCGAGAAAGGTCAGATACTCGCGCAAGCTGACTGGAATGGACGCCTTGCGCAGGTTTTCAAAGAAGGGCTGGAACATCGCGGGCCTCTGACTGCAGTTAAGCCAGCACCCGGTGGGTCAAAATGGTTGCCAGCAGGCCGAGAATACCAAAAACAATGGCATAGACAGCCCCGTATTGCAGCATGTCCAGGGTGTTGCCGCCACGTTTGCGGGCCTTCAGCGCACCGGTGAGGGCGCCCAGCAGCACGGCAATGATTACGATCATGGTCTTATCCGTCTCTTGTCACAACAGGCTCAGGCGGCTGCGCGCCGCCGGGTCAGGGGGCAGAGGGGCGCAGCGCGGCAACCTCCTCCAGCCGGGCCTCGACGACCCAATCCGGGCCAAACCCGTAACGCGCCCAACCCAGGCTGTCCAGCCTGACCCGGCGCGCTTCGACGGTACGGTCCTCCAGATCCAGGGCCTCTGCCTGCAGCATCAGCAGGGTCGACAGCAGTGAGGCGTTTTCATGCGCGGCTGCCGCGGAAATGGCCGGTGCCAGCCGGGCCAGCGCCGTCGCGCCGTCGCCGGTTGCCACCTCATAGGCCGCCAGTTGCACCGCCAGTTTGGCCTGATGGATGCCGGTGCCGGGGATCTCCTGCAGGAACCGCTGCGCCGTCAGGAAATGCTGCAGCGCCTGCTCCGGCTCGCGGATGTGCAGCATCCGGCCCAGCGTGTAATGGCTCAGCGCCCGGCGGTGATCCTGCCAGCCCAGGTCGCGGGCAATGGCGGCGGCGCGGTTGGCGGCGCGCAGCCGCTCCCGCAGCGCGGCCTGCGGTCCCAGCGCCTGCTCAAAGGCGGCGGCCCAGGCCCGGGGCGTCGCAGGCAGGGGATTGCTGCGGCGGCTGCTGCCGCGCGGGTTGAGCCGCGCCAGCACTGCGGGCAGGCGGGCAGCGACCTGCTCGCGGGTCATGCCGGTCTTCAGCTCCGGCGCATAGGTCGCGCGCAGGATCAGCATGTCGAACCCGGTCAGCACCGCGTGGATATTGTCGTCATTGAAGATCGAATCCGGCAGCCGGTACAGGTCATTCAGCGGGCCGATGGCCTGCGCTAGCTCCTCGTGCAGGCAGTCGCGCACCTCCTGCGGGCTGGTGTCATTGGGGATGAAGACCGCCAGCTTCTCACGGCTGCGCAGCAGCGACCAATTGGTGCGCGGGCTGCGGCGGTTGCGCCGGAACTCCGCCAGGGAGGAGACATTGGGCACCACAAAACAGGCTGCCTTGGGCAGGGCGCGGCGGATCTCCGCGCGGGAGACCGATTGGATGGTGATATAGGCGCCGCCGCCGGAGACGCGGCGGATGTCAATGCCGGCCTCGCCCCGCAAGCGCGTCAGCAGCGCGGTCAGATCGCGGTTGAACCCGGGCGCCGGTTCGCCGGTCACCTGCAGGGTGATCGGGGTCTCGAAACGGGTGAACTGGGGCAGGGCGCTGCCGCCCTCCAGCTGGAAATGCAGGTCCAGGAAATCGCGGGCAATCTCGGCGTTGGCGCGTTGCGGCGGCGCCGGGCGGCTGTTTGTGAAGACTTTGACCGGCGGCAGCGCCAGCTGTGCCGGCGCGGCGCGGGTCGGGGCCTCGGTGCGCTGCGGCGGCGCGGTGCAGGCAGCCAGCACGGCCAATACCGCTGCCGCGGCTGCCCTGTGCAGCGCGCGCGGCCCGCGCAGGCCGGGCCATCGGACGGTGCGGGTAGAAACCGGGGCGGTGTCAGCGGGCAAGCGGGCGTCTCCTCTCAGCCCGGGCTGTGCTGCCCGGCTCACCTTCCTCTGATAGGGGAATGCGGCAGCAATTTGAAGCGAAACAGGCAGGCGCCGGGCAAAGCACCCGGCGCTGCGCCGCCTATCTGCGCCTTCAGCGCCGCCCGCGGGCCATAAAGGCGAGCCGTTCGAACAAATGCACGTCCTGCTCGTTCTTCAACAGCGCCCCGTGCAGTTTGGGCAGCGCATTGGCGCCGTCGCGGGCGATATCCTCAGGGCTCAGATCCTCCGCCAGCAGCAGCTTCAGCCAGTCGATCACCTCAGATGTGGAGGGTTTCTTCTTCAGCCCCTGCGTGTCGCGGATTTCATAGAACTGGGTCAGCGCCGCGGTCAGCAGCGCCTCCTTGATGCCGGGGTGATGCACCGCGACGATCTTCTTCATGGTTTCCGCGTCAGGGAAGCGGATGTAGTGAAAGAAACAGCGGCGCAGGAAGGCGTCCGGCAGTTCTTTCTCGTTGTTGGAGGTGATGATCATGATCGGGCGGTGCTTCGCCTTGACCGTCTCGCCGGTCTCGTAGACGTGGAACTCCATCTTGTCGAGTTCCTGCAACAAGTCGTTGGGGAACTCGATGTCGGCCTTGTCGATCTCGTCGATCAGCAGCACGACCTTCTCGTCCGCCTCGAACGCCTCCCACAGCTTGCCCTTCTTGATGTAATTCTTCACATCATGCACACGCTCCTCGCCCAGCTGGCTGTCGCGCAGGCGGCTCACGGCATCGTATTCATAGAGACCTTGCTGGGCGCGGGTAGTGGATTTCACGTTCCACTCGATCATCCGCAGCCCCAGCGCCTCTGCAACCTGCTTGGCCAGTTCGGTCTTGCCGGTGCCGGGCTCGCCCTTGACCAGCAGCGGGCGTTCCAGAGTCACCGCCGCATTGACTGCAACTTTCAAGTCATCTGTTGCGACATATTCCTTAGTGCCCTGAAATTGCATATCTTTCCCGTATCCGCCATGGTTGCCGTGTTCTTATCACGCTTTTAACCAAACGGCGCCACTATTGTGTAGTGACATTCCTTCCCGATAGGGATAAACGCTGCGGCAGAGGGGGAGCCAAAATGTTCAGGTGCAAATTATGACCAGCATTATGGGCCAGACCGAAGGAGCCGAAATGAAGCAAGAAGTGTTTCTGCCGGACGACTACCGCCCGGCCGAAGATGAGCCGTTCATGAACGAACGGCAGCTTGAGTATTTCCGACGTAAACTATTGGAATGGAAGCAGGATCTGCTGGCAGACAGCCGCGACACCATCGAGGGGCTGCAGGACAGCACCCGCAACATCCCGGATGTCGCCGACCGTGCCAGCGAAGAGACCGACCGCGCGCTGGAGCTGCGCACCCGCGACCGCCAGCGCAAGCTGGTTGCCAAGATCGACTCGGCGCTGCGCCGCATCGACGAGGGCGAGTACGGCTACTGCGAAGTGACCGGCGACCCGATCTCGCTGAAGCGCCTGGATGCGCGTCCGATCGCAACCATGAGCCTGGAAGCGCAAGAGCGCCACGAGCGCCGCGAAAAGGTCCACCGCGACGATTAACCGCTGATTTTGGCGGTAAAAATGCGGCAAACATCAACGCCGGGGCCTTTTGCTCCGGCGTTTTTTGTTCCATTGGGGGCGGGCGGAGAAACTGCGGGAAGCCCATGGACCTCAAAGGCCTGAAAATAAACATCATCGGCGCCGGCATCGGCGGCCTGGCCGCCGCGCTGGCGCTGCGCCGCTTTGGGGCATCCGTCACCGTTCTGGAGCAGGCCGAGGCGATCTCGGAAGTGGGCGCGGGGCTGCAGATCACCCCCAATGGCGTTCAGGTGCTGAAGGCGCTGGGACTGGCCGATGATCTGGCCTGGTGCTCGCAGCGGGCGCGCGCGGTGGTGCTGCGCGGCCACCGCCGCGGCAAAGAGGTGCTGCGGCTGGATCTCGATCAGTACGCCGCCGGTCTGCCCTATTACTTTGTGCACCGTTCCGACCTCATTGGAATCCTGGCCGGTGCTGCCCGCCGCGAAGGCGTGCAGGTGCGGCTGCTGCAAAGGGCCGAGCGGGTGGAGCCGGGGCCGCAGCCGGTCATCCACCTCAGCAATGGCGCCCAATGCGGCGGCGATCTGGTGGTGGGGGCCGATGGGCTGCATTCCAAGACCCGGGTGGCTTTGAACGGCGAACGTAAACCCTTTTTTACCGGCCAGGTGGCCTGGCGCGCCACGGTGCCCAATCACCTGAACCTGCCGCCGGAGGCGCAGGTGTTCATGGGGCCGGGGCGGCATCTGGTCGCCTACCCCTTGCGCGATGGCAGCCTGATGAACCTGGTTGCGGTGCAGGAGCGCCGCGCCTGGGCGGAGGAGGGCTGGCACTTCAAGGACGATCCGGCCAATCTGCGCGCGGCCTTCTCAGGTTTCGGCGGCACCGCTTCAGCGCTCCTGGAGGCGGTGGAGGATGTGCTGCTGTGGGGACTGTTCCGGCATCCGGTGGCGGACCGCTGGCATGGCGAAAACACGGCCATTCTGGGCGACGCTGCCCATCCGACGCTGCCATTCATGGCCCAGGGCGCGAATCTGGCGCTGGAGGATGCCTGGGTGCTGGCGCGCTCCCTGCAGGAAGCCGCGGGAATGGCTTCCGGGCTGGCCATGTACCAGGCGCGCCGCCGGGAGCGGGCAGAGAAAGTGGTGCAGGCGGCCAGCAACAACGCCTGGAAATACCACTTGCGCGCGCCGCTCAGCTGGCCTGCGCATCAGGTGCTGAAACTGGGCGGCCGCTTTGCCCCGGACCGTATGGTCAGCCAGTTCGACTGGATCTACCGCCACGACGTCACCGCCTGAGACGGGGGCAGGGCAGGAGCCTCCCGCCCCTTTCCGGTTCATCGGAGATGGCCCGGAAAACGTTGGGCCGGGCGCCGCGCCGGCGCGCGGCGCGGGCAGCGTTCAGATGTCCAGCTCGACCCAGACCGGCACATGGTCGGAGGGCTTCTCGCGGCCGCGCACATCCTTGTCGATCTGGCAGTCCAGCAGCAGGTCGGCGGCCTGCGGCGTCAGCAGGAAATGGTCGATGCGGATGCCGTCGTCGCGGTTCCAGGCGCCGGCCTGGTAATCCCAGAAGGAATAATGCCCCGGCCCCTGGTGCCGGGCCCGGAACGCCTCGGTAAAGCCCAGGTTGACGATCCGCTGGAACGCCGCGCGGCTTTCCGGGCGGTGCAGCGCGTCCTTGGTCCAGGCTTCCGGGCGCTTGGCGTCCTCGGCCTGCGGGATGATATTGTAGTCGCCGGCCATCAGCGCGGGCATCTCGTCTGCCATCAGAGCCTCGGCACGGGCCTTCAGCCGTTCCATCCACGCGAGCTTATAGGCGTATTTGCCGCCCGCCACCGGGCTGCCATCCGCCTCCAGCTCCACCGGGTTGCCATTGGGCAGGTAAAGGCCGCAGATCCGGATTGCCTGCTTGCCCACAACCGTGGCCTCGATCCAGCGCGCCTGTTCATCGCTATCGTCACCCGGCAGCCCGCGGCGCACATCCTCCAGCGGCAGCTTGGACAGGATCGCCACACCGTTAAAGCTTTTCTGGCCGTGGGTTTCGACATTATAGCCGCGTTCCTCGAAGATCTCGCGCGGGAACGCCTCGTCCACCGATTTGATTTCCTGCAGCAGCGCGACGTCGGGCTGCGCCTCATCCAGCCAGTCCGGCAGCGCCTGCGCCCGGGCCTTGATGCCATTGATATTGAATGTGGCGATTTTCATGGCTTGCCTCCGGCACAGATTGCTTTATTCGAGGCTGATCTATCGCTGAATCAGCCGCCGGGGGCAAGCCCGGCCCGGGATTCGCGAATCACTTCCAGGGCTCCGAAACGGTCAGCTTTGCGGAATTGAAAAATAAACCCAGGGTTGATTTGTTTTATTTTGCAATAATATGCGTGTGAATAACGCTGTTGATAAGCTGTGGATGGATTGAAATAAATTAAATTGCCCAAAAAATAGCGGGTTGAAGTTAATGTTGGGTGAATTAAAAAATACAATGTGAAATTGCATTTTCTGTTTGCGCTGCGCGATGCCCGTGCCAGCGTCGAGGAACCTTTTGTCTCAAACGAATGGGGTTCCAAAATGACTGCTCAGCGTAAAATCCAGACCTTCCACGCAACCCGCCCGGCAGCAGGCGCCAGCCTGTTCGCAGGTGATGCAACTGAGATGTTCTCCTCAGGCTCGGCACCGTCCTGCACCGCGGATCTGTCAGCGGGCGAAGGCGTTTCGCTGTTTTCCTCGGGGTCGATGCCGCAAGCGGCTGAACGCTGGGCTGGCGGCGAAACCGGCCTTTTTTCAAGCGGATCCGCCCCGGCGGCCCGTGGTGAGACCGCGGCGGGGGATCTGGTTGAAATGTTCTCCTCCGGCTCAGCGCCGGCATCGCGGGGCGGGACGGCAGCTGGGGATCTGGTGCAGCTGTTTTCCTCCGGGTCTGCGCCCTGCGAACAATCTGAAGTTGCGCATGGGGATCTGACAGAGATGTTCTCCTCCGGATCGGCGCCTGCCGCTGCGGCGGAAACCGGCGCGGGAGAGGGGACGCATCTCTACTCCTCCGGTTCCGCCCCGCAAGCCCGGGCGCACAGCAGCAGCGGGGAGGGGACCCGGCTGTTTTCCTCGGGCAGCTGATGATGCAAGGGCCGGCGCAGCAGCCGGCCCGATCCCTGGCGGCGCGCGCTGCGGGCTGCCGCCGCGCCGCTGTTATCTGAACGAGGTTCCCATGGCCCAGATCCTGCCCTTCTTCCCGCCCGCCGCCCGCCAGTCCCGGGCCTGTGCGCAACAGGCGCTGATTGCCGGTTTTGCCCTGCACCGGCGCCCGCAAGAGGACGTGTTCTGGCTCAAGGAGAATGCAGAGCTGCTGAATATCCTGGAATGCACCGGAGCCGGCGTTGCCGCGGCGGCCTTGCAGCCCTTGCAACCGTTTTACGATGGCGCGGCGCGGCACATCAGTTTTTTCCGCCAGTATTACCGTTTCATCCTGTCGATCTGCCTGGATCTGGAGGATCTGGGGCTGCCTGGCCAGACAGGCGCGCAAATCGCCGAATGGGTGGCAGCCCAAGGGCTGGCGGAGGCTGAGCTGTCGGACCTGCAGCGCGCCGAGGCCCGCCGCCTTCTGGCCCGGCGCGGGGCAACCTTGCGTGACGACGGGCTGGACGACCGGCTGCGCAGCTTCATCTCACGCTCGCAAACCTTCGCCATTCCGAACAAAAAAGCCGCCTATGAGCTGACGCATATCGTCTTCTACCTGTCTGAATACGGACGACGGGACCCGCTGCTTCCAAAGGCGGCGGTGACCAGCCTGGAGTTTGCCGGGCTGGTGGCCTTTCTGGATCAGAATGCGGACTTGCTGGCGGAGATTTGCATCGCCTTGCGCTATGCGGGGCAGCAGCCGCCGGCGGAGTGGGAGGCCTGGCTGGATCGGCGCGTTTCCGCCTATATGCCCGTCAAGGTAGAATTTGATGGACTTCATGATGCGTATCACGAGTATTTTGTGGTCAACTGGCTCATGCTGCTGTCCGGGCGCAAGGCCTTCCGGCAGCCGGTTCCCTTGGGGGGCATGCATGTGCCGGCCTTGCAGGGAGGAGGTATTTTGCGACGCCTGTCTGAAGCTGTATTTGACGCCGGATGCGCGCGCTCCAGCTGGAACGCGGTCAAGTCGCACGCAGAGGCCCTGCTGAGCGAGGAGGAGCACAGCATCCTTGCCGCGGCAGAGCGCAGCTGCGCAGGTTTTGCGAGGTTTTTCGAAGGGTTTGCCCGGGCCGGCCGGGTGGGGGCTGTGTGATGGGCAGCCTGCGTAAACAGGCTCTGGCGGGCGCGCTGCTGGTGGTTGCCTATACCGGGCTGATCGCTTCGGCTGACGGGATCACCAAACTGCTGGCGGGCCAATATGCGGCGGCGCAGCTTTATGCGCTCTCGGGGGCCATGGTAGCGGGATTCTGTCTGCTGGCGGACCGGCTGCCGTCCGTGCGTGGCGGCTTCCGCACCTGCTGCCCGCGGGCGATGGCGCTGCGGTCCGGGGCGACGCTGATTGCTGCAGTCTGTTTCTTTTATGCCTTCCGGCTGCTGCCCTTTGCCGAAGTGTTTGTGTTCATCGGGCTGATGCCGCTGCTGGCAGGAGCGATGTCCGGTCTGCTGCTCAAGGAGCCGGTGCGCCCGGCGGCCTGGATTGCACTGCTGGCGGGCTTTGCCGGGGTGCTGTTCCTGCTGCCCCATGGCGGTGACGGCAGCCATTCCTCTGCGGGGCATCTGGTGGCCTTTGCAGCCGTGGTCTCGGGCACGTTTTCCATGACCATGGCGCGGTTTATCGGCCGTCATGAAAGCAATTCCCTGGCCCAGGTGTTTTACCCGAACCTGACGCTGTGCGGCGCGATGCTGGTGGCGCTTCCCTTTGTCTGGGTGCCGATGCCCGTGGCAGACGTGGGCTGGGCAGCGGCTTATGCGTTCCTCCTGTTCGGCGCGCGCTGGCTCTTGGTGGTGGCGCTGCGGCTGCTGGCATCCTATGCGGTGACGCCGCTGATGAACCTGCAGTTCATCTGGATGGCGGTGATCGGTGCGGTGTTCTTTGGCGAGTTCCCGCCTGCCTCTACCTACATCGGCGGCGCCATTGTGATTGCCTCAGGACTGTATCTGGTCTGCGATCAGTTTGCTCCGGCAATGCCGCGCCTGCGCAGCACCCGGCGGCTGCAAACCGATCCGTAGCGCCGATACCCGGCGCTGCGCCCCGTAAGGGGCGCCGGAATTAGGCGATAATTCCGGCCCGGAAAAACACGTGTTTTCCGGGCCGTTTTCCTTGCAGGAAAACGGTGGGTCAGATCGAGAACGAGGTGCCGCAGCCGCAGCTGGACGTGGCGTTGGGGTTTTCGATGGTGAAGCGCGCGCCGATCAGCTCCTCGGTGAAATCAATCACCGCGTTTTCCAGGAACGGCAGCGAGACGCTGTCCACCACCACCTTCTCGCCCTGGCCTTCAAGCACCAGATCGTCGTCCTTGGCCTCATCCAGCGCGATCTCGTACTGGAAGCCGGAGCAGCCGCCGCCCTCAACCGCGATGCGAAGCGCCTGGCCCTGACCCGCGGCGCCGATCTCGGCCAGCCGGGCAAAGGCGCGGTCGGTGACTTTGGGGGGCAATTGCATGGCGTTTCTCCACGGGCGTAGGTTGCAGCGCAAAGCTTTATATAGAAAGGTGCAATTCAGGCGGCAAGATTTGTAAGGGAAAAGATTTCATATGCATGCGCCTTATGCCACGATGCCGGACCGCAGCCGCGGGCGGCAGGTGCCGGAAGAAGAAAGCTCTTTCCGCTCGCCCTACCAGCGCGACCGCGACCGGATCATCCACGCCAGCGCCTTCCGGCGGCTGAAGCACAAGACCCAGGTGTTTGTGGAGCATGAGGGCGACAATTACCGCACCCGGCTGACCCATTCAATCGAGGTGGGGCAGGTGGGCCGCACCATTGCGGGCGCGCTGGGGCTGAACCAGGAGCTGACCGAGGCGGTGGCCTTGGCGCATGATCTGGGCCATACCCCCTTTGGCCACACCGGCGAGGACGCGCTGCATGCGCTTATGGCGCCCTACGGCGGCTTTGACCACAATGCCCAGGCGATCCGCATCGTGACCTGCCTGGAGCGCCACTACGCCGAGTTTGACGGCTTGAACCTGACCTGGGAAACCCTCGAAGCGATTGCCAAACACAATGGCCCGGTGGTGGGGGAGCTGCCCTGGGCGCTGGCAGAATGCAATGCCGCCATCGACCTGGAGCTGCACACCCACGCCAGCGCCGAGGCGCAGGTGGCGGCGCTGTCGGATGACATCGCCTATAACAACCACGATCTGCATGATGCGCTGCGGGCCGGGCTGTTCACCGATGACGATCTGGCGCGGCTGCCGCTGCTGGATCAGGCCTATGGCGAGGTGGACCGGTTGTACCCGGGACTGGACGCAAACCGCCGCCGGCATGAGGCGCTGCGCCGCTTCTTCGGGGTAATGGTGGGGGATGTGATTGCCACTGCCCGCGGCCTGCTGGCGGACACTGGCGTGCAAAGCGTCGAGGCGGTGCGGGCGCTGGATCACCCGGTGGTGCAGTTCTCGCCGCAGATCTGGGAGGGGCTGAAGGAGATCCGCGCCTTCCTCTTCACCCGCATGTACCGGGCGCCCTCGGTGATGGAGAAGCGCGCCAAGGTCGCCAAAGTGGTCGAGGCGCTGTTTCCCTATTTCCTGGACAACCCGCAGGACATGCCGGAGCGCTGGCACGCCGAGATCGCAGCCGCAACGGACCGCACCGCGCTGGCGCGGATCGTGTCGGATTATATCGCCGGCATGACCGACCGTTTTGCCCTGCAGCTGCATGAGCGGCTGATCGGGGTGAAGGTCGAAGTCTAAGGGCTTCCGGTTTTCAGTCTGGTCTGCTGTTTTCTTGTCTGCGTGCCTTTCGGGTGGCGTGATAGAGATGGCGGCGCCGCCAGCGGGGGCGGAGGATAGGGCCGGAACGCCAGCGCGTCCCGGGTCCGGTTAAAAGCTTCAACCATTTGACACCCCTGCACCTTTTGTGGAGGTGGTCTTGGGGGGCCTGGTCTCCTGATTGCGCGGGGTGCCAGACCCGCGCGATGTGCTGCAGCGGAAGTGATAATCGCATAGTCCGGTTAAGACCGGGAAAGCGGGGCGTGCGCTGCGGCGGGCCATTGCGCAACGCCCTTCGGCGGCTTGTTTTGCTGCCAATGTTCCTGTAATGTTCTCTTCAAATTCAATTAAACAGAAGGAGTGCCGGAATGATCGGGGGAAGCTGCTGTTGCGGCGCGGTGAAGTTTGAATTGCTGGCGCAGCCGGCATTGATGGGCACGTGCCATTGCGCGCGCTGCCGCAAGGCCGGGGCCAGCACCATCGTCTTTGTGAAGAAGGCCGACCTGCGCTGGGTGGCGGGCAGGGAGGAGGTGGCGCTGTATCAGCCCGCGCCGCCCTATAAATACGGCCGCTGTTTCTGCCGGATCTGCGGCAGCTCGCTGGGCGAGATCCTGTCGGAGGAGGAAAGCTTCCCGATCGCTGCAAATGCGCTGGACGGGGTGCTGGAGGTGGCAAACAGCTTTCATGAGTTCGTGGGCGAAAAACCTGGCTGGTATGAAATCTGCGACGGGGCAAAGCAGTCGCAGGGGCATCCGGTCTAGGCATGGCAGCGCAGGGCGGGGCGGGCTGCCCGCCATGCGTGCCATGCGGTTTCCCAATTTGGCCGTAAGCCGTGTTATGATCTGGCCCTATGATGCCGCGGGGCATCGGCGCTATCCGCGAGGGGAGGCATAACGAGGGGAAAGCCATGGCACGCTGGACCGTCACATTCACGGACAAGCCCGAAATGGACCGGGTACGCGGCGACAAGAAGCGGCGCGAGGCGCATATCGCCTTTGTGCGCGCACGGCCTGAGCTGCAGATCGGCGGCGCGCTGGCGATGCGGCCGATGCAGGATTTCCCGGGGGCAATCTGGAACGTTGAGGCCGAAACCCGCCAGGACGTGGAGCGGCTGATCCTGCAGGACCCGTATTACGTTGCCTCCTTGCGCAGCTACAAGATCACCGAATGGGGCACCGCCTCAGCCATCCAGGGGATGTTTTCATGACCGCCGCCCGTGAAGCCCGCAAATCCGCGCCCGCACTGACCCGCTGGGCGGTGCTGTTCCGCGATGCGCCGGCGATGATGGATATCCGCGCCGACAAGGCCCGTCGCGAGGCCCATGTGGCCTATGTCGAGGATCATCCGGAGCTGCGCATCGGCGGCGGCCTGAAGCCGGACACCGATGGCGATTTCTGCGGCGCCCTGTGGATTGTCGAGGCCGAGGACCGGATCGAAGTGGAGCATCTGATCCATGGCGACCCGTTTTACGTGCCTGCCTTCCGCTCTTACGAGATTTTCACCTGGGGCAAGATCCTGGAAGACCGCACCGCGGTTCTGTGAGGCCGGGCTGCGGGCGCGCGCCGCATCAGCGGTGCAATTTTCTTGAGGAAGAAAATTGGCCGGAAAATTCAAATTTTCCGGTGCCGCCTGCCTGAGGGTCCGGGCTGCCCCTGCAATCCTGTTGACCCTGCCTGCGGGCCTAGGTATCCGCAGGGCTGAACATATGGGACGCCAGATATGAACCTCTTTACCGATATCCGCACGCTTGTGATTGACAGCCTCACCGCCATGACCGGCGACGGCGCGCTGCCCGAGGGGCTTGATTTTGCCAATGTGGCGGTGGAGCCGCCGCGCGATGCTGCCCACGGCGACATGGCGACCAATGCGGCGATGGTGCTGGCCAAGCCCGCAAAGATGAAGCCGCGCGATATCGCCGAGGCGCTGGCAGCCAAGCTGGCCGCGGATGAGCGGATCACCAGCGCCGAGGTCGCAGGCCCCGGCTTCCTGAACCTGCGGCTGGCGCCCGGCATCTGGCAAGGGGTTCTGAAATCGGTCCTGGACGCAGGCACGGATTTCGGCCGCTCCGCCATGGGCGATGGCAAACGGGTGAACGTGGAATATGTCTCCGCCAACCCGACCGGCCCGCTGCACGTGGGCCACACCCGCGGTGCGGTCTTCGGCGACGCGCTGGCGTCGCTGCTGGCCTATGCCGGCTATGACGTCACCCGCGAATACTACATCAATGACGGCGGCGGCCAGGTCGATGTGCTGGCGCGCTCGGTCTACCTGCGCTACCTGGAGGCGCACGGGCAGGAGATCGCCTTTGCCGATGGCACCTATCCGGGCGATTACCTGGTCCCTGTGGGCCAGGCGCTGAAGGACAAGGTGGGCGATGCTTACCTGGATCAGCCCGAGGATGTCTGGCTGGCGGATGTGCGGGTGTTTTCCACCGATGCGATGATGGAGCTGATCCGCGCGGACCTGGCCCAGCTGGGCATCAAGATGGACAAGTTCTATTCCGAGAAATCGCTTTATGGCACCGGCAAGATCGAGGCGGCGCTGGCCAGCCTGGAAGCCAAGGGGCTGATCTACCAAGGCGTGCTGGAGCCGCCGAAGGGCAAGAAGCCCGACGATTGGGAGCCGCGCGAGCAGACCCTGTTCAAATCCACCGATCACGGCGACGACGTCGACCGGGCGGTGAAGAAATCCGATGGCTCCTGGACCTATTTTGCGCCGGATATCGCCTATCACTACGACAAGGTGGAGCGCGGCTTTGACGAGCTGATCGACATCTTCGGCGCCGACCACGGCGGCTATGTCAAGCGGATGAAGGCCGCCGTTTCGGCACTGTCGGACGGCAAGGTGCCGCTGGACATCAAGCTGTGCCAGCTGGTCAAGCTGTTCAAGGACGGCCAGGAGTTCAAGATGTCCAAGCGGGCAGGGACCTTTGTCACCCTGCGCGATGTGGTCGATGCGGTGGGGGCGGATGTCACCCGCTTCATGCTGCTGACCCGCAAGAACGATCAGGGATTCGACTTCGACCTCGACAAGGCGCTGGAGCAGTCCAAGGACAACCCGGTCTTTTATGTGCAATACGCCAATGCGCGGATCTGCTCGACCCTGCGCAAAGCGGGTGAGCAGGGCATTGCCGCGGATGATGCTACACTGAACGCTGCCGACCTCAGCCTGATTGCCGATCCGGCACAGCTGGCAGTGGCCAAGAAGCTGGCCGAATGGCCGCGCCAGGTGGAAATCGCCGCCCGCACCCATGAGCCGCACCGGGTTGCCTTCTACCTTTACGACCTCGCCTCCGAGCTGCACGGGCTGTACCACCTCGGCAAATCGAATGAAGGTTTACGATTTGTTAACGAGAGCAGCCAATCGGCAACACATGCGAATTTGGCGCTGGCGCGGGCCGTTTCCGTTGTCATTTCCGCTGGTCTTGGTATTCTTGGCGTGAAACCGGCAGAAGAGATGCGATAACCAAAGGGGCGCCTGCGCCCCGACGGAATAAATCGCGCATTCCGCCGGACTGAGGCAGTTCAAGAGACTTGGTGCGCAGCGCAGGAAACGCGCTGCCAAACCGGGCAGTGAGGCGGAAGATGGCGTATTTTGCGCAGGCGGGCCAGGGCCACGCCTATACACAGGGCGATGCTCAGGATCAGGGCAGCGCTGCCGGTACCACCTACGGACAGCAGTATTCCGGTCAGTATTATTCCGGCCCGGGAGCAGAGCCGGATTACGGCTATGCAGATCCCGCCTATGGCTACCAGCCGGAGGGGCAGGGGTATGAGGCGCAGGACGGCTATGCTGCCTTTGCTGCGCCTGCGGGATTGCGGGCGCGATTCTCCAAAAGCCTGAGCATCCTGGGCGCGGTGGCCTCCATCGCGCTGGTCGCGGGTGTCGGCGTCTGGGGCTACAAGCTGGTGATGCGCGATGTCAGCGGCGTGCCGGTGGTGCGCGCTGCCGAAGGGCCGATGCGCGAGCAGCCTGCCAACCCGGGCGGGTCTCAGGCCGACCACCAGGGGCTGGCGGTGAACGCAGTGGCCGCCAGCGGCAGCGCCGAGGCGCCCGCCGACCGGCTGACCCTGGCGCCTGCCGCAATCGAACTGACCGAGGATGACAAGCCGCTGCCGGAACTGGCAGCAGAGGCTGCGCCGGTGCCTTCGCGGACTGCGGCGCTGCCTGCGGCCCCGGCAGAGCCTGATGCCCCGGCGGCGCCGGGCGCAGGGGCGGGCACCGCGGCAGGTACAGAGGCCGGTGTCAGCGCGGAGGCCGTGGCTTCCTTCCAGAACGGAGATATTGACGCGCTGGTGGCGGAACTGGCCCGCGAGTTGGAAACCCTGTCTGCGGCAGTGCCCGCATCCGCCCCGGCCCCGGCGATTGTGCAGCCGGAGCCGCTGCAGCCTGCTGTTGCAGCCGCCGCGGCGCCCGCGCTGCTGGCCGCGCCTGGCGTCAAGGTCTCGCTGCGGCCCTCGGCCCGGCCCGCACGTTTCAGCCCGGCTCCGGCCGCAGCCGCACCGGCAGCGCGGAGCGCACCCGTGGATGTGGACCCGGCCACCCTGGCGGCTGGCACCCGCCTGGCACAGCTTGGCGCCTATGAAAGCCCCGAGGTCGCGCGGGCCGAATGGGACCGGATCAGCGCCCGCTTCCCGGAGTATCTGGGCTCCAAGCAGCGCGTGATCCAGCGCGCCGAAAGCGGCGGCCGCACCTTCTACCGCTTGCGGGCCATGGGGTTTGACGGGCTGTCGGACGCCCGCCGGTTCTGTTCGGCGCTGGTGGCTGGCAATGCGGACTGCATTCCGGTAACCACACGGTAACAGTCAAGGCTGCAAACTGAACCTCTGCCCGGGTGCCTTACCGGGCAGCGCCTGTCCGTCCCCTGGGCGGGCGCTGTGCCTCTGCCCGCCGGCGGGGCGCTGCCCTGGCCGGGGCATTCAAAGGGGAGCGCGAACACCAGAGGGCAATCATGACCTACGGAGCCACCATTCTCGATGCTGAAGGCCTGCGGCTGACCGCAGATGAAAAGGCATTCTTCCGGGAGGCCGATCCGTTTGGGTTTATTCTGTTTGCCCGCAACCTGGAGGACGTCGAGCAGATCCAGGCCCTGTGCGATGACTTCCGCGAGGCGGTGGGCCGCAATTGCCCGATCACTATTGACCAGGAAGGCGGCCGGGTGCAGCGGCTGCGCAAACCGCTGGCGCGCAACTGGCGTCCGCCGCTGGAGCATGTGCTGATGGCGGGCGAAGATGCGGTCCGGGCGATGTACCTGCGCTACCGGCTGATTGCCCATGAGCTGCACACCCTGGGCATCGACAGCAACTGCGCCCCGATTGCCGATGTCGCCAGCGCCGCAACCCATGAGTTCCTCAAGAACCGCTGCTATGGCACCAGCGCCGGCACCGTCGCCCGCATTGCCCGGGCGGTGGCGACGGCGCATCTGGACGGCGGCGTGCTGCCGGTGCTGAAGCATATCCCAGGCCATGGCCGTGCGACTGCTGACAGCCATTTGGATCTGCCGCATGTGGGCAGCCACCCGGAGCAGCTGGAGACAAGCGATTTTGCAGCTTTTGCCGCGCTGAGCGATCTGCCGCTGGGGATGACCGCGCATCTGGTTTATGACGCTTATGACGACCGCCCGGCCACCACCTCGCCGGTGATGATGCGGCTGATCCGCGAGCGCATCGGCTTTGACGGGCTGATCATGACCGACGATATCTCGATGAAGGCGCTGCAGGGATCGCTGGCAGATAATGCCCGCGCCTCGATCGAGGCAGGCTGCGACGTGGTGCTTCTGTGCAATGCCTCGCTGGCGGAGCGTATTGCGGTGGCGGATGCAGCAGGCGCCATGACAGAGGCGGCGCAGACCCGCGCAGAGGCCGCGCTGGCGGCCCGCCGCGCGCCTGTTCCCCTTGACATTATGAGCGCTGAAAGAGAACTTGCCGCCCTCATGGGCGGGCAGGTTTATGGCTGAGCAGACACTCTTTTCACAAAGCGATACAAGCGTAGAGGACCGGCTGGCAGCCGAGGCCCTGATCGTGGATGTGGACGGGTTCGAAGGCCCGCTTGACCTGCTGCTGACGCTGTCGCGCACGCAGAAAGTCGACCTGCGCCGGATCTCTGTTCTGGAGCTGGCCAAGCAGTACTTGGCCTTTGTCGAAAAGGCCAAGGAGCTGCGCATTGAGCTGGCCGCCGACTATTTGGTTATGGCGGCCTGGCTGGCCTTCCTGAAGTCCCGCCTGCTGCTGCCCCCTGATCCGGAAGAAGAGGGGCCGTCGGGCGAGGAACTGGCCGCCCACCTGGCGTTCCAGCTGGAGCGTTTGCAGGCGATGCGCGATGCCTCGGCCCGGCTGATGGCGCGCGACCGGCTGGGCCGCGACTTCTTTGCCCGCGGCGAGGTGGAAACCGTCGCCCGGATCAAGACCGTCACCTATACCGCCAACCTGCTGGATCTGATGCAGGCCTATGCCCGTATCCGCACCAAGGAGGATTTCCGCCCCTTCGTGATGGACCGCGACTCGGTCTTCACCATGGAGGAGGCGCTGGACCGGATGCGGCACCTGTTGGGCTTTACTGGCGACTGGACCGATCTGATCAGCTATTTGCCGGACGGCTGGCACAGCGATCCGGTCAAGCGGCGCTCGGCCACTGCGGCGACCTTTGCCGCCTCGCTGCAGCTGGTCAAGGAAGGCAAGGCCGAACTGCGCCAGAGCGAAACATTTGCGCCGATCCAGCTGCGCAGCCTCGACGAGGACCATTGATGGAAGATCAGATCATGGACGGCCCCAGCGCTTCGGGCCGGACCGAAAACGACACCCTGTTTGACGCACCGCCCATGGCGGAACAGGAGCGCATGGTGGAGGCGGTGCTGTTCGCCAGTGCCGAGCCGGTCACGCTGCGCGACCTGGAGGGGCGCCTGCCGCCCGGCTGCAACCCGCGCGAGGCGCTGGAGCATCTGCGCAAGCGCTACGAGGGGCGCGGCGTGCGGGTGGTGCGTCTGGGCGATGCCTGGGCGATCCGCACCGCGCCGGACCTGGGCTTCCTGATGCAGAAGGAAACCACCGAGCTGCGCAAGCTGAGCCGTGCGGCGATCGAAACCCTGGCCATCGTTGCCTATCACCAGCCGGTGACACGGGCGGAGATCGAGGAAATCCGCGGCGTCTCGGTGTCGCGCGGCACCATCGACCAGCTGATGGAGATGGACTGGATCCGCCTGGGCCGCCGCCGGATGACGCCGGGCCGGCCGGTCACATTCGTGGTGACGCCGGATTTCCTGGATCATTTCGGGCTGGAAAGCGCCCGCGATCTGCCGGGCCTCAAGGAGCTGCGCGCCGCGGGCCTGCTGGAAAACCGCCCACCGCCAGGGGCCTTGCCGATGGGCCAGGGCGGCGACGAGGACGACGAGCCGGAAGAACAGGCGGAACTGTTCGAGGAGTGACCGGGTGCCAGCCAGGCGGCAGCTTACGGAAATGTGTTCGCAGGTTTCCGGCTGCCGGCATCCCCTATGCCCCGGAATTGTCTTATTCTGCCGTTAGAATATCGGCCAGGCAGGAATTGGGGCTGAGACGATGAACATCAACTGGATCATCAATATGGTGCTGCGGCGGCTGGTCAGCCGTGCGGTCAATGCCGGCGTGAATGCGGGCATCAACGCAGTTGCCAAACGCAGCAAGGGGCAGGGGCGTCCGCCTGTGCAGCAGGCGGGACGCTCGCGCATCCCTCCGGTCAAGCCGGGGCGCCGTCAGGGCTGAGCCGTTTGCGGCGCAGCCCCAGGGCCTCTGCCGCGCCGCTGAGCGCCAGCAGTGCAGACAGCGCCAGGCAGCCGGCAAGCCCCCAATGGCCATAGAGCAGGCCTCCGGCAAAGGGGGCCGCAAAGACGCAGATATAGGTGACGGTGCTGTAAAGCCCCATGATGGCGCCGCGCTGGGACGGGTCCAGCACGGTGAGCCGCGCCACCAGCAGGTTCAGGCCAAGATGCTGGAACACACCCCACACCATGGCTGCGCCCAGCAGCCCCAGGTAATGCGGCGCCACGGCCATCATCAGAAGGTAACTGGCGGCAATCACCAGCAGCACAGGCGCGGTGGCGCGGGCCAGCCCCAGCCGGTCCAGCAGCGGATCCAGCAGCACCGCAAACCCGAAGCCGACGCCATAGAACAGCGGCAGCAGGCCCGCCTGGGTGGTGCTGAGACCTAGCGCCTGGGTGATATGGGCGCCGGTGAAGAAATAGCTGCCGTAGAA
The DNA here is from genome assembly GCF_056158725.1 of Leisingera sp. ABM4_101. Taxonomy (NCBI): domain Bacteria; kingdom Pseudomonadati; phylum Pseudomonadota; class Alphaproteobacteria; order Rhodobacterales; family Roseobacteraceae; genus Leisingera; species Leisingera sp. ABM4_101. The sequence continues at coordinate 3,266,169 of NZ_JBSWTV010000002.1, read as the reverse complement.
CCCCAGCATGAGCAGCGCGGTTGCCAAGAGGCCGCGCGCGATCCCCGGCACCTGCAGGGCCGTCAGCGGTGAGGTCGCCTGGCCGCTGGGGCTGCCTGCGGCGCGCAGGGTAGCGGAGGCAGCCCACAACAGCAGCGCAACACCTGCCAGCGTGCCATAGACCGCGCGCCATCCGGCCAGGTCGGTGGCCCAGGCGCTGACGCTGACGCCCAGCACCATCGACACCGTCCAGCCTGCCAGCACATAACCGAGCACCCGCGCCTCGCGCCCCTTGGGTGCAATCACCATCGCCAGCGTGTAGATCGAGGGCAGGGCCGCCCCTGCGGCCAGCCCGCAGACAGCTTGGGCTGCCATCAGCCACCCGGCACCCGGTGCCGCGGCGCTTGCCCCCAGCCCGGCCCCCAGCAGCAGGAGCGCCGCCCGCATCACCCGCCCGGCACCGATCCGGTCCCCCAATGGCGCCAGCAGCAGCGCCGCCGCCGCAACACCGAGCCCATAGGCGCTGGCGGCCCGCATCACCTCAGCTGTGGTGGCATTCAGGGTCTGGCTGACAGCCGTCACCACCGGCGACAGCAGCAGCGAGTTCGCGCCAATCACGCCAATGGCGCTCATCAGGATCAGAATCGGGGTTCGCATGGGTTTACCTCGAAGAACGTTCAGGTAACTGTGCTATGTGCTGAATCTGGTTCTGTGAAGGGCAAGCGGAAATGGCCAAGGAAAAAACAGATGAGGTTCGGAGGACTGGCGGGACCACCCGGGTTCCGGACGCATTGGACCGAAGAATATTAGGCGCGCTGAGCCGGGATGCGACGCTCTCTTACGCGGCAATCGGGCAGGAAGTCGGCCTGTCTGCGCCTGCGGTGCATGAACGGGTCAAGCGGCTGCGGGCCTCTGGTGCGATCGAGGCGACCATTGCACGGCTCGACGGCGCTGCGGTGGGCAAGCCGCTGCTGGCCTTCATCCATGTGGATACCGAGGGCTGGGGCGTGACCACCGATCTGCTGGCGCTGCAGGCAATGCCGGAACTGGAGGAGGTACACAGCTCGGCCGGGGACACCAACCTGATTCTCAAGGTCCGCGTCGCCTCTCCCAAGGCGCTGGAGGGGCTCCTGGCGCGGATCTATGAGGTCGGCTGCGTGCGAGCCACCCGCACCTATACGGTGCTGTCCACACATCTAGACCGGCCGGTGCAGGCAGGAACAACAGAGGAACTGGCCGACGGCGGGCCGGTGAAATAGACCGCCCGGCCCTCCCCCACGGGGAGGGCGCTTTCAGCACCTGCCCCGAGGCTCGGGCGCTGCCCTAACCGCGATCAGGCAGGCGACTTGAAATGCTTCGACAGTTTCAGCCCCTGACCCTGGTAGTTCGACGCAATCCCCGCGCCATAGAGCTGCTCCGGCACCTCGGCCATCTTCTCATAGACCAGCCGGCCCACAACCTGGCCATGCTCCAGCACAAACGGCGCCTCGTGGCAGCGCACCTCCAGCACCCCGCGCGAGCCGCTGCCGCCGGCGGCGTCGTGGCCGAAACCGGGATCGAAGAAACCTGCGTAATGCACCCGGAATTCGCCGACCATCGCCAGATAAGGCGCCATCTCGGCGGCAAAGGCGGGCGGGATATGCACCGCCTCGCGGCTCACCAGGATATAGAAGGCGCCGGGGTCCAGGATGATGCGGCCGTCCTTGGTGCGCACCTCTTCCCAGTATTCCTGCGGATCGTATTCGCCGATCCGGTCCAGGTCGATCACACCAGTGTGCGGCTTGGCGCGGTAGCCGACGAGGTCGGTGCCTGGCAGTTTCAGATCAACAGAGAAGCCCAGCCCGTCCTCGATCACCGCCTCGCCATCGACCAGCGGGGTGCCAGCGTGCAGCATCTTCAGTTCCGCATCCGACAATACCGCCTGGCCGGAGCGGAAGCGGATCTGGTTCAGGCGCATCCCGGGGCGTACAAGAACCGAGAAGGAGCGCGGGCAGATCTCTGCATAAAGCGGGCCGGTGTAGCCGGGCTTGATGCGGTCGAATTCCTCGCCGCCGTCGGTGATGGTGCGGGTCAGAAGGTCCAGCCGCCCGGTGGAGCTTTTGGCATTGGCGACAGCGGACACGGCCTGCGGCAGCGCCAGCCCCTCCATCAGCGGCACCACATAGACGCAGCCCTTTTCCAGCACGGCGCCATCGCTCAGGTCGATCCGGTGCATCTCAAACTCGGTCAGCCGGTCGGAAACGCTGCGGCCCTGGCCGGCCAGAAATGAGGCGCGCACCCGGTAGGCGGTATTGCCCAATCGCAGGTCGAGGCTGGCGGGCTGCACCTGGCCCGCCACCAGTGGCGTGCTGACGGTGATTTCCCCGCGTTCCAGCATCTTTTCAATGGTTTGGCTGGGCAATACGCCTGTCATGTCCTGTCCCCCTCCGCACGCCGGCTTTGCGGCGATGCTGTCCCATCCGGGCGCCCTGCGCAATCGGCAAAGCAGGCTCCGGATACGAAAACGCCCGGGTGAAAGAACACCCGGGCGTTTTTCAAATGGTCGGGCTAGCAGGACTCGAACCTGCGACCTTCCGTCCCCCAGACGGACGCGCTACCAGGCTGCGCCATAGCCCGTTGAAGAGCCTTCTAACCGTTTTCACAGCGGGGGCAAGAGGGGGCGGCAAGATTTTTTGCGGCCGCGCGAAGAAATTCAGCGCTCAGAAGCCCTTGCCCCGCCAGCCCCGGGCAGAGGCCGTTTCCCGGCGCGGGAAACGGCTCGGAAATCAAAGGATTTCCGGGCCGGAATTCGTGCCGAATTCCGGCTTGCCGGCCTCAGACCCTGTTCCGGACAAGCGCTTGCAGCTCCCCGGCGCAAGCGGCGATCTCCGCCACTGCGTGCGGCGGCAGGCGGCGGATGGCGGCCAGATGGGCCAGAACCCCGGGCCGCAGCGCAGTTGCGGGCTGCGCCGCCAGGTCCTCGCCGCTTGCAGCCGCTGCCGCCGCTTCGGTTTCTGCCGCGTCCGGGCTGTCTTGCAGCGGCTCTGGCCCGGGGGCAGGCGCCGATTCGGGTTCAGGGCTGAAACCGGCTGCGAATTCCATCGCATCTACCTGCCGTGCCGCCTGGTCCAGATCATGCGGCGGGAAAGCTGTGACTGGATCCTCTGCTGGCACCGTTGCGGAGCCTGCGTCCTCGTCGGTGCCCATAGGGGCAGCGGCGGCAACGCCGAAGTCCAGCGGCTCCTCCGGCTGCATTCCGGCGGCGGCTACCAAAGTGTCTTCAGCGGGCTCCGGTTCTGCCGGGGTGTCCGGCTGGGGCGCAAGCTCCGCCTCTGCCGTTTCTAAGGCCGGGGCTGTAGCCTCTGGGGCCGCAGCAGCGGGGTCCGTTTCCTGGCCAAAGGCAGGGAAGGGGTCTTCTGCGGTCTCCAGAGCCTCATCCGGGGTGTCCTGCGCCGTTTCGGCATGGGAGGGGGGCTCTACAGGTTCTGGCCCTGCATCCGGAGCACTCTCCTGCGCGGTTTCGGCAGCAGCCAGACCGCTGGTGTCTGCATCCGCCTCCAGCGCCTCGGCGGCAAAACTGCCGGCAAAGGAATCCTCCGCAGCTGCAGCAGGCATCTCCTCAATGCTGCCGGCGGGCTCTGGGGCGGTGTCGTCCTGGCCCGGCCTGTGATCTTCAGCTCTGTCTTCTGCTGCAGCGTCTTCCTGTGCCTCTGCCTCCGCCGGCTCTGCCGCAACGCCGGGTTCAGGCTGAGGCTCCGCAAAGGGCTGCGGGTCTTCTGCAGGCTCCGGTGCGGCGTCCGGCGCAAGCGCATCCTCTGCGCCGCCATCCGGGGTGTCCGCAAAGGCTGCAGGCGCGCTTTCAGGATCGTCCAACCCATCTCCGGGAAGGGGGGTGGCAGCTGGTTCCGGATCTGAATCCGGTTCAGTCACGCCGAGGTCCGTATCCGGCACCGCGGCCTCTGGCGAGGCCGGAGAGCCGGGTGCGGCAAAGGCCTCATCAGGGAGGGGCTGTTCCGCGGCGCCGGCTGGCTCTGTGCCTGGAATGGATGTGTCTTCCAGTCCGGCCTCCTCCGCTGCGGGGACTGGGCTGTCCTCTCCGGCCTGGTCGGCGGCGCCGAAGCCTTCACCGGGCACCGGGGGCGGGGCCTCCGCAGGCATGTCCGGAAGCGGTTCGGGCGCGGCGGCCGGGGCGTCAAGATCCATCCGCATCTGTGGCTCTTCCGCAGCAGGTTCCGGTTCGGCGGAGGGCGCCCCTGCAGCAGGCTGCTGTCCGGCCGCCGGCGTTTCCGCCGCGGGCTCCGGTTGCGGTTGCGGCTCTGCCGCGGCGCCTGCAGGCGGGTGCGGCGGGAAGCCGACCACATTGCTGCCTTCGGGGCTCAGCGGGTTCGCGTCTTCGGCGCCCAAGCCCTGGACCAGGTCCAGCGAGCTTTGCCAGTCGCTGCCCAGCGTGTCCGCGGGCGGCACCGGTGCAGTGGGTTGCGCGGGCCCGTCCAGCGGGTGCGAAAAGCTGGAGACATGGGCCACGCCATGCTCGCGCAGCAGCGCCTGCACATCCTTGATTGCCATGCCGTCGTCATGCAGCAGCTTCTTGATGCCGCCCAGCAATTGCATGTCCGCAGGCCTGTAATAGCGGCGCCCGCCGGCCCGCTTCACAGGTTTGACCTGGGTGAATTTGCTCTCCCAGAAGCGCAGAACATGCGCCTGCACGCCCAGCCAGTCCGCAACTTCACTGATGGTGCGGAACGCGTCCGGTGATTTTGACATGGCTTAAATTGTCCCGTTTACTTACGGTTGCCGTCTGCCACGCGGTCTTTCATCAGGTGGGAGGGCCGGAACGTCAGCACGCGGCGCGGCTGGATCGGCACTTCTTCGCCCGTTTTCGGGTTGCGCCCGACCCGGGCCGACTTGTCCCTTACGCTGAAAGTGCCGAACGAGGAAATCTTCACCTGTTCACCGCGCACCAGGGCATCCGACATATGTTGCAGCATGCTTTCCACCAGCTGCGCGCTTTCGTTGCGCGACAGGCCGACTTCCCGGAAAACTGCTTCGCTTAAATCCATTCGTGTCAGTGTTTTTTCGCCCATACCATTCCCCGTTGTTTTGCAAAGCATAGGGCGCAGGGAATTTCCCTGTCAATATCAATGAATTGCGCGGGGGTATTCGGGCGGCAATCCGGGATACTGCGTTACCAGCGCAGCACAACCGCGCCCCAGGCCAGGCCGCCGCCGATGGCCTCAGTCACGATCAGGTCGCCTTCCTTGATCTGGCCGCGCTGTTTGCCGACCGACAGGGCCAGCGGGATGGAAGCGGCGGAGGTGTTGCCGTGATCCTGCACGGTTACCACCACGTTGTCCATGCTGAGGCCCATTTTCTTGGCGGTGCCCTGGATGATGCGGATATTGGCCTGATGCGGCACAATCCAGTCGACATCCGCGGCCGAAAGGCCTGCGCGGTCCAGCGCGGTATTCGCGGTGGAGGCGAGTTTCTCGACTGCGTGGCGGAACACCTGGTTGCCCTGCATCCGCAGGTGGCCGGTCGAATTGGTGGAGACGCCGCCGTCGACGTACAGCAGATCCTTGTAGCGGCCGTCGGAGTTCAGGTCGGTGGCCAGGATGCCGCGGTCCTTATTGGTGCCGGCCAGTTCCTGCGCTTCCAAAAGCAGCGCGCCGGCGCCGTCGCCGAACAGCACGCAGGTGGAGCGGTCGGTCCAGTCCATGATCCGGCTGAAGGTTTCCGCCCCGATCACCATCACGCGGGTTGCCTGGCCCGAAGCAATCAGCGCGCTGGCGTTGGACAGCGCATAGACGAAGCCCGCGCAGACCGCCTGCACGTCAAAGGCAAAGCCCGATGTCATGCCCAGCTTGGATTGCACCATGGTGGCGGCGGAAGGGAAAGTCAGGTCCGGGGTAGAGGTGGCCACAACGATAGCATCCACATCATCCGCCGTCAGGCCAGCGTCCGCCAAAGCGCGTTCCGCTGCCTTGGCGGCCATATCCGATGTGGTCTCTCCCTCAGCGGCAAAATGGCGGCGTTCGATGCCGGAGCGGCTGCGGATCCATTCATCCGTCGTGTCCAGCGTGGCTTCGAATTCCGCGTTTTCAACCACCCGTTCGGGAAGATAATGTCCGGTGCCAACAACAACCGCGCGTCGCGTCATTCGTCTGCCTGCCTATTCAGTCTTTTTCGGTGGCCGCCCGCAGCGTGCGGGAGGCATTATTATCTTGGGTATGCGCGCCTGCAGATGCAACCCGCGCGGCCAGTTTTTCGGCGAAACCATGCTGCGCCAAGCGGAACGCCAGCTTGACTGCCGCAGAGACGCCCATGGCATCGGCGCCGCCGTGCGATTTCACCACAGTGCCGTTGAGGCCCAGGAACACGCCGCCGTTGACGCGGCGCGGGTCCATCCGTTTGGACAGGCGTTTCAGCGAGGTCATCGCCAGCAGGGCGGCAATCTTGGACAGGAAAGAATATCCAAATGCCTCCCGCAGCGCGGTGCGCATCAGGCTGGCGGTGCCTTCGCCGGTCTTGATTGCGACATTGCCGGTAAAGCCGTCGGTCACGATCACATCGGCGATATCGCCGGGGATGTCGCTGCCTTCGACAAAGCCGACAAATTCATAATTTGCCTGCTCGGCTTGTTCTGAGATCAGCCCATAGGCTTCTTTCAGCTCGGCGCGGCCCTTGTGCTCTTCGGTGCCGACATTCAGCAGGCCCACCCGGGGGCGGGCAATGTCCATCGAGTTGCGCACGTAGGAGGTGCCCATCAGGGCGAACTGCAGCAGATCCTCGGCATCCGCCTTCACGTCGGCGCCCACATCCAGCATCACGTTGAAGCCTTGCGGGTTCAGCGAGGGCCAGAGGATTGCAATGGCGGGGCGGTTGACGCCTGGCAGCTTGCGCAGGCGCAGCATCGACAGCGCCATCAGCGCGCCGGTATTGCCGCAGGAAACCGCACCGGAAGCCTCGCCGTTCTTGACCGCGTCCAGAGCCGACCACATCGAGGTGCCCTTGCCGTTGCGCATCACCTGGGAGGGTTTGTCCTCCATAGTGACCACATCGCGCACATCGCGAATCTCAACGCGGCCTTTCAGGGCGCGCTTCTTGGCAACCAGCGGTTTCAGCTGATCTGCAGGCCCGTGCAGGATGAACCCGATGTCCGGGTTCTTTTCCGCAGACATGGCAATGCCGGCCACCACAACTGCGGGGCCGGCGTCTCCGCCCATGGCGTCAACAGAAATAGTGATGCGGCCGGCTTTTGCCTGATTTTGATCGGGTTTACCCGTCATGCGAAAGCCTGCCTGGCATCAGGATCCTGTCCGTGGCTTACGCCGCGTCCTCGTCGATCTCGATCTCGTCTGCAGCTGCGACGATTTCTTTATCGTCGTAGTGGCCGCAGGAGGGGCACACGTGGTGCGGGCGCTTCAGCTCGCCGCAGTTGCCGCATTCGTTCGGGTTCGCAGCAACCAGTGCATCGTGCGCGCGGCGGTTGTTGCGGCGCGATTTGGATACTTTGTTCTGTTGGACGGCCATGTCTCAACCTTTGTCTGTTTGGGCCTTGGGGCCATCCCCGCGGCGCGATTGCATTCTGTTCGATCAGTCTGACGTGCGTTTAGGCGTCTGCCCTAGCATTGTCCAACCAAAAATTCCGATGAGCGCGCGAAAATACTGCGAATCTCCGGCGGCGCAAGGTGTTTTTTAAGACAGGGGCGCAGGCGGCGCCAGACAGAATTTTCTGCGCTGCAAAAATTCTGCCTTCAGTCCTTATCTTTCAATTGGCCGCGCAGGGCGGCAAGGCCCGCAAACGGCCGGGTGTCCTCGTCCCGCATCGGCTGCACGCCGTCCTCGGCATAGACAGCTTCGCCCAGTTCGGCGCCGTCCTTGCGCGGATAGGCGGGGATATGCAGCGCCAGCGCCTCTGCCATCACCGCGGCGGGGTCGATGTGGCTGCCCAGCGACTCGATGCTGTCGTCCTCTGGCATTTCCACCTCGGCGCCTTCCGGCGTCTCGATGCGGGCCAGATAGGTCAGCCGGACATCTTCGTCGATGCGCGTGGTCACTGGTTCCAGCGTCACCACGCAATCCTGCACCACAGTGGCGCCCAGGCGGCCGGTCAGCTGCCAGTCGCGCTTGCCCATCGCCTTGATCTCGCCGGTAAAGCGCATTTTGCGCAGGCCGTTCACGCCGAACTCCGCCGCCAGTGCGGCAAGCTGTGCCTTGTCCGGGACAATCTCAAATGCGGTCGGGGTGTTCTGCGGCAGGTCCGCAACCCGCAAAGCGGTGCTCTCAGACATGTTAGGGGACTTTCGTTTCTTGAACCGGAGGCGGTCATTAGGTAATCGGGTTCAAAGACGTATTCAAGCCGCGCGGTGCTGCGGCAGCTGGGGGGCAGTCATGGTTGCAACGGGAAATCACTGGAAGCGGGTTCTGCGCGGCGCGGTCTTTGCGGCGGCGGGCCTGGCCCTGGCCGCCTGTGCCTCGGTCTACCGCAAGCATGGCTACGTGCCGGCGCCGGACCAGCTGGCCGAAGTGGTGCCGGGCATCGACACCAGGGATTCGGTGGCGGAAACCATTGGCATCCCGTCCTCGACCGGCGTGCTGAACGAAAGCGGCTATTACTATGTCGCTACCCGCTTCCGCCACTATGGTGCCGCGGCGCCGAAACCGGTGGCGCGCGACCTGGTGGCGATCAGCTTTGATGCGCAGGGCGTGGTGCAGGCGGTGCAGCGCTACAGCCTGGAAGACGGCAAGGTGGTGCCGCTGGAGCGCCGGGTGACCAGCTCCAGCGTGCAGGACAGCACCTTCCTGCGCCAGCTTTTGGGCAGCCTGGGCAACTTTGGTCCCGACCAGTTCCTGCAGGACCAGTAACCCTGGCGGCGGCAGCGTCACCGCTTTGTGACGGCGCCTGCGGCGGGGGCTGTTGCAAAGAGCGGGGAGGCTGCAATGGCAGAGCCTGACGTGCTGCTGAGCAAAGGCCGCTACCGCGCCCGGCTGGCGGCGGGGGCCGCCGATGTGGCTGCAGCGCAGGCTTTGCGCAGCCTGTGTTTCCGCACCGCAGCGCCGGACCGGGATAGTTATGACAGCCTGTGCGCCCATGTTCTGGTTGAGGACCGGCAAAGCGGTGAACTGGTCTGCTGCTTCCGGCTGCTGCTGCTGGAGAGCGGGGCAGAACTGGCGCGCAGCTATGCGGCGCAGTTCTACGGACTTGGCGCCTTGCAGGGGTTTACGGGGCGGATGGCGGAGCTGGGCCGGTTCTGTGTCAGCCCGGACCGGACTGACCCGGACATCCTGCGCATTGCCTGGGGCGCGCTGACAGGTGTTGCCGATGCCCGGGGGGTGCAGATGCTGTTTGGCTGCTCGTCTTTTGCCGGCACCTTTGCGGAACCTTACCTGGATGCCTTTGCGCTGCTGGGGCACCGGCATCTGGCGCCGCAGTGCTGGCGGCCGCGGGTGAAAGCGCGCGAGGTGGTGCGCTTTGCCGCCGGGCCGCAGCAGGCGCCGGATGTGAAACGGGCGATGCAGGTGATGCCGCCCTTGCTGCGGACCTATCTGGCGATGGGCGGCTGGGTCAGCGATCATGCGGTGGTGGACCGGCAGATGGATACGCTGCATGTGTTCACCGGGCTGGAGACCGGCGCCATTCCCGCGGCCCGCAAACGGCTGCTGCGGGCGGTGGCCGGGGGAATTTGAGTATTTTCGGCAAGATGAAAGGGGAGCGTTGACGCGCCTTTGCAGCCGGTTTAGCTGGCTGCTATGGCACGTATTCCTCTTTTGCAGATGTCCGGTATCTCGCTGACCTTCGGGGGCGATCCGGTTTTTTCAGGTCTTGATCTGGTGGTGCAGCCCGGCGACCGGGTGGCGCTGGTGGGCCGCAACGGTTCCGGAAAATCCACCCTGATGAAGGTGATGGCGGGAATTGTTGAAGCCGATCAGGGCGACATCGTGGTGCCGCCGGGCAAATCGGTCGGCTATATGGAGCAGGACCCGAAGATGGAGGGGTTTGCGACGCTCGGCGATTTTGCTGCCAGCGAGCTGGACCCCGGCGAAATGTACAAGGTGGAGCGCGCGGGCGAGGGGCTGAAGTTCGATCCGGCGCGCCCGGTTGAAACCGCCTCGGGCGGGGAGCGGCGCCGTGCGGCCTTGGCCAAGCTGATGGCCGAGGCGCCGGATCTGATGCTGCTGGACGAGCCGACCAACCATCTGGATATCGAGGCGATCACCTGGCTGGAGAACGAGCTCAAAAACACCCGTGCAGCCTTTGTGCTGATCTCCCACGACCGGGCGTTTCTGCGGGCGCTGACCCGCGCCACCCTGTGGGTGGACCGCGGCGAGGTGCGCCGTCAGGAAAAGGGGTTTGAGCATTTCGAGGCCTGGCGCGACAAGGTCTGGGAAGACGAGGACATGCAGCGCCACAAGCTGAACCGGCTGATCAAGTCGGAAAGCCGCTGGGCGGTAGAAGGGATTTCCGCGCGCCGCAAGCGCAACATGGGGCGCGTCAGGGCGCTGCAGGATCTGAAGGCGGAGCGCGCAGGCCAGATCAAACGGCAGGGCACCGCCGAGATGGCGCTGGAAGCCGGTCCCAAGTCGGGCCGCAAAGTGATAGAAGCCGAGGAGCTGAGCAAGGCCTTTGGCGGCAAGCCGATTGTGCAGAACTTCTCGCTGAAGGTGCAGCGCGGCGACCGGGTGGCCTTTGTCGGCCCCAATGGCGCGGGCAAGACGACGCTGCTGAAAATGCTGCTGGGTATGGAAGCGCCGGATGAGGGCGCGGTGCAGCTGGGCACCAATCTGGAAATTGCACTGTTTGATCAGACCCGCGACCAGCTGGATGGCAATTCGAGCCTATGGGAGAACCTGACCGCAGACCCCTTGCTGGGGATTTCCGGCAAGGCGGATCAGGTGATGGTGCGCGGCCAGCCCAAGCATGTGGTGGGCTATCTGAAGGAATTCCTGTTTGATGAGCGCCAGGCGCGCGCACCCGTGCGCTCCTTGTCGGGCGGCGAGAAGGCGCGGCTGCTGTTGGCGCGGCTGATGGCGCGGTCCTCGAACCTGCTGGTCTTGGACGAACCCACCAACGATCTGGACGTGGAGACGCTGGACCTCTTGCAGGAGCTGCTGGACAGTTATGACGGCACCGTGCTGCTGGTCAGCCACGACCGGGATTTCCTGGACCGGGTGGCAACCACCACCATTGCGATGGAAGGCAATGGCCGGGCCACGGCCTATGCCGGTGGCTGGAGCGACTATATTGCGCAGCGCGGGCCGCTGGAGGTTGCCGGCAAGGCGGAGAAGGTGAAGCCTGCGAAAGCCAAACCCAAGCAGGAGAGCCAGCCCAAGGAGGGCCTGAGCTTCAAGGAAAAGCACCGGCTGGAGGCGCTGCCCGGTGAGATCGAACGGCTGGAAGCAGAGATCGGCAAGCTGCAGGAGCTGATGAGCGATCCGGAGCTGTTCACCCGCGAGCCGGTGAAGTTCAAGAAGGCCACCGAGGCGCTGGTGGAGCGGCAGGAGAAGCTGGCCGCAGCTGAAGAGGAGTGGCTGGAATTGGAGGAGAAGGCCGGCGGCTGAGGCAGCTCTTCCGGTTAGGTCAGCACGTCTGACCAAATGTTTCGCGCGCGAAACATTTGGTCAAAGTTGCTGCCGTAAAACTTTGAAATTTATTAGGAAATGTAAGGCAGGTGTTAAGGCGGCGGGCGGCGGCTTTACCGTTTGATTACCCGCGCCGGGGGCGAGCCGGATTGCCGGTGACGGTCGCTCCGGCGGCAACGTCTTTGGTCACCACTGCGCCAGCGCCCACGATGGCACCGTCGCCGATGGTGACCCCGGGCAGGATGATCGCTCCGCCGCCGATCCATACATCTGCGCCAAGGGTGACGGGATAGGCAATCTCCAGCCCCTTGGCCCGCAACGCCCTGTTTTTGTGGTGCTGGGCGCAGTAGATCTGCACGTTCGGCCCCAGCATGGTCCCGTCGCCGATGCTGACGGGGGCGGTGTCCAGAATAGTGCAGCCCGCGTTCATGTAGACGTTGTTTCCGAGGGTGATGTTGATGCCGTAAGCGCAGTGAAACGGTGCCTCGATCAGGCAGTTTTCACCGTGGGCGGCAAAGAGTGCAGCCAAGGCTGGGCTGAGGGTTTCAGCCGGATCAGGGGGTGCTGTGTTGTGCTGATGCACCGCAACCCGGGCCTGATGGCGCAACGCCGCCAGTTCGCTGTCCAGGCAACAGTACCACTCGCCTGCCTGCATTTTCTGCCGTTCTGTCCTGGTCATCGGGGCCTCCTGGCGGGGAGTGAAGGACCGGCGGGCGGGATTGTCAATTGCCGGGTGGGCTCCCGCGCCCGCAGGCGCCCTGGCTGCGCCAAGGCGCCTTGGTGCGGCCTTGGGCCGGGCACCGCTGGCGCGGTGCCGGGCCGGCGGCCAGGTCAGGCGGTCTGGGTCATTTCATTGAGGGTGAAGGCGGCCACTGCGCCCTCTGTTGCGGCCATATAGGCGGCCAGGTGCGGCGCGTTCATGTGCTGCTGCCACAGCTCCCGCGTTTCCCAGGTTTCGTAGAACACAAAGAAGCCGGGCGTCTGGTTGTCCTGGTGCAGGTCATAGCGGATGCAGCCTTCCTCGGCGCGGGTGATGGGCACCAGCTTTTCGAGTTCGGCTTTGACCAGGGCTTCTTTGCCGGGCTGGGCGGTGATCTGGGCGAGAATGGTCAGGGCCATTTGGGCCTCCTGTGCTTGAGTGGTTTGACGGGAGGGGATATGGAGGTGCGGTATTTTTTGCGCAAAAACGCACGTTTTGTGAAGGTAGGCACCAAATGGATACTGTGAGCGGCAGGGACGCCCGGACAGCCCGGTTCGAGACCTATGATTGCAGCGGCGGCTGCCCGGTGGAGGCGGCGCTGGAGCAGATTTCGGGCAAGTGGAAGGGGCTGATCGTCTATCACCTGCTGCCCGGCACCCTGCGGTTCAACGCCTTGGGGCGGGCGCTGGGGGATGTGACCCAGCGCAGCCTGACCAAGCAGCTGCGGGAGCTGGAGGCGGATGGCATCGTGCACCGCAAGGTCTATGCCGAGGTGCCGCCGCGGGTGGAATACAGCCTGACCGCCAAGGGGCAGGCGCTGCGTCCGGTGATCGAGGCGCTGGCAGCCTGGGGTGCCCGGCCGGACGGCTGAAACGGAGGGTTGGCAGCGTGCTCCCGCGCCCGCAGGCCCCTGGCTGCGCCACGGCGCCTTTGTGCGGCTTTGGGCCGAGCACCGCTGCCGCGGTGCGGAGGTTCTGCTGAGAAGCGCTTGAGGGGCAGCTGTGCCCCTCAAGGCGCCATGCCGAGTGTGTGTTCTGTTGAGGCTGCCTCAAGGATAAACCGTGCTGCGCACGGCGGCTGTGCCGTCCTTGACCCACCCTCAACGGAGGGGGCTTAGCGCATGCGCAGAGCGCCGTCGATGCGGATGACTTCGCCGTTCAGGTAGCCCATCTCGACGATGAAACCGGCGAGGCGGCCGTATTCGCGCGGATCGCCCAGGCGGGCGGGGTTGGGGACGTCGGCCGCCAGCTGCTGCTGCACCTCTTCCGGCAGGCCGGCCAGCATCGGGGTCATGAAGATGCCGGGTGCGATGGTCATCACCCGGATGCCGGAAGACGCGAGATCGCGCGCCATCGGCAGGCACATGCCGGCAACGCCGCCCTTGGAGGCAGCATAGGCGGCCTGGCCCTTTTGCCCGTCGAAGGCCGCGATGGAGGCGGTGTTGATGATCACGCCGCGGGCGTTGTCCGCGTCGGGTGTGTTCTTGGCAATCTCGACAGCGGCGAGGCGGGCGACGTTGAAGGTGCCGACCAGGTTGATGTCGATGGTGCGCTTGTAGGCGTCCAGCGGATGCGCGCCCTCTTTGCCGACGGTTTTGGCGCCAATGGCAATGCCCGCGCAGTTCACGCAGGCGGTGATCTTGCCCATCTTCCCGGCGGCGTGGGCGATGGCGGCGGAAACCGAGTCTTCGCTGGTCACGTCGGTCTGGGTGAAGTGGCCGCCGATATCCTCTGCCACTTGGGTGCCGCGCTCTGCGTCGCGGTCGAGGATGGTGACCTGGGCGCCTTGATCGGCGAAATAGCGCGCGGTGGCCTCACCCAGGCCGGAGGCGCCGCCGGTGATGACGGCTGCGGTGTCTGCAAGTTTCATGAGCGGGGCTCCTCCCGGTTATCTGAACATGTGTTCATATAATGGAGGGGGCCGGTGCCTGTCCAGCGGGACGGGACGTCGCGGAAAGCCAGGGCGCCTGTCAGGCCATTTGCCGCCTGTCGAGCAGCGCCAGCGGGCGCAACAGGCGGCCCAGCGGCGGCCAAAGGCCCCAGGTGCCGCCCAGGCGATGGAGTGACGCGCCGGTGCCGAGTTTAAAGCGGGCAAGGCCGGCCGCCGCGTCCTCTGTATTGATGAGGCCGAGGTCGAGGCGGCAGATGCCCTTGGCGGCGAGCCAATTGGCGGCCTCCCACAGCAGGAGGGGGTGGGCGCTGAGCAGTTTGCCGCGCGCGGTGGTGTGAGCGATGTGGTAGGTGGCGGCGGCGCCATGGGTGAGGATCAGGATGGCGGCGACAGGTTCCTTGCCCTCAAACGCCTGGAACAGCTTGACCTGGCCTTTGTTCTCGCGCCCGTAGGCGAGGGTGAGGGGGATGGGCCAGCTGCGGTAGCCGCGCTGGGTTTGCTGCGCAGCGTCGGCCCGGAACAGCCAGTGGCGCACGTCATGCGGCAGGTTCTGGCGGGTGAGGCGGAGGTTTTGCGCTTCGCCATGCTTCAGGCGGTTGCGCCATTTTTGATGCAAGGCTGCGCGGCGCTGGTCCGGATCGCCTGTCAGGTCCCAGAGCGCGGTGTGGGCCGGCGTGGCCAGTGGCACGGCGCCGAGGCGGGAGAGATGCGGTGCCGGGGATTCGGGTGACAGGATCAGCGGGGTGCGGGCGAGGCCGCCTGAACGCAGGGCAGCCATCAGGGGGGCAGGGTCGCAAAGGTCTGCCCGGTTCACCATCGCCAGCCGCAGCCCGCCGCGCAGGCGCCGGCGCAGGACCAAAGTGCCCTCCAGCAGCAGAGGGTCCTGACCGCAGGCCATCAGCGCGCGGGCAAACTCCGGCGATTGCTGGAGGGCGCGTGGCTGAGGGCGGCTGGTTGCCGCTGCGGGCAAATCAGGGTCGGGAGCACTGTCGAACATGGCTCCATTAACGCGCCGGAAACCTAATTCATGGTTAACTCCGGGTATGAAACAAGCAAAACAGATCATGGGGCAGGCGGCCGCCGCCCCGCGGATGACCAAGGCGGCGGCTTTGCTGATTGCAATCGGCCTGTCGGTGCCGGTGTTTCTGGTGCTGACGCTGGTGGAAGCGCTGTTTTTCTGAGGCAGGATGATTTGCTGAGAGGCGCTTAAGGGCAGGTCTGCCCTTAAGCGCCCTTACGAGGGTATCCCGGCCATCCCCGCCTCAAGGGTGAACCGTGCTAAGCACGGCCGCTGTTGCGGCCCTTGACCCGGCGCTGGCCTGTATTGGCCGTTATGTGAAACCGCTGGTGCGCCGCGCAGCGGCGCTACGCCCAACCATGAAGGCGCATCTTTGATGGGGCTGGAATGGGCGGGAGAGCCTAAGGGCAAGAAAAAAGGGAGCGCAATGGCTCCCTTTTTCCATTTTATGTCAGAAGGTTCAGCTGTCCAGCTTGACCAGCGCGTGACGTTTCTTGCCGGCGCTGAGCTTGATCGGCGATGACAAAGCGCCTGCGTCGATCATCAGCCCTGCGTCGGTCAGCGGCTGGTCGTCGATTTTGGCGCCGTTTTCGGAAATCAGCCGCTTGGCGTCCTTGCCGGATTTGGCGAGGCCGGATTTCACGATCAGCTGCACGATCGAGATGCCGTCACCGAGGTCGGCAGGCGACAGCGACAGTGTGGGCAGGTCGTCGCCAACGCCGCCCCTTTCGAACACCTCGCGGGCGGTGGCTTCCGCCATGGCGGCTGCTTCGGCGCCGTGCAGCAGGGTGGTGACCTCATTGGCGAGGATCACCTTGCCCGCGTTGATCTCAGAGCCTTGCAGGGCGCCGATGCGTTCGCATTCCGCGACCGGCAGTTCGGTGTAGAGCTTGAGGAACCGGCCGACGTCGGCGTCGGTTGTGTTGCGCCAGAACTGCCAGAACTCATAAGGGCTGCGCATTTCGGCGTTGAGCCAGACCGCGCCGTCCTGGGATTTGCCCATTTTCTTGCCGTCAGAGGTTGTCAGCAGCGGCGAGGTGAGGCCGAAGATCGAATTGTCCAGCACCCGGCGGGTGAGGTCGATGCCGTTGACGATATTGCCCCATTGGTCCGAACCGCCCATCTGCAGGATGCAGCCGTAGCGGCGGTTCAGCTCCAGGAAGTCATAGGCCTGCAGGATCATGTAGTTGAACTCGAGGAACGACAGCGACTGCTCGCGGTCGAGGCGCGATTTCACGCTCTCGAAGGACAGCATCCGGTTCACCGAGAAATGGCGGCCGATGTCGCGCAGGAATTCCAGGTAATTCAGATCGTCTAGCCATTCGGCATTGTTCAGCATCAGCGCCTTGTTCGGGGCGTCGGTGTCGTAGTCGATGTAGGCGGAGAACACCTTCTTGATGCCCGCGATATTGTCGTTGATCGCGGCTTCGTCCAAGAGCGGGCGTTCATCTGCGCGGAAAGACGGATCGCCCACCTTGGTGGTGCCGCCGCCCATCAGGGTGATCGGCTGGTGGCCGGTCTTCTGGAACCAGCGCAGCATCATGATCTGAATGAGCGAGCCCACGTGCAGCGATTTCGCCGTTGCGTCAAAGCCGATATAGGCCGGGCGCACACCGCTGATCAGGGCGTCATCCAGGCCCTGGTAATCGGTGCAGTCCGCGAGGAACCCGCGTTCCATCATGACTGCGACGAAATCCGATTTCGGTGTGTAGGTCATAACATGCCTCGGTCTATGGTTTTGCACCATGCCCTATAAATCGCATTGGCGCCGGTTGGAACCTGTTTTCCCGGCAAATTATGCGCTGTAGTATCCCCTGCAACGGGCGGTACGGCCCGGATCCTGAAGGATGGGGGCAGGCCATGAGCAGGGCCATTGCAAAAACGGGTATGGTGCGGGCGCTGGGTGCGATGAGCGGCACTTCGCTGGACGGGGTGGATGCTGCCGTTGTGGAGACCGACGGCGCGCGCATTCACGGGTTCGGCGAGAGCAGCTACCGCGAGTATACCGTGGAGGAGCGCAGCGTGCTGCGCGCGGGGCTGGGCAAATGGACCGGGCCGGAAGTGGAGGCCGCGGCAGAGATTTGCGATGCGGCCCATGCGGCGGCGCTGGCAGAGTTCGATGACGTGGAGATCATCGGCTTTCACGGCCAGACCCTGGCCCATGCGCCGCGGCTGCAGGGCACGCTGCAGGTGGGGGACGGGGCGGCTTTGGCTGAGAAACTGGGCAGGCCGGTGGTCTGGGACTTCCGCACGGATGATGTGGCGATGGGCGGCGAGGGCGCGCCGCTGGCGCCGTTTTTCCACTTTGCCTGTGCGAAATACATCGGTGCTGAGAGGCCCTTGTGTTTCCTGAACCTGGGCGGGGTCGGCAATATCACCTATGTGGACCCGCGGTTTGAGGCCCCCGAAGAGCCGGGGGCGCTTTTGGCGTTTGACACCGGCCCGGCCAATGCGCCGGTCAATGACCTGATGCAGGAACGGCTGGGCATTCCCTGGGATGCGGATGGCAAGGTGGCGCGTTCCGGCACTGTCGAAACCGGTGCGCTGGAGCTGTTCCTGGCTGAGCCGTATTTTGCAAGAATGCCGCCCAAGTCGCTGGACCGTAACGATTTTGCCGAGATGGTCGGGCTTGTGAAGGAACTGAGCGATGCAGATGCTGCCGCAACGCTGGTCGCCATGTGCGCAGCCGCGGTGGCGCAGGGCATGGAGCATTGCCCGGAGCCGCCGGAGGCGGTGCTGGTCACCGGCGGCGGGCGGCACAACCCTGTTCTGATGGAGATGCTGCGGGTGTCGCTGGATTGCCCGGTGAAACCGGTGGAAGAGGCAGGGCTGGACGGCGACATGCTGGAGGCGCAGGCCTTTGCCCATCTGGCGGTGCGGGTGGCGCGCGGCATGCCAACTTCGGCGCCGGGCACCACCGGGGTGAGCGCCTGTGTCGGCGGCGGTGTGGTTAGCGTGCCGGGGCAGTGACCAAGGGGCGGCCGGGCGCAAGAATTTTCTGAAAATTCTTGGCAAATTTCTTCAGAAGAAATTTGGGCCGACGTTGGGAGGTCAGCGGCTGAGCTGCTTCACATAGTCCGCGGTGAATTCCCCATACCCGTTAGACGTCGACTTCAGATGGTCTTGGGTAATCGCGTGGAAGGCAGGCAGCTGGTGAAAGGGCACATTCGGAAAGGAATGATGCTCTGCATGATAGGGCATGTTCCAGGCGACAAAGCGCACCAGCCGGTTGGTGAACGTGGTGCGGGAGTTTTCCAGCATGTTGGCGACGGAGGGGCAGAGGCCGTGTTCCGCCAGCAGATAGGCCCGCAAGAAGGGCTGACCGGTCAGCAGCGGCACGATCCACAGCCACAGCACCAGTGGCGACACCAGCAGGCTCAGCAGTGCGGCAGCGTAGATCGCCAGCAGCAGCCGCGCCTCCAGCCGCATGCCGGCGTGGCGGCGTTCCGGCAGGTAAGGTGATCCGATGGTGCCGAAGGCGTTGCGCCAGATGGTTTTGGCCATACCGCGCCAATAACCCCAGCCGCTCAGATACATGATCCACTGGCCAAAGGTTTCCGGACGCCCGCCATGTTCCAGCTCCGGGTCGCGCTTGGGGTCGTTGGTGTATTTGTGATGCGCCAGGTGGTAGTAGCGGAACCAGACAAAGGGCAGGGCGATGGCCAGGGCGCAGAAATGGCCTGCGGCCTCGTTCATCCAGGCACTGCGGAACGGGGTCTTGTGGGTGCACTCATGCGAGAGTGTGAACAGGAAGACCAGCAGCACGCCTTGCGGCAGCATCAGCAGCGGCCAGAATGGCACCTGCAGCGCGATGCCGGCGCTGCAGGCAGCCATCGCCGCGGTGTAAAGCACAAAATGCTTGAGCCCCGCGGTATCTGAGCGTGCGGTCAGCGCCGCCTTGGTTTCAGGCGGCAGCGATTTGATGAGGCTGGTGTGGTCCAGGCCGTGATCCATATGTGCAGACATATGGACAGTTTTGTCCAGTAATATGATTCGCGGCAAGAGGCAGAAAGTCAGCCGCGCGGGATGTCGAAACCGGGGGCGGCCAGTTCGAAGCTTTCAAACTGGAACCCGGGCGAGACCGTGCAGCTGACCAGGGTGAACGCTCCGGTGGTGCGGGCCGCCTGCCAGTGGCCTTCGGGCACGATCAGCTGCGGCGCGCCCTTTGCCAGGTCCGGGGTCAGCAGATGGTCCTGCGCGGGGCCTGCATCCGTTGCTGCCAGCGACAGCACCAGCGGTGCGCCGGCGTGGTAGAGCCAGATCTCGGCGGCATCGACGCGGTGCCAGTGGCTGGCCTCGCCTTCCTTTAAAAGAAAGTAAATACAGGTGCCTGTAGGGCGGCCTTCATTCTCTGCCCGCCAGGTTTCCCTGTACCAGCCGCCCTCCGGGTGCTGCTGTAGTCCCAGGTGTTCAATGATCCGGTCCGCGTCCATTGCTGCTCCCTCTGCTTTGGTGCTGGTAAATCTCTATTCCAGTCATATGTTTGGGCCATGACACTCACGATCCCCTTTGACAACACCTATGCCGCCCTGCCGGGGCAGTTCCACTCCAAACTGCCGCCGCAGCCGGTGAAGGCGCCGCGGCTGTTGGCCTTCAATGAGGATCTGGCGCGGATCCTGGGAATTGCGCCCGGGGAGGCTGAGGAGATGGCCGCAGTGTTTGGCGGCAATCAGGTGCCGGAAGGGGCGGATCCGCTGGCGCAGCTGTATTCCGGGCATCAGTTCGGCACCTACAATCCGCAATTGGGCGATGGGCGCGCGATCCTGCTGGGCGAGACGGTGGGAATGGATGGCAAGCGCCGGGACATCCAGCTGAAGGGCTCGGGCCGCACACCCTATTCCCGCAATGGCGACGGGCGGGCCTGGCTGGGGCCGGTGCTGCGCGAATATGTGGTGAGCGAGGCAATGCACAGCTTGGGCATCCCCACCACCCGTGCGCTGGCGGCGGTAGAGACCGGGGAGACGGTCTGGCGCGAGGGCGGCCTGCCCGGTGCGGTGCTGACCCGGGTGGCGGCAAGCCATCTGCGGGTGGGCACATTCCAGGTGTTCGCCGCGCGCGGCGACAAGGCGAGCCTCACGCAGCTGACGGACTATGCCCTTGCCCGCCATTACCCAGCGGCCGAGGGACCGATGGGGCTGTTGCGCTCTGTGCGTGATGCGCAGTCGGAGCTGATTGCCGCCTGGATGGCGGTGGGCTTCATCCATGGGGTGATGAACACCGACAATTCCGCGATTTCGGGTGAGACCATCGACTATGGGCCCTGCGCATTCATGGATGTCTACCACCCGCACACGGTGTTTTCCTCGATCGACCGGGGGCGGCGCTATGCCTATGCCAACCAGCCCACGATTGCGGTCTGGAACTTGGCGCAGCTGGCGACCGCGCTGATCCAGCAAATGGACGATCCGCAGGAGGGTGTCGAAGCAGCGACGGAGATCGTGCACGCGATGCCCGCGCTGACAGAGGCGGCCTGGCTGCGGCGGTTCCGCGCCAAGCTGGGGATCAGCACGGAGCAGGACGATGATCTGGAGCTGATTACTTCCCTTCTGGGCCGGATGGCTGAGAACCAGAGTGATTTCACAAACACCTTCCGCGCCCTGGCGGATGGCACGGCACGGGATCAGTTCACCGATCCGGCGGCTTTTGATGGCTGGGAACCGGATTGGCAGGCACGGCTGGAAGGGGAGCCGGACCCGCAAGCAGTTATGCGTGCGGCCAACCCGGCCTTCATCCCGCGCAACCACCGGATCGAGGAAATGATCGCCGGTGCGGTGGCAGGCGACTATGGGCTGTTCCATCGGCTGAACGCGGTGCTGGCCACCCCTTATGAGGACCAGCCGGAGCACAGTGATTTGCAGCGCCCGCCGCTGCCGGAGGAAGTGGTGCAGGCCACCTTCTGCGGCACCTGATCCCTTGTTCATCTGGCTGAAAATATCCCCGGGGGTGAATTGAGCCGGAGGCTCAAGAGGGGGCAGGCAGCCCCCTTTTTGCCGCATTATTTCCGGTTGATCAGGAACACGCCCGCAGCGACCAGCGCCAGGGCGGCCCAGACCTGCAGCCCGATCACCTCATCCAGCAGCGCCCAGCCCATGAAGACTGCCAGCACCGGCGACAGGAAGCTGAAAGACGCCACCGAACTGGCGCGGTAGATCTTGATCAGCTGGAACCACAAGAGATAGCCGAGGCTGGCGATGCAGATGCCCTGGAAGGCCAGACCCCAGAAGTGCAGGGGGCTGGTCTCTCGGACCAGCGGGCCGAACAGCGGTGCGGCAGCTGTTAGCAGCACGGCTGAGACCGCAAGCTGGAACACCAGCTGGCTGACCGGCGGCACCGCAGCCAGCGGGGTGATGCGCAAGCAGAGCGCAATTCCGGCCCAGCCGAAGGTAGCCCCCAGTGCCAGCAGATCGCCTGCCAGGCTGGCGGTGCCGCTGTCACGGTCCAGAACCGCAAGCGCCACCCCGCCCATGGCCAGCACCAGGCCGAGGCTTCGGACCCGGGTGAGCTGCTCGCCGGGCAGCAGCAGATGCGCGGCCAGCGCCAGCCAGACCGGCATTGAGTAGAAGATGATCGACGCACGCGAGACCGTGGTCACGTCCAGTGCGATAAACAGGCAGATGAACTCAAAGCAGAACAGGAGGCCCGCAACCACCCCCCAAAGCGCGGCGCCGCGGGGCAGCGGGCCGAGCCGCGGCCGGCGAAGGGTGATCCAGGCCGCCAGCACCAGGAGGCCGATGGCGGAGCGAAGCCCGGCCTGAAATACCGGGCCAAAGCCGCCGCCGGTCACCTTGATCACCACCTGGTTGAAGGCGAGGAGCAGGGCAAAACCGGTCAGCAATGCGGCGCCGGAGGTGTCAATGGGGCGTTTTTCCGTCATGGCGGCCACTGGATTGCGGCGGCGGTGGCAAGTCAAGCGAAACCCGGCGGTGCGTGCGGGCGCAACGGGGCTGTACGGCGGCTCTGGTTTTGCGCAAGATCGGGATATCGAATGGGGGTGCGGATGCCGGAAACAAGGCCGCCCGATACGCTGCGGATTGCCACATACAACATTCAGAAATGCATCGGCCTCGACCTGCGGCGGCGGCCGGAGCGGATTTTGCAGGTGCTGGACGGGATCAAGGCGGATGTGGCGGTGCTGCAGGAAGCGGACAAGCGCTTGCCGCCGCGGCCGGCGGCGCTGCCGCATTTCCTGGTGGAGGAAACCGGCTGGCAGGCAGCGGATCTGGGTGGCGCCGGATCGCTGGGCTGGCATGGCAACGCCGTCCTGTACCGGAACGGGGTGCGGTTGCGCAGCAAAGGGCATATCACGCTGCCAGGGCTGGAGCCGCGCGGGGCGGTCTGGGTGGAACTGGAAACAGCACTGGGTCTGGTGCGGGTGATCGGCGCCCATCTGGGGCTGACCGGCCGGGCGCGGCGCGAGCAGATGCATGCGCTGGCCCGGGCCGCGAAACGCGATGACTCCGCGGTTGTTCTGGCGGGCGATTTCAACGAATGGTCGCGCGGGGCTGTGCTGGAGCATATCGCCCCGGCGCTGAAGTTCCTGCCGCCGCGGGCCAGCTTCCCGGCGATGCGGCCTTTGGGAGCGCTGGACCGGATTGCCCATTGCAAGCGGCTGAAGGCAGTTGGGCATGGGGTGCATGGCGCGCGGCCGGCGCATATCGCCTCTGACCATCTGCCTGTCTGGGCGGATTTGCGGGCGGTTTGAGGCGGGAGCGCTCCCGCGCCCGCAGATGCTCAGGCTGCGCCTGATGCCTCTTGGCTGCCTTGGGCCGGGCGCTGCTGCGCAGCGCAGAGTTTGTTCGCTGAGAAGCGCCTAAGGGCAGGTGTGCCCTTAGGCGCCATTTCAAGTGTGTGGTCCGCCAGCGCCGCGTCAAGGGCAAACCGCGCGTGCCGCGCGGTCCCTGCAGGACCCTTGACCCGGCACTGGCGGAGAAAAGTTACCGCGCGCGCTGCTTCTGGCCGCGGCGCTGGGCGTTTCCGGGCTTGCTGCCCTGCGGTTTGCCCTGGCTGCTGCCGCCGCCGCCACCACCGCCGCCACGGCGGCGCTGGCCGCCGGGTTTGCCGCCGCCGCGGCGCCCCCCGCCGGGACGGCCGCCCGGCTTGCCTGCTGGGGCTGCCGGATCCGGCATCGCTTCCCAGGGGCGGCCGGAGGCGGTGGGGATGGTGATCTTCATCACCTTCTGAATTGCCTTCAGTTCTTCCATCTCATCCGGGGCGCAGAAAGCGACCGCCTGGCCGTCCTTGCCCGCCCGCGCGGTGCGGCCGATGCGGTGGACATAGGCATCAGGCACATTGGGCAGTTCGTAGTTGTAGACGTATTTCACGTCCGGAATGTCGAGGCCGCGGGCGGCGACGTCGGTGGCGACCAGCACCTTGATTTCACCTGCCTTGAAGGCCGCAAGGGCGCGCTCGCGCTGGCCCTGGGATTTGTTGCCGTGGATGGCGGCGGCTGCGAAACCGGCCTTGTCCAGGGTCTTCATCAGCTTTTCCATGCCCCATTTGGTGCGGCCGAAGACCAGGGTGCGCTCGTCCTTATGCTCGTTCAGCAGTTCCTTCAGCAGGTCCAGCTTGGCGGCCTTGGCGATGAAATGCACCGACTGAGTGATCTTGTCTGCAGCCTTGCCCGGAGGCGAGACCTCGATCCGGACCGGGCTTTGCAGGTAGGAGTTCGCGATCTCGTTCATCTGTTTCGGCATGGTGGCCGAGAACAGCATGGTCTGGCGCTCAGCCGGGATCAGCGCCGCGATCTTGCGCAGGGTATGGATGAAGCCCAGGTCCAGCATCTGGTCGGCCTCGTCCAGGACCAGGAAGTCGCAGGAGCCGAGGTCCAGCGCGCCGCGGTCGAGGATGTCGATCAGGCGGCCGGGGGTGGCGACCAGGATGTCGGTGCCTTTGGCGATGCGGGCGATCTGCGGGTTGATGGAGACGCCGCCCACCACCAGGCCGACCTTCATCGGGGTGTTTTCCGTCAGGCCCTTCAGCGTGTCGGCAATCTGGTTGGCCAGCTCGCGGGTCGGCGCCAGCACCAGGCCGCGTACGGTCATCGCGGCGGGTTTGCGGCCGTATTCCAGCATACGGGCGACCAGCGGCACGCCGAAGGCGGCGGTCTTGCCGGTGCCGGTCTGGGCCAGTCCCAGCACGTCCTTGCCGTTTAGCGCATGAGGGATGGCGCGGGCCTGGATCGGGGTGGGGTCGTTAAGGCCCATGTCCTTGAGACGGGCGAGGAGCTTTTCAGGAAGCCCCATGGTCGAGAATTCAGTCACATTCATATCCTTGTGCGGCCAGGCAAGACGCACAGGCCGGTGCCGCGGATCAGAGCCGCGGATGGGGTGGGGCAGGGGCCTCAGACGCGCGCTGGCCGGATGCCAGGCCGCTGGCCTCTGCAATCCCCACGCGTGATCTTGGGAATGGCGGCATATCACTAGACCCCGGATCAATGGTTGTGCGCAGGCTGCGCGTCCGGTCTTTGGCCTCTGCTCACGCGGCAGGGAGGGATGCCTGGGCGCCAAATGGCTGTGGATAAGCCGTTTGTCAACCTTTGATACCGGTGAAAAGCCTGTTTTCGGCACAGATTGCATCCGTTAAAGAGGAAGGCCAGAAACCCGTGAGGAAGATATGCAAAAAACGATCATCGCCCGCTGCGAGGCCAAAGGGCTGCGCATGACCGGCCAGCGCCGGGTGATTGCCCAGGTGCTGCAGGACAGCGATGATCATCCGGATGTCGAGGAGCTTTATGCCCGCGCCAGCGCAATGGATGCGGGCATTTCGATCGCCACGGTCTACCGCACCGTCAAACTGTTCGAAGAGGCGGGCATCCTGGAACGGCTGGAGTTTGGCGATGGGCGCGCGCGCTATGAGGACGCCGAGCGGGAGCATCACGACCACCTGATCGACATGAACACCGGTGAGGTGATCGAATTCTGCGATCCTGAGATTGAAGAACTGCAGGAGCGGATCGCGCGCAAGCTGGGATATGAGCTGCGCGGCCATAAACTGGAGCTGTATGGAGTGCCGCGCAAGGACGGTTAGGATCCTGCCCTAAAGCAGGCGGTTTGCGGCAGGCCGTTTCTTGAAAAGAAAGCGGCGCAGAAATCACGTGATTTCCGGTTGGGCCCGGTGCAAACCGGCCCATCCATCACGGGTGTTGATATGTATGCTCACGTCTTGTCATGAAAGCGGGTCGGAAACGGAGTTGCCCGCGTCAGGGTGCTGATGTCTTTTGCCCGGATGGCCCGGCAAGCTGCCGGTCCGCAACACGGGACGCGCGAACATGAACAACCTGCACGGCATTTTGCTGGTCATCGCCTCGATGGCGTTTTTCACGCTTGAAGACATGTTCATCAAGCGCCTGGCCGGCAATATCCCGGTTGGCGAGATCCTGATCTGCCTGGGGCTGGGCTGCGGGCTGGTGTTTGCGGTCATGGCAAAGATGCAAGGCAACGCGCTGTTTGCGCCGCGGGCCTGGCGGCTGAAGCCGGTGCTGCGGGCGGGAACCGAGGCCATCTCAGCCATGGGGTTTGCCTCGGCGCTGGCGCTGGTGGACATCTCCACCGTTGCGGCGGTGTTTCAGGCGACGCCTTTGGTGATCACCATGGGCGCGGCACTGTTTCTGGGTGAAGACGTGGGCTGGCGGCGCTGGCTGGCGATTTGCACCGGTTTTGCCGGCGTGCTGCTGATCATCCGGCCCGGGCTGGACGGGTTTGAGCCCGCCGCCCTGCTGGTGCTTGTTGCCGTCCTGGGCGTTGCTGCGCGCGACCTGATGACCCGGGTGATGGACAGCGCGGTGCCCTCCTCTGTGGTCAGCTTTCAAGCCTACCTGTCGCTGATCCTGGCGGGCGGGCTGCTGCTGGCCTTTACCCCGGGCGAGGCGCGTATGCTGGAGGGCGGTGAATACGGCATGATGATGGGCGGCATCGTCTTTGGCGTTATGGGGTACTACGGCATCGTGGTGGCGATGCGGATCGGCGATGCCTCGGCAGTCACCCCGTTCCGCTACACCAGGCTGCTGTTCTCGATTCTGGTCGGTGTCATCGTCTTTGGCGAGCGGCCCGATGCGCTGACCCTGGCGGGTGCGTCGCTGATCATTGCCTCCGGTCTTTATACCTTTGTCCGCGAGCAGCGGCTGGCCCGGCGGGCCCGCCGGGCAGCGGCAGCTGCGGCCTGACGTCCCGCCCAGGGGAAATCCTCCGGCCTGTTGGCGCAAACAGGGCAATGTTAGCCCTAAACCGCCGCTTTTATGTGTGTTAGCGGTAACGATGCCGGTTTACTTTCCGGCAGCGGCTGGTATGACGCTGGCAACAGAACGCGCCTCTTTCAGGCCCAACCAAGGATGGACAGATGAGCACCATTATCGACATTCACGCCCGTGAGATCCTCGACAGCCGGGGCAACCCGACGGTTGAGGTCGACGTGATCCTGGAAGACGGCACCATGGGCCGCGCCGCCGTGCCCTCGGGTGCGTCGACCGGCGCCTATGAGGCGGTGGAAAAGCGCGACGGCGACAAGTCCCGCTACATGGGCAAGGGTGTGCTGGAAGCGGTTGCCGCGGTGAACGGCGAGATTGCCGAAGAACTGGTCGGCTTTGATGCCACTGAGCAGGTCGCCGTGGACAGCGCTATGATCGAGCTGGATGGCACCGAGAACAAGGGCCGCCTGGGCGCCAACGCCATTCTGGGTGTCTCCATGGCTGTGGCCAAGGCCGCCGCCGATTTCACCACCCAGCCGCTCTACCGCTACATCGGCGGCACCTCGGCCCGGGTCCTGCCGGTGCCGATGATGAACATCATCAACGGCGGCGAGCACGCCGACAACCCGATCGACATCCAGGAATTCATGATCATGCCGGTGGCCGCGGACAACATCCGCGACGCGGTGCGCATGGGTTCTGAGGTGTTCCACACCCTGAAGAAAGAGCTGTCGGCTGCGGGTCTGTCCACCGGTATCGGTGACGAAGGCGGCTTTGCCCCCAACATCGGCTCCTCCCGCGAGGCGCTGGACTTCATCCTGAAGTCGATCGAGAAGGCAGGCTACAAGCCCGGTGAAGAGATCTATCTGGCGCTCGATTGCGCGGCGACCGAATACTATAAGGACGGCAAATATGTCCTAGCGGGTGAAGGCAAGTCGCTGACCTCCGAGGAAAACGCCGACTATCTGGCGGCGCTGGTCAACGACTACCCGATCATCTCCATCGAGGACGGCATGTCCGAGGACGATTGGGACGGCTGGAAGCTGCTGACAGACAAGATCGGCAAGTCCGTGCAGCTGGTAGGCGACGACCTGTTTGTGACCAACCCGGCGCGTCTGGCCGATGGTATCGAGCGCGGTGTTGCCAACTCGATGCTGGTGAAGGTGAACCAGATCGGTTCGCTGACCGAGACCCTGAAGGCGGTCGATATGGCGCACCGCGCGCGTTACACCAACGTGATGTCGCACCGTTCGGGCGAGACCGAGGACGCCACCATCGCCGACCTGGCAGTTGCCACCAACTGCGGCCAAATCAAGACCGGCTCGCTGGCACGTTCGGACCGGCTGGCGAAATACAACCAGCTGATCCGTATTGAGGAAATGCTGGGTGAGGTGGCCGAATATGCGGGCCGTTCGATCCTGAAGTAAGAGCTTTGTAATTTGCTAACGGAAAAGCGCCTCGAACAAGTAGTTCGAGGCGTTTGTTTGTATAAGGGGAATTTGAAATGAAAACACGGCGCGTTTACTACTATTCTTCTTCAAAGCACGCTGTTGAAAACCTTGCAAATCGTCGAATTAGAGTGAGCAGGTTCTCACAATGCAACGACGTTTTCGAGCTAGAAGCTGTGGATTTCACTGACAAAAAATTTAGAGAGGAGTTTAGAAGCTACATTAGGCAAATTGACCGTGAGCAAGGCCTAGTTTGCCTATCTAGGACGTGGAAGAGCGCGATCATGTGGTCTCACTACGCCGATAAACATAAAGGAGTTTGCTTTGCGTTTGATGTAAACGCGGAGACAAGCTTTAACGTTACCTACTCTTCAGAGCGATTGTACCCGGGGATCACCCTCAAAAACTTTCTCGAACATGTTAATGAGAGCAAGCTGGAAGAACTTTTCGGTACAAAGTCAATTGACTGGGCCTACGAACAAGAAGTTCGTTTAATGGTTCCCTTGAAGGGAGAAGAGCCAGATGCCGACGGGAACTTCTTCTTTGGTTTCGGTGGGGATCTGCGTTTGCGGGAAGTTTTCTTAGGACAGAACACCGACTTGACCATCGAAGACATCGAAGAAGCTACGCAGGGAATGGATGTTGAGGTGATCCCCACTAGGCGGGCTTTCCGTAGCTTTTCGGTAGTGAGACAGAAGGATGAGAATTTGTGGCCAAGGCGAAAATGAACAGCCCGTCACTGGAAAACCGGTTTCAATCCGCCCACGCTGACTTGCTGATGTCCTCCTTTGCAAAAGTGACCGGCCGCCCGCTGCTTGACGGCACGGATGCCGAAGCGCTCTATCACGCGCCATTCCCGGTGCTGTCGCACAATACCGCGGCCGATCCGGTGCTGACCTATGGCAATCTGGCGGCGCAGGCGTTGTGGGAAATGGGCTGGGAACAGCTGACGGCGATGCCCTCGCGGCTGACGGCGGAGCCGGCCCACCGCAGCCAGCGTGATGCAATGTTTGCCGAGATGCGCGCCAAGGGCTTCATCGAAAACTATGCCGGGGTGCGGATCAGCGCCTCTGGCCGGCGGTTTGAGATCCGTAATGCGGTCATCTGGCCGCTGCTGGGGCCGGACGGGGAGAAGCTGGGCGAGGCGGCAACGTTTCGCGAGTATGCCTATCTGTGACCGCGGGCCGCAGCGCCGGGAAAGGGTTTGCGCACCCCCAGCGCAGCCATAGGAAAAGGCCAGCGGTTGTGTGGCCCGGTTCACAGACGGCTTTTCACGATCCTGTTATCTTACCTTTACGCGGTCCGGTTGTTGCCGCGGGAAAGGGGAGATCGCCATGGCAAATCAGGGTTTGCGCAGACTGGCAGTCTTAGTTGTTCTTTCAGCATTACTGGGGTGCGGCGAGCCGGGAAAATACCCGCTAAGCGGGACAAATGCTGCACCATCTGATCCGGTTCGAAGCATGACTGCGTCGGCCGGGTTCATGAACCATCCGGGAATTTGAGACCGGATGGCTGGCGCTCCGGCCGGGGGCGGGGCGTCAACTCCAAGGGGTTAGCAGCAGCGCTGTAGGGCGCCGCGGTGTGCTTGGTTCCGTCGCCGCACGGCGAGGTCATTGGTCTGCCTGGCCGTCGTGCGCCAATACGGTGACTGCTGCAGCCCCGCCTGACGGAAGATAGGTTTGGATACCGGCCTTTCGGGGGAGGGCCGGCCTGAGGGCGCAGGGTGCACTGTGCCTTCAGGGCAGCATTTCCTTAGTCATCAGGATGTAGTTGCTGCGCGGCTTGAAGCGGGTGCGCTGGTAGAGCCGCTGAGCGGTCTCGTTATCGCGGTCGACCTCCAGGTGCAGTGCGCGCATCCCGGCTGAAGCCAGGGTTTTGGGCAGTTCAGTCAGCACTTCGGTGGCAATGCCGCGGCCGCGCACGGCGGGGCGGATGTACAGTTCATCCACAAAGCCGTCCATGCCGCCGAATTCCACCGACCAGCCGAAGGTTATGACGATATAGCCAATTGGCGCGCGGGTGGGGCCGATCAGGTAGACGGCGCCGTAGGGGTGGCCGTTCAGCAGCGGCTCAATCCCAGCTTGGCGATGCGCGTCCGTGGTGTCGAGGCCGGATTCGGCGTGGAAGGCGGCAACCAGGGCCAGCACCCGGTCCAGATGTTCGGGTTTGGCGAGATGCAGGGCGGCGCTCATAGGCGGGCGAGCCTTTCGGTCAGGAGGGTGAAGAAGCCGTCCGCGTCGGCGTCGCCGATGAACATTGCATTGGGTGTGCGGCCGGTGATGCCCCACCAGTCAGCAACGGTCATGCCGAGGGTGAGGTCCGATTTGGTTTCAATCTCGACGTTCACGTGGCGGCCGGAGAACAGGCTGGGCTGCAAGAGCCAGGCGATGACGCAGGGATCATGCAGCGGCCCGCCTTCGGAGCCGTATTTCTCCACATCGAAGCGTTCGAAGAAATCGAGCATTTCGGCGGTGAAATGGCCGACCCGGGTATCAAGGGCGCGGATCGCGTCTACGCGCGGCCTGGTGGCCAGCACCTTATGCGTCGCATCCAGCGGCAACACGGTCAGGGGCGCGCCGGATCTGAAAACGATTTCAGCGGCTTCCGGGTCGACGTAAATGTTGAACTCAGCCGCCGGGGTGATGTTGCCCACCTCGAAATAGGCGCCGCCCATCATCACGATTTCCTGCACCCGCTCGATTATGTCGGGGGCGGTATTAAAAGCGGCGGCGATGTTGGTGAGCGGGCCCAGGGTGCAGAGGGTAACCGTGCCCGGCGCCTCGCGGCGCAGGGTTTCGATGATGAAGTCGACGCCGTGCCCTTCGGCCAGCGGCATTTGCGGCTCCCACAGGTCCGGCCCGTCAAGGCCGGTCTGGCCATGCACGTGTTCGGCGGTGATCAGCGGGCGCGCCAGCGGCGCCTTGCTGCCTGCGTAGACGGGGACATCCGTCTTGCCCGCGGCCTCGCAGACGATGCGGACGTTCTTGCTGGTGAGCTCCAGGGGCACATTGCCGGCAGCGCAGGTGATGCCCAGCAGGTCCAGTTCCTGCGGGCTGGCCAGCGCCAGCAGGATGGCAACGGCATCATCCTGGCCCGGATCGGTGTCGATGATGATTTTCCTGGCGCTCATGGCAGTCTCCGCACGTCGTGAACCACGAGATTACGCGCTGTTGCAGCGGGATTGAACCGCTGCGGCACAGGTCCGTGCAAATTTCGGGAGATTTTCTGCGACGGAAGTTTGCCGCCGCGGCGTTTGCTTTCTATGGTTTTCTTACGCGGCGTCACCAGGGCGGGATGGCCCGGTTGCGCAGCGGTTTTCAGCTTGGCCCGGCTTGGGGCGGTATTGGTGCGCGGTGGTTTGTCCGGACACGCAGGTTTTTGATTTGAATGAGGAATAGACCAGATGCCCAAAGAACCCAAAGTTGTCGGCGATATCCTGAAGGACAAGAAGATGACAGCCGCCTACATGGACTACTGCAAGCGGCGCTATTGTCTGAACGAGTTCATGTTCACCCAGAACAAGGGCAACCCGGAATCGCTGTGGGCCCGCTATATGGACCAGAAGAAGGGCAAGGAGCCGGTTAATATCACCTCCAAGACCTATAATGCGGCCAAGGTGCTGGCGGAAAAGGGTGATTTCAAGAACAGCGGCTGGAAGAAGATCATCGCGACCGGCAAGGAAGAGGTCGTGAAGATGCTGAACAAGGATGTGATGGGTTTCACTGGCAGCGATGAATACAAGAAATACGTCGCCGAAAACGGCATGGGTGATCCCAAGAAGGCGGCCAAGCTGCTGGGCATCACCGATGTGAAAAAGCTGAAAGACGTGATGGTCAACGTTGCTGCCGATGACAAGAAGACGGCCGAGAAGCTGTGGAAAGAGTTGGCGAAGAAGGAAAAGATCATCGAGGATTACAAGGCGATCTCATCCTCCTTGAAAAAGGCAAAGCTGGTCTAGCAACTGTATTTCTCAGGCGCTGTGGGCAACCCCTGTCTGACAGGCTTTGACGAGCGCGCTGGCGGGTGTGACGAGTTTGCGAGCGGCGGCCGTGATAATGACTTTGTGAGGTTTGCCTGCATCGCGAAGCCGGTCGGCGAAGATTTTCAGGACCGGATTGCGATGGCGGGTAACGTTAGCGGCCTGGAACATCACCAGCCGCAGAACTCGCCGTCCCGCCGCCGGTAATGCGCTTGCCTTTCAGTGCGCCGCTGCCGTGTGCAATGGGAGCGAGGCCAGTCAGAGTGAAGGCCTGTTTTCGCGGGAGATGGCCAGGCAAAGGCGTTCGCCATTGTGCCCGAACCAGTGGCGCATCAATGGCTCACTCTGTGCGGGTGGGAATTGCCGGGTCCGGGCGGCCGCTGCATCCAACGCTGCCCATAGCCGTCATTCCTGTCCACCGCCGCTCGGGAAAACGATTCCCCGGATCGTTCTCTGTTCCTCGCAGCACTCAAAACAAAAGGGCGCATCCTGCGGCATGGCCACCCTGACAACTTTCTCGTCACCATCCGCAGTGTTTGACCGCCTTGCGCGCTCACCATTTGGCAGGCAGTGAAGATCCGCCAAACCGCAGGCCGCCAAAACCGCTGCATCCTGACCCTAACCCCGCTGCCCGTCGGCTGCGCCGCCGGGATTTGAGTATTTAAGGCAAGATGAAGGAGGGTGGGCCTTCAGGCGCGCTCGTCAGCTTTCACTTGGTCCCAGAGTGTGTCCATTTCGGCCAGGTCGCTGTCTTCCGGGCGTTTGCCGCGGGCGGCGAGCTTGGCCTCGACGCCTTCGAAGCGGCGGGTGAACTTGGCATTGGCGGCGCGCAGGGCGGCTTCGGGTTCTACTCCCAGATGGCGGCCCAGGTTGGCCATCACAAAAAGCAGGTCGCCGAATTCTTCCTCCACTTCCGCATGGGAGAGTGTGTCGCGGGCCTCGACCAGCTCGGCGCATTCCTCGGTGATCTTGGCGATAACATTGTCGGCTGATGGCCAGTCAAAGCCGACCCGGGCGGCGCGTTTCTGCAGCTTGTAAGCGCGCAGCAGTGCGGGCAGGCCGATGGCGACACCGTCCAGAGTGCCTTTTTGTTCCTTGCCTGCGCGTTCTGCAGCCTTGATCGCCTCCCAATCCTGGGTTTGCTGTTCGGCGGATTTCTCGCGGGACTCATTGCCGAACACATGCGGGTGGCGCGAGACCATCTTGTCCGACATGGTCTGGACAACGTCCTGAAAGGTGAAATGCCCGGCTTCCTCAGCCATCCGGGCGTGGAAGACGGATTGGAACAGCAAATCGCCCAGCTCTCCCCTCAGCTCCTCCCAGGCCTCGCGTTCGATGGCGTCGGCAACTTCATACGCTTCTTCAATGGTATAGGGGGCGATACTGGCGAAATCCTGTTCGATGTCCCAGGGGCAGCCGGTTTTGGGATCGCGCAGGCGCGCCATGATTTCCAGGAGGCGCTCGATACCGCCGGTCCGGTCGTGGATCAGGTCTGTTTCTTGCATTGCGGCTGCTCTTTTTCCGGTGTCAGATGCATCATCCCGAGTCTGGAGCAGGAGTCCACCCCAATGCCCGTTGTGAACCGTATTGCCGATTATGCCGAAGAGATGAAGGCCTGGCGGCGGCATCTGCACCAGATCCCGGAACTGGCGCTGGACTTGCCCAAGACGGCGGCCTTTGTGGCGGAGCGGTTGCGGGAGTTCGGTGTGGATGAGCTGCATGAAGGCATCGCGCAGACCGGTATGGTGGCGATCATCAACGGGCGGGGCGAGGGGCCGACCATTGGGTTGCGTGCTGACATGGATGCGCTGCCGATTCCGGAGGAAACCGGGGCGGAGTATGCCTCCGGCCACGCGGGCAACATGCATGCCTGCGGCCATGACGGGCATACGGCGATGCTGCTGGGGGCGGCAAAGTACCTGGCGGAGACGCGCAACTTCTCGGGCCGGGTGGCACTGATCTTTCAGCCCGCCGAAGAAGCCATCGGCGGTGCCCGCATCATGGTCGAAGAAGGCGTGATGGAGCGGTTTGATATTGGCGAGGTCTATGCACTGCACAATGCGCCGGGCCTGCCGGAGGGGCATTTCCTGACCACGCCGGGCGCGCTGATGGCGGCGGTGGATACATTCCACATCTATATCCAGGGCAAGGGCGGCCACGGGGCAATGCCGCATGAAACCCGGGACCCGGTGATGGCGGCCTGCGGCATGGCCCAGGCGATCCAGACCATCGTCAGCCGCAATCATCACACGCTGGAGGATTTGGTGGTCTCGGTCACTCAGATCCACACCGGCACGGTGGACAACGTGATCCCGGACACTGCCTACATCAACGGCACCGTGCGCACCTTCAATCCAAAGGTGCAGAAGATGGTGATGCGGCGGATGAAGGAAATCGTTGCCGGGCAGGCGGCGAGCTATGGTGTCGAGGCGGAGCTGGATTATGAGATCGGCTATCCCGCCACCATCAATGATGCAGAGAAAACCGGTTTCGCAGTTGAGGTTGCCCGGGAAATCGCGGGCGGGGATAATGTCGAACCGGAGGGCGGCCGCGAGATGGGGGCCGAGGATTTTGCCTATATGCTGCAGGCGCGGCCCGGATCTTATCTGTTTATTGGCCAGGGCGATACCGCCGGGCTGCACCATCCGAAATATGATTTCAACGATGGGATTGCCCCGGTGGGCGCGTCGTTCTTTGCGCGGCTGGTGGAGCGGGCGCAGCCAGTTGGCTGAGGAGGCGGGGGCGGGTGACAATGGCGCGCGGTTGCGTTATTTGATCAAATTAATTGACGCATAACAGGGAAGCATAGAACCATGGCTCTGGAAGACGCAAAACACATGATCGACCACGCCTTTACTCGCGAGGACCTGAAGGGGCTGAGTTTTGAGATCACCTTTGGCGGCGCGACGTCTTTCCTGCGCCGCAAGTACACCAAGGATCTGACCGGGGTGGATATTGCCGTAACCGGCGTGCCTTTTGACCAGGCGGTGACCAACCGGCCCGGCACCCGGCTGGGGCCGCGGGCGATCCGCGAGGCCTCCACCCTGCAGAGCCCGGATGAACCTTATGGCTGGCCGCATGCCCCCCTCAGCACGCTAGCGATTGCGGACTATGGCGACCTGGCATTTGATCATGCCAATGTGCCGGAGTTTCCCGGTGCGCTGACCGAGCATATCCGGGGCATTCTGGCACATGATACGGCCTCTGTCGTGCTGGGCGGCGATCACTACATCAGCTTTCCCATCTTGAAGGCCTATGCTGAGAAATACGGCCCCATCTCACTGCTGCAGTTTGACGCCCATACCGACACCTGGCCGGACGACAACATGGAGCGGGTCGACCACGGCACTATGTTCTACAAGGCGGTGAAATCGGGGATCGTGGATCCGGCGACATCAGTCCAGGTGGGGATCCGCACCACCAATGAGGACACGCTGGGCGTCAACATCATCGACGCGCCGACGGTGCATGAAATCGGGCCGGTTGAGACCGCCAAACGGATCAAGGCGATCCTGGGCGACCGGCCTGCATACCTCACCTTTGACATCGACTGCCTGGACCCGGCCTATGCGCCCGGCACCGGCACACCTGTGTGGGGCGGGCTGACTTCGGCGCAGGCCTCGCGCATCCTGCGGGAGATTGCCGGCATCAATATCAAGGGCGGCGATGTGGTCGAGGTCTCTCCCCCCTTTGACACAAGTGGCGCAACTGCTATTGCCGGGGCACATGTGGCGACTGAAATCATCTGCCTTCTGGGCTGGAACATGAGAGACAATGACTGACTTCAATCAGCCGATCAGCGGCAATGACCTGGCCCGGTTCTCAGGGCCCAATACCTATATGCGGCTGCCGCAGGCGACCTCGCTGGATGGCTTGGATGTTGCGGTCGTGGGCGTGCCGATGGATATCGGCACCTCCTGGCGGTCGGGCACCCGGTTCGGCCCCAAGCAGATCCGCGCCGAAAGCGCGATGCTGCGGCCCTATAACATGGCCACCGGTGCGGCGCCGTTTGACAGTCTGAACATTGCCGATATCGGCGATCTGGCGATCAATACGTTTTCGCTGAAGGAATCGCTGCGGATCATCCAGGAAAGCTATGAGGCGATCCTGTCCGGCGGGGTGATCCCGGTGGCGATGGGCGGCGATCATTCGATCACCCTGCCGATCCTGCGTGCCATCGCCAAGAAATACGGCCCCGTGGCGCTGGTGCATGTGGATGCCCATGCGGATGTGAACGACGAGATGTTCGGCGAGCGCGAAACCCATGGCACCGTGTTCCGCCGCGCCTACGAGGAAGGGCTGATCGTCCCGGACAAGACCTATCAGATCGGCATCCGCGGCACCGGCTATGCGGCGACGGATTTCTCCGAGGCGCAAAGCTGGGGTTTTCAGCACTTCCCGGCACAGGAGCTGTGGGGCCGGCAGCTGCATCAGATGGGTGCGGAAATTCGCCGCGATATCGGCAATAGGCCGGTCTATGTGTCCTATGATATCGATAGTCTGGACCCGGCCTATGCGCCGGGCACCGGCACGCCGGAAATCGGCGGGCTGACCACGCCGCAGGCGCTGGAGCTGATCCGGGCGCTGAAGGGGGTCAATATCGTGGGCTGCGACCTGGTGGAGGTGTCGCCGCCTTATGATCCCTCGGGCAACACCGCCCTGGTGGGCGCCAACCTGCTCTACGAGCTGTTGTGCGTGCTGCCGGGGGTGGCAACGAGATAAGCGGTCCGGCCTCACGCAAAAGGCCGGGGAGGGCCGCGCAGGGAGGAGGCAAGGTTTGACCTTGAAACCGCAATGAGGCGGCTGATGCTGTTTGGCTGGCTGTTGCTGGCCGCTGTGGTCGCCGGGCTGGGGTTCATCCGGCTGGCGCCGAGCGATCCGCTGGATTGGAACACCCAGCCGGAGTTCACCGAGGACAAGGAATTCCGCGGCGGCGTGTTCCGGGTGGTGCGCACCGGGCCGGATGGGCTGGAGCGGTTCCACCGGATCGCCAGCACCGCTCCGCGCACCAGCGTGCTGGCGGGCGGGCCTGCGGACGGGATGGCGACCTATATCACCCGCACGCAGCTTTTGGGGTTTCCCGACTACACCACCGCGGCGCAGGATGGCGATCTGCTGAAAGTCTATGCGCGGCTGCGCTTTGGCCGGTCTGATCTCGGCGCCAACAAGGAGCGGATCAACGGCTGGCTGGCGGCGATGGAAGCGGCGCCGCAGGCTGCTTCCGCTGGCGAGTGAGCTAGGGCTCCCGCCTGTTCGCGGGCTTTTTGCAAAAAGCCCGTCACAGTTGGGCGTGGCGCCGCGCTGACGCGCGGCGCAGGCTCATCGGCCATAGGCCGATGAGCCATTGGTTTGCTGAGAAGCGCTTCAGGGGCAGGGCTGCCCCTGAAGACGCGTTTTCGACTATGTTTTTTTTGCCGCGTCAAGGGCAAGCCGCGCTGGCGCGCGGTGGCTGCGCCACCCTTGACCCGGGGGGATGTTTGCAGGGAACTGGCCTCGGAATACCTTTTGAAACTCTTGCGAGAACACAGGGCAGTAAGGCTCGGTCCAGCAAAGGAACGACGAGCCAGAATTGGAGGCGTGCTACGAACTGCTTCAAAATCTGAAATGTGGACGTACCCTATGGAGAGCGAGTTGAGGGTGTAGAAGCTGGTACTGATGGAGCATGTCTGATGCAGGACGAGTTCAAGAGGTTGCTTGAGGCGACTAACGGGCGGGTCATTGACCTTAAGCGGGTGCTAAAAGCCAAGGGCTATGGGAAAGAACTCCCGGAAGACCGTGATATTTGCAGTGGGTCAAAGAGGAAACGTTTGGATGAGGCGTCATGTTGGATAGAGGATCTGCTTGGTACGCTAAGGGCTGAATATGGTGAAGACTTCAAGCGAAAGGATCATGAACATATAGAACTCGCCACGGCGACCAAGGATAAGCTGGACAGCGCGCTTCGGGCACTGGAGTTCCCCGATTGGGAGCGCTAGAATCTGTCTAAAATCATGTCGATACCAAGGGGAAACGTGTGCAACTGTGGTCACGTTGAGCCGATCACGGAAATGCATCGTCAGCGACTGATTTCAACAGTGGTTGGGTGCGCATCGTTTGCCCGCTCTGCGGCAGCAAGGCTGAGGTGTCTGCCATGCCTGAATGGCTTGCGGTGATGTTACGGGATGAGCTAGGGGAAGATTGAATTTAGCAGAATGAATCCGTCCAGACAGGGTGCGTTTTCCAGACACGTGATTTCGCCGCAGAGGCTGCAATACAGCCAGGGAACCCTGACTTAGAGCCGCGGCAGTTCCAAAGGTGCGGCTGACGTCACAGGCATTTTTCCCAGCGACGCCGACAGGCAGCTGCTTTGCACCTCGCGCCACATCGGCACGTTCAGGGACATCTGGCATTGTGCCATGAACATGCGGCCGTCGACTTGCAGGCAGCGCAACTCACCCAGTTCGACGCGGCTGCCGGACTTGTCGGTGCAGTAGCAATCAATGGTCTTGCCGCCCGGTCCGGTCACATCCGCCAGTCCCGCGCCAGGCAGGGTGAGGAGGATTGTGGCAATAAGGGCTCTGGCATGTCGCATGGCTCTAGCATATCACAATGGGCAGAATTGGCCAAAACATGAACAAGCATAGGCGCGCCCATGGTCCCCGAAGAACGGCTGGAACAGATCCTGCAGCGGTTTCAGTATCTTGAAGCCGCAATGGCGGATGGTGCCGGGGGGGGGGATATTGCCGCCCTGGCCAAGGAGTATTCCGATCTGCGCCCGGTGGCGGAGCAGATTGGCGCCTACCGCAAGCTGCTGAGCGATCTGGAAGAGGCCGAGCTGATGCTGGCGGATCCGGATATGAAGGATCTTGCGGAGGAAGAGATCCCGGCGCTGAAGGAGGCGATCCCGGAGGCCGAGCACGCGCTTCAGCTGGCGCTCCTGCCCAAGGATGCGGCTGACGGGCGTCCGGCGATGCTGGAAATCCGGCCCGGCACCGGCGGCGATGAGGCGGCGCTGTTTGCCGGTGACTTGCTGCGCATGTACCAGCGTTATGCCGAAGCGCAGGGCTGGAAATTCGACATCATCGAGGAACAGGTGACCGAGCTGGGCGGCATCAAGGAGGTGGTGGC
Source organism: Leisingera sp. ABM4_101 (assembly GCF_056158725.1). NCBI lineage: Bacteria > Pseudomonadati > Pseudomonadota > Alphaproteobacteria > Rhodobacterales > Roseobacteraceae > Leisingera > Leisingera sp. ABM4_101. The sequence continues at coordinate 3,227,307 of NZ_JBSWTV010000002.1, read as the reverse complement.
CCATATCAAGGGCGAGAATGTCTTTGCCCGGCTGAAGTATGAATCCGGCGTGCACAGGGTGCAGCGGGTGCCTGCAACTGAGAGCGGCGGGCGCATTCATACCTCGGCGGCGACGGTGGCGGTGCTGCCGGAGGCGGAGGACGTGGATATCCACATCGACCCGAATGACATTCGTATCGACACCATGCGCGCATCCGGTGCGGGCGGGCAGCACGTGAACACCACCGACTCTGCCGTGCGGATCACCCACCTGCCGACCGGGCTGATCGTGACCTCCTCGGAGAAGTCCCAGCACCGCAACCGCGAGATTGCCATGCAGGTGCTGAAGACGCGGCTTTATGATCTGGAGCGGCAGCGGATCGACAGCGAGCGCTCGGCGGACCGGGCCAGCCAGGTGGGTTCGGGCGACCGGTCGGAGCGGATCCGCACCTATAACTTCCCGCAAGGAAGGATGACCGATCACCGTATCAACCTGACGCTTTATAAGCTGGATCAGGTGATGGGCGGCGACCTGGAGGAGATTATCGACGCGCTGACCGCGGACAATCAAGCGCGGCTGCTGGCCGAGATGGGGCAGTAACCATGGCAGAGACCGCGGCACAGGCAATGGCAGCAGCAACAGCCAAGCTTCGGGCGGCTGGGGTGCAGGACCCGGCACGGGATGCGCGGGTGCTGCTGGCCCACGCAGCACGGATTGAGGCCAGCCGGGTGACGCTGATCGCGCCGGAGGAGCTGGCGGCGGAAGTGGCCGAACGCTATGAGCAGCTGATTTCACTGCGTGCCGTGCGGGTGCCGGTGTCGCATCTGATCGGCGAACGGGAGTTCTACGGGCGCCGATTCAAAGTCTCGCGCGATGTGCTGGACCCGCGGCCGGAAACCGAGATCCTGATCGAGGCGGCGCTAGCGGAACCCTATGCGCGGGTGTTGGACCTGGGGGTCGGTTCGGGCTGTATCCTGGTGACGCTGCTGGCGGAGCGGCAAGAGGCCTCCGGCCTGGGGGTCGACATCAGCGAGGCCGCTTGCCTGCAGGCCAGCGCCAATGCGGTGCTGCACCGGGTCGAGGCGCGTGTGGATATTCAGCAATCCGACTGGTTTGAAAAGGTTGAGGGCCAATTCGATCTGATCGTGTCAAACCCACCCTATATCGCACTGGATGAGATGGACGGCCTGTCGGCGGAGGTGCGCGGCCATGAGCCGGGAATAGCGCTGACGGACGGCGGCGACGGCCTGGGCGCCTACCGCCGGATTGCGGCGCATATTGCACAGCATATGGCGCCAGGCGGCCGGCTGCTGCTGGAGATCGGCCCGTCGCAGGCGCAGGCGGTCAGTGCGCTGCTGGAAATGGCGGGGCTGAGCGGCATTGCGGTGCTGCAGGATCTGGACGGGCGCGACCGGGTTGTGTGTGCGCATTCCGGCGCAAATCGCGGTTTTTAGCGCGAAAATTCGCATATTCGAAAGAAAAATACCGGAAAACACTCTTGTGCCCCTTGTGTGGGGCTTCGTAACATGGTTACTCAAAGGGAGCCGCTTGAGAAGTACCCTTTGCAGGCCTTCCCGCGGCACCAAGCCCAAAAAAGCTGATGATCCGGCGCTGAGGCGCGCATGATTGGGTCTACGGCGCATTAACTCAAGGCTGACGTTAGGCAGATGAGATCGTCCAAATCACGTTCACGTTCCAAGTCGAACCGGAACCGTCCCAATGGCGCCAATGTTGTCAACCGCGTGTTCGACAGCTCCGGTCCCGAAGGCAAGGTGCGCGGAACCCCGCAGCAGATTATCGACAAATACAATCAGCTGGCCCGCGATGCGCAGCTGAGCAATGACCGGGTTGCGACCGAAAACTTCCAACAGCACGCGGAGCATTACCTGCGGATGCTGAATGAGGCGCAGCGCGAGATCGAGGCGCGCCGCGAAGAGCAAGAGCGCCAGAACCGCGAGCGCCAGGCTGAGCGCGACCGTGAGCGTGCCGAGCGGCTGGAGCGGCAGGAGCGCGAAGCAGCGGCGGCTGCCGATGCAGCGCCTGCCGCGGATCCTTCTGCATCGCCGCAGCCCGAGGTGATTGATCCGCGCGGCGAAAACGGCAATGGCCAGGACAGCGGCTTGGTCGAAACGCCGGAAAGCCAGGCAGAAGGTCCGGCAGCAGACGCGCCGGCTGAGGCGCCTGCCAAGAAAGCTCCGGCCCGCAAACCGCGCAGCCGCAAACCGGCTGCTAAGGCTGAGGAGGCGGCTCCGGCTGCGGAAGGCGGCGGGGAGCCTGCGCCCAAAAAGCCCGCCCGCACGCGCGCCAAGCCCAAGCCGAAGGCCGAAGAAGGCCCGGCTGAAGCTGCTGAGTAACCGCTCCGCAACAGAGAATGAAGTAAACCCCCGGGCCCTGCGGCTCCGGGGGTTTTTCTTTGAAACGGCGCGGGGGGCTTAGACCGCGTGGCCGAGCACCTTCAGATAGCGGCGGACCGCCTCGGGGAAGCCCAGCATCAGCGCATCCGCGGTCAGGCCGTGGCCGATCGACACCTCGGCCAGGTCCGGAACCGCTTGGCGCAGGCCGGGCAGATTCCCGACTGTCAGGTCGTGACCGGCGTTCATCATCAGCCCGCCAAGGGTACGGGCGGCATCTGCGGTCTGGCGAATCCTGTCTAATTCACGAGCGGTTGCATCTGGGACGGTCTGGTCGGCATAGGGGCCGGTGTAGAACTCAATCCGGTCTGCGCCTGCTTGCTGCGCCAGGGCAGGGTCGGCAGGATTGGTGTCCACGAAATAGGAGACCCGGATGCCCGCTGCCTTGAATTCCTCAGCGATGGGCAGGAGCATGGCGCCGTCTTTGGCAAAATCCCAGCCATGGTCAGATGTGGACTGTTCCGGCGTGTCCGGCACCAGCGTTACCTGATGCGGCTTGTTTTCCAGCACCAGGTCGATGAAGTGGCGGGTCGGGTAACCCTCGATATTAAACTCGGCCTGCGGAAATTCTTCGGCGATGAGGCGCGCCAGCTCCGGCAGGTCGGAAAAGCGGATGTGGCGCTCGTCCGGGCGGGGATGCACGGTGATGCCATGGGCGCCGGCCTGCAGGATGGCGCGGGAGATGTCGATCAGGTTCGGCCAGGGCACCTCGCGCCTGTTACGCAGGTAGGCAACCGCGTTGACGTTGACGGACAACAAGGTGGGGCGGGGCGTGACGGCTTGGGTCATGAAAAGCGGGCTCCGGTTCAGCGGCGGATGAGAATGGGTCAGGCTTTGGCCAGTTCGCGGGCCAGCGCGCAGAAGGCTTCAAGGCTCACCTGCTCGGCGCGCTCGGTGGGCGGGATGCCGGCGGCGGTCAGATGCGCCTCGATATCGGGAGAGACCCCCTTGAGCGAAGCGCGCAGCATCTTGCGGCGCTGGTTGAAGGCGGCGGCAACGACGCGTGACAGGATCGCGGCGTCAGCCTCGAACCGCGGCGCGGGCAGGGCGTCCAGATGCACCACGGCACTGGACACCTTGGGCGGCGGGGTGAAGGCACCGGGGGGCAGCGACAGCACGATCTTTGCATCCGCCCGCCATTGGGCCAGGATCGCCAGGCGGCCATAGGACTTGGAGCCGGGTTGCGCCACGATGCGCTCAGCCACTTCGCGCTGGAACATCAGGGTGAGGCTCTGCCAGAACGGCGGCCAGTCTTTGGGCGTGAGCCAGCGAACCAGAAGTTCGGTACCGACGTTGTAAGGCAGGTTGGCAGCGATGCGGATCGGCGGCGTCAGGTGTTCGAGCGGGTCGATCTCTAGTGCGTCGCCGTTGATCACATCAAACCGGCCAGGGTAGGCCGCGGCGATTTCCTGCAGTGCGGGCAGGCAACGGCTGTCCTTCTCCACCGCCAGCACCCGGCGGGCGCCTTCGGCCAGCAATCCGCGGGTGAGGCCGCCGGGTCCCGGGCCGATTTCCAGCACGTCGCAGCCGCTGAGGTCTCCCGCTTGCCGCGCGATCTTAGCGGTGAGGTTCAGATCCAGCAGGAAATTCTGGCCCAGCGATTTACGGGCCGAGAGCTGATGCGTTGCGATCACTTCACGAAGCGGGGGAAGAGAGTCGATAGCACTCATGTCATCTGGGCCTTGGGGCTGGGCGCGGGCGGTGCGCAGAGGTTTTTTTGCCTCCGGCGGGGATATTTCCCGCCAGAAGAAGAATCAAGGGCTGGCGGCCATGGTCTGCGCGAGCTTCAGGGCCTCGATCAGGCTGGAGGGGTTGGCTTGGCCGGTGCCTGCGATGTCAAAGGCGGTGCCATGGTCGGGGGAAGTGCGGATGAAGGGCAGGCCGAGGGTCACGTTGACGCCGCGGTCGAAATCCAGCGTCTTGATCGGGATCAGCGCCTGGTCGTGATACATGCACACCGCCGCGTCATAGCGGGCACGGGCGGCGGCGTGGAACATGGTGTCGGCGGGATGCGGGCCGGTGACATTCAGGCCGCCTGATTGCAGCTGGCCGATCAGGGCGTTGATCCAATCGAGTTCCTCGCGGCCCATGGCGCCGCCCTCGCCTGCGTGCGGGTTGAGGCCGGCAACGGCGATGCGCGGCGCGGCGATGCCGAATTGCTCCCGCAGGCCCGCAGCGGTGATTTCTATGGTTTCGCGCAGGGCCTCTGGCGTCAGCGAGGCAGGAACGTCGGACAGGGCGATATGGATGGTGGCAGGCACCACCCGCAACTGTTCGCTGGCCAGCATCATTACAACGCGGCTGCGACCCGCCAAGGCGGCCAGAAACTCGGTGTGGCCCGGATAGGCAAAGCCTGCGCCGTCAATCAGTGCCTTCTTGTGGATGGGGGCGGTGCAGATGGCGGAGGCCTCGCCCGCCTGAACCAGATTCACGGCGGTTTCGATTGCCTGGATCACCCCGGCAGCGTTGGCTAAATCGGCGGTGCCTTTTGCAGCGCTGCCGCCAAAGGCCAGCGGTAATACAGGGAAACGGTCCGCACAGACGGCGGTTGTCTCAGTCGGGGCGGCGATTTCGCAAACCGGTGTGCCGGCAGGCAGATGGCGCGGGTCGCCGATCCAGAAGAACGGGCAGCTGCCGCGCAGGGCCTGCCAGGCCTTGACGGCGATTTCCGGGCCAATTCCTGCGGGTTCGCCGCAGCTGAGTGCAATCGGCCCGGGTCTGCTCATTTGATGTCAATCCGCGCATCGGCCCGCAGCTGTTCCAGGTAGCTGTCGACCAGCGACGTCATCCGCTGCGCGGTCAGCGCATTGGCAACAGTTTCGCGCGAGGCATCCTCGCCCAGATCAGCGGTGCGGCCGCAGAGCATCAGCACCATCAGCGTCTCGCCGTTGTTGCGGGTGAGCGCAGTGGAGGTTTCGTTCGGATCCAGCTTGGCCAGTTCCAGGGCGATGTCGCGCGGGATCTCGGACGGCGGCAGGCTTTGCACGTCCAGAACCGAAGGATCCTGACCCTGGGCGAGGCCATAGAAATCATCGCAGGTGTCGACGCGGTCCATCACGGAGCGGGCGGCTGCCAGGCCTTCGGGCGTGCGGCCGCCGGGCACGTAGTAGGCGGCGTATTCGATCGCGGTATAGCGCGGGGCGGCGCCTTCGACCTCGCGCACACCGCGCATCTGGAACAGGGCAACCGCGCTTTGCAGCGGCAGGGGTTCGGAGATCTCACCCGGTTTCAAGGCCAGAACGATCTCTTGCAGCTGCGGCGGCAGTTTGGTCAGAGGCATCCAGGGCAGGCGGCCGCCGTCATTGCGGCTGGCAGCGGCGGAATACTGGGCGGCAGCAGCGGAGAAGCTGTCGTAGCCCTTGAGCCGCGCCACCTGTTCGATCAGCTCTTCGACCTGGGCGGCGTTCTGTTCGTTGATCGGGACAATGAACTCGCTCAGCAGCACCTGGACGCTGCCGGTGCCGGCTGCGCCCATTGCACGGTCGATTTCATCCTGGGTCGGGCGGGCGCGGGACAGGAAACGGGCGCGGGAGAATTCGCGCCAGCCCAAGCCGATCCGGGTGAAGTCCCGAAGCGTTTGCGGCTCGACCCCCTGCTGGCGCAGGGCTGTAAGAAAGTCATTCAGCGACAGGTTGGCCCGTGCTGCCAGCTCTTCCATGCCGGCGGTGACATCTTCGTCTGCCGGTGTGATCCCCGCCTGCTCCAGGACGGCGAGCTTGAGGCGGTCGTTGATCAATTCTTTGCGGGCGGTTTCCAGCGGATCGCCCGGCACCCGCAGCGCGGCCTGAAAGCGGGCGCGCTGTTCCAGCTCGTAGCGGGTGATGACCTCGTCATTCACGGTGATCGCTGGGGCGAACAGGTTCTGCGCCCCGGCCGGCAGGCCGGTCCAGGACAGCCCCGCGGCCAGCGCCAGCGCGGCTGCGGATTTGAGAGCACGGGAAAGGAAAGGAGCCCGGAACCGGGTATTCACGTCTTGCTGCATGACCGCCTGTACTGTTTGCTGCCGCTCTTTACGGAAAATCCGCTGAGTGAGATGGTAAAGCCGAAATCTGTTGTCGGCTCAACACTTGTTGTTGAGGTATAACGGCGGTTGACCGAAAGGTCGACCGTTACGCATTCGTTCCTGTAGGCCACGCCAAGGCCTGCGCGGGTGGCCTGGGCGCCAGAGATGTCATAGCGCAGCCGGGCGCTGGCCGACCAGCTGGGGTTGATGTCGTAGCTGCCGTTGACCCACAGCTCTGAGCTTTCCTCTGGCCGGTCCTCGTCCGGATCGGTGCCCAGCCACAGGTAGGTGCCGGACAGGCTGGAGCGGTCCGTGCGCCAGTCGCCGCGGAGCTCTGCCTTTGAGAAATTCAGGGAGCCGTTCAGCAGGCCGCGGGTGGAAATTGCCAGACCGTCGCCGAATTTGATCTGGCCTGCGAGAAGCAGGTCCGATGACGTGCCGCCGAGGCCGGAGCTTTTGGTGAAGCGGTTGTCGCCGTCGCTGCGCAGCACCTGGCCGATGGTGGCAAAGGCCTGCCAGCCTGTTGGCGCATACCGGGCCCAGTTTGCGCCGTAGACCAGGGTAACCCCGTCCTCGCGCGCGTCGGTCGAGGGGAAACGCGACAATGACAGCAGGTTGCCCTGGTCAAACTCGACAAAACGGCTTTCTTCGCTGACCACATTGCCGCCGCCCTCGTCGCGCCAGCCCAGCTGCAGAATCGGTTCCAGGTACTGGGTGGCACCGCCCGCCTCGCGGCGGCTCATCGGCAGGCGCAGGGTGAGCGCGGTGCGCGGGGTGAGGCGGGTGATTTCCTCGGTGAAGAACGCCTCGTCATAGGCGCGGAAGGCATCGGCGGCGGCGCCCAACTCCCATTCCGCCAGGATGCCGTTGCCCAGGCGCCAGCTGCGGCGCCAGTCGATGTCAGCAGAGAGCCGGGCCAGGTCGCGGCCGTTGCTGTCGGTTGCCGTGCCTTCCAGGCTGGAGCTGCGGCGGTGCCCATGGCCCTGAAGCGTCAGCCGCAGTTCGCCGCCGGTCAGGGCCGGGAAATGGCGGGTCTGATAGTAGGCCTCGGCAATGCCGGAAGGGATATCGGCCTGGTTTTCGCTGGAGCGCAGGGTCTTGTAATGGGTCAGCGAGGTGCGGAACAGGCTGTCGCGCTTGGCCCGGGACAGCACCGCCTCTGAGCGCAGGCGGTCCAGGTCCGGGAGGCCGTAGTCCTCAAGATAGGCATCGTCGGAGACTGCCTTCACGTCGAAGGTGAACCGGAAATCGCGCGGCAAATCGAACTGGCCCTGGCCGAAGATGTAGCCGCGGTCCTCGCCCGAAAACAGGTCATCGCGGGTATAGGCGCCGTTGAATTCAATCCGGCCGCGGCGGAAGGCCTGGCGGTAGCGCACGTCCAGCGTCTGCGTGCTGGAGGAGATATAGGGCGCCAGTGTCAGGTCGCGGTGCGGTCCAAGGGTAAAGAAATAGGGCACCTTGATCCCGGTGCCGAGGTTCGAGGTGGAGCGCAGCGACGGGATCAGAAAACCGCTGGCGCGTTCCAGCGAGGGGTCGGGCAGGCGGATGGCCGGAAAGTAGAACACGGGAACATCCAGCACCCGCAGCTGTGCGCTTTCGAAATAAAGCTGGCGTTCCTGCTGGTCGTGGGTGACCCGTTCCGCCCGGATCTGCCACAGTGGCGGGCGGCCATCTTCGCAGACGTGGCAAGAGGTTACCGCGGTTTTGTAAAGCTGGGTGTAGCGGCCGCTGACCCGGGTCATCTGCAGTGAGGCCAATTGCAGCTGCTGCTGGAATACCATGCGGGCGCCGGTCAGCAGACCGTTACGCAGATCGCTGTCCATCTCGGCGGCATTGGCCAGAATGGTGATATCGCCATCCTGATCGATGCGGATTGGACCTTCGATTTGCAGGGTGCCAGTGGTCTGATCAAAGGTGATCTTTTGGGCGCGCAGGCGGGTGTTGCCCTGAAATGCTTCAACGTTGCCTTCAGCGATCAGCAGGCGGTCCGGGGTGATGAAGACCTGGTCGGCCACCAGCATCGCAGGCTGCGAGGCATCCGGCGGCGCCGCGGTCTGCGCCTGCGGCGCCGGGGCGGACAGCGCCAGCCAGGGCAGCACGGCGGAAAGAAGCAGCGCCCGGCGCAGATTACCCGTCTTCGGCATGGAGAAGCAGTCCCAAGGTCAAAAGTATTGCGGCAGCAGGCGGCGCCCAGGCAGCCAAAGCCACCGGAATTTGCCCGTTCTCGCCAAGGATTTGCGCGAAATTGCGGATGAAATAAAGCCCGAATCCAAGCAGTACAGCCATCAGCACCGCCAGGCCGGTGCCGCCAAAGCGCGCATGCCGCATGGTAAAGGACGCACCGACCAGCACCATAGCGATCAGGAACAGCGGCCGGGCCAGTTCCGCCTGATAGCGGACCTCGTAACGCTTGGTGGTAAAACCTGCGGCGGACAGCTCGCGGATGGTGGCGGGCAGGTCATAGATCGAAATGCCGCTGGCAGTGCCCAGCGTGTCGCGGATCCGGTCGGTGGTCAGCGTGGTCGGCAGCCGCAACTCCTGATGTTCCGCCGCGCTGGCTTCGGGGTTGATGCCTGCCGCCAGGGTCCAGGACTTGGCATTGGCCAGCACCCAGTTGCTGCCGTCCAGCCGGGCGGTTTCGGCGATGATCCGGCGCACCGGGCCGCCTGCATTGGTATAGGCGTGGATGGAGACGTCAAACAGGGTGATGTCGGCGGCGTCGCCGCTGTAACCTTTGGCATGGATGACCGATTGGCCGCGGGCGCCTCCCTGGCGCAGCCACAGCCCTTCACCGCTGAGCGACAGGGCCGAGGGGCCGCCATTGTGATAAGTCTCTGCCAGATCCTGGTACCGGTTGGACGTGGCCGCTGCGATCGGGTTTAGCATGGTAACGGCCAAGCCGCCGATCGCGGCGGCTGCCAGCACCGGCGCTGCCAGCGCCCGGATGCCGGAGCGGCCGATGGCGCGGGTTACCACCAGTTCGCTGCTGCGGGCCAGGCCGACAAACAGCACAATGGTGCTGAGGATCATGATCAGCGGCAGGAACTCGCTGAGGGCCGCCGGAACATTCAGCAGCGTCAGCCCCACGAGCTGCGCCAGGCTGAGGTCTGCGGCCTCGAACCGGCGGACCTGTTCGTTCAGGTCGATCAGCACTACCAGCGTCATCAGAACCGCAACGATGACCATGAACCATTGCAGAAAGCGGCGGGCGTAATAGAGATCCAGCTTCATGCCGCGGCCTCCTCAGCGCGGGCGCGGATGCGCTTGGGGCGGGCGGAAAGGATCAGGAAGATCAGAGCGACCGCAAGCCCCAGCAGTGTCGGGACATAGATCAGCGGCCACAGGCTGGCATCCTGCAGCACCGGTTCGGATACCACGCCGCGCAGGCCCTCGACAAAGATCAGAATGACAAAGGCCAGCATCGCCTGGCGCCAGACCCCGAAGCGGGAGAACGTGCCGAGCATCAGCGCCGAGAAGCCGATCAGCGTGACTGCAATGCAGACAAGCGCGCGGGCAAAGCGCAGGTGCAGCTCTTCGGCCTGGGCGCCTGCGGAATAGCCGTCGCTGCGGGTGATGGCCGCGCTTCGGGTCATCAGCTCCAGGCTGGGGATGGCGCGGATGTTGCGGGTCGGGTTTTCAGCTTGGCGGGCCAAAGCGCTGATGTCATAGGAAAAATCAGAAAAGAACGTGGTCGACAGCCGCTGGGTGTTATGGTCCAGCCGCTGTGCCATGCCTTCGACCATTATCAGATGGGCGCTGGTCTCATCCCGCACCAGAAAGGCGCGCGCGCCGGTATAGGTCACCGTCAATTCCGGGTCGCGCCGGTCCGACAGGAAGACATCGTTCAAGGTGCCATCCGGGTCGATCTGGCGGATATAGAAAGTGACGCCATCCGCCGGGTGCAGAAAATCGCCCTCACTCAGCAGTTTGGCGGTGATGTTGCGGGATACCTCGCCTTCGCGCACCTCCAGCTGGCTGATCGAGGCGGGCAGCAGATAGTGGGTCAGCGCCGACATCATCAGCGCCGTGATGACACCGAAAACCAGCGCTGGCCGCGCCATCTGCCAGGGGCTGGTGCCAGTGGCGCGCAGCACGGTCAGCTCGCTTTCGCTGTTGAGGCGGTTGGTGACCCAGACCGAGGCGCCAAAGGCGGCAATCGGCAGCACCATGCGGATCAGGTTTGGCAGGGTGAGCGCCGTGAATTCGAGAAAGACCAGGGCGGACTGGCCGTTGCCGATCAGGCGGTCAAACAGCACAACGGCTCGGTTGACCCAGAACACGGCCACCAGAATCAGCGCGAAGAAGCTGAAGAAGAGCAGATACTGTGACAGCACATACCTGTCGTAGCGTGACACCCGATCCCCCCAGATCTTGCCATTGTTATTTTGCCGGACCTTAGTGGATTTGCCCGGCGGGGAAAACTGCATTCTCACAAGGGGCTGCGATCGGCGGCGGACCGCGGATATGGCCGCGGTGTGCCCAGGTCTGGTCAAGCGCTTCCGCGCAGGATACCTCTTAGGCAAAGAACCGGATGAAACCAGCAGGAGCGCACCGAAAATGAGCAGCCTTACCCCGATCCGTTTTGCTGAATACGACCCCAAGGCGCTGTCCGCGATGACCGGCCGCGTGGCGGTGATGGTAACGCCGGAGGGCAGCATGGATCAGGCTGCGCGCACGGCCAACAGGCTGAGCAAGGGGGCAATCGCCCGGCTGATCGATTCGGATGGCTTCAAAAAGGTCAAGGCGGGGGATGTGATTTCGCTGGGCTGGCCTGCGGGGATGCAGGCGGAGGCGCTGGATGTGCTGGTGCTGCCGCGCAAACTGACCCCGGTTGAGGCGCGCCAGGCGGGTGCAAAGTTGATCAAGGGCGCGGCAGGCAAGCGGCTGACAGTAATGGCCGGCAGTATGAACAAGGCTGCGGACCTGACCCTTGGTATCGCGCTGCGGGATTACGGATTTGAAAATCACAAATCGCCCAAGGACGAAAAACCTGAAGGCGAAGTTGTGATTGCCTCCAAATCACCTGCGGATCTGGAAGTCGCCTGTGCGCCGCTTTTGGCGGTCGCCGAGGGCGTGCATATGACCCGCGATCTGATCAATGAACCGGCCAACGTGCTTACCACCACTGAATTCGCCCGCCGTATCGAAGAGATGAAGGCGATCGGCCTGGAGGTCGAAGTGCTGGAAGAGGCGGAACTGGAAAAGCTGGGAATGCGCACGCTGCTGAGCGTGGGGCAGGGTTCGGACAGCCCCTCTAAGGTGGCGGTCATGCAGTGGAAAGGCGGCGCCAAGGATGCGGCCCCGCTGGCGCTGGTCGGCAAGGGTGTGGTGTTTGACACCGGCGGCATCTCCCTGAAGCCGGCAGGCGGCATGGAAGAGATGACCATGGACATGGGCGGCGCAGGTGTTGTCACCGGCACCATGAAGGCGCTGGCGCTGCGCAAGGCCAAGGCGAATGTGGTGGGGCTGGTGGGTCTCGTTGAAAACATGCCATCAGGCAATGCCACCCGCCCGGGCGACGTGGTGAAGTCGATGAAGGGCGACACGGTGGAGATCATCAACACCGACGCTGAGGGCCGGTTGGTTCTGTGTGATGTGCTGTGGTACGCGCAGGAGCGGTTCAAGCCTGCAGGCGTGATTGACCTGGCCACCCTGACCGGCGCCATCATCATCGGCCTGGGACATGAGAATGCCGGTGTATTCTCCAATGACGATGATCTGTGCAATGCATTCCTGAAGGCCGCCAAATCCGAGGATGAGGGCGCCTGGCGGATGCCATTGGGCAAGGCCTATGACGACCAGCTGAAATCGCGCATTGCCGATATGAAGAACGTCGGCGGCCGTCCGGCAGGCTCGATCACCGCGGCGCAGTTTCTGCAGCGCTTTATCAAGGACGGTATGCCCTGGATCCATCTGGACATTGCAGGTGTGGCCTCCGTTAAATCCGATACCTCTTATGCGCCGAAGGGAGCCACCGGCTGGGGCGTGATGGCGCTGAACCGTCTGGTCGCGGATAAGTTCGAGACGGAATAACATCTGATGGGGGCTGCCTATTTCTATCATCTGACGCGCAGGCCGCTGGAGGAGACCCTGCCGGTTCTCCTGGATAAGGCGCGCGGGGCGGGCTGGCGCATTGCGGTGCGCGGGTGTGATCCTGAGCGCATGGCCTGGCTGGATGACCGTCTGTGGCTGGGACCGGAGGAGAGCTTTCTGGCCCATGGTTTGGCAGGCGGCCCTCATGATGCGTTGCAGCCCATCCTGCTGACGGCAGGGCCGCAAGCCGCCAATAACCCGGAATGCGTGATGGCGGTGGATGGCGCCGCCGTCAGCGCAGAGGAGGTGCAGGCGCTGAGCCGTGTCTGCATTCTGTTTGACGGCACTGATCCGGAGGCCGTTCAGCACGCCCGGACCCAGTGGAAAAGCCTGACAGAAGCGGGATGTTCGGCCCAGTACTGGTCCGAGGAAAGCGGGCGCTGGGAGAAGAAGGCAGAGAAATAGCCTGCCGTTTCAGCGCTTTCGGCGGTTTTTTGCCAATCTGCTCCGGATTTGTTTCAACTCTGCAGGAAATTCTCGCGCGGCGGCGCATTTCGCAGTATTGCTCCCGGCCATAAGAAAAGACGACCGGGGGATGGATCACCATGAAGCGTGCGTTTGCGCGGGCGCGGCGGTTGCCGCTTGTTGCAGCAGGGCTGCTGGTTTTGGCCAATTGTGCCGGGGCGCCGAACGGATCGGTGAGCCGGGCGGAGGTCGAGGCAGAGCGGCTGGAGTTTGCAGTGAGCCAGGTGGAGAACCTGCAGTCCAGCGGCAAGCGTGTCTGGTGCGTGCCCTTTGCCCGTAACGCCAGCGGTATTGAAATATACGGCAATGCTAAAACCTGGTGGGCGCAGGCAAAGGGGCAGTTCGCCCGCGGCAACGAACCGCAAACCGGGGCGGTGATGGCCTTCAGCGCCACGCGCTCCAACCCGCTAGGGCATGTCGCGGTGGTCTCCAAGGTCGAGGATTCCCGCCACATTGAGGTCAACCACGCCAATTGGCACCGCAACAGGATCTCGCTGGGGATGGCGGTGGTCGACGTCTCCCAGGATAACGACTGGTCCGCCGTGCGCCTGGAAAGCAATCCGGGCGCCTTTGGCCGGGTTTATCCCGTCAACGGGTTCATCCTGCCGTCCCAGGACGAAGGCTGAGGGCTGTCCGGTCCGCGCTCAGCGGTCCGGAATATTGCCGCGCTGGATCATCCGGCTGGAGATTTCCCCAAAGGCCCGGCGCCACAGTTTTTCCAGCTCCGGGGTGAGGCCGCTGCCCAGCGCATGGCGCAGCGTGTCAATCAGCGCTTCCTCCATCGGGGCGAAATGGGTGCTCAGCACGCCGAGGCTGGTATGCCGCTTGCCGAGCTCCTGAAATTGCGGATCAACGGCGGTTTCATCGTCCAACCGGGCCAGAATGACCCCCAGCGTTGTCATAAATTTCATCCCCTGGCCCTCAAGATCCTCGCGGAACATCTGGCGCAGGCCGGGTGCATGGCGGAACAGCGCATCATAGAAATACGTCGGCGTGCGGCCAGCGTCTTCTGTCAGCTTGCTGTAGCTTTCTCTGAGTTGTTCAAGTTCTGCTTCGGTCACGGGTTTGCCACGCTCCTTTCTGAGTGGAGTGATCCCCTCCAGACTAGGCACAGCGCCGTGGCGCGTCCTTGATCCGTCTCAAGGACTGCTGCCCGGGAAGGGCGGATCAGCGGGTCAGCACCAGCGCGCCGTTGCGGATTTCGATGCTGGACCAGCGCTGAAGGTAGCCCATGCCAAGCAAGGATTGATCCAGTTCCCCCTGGTTGACCCAGACGCGCACATCGGTGTCGGTAATCCCGCCGAGTGACATTTCATTGACCCAGACAGAAGCAGTACGCACTTCGCCGTTGGCCGTTTGCGCCCGGCCAAGGAAGGCGAGGTTTCCCGTATCAATGCCCGCGCGCTGGGCGTCAGCCGCATTCAGCACCACCTGGCTGGCACCGGTGTCGACCAGAAACTCGATGGCGGCGCCATTAACGTCCAAAGTCAGGTAATAGTGGCCGTCAGGCGCGCGCGGTACTTCGACCCGGCCTGCATCCAGGGCAACGCTTTGCTGCGGGCGGACGGTCTGGCGGATGTCGTCCCACAGCCCATAGGAGGCAATCACGCCAAGGAAGATGAAACCCCAGACGGCAAACATCTGCAGCGTTTTTCCGATGCTTTGGCGGTTCTGGACAAAGACCCAGGACCCGACCGCCACCAGCAGGATGATCAGATAGATAAACCGCCCGATTTCATATTCGCCCATATGCTCACCTCCTGATTATAATGTAGGCGGGCCGGGGCGTTATGCTAGCTGGCAAAGCCAAAAGCGCGCAATCCGTCCAGCACGAATTGTACCGAAAGCGCCGCCAGCAGCATCCCCAAAAGGCGGGTGACAACGGTAATGCCGGTCTTGCCCAGAAGCCGTTCAAACAGGCCAGAGAACAGGCACATCACCAGCAGGATCGCCAGCACCGCGGCCACCACACCCATCACCATAAAGAAACCGGCAATGCCGGGCTTCTGGCCGGACAGCAGAATGACGGTGGCAATCGACCCCGGGCCAGCGATCAGCGGGATAGCCAGCGGGAAAACGGACGGGTCGTCAAAATCATCTTCCTCGCTGCGGTCTTCACGGCGTTTGTTGCGGCGCTCAAACAGCATGTCGAGCGCGGTCAGGAACAGCAGCACGCCGCCGGCCACCCGGAAGGCGGGCATGGAGATGCCGATGAAGCCCAGCACCGCCTCGCCCAGGGCGGCGAAGATTGCCAGCAGCACAGCCGCCGTGATCGTCGCCCGCAGCGCGATGGAGCGGCGGCGCGCCGGGGGCGTGCCCTGCGTCAAGGCAATGAAGACAGGCGTCAGCCCGATCGGGTCGACGATGACAAACAAGGTCACAAAGGATGTGATCAGGAATGCGGTGTCGATCATTGTGCCTCTGCCTGCTCCAGCTTCTCCAGCGCGTCCATCCACAGGCCCTCGGCCCGCTCCAGCGCCTCGATGCATTCAGCGTGTTTCTTTTGCCAGACTTCGATATCGCCAGCCTTGCCCGGTTCGTACAGGCTAGGGTCGGCCAGCTTTTCGTCAAGCTTTTCACGCATTTCGCTGAGCTTCTCGACCCGAGCCTCGGACTTGCGGACCTCTGAGCGCAGGGCAATCAGCACCTCGCGGGAGGCGCGCTTGGGCTTGGCCGGCTTGGGCGCTTCCGCCTTGGCCGCGGGCCTGTCGCGTGCCAGCAGCAGGGCGCGGTAGCTTTCCAGATCACCGTCATAGGGTTTGACGGTGCCGTCCGAGACCAGCCACAGCCGGTCTGCGACCAGGCTCAGCAGATGCATGTCGTGGCTGACCAGAATGACCGCGCCGGAATAGGCGGTCAGCGCCTCCACCAGTGCCTCGCGGCTTTCGATATCCAGGTGGTTGGTCGGCTCGTCGAGGATCAGCATATGCGGCGCGTCGATGGTGGCGATCAGCAGCGACAGCCGCGCCTTCTGGCCGCCGGACAGACGCCCGACTTCGGTCTCGGCCTGTGCGGCGCCAAGGCCAAAGCCCGCCAGCCGCGCCCGCCATTTGGCAGGCGCCTCATCCGGGCGCAGGCGGCGCAGGTGGTCGAGCGGGGTTTCATCGACATAAAGCTCATCCACCTGATGCTGGGCGAAGTAGCCGATGCGCAGCTTGGAGGACCGGGTCATCTTGCCCGCCATCAGCGGCAGCAGGCCGGCCAGCAGTTTCGACAGGGTCGACTTGCCCTGGCCGTTCTTGCCCAGCAGAGCGATGCGGTCGTCCTGGTCAATCCGCAGGTTCAGCCGCTTCAGGATTTCGGTGTCGCCATAGCCGGTGATGCCGCCCTCGATATGGATGATCGGCGGGGACATTTCCTCTGGCTCCGGAAAGGTGAAGGCGCGCAGGGCGGCCTCTTGCGGGGTGGTGATCGGCTTCATCTTGGCGATCATCTTGAGGCGGGCCTGCGCCTGTTTCGCCTTGGTCGCCTTGGCGCGGAACCGGTCAACAAAGCTTTGCAGGTGGGCGCGGCGGGCCTCCTGCTTCTTGGCTTCCGATTGAGCCGCCAGAATGCGGGCGGCGCGGGTTTCGGCGAATGTGTCGTAATTGCCCTGGTAAAGGGTGAGTTTCTTGTCTTCCAGGTGCAGGATAGCGCCCACCGCGCGGTTCAAGAGGCCGCGGTCGTGGCTGACAATCACCACCGTGTGCGGGTATTTCGCCAGGTAGCTTTCCAGCCACAACGCGCCTTCAAGGTCGAGATAGTTGGTCGGTTCGTCCAGCAGCAGCAGGTCGGGCTGGGCAAACAGCACTGCTGCCAGCGCCACCCGCATCCGCCAGCCGCCGGAGAAGGCGGAGCAGGGGCGTTTCTGGTCCTCATCGTCAAAACCCAGGCCCTTGAGGATCGAAGCGGCGCGCGCCTCAGCCGACCAGGCGTCGATGTCCGTCAGGCGGGTTTGGATTTCGGCAATCCGGGCGGGATCAGTGGCGCTGTCCGCCTCTGCCAGCAGCGTGGCGCGCTCAGTGTCGGCAGCCAGAACGGTGTCGGTCAGCGACACGTCGGAGGAGGGAACTTCCTGCGCAACACCGCCGATGCGGGCCTTGGAGGGCAGAGATATGCTGCCGGTCTCCAGCGCCAATTCGCCCCGGATCAGCCGGAACAGCGTGGTCTTGCCGGTGCCGTTGCGCCCGACAAGCCCGACCTTGTGGCCGGTGGGAATAGTGGCGGAGGCGCCCTCGATCAGGGGGCGGCCTTCAACCGAATAGGTGATGTCCTGAATGCGTAACATGGACGGAGCACTGCGGCAGTGCTGCGGTGTTGTCAATGGGGGAGGGCGCTGGCGGCGGCTGGCGGCCCCGACAGGCGCAGGAATTAGTTCAGATGCTGCGCGATGTCGTCAAAGGAATAGGAGGCAAAGCCGACCAATGGGTTGCCGTCTTCACGGCTGAAAGCAAACACATGGATCTCGTCATGGCGCAGGGTTGCGCGGCAGAAGGTGTCCGGTTTGGCAAGCTGCGGCGGGCAGCTGTCCAGGTCGGTGTGGGCTACGGCTGTTTCGAATAGCCCGTAGGTCATTGGCAGGGGCGTTTCAGCGGCATAGGCCGGAGCAGCTGCGAGGCAGGCGATCAGAGCAAGAGCAGGTTTCATCATTCAACCTTGTTTCGAGTTTCAACCCTGTTCGCGCGCAATTACCTGATAATAATGGTCGGGCAATTGCAACCCCGAAACAGCAGCTGCGTCAAAGCTGCGCAATCCCCTCTTTATCCTGTCACAGAGCCATGCTATCGGGGCGGCAATTCGTAACGGGCCGGGCATGACGTCCGGCTTTTCAGCACAGGAGTTTGCCCCATGGCACTGGAACGCACTTTCTCGATCATCAAGCCCGATGCAACCCGCCGCAACCTGACCGGCGCAATCAACGCCAAGTTTGAAGAAGCAGGCCTGCGCGTTGTTGCGCAAAAACGCATCCACCTGACCAAGGCGCAGGCGGGCGAGTTCTACAAGGTGCACGCCGAGCGTCCGTTCTACGACGAACTGTGCGAATTCATGGCCTCCGCTCCGATCGTTGCTCAGGTTCTGGAAGGCGAAAACGCCATTGCCAAAAACCGCGAAGTCATGGGCGCCACCAACCCGGCAGACGCAGCTGCTGGCACCATCCGCGCCGAGTTCGCTGAATTGGTTGGCGAAAACTCCGTGCACGGTTCCGACGCACCGGAAACCGCTGCTGTGGAAATCGCCTACTTCTTCTCCGGCCTCGAGCTGGTCGGCTAAGCCGTCAGCTTTCCGGATGAATTGAGGCCGTCCCGTTTCGGGGCGGCCTTTTCTTTTGGGGCGGTCAGCGCGGCGCGGGTCCGGAAATTCTCAGATCCGCAGGTGTGGCGCGCACGCCGATGGCATCCAGTTCCGACAGCAGTTTCGAACTGTGCTGAGGGCGGACATCGGCCTTGATCATGTCGAACCGCTTGCGCAGCTCTTCCTTTTCCTTGCCCTTGCAATCGTTCCACGGCCGCCCCTGCAGCGCCATCACCAGCACGTAATAGCCGATGAAATGCGGCCGGGTGCCGGTTTGCAGCAGCCTGGCATAGGCCGCATCAGCGCCAATGGCGCGTAGGTCCTCGGCCGAAGTGATCCCGGCCCTGTGGCAGGCTTCCTCATAGGCGGGGCCAAGGTTGCGGATGGAGGAAATTGCTGTGTTCATGGTTTGTTTCTATCCGCGCGGCGGACGCATGTCACGCAGGAATCCAGCATCGCCGTAAATCTGCAGCCAAAGACTGACGCTGGGTTCCGGGGCGGCATGGGCAATTGACAGTCGCATTTGCGGCGGAAACGCTGTCTTGCGGAACCGGTGGGAGGATGACGGATGAACGGTGGAGCGCATGCGCTTGTAAATATTGAGGGATTTGATCTGGAAAACCCGCCGGAGGGCTTTGTGGAGGATCCTATTCCCTTCTACGACGCCTTGCTGCGCGGCGCTCCGGTGCTGCCGCAGCCGGACGGGTCCTTGCTGGTTTGCCGTCACGCGGATCTGGACAGGATTTACCGTGATACAGCTTTGTTTTCCTCGGACAAGAAACGGGTGTTTGCGCCCAAATACGGCGAAGGCTCCCCGCTGTTTGAGCATCACACTACTTCTTTGGTGTTTTCCGACCCGCCGCTGCACACCCGGGTGCGCAAGATCATGACCTCGGCGCTGACACCGCGGGCAATTGCGAAGATGGAACCTGGGCTGATTGAAACCGTGGATCACCTGCTGGCGGCGATGGCAGGCAAGGTCAGCGCGGATCTGATTGCCGATTTTGCCTCTACGATTCCGATCCAGATCATTGGCAATCTTTTGGATGTGCCGATGGAGGAACGGGCGCCGCTGCGGGATTGGTCACTGGCAATCCTCGGCGCGCTGGAGCCTGCGCTGTGTCCGGCGCAGCTGGCGGCAGGGCATCGCGCAGTGGAAGAGTTCAAGAGCTATCTGCAGGAGCTGATTGCACGGCGCCGGGCCAGGCCGGGGGATATCGAAACCGACGTGCTGACGCGGCTGATCCGCGGTGAGGGCGCGGACGGGGCGCTTAGTGAGATTGAGCTGATCCAGAACTGCATTTTCATCCTGAATGCAGGCCATGAAACCACCACCAACCTTATCGGCAACGGGCTGGCACTGCTGCACGATTACCCGGAGCAGCGGCAGCGGCTGCTGAAACATCCGGAGCTGATCAAGCCGGCGGTGGAGGAAATCCTGCGGTTCCGCTCCCCCAATCAGCTGGGCAACCGGGAAACCACCGCCGGGACCCGGATCGGCGGTGTGCGGATCCCTGCAGGCACTAACCTGCACCTGGTCATAGGGGCCGCGAACCGGGACCCGGAGGTGTTTGAAAATCCGGAGGTCTTCGACATTGGCCGCACGCCAAACCGGCATCTGGCCTTTGCCGGCGGGCCGCATGTTTGCGTTGGTTTGACCCTGGCACGGCTGGAAGGGAGAATTGCGATAGAACGCTTCCTGCGCCGCTATCCGGGCTACCGGCTGCGTTCCGGCAGGGTGCCGGGCGGGCGCATCCGCTTTCGCGGATACGCGGCGCTGCCCGCGGATCTGGGCTGAAGGCCGGGGCTGCGCCCGGGCGGATCAGAACAGCCCTGCCGCCTTGGCAGTCAGCGCGGCCTGGGTGCGGTTCTTGGCCTCCAGCTTGCGGCACAGCGTGCGCACATGCAGTTTGATGGTCACCTCCTGCAGCTCCAGCTCGCGGGCGATTTCCTTGTTCGAGAGGCCGCGGCACAGACCGTCCAGCACCTCGAGTTCGCGCGGGCTTAGCTTTTCGGCCAGCGGATGGGTGCTGGCGGCGGCTTCCTCGCGCATGAGGTCGACGGGCACGTAGATTTCGCCTGCGCTCATGAAACGCACGGCATTCAGCAAAGATTGCGCCCCCATGGTTTTGGGGATGAAGCCGATGGCACCGGCATCCAGGGCATCCTGGGCGGTGCGGGCCGGCGCGCTCCCCGACAAGATGGCGACGCCTTTTCCGCCGTTGGCCTCCAGCGCCTTGGCCAGGCCGTCCAGCCCCATCATGCCTGGCATGTTGTAGTCCAGCAGCACCAGGTCGAATGGCCCCTGCTCGCCAATCTGCGATAGGGCCCCGGGAAGATCTGTCGCCAGGGAAACCTCAGCGCCCCCTTCAGACTTAAGATAAGCGGAGATGGTTTCGCGGACCATGTCATGATCGTCTGCCAGCAGAATACGCATAAAACCCTTGGACCTGTTTCTGAATTCCCTGTCCCAGTCTACCGCGACAAGTGTTTCAAAACCGTCAACCCTCGATTGCGTTTTGGCAGCAGGCATCATCATAGCGGGCGTCTCCTGAAATCCGTTAGCATTTTTCAGATAATACCGCGGTGAATATGAGCCTGGTAAGCCAACATTAGGGTGCTGGAGCTACTCTGGCGGTTGGGCGCCCTATACGGAAGGTTAGGAACCTATCCTCCGGTGCCGGTTTCCGGGCGGCGCGGATGTGGCATTCTGCGTCCGGTTGTTGATGTTTGGCATGAAAAAAGGAGTGCCGGGATGAGAGGATTGATGTCGCGCACCGCGGTTTCGGCAGCGGTTGCGGTGCTGGTTTGGGCCGGGGGCGCGCTTGCAGAAGATCAGCCGGTGCTTTTGTCCGTGTCAGTTGAGAACGGTACTGAACCTGCTGCGGAATACACAATAGATGATCTCCGCGCTCTGGCTGCCGTCACCTTTGAAACAGAAACCATCTGGACCACCGGCCCGCAGCAGTTCACTGGCGTGCCGCTGGCCGCCCTGGTGGGGCAGATGGGGGCCGGCAGCGGCCGGATGGTGGCCCATGCGGTCAATGACTACTCGGTGGAGATTCCGGTGTCAGATGCGGTCGAGGGCGGCCCGATTGTCGCGTATGAGCGCAATGGTGCAGAAATGTCGCTGCGCAATAAGGGGCCGTTGTGGGTGGTCTACCCTTATGACAGCAACCCGGATTACCGGACCGAGGAGGTCTATTCGCGCAGCATCTGGCAGCTGGATCGGATCGTGATCCAGCCGTGAGCTGCCGTCGGGAGCGGTCCGGGTAGTGCTGCGCGGGTTTCCATCCATGCCGCGCTGGGTGCTGGCGCTGGTTCTGGCCATCGTAGCGGCGCTGGCGGCGCAATCCGTGCGGCTGGGCCACCAGGTGCTTCAGCAGCTGGACGGGCTGTCGACGGCTGCGACCGATAATATGCAGTGGAACCTGTCCCAAGCCGAAGTTGAGCATCTGAAGCTGGAAGTTGCAGTTCAGGCTGCACGCGCGCCGGGAGATTTGCGGCGCCTGCGGCGGCAATTCGATATCTACTACAGCCGGATTGCCACCTTCCGGGAAAGCCCGCTGTTTCGCGATCTGCGCAGCAGCGCGGCAGGGGCGGGCCTGCTGCAGCAGATGCAGGACCGGCTGGACCGCATGGCCTTGCTCATCGACAGCCCGGACACTGTGCTGCTGGGCGGATTGACGGAACTGGCGCAAGAGCTTTCAGGCAACAGCGCGGACGTGCGGGAACTGGCCCTGTTCGGGGTGGTCTTGCAAGTCGAGGACAGCAAGGAAAAACGGCTGAAGCTCTTCACCATCCTAAGCCGCCTGGGCTGGGTGGTTTTGGCGCTGGTACTTGCACTTGCGCTGGCGGCGCTGCTGCTCGGCCGTCTTTACCGTCAAGGGCGCAGGCTGGCGATGGAACGCAGCCGGGCCGCGGCGCGGATGGAGGCCATGATTTCCTCTTCGCTGGATGCCATTCTGGTGGTTGGTGCGGACGGGCGCATTCAGGCTTTCAACGGTGCCGCGGAATTGGTATTCGGCTACAGCCGCGCAGAGGCAATCGGGCAGCCGATGGTCAGCCTGATTGTCCCGGACCACCTGCAGGAAGCGCATCAGGCGGGTATGAAACGCTTTCTGCAAACCGGTGAAACCCGGGTCGCGGGCAAGGGGCGGCTGAAGCTCGAGGCCCGGCGTAAGTCCGGAGAGCTGTTCCCGGTGGAACTCTCGGTTTCGATCAGCCAGTCAGGGACGGAGATGGTATTTGTCAGCTTCCTGCGCGACATCTCCGAGCGGATCGCCGTGGAGGAGGAGCTGCGGCGGGCGCGGGATGATGCGCTGGCGGGGGAGCGGGCCAAGCAGAACCTGCTGACGGTGATGAGCCATGAAATGCGCACGCCTTTGACCGGGGTCTTGGGCGCCATCGACCTGATCGAGGGCACCGCGCCAACGCCCGAGCAGCGCCGTTACCTGCAGGCCATGCGGGTGTCCGGCGAGCTGCTTTTGCACCATATTAACGACGTGCTGGAGCTGTCGCGGCTGGAAGCAGGCGCCGAGTCCGAAAAACTGCGGATCTTTGATCTGGATGAGCTGGTCAGCGGCCTGGTGGAAAGCCAGCAGGCCAGTGCAAAGGGGCGCGGCATAGAGCTGTCGCTGCATTGCAGCCTGGGCGGCAAGCCGGTGGTGGCGGGGCGGCCGCGGGCGGTGCAGCAGGTGCTGCTGAACCTGATCGGCAACGCCCTGAAGTTCACCAGCGAAGGCGCCGTAAGCGTGGATGTGATGCGGCTTCCGGATGGTGAAACCGTTGAATTCAACGTCGCCGATACCGGCCAGGGGATCGGGCCGGAGGACATTGAGCGGATCTTCGAAGATTTCATCATGCTGGATGCCAGTTACCGGCGGGGCAGCGAGGGCACCGGGCTGGGCTTGTCGATCACCCGGCGCCTGGTGCAGGCCATGGGCGGCACAATTGCCTGCGAAAGCGAGCCGGGCGAGGGCAGCCTGTTCACGATTTCACTGCCGCTTCCGGCAGCCAAGCCGCCGCCGCGCCAGGCAGAGCAGGGCAGGCCGCGGAAAAGCGGCGCCAGCCGTCTGCTGATTGCGGAAGACAATGATATCAATCGCGAGCTTCTGGCCACCATGCTGCGTCAGGAGGGGCATGAGGTGTTGGCGGTGCCCGGCGGTGCCGAGGCGGTGCAGGCGGCCTCGGAAAACCGCTTTGATTTGATCCTGATGGACATCAGCATGCCGGAGGTGGACGGCATCGAAGCCCTGCGCCGGATCCGCAGCGGCCAGCTGGCGGAAGGCACCGACATCGTGGCGCTGACCGCACATGCCGCAGCCGAGGACCACGCCCGTATCCTGGAGGCGGGGTTTGCCGAGGTTCTGACCAAGCCGGCCAACAAGGCCGGGCTTGCCGATGTGATCGCGCGCCGGGCCGGCGGCGGCGTTAAGGTGCTGCCGCGGACACAATCTGACATTCACCAGTTCTTTGAGGCGCTTGGGCCGGAGCGGGCACGCAGTTTCCTGGCGTCGTTCTGCAATGAGGTGAACCAGCTCCAGGATGAGCTGCAGCAGGCGGGGCCGCTGGAAGACGGCCAGCGCAAGGAGGCGCACCGGCTGGCGGGGTCGGCTGCGGTTCTGGGACTGTCCGGCCTGCGCGCGGCCTTGCTGGCCATCGAAACGGCGGCGGGCCCGGAAAGGCCTCCGGATGCCCCATTCCGGCAGGCCTGGTCCGATGCAGTGGCAGCTTTGGCGCCTCATCTAAAGGGATAGCGGCTCTGGCCGGCCAAGGGGGGACTTCTGC
This sequence comes from Leisingera sp. ABM4_101, assembly GCF_056158725.1. Lineage (NCBI taxonomy): Bacteria > Pseudomonadati > Pseudomonadota > Alphaproteobacteria > Rhodobacterales > Roseobacteraceae > Leisingera > Leisingera sp. ABM4_101. The sequence goes on along the minus strand of NZ_JBSWTV010000002.1, from coordinate 3,203,294 downwards.
CCGATCATCCAGCTGCCATAGCGCGGCGGAAAACGGCTGGCAGCGCAGCTCAGCGCTTGAAACTCGTCCGGCAATCGATGCCGTCGGCCGCCCGTCCCGGGAGAGTGCCGCCTCTGTTCCGATCAAGATGCTGTTTTTGCGCCGATTTATCGCCCCATGATTGGGGTGGTTAAGGCACTCTTAAGGAAGACGGATAAACCTTGGCGTGTGTAATTTTCGGTGAGGGCGCGCAATGAACGAAGTCATTTCATCTACCATCCAATCGCCGGGTGAAGGGCTGCGCGAGGCCTGGAGCTGGTTCGATATCAGCCAGGATGACCGGGCGCGGGTGTCGGATATGTCTTCTTTGGCAGAACAGAACGTTGATGCCATTCTGGAGGCGTATTACCGCCGCGACGGCGGCTTTGACGTTCCCGGTAGCGAAGATGCCCGGCACCGGATGGCGGAAGTGCGCGGCGAACAGCGGCGCCATCTGCTGGAACTGTTTGACGGCGGGCTGGACCAGAAGTTTTTCGAAGGCCGCAAGGAAGCTGGTATTTTCAACGAAAACTACGGCGTGTCGCCAAGCCTGTATTTAGGGTTCTACAGTTTCGCGATTGACCGGATCTGCGATCTGATCCGGGAGACCTCAGACGATCAGGCAGAGGCGCAGGCGGTTGAAGGTTCGCTGCGGCGGGTCGCTGTTTGCCATCAGGCGATCACGCTGGAGGCTTTTACGGCGGCCCGGTCCGATATGATTGAACAGCGGGAGCGTGAGATGAGCGAGCTGCCGACACCCGTTTTGCGGTTGCAGGAGGGGCTGTTGCTGGTGCCGGTGGTGGGAATGCTGGATAGCCATCGCTCGCGGCTGCTGACCATGCAGATTCTGGACGCGATCCGGGATCAGAATGCCCGCGCGGTGGTTCTGGACATTACCGGTGTTGCGGCCGTCGACAGCGCTGTGGCGAACCACCTGATGCAAACGATGACCGCTGCCCGCCTGATGGGGGCAAGTTCCGTGCTGACGGGCATCACATCGGAGGTTGCCCAGGCCCTGGTCAAAATCGGCGTGACTGGAGAGGCCTTGAACCCGGCCGGCGATCTTGAGCGGGGTGTCGCCACGGCCTGCAAGCTGCTGGAACGCTGAAGTGGCCCGGCGTGTGCCCATCATCAGCCAGGGTGATCTGCTGATCGCCTCGGTGCAGGAGGAGCTTTCGGACAGCGATATCCTTGAGATGCAGCGCAGTATCCTGGACGAGGTCTCCCGGCTGTCCGCGCAGAAGGTCATTCTGGATGTCAGCCTGCTGGATGTTATCGACAGTTTCGGAACCCGGATGTTGAGCGATATAGCCGCCTCGGTTGCCTTGCGCGGTGCGCGAATGGCGATCGTTGGCATCCAGCCGGAAATCGCCATGGCGATGGTGCTGTTGGGATTGCAGCTGAACGGCATTCCCACGGCCCGGGATCTGGAACACGGCATGGCGGTTCTGCAGGTGGAGGCATGAACGCTCCGGCCCGGGACACTGCCATGCTGGTTCAGCCGGTCCGGCGCGACAGCGATGTCGTGGCTGCGCGGCAGCAGGCGCGCCAGCTGGCTTCTGATCTGGATTTCAGCAGGCCTGATCAGGCCCTGGTTGCTACGGCGGTGTCGGAACTGGCCCGCAATATCGTAAAATACGCGCAGGAAGGGGAGATTGAGCTTGGCACCGTGACAGAGCGCTCCAGGACCGGCATCCGCATCACCGCCCGGGATCAGGGGCCTGGGCTGGAGGATGTCGAATTGGCGCTGCAAGACGGGTATTCCACGGGCAACAGCCTGGGGCTTGGGCTGCCAGGCACCCGGAGGATTGTTGATGCTTTCGAAGTCAACTCGGTGCCCGGTGAGGGGCTGGTTGTGATGGCGGTGAAATGGCGATGAGGGCAGATAGCGGGATAATTGCGTTTGACGCGGCGGGTGCGCGGCTGCACTGGGCCGCGGCACAGGCCGCGAAGATGGCGGCAGCCGATTGCGGAGACGGCTATCTTTTCAGGCTCGCGGGCAACCGGCTGCTGGTGGCTTTGGCAGATGGGGTCGGCAGCGGCGGTCCGGCCAGCGCCGCGGCCAGCGCCTGCCTGCAGGAGTTGTCTGCAGCGGACAGCGATGATCTGGAAACCTTGTTCGAAGCAGCGCACCGGCGCCTGCGCGGAACCCGCGGGGCGGCGCTGGCTCTTGCCCTTGTCGATCCGGCCCGGGAAACCCTTGGCTGGGCAGCACTTGGGGATGTCGAAGGGGTGATTTGCCCGCTTGACCCGCAGGGCCGCGACAAGGCCGGCATCATGCAAAAGGGCGGAACCCTTGGCGTGCACTACCCGGGAATTCATGTGCAGCAGCAGCCTTTCCCGCCGGATCACATGCTGATCCTCGCATCTGACGGTGTTTCGCGCAGGTTCCGGGATGCGGCGCTGTATAGCAAGCTGCAGCCGCAGGATTTTGCTGCGTCCTGTCTTGAGGTTTACGGCAAGTCGCATGATGACCGCACTGTTCTGGCTGTGACCCACCGGCGGAGGCTGTTGTGAACGGTTTGAGCGCGCCCCCCTTGCGTGCGGCGAAATCCCAGGCCGCCCAGCAATACCAGGCTGCCTTGCTGGCTTTTATCAAAAGCGGCCACGCCGCCCACATGGGCAAGGCATACGATGTTGCACGCCTGCAGTCGGCGCTGAGCGCCTATGTCGGTTCCGGCGAGGCGAGCCAGCTGAGCGAAGCCTATGAGGTTGCCCGGCAGGCGCTGCAGGCCAATGTGCCGCTGGCGGATTTCGGTGTTTATCATTTCAGCGTGCTGCGCGACTGCCTGAAAACGGGTATGCAGCCTACTGCCAGCCTGCGCCGGGTGGAGGATTTCTTTCTGCAGGGCATGGCGGTTTATGACATGGCGCTGCGTGGCTATGTCAGCACGATGGAAAGCCTGAAAAAGGAAGTCGCTGAGCGCCGCCGTGTTGAGCAGGAATTGCGCGATATCACCTTTGAACTTGCCCGCCAGCGGGACGAGCTGGATCAAAAGGTTCGCCAGCGCACCTCGGAAATCCGCCAGCGCGCAGATGAGCTGGAACTCATGAACCGGCAATTGATGCAAAGCAATCAGGATCAGTCCAACTTCAGCTATGCGCTGTCCCACGATCTGAAGACGCCGATCAACACCATTCAAAGTTTTCTTGAGGTTCTTCTGGAAGACCACGGAAACAGCCTGGACCCACAGGCGCAGGAACTCATTGGGGATTTGATTGGCACGTCTCAGCGGATGCGGCAGCTGGTCGACGACGTGCTTGAGTATTCCAAAGTTGTAAAACACCAGTTCACGCCTGAGCAGGTCGACCTGGATCAGATGGTGCATCAGATCCTAAAGGACATGGACGCGCTGATTTCCGGAACCGGCGCGGAAGTGCATGTGGACCCGCTGCCAGTGATCCTGGGCAGCCCGTTTCAGATGCGGGTCCTGATCACCAATCTCCTCTCCAATGCTCTGAAATACAAACAAGAAGGCGAGGCGGCCCAGGTGCGGCTGGAGTGCAAACCAGCAGACCGCAAGGGAATGGTGCGCCTGTCTGTCAAAGACCGCGGGCTGGGGATCCCGGAGGAGCTTCAAGAGCGGATATTCGGCTTGTTCAAACGATTGCACCGGCACGACGAATATCCCGGTTCGGGCATCGGGCTGGCCCTGTGCAAGCGGGTCGCGGAAAATCATGGGGCCCGGATCGAAGTTGTCTCTGAGGCGGGCCAGGGCACCGTTTTCAGCGTCGACCTGAAGGCAGTGAGGAAAGTATGAGCAATAAGGACAAGGTTGTCTATGTGATCGACGATGAAAGGATGGACAGAAAATATGCAAAGCGCATCATCGAAAAGTCCAACCTGTTTGGCCAAGTGGAACTGTTTGAGGGGCCGCAAGAGGCGCTCGGCCATCTCGCTGCCGGCGGCACCCCGCCCGGCCTGATTCTGCTGGACATCAACATGCCGCCGGTTACCGGCTTTGAGTTTCTTGAAAGGCACGGCGAGCGGATCAGTGCCTTGGATCCGGTGCCTGCGGTTGTGATTGTCAGCACGACGGTGAACCCTGCTGATCTGGAGCGGGCAGAGGCGATGCCGCTGGTCAAATCGTTCCTGTGCAAGCCACTGACACAGGAGCAAATGGCGCAGTTGGCGGCCCTCTCAATTGCCTAGATCCCGGGAACCGCTGGCGCGGCCGGCGCACGGCGGCAATTTGGGACCAGGCCCGCAGCTGCCGCGGGACGGCAGGGCGGAATACGGATGCAGATCAGGCAGGGCTGCCTCAGCCTGCCCGCAAAGGCAGCAGAGTTACAGGTTGCAGGGGGGGGGCGTCTGATACCGGATCAGGGAAGATTTTCCAACTTCTTTTAGGGAAGTTGGCTCCGGCGGTAGGGATCGAACCTACGACCAATTGATTAACAGTCAACTGCTCTACCGCTGAGCTACGCCGGAACGGTTTGTGCCGTATAGCGCCCTCCGGATTGGGCGTCCAGAGGGCGGGTGGCAATTTTCTGAAAAAAGTTCAGCGGCCGGTGCCGGCAAAGACTGCCCGGGCAGAAAGCGGCCCTTGAGGCTGGGCCAAACCGCGGCCCGTCAGGTCCACGAGATGGGCAAAAACATTGCGCTCGGCAGCCTTTAGCAGGGAGGCCGGCGTCTCGGTGTAAATCTGCCGGGCCAGATCAGCGGCCGTGGCCGGGGCCCGGGCAAGGGCCTCGAGAATGGCGGCCTCGCGGGAGCACCTGTGCGCAATCAGCCAGTCGAGACGGGCAGCAGGATCCAGGACAGGGGCGCCATGGCCGGGATGGAAGACGCGCCACTGGCGCTGGCGCAGGCGGCGGCAAGAGGCCATAAAATCTGTCAGGTCGCCATCCGGCGGCGACACCAGCGAGCTGGCCCAGCCCATGACGTGGTCGGCGGTGAAACAGGCATCGCCCCAGGCCAGTGCAATGTGGTTGCCCAGATGCCCGGGGGTGTGGATCACGTCCAGCTGCCAGCCGTCTCCCTGGATGGTTTCACCGTCTTCAACGGTGATATCCGGGGCAAATCCGGTGTCTATGCCTTCGCCGCCCCCGGCCAGGCCGTTCGCCGCGAGGTGAGACATCACCGCGCTGCGTCCCGCTTCCGGCCCGCCAAAGGCATAGACCGGCGCGCCGGTGGCCCGGCTCAGCCCGCGCGCCAGCGGCGAATGGTCCAGGTGGCTGTGGGTCACGATGATATGAGTGATCTGCTGACCGGGCTGCACGGCCGCCAGAATCGCCGCCAGATGATCCTGTGAGTCCGGCCCCGGATCAATCACGGCAAGCCCGGCAGTGCCCAGCAGGTAGGTATTGGTGCCGCGGTACGTCATCGGCGAGGGATTCGGCGCCAGGATACGGCGCAGGCCCGGCTCCAGGCCCTCGGCAGACCCGGCTGGCGGATTAAAATCATCTGGTGCTTGCATAGTCTTGCTCCGCTGCTGTTTTCCAGCCTGTGTTTTCCGGACCTGTGCGCGCCCGGAGCGTCTTCCTTCTTTCCCAAGCGCCCTATAGGCTTAGCCCATGTTCTTCAAATGGCTCAAACGATATATGCCGCGCAGCCTCTATGCCCGTGCGGCACTGATCCTGGTGGTGCCCATCGTGGCGTTGCAGATCGTGGTCTCTGTCGTCTTTATCAAACGCGATCTGGAGGATGTGACGGTGCAGATGACCGCCACCATCCAGCGGGAACTGGAGCTGCTGCGCCAGGTTGCCGACGGGACGCCGGACCAGGCGTCAGCGCTGGCGCAGATGGCGCCGCTGCTGCAGCCATTGAACATGCAGGCGCGCTATCTGGCGCCGGGAGCGCCGCTGCCGGAGGATCAGTTCAGCCTGATTGAGTTCTCCGGCCGGGTGGTGCGCGAGGAGCTGGAAAAGACCCTGCCGGGGTTCCTGGCGGCGCGGTTTCCCGCAGACCGGACGGTGCAGGTTTACTTCGGCACCCGGCATGGGTTGATGGAACTGAGTTTCGACCGCCGCCGCCTGACAGCTGCGGCGCCGCATCAGCTGATTGTCACCATGCTGCTGTTCGGCTTCTTGATGATGCTGATTTCCTTTCTCTACATGCGCAACCAGCTGCGTCCGATCAAGCGGCTGGCCAATGCGGCAGAGGCGTTCGGCAGGGGGCGGGCGGTGCCTTATTCTCCTGCCGGCGCGATGGAGGTGCGGGCAGCAGGCAGCGCCTTCCTGGACATGCGGGCGCGGATCGAACGGCAGATCGAGCAGCGCACCCTGATGCTGTCCGGTGTCAGCCATGATCTGCGCACGCCGCTCACCCGGATGAAGCTGGAGCTGGCCATGCTGGATGAGGAGGACGCGGCGCCGATGCTGCGTGACGTCGATGAAATGCAGGCGCTGCTGGACGCGTTCCTGGATTTCTCCCGCGGTGCAGCAGTCAGCGAGCCGGAGCAGGTGGACCCTCAGGAGCTTGTCCGCACCATCGTCGGCGACTGGCAGCGCCAGGAGAAACTTGTCACGCTGGGGGAAGTGACTGGCGCGGGCGAGGTCATGCTGCGGCGCCAGCCGATGCGCAGGGCCGTGGAAAATCTGATCTCCAACGCGGTGCGCTATGGCTCCCGGGCGCGGGTGTCTGTGGCGGTGACGGACCGTTCAATGCGGATCCGGGTGGAAGATGACGGCCCGGGCATACCCGCAGAACAGCGCGGCGATGCAATCCGCCCCTTTACCCGGCTGGACCCGGCGCGCAACCAGAACCGCGGGTCTGGCGTCGGCCTGGGACTGGCAATCGTGGCCGACATTGCGCGCGCCCACGGCGGCACCCTGCGGCTGGGTGAAAGCACCGATCTGGGCGGGCTGAAAGCGGATATCGTGATTGCCCGCTAGGCCCGGTGCGGGCCGGATCAGGGTGTTGCGCGGCAGCGGTGAGCGGCGCACGCCGCCTTTGCCGGATCTTCTTACTTTGCGGTTATAACTCTGTCCCCGGGCAGCTTGTTCTGGACTGAAACTCTGTTGGGAGACCTTTCATGCCTCAGATTGATCCTTTCTCCAGCCACCGCCGCGGATTGGAAAGCCCTGCCACCCACCATCTGGCGATCACGCCGCAGGATGGTGTCGACCTGCCGGTCCGGCCGCGGGTTTTGCGGGTGCTGAGCTCGGGCGACTTGTCTTTGCGGGATGAGGCCGGAACCGTCATCACCTATTCCGTGTCAGCGGGCGATGTGATCGGCCTTTCCGTCGCGGGGGTCGAAGCGACCGGCACAACCGCAACCGTGGCGGGGTGGTACTGATGCCGCGTCCGGTCCATCCAATCTGCAGCGGGGAGGTGGCGCCGCCACAGCCTCGGAGCAGGATAGGGCGTGGCGTTTTGGTAGGCCCGGCAGGATTCGAACCTGCAACCAAAGCGTTATGAGCGCTCTGCTCTAACCGTTGAGCTACAGGCCCGCCACTGGTTTTTGGTTAGGAAATGAGGCAGGCGAGGTCAAGCGGTGATTGCGGGCAGGAAGGCTGAATTTTCCTGGCGGCTTTTGGCGGGACGTTCAGCCTGGACATATTGGCCTGCCGGTCAGGCCAGCAGCGGTTTGAAAATGCGCTCTGGAAACCCGCCCGGTATGGCCCCGGGGGCTGGGATAGATTCCCTTGTTTCCTTCTGATGCGCCTTGCGCTAAAGGCTGCGCAACCGAGTTGAAGGAGCCAAGTGATGACCAGCGGCAAGAACGGCCTGACCTATGCAGACGCAGGTGTGGACATTGATGCGGGCAACGCCCTGGTCGACCGGATCAAGCCGGCCGCCAAGCGCACCAGCCGCTCTGGCGTGGCCAGTGGCCTGGGCGGATTTGGCGCCCTGTTCGATCTGAAGGCTGCCGGTTACAGCGACCCGATCCTGGTGGGCGCCACCGATGGTGTCGGCACCAAGCTGCGGATCGCCATCGACACCGGTGTGGTGGACGGCGTTGGCATCGACCTGGTGGCGATGTGCGTCAATGACCTGGTCTGCCAGGGCGCGGAACCGCTGTTCTTCCTGGATTACTTTGCGACCGGCAAACTGGAAACCGATGTCGCTGCCCGCATCATCGAAGGCATCGCCGAGGGCTGCGTGCGCTCTGGCTGCGCGCTGATCGGTGGCGAGACTGCGGAGATGCCGGGCATGTACCCGGAAGGTGATTTTGACCTCGCAGGCTTTGCCGTAGGCGCGATGGAGCGCGGCACCTCGCTGCCCGATGGCGTGGCAGAGGGCGACGTTCTGCTGGGGCTGGCGTCCGACGGCGTGCACTCCAACGGTTATTCGCTGGTGCGCAAGCTGGTGGAAGTCTCGGGCCTTGGCTGGGACGCGGACTGTCCGTTTGGCGAAGGGTCGCTGGGCGCTGCGCTGCTGACCCCGACGCGCCTGTATGTGAAGCAGTGCCTGGCCGCGGTGCGGGCAGGGGGTGTGCATGCGCTGGCCCATATCACCGGCGGCGGCCTGACCGAGAACCTGCCGAGGGTGCTGCCCGAGGGGCTGGGCGCCGATATCGACCTCAATGCCTGGGACCTGCCACCCGTGTTTAAGTGGATGGCGGAAACCGGCGGCATTGCCGAGGCGGAAATGCTGAAGACCTTCAACTGCGGCATCGGCATGATCCTGTCGGTCTCCGCCGACCGTGCGGATGAGCTGGTGCAGGTGCTTGAAGCGGAGGGTGAAACCGTGTCCCGCCTGGGCACCGTCACTGCTGGCGAGGGCATGCGCTACGCGGGCAAGCTGCTGTGAGCCACAGACGGGTTGCCATCCTGATCTCCGGCGGCGGCTCCAACATGGTGTCGCTGCTTGAGAGCATGACCGGGGATCATCCGGCGCGCCCCTGCCTGGTTTTGTCCAACACCTCTGATGCGGGCGGACTGGCCAAGGCGGCTGCGGCGGGCGTGGCAACGGCTGTTGTGGACCACCGGCCGTTCGGGGGCGATCGCGAAGCGTTTGAGGCAGAGCTGGTAAAACCCATTCTCGATGCAGGCGCGGATATTGTCTGCCTGGCCGGGTTCATGCGGGTGCTGACAGCAGGCTTCGTGTCGAAATTCGAGGGGCGGATGCTGAATATCCACCCGTCGCTTTTGCCCAAGTACAAGGGCCTGCACACCCATGCCCGTGCGCTGGAGGCCGGTGACGCAGAGCATGGCTGCACCGTGCATGAGGTCACCCCGCTGCTGGATGACGGCCCTATTCTGGGCCAGGCGCGGGTGCCGGTGCTGGCGGGCGACACGCCAGAAGTGCTTGCCGCGCGGGTTCTGGTTGAGGAGCACAAGCTCTATCCGGCGGTGCTGCGCCGCTTTGCCGCGGGAGATAAGACGCCGGTTCAGCTGGGCTGAGGCCCGGTTGTTTGCATTGCCCGGGACATGCGCGTATCACGTTCCGGCCCACATGAGATTGAAAAGCCGTAGTTGATGAAAACTCTGACCACCACCGAAGACCTGCAGGCCTTTTGCGAAACCGCAGCACAGCACCCCTACGTCACGGTGGATACCGAGTTTCTGCGGGAGCGGACCTATTATTCCAAGCTCTGCCTGATCCAGCTGGCCTATGCCGGGGATGGGGAAAACGACGCGGTCCTGGTCGACCCGCTGGCCGGCGGCATTTCGCTGGAGCCGCTTTATGCTCTGTTCCGCAATGAAAATGTGGTCAAAGTGTTCCACGCCGCGCGGCAGGACCTGGAGATCTTCTGGGTTGATGCGCAGGTCTTTCCGAAACCGCTGTTCGATACCCAGGTGGCAGCAATGGTCTGCGGCTTTGGCGAACAGGCAGGTTACGAGACCCTGGTACGCAAGATCGTCAAGCAGGGTCTGGACAAGACCTCGCGCTTTACCGACTGGTCGCGCCGCCCGCTCAGCGAAGCACAGAAGACCTATGCGCTGGCGGATGTGACGCACCTGCGCAAGATCTATGAGTTCCTGGCGGCTGAGCTGAAAAAGAGCGGCCGTGCCCATTGGGTGACGGAGGAGCTGCAGGTGCTGACCGATCCGGCAACCTATGACATCCGGCCCGAAGATGCCTGGAAACGGGTGAAGACACGGACCAATTCCGGCAAGTTCCTGGCCGTGGTGCGTGAGCTGGCGGCCTTCCGTGAGATCTATGCGCAGACTAACAACGTGCCCCGCAACCGGGTGTTCAAGGATGACGCGCTGGTGGAGCTGGCCTCGACAAAACCGCGCAGCACAAGTGAGCTGGGCGGCTCCCGTCTGCTGCTGCGCGAGGCGCGGAAAGGGGCCATCGCAGAAGGCATCCTGCAGGCGGTTGCCAAGGGCGTTGCCTGCGCGCCGGAAAATCATCCCAAGATGGACCGCAGCAAGGAAAAGCTGCAGGTGAACCCGGCGCTGGCTGACCTTTTGCGGGTGCTGCTGAAAGCAAAGACCGAGGCGGAGGGTGTCGCCGCCAAGCTGATTGCCCCCAGCGCTGATCTGGACGCCATAGCAGCGGGGCTGCGTGATGTTCCGGCCCTCAGCGGTTGGCGCCGCGAGGTGTTTGGGGCTGATGCGCTGCGCCTGTGCGAGGGAAAGATCGGTCTTGCTGCCAAGGGCCAGGATGTGAAGGTGGTTGAGCTCTAGCTCTGTGCTGGAGCTGGACCTGGAAGCAGAAACGCCCGCATCCGCGGGCGTTTTCTTTTTCAGCTTGATTTTCCCGGGGTCACCGGCGGCGGCTTTCCCGTGCGTTTTCAGCGCCGTTCACGCGCACGGTGCGAATGCCCTCCAGATCCTGGTTGCTGACCGTGTAGGCGGCATGGATGGTGCGGCTGAACTCGCTGCCGGTGGCGGTCCTGAATTCCGGGTAAACAACGCGGAAGTCAAAGGCCAGGACCTCGTCTTCGGCGCTTTCAACCGGGCGCAGCTCGACTTCATAGGCACCCTGGCGGCTGGCGACCGCGGTGGCATAGATGATCGCGCCGGAAGCTGTCCGTTCTATCCGCATGTCAGAGATCCGGCTGGCCAGAACCGTCAGGTCTTTGGGTTCCGGGCGGGCAAAGACGCCGCGGGGATTGCTGTCCTGCGGCAGCAGCGGATTCACATTCTCCGCCGCTGCGGTTTCGACCGGTTCGGAGCTGCCGAACCAGTTGGACGGGTTGAGCCGCGAGTTTTTCCAGCCGCACCCCGCCAGCACCAGCGCGCCGGCCAATGTGATCGCCAATGATTTCTGCATCTGTTCCCGCCCCAAACAAATTTCTTTGCAACGGATTACCCGATTGGGGGCGGCTTGAAAAGCGGTTGAAAAGGAACGGGCAGGGCCTTAGGTGCTGATTTGTCCGCAGCTGAGTGTTTGAGGAAGACCGAACCATGGCCACCGCCGCCTTTGAAGAGATCGTGGAAGACTTCGAGTTCATGGAGGATTGGGAAGACCGCTACCGCCATGTGATTGATCTGGGCAAGGCGATGGAGCCGCTGGATGAGGCGCTGAAGGTTCCCGCGACCAAGGTGGACGGCTGCGCCAGCCAGGTATGGCTTCACGCCACGATCGAAGGCGGCGCGTTCCGCTTTGACGGGGATAGCGATGCGATGATCGTGCGCGGGCTGATCGCGGTGCTGCGCTGTCTTTATAACGGGCTGAGCCTGGCCGATGTCACCGCGGTGGATGCCAAGGCAGAACTGGGCCGCCTGGGGCTGAACGAGCACCTGTCTTCGCAGCGCTCCAACGGTTTGCGGGCAATGATCGAGCGGATCCGCGAAACCGCGATGGCCCAGGCCTGAGGCGGGCGGGCCCTGAGGCAGGCGGGCGAGGGGCCGGCCCCTCGCGCTCCCCGGAGTATTTCTGGAAAGATGAAAAGAGCTACCGGGCCCAATTGGTCATGGCCGTTTCCAGATCACCATAGCCGGTGTGGCGGTGTTCAAACGCCAGCCCCATACGGTCTGCGCATTCGCGGGCCTTTTCAACCAGCTTAGGGTCGCTGATCTGCGACTGGTAGACCAGCTTGGTGTAGTTCCCGAACACCATGTCCCGGAGTTCGGGATTCTTGTCGAGGCCCATCGGGCGCCAGACAAAGGCATCGAACTGCTTGACCAGGAAGTCGGTCAGGTAAAAGGCGGTGATTTCGCCCTCATCCGCATGGCGCGCAAAGGTCTCGTTGCCCTCGAAGAAGGAATAGCAATGCGGGCCTGCCACCATTTCGACACCCAGCTCGGCGCATTTGCGTTCCAGTGCGCCGCCGGTGCCGCAGTCCGCATAGACCACGAAGATCTTGTCGTAGGCCGTTGAATGCTTGGCTACGGCGCCGTCGACGGCGTCAACGATCTGCTCTGGGTAGAGGTGCAGCTTGGCGGGCAGGCAGGTGAGGTCGATATGGTCCATGCCGTTTGCGTCCTTGATGGCAAGGATCTCGCGCGCAAGTGCGCCGCAGGCAATCAGCAGGATGCGGCCGGTTTTCTTTTCAGGGGCGGCCAGGCCCTGTTCGGTGAGGGAGCTTTCCTCGAGCGTCCGCCCGGTCGGGGGGCGGAAGGCAGCCCGCTCAGTCAAGCGGGCTGCACGTCCTTTGCGTGCCAAATCAGGCGCTCATCGAGTTGTGCTTGCGCGCAACGAAGTCTTTGGCCATTTCCACGGCCACGGCTGCGTCGCGGCAATAGCCGTCGGCGCCGATTGCCTTGCCGAACTCCTCGTTCAGCGGCGCGCCGCCAACCAGCACAATGTAGTCGTCGCGCAGGCCTTGCTCGACCATGGTGTCGATCACCACTTTCATGTAGGGCATGGTGGTGGTCAGCAGAGCCGACATGCCAAGGATGTCCGGCTTGTGCTCTTCCATGGCTTCCAGGTAGTTCTCGACCGGGTTGTTGATGCCGATGTCGACAACCTCAAACCCTGCGCCTTCCATCATCATGGACACCAGGTTCTTGCCGATGTCGTGGATGTCGCCCTTGACGGTGCCGATGACCATGGAGCCGACGCGCGGGGCGCCGGTTTCGGCCAGCAGCGGCTTCAGGATGGCCATGCCGCCCTTCATCGCGTTTGCGGCCAGCAGCACTTCCGGCACGAACAGGATGCCGTCGCGGAAGTCGGCGCCGACGATGGTCATGCCGCCAACCAGTGCTTTGGTCAGAATGTCGTAGGGCACCCAGCCGCGCTCGAGAAGGATGTTCACACCTTCTTCGATTTCCTCTTTGAGACCATCATAGAGGTCATCAAACATCTGCTGAACAAGTTCCTCGTCATCGAGTTCAGAGAGGATGATGTCTTCTTCGTCCGACATTCGCTTAATCCTTGCTTACAGGGCGGGATGCCCCGTGTTGGCCTAGTTTTGGAACTTTTGTGACAGAATGCCGCCCTGGGACTGCATTATTTGCGACATTGCTGCTGTCCGAACCGACGTATAGGAGGAAATTCGGGAATTTGATACTGCAGATTTCGCATGAAAATCTTCGGTTCTGCACATTTGTTCTTTATTTGTTCTCATCGGCGGCGCATAATCCTGCCATGTCTTACCATGATGGTTCCGTCCCGATGCGGCGCAAAGCGCGCGCAAGTCTCAGCAATGCGGCAGGGCGCTATGAAATGGCGCGCGATGCGGCGGATGACGGCTGGGAGCAGGAGCCGCCGCCGGCAGTGATTCCCACGGAAGTGCGGCAGGAAGCGGCGCGGTCGCTGATCAGCTACAACCGGTCGCCGGACCTGCCCTTCGACCGCTCGATCAATCCCTACCGCGGCTGTGAGCATGGCTGCATCTACTGCTTTGCCAGGCCGACGCATGCCTATTTGGGGCTGTCGCCGGGGATGGATTTCGAAACCCGGCTGGTGTCCCGGCCCAATGCGGCCGCGGTACTGCGGGCGGAACTGTCGGCGCCGCGCTATCGGGCGGCCACGCTGGCGTTGGGGACCAATACAGACCCTTACCAGCCTTGCGAGAGGGACTATGGCATCACCCGGTCCTGCCTGGAAGTGCTGCAGGATTACAATCACCCGGTGGCAATCGTGACCAAGGGGGCAATGGTAGAGCGTGATCTGGACATCCTGGCGCCGATGGCGGCCAAGGGCTTGGTGCGCGTCGGGATTTCGGTGACCACTCTGGATCCGGATCTGTCGCGGCGTATGGAGCCCCGGGCGCCGCTGCCCGCCCGCCGGCTGGCGGCGGTCCGGCGGCTGACGGATGCAGGCGTGCCGGTGCGGATCATGACGTCGCCGGTAGTGCCCGGGCTGACCGATCATGAGCTGGAGGCGTTGCTGGCCGCCGGAGCAGAGGCGGGGGCGGATGCCGCCAGCTGGATTATGCTTCGGCTGCCGCGGGAGGTGTCGCAGCTGTGGCAGGAGTGGTTGGCAGAACACGAACCAGGCCGCGCGGCCAAGGTGATGGCCCGGCTGCGGGAGATGCACGGCGGGCGCGATTACGACCCGCGCTGGGGCCACCGGATGCGGGGCGAAGGGCGCTATGCAGAGATGATTGCGCAGCGGTTCAAGGCGGCCTGCAAACGTTTGGGACTGCAGCAGCGCACTGCAGATTTACGCTGCGATCTGTTTGCCCGCCCGCCGCAGCCGGGCGATCAGCTGACGCTGTTTTGAGGGCGGATTGAACAGCGGTGGCGCGGCATTTGTGCTAAGCTTGGATCCTGAGTGACGGAAAGGAAGGTGTGCTATGACTTCTGTCGCTGTGAAGGCGCGCGTGACCGGGCGGGTGCAGGGTGTTGCGTTCCGTACCTGGGCCAGGTCAGAGGCCCTGCGCCACGGGCTCTCCGGCTGGATCCGCAATGAACCCGACGGCTCTGTGCGGGCTTTGCTGATGGGTCCGGCGCCCAGCGTTGCCGGTATGGTGCGCAGGCTGGGGCGCGGACCGGGCGCAGCATCGGTCAAGGATGTTCTCACCGAAAGAGCGGATCCGGAACCTGGGGTCAGCGGTTTTACGATAGTTGGCTAGGGACAGGCAGGCGTGATGGCCGGTCAGACTGTCCACCGGGGGGGGGCTGAGATGCCGCCGGAAGGGCGCACAGCGGCCTCTGCTGTGGCAGCGAGGGCCGTTGCAAGTCCCGGCCGCGGAAAGAATGCCGCCGCAGGTCCGGCCTGCGGCGGTTTTGATTTTGGTTTGAGACGGCCTGGAAGGCGGCCGCAAGTCCACCTGGGACCGGTCAGGCCCTGCGGCGGCGGCGGCTGCGGCGCTCACCGCCGGCTGCAGCATCCTCGCCGGTGCCGTCGCTTTCGGAGGTGAAGGGGCCCAGCACCTCGACGATTTGTTCCAGCGCCGGGCGGTCGCCGCGCGGACGGCTGTCCAGCGCGTCACGCATGGCGCGCAGATGCGCCGGCATGGTGCCGCAGCAGCCGCCGATGATCTTGGCGCCGGCATCACGGGCCAGGACCGCATATTCGCCCATCAGCTCCGGTGTGCCGTCATAGTGGATGTGGCCGTCGACATATTTCGGAATGCCCGCGTTGCCTTTGGAGATGACCGGGCGTTCGGTGCCCTGCGCGGCAAACCCCAGCACGGTGCGCAGGATGTCAGATGCGCCGGTGCCGCAATTGGCGCCAAAGGCAAGCGGAGCGTTTTCGAATTCTTCCACCAGCTGCGCCATATCTGCGGAGGTCACCCCCATCATGGTGCGGCCTGCGGTGTCAAAGCTCATGGTGCCGCACCAGGGAATATCCGCCAGCTTGAAGGCCTCAGCCGCAGCGCGGAATTCCTCCGGTGCGGAAATGGTTTCCAGCCACAGAACATCGGCGCCGCCTTCCTTCAGGGCGTCGGCCTGCTCGTGGAACATCTCAACCGCCAGGGAATGGGACATTTCACCAACGGGTTCGAAGATTTCACCGGTCGGGCCGACGGAGCCGGCGACCGCAATCTTGCGCTCAGCCTTGTCGGCAACTTCGCGGCCAAGTTCGGCAGCGATGCGGTTCAGTTCGCGGACACGGCCCTGTGCGTCATGCAGTTTCAAGCGCGCGGCGGTGCCGCCAAAGCTGTTGGTCAGGAACAAGTCGCTGCCGGCGTCGACAGACCCCTGGTACAGCGCCTTGATCTTTTGCGGCTCATCCGTGTTCCACAGTTCCGGCGCATCGCCGGATTGCAGACCCATGGCGAACAGGTTGGTGCCAGTTGCGCCATCGGCCAGCAGCACATCCTTGGAGTCCAGGAGCAGTTTGAAGGTGTTTGTCATTGGTCGCGCCCCTTGTCAGCAGGCCGCCGCGGCGGCCCGGGCGGCAAATCAGTCTATGTCCCCTGTCTCACGCCGGGCGGGAGAGGGCAATTTCATTTTCTTCATCTTCATTATGAGTTTGCGCCGCAGACGGTGCCGCAGGCAGGACGGCAGGCGGGCGATGCACCAGGCGCAGCAGCTCGGCAATGCAAATCGCCATTTGCAGCCAGCTGGGGGCGGCCATGTAGCGCGGTTCCCATTTGGGCGCGAAACAGGCCTTGAACCGGCGCAGACCCTTGTCGACGCCCTGGGCCAGCCTGTGGTCCGGCACAGCGGCCAGCGACAGGCGGCGAATGCCGTCTGCCGCTGCGGCGTCAAGGCCTGCACGGATCAGCGCATGCCCGGTGCCATCGGGCGCGTCCGGCCGCAGCCGGATCAGGTCCAGGCACCATTCCCGGGTAGAGCTGTGAAAACTGGCAAAGGCGATCAGCCGTCCCGCCTGGAAGGCCAGGACCACTTCTTGGCAGGCCAGGTAGCCAGGCTCGAAACGGCCCATGGTGGTGCCATAGGCGCGGCCATGGGCGGCCTGCCAGGCGGTGTCGACCTCCTGCATCTGGTCAAAGGGCAGGCGGTTTTCAGCGCGGTAAACTTCAATACCCGCCTTTTCCGCATGGCGCAGCTTGCGGCGCAGCTGGCGGCGGGAGGAGCCGGTTTCATTAAAGGTCTGCGGATCCAGCACGGCATCCTCAGCAATGCGCAGCACGCGCCAGCCCGCGGCTCTAGCCCGCACGGCGGTAGCTGCCCCGCACTTGTAATAGCAGGCGGCTGCATTGCGGCCGCGGGCATGGCGGGCAAGCGGCACAAAGGTCTCGGCGGCAAAGCCAGACAGCGGATCGAACAGCGCGATGGAGGCCTGGGCACTGTCCATGAGCGCAATCTGGTTCAATCCGAAGGCCTGCACCCGGCCGCCGTTCTGCCGGATGATTCCGGTTTCTGAGACGGGACGGTCTGCCGGCAAAGCCGCAGCGCTCAGGCTTTGGCTGCCTAGCAGGCTGGCATCTGACGGTAGGTGTTCGGACGGGCTCAGCAGCCTGGGAAAGATCATCAGCCCAGCCGCGATAATGGCGGGCAACGCGTAGTATACCAAACGGAAGGCAAGCAGCCCGGCGATCAGGCTTTGGTCCGGTACCATCGGCAGCAGCGCGCAAAGGGCAAGTTCAAACGGGCCGGCGCCGCCGGGTGCGGATGACAGGACCGCAGCGCCCAGGGCAATGGCATAGGCCGTGAGCAGCTGGGGCAGGGCGACGCCGGCGCCCTCCGGCAGCAGAAGCCACAGTGCCATGCCGGCCGCGGAAACATCCACCACCGCCCAGAACCCCAGTGCCGCCATCGCGGCCAGCGTCGGCCAGCGCAGTTTCAGGCCCAGCAGCGGTGCTTCAGGGTGCAGAAAGCAAAAAACAGACAAGCCTGCGGCGGCAAGCAGGATCAGGGCGCCTGCCCATTCCAGCCCTGGTGCGGGCGGCGCGACGGTCAAGGCAGCGCCGCAAAGGACAAACAGGGCGGTCAGGAAGGTTGCAGCAACCAGCGCCGTCAATTGGCCTGCCTGCAGCGGAGACAGGCCTGGCAGCAGGCGCCACCGGGCGTAGCTGCCTGTGAGCAGGCCAAATCCGGCCGTTTGGGAAAACGCGATGGCTGCCATGCCGGCCCGCCGCGCGGCCGGGCCGTCCAGGCCGGTGCCAAGATGGCGGTGCGCTACGGAATCATACCGCCCCAGCGCCCAGAAGCTGACTGCCGTAGCCAGCCCCGCTGCGCCCCATTTCCAAGCCGGCAGGCTGAAGGCGACGGTGCTCAGATCCCGCAGCGGCGGCAGTTCTGTCCGGGTTTGCAACAGCCAAAGGCACCCCCCCATGACCAGAAACGGGATGCTCATCCGGATCAGCCGCGCAGCCGGTTTGGTGGCGGAAGGTTTGGAAAACTGCATGATGGTTCCTGGCTGACGGCAAAAGCCCCTTTGGGCTCAGCCTACAGAAACCTGTTTGCGGATCAGTTAACCTGTAAAATTGTTCGTGACCGCGGCGCGGGCGGCCCGCAGTCAGGCGGAAGGGGACTCGCGGTTGCTACGCCCAGCCTCCGGCACGAGCCAGCGGATAGGTTCAGCCAGTTGGCAGCGTCCGGTTTCAGCCGGCCTCGTTCAGGATCTCTTCTTGCGCCTGCGGCATCAGTTCCCGCAGCTTGCTGCGGATCTGCTCTTCGCTGGTGTAGCTGCCCAGATCGCCCGTCAGCTTGCGCACGATGTCCTCATGGCCTGCCTCCTCCAGGTCGGCGGCTACCACGGATTGCGCATAGTCTTCAGCTGCAGAACCGGTTTTGCCCAGAAGCTCCGCCGCCCACAATCCGACCAGCTTGTTGCGCCGGGCGCGGGCCTTGAACTGCATTTCCTCATCATGCGCGAATTTGGCCTCAAACGCCTGTTCGCGTTCGTCAAATGTTGTCATGGCTGATCCTCATTAACCGCTTGTACCTGTCTAATGATAGGAGCATGATACGGCCTCAGGGCAAGAAAAAACTGTGCCTGACGAAGCCTTTGTGCGCCGCCCGCACAGGACCGGGGGCTGGTTTTGCCGGCAGCTGCCGGCAGGGTCTGCATACAAGGTTTGCGCAGCAGAAACCTATTGCCCCGCTGCAACCTTGCGGCAGAGGCCCCCTTGCACTATGAGAGCGGCACATCGCAGGGCCGGATTCCCGGCATCGACCCGAAAGGTTCCCAATGGCGCGTCGCAAGAAAATCTACGAAGGCAAGGCAAAAACACTGTATGAAGGCCCCGAGCCGGGCACCATCGTGCAGTATTTCAAGGACGATGCCACCGCTTTCAATGCTGAAAAGCACGACGTGATCGAGGGCAAGGGCGTCCTGAACAACATCCTGAGTGAGTTCTTCATGCTGGGGCTGGCGCAGATCGGCGTGCCGACCCATTTCCTGAAGCGCCTGAACATGCGCGAGCAGCTGGTGCGCAGCTGCGAAATCGTGCCGCTGGAAGTGATCGTGCGCAACTATGCAGCCGGGTCCATCTCCAAGCGCCTGGGCATCGACGAGGGCACCCAGCTGCCGCGCCCGATCGTGGAATACTGCTACAAAGACGACGCCCTGGGCGATCCGCTGGTCACCGAGGAGCATATTGCCGCCTTTGGGTGGGCCAGCCAGCAGGACATGGACGACATCCTGAGCCTGGCGCTGCGGGTGAATGATTTCCTGTCCGGCGTGTTCTTGGCCGTGGGCATCCGCCTGGTCGACTTCAAGATCGAGATCGGCCGTGTGTACGAGGGCGACTTCCAGCGCCTGGTGATCGCCGATGAGATCAGCCCGGACAGCTGCCGCCTGTGGGATATCAAGACCGGTCAGAAGCTGGACAAGGATGTATTCCGCCGCGACCTGGGCAGCTTGACGGACGCCTACAGCGAAGTGGCGCGCCGTTTGGGCGTGATGCCGAATAATCCGCCGGCGCCGGGCAAGCCGACGCTGGTGAACTGATCCGGTCCCGCCCTCCTGACAGGGCGGGATTTTGAGTATTTTTGGAAAGATGAAGCCCGGCAGGGCTTCGCCATCGAAAACCTGAGGGATGATGCGATGAAGGCACGGGTGCATGTGATGCTGAAGAACGGGGTTCTGGATCCGCAGGGCGAGGCGGTGCGCCACGCGCTGGGGGCTCTGGGCTTTGACAAGGTCGAAGGCGTGCGTCAGGGCAAGGTGATTGACCTGGATCTGGCCGAAGGCGCCACCGAGGCCGACGTGACCGCGATGTGCGAGAAGCTGCTGGCCAACACCGTAATCGAATCCTACAGCATCGAGATGGCCTGATGAAAGCGGCGGTTGTTGTTTTCCCGGGCTCGAACTGCGACCGCGATCTGGCGGTGGCGTTTGAGCAGGCCGGTTTCGACGTGTCGATGGTCTGGCACAAAGACAGCGCGCTGCCGGAAGGCGTGGACATTGTCGGCGTGCCGGGCGGCTTTTCTTACGGCGACTACCTGCGCTGCGGTGCCATCGCGGCCCAGTCACCAATTTGCAAGGCTGTGATCGAGCATGCAGACCGCGGCGGCTATGCCATTGGCGTCTGCAACGGTTTCCAGATCCTGACCGAAACCGGCGTGCTGCCGGGCGCACTGCTGCGCAACGCAGGCCTGAAATACATCTGCCGCACCGTGGACTTGAAGGTTGCGACCTCCGAGAGCGTCTTTACCCAAGGGTATAACGCTGGCGACGTGATCGGAGTGCCGATTGCGCATCACGACGGCAACTATTTTGCCGATGCAGAGACCGTAAAGGCTCTGCAGGACCAGGACCGGGTGGCATTCACCTATGAAGACAATCCCAATGGGTCGGTTGCGGATATCGCGGGCATTCTGTCAGCAAACCGCCGTGTTCTCGGCATGATGCCGCATCCTGAGCGCGCCGCCGACGAGGGTCATGGCGGCACCGACGGAACGGCCATGTTCCGCGCATTGGCGGGGATGGTCACCGCTGCGTGACTTGAGAAGGCGGGGCGGGCGCAATAGGTTTGCTGTATGACCGCCCCGCGCTTTGATGTGACCAAAGGCAAGTCCAAGACCGGCTCCCGCACGATTTCGTGGCGGGCAAGGCTGGCGCTTGTCCTGTTCATGGTAGTGGCCGCCGTCACGGTCTGGACCACCAACCGGGCCCTGACACACAGGTTCACCGAAAGCACCCGCAACCGGGCAGAGCTGCGGCTGGCGCTTTATTCCGGCAACCTGCTGAGCGAGCTGCGCCAGCACGCCATCGTGCCGCAGCTTCTGGCACGCGACCAGACTCTGATCTCGGCGCTGCAGTCCAACGACTTTTCCCTGTCGACCCAGCGGCTGATTTCTTTTGTGGATGAGATTGGCGCGGCCTCGATCATGCTGCTGGCGCAGGATGGCCGGACCGTCGCGGCCACCGACCGCAACCGGCTGGGCGAAAACCACCGCAACGCGGCCTATTTTGTCGATGCGGTGCGGGCCAAGTCGACTGTGTTCTCGGTAATCCCGCGCGAAGTGGGCGGTTACCGCTTTACCTACTCCAGGCGGATGATCGACGCGACCGGAGTGCTGGGCGCGATTGTGGTTGAGGTCGACCTGCAAAAGTTCGAACGCGCCTGGGCCGGGATATCCGATGCGGTGCTGGTCACCGACAGCACAGGCAACATTATCCTGGCGACCGAGGCGCGCTGGCGCGGCCTGCAAGAGGCGGATGCGCTGACCTTGCAGACACCGGAAGGCGCCATCCAGCGGGCGATCCGCGCCACCACCGACTGGACGGCGCTGCCACCGGACGCCTATCTGCAGGGCGAGGCGGTGATGCGGCTGGAAACCCGGGTGCCGTTCCAGGGCTGGCGGATGGCCTCCTTCACCACATATTCATCGGTGCGCGAGCGGGTGAATGCGGTGCTGGCGCTGGAAATCATGGGATTCGCCATCCTGCTGGCGCTGGCCTTTTATGCGCTCAGCCGAAAAACCGCGCTGCGCATGGCGCTGTTCCAGCGCGAGTCGGCAGAGCTTCGCGTATTGAACGCTCGCCTGCAGCGGGAAATTGCCGAACGTGAGCGCATGCAAAAGACCCTCGCCGTGGCCGAGCAGAGCCTGGCACAGAGCTCGAAACTGGCTGCTCTGGGGGAGATGTCCGCCGCCGTCAGCCACGAGCTGAACCAGCCTCTGGCAGCGATGAAAACCTACCTGGCGGGCGCCCGGCTGCTGCTCAACCGCAACCGCCCGGATGAGGCGCTGGCCTCCTTTGGCCGGATCGATGATCTGATCGAGCGGATGGGGGCGATCACCCGCCAGCTCAAGTCTTATGCGCGCAAAGGCGGCGATGCGTTCAGCCC
This sequence comes from Leisingera sp. ABM4_101, assembly GCF_056158725.1. Lineage (NCBI taxonomy): Bacteria > Pseudomonadati > Pseudomonadota > Alphaproteobacteria > Rhodobacterales > Roseobacteraceae > Leisingera > Leisingera sp. ABM4_101. The sequence continues at coordinate 3,181,392 of NZ_JBSWTV010000002.1, read as the reverse complement.
TGTAAACTTGGGCGATGCGCTGGCCTCCAGCCTGTCGATGATGGAGCCGCAGCTGCGCCAGCGGCATGTGAAAATCACCCGGATTTTGCCAGAAGAACCTGTTATGGTGATGGGGGACCAGATGCGGCTGGAACAGGTGATGGTTAACCTCTTGCGCAACGCGTTGGACGCCACCAAATCGGTGCCGGATCCTGAGGTGGAAATCCTGCTGGCCGCAGGCGAGACCGCGACTCTGTCAGTGCGTGATAATGGGGTGGGGATCAAGGACTTCGACGAGCTGTTCGAGCCGTTCTATACCACCAAGCAGCCAGGTGACGGGGTCGGTTTGGGGCTTGCCATCTCCTCGGGGATCGTCAACGACCTTGGGGGACGGCTGACTGCCCGCAACGGCCAGAACGGCGGCGCGGTCTTTGAGATGCAACTGCCGGTCCTGGTGGACGGCATGGAAGCTGCCGAATAGGCAGCTCGGAGTGATTAGGAGAGAACGCGCATGGCCCAGGCTATGAAAATCGCGATCGTGGACGACGAACAGGATATGCGGCAGTCAATCAGCCAGTGGCTGGCGCTGTCGGGTTACGACACTGAGACCTTCTCCAGTGCTGAGGAAGCGCTCAAGGTGCTGGGCCCGGATTACCCGGGGATTGTGATTTCGGACATCAAGATGCCGGGCATGGACGGGATGCAGTTCCTGAAAAAGCTGATGGGCAGCGACTCGGCGCTGCCGGTGATCATGATCACCGGCCATGGCGATGTGCCAATGGCGGTGGAGGCTATGCGCGTAGGCGCGTTTGATTTCCTCGAAAAACCCTTTAACCCGGACCGGATGTCCGAGCTGGCCAAACGCGCCACCGGCGCCCGCCGTCTGACGCTGGATAACCGGGCGCTGCGGCGGGAGTTGTCGGATGGCGGCCAGATCATGAAAAAACTGATCGGCCAAAGCCCGGTGATGGAGCGGCTGCGGGAGGATATCCTGGACCTGGGCCAGGCCGACGGCCACGTGCTGATTGACGGTGAGACTGGCACCGGCAAGACGCTGGTGGCCCATGCGCTGCACGCGGTTGGCAGCCGGGCGGGCAAGAAATTCGTGCTGGTCTCCTGCGCAGCTCTGGAAGAGGAAGTGCTGTCCAAACGCCTGTTTGGCCCGATGCTGCCCGAAGACAGCATGCTGCCCGCAATCGAGGAAGCCCGCGGCGGTACTCTGGTGCTGGAAGACATTGACGCGCTGTCGGAGACGCTGCAGGCCAAGCTGCTGAGCGTGATCAACGAGCAGGGAACGCCTGCGGAAACCCGGATCATCGCGATCTCCAACCTGCAGGAAGCGGGCAAGACTTGCGAAGACGCCCTGCGGCCAGACCTGTTCTACCGCCTGGCCGCACTGCGCATCACCGTGCCGCCGCTGCGCCAGCGCGGCGAGGATATCCTGACCTTGTTCACCCGTCTGTCGGAGCAATTCTCCGAGGAATACGGATGCGACGCGCCGCAGGTGAGCGCCCAGGAGGCCGCGCAGCTGTTGCAGGCGCCGTGGCCGGGCAATGTGCGCCAGCTGATCAATATCGCTGAGCGCGCGGTGCTGCAGTCGCGCCGCGGCTCCGGCACCATTGCCTCGCTTCTGATGTCCGATCACGAGGAGATGCAGCCGGTGATGACCACCGAAGGCAAGCCGCTGAAGGAATATGTGGAAGCCTTTGAACGCATGCTGATTGACAACACCATGCGCCGCCACAAGGGCTCGATTGCCAGCGTGATGGATGAGCTGTGCCTGCCGCGCCGGACCTTGAATGAGAAGATGGCGAAATACGGTCTGCAGCGATCCGATTATCTGGCCTGAACTGCCGGCAGCCGTTTCCCGGCGCGGGAAACGGCCCGGAAACCACTTGTTTTCCGAGCCGGAATTCTTGCAGAACTCCGGATTTTCAGGAGAAATTTACCTGAAATTAACGGCTTGCCTGATACGGGCAGGCCGTTTGCATTTTCAGGCCCGGTGGTGACGAATGTCCATTGTCATTACCTATCCACAGGCCTTATGCTGGCGCAACGGGCCGCAAACCGGCAAGTGGTTCAGCCCGTTCTGATGAGTTTCGCTGGCTTCGGCTTTTGTCCGGCACGATCCGAGAAAGCAGCAGCCAGACCGATTGGCCCTCTTGAACCAAGAGGGCAGTTTAGCGCCCAAGCCGGAATTAAAGCCGGTAAAGGGATAACAAGGCAGCCGCGGGCACGCCCCGTCTGCCGGAGAAGAACCGCGATGACGCGCGCGAGAGCGAAGAGCACTGAGGCAGGAAGGCCGGGCATTGACCCCGGGACCACCTGCTGCACCGCGCCGTCCAACATCGCCCTGACAAGACACCACCCGAAACGCGCGCGGCCGCCTGGAAGCAGGAGGCTTGCGGGCGCACAGGGCAGGTGCACCAAGGACCCATGGCAAAGAAGATGCTTATTGACGCCACCCACGCGGAAGAGACCCGCGTTGTGGTGGTCGACGGAAACAAGGTTGAGGAATTTGACTTTAAATCCGAAAACAAACGCCAGCTCGCTGGCAATATCTACCTCGCAAAAGTAACCCGCGTCGAACCGTCCCTGCAGGCGGCCTTTGTGGACTATGGCGGAAACCGTCATGGTTTCCTGGCGTTTTCCGAGATCCATCCGGATTATTACCAGATCCCCGTTGCGGACCGCGAGGCCCTGATGGAGGAAGAGCGCGCCTATGCTGAGGCGATGCGCGCCCGCGATGAAGACGAGGAAGAGAAACCGGCCAAGCCCAAACGCTCGCGCCGCTCCAAGTCCTCGTCCAAGGCCGCCAAGGCGTCGTCCAAGGATGCCGTGGAAACCAAAGAGGTAGAGGCCTCTGAGGCGGAATCTTCAGAGATCGCCGGTATGGAAACTATTGATCTGACTGACGATTCCGACGCGGCAGATGTTCCGGCCGAGCTGGCGGAAGTGCCGGAAGGCTCTTCGCCTATGGAACGCGTTGCTGAGACCCCGGTGGAAGAGCCCCAGGAGGGTGACACCGCAGTGGCCGCAGCGGAGGCCGGGGCTGAAGGGCCTGCGGCCGCTGCGGATACGGACGCCGGGGCTGAAGAGCTTGCAACCGGTGACGAAGAGCCTTCAGCCGCTGCGGACGCAGAATCCGGTGATGAAGAAGCTTCGGAAGTAGAAGCTGCAGCAGAAGAAGCTGGTGAAAGCGGCGCAAAGTCAAAGGACACAGAGGCAGCAGCCGACGTGGAAACCGCTTCTGCGGATTCTGTTCCTGCGGCAGAAGTGTCCAAAAACGAAGACGGCGCGGAAGACAGCAAAGAGGACGACAGCGACGAGGAAGGCGATGACGAGGGCAAACCTGCCCGCGCCGATGCAACATCCAAGGATGACAGCATCGAGTCGGTTGCCGACGAGGATGACAGCGAGGACATCCGTCCGCCGCGCAAACCGCGTCCGCGCCGCTACAAGATCCAGGAAGTGATCAAGGTCCGCCAGGTTCTGCTGGTGCAGGTCGTCAAGGAAGAGCGCGGCAATAAGGGTGCGGCGCTGACCACCTACCTGTCGCTGGCCGGCCGCTACTGCGTGCTGATGCCCAACACCGCCCGCGGCGGCGGCATCTCCCGCAAGATCACCAACGCAGCCGACCGCAAGAAACTGAAAGACATCGCAACCGAACTGGACGTTCCGTCCGGCGCGGGCCTGATCGTGCGCACCGCGGGTGCCAAGCGCACCAAATCCGAGATCAAGCGTGACTACGAATACCTGCAGCGCCTGTGGGAGCAGATCCGCGAGCTGACGCTGAAATCCATCGCGCCGGCCAAGATCTATGAGGAAGGCGACCTGATCAAACGCTCGATCCGCGATCTTTACAGCCGCGAGATCGACGAGGTTCTGGTAGAGGGTGAGCGCGGCTACCGCATTGCCAAAGACTTCATGAAGATGATCATGCCGTCCCATGCCAAGAACGTGAAGCACTACCAGGAAGCGCTGCCATTGTTTGCGCGTTACCAAGTCGAAAGTTACCTGGCGGGCATGTTCAACCCGACGGTGCAGCTGAAATCCGGCGGTTATATCGTGATTGGCGTCACTGAGGCGCTGGTGGCGATCGATGTGAACTCCGGCCGCGCCACCAAGGAAGGCTCGATCGAGGAAACTGCGCTGAAGACCAACCTGGAGGCCGCCGAAGAGGTGGCGCGCCAGCTGCGTCTGCGCGACCTTGCCGGTCTGATCGTCATCGACTTCATCGACATGGACGAGCGTAAAAACAACGCCGCCGTCGAAAAGCGCATGAAGGACAAGCTGAAGACCGACCGTGCCCGCATCCAGGTGGGCCGGATCTCGGGCTTTGGCCTGATGGAAATGTCGCGCCAGCGCCTGCGCCCCGGCATGATCGAGGCCACCACCGCGCCGTGCCCGCATTGCCACGGTACTGGCCTGATCCGTTCGGATGATTCGATGGCGCTGTCGATCCTGCGCCAGATCGAGGAAGAGGGCACCCGCCGCCGCTCCCGCGAGGTTCTGGTGCGCTGCCCGGTGTCCATTGCCAACTTCCTGATGAACCAGAAGCGCGAGCATATTGCCCAGATCGAAGCGCGCTATGGCCTGTCCGTGCGCATCGAAGGCGATGTGCATCTGGTCAGCCCGGACTTCGTTCTGGAGAAATTCAAAACGGCGTCCCGCAATGTGCCCGCGGCCTCCGCGCCTGTGGTGTCGGTGGATACCTCGATCATGGATCAGGTGGATGCTGAGGAGGCCAAGCAGGACGAGGATGAGGTTCCATCCTCACCCGAGACCACGGATGAAGCCTCGCAGGAGGATAAACCCAAGCGCAAGCGCCGCCGCCGCCGCCGCCGTAAGGGGGGCAATGGCGAGCAGTCTCAGAATGGCGAGACCGGCGAGACCGGTGACGAGGCATCTGAGGATCAGGGGCAGCCCACGGAAGAGGCCGCCGAGGTGTCCGAGGCTGCTGCCGAAGGCGAGGACGCCCCGGTGGAAGATGTGAAGGAGAAGAAACGCTCGCGCACCCGTACCCGTTCGCGAAAGCCGAAGGCAAAGCCTGCTGAGGCAGAAGTTGCTGCTGATGAAGCGGCTGCTGCCGAACAGGCGGCACCGGCGGAAGCTGCTGAGGAACCTGCGGAGGCTGCCGAAGCAACTGATGCGCCGGCGGCTGAGGCCGCAGAACCTGCGGCGGAGCCTGCTGCCGAGGCTGAGGTCACGGCAGACGCCGAAGCAGCCACTGCGCAAGAGGAGGCCCCTGCAGAGGCTGAAGAAGCGCCCGCGGAGAGCGTTGAAGAAGCCGCAGAGGAAACTGCTGCTGCAGAGCCCGGGACGGAAGCAGAGCCCGCCGCTGACGAGCCTGCAGTAGAAGAGGCCGCACCTGCCGCACCTGCTCCGGTGCAGGAGGATAAACAGCCGGAGCCTGCAATGGCCGGTGCAGAGGCCGCGCCGGAACCGGAATCCCCGCCCAAGCCCAAGCGCCGCGGCTGGTGGTCTATGGGCGGCTGAGGCCGAAAGAAAAGACTTTTGGAAAGGCAGGCCGATTGGCCTGCCTTTCTTTTTGTGCGCTGCCTGCACGTTGAAATCGAAGACCTTGTTGCCCGCAGCCGTTTCCCGGCCCGGAAAACACGTGGTTTCCGAGTCTGAATTCCTGCAGAATTCAGGCGCCGCCAACTGCGGGTGCTGAAGAAATGTCCGGTTTAGCCGCCTTTGCGGATCAGGTAGATCTGATGCCCTGCACCATCGCTGTGGCCCAGGAATTCATGTCCCGCTTCATTGCAGAAATGCGGCACATCGATCACCGCAGCCGGATCATCCGCCAGCAATTGCAGCACATGGCCGGGCTGCAGGGATTTCAGCCGCTTGCGGGCCTTGAGGACGGGCAGGGGGCACAAAAGCCCGATGGCATCCAGGGTCTCTTTGATCTCGCTCATGGTTTTCAGATAAGCGTGATGTTTCATGCTGTCCACAAGGATGTGACCAGCCGCCCCCGTGACGCTGGCCTGCCGCTGACATAAGTGTTGGAACATGTTTGGAATCGAGATCATCGACGCAGGGCTGCTCCCTGCCATGCTGGTGGCGCTGCTGGGCGGCGTGATCAGTTTCCTATCCCCCTGCGTTCTGCCGATCGTGCCGCCGTATCTGGCCTATATGAGCGGCGTCACCATCGGCGAGATGCAGGGCACGGCGGCGGCGCGGCGAAAGGCGATTATTGCCGCGCTGTTCTTTGTGCTGGGGCTGTCAACGGTGTTCCTGCTGCTTGGCTTCACAGCCTCGGCCTTTGGCGCGTTTGTCCTGAAAAATCAGGAACTTTTTGCGCAAGTGTCAGGTGTTGTGGTGATCGTCTTCGGCCTGCATTTCCTGTCGGTGTTCCGCATTCCGCTTTTGGACCGCGAGGCCCGGATGGAAGCGGGCGAGTCCGGCGGGTCGGCGCTTGGCGCCTATGTGCTGGGGCTGGCCTTTGCCTTTGGCTGGACCCCCTGCATCGGGCCGCAGCTAGGGGCGATTCTGTCGCTGGCGGCTTCGGAGGCCTCCGTCAGCCGCGGCACCATCCTGCTGGGCGTTTATGCTGCGGGCCTGGGTGTGCCTTTCCTGCTGGCGGCGATGTTCCTCAACCGGTCGATGACGCTGATGAACAAGATGAAGCGCCACATGGGGCTGATCGAAAAGGTGATGGGCGGCCTGTTGCTGTTCGTCGGCATCATGCTGGTCACTGGCTTGTTCACCACCTTCTCCTGGTGGCTGCTGGAAACCTTCCCGGCGTTGGCGGCCCTGGGCTGAGACCGAAGCAAGCGAGGGGCCTTGGGGCCCCTTTTTCTTGGCGTTCTGCGGCCTTACTCTTGCCGGATTGCGCTGATAGTCTGATCGCAAAATGACAAAGCAGGTCAGCGTGGATAAGAGCGGTTCCCTTCCCCAGCAGGTGCGCAAGCGGCGGGTGTTCTACATCCCCGGCTATGACCCTATTCACCCGCGCCGCTACAGGGAGCTATACCGCAAAGAGGGTGCTGCACAGGCCCGGATCTCCGGCTACAGACTGACGCTGGCAGCCAAACAGGGCAAAGGCGCCTATGGCTGGCATGCCGCCGCGGAGATGGACGGGGCAACTTCCGAGGCAGATATCAACGTATTGGTCTGGTCCGATATCGTGCGCGGCAGTATGGAGGCCACGATTACTGGCACCTATTGGCAGCTTATACGCACCGCCTGGATCTATATCTCCACCGGCGCGCTCCGGCGGCTGATGCGGCTTCGCAAGGGGCCCGTGATTGCGGCGCTTTACCCGGTTGGAATGTTGCTGTTACAGGCCCTGCTGGCGCTGCTGCTGGCCTGGGGTTTGGCGCATGCCTTTACGCTAGCCGCCGGCGCTGCCGGGCTGAGCGGCGTCGTTGCCTGGCTGATGGGCTGGGCCTTGGGTCTTGGCGCGGGCTATGCGCTGCTGCACTGGTTCAAGAAACGCGATGGCAGCTTCTTCGCCTACTACCTGATGCACGACTATGCTCATTCGGCTGCGTTCCGCGGCGCCATCCCGCCAGAAATGGAGGCCAGGATGGCCGAGTTTGGCGCTTTGATCCGTGGGGCCTTGCAGGACCGAAGCCTGGACGAAGTGCTGGTGGTCGGCCATTCCTCGGGTGCGCATTTGGGCGTGTCAGTACTGGCAGACCTGATCCGCGGCGGGTTGCCGGCGGACCGGCCGGCCCTTGGCTTTCTGACTTTGGGCCAGGTGGTGCCGATGGTGTCCTTCCTGCCGCGGGCGCAGCGTCTGCGGACCGATCTGAGATACCTTTGCCAGCGCGATGAAATCACCTGGGTGGATGTCACCGCACCGGGCGATGGCTGCGCCTTTGCCCTGTGTGATCCGGTGGCCGTCAGCGGCGTTGCACCCCAGGGCAAGCGCTGGCCGCTGGTTTTCTCAGCCGCCTTCACCCAGACCCTCAGTCCTGAACGCTGGAAGCAACTGCGCTGGCGCTTCTTCCGGCTGCATTTCCAGTATCTCTGCGCCTTCGACCGGCCGGGCGATTATGACTACTTCCGGATCACAGCCGGCTCGCTGACGCTGGCAGAGCGCTACAGGGACCGCAAACCTTCGCAGTCACGGATCGACGTGCCGGTGTCGAAATTTACGTCGGTGGCCGCGGAATGACGCAAGTGCTGCCGCCGAAACCGCCGGCGCGCCCCGACCGGGTGTCGCTCTGGCGCTATGTGAGGCTGTTCCGGCAGGACATCCTCTCGGCCCAGCCCGCGCGCCTCTACCGCGCCTGGATGGCCGAGTTCCGCACCCCGTTTTTCCGCTCTTTCCTAGTCAACCAGCCGGATCTGGTGAAGCTCTTGCTGAAGGAGCGTCCGGACGATTTCCCCAAATCGGACCGCATCGCCGAGGGGCTGAAACCTCTGCTGGGCAATTCGGTGTTCCTGACCAATGGCGAGGCCTGGAAGCGGCAGCGGCGGATCATCGACCCGGCCTTTGAGGGCGGCAGGCTGAGGGACACCTTTCCGGCGATGCGGGCGGCGGCTGAGGCAGCGGTGTCGCGTCTTGAAGGGCGTCAGGGGCCTGTAGAGATCGAAGAGGAAACATCGCATGCAGCGGCGGACGTGATTTTCCGCACGCTGTTCTCAATCCCGATCGAACATGAGGTGGCCGGGCAGGTCTTTACCCGGTTCCGCGACTACCAGCGCAGCCAGCCGCTGCTGAACCTCGCGGCATTTGTGCCGCTGCCGCGCTGGATGCCGCGGTTCTTCCGCGGCGGCACCCGCCGGAATGCGGCGGAAATCCGGGCGCTGATCGCCCATCTGACGGCGGAGCGCATGGAGGCAATCAAAACGGGCACTGCACCCGATGATCTTGCGACCAAGATTATGACCACCAGTGACCCGGAAACCGGCAGTACTTTTGATGCGGCCGAGATGGTGGACCAGGTGGCTATCTTCTTCCTTGCGGGCCATGAAACCAGTGCCTCTGCCCTGGCCTGGGCGCTGTATCTGATGGCGCTGTACCCGGACTGGCAGGAGAAAGTGGCGGAAGAGGCGGCCGCGCTGGAGGATGACAGCTTTGCCGCGGTGTCAAAACTGAAGATCAGCCGCGATGTGTTCCGCGAAACCCTGCGGCTGTACCCGCCGGTTCCGATGATGGTGCGCGAGGCGGCCTGTCCGGAGCGCTTCCGGAACCGTGAGGTGCCGAAGGGCGCGCAGATGGTGCTGAGCCCCTGGCATCTGCACCGGCATGAGCGCCTGTGGGACAATCCAGACGGGTTTGATCCGGCCCGCTGGGGAACCGAGAACGGCAAGCAATGCCAGCGCGACGCCTATATTCCGTTTTCTGCGGGCGCGCGCGTCTGCACCGGGGCGGGGTTCGCCATGGTGGAGGGACCGCTGATCCTGTCGATGATCCTGCGGCGGTTCCGGATAGAGCCAGTAGCAGACAAGACGCCGGTGCCGGTGGCGCATCTGACGGTACGGTCGAAGAACGGGATTTGGCTGCAACTGATCACAAGGTAGCCAAGAAAATTCGAATTTTCTTGGCAAATTTCTTCGAAGAAATTTGCGTCACTGGATGATGCGCACAGCGTCCTGGTTGCAGAAAATGACGACCTGACCGGCGTTTTCCACCGCATGGAAACCACGGTGTTTCAATTCCTGCCGAAACCGGTCCCAGCCGAGCAGCCGCTCAATGTCGCGTTTCTGGCGGCGGAGCACACCTCCCCTTGCCGCAGCATGGGACTGGAAAAGCTGCTGCAGCCAAGCATCGGCCGAAAGAGGAACTGGCATCGTCATTCCGCAAGTGTACGGGATCGTGGTTAATGTCCCCTTAACCGGCGCAGCACGAATAGCCGGATCGCGGAGGCCAGGCCACAGTCTTCGCCGCGGGTTTCATCAATTTCCGCTGCCAAGTCATTGATTGCGCGGCCTTCCTTCGCGGCAATCTCGCGGAAGGCATCCCAGAATTCATCCTCCAAAGACACCGAGGTCCGGTGCCCGCGCAAGGTCAGGGAGTGTTTCTTGGGACGGGCGTTCATTCGTCGCGCTTATGCTCGTCCAGCCACCGGACGTCTTGAGCATTGCGTGCCTTGTCGAGATCCTTTTCCGCCTTGGTCCGCCCGAAGGTCACGGCGTTCCGGTCAGCGCGGGCCTTTTTCTCGGCCCGCGCTTTTTCTTTTCTGTACCGGTTCAGATTGACCGGCTTGCCCATCAGTCCTTGGGCCCGATCATCTGCTCCGGCCGAACCACGGCGTCAAAGGTGGCCTCATCGACAAAGCCAAGCGCAATTGCTTCTTCCTTCAACGTGGTGCCGTTCTTATGCGCGGTCTTGGCGACCTTGGTGGCGTTGTCATAACCGATGGTGGGCGCCAGCGCGGTGACCAGCATCAGGGATTCCTTCATCAGCTTGTCGATGCGCGGCTCGTTGGCCTGGATGCCGTTCAGCATCCGCTCGGTGAAGCTGTCCGCCGCATCGCCCAAAAGCTGGATCGACTGCAGCAGATTATAGGACATCATCGGGTTGTAGACGTTCAGCTCAAAGTGGCCCTGGGAGCCTGCAAATTTGATTGCAGCGTCATTGCCCATCACATGCGCTGCGACCTGGGTCAGCGCCTCTGCCTGGGTCGGGTTCACCTTGCCCGGCATGATCGAGGAGCCGGGCTCGTTTTCCGGCAGGATCAGCTCGCCCAGGCCAGAGCGCGGGCCGGAGCCAAGGAAGCGGATGTCATTGGCGATCTTGTAGCAGCTGCCCGCAATTGTCGCGAGCGCGCCGGACAGGAACACCATGGCGTCATGAGCGGCCAGCGCCTCGAATTTGTTCGGCGCGGTGACAAAGGGCAGGCCGGTGATTTTGGCCATGTTTGCGGCCACGGTCTCGCCCCAACCCTTCTGGGTGTTGAGGCCAGTACCGACGGCGGTGCCGCCCTGCGCCAGCTCATAGATGCCGGGCATCGCCGCCTCGACCCGCGCCAGGCCTTGGCGGATCTGATGCGCGTAGCCGCCGAACTCCTGGCCCAGGGTCAGCGGTGTGGCGTCCTGAGTGTGGGTGCGGCCGATCTTGATGATGTCCTTGAACTCCGCCGCCTTGGCTTCCAGCCCTTCGGCCAGCTTTGTCAGACCCGGCACCAGAACGTCGCGCACGGACATCGCGGTGGCGATATGCATGGCGGTGGGGAAGGTGTCGTTGGAGGATTGGCCCATGTTGCAGTGATCGTTCGGATGCACCGGGTCTTTGGAACCAATGACGCCGCCCAGGATCTCAATCGCCCGGTTCGCGATAACCTCGTTGGAGTTCATGTTGGACTGGGTGCCGGAACCGGTCTGCCAGACCACGAGCGGAAAGTTGTCGTCGAACTTGCCTGCGACCACTTCGCTGGCCGCCTGAATGACCGCGTCACCAATTTCTGCGTCCAGCTTGCCCAATTCCTTGTTGGCCATGGCACAGGCCTGCTTGATCACGCCCAGTGCGCGCACAATGGCGACCGGCTGCTTTTCCCAGCCAATGGGGAAATTCATGATTGAGCGCTGGGTTTGCGCGCCCCAGTATTTCTCTGCCGGGACTTCAAGCGGGCCAAAACTGTCGGTTTCGGTGCGGGTTGCGGACATCCGTCTGTTTCTCCGTTGAGTATGCGATTGTATGCCGTTTAGCCTGTGCCGGAATGCGGCGCAATTGGCCAGTTGCGCGCAGCATAGCCAAAAGGACCGCAAGGTATAGTGTCGAATTGGCGCAATCCGAACCGTGCCATTGCCTTGATCCATGCTATGCTTACAGTGCGGGGGATGGGCGATTCAGTATCCGGAAAGGAAAACAACGTGCCAATCCGCTTGTGTCCTGATCTGCCCGTGAAACTACTGGCACCGCTGCTGCTGGCAGGGGCTTTGCTTCTGGCCGGTGCGATGCCGGGGCTTGCGGCCAGTATCGCGCAGTTCACCGGCGCGTACTCCGGCAGTGTCGATATCGTCAAGGCCGACGGCGACACCGACCCCCGCGACATGAGTGTCGTCATCCGCGAGATGAAAAAGGGCTTCACGATCAAGTGGACATCGACCACGGAAAAAGATGACGGCCGCAAAAAGACCAAGACCTATGAAATCGAGTTCCAGAAAAGCGGCCGGAACGGTGTCTATTCCGCCGCGATGACCCGCAATGTGTTTGGCCATTCGGTGCCGCTCAACCCGATGGAGGGCGAACCCTTTGTCTGGGGGCGCATCACTGGCGACACGCTCACCGTGTTCTCGCTGTTTATCCATCCAAACGGCGACTACGAGATGCAGCAGTACGACCGGACCCTGGCCGATGGCGGGCTGGACCTCGTCTATATTTCCCGGCTGAACGGCGAGCCGCGCCGCCGGCTGGAAACCTTTCTCGCCCGGGAGTAAGCAGCATAGAAAAAGGCAGCCCGGCGGGCTGCCTGCAAGCCGCGGCGAGACAGCTTTGGCTTATTTACGGAAACTGTCGAGCGAGACGACGTCTGCGTCTTTCTTAGGTTCCGGCTGTTCCTCGGCGCTGTCCAATTCTTCAGCCGCATCCGGCACGGCCGAATAACCTTCGGCCTCCTCCTCGGCGCTTTCAAAACGCAGCCCGAATTCAACCGAAGGATCCACGAAAGTTCGGATCGCGTCATAGGGAATATAAAGCGGCTCCGGCGAGTCGCCGAAGTTCAGCGTGACTGCAAATCCGTCTTCATCGACGGTCAGATTGTCGAACCAATGCTGCATCACCACGGTCATTTCGCCAGGATAGCGGTCGGACAGCCAATCCGCCAGTTCCACGTCCGGGTGGGCGGTGTCGAAGGTGATGAAAAAGTGATGGTTGCCGGGCAAGCCATTCTCAGAAACGTCCTGCAGCACGGTCCGGATCAGGCCGCGCATGGCAGAGTGCATCAGGTTGCCATAGTCGATTTCACGGGACATGCAGTCACCCTTTGTTCATTTGCTGTTAAGCATAAGAGATTTTGCCGGAAACAAAAGGGCAGCCTTCTGGGCAGTTAAATTATTTTTGCCGCAGTGCGGGTCTGCCGGTCTGCCTCAGTCAGCTGATTGCAAACGGGAATTCCGCAATCGCCAATCCGCTTGCGGCCATGATCGCCAGCAGCAGCAGCATATTGCCGCGCACGGCCCAGGCGGCCAGCGGTGCGGCCAGCACCAGCGCTGCAGCAGCGCTGTTGAGGCTGCTCCAGACCGGCAGCGGAACATGCAGGATACCGGCCTCGAACACGCCAGTTTCTGCAAAGGCCACATGGATCAGAAACCACACCGAAAGATTCAGGATGACGCCGGCAACAGTGGCGGTCACCGCTTTCAGCGCCATGCCAAGCCGGGGGTGAGCCGCGATGCGTTCGACAAAGGGGGCGGCAGCAAAGATCCACAGGAAGCAGGGCATGAAGGTGGCCCAAAGCGCCACAGCGCCCGCGGCCATGAACTGGCTGAAGCCGCCGTCCAGAAGACCTGCCAGCATGGCAACAAACTGGGTGACCAGAATCAGCGGGCCCGGCGTGGTCTCCGCCAGCCCCAGCGCGTCGATCATCTGGCCTGCGCTGATCCAGCCGAACTGGCTGACAACCGTCTGGCTCATATAGGCCAGCACTGCATAGGCGCCGCCAAAGGTGACCACCGCCAGCTTGGAGAAGAACCAGCCGACATCTGCCAGGAAGCCCGCGCCAGAAATGCTCAGCGCGGCCAGCGGCAGCAGCCACAGCGCGCCCCAAACCCCTATCGTGCGCAGGGTGCTGCCATTGCGGGCGGGCGGGTTCTGCAGGGGGGCGGGGCCGCTGGCGTCCTTGCGCATCAGGCCAAAGCAGGCGGCCGCAAGCACCACCAGCGGAAACGGCAGGTTGAACAGGAACAGCGCGGCGAATCCAAATCCGGCCAGCGCCCAGTCCAAACTGTGTTTCAGTGCCTTGCCTGCCAGCCGCCGCAGCGCCTGCAGGATGATAATAACCACAGCAGCCTTGACCCCAAGAAAGGCGGATTGAACCGCGGGCAGGGTGCCGTATTGCGCATAAAGCCAGACCAGCGCCGCAATCACTGCCGCCCCTGGCAGAACGAACAGCAAGCCCGCCAGCAATCCGCCGACGGTACCGCGCATCCGCCAGCCGGTATAGGTAGCCAGCTGCATCGCCTCTGGTCCCGGCAAGAGCATGCAAAAGGACAGCCCCCGCAGAAAGCTGTCCTCGCTCAGCCAGTGGCGGTCTTCCACCAGTTCCTTGTGCATGACTGCGATCTGCGCGGCCGGGCCGCCAAAGCTCAGCACCCCTATGCGCCCAAAGACGCGCAGCATCTCTGTCCAGCTGGGATTGCTCATGCTTTCCGGTCCGCCGGCCAGTTGTGGCCTTCCCCCTGGCCGTCCCGGGCCCAGCGGTAAAGGGCGTCATAAAGTGCCATGCCTGCCTCAAGCTGCTGATGGTCGTCCTTGTACTGGCGCGACAGCCCCACCGAGATGGCCAGAAGACCCGCGGCCTCAGGGGCCAGTTCATGCCGGTTGGTGTCAGCGCCCCTCACAACACGGGCCAGGGCGTCCAGCGCCGGGGTCCTGAGGCCGAACTCATCCAGCATGGTGTCAAAGGTGCACAATTCACCGCGGTGCGACCAGAAAACACCCTCGGTATCAAACGGCGTGGCACCGAACCGCTCGGCAATGCCTGCGACCTCAGCGGGAGAGACAAACAGGAACCGGGCGTCTGTATCCACAAAACGGCGGATCAGCCAAGGGCAGGCAATGCGGTCGATCTTGGGCCGGTGCCGTGTCACCCAAAGGGTGCTGCCGCCCGCAGGGGCGGGCAGGGCGCCGGCTGGTATGCGCGGCCCCTTGAAGGCGCGCCAGCCGTACATGCCGCCCTGCAGGTACTCCGCTCCGATCCCGTCATTGCGCAGCCAGGCGGCCACGCCCTGCGACAGCTTGAGGCCCTGCTGGCAGATCACCACGCAGCGGCGCCCCTTGATCCGGGCTTTGAGGCCGTCGATATCCGTATGAGGATGCCGGAAGGATCCGGGGATCAGGTAAGGATCTTCTGCAAAGTCTTCGCTGGTGCAGATATCTGCGAGTACTGGCGTATTCGGGGTGCCGATCAGGCGCAAGAGCTGGGCGGGGGTGATTTCATTCGGGGCAGCCATAAGCATGTCTCCTCGCGGGCAAGCAAGATTAACATGCGAACCTTGGGCTGTCGCCTCACGGGGCGTTCGCGGAGGACCCCATACCCCTTAGAACCCTATTGCCTGCTGGATTGTCAAGCACCGGGGCGCCGGGTTACTTCAGCCGCTCGCCCGTCATGCAGATTGCCAGGGCTTCGGGTGGCAACTGGCCAAGCTTTTCGAACATGCGGAAGTAGTCCATGTTGGAATGCAGTTCCGTGATCTTGCCATCCTGAACCTGCGCCAGGATTTGACCGGAGATCTGAAAAGGCGCGCCGTCCCTCGGATCACTGGTGCTGACAAGCAGCCGCACGGACACCCATTCGGCGGTTTCCATCGCATGGGTGAAGGTCACGCGGAGCGGACCCAGCAGATTGCGCAGGGCTGACACCACTTCGCCGTAATCGCATTCAGGCTCGGCCAGCGCCGAAACCGCGCCGCTGATCACCGTGGCCGGGGTCATTACTTCTGCAACCGCATCCATGTTGCCTTTGCACCAAACTTCTTCGAACCAATAGTGCAGCAGGCGGGTCAGCGGCATGTCCGGTGCGGCCGCCGGGTCATAGGGCGCGGCCATGGCAGGCTGACGCATCCTGGGCAGCTTCTGATGGCTTTCTTCGGGCTGCCGGCGGCGCGGCGACACCTGGGCGGTTTGGACGGATTGCGGGGAGGTGAGAGTCTTGGTCATTGTCAGCGCCACATCAAGCCTTGCCCGGTCAGGCAGGCGGCAAATGTGTCCGGGGGCAGCTGGCCAAGCTGCTCGAACAGGGAAACATAGTCGAACTGGCTGAAGGTTTCTGCCATCTTGCCGTCTTCAAAGCGGATCATCACATGGCCCGTGGTGCTGACGGGTTGCCCGGTCGCGGCGCAATGGGCAGAAAATGCGGTTCTTGCCGCCAGCCAGCTGTTCTGCTCCACGCTGTGGGTGATGTGGATGCTGATTCGGTCCAGCCGGCTGCGCAGGGCGGTCACGAAATCCTCGAAATCCTCCCGGGACAGCTGCAGCGACGGCATCGCCCCGGTCGCCGTGGAACCAGACAAAAAGTAATCGTCAATTACACTTAGGTCGCCCTTGCTCCAGGCCTGGCTGTACCAGGATTGCAGTATTTCAGTTTTCGAATGTGAAGCAGTCACTGGCAATGGCGGTCTTTGTGCAAAGCGTTTTGTTTCGAGCCATAGCTGTATAAATGGCGCAGCCGGATTTGGAACCACCAAAACTAAAGTTTTAGCCGCAAGCCTGGCGGCGGGGGGCTGCGGTACCTGAAAAGGCGGGAAGTGCAGGTTTCTGTTGCCAGGTACCTGCGAACCCCGCCTTACGCGGCTAGGCGCAAGGGCTTAGATTTCGATTCCTCGAACTGCTTACGCAGCCAGAGCAACCGGAGCACGATTGTCGTTTGCAATTGTACTGTTTGGGCCGGTACGGTGGCACCCCGCCGAGACAAAGCAAAACCCCTTTAGACGTCCGTCGATCCTGTTTCGGCCCCATGATCCCCAAACGAAGGATTTTGGTGGAGCCGCCGGGTACCGCCCCCGGGTCCGATCCGCTTATTACGAGCGCGTTTATGTCCATAGTTCCGCAAGGGAACAGGGGTCATATAATCGGCTTCTGGCTGATTGCAAAGGGGGAACCGGAATCCTGCGAGGATTCCGGCCAGTTTTCCGGCGCGGAAAACTGGCGCCTGCGGCAACCGGTGCGCCATAAATCCTCGCAGGATTTATGGCCGTTTCCCGCGCCGGGAAACGGCGGTGCTAGCTTAGTATCCGGATCGGGGCGCTGTTACAGAAAACTACAACCTGCTCGCGGTTTTGAATGGCCTGGAAACCGCGGGCGCGGACTTCGGCCAGAAAGGCCTCCATCCCGGCATAGCGCTCGATGTCGCGGGTCTTGCGCCGCACGACCCCGCCGGTCTGCACCGCCTTGCAGGCGAAAATATCGCGCAGCCAGATGTCGGGTGAAAGGGCGGAACCGGGTTTGACCATGCCGCAGATGCTGACGGTTCATGGTTAACAAACTGTTATGACTTGGCCCGTGCCGCAAAAACGTCCGAGGCCAGCTTGCGGGTTTCGCTTTCCAGGTCCTGCAGCCCGGATGCGGCTGCGCCTCCGTTGCCAGCTTCGATTGCGTCGGCAATCCGGCTGTGGATTCCGGTGATCACTGCCCGGTCGCGGGCGGTGAAGGTGATCATGTTCATCAAGGGCTGCATCGCCTCCACCGCGCCGGCCAGCTGATAGGACAGCACTGGATTGCCAGCCCCGTCCACCAGAGCCCGGTGAAACGCCACGTCGGATGCGCAAAAGGCCACATCCGTCAACCCCGGCTGGCCCTGGCGGAAAATCTCCGCCCGCATTGTCGCCAGCTGATCCGCAGTCCGGCGTTCAGCCGACAGTGGCGCGCAGGCGCGCTCCAGCGCGTATCGTGCCTCGCAGGCAGTATCAAAGCTGACGGCGTTCATGCTCAAGAGCAACGTGGAGGTGGTGATCTGCTGTGAATAGGCGTCCTCAAAGCTGAGACGGTTCACAAAGGCCCCGCCCGAGGCGCCGCGCTGGGTGCGGATCAGCGACTGTGCCGCCAGCCGTTTCAGCGCTTCGCGGACTGTCGGGCGGGAGACCTGAAAGTGATCGGAAAGCTCCGCCTCCGACGGCAGCCGCTCGTCCACGTTCAGCTCGCCGGAAATGATGGCATCCTTGATCGCCTGGGCTATCTGAACCGAAAGATCGGCGGAACTGTTGGGGTCAATCTTCATGCCCGGGATCCTGACGCTGCGTTACGCCGGAGACGGCCCGGCGAGAAATCATTTGTCTGACATTTAAAAGTCTGACATTTAAAACTCAAGACGTGAGTCGCAGACCCTCTTACCCGGAGCGCGCCATGAAAGCCATTCTGGCACAACGGATCAGAACCATGGGAGGCTGGCATTGGCTGGGCCTGTTCGGGCTGATCCTGGGGGCGTGGGTTCTTCTCTATGCGATGTCGGTGCCGGCCGACCTGCGCCAGGCGGGGGCCATCTACGGCCCTGATTTCTGGCGCGACTTCTGCACACTGACACCGGATGCGGCGGGTTTTGGCAAGATGCTGATGATGTGGGCGCTGATGTCGGCGGCGATGATGGCGCCGACCGCGCTGCCCGCCTTCGCCACCTACGAGGACCTGTCCCACACCGCGCCGGACACCAGTTTCACCCGGCTGGTGGGGGGGTATCTGGCCGTGTGGCTGGGCTTTTCGGCGCTGGCCGCCGTGCTGCAGCTGGGGCTGTTTCAGGCAGATCTGCTCACCGCATTTGGCGACAGCAACTCGCGCTACCTGTCGGCAGGGCTGCTGCTGGTCGCGGGCGGCTACCAGTTCTCGCCAGTCAAGGAGGCCTGCCTCAGCAAGTGCCGCCGCCCGCTGGTGTTCTTCATGCAGCACTGGGACGAGGGCCCGCTGCGCAACGGGCTGCGGCTGGGACTGGTGTGCCTGGGCTGCTGCTGGGCGCTGATGCTGCTGGCATTCGCGGGCGGCACCATGAACATCGCCTTCATGGGACTGGCGACCGTGATCATGATTTTGGAAAAGCTGCCGGACCTTGGCCGCTTCATCACCAAACCGCTGGGTGCGGGGCTGGTGAGTGCGGCACTGGCGCTGGCAGCAGGAATTATCTGAGAGGGAGACTAAGACATGGCCTTGGACGGCGAAGTGGGCACCGTGCCCTGGACGATCAAAGGGGAACTGATCCTCAACTGCAATTGCACCGTGTTCTGCCCCTGTGTGGTGTCGCTGGGCAAGCACCCGCCGACCGAGGGCCATTGCCAGGCTTGGGCCGGGGTGCGTATCGACAGCGGCGAATACGGCGAAACCGACTTGTCCGGCCTGAACGTCGGCCTGTTCCTGGAGATCCCGGGAAACATGGGCCGCGGCAACTGGAAGGCGGCGGCCTATATCGACGACCGCGCCTCGGATGACGCCTATGACGCACTGGTTGCGATCTTCTCGGGCGCGGCGCGGGGCACCACCGGGCTGTTCTCGATGCTGGTGGGTGAATTTCTGGGCGCCGAACGGTCTCCGGTCAGCTTTGAAACCGAAGGCAAGGAACGCCGCCTCATGGTCGGCAAGAAGATCCAGGGCGCTGTGGTCCCGGTTGAGGGCAAGAACGGCAAGGATATCGTTGTCACCAACACTGAATACTGGATGGGCCCTGACATTACTGTCGCCACCGCCACCAAGGGCCGGGTGCGCGCCTTTGGCCGGGTCTGGGACTTCGATGGCCGCTCTGCCGAGATCTGCCAGATCGACTGGCACGGGCCGAAGTAATCAATGCTTGCAGGCCGGATCATCCCGGCTTGCCACCGACTGTTTCCGGAGACTGCCGCAATGGCACATATCTTCCCCTCGCGCCGCGTGCGCAGGACGCCCTTCAGCCCCGGCGTGGAGGCCGCGGGCGTCAAGGCCTATACCGTCTATAACCACACGCTGCTGGCCACTGTGTTTGACAGCCTGGAATACGATTGCGCCCATCTGAAGGAGCATGTCCAGGTCTGGGACGTGGCCTGCGAACGCCAGGTCAGCATCAAGGGCCCCGATGCGCTGCGGCTGATGAAAATGATCAGCCCGCGCGACATGGACAAGATGGCAGACGATCAATGCTATTATGTGCCGACCGTGGACCATAAGGGCGGTATGCTGAATGATCCGGTGGCAGTGAAACTGGCGGCGGATCACTACTGGCTGTCGCTGGCGGATGGCGACCTGCTGCAATTTGCGCTGGGGATCGCCATTGCCAAGGGGTTGGATGTGGAGATCGCCGAGCCTGACGTTTCGCCGCTGGCGGTGCAGGGCCCCAAGGCGGAGGACCTGATGGCCCGCGTCTTTGGCGAAGCGGTGCGCGGTATCCGCTTCTTCCGCTACAAGCGGCTGGCCTTTCAAGGGGTCGAGCTGGTGGTGGCGCGCTCCGGCTGGTCCAAGCAGGGCGGGTTTGAGGTCTATGTCGATGGCTCGGAATTGGGGATGCCGCTGTGGCATGCCTTGTTCGAGGCTGGCGAGGACATGCACGTGCGTGCAGGCTGTCCCAATACGATCGAGCGGATCGAAAGCGGGCTCTTGAGCTACGGCAATGACATGACCCGCGAAAACACGCCATATGAATGCGGCCTGGGCAAATTCTGCAATTCGCCCGAGGATTACATCGGCAAGGCTGCCCTGGCAGAGCAGGCCGTAAACGGCCCCGCCCGCCAGATCCGCCCGCTGGTGATCGGTGGCGAGATTCCGCCGTGTCTGGATGCCTGGCCGCTTTACGCGGCTGGGAAACAGGTGGGGCAGGCTGGCTCGGCCATATTCTCCCCCGAATTCGGGGTGAACGCGGCAATTGGCATGGTGGACCGGTCCCATTGGGCGCCGGGCACCGTGATGGAAGCAGAAACCCCGGCAGGGATGCGGCCCGTGACCGTGCAGGAGCGGTTCTGGCGCTAAGCGCAGGCGGGCAGGGGGCGCTGCCCCCGCCGCGGCAGGCCGCGGCTCCCCCGGGATATTTTTGGCAAGAGGAAAACACCTCTGGGAAAGGAAAGTTGAGATGTTCAATGCATTGGTCGTGAACAAGGACGAAGAGAGCGGCAAGACTTCTGCCGCGGTCCAGCAGATCGGCGTGGATCAGCTGCCCGAGGGCGAGGTGACCGTGGCGGTGGACTATTCCACTGTGAACTACAAGGACGGTCTGTGCATCGGGCCGGGCGGCGGGCTGGTACGCAAATACCCGCATGTGCCGGGCATCGACTTTGCCGGCACGGTCGAGGCGTCCAGCGATGACCGCTACAAGCCGGGCGACAAGGTGGTGCTGACCGGCTGGCGCGTGGGCGAGGCCCATTGGGGCGGCTACAGCCAAAAGGCCAATGTGCGCGCCGACTGGCTGGTGCCGCTGCCTGAGGGGCTGGACACCCGCCAGGCGATGGCCGTGGGCACCGCAGGCTTTACGGCGATGCTGGCGGTGATGGCGCTGGAGGATCACGGCCTGGAGCCGGGCCACGGTCCGGTTCTGGTCACAGGTGCTGCGGGCGGCGTCGGTTCGGTGGCCACCGCAATTCTGGCCAATCTCGGCTATGAGGTCGCCGGGGTGACCGGCCGCCCGGAAACGGCCGACTATCTGAAGTCGCTTGGCGCCACGCAGATCGTGCCCCGCGAGGAGATCAACGAGACCACCAAGCGCCCGCTGGAAAGCGAAACCTGGTCCGGCTGTGTGGACGCCGTCGGCGGCACCATGCTGGCGCGGGTGCTGGGGCAGATGAAATACGGCGCTTCGGTCTCGGCTGTGGGTCTGGCGGGCGGTGCAGGGCTGCCGGCCACCGTCATTCCGTTCCTGCTGCGCGGTGTGAACCTGCTGGGCATCGACTCGGTCATGCAGCCCTACGCCAACCGCGTCCGCGCCTGGCAGCGCATTGCCAACGATCTCCCCATGGAAAAACTGGAGGCAATGATCCAGCCCGCGGTGCTGAGCGACCTGCCGCAACTGGGGACGGACATCCTCAAGGGCCAGGTCAAGGGCCGGGTGGTGGTGGACGTCAACGCCTGAGTTCCTATATAGTCAGTTATCAAATGGAAGACGCGCGGCACTCCCGCGCGTTTTTCTTTATGGTCCAGGCTTCGGCTTGGCCCCGGGATGCGGGCAGCGCCGCCGCTGAGCGGTTTGGGCTTGCTCCGCCCCCGCCGGTGTCTGGCTGCATGTGCCGGAGGCCGGAAAAAACTGAAGCAGAGGTCAGGACGTCCGGGCGCAGACCCCCGGATGCCCCCCAATCCGCCCCTTGCACCGCAAGGGGCCGGCCTGCTGCTTTCTTTGACCGCGCAAGCCCCGGCTTGCAAAGCAAATACGAGTAGGGAAGGAGGCCGTTAATGGCTGACGAAACCACAAACCAGGGTATCCCCGCCCCGGAGGGCGAAGCGGATATCATTGATACTGACTATGAGATCGGACAGGACAATATCGAGACGCAGATCGGCCCGTTCGGGGTCGATATCCACAACCCGGTGTTCCATGTCTCCGGCCTGGTCATCGTGGCCTTTGTGTTCTACGCGCTGGCGCTGCCGGAGCAGGCGGCGGGGTTTTTCAACTGGCTGCGCCCGGCCGTGACCAGCAGCTTTGACTGGTTTTTCTTCGGCGCGGCAGATCTCTTTGTGCTGTTCTGCCTGTTCCTGATTGTCTCGCCCTGGGGCAGCGTGCGCCTGGGCGGCAATGAAGCCACGCCGGACTACAATTACTTGGGCTGGTTTGCGATGCTTTTTGCGGCCGGCATGGGCATCGGGCTGATGTTCTATGGCGTCAATGAGCCAATGAGCCATTACTCCACTGCATTCGGCGGCACGGCGGTTCCAGAAGGCGGCGGCGCCCGCACTGACTGGGCACCGCTGGGCGGTGCAGCCGGGGATCAAGCCGAAGCCGTGCGCCTGGGCATGGCCGCAACGATCTTTCACTGGGGGCTGCACCCCTGGGCGATCTACGCCATCGTCGCCCTGGCCCTTGCCTTGTTCACCTATAACAAGGGGCTGCCGCTGACCATCCGCTCTGCCTTTTACCCGCTGTTCGGCGAGCGCGTCTGGGGCTGGACCGGCCATGTGATCGACATCCTGGCGGTGTTTGCCACGCTGTTCGGCCTTGCGACCTCTCTGGGCTTCGGGGCAACCCAGGCCAACGCAGGCCTGAATGAACTGTTCGGCGTGCCGACCGGTGCCACTACTGAGGTGATCCTGATTTCCGCCATCACAGCCGTTGCCCTGATCTCGGTCCTGCGCGGCCTGGATGGCGGCGTCAAGGTTCTGTCGGAGATCAACATGGGGCTGGCCTTCCTGCTGCTGGTCTTTGTTCTGCTGGCTGGCCCGACGCTGAACATCCTGACCGGCTTCTTTGCCAGCCTGATGGCCTATGCGGAATACCTGCCGGCGCTTGCCAACCCGTTCGGGCGGGAGGATGTGAACTTCAGCCAGGGCTGGACCGCCTTCTATTGGGCCTGGTGGATCAGCTGGTCGCCCTTTGTGGGCATGTTCATTGCACGTGTCAGCCGCGGCCGCACCGTGCGTGAGTTCGTGATCTGTGTACTGCTGATCCCCAGCCTGGTCTGCATCCTGTGGATGAGCGTTTTCGGAGGCACTGCGATTCAGCAGGTGGTTTCGGACGGGTTCACTGGCGCCCAGGATGCCGCACTTGAGCTGAAGCTGTTCAAGATGCTGGGAGAGCTGCCGCTGGCCGGGATCACCTCCTTTATCGGGATTGTGCTGGTGATCGTCTTCTTTGTCACCTCGTCCGACTCCGGCTCATTGGTGATCGACACGATCACCGCGGGCGGCAAGGTGGACGCGCCGCTGCCGCAACGGGTGTTCTGGTGCATCTTCGAGGGCGCAGTGGCCATCGTGCTGCTGCTGGGCGGCGGCCTTGGGGCGCTGCAGGCGATGGTGATCTCTACCGGCCTGCCGTTCACGGTTGTTCTGCTGCTGATGTGCTGGGCGATTTTCCGCGGGCTCCAGACCGAAGCACGCTGAAACCTGCCCCCTGCGCGAGAGGCCCCGGTTTTTCACCGGGGCCTTTTGCCTTTTCAGCTGTTGTACTTGAAAAAACCCAGCGAATTGCCGTCCGGATCAGTGGCGTAAAAAAACCGACCGGGCGGAATTTCGATGGTCTCAGAGATCACTTTGCCGCCTGCATCCGTGACACGCTTCATGACGTCTTCCAGTTCACCCTCGGCGGTCAGATGCAGGGTGGGGCCGCGCCCGTCGCCCGCGGGCTGTCCGGGGTAGAGATGCAGCGCGATGCCAGTGGCCTCATCGGCGGGTTTGAACATCGCAACAGGGTTTGGCCCGCTATTGTCGATGCTGAGCGCGGCCCCGGTCACTTTGGAATAAAACGTCACCGCTGCATCCAGGTCGCTGACGGGCAGCTCGCCCCAGACCAGGAAATCCTTGGGGGTAAAGGCCATAACAAATCCTCCATGTTTGCCTGCCTGCAGTCTTGCACAGCCTCCTGACAGTTTCCGGCATGAGCGCAGTGCCGTGAAACGCGCTTCTCCGGCCCGTTTGCGCTTCTGCCTTCCTTGGAGTGATTCCGGCTTGCAGGGCCGCGGGTGATCCCTCAATCCTTGTGCGGGAAGGCGGTGAGGCCCGGGAAGCTGCCAAACACCGGCGATACCCGTAGCTGAGGAGAGGCAACAGAATGACTGCATTGGATATTGATTTCGTCCGGACCCAGTTTCCGGCCTTCAAAGAACCCAGCCTGCAGGGGCAGGCGTTCTTTGAAAACGCGGGCGGATCCTACACCTGCCGCCAGGTTATTGACCGTCTCACCCGGTTCTACACCCAGCGCAAGGTGCAGCCTTATGCGCCTTACGAGGCTTCCCGCCTGGCCGGCGCCGAAATGGACGAGGCCCGGTCCCGGCTGGCCGCGCTGATGGGCGTCACAGCAGAGGAGCTGAGCTTTGGCCCTTCGACCACCCAGAACACCTATGTGCTGGCTCAGGCCTTCCGCCGGTTCATGAAGCCGGGGGAGGCGATCGTCGTCACCAACCAGGACCATGAGGCCAACAGCGGCCCCTGGCGCCGCCTGGCGGAAGAGGGGATCGAGATCCGCGAATGGCAGATTGACCCGCAGACTGGCCATCTGGACACTGCCCAGCTGGAAAACCTCCTGGATGAAAACGTGCGCCTGGTCTGCTTCCCGCATTGCTCCAACGTGGTGGGGGAGATCAACCCGGTCTCCGAGATCACCGCCCTGGCCCATGCCGCGGGTGCCTTTGTCTGCGTCGACGGGGTTTCCTATGCGCCGCACGGGCTGCCCGACCTGGACGCGCTGGGCGCTGATATCTACCTGTTCTCCTCTTACAAAACCTATGGCCCTCATCAGGGCATCATGGTGATCCGCAAAGCGCTGGGCGAGTTGCTGCCAAACCAGGCGCATTATTTCAACGCGGATGTGCTCTATAAACGCTTTACCCCGGCAGGCCCCGACCATGCCCAGGTAGCGGCCTCGGCCGGGATGGCGGATTACTTCGAGGCGCTGGCCGCGCACCACGGGCACAGCGGCACCGCGGCAGAAACCGGTGCCTTTGTCCACGACCTGATGCGCGCGCATGAAATCCAGCTGCTGCAGCCGCTCCTGGACGCGGTGAAGGACCGCAACGACATGCGGCTTTTGGGGCCTTCTGCCGCGGAAAACCGCGCGCCCACTGTTGCCTTGGCGCTGAACCGTGCCGCCGCCCCGGTGGCTGCGGCCCTGTCAGAATACGGCATTATGGCCGGCGGCGGTGATTTCTACGCCGTCCGGGCACTGGAGGCGATGGGCGTTGATCCAAACCAGGGCGTGCTGCGTATGAGCTTTACCCACTACACCTCCAAGGCAGAGGTGGCAAAGCTGATCGAGGCCTTGGACCGGGTTCTGTAACGCGGACGGGATAAGGAAAACAGTATGAACAGACGTCCGGTGGTCTGGTGGATCCGGCGCGATCTTCGCCTGTGCGACAACCCGGCGCTGACGGCTGCTGCCGCCGGTGGTGCGCCTGTGCTGCCGGTCTATATCCTCGACGGGCAGGAGGAGGCGCTGGGCGCCGCGCCCAAGTTCCGCCTCGGCCTGGGGCTGGAGCATTTCGCGCGGGAACTGGAAAAGGCCGGATCGCGCCTGATCCTGCGCCGCGGCAAGGCGATGGAGGTGCTGCGGGAGCTTATCAGTGAAACCGGGGCAGGGGCTGTGCATTGGTCCCGCCTCTACGACCCGCAGGCCATCGCCCGCGACACTCAGGTCAAGCAGCTTCTGAAAGACCAGGGCATAGAGGCCAAATCCCACGGCGGACGCCTGCTGTTCGAACCCTGGACGGCAGAGACCAAGACCGGCGGCATGTTCAAGGTCTACACCCCGTTCTGGAAGGCGGTGCGGGGCCGCGATGTGGACAGCCTGCTGCCGGCTCCCGCCACTCTCCAGGCACCGGACAGCTGGCCAGCGAGCGCCGAACTGAAGGATTGGCACATGGCCGCCGCCATGCGTCGGGGCGCGGATGTGGTGGCCCGCTATTGCCGCGTGGGCGAGGCCGCGGCACGGGACCGTCTGGACGAATTCCTGGAGAACGCGGTTGATGCCTACAAGTCCCGCCGCGACTTCCCGGGCGAGGACGCGACCTCCGGCCTGTCGGAAAACCTGGCCTGGGGCGAAATCAGCCCGCACCGCATGTGGCATCTGGGCCGTGCCGCGCTGGAGCGCGGCAGCCAGGGCGCAGAACACTTCCTGAAGGAAATCGTCTGGCGCGAGTTTGCCTATCACCTGATGTACAACTCGCCGCATATCCTGGCGGACAGCTGGCGCGGGGAGTGGCAGGCTTTTCCCTGGTCGCAGGATATCACACCGCAAGTGCAGGCCTGGCAGCGCGGCCAGACAGGCTACGGCTTCATCGATGCCGCCATGCGCGAGCTTTACGTGACGGGCAAGATGCACAACAGGTCCCGGATGATCGTGGCAAGTTTCCTGACCAAGCATCTGATGACGCACTGGAAAACCGGGATGGACTGGTTTGCGGACACACTGGTGGACTGGGACCCGGCCTCAAACGCCATGGGCTGGCAGTGGGTGGCGGGGTCCGGCCCAGATGCCGCCCCCTTCTTCAGGATCTTCAACCCCAGCGGCCAGCTGGAGAAATTCGACCCCGCAGGCATCTACACCCGCCGCTGGATCGCCGAGGAGCAGGGACAGCAGCCGCAGACAGCGCTGGACTTCTTTGACGCGGCGCCGCTGTCCTGGGCGCTCTCTCCAAGTGATGCGCGGGCCTGTGCCATGATTGATCTGAAGGCGGGCCGCGAACGCGCGCTCACGGCCTATCACGAAATGCGCCAGAACCGCTAACGCACAGTTTTCTTGCCAGAAAGCCCCCTGCGGCCTAGCTTTTTCCCTGTAGCACGTCCTTGCCGCATACAGGGGGAAGCGAATGAAGCTCACGTCCGTTGAGGGCCAGAAAGACCTGCCGCGCTATTTTCCGGCAGTATTTGCCAAGGTCAGGGCCATGGAGGTCGGGCAGCTGGATATCCATCTGCCGGACGGGCGCATATTTACGGCCAAAGGCCGTAATCCCGGCCCGGCGGCCGATCTGCATATTCATAACCCGGAGTGTTTCGCCCGGCTGATCCGCGAGGGCGATCTGGGCTTTTCCGATGCCTACCTCGAAGGCTGGTGGAGCACCTCCGACCTGCAGGCCTTTATGGATCTTGTGCATATGGGGGCCAATACCGTCTATGACGGCTTCCCAGGACAGGGGCTGGCGCGCGCCTATGAGCGTTTCCGCTTCTGGCTGCACCGCAATCATCGCAAGCAGGCGAAAAAGAACATCTCTTATCACTATGATCTGGGCAATGATTTCTACGGCCTGTGGCTGGACGACACGATGACCTATTCCAGCGCTCTGTTTCGCAGCGGCCAGGACAGCCTGGAGAAGGCGCAGACCGCCAAATATGCCTCCATGGTGGATCAGATGGGCGTGCAGCCCGGCGATCACGTTCTGGAAATCGGCTGCGGCTGGGGCGGCTTTGCCGAATATGCCGCCAAACAGCGCGGACTGCGTGTGACCGGCCTGACCATTAGTGAAGAACAGCTTAACTATGCCCGCCAACGTATGGAAAAGGCAGGGCTTTCCGACCGGGTGGAGCTGCGCCTCCAGGATTACCGTGACTGCCGCGGCCAGTTTGACGGCATCGCCTCCATTGAGATGTTCGAGGCGGTTGGCGAAAAATACTGGCCCGCCTATTTCAGCACCATCCGCGACCGGCTGAAGCCCGGAGGTAAGGCCACGCTGCAGATCATCACCGTTGCCGACCGCCGCTGGGAGATCTACCGTAAAGGTATTGATTTCATTCAGAAACATATCTTTCCGGGCGGCATGCTGCCATCCCCAAAGATCCTGCGCGATCAGGTGGAGCGGGCAGGCCTGGGAGTCGTGCGCTCAATCGAATTCGGCGACAGCTACGACCAGACTCTGCGGCGCTGGCATGACACATTCAACGCCCGCTGGGACCAGATTGCCCGCATGGGCTTTGATGAACGTTTCCACAAAATGTGGAACTTTTACCTCACTTCCTGCGCCGCTGCCTTTAAGACTGGCAATTGCGACGTGACGCAGATTACAGTTGCTCATCGCTGATTGAACTGCCTGCACGGATCTAATCTGACATGCCCAACGGTGCCCGACTGACCGCCGCCATCTGCCTGGCACTGGTTGCGTTCTTCGTTTCTTTCCTGGTCATGCCGCTGATGCCCGAAGGCACCGATTTCGGCTATTTCGTGCATGTGAACGTGATCTTGGGCCTGCTCTGCGGCTGGATCTTCATGGGCAAGCGCGCCGGTCGCGGCCTGGTGCCCGCCATCAACAACGGGCTGACCGGCATGGTGGTCATGGTGCTGTGGGCGCTGTTCATCCAGGGCGCCTGGGAAATGTTCCGCCTTGCCATGCGCCACCGCTACGGCGGCCCGTTTGAGGCGCTGTCGCAGATTTTCGTCATTGCACTGGATTATTTCTTTGTTATCGCTGTGCCATCGGTGCTGGTGCCGCTGGTTGCCGGTGGTGTCCTGGCCGGGCTGGCGACCGAAAACGCCTCCCGCCGCTGGCGCTGAAAACATTCATTAACAACAGGTTGCATTCCGTGGCTGATCTTTTCTTCTTTGGCACGCTGCGCCATCGCCCCTTGCTTGAACTGGTGCTGGACCGCAGCGGCCAGGCACTGAACGCCCAGGACGCGATCCTGCCGGGCCATGGGATCTATCAGGTGGTCGGGCAGCCCTTTCCCGCCATCGAAGCACGCGAGGATGCCACCGCGCAGGGGCTGCTGGTGCAGGACCTGTCGCAGGCCGATCTCGATGCGCTGAACTTTTATGAGGGCGGTTTCGGCTATGCGCTGAAACCCGTCCGGGTGGAGCTGGCCGATGGCGGCACCGCCCCGGCTGAGGTCTATTTCCCGGAGCCCGGCCTGTGGCAAACCGGGGCGC
Source organism: Leisingera sp. ABM4_101 (assembly GCF_056158725.1). Taxonomy (NCBI): domain Bacteria; kingdom Pseudomonadati; phylum Pseudomonadota; class Alphaproteobacteria; order Rhodobacterales; family Roseobacteraceae; genus Leisingera; species Leisingera sp. ABM4_101. Next base: position 3,152,359 of record NZ_JBSWTV010000002.1, on the reverse strand, counting down.
CCTGGGATCTGGCGGACTGGGTGGATCAATGGGGCGCGCTGTCCCTGCGCGCGGCCGGGGAGGTGATGGCGTATTTCGGCCGGATGAGCGCGGCGCAAGTGGCCCAGTCCTTCCCTGCAATCCGCCGCCGGGCCGCCTCCTGGCTGGAAGCTCAGGCGCGGCCTGCAGATCAGACGCGCGACCTGTCCAGGGATGTGGTCGTCCACAGCCATACCCGCGCTTACTTGAACTTCTTCGCGATGGAGGAAATGGACCTCCAATACCGCCGCTACGACGGCAGCCTCAGCCCGGTTGTCAATCGTGGCGCGGCGATGGCAGCCCATGCGGCTGTGGTATTGCCCTATGATCCGGTCCGCGACCAGGTTCTCCTGGTGGAGCAATTCCGCGCACCGGTCTTTATGGCCGGCGACACCCGCCCGTGGATGTGGGAACCGGTGGCGGGCCTGATCGATCCGGGCGAAACGGCTGAGGACACCGCGGTCCGCGAGGCGCAGGAAGAGGCCGGCGTCAGCGTTCTGCGGCTGGAACCGGTGGCGCAGGTTTATCCTTCCAGCGGCGCGCTGACTGAATTTGTTCACGTTTTCATCGGGATATCGGACCTTTCTGATATCAATGGCGGTGGCGGACTGGCGGGGGAAGGCGAGGATATCCGCAGCCGGATCCTGAGCTATGATGAGCTGATGAAGGGCGTGGACGGGCAGGTTTACCAGGACATGCCGCTGGTCGCCGCAGCGCTGTGGCTGGCCCGGCACCGCGGGCGGCTGCGGCACAAGGGGTATTGAACGCTTCCCGCCTTGTGATCATCTGAACCCTTGGATACACCTTGGGGGAACGATCGAAAGGGATACCATGCGCATTGCACGCGATCTGGCTGATGCCATCGGCCACACACCTCTTATCCGCCTGAACCGTGTCAGCGAAGAGACCGGCTGCGAGATCCTGGGCAAGGCGGAATTCATGAACCCGGGCCAGTCGGTCAAGGACCGTGCGGCGCTTTACATCATCAAGGATGCCATCGCCCGCGGCGAGCTGAAGCCGGGCGGCACCATTGTCGAGGGCACCGCCGGCAACACCGGCATCGGCCTGGCGCTGGTCGGCGCTTCGATGGGTTTCAAGACGGTGATCGTGATCCCCGAGACCCAATCGGAAGAGAAAAAGGACATGCTGCGGCTGGCAGGCGCCCAGCTGGTCCAGGTCCCGGCGGCCCCCTACCGCAACCCTAACAACTACGTGCGCTATTCCCAGCGACTGGCGGATCAGCTGGCCAAAACCGAACCCAACGGTGCCATCTGGGCCAACCAGTTCGACAATGTGGCGAACCGTCAGGCCCACGTCGAAACCACCGGCCCGGAGATCTGGGAACAGACCGGCGGCAAGGTCGACGGTTTCGTGTGCGCGGTCGGCTCCGGCGGTACCCTGGCAGGCGTCGCCGAGGCGCTGCAGCCTAAGGGCGTCAAGATCGGCCTCGCCGATCCGCTGGGGGCGGCACTTTATTCCTATTACACCACGGGTGAGCTGGCCTCCGAGGGCAGCTCCATCACCGAAGGCATCGGCCAGGGCCGGATCACCAAGAACCTGGAAGGCTTCACGCCTGACTACAGCTATCAGGTTCCGGACGGCGAAGCGGTCCCCTATGTCTTTGATCTCCTGCATGAGGAGGGCCTGGTGCTGGGCGGCTCCTCTGCGATCAACATTGCCGGCGCTGTGCGTATGGCCAAGGATATGGGCCCGGGCAACACCATCGTCACCGTTCTGTGCGACTATGGCACCCGCTACCAGTCCAAGCTGTTCAATCCGGATTTCCTGCGGGAGAAGAACCTGCCGGTGCCGGAGTGGATGACCCACACGCCCGCGTCGATTCCCGGCGTATTTGAGGACGTATGACACCCATTATAACCGCTTTGCGGACTGTTTTTCTGGGGCTGGCCTTTATGGCCGGCCTCGCTTTGCCTGCTCTGGCGCAGCTGAACGCTGAATCCAGGGCGATTTATCAGGACTGGCTCAAGACCGCCAACCGGGCGGAGGAAGTGATTGACGCCAGACGGGCCTCCAGCGCCGCCTTGGAAGCGCTGCGCAAAGAGCTCACCACCTACCGGCAGAATTTCCTGGAGGCGCGCACCGATAACGGCGACCGCATCCAGACGCTGGAGGGCCAGCTGAACGCGCTTGGCCCGGCACCGGCCGAGGGCGAAAGCGAGCCTGAGGACATTGCCCAGCTGCGCCGCTCGCTGGAGCAGCAGTTGAAGGACCTCAAGGTGCCGCGCATCGTCTCCGAGGAGGCCTACAGCCGCGCCAACGGCCTGATCACCGAGATTGACAAGATCATCCGTGAGCGCCGCACCCGCAAGCTGCTTGAGCGCGGACCGTCGCCGTTCAATCCGGAAAACTGGGCGGGGGCCTGGCGCACTCTCAGCCGCTCCGGCAGCTCGCTGGTAAATGAAACCACGTCCCGCGTGGGCAGCGCGACCACGGCGGAACGGGTGCAAAACAGCTTGCCCGCGCTGCTGCTTCTGCTGCTGATTGCGGCGCTCCTGGTGTTCCGCGGCCGGCCCTGGGCCCATGCGGCAGGCGATTACCTGCGCCAATTCGGCAGCAGCGGCCGCGGTGTCTGGGGCTTTGTCGTGTCCCTGCTGGAGGTGATTCTACCCTTCATTGGCATCATCTGCCTGGTGGCAGCGGTGGATCTTTCGGGAATTCTGGGCATCCGCGGCTCCATCCTGCTGGATTTCGTGCCAGGCTGGGCGCTGCTGATCCTGTCGTTCCATTGGCTGGGCAACCAGCTGTTTTCCAGCCGCATCGAAAATGATCTGGTGCCGGTGCAGGAAGGCCGCCTGAACGAAACCCGGCTGATGGTCGATATCCTGGCGGTGATCCTGGTCCTGCAGGACGCGCTGTCTCAGCTGGAAAACATCGAAAGCATCCCGCCAGAGGCCCACGCCGTCGCCAGCTTCCCGCTGATCATGGGCGCCGCCCTGGTGCTGCTGCGGCTGCACCGCATCGGCGCCAAGCGCCGCCAGGTCAAAAGCGGAACCGAAGCCGAAGAAGACGGCGCCATTGCTGCCGGCGCCAACCGCATCATGACGCTGGTGCGCCGCGGTACCTACCTGCTGGGGTTTGTTTCTCCGGTGCTGGCGGCCTTTGGCTATGTAAACGCGGCTGAGGCGCTGATCTACCCGGCGGTCTCCACCCTGGCGCTGCTGGCGGCGCTGCTGGTGTTTCAGCGCTTCCTGGGCGACCTTTACGGCTGGCTGTCGGGCAAGGGGTCCGAGGCGCGGGAGTTTCTTTTTGCGGTGATGATCGGCTTTCTGCTGGCCGCTCTGGCGCTGCCGCTGCTGGCGCTGATCTGGGGCGCGCGGGTGGCGGATCTTACGGAACTGTGGTCGCGCTTTCTGGAGGGGTTCCAGGTTGGCGATACCCGGATTTCGCCAACCGCCTTTTTGACCTTCGCCATCGTGTTCGCAGCCGGCTACGCGCTGACGCGGCTGGTGCAGGGGTCCCTGCGCAATTCGCTGCTGCCTAAGACCAATATCGACCCGGGCGGCCAGAACGCCATCACTTCCGGGCTTGGCTATGTCGGTATCTTCCTGTCCGCCGTGGTCGCTATCTCCATGGCCGGCCTCGATCTGTCTTCGCTGGCCATCGTCGCCGGCGCCCTGTCGGTCGGTATCGGTTTTGGCCTGCAGACCATCGTGTCGAATTTCGTCTCCGGCATCATCCTGCTGATCGAGCGCCCGATCTCCAAGGGCGACTGGATCGAGGTCGGCGGGCTGATGGGTTATGTGCGCGACATCTCGGTGCGCTCCACCCGGATCGAAACCTTCGACCGCTCCGACGTCATCGTGCCGAACTCCGACCTGATCAGCGGAACCGTCACCAACTACACCCGCGGCAATACCGTGGGCCGGGTGATCGTGCCGGTGGGCGTGGCCTACGGCACCGATCCGCGCAAGGTGGAGGCGATCCTGAACGAGATCGCCAAGGCGCATCCTATGGTGCTGCTGAACCCTGCGCCCTCGGTGGTGTTCCAGGGCTTTGGCGCCGACAGCCTGGATTTTGAAATCCGCGCCATCCTGCGCGATGTGAACTGGGTGCTGTCGGTGAAATCCGACATGAACTATGAAATCGCCAAGCGGTTTGAGGAAGAAGGGATCGAAATTCCCTTTATGCAGCGCGATATCTGGATCCGGAACCCTGAGGCCCTGACCGCGTCCAAACCGGCCGCCTCGGGGCAGGCTGCAGCAGCCGCTGCGCCGCTGAAACCGGACCTGGAAGATCTGCAGCAGGACGCGGGCGATGATGCTGATGGAGATGGCGATGCCGACAAGTGATAAACTGTTCCTGAAAGACGCCTATGCCCGCATGACTGAGGCGCAGGTGCTGGCCCATACAGACCAGGGCGGGATCATCCTTGACCGCAGCCTGTTCTACGCCACAGGCGGCGGCCAGCCCGGCGACAGCGGCCAGCTCTTGTGGGGCGATGGCCAATGCACCATCGCCACCACCGTCAAGGGCCAGGACGGCGCTATCGTGCTGGTGCCGCATGAGGGTGAGGTACTTCCCGAAGAAGGCACCACCGTCACCCAGGTTCTGGACTGGGACCGCCGCTATGGCCACATGCGCATCCATACCGCGTTGCATCTGTTGTCGGTGGTGATCCCGCTGGAGGTCAGCGGCGGCTCCATCAGCGCTGAGAAGGGCCGGCTGGATTTCAATATGCCCGAGGCGCCGGAAGATAAACAGGCGCTGCAGGACCAGTTGCAGGCGCTCATCGACCGCGATCTGGAGGTGACAGAGGACTGGATCACTGACGCCGAACTGGATGCCAATCCGCAGCTGGTGAAAACCATGTCCGTCTCGCCGCCGCGCGGGGCAGGGCAGGTGCGCCTGGTGCGCATCGGCACAGCGGATGAACAGACCGACCTGCAGCCCTGCGGCGGCACCCACGTAAGGCGCACCGGCGAAATCGGCCGCATCCGCCTTGGAAAGGTTGAAAAAAAGGGCAAGCAGAACCGCCGCGTCTACCTGCATCTGGAGCCCTGAAAAAGAATAGGGGCCGAGGTGCATTTTTTGCCATTTCGGCCCTTGCAATTCCCCCGGCAATCCTTCAAAAGCCCCCTCAACGGAGAGGTGGCCGAGTGGTCGAAGGCGCACGCCTGGAAAGTGTGTAGGCGGGAAACCGTCTCCAGGGTTCGAATCCCTGTCTCTCCGCCATAATCACAGCATGACAAGTATTTTGCCGGATGTCGGCTGCATCGCGTTTGCCAGACAGTCTGTTCGCAGCCGCGTGCTCGTGATTGCCAGAAGCCTGTATCAGCGGACTGATGCCGGCGGATTGAATAAACTCTTCAGTGTTATTTACTTTCCGCTGCGGCTGCGATGATCTTCCGTACAGGCTGAGCGATTCGAATGCGCGCAGTCCTGTTTTGGCCTGGAGAGGAAACAAAGACTGCAAAAGCCTGTGATTGGCTGCAAATCCAGTCCATTTCCCCAAACGCTGACCCGGCGGCAAGCGGAAAGAAGGCGCTTTCGCCTTAATTTCCGGCTGTTTCAATTTTGTAAACAATTCCAGCGCGGAACGCCTTGTTTTCGGAGTTCGGCGCGGATTTTGTGCTTTTGCCTTCGGAATTGCCTGTGATTGTGGAAACAATTCTCCCCTCTCAACCTTTGTTTTGGGGACTGTTCCGCGGTCCGGTGTGCTCAATGCGGGGAATTTTAGGCAACTTTTTGGCTTTGTGGCCCGAGGTACCTAAAGTATGCATGTTTTAGCCCATTTGGGGGGGCGAGTTCTGCGAGCTGCTGGACTGTGGTGGACTGCTAAAATTTAACTTAAGTCCATGTGCTGCTGAGAAGCGCACACCGCTGATCCGATAGCTTTAGGTAATCGGCTGCGCGCTGTTTCGGTGCGCACTCCAGTCCGCTTGCGCGGTCTGGCCCTCTTCCCGCATGGGCAAGTGTATTGACTGCGGGGTTCCGCATTTCTGTGCGGCTGTCCGGCTGGCCCGAAAGTTGGGGCTTGGGGCCAGACCGGTGAGGAGAGGGTAAAGACAATGAGTGGCAATAATCCGAATCCGGGGCTGGACGGAATTGTAGAGGGCACCGCGGGCGACGACCTGATCGACGCGGCTTACACCGGTGATCCCGAGGGCGACATGGTCGACAACGGCGATGCCATCGACCCGGCTGCAGGCCCGGACGATGATGTCATCATCGCAGGCAGCGGCAACGACAGCATCTATGCCGGTTCGGGCGACGACACCGTCGACGGCGGCAGCGGCGATGACCTGATCCTCGGCGACGGCGTCTCCGGCGCTAATGAACCGGTCAAGATTACCATTTCCTCGACCAGCGCGACCTTCCAGAACCAGGTGTTTGCCTACATTATCGACCCGGAAACCGGCGCCATCAGCAATGTGGTTGTGCTGTCGCAGGATGCCAATTCGGATGTGGGCCAGACCTATACCTATGACGCGCCCGAAGGCGCGGTTGTCGGGGTCGGTATCATCAGCCCCCATGGCACCTACTATTCCTCCGGCTACGGCGCCAACGCCGGCTTGAACCCGGACGGGCTGGACCACACCAAGGGGATCTACCAGTTCCCGGACGGCTCTGTGCAGCTGGGTTTTGAAGACCTGCGCAACCTGGGCGACAAGGACTTCAACGACGTCAAGGTGATCGTTGATCTGGGCACCTCCGGCACCTCGCTGGACACTGCGCATTTCGACTATTCCTCCGACCCCTCCGATCCGGTTGTGCCCGGCGACGACAGCCTGACCGGCGGCGAGGGAGACGACACCATTCTCGGCGGCGGCGGTGAGGACACCATTGACGGCGGCGACGGCTCCGACTCGGTTGAGGGCGGCGAGGGCGATGATGTGATCGACACCTCCAAGGACAGCGGCATCCCGCTGCCCGACCGCGGCTTTCCGGGCTATACCGGCACCGATCCCGATATCCCGTTCATCCCGGCCGATGCCGATCCCTATGACGACCGCGACACCGTTCTGGGCGGCTCCGGCAATGACACCATTTCCACCGGGGATGATGCCGACCTGATCGACGGCGGCACCGGTATGGATGTGATCGACGGCGGTATCGACGACGACACCATCGACGGCGGCTCCGGCGCGGATGAGATCACCGGCGGCGAGGGCTCTGACTCCATTCTTGGCGGCGGCGGTGCCGACACCATCTATGGCGGTCTGAACCCGGCCTTCCCCGATGGGCTGAACATCACCGATGACGGCAGCGACGGCCGCCCGGCTGACCCGGACCCCACCAACGGGATGGACACGATCGACGGCGGCGCGGGAAATGACCTGATCTTTGGCCAGGACGATGACGACGATATCTCCGGCGGCTCCGGCGATGACACCATCGACGCAGGCATCGACGACGACATCGTCAGCGGCGGAGCAGGCAATGACCTGATCACCGGCGGCCAGGGCGCCGACACCCTGTCGGGCGGTGCAGACCGCGATACCTTCCTGGGCGGCAATGACGGCGATGTTGTGGACGGTGGCTCCACCGGCGACGACTTTGACACGCTGGACCTGTCCGGCACCGGCCCGTTTGAGCTGGCCGATGTGACCGTCGACGCCGATGGCAACAGCCTGTCGGGCACCGTCAACTTCCTCGACGGCGACGGCAATGTGACTGGCTCGATGCAGTTCGGCGAGATCGAGCAGATCATTCCCTGCTTCACACCGGGCACCCTGATCGCAACCCCGATGGGCGAGCGCAAGGTCGAAGACCTGAAAGCGGGCGACCGTGTGATCACCCGCGACAACGGCATCCAGGAGATCCGCTGGATCGGCACCCGCACCTTGGAAGGCAAGGCGCTGGCGTCTGCCGCACATCTGCAGCCGGTGCTGATCCGCCAGGGCGCCCTGGGCAATGGCCTGCCGGAGCGTGACATGATGGTCAGCCCCAATCACCGGGTGCTGGTCGCCAACGACAAGACCGCGCTCTATTTCGAGGACCGCGAGGTTCTGGTGGCGGCCAAGCACCTGACCGGGCTGGCCGGCGTCGACCGGGTGGAGACCTCCAAGGTGACCTATATCCACTTCATGTTCGACCAGCATGAGGTTGTGCTGTCCGATGGTGCCTGGACCGAGAGCTTCCAGCCTGGCGACCAGAGCCTGCGCGGCCTGGACAATGCGCAGCGCAACGAATTGTTCGAGCTGTTCCCGGAGTTGAAATCGGAGCAGGGCCGCGCGGCCTATTCCGCGGCGCGCCGCTCCTTGCGCAAACACGAGGCGCATCTGCTTGTGCATTGAGAGATGCAGCTGCTGTTTTGGGGGAAACGGCAGACAAGAGCGAAGCGCAGGAAGGCAGGGCCTTGTGCCCTGCCTTCTCTGTTTTTTGCAGGAGTCAGCGGCTGCGGCGCCAGGCGGCCCAGTCTTCAGGCGTATCCAGATCGGTCAGCGCGCGGCTGCCGGGCAAAGCCACGGTGCGGACCGTTTCGGATTTTAGGATACTCCGGGCGCCTTGATCGCCGCTGAGCGATTTCAGGGCGCCAAAACAGCGGCGGGGAAACAGGACCGGGTGGCCGGGGCTGCCGTCCTCTGCTGTGGCGCGCAGAACGGGGCTGTCCGGCCCGGAGAAATGCGCGGCGAGCGACAGCATGTCCTGGGTTGTGATTCCCGGCATGTCGGCAGGCAGGATCATCACCGCCTGTATTTGATCCGGCAGCGCCGCGGTGCCGCGGCGGATCGAGGCAGACATGCCATCCTGCGCGTCCGGAACCTCAACCGCAAGGGCCGTTCCGGTTGCTGCGGCCCGGGGGTGGGACAGGCTGGGCAGGGTCACATAGACCGGCAGTCCGGTCAGCGCCGCGCGGCGGCTCATCAGGGTAAGCAGGGGCTGGCCGTCTACATCCTCCATCAGCTTGTCGCGGCCCCGCATCCTGGATGAGGCGCCGGCGGCAAGGAGGAGAATGGCGATGGCGGTCATGACTGTTCGTACCTCGGCTTTTGCCGGGCTGATGGGTGCCTCCGGCGGGGATATTTTTAGCCAGAAGAAGAGGGGGATCCAGTGAAAGCCGCATAGGTCAGCAGGGTTGACCAAATGTTTCGCGCGCGAAACATTTGGGTGTGGTCGCTGACGTATGTGTTGCGCAAGTTCCGCGGCGTCAGCGTGCGCTGCTGTGGCAACGGGAGGGATTCAGGTCAGGCAGGCTGACCTGAATCCGGTGTTTTTTGGCTCAGCCGCGCATCCGGGCGCCATCGGCGTCAAACAGCGGGTCGCTGATCAGCCGGGCCTTGTACATCTTGCCGAGGATTTCGATCTCCACCTCCAGGCCAGCCTGGGCACGGTCCGTGGGGACAAACCCCAGCGCGATGGATTTCTGCGCGTGGTGCGAATAGCCGCCGGAGGTGCAGAACCCCACGACCGCGCCGTCGAGCCAGATCGGCTCATAGGCGACCACATCGGCGTCGTCTGCCGCGACCTCAAACGCGCAGAGCTGGCGGGCGGGGCCAGTTTCGCGTTCGGCCTCGGCGGCGGCGCGGCCGATGAATTCCGCCTCCTTCTTGAAGGAGATGAAGCGGTCGAGGCCTGTTTCCGCAGCTGTGTAGTCGGGCGAGAATTCCCGCAGCCAGGAGCCGAAGAACTTGTCCAGACGCAGGGACATCATTGCCCGCATGCCAAAGGGTTTCATGCCGTGCGGCTGGCCTGCGGTCCACAGCGCGTCCCAGAGGGCGCGCTGACTGGGAAGATCGCAGTAGATCTCATACCCCAGATCGCCGGTGTAGCTGACGCGCTGCACGATGCAGTCGGCCATGCCGACGGTGAGGCGGCGCACATCCATGAAGCGCATGTCCGAGATATCGGTGCGGGTGCAGGCCTGCAGCACCTCGCGGGCCTTGGGGCCTGCGATTTGGAAACCGTTACGGGTGTCGGAGATGTTTTCGAGGGCAACACCATCGTCCAGATTTTGCAGGAACCAGCGCATGTGGTAGGCCTGCGAGCCGTAGGAGGCAGTGAGCTGGAACTCCTCTTCCGAGAGGCAGGAGATGGTGAAATCGCCAATGAGGCGGCCCTTGGGGGACAGCATCGGAGTGAGCGACAGGCGGCCCGGCTGCGGCACCCGGCCTGCCATGATGCGGTCGAGCCAGGCGCGGGCGCCGGCGCCTTTGATCAGGTATTTGCCGAAGTTGTGGACCTCGTTGATGCCGACGTTTTCGCGCACGGCTTTTACTTCGCGTGCGGTGGCCTCGAACGCGTTGGAGCGGCGGAAGGACGGGGTCTCGTAGCGCGGCTCGTTCCCTTCGGCGAAGTAGTTCGGGACTTCCATGCCGTATTGCGCGCCCCAGACCGCGCCCATGCTGTCAAAGATGTCATACATCGGGGTGGTGCGGAACGGGCGGGCCGCGGGCAGCTCCTCGTTCGGGTAGGCGATGGAGAAGCGTTTCTGATAGTTTTCAATGACTTTGGGGCGGGTGTAGCCCGGGGTGATCCAGTCGCCGAAGCGGGCGCAGTCCATTGCGAAGGTGTCGCGCTCGCATTCGCCCTCGACCATCCACTGGGCCAGCATCAACCCGACGCCGCCGCCCTGGGAGAAGCCGGCCATGACGGCGCAGGCGGACCAGTAGTTGCGCATGCCGGGCACCGGGCCAACCAGCGGGTTGCCGTCAGGGGCAAAGGTGAAGGGGCCGTGGATCACGGATTTGACGCCTGCGGCCTCCAGCGCCGGGAAGCGTTTGTAGGCAAAGGCGATGGAATCCTCGATCTTATCGAAGTCATCGGGCAGCAGCTCGTGGCCGAAATCCCAGGGGGTGCCGTCCACCGCCCAGGGCTTGCAGGGCTGTTCGTAGAAGCCGATGCAGAGGCCGCGGCCCTCCTGGCGCAGGTAGCTTTCGCCGGCCGGGTCCATCACATGCGGATGCTCGCCGCCGCCGTCGATGATCTCGGCGATCATCGGCACCTCGTCGGTGACGATATACTGGTGTTCCATTGGGTGCAGCGGGAAGTAAACGCCGGCCATGGCGCCGACCTCGCGCGCCCAGAGGCCGCCTGCGTTGACGACGTGCTCGGCGTGGATGGTGCCCTTGTTGGTGACCACATCCCAGGTGCCGTCGGGGCGCTGGTTGGTCTCGATCACCTTGCAGTGGGTTTCAATTGTTGCGCCGCCCATGCGCGCGGCCTTGGCATAGGCGTGGGTGGTGCCGGAGGGATCGAGGTGGCCGTCGAGCGGGTCATACAACCCGCCGATAATGCCGTCCACGTTGGTGACAGGGGCGATCTTCTTGATTTCTTCGGGGGAGACGATTTCGGTCTCCAGCCCCATGAAGCGGTGCTTGGCGCGCTCCGCCTTCAGCATGTCGAAGCGTTCCTGGGTTTCGGCCAGGGTGACGCCGCCGACGTGGTGCAGCCCGCAGGACATGCCGGTGATCGCTTCCAGCTCTTTGTAGAGCTTGATGGTGTAGCCCTGCAGCGCCGCCATGTTGGTGTCGCCGTTGAGGGTGTGGAAACCGCCTGCTGCGTGCCAGGTGGAGCCGCTGGTCAGCTCTGAGCGTTCGATCAGCATGACGTCGGACCAGCCGAGCTTGGTCAGGTGGTAGAGGACAGAGCAGCCGACGACGCCGCCGCCGATCACTGCCACGCGGGTGGTGGTTTTCATGTGGGCCTCCCTGAATAGGTGTTTCCCGCATTCTGTACAGAAGTGAACAGTAGTCCAGAAGAAAAACGGCATGGCGTGCCGCTTATGGGCTGCGGGAGGGCTGCGGGGCTATTCAGAGGTGCGGAAGCGGCTGTTCTGGATGAGGAAAATTGCCGTCAGGGGGGCGGCCAGGAGAATGACGCCAACCGTGATCAGCAGCATGCCAAGCTGGGAATAGTCGGCGGCTGTAGTGACCGCGCCTGCCGAATTTGTGACTTCGCGGGTCACAACGAAGATCTCGTTCAGGTATTTGGTGCCGAGGCTGGAGGCCGAGAGCGCCAGGTTGGTGAAGGAGGCCATGACCGCAAAGAAGGTGGCCTTGAGGCCGGATGGCGCGTTGCGGGCGATCCAGGCGAGCATCGGGATCATCGCGATCTGGCCCAGCGGCGATTCCACTGCGGTGTCGACGATGGCGATGAAGCGGGCATCCACTACGCCGCCGGTCATCGCTGCGGTCCAGTGGTGGGCGCCGTAGTAGAGCGCGATGTTGGGCAGACTGAGGACGGCCTCGGTTATTGCCAGGAAGGCGACGATCCAGGCAATCGGGCGGCTGGCCATCAGCGGGCGGAAGATCAGCATACCCGCCAGCGTCAGCAGCGAGGTGATGAGGGACAGAACGGACAGGAACTGCTGGTCAAAGCCCAGCACGTCGATCTCAAACCAGGTGGCGCCGGGGCCGCGCAAGGGTGTGGCGCGGTAGACAAAGATGATGATGGCGGTGCCAATGAGGGCGCGGGCGTGGTCCACCGGCAGGACCGAGACCAGCTGGCGCATCAGAAACAGGACGATGGCCATGGAGCCTGCAAAGACGATTTCCTGCGAATAGGGCACGTCGCCCAGGCCCACGGCGAGGGACAGCGCCACAAAGGCGCCGCCGCCGATGAAATACCAGTGGTTCGGGGTGACTGGCTCCCGCGGGAGTTCGATGCGGGTGCGGATGTCGGCTTCGGACACACCGGCGCGGCGCAGCCGGGCGGCTTTGCGCCATTTCTGCCAGATTGCCAGGGCGACGCCGGACAGTGAAATCACCGGGATCAGCAGGGCGAGGGTGAAGACAAAGCCGTAAAGTGCGCCCTTGTCCGCTTGCGGCAGGGCATCCGCGCCGTCGAACAGCGCGACGTTCAGCGCGGCGGCGGCGCTGGAGCCGCCGATCAGCGCGATCCGCCCGAAGGTCTGCATGGTGGTGTGCAGGGACTTGGTTTCATCCTCGTGCAGGGCGCGGCCCTGGTGGTCGGTATGGGGCACGGCCTCCACCGACATCGCATCCGCCACCACATCCTGCAGCACAAATCCGCAAGGGGCCAGCAGGGCAGAGGTGACATACCAGGAGCCGAGCGGCATCACGGCCGCCATCATCCCGGGTTCCAGCACGATGGCGGCGAGGATGGCATAGCTGGCCGCCATCAGCCCGGCCCCTAGCAGAATCAGCAGGTATTTCCAGCGCCAGATAAGGTCGACCAGATGGCCCAGCGGCATCTTCAGCGCCCAGGGCAGGCCGACCCAGAACGCGAGGCCTGCAAGAAAAGCGGCGGATAAGTCGAGGTATTCCTTGACGAAAAAGGAGGCGGCAACGGTGGTGATCCCCTGCGCGCCATAAGCGAAATAGATCAAGAGCGGCGGCAGGAAGGACCAGCGGAGCTGACGGAACAGCTCCAGCACGATGCTGTCAAACCAGCCCCAGGCCAGCACCGCCGCACGGGTCATGAGAGCGGCCGGATTTTCAGTTCGGTCACGCGGTTGCCCTCGCGGGCGGTGACCTCGAACCGGAAGCCGTGGAAGGAGAACACCTGGCCCTTGACCGGGATCATCTGGGCCTCGTGGATGACCAGGCCCGCGACGGTGTTGGCCTCTTCATCCGGCAGGTTCCATTCGGTCGCGCGGTTCAGGTCGCGGATGGTGGTGGCACCTTCGACCAGATAGGCGCCGTCCGCGGTTTTCCTGGCGGCGTTTTCCTCTGCCGGGTCGAATTCATCGGTGATCTCGCCGACGATCTCTTCCAGGATGTCCTCCAGCGTGATCAGGCCCTGCAGGGCACCGTATTCGTCGACCACAAGTGCAAAATGCGAACGCATCCGCAGAAACTGGCGCATTTGCTCGTCGAGGGTGGTAGTTTCAGGCACGAAGTAGGGGGCCTTGGCGACGGAGGAGATATCAAAGGATTCCAGCCGCCCGGTATCGCCGCCGGCGCCGCCTGCCTGTTCATACATGGCCCGGAACAGATCCTTGGCATGGACAACGCCGATGATGTTCTCCTGCTCGCCGCGGAAGACGGGCAGGCGGGTGTGCGGGCTTTGCAGGCATTGCTCCAGAATGGTTTCCGGCTCAGCCTCGGCGTCGATCATCTCAATGTGGGAGCGGTGCAGCATGATCTCCTCGACAAAGCGGTCGGACAGATCAAGCGCGCCGAGGATACGGTCACGGTCTTCCTTTTCGACCACGCCTTCGGAGTGGCCCAACTGCAGGGCGCCGGCAATTTCCTCGCGCACCGCCATGATGTGGCTGTCGGGGTCGATGCGGACGCCGAAGACGCGCAGCACGCCGCGCACCAGCAGCCGCACGGTGCCCACAACCGGGGCCAGCAGGGTGACCAAGGCCGCAATTACTGGCGCAACGGCTGAGGCTGCTTTCTCCGCGTTGGAAATGGCGTAGGTCTTGGGCAGAACTTCGGCAAAGATCAGCACCAGAAGGGTCATCACCAGGGTGGCCAGCGCCACGCCGCCCTCGCCAAAGGCGCGGGTGAACAGCGCAGTGGCCAGCGAGGTCGCCAGGATGTTGACCAGGTTGTTGCCCAGCAGGACCGAACCGATCAGTTTTTCGTTGTCCTCAGTAACGGTCAGCGCCTTTTGAGCCCCGCGCGAGCCCTTGTCGGCCTGGGTCCTGAGCTTGCCGCGCGATGCTGCGGTCAGTGCGGTTTCAGAGCCGGAGAAGAAGCCCGAAAGGACCAGAAGCAGAACGATGGCCCCGGCAGTGGTCCAGAAGGCGCTGTCGAGTACGGTGGAGGCAGTGTCCATGAGGGTCCAGAGATCCGGTCTGTTGAATGTTCGCTGTATTTATGGGGTCTTGGCGCGTTTGCTTCAAGCGTTGCTCAGCGATCCTTGGCCAGGGGGTGATGCTCCAGCACCAGTTCCTGCAGGCGGGCGTCCAGAACGTGGGTGTAGATCTCTGTGGTGGCGATATCCGCATGGCCCAGCAGCGCCTGAATCGCCCGCAGATCGGCGCCATTGGCCAGCAGATGCGTGGCAAAGGCATGGCGCAGGGTATGCGGTGTCACCTTGTCCGGAGAGACACCGCCGGTGACCGCCAGTTCCTTGATCAAAAGGTAGAACCGGTGCCGGGTCAGGTGGCCGGACTTGCCGCGCGACGGGAACAGAAAGCGTGAGAGCGGATGGCCCTTGGTTTCGCGGGCTGCCTCGGCCTCGTCACGGGCCTGCAGCCAGACGGCCAGCGCGTCGCGGGCGGGCGGCGACAGCGGCACCATGCGTTCCTTGCCGCCTTTGCCCATGATCAGCAGCATCCGGGGATCGCCGCGGGCGGCAGAGACGGGCAGCGACACCAGTTCGGTGACCCGCATCCCGGTGGCGTAGAGCAGTTCCATCAGGCAGGTATTGCGCAGCCGGTCGGCGGTGGTGCGCCCGGTTTGGCGGGCGGCCTCCAGCAGGCGGTCGACCTCGATCACCTCCAGGGTCTTGGGCAGGCGTTTTTCGCGGCCCGGGCCGCGGATCTGGATTGCGGGGTTGTCCTCGCGCCAGCCTTCCTCAAAGGCAAAACGGTAGATCTGCTTGACCGCTGACAGGCGCCGCGCGCGGGTGGCACGTGCCAGGCCCTGGGCGTCGCAGTTGATCAGATAGGCCTCGATATCGTCCTGCCGGGCGCTGAGGAAATCCAGCGCGCGGTGCTCCAGCCAGGCGGTCAGGTCCTTGAGGTCGCGGCCATAGGCCAGCAGGGTGTTCTGCGAGGCGCCGGTCTCAGCCGCCTGGGCATCCAGAAAGGTGGAAATCCACTGAAGATTGTCGCGGGGCGGTGGCATATTACTGCGGCTCCAGCAGCATCAGCTGCAAGGCGGCGCGGCGGGCGGTGTCCTCCAGCCCGACGGCGCGGAAGGCCGCCAGCGCAGAGGTCAGATCGCCCAGGTTGCCATCGGCGCCCCGGGCAAACAGCACTATGCTGCGCAGGATTGCTTCGCCAAGCTGGCCATTGTCCAGCAGGCGGCGGATCTCCGGCGGCAGCGGGGTGCCCGGAGCAAAACCCAAGGCGATGGCCCCGGCCGCCGGCGCGGGTGCCGCTGCACTGCCGGGCCGGCCCTGGGCCAGGGCAGCCAGGAAGGCGGCGTCTTCGCCTGCGGGCTGGTTGTCATGCGCAGCCAGCTCATAGGCCGGTGACAACAGCCGGATGCGCCAGGCCAGGTCTGCGGTTTCACCGCTCAGCTCCGCCCGGGCCAGCAGCTCGGCAAAGAGGTCGGCAAAGACGGTTTCGGTTCCGGCCTGCTGCATGGCATCCCAGGCGCGGGGCAGGGATTTAGCGATAGCTTCGGCACTGCCGGAATTCAGATCGCTCTCCAGCTGCTGCACGGCTGCGACCCGGTCCCAGATGCCGCCGGAAGCCGCTGGTTTACGGGCGCTGAACAGGCCAAGATACTGGTTCGGATTGAGCGCGCCGCCGCGGGCCAGCCGTTCCGCCGCCTCCAGCTGTGCCTTCCAGCCGGAAATGTCGCGCAGGTCTGCCGCCGCAAAGGCAGGCGGCAGTGCGGCGGTTGGCATCGGCTCGCCAATAGTTTCAAACAGGCGGAACGTCAGCGGGTCTGGCGCAGACGGGCGGCGCAGCGGCGGCGCCAGCTCAAACAGGTCCGGGTTCAGGAAACGGTCCAGCAGATCCATTTCCGCCTGCGGCAGCAGTTCCAGCGCGTGGGCGGTTTCCAGCATCAGCGCGGCCGTTGGCCAATCGCTGCGCCGCGCCGCGCAAAAGATCCGGGCCGCGTAGCTGTCCGACAGATGCGGTGAGGCAGTCAGCGATGCGCAGGAGGCATCCTCGCTGCCGGTCAGCAGGGTTGCGTCGAACCAGCGGGCAAAACGCGCCTGGCTGGCGGTTGGTCCGGCCTGTTCAGCCAGCGCCTGGGCGGCATCGGTCGCCCCCAGCGCAAACAGCCGGTCAAGCCGTGCGAGCAGGATCTGGTCCTTAGAGGCCGAGGGCGGGCGGCTTTCAGAAAGCAGAAGCGTAAACAGCAGCGCCTGCATGGCGGGGCTGCCGCGCACTGGAACGGTTTCGATGAGATGGGCGATATCCGCGGCACTGCTGCCGCGCCACAGGTCGGCAGGAAGACCGGTCGCAGAGGCAGGCACCAGCCCGACCGGCGGCAGCAGCGCCTCTAGCGGGGTGACGGAGACTTGGGGCTGCGCGGCGGTACCGGCCACCGGCGGTTCCAGCAACACGGTGCCCGGCAGCCCGCTGCGGGCGGGGGGCTGGTTTAGCCACTCGATGGCGGCCAGCGGTTCATTGGCTAAGGCGCTGCCGGCCAGGGTCAGACCGGCGGCAGCGGCAGCGGCCTTAATCCGCATTCAGCACCACCGGCTTGCGCACCTCGGCGCTGGGGGCGCGGAAATCGGCGCCGAACCAGGGCCCGACATAGGCATAGCCCACCAGCCCGATACCAGCCAGAACCGTCAAATAGACCAAATACTTAATCAATCTTCCCATGGTTCATCCACTGCCTGTTTCCTGCTCTTTTGCCCAAGTTATATATTCCCTTTTCCGCAAGATCACGTCATTCACTGAAGAATGAGCGAAAAAGAGCAAAGCAGCGGCCAGGAGGCTGCAGCCCCGGTGCCGGGGAAACTGAAGAAGACCATCGTGATGGTGGGTATGATGGGGGCGGGCAAAACCGCCGTGGGCCGTGCCTTGGCGGCGCGGCTGGGTGTGCCGTTTCTGGACAGCGACCACGAGATCGAGGCCGCTGCCAATATGACAATTCCTGAGATTTTCGCCCGCGACGGCGAGCCTTTCTTCCGCCAGAAGGAGCGCCAGGTGATTGCGCGCCTGCTGGAGGAGGAGCGCGGCGTGCTGTCGACCGGTGGCGGTGCCTTTCTGGCCGGGGAAAACCGCGAGGTGATCACCGCCAAGGGGGTGTCTGTCTGGCTGCAGGCGGATCTGGAGGTGCTGTGGAACCGGGTGCGCCACCGCGACACGCGGCCGCTGCTGCGCACGGCGGATCCTCATGCGACGCTCAGTGCCCTGTACCGCGACAGGGTGCCGCTTTATGCCAAGGCGGACCTGACCGTCGTGTCTGACGGGCAGGCTGCGATTGAAACCATGGTTGACCGCGTGCTGGACGCCTTGAAGGCACGCCCCGATGTTTTGGAGTGGGAATGATGGAACGCAGGGTTCACGTGCCCTTGGGCGAGCGCGCCTATGATGTGGTGATCGGCCCCGGGCTGCTGGCGCAGGCGGGGGAACGGATCAAGCCGCTGCTGAAACGGCCGCAGGTGGCGGTGCTGACGGATGAAACCGTGGCGGCACGGCACCTGGAAACCTTGCGCGCCGGGCTGGCGGCGGCGGGGATCGGCATGGAGGCGCTGGCGCTGCCGCCGGGAGAGGCGACCAAGGGCTGGCCGCAATTCACCCGCTCAGTGGAGTGGCTGCTGGAGCAGAAAGTGGAACGCGGCGATGTGGTTGTCGCCTTTGGCGGCGGTGTGATCGGCGACCTGGCGGGGTTTGCCGCGGCGGTGCTGCGCCGGGGCGTGCGGTTTGTGCAGATCCCGACGTCGCTGCTGGCGCAGGTCGACAGTTCCGTGGGCGGCAAGACCGGCATCAACGCGCCGCAGGGCAAGAACCTGGTCGGCGCCTTCCACCAGCCTTCGCTGGTGCTGGCCGATACCTCGGTGCTGGAGACCCTAACTGCGCGCGACTTCCTGTCCGGCTACGGTGAAGTTGTGAAATACGGCCTGCTGGGCGATGCAGAGTTCTTTGCCTGGCTTGAACAGAACGGCCCTGCACTGGCCGCAGGCGATGTCGCAGCGAGAGTCGAAGCGGTGGCGCGATCGGTGCAGATGAAGGCGGACATCGTGGTGCGCGACGAGACAGAGCAGGGCGACCGTGCGCTGCTCAATCTGGGGCACACCTTCTGCCACGCGCTGGAGGCGGCCACCGGCTATTCCGGCCGGCTGCTGCATGGCGAGGGCGTGGCGATTGGCTGCGCGCTGGCGTTTGAGCTGTCGTCGAAGCTGGGCCTGTGCTCGCAGGAGGACCCGAGCCGGGTGCGGGCGCATCTGAAAGCGATGGGCATGAAGACCGATTTGGCCGACATTCCGGGCGAGCTTCCGGGCGCCGAGGCGCTGCTGGATTTGATGGGACAGGACAAGAAAGTGGTTGCGGGCCAGCTGCGGTTCATCCTGGCACGCGGTATCGGTGAGGCTTTTGTGACCGGGGATGTGCCGCCGGACGCGGTGCTGGAGGTGCTGCGCAGCGCGGGCGCCTGACGGATCTGCCTTGCGGGCCAAAACAGCCAGGGCCAGGGGCAAAACCAGTCAAACCAGAGGTGCAGGATGAACGGGTCCTGACCTTAAGGGCAGCCGGGGTGGCTGCCCTTTGTTTTTTGCAGGCGCTGGTGCGCCGGGTCAGGCGGCGGCGCTGCCGAAGCCGTCGTCCTCTGTGTCAAAGTCGATGGACAGCGGCGCCTCCGCCGGTTTGTCCGGAAGCCCCAGCGCAGCCGGCGTGCCAGTAACTTGTCCGACGGCAAACAGCCCGACCAGCTCGCGCAGCTCCTGCGCCTGATCCGACAGCGAAGTGGTTGCGGCAGTGGTCTGTTCGGCCATCGCGGCGTTCTGCTGCGCCATCACTTCCAGCTCGCCAACGGCATTGTTGACGTCATTCATTTGAGAAGATTGCGCCTTCATGCTGCCGGCAATTTCAACCACCAGGCCGGAGATTTCAGTCACCTGCTCGCTGACCTGGGCCATGGCGCGGCCGGCCTCATCCACCAGGGTGGCGCCGTTTTTGACCTGCTCAGAACTGCGCGCGGTCAGCTCGTCGATCTGCTGAACCGCATCCGCGCAGCGCTGTGCCAGCATCCGCACTTCGCTGGCAACCACCGCAAAGCCGCGGCCCGCCTCGCCGGCGCGGGCGGCCTCGACGCCGGCATTCAGCGCCAGCAGGTTGGTCTGGAAGGCAATGTCCTGGATCACCTTGGTGATCTGCGAGATTTCCTGCGAGGATTCCTGCAGCTTGCCCATCGCCTGGGTGGTATTGTTCATCACCTCGTCGCAGGATTGCACACCGTACTGGGCGCTTTCCGCCAGCTGTTCGGCACGGCCGGCATTTGCGGCCGACTGCTGCACATTGGTCGTCAGCTCGTTCACCGAATGGGTAGTCTTCTCCAGCGTCGCCAATTCCGCCTCAGTGCGGTGGGCCAGATCCATCGACGCCTCGGCAATGGATTTGGTGCTTTCATCCACGCTGCTGGCCAGTTCGCCAATCGAGGAGATGGCGCTGCTCAGGGCGTGGAGCGAGTCGTTGAAGTCCATGCGGATCGACTTGAACTCCTGCGGGAAAAACTCCTCAATCGGTTTGTCCAGGCGCTTGTGCTGCAGATCCATCAGCGCCTCGCCGATGCGGCGTGCAACGGTCATGATTTCCTCGCGGCGCTCTTTCTCCTCATGAACACGCTCTTCCTGCTTTCGCTGGGTCACCGTGCGCAGGTCGACAACATTGCGCGCAACAGCGCCGATTTCGTCGCGGCGGTTGGCGCCGGGCACCTCCACTTCGGTTTCGCCGCTGCCCAGTTTCTTCAGAGCCACATTCAGCACCGAAAGCCCCTTGGTCATGTCGCGGGAAATCGCCAGGCTGAGCGCCAGCACACCAGCCAGAAGCACGGCAGCAAAGATGGCCATTTCGGTCAGCAGCAGCTTGTTCCGGGCGTCATGGGCAGCCATGTCGCGCTCCAGGTGCTCGATCAGGATTTGCTCCTTGCCGCGCAGCACCTTGAGCATGTCTGTAGCCGTCGCAAACCAGGCTGCAGCATCGACACCGGACAGATCGCCGCCCGTCAGGATACCATGGCGCAGATCGTTGAATTTCTTCATTTCCTGTGTCTTTGCCAGGGCCGCCACGGCGTTGCGGTCTTCGAGGGTGGCAAAGTCAAGGAACCTGTCCAGGCGCTCTTGGAAACGTTCGTGCGTTGCCACGAAGACCTGAAAGTCCGCCGGCTGCCAGCCGTTCGTGAAACCAACGGCGCCCGCGGCGCGTTCCAGGCCTGCGGCGTCCTTGGCGCGCAGGAACAGTGAGAGGGCCACCGCCTCCTGGCTGATCAGCGGGTTGTCGATCTTCTGTGCCACCGACAGGCCGGATTGGATAAGAGCCGTATTCAGCTTGGTGTAGTATTCAACTGCATTGCGCACCGGGATGCTGCGGCTGGAAATCTGCTGGCGGATCGCCTTTTTCCGGGCTAGTTCCGATTGGGCCGTGCGGAAGGAATCCAGAGCGGTGTCGCTGAGGCCGCGGCGGTCAACCTGTTCCAGCTTGGCCAGGTAGGCAGCCATCGCCGTGTCATTGGACTGGCGGATCTTGACCAGCGCATCGGGCACCGTCCCGGCATCGCCGCCCAGGAAGGCCGCGCTCATCCCGCGTTCGACCTGGAGGCTGTGGACAAGCCCGCTCATGCTGTCCAGCAGTTCACCTGCCAGCGCGGTATTGACCTGGGCCTTTTCATAGAGCTCCAGCAGCTTGTTCCCCATGAACCAGATGCTGAGAAGCAGCGGCGCAGCCAGAAGCATGGCAAACTTGGCCTTGACCGGCAGATGCTGCAGAAATCGCATACCCATTTTCTATTCCTTGCTGCACAAAATTTCCGTGAGTTGAATTCAGCATATGTAATGTGTCTTAATTTTCGCCTACCCGGCAGAGCGCCGGTGCCTCTGAGTGTTTCTGCAGGCGGCATACAGTTTGGCCAGATGGGGCCCGCAGTATGTCGGTTTTTGCCTAGGGTGTTGAAAGTAAACGAAAAGATTAAGCTTATGAGCGGTGGGGCGGGCGTACTTTGAACTCTTGAAAATGCGTAAAGTTTTCCGCAAGCCAGGGAACAGCACCTGGCTGGGCTATCAGCAGATGGGAATGTTCCAAAAATGAAACCCCCGGAGCCAAGGGCGCCGGGGGCTGCAGGAGTAGGTGTTTGAAACCAGCGGCTGAGGATGCCGCCAGCGAGCGGTTCAGAACGGGATTTCGTCGTCGTCGATGTTATGCGAGGATCCGCCGCCAAAGCCGCCGCCGCCGCCTTGCGAGCCGCTGTCATAGCCGCCGCCACCGCCGTAGCCGCCGCCCTGGTTGCCGCCGCCATAGCCGCCGCCGCTCTGGCCGCCGCCGTAACCGCCGCCGCCGCCGCCTTCGCCACGGCCGTCCAGCATCGTCAGGGTGGAGCCGAAGCCCTGCAGCACGACCTCGGTCGAATAACGGTCCTGGCCGCTTTGGTCCTGCCATTTGCGGGTCTGCAGCTGGCCTTCGACGTAAACCTTGGAGCCCTTGCGCAGATACTGCTCGGCCACGCGGACCAGGCCTTCGTTGAAGATCGCAACCGAGTGCCACTCGGTCTTCTCGCGGCGCTCGCCGGTGTTGCGGTCCTTCCAGGTTTCCGAGGTGGCGATGCGCAGGTTGCAGACCTTGCCGCCGTTTTGGAAGCTGCGTACCTCAGGGTCGCGGCCCAGATTGCCGATGAGCATGACTTTGTTCAGTGAGCCGGCCATGAAGTTTCGTCCTTCTGTCCTGATTTTCTGTCCTGCGGCGGGAAAACCGAATCCGGCACGCCGCGTTTCAGGCACAGTACCGTTCCGGGAGTAGTGTGAAAAGCAGGCATCTGTGGATGGTTTCGGAGGTTTTTGCGCTCGCCGAACGGGAACTCACGTCCGTGTTGCTTTAAATTTGTTCTGCATTAGTTATATTTGCGCGAGTTGGGACAGTGGTGGGACAGCAGAGATGCGCAGAACCGTTGCGGGGCTGGTGATTGCGATGATCGGGGCAGGGCAGCCTGCCGCTGCCGATGTGCTGGGCACCAAGAGCCGGCGCGATCTGTTTGCGGCCCATACCAGGGTGCTGGATGGCCGGGCTGCGACCCAGTACAAGAACTCTGCCCGGCTGCAGCCCAAGACATACAGTATTCCTGAGGCATCGGGTACATTGCCTTACAGGGGCAAGTACCGGGGAGAGTATTTGCAGATGGCGCGGCAGGCCGCGCGCCAGCACGGGGTGCCGGAAGATCTGTTCTTGCGCCTGGTCCAGCAGGAGAGCAACTGGAACCCCAATGCCAAATCGCACAAAGGGGCGCTGGGGCTGGCGCAGCTGATGCCTGCCACCGCCCGGTCGCTGGGGGTGAACCCGGCAGTGCCGCAGCAGAACCTGGAAGGCGGCGCGCGCTATCTGGCGCGGCAGTTCCGCAAGTTCGGTTCCTGGCGGCTGGCGCTTGCGGCCTATAATGCCGGTCCCGAAGCCGTTCAGAAGTACGGCGGGGTGCCGCCATACAAGGAAACCCAGAACTACGTTAAAAAGATCTGGGGCAGCTGATGCGGCGGCAGGAATGGGGCTTGGCCTTAACCTGCGGGTAAGATCCCTTAATGCCCCGTTAACTCCGCCAAGCTGTCACGCATTTGCCTTAATTTTTCGTGAATCTGCCCTCGGGTTCTGGAGGGAAAGCCTTGTATATCAACAGTTTCGACGAGCGCATTGAGAGGCTCGACTGGCGGCCAAGCGAAATTCCAACGCGTCAGATGATCGACAGCATTATGGGCGCTCGCGCGCCGCGCAGTGCAGTGTTGAGCCTGGCGGGGGCCGTCAGCGGCATTCTGGTTGGTGTCGGGTTGAAAGGCATGATGCTGGCGGAGGCGCCTTGGGGGCCGGGCACCGGCCTGGCCGGCGCCATCGGCGGCAGCCTGTCGCTGGCCGGGCTGGCGCTGTCGCTGGCGGCTGCGGGTGCAGCTACTGTTCGCGGCAAGCAGGCCCCGCGGCTGATGCAGTTTGCCTCGATGAACCTGCTGATGATTGTGGTGCTGCTGCTGAGTTGACTTTTGCCGCCGGTGTGGGAGCGGGGGGCAACAGAGGCGCGCTGGCCTGAAGCCAGCGCGCCGTCACTGTGGGGGTTTCCCCGTATTTCCGGCGGCAAGTTGCAAATTGACCCCAGGCTTGACCGCCGTAAGCTAGGATGCACTGCTAGGCAGCCCGGCTGCAGGCCCTTTATCGGGCGTTTACCAATTTGCGCTTACCTGAAACTGTTCTCCTAGAGTGAGTGAGCAGATGAAGCAGATTTCGGGTATTTCTACTACTGGACCGGGCGCCGTGGAAAGCTTGCTGTCAAAAGCTGATCAGTTGCGGAATAAGGGTGACTATAAAGGGGCGCTCTCGATCCTGTCACCTCGCCTGAGAATGGGGGATCTGGACCCAAGGATACTTGAGCGCGCAGCTATGTGCTTTTTCAGCCTTGGAGACGCGGGGACAGCCATCTCGCTTTTGAAGATCATGCGGGAGCGTATGCCTGAGAACGCCGCAATCCCTGCAAAACTTGCGGGCATGCAGATGGCGGCTGGTGACAGCGATGCCGCTGTTAGGAACTTCAAGGATGCACTGGCACTGGACCCGTTTCTGGTCAGGGCGCTGTTTGGGCTGTACATGCTTGAGCCTTACGAAGCCGGCAGCGAATATGCTGCTAGGCTTTACGAATTGGAGAGCCGGGCCGGTCTTGCCCCTAAAGATGCGGCGGTGGTGTTCAATACCATAGGCGCGATAGAAAGGCAGCGGGGGAAACCGGCGGCCGCCATGCACTATTTCTCTAAATCCAAAGAGGTGCTTGGTGCCAAGTTTGACCCTGATGAAGCTGACTTGGCAATTGACCTTCAAACCGCAATCTTCTCGGCTGGAGATGCGGAGGAACAGCCGGTGGACGGGCCAAGGATGGTCTTTATCTGCGGGCTTCCCCGGTCTGGCACCACTTTGATGGAAACCATTCTGACGCGTCACTCCAAGATCGGAACGATTGGAGAAAGCAGAGCGCTGACAAATACTCTGAAGGAGATTAACAGATACTGTTCGGAAGTGGGACGCGGAGAAAATCTATGGTCTTGGTTCGGCAGCTTGAGCGACAAGGAAATTTCGGTTTTCCGCCAGTACTATTACGCCGCAGCTTTGCAAGGCAATGATAAGGGGGCCGTCGTTGTCGACAAAATGCCGATGAACTGTCTGCACCTTGGCCTTGCACATGTTTTGCTTCCGGGAGCAAAGTTCATCTTCATGTCCCGCCACCCGTTGGATGTCGGCTTGTCAATCTTCTCTATAGCCTTCGATGAACCCATGCCCTATGGAAGCCGCTTGGACTGGCTGGGCCGGATGACGGCAAGTGTTTTCAGGTCAGCGGCGGATTATCAGCAAAAGCTGGGCAGCCAAATGCGTGTGCAGTCCTTCGAGGCACTGCTCCGAAATCCGGAGACGCAAACCCGCTCCGTGCTGGAGCATTGCGGCCTGGAGTGGGAGGAGGCCTGCTTGACTCCCGGTGCCCCTACCGGCTTCGTTAACACCGCCTCACAGATTCAAGTGCGGAAAGAGATTAATTTTGAAGGACTTGGCAAGTGGAAATCATTTGAAAAGCAGCTGCAGCCGCTGGTCGAAGGACTAGGAGGGCAACGTTGGGTTGACGAGTGGCAGCAAATGGACAGAAACGCAGCCTACAGCGGGCAGTTCACAGCTGCCTAGGCATTTTCCAGGGGATTTAGGCCACAAGATCCTTAGAAAAAAAGCGCCGGATGCTACTCTGACGCTTTTATTTTTCCGGTTTTCCGGCTGATAATGCTAGGAGTTTATTCCGCCGCGATTTTGATCACCGGCTTCATCTGCTCCAGCACCTCGTCGCTGAGGTGGCATTTGATCTGGTGGCCGCCCTCCAGGGTGCGCACCGGCGGCACGTCGCGCTCGCACAGCCCGCCCGGCACTTCGGACTTCCAGCGGCAGCGGGTCTGGAACGGGCAGCCCGGGGGCGGGCTCATCGCCGAAGGGATGTCGCCTTCCAGAACGATATGCTCCTTCTCCACCGAAGTGTCGGCAATCGGCACCGCCGACAGCAGCGCCTCGGTATAGGGGTGGTAGGGCGGCGAGAACACCTGGTCGGTGTCGCCAAGCTCGACCACATGGCCGAGATACATCACCATGACGCGGTCGGATAGATAACGAACGATCGACAGGTCGTGGGAGATGAACAAGAGCGTTGTCTTCTCGTTACGCTGGATCTCCATCAACAGGTCGGTGACCGCCGCCTGCACCGACACGTCGAGCGCAGAGACAGGTTCGTCCGCCACCACGATGCGGGCGCCGCCGGCAAAGGCGCGGGCGATGCCCACCCGCTGCTTCTGGCCGCCTGACAGCTGCCGCGGCATCCGCTCGGCAAAGGCGCGGGGCAGCTTCACCAGGTCGAGAAGCTCCAGCATCCTTTTCTTGCGCTCGGCTTCGGAATTGCCGATGCCAAAGATTTCCAGCGCCCGCATGATCTGGCGGCCGACCGTCATCGAGGGGTTCAGCGTGTCAAACGGGTTCTGGAACACCATCTGCACGTCGGAGACGGTCCGGGTGTCGCGCTCCTCGATCGGGATCTGCTCGATATTGCGGTTGTCGAGCAGGATCTGGCCGTCGGTGGCGGTTTCCAGCCCCATCAGCACCTTGGCAAAGGTCGACTTGCCGCAGCCGCTCTCGCCGACGATGGCGAGGGTCTCGGATTCGCGGGCCTCAAAGCTCAGCGTTTCGTTGGCCTTGACCACCTTCTTCTCACCGCCGCCGAACAGCGCGTTGGCAGCAACCTCGTAGTATTTCTTGAGGTTGTCCATCTTGAGAACAACTTTGCCCGGCGCGGTCTTTTCCTTCTCTTCGCCCACGGTGATAGGTGCGTTCCAGTCGATTTCCTCGAACTTCAGACAGCGGGTCTCGTGGCGGTCGTTGCCGTGCACCGGCGACATCGGGATGACCCGGTCCTGATCGCAGCGCCCCTCCTCGAAATAGTCGCAACGCGGCCCGAAGTTGCACCCTGGCGGGCGTTCGTGGGGCAGGGGGAAGTTGCCGGGGATCGCAACCAGCGGGCGCGAGTTCTTGTCGGCGCCCGGCAGCGGGATCGAGCGGAACAGCGCCTGGGTATAGGGGTGCTGCATTTCGTCAAAGACATCCTTGATCGAGCCGCGTTCCACCGCCTCGCCGGAATACATCACACACAGCCGGTCGCAGGTTTCCAGCACCAGGCCAAGGTTGTGGCTGATGAACAGCATCGAGGTGCCGTATTTCTTGCCCAGGTCCTTGACCAGTTCCACCACTGCGGCCTCAACCGTCACATCAAGCGCCGTGGTCGGCTCATCCAGGATCAGCAGCGAGGGTTTCGACATCAGCGCCATCGCAATCACGATCCGCTGCTGCTGGCCGCCGGACAGCTGGTGCGGGAAGGAGTTCAGCATCCGCTCCGGGTCGGGCAGGCGCACGTCGGTCACCACTTCCAGCGCGCGGGCATAGGCCTCCTTTTCGCTGACGCCCTCGTGGATCATCGGCACTTCCATCAGCTGCTTGCCGATTTTCATCGCCGGATTGAGCGAGGCCATCGGCTCCTGATAGATCATGGCGATCTCGTTGCCGCGGATGTCGCGCAGCTCCTCGGCGCTCATCTCGCTGAGGTCGCGGCCCTTGAACTTGATGGTGCCGCCGACGATGCGGCCGTTCTTGCCAAGATCCTGCATGACGCCAAGCGCCACGGTGGATTTGCCGCAGCCGGATTCACCCACCAGGCCCACGGCCTCACCGGGCTGCACGGCCACAGAGAAATCCATCACTGCGGGGATTTCGCGCAGGCGGGTGAAGAAGGAGATCGACAGCTTGTCAATCTCGAGGATCGGGCCGTCATAGTCTGCCAGTTTGCTCATTTTTTGTCTCCCTGTTGAGGCTGGAAGGGACCGGATCCCTTTCTTCTGGCCTCAAGTATTCCGGGGGTCCGGGGGCTGGCCCCCGGTCCCGCCGGTTTGGATCAGTCTTTCAGGCTCTCTTCGCGCAGACCATCGGCCAGCAGGTTCAGACCCAGAACCAGCGTCAGCAGCGCAAAGGCAGGCGGCAGGGCCGGGTGCAGGTAGATCGACAGCAGCTTGCGGCCGTCATTGATGGTCGATCCCCAGTCCGGGCTTTCCGGCGGCAGGCCAAGGCCGAAGAAGCCGAGGGTACCCAAGAGGATGGTGGTGTAGCCGATGCGCAGGCAGAAATCGACGATCAGCGGCCCGCGGGCGTTGGGCAGGATCTCCCACAGCATGATGTACCAGGGGCCCTCGCCGCGGGTCTGGGCGGCAGCCACATAGTCGCGGGTTTTGATGTCCAGCGTCAGGCCGCGCACGATACGGAACACCGTGGGCGAGTTGACGAAGACCACCGACACAAAGACCACCAGGATACCGCCGGGAATGTCGAACAGATCCATCGCTTGGGGCAGGCCCCAGATCGCATAGGCCGGCGTGTTGATCAGGTAGCCGCCGTTGGAGACCAGCTGCAGGTAGAACCAGATGATCGTGCCCAGCACCACCGGCAGCAGCCAGTTGCGCAGCTTGGGCCGGGTGTAATAGCGCGAGTTCAGCAGAACGCCGACAAAGATGATCGGGAAGATGAACAGCACAATCGCCATATAGTTCGGCACGCCGGTCGCCACGATCTCGGGCGTTACCAGCAGGTAGAACAGCAGGATCACCGGGAAGGCCAGGATCAGGTTTGCCGCAAAGGACAGGGCAGTGTCCAGCTTGCCGCCGTAGTAGCCAGCGGGCAGGCCCAGGGTGATCCCCACCATGAAGGCGAACACAGCCGCCATCGGGGCAATCTTGATGACTTCCCAGGCGCCTTTGACCAGGCGGCTGAAGACGTCGCGGGCCAGGTTGTCGCCGCCCAGGAGGTAATAGGCATAGTCGCCTTCCTCGGCGCCGCGCAGCGGGGTGCCGGGGACCTTGTTCTTCATGCCCGAGACCTGGGTCAGCGGGTCATGGGTGATGATCATATCCATGGCGCCGTAGATGCCGGTGAACACCCAGAACATCACCAGGCCAAAGCCGATCATGCCGATGGGGCTGTCAAACAGTTTGCCGTAGAGGCCCAGCCGCCGTTTGAAGCCGATGGAGAAGGCGTAAAGGATCACCAGGGAAATCCAAACAGGGGACAGCTGGTAGATGATACGCCCGGTAATTTCGATACCGCTAAGAGGTTCCATGCTCTGCTGCCTTCCTTAAGAGATCCGGATACGCGGGTTCAGGTACACATAGCCGATGTCGGAAATCAGCTGTGTGATCAGCACCACGAAGACTGAGACCACAGAGACGGCCAGCAGCAGTTCAATGTCGTTGTTGCCTGCGGCTTCCACCAGCACCCAGCCGAAGCCCTTGTAGTTGAACAGGGTCTCGACGATCACGACGCCGTTCAGGAGCCAGGGGAACTGCAGCATGATGACGGTGAAGGGGGCAATCAGCGCGTTCCTGAGCGCGTGCTTCAGCACGATATTGTGGAAGCTTACACCCTTGAGGCGGGCGGTGCGGATGTATTGCGCGGTCATCACTTCGGTCATCGAGGCGCGGGTCATCCGGGCGATATAGCCCATCCCGTAGAGCGCAATGGTCAGCACCGGCAGGAAGAAGTTTTCAAAGTTCGGGTTGTCCATCGCCGAGGTGGCGGTGCCCTTGAACCACTTGAGGCCCACGGTGGAGGAGGTGAAGACAGCGATAAAGATCACGCCGGAGACATATTCAGGAGTTGCTGTTGTCAGGATCGAGGCGGTCGACAGGCTGCGGTCGGTGGCTGAGCCTTCGCGCATCCCTGCCAGCACGCCGATGATCAGCGCCGAAGGCACCATCAGCACCAGCACCCAGAACATCAGGCGGCCGGTGTTGCCGAGCCGTTCGGACACAATGGTGGAGACCTCATCCTTGAAGCGGGTGGAATAGCCCCAGTCGCCCTGCAGGATGCCGCAGAACGTGGCGGCGTTTGCCGCCTCTTCGGCGCTCACGGTGCCGGTCATGCAGCGGCCGGTAAATCCTTCTTCGGTTTCGCGGGTCCAGCCCGGCAGCACGCCCAGCCACTGGCCGTACTTGGACACCATCGACCCCCCATAGCCATTGGCGTCAAGCCAGCTGGCCACGGCCTCGTCCGACATCCGGAAGTTGCCTTGTGTCTTGGCGAGTTTCTCAAGGTTTGGGTAAAGGTTCGTCAGAAAGAACACGATGAACGTCAGGCACAAGGCCGTCAGCAGCATCACGCCCGAACGTCGGAGAATGAAAAGTCCCATTGGGGTCCCCTGTCAGTCTGGCGGATCGGACCCGGCTTTATGTGCGGGTCTCTTGATGTCTTAGCTGGAGTGCACCGCCCCAGCGGGGCGGTGCCTGACATTTTAAATGCCGGGTTGGTGCCGTTTAGGCAGCCCAGCCCCACTTGTAGTGGTGGTGCTCGAAGGAGATGTGCATGTCAGCACCGGCCACGCCTTCACGGGTGTGGCGGTAGAGCGAGCGCCAGTAGGGCTGAATGGTCACGCCTTCTTCCTGGATCAGGGCCTGTCCCTTGGCAGAGATCTCGCGGCGCTTGTCGGCGTCGGCGATCGACAGGGCCTCGGCAAGCAGGGCGTCGAATTCTGCGTTTTCCCAGCCGAATTCGTTCCAAGCCTCGCCGGACTTGTAGGCCAGCGCCCAGATCTGCACGCCCAGCGGACGGTGGTTCCAGTTGGTCGAAGAGAACGGGTACTTGGCCCAGTCGTTCCAGAAGGTCGACCCGGGCAGCACAGTCCGCTTCACCTTGAAACCGGCATCGCGCAGCTGCGCGGCGACGGCGTCGGTGGTGTTTCGGCGCCAGTCGTCGTCGATGGACAGCAGCTCGTGCTCGAAATCCATCATGCCTGCTTCTTCCATCAGTGCCTTGGCAGCAGCCGGATCGGCTTTTTGCTGAGGCAATTCGGCGTATTCCGGGTGAATCGGGCCGACATGGTGGTTTTCCGCAGGCGCGCCGCGGCCGCCATAGCCAAGTTCCAGGCAGACCGAGTTATCTACGGCTTTCTGGATCGCCTGGCGCACACGCTTGTCAGCATAGACTTTCTTGCCGTCGATTTCCGCCAGCTGGTTGGGGCGGATGACGATGGACGCCATGGTGACCACTTCGGAACGCTGGTAGCCGAGACCGTCCAGCACGTCGATGAATTCACCAACCGACTCGTGCAGCATGTCGACTTCGTCGGATTCCAGCGCCGCCATCCAGGAGGAGGGGTCGGTGCCAAAGTCGATGTATTCGATGCGGTCCAGTGCCGGCTTGCCGAATACCGACTCGCCCCACCAGGCATGGTCAGCATTGCGTTCCAGCGTTGCCTTCACGCCCACTTCCAGCTCGGTCAGCAGGTAGGGGCCGGTGCCGACGTTGCTCAGGAAGTCGTCGGTCTGGTAGCTGGAGTGCACGATGGCCGCCGGATAATCCGACATGCCTGCGATCAGCGAGATGTCCGAATTCGGCAGGTTCAGCTTCACGGTGTGGCTGTCGACCACCTCGATGGCGCCTTCGATTGCCTGGCCGGAGTTTGCATCCACCAGGGTGCCGAAACGGCCGGCCATGGAGTTGCCTTCCATCGACTTGTCGCACCAGCGGGCGATGTTGCGGGCGACATCCTCGGCGGTGAAATCGTCGCCGTTGTTCCATTTGACGCCCTGGCGGACGTTCAGGGTGTAAACGGTGGCGTCTTCGTTGATTTCCCAGCTTTCCAGCAGCATCGGGCTGAAGGAGCCGTCGCTGTTGTATTCGACGAGGTATTCCATGGTGCCACGGGTCTGGTTGCCCATTTCCGACCAGTCATAGGTGCGCGGGTCCTTCAGCGGGCGCACGCTCATCTGAACGCGCAGGGTGCCGCCGTCCTGCATGCCTTCGGCGGCTTTTGCCGGAGCGCTCATGCCGATCATGCCATAGGCCGCGGTTGCGGTCACACCCAGCGCGGTGGCGCGGGTCAGGAACTCCCGGCGGTCGAGCTTGCCGTCAAGCACTTCTTTCGCGTGCATCTTGGCTGCCCAGTGTACCGGTGCTCCGTTGATTGTGTCTTTGGTCATTTAGGTCTCCCTGTTGTACCGTTCGGTTCTTTGTTTTGCGAAACGGTTTTCGGCCCGGCGTCTGCCAGGCTCATGAATTTGGTGTTGCGGCTTAAAGTTTCCCCATGGCCTCATTCGGGCAGAGATACGCCGTTTCGTCAATGCACAGTTTCGGCGTTTAGGGGTAAAAATACGACATTTTTAGCGTCGCTTTTCTGTTTGGATACAGAATGCCGCTGCATACTGTTCAAAACTGCCCAGTGATCGCCGGATATCTGCACCCGGCGGAAAACATGCAAGAATTTGCAGGCGGCTGGTCTATTTCTGTTTCAGCCGGGCTGCCTTGCGCAGCGCGCTGGGGGTTTGCCCGGTGTGCTGGGAAATGAAGCGGGTGAAATAGGCTGCGCTGCGAAACCCGAGCTGGGCCGCAATATCACGGATCGGCAGCTCCGAGCCGATCAGCAGCGCCCGGGCGGCGTGGAGCTGGCGTTCGGTCAGCAAGGCGGCGGCTGTCTTGCCGGTCTGGGCTTTGCAGACCCGGGTCAAATGGGTGGGCGTCACATTCAGGGCTGCGGCGTGGCCTGCCATGCTGATCTGGCTGTCCTGAAGCGCGGCAACCCGGAGGCAATAGGCCTGGCACAGGCGTTGCGCGGCGGTTTGCCTGGTCGGCTGGCTGACGGTTTCAGTCTGCCGCTGCAGCAGGATCGCCGCCAGTTCGCAATGGGCCTGAACGGCGCGGCGCCAATGGTGTTCCTGCCCGGCCTGCTCCCGGCTGATGGATTCGAATATCGCGGTCAGCCGGGTCTGATCCTGCAAGCCGGTGATGCGCTTGTGGACGGGAGTATCGGGAAACGGCGGCGGCAGGGGACCTGAGACTGTCAGGACCTGGCCCAGGCATTGACGGGTAAAATCGGCGAACCACAGGGTGCCCGCCGGAATGAAGATGGCGCAATGGGGGCCAAAGCCGCGCTGCCCGCCGTTGACGCAGATCCGCCCCTGGCCGCGCGTGATCCAGATCAGCAGATGCTCGCGTCGGGTATGGGCCAGCCCGGTCTGCCAGGCACCGTCCGGCGCCAGTCTGAGCAGCGGGGCGGCGGCAATCCCGCCGGAAAGGTTCGGATCAAATGGCATCAGCTATCTTGGACTGCGGCAACATAAATTCCGGCGCAACAAGGCACGAAATGGCGATTCTGGCAAGTTTAAGTAAATTAAGGTGAAAACGGGCTGTCACTGCTGCAGGCGGACTTCAGCCCAAGGCGATCTGCTGCCAGTTTTTCATCCGGGCGCGGAACCAGCTGCGCTGGCGTTTGGCAAACTGACGGGTAGCAATGGCGGCACGTTCCTCTGCCTCTTCCAGGGTGAGCTGCCCCTGGATATAGCCTGTGAGTTCTGGCACGCCGATGGCCTTGCAGGAGGGCAGGGCCGGGTCATAACGGTCGCGCATTGCTTCAATCTCTGCCAGGGCGCCCTGGTCCAGCATCTGCCCGAAGCGTTTGCGGATCCGCGCCTCCAGCCAGGATTTGTCCGAGTTCAGAACCATCGCCGTGCAGTTCTGCAGCGGTAGCGCCGGATCCGGGGTTTCCTCCTGCCAGCTGGCCAAGGACCGCCCGGTGGCCTTCAGCACCTCCCAGGCCCGCTGCACCCGGGCGCGGTTCTGCAGGTCGATATGGGCGGCGGTCTGCGGGTCGAGGCCCGCCCGCAGCGCCTCCAGCGTAAGCGTGTCGCCTTCTGCCCTGATCGCAGGCGGGGTAGCGGGGATTTCCGCCATGCCTTCGGTCAGCGCCGTGAAATAGAGGCCAGTGCCGCCGACGATGATCGGCCGTTCAGGCCCGTGCAGCAGCGGCAGCACCTCGCGCAGCCAATGGCCGGCCGAATATTCGGCGTCATAGGCCACATGGCCATAAAGCGCATGGCGCGCCCGGGTTTCTTCATCGGCGGAGGGGCGGGCAGTGATCACCCGCCAGCATTCATACACCTGGCTGGCATCGGCGTTGACGATGACGCCGCCTTGGCGTTCTGCAATTTCCAGTGCCAGGGCGGATTTGCCCGAGGCTGTCGGGCCTGCAATCAGCACAGGCAGGTCCGGGTTGATGTCGGGCAGCGTCATTCAGGCGTCCGTCTATAAGGCCAGTTCCGCAAAACTGTGCGGAAACCGCGCTGCGCGGATTGAAACCGGCAGCGATTTATTCCATTTTGCGCGCAAATTAACCCTCACATCTTCTGGAGCGCAACATGCCTCAACCGCAAGACAAGCCGGAGCTGGATCCGGCCGCCGCCTATAAACGCGTCATGCTGAAAATTTCGGGCGAGGCATTGATGGGCGATCAGGGGTTCGGTCTGCATCCGCCGACCGTGCAGCGCATCGCCCGCGAGGTGAAGACCGTGCACGACATGGGGGTGGAAATCTGCATGGTAATCGGCGGCGGCAACATTTTCCGCGGCCTCTCTGGCTCGGCCCAGGGGATGGAGCGCACCACCGCCGACTATATGGGGATGATGGCTACCGTGATGAACGCGCTGGCGATGCAATCGGCGCTGGAAGGCCTGGGCGTCTTCACCCGGGTGATCTCGGCGATCCGCATGGATGAAGTGGCTGAACCTTACATCCGCCGCCGCGCCGTGCGCCACCTGGAGAAGAAGCGGGTCTGCATCTTTGCGGCGGGCACCGGCAACCCCTATTTCACCACCGATACAGCGGCGACCCTGCGTGCGAATGAAATGGCCTGCGAGGCGATCTTCATGGGCAAGAACGGGGTGGATGGTGTGTACGACAAAGATCCGGCACAGCATGACGACGCCGTCCGCTATGACGAAATCAGCTATGATGATGTGTTCGCCAAGCGCCTGAAGGTGATGGATGCCTCTGCCATTGCGCTGGCGCGTGACAACAACCTGCCGCTGATCGTGTTCCCGCTGGATGAGCCGGGCGGTTTCCGCGGTATTCTGGCCGGTGAGGGAACCTATACCAAAGTTCACGGCTGACCCAAGGTGCCGGATGAAGCTTTTATGTAAGCTGGCATTTGGCTGGCTCCTGCGGCTGCGGCCGCAGGAGAGGCCGAATTGATAGATTTCCTGCAATATGAGGGCTGCACCATCGGGGCACCCGTTATTGAAAAGGCTGCAAAGCACGGGTTCTCTGCTGTGGAGTTCGGCCAGTTGGCGGAAAACACCTTGTCCAGAGGGAAAGCGCAGCGGGAAGGTGTCTGGGTGGTGCTGGACCGCAGCATTTGCGAGATTCAGCTGCCTCGGATCGAGACGTCTTACAGCAGCAAGGACGCGTTTCTTGCGTCCAGCATCAAATCATTTGTTGTGGAGACTGAAGACGCGAGGCCAGGCTGCTACCTGCGGGACGGCTGGAAAGCGCTTCAAAACCTGCCCGGACTGACGGAGGACCAAGGGTTTCTAGCCTACATAGAGTTCCTTTCCGCAGAGATGATTGCAGGCAGGTTAGGCTTTTTTGACATTTCGCCATTGCGGTCAGCTTATGGCTTTACTGTTGTGCCCAGCGAGTTTTGCGCCAGCCTTCCCGCAGCACAGGACATGCGGGGCAATTTTCCGGCTTTCGAGAAGCACTTTGGCAGTGTCGTGCGCTACATGTTCGAAAATGTAACCTGCGAAGAACTGCCTTTGGGATGGATCTATGCTCAGGAGTAGATCGGGGAAATGAACAGAAATGCCTGGCTCTGGTTTGAATATAACATCATTGCTATGGCGGCAGGCTGGTATGAAGGCATTGGTGCCAACTCCAAAGGCGTAGCACGTCCGCCGTTCTGCCATTACCCGAAGGCAGGGTAAGCGGGAGGCGCTTTCTCTATTGCGGTGGCGGTGAAGGGCGCGATGTGCCTCCACCGCTGGCTGCAACCGGGACATTTGACGCCGCAGGGCTATTTACTTGCCTGATGGGGAAAGCTGTTTTCCGGCGCAATTTGCCGGGTTTGCCGCGGCAAATCCTCCGCAAGATCGCTATACATCGGCCCGCCAATGGCTTAAGAGCCAATGGAAGACCGCCTCAGATAAGGGGAGAGAGCAGCATGTCTGATGATTTCGAACTGGATACCGACGACCTGAAACGCCGCATGGAAGGCGCGATGGCCAACCTGCGCACCGAGTTTGCCTCGCTGCGGACGGGCCGTGCCTCGGCCTCGATGCTGGAGCCGGTGATGGTGGATGCCTACGGCTCAATGACGCCGATCAACCAGGTGGGCACCGTGAACGTGCCGGAGCCGCGCATGGTGACCATCAATGTCTGGGACAAGTCGCTGGTCGGCAAGGTGGAAAAGGCGATCCGCGAGTTTGGCCTGGGCATCAACCCGCAGCTCAACGGCACCATCATCATGCTGCCGATCCCCGAGCTGAACGAAGAGCGCCGCCGCGAGCTGGGCAAGGTTGCCGGCCAGTATGCCGAACACGCCCGTGTGTCGATCCGCAACGTGCGCCGCGACGGCATGGACCAGATCAAGAAGGCGAAAGCCGACGGCATGTCTGAAGACGATCAGAAGTTCTGGGAAGCTGAGGTTCAGGAACTGACCGACCAGATGATCAAGGTCGTGGACGAGGCGCTTGAGACCAAGCAAGCCGAGATTATGCAGGTCTGACGGCGCAGGATGCCCGGAGATATGAAACCGCAAGCGCGCGCTGCTGGAGAAGCTCCGGCGGCCCGCTCTGGCCCGCGCCATGTGGCCATCATCATGGACGGCAATGGCCGCTGGGCGCAGGCCCGGGGACGGCCGCGGCTGTTCGGCCACCATGCCGGCGCGCGGCGGGTGCGTGAAATTGTCGAGTGCTGCCCGGGTCTGGGCGTCGAATATCTGACCATCTTTGCCTTCTCGACTGAGAACTGGAAGCGCACACAGACCGAAGTGGCCGGTCTGATGAGCCTGTTCCGGCGTTATATTTCCAAGGAAATGAACGCTTTGGCAGAAAAGAACGTCCGGGTGCGTTTTATCGGTGACCGGGTGCGTCTGGATGCCAAGCTGATTGATCTGATGGACAAGCTGGAGCAGAAAACCGAAGGCAATGACGGAACCCAGCTGACCATTGCGCTGAACTACGGCGGCCGTGACGAGGTGGCGCGTGCCACGAAACGGCTGGCCCGGGATGTGGCTGAGGGGCGGCTGAATCCGGATGACGTCGATGAGGAAACTCTGCCGCGCTACCTGGACACCCATGTGCTGCCGGATCCGGATCTGGTGATCCGCACCAGCGGCGAGGCGCGGATTTCGAACTTCCTGCTGTGGCAGTCTGCTTACGCAGAGTATGAGTTCATCGACACGCTGTGGCCTGATTTTACCAGCGAAGAAATGGCGCGGCTGTGCAGCAGCTTCGGCCGCCGCGACCGGCGGTTCGGGGCCGTCAAGACATGAGCGGGGCCAAGGGCCGCTGGTCGGACCTGCTGCCGCGGGCCTTGTCTGCCGTGGTGATGGTGACCGCGGGCGGCTATGCTGTCTGGGCAGGCGGGCTGGTGTTCAACCTGCTGATTGCGCTCTGCTGCGGCGGCATGGTGTGGGAGCTGGTGCGGATGCTGGCGCCGGAGCGCAGCGGCACCGCGCTGCAGCTGGGCGCGATTTCGGCCGTTGCGGTTCTGCTGGCCTCGCTGCTACCGGTGATCTGGGTGCTGCCGTTGCTGGCCGCGCCGGTTGCGGCAGGCTTCGGCCAGTTCCGCGAGCGGCGGCGCCACTTTGTCAGCTTTGCCCTGTGGGTGATGCTGGCCGGTTTCGGCTTTATCTGGCTGCGCGGCCAGTTGGGCCTGGTGTGGATGCTGTGGCTGATCTGCATCGTGGTGGCCACTGACATCGCGGGGTATTTTGCGGGCAAGGCGATTGGCGGGCCGAAATTCTGGCCGCGGGTCAGTCCCAAGAAAACCTGGAGCGGCACTTTAGCGGGCTGGATTGCTGCGGTTATCGTGGGGGCTGTCTTTGCCGTGCGGATGGATCTGGGGTTCAGTTTCGTGCTGCTTTCGGTGCTTCTGTCAATGGCCAGCCAGGCGGGCGACGTTGCCGAGAGTGCGCTGAAGCGGAAGATGGGCGTCAAGGATTCCAGCGGACTGATCCCTGGCCATGGCGGTCTGTTTGACCGCTTTGACGGAATGCTGGGGGCGGCGGCCATGTTCCTGGCCGTGACCGCCATCTGGGGATAACCAGGCAGGAAAGAACATGCGGAAAGTTTCGATCTTCGGCGCCACCGGGTCGATTGGCCAGAACACCATCGACTTGATCCGCCGCGCGCCTGACGCCTACGATGTGGTGGCGCTGACCGGCGGTGCCAATATTGCGCGTCTGGCGGAAGACGCCATTGCGCTGCAGGCTGAGATCGCCGTTACCGCTTATGAGGACCGTTTGCCGGATCTGCGCGCGGCGCTAGAGGGCTCTGGCGTGGAAGCGGCGGCAGGGCAGGCGGCCCTGGTGGAGGCCGCGGCCCGCCCGGCGGACTGGATCATGTCGGCCATTGTTGGTGCGGCAGGTCTGGCGCCGGGGCTTGAGGCGCTGAAGCAGGGCACCACGCTGGCGCTGGCCAACAAGGAATTGCTGGTTTGCGCGGGGAAACTGCTGCTGGAAACGGCAAAGAAACATGGCGCCCGGCTGCTGCCGGTGGACAGCGAGCATTCAGCCGTGTTCCAGGGGCTTGCGGGTGAGGACAGCAGCGCGGTTGAACGGATCATCATCACCGCCTCTGGCGGTGCCTTTCGCGACTGGCCGCTGGAGGATTTGCCCAATGCCACATTGGCACAGGCGTCCTCGCACCCCAATTGGGACATGGGCCAGCGGATCACCGTCGACAGTGCGTCAATGTTTAACAAAGCATTGGAAGTTATTGAAACCCGGGAATACTTTGGGGTGCATCCGGATCAGATCGAGGTTCTGGTGCATCCCGAGTTGCTGGTGCATGCGCTGGTCGGCTTCAACGACGGCGCGATCATGGCGCATCTGGGGGCTGCGGATATGCGCCATGCCATCGGTTATGCGCTGCATTGGCCGGACCGGCAGCACCTGCCGGTGGAACGGCTGGATCTGGCGCGCATCGGCCAGCTGAACTTCCGCGCCCCTGATCCGGCACGCTATCCGGCGTTGCGGCTGGCCTATGAGGTGATGGCGCGGGGCGGGCTGATGGGGGCGGCCTTTAACGCTGCCAAGGAACAGGCGCTGGATGAATTCATCGCCGGCCGCATCCGCTTCACGGATATGGCGGCAGTGACGGAAACGGTTCTGGAGCGGTTTACGGCTGACGGCGGCCTCATAGATGCCGCAATGACACTTGATAACGTGACCCGTGTTGACCATCTGGCACGGAAACAGGCCGCCAGGGCCGCAGAAGAACGCATAGGGTAGATCTTTGGACATACTTGCTTTTGTCCCGCAGTTTGGCGGTTTTCTTTATACAATCGCCAGCTTCGTCATCGCGCTGTCGGTGATCGTCGCCGTACATGAATACGGCCACTACATCGTTGGCCGCTGGTCCGGAATCCACGCGGAAGTGTTCTCGCTCGGGTTCGGTCCGGTTTTGTGGAGCCGGGTGGACAAGCGGGGAACCCGCTGGCAGGTGGCAGCGCTGCCTTTTGGCGGCTTTGTTAAGTTCCTGGGCGATGCCGATGCGGCCTCGGGCAAGGATCAGCAGGCAATGCAGGCTGCGGCGCAGGATCCGGCGGCGCTGCGCCGGACCATGCATGGCGCACCGCTGTGGGCGCGTACGGCGACAGTTGCGGCGGGGCCGGTGTTCAACTTCGTGATGTCAGCGATCATTTTCACCGCAGTGGCCCTGTCGCAGGGCACCATGCGGGATCCGCTGACTATTGGCAGCCTGGCACCGCTGCCCGGGATCGAAAACGGTCTGCAAAGCGGTGACGAGCTGGTTTCCGCAGGCGGAATTGCAGTGCCGGACTATCTGGACGGCGATGCCTGGGATGTCTTCCGCGAAACGCTGCCGCAGGAGCAGGTGCTGGAGTATCTGGTGCGCCGCGACGGGGCGGAGATCCGCGTCAGCGGCCCCTATCTGTACCCGCCCTATGTGCGCGGAGTGGTGCCGCGCAGCGCGGCGTCGGATGCCGGGCTGGAGCCTGGCGATGTGATCGTCGCCATGGATGATGAGCCGGTTGTCTCCTTTGACCAGCTGAAGGCGCATGTTGAAGCGGCTGACGGCAAGGTTCTGGTGCTGGATGTCTGGCGCGAGGGCCAGATGGTCGAAATGGCCCTGGCGCCGCGGCGCACCGACGAGCCGCAGCCGGATGGCGGTTTTGCCACTCAATGGCGGATCGGGATCATTGGAGGGCTGGCCTTTGAGCCGGCCACCGAATCTGCAGGTTTCGGCGCCGCTGTGGCAGCAGGCACCTATCAGGTCTGGGCGGTGGTTGAGACGTCATTGTCCGGGCTGAAGCACATGATCACGGGCGCCATCAGCACCTGTAACCTGTCAGGGCCGATCGGCATTGCCGAAACTTCCGGCGCAATGGCAAGTCAGGGGGCAGAAAGCTTTATCCGCTTTATTGCGGTGCTGTCGACTGCTGTGGGCCTGCTGAACCTGTTCCCGGTTCCGGCGCTGGATGGCGGCCACCTGATGTTCTATGCCTATGAGGCCGTTGCAGGCCGCCCGCCCAGCGACCGTGCTGTGCGCGTGCTGATGTCGCTGGGCATCGCCATCGTGCTGTCGTTGATGGTGTTTGCGCTTGGCAATGACCTGTTCTGCTAAGATCGCAGCCATGTGAAACGGCACAGGGCGGCCACGCTGCCGCCCAAGTGCTGCCACATTCCCCCGTTAACGTTTTATCAATCCGCGCAGGCTGTCTCTGGCTGCCTTTGCGCGATGGTGGACCGAACTGGGGGAATATCCGATGCAGACACTTTCGCATTCCTATCGCGGGCTTGGCCTGCTGATCCGGCTGAACTGGGACCGGGCACTGACTGGTTTTGCCATTCTGGGGGCGCTGACTGCAGGCACTTGGCTCGCCACATTGTGATTCCTGCAACCGGCGCGCAAATCTGCCGCGCCGGTTGCTGCCAGAATGCGCTTTGTTGGTTTTGACAAGCGCTTGCAAACCCGGTACGCACATCCCAAAGCTGCTATAATAATCGGGTTCTGAAAAATGGTTTGGGGGAAGGTCGCAGGCAAGTCCTGTGGTGAGCGTAAATCGGGCATCAACATCTTGTACCGGAAGGTTTCTGCCATTTCTCTGGCAGTTGCGCTGGGTTTCGCGGTTCTGCCGCTGCCGGCAGGGGCGCAGAGCTTCCGCTTCAATTCGGTTCAGGTTGAAGGCAACCAGCGTATCCAGACATCGACGGTTGTCGCCTATACCGGCATTGAACGGGGCCAGTCTGTCAGCGCAGGCGAGTTGAACGATGCCTACCAGCGCATCCTTGACAGTGGCGTATTTGAAACAGTTGAACTGGTGCCGCGCGGCAGCACGCTGGTGATCAAAGTCACCGAGTTTCCGACCATCAGCCAGATCAGCTTTGAGGGCAACAAGCGGCTGAAGGACGATGCGCTGGAGCAGATTGTCGAATTTGCGCCGCGCCGGGTTTTCAGCCCTTCGCAGGCCGAACGCGATGCCGCGGCGATCGCAGAGGCCTACAGCGTGCAGGGGCGCCTGGCGTCCCGGGTGACGCCGCGGATTATCCGCCGCAGCAACAACCGCGTCGACTTGGTGTTTGAGATTTCCGAAGGCGACACCATCGAGGTGGAGCGCGTCTCCTTTACCGGTAACCGGGTGTATTCCGACCGCCGCCTTCGCCGCGTGCTGGAAACCAAGCAGGCCGGATTCCTGCGGGCGTTTATCAATGCGGATACGCTGATCGAGGACCGGCTGGAATTCGACAAGCAGGTTCTGCGCGATTTCTACCTGTCGCGCGGGTACGTGGATTTCCGGGTGAACAGCACCAACGCAGAAGTGACGCGGGAGCGGGACGCTGTGTTCCTGGTTGTGGATGTGACCGAGGGCCAGCAGTTCAAGTTCGGCGATATCTCTGTCACCAGCGAAATGCCTGAGGCGGATGCCGATCTGTTCCGGTCGGTGCTGAAAATCAAGCCGGGTGTGGTGTTTTCACCGACCCTGGTAGAGAACTCCATCGACCGTATGGAGGGCCTGGCTGTCCGCAACGAGATCGACTTTCTGCGGGTTGAACCGCGGGTGACCCGCAATGAAAGAGATCTGACCCTGGACATTGAGTTTGTGCTGAAGCGCGGACCGCGGGTCTTTGTTGAGCGGATCGACATTGAGGGCAACACCACCACGCTGGACCGGGTGATCCGTCAGCAGTTCCGCTCAGTTGAAGGCGACCCGTTCAACCCGCGTTCTATCCGCAACAGTGCGGAGCGGATCCGGGCGCTGGGGTATTTTTCCACTTCGGATGTGGAAACCCGCGAAGGCAGTTCGTCCGATCAGGTGATTGTCGATGTCGACGTCGAGGAACAAACAACCGGCTCATTGAACCTTGGTGGTGCCTATTCTGTGACTGATGGCTTTGGTGTCACGGTAGGCTTGTCCGAAAACAACTTTCTGGGCCGAGGCCAGCGTCTGTCGTTTAACATCGCGACCGCTACGGAGGCGGATTCCTATGTGCTGGGCTTCAGCGAACCATACCTGCTGGGGCGCGATTTGCGGTTCGATTTGGACCTGGGTCTGAACGAGACGGATTCCAGTTTCTCTGAATACCGGACCAAACGGATCTTCTTCCAGCCGGCGCTGACGTTCAATACCGGAGAGAATACCTCCCTGCAGGTCCGCTATACCTGGGATCAGGACGAGATGCTGTTCAGCGATAATGAGGATGATGATCCCTCTACATTCCTGGCCAGCCCGGTTATTCAAAGGGAAATCGCCCAGGGGGAGCGTTCCTCCAGCACAATTGGCTTTACCTACCGGTATGACAGCCGCCTGACCGGTCTGGATCCGAATGCCGGTTTTCTGGTGGAAGTCGGCGCCGACTATGCTGGCCTTGGCGGGGATTCCGAATACATCAAGGCGACAACCAAGCTGGTCGCTCAGAAGCGGATCTTGAATGAAGAGGTCACTCTGAGGGCAACGCTGGAGGCGGGCGCCTTCCAGTGGCAGGGCAGTGGTTTCAGCCGGTCGATCGACCGTTTCGTTCTGACCCCCTCCATCCTGCGCGGCTTCGAACCCGGCGGTATTGGCCCGCGGGATCAGTCCGAGGTGACAGGCGGGACAGGGAACTACAATGACTTCCTGGGCGGCAACTACTATGCTGTGGCGCGTTTTGATGCGGAATTCCCCTTGGGGCTGCCAGAGGAATTGGGAGTGCGCGGAGCACTTTTCTATGATGTCGGCAGCCTTTGGGGGCTTCAGGATGTCGATACGGCCGGTGTGAACACCGGCAACGGGATCGTTGGCCGCGGCAGGTCATTCCGCCACGTTCTTGGCGTCTCGGTTCTGTGGACCACGGGCATCGGCCCGCTGCGGTTCAACTTCTCCAAGGCGCTTCGGAAAGAAGACTTTGACCAGGAGCAAAGCTTCGACCTGACCTTGCAGGCGAGGTTCTGATCTGGTGCGGCAGCTGGCGCCCTGCCGGCGGGCTGCAATTGGCCTGTCCCTGATGCTGCCCTGCATCGGCGCCGCGCCTGCCGCCGCCCAGGAACCGGCGCCGCTGGCACCTAATCCGGGTGCCGAATTCCAGCTGGGGCTGCCGCAAAGCGGCATCCTCACCATTCAGCCGGACCGGCTGTTTTCAGAAAGCGCCTTTGGCAAGCGGGTCGAACGCGAGATCGAGGCCGAAGGGGCGGTGCTGACTGCCGAAAACCGCCGGATTGAAGCGGAGCTGCGCGCCGAGGAACTGGACCTGACAGAGCGGCGCAGCGAAATGGCGCCGGACGCGTTCCGCGCTCTGGCGGACGCCTTTGATCAGAAAGTTCAGGAAACCCGCCGCCGCCAGGATCAGAAGCTGCGCGAAATCAATCAGATGGGTGAAGACGCCCGGCGTGAATTCATTACGGCTTCGCTGCCGGTCCTGCAGCAGATCATGCGCGAAACCGGGGCCGGGGCGATTCTGGATCATGCCTCTGTGTTTCTAAGCGCTGATGCGGCAGATGTGACGGCGCTGGCAATCGCCCGGATTGACGCGGTTCTCGGTGACGGAGCCGGGGATGAGGACAGCGAGCGCTGAGCGCCCGAGCTTGCCGAAACGC
Source organism: Leisingera sp. ABM4_101 (assembly GCF_056158725.1). NCBI lineage: Bacteria > Pseudomonadati > Pseudomonadota > Alphaproteobacteria > Rhodobacterales > Roseobacteraceae > Leisingera > Leisingera sp. ABM4_101. Next base: position 3,108,514 of record NZ_JBSWTV010000002.1, on the reverse strand, counting down.
TGCCCGCTTGCTAGGGACAGCGCAGTAATTTTGACGTAAATGGGAAACCACGCATGACCACCGAGCTGCAAAGCGCTGACATTCAACTGATCCAGCGGATCCTGCCGCACCGCTACCCGTTCCTGCTGGTCGACAAGGTGGTCGATATCGACAGTTACAAATCGGCCCGCGGCATCAAGAATGTCACCATGAACGAGCCGCATTTCCAGGGTCATTTCCCGGGCACGCCGATCATGCCGGGCGTGACCATTGTCGAGGCGATGGCACAGACCGCCGGCGTGATGCTGGGCGTCGGCATGGATATGGTCGACACCGATCTGCTGATCTACTTCATGAACATCGACAAGTGCAAATTCCGCCGCAAGGTGGTGCCGGGTGACGTGCTGGAGATGCATGTGGAAACTCTGCGCGGCAAGCCAGGCGGCAAGATTTTCAAGTTCTTGGGCCGTGCGACGGTTGAGGGCGAAGTGGCTGCAGAAGCTGAATTTACCGCAATGGTTGACCGCCAGGCCGAGGAAAGCTGAGATGAGCAAGATCCACCCCAGTGCAGTGATTGAAGAGGGTGCCAAGCTTGGAAAGGACTGCGAAATCGGTCCTTTCTGCGTGGTCGGCCCTGAGGCTGTTCTGGGGGACAGGGTTGTTCTGAAATCCCATGTAGTTGTCACCGGCGATACCGAAATCGGTGACGAGACAGTGGTCTTCCCCTTTGCCGTGCTGGGCGAGATCCCGCAGGACCTGAAGTTCAAAGGCGAGAAGTGCAAGACCGTGATCGGCAAGCGCAACCGCATCCGCGAGCATGTGACGGTGAATGCCGGCACTGAGGGCGGCGGCGGTGTGACCAAGATCGGTGATGACGGATTGTTCATGGCAGGCTGCCACATCGCCCATGACGCGCAGGTCGGCGACCGGGTGATCGTTGTGAATTCCGCCGCGGTGGCGGGCCATTGCGTGCTGGAAGACGACGTGATCATCGGCGGCTTGTCCGGCATCCATCAATGGGTGCGGATCGGCAAGGGTGCGATCATCGGTGCGGTCACAATGGTGACCAATGACGTGATTCCCTATGGCTTGGTGCAGGCGCAGCGCGGCGAGCTGGACGGTTTGAACCTGGTGGGGCTCAAGCGCCGGGGCGTCGCCCGCAGCGATATCACCGCCTTGCGCGCAGCGTTTCAGATGCTGGCCCAGGGCGAGGGCACCTTTCAGGAGCGCGCCAAGCGGCTTGGGGATGAGACCGACAGTGAATACGTCCAGCGTATTGTTGCCTTTATCACCGGTGGAAGCGACCGTTCTTTCCTGACCCCGGGGGGCTGACGCGATGCTGGCAGTTATTGCAGGCACCGGCGCGCTGCCGGCTGAGGTGGCCGCACACGCGCCGGGCCGTCCGCTGATCTGCGCGATGGCCGGGGCGGAGCCGGATATGGTCGATCCGGAGATCACCTTCCGTTTTGAACAGTTCGGCAGCTTTCTGGAGCGGCTGAAGGCGGCGGAGGTGACAGAAATCTGTCTGGCCGGAGCGGTGCGCCGTCCGCATATTGACCCTTCTTCGATTGATGCAGCCACGATGCCGCTGGTTCCAGTGCTGCAAGCGGCGCTGGCGGCGGGTGACGATGGCGCTTTGCGCGCGATTATCGGGATCTTCGAACAGGCAGGCTTTGCCGTCCGCGCCGCCCATGAGGTGGCGCCGGATCTGCTGATGGCCGCGGGCGTGCCGACTAAGGTGCAGCCGGGGGAGCTGGACAAGGCGGATGCAGAACGCGGCGCCGAGATCGTCGCTGCCATGTCTGCGGCTGACATCGGCCAGTCCTGCGCCGTGCGCAAGCAGCAGGCGATTGCGGTCGAGAACCTGTTTGGCACTGACTGGATGCTGACTTCGCTGAAAAATCGTCCAGACGGGCAGGGCGGCCTGTTGTTCAAGGCGCCGAAACCGGCGCAGGACCGCCGCGCCGACCTTCCCACGATTGGCGTGGGGACGGTTGAAGCGGCCGCCAAGGCCCGGCTTTCCGGTATCGTGCTGGAGGCGGGCGGCGTCATCGTGCTGGATCAGGATGCGGTGATTGCGGCCTGCGACCGGCTGGGGCTGTTCCTCTGGCTGCGCGAGGCATGAGCCTGCGGGTTTTCATCCTGGCCGGTGAGCCTTCGGGCGACCGGCTGGGCGGGGCGCTGATGGCAGGCCTTAAACAGCTGGAACCTGGCGTCAGCTTTGACGGCATCGGCGGCGCGCTGATGGCGGAGCAGGGGCTGGCTTCACGCTTTCCCATGGAAGAGCTGTCGGTGATGGGGCTGGCAGAGGTGCTGCCCAAGTACCGCCACCTGAAGCGCCGCATCCGGGAAACAGCTGATGCCGTGCTGGAGGCTAAACCGGATCTGCTGATCACCATCGACAGCCCGGACTTCAGCCTTCGCGTGGCACGGCTGGTCAAGGATCGCAGCAGCATCCGCACCGTGCATTACGTGGCGCCCTCGGTCTGGGCATGGCGGCCCAAGCGGGCGCAGAAGATGGCAGAGGTCATTGATCACGTTCTGGCACTGCTGCCGTTCGAGCCGCCCTATATGGAAGCCGCAGGCATGGACTGCGATTTCGCCGGCCACCCGGTGGTGGCGGAGCCGCAGGCGACGGAAGCGGAGATTGCCGCATTCCGCAGTGAATTCGGCTTGGGGGATGCGCCATTTGTGCTGGCGCTGCCGGGCTCACGCCGCTCAGAGGTTACCCGGCTGGCACCCGTTTTCGGCGGGGCGCTGCAGCAGTTTTGCCAGTCCCATCCGGATCACCGGATTGTTGTGCCAGCGGCAGCGCCGGTTGCGGATGCGGTGCGGGACGCCTTGCAGGATTGGCCTGAGGCCGCCGTGCTGGTGGATCCGAACCGGTTTGAGCCGCATGCCGCCAAAGGGCACAAGCGTGCGGCCTTTGCCTCGGCGGACATTGCGCTGGCGGCTTCCGGCACCGTGTCGCTGGAACTGGCGGCCTCTGCCACGCCGATGGTGATTGCCTACAAGTTCCAGTGGCTGACCTGGCAGATCATGAAACGCATGGCGCTGATCGACACGGTCACGCTGGTCAACCTGGTTAGCGATACAAGGGTGGTGCCGGAATGCCTGGGACCGGACTGCACGCCGGATAAGATTGCGGCGGAGCTGGAGAAGCTGGCGGCTGAGCCGCATGCGCAGCGCGGGGCAATGGCGCTGACCATGGAGCGTCTGGGGCAGGGCGGAGAAGCTCCGGGGCTGCGGGCGGCCCGTGCCGTTTTGGACCGTTTGCCCGGTATCTAGCGCGGGTTCTGGTGGCGCGGGTGCTGCGCACCCGCGCGAAGCCTGCCGCAACACCTGCGCAGAACATGGCTTTCAGGACAAGATGATCGGGGCGAAAGTGTTCTGCTGAGAAGCGCCTAAGGGCAGGTCTGCCCTTAGGCGCTTTTTCAATTTTGAACTGGAATTCCGCGTCAAGGACAAGCCGCGCGTGCCGCGCGGAGGCTGCGCCTCCCTTGACCCGGCGGCGCGGATGTTCTGCGCTTCAGTAGCCGCGCCAGATCCAGCCGCCGCCGAAAATGCGGCTGCCCTCATTTGCATAGAACACGCACGCCTGGCCGGGTGAGACGCCTTCCTCCGGCGTCAGCAACTCTACCTCGGCAGTGGTCTCTGTCAGCGGCCGGATGATCGCCTCCCGCGGCGGGCGGGTGGAGCGCACCTTGACTTTGAGGTGCCATTCCTCGCGTGAGGTAAAAGGCTCGTCGCCCAGCCAGTTGATTTCGCGCACCGGGATAGTGCGGGTGGCCAGCAGTTCCTTGGGCCCAACTACCACCTGTTTCTTGTCCACATCCAGCTTCACCACATAGAGCGGTTCACTGAGGCCGCCGATGCCCAGGCCGCGGCGCTGGCCGATGGTGTAATGGATGACACCCTCGTGGCTGCCCAGCACCCGGCCATCGGAATGCACGATCTCGCCCGGCTCTGCAGCCCCGGGGCGCAGTTTCTCGATTACAGAGGCATAGTTGCCGTCCGGCACAAAGCAGATGTCCTGGCTGTCAGGCTTGTCGGCCACCGCCAGACCGTATTGGGCCGCCATCTCGCGGGTGGCATCCTTGGACGGCAGATGGCCCAGCGGGAAGCGCAGGTAGTCCAGCTGCTCCGGGGTGGTGGAGAACAGGAAATAGCTCTGGTCGCGGTTGGCGTCCTCGGCTGAGTGCAGCTCCGGCCCGTGCTCACCCATTTTGCGCTGGATGTAGTGGCCGGTCGCCATGCAGTCGGCCTCCAGATCCTTGGCGGTTTCCAAGAGGTCCTTGAACTTCACCCGCTCGTTGCAGCGGATGCAGGGCACCGGGGTCGCGCCCGCCAGATAGCTGTCGGCGAACTCGTCAATCACCGCATCCTTAAAAATGTTCTCATAATCCAGGACGTAATGCGGAAAGCCGCGTTCCTCCGCGACACGCCTTGCATCATGGATATCAATGCCTGCACAGCAGGCGCCTTTTTTTGCCAGTGCTGCGCCGTGATCATAAAGCTGCAGCGTGACGCCGACCACATCATAGCCCTGATCGGCCAAATATGCAGCAACAACAGAGCTATCGACGCCGCCGGACATGGCCACAACCACCCGGGTTTCCGAGGGCGGTTTGGCAAAGCCGAGCGAGTTCAGTTCCAGGTCTTGGTCCAGCGCCATGGGGCAGCTCCTAAAGGCAAGGGGGCAGGCGCCGCAGAATATAGGAAAATCCTAAAGACTCTCAAGGGGCGTGGTTCACGCGCCGTTAAGCCTGATCGGAAATTCTTGGCGCACCCTAAGAAAGAAGACCGTCAAAGGGATGGCACTATGTTTTTGAAAAAAGTCGACGGGCCGCGGGCGGTGACCCTGCCGGACGGCACTATTATGACCCGGGCGGATCTGCCGCCGGAGACCACGCGGCGCTGGGTGGCCTCGCGCAAGGCGGCTGTGGTGCGCGGCGTGCTCTACGGCCTCTTGCCGCAGAAGGAGGCGATGCGCCGCTATGGCCTGAGCGAGGAGGAATTCCGAAGCTGGGTTGCTGCCGTCGCAGACCATGGCGAAGAGGCCCTGAAAACGACACAGCTGAAGAAATTCCGCAGCCCGGACGCAAAATAGATTGGGCCACCCTTGAGTTGCATTCGTAAATTAACCATCATGGTAACGAGGCATTAACTTTTTTCCACCAAGGTTAACGCGACCTGAGGGAAACAGTGTACAGGCGGAGAAAATAATATGCGCATTCTGCTGGTTGAGGATGATCCGACCACGGCCAAAAGCATCGAGCTGATGCTGACCCATGCCAACCTGAACGTTTATTCGACGGATCTGGGGGAAGAAGGCATCGATCTGGCGAAACTTTACGATTACGATCTGATCCTGTTGGATCTGGGGCTGCCCGATATGAACGGCCACGAGGTGCTGCGCCAGCTGCGCATGTCCCGCATCGAAACCCCCATTCTAATCCTGTCCGGCGCCGACGATACCGATAATAAAATCAAAGGGTTCGGCTTTGGTGCGGATGATTACCTGACGAAACCCTTCCACCGGGAGGAACTGGTGGCGCGGATCCATGCGATCATCCGCCGCTCCAAGGGGCATTCGCAGTCGATCATCAAGACCGGCAAGATTGCGGTCAACCTGGACGCCAAAACGGTGGAGGCCGATGGCAAGGCTGTGCATCTGACCGGCAAGGAATATCAGATGCTGGAGCTGCTGAGCTTGCGCAAGGGCACCACGCTGACCAAGGAGATGTTCCTGAACCATCTTTACGGCGGCATGGATGAACCTGAATTGAAGATCATCGACGTTTTCATCTGCAAGCTGCGCAAGAAGCTCAGCAATGCCACCGGTGGTGAGAACTATATCGAAACTGTGTGGGGCCGCGGGTATGTTCTGCGCGATCCGCAGGAAGATCACATGGCAGGCGGTCAGCGGATGGCTGTCGGCGCCTGAAAGGATGATGACCCGGGTGGCGCTTAGCCTGCGCCACCGGTTGCAAAGACCTGCCGTGGGGCGGGTCTTTTTGTTTAGGCGGCTTCCGCAAGCCCGCTGATGGATACGCTGGACGCGGCCTGCGCGGCACCTTATCACCGGAAGGGAGAACGAAGAGGGACCGCGCGTGGCAAGAATGACAGAAAAAGACGTGGCCAGCCTGACGGCAGAGGACGCAAGGGCAGAGTTTCTGAAGCTGGAGGAGCAGCTGCAGGCCGCGGACCTGGCCTATCATCAGGCGGATGCACCAGAGATCAGCGACGCGGAGTATGATTCGCTGAAACGGCGCTACCGGGCTTTGGCTGAAGCGCATCCAGACCTGGCATCTGAAGCCACCCGGCTGGAAACCGTCGGCGCGCCCGCAGCCTCGGGCTTTGGCAAGATCAGCCACGCCATCCGCATGCTGTCCCTGGGCAATGCCTTTGAAGACGAGGATGTCACGGATTTCGACCGCAGCATCCGCAAGTACCTAGGCCTTGCAGGCAGCGACAGCCTGGGGTTCACCGCAGAACCCAAGATTGACGGGCTCTCTCTGTCTTTGCGCTATGAGCAGGGCAGGCTGACCCAGGCTGCGACCCGCGGCGATGGCTCGGTTGGGGAAAATGTCACCGCAAATGCCATGACAATTGCCGATATCCCCCATCAGCTGGAAGGCGCGCCGGATGTGCTGGAAGTGCGCGGCGAAGTCTACATGAGCCACGCGGATTTTGAGGTGCTGAACGCGCGTCATGAAGAACGCGGGGGCAAGACCTTTGCCAACCCGCGCAATGCGGCGGCAGGCTCTTTGCGGCAGCTGGATGCAGAGATTACCCGCGCCCGTCCTTTGCGGTTCTTTGCTTACAGCTGGGGTGAGCTGAGCCAACCGCTGGCAAAAACGCAAATTGAAGCGATATCGCGGCTGCAGGCCCTGGGCTTTCAGACCAACCCGCTGACCCGGCTTTGCGCCACGGTGGCAGAGATGATCGCGCACTACCGCAGCATCGAGGAACAGCGGGCAACGTTGGGCTATGACATCGACGGTGTGGTCTACAAGGTCAACGACTTGGGGTTGCAAGCCCGGCTGGGGTTCCGCTCCACCACGCCCCGCTGGGCGATAGCGCATAAATTCCCGGCTGAGCTCGCCTGGACGCGGCTGGAGGCGATCGACATTCAGGTGGGCCGCACCGGTGCGCTGAGCCCGGTGGCGCGGCTTGCGCCGGTGACCGTGGGCGGGGTGGTGGTGTCCAATGCGACGCTTCACAATGAGGATTACATCCAGGGGCGCGATTCGAAGGGTGAGGAAATCCGTGACGGCAAAGACATCCGCATCGGCGACTGGGTACAGATTTACCGTGCCGGCGATGTGATTCCGAAGGTCGCGGATGTGGACCTGGCCAAGCGTCCGGATGCGGCTGAGCCTTACCAGTTTCCGCACATCTGCCCGGAATGCGGCAGCCCGGCGGAACGCGAGGAGGGCGATGCAGTGCGCCGCTGTTCCGGGGGCATCATCTGTCCGGCCCAGGCAGTGGAGAAACTGAAGCATTTCGTCTCTCGCGCGGCCTTCGACATTGAGGGGCTGGGGGCCAAGCAGGTGGAACAGTTTCACAGCGACAGCTGGATCAAGGAGCCCGCGGATATCTTTGATCTGAAAGCAAATTATGGCTCCGGTTTGCAGCAGCTGAAGAACCGCGAAGGCTGGGGCGATAAGTCTGCCGAGAACCTGTTTGCAGCGATTGAGGAAAAGCGGACCATCCCGCTGGCCAAGCTGATCTTTGCTCTGGGTATCCGGCACGCGGGTGAGGTCGCAGGCCGCGATCTGGCGCTGCACTACCGGGATTGGCAGATAATGACGGACGCTATCGACGCCGCCCGGCCGGCTGCCTTGGCGCAACGGGCCGCGGATGAGGCCGAAGAGGCGGAGCGCCAAAAAGCTGCCGCTGAGGGCCGGCGCGCGAAGATCTCGGAAACCCGGGCCGCAGCGGTGGCAGCCTGCGAGGTTCCGGCGGAGGCCTCTGCAGCCTGGGCGGACCTTATCGGCGTGGACGGGATCGGTGCGGTTCTGGGCTTGTCCCTGTCTGACGCCTTTGCCAACACAGAAGAGCGCGCAGCCTTCGACCGGCTGATCGCCAAGCTGACCATTGTGCCGCCAGATGCCCCCGCCGCGGACAGCCCGGTGGCCGGCAAGACCGTGGTTTTCACCGGAACCCTGGAGAAGATGACCCGGGCCGAAGCCAAGGCGCGGGCAGAGGCGCTGGGGGCCAAGGTCTCAGGCTCTGTCTCCAAAAAGACCGACATCCTTGTGGCGGGTCCGGGCGCTGGCTCCAAGGCCAAGAAGGCGGCGGAACTGGGCATCCGGACTATGGACGAAGACGGCTGGCTGGAGCTGATCGCAGAGGCATGAGCGGGCGTCCCGAGATCCTGTTTCCGTTGTTTGCCGGCGCCGAGACCGTGCAGGGTGTTGGCCCGAAGACGGCGCAGAACTTCAGTCAGATTGGCATAGAAACGCCGCGTGACCTGTTGTTCTCGCTGCCTTATTCTGTCGTGGACCGCCGCCGCCGCGACACCATCCGCGGGGTCGACCTGCCTGCCACGGTGACGGTGGAGGTGACCATTGGCCGCCATCGCCCGGCGCGCAACCGCGGCGGGGCCTATCGTATTCATGTGGAAGATGCAGAAACCGAGTTTCAGCTGGTCTTCTTCCACGGCCGCAGCCGGTACCTTGAGGCGCAGCTGCCCGAAGGGGCCCGCCGGGTGGTCTCGGGCAAGCTGGAACTGTTTGATGGCCTCGCGCAGATGGTGCACCCGGACCACATGCTGGCGGTGGAAGAGGCGCACGGGATCCCGGAGTTTGAGCCCGTCTACAGCCTGACCCACGGGGTCACGCAAAAGACCATGTATAAGGCGGCGCAAAGCGCGCTGTCGCGGATGCCGGAACTGGCCGAATGGATTGATCCGGCGCAGATGCTGCGGGAAAACTGGCCGGCCTGGCACGACGCGCTGCAGTCGGCCCATGCGCCGCAGGGGCCTGATGACCTCAGCCCGCAGGCGGCGGCGCGGGCGCGCCTTGCGTATGACGAGCTGTTTGCGCATCAGCTGACCTTGGCGCTGGCCCGCCAGAAAGAGCGTAAAGTCCGCGGCATCCAGAGCGCGGCCACAGGCCGGTTGCAATCCAAGGTGCTGCAGGCGCTGCCCTACCGCCCGACCAATGCGCAGGCCCGGGCGATCGAGGAAATCTCCGCGGATATGGCCTCGGACAGGCGTATGAACCGTCTGTTGCAGGGCGACGTGGGTGCTGGCAAAACACTGGTTGCTTTCATGGCCTTGCTGGTAGCAGTTGAAGCGGGCGGGCAGGGTGTAATGATGGCCCCGACCGGCATCCTGGCGCAGCAGCATATGGAAGGTCTTGCACCGCTGGCCGAAGACGCGGGCGTGGTGATCGAGATCCTGACGGGCCGCGACAAGGGCGCTGAGCGCAAGGCCAAGCTTGCGGCGCTTGCGCGCGGCGATATCCATATTCTGGTCGGCACCCATGCAGTGTTCCAGAATGACGTGGAATTCCGTGACCTGCGGCTTGCCATCGTTGATGAACAGCACCGCTTTGGTGTGCGCCAGCGGATGGAACTGGCAGAAAAGGGCAAGGGCGCCGATGTTCTGGTGATGACCGCAACGCCGATCCCGCGCTCGCTGGCGCTGGCACAATACGGCGACATGGACGTCTCGGTGCTGGATGAGAAACCGCCGGGGCGCAAGCCCGTGAAAACCGCCGTTATCAGCACGGAACGGATGCAGGAGGTGGTCGATCACCTGCGCAAGGCGATTGCCGAGGGGCGGCAGTGCTATTGGGTTTGCCCGCTGGTTGACGAATCCGAGCTGAGCGATCTGACCGCAGCGGAGGAGCGCTTCAAGCATCTGCGCGCCATTCTTGGTGATGGCACGGTTGGGCTGGTGCACGGCCAGATGCCGCCCGCCGAAAAGGACTCGGCGATGGCCGCCTTTGTCGCGGGTAAGACCAAGGTTCTGGTGGCCACCACGGTTATCGAGGTTGGGGTGAACGTGCCCAATGCCTCCATCATGGTTATCGAGCGGGCGGAGATCTTCGGCCTCGCCCAGCTTCACCAGTTGCGCGGGCGTGTGGGGCGCGGCAGTGCCGAGTCGACCTGTCTCCTGATGTATCAGCCGCCGCTGACTGAGGGCGGACGCAAGCGGCTGGAGGTGCTGCGCGAGACTGAGGACGGGTTCCGGATCTCGGAGACTGACCTGCAGATGCGCGGGGCAGGGGATATGATTGGCACCGCGCAATCCGGTCTGCCGCGATTCCAGATTGCCGATCTGGAACGCCAGGCCGGGCTGATGGCGGTGGCGCAAAGCGATGCGCGGGCGCTGCTGGCCGCTGATCCCAAACTGGAAGGCGCGCGCGGCGAGGCGGCGCGTGTTCTGCTGTGGCTGATGAAACAGGACCAGGCGATCCGTTTGATTTCAGTGGGTTAAGCTGCAGTCCCACGGCTGTTCCGTTAGGGTGTTCTTCTCCGTTCGCAAATGTTCTCAAAAAGTTCTTTACAGGTGTTCCTAAAAATGAGAACAAAGAGGCAACAAGATTGCCAGAGAGCAGCGAGACAGACTGGAGGAGGCCCGAGCCATGATTGCACAGATCAAGACCACCATGCAGAATGCCCATTCAACCCTGCTGCAGGACGCCATCGGCGCGGCCTCGCTGATGGTGATGCTGGTCGCGGCGCTGCACCTGCCGGGCCTGCTCTGACCCGCCGTCCGTTTTCCTGAATGCCTTTGCTGTGCCGGGCCGGCCCTTTCCTGTCCCGGACTGCCCCAGGGATCAACCGCCTGTCCCGATCCCCGAATGGATTGCCTCAAGATCCAGCCTGGCCTGCCCGGGTCCCGCACAGCAGAGCATGACTGCCGCCGCCATCCTGCCCGGATGTGCGGCGGTTTTTTCATGTTAAATAGGGAGTCAGGCGCTTGTTTTCCGTCCCGGCGCGGGACAGCGCACTACATTTTTTACAGCTGCGGCAGAGCCAGGCCTCAGGCGCATTGTTCCTTGGCGGCGGTCTGCATGGCTTCCAGGGTTGCTTCCAGCGCCAGCATGATCGAGGCGTGGCGGTTCTTGAACTCACGCGCGGGCTGCAGCACTTCCAGCCCGTCAAACGGCGCATCCGGCACCGGGCCGTCCTGGGTCAGCATGGCCTTCAGCTGATCGCGGGCGGTCTCGACCTCCTCCAGCGAGCGGCCGACCACATTGGCGCCGACCACCGCGGCCGACGCCTGCCCCAGTGCGCAGGCCTTCACGTCCTGGCCGAAATCCGCGATTCGCCCGTCCTCGACCTTGATGTCGATGGTCACCGCAGAGCCGCAGAGCGGCGAGCGTTTTTTGACGGTGGCGTCCGGGGCCTGCAGCCGCTCCAGATGCGGAATATCTGCCGCCAGCGCCAGAATGCGGGAGGAATAGAGCTTGATCAGATCGGAGTCGCCAGACATGTGCTTCCCGGGGTTTCCCTGTTTCACCGTTCCCCATACATAGGGAGCCAAACAGCAGATGCAAAAGGTTTTTAGCATGTCTTTCGATCCCGCCAGCCTGACGTATAACGATGCGGGCCTGATCCCGTGCATCGCGCAGGACGAAGCCTCAGGCGAGGTGCTGATGATGGCCTGGATGAATGCGGACGCGGTGGCGCGCACGCTGGAAACCGGCCGGGTCACCTATTGGTCGCGCTCGCGCCAGTCGTTCTGGATCAAGGGCGAAACCTCCGGCCATGTGCAGGAACTGGTGGACCTGCGGATCGACTGCGACCGTGACTGCCTGCTGGCGCTGGTGCGCCAGACCGGTGCGGCCTGCCACACCAACCGCCGGACCTGTTTCTATACCGCGGTGCGGGACGGGGAAGAGGTCGAGCTGATGAAGCCGATGGAATAACGGCCCTGGCGGGCCGTGCCTCCGGCGGGAGTATTTTTAACCAGAAAGAAGCGGAAGCCCGGCCATTTCGCGGATGTCTTGCGGGGTGGCGCCGTCGGCACGGTATTTGGCGATAGCGCGGGCGTCGTCGCGCTTGGCGAGGCGTCTACCCTGATCGTCGCGGATCAGGCGGTGGTGGTGGTAGACGGGCGTTGCCAGGCCCAGCAGGCTTTGCAGCAGCACGTGGATCTGGGTGGCCTCAAACAAGTCTGCGCCGCGCACCGCATGGGTGATGCCCTGGTCCGCATCATCGGTAACAACCGAGAGATGGTAGGAGCTGCCCATGTTGCGGCGCACCAGGATGATATCTCCGACTGTTGAGATGAGCCGGTCCGGGTCCAGCTGGTGCCGGCCTTCGAACTCCGGTCCGGTCTCGGTAAAGCCGGGAAGGTCAGTGGCGCGCACGGCCTTTTCCATGTTCAGCCGGATCACGTCCTGGCTGGCTGCTTCGGCCATCAGGCGGCTGCGGCAGGTGCCGGGGTAGATGCGGCCGTCGGGGCCGAATTGCGGCACCCCTTCCTGCGGTGCGCCGGCCGCAGCCTCGATATCGGCGCGGTTGCAGCAGCAGGGGTAGGTGAGGCCCATTGCGGTGAGCTGTTCCAGCGCGGCGCGGTAGCGCGTCAGCCGGTCTGACTGACGCATCACCGGCTGCGGCCAGGAGAGGCCCAGCCACTCCAGATCCTCATAGATCTGTGCTTCCCATCCGGGCCGCGCTCGGGATTGGTCGATGTCTTCGATGCGCAGCAGAAAGGTGCCGCCGTTAGCCACCGCCATGTCATGCGCCAGCATGGCGGAATAGGCGTGGCCCAGGTGCAGGGGGCCGGTTGGCGAAGGCGCAAAGCGGGTGGTGAATGTCACGCTTTCTCAATTACATAAACGGTGGACTTCAGGTTGATTCCGGGAAGGTGGTCCCCGTGTTCCCGAAATAGCAGCCGTGCCGCCGAACAGTCCAGCCATTCATTGAGCTTGCCGGTATAAGCATGGTCGGCCAAAGCGTGGTCGTTATAGGAAAAGGCGAACAATCCACCGCGCGGCAAGGCATGCATGATCGTGTCGAACACGGCAGGCGGCGCTGCACCCGTGCCCAGAACGCCGCAGCCGGTGATCAGGCGGTAGGCACCGCGCGGGATCGGCTGTTTCGCTGAGGCGGCGATCCGGGTCAGCCTGCGGTAAACGCCTTTGGTTCTGGCTTGGGACAGCATTTCCTCAGAGGGTTCCATACCGTCCACGGTTTCAAATCCCTGGAGCCGCAGCGCAAGGCCAGCCAAGCCGGTTCCGCAGCCGAAATCCAGCACGGGCTCGCTCATATCCGATTGGTATTGTGCCAATGCCTGGGCAATCCGCCCCGGTGTCGCGTAACCGTTTTCGGCAATCTCGGCGTCGTAGGAAGCGGCCCATTGGTCGTAGTGTTCAAGGGTCGCTTCCGGTGTTTCAAGGCCGTAGGCCTTGTCCAGAAACTTTTCGCTCATGGGAAAAGTTTAGGCGCGGGCAGGGCTTTCCGTCTAGGAAAAGTTTTTCAGCCACTCCTGCCAGACGTCCTTGGCGCGGTCGGTATAGGCCTTGTACCGGTCTTTGCGGCCGCGGCGGCCGCCCTTGAGACCTTCGACGGGGCGGAACAGGCCGAAGTTCACATTCATCGGCTGGAAGGTCTTGGCCTCGGCGCCGCCGGTGATGTGATGGATCAGCGCGCCCATGGCGCTGTCTTGCGGCACCTCCGGCAGCTCCCGGCCCAGGATCTCTGCCGCCGCCAGACGGCCAGCGAGCAGGCCCATGGCGGCGCTTTCCACATAGCCCTCAACCCCGGTGATCTGGCCGGCAAAGCGGATATGGGGCCGGGACTTCAGCCGCATCTGGCTGTCCAGCAGGGTGGGCGAGTTCAGGAAAGTGTTGCGGTGAATGCCGCCAAGGCGGGCAAAGCTGGCGTTCTCCAGCCCGGGGATCATCTTGAAGACTTCCGTCTGGGCGCCGTATTTCATCTTGGTCTGGAAGCCGACGATGTTGAACAGCGTCCCCAGCGCATTGTCGCGGCGTAGCTGCACCACCGCATGGGCCTTGATGTCGGGCTGGTGCGGATTGGTGAGCCCCACCGGCTTCATCGGCCCATGGCGCAGGGTTTCGCGGCCGCGTTCGGCCATCACCTCGATCGGCAGGCAGCCGTCGAAATAACCTGCGGTTTCGCCCTCGTGGAACTCGGTCTTGTCGGCGGCCAGCAGCGCGTCGATAAAGGCCTCGTACTGGTCCTTGTCCATCGGGCAGTTGAGGTAGGCGGTGCGCTCCTCCTCGGTTTCGCCCTTGTCATAGCGCGACTGCATCCAGGCCTTCGACATGTCGATCGACTCGGCGTAGACAATCGGCGCGATGGCATCAAAGAAAGCCAGCGCTTCGGCGCCGGTTTCCGCCTGGATCGCCTTGCCCAGCTCGGGCGAGGTCAGCGGGCCGGTGGCAAAGATCCAGTGGCCGTCTGCGGGCAGCTCAGTGATTTCTTCATAAGAAACAGTGACATTCGGATGCGCCTTCAGCTTGGCGGTCACCGTTTCGGCAAAGGGGTCGCGGTCCACCGCCAGGGCGCCGCCGGCGGGAAGGCGGTGCTCATCCGCTGTGGTCATGATCAGACCATTGGCGGCGCGCATTTCCCAGTGCAGCAGGCCTACGGCGTTCTGCTCGTCATCATCCGAGCGGAAGGAGTTGGAACACACCATTTCGCCCAGGTTGCCGGTCTGATGGGCAAAGGTCTCGACCTTTGGGCGCATTTCGTGGATCACCACCTTGACGCCCATGTTTGCCGCTTGCCAGGCGGCTTCGGACCCGGCCATGCCGCCGCCCACGATATGCAGTGTTTGTGCCGAATGATCTGTCATGCCCGCCACATAGGGCAGGGCGCGGGCCGGTGCAACAGATATGGGGGCAAAGGCGTGCCGCAGGGCTGCCGCAATGCCGCTGCAGTTCACGCAGTGCGGCAGCCTGACCGGGAGAGGGGGAAATTTGGGGCCGCCGCTGCGGGAATGGTACACCGGGGTGAGAGAACCGGTTGGAGGGACCCTTCCGCAGCAGCAGCCCAAATTGTGCCGGCCTGTGATTGCTCAGCGGCCGTGCCCAATCTTTGCCATCTTTCCGCCCGAATTGAAAGGCGGTTGATGCGCGTCTTGAGGAAACAATACGTTCCGATTGGTAAACAAAGACTAAAGCTTTCAAAAAATTTTCGGAAAACTTCAGTCCTGCCAATCAGGGGCGCGTTTTTCGATAAAGGCGGCCATGCCCTCGATGGTGTCGCGGTACATCAGGTTTTCGACAATCACGCCGCTGGTATAGGCGTAAGCCTGATCAATCGGCATCTGCAGCTGTTCATAGAACGCCTGCTTGCCGATCTTCACCGCGGCGCCGAGTTTGGAGGCGATGGTTTCGGCGAGCTTGGTGGTTTCTGCTTCCAGCGCCTCCAGCGGTACAGCCCGGTTGGCCAGGCCAAGGTCGACGGCGCGGGCGGCGTCGACGAACTCGCCGGTTGTGAGCAGCTCAAACGCCTGCTTGCGCGGGATGTTGCGGGACAAGGCCACCATCGGAGTGGAACAGAACAGGCCGATGTTGACTCCGTTGACGCCAAACCTGGTTCCTTCCGCCGCCACCGCCAGATCGCAGGAAGCAACCAGCTGGCAGCCTGCTGCCGTCGCGATGCCGTGCACCTGGGCGATCACCGGCTGGGGCAAGGACTGCAGCCCGGTCATCACGCTGGTGCAGCGGGCAAAGAGGTCCTGGAAATAGGCCTTGCCGCCGTCTTCTGCGGCGCGGCCAGCGGTCATCTGCTTGATGTCATGGCCTGCGCAAAAACCTTTGCCGGTGCCGGACAGGATTACCACCTTGATGCTGCTGTCTTCGCGCAAGGCATCGATCTGTTCCTGCAGTGCCGCCAGCATCTCGTCCGACAAGGCGTTCAGCTTCTCCGGCGTGTTCATTGTCAGCCGGGCGATGCCGCCTGTGTCGCAACGTTCCAGAATTGCCATCTTGCTCTCCTATCAAGGGTTGCGGCAACTCTAGGCGGGGTTAGCGGAAAGGAAAAGCATGGCGCTGGCATTTGATGCCGCAAGGCTGACGGAGTACCTGCACGAGATCTTCCCGCAGGTGCGCGAGGATTTTGCCATCGACCGGGTGGATGAACACGGGCTGCGGATGCGGCTGCTGACGGCGGAGCGGCACCTGCGGCCTGGTGGCACCGTGTCGGGCCCGTCGATGTTTGCGCTGGCCGATTGCGCGATCTATGCGCTGATCCTGTCGCGGCTGGGGCGCGAGGCGCTGGCGGTGACCACCAATTGTTCGCTCGATTTCATGCGCAAGCCGGTGGCAGGTGCCGATGTGATTGCCGAGGCGCGGCTGTTGAAACTGGGCCGGGTTCTGGCGGTGGCCGATGTGCTGATGTATTCCGTGGGCCAGGCGGAGCCGGTGGCGCGGGCCTCGATGACCTATTCGATCCCGCCCAAGCGTTAGAGCCCAGGTTTTTAAATTACGGTGGCAAAGGGCTGGCCAACCTTGACCAGGGTCTCCCGGCCCTTAGCGCTATTGGCCGCCAGATCCTCCGAGAAGCGGATCTTGCCGGGCTCGAACACCACCACCACGGTGGAGCCGCCGAACTTGAAATAGCCCTTCTCGTCCATCTTCCGCACCTCGCCGGAGGTGCGGGTGTTGACGATGGAGCCGACGCCGAAGGCGCCCACTTCGACAAAGCAGTAGGTGCCGAAGGTTTCGGTCTCGACCAGCGTCCAGGTCCGTTTGTTCTCGCCGAACACATCCGGGCCCGCTCCCAGCGCGATCGGGTTCACCGAATGCAATGCGCCGGAAATGTCCTGCGACGCTGTAATCCGGCCCGCGGCAGGAAAGTGGTAGCGGTGGTAATCGGCCGGGCACAGCCGCACGATGGCAAGGGCGCCGCCGATGAATCGCTCGGCAATGCCGGGCAGCATGGTGTTCACCGACATCGGGCAGCCCTTGACCGGGACAAAGACGTCCTCAGCCAGTTCCGGGAACACCAGCACCCTGCCATCGGCGGGCGAGACAATGTCCTGCGGATCTTCGCTGTAGGGGCGGGCTTCGGGCTTCAGGCTGCGCACAAAGAAGTCGTTGAAACAGCCATAGCTCTCCGCCGGCGCGGTGGCCTCCTCCATGTCGATGGACAGTTCGTCAATCACGGCGGAAATCTTGCCCTTGGAGAACCGCGAGTCGAACCAGGCGCCCATGCACCGGCTGACCAGAGCGGAGCGGAACAGCAGCTTTTCCACCGGCTTTGCGCTGGCGTTCTGATAGGCCCAGCGGATCCATTTTTCGCCCAGCACCACCTCTTCAAAGGTCTCGCCGGTCTCGCGGTCAACAACAAGGATCGGGTTGCGCTGCATGGGGCCTGCCGGGTTTGGTTTCGCTCCCGCCGCGCCTAGCAAGATGCGGCGCCCGGGCCAAGGGGGAATTGAGGCGCGATGCTCCGCATGCCGGAAGGGGGAGGGGCGCTGCCCCTCTTGGCCTTCGGCCAATTCACCCCGGAGGTATTTGAGACCAGAAAGAAGCAGGGGCCGGGCGTCGCCTGACGGTGGAGGAACTTTGCAGAAGGCGGCCTGTGCGGGTGATGGCCGGGCCACAAGCGTAAAAGAGGCCGCGTAAATGAAAAAGGGGGCCGCGGCCCCCTCAATCGGATGTTCCTTACGGGAACAGCTTTTTCACGTAGTTCGGCAAGGCAAAGGCCGCCTTGTGGATCTCCGGGTTGTAATAGCCGGTCTCGATCCCTGCGGCGGCAAAGCGTGCCTGGACATCGGCAAGATCGACGTTGCGGGCCTTGTCCGAGTGGCTGCCCCAGCCAAAGGCCATCGGCCCGCCGGCATAGGTCGGCACCGAAGCCAGATAGCAGGAGGCGTCCGTAAACAGCGCCTGGAACGCGCGCAGGGTGCCGGTCAGCTCATCGCCCTGCATGAAGGGCACGCCGTTTTGCGTCACGATGATGCCGTCCTCGGTCAGCGACCGCGCCGCGTGGCCATAGAAAGTGTCGGTGAACAGCACTTCGCCGGGGCCGATCGGGTCGGTCGAATCGACGATGATCACGTCGAACTTTTCGGTGTTCTCTTTCATGAAGAGCGCACCGTCGTTGATCACCAGGTTGAGGCGCGGATCGTCAAAGGCGCCGTCGCTCAGCATCGGCAGATACTCTTTCGAGAAATCCACCACGCCTGCGTCGATCTCCACCATGGTGACATGCTCGACCGAGGTGTGGCGCAGCGCCTCGCGGGCCATGCCGCCGTCGCCGCCGCCGATGATCAGCACGCGTTTTGCATTGCCATGCGCCAGGATCGGCACATGAGTCAGCATCTCGTGGTAGATGAAGTTGTCGCCTTCGGTGGTCTGCACCACGTCGTCCAGTGTCAGAATGCGGCCGAACTGGCCGTTCTGGAACACTTTCAGGCGCTGATGCTCGGTGTTGCTGTCATAGAGCATCTCATCCACGCGCAGGCGCTGCGCATAATGCGCGTGCAGGCTCTCGGTCACCCATTCCTGTTTCGTGGCATCGCTCATGCCGCAACCTCTTTGGCGATCAGCTCTTCGCCGCGCAGCAGTTCGCGGACTTCCACCATATCGGTGTTGAACGCCTCTTTCAGCACGCCGACAGCTTTCCACGGCTCTGCGTCGCCGCACATGAAGACGTCAAAGGCGCCATAGCCGATTTCCGGCCAGGTGTGGACCGAGATGTGGCTTTCCGCCAGCACCGCCACGCCAGAGACGCCTTGGGGCGAGAACTTGTGGGTGTGGATGTGCAGCAGGGTGGCGCCGCAGACCTCGACACATTTGCGGAAGGCGTTCTGGATGCGCTCTTCGCAGTCCAGGCCGGTGCCCTTCATCACCTCGATGATTAGATGGGTGCCGGCGAACACCTTGCCATCCTTGCGGATGAAATGGTCTTCGCGGTCGGAATCAGCAACAGCATCGAGATTCGCAGCAGTTACACCGCGGGCGGTATCTTCCTCATGGGCGCCTGTCTCCAGACCGATCCCCAGTTGGAAGAGGTTGGCGTCTTTCATGACACTCCCCTTCGTTCCAGTAGATGACAATCCAGCCGGCCCTTAGCGCCCCCCCGGATAAAGTCCGGGGTTGGGATCGGTACCGAAAGTGAGGGGCATGTAGGACCCATGAAAGATTCGATCAACCTTTAATTTCTGCATAGCAGGTAACACCCAGCCGGGTGCGTCCTGCGGGCCAGGGCGGCGCTTAAAAAAAGGGCCGGGGCGAACCCCGGCCGTCAGGTTGTTCTTTTGCCCAGGGGATCATGGGCGCCAGAACGGAAGAGTGGCTTCATAATGGGCGTCCTGCCTGCTCAGCCCGATGTCCTTCAGCTGCGCATCGCTAAGATGTTTCAGATGGGTTCGCGTGCGGTGGCGCAGGCTCCACTTGGTTACCAGAACGGCAAAGGCAACGGCCCACTGCGCCAGCACCGGCAGGGCCGGGCGGCTGTTCAGAAAGGACATGTTCGATTGTGCCATATGTGCGTGCTGTACCATGGGAGGCTTCCTTAGATTTTGTGTTGATACAATCCTGTTGATTTGTCGTGTTGTTTTGATACAAAGGGGGTGATCAATTGTCCAAGGATGGATTGTAATGGGTACAATTTGGCCGCAAAGTCTGGGTGAGGCAAAAGGTCCCAAGTATAAAAAAGTAGCAGATACAATCCGGTCTGCTGTCGAAACGGGCAGTTTGAAAATTGGTACAAAGCTGCCGCCGGTGCGGGACCTCGCGTATCAGTTGAGCATTACACCCGGCACAGTCGCCCGCGCCTACAGCATCCTGACCGATGAGGGCGTGCTGGAGGCCGAGGTCGGGCGCGGCACCTTTGTAGCCGAAAAGAAAAAGCCGGTGCCCGATGACGTATGGTCGCGGGAGCTGCATCTGCTGGAGGCGCGCGATCCCGGCCACGTCAGCCTGTTCAGCCCGCGGATTGCCGATATGGGGCAGGTGGCTGCGGTGCGCGAAGCCCTGCACAAGGTGGCTGAGAGCGAGGCGCGCAAATTCCTGAACTACCCGACCCGCGATGCTTATCTGCCGGTGCGCCGGGCCGCTGCTGCCTGGGTGGCGCAATCGCCGGTAGGTGCCGTGACAGAGAGTGACATTGTCCTGACCCACGGCGGACAGAACGGTTTGATGGTGGTGCTTCAGGCCATCCTGGAGGGGCCTCAGCCGGTGATCATGGTCGAGGATCTGACCTACGCCGGATTCCGCCGCGCGGCAGAGCTGCTCAGGGCGCAGGTGGTCGAGGTCGCCATGGACGAACAGGGCATCCGCCCGGATTCAATGGAACTGGCGATCCGCAAAAGCGGCGCCACTGTCCTGTGCACCAGCCCTGAGGTGCATAACCCAACCGGGCTTTTCACGCCGCTGGAACGGCGCAAGGAGATTGTGCGGATCGCCCGCCGCCACGGGGTGCAGATCGTCGAGGACGACTGCTACCGCCTGGGGGAGGCGCGGGCGCCCAGCTACCGCGCCCTGGCGCCGGAGCTGGCCTGGCATGTGTCTTCGATTTCCAAGATTCTGACCCCTGCGCTGCGGGTGGGGTTTGCCCTGGCGCCTGAGGGGCGGGCCGCGGACCTGCGCCGGGTTGCGGAATACGGCTATTTTGGCCTGGCGCAGCCGCTGGCGGAACTGGTGCGGATTCTGCTTACCGATCCCCGGCTGCCGGGGCTTGTAAAAGACGTGCGCGGGGAGATGGCCCGCTACGTGCGGGTGGCGGTCAATGCGCTTGGCGGGTTCGAGCTGACCTGGAACCCTGAGGTGCCTTTCCTTTGGCTGAAACTGCCGTCCGGCTGGCGCGCGGCCGCTTTTACCCGTGCCGCTGAGGCCAATGGGGTGCAGATCCGGTCCGCGGACGAATTCGCCCTGCGCGATGGGCGTGCGCCCCACGCGGTGCGCATCGCCATCAACGCGCATGTGCCGCTGAAGCAGTTTGAGGAAGCAATGCTGCGCCTGCGTGCGCTGTTGGACAACCCGCCAGAGCAGATCAGCGTGTAGTGTGATGGGGTATTATTATACCTATTTTTTAACCCATTGATTTGAAACGGTTTAATGTTGTTTGCCGGTGTTGACTGAAGCTTGGGTTGCCCGTAAACCCCCTCCATCGCATTCAGGCGTTTCCCGTCAGGGATTCTGCCTTCACGACAAACAGGATTGACCTGCCATGAAAACCTTCTCTGCTACTCCGGCAGACATCGAGAAGAAGTGGATCCTGATCGACGCCGAGGGCGTTGTTCTGGGCCGTCTTGCCTCGATCGTTGCCATGCGCCTGCGTGGCAAGCACAAAGCGTCCTTCACTCCGCATATGGACATGGGCGACAACGTCATCATCATCAACGCCGACAAGGTGCAGATGACCGGCAAGAAGCGCGACGAGCACTTCTACTGGCACACCGGCCACCCGGGCGGCATCAAGTCGCGCACCAAGCAGGAGATCCTGGAAGGTGCACACCCGGAGCGCGTTGTGACCCAAGCCGTCAAGCGCATGCTGCCGGGCAACCGCCTGTCGCGTCAGCAGATGACCAACCTGCGCGTTTATGCCGGTGCCGAGCACCCGCATGAAGCCCAGGCCCCTGAAGTTCTGGACGTCAAGTCCATGAACAAGAAAAACACCCGGAGCTGATACCGATGGCTGATCAGATCAACACTCTTGAAGAGCTCGCAGCTGCAACCGGTGTGGAAGCAGCGGCTGAGGAAACCATAGCGCGTGAGCCGGTTCGTGACGAACTGGGCCGCTCCTATGCCACCGGCAAGCGTAAAGACGCTGTTGCCCGCGTCTGGATCAAGCCGGGCTCCGGCAAGGTCGAGGTGAACGGCAAGGAAATCAACAAGTACTTCGCCCGTCCGGTGCTGCAGATGATCCTGCGCCAGCCGTTCCAGGTTGCCGGCGTCGAAGGCGAGTTCGACGTCTATGCCACCGTCAAAGGCGGCGGCCTGTCCGGTCAGGCCGGTGCGGTCAAGCACGGCATCTCCAAAGCCCTGCAGCTTTATGATCCCGCCCTGCGCGGCGCGCTGAAAGCCGCAGGCTTCCTGACCCGCGACAGCCGCGTTGTGGAACGTAAGAAATACGGTAAGGCCAAAGCCCGCCGTTCGTTCCAGTTCTCCAAGCGTTAAGCTTCGGAAACAGAGCTTTGGAAAGGCCGCCCAATGGGCGGCCTTTTCTGTTTGCTGGCTAAGGCAAACACCGCACCGTTAACTTTTCCGCAAAATTATCGTAACATGGGCGGCACTGTACCCGATAGGGGACTGCTGACATGCCGCAAACGATCTATGAAAAATACGGCGGGTTCAGCGCCATCAGCCGCGTGGTGATGACCTTTTACGAGATGGCGCTCGATTCCGATCAGATCGGCGATTACTTCGCCGATGTGGATATGGCCCGTCTGATCGACCACCAGACCAAATTCATTTCCTCGCTGCTGGGCGGGCCTGCGTCCTTCAGCGATGAGCGGCTGGAGGCGGTGCACCGGGCGCTTGGCATCACTCACGAGGATTTCGATGAAATGGGCGCGCTGCTGAAAGAGGCGCTGGAACAGCATGGGCTGTCTGAGCCGGACATCCGCACCACGCTCAGCGCTATCGAAGGCAAACGCAGCATCATCGTCACCCGGGATGCGGCATGAGCATTGCCGCCATCAACGAACAGCTGCTGCGGGCGATTGGCGTGGGGGTGGCGGTTGTGCGGGCCTCGGACCTTGGGTTTGTCTTTCACAACCAGCCCTTTGCGGAATGGTTCGGCACGCCCGGCCCGGATGCTGCACTGACCGATGCCATTGAGGGCTTGCAGCCTGAGGATCTTGGGCCGCTCTGCGATGAAGGGCTGCGCTATTCCGCTGAGCTGAAGATCAAGCGCAAGCGCCGCACGCTGGTCTTTGCCATCAACATCTCGCAGGCCAGCCATCTGGACGAGGCGCTTCTGGTGGTGGAATGCCAGAACATCACCCGCATCCGCGAGCTGGAAAGCATGATCGACAGCTACTCCGCCATGGTGGAGCGCAACACCCGCGAGCTGGAGCGCGAGAAGGAGCGGGTAGAGCGGCTGCTGCTGAACCTGATGCCGCGCACGGTCTATGAGGAATTCAAGACCTTCGGCGTGGTCACTCCGCAGCTATACCCCAAGGTGTCGGTGGTGATGCTGGATTTCGTGAATTTCACTGATTTCGCCTCCCGCACCGATCCTACTGTCACCCTGGGGGAGCTGAACGACATCTTCACCGCCTTCGACCGCATCGTCGAGCAATACGGCTGCGAGCGGATCAAGACCATTGGCGACGCCTACCTTGCGGTCGCGGGGATGCCTGAGCCAACGCCGGACCACGCCACCGCGGTGGCCCATTGCGCCACCCGCTTTCTGCGCTACCTGGAGCGGCGCAACCAAAGCCATCAGCACAAATGGGAGGCGCGGATCGGTCTGGGCACCGGGTCGGCTGT
This sequence comes from Leisingera sp. ABM4_101, assembly GCF_056158725.1. Classification (NCBI taxonomy): domain Bacteria; kingdom Pseudomonadati; phylum Pseudomonadota; class Alphaproteobacteria; order Rhodobacterales; family Roseobacteraceae; genus Leisingera; species Leisingera sp. ABM4_101. The sequence goes on along the minus strand of NZ_JBSWTV010000002.1, from coordinate 3,085,151 downwards.
CGGCTCGGTGGTGGGGATCCAAAAGTACGTCTATGACGTCTTTGGCCCTGCGGTGAACCTGGCCTCCCGGCTGCAAGTTTTTGCCAGACCGATGAAAATCGTGGCGCCGGAGGAAATGAAAGACGCGCTGTCCGAAGAATTCCGCGTCACCGACATCGGCCTGGAAGACATCAAGGGCATCGGTGAGGTGTTCCTGGTCAATGTCGGCGACGAGCTCAGCACGCCGCAGCCGGCCAGCCGCTTTTAGGCGTACGGGGTCAGCTGTCCGGGGCAATCAGCCCCAGCCCGCGCAAATAGATGCCGATGCCGCTCTCCAGCAGATCCTCCGGCGGAAAGGGGGAGGCCGCACCGGGGGAATTGCGCGCATAAAGCTCGACCACGCCGTGGCTCATCGCCAGCACATGGGCTGAGAACATCGAGGCGGGCGGCCGTTTCTCCGCCGGGATATGCTGGCTGAGATCGGCCGCTGCGCGTTCCAGAATGGCGCGTGCGCGCGCGGCTGCATCGGCCAGTTCCGGTGTCCGGTTCACCGAAATTCCGCTTTCGAACATCGCGATGTAATGGCCCGGATGCTTGCGCGCAAAGGCCAGATAGGCACGGCCCGTGGCCTCAAACGCCGCCAGCGCCGAGGGCTGATACTTGTCATAGGCGTGCTGCATCAGGTCGGCAAACATCACATAGCCCTGGCGCCCGGCCTCCGCGATCAGGTCCTCGCGGCCCTTGAAGTGGCGGTAAACTGCGGCGGGTGTAACGCCTGCCTGCTTGGCCGCCTCCGACAGGGTAAAGCCGGTCGGGCCCTTGGCCTCGATCAGGTGCAGGGCGGCCTCGACCAGCGCCTGGCGCAGGTTGCCGTGATGATAACCGCGTTTAGGCATTCCAGATGTCCGGGCCTCCGCAAATTTCCGGATCCAGGGCGCCAATCGCCCCGACGTCCTTGTTGTCATACTCCACGGCGCTCAGCGCCCTGCGGATCGCCATCAGCCGGGCCCGTCTTTTGTCATCTGAGCGGATGATGGTCCAGGGGGCCTCTGCGCAATGGCTGCGCTCAAGGGTTTCGGAAATGGCGGCGGTGTACTGGTCCCATTTCTCTAGTCCTTTTACATCAATCCCGCTCAGCTTCCATTGCTTCAGCGGATCGGATTCACGGGCCAGAAACCGGCGCAGCTGCTCGGCCCGGCCGACGTTGAGCCAGAACTTGAACAGCTGCACGCCGTCCTCCACCAGCGCCTGTTCAAACCCCTGAACCTGATGAAAGAACCGCTCCCGCTGCGCATCGGTGCAGAAGCCGAACACCTTTTCCACCACACCGCGGTTGTACCAGCTGCGGTCGAAGAACACGATCTCACCGCCCGACGGCAGCTGCTGGACGTAGCGCTGGAAATACCATTGGCTTTGCTCCGCCTCGGTCGGCTTGGACAGCGCCACAATCCGGGCGCCGCGCGGGTTCAGATTCTCGCGGAACCGCTTGATGGTGCCGCCCTTGCCGGCCGCGTCGCGGCCTTCAAAGACGATGGCAATGCGGGCGCCGCTGGATTTCACCCAGGCCTGCAGCTTGACCAGTTCGATCTGCAGCGCTTCCAGCTCTTTCTCGTATTTCTTGCGCGCCATGCGTTTGCGGTGCGGATAGCTGGGGGAGAGGATTTCATCCTTGTCCGCACCTTTGATGGCCTTGCGGACTTCCTCCGGCGCGCCGGTTTCGAAAAACCGGCTGATGGCCCCGTCAAATGGCAGCGTCATAAGCAAAACCCTTCTGTCCTCAATCCCTTATATGGGAAGAGAGTATGGAATGTGAATCACCTTAACGCAAATTTGCGCGGGCTGCGGCGCGGCGGGTTGCGGCGGCCACATCTTCGGTGGCGGCGTGATGCGGCATATGCCCGATGCCGTCAAGCAGGGTGAGACGGGCGGTTGCCACATCACGGGCCAGCTGCCGGGCATGGATGTCCGGGCTTACGGTGTCGTCGGCGGTGCCGTGAATGATCTCCACCGGCACGGCGATGCTGCGGTAGAGCGGCGCCAGGGCCATTACCTCTGCCAGCAGATTGGCGCGCTGCCGGGCATTGGCCCGCAGCGAGCTGCGTCTCAGCGCCAGGCTGGCACCGAAATGCGCGGCATAGCCCTCCGGCACCTGCTGAGGGGCAAATACAGCCTCCAGCGTCTCTGCCACGGTGCGGGGCGGCACAAATGCAGTGAGGGCCGGGACGGCGGCCGCGCTTCCCGCCCAGGAAGAGGTCACCCGGTAGAGCAAGTCCAAAGGGGTGTCCCACGGATGTGAGACCCCGGCCACCTGTACCAGCGAAGACAGCCCCTCAGGGTGGTCAACAGCCCAGGCCAGCGCCACAGCGCCGCCATAGCTGTGCCCCAGCACAACGGGCCTGTCCGCTCCCATCTGCGCAGCGGCCTGGCGCAGCAGCGCGGCCTGCTGGCGAATGGTGGCCCCGGTCCGGTTGATGCGGCCTGAATAGCCCAGGCCGGGACGGTCGAAGATCAGGATGCGGAACTCATCCGCCAGCGCCGGCGCCAGCCGGAAGGTCATGTCGCGCGTGCTGCCATTGGAGCCGTAAATCAGCACAAGATCCGGCGCGCTGCCCCGCGGCTGGCCCATCTCGACCACATGCAGCCGATGGCCGCCAACCTCAAGAAACTTTCCTAGCGGCGGATAGGCAGCCTCGGCCCGCGCTTCGTTGACGGCCGCCTTCCATTGGGTGCCGCCCCAGGCCAGGGCGGCCAGCAAGAGCAGGGAAGCGCTTATTGCCACGGCTTTTCTCAGGCGCGCAGGTCCGTCATCTCGACGCCGATCCGGTTGATGTCATACGGCGTGGTTTCATAAATCTCGCTGATCCAGTTCGTGTACAGAAGATGCGCATGGCTGCGCCAGCGGTTCAGCGGCGGGCGGCTGGGATCATCGTTCGGGTAATAGTTGCCCGGCACGTTGATCGGGGTGCCATTGGCCACGTCGCGGTCGTATTCCTGCTTCAGCGTATCGTTGTCATACTCGAAGTGGTTGAAGATATAGAGCGCCCGGTGGCCGGGATCCTCAACCAGGCAGGGGCCGACCTCGTCGCTGCCCAGAAGCGTCGTCAGCCCCGGTGCAGCGTCGATTTCTTCCTGCTTCATCTCGGTCCAGCGACTGACCGGAATCACGAAATCATCCGAGAACCCGCGCAGATAGGGCGAGGCCGGCGCCAGGTTCTGGTGCCGGAAGCAGCCGAACGCCTTGTGGTCCAGCATGTGCTTCTTGACGCCATGGAAATGGTTGATCATCGCCATGCCGCCCCAGCAGACACCAAAGGTGGAATGCACGTTGGTCTGGGTCCAGTCCATCACCTCGCGCAGCTCCTCCCAATAGGTCACATCGGTGAACTCAAGATGCTCGATCGGCGCGCCGGTGATGATCAGCCCGTCGAACTTCTCGTGCTTCACCTCCTGGAAGGGGCGGTAGAATTCGGCCATATGCGCGGCGGCGGTGTTCTTGGTGCGGTGCTCGCTCATCCGGATCAGGTTCAGGTCGATCTGCAGCGGCGTGGCGCCGATCAGCCGGGCAAACTGGTTCTCGGTCTGGATCTTCTTGGGCATCAGATTGAGCAGCCCGATGCGGATCGGCCGGATATCCTGACGGGCCGCCTGATCCGGCGACATGACCATCACGCCTTCGTTCTTCAGAACGTCATAGGCGGGAAGGTCTGCGGGGATCTTGATGGGCATGTCAGTGTCCTGATTTGCGGAAAGTTGTGCGTTATGGCGGAAGCAGTCAGATAAGCCGGTTAGCTGCGCGCCTCAAGGGCTGTTGCGATCAAATCTATGAAACCGGCCTCATCCTTGACGGCTGAAATCTGGTCGGCGGTGACGGTGACGCCCCAATTGTCCGCCATCATCTGATAGCGCGGCTGGCGGTGCGCCAGCGCCTGGGCATAGGTCCAGCGGATAAAGGCATCAGGGTCCACATCGCTCTCGGATATCTTGTTTTCCTTGAGATACTCTTGCCAGACCCGGTCCAGGAACTCGGGCTGATAGGACATCGGCTTGGGGGCACGGTCGAACCGGCGCACCAGCTCCTCGGTGTGGGCCTCGCTGCCTTTGATCCAGACCATCAGCGTGTGCTTGCTGAGTTCCGACAGGATCTGGTCATTGGGATCGTTCGCATCGACCCATTCGCAGATCGACCCGCCGGTGTCGCAGATGAAATTGGGATAGCCATACAGCTGCTGCGCACGGCCCTCGAAATACTCGGTATCCAGCAGGGCGCGGATCTCGGCCACCCGGAACTGCTCCTGCCGGCGCTTGTATTCCGCGATCGGCAGCCCGCCCTTGGCCTCGTCGCCCGGCTTGCCCAGATAGGAGGCCACCGGGGTCAGGTTCTCGAACGTGATGTTGGAGCCGATGTAGATCGAATCCGTCAGCAGCAGCTCGCGCAGGAACGGCACCTTCATCGCCTCGGCCTTGGCGTTATCGGCGATGTATTCGCCCATGTAGCGGGTGCCGATGCGGTAATCGATCGAGTAGTGGAACCAGCTGCCCGCGCCGCGCAGGATATTGCTGACATAGGTTTTGCCAAGCCCGGACATGCCAAAGAACAGCACCCGTTTGCTGGGCGCATCGCGCCAGTCCTGAGCGGAAGAATAAAGCATTGGCGTTCCAAGTCCCTGTAGAGTTCACGCCTTGCTAATCGCCCGCGCGGGCTGGGTCAATTCCGTGCGCGCTTGGGCCGCAAGTTGGGCTTGCCGTTCAAAACCGCCAGCCCGGCGGCCAACAGGGCAAAGCCCGCATAGGCCTGCGGCCGCAAGGCTTCACCCAGCACCCAGGCCCCCAGCAGAATCGCCACCGGCGGGATGATCAGCGTGACCAGCATCAGATTGCCGCTGCCCGCCAGCGCCAGCACACGGTAATAGAGCAGATAAGCCCCCGCAGTGGCGATCAGCGAGAAATAGGCGATGGAGACCCAGGTGCTGGTTTCCAGGGCAAAGGAGACCGGCCCGTCGATCAGCAGCGCGGCTGGCAGCAGGCAAACCGCCGACCCCGTCAGCATCCCCGCCGCCGCCACCTGCGGCGCCAGGCCGGACAGCCTCAGCCGCGCCCAGGCGCTGGCCAGGGCATAAGACACCGTGCCCGCAAGAACCGCCAGCTGCGCCGTGCTGCGGATGTCGAAATTGGCAAATTGCTCCAGCCCGATGGCAGTGGCGACGCCCAGGAAGCCCAGGCCAACCCCCAGCGCCTTGCGTGCCGTCAGCCTCTCGTCGGCAAAGATCAGGGCTGCCACGACAACGCCGAAAATCGCGGTGGCCGCGTTCAGGATCGAGGTGAGACCGGTCTCGATGTAAAGCTGCCCCCAGGCCATCAGGCCGAACGGGATCACGTTGTTCAGCAGCCCCATCACCAGGAAGGCACCCCATATGCGCGGCTCTTTTGGCACCGGCAGCCGCATCATCCAGACCACTGCCCACAGAAGCAGCGCCGCCCAGCCGCAGCGGTGCAGAACCAGGGTGGCAACGGGAATTTCATCCAGGGCGATGCGGATCGACAGAAACGATCCGCCCCAGATCACGCCGAGCAGGATCAGCTCGGCCCAGGCGCGGGGGGATATGGTCTTTTGCGGGCTCATGCGCCTCAGCTAGCGCGGCCCCTGCAGGCAAGCGACCCGTTTCTTGCGGCAAAAGAAAACCCCGCCCTGAAACAGGGCGGGGCAGCAGAGGCGAAGGTCAGGCCGCCTTAGTAGTGATAGCCAACCTTGAAGCCGACCCCGACCGATGTGTTGTCCCCGAACTGCGAGGTGGCAAACGGCGCGCGGCTCACAACGGTTTGCGCACTGCCGACACGGGTGATGTTCACACCGCCCGACACGCTCATGTTGCCCTGCTTGTATTTGGCGCCGATGGTCAGGCCCAGACGCCCGTCCTGCGGGCTGAGGTTGGATTGGAAGCCGCCCAGGGTTTCCTCGTAGCTGACAGAAACCGAGCCGGACCAGTTCTCATTGAACTTACGGCCGACACCCAGGGTATAGGTGTAACGGTCGTCCGCAAAGGACACCAGCGGGGCGCCGATCAGGGTGCCGGTGTAAAAGGTCGGAGAGATGTTGAACTTGGACCATTCGACCCAGCGCACGCCGCCGAACAGCAGGGTGTCTTTGGCGATACCGGTCTGGAAATCAAGGTTCACCGCCTGCGGCGTGTTGATCGCAGTGGTCGAGGACAGGCCCGCAGGCAGGCCGCCACCGGTTTCCACTGTGCTGACATCGTGGTCGATCTCAGAGAAATAGGTCAGCGCAATCCGCAGGGCGATGTCGGGGCGTTCATAGGCGACGCCCACCAGGTAGCCAAAGCTCTCGTCCCGGTCGCCGGTTGCGGCATAGTTGCCGAACACAGGGATGGAGACCTCGGCCTCCATCGTCTGCAGCCGGACGCCGCCGTGGACGCTGAAATTCTCATTGAACTTATAGCGCAGCACACCGGTGATGGCATTCGAGTTGAGTTCTGCCGTCGCCCCCTGGAACACATAACCGGTGCCCGCCGGATATTCGACATCAGCACCAAAGGGCTGGTCAAAGATCAGTGCGAAACTCAGCCGGTCATTGATGTCGCGCTTATAGGCCGCGCCCAGTTGCAGATGCGAGCCAACCATGTCGCCCGAGCCCACGCCAAGCGCCGTTCCCGACACGTCCGGGCTCACATGGCCAAAGGAAAACTCCGCATAGCTGCCTTCTTCGAACAGCGCCCCAAGGGTCTGGCCGGAGCGGTCAACACCGCCTGCCATGGCAACACCGGGCAGCAGCGCCAGCGCCAGCGGCGCAGCGTGTATCTTTTTCATATGTTCCTCCCTGTACGAAAGCCTTTCCGGCTTCTTGTCACAGAACCGTAACCAGCAGAATTTCGGCAAATCAATGCTAACGATGGGGAAACCTGCGGGAATCGATCAATTTCCGGCAGTTTTCACAGGTCTTCCTGCAACTAGATTAAGATAATTTGCAATGCAGATGACCGCAGCCCCGCTCAGCACCCAGGCATCCAGCGGCTCGCCATAGATCACCATACCCAGGATCGCGATGGCCGGCAGGCGGGCAAAGTCCACCGGCACGACGGTGCTGGCAGGGGCCAGCGACAGGGCTGTGGTCAGGCAGAAATGCGCGGTGAGCCCGGCAATGCCGATCAGCACCAGCCAGGGCAGGGTGGCGGCGTCCGGCAGCGCTATGTCGCCGTCCCAGCCCGCCGCCAACAGGCCAAAGACAAGCTGCATCGAGGTCAGCCAGAACAGAATCGACCCGGTTTTCTCATGCACAGTCAGCCGCTTGGTCAGAATAGCTGTGAGTGCAAAGAAAATTGCGCAACTGGCGGCGGCGGTAAGTCCCAGGCTCAAGCTGTCCGGGCTGGGGCGGGCAACGATCAGGATCCCGGCAAACCCCAGCCCCACAGCCAGCAGCCGGCGCCGGGTCAGCACTTCCCCCAAGAGCAGCGGCGACAGGATGATCACCCAAAGGGGCGAGGTGAATTCCAGCGCAAAAACCTGTGCCAGCGGCACCAGCGTCACAGCCAGAAACCACAGGTTCTGGCCGGTGAAATGGAACAGGTTGCGCAGCAGGTGGACGCTGAGCCGGGACCGGCTCACCTGATGCCAGCGCCCGGTGGCCGTCAGCACTGCCAGCACGATCAGCAGCCCCACCAGGCTGCGGTAAGTCATGATTTCGAAGGTGTCCAGCGTCAGCCCTGCCTCGCGCCCGGCAATCGCCATCGCGGAAAAGGACACGATAGCGCCGACCATCCAAAGGGCTGCAAGCCCCGCGCGTGCTTCTTTGTCTGTCATGGCTGCCCCAAGGTTCCGCTGCAGGGAGAGAAAAGGGGCATTTGGCGGCGCAGGTCAAGCGAGCAGAAGCACCCCGGGTGGCTCCGGGGCGCCTGCTAGACAGGCTTGAGGCCGGCAGGGCCGGGTTCAGGCGGCAGCATGCGCCAACTGGGTCGTGATTGCAGGCGCGGCCAAGGATTTGCCGCTTTGGATATATCCTGCAGCCACTTTCTTTGCGTCAAAGCGCATCCGGGTCAGCAGGGTACGGATTTCCGCGGTCAGTGCCTGGATGACCTCCGGCTGGTTCCGGGTGGCGTTTTTCTTTTCTGGCAGCACAGGATCGCCGCTATGGCCCAGGGCCTCCAGCAGACGGGCTGCGCCTTCCGGCTTGGAGACCTCTTCCAGTTGCGCTTCTACAAAGTTGATGCGGTCCCCGTATTTCTGCTGGTAATAGGCATAGCGGGCTTCCATTTCCATCGCGTACCATATGGCCCAGCCAATCTGCCCCATCTGCTGGAAGGGCGCCGGGTTCACGATCTTGTTGCTGTAGCGCATGTCCAGATACCATTGCCAGGGAATGGTGATGTTCTGGAAATCGTTGCGGCCGACATAGCTGGCGCATTGCTTGGCCATGTCGCGCCGCAGAATGATGACGGTGCTGCGGCGGCGGAGACTGCTTTCGGACAAGGACTCAATCAGCCCGCATTTTCCCAGCGTGTGGTTGGATTCCGCATATGGGGCTTGCAGCGAGGCCAGCTTGGCCTCCCAGAAATCCCACATCACCCCGTCCATGCCAACGGTGTTGAAGGTGCGCATATGGCGGATTTCCGGCATAGCCGTGCCGAAATCATCAATGCCCAGCGGTTCGTGCACCGAATTGACCCCCAGGTTGTCGCCAAGAAATTGCGCCAGCCAGGCCGTGCCGGTGCGTCCGGCGGAGAGCGTAAAGATGAAGTCGCTTTTGCTTGGCTCTGCGGGGTTGACTGCTGCCGCGGCCACGATAGGAGACCGGTAGCCGAATTTACGGATTTCCTTGGCGCATTGCCGGGCCACGATGCCTGCGGCCTCGGGATGTTCTGTGTACATGGTTTTCGGATCGGCACCGGCTTTAGGGCGGAATGCCCCCTTAGTGCGCAAGCCGGAGAACCGTTCCCACAGCCCATCAATGCCTAAGGCAGCGATGTCCTCCTCAAGATGCTCATAGCGCAGGTAGACATCCAGCGCGTTAGGACCCGCCAGCGGCGCAATACGGCGGTTTTCGCACAGCATACTGCGGAAGCAGCTTACGAACTGTCCAAACGTGATCCCCCGCGCTTCCATCCTTTCCCAATAGTAGCGGGAGATCATCGCGTCATAGGGATCCCGGCAGATTGTGACCTTGGTGTAGCTGTCCCAGATCTCCTGTGGAATCTGCTCTTTGATCAGCGCGGCGGATACATGATTGTACAGATTCGCCTTGGTCTGCGAGCCGTCCGGCCAGGTTTGTTGCTGATGGTTTTGTGCACCTGGATAGCCAAGCAATTCGCGCAGGGCCTCATCTTCCGGAGAAATCGGCGTGATGACGCTGGCCTCGTCGCAGAAACTGGACAAGGCGATTTCAAATGAAGTGCCACCGACCTTTTTGGTCTTGATGAAGATGAGTTTCAGCGGGTGGCAAATGATCATTGGATTCTCCAATACCGGCGGTGTTTGAGGAATTATTTCAAAAACACCTGACGGATTGGTTAATCAAACGGGCAACGGCCTGAATTCGATGCCGGATTGCCTGAAAAGAAAACCCCGGCCGCTTGGGGCCGGGGCAGATCAATTGCCGGATCACTCCCACTCGATGGTGCCCGGAGGCTTGGAGGTGATGTCGTAGGTGCAGCGGTTGATGCCTTTGACCTCGTTGATGATCCTTGTGGCGGTCTCCCCCAGGAATTCATGGCTGAACGGGTAGTAATCTGCGGTCATGCCATCGACAGAGGTCACCGCGCGCAGGGCGCAGGCATAGTCATAGGTGCGGCCATCGCCCATCACGCCAACGGTGCGGACCGGCAGGATCGCCACAAAGGCCTGCCAGATATCGTCATACAGGCCGTGTTTGCGGATCTGGTCGATATAGATCGCATCCGCCTCGCGCAGGATCTCCAGCTTTTCGCGGGTGATCTCGCCGGGGCAGCGGATCGCCAGACCCGGCCCGGGGAAGGGGTGGCGGCCGATGAAGCTCTGCGGCAGGCCCAGTTCGCGGCCCAATGCGCGGACCTCGTCCTTGAACAGCTCGCGCAGCGGCTCGACCAGTTTCAGGCCCATCTTCTCCGGCAGGCCGCCCACATTGTGGTGCGATTTGATGGTGACCGAAGGGCCGCCCGAGAAGGACACGGATTCAATCACATCCGGATACAGGGTGCCCTGCGCCAGGAACTCGGCGCCGTCGATGGTGTCGGCGTGTTTCTGGAACACGTCGATGAACAGCTTACCGATGATCTTGCGCTTGGTTTCCGGGTCGCTTTGCCCGTCCAGCTCGCCCAGGAACAGATCGCTTTCATCGGCGTGGATCAGCTGGATGTTGTAGTTGTCGCGGAACATCGAGACGACTTCTTCCGCTTCGTTCTTGCGCAGCAGGCCGTGGTCCACGAACACACAGGTCAGCTGGTCGCCGATCGCCTCGTGGATCAGGATCGCCGCGACGGACGAATCCACACCGCCGGACAATCCGCAGATCACCTTCTTGTCGCCGACCTGCGCGCGGATCTTCTCGATCATCTGCTCGCGGTAGGCGCCCATGGTCCAGTCGCCTTCGAACCCGGCCAGACGCACAAAGTTCTCATACAGTTTGGCACCGTTCGGCGTGTGATGCACTTCCGGGTGGAACTGCACCGCATAGAAATTGCGGCTGACATCGGCAGTGATGGCATAAGGCGCGTTGGGGGAGGTGCCGTAAACCTCGAACCCCGGGGCGATCTTGCTGACGTGGTCGCCATGCGACATCCAGACCTGCTCGCGGTCGTTGTCATTGGCAAACCAGCCTTCCAGCAGCGGCGGCGTCTCCACCGTGGGGGTCACATAGGCGCGGCCGAATTCGGCGGTGCCATGGCCGCTTTCCACCTTGCCGCCCAGCTGGTGCATCATCACCTGCTGGCCATAGCAAATGCCCAGGATCGGCACGCCATAGTCGAAAATCTCCTGCGGTGCCCGGGGGCTGCCCTCGCGGGTCACACTGTCCGGCCCGCCCGAGAAGATCACCGCCTTGGGCGCCAGCTTGCGCACAAAGTCCATGGTGACATTCTGATAGGGGTGGATTTCGCAATAGACGTTCAGCTCGCGCAGGCGGCGCGCAATCAGCTGCGTGACCTGGCTGCCAAAGTCGATGATGAGAAGGCGGTCATGGGATGTCTCTGTCATGCACGCGCCATAGGGCAGGATCGCAATTTCTGCAAGAGGAATTGGGGGTTCAAGGGCAGGCGCTGCCGATTTTCACGGGGTCCCGCCTGTGCCCGCAGAAACGAAGCAGTTGTCTGCAGGCGCGGTGGAAAATGCCCCGCCAATGTCGCTTTTCAACTTGAATGGCCGTTATCCTGCGGCGCGGGGCCGTGCGCTGGCTATAATACCCATCGCAATGAAATGCCTGTGGTGAGGATAAACCATGACAGAAGCAGCACCGCGCCGTCGCGCCCGGGGCGGCGGCGGCGCAGCCCGCCGCGCCGAACGCACCAGCGTCAAGATCGAGACCGCCAAGTACATCCAGCGCAACATCCCGAACTTCGAAGTTCTGAACGATGAAGCGCTGGAAATCATCGAGTACAACGCGGACACCATCCTGGAAGAAGTCGGCGTCAACTTTGTTGACAACCCGGCCGCACTGGAGCGCTGGCGTGAAGCGGGTGCAGACGTTCAGGGCGAGCGCGTGCGCATTCCCCGCGGCCTGGCCCGCAAGCTGTGCGCCACAGCACCGTCGGAATTCACCCAGCATGCCCGCAACCCCGAGAAATCGGTGGTTATCGGCGGCAAGAACCTGGTGCTGGCACCGGTCTACGGCCCGCCGTTTGTGCGCGACGCCGCGGGCGGCCGCCGCTATGCCACCATGGACGACTTCAGCAAGTTCGTGAAACTGGCCTATATGTCCAAGTGGCTGCACCACTCCGGCGGCACCGTCTGCGAGCCCACCGACATCCCGGTCAACAAGCGCCACCTGGACATGCTGATGGCGCATATGACCCTCAGCGACAAGCCGTTCATGGGCTCTGTCACCGAACCCAGCCGCGCCCAGGATTCCGTCGATATGGCCGGCATCCTGTTCGGCAAGGAGTTCGTGCAGAACAACACCGTGATGACCTCGCTGACCAACATCAACTCGCCGATGACCTTCGACGACGTGATGATGGGCTCGCTGGAAGTCTACGCCAAGAACAACCAAGCCTGCATCATCTCGCCCTTCATCGTCGGCGGCGCGATGGCGCCGGTGTCGGTTGCGGGCACCCTGACGCAGGTGCTGGCCGAAGTGCTGGCAGGCGTTGCCTACAGCCAGCTGGTCCGCCCCGGCGCCCCGGTGATCTTTGGCGCCATGGTGACCTCGATCGACATGAACTCCGGCGCGCCGACCTTCGGCACCCCCGAGGCCTCGCACATCACCTATGGCGCAGGCCAGCTGGCCCGCCGCATGAACCTGCCGTTCCGTTCGGCCGGCTCCTTCTGCGGCTCCAAGCTGCCCGATGCGCAGGCAGCCTATGAAACCGCCAACTCGCTCAACATGGGCCTGCTGTCCGGCGTGAACTTCATGCTGCACTCCTGCGGCTGGCTTGAGGGCGGCCTGGTTGCCGACTTCGAGAAGTTCGTGATGGACGCCGACCAGCTGGGCGTGCTGCACGGCCTGGCCAAGGGGGTTTCGATGGACGAAAACGCCCAGGCGATGGGCGCCATCCGCGAAGTTGGCCCCGGCGGCCATTACCTGGGCTGCGAACACACCCAGGCGAACTTCAAATCGGCCTTCTGGAAAACCGACCTGCTCGACTACAAACCGTTCGAGCAGTGGGAAGAGGAAGGCGCGCGCGACACCTATGCGCTGGCCACCAACCGGGTTGAGAAACTGCTGGCCACCTATGAACAGCCGGCCCTTGATCCGTCGATCAAGATGGCGCTGGACGAATACGTGGCTGAGAAAAAGGCCTCGATGCCTGACGCCTTCATGTAATCGCAGCTGAAACGGAAACCGGGCAGGGGGACGCTCCCTCTGCCGGGGCGGAACGGCGGTCCTGGCGGGCCGCCGTTTTTGCTGGCGACCGGGTCCGCAGCAGCGCCGCTTCGCCTGCCAGCGCGATCAGAATGTCCACATGGCGGATCATCGAATACCCGGCCGCGCCGGATTTGCGCGCTGCGTTTATCTCCTCTTCCATCTCCAGCAGGCGCATGGCTGCCGCCGCGGGCTTAGGCAGCGTCCCATAGCCCAGGATCCGGCGCAGATCGCGCTGGCGGCAATAATTCTGTACGCCAAGCCGGGCAGCCCGGGACAGAATCCGCGGGCGCCGGAGCAACGTCAGCCGGGTGAATATGTCCTGCATTATGCTCTCCTTTCCTAACTCTGTGCCGGCTCTGCTATAACACAACTTATCGTGGTGTTGCGGGGAGGTCGCTACCGGCGAACGGTACGTTTTGTGATGATTATTTATTTTCTGGAAACAATACCGCCTGAACCGTTCTTTCGTTCACTTACAGTCAGGCGTTCTTGCACAAGCCTCAGGCGTATCTGATTGCGGCTGACCGGCGGCCTGGCTGACGACCGGGGTTGAAAAATGCAAAACATACCGCACGCGTCCCTGCCTGGCTGGGTGCCGCTTGAGACATGCCGCTATCTATTGCACACAGAGGCCGGCAGGCCGATCCGCCAGCTGGCGCGCAAGGCGGGGTGCCATCCCTCTACCATATTGCGGCAGGTGCGGCGGGTGGAAACCCTGCGGGATGATCCGCTGATAGACGAGGTGCTGACCTATCTTGCCGGACGCTACCAGACAGACTCTGCGGCGCCGGGCAAGCCGCCGGCCGGGCGGGGCGGCCGCGGGCTGGTTTCCGGCTTTGAGCAGGAGGCAGCCAGTGTCCTGACCCTGCTGAGCCGCGGCGGGGCGGTCCTGGCGGCGGCAGAGGGCATGGAAATGGCCGTTGTGGTCAGGGAAGGCGCAGAGGCAGACGGCCAGAAGGTCGCGGTCTCGCGGCCGCTGGCCGGGGCGCTGGCCCTGATGGGGTGGATTTCCTGCGCCCGCCGGGGCCGGATCAGCCGCTATGCCATCACCACAGCGGGGCGCAATGCGCTAAAGCGGATCATTGCCGATCAGGAGAACCGGCCCGCGCCCGGCTGGAAGGCGGATTCGCTGAAGCCCAGGCGCCGTTTATGCCTGCCGAGGACCCGGACAAGGCAGCCTATGGCCGCAGGGCGCGCTACAGCGGATCAGAAACGCCGCTGGAAATGCTGGCCCGCCTCTCGGACAAGGACGGGAAACCGTTTCTGACACCGGGGATGGTCCGGGCTGGCAAACGCCTGAGGGAAGATTTTGAACTGGCCCAGATCAGCAGCCATGTAATGCAGGAGAAACTCTATTTCTCCCCAGACCGCCAGGAGCTGCGCAGCAACAGCCACGAAGCCGCAGCCGCCGCGCATAAACGGATGACAGAGGCGCTGCAGGCGCTTGGCACCGGGCTGGGCGACATCGCCCTGCGCTGCTGCTGTCATCTGGAAGGGATGGAAACCGCCGAGCGCAACCTTGGCTGGCCGGCCCGTTCCGGCAAAGTGGTCCTGCGCATCGCGCTGCAGCATCTGGCGGACTATTACGGCGTCAGTGGCCCGCAGGAGACAGAGCTGATCGGCTGATCACGCAGGCCGCGCAACAAAAACGGGCCCGCACTTGGCGGGCCCGCAGAATGTCCGGAAGCTGCAGCCTGCCTTAGGCGGCGACTTCTGCCTTGGCTTCTTTCAGGTGCTTCAGCACGTTTTCCGGTGCCGAGACGCCATAGGGGTCTTCGCCGTGGTTGTCGGACAGGCCCGGCTCTTCGAACCATGCTTCGACCACGCCGTTGTTGACGATGGCCGCATAGCGCCAGGAGCGGTTGCCGAAGCCCAGGTTGTCCTTGGCGACCAGCATGCCCATCTTGCGGGTGAACTCGCCGGAGCCGTCCGGGATCACGTCCACGTTTTCCAGCTCCTGCGCGCGCGCCCAGGCGTTCATCACAAAGCTGTCGTTCACCGACATGCAGTAGATCGCGTCGATGCCTTCGGCCTGGAAGTCGGCAAAGCCTTTTTCAAAGCCCGGCAGCTGGTAGGTGGAGCAGGTCGGGGTAAAGGCGCCCGGCAGCGAGAACAGCACAACGCGCTTGCCTGCAAAGTAGTCAGCGGTGGTCTTGTCTTCCCAGCGGAACGGGTTCGGGCCCTCGATCAACTCGTCGCGAACGCGGGTGTGGAAGGTCACGTCGGGCAGCTTAACGCCAGCTTTCATTTCGGGATGCTCCTGAAGGTGGAATGTCATTCGGCGCGCAGGCTTAAAATGATTCTAAGCTGGTATCAACATTTGCGTGAGCTTGTTTTGAAGGTTCTGCACAAACGCCGCAGCGGGCGGCGCAAATGCGCCGCCGGTCCGGCGGAACGCGGCAGGCCATTGCTGCCGTAACCCTATGCCATGAGGGCTGAAATCTAGGCCGCAGCCTTCTTGATCGTCACCGTGGTGCCGCGGACCTTGCGCTCGGCGGCGGTGGTCAGATCGTTGAACTTCTTGAGGGTGGCCAGCAGCTTCTTCTTGTCCTTGGAGTCATTGATGGCGCCCGGGAATTTCTTCTTCACGCTCTGGTACTGGTCGTTGATCTTCTTCAGATCCTTGAACTTCGCCGCTGCCGCCTTCAGGTCCGGCGCGGCGGCCTTCAGATCCTCGCCGGCCTTCTCGATTGCCGCCACGCAATGGCCATTGATCGCTTTCACCAGCGCGCCCACCCGGTTGGTGTATTTCTTCAGGTTCCGGTCCACCAGCAGCTGCGGCAGCTCAGTCGCATCCAGCTTCTTGTCGTGGCTGCCGTCGCTTTCCTTGAGGATCTTGTCGGCCGTCTTCTGGAAGTTCGCGGCATAGAATTTCTGCGCCGCGTTCAGCTTGCCCTCATACTGGACGGCCTTCTTCACTTCGGCGGCTTCCTTGGCCAGGGTATCGCGCAAAGCCTCGATATCCTTCTTGGAAGCAGAGGATTTGGAGCGTTTCTTCAGGTCCTTGTCGATATCGCCGGCCAGTTTCTGGATCTTCGCCAGATGCGCCTGCGCCTCCTTGCAGAAGCCGAGCATCGCATCCAGCTCCTGCTGATGAATGTCCACCGCCTTGTTCCAGGTGGTCAGCCCGTCCTTGAAATGCTTGTTCTTCTGCAGGTCGGCCATCTTCTTGGACTCGACCCCGTCCTTGCGCGCCTTGGCCAGGCTTTCGCGGAAGTAATCCTCGCCCTCCCAGGCGTTGCCCAGCGAAATGCCGACACGTTTCTTCAGCTTTTCGCCCTCGGCGGTGGTGTATTTCTTGGCCCCGGCCGCCAGTTTCTTATGTTCCGCTTTGAACTTCTCCAGCTCCTTGGCCATGGGTCCCTCCCTGAACTCGTTAACGGCGCTTTTGCCTTGCACAGCTAGACTATGTGTTCCGCAGCGGCATTTTGGCAAAGGAAAACGGCAAAAATCCACGGTATGAGCCATGTCAAGGACGCAAGGCTGGGTTGCCGATAGCCGGGTGTCAATGGCCGGAACCTATGTTACACCTTGGCCAAGTCAGAAGCCGGAAGGGAAAAACCACGTGCGAGACCTGAAAATCCCGGAGCAGCGCCACCCCGAAAAGGCGCACCGTCCCGACAATGCTCAGCCGAAAAAGCCAAGCTGGATCCGGGTCAAGGCGCCGGGCGGGCAGGGCTATGCGGACACCCACAAGATCATGCGCGAGCATAAGCTGACCACGGTTTGCGAGGAGGCCGGCTGCCCCAACGTCGGCGAATGCTGGAGCCAGGGCCACGCCACCATGATGATCATGGGCGAGGTCTGCACCCGCGCCTGTTCCTTCTGCAACATCGCCACCGGCAAGCCGCCAGAAGCGCTGGATGTGTTCGAACCCGGCCGGGTGGCCGATGCGGTGCAGAAACTGGGCCTGAAACACGTTGTGATCACCTCCGTTGACCGCGATGATATTGAGGACGGCGGGGCAGAGCATTTTGCCCAGACCATCCGCGCGGTGCGCCACCGCTCGCCGGATACCACCATCGAAATCCTGACCCCGGATTTCCTGAAATGCGACCCCTCGGTGCTGGAAACCGTGGTCGAGGCGCGCCCTGACGTGTTCAACCACAATCTGGAAACCGTGCCGGGCCTTTACCCTGAAGTCCGTGCCGGTGCGCGCTATTTCCACTCCCTGCGGCTCTTGCAGCGCGTGAAGGAACTGGATCCCTCCATGTTCACCAAATCCGGCATTATGGTCGGCCTGGGCGAGGATGCACAGGCGGTCAAGCAGGTGATGGACGACATGCGTGCGGCGGATGTCGACTTCCTGACCATCGGCCAGTACCTGCAGCCGACGCCCAAGCACCACGCCGTGGACCGCTTCGTGACGCCCGAGGAATTCAAATCTTACGAGAAAGCCGCCTATGGCAAGGGCTTCCTGATGGTCTCGGCAACGCCGCTGACCCGTTCCTCCTACCACGCGGGCGATGACTTTGCCCGCCTGCGCGACGCGCGCAACAAGAAGCTGGGCCTGGCATGACGCCGGACCGTCTGGCACAGCTTACCGCGCTGCGCCACGCCCTGCACCAGATCCCCGAGGTGTCCGGCGCTGAGGAAAAGACCGCCGCCATGGTGGCGGATTATCTGCGGCACTATGAGCCTGACCAACTGCTGACCGGTCTCGGCGGCCATGGCGTTGCGGCGGTCTATGAGGGCAGGGAAGACGGCCCCGCAGTGCTGATCCGCTGCGAACTCGACGGCTTGCCGATCGAGGAGCTTTCCAGCCAGCCCTACCGCTCCACCCATGCAGGCCGCGGCCATCTTTGCGGCCATGACGGCCACATGACGATGGTGGCGGCGCTGGCAAAGGATCTGTCTGCCAGCCGCCCGGCCAAAGGCCGCGCAGTGCTGCTGTTCCAGCCGGCCGAGGAAACCGGCAAGGGCGCGCCTGCCGTGATTGCCGACCCCGCGTTCGCGCAGATCGCGCCGGACTATGCTTTTTCGCTCCACAACCTGCCGGGGCTGCCGGTGGGGCAGGTTGCCTTGTGCTCCGGCCCGGCCAACTGCGCCTCGCGCGGCATGCGGATCCGGCTCACCGGCAAGACTTCCCACGCTGCCGCGCCGCAGGACGGGGTGTCGCCTGCCGGTGCCATTTCCCAGCTTCTGCCAGGCCTGATTGCCTTGGGCGGCGGCGGTGACTTAGGCCCGGATTTTGCCCTGGTCACCCTGACCCATGCGCATCTGGGCGAGGCCACCTTTGGCATCGCCCCCGGCTACGGCGAGGTCTGGGCCACCCTGCGCACCGTCACAGACGCCCGCATGGATCAGCTGATTGCAGATGCCACGGGTTTGGCCGAACAGGTCTGCGCGGCGGAGGGGCTGGCTGTCTCAATCGAATTCGACGACGTCTTTGACGCCTGCACCAATCATCCGGAGGCGGTGGAGCTTTTGCAGGCGGCCTGTGCCGCGGCGGGGCATCCGGCGCAGATGCAGGACAGGCCCCAGCGCTGGTCCGAGGATTTCGGCCAGTTCGGCAAACAGGCCAAGGCGGCGATGTTCTGGCTGGGCTCCGGCACGGATCAGCCGCAGCTGCATAACCCGGATTTCGATTTTCCGGATGCAGCAATCCCGGCCGGGGCCGGGATCTTTTTGCACGTTCTCAAAAACTTGCTCGGCTGACCCTTACTGGGTCAGCGCATTGACCACGGCCACTGCGCCGATGATCGCCAGCGTGTCCTTGACCACCTCAAAGATCTTGTCGCCCTGGCGCACATAGCGGTGCCCCTCACGCGGCGGCTCCAGCCCCCAGCGGTGATAGTCATCCACATAAATCCAATCGCCGCCCTGGATATGGCCATGGTCATGGCCGTGTTTGGCGCGGTGGCGCTTCTTCACCTGGCCCGGCGCATAATGGGCCGCGCTGTTCTTGTGGCCCGGTGCCCATTTCGGCGGTCCGGCGTGCGAGGCTTCGGGGGCAAGGGCAAGGCTCATGGCTGCCGCTGCGGCTGCCGCCACTATCTTGTTCATCGCGGATGTCCTGTCGTCACTGCGTCTGCCCATCAGTTGATCGAGCCGGGCAGAAAAGGCAAATCCGCTACGCTGAAAAACGCCGGCGGCAGGCATCTGGCAAGCAAAGCTGCGCCGGTTTCCGCAAGTGCCCAGGTTTTTGATTTTTGTGGTATTTTTGCACAGCGCGGAACATCCGCTGCGCAGGGGGTGTACGGGGGGTGCACAGGGGGTGCACGCATGTCACCCCCGGTCTGTGGCCGCTTCAGCCCTCGCCGGTGAACCGCACCTTGCCGATATGGGGAAGGTTCCGGTTGCGCTGCGCATAGTCGATGCCATAGCCGACAACAAACTCATCCGGGATCTCAAAGCCGATCCAGTCGGCCCGGAAATCCACCTCGCGCCGCGACGGCTTGTCCAAGAGCGCAATGGACTTCAGCCGCGCGGGCTCACGGCTTTTCAGCAGGTTCACCACATGGTTCAGCGTGTGGCCGGTGTCGACGATATCTTCCACGACCAGCACGTCCCGCCCTTCAATGGCGCCGCGCAAGTCCTTGAGAATACGCACTTCCCGGCTGCTTTCCATCGAGTCGCCGTAAGAGGAGGCTTCCAGGAAATCGACCTCGATCGGCAGGTCCAGCTCGCGCACCAGATCAGCGATGAACACAAAACTGCCGCGCAACAGGCCGACCACAACCAGCTTGTCGGTATCGCCGAATTCGCGATGGATTTCCGCGCAAAGCTCCTCGATCCGCGCGGCAATCGCCTTGGCCGAGATCATCACATCAATGACATATGGACGCTGTGTCATGGCTGCCCCCTTGAATTTCCCGCGCGTACATAGGACATCACGCCCGGTAATTGTAGCAGAAAATCAGCGGACAGATGCCCACACACTCGGAAACCCGCCAGATGCCTTACTCGGCTCAGCAGATGTACGATCTGGTTGCCGACGTCGCGCAGTACCCGAAATTCCTGCCTTGGTGCGCCGCGGCCCGTATCCGCAGCCGTGCTCCGATGGGCGGGGCCGAGGTGATGGAAGCGGATCTGGTGATCTCCTTCAAGGTCTTCCGCGAGCGGTTCGGCAGCCGGGTAACCCTTTATCCTGGCGAGAGAAAAATTGACACCGAGTATCTGGACGGCCCGTTCCGCTACATGAAATCCCATTGGATTTTCACCCCGCGCGAGGACGGCACCTGCGACGTCGACTTCTTTGTCGATTTCGAGTTCAAGAACGCGGTGCTGCAGGGGATCATCGGCGTTGTCTTCAACGAAGCAATGCAGCGGATCGTGCGCGCCTTTGAACGGCGCGCGGCGGAACTGTATGGCTAAGGGGCCGCAGGCCGGAAACCGCTTGACCTAAAGCGGGCTTCAAGTCGTATCACCGCCGGGAACTGAGATTTCCAATGGAAGGAACGACCCGAGATGGAGCAGGAATTCTGGCAGGCGCGCTGGCGCGAGAACCGCATCGGCTTTCACGAGGCGGCGCCCAACTCTATGCTGACCAAGCATTTTTCCCGGCTGGACCTGAAAGCCGGCCAATCCGTCTTTGTCCCGCTTTGCGGCAAGGCGCTGGACTTGGATTGGCTGCTGGCGCAGGGGCTGCGGGTCACGGGGGCGGAGTTCAACCAGGGTGCTGTTGAAGAGGTCTTTGCCCGCCAGGGGCTTGAGCCGGAGGTCGTCCGGCAGGGGGACCTCCTGCGGTATCAGGCGGGTGCGCTGACGTTGTTTGCCGGTGACTTCTTTGCGCTCACCTCCGTGCAGGCCGGCGCCGCGGATGCAGTTTATGACCGGGCCGCGCTGGTGGCGGTAAAACCTGAGGACAGAATGGCTTATGCGGCGCATCTGAACCGGATCACAGGCACCGCGCGGCAGTTGCTGATCGGTTTCGATTATGACCAGTCGCTGATGCAGGGACCGCCGTTTTCCGTGCCTGGGAGTCTTGTGCAGACGCTCTACCGGGGCACACATGCGATCAATCTGGCCGGGGAGCGCCCCGCAGACGGCCGGATCGGCGAGCGCTGCAACGCGCTGGAGCAGGTCTGGTTGCTAACCCCGTTGACCTGAAACGTAAAACGGGTCCCCGAGGGGACCCGTCCGGTGCGAAATATGCACCTTCTGCCGTGAGTGGTGGCATTCGTCAAAGCCGGGGTCAGCTGTTCATGTCGTATGCGCGCTCACCATGAACAGAGAGATCGAGGCCGTTGGTCTCGCTTTCAAGATCCACGCGCAGGGATGTGATCAAAGCGGAGATCTTCACCAGCGCAATGGTTACCACCACGGTGAAGATGCCGACGATCACCAGCGCACCCAGCTGCGCAGCCCAGGCACCGGCGCCGAAGACGGCGATCATGATGGTGCCGAAGATGCCGCCGACGCCGTGTACTGCGAACACATCCAGGGTGTCGTCGATCTGCATCTTGTTGCGCACCAGGTTGACCATCTCCTGGCACAGCACGCCGGCAATGGCACCGATGATCAGCGCTTCCATCGGGCCGACAAAGCCGGACGCCGGGGTGATCGAGGCGAGGCCTGCAATGGTGCCGGTGACCAGGCCCACAAGGGAGGCCTTGCCGTATTTGATCTTCTCCCACAGCGCCCAGGTGAGCGAGGCGGTGGCGGCGGAGATATGGGTTACGGTCAGCGCCATTGCCGCGCCGCCGTCTGCGGCCAGCTGCGAGCCGCCGTTGAAGCCGAACCAGCCGACCCACAGCATCGCCGCGCCGATCATCACATAGCCGGGGTTGTGCGGCGGGATGGCGCGGTTTTTGCGCGGGCCCAGGAAGAAGGCGATGATGAGGGCTGCGAGGCCTGCGGTCTCATGCACCACGATGCCGCCGGCAAAGTCCTTGACGCCAACGTCACCGAAGATACCGCCATCCGCCAGAAAGCCGCCGCCCCAGATCCAATGCACCACCGGCGCGTAGCACAAGAGCATCCACAGGCCCGAGAACACGAGGACGAAGCCAAAGCCGACGCGCTCCACATAGGCGCCGACGATCAGCGCAGGTGTAATGATGGCGAATGTCATCTGAAAGGCAAAGAACAGAACCTCGGGCAGGGTGCCGGACAGGCTGTCAGCGGTGACGCCGTTCAGGAACATCTTGTCCAGACCGCCCCAGATGCCGGAAGTGCCGCTGCCGAAGGCAATCGTGTAGCCGAAAGCCAGCCATAGAACGCTCATCAAACAGGCAATGGCGTAGCAATGCATGAAGACGCTGAGCACATTGCGGGCACGCACCAGCCCGCCGTAGAACAGGGCGAGCCCTGGCAGTGTCATGAAGAGGACCAGGGCCGTGGCCACAATGATCCATGCGGTATCCGCTCCGTTCATCCGTTTGTTCCTTCCCCTAAAAAAACGGTGGCTATGGGGAAAGCGGAAAGGCGGCGCAGAAAAAAGAGGCAGCCGTGCGGAATGCGCCCAAAAACGGGGCTTTTTCAGGAGTGCTGAAATTTTGAGCGGGCTTTGGCGGGCGCTGCCCGGAATGCGGCCGGTTTACGAAACTGCCTGCATCAGCAACGAAAGCGCGTGGCCGCGGGCAGCTTCGCGCACCCTGGCGCGGCCCAGGGCGCCGAACTCGACAGTCTCGGTTGTGGCTTTTTGGCCTGCGCGGGCGAGGCCAAAGCAGACGCGGCCTTCGGGTTTGAACTCTGACCCGCCGGGGCCTGCGATGCCGGTGACCGAGACCGCCAGCGAGACGCCTGCTTTTTTCACCGCGCCCATTGCCATTTCCGCGGCAACCTCTTCGCTGACAGCGCCTTTGGTCGCCAGCGTTTCAGCGCGCACGCCCAGCATCTGCATCTTGGCGGCATTGGAATAGGTGACAAAGCCCCGGTCCACCACTGCAGAGGAGCCTGGTATGTCTGTCAGCGCCGCCGCGATCATGCCGCCGGTGCAGCTTTCGGCCGTGGCGATGGTGAGACCTGCCGCCTTGGCCTCAGCGATCAGCTTGGAGACGTTGATGCTCATAACCCCAGAACCCCGTGCGAGAAACCGGCCAGCAGGACGACGCCGATGGCGGCCAGGATGCCGGCGATGACATCATCCATCATAACCCCGAACGGACCCTTTTTGCGATCCGCCCAGCCGACGGGGCCGGGTTTCCAGATGTCGAACAGGCGGAACAGGGTAAAAGCGGCGATCCAGCCGGGCCAGAGCGCAGTGATCTCGATGCCCTTGCTCCAGGCCGGGTAGGAAATGGCCCAAAGCGCCAGCCACTGGCCTGCAACCTCGTCAATGACGATTTCCGAGGGGTCGTGGTTGCTGCTGCCTGCGGTCATCACCTTGGTCGCCCAGAGGCCTGCGGGGATGCTGGCCAGCGTTGCCAGCGCCAGCAGCGGGAAGCCGCCCAGCTGGTGCAGCGCATAGGCCAGCGGCAGCGCCGCCAGCGAGCCCCAGGTGCCAGGCGCGGGGCGCAGATAGCCGACGCCGCAGACGGTGCCGATTGCTTGGGCCAGTGTCATGCTTTTATCAGCGCCGCGGTGGCAATGGCTGCGATACCCTCGCCGCGGCCGGTGAAGCCGAGGCGCTCTGAAGTGGTGGCCTTGATTGACACCCGGTCTGCGCCGATGCCCAGGATTTCAGCCATCACCGCGCGCATTTTAGCGGCATGCGGGCCAACCTTGGGGTATTCGCAGACAAGCGTGCAGTCGACGTTCGACAGGGTGAAACCCATCTCCCGCGCGAGACTGGCGGCGTGGCGCAGGAAAATCTCGCTGGCGGCACCTTTCCATTGCGGGTCGGAGGGCGGGAAGTGCTGACCGATGTCGCCCTGTGCCAGTGCGCCATAGATGGCATCGGTGACAGCATGCATGCCGACATCAGCGTCGGAATGGCCCTGCAGGGTTTTCTCGTGCGGGATTTCCACCCCGCATAGGATCACGCTGTCGCCGGGGCCGAAGCGGTGCACGTCGTAGCCGTTGCCAAGCCTGATATCCATGTCTGCTCCCAGAATGCGCTCCGCCCGGGTGAAATCCTCGGGGCGGGTGATTTTGATGTTGTCCGGCTCGCCCGGAATGATGCGGACGTCAAGGCCTGCAGCGCGCGCCACCTCGACATCGTCAGCGGCCCCGCCCGGGTGGGCAAGATGAGCCGCCAGAATGTCCTGAAACCGGAAACCCTGGGGTGTCTGCGCGGCAAATAGCCCGTTGCGGTCCTGGGTACCGGTGACGCTGCCATCCGCACCGGTCCACAGCGCATCAGTCACCGCAAGCGCCGGGGCTGCGGCAGGTGTTTCGTCCAAGGCATTGAGAATGCTGTGGATCAGGGCAGGGCTGACACAGGGGCGGGCGGCGTCGTGGATCAGCACCTTGTCCACGCCGTGCGGCTCCAGCGCCTTCAACCCGTTCAGGACGGAGGCGGCCCGTTCAGCGCCGCCTTCAGCGAGGACCAGACTGGGGCTGCCGGAGAATTCTTCCCAGGCGGGGGCGTCATCCGGTGACAGCACCAGAACCGTGAGGTCCACACCTGCATTTGCAAAGGCTTCGAGGGTCCAGTCGATCACCCGGCGCCCTTTGAGCGAGCGCCATTGCTTGGGCGTTCCGCCGCCTGCGCGGGTGCCGCGTCCGGCGGCGACGATCAGGGCGGCTGTGGTCATGCGGTCCTCGTGCGGAAGTTCCCGCATTGTTTAGGAGGTGGCGCAGGAAGTGGCAATCACCCCGCGGAATGTGATTAAAAAATAGGCAAATGAAGTGCGGCAGCCGCTTGCAGAGGCGCAATTCATTGCTGCATAGCAGAAGCTTCGGGTAAAAACCTCTCAGTTGCACAAGGATTAGGCAGTTGTCCTTCACGCTTGGAACCACCTCCATGTCCCCGCCCATCGCGCTGGCGCCGATGGCGGGAATCACCGACCGGCCGTTCCGGGATCTGGTCCGCTCCTTTGGCGTCGGGCTGATGGTGAGCGAAATGGTTGCAAGCCAGGAAATGGTGCAGGCCAAGCCAGGCGTGCGCGAGCGGGCCGAGCTGAGCGCGGATGTGGAGAACACCGCGGTGCAGCTGGCGGGGCGGGACGAGTACTGGATTGCCGAGGCAGCGAAGCAGGTCGCCGGGCAGGGCGCACGGATCATCGACATCAACATGGGCTGCCCCGCCAAGAAGGTGACAAACGGCTATTCCGGCTCTGCCCTGCTGAAAACGCCGGACCACGCGCTGAAGCTGATCGAAGCCGTGGTGGGCGCGGTCGATGTGCCGGTGACGCTCAAGACCCGGCTGGGCTGGGACGACAACTGCCTGAATGCGCCGGATGTGGCGCGCCGGGCCTGCGAGGCCGGGGTGCAGATGGTGACGATCCACGGCCGCACCCGCTGCCAGTTCTATAAGGGCTCCGCCGATTGGGCCGCAATCCGGGGTGTGAAGGACGCGGTGACTGTACCGCTGCTGGCCAATGGCGACATCGTTGATACTGCCTCTGCGCGGCGGGCGCTGGAGCAGTCTGGCGCCGATGGTGTGATGATCGGACGCGGGGCCGAAGGAAAGCCTTGGCTGCTGGCAGAAGTGGCGCATCACCTGTGGGGCACACCGGCGCCGGATGTGCCTGCGGGAGATGCGCTTATTCAAATGGTTTCAGACCATTACCGGGCAATGCTCGACTTCTACGGGGAAGACTTGGGGGTGCGGGTCGCGCGCAAGCATCTGGGCTGGTACATGGATGAGGCCGGGACAGGCCCCGCCATGCGCCGTGCAGTGCTGACAGAGAAGAATCCGGCGGAAGTGCTGGCGCTGTTGCCGGAGGCGCTAAGCGTTGAAAGACCGGAGGCTGCCGCATGATGGACAGCGCCGCCCTCTGGGCCTCTCTTCCGGTGCCGGTGTTTCTGATCGACGTGCAGGACAGGATTGCCGATGTGAACGCGGCCGGTGAAGGGTTTCTCAATGCCTCCCGCAAGGCGCTGGTGGGGCAGCCGGTCTGGGACACGCTGGCCATTGATGCACCGATCGAGGAGGCTTTTGTGCGTGCCCGGGAGCAGAGTACGCCGCTTTTCGTGAATGATATCGACGTTGGCTCCGGCAACCGGGCGCCGCTGCAATGCGGGGTGCAGATCGCACCGCTGCAAGGGCAGGAGGGGGTGATGCTGCTTATGGTCACCCCGCGGGAGCTGGCCGGGCGGATGACGCAGACCCATTCCGCCAAATCCGCCGCCGCCTCAGCCATTGGCATGGCGGAGATGCTGGCGCATGAGATCAAGAACCCGCTGGCGGGCATCACCGGTGCGGCGCAGCTCCTCAGCATGGGGCTGGGACCGGAAGACCTGGAGCTGACTGACCTGATTGTCAGCGAAGGCCGCCGCATCGTGAAGCTGCTGGAGCAGGTGGAGCAGTTCGGCAACCTGACGGAGCCCGCATTCCAGCCGGTGAACCTCCATGATGTTCTGGACCGGGCGCGCCGGTCTGCGCTCTTGGGCTTTGGTGCCCACATGACCATCACCGAACAATACGACCCCTCTTTGCCGATGGCCTGGGGCGATGCGGATCAGCTGCTTCAGGTGGTGCTGAACCTGTTGAGGAACGCCTCGGAAGCTGCTGATCCGAAGGGCGGAAGCATTCATATCCGAACCTTCTACGAGCACTCCTTCCGGCTGCGCCGCAGTGACGGAACCGGCAAGTTGCTGCCCCTGCAGATCGAGATTACCGACGACGGGCCGGGGCTTCCTGACAAGATTAAGGATGACATTTTCGACCCGTTTGTCTCGGGCCGGGAGAACGGCACCGGGCTGGGCCTTGCTTTGGTGAGCAAGATCGTCTCGGAGCATAATGGCTGGATTTCTGTTAGCTCGGTTCCCGGGCGCACAGTGTTCCGGCTGTCGCTGTCGCGCGTGCCGCGTGACGCAAAGCAGGAGAGCTGATCCATGGACGGCACCGTTCTGGTCGCTGACGACGACCGCACCATCCGCACTGTTCTGACCCAGGCGCTGACCCGCGCGGGCTGCAAAGTGCATGCGACCTCTTCACTCACGACGCTGATGCGCTGGGTGGGCGAGGGTAAGGGCGATGTGGTGATCTCGGACGTGATGATGCCGGACGGGAACGGGCTGGAAATGCTGCCCAAGATCCAGGCCGACCGGCCCGGGCTGCCGGTGATCGTGATCTCGGCGCAGAACACAATTATGACGGCGATCAAGGCAGAGGAGGCGGAGGCCTATGACTATCTGCCCAAACCCTTTGACCTGCCGGAGCTGATGAAGCGCACGGCCAAGGCGCTTGCGGCCAAACGGGTGGCGCCGGCGCCGCGTTCCGACGCAAAGGAGCGTCCAGAGGAACTTCCCTTGATTGGCCGCAGCGAGGTGATGCAGTCGCTGTACCGGTTGATCGCGCGGGTTATGAACACCGATCTGCCGCTGCTGGTTACAGGTGAAAGCGGCACTGGTAAGTCGCTGATCGTGCAGGCAATACATGACTTTTCCGACCGGCGGACATTGCCGTTTGTGCATGCGGATGCGGCGGATCTGATTGCGCTGGAGGGCCCGTCCCGTCTGTTGGCGCAAGTGAAGGGGGGCACCCTGGTCGTCGACGAACTTGCCGACCTGCCGGAGGAAGCGCAGGCGCGGCTGGTGCGGATGATGGATGTGCCGGGGGATCATGCGCCGCGGTTCATTGCCTCCAGCCAGAAGGACCTGGCCAAGGCGATGGAAAGCGGTGCGCTGCGCCAGGATCTCTATTACCGGATCTGCGGATCGGAACTGCATGTTCCAGCGCTGCGGGAGCGGGTGGAGGACATACCGCTGCTGGCGGAGCATTTCCTGATCAAGGCCGAGAACGAAGGCGCGCCGCACCGGGAGCTGAGCGAAGCTGCGCGGGAAGTGTTGCGCCGTTTTGCCTGGCCGGGCAATGTCCGGCAGCTGGAAAACACCGTCCGCCGGCTGGCGCTGACCTCGCGCAGCGAGGAAATCACCCAGGCGGATGCCGAGGCTGTTCTGGGGCCGCAAGCCGGACCGCAGCCTGCGGCCGCCGGTCTCGCTAATGAGAAACTGTCCGAAGCAGTAGGGCGCCATCTGCAGCGTTACTTCGACCTGCATGGCGACATGCTGCCGCCGCCGGGCCTCTATATGCGGCTGCTGCGCGAGGTGGAGACGCCGCTGATCGAAATCGCCCTGGCTGCCACCGGCGGCAACCAGGCGAAATGCGCTGAACTTCTGGGGATCAACCGGAATACGCTGCGGAAGAAGATCACAGATCTGGATATTGAGGTGACACGCCGCCGCAAACTGATGTAATATCGCCACAGAAATGTGGCATTGCCGTGAATTTCCTAGGCAGGGCCACGAGATATGGCGGTGACTCGCAAAGAGTCGCACATCAGGATGAGGGCAGTAAGTGGCGCAAAAGTCACATCTGAGGGCGGCATACGGGCCATTTGCGGCCTTGGACCGGTGGCGGAGAACCCGCCGCGCGCGCAATATCGGCACCATTGGCCTGGTGTTGCTGGGTCCTGTTCTGGCCCTGGCAACCTTCCTGATTATCGGTCCGTTCGGGCAGGGGGTGTCATCCAGATCGCTGCGGCTGATTCTGCTGGCCGATTTGGTCTATATCCTGACAATCGCAGCGCTGGTGATGACCCAGATCGTGCGGCTGTTTGCGGCGCGGCGCTCCAAATCGGCGGGATCCCGCCTGCATTTGCGGCTGATCGGGGCCTTTGGCTTTCTGGCGCTGATCCCGACGGTGATCGTCGCGGTATTTGCCGTGCTGACGGTGAATGTGGGGCTGGAGGGGTGGTTTTCTCAGCGTGTCCGGCAGGTGATTGGCAGCTCATTGGCAGCGGCAGAGGCCTATCAGTCGCAGCAGAAGGGCGATCTGACAGAGGATGCCCGCGCGCTGGCGCGGTATCTGGACAACAGCCGCGCGCGCAGTTTCTTCATCAACGATGCCGAGCTTCGGCTGGTGCTGTCTCAGGGGCAGCTGCAAATCCAGCGCGGCCTGCGCGAGGCCTATATCGTTGACAGCGCCGGGCTGATTAGGGCCCGGGGCGAGCGCTCCTATGAGTTCGACTTTGAAAAGCCGAGCGACGGGCAGATCGGAACTGCACGCGACGATGGTTTTTTGCTGATCGAGGATTGGAACAACAGCGAGTTCCGCGCGCTGGTGCGGCTGGATGCCTTTGTTGACCGTTTCCTGTACATCAGCCGGGATGTGGATGGCGAACTGCTGAACCTGCTGGACGACACCCAGGAAACCGCACACCTGTATCAGCAGCTGGAGAGCGAGCGCGGCAGGGTTTTGTTCGAATTTGCGCTGCTTTATATCGGTTTTGCGGTGATCCTGATCCTGGCGGCGATGTGGCTGGGGATGTGGTTTGCCGAACGCCTGTCGCGCCCGGTCGGGCGGCTGACGGTGGCGGCGCAGCGGGTTGGCGCTGGCAATCTGGATGTGCAGGTGCCGGTTGAACGCGACGGCGACGAAATTGCCCAGTTGGGCCAGTATTTCAACCAGATGACGCGGGAGCTGAAGGCGCAGCACGGGCGGCTGATCGACAATACCCGGCAAATCGAACGCCGCCGCAGGCTGTTTGACTCGGTTCTGTCCTCGGTTACCTCCGGGGTCGTTGGCCTGGATGCAGAGGGGCGCGTGACCTTTGTGAACCGCTCAGCGGAGCGGCTTCTGGATTGGCGGGAGGATCAGCAATCCCTGGCGCTGGCCGTGGCCGTGCCGGAGTTCGGACCGCTGTTTGCCGAATTGATCGAGACCGGCGGCGAGGTCGTGCAGGAAGAGATCAAGGTGACCCGCCAGGGACAGCTGGAAAACCTGCTGGTCCGGATGTCGCCGCGCCGCTCTGAGGAGGGCGGGCTGGAAGGCTATGTGGTGGCCTTTGACGATGTGACTGATCTGGTCAGCGCCCAGCGGATGGCGGCCTGGGGGGATGTGGCCCGCCGCATCGCCCATGAGATCAAGAACCCGCTGACCCCGATCCAGCTGAGTGCTGAGCGGATCAAACGAAAATTCGCGCCCAAGCTGGGCGAAGAGAACAGCGATCAGCTGCAGTCCATGACGGATGTGATCGTGCGCCAGACCAATGATCTGCGCAGGATCGTGGATGAGTTTTCGAAGTTCGCCCGTATGCCGGAACCGGAGCGGCGCGAGGAGGATCTGGCCAAGCTGGTGCGGGACGCGGTGATCCTGCAGCAGCAGGGCCAGCCCGGCGTCCGGATCAAGGCCACGCTGCCAGAGGCGGCGATGCCCTCGGATCTGGATGCCACGATGATTGGCCAGGCCTTGACCAATCTGATCAAGAACGCAGGTGAAGCTATTGAAAGCCTGCAGAATAAAGAAAACCCGCAGGGGCTGGTGCCGGAAATCCGGGTGTCAGCGGAAAAGGCGGGGAATTTCTACGAAGTCCGGATTGCCGACAATGGCATCGGTTTGCCCGAAGACCGGGCGCGGCTGTTTGAGCCTTATGTGACCACGCGGGATGCGGGCACCGGGCTGGGGCTGCCGATCGTCAAAAAAATCATCGAAGAGCACGGGGGCACGCTGACGCTGGAAGATGCCCCGGTGTTTGAAGGGCACACGCATTTCGGCGCCATGGCGGTCATCCGCCTGCCGGCTGCGAACCGCATGGCGGCGCCAAACAAGAGCACAGTGAAAGCAGGTCTGACATGAGTGATATTCTGATTGTAGATGACGAGCGCGACATCCGCGAGCTGATCTCGGACATCCTGGAGGACGAGGGTTATGCCACCCGCAAGGCGGGCAGTTCCGATGAATGCATGGCGCAGCTGGAGGCGGGCGAACCCGCGCTGATGATCCTCGATATCTGGCTGAAGGACAGCCAGATGGACGGGATCGACATCCTGAAGGCAGTGAAGCGCGACACGCCGGATATTCCGGTGGTGATCATCTCCGGGCACGGCAATGTCGAGATCGCTGTGGCGGCGATCAAGCAGGGAGCTTATGACTTCATCGAAAAGCCCTTTAACATCGACCAGCTGATGGTGGTGATACGGCGTGCGATGGAAACTTCGCGCCTGCGCCGCGAGAATACCGACCTCAAACGCAAGGACACCGGCCCGGCCGAGATGATCGGCACCTCCGCGGCCTTCCGTACCCTGGTTGGCCAGCTGGACAAGGTGACCAAATCAAACGGCCGGGTGATGCTGACCGGCCCGGCAGGCAGCGGCAAGGAGATCGCTGCGCGTTACATCCACGCCAATTCCAACCGGGCGTCGGCGCCTTTTATCACGGTGAACTGTGCCAGCATCGAACCGGACCGGATGGAAGAGGTCCTGTTTGGCCGCGAGTCGGCTGAGCGCGGCGTGGAGCCGGGTCTGCTGGAACAGGCCCATGGCGGGGTGGTGTTCTTTGATGAGGTGGCGGATATGCCGCTGGGCACCCAGTCCAAGATCCTTCGGGTGCTGGTGGATCAGCAGTTCCAGCGGGTTGGCGGTTCGGACAAGATCCGCGTCGATCTGCGGGTGGTGTCCTCGACCAACAAGGATCTGGATTCGGAGATCGAGGCAGGCACTTTCCGCCAGGAGTTGTATCACCGCCTGAATGTCGTGCCGGTGGCGGTGCCGTCGCTGGCGGACCGGCGCGAGGATATTCCGCTGCTGGCGGGACATTTCATCGAACAATTCAACGAGGCCCAGGGCCTGCCTTTGCGCGAGCTGACCGAGGAGGCGGTGGCGCTGATGCAGACCATGCTGTGGCCGGGCAACGTGCGCCAGCTCAAGAACCTGGTGGAACGGGTGCTGATCCTGGGCGACGGCAGCGGCCCGATTGAGGCCAAGGACCTGCCGCGGGAGGAGGAAAAGCCGCAGGAAGAGGGCCGGGTGGTTCTGTCCGGCGCCCTGGCGACGCTGCCCTTGCGCGAGGCGCGGGAGGCATTCGAGCGGGAATACCTGCTGACCCAGATCAACCGCTTTGGCGGCAATATCAGCCGCACTGCGTCTTTCGTCGGCATGGAGCGCTCGGCGCTGCACCGAAAGCTGAAATCGCTGGGGGTGGTGACCTCCAACAAGGCAGGCGCCCGGGTGGCGCATGTGGAAGCCGAGGAAGAACAGGCCTGATCAAAGCCTGCCCGCACGCCCGGGAGGACCCCGGGCGGGGAGAGGTCAGAACAGGTCCTGACGGATCGGGTTCAAGGCGAAATGCACCTGGGCTGCCAGCCGCAACTGGCTGACGGCGTCCTGCGGGACCGTTGCCGGCAGCCCGGCCTGCCGCGCCCAATTGGCAAGCTGCTTGCGCGAAGCGGGGCCAAATTGCCCGTCAATTGCAATTGCAGAACCGAGTTGGCGCAGAATGTACTGGGTGCCTGCCGCAACGTCTTTCTGCGGCATGCCGGAGAGCAGATCCCGCGCAGCCGCGCGTGCCTCCGGATCGTTCAGTGCCATCGCCTTGCCCGCGCGGGCGGCTGCTGCATGGACAGGGATCCGGTCTGCCAGCCGGTTCAATGCCACCCAGGCACCGTTGGCGCCGCTCCAGGCATCGCCGCGGGACAGCCCCATGTCGTACCATTCCAATGCCTCTGCCGCATCGCTGCCAGGAAGATCGCCGTTCATGATCATCCGGCCAATCTCACCCGGGGCGTGCGGATGGCCCAGCGTTGCCGCCTCGGCAAACAGGGTACGGGCCTTTTCCTTGTCCACTGCCTTCCCAGCGCCGCCGTCGCGGTAAACATAACCCAGATTTGCGGTGCCATAGATGTCGCCGCGTCCTGCGGAGGCTTCCAGATAGGACAGCCCGCGTTCCGGCTGCGCCAGTTCATCGCCGCTCCACAGGAAAAACACGCCCAGCTCATTCAGCGCATACGTATGGCCCAGCTCCACCGCGCGGCTGAGCAGGTCAAAGCCGCGCTGTTTCTCTTCGGGCGTGCTGCTCTTGCGCAAAAGCCGCTTGCCGCGTGCGTGCATCGAGAAGGGGTCGCCAGCGTCTATTCCCCTGTCCCAGAGTGCAAAGGCCTTGTCGGGATCATAAGGGATCGGCACCGTTTCGCGGTCCACATTCGGTGTCACATGCAGATAGGCAACCGCGTTATAGGCGCGGACGTGGCCCAGTCCGGCCGCCTTTTCAAAGGCTTCATACGCCTCGATCAAGCGGCCCTGGCCCTGCAAGGCGCGGCCCAGCTGGTAATGCAGGCGGCCCAGGTCCGGGGCAGCCTGCACCGCCTCGCGGCAGGCTGTCTCTGCGGCATTAAGGTCAATTTCATTGGGGTAGCGGAACAGGCCGACCCCCTGCGGATCCAGCAGGTCACCGGCCTCAAGGTCGCATTGGCGGGCGATCATCTCCAGGTTCACAGTGACATCGCGCACCGTGTCCGCCTGGGCCAGCCGCAGCACCATCCGGTCGCGGCGCACCTGACCGCCATCCTTGCGGGCTGGCAGTTCTGCCAGTTTCGGAGCATAGCTGAGGCTGAGCGCGCTGCCGTCGCCGCTTTGCAGAGAGGTGACGCCGGAGGACGGCGTTTCAACAATCGTTACGGTGGTTCCGGAACGGATGTAGGGGCTGATCTCGGGCGCCAGTTCCAGTGACCGGCCCAGCGGAACCTTGACAGACAATTCTGCTGGCAACTGATCCAGGCTGGCCTGGGCAGAGGCCGGTGCCGCCTGGGCAATGTTCAGGGAGCGTTCCGGGGGCTGCAGGTAGATTTTCTGCATCAGGGTCGAGCTTTCCCAGGGAACCTGGGTGTTGCCGGTGGCAGCATAGACGTCGCCGCGGATCTCCGCGAGCACGGTCATCGCGTCCTCATCCGGGCGGTCGGGGAAATGGCGCACCACGGAGGCGGTATAGGGGCTGTTGCTGCCCGGCTCCCCGTCCAGCGCGGTGGCGCCGGGCGAGGTTGAGAAGGCCACCAGCGTGTTCAGCGGCGGGCGGAACACGTCAAATCCTTCGCGGGCCTCATACAGCTGCGCGCCAACCTCGGCGTTCAGCTTAACGTTTGGCACAGGATTGTCGCGGCAGGAATCCAGCATCAGGATCTGGCTCCCGGCCTTGCCGCCAATGATCGCGGATACCCGGTCCAATGTAACCGACTGGAAGGGCAGGTCGTGGATGCCGGACAGTTCTGCATCGCTGGTCAGCAGATAGTTGCGCCGCCCCAGCTGAATGCCATGGCCGGCATAGTAGAAGAACACCTGGCTGCCATCGCGGATATTGAGCGCGGCCTGGCGCAGCAGCGCCTCGAACCCGCGCTTGTCCAAGTCATAGCCTTCATAGACCGTATAGCCGAAGGACCTGAGCATATCCGCCATCGCCTCCGCGTCTTTGCGCGTGTTGGTCAGGTCGGTGACATGGTCATAATCTTGAATGCCAATAACGATGGCGGTTTCCGGGGCTGCCGTGCCTTCTCTGGTTTCATATGCGGCGAAGGCAGGCGGTGCCGTCAAGGATCCTGTGCAGGCCAGTATGGTGGCTGCGAGGAAAGCGGGTGTTCGGGGGGAGGAAGTCATGACGGTATCCCGGGTTTAACCCCAGCCTCCACCCCCGCCGGAGCCGCCGCCGCCGCCACCCGAACCGCCGCCGCCGCCTTGATACGCGGGTTCAGGCGCTTCTTCGGCTGGTATTACCGGTGCAGGCGCGGTGGATGCGGGACGCGTCACGGGAGCCGTGTACGTAGCTGGTGCCGGAGCTGCGGCTGGAGCCGGAGCAGCTGAGGGCGGCGGGGCAATCGGGGTCAACGGGTCGCATGCTGCCGTCGCTGCGGCCAGGGGCAGTGCGGCAAACAGGAAGTGTATCCGCATGGGGTACCTTTCTTTCGAAAAAACTGATCAACAAACAATCCGGAACCCAGTTTACTTGAAGGGGCGCCGCAAATCAAAGATATCCCGCCGCAAAATGGTTTCCAGCGGAAACGTCCGGTCTCAGCCGCCAGTGGCGATACTGACGGTCCCATCCCTGTTGCGCAGGGCGCAGGAGCTCTCTGACAGAGGAGCAAGGCGGGCGTTTGCCGGCACCGCCGGGCCGCGCTGCGTGCAGCGTTTCAGGGCAATCTGCTGGTAGCCCTTGGATGCCATACAGGATTTTTCCAGCCGCTGGCGCAGGGGCTTGTTCACATCCACCGTGTATATGTCGCCATCAACCCAATAGCCGGGCCGGTAGTAGCACTTGCCGCTGTGGCAAACTTGGCGTCCGGGATAGAAAACCGGCGGACGCTGGCGGATTTCATTGGCGACCGGCGCGTCCTTCAATGCCCAGGTCTGGCAGCCAAGCTCATCCGATTGCAGGCGGGAAACCTCCGCGCCCTGCTTGTAGTATACCGGCAGGGGGCCGCAGGCGGCCATACCCAGCATTAAAGCCAGGCCTGCGCGGAATTTGAGATGGCGGCGCATGGCCCAAGAATGGCCGCAAACTGAAGAAGTTACAATTAAATTGACCGTGAAAGCGGCTTCTGTCATTCACGTTGGACGAAACGCCGCCAGAGGAGCCTGCAGGGGATACGCAAATGAAGGTCATTATCTGCGGTGCAGGCCAGGTCGGCTGGCAGATTGCCCGGCACCTGTCCGGCGAGCACAATGACGTCACAGTTGTCGACAATAACCCGGAGCTGGTGCGGCGGGCGACCGATACGCTGGATGTGCAGGGGATCCATGGCTTTGCCTCTTATCCGGATGTTCTGGACCGGGCCGGGGCGCGGGATGCGGACATGATCATCGCGGCCACCCATTCGGACGAGGTCAACATGGTGACCTGCCAGGTGGCGCATTCGGTGTTCAAGATCCAGCGCAAGATTGCGCGCCTGCGGGCCAAAAGCTATCTGACGGCGATCTATTCCGATCTGTACCAGCGCGAGCATCTGCCGATTGACGTGGTGATCAGCCCGGAGCGCGAAGTGGCGGCGGCGGCGATGCAGCGGCTGTCGGCGCCGGCCGCCTTTGACACAGAGACTTTCATGGGCGGCAAGGCGCAGCTGCTGGGCATTCAGATTGACGCCGAATGCCCGGTGGTGAACACACCGCTGCGCCAGCTGACGGACCTGTTCTCGACCCTGCGCGCCATTGTGGTGGGAGTCCGGCGCGACGGAACCCTGTTTGCGCCGGAACCGGGCGACCAGCTGTTTGTGGGCGACAGCTGCTATGTGTTTTCCCATGCCGATGACGTGCCCCGCACCATCGAGGTTTTCGGCAAGCATGAAAAGCGCCAGGACCGGGTTGTTGTGGTGGGCGGCGGCAACGTCGGGCTGGAAGTGGCCAAGGCGCTGGAAAGCAGCACCGCGCGGATCCGGGCCAAGGTGATTGAACGGGACCGGGCTTGCGCTGAACGCGCCGCCGAAGAACTGGAGCGCACCATCGTGCTGAACGGCGACGGTCTGGACCGGTCGCTGATGATTGAAGCGGGCATCGACAAGGCAGACGCGATGCTGGCGGTCACCGACGACGACAAAACCAATATGCTGGCCGCTGTGCGCGCCAAGGCCGAGGGCTGCCCGCTGGCGATTGCGCTGATCAACGATCCGACCCTGGTGCCGCTGCTGCCGCACCTCGGCATCGACGCCTATATCAACCCGCGCTCAACCACCGTTAGCTCAATTCTGCGCCACATCCGCTATGGCCGGGTGCGGCAGGTCTATTCGCTGGGCGATGCGGAGGCGGAAATGATCGAAGCAGAGGTGCTGTCGACCTCGCCGATTGCCGGGCAGATGATCCGGGAAACAGATTTCCCCGAAGGCGTGCTGGTGGGCGGTGTGCTGAAGAATGGCGAAATGCTGCGCCCCTCGGGCCAGACGCGGATTGAAGAAGGCGATGTGATCGCGCTGTTTGCAATGGCGGATGACGTGCCGGAGGTCGAGCGCCTGCTGCAGGTGTCGATCGACTATTTCTAGATGCGCCGCCCGGTCCAAGCCTCCGCCGGCGTGCTGCGCCTGCCGCTGTTCTTGCTGATCTGGGGCATTGCCGCGCTGGCAATGTGGCTGCCGGCGGTGCACGCGCTGGTGCTGGATGATCACCACACCTCGCGCAGTTTCTTCTATGCCGGCTTGGCCGGGCTGATCCTGGTTGTGCTGATTGGTTTGTCGATGGGCAACAAGGTTCCCCGCTACGGGATGCCGGGACAGCTGCTGTCGCTGCTGGCAACCTTCACCGTGCTGCCGCTGTTCCTGGCCGTTCCGGTGCAGGATGCACTGGTCAGCACCCGGTTCTTGAACGCCTATTTCGATATGGTGAGCGCCATCACCACCACTGGCGCTGATATCTGGGCCGACCCCGGCCGCCTGCCGCCCAGCGTGCACCTGTGGCGGGCCATGGTGGGCTGGCTTGGCGGGCTTTTGATGTGGGTCGCGGCCTCGGCCGTGCTGGCGCCAATGTCGCTGGGCGGATTTGAAGTGACAGCCAAGGGCGAGCCGGGTGGCGGTTCGTTTGCCCCTGCGCAGATGGAGAAAGCCGACCCGCGGCGGCAGCTGGTGCTGGTCACCCGCACATTGGCACCGGTCTATGCCGGGCTGACACTGGTCCTGTGGCTGCTGCTGATGATCACCGGAGAGCAGGCGCTGGAGGGGCTCAGCCACGCGATGTCAGTGATGGCGACCTCGGGCATCTCCGCAACCGGCGGGGTGGAGAATGCAGCCAGCGGCATTGCCGGCGAAATGGTGATGTTCCTGTTCATGTTCTTTGCCCTGTCGCGGCTGACCTTCTCCAGCGACACCGTGACGGCCGGGCAGGGGCGGCTGGACAAGGACCCCGAGTTCCGCACCGGCCTGCTGATTGTCTTCGGTGTGCCGCTGCTTTTGTTTCTGCGTCATTGGTTCGCGGCCTATGAGGTGGATGCCGGCGAAGATATCCTGCAGGCCTTGCGTGCCTTTTGGGGAACCCTGTTCACCGTCTTGTCCTTTCTGTCCACCACCGGGTTCGAGAGCACTCATTGGGAAGCGGCACGGGCCTGGTCCGGGCTGGAAACGCCGGGCATGATCCTGCTGGGGCTGGCGGTGTTCGGCGGCGGAGTTGCGACCACGGCGGGCGGGGTCAAACTGCTGCGGGTCTATGCGCTGTACCTGAACGGGCTGCGAGA
Organism: Leisingera sp. ABM4_101; assembly: GCF_056158725.1. Classification (NCBI taxonomy): domain Bacteria; kingdom Pseudomonadati; phylum Pseudomonadota; class Alphaproteobacteria; order Rhodobacterales; family Roseobacteraceae; genus Leisingera; species Leisingera sp. ABM4_101. The sequence continues at coordinate 3,047,262 of NZ_JBSWTV010000002.1, read as the reverse complement.
AATGGAGCGGCTGGTTCATCCCAGCTCTGTCAGCGGCGAAGGCGCGCGAACAAGGCGGCTGCAAAAGAACGGTGCCTTTGTGGCCTGGATCTTTTTCATGCTGTTTGCGCTGTCTCTGGCGGTGATCAGCACGGCATTGGCTGCGGTGGGCACGGATTTCGAACAATCCCTGGTTCTTGCTGTTGCAGCACTGTCGACAACCGGGCCTTTGACCGAAACCGCCAGCAGTGCGCCCATTGTGCTGGCACTGCTGACTGCGCCCGCCAAATTGATCCTTTGCGTTGCGATGGTTCTGGGGCGGCTGGAAACGCTGGCCTTCATTGCGCTGCTGTCGCCGAACCTTTGGCGGGCCTGACTGCCCTGACGGGAAAAAGTGTTTTTCTGGTGGAAACTTATTTTTTCTTTCTCCATACTGAATTTTAACGTGCGTGCTGGTCCGCAGCGCGTGGCAAGAACAAAGGCGAGATAATAAAAAATGGCTTCGGACAGACAGAATCTTCAGGATGCCTTCCTGAATCACGTTCGCAAAACCAAGGTTCCAGTTACAATCTTTCTGATCAACGGGGTCAAATTGCAGGGTGTGATCACCTGGTTCGACAATTTCTGCGTGCTGCTGCGCCGCGACGGACAGTCGCAGCTGGTCTACAAACACGCGATTTCGACCATCATGCCGGCCCAGCCGATCAGTCTCTATGAGGGTGAAGACTCCAATTGATGGAGCATGACAGGAAGCAGACCCGCGCCTGGGTCCTGCATCCGGAAATCAAATCAGACAGCGGGCGCCGCGAGGCTGCTCCCGCGCTAGAGGAGGCCGTTGCGCTGGCAGCGGCCTTGCCCGATCTTGACGTGATCGGTTCAAACGTGGTGCGCCTGCCCAAGGCGCATCCAGGAATGCTGTTTGGCTCTGGCAAGATCGAAGAGCTGGCGGGCACCCTGAAGGCGAATGAGATCGAACTGGTCCTGATCGACGGGCCGGTTTCCCCCGTGCAGCAGCGCAACCTGGAAAAGGCCTGGAAGGTCAAGATCCTCGACCGGACCGGGCTGATCCTGGAGATCTTCTCGGACCGGGCGGCGACGCGGGAAGGCGTGCTGCAGGTCGAGATGGCGGCGCTCAGCTATCAGCGGACGCGGCTGGTCAGGGCCTGGACCCACCTGGAACGCCAGCGCGGCGGCCTGGGGTTTGTCGGCGGACCCGGCGAAACCCAGATCGAGGCTGACCGCCGTGCCATTGATGACCAGCTGGTGCGGCTGCGCAGGCAGTTGGACAAGGTGGTGAAAACCCGGACGCTGCACCGCGCCTCGCGCGCCAAGGTGCCATACCCGATTGTCGCGCTGGTGGGCTACACCAACGCCGGCAAGTCGACGCTTTTCAACCGGCTGACGGGTGCGGAGGTGATGGCCAAGGACATGCTCTTTGCCACCCTGGACCCGACCATGCGCCGGGTGCAGATCCCCGACGGGCCGGAGGTGATCCTGTCCGATACGGTGGGCTTCATCTCGGACCTGCCGACTGAGCTGGTCGCCGCCTTCCGCGCCACTCTGGAAGAGGTGCTGGCTGCGGATGTGATCCTGCATGTGCGCGACATCAGCCATGACCAAAGCGAAGAGCAGGCCGAAGACGTAGAAGCGATCCTGGCCTCGCTGGGCGTGGATGAAAACCGGGCCCGGATCGAGGTCTGGAACAAGCTGGACCAGCTGCCGGAAGATGATGCTGATGCCCGCCGCCAGCGTGCCGCGCGCGAGCAGGGCATTCATGCGATCTCCGCCCTGACCGGCGAGGGGCTTGAGGCACTGCTGACTGATATTGCCGAGCAGCTTCAAGGCGTGCGTCACGAGGAGGTTTTGCACCTCACCTTCGCGCAAGGCAAGCAGCGCGCCTGGCTGTTCAAGGAGGACCTTGTGCAGCGCGAGGAGCAGACCGAGAGCGGTTTCGCCATCACCGTGCTATGGACGGAGCGGCAAAAGGCCAAGTTCCAAAAACTTTGAGTATTCCGGTCACTCACCAAGTGACCGGAACCATGCCCAGCTGTCCTCTGCAATTCTGGGGCCGATTTCATACACCCAGTGAGTGTGGCGGGGAATCAGCTGGAGCGTGAAACTGTGGCCGGCCCTGGCCATGGCCTTGCCTGCTGCGGCTGCGGCCTCGCTGCTGAAGATGTGGTCGCGATCCCCCAGGTACAGGCGGACGGGCTTGGGATCGGCAGCTGGTTTGAAAATCTGCGCATCGGCAAAGCCGCCGTGAAGAGCGGTCGCTTGCCAGGGGCCTTTGAAACGGTTCACCAGCATAGAGGCAAAGATCGCACCGTTCGAGTGGCCGAATAGATAGACAGGACCGGTTCGGCGGCCCAGTGCCTGTTCTGACAGCATCCTGTCCAGCAGGGATTGCGAAAAATCGTCCGGCTGCCAGTTCTTCGCCTTGGCGTTCGGTGCGATCAGGATCAGGCCGTGTTTTTGGGCTGTCTCCTTCCAGATGTCGATCATCGACTGGCCGGACCGTCCGGAGCCGTGCAGCAGGATGACAGTTGCCGCCGGCCCGTCGCCGGGAGGGGCAAAGCTGTACCAGGTTTGGCCAAGGTCCTTATGTTCGCGGGCCAGCTGCCGGGCCTGGGCTGAGGGAGCGTATTCGTAGCTGGCAGGGTCCGGATGCTGCAGACCTTGGCGCTGGACCCGGGCAAAGCCTCCTGCTGCGGGTGCGCCTTTTGGCGCGGGCATCGTTTGCAGGCTTTCAGTGGGGCGCTCTGCCGCTGGCTGCCGAGGAGACAGGAAATAGATGGCAGCGGCTGCAGCCAGCAGCGAGACGAAGAGGGTGTGAAATTTCATAATTATAATCTCTGATAACGGGTAAGCTGCCGGCCGGAAATGCGGCCGGAAACCGATGGATTAAATGCTGTCCCCCCTTTCCTGGTCAGCGTGGTGTGATCCTTGTTACGCCCACGGCAGCAGCGCGGGCCAGTTCTTCGTCCAGCGACATCGGAATGTACTCGCCGCGGCGCCAGAGCTGGGCCAAATCGTCATAATAACGCGATAGCGGGTGTCCGGACTGGCCGGTGGCGGTGATGAAAACAGAACTGTCGGGGTCGGCGAAATCATAGACCCCGCGGTAGCCGGCAGCATGGGTGTTTTGAAACGGATCCGGATCCTTGCCGGAGCTTTTGCCGCGCTGCAGGGTATTGTCGCTGCCGCTGGTGGACTGCCGGATATTCACGAAGTAGCGTAGGACCGGCACCTTGCCGAGCACAGGGTGGTCCTGTGTGGCCTGATGCGCGTCCCCCCATCGCAGGGATTCAAGCGCGGTGCCATAGCGTTCTTCGATCCAGATCAGCGCGTCATCCAGCGCCAGCCGGGCCATGTCCGTGCAGGTTTCCTGCGGCGCGCTTTGGCGTACGTCGCACCAGGCTGAGGCTCCGTCCACATCGCGGTAGACGCGCTCGATAAACAGGGGCTCCACATGGCGGAACGACTTGGCAACCGGACCCAGCTCATCGGTGATCAGCCGCGCCTGCAGCGCGCGCAGCCAGGCAGCGTAGATCAGCGGCTCCGGCAGGTGCTCGTTCATCTCGCCGTTCCATTCCGACAGCAGGGTCAGGGCGATCTGGCGCTGGCGCTCGCGGGTGCCTGCGGGGGCTGCCTCGCCGGTGAACCAAAGGTTGGCGCCGATCAGCGGCAGCAGGGTGCGGGCAGTATAGGACACGGTGTCCAGCTGGGCTTCGATGAAGCTGTCGCGGGTGTGAACTTCGCGGTTCTGCATCAGCTTCTGCCAGCGGTGGATGCGCTGGGTATCCCCCCAGTCAAAGGACACATGCTGCGGGAAGGGGCGGTCCAGGATCTTATTGTTGGTATTGCCGAGAATGCCGCCTGCGGGGCTGAGGAACTCCGGGTTTTCCGCATAAGGCGCACGTCCCTGCCAGCGGTTTTCCGGGTGCCAGCCCTGGCTGGGCATCCGGCCCTTGCTTTGATGGGCGGCATCGCGCAACGGAAAGGCGCCGACGGTCTTGAGCGCAATGGTTTCCTTGTCCACCAGTGTCAGGTTCTGCGAAGGCGCGATGAAACCTTCGCCTGCTGCAATGGCTTCCTGAACCGACGCGCTGCGCATCAGCTCCAGGGCTGCGCTCATCGACGTGTCTTTCGGGCTGAGCACCGTCCAGCTGAGCGACACCACGTGGCCCGGTGGCGTGATTTCCGCCAGCCGGAACATGGAGCCCGGCAGCACCGGCCCGTTATCGGTCCAGCGCAGGGTCAACGTGACGGGCGGCTCATCCTTGATCTTGATGATTGACGGTCGGGAGATGAATTTCTTGTACCCATCGGTGCCCAGGTATTCCTGCGGGTTTTCCGGGTTCAGCTTTTCAATGAAAAGGTCCTGATCGTCGAGGTAAGAGGAGGTGACCCCCCAGCCCAGCACGTCGGAGCGTCCGGTGATCACGGCAGGGATGCCCGGAATGGTGCCGCCGATCACCCCGCCTGTGCCCAGCTCCAGCCGCGCCAGATACCAGACGCCCGGGGCGCTGAGGCCGAGGTGCGGATCATTGGCCAGCAGCGTGCCGCCTGCCGCTGAGCGGCTGGGCGCGGCTGCCCAGGCATTAGAGGCCCCGGCCAGTCCGCGGGGGGCAACGGGAAACAGCAGGCTGTCTTCCTCTGCGAGGACCGCCGCCGCATAGTGCCGGGCGCCGGGCACCAATTCTGCGTATTCCGGCAATGCCGTCAGCCCTTTGCCGGGGGCATCCGGCAAAATGTCCCTGATGCGGTCCGCGTCGTTCAGCGCCAGCGAGGTCCGGGCACGCAGGATTTCTTCCCGCATATGGCCGGAGAGCTGCAGCGCCATCAGCTTCATGATCGCGATACTGTCGGCGGGCTGCCAGGGGGCAACCGGCATGTTGAACAGGAACATCTCCGGCGCACCGCGCCCCAGTGCCTCCTCGTTGATTTCCTGCAGCCGGGCGTTCACCCCGTCAGCATAGGCCTTGAGCGCGGTGATCGCCTCAGGCGTTTGCACGGCCACCGATTGCTGCGCCAGACGGTACAGGTCCAGACGGCGCAAATACGTGTCAGTCTCTATCGTGCGGGTGCCGAAGATCTCTGACAAGCGGCCCTGTGCCGTGCGCCGCATTACCGCCATCTGCCACAGCCGGTCCTGCGCATGGGCATAGCCGAGCCCGAAGTAGACGTCCTCGTCGCTGGCGCCGAAGCTGCCGAAAATATGCGGCACATTGGCGTTGTCGCGGACGATTTCCACCGGCGAGGACAATCCCGGCAAGGCGATCTCTTTGTCATACTCCGGAAGCGATTGAGAGGCGAGGTAGTAGACCAGCAGGGCAGCCATAAGGCTCAGCAGAATCAGCCCCGCAGCGAGGCGCAGCAGCCAGCGGAAAAGATGTCCCATCAGCGGTTGTTTTCCCTTGGGTTTTGTCATTTCCAGCCGCAAGGCAGATTGCGCCCGGCGGCGGCGGTGGTAGGGTTGCCGCCAACATATGCGAAGACAGATCAGGGGAAAAGCAGATGGCAAAAATCGCGTTTCTGGGGCTTGGCGTCATGGGCTATCCAATGGCCGGGCACCTGCAGGCCGCGGGCCATGAGGTCACCGTTTACAACCGCACTGAGTCCAGGGCTAAGGCCTGGACCAAACAGCATGGCGGCCACTACGCGGCGACACCGCGCGCAGCCGCGGCGGGTGCGGAGTTTGTGATGGCCTGTGTCGGCAATGATGACGACTTGCGGTCTGTCTGCCTGGGGCCGGACGGCGCCTTTGCCGGCATGGGGGAAGGCACCGTGTTTGTGGATCACACCACGGTCTCGGCGATCGTCACCCGGGAGCTGCACGCTGCCGCCGAACAGCGCGGTGTGTTCTTTGTTGATGCGCCGATTTCCGGCGGTCAGGCCGGGGCGGAAAACGGGGTTCTGTCAGTGATGTGCGGCGGTGAAGAAGGCGCCTATGCGCGGGCTGAGCCTGTGATCGGCGCCTACGCCAAAATTTGCCGCCGGATCGGCGAAAGCGGGGCAGGCCAGCTGACCAAGATGTGCAATCAGATTGCCATCGGCGGGCTGGTGCAGGCGTTGAGCGAGGCGCTGCATTTTGCGGAAAAGGCAGGGCTTGACGGGCGCGCGGTGGTGGAGGTGATCAGCCAGGGGGCGGCGGGCAGCTGGCAGATGGTGAACCGGCATGAAACCATGCTGGAGGATCATTTCGACCACGGCTTTGCGGTCGACTGGATGCGCAAGGATCTGGGCATTTGCCTGGATGAGGCAAACCGCAATGGTGCAACCCTGCCGGCCACGGCACTGGTCGACCAGTATTACAAGGACGTTCAGAAAATGGGCGGCGGGCGCTGGGATACGTCGTCGCTGTTCAAGCGCCTGCGCGCACTGGATGGGCTGTCATCTGATTGAGGGCGCAAGAAAAATGGCCTTTCCTAGTGGAAAGGCCATGCCTCCGGCGGGAGTATTTTTGATCAGAAAGAAGCCGGGGCGCGCGCAGAGGCCGGCCCCGCCTGCCCTTAGGGGATGATACGGGTGTATTTGGTGCCTTCCAGGGTCGCGCCGACGCGTAGGCCCGCCTGGCCGAATACCACGGCCAGGATCGGCGAGGTGAGCGTGTTTGTGTCAGCGGTCAGCGCGTTGCCTTCGTCGCGGATCACATATTCCACGTCCGCACCCGCAGCCCAGCCGGTGGAGCGGCGGAAACCTGCAAGCGCATCCTGGGTCATGAAGAACAGCACATGGGCGTATTGCTGCGCTCCGATCTGCAGGCCGGCATTGCCCTTGAGGGTGGAGTAATAGTCGACGGTGACGCCGTTGATCCGCAGCGCGCCGCGGCCGAAGGCACCGCCGAAGACAAAGCCGGCCTCAGTGACCAGCGGCATCACCAGCATGCCGGTGGCCTTGTCGGCCAGCGTGCGGGTGTTGGGATACTGGCTGAACATCTGATTCAGCGTCGCATCGACACGGGCGTCGATCTTGGCCGCATTGCTGTTGCCGACGCCATTGCCGCAGGCTGCGGTGACGCCCGCACCGGCCAGGGCGGCCAGGGCAAAGCCGCGGCGGGTCATGCGGGAAGAGGAAGAACTGCTCATTTCTCGGGTGCCTGTAATGGGTTGCTCCAAGGCCGGTATGCTCCGGCTCTGGCCTTGTGTATACGCGGAAAACCGCTGCCTGTCATCCGTTGCAGCGTGGATATTGGCGGCTTCCCGCTGACGTGACCGGGTTCCGGCGCGGCGGGGCTGTCAGCCGTTCAGCAGCTTGGCGGCAGCTGGCGCGAAATAGGTCAGGATGCCGTTGCAGCCCGCCCGTTTGAAGGCCATCAGGCTTTCCATCATCACCTTTTCGCCGTCGATCCAGCCGTTTTGCGCCGCGGCCTGGACCATCGCGTATTCGCCGGAGACCTGATAGGCATAGGTCGGCACGCCAAAGGCGGATTTCACCCGCTGGCAGATGTCCAGATAGGCGATGCCGGGCTTCACCATCACCATGTCTGCGCCTTCCATCAGGTCGCGTTCAATCAGCCGCAGCGCCTCGTCGCTGTTGGCCGGGTCCATCTGATAGGTCTTCTTGTCGCCCTTCAGCGCGCCCGACGCGCCAACCGCATCGCGGAACGGCCCGTAGTAGGCAGAGGCGTATTTGGCTGAGTAGGACAGGATCGCCACATTGTGATGGCCTGCCTGTTCCAATCCCGTGCGCATGGCGCCGATGCGGCCGTCCATCATGTCGGAGGGGCCGATGATGTCGGCGCCGGCATCGGCCTGGGCCAGGGTCATCTTGACCAGCGCTTCGACGGTGGCGTCGTTGACGATCTCGCCATCCACAACATAGCCGTCGTGGCCGTTGATATTATAGGGGTCCAGCGCCACGTCGGTCATCACCGCGATGTCCGGTGCCGCGTCCTTGATTGCGCGGATAGCGCGGTTGGTCAGGTTTTCGGGGTTCCAGGCCTCGGCGCAGTCCTCGGTCTTGAGCGCGGCATCGGTGTAGGGGAACAGGCAGATGGCCGGGATCCCCAGCGCCTGCGCCTCAATTGCGGCTTCGGCAATCCTGTCTACTGAGCGGCGCATCACACCAGGCATTGAGGCAATGGGTTCCTCCTGGCCTTCACCGTCGCGCACAAAGACAGGCCAGATGAAATCGGCGGGCGTCAGGGTGTTTTCCCGCACCAGATCGCGGATCGCCGGGGTGGCACGGGTGCGGCGCAGGCGGGCGGCGGGAAAGGGCGCAACGGTCGGTTTCATACGGGTCTCCGGGTTTCGTCTGGCCCATGGGTGGCATGGAAGCGGTCCCGGGAACAAGAGGCACATTCGCCGCGCCGGGAAAACCGCGCCGCAGCCGGGGCTTGCCTGCGCGGGCGTCCCGGTTGATATAGGGCCGGTTGAGGACTGAGGGTCTGCAATCGGGCAGGCGGTATAGGGGGCAGGTGTGGATCTACTTCACATAATCTATGAGATGATTGAACTGCGGTCATTCTCCAACCTGTGGTACTGGATCTCCCTGGCCGTGCTGTGGTCGACGGCCAGCCATTGGATTCTGGGCGTGCCGTATGACATGGTCCACCGGGCACAGCGCAAAGGCGGGCAGGCTGAGCGTGATCTGGAGGATATCGCCCGGGTCAATGTGAACCGGCTTTTGTATATTGCAGATGTGTCCGGCCCTTGGCTGGTGGCCTTGTCCTGCTTTTTGCTGTCTGCCCTGGCGACGCTTGGCTTTGTCTATTTGCTTGAGATTGCGCAGGCGGTGTTCCTGCTGGCATTCCCGATGTCCGTGGTCGGTCTGATCAGCTATTTGACCGCCCGGGGGATCGCACGGGAGGGCGCCTCGGGGGAAACCTTGCGCAAGCGTTTGGCATTTTGCCGCCTGTATGTGCAGTTTGTCGGTGTGATCTCCATTGTGGTCACGGCCTTCTGGGGCATGTATCAGAACCTCACGATCGGAGCCTTTTGACGGGCCGGAATACGGCCCCAGGAACTCTCCCGGAAAGGACAACGCATGGCACAGCGTGCAATCACCATGGGCGGCGCGCCCGAAGGGTTTGACGCCCGGCTGATCCTGAAGGAAGTGCAGAAATCCGGCGCGCCGGTTCTGCATGTAGCCCGCGATGACAAGCGGATGGAGGCGATGCGGGCAGCATTGGCCTTCTTTGCGCCGGACATGCCGGTGTTTGTGTTTCCCGGCTGGGACTGTCTGCCCTATGACCGGGTTTCGCCGAATGCGGACATCTCCGCGGCGCGGATGGCGACGCTGGCCGCGCTGGTCCATCAGATGCCCAGCCAGTTCGTGCTGCTGACCACGCTTAATGCCGCCAGCCAGCGGGTGCCGGCGCGCGAGGTGCTGCGCGAGGCGGCCTTTACCGCCCGTGTCGATCAAAGGGTGGATGAAGAGGCGCTGCGCAACTTCCTGGTCCGCATGGGGTTTTCCCAAAGCCCCACGGTGATGGAGCCGGGCGACTACGCCATTCGCGGCGGTATTATCGACATCTTCCCGCCGGGCGAAAGCGGCCCGGTGCGGCTGGACCTGTTCGGCGATGTGCTGGATGGCGCCCGCCGCTTTGACCCCGTCACCCAGCGCACCACCGAGAAGCTGGAAGTGGTGGAACTGGCGCCGGTTTCCGAGGTGATCCTGGACGAGGCGGCAATCACCCGGTTCCGCCAGAACTACCGGATCGAATTTGGCGCCGCCGGAACCGATGACCCGCTCTATGAGGCCGTCAGCGCCGGGCGCAAGCATCAGGGGATCGAACACTGGCTGCCGTTCTTCCATGAAAAGCTGGAGACGCTGTTCGACTACCTGCCGCAGGCGACCGTTACGCTGGATGACCAACTGACGCCTGCGCGCTTGGCGCGCTGGGACAGCATCGAGGACCAGTACGGCACCCGCAAACACGCGCTGGAGCAGAAAGGGCGGATTGACACCGTCTATAAGCCGACACCGCCGGGTTTGCTGTATCTGGATGATGCGGCTTGGGAGGCGGCGGTCTCGGATATGCGCGTTGTTCAGTTCCACCCGCTGCCGCAGGCCTCCGGCCCCGGTGTCGCGGATGCGGGCGGGCGCATCGGACGCAATTTTGCACCGGAGCGGCAACAGGAAAATGTCAGCCTTTTCGGCACCTTGGCGGACCACATTAAGGCCCGGATGCAAGAGGGGCCGGTCCTTATCGCCTCCTACTCCGAAGGCGCGCGGGAACGTTTGACCGGGCTGATCGAGGATGAGGGCCTGGCTGAAGCGATCCCGGTGATGGATGGCACCCGTATCGGCAAATCCGGCCTGCATCTGGCGGTCTGGGCGCTGGAGCACGGGTTCGAAGCCCCGGACATGACGGTGATCGCAGAGCAGGACGTGCTGGGCGACCGGCTGATCCGGGCACCTAAGAAACGCCGCAAGGCGGAGAACTTCCTCACCGAAACCCAATCGCTCAGCCCCGGCGACCTGGTGGTGCATGTGGACCACGGTATCGGCCGCTACAAGGGGCTGGAAGTGGTCACTGCCGCCGGTGCGGCGCATGAATGCATCCTGCTGGAATATGCCGAAGCAGCCAAGCTGTACCTGCCGGTCGAAAATATCGAACTCTTGTCCAAATACGGCCACGAGGAAGGACTTCTGGACCGGCTCGGCGGCGGCGCCTGGCAGGCCAAGAAGGCCAAGCTCAAGGAACGCATCCGCGAGATGGCGGACAAGCTGATCCGCATTGCCGCCGAACGCGCCCTGCGCAAGGCGCCGGTGATGGATCCGCCGCCGCACGCCTGGGAGGAGTTCTCGGCCCGTTTCCCCTATCAGGAGACCGACGACCAGCTGCGCGCCATTGAGGATGTGATGGAGGATCTGCACTCCGGCCAGCCGATGGATCGGCTCATCTGCGGTGATGTGGGATTTGGCAAGACCGAGGTAGCGATGCGCGCGGCCTTTGTTGCCGCCATGTCAGGCTTGCAGGTGGCGGTGGTTGCGCCAACCACGCTGCTGGCGCGCCAGCACGCTGCGTCCTTTGCTGAACGGTTCCGCGGTTTCCCGTTGCAGGTCAGGCAGTTGTCGCGCTTTGTTAGTGCCAAGGAAGCGAGCCAGACCCGCGAAGGGCTGGCCAAGGGCACCGTCGACATCGTGGTCGGCACCCATGCGGTGCTGGCCAAGAACATCAAGTTCCAGAACCTCGGCCTGCTGATCATCGACGAAGAACAGCACTTTGGCGTGGCCCATAAGGAGCGGCTGAAGCAGCTGCGCAGCGACATCCATGTGCTGACCCTGACGGCAACCCCGATCCCGCGGACCTTGCAGCTGTCCCTGACCGGCGTGCGCGACCTCTCGATCATCGGCACGCCCCCGGTGGACCGTCTGGCGATCCGCACCTATGTCAGCGAGTTTGATACCGTCACCATCCGCGAGGCGCTGTTGCGCGAGCATTACCGCGGTGGTCAGAGCTTCTATGTGGTTCCGCGGATCACCGACCTGCCGGACGTTGAAGAGTTCCTGAAGGCACAGCTGCCGGAGCTGACTTACGTGGTGGCGCACGGGCAGATGGCGGCGGGCGAACTCGACGACCGGATGAACGCCTTCTATGATGGCAAATACGATGTGCTGCTGGCTACCACGATCGTGGAAAGCGGGCTGGATATTCCGACCGCCAACACCATGGTGGTGCACCGCGCCGACATGTTCGGCCTGTCGCAGCTCTATCAGATCCGGGGCCGCGTCGGCCGCTCCAAAACCCGCGCTTATGCCTATCTCACCACCAAACCGCGCCAGCGCCTGACCCCGGCGGCAGAGAAGCGGCTGCGGGTACTCGGATCGCTCGACACGCTGGGCGCGGGCTTTACCCTTGCCTCGCAAGACCTTGATATCCGGGGTGCCGGCAACCTTCTAGGCGAGGAACAGTCGGGCCAGATGCGAGATGTTGGCTATGAACTCTACCAGTCGATGCTGGAGGAGGCGATTGCCAAGATCAAGGCGGGCGAGATGGAGGGCCTCTCTGATGCAGACGACCAATGGGCGCCGCAGATCAACCTGGGCGTTCCGGTTCTGATCCCGGAGGACTACGTGCCGGATCTGGATGTGCGCCTGGGTCTCTACCGCCGCCTGTCATCACTGTCGACAAAGGTGGAGCTGGAGGGCTTTGCGGCGGAGCTGATCGACCGTTTCGGCAAGCTGCCGAAGGAAGTGAACACGCTGATGCTGGTGGTGCGGATCAAGGCGATGTGCAAACGCGCAGGCATCGCGAAGATGGATGGCGGGCCGAAGGGCGCGACGATCCAGTTCCATAACGACAAATTCGCCTCGCCGCAGGGGCTGGTGGAGTTCATCCAGGGCCAGAACGGCCTGGCCAAGGTGAAGGACAACAAGATCGTCGTGCGCCGCGACTGGAAAAAGGACGCCGACAAGATCAAGGGCGCCTTTGCCATCGCCCGCGACCTGGCGGAAAAGGTCGTGGCCGAGAAGAAGAAAGCCAAGGCCTGATCCCGGGTGCCAAGGAAATTCGAACTTCCTTGGCAAATTTCTTCGCAAGAAATTTGCTCAGCCGCAGCAGGGGCTGGGCTTCATCGCTGCCTGAGCACAGAAACAGGAGGCGCCCACGGCCCGGTCGGCCCGCGCCAGCGCCAGGTCCAGCTGCTGTTTAATGTGACTGATTTCAACGCTTTCGCCGCGGGCCTTCAGGCAGTCGTGCAGCCCCTTCAGGCTCCAGATGTTACCCGGATGCACTGAAGCGCGCGACAAGGTATCGTCCAGGCCTAGATCGGCGCGGTAAACGGCTTCGGCTTCCGCAATATGGCCCTGCTCAAACAGCAGCGCCCCCAGCGCGTGGCGGGTCGGCTGCATCCAGCCCCAGGGCTCGTCATACGGCAGGTTGTCATCCAGTGCCGCCGAGCGGCGCAGGTGGGTGAAAGCCGCGCCATAGTTCTGCTTTCGGTATTCAATTTCCCCGCGCAGCATTTCTGATGCGATTTCAAGCAGGTCAAGGACCTTGTTGTTGTGCAGCCGCCGCGCTTTTGGCACCCGGGCCTTGGCGGCCAGGAACAGCTGCTCTTCGGCTTCAGCCTCTGCAACACAGCCGGTGGCGGCATAGGCGATGGCGCGGGCGTAATGGGTGTTGGCGGTCAGCGTGCAGTAAAGCTGCTGATCCTCGGGCAACTCCAGCGCCATTGCCTCTTCCCAGCGGCCGAAGCGGACCAGAATATGCGGGTGCATCGCCAGGTAGCTTTCAAAGAAATCCGCAATGGGCGGGCTTTCGACCAGCAGCATTTCCGGCGGGGTGGTGTCCAGAATCCCCTGATTGGCCGCCAGCGCCGGTTCCAGCTGGCCCAGGAACATCGCGCCGTAGATGACGAAGTGGTAATTGTGCTGGCGGTAGCCGGTGTAGATGTTGAACGCGCCTTCGCGCTCATAGAATTTCAGGTCCGCCTCAATCGCCTTCTGGTTCCAGTATACCACGCTGCGGTAATCGCCGCACAGAACGTCGATATGGGTCGGCATATGCACCAGATGGCCCGCATCCGGCACCAGCGTGCGCAGGGCATCCGCAGCCTTCAGTGCTTTCTCGGGTACTGGCGACATTTCCATCAGATGAACATATAGATGCAGCAGGCCGGGGTGCTGCATTGCGCCTGGAACATTGTCCATTGCCCATTCCAGCACCTCCTGCGCCTCCAGCGTGGCGGCACCGTCGGCGGGCTCACCGCTTTTCAGGTCCCACATCTTCCAGGGGGTCAGGTTCAGTAGGCTCTCGGCATAAACTGTGCGTAGGTCCAGATGATCCGGGCAGGCGGCGAAGGCCGTGCGCATCGCCTCGGCAAAGTCATAGTCCCAGACGTACATGTCCTCACCCGGCTCGCGCTGAGGATAGCGGGATTGGATGGCGCGGATTAGCAGATGTTCGGCCTCTGTACAGCCTTCTATGCAGGCCAGGGCGGATTGCGCTGCATCATAGGCCTCCGCCAGCGCCTCAGCCCGGCTTTTGGCGTCGCGCAGATCCCAGGGCAGGTTGTAATTCGGACCGGCCGCATAGGCTGCGCCCCAATGGGCCATGGCGCAGTCCGGGTCGTGTTCCAGAGCACGGCGGAAGCAGGCGATGGCCTCTTCGTGATTGTAGCCATAGGTCCAGACCAGGCCGCGGTCGAACCACAGTTGTGCATCTGGCGACGCCGTGGTCACCGGGCAGGAATGGCTGCCGAGATCGTAGTCGTAACCCATGAAAAACCTCCCCCGTTTCAGGGGAAGGTTATGCAGGGGGCATTATCCGGGCAAGGCCGTTATTCAGCAGGCAGCCTTGCCTCGGCCTTGGCCATCTGCAGCATCAGGAAGAATGCGATACAGGCCATGATCAAAAGCCCGGCAGCCAGCGGCACCAGTGAGCCGTCAAACAGCAATCCGACGGGTGCCGCAACTGCAGCGGCCAGAACGGTTGAGATCGCCCCGATCACCGATGCCGCCATGCCGGCGATATGGCCCATCGGCTCCATTGCCATTGCATTCAGGTTGCCGACGGTGGTGCCGACCATGAAAAACACGCTGGCCTGCCAGGCCACAAACAGGCCGAACATCCACGGATCCGGCAGGCTCCAGCCGCTGATCAGCAGCATGCCGCCAGTGATCACGATCTGGGCGGCCAGCGAAACGGTGACAATGCGGCGCATGCCAATGCGGACCACGATAGCCGCGTTCAGCAGGCTGGCGGTGCCGGAAATCACTGCGACCAGCCCGAACCACAAGGGAAAGCTGTCCGCGCGATCAAAGATGATGTCATAGACCGGCTGCACCATCGTCAGCATGGTGAACAGCATACCGAGGCAGAGCGTCTGTACCATGATCGACAGGCGCACCGTGGGGTGGGACAGCATCTCCTTGACCGCAGCCATCAGCAGTGGTGCGCGGAAGGCGCGGCGGTCTTCTCGTGCTAGCGTCTCCGGCAGGCGGAAGCTGGTCCACAGCACAATGATCGCGGCAAACAGGGCAAACAGCAGGAAGATGGCGCGCCAGCTGGACAGCGCGATAATGCCTGCGCCCATCAGGGGGGCAATGGCCGGAACAATCATGAAGATCATCATGGCAATCGACATCAGCCGCGCCATCTCACGACCCGAATAGAGATCGCGGACAACGGCAACCCCCACAATCCGCGGGCCGGCAGCCCCGATTCCCATCAGCACGCGCGAGATCAGCAGAACCTCCAGCGAGGGCGACAGCCAGGCGGTCAGCGCGGCCAGCACGTAGAGGGCGCAGCCCGCAGCCACTACAGGCTTGCGGCCAAAGGCATCGGACAGCGGACCCGTGAAGAAAGTGCCAAGCCCCATGCCCAGCACAAAGGACGTCAGCACCAGCTGTGCGCGGTTGATGTTGTCCGGGCTGAGCGTCTGGCCGATTTCCGGCAGGGCGGGCAGCATGGCGTCGATCGATAGCGCGATGGTGGCGAACATCATTGCAATCAGTGCAATGAATTCAGCCTTGGCCATGCCATGGGCGGGGGACTGTGACATTTGAAACCTCTAACAGCTCTTCAGAGGGTTCCGGTGAATGAGGCCGGTCTGGGAGCTGTCTGCTTCCGCTACCACAAAGCCGCTAGCCCTGCCAGCGCCCGGCTGCACAGGGTTCTGTGCATGGTTGCGATGCTAAGTAAATCGTGGCGGCCTATTCGGTCTCGGCAGCCTTCAGCTGCTGCATAATGTCTTCAATCACTTGCTTCCACAGCTCCGGCGGCTGGGCGCCCGGCACAGCATGCTGGTTGGCAACGATGAAAGTCGGGACTGAACTGACGCCCATATTTCGGGAATGCGCGTCACGGTCGCGGATCGCTTGCACATCGCTGTCGCCCTCCAGCAGGCGGGCGGCAACATCCGCCTCCATGCCTGCCTCTTGCGCGACGTCCGCCAGGATGGCGTGATCGCCAATATCCCGGGCGTCCACGAAATAGGCTTTGAACAGCGCGTCCACCACCTGCGTCTGCTTGCCTTCGACCCCGGCCCAATGGATCAGCCGGTGCGCATCCAGCGTGTTGGGGGTGCGCTGCATCGCTTCGAAATTGATCGTCAGCCCGGCTTTCTCCGCGTGCTCCACCACTGGCGCATAGGCCTTCACCGCGCCCTCCTTGCCGCCGAACTTGCGCTCCAGGTATTCGCGCCGGTCCATGCCCTCGCGCGGCATGTCGGGGTTCAGCTGGAAGGGGTGCCATTCAATGACGAATGGATGGTCCGGCACCTCCGCCAGCGCCTTGTCCAGATGGGTCTTGCCGATATAGCACCAGGGGCAGATCGGGTCGGACAGGATGTCGAGCTTGACAGTGGCCATTTGGGTCATCCTTTGAACAGGGCAGGCAGGGCGCGGCGCAGCAGTTTTCCGTTGGCGCCGGCGGGCAACGCGTCCACGTGGACATAAGCGCGGGGCTGCTTGTAACGGGCCAGGCGCCGGGATGCAAAGGCCTGCAGCTCTGCTGCGTTCAACTCTTCGGGACCGGTGTAGAAGGCGGCAATGATGTAAGTGTCCTCTTTCACCTCCACTGCAGCGGCGCCGGCCTGGGTGATGCCGGGATGGGCGGCGAGGGCCGTTTCGACCTCAATCGGTGAAACCCGGTAGCCGCCTGCATTCATCATGTCGTCGCTGCGCCCCAAATAGCGGATCTGGCCATCCTCAGACATTGCGCCCTGATCGCCGGTCAGGAACCAATCACCCTGATAGCGGGCCGCGGTTTCCTCTGGTGCGTTCAGGTAGCCCAGCATCAGCCCCGGGTCGGAGCGGTGGATGGCGATGGTGCCTTCCTGGCTCATCGGCACCGGGCCATCCGCGCCAGCAATCGCTACCCTGCGGCCCGGCTGCGGCCGGCCCAGAGCGCCGTCCTGCGCCGGGTGCGCAGGCGAGGAGGAAATGAAAGTCGAGCATTCCGACATCCCGAAGGCCTCATAAAGGCCGCGTCCCGTCGCAGCCTCCCAGGTCTCATGCAAGTGGCGGGAGAGCTTTTCACCTGCGCAAAGCCCGTGCCGCAGATCCGGCAGCACCAAGGCTCCGCCGCGCAGGACCTTGCGGTAAACTCCGGGGGCGGCGGCAAAGATCGTGGCGCGGTGGCTGCGCAGCAGGTCTGGCAGCGCCTCCGGCAGGGTTCCGGGGGCGGGGATCAATGCCGTTGCGCCCGCGGCCCAGGGGTCCATCAGGCCGGTGCCCAGGGTGTAGGTCCAATTGAACGCGCCGGCATGCAGCAGCCGGTCGTCCTCTGTCAGCCCGTACCATCCGTCAACCATCATCTGCCGCGCCCAGACAGCCCGGTGGGCATGGGCCACTGCACGCGGATTTCCGCTGGTGCCGGAAGTATAGACCACATAGGCAAGCCGTTCAGGATCACCAAAGGCGTACTCACAAGGGGGCAGTCCGTGCATGTCCAACAGGTCCGCCGTGCTGATCTGCAACCGGTGACTCGCGCAGGGGACAGCCGGGTCCCGCAGCACAGCCGCCGGTTCCAGATCGGCGATTATCCGGGCCGTTTCCGGCGCTGTCAGCTGGGCAGAGGTCGGCACTGGCACCAGGCCTGCGGCAATGGCGCCAAGATAGGCGATGGGAAACTCCACCGTGTTCCCTAGCCGCATCAGTACGATGTCACCCGGCCTGAGCCCGGCCTGCAGCAGCCCGGTGCCAGTGCTGCGGACGGCGGCCTCCAGCCGGGCAAAACTCCAATCCTCGCATCCATCGCCATCAAGCACAGACAGCGCGGTCTTGTCCGCCAGCCGCACAGCATGGCGCAGCACATGGGCCGCAAGATTGAAGGGGGCAGGGCAGGGCTCGAAAGGCCCCTGATCAAATATCGACAGCATGGCAATTGGCTATCCCGCACCGTCCTGCGTTGCAAGCGGCGCGGCTGCGGCTTATAGAGTGGCTATGAAGACCCGTGACCCGAAATCCCTGATCACCATTGCCCGTGCAAACGGTGGTGAGGATAACGCTGAACCCTTGGACCTTGGCGCGCGCGTGCGCGAGCTGCGCAAGGCGCGGGACTGGACATTGGAACATGCCGCCAACCAGGCGGGGCTGGCGCGTTCGACGCTGTCCAAGATCGAAAACGGCCAGATGTCACCGACTTACGAGGCGCTCAAGAAGCTGGCTGAGGGTTTGCAAATCTCGGTGCCGCAGCTGTTCACGCCGCCGCAGCGGGATCAGGTGAACGGCCGCATGACCGTGACCAAATCCGGCGATGGCTCTGCTCATGCCACTGCCACTTACGAGCATGAGCTGCTGGCCGATGGCCTGTCGCGCAAGCAGATGCTGCCCTACCGGGCGCGTGTGCGGGCGCGGTCGATGGAAGAATTTGACGGCTGGGTCCGCCATGACGGTGAGGAGTTCCTGTATGTGCTGACCGGCGTGGTCAAGCTCTATACGGAATTCTACGAACCAATCGAGATGCGCCGCGGCGACAGCGCCTATTACGATGCGGCCATGGGCCACAATGTCATCTCAACCAGCCCCGAGGACGCGATGATCCTCTGGGTCACGTCGCTTGCCTGATGTGATTGGCTAATGCTTGCGGCCGTCCAGTTCCCGCAGCAGGCTTTCGATATAGAGAAAATCGTCAACCTCTTCCTTGGCTTCATTCAAGGTGAGGTGGTGGGTGCGCGCCAGATAGGCGACGAATTTGTCCCGGTCATCCAATAGCGACGGCGCATTGGAGGCTTTCAGGTGCGGAAAGCGCTGTTTGATGCGGGGCATCCTGTCAATCCAGCTGGCAGCTGCTGTCTGTACAGGCATTGGGGGCCTCCCTGACAAACGGATTATGGTTTTCGGACCCTCATGGTAACACTTTCCGGGCATTTTTGTAACGGCGGCCAAGGGCACTGGACCCGGGGCCGCCTCCGTCGGCAGGATTTTGCCGGGTCTTACTGCCGCGCGAACAGGCGCGGCAGAACAAGATGGCCAATGCCAACTGCGATCACCTGCATCACGATGAACATCGGAATGTGGCCCGGGTAGATGCCGGCAAAGGTGTCGCTGAAGCCGCGGGCGATGGTGACAGCGGGGTTTGCAAAACTGGTTGAGGAAGTGAACCAATAGGCGCCGGTGATATAAAGGCCAACCAGCGCAGGCACCGCCTCGGGGCGCGAGCGCAGCCCCCCGAAGATCACGAACAATAGGCCGAAGGTGGCCAGAATTTCAGAAAACCACTGCGCGGTGCCGGTGCGGTGCATGGTGGTTGAGCTTTGCAAAATTGCAAGGTCAAACATCACATGGCAGGCCCAGACACCCAGGATGCCGCCGCCGATCTGAACCAGGACATAGGGCGCTGCAGCGCTCCAGGAATGATCCCCCCGCAGGGCAAAGGCCAGCGTGACCGCCGGATTGAAATGGGCGCCCGAGATGGGGCCAAGCGTGGTGATGATGGCATAGAGCATGCAGCCGGTGGCAATCGCATTTGCCAAAAGCGCCAGCGCCACATTCCCATCCGCCAGCGTCTCCGCCATGATGCCGGAGCCAACGACGCCAATCAGCAGCATGGCTGTGCCCAGCCCCTCGGCCAGCAGTTTCTGCGCGGTCATACGATTTCTCCAATCCGCTTGAGCTGCTGGGAGAGCTCGGCGGGGGACATGGTTTCAAATGGCAGTTCCAGCAGTGCCTTGGCGCGCTTTTCCAGCGCGGCATATGCGGTGCGGAATGCCTTGTCCCATTCCGGCTGATCTGCAGCTGCCGGATCTTCAACCCCCCAATGGGCGCGCACCGGGGCGCCTGGCCAGACCGGGCAGGTTTCACCAGCGGCAGAGGCGCAGACGGTAATTACCAGGTCCATCTCCGGGGCATCAGTTTCGGCGAACTCGTCCCAGCTCTTGGAGCGGGCGCCGGCCGTGTCGTGGCCCAGTTCCTCCAGCAGCATCAGCGACTGCGGATGCACCTTGCCGGTGGGGTTGGAGCCGGCAGAATAGGCGCGGGTGCGGCCGGCCCCCAGTGTATTGAAGATCGACTCCAGCAGGATGGAGCGTGCGGAATTGCCGGTGCAAAGGACCAGAATATTCATTTTATATGTCCGTGCTTTGGTTTAGTCGGATGAGTTCAAGCGGCCGATGCCGTCAACGCGGTGCTGAAGCGACAAGCGGTCGAGTGTTTCAAAGGGCAGCGCCGCAAAGGCCCTGATCCGGTTGCGCAGCAGCCCGTAGGCCTGCTGGAAGGCGAGCCGCCGTTCAGCGTCGGTGCCTTCGGCCTTGACCGGATCGGCCAGGCCCCAATGGGCGCTCATCGGCTGGCCGGGCCAGGCCGGGCATTCCTCGTTGGCGGCATGGTCGCAGACCGTGAAGATGAAATCCATCTGCGGCGCATCCGGCGCAGAAAATTCATCCAGGTCCTTGGAGCGCAGGCCGCTGGTGTCAATCTCCTTGGCTTGCAGCAGGGCCATCACCTCAGGCCGCGGCCCCGCAGACGGCTGCGTTCCGGCAGAGAAGGCGCGGAACCTGCCGCCGCCCTCCTGGTTCACAATGGCCTCGGCCAGCAGCGAGCGGGCAGAGTTTCCGGTGCAGATGAACAGGACGTTAAACGGGCGCTCAGGCGTTGGCATGATCTTCTCTTCACTCATGACCGGACTGCAGATACCGGGGCGGTTCCGGCAGCAGCCGGACAGCAGCCCGTCGAACATGCCGCGCAGGCCGGGCAAGTCCGCGGCATACATCAGCGAGGTGCCGGTGCGCTGCTGGGTGATCAGACCGGCTTTCTTCAGAGCTGACAGATAAGCAGAGGCGGTGTTTGCCTTGAACTCCAGTGCCTGCGCGATTTCGCCTGCCGGCACGCCGTCCGGATAGCGCCGCATCAGCAGCCGGAACAGCGCCAAACGGTTCGGGTGTGCCAGGGCGGCGAGTTTATCTGAAAGTTCTATTTCCATAATTCGCGAAATACGGAAATACATAGCTGCTGTCAACAGATCTTAACACAGATTGCAGCGCTGCCTCATCAGGTTAGTCGGCCTGATACCACCAGACGTCAGGCATGAAGCCGGTGCGATCTCCGTAAATCGGCAGCCTGTCCGGGAACCGCATTTCCTTGATATGGGCGATACGGCCGGTGTCGAAGCTCCAGAACGGAATGACATAGCGACCGGCGGTCAGCACCCGGTCCAGTGCCCGGACCGCGGCGGTGAAATCCTCCGGCTCTGTTGCCGTCAGCATGGCGTCAATCATCGCCTCGGCCGCCGGGCTGTCCATACCCATCAGGTTGCGGCTGCCGGGCTGAACCACGCCCTCGCTGCCCCAGTAGTAGCGCTGCTCGTTACCGGGGCTCAGCGACAGTTCCCGGCGGAACCGGGTAAGGTCGAATTCATAGGCGTTTTCCCGTTCGGCGTATTGCGCATTGTCCACGGTTTCAGCCGTCAGGGTGATGCCCAGCCGCTCCAGCGCGCGGGCGTAGATTTCGGTGACGGTCTTCATCTCGCCATCGCCCTGGCGGATCAGAACGCTGAGGTCCAGTGCGGTGTCCTCCGCATTGCGCAGCACGCCACCCTTGACGGTCCAGCCGGCCTCTTCCAGCAGTTTCATCGCCTTGCGCAGGTTGCCGCGGTTGCGCTTGCTGCCGTCGCCCTGGGGCAGGCTGTAACCTTCCAGCGTGCCGGGCAGCAGGCTGTCCGCAAAAGGTTCCAGCAGCGTGAGTGTCTTGCCCTCCGCCGGGCCGGGGCGCATTCCCAGCACCGAGCCTGAGAAATAGGAGGTGATGCGCTGCTGGGTGCCGCCGGTAACGGTGCCGTTGATGTACTCGAAATTAAATGCCAGCAGAAGCGCCTCGCGCACCCGCCAGTCGTCGAGCGGCGCGCGGCGGGTGTTCATGACCAGCCCGGTCATGCCTGACGGGCGCTGATGGGGGATCTCGCTTTTGACCACATCGCCGCGGGTTATGGCTGGAAAGCTGTAGGCGCTGTCCCATTTGTCGGCGTTGAACTCACGCACCGCGCTCAGCTCGCCTGCCTTGAAGGCCTCGAAAAGAACGGTTGCATCGCCAAAGAAGTCGATGCGCATTTCGTCGAAATTCTGGGTGCCGCGGCGCAAGGGCAGATCCTTGCCCCAATAGTCCGGGTTACGGGCGAGGGTGACATGGCGGCCCGGTTCAAAGGCGCTGACCACATAAGGACCGGTGCCGATGGGGGCACCTTCGATCTCGTCCGTACCGAAAACCTTGCCTTCCCACTGAGCCTTCTGAAGGATCGGGCGCAGGCCGGCGATAAGCGCCAATTCACGGTCTTCGACATTGAAGGCCAGGCGGATGCGGCGCGGTCCGGTCTGTTCAATCTTTTCAACCTTGGTCCAGAACACGCGGTACCGTGGATGGCCCTTGGTGCCCAGCGTTCTGTAGGACCAGACCACATCTTCGGCCGTCACCGGGCTGCCATCAGAGAATCGGGCCTCCGGCCGAAGGGTGAATTCGACCCAGGACCGGTCCTCAGGCACCTCAATCGATTCGGCCAAAAGACCGTAAAGCGCGAACGGCTCGTCCCAGGACCGGCCCATCAGGCTCTCGTATCCCCAGAACCGGAGCTGCCACGGGGAGGTCCCCTTAAGGGTGAACGGGTTGAGGCTGTCAAAACCTCCGGTATTGCCAAATACGACCTTGCCGCCCTTGGGGGCATCGGGGTTGGCATAGGGTAAAGACACAAAATCCGGTGGCAGGGCAGGGGCGCCATACATAGCTATGCCATGGGTCGATTCTGCTAGCGCAAAATTCGCGGCAAAAGCCAGGGTGATTCCAGCCAGCGCCGATCCCAGACTCCGGAAATTTTCTTTTCGCAATTTCACAACAATCCCGCTCTGCCCTTATTTTCTTGCTTCTGCACGCTACGTGCGCTTTTTCGTCTTTTCAAACTTTTAGCTTGGACGAAAGCCGGAAATTGCTTATAAAGGGGTCACTGCTCGATAGGTTTCTTGCCTGTATGAAACCTGCCTCAATAACTAACGCCCGCCTTGTGCGGGCGTTTTTTTCTGCAAAACTCTCCGCAGCCTCTGGATGATTGCGCCTGTGAAAACAAGGGCGGGTTATCCGTAGTCTTACGCGTTTCTTTTGCATCTGCAGCATGGCACAGTGGCGGCAGGTTCATTCAGCCATGGGATAGGAAGCGATGACATTGCAAGGCAAGACCGCCGTTATCACCGGATCGAATTCAGGCATCGGCCTGGGGGTGGCCCGCGAATTCGCGCGGGCAGGGGCGAACGTGGTGCTGAATTCTTTCACCGACCGGGAGGAAGATCACGCGCTGGCAGCAGAGCTCGCCCGTGAATTCAGCGTCAATGCCCAGTATGTCCAGGCCGATATGTCCAAGGGCGCGGACTGCCGGGCACTGATCGAGAAGGCCGGGGCCTGTGATATCCTGGTGAACAACGCAGGTATCCAGCACGTATCGCCGATTGATGAGTTTCCCGAGGATAAATGGGATGCGATCATCGCGATCAACATGAACTCAAACTTCCACACGATGGCGGCAGCACTGCCCAGGATGCGCGCGGCTGGCTGGGGCAGGATCGTAAATATTGCGTCAGCGCACGGGCTGACCGCCTCGCCCTACAAGGCCGCCTATGTGGCTGCCAAACACGGGGTGGTGGGCATGACCAAGACGGTGGCGCTGGAAACCGCGGAGGAGCCGATCACCTGCAATGCGATCTGCCCGGGCTATGTGCTGACTCCACTGGTGGAGGCGCAGATCCCCGACACCATGGAGAAATACAACATGGGCCGGGAAGAGGTGATCAAAAAGGTGATGCTGGAGCGCCAGCCGAGCCGCGAGTTTGCCACGGTGGAGCAACTGGGCGGCACGGCTGTGTTCCTGTGTTCGGACGCGGCAGCGCAGATCACCGGCACCTCCATCAGCGTCGATGGCGGCTGGACTGCGCTGTAGGCGTGTGCGGTGACGGCGGGAGGGGGCCAGCCCCCTCTTGCCCTGACGGGGCAATTCACCCCCGGAGTTTTTTCACAAAGGTGAAATAGGCAGGTGGCGTTTGGTGACACGGATTAATCTGGCCTTGCAGGGCGGCGGCGCGCATGGGGCGTTTACCTGGGGCGTGCTCGACCGGCTGCTGGAGGAGGAGGGGATCGAGGTTGCCGGGATCACTGGCACCTCCGCCGGGGCGCTGAACGGGGCTGCTTTCAAGGCGGGCATGGTGCAGGACGGGCACGCCGGTGCCAAGGCGGCGCTGGACGGGCTGTGGAAACGGATGGGCGCCGTGGGCGACATGCGGTTCAATCATTGGCTGACGCGGTTTGATGCGGTGGCCTGGGCGGGCGCGCTGGAGGCGGCAATGCCGTTTTCGCCGCTGGAAAACCTCAGTCAGGTAATCTCCCCCTATCACTACGGGCCGTTTTACAAAAACCCGCTGCGCGAGGTGGTCGAGCAGTTCAATTTTACCGAGGTATGTGCGGGCGAAGGCCCGGAGCTGTTCATCTGCGCCACTTGCGTGCGCAGCGGTAAGATCCGCGTTTTCGAGGGGGAGGAAATCAGCACCGATGCGGTCCTGGCCTCTGCCTGCCTGCCGGACCTGTTTCAAGCGGTGGAGATCGAAGACCCGGAAACCGGCCGCATGGAAGCCTATTGGGACGGCGGCTACACCGGGAACCCGGCGCTGTTCCCGCTGTTTCGCGACGCGCTGCCGGGCGATGTGGTGATCGTCAATATCAATCCGCTGGAGCGCGACGAGATACCCAAGACGCCGCAGCAGATCCGCAACCGGGTGAATGAGATCAGTTTTAACTCATCCTTGCTGCGGGAACTGAGGGCAATCAACTTCGTGCAACGGCTGCTGGCCGATGGCACCATTCAGCAGGGGCGGATGAAACAGGTGCGGGTGCACATGATCGCTGACGATGATCTGATGACTCAGCTGTCAGTCACCACCAAGCTGTTCCCGGTGCCGCAGATCCTGGCGCGGCTGAAAGAGGCAGGCCGGGACGCGGCCGAAGTGTTTCTGGCGCAGAACAGGGAAAACCTCGGCGTGCGTTCCTCAGCAGATCTGCCTGAAATGTTCGGCTAGGCGTCTTCTTTTTCAAGCTCCTTTGCGGCCTTGCCGTTTTCCAACGGTTTGGTCGGGTCCTTGGGGTTCGGGTAGACCAGACCTGCGGAAATCACCAGCTTGGCGGAATCCTCGACCGACATCTCCAGTTCGATCACGTCCTCCTCCGGCACGAAAAGCAGAAAGCCCGATGTGGGGTTCGGGGTGGTCGGAAGAAAGACACTGACCAGCCCGCCGCTGGTTTCGGCCCGCTTGGCAATCTCCCCCTTGGCATTGGTGGAGATGAAGCCGATCGCCCAGATGCCTTTGCGCGGGTACTGTACAAGGCAGGCTTTTTCAAAGCTGCGCTCTGATTGGGCAAAGACGGTTTCGGAAATCTGCTTGATGCCGGAATAGACCGTGCGCACCACCGGCATCCGGTCAACCAGGCTTTCGGCGAAGGTGATCAGCGAGCGTCCGATGATGCCCTTGGCGATCCAGCCCACGATGATGGTGAACAGCAGGAAGATGATCAGCCCGACGCCGCGCAGGTTGATGCCGATATACTGCTCAGGCCGGAAGGTATGCGGCACCAGCGGCAGCACCACGCTGTCGATCCAGCCCATCACCGACCACAACAGCCAGACCGTCAGCCCGACAGGGGCGATAACCACGATGCCGGTAAAGAAAGAAGCGCGCAGGCTGGCAAACAGTCCCGGGCGGCGGTGCGGTTCTTCGTCGAAAGGCGTGGTCATGTGTCTGCTTTGCGGAAATTTCGATTGGAACCTAGGCACTGTTTCGAGGCGGAGCAATGGCTTCCGCCCCTAATTTCAACTCATTGTGTCAGTTTGTTCAGTTCCTGTGCGATCTTTGCCGCCAGCCGGGCATTGTTGCGCACCAGCGCGATGTTCGCGGTGAGCGAGCGGCCTTCGGTCAGCTCGAAGATGCGGCTCAGCAGGAAGGGGGTCACATCCTTGCCCGCAACACCCTGGGCATCGGCTTCGGATTGGGCCTGGGCAATCACCGGCGCCAGATCCTCTGCCGCGATCTGGGCATCTGCCGGGATCGGGTTGGCCACCAGCTGGCCGCCGGGCAGATCCATCGCCTGACGGGTGGCGTGGGCGCGGGCGATATCAGCAGGGGTGTCCATGCGCAGCGGTGCTTTCAGCTCCGACTGGGCCGACCAGAAGGCGGGGAAACTGTCTTGCCCGTAAGCAATCACCGGCACGCCCTGGGTTTCCAGAACTTCCAGCGTCTTCGGCAGGTCGAGGATCGCCTTGGCGCCCGCGGCCACAACGGTCACCGGGGTCTGCGCCAGTTCCAGCAGGTCGGCGGAGATGTCGAATGTGGTCTCTGCCCCCTTGTGCACGCCGCCGATGCCGCCGGTGGCAAAGACGGAAATGCCCGCCAGCCGCGCCGCGATCATGGTCGCTGCAACCGTGGTGGCCCCGGTGCCGCCAGTGGCGATGCAGGCGGGCATATCCGCGCGGGAGATCTTGGCGACTCCTTTGGCCTGTCCCAGCGCCTGCAGCTGATCAGGCTCAAGCCCCACATGCAGCACGCCTTCGATCACCGCCATTGTGGCAGGCACGGCACCGGCATCGCGGATGTCTTGCTCCACCTGTGCGGCAACCTCGACATTCTGCGGATAGGGCATGCCGTGGGTGATGATGGTGCTTTCCAACGCAACGACAGCCTGTCCATCGGCCTTGGCGGCCTGGACTTCGGATGAATACTGAATGTCGATCACAGCGGGGGTTCTCCTGAAACGTAGGTTGCCGCAGCCTTGAGGGCTGAGGCCAAAGCGGTCTTGCGGTCTTCGCCCCGTGCCTCGGCAACGATATGGGCGGCCATGAAAGTGTCGCCTGCTCCGGTGACCCGGGCGACGGTAACGCGGGGCGGGACAAGGGTGATTGTGCCCTCGGCATCAGCAACAGTGGCAGAGGATCCGCCATCGGTGACCAGCACCCGGGCGGCGCCGCGGTCCAGCATTGCTTTTGCCGCGGTTTCGCTGTCGGTGAACTCCGCCTGGCACAGGATGTCGGCCTCTTCCAGGTTCACATAGAGCGTGCCGCGGGTGCGGGTCAGAAAGGGTCGCAGCCGTTCCGCCTTGCCCGGCGAGGCAGGCGCCACGCGCAGGTCCGCCTTGGCAAAGGCCGGGCTGGCAACGATGTCATCCAGCAGCGACAGGGTCAGGTTGCCATCCAGTGCTACCTGGCCCTCATAGGGCGCGGCCTCGGTTCCCAGTGAGCCGTCGGACAACGGCCGCAGGATCTTGTCGCCCGCGGCTTCCAGCGAATGCGCGTCGGCAATGGCGGCAATCAGCCCGTTGGCACCTTCCACCGCCATGTAACGGTCGGTGGGCAGATCCTCTGAGCGGTAGATGTGATCAGTAATGAGGCCGAAGTGGCCGCAGGCATGGATTAGCTCGTCGCCCTCGGGGTCGCGGCCCACGGCGGTCAGCAGCGCAGGTTTCACGCCAAAGCGCGACAAGGTCATGGCGATGTTCATGGCGACGCCGCCGGGCAAACGGGTGATGCGCCCGGGCATGTCCGAACCGCGCTGCATTTCACTGGTGCAGCGGCCGATGATGTCCCACAGGACCGATCCGATGCACAGGATGGCGGGTGTCTGAGAGTTAGGGGCTTGTGTCATAATGACCTATTGCCGCCTTTGACGGGCCTCTGCAAGCGGCATCACGGCGCGGGCACCGCGAAGGTCAAGGAAGCCCAAAGGCTTTCCCAAACGTAATCTTTGCCATCCGGGGCAGGGCGCAGGACCACCGCATCCAGCAGATAGGCATGGTCCGGGATGACGTTGACGACAGTCTCTCCATTGGGATCGGTCAATTGACTGCTTATGGTCACCGTGCCGTCCGGAGCCTTGGCAAAGACCTCAACCTGCGCCTTGGGACGCGGTGTCCCTTGATACAGCACCCGGACCGGAAGCCCCGCTGTCAGATCATCCGTGTAGGGATTGGTTAAGGCGATGATCTCCGTTTCCAAACCGGTGGCGCTGTCGGCCCCGCTGCCATCGCCAACTGCCACCAGTGCCTTGGCATAGCGCGTGTATTGCTCAATGAAACCCGCATCCGCCAGCCCGCGCGCCTGATGCGGTGTGCGAATATCGCCAAATGCTTTGTGGTCAATGAAAGCCTGGAACTCTTCCCAGCTGTCATAGGTGATGGTCTGCGGCTGCGTTTGGTGGATCAGCACGGCCAGACCATCCTGCAGTGTCTCGGCCGCAAAGGCGGGCATATCCCCCATCCGGCCGAGGTAGGGTAACTCCGCTTCCGCCTGGAACACCTCAAAGCGCGCGATACGGTGATCCAGGTAGGGCTGCTCCGCCCCGTTGAATTCCTGCCCGTTGCGCAGCCGCGCCACCACCTTGTTCCCGGAATCCACTTGATATTTCTGCGGCTCAATCCAAAACTCGTGGGATAACACCGGCGCGGGCCCCAGGGTCAGCCCGGCACAGAGAATTGAGCAGAACAGGCGGTATTGCATGAAGGGTTCCTTGGCTGTCGGGCGCAGTGTGACTTGGCTGCGGACACTATTTGCGCTGCTGTTCTGCGTGGTTGCAATAGCACCCGAACCTGCCTGCGCGCATGAGGTCACCCCGGCGATTGCCGATTTCATGGTGAAGGACGGCCAGATCACGCTGGAGTTGCGTCTGAACGTGGAGGCTTTTGTCGCGGGCATCAACCTCGATGGGCTCTCTGACACCAACCAGACCGCTCAAGCCGCGGACTATGACGAGCTGCGGGCCCTGGACCGGGGGGAACTGGAACCGATGGTGCAACTGTTTGCAGAGGACTGGCTGCAAACGTTCTCCATTCACGCAGGCGGCCCGGTTGCTCTGGAAGTCACCAGGGTCACTATCCCCGAAGTTGGCGATGCAAGCCTGCCGCGCGCCTCCTTTCTGGAACTGGCTGGCGAAGTGCCACCCGGATCACGCACCCTGCGCATTGCCTGGCCCAAAGGGTCCGGCAGTGTAGTACTGCGGCAGAACGGGGTGGCGGAGCCCTATACCGGCTATCTGCAAGGCGGGGAGACCTCTCCGCCGATCCCAGTGAATGGCGGCGCAGCCAAAACGCCGGTCGAGGCTTTTGTGGAGTACATCCCCGTCGGCTTCACCCATATCCTGCCCAAGGGGCTGGACCATATTCTGTTCGTATTGGGGCTGTTCTTTCTCAGCCCGCGGGTGAAACCGCTGCTCTTGCAGGTGAGCCTGTTCACCGTCGCCCATACCATCACCCTGGCGCTGGGCGCGCTGGGCATGGTCAAAGTGAACCCCGCGATTGTCGAGCCGCTGATTGCCTTGTCGATCGTCTTCGTTGCGGTGGAGAACATCTTTGCCCGCAAGCTGCACACCTGGCGCAGCTTTGTGATCTTTGGCTTCGGGCTGTTGCACGGGCTGGGCTTTGCCTCTGTGCTGGGGGCGTTCGGATTGCCGCCTAACCAGTTCCTGCCCGCGCTCATCGGTTTCAACGTCGGGGTGGAACTGGGTCAGCTGGCGGTGATTGCCGCCGCCTACGTGGGCGTGCGCCTATGGTTCGGGCGGCACCCGAAATACCGCGGCCGGGTGGCGATCCCGGCCTCTGTCACCATCGCGATGATCGGCGGCTACTGGTTTGTGGAGCGGGTGTTTCTGTAAACACCCGCTAGGGCATTAGTCCATCGCCCGCATCAGCACCTTGAGCGCCGCCAGCGGGTCTTCCGCGTGCCAGATCTCATCGCCGATGCCAAAAAAATCGGTAAAGGGTGCAATGCCACGCACCAAGTCCTCAGTGAGGCCACCCTCGGCCACAACCGGAACCTCAATCATCTGCGACCACCACTGGAACAGGTCCGCTTCCGCCTGCGCGCCGTCGCCCAGGCCGGAGGTGCCTACCGGGCCAAAACTCACGTAATCCGCGCCTGCTTCGCCGGCCACCATGCCGTCGTGCTGCGAGGCGCCGCAGAAACAGCCGACAATCGCATCCGGCCCCAGCGCTTTGCGTGCGGTGCGGATGGATTTTGACGCATCGGTCAGATGCACGCCGTCCAGCCCCAGCCGCTCTGCCAGGATCTGATGGTCAGAGATTACCAGCGCCACGTCACGCTCCATGGTCACTTCACGCAGCGCATCGCCCGCGCGGCTGAGCGTGTCCTGATCACGGCTTGCCAGGTCCAGGCGCACACAGGCTACGTCCACCTCATCCAGCACCCGGGCCAGCTGATCGGGGAATTTGCCCAGCTCGAAACTCGGCGGGGAGATCAGATAGATCTGCGGCTGCTCTGGTGTGTCAGCAGGGCTTCCCATGGCG
The DNA here is from genome assembly GCF_056158725.1 of Leisingera sp. ABM4_101. Lineage (NCBI taxonomy): Bacteria > Pseudomonadati > Pseudomonadota > Alphaproteobacteria > Rhodobacterales > Roseobacteraceae > Leisingera > Leisingera sp. ABM4_101. Next base: position 3,017,082 of record NZ_JBSWTV010000002.1, on the reverse strand, counting down.
GTGCTCCATTGTTCAGGCGATTGGACGGTGTTTAGCCGATTTCCGGCAGGACGCAAGGATTTGCGGGGGTGAAGCCCCGGTAAATGCAGCTCAAACCCGTACTGGACCTTGCCCCGCCGCCACGCGGGCAGTACAGCAGGGCCGATTTTGCCGGAGAACACGATGCCCACCGATACGCCCCAGCCTGCCTTTGTCCTTGTCCGCCCCCAGATGGGCGAGAATATCGGTGCCGCGGCGCGGGCGATGTGGAACTTCGGTCTCGACCGGATGCGCATCGTGGCGCCGCGCGACGGATGGCCGAACCCCAAGGCAGTGGCGATGTCTTCTGGCGCTGGGCGGCTGCTGGATGAGGCGCAGCTGTGCGCCGACGTGCCGGAGGCGCTGGGCGACTGCACCTATGTGTTTGCCACCACCGCCCGCCAGCGCGGGCTGACCAAGCCGGTCTACAGCCCCGAACGCGCCATGCAGATCGCGGCGGAGAAGATCGCAGCGGGCGAGAAGGTCGCGGTGATGTTTGGGCCGGAACGTGCTGGCCTTGAGAATGAGGATATCGCCAAGGCGAACGCCATCATCTCGGTGCCGGTGAACCCGCTTTACGCTTCCTTGAACCTGGGCCAATGCGTGCTGCTGACCGGCTATGAATGGATGCGCCAATCGGGCGAAGTCGTGCATGAAACAACCGATCTGGGCCGCAAGGGCGACTGGGCGAGCGGCGTTGAAGTCGAAAAACTGGTGGAACATTATGAGGATCGGCTGGACGAAGCGGGCTTCTTCTTCCCGCCAGAAAAGGCAGACAGCATGAAGACCAACCTGCGCAACCTGTGGTCCCGGATGCGGATGACCCGTTCCGACGTGCAGATGCTGCACGGCATCATGCGCCAGATGGTCCGCTGGAAAGAGCGCGGCGGCGAGTAAGCTGCTCTGGACCTTTGAATAACCCGCCCCTAGCTTGGCACCAGAGAAAAAGAGGCAAGCATGAGCAAGCGCAGCATTTTCGAAGAGGTTGAGGGCGAGAAGAAAGATGCCCCCGCGGTGCAGCCGGGACTGATCGACCGGGGCCGTGGCGGTGCCCGCAAGGCGATCCGCGCCTGGCTGATGGTGCTGTTTGCGCTGGTGGTTGCAATGATCGTGGTGGGCGGGCTGACGCGCCTGACCGACAGCGGCCTGTCGATTACTGAATGGCGCCCCGTGACCGGGGCCGTCCCGCCGATGTCCGAGGCGGAGTGGCAGGCAGAGTTCGACAAATACAAGGAAATCGACCAGTGGCGCATCCAGAACCAGTGGATGGAACTGGCTGATTTCAAAGAGATCTATTGGTGGGAGTGGGGCCACCGCCAGCTGGGCCGCTTCATTGGCGTGGTCTGGGCGCTTGGGTTCTTCGGCTTTCTGGCCGCACGCAAGATCCCGGCGGGCTGGGCTGGCCGGCTGCTGCTGCCGGGTGTCCTCGGCGGCGTTCAGGGCGCTATCGGCTGGTGGATGGTGGCCTCTGGCGTCACGCAGGGCGAAGGGATGACCGCCGTGGCCTCCTACCGCCTTGCTGTGCATCTGGGGCTGGCGTTTGTGATCCTCGGCTTCATTGCCTGGTATGTGCTGATGCTGGGCCGCGAGGAGCGCGAGCTGATGCAGGCACGCCGCGCCAAGGAGGCCAAGCTGTTCAGCCTGTCCACCGGCCTGATGCATTTTGCTTTCCTGCAGATCCTGCTGGGCGCGCTGGTGGCGGGCATCGACGCCGGACGCTCCTATACCGACTGGCCGCTGATGGGCGGGCAGGTGATCCCGCCAAACCCCTTCATGATTGAGCCGGTCTGGAAGAACTTCTTTGAAAACCCCGGTCTGGTGCAATTCATCCACCGGGTTGCGGGGTATCTGTTGTTTGCCTTTGGCGTGGTGGCCTGGCTGCGCGGGCGCGGCTCTGCCCACGCGCGCACCCGCTTTGCCTTCAACGCCGTTTTCGCAGCGCTGTCGGTGCAGGTGGTGCTGGGGATCATCACCGTGGTTTACGCCGCGCCGCTGCACGCCGCGATCACCCATCAGCTGGTGGCTATCGGTGTCTGGGTGCTGATTTTGCGCGCCCGCTTCCTGTCTGCCTATCCCATTGCAACCTCGATCAAGGATCACTGACCCATGAGCGCATTTGACGAATTGATGGCCTTCCAGCGCGAAACCCAGGCGCTGGGGCAGATTGCGGGCCGTCTGGGCTGGGATCAGGAAACCATGATGCCGCGCGGGGCGGCACCGCAGCGAGGAGAGGAAATGGCCGCGATCGAGGCGGTGCTGCACGCCCGCCGCAGCGATCCGCGGGTGGCGGAGTGGCTGGAGCAAGCGGTTGCCCCCAATGAGGCAGGAGACGCGCAGCTGCGCGAAATCCGCCGCAGCTATGAGCGCACCGTCAAGGTTCCCGCCGATCTGGCCAAGAAGATCGCACAGGTGACCTCCGAGGCGCAGGGCCAATGGGCCGCGGCGCGGGCGGATGAGGACGTGGCCGCCTTTGTGCCGGTGCTGGAGGAAGTTGTCGCGCTGAAACGCGAAGAAGGCCTGGCGCTGGCTGCGGGCGGTGACGTTTATGACGCCATGGTTGAGGATTATGAGCACGGCATGACCGGGGCCGCAATTGCGGAAATCTTCGATGCCATGCGCCCCGGTCTGGTGGAGCTGCGCGCGAAGGTGCTGGCGAAGCCCGCGCCGAAGGGGCTGAGCGGAAGTTTCGACGAAGCCGCGCAGATGAAGCTGACCCGCAAGATCGCCAAGGTCTTTGGCTATGACATGGCCCATGGACGGGTCGACAAGGCGGTGCATCCGTTCAGCTCTGGCTCTGGCCTTGACGTGCGGATCACCACGCGCACCAGCGAGACCGACCCGTTCAACTGCTTCTATTCCACCATTCATGAGGTCGGCCACGGCGCCTATGAACAGAACATCAGCCGCGATTACCTGCTGACTCCGCTGGGCAGTGGTGTGTCGATGGGCGTGCATGAAAGCCAGAGCCGGATCTATGAAAACCAGATCGGCCGCAGCCGCGCCTTTACCGGCTGGCTGTTTGAGGAGATGAAAGACGCCTTTGGCGATTTCGGGATTGCCGATGCGGATGCCTTTTATGCGGCCGTCAATTCGGTGCATAAGGGCTATATCCGGACAGAAGCGGATGAGCTGCAATACAACCTCCATATCATGATGCGGTTCGGCCTGGAGCGCGCGCTGATGAGCGGCGACCTGGCGGTGAAGGACCTGGAAGCGGCCTGGAATGACCGGTTTGAGGCGGACTTCGGTTATGCCGTGGACAAGCCGTCGAACGGCTGTTTGCAAGACGTGCATTGGTCGGTGGGCCTGTTCGGCTATTTCCCGACCTACACGCTGGGCAATGTCTATGCCGGCTGTCTCTATCAGGCGCTGCGCCGGGATGTGCCGGGGCTGGATGCAGAGCTGGCAGAGGGTGACACCAGCGGTGCAACCGGCTGGCTGAAGGACAAGCTGCAGCAGCATGGCGGTTTGCGCAGCCCGCGCGATACCATCGTGTATGCGGCGGGCATGGAGCCAAGCCACACACCGCTGCTGGCCTATCTAGAAGAGAAGTTCAGCCTGCTATACGATCTATAAGGTCTGGTTTAGCGCAAACCCTTCCAGGGGCAGGGGAAATTGCCTGCCCCGGAAATGCCGCATTTTAAGTTTATTCTCAGAAGCTCATGGGGATGTGAGTAAGTGAGTAAACTGATGCATACAGCCGTAGCCTATCTGATTTTTGCCAGCTTTGTTCTGGCCCCGACCCTGATCTGAAGCGGCAGGTCAACACGCTAGATCAGCGCCATCCGCTCTGCCCGTTCAGGATCCGGGAAGGGGCGGTAGAGGCCGATGTCGGCCGTGGCAATCAGGGCCGTGACGTGGGAGTAGAGCTTTTCGACCTCCTCGTCATGCTCGCCCAGAACGCGGAAGGCCTGATCCAGCTGAGTCATGTCCTTGAATTCGATTTCCAGCAGGAAGTCGCGGCAATTGTCACTGGCGAGGTTCAGCTTGCGCCGCAGCAGGCGCCAGCCCAGCACCACGCCGCGCTCTTGCAGATATACCATCCATTGATCGACCGCGCTGGCAAATGAAAGCGCCTTGGCTTCGTGCTGCAGGTCGATGGAGCAGTGGTACAAGTTCATGGGGCACACCCTTTCTGAGAAAACAGAACTTGACCGCAAGAATGGCAGACACCGGTTAGAACCCGGTTAATAATGCGAACGCCGCCCCGGCAACGGAGCGGCGTTCAATGTTTCCAATGGGATGCGGCTTATTCCTCGCCGCCGTCCTCATCCTCGCCGTTTTCAGCGATCCAAGCGACAGAGACCACTTCCTCACCCTTGCCGGTGTTGAACACCCGCACACCGCCAGCAGAACGCGAGCGGAAGGAGATGCCATCGACCGGCACCCGGATCGACTGGCCCTTGGAGGTCGCCAGCATGATCTGATCGTCCATCTCCACCGGGAAGGAGGCCACAATCTCGCCGCCGCGCATCGCCTTGTCCATCGCGGTAACACCCATGCCGCCGCGGCCGCGCACCGGGTAGTCATGCGATGAGGACAGCTTGCCCGAGCCGCCAGTGGTTATGGTCAGGATCAGATTCTCGGCTGCCGACATCTCTGAATAGAGCTCGGTGGAGAAGTTCGGATCCTCAACCGCATCCTCATCCGAAGCTTCGGCATCGTCGGTCAGACCGGCCATCGCCCGGCGCATCTTGAGGTATGCGGTGCGCTGCTCCGGGGTGTATTTTGAGTGGCGGATCACTGACATTGAGACAACGCTATCCTCGCCGGTCAGCTTGATGCCGCGGACACCGGTGGACTCGCGCGAGTTGAACACGCGCACGTCGGTAGAACGGAAGCGGATGGCGCGGCCCGAATTGGTGAACAGCATCACGTCGTCGTCTTCCGAGCAGATGCGCACGTTCACCAGTTGGACGGAGCCGTCCTCCGGCAGTTTCATGGCGATCTTGCCGTTGCGGCGTACATTGGTGAAGTCCGACAGACGGTTGCGGCGCACATCGCCGCCCGAAGTCGCAAAGACCACCTGCAGGTTTTCCCATTCCTCGTCCGGCACATCGACCGGCATGATGGCAGCAATGGATACCCCGGTCGGGATCGGCAGGATGTTGACGATCGCCTTGCCCTTGGAGGTGCGGCCGCCCTGCGGCAGGCGCCAGGTCTTCAGCTTGTAGACCATGCCGTCGGTGGTGAAGAACAGAAGCTGCGTATGTGTGTTGGCCACAAAGAGGGTGGTGATCACATCCTCTTCCTTGGTCTGCATACCCGACACGCCCTTGCCGCCGCGCTTTTGGGCGCGGAAGTCGGCCAGCGGCGTGCGCTTGATGTAGCCGCCGGAGGTCACGGTCACCACCATGTCCTCGCGCTCGATCAGGTCCTCGTCCTCCATGTCGCCGGACCAGTCGACGATCTGGGTGCGGCGCGGCACGGCGAAGTTGTCGCGGACTTCGCGCAGCTCGTCGCCGATGATGCCCATGATGCGTTCGCGCGAGGACAGGATTTCGAGGTATTCCTTGATCTTGGCCGCCAGTTCTTCCAGCTCGTCGGTGACTTCCTTGACGCCGATCTGGGTCAGGCGCTGCAGGCGCAGCTCCAGAATGGCACGGGCCTGGGTCTCCGACAGGTTATAGGTCCCGTCGTCGTTCATCTTGTGTGTCGGGTCGTCTATCAGGCGGATGTAGTCCGCGATGTCGGCGGCCGGCCAGCGCCGGGTCATCAGCTTTTCACGCGCTTCGGCCGCGTCCGCGGAAGAGCGGATTGTGGCGACGATTTCATCAACGTTGGAGACGGCAACAGCCAAACCGCACAGGATGTGGCTGCGTTCACGCGCCTTTCGCAGCAGATGCGCAGTGCGGCGGGCAACGACGTCCTCGCGGAAATCGATGAAGGAGGTCAGGAACTTGCGCAGGGTCAGCTGTTCGGGCCGGCCGCCGTTTAGCGCCAGCATGTTGCAGCCAAAGGAGGTCTGCATCGGGGTGAAGCGGAACAGTTGGTTCAGCACCACCTCAGGCGTTGCGTCGCGTTTCAGCTCGACCACCACCCGCACACCGTTGCGGTCGGATTCGTCCTGTACGTGGGCCACGCCCTCGATCCGCTTTTCGCGGACCTGCTCGGCGATCTTCTCGATCATCGCGGCCTTGTTCACCTGATAGGGAATCTCATCCACGACAATGGCATAGCGGTCCTTGCGGATCTCCTCGACGCGGGTTTTGGAGCGGATGATCACGCTGCCGCGGCCCTCGAGATAGGCCTTGCGGGCGCCGGAGCGACCCAGCATCACACCGCCGGTCGGGAAGTCGGGGCCAGGGATATACTCGATCAGCTGCTCGCTGGTCAGGTCCGGGTCTTCGATCAGTGCCAGTGTGGCGTCGACGACTTCGCCCAGGTTGTGCGGCGGGATGTTGGTGGCCATGCCGACCGCGATACCACCGGCGCCGTTGACCAGCATGTTCGGGAAACGGGCCGGGAGAACGGTCGGCTCGCGGTCTTTGCCGTCGTAGTTGTCCTGGAAATCGACGGTCTCTTTCTCGATATCCGCCAGGATCGCCGCGGCGGGCTTGTCCATGCGGACCTCGGTGTAGCGCATTGCCGCCGGGTTATCCCCGTCCATCGAGCCGAAGTTGCCCTGGCCGTCCAAGAGCGGCAGCGACATTGAAAAGTCCTGCGCCATCCGTACCAGCGCGTCATAGATCGCGCTGTCGCCGTGCGGGTGGTATTTACCCATCACGTCGCCAACCGGGCGGGCCGACTTGCGGTAGGCCTTGTCATGGGTGTTGCCGGATTCGTGCATGGCGTAGAGAATCCGCCGGTGAACCGGTTTCAGACCGTCACGCAGGTCCGGGATGGCCCGGCTGACGATGACCGACATCGCATAGTCGAGATACGAGTTGCGCATCTCGGTTTCGATGGAAACGGTTGGCCCGTCATAGGCCGGGCGTTCCGGCAGATTTTCGTCCATGTTTTCAGGAGTTTCCGGCGTATCGCTCACGTTGGCTGCCCGCTCTTTCTTCTGGGTCTATATATTGTGTTCGCACCCTATCAGAGACCGTATATGAGGCGCAAGCACACAGCCTCCGAAAGCCGGAAACCAACCGTTCACGCGGGGGTAACGCACTGTTTTTGAGGAAATTAACCAATTGCACCCTAGCATCAATCAGAGGGGGTAAGAATTGGAGGCTAGAGATGGAGACCAGCGAAACCGAGCTGATGCTCAAGGGATACGGGCTGACCACGGCAGAATTCACCTACCACATGCCGGACCACATCCATGTTTTGAACACCTTTGTCTGGCAGGAATACGACCTTGCGCCGGACCACCCGCGGCTGTTTGAGTTCATCGAATTCTGGCATCGCGAGATCGAAGGGCCGCTGCACTCGGTGCGGTTCAATCACCGCAAGATGATCGGCCCCGGCGAATGGCGCAATGTGGTCGGAGAGTTCCAGATCCACTGACCGGATCTTCTGAGCAGGATCAGCGCCAGGCGTAGACCGCGCAGCCGGTGGAGCCGCTGGAGGTGAAACTGCGCCCGTCCGCGGCAAGGCGGCCGCGCCAGGTAACGGTGATGCCGGGGAAATAATCCGTGCCGCTGATCTGCTGGCCGTTCAGGTAGACCTCTGTGTTGGCATTCTGGCCCAGGGAGTTGCTGAGCCGCCCATGATATTTGTTGCCGCCCGCATGGGTGTAATGGACGTTTCCAGTGACCTTGACCACCAGGGCACAGGTGGCCTTGAACTTCCAGGCGCCTGCCAGCGGCGCAGCGGCTTTTGTTGGTACAGGTGCCGGGGTAGAGGCAGTTCTGGGCGCAGGTTTGCAGACTTCCCCTGACTTTTGGCGCAGTTCCTCCAGTGCGTGGGCGGTGCCCAGATCATCGGCGCCGAGGGTGCTGTCTGACGCTGCCAGATAGGCAGCAAAGGCGCTGCGGGTGCGCGGGCCGGCAATTCCGTCCGGGCGGCAGGCCTGGCAGCCGATTTCGTTCAGCGCCGCCTGTGTGTCCCGCATCACCGCCTTTGAGTCCGGAATGACCGGAACGTCAGGGGTTTCGGGCGTTTCCCGGGAGGGTGGCTCCGCCTGCGCCTGTTCAGTTTCCAGCCCCTGCCTTAGCTGCAAGGCAACTGTATAGGTGTATTCGTCCTCACGGCCCGAATAGCGTTCAAGAAAGCTGTCGAGCGCCTGGGGAGTGCCGATGGAGCGTGCGAGTTCAAAATCTGATTGTATTGTGGGGGCTGGCGCCGGCGCAGGCTCCGCGGGGAGCACGGCCTGCGTGAAATAGAATTCCCCTAGCATTTCATCATAGTAGGCGGGCACTTGGCGGTGCTGAACTGTCAGAGCCAGATCGCGCACCTCGCGCCGGAGGCCTGCAACCAGCGTGCGCAGCTCCAGTCCCGGTTTGGACAGGAGCGGCAGCAGAGCGCGGGTGAAGACGGAGTTTTCTGCCGTGTCCGTCTCGTTCAGCCGGTCCAGCGCCAGCTGGCCTGCGCCAGCGGAGAAGATCACGAAGGTGCCTTGGGGCGCGGCAATCCGGCCAAGACCCCGGGTGGTTCCGATGCTGCGGCCCTCGACCAGCTCAAACGGGTTGTTGCGGCAGGCATCAATGACCACAACAGCAGAGCGCGCGCCGGTTTTGCGGACGCGGTCCAGAAGATCCGACAGGGCGATGGACTCGGACTTCACAAAGTCGCTGCCGCCGGCGCTGGGGGCGGCGATGTCCGTGGGCAGCAGGTAATTCTCGCCGTCGATTTCCACCCCGTGGCCGGCAAAGAAGATAAAGGCCGCATCGCCGGGTTCCAGCCGGGCTGTGAATTCTGAGATTTTCCGGTTCAGCCCGCGGCGGTCCTGATCCAGCGCGGTGGTGACGGTGAAGCCCAGCTCATTGAGCTTCGTGCCAATGGATTGCGCATCCGCGCGGGCCTTGGCCAGCTCAGGCACGTCGGAATAGGAGTTGTTGCCAATAACCAGCGCCATGCGGCTTTGCGCGGCGGCAAAGAAGGGGAGGAAACAAAGAAGCAGAGCAAAAAGAAAACGCATGACACAACACCTGACAGAGAATACTGCACCATGGTGCCATTCTGTCGCCGTCAGGTCAAAGCGGCTTCATCTCTGTGTAGCGTTCATGCTGAACAGCTGGCGCCGCCCAGAACGCAGAATTTGGCGCAGTGGGGGTGGTTCAGCTGGACGGGCCGCTCGGCCTCGGCCAGGGTTGTGCCCATTTCGAACTCTGGTTCGTAAGGCAGCAGGGTACAGGCCAGGACGGCGGGAGCATCCGCGCCCTTGCGTTTCACAACCAGGCGGGAGGTGGCGCACATCACGCTTTCAGGTGATTTGTTCAGAATGCCCCAGCACGCGGTGGTGATTTCAGGGACTTCCACGGTTTCGTCCATTTCCGGGAACAGCACGGTCTGGCCCGGGTTCTGTGCGTCGATGGCAAAGCCGTGGTTTTCAAACAGTGCGGCATAGCCCGCGCGGGCCTCTGCCTCGCTCTCGCCCCAGACTGTGCGGCCAGCAACGGCCATTGCAAAGCCGTTGTCGCGGAGCCATTCCATGCCTTCGATGGTCTTGGCAAAGCTGCCTGCGCCGCGTTCCTTGTCATGCAGCGCTTCGCTGTGGTGGTCGACCGATATGCGCAGGGTCAGTTTGCTGCCAAACTCCTTTTGCAGGGCCAGCAAGCCCGCCTTGACCGTCTTGCGCATCATTGGGCGCATGGCGTTTGTTAGGATAAGTACTTCGAACCCCCGCTCCAGCGCGGCGCGGGTCATGGCGATCATTTCGGGGTTCATGAAGGGCTCACCGCCGGTGAAGCCGATTTCCCGGACGGGCCAGTTGCGCTCCGCAATCTGGTCAAGGTAGTCCTTCACCTCAGCCGCGGTCAGATAGACCAGCGCGTCATTGGTAGGAGAGCTGAGGATGTAGCAATTGCTGCATTCGATGTTGCACAGGGTGCCGGTGTTGAACCAAAGGGTTTCCGGATGGCTGAGCGGCACGGAGGCGCGCTGCTGACCGTCTGCCGTCACAAAGGCGTCTTGGAACTTGCCTAGGTTTGCGGCAGATTTTTGCAGGTCTTTCATGCGGATGTCCTTCGGGGCAGTTCCTTTCGCGGCAAGCTACCTTATACTGGGCGGGAAATGAAAGCAGCCGGGCAGGCATATGACAGGGATGTGAGCGGCAGTGTGCCGTGCCTGCACCGGCGGTAACAGGAAGAAGAACACAAGATGGTTTCGCGCGTCATTCCGGTCGATCCGTTTGACCTGGTGATTTTCGGCGGCACAGGCGATCTGGCGCAGCGCAAGATCCTGCCGGCGCTGTTCCGCCGCCATTGTGCAGGTCAGCTGCCGGGCGGCGAGCGGATCATCGGTGCTGCGCGCACCAGCCTGACGGACAGCGAATACCGCGCCATGGTTGCAGATGCAGTGCGCGCCCATGCGGGTCCCAAGGCCTGCGGCGGCGGCGCGCTTGAGGCGTTTCTGGACCGGGTCAGCTATGCTGCCGTTGATGCCGAGGGGCCGGACGGCTGGCCTGAACTTGCCGAAGTGCTGCGCCCGGCCGGGGCTGCGCCGGTGCGGATTTTTTACTTTTCGGTCGGCCCTGGCCTGTTCGGCCCGCTGGCTGACCGCCTGCATGAGCACGGGCTGGCCAATGACGAAACAAGGATCGTGGTGGAGAAACCGTTTGGCCATGACCTGGGGTCGGCCCGGGACTTGAATCAGACGCTGGCCAGCCATTTCGACGAAAGCCAGATCTACCGGATCGACCATTATCTGGGCAAGGAAACAGTGCAGAACCTGATGGCGGTGCGGTTTGGAAACATGCTGTTTGAACCGCTTTGGAACAGCCAGTACGTCGATCACATCCAGATTACCGTTGCAGAGACTGTCGGGGTTGAGGGGCGCGAGGCGTATTACGAGCGCGCAGGCGCGATGCGCGATATGATGCAGAACCACTTGATGCAGCTTTTGTGCCTGATTGCGATGGAGCCGCCGGCCAAGTTCGACCCGGACGCGGTGCGCGACGAAAAGCTCAAGGTGATCCGCGCGCTGGATCCGGTGGAGCCGCATCACATCGTGCGCGGGCAGTATCAGGCGTCTCTGGACCCGGAAGCACCGCATCCGTCTTATCGTGGACTGGTCGGCAACCCGCGCAGCACGACTGAAAGCTACGTCGCGCTGAAGGCACATATCAGCAATTGGCGATGGGCGGGCACGCCGTTCTACCTGCGCACCGGCAAGCGGCTGGTGAACCGGTCCTCGGTCATTAATGTGATGTTCAAGGATGCGCCGCATTCGATTTTCGGTGCGGAAGCGGGCCGCCACGCCAACCACCTGAAAATCCGACTGCAGCCCAACGAGGGCATCACCCTCAGCGTGACGATCAAGGAACCGGGGCAGGGCGGCATGCGGCTGGTCGACGTGCCCTTGGACATGAGCTTTGCCGAAGCGCTGGGGCCCGAAGGCGGCGATCCGCCAGATGCTTATGAACGTTTGATCATGGATGTTGTGCGCGGCAATCAGACGTTGTTTATGAGAGGGGATGAGGTGGAAGCCGCCTGGGCCTGGACAGATCCCGTGATTGCGGGCTGGAAGTCCCGGGGAGATGTGCCTAAACCCTATGAAAGCGGCAGCACCGGACCCGGGGATGCCGATTTGCTGATGCGCCGGGATGGGCGTGAATGGAGAGGGATAAACCCATGAAATTCAACGAATACCCAGATCAGGATATGCTGGCGATAGAAGTGGCGAACGAAATTGCCGGCGATTTGAAGACCCATCTTCTGCATCACGAAAGCGCGTCTTTTGCTGTGGCTGGCGGCAGTACGCCCGGCGTGATTTTCGACGATCTATGCGCTGCGGATATCGAATGGGACCGGGTCCATGTGATGGCGACCGATGAACGCTGGCTGCCTGCAGATCATGAGCGCTCAAATGCGCGGATGATCCGGGAGCGGCTGCTACAGAACCGGGCTGGCGCCGCAAGGTTTTTTCCCTTCCACGTACCGGAACGGGAGCCGGAGCAGGTGCTGGCGGAATTGGAGAGCCTGGTGGTGCCGGAGTTGCCGCTGTCGGTCCTTCTCCTGGGCATGGGGGAGGACATGCACACTGCTTCGCTTTTCCCTGGCACAGCTGGCATTGAAGCGGCGCTGTCAGCGGATGCGCCGTCCCTGGCCGTGCTGCGGCCGGACAGCCAGCCGGAAGCCCGGATCAGCCTGACAGCGCGGGTGCTGGATGCCGCGATTGCTAAACATCTGGTCATCTTCGGGGACGCCAAGCGCCGGGCGCTGGAGCAAGCGATGACATTGCCGCCGGAAACAGCGCCGGTTCAGGCTGTGCTTTCTGAGGTGTCCGTGCATTGGGCGCCTTGATTTCAGGAAAAGATAATATGTTTGAAGCTTTGAAGGCGCTGCGCGCAAACACGTGCGGCGGCAGTATTGTTGACCTGTTCGAGCAGGATCCCGGTCGCGCAAAAGATTTCAGCGTGCGGTTTGAAGACCTGCTGTTCGACTATTCCAAGACGCAAATCACAGCCGGCGTGCGTTCGGAACTGGCGGCCTTGTGCGAGCGTCAGAACGTTGCAGACCGCCTCGCGGCGATGTTTCAGGGCGGCGTAATCAACGAAACCGAACAGCGGGCTGTATTGCACACCGCGTTGCGCGATCCCGGCGGGGCGGAGCTGCTGGTCGGTGGCGAAGACATCCGGGCACCATTGCGCGCAACGCTGGGCAGGATGGAGCGTCTGGCGCAGCGGGTCCGCTCTGGCAAGCAAACCGGGCCTGGCGGCAGGTTCACCGACGTTTTGAATATTGGCATCGGCGGCTCGGATTTGGGGCCGGTCATGGCTGCACTGGCTCTGGCGCCTTATCATGACGGGCCGCGCTGCCATTTTGTCTCCAATGTGGATGGCGCCCACATTCACGACATTCTGCAACGAATTGACCCTAAAACAACTTTGGTGATTGTTGCCTCCAAGACCTTCACCACGGCCGAAACCATGCTCAACGCGGCGACCGCGCGCCGTTGGGTCGAGGCCGGCGGCGGCGAGCCGGCACGCCAGTTTTTTGCCTTGTCCACATCGGAAAAGGAGACCGCGGCCATTGGCATCCCGCGCAACCAGGTGTTCGGGTTCGAAGATTGGGTTGGCGGCCGCTATTCCGTCTGGGGGCCGATCGGTCTCAGCCTGATGCTGGCGGTCGGGCCAGAGCGTTTTCGTGAGTTCCTTGACGGCGGCAAGTCTATGGACCGCCATTTCCAGGAGGCTCCCTGGCAGCAGAATATGCCGGTGATGCTGGCTCTGACAGGGATTTGGCACAATCAGGTTTGCGGATACCCGACGCGGGCCGTTCTGCCCTATGATCAGCGGCTGCGGCGGTTGCCGGCCTATCTGCAGCAGCTGGAGATGGAATTGAACGGCAAATCGGTGGCGATGGACGGCGCACCGCTGCCTTATCCGTCCGGGCCGATTGTCTGGGGCGAGCCGGGAACCAATGGCCAGCACGCTTTTTATCAGCTGCTGCATCAGGGCACATCTGTTGTTCCGGCTGAATTCATGGTGGCTGCCAAGGGCCATGAACCGGAGCTGGAACAGCACCACAGGCTGCTGGTGGTCAACTGCCTGGCGCAGTCCGAAGCGCTGATGCGGGGCCGAAGCCTGGAACAGGCACGCGCGCTCATGAGGAAGGCAGGTTACAATGGGGCGGAGCTGGAGCGGCAGGCGCGTCACCGGGTATTCCCTGGCAACCGCCCGTCCACTACCCTGATCTACCCGCAGCTGACGCCTTATATTCTGGGGCAGGTCATCGCGCTTTATGAGCATCGGGTGTTTGTTGAGGGCGTGATCCTGGGCATCAACTCCTTTGACCAATGGGGGGTAGAGCTGGGCAAGGAGCTTGCAAATTCGTTGGAGCCCTTGCTGGCCGGGGAGAAAAGCGCAGAGGGCAAGGATGGCTCAACCCGTGCTCTGCTGGATTTTGTGCGCGGGGCCGGGAACTGAGGCTGGTTTGAGAAGCGGCGGGGCGGGACCGCCCCGCGGCCCTGATCAGGGCAGCGTTACGCTGCTGGTGATCGTGTTGACAAAGTTTCCGCTTGCCGGGTCCGTTAGCGACGAAAACGTGCCGCCGCCTGCCGCCCCGGCCCAAGGCCCTGTGCCGCCGCTCAGCTTCCAGCTGCCTGTCAGGGCGCCGGATGAATCCATGCCCTCCGCGTGCCAATGCAGCACGACCTTGTCCCCGGCCTTGTCAGTGAAGGCACAAATACCGCCGCCGGTGACACCGGATGGGGCAGCCTCAACCGCGCCGAAACATGGCCCGGCGGCGCCGTTCATCGGGTGCTCCGCGTCTTCCATTTCGACATTCTCGTAGGAGCTGCTGGTTTGAATCACCATGTGGCCGTCGGCGATTTCCGTGGCTGAGTTGCTTGCAATGCCGGTTCCGGTACCGCCCTGTTCCCAGGTTGTGCCTGCAACTGCGGTTCCGGCGCTGAAGACGCACAGGAGTGCGGCGGCAAAATAGTGGCGTGTCATACTGGTACCCTCCCAAACTGGCAGCCCTAAACATGCGGGCCTGCCGGGGCAGTCTACCACAAACAGCAGGACAGCGCGCGGGTACAGCAGTCAGGAAGGAAGACCACCGCGTTGCGCGGTAACTGTCTGGAAAATATGGAAGGCTGGAGCGGGTAGCGGGAATCGAACCCGCGCCTTAAGCTTGGGAAGCTCGCATGATACCATTTCACCATACCCGCTTGTGCAGGCAGGAGTATGCCGCTGCGGCGCCAAGGTCAAGGGCGCCGCAGCGAAATTCTTGCCGGTTCCGGATCAGCCCCGGCGGCGCCGGCGGCGGCCGCCTCCGGCGCCTTCGCCTTCACCGCCGCCGGTGTTGAAGTTCACCTGCGGCAGAGTGACGACGGTTTCCAGGATCGGGAAGGGTTCAGCCGAGTTCGGAATTGCCGAGGCATTCACGAAATGCTCCTGGAAGCGGGGCTCAACCGCGGTCTCGATTTTCTCGATCCGGCGCACGGTTTCCTCAATCTCGCCGCGCGCCTCGGTGTTCAAAAGCGCAATGCGGGCACCGGTGCCTGCGGCGTTGCCGGCCGAGGTGACCTTATCCAGCACGCAGTCGGGAATCATGCCCAGCACCATGGCGTGCTTGGCAGAGATATGCGCGCCAAAGGCGCCGGCCAGGACCACGCGGTCCACGGTATCGACTCCGAATTTGTCCATCAAGAGGCGCGCACCGGAGTAGAGCGCCGCCTTGGCCATCTGGATCGCACGGATGTCCGGGTTGGTGACGGTGATCGTCGGGCCGCCCTCGGCGGAGCCGTCCCACAGCAGATAGGCATTGGTGCGCCCGTCCTGGATGCAGCGGGCGGATCCGGTCTGCTCCGCCGAGCCGATCAGGCCGGAGGCGTCCAGCACGCCTGCCAGACGCATTTCCGCAATCGCCTCGATGATGCCGGAGCCGCAGATGCCGGTGATGCCGGTGGTGGCGATGGATTCGGCAAATCCGACCTCATCCGACCAGATCTCGGAGCCGATCACCCGGAAGCGGGGTTCCTTGGTCTCTGGGTTGATTTCGACGCGTTCAATGGCGCCTGGGGCAGCGCGCTGACCGCTGGAGATCTGGGCGCCCTCAAACGCCGGGCCGGTGGGGGAGGAGCAGGCCAGCACCTTCTCCTTGTTGCCCAGCAGGATCTCTGCGTTGGTGCCGACGTCGACGACCAGCACCAAGTCTTCGGATTTGTCGGGGGCCTCCGACAGAGCCACCGCAGCGGCATCGGCGCCCACATGGCCCGCGATACAGGGCAGCAGGTAGACGCGGGCAGCCGGGTGGATATTCAGGTCCAGTTCCGCTGCGCGCAGTGCCAGCGCGTTGGAGGTCGCCAGCGCAAACGGGGCCTGGCCCAGCTCGAACGGGTCGATGCCCAGGAACAGGTGGTGCATCACCGGGTTGCAGACAAACACTGCATCCACGATCAGCGCCTTGTCGATCTCCGCCTCAGCCGCAATCTGGGTGAACAGCGCGTTCATGCCCTCGCGCACGGCGCGGGTCATTTCCTGGTCGCCGCCCTTGTTCATCATCGAATAAGAGACCCGGCTCATCAGATCTTCGCCAAAACGGATCTGCGGGTTCATGATGCCGGAGGAGGCAACAACCTCTCCAGATTTCAAGTCGCACAGATGCGCGGCAATGGTGGTGGAGCCGAGGTCGACCGCCAGCCCGTAGATCGAGCCTTCGTAGTAGCCGGGCCAGATATGCATGATCTTGGGCGGGTGGTTCTCGTCTCCCAGATGCACTGCGACGGTGACCTTCCAGCCGCCCTTGCGCAGGGCAGGCTGCAGCACATTCAGGATATGGAGGTCGGTCTTGACGCCCTTCAAGTCCCACTGGGCGTCCAGCGCTTCAATCAGCCGCTCCATATCGCCGGTGGGCTTGTGCATGTCGGGCTCTTCCACCTCGACGTAATACAGCCGGGTGGAGGGATTCATGGTGATGTCGCGGGCCTCGGCGCGCTTGCGCACCACCTGGCGGTGAACCTGGCTTTCCGGCGGCACGTCGATCACAACGTCGCCCTGCACGGTGGCCTGGCAGCCGAGGCGGCGGCCGTCGATCAGGCCGCGCTTGTCTTTGTAGCGCTGTTCGACCTTGTTCCACTCGCTTAACGCGCCGTCTTCAACGGTGACGCCATGCTTGGGGAATTCGCCGTATGAGGGTGTGATCTGGCATTTGGAGCAGATCCCGCGGCCGCCGCAGACCGAATTGAGGTCGACGCCAAGCTGCCGCGCGGCTGTCAGGATCGGCGTGCCCGCGGGGAAACGCCCGCGCTTGCCGGAGGGGGTAAACACAACGAGGGGTTCGTCAGTCATGCCTGTGGCCTTCTCATTCCGCAATTTAGGCGGAGCATATGGGCTTTTGCGGCAAGCGAAAGGCAATGGGCGGCATTTTCCCGCCTGCTGGCGCCATTTTTGAAGAATTGATGAATTTGAAATGCGGTTTAAGGCCTGGCGAACGGTCAGCCGTCCGCCTGTGCCTCAACTTCCTCAAGCCACGCCAGAATCTCTGCCCGGTTGCCGTCGAGCTGAGGGGCGGGGCGGCGGGTATCCGGGTCCGGCAGGCCGCTCATCTTGATCGGGTTGCCGGCCGATAAATTTTCCGGGCAGCCGTCCTCGTCCAGCACATCGACAACCATATTGCGGGCCAGGATCTGCGGGTCTTGCAGCACCTGATCCACGGTTTGGATCGGGCCGGTGGGAACGCCGGCCTCGCTCAGCAGGGCGATCCAATGGGCCTTAGGCTGATCCAATGTCGCCGCTTCGATCAAGCGCTTTAGAAGGCGCGCGTTTTCGCAGCGGGCCGGGTTGGTGGCAAAGCGCGGGTCGGCGGCCAGCGGCAGCTGCAAGGCATCGCAGAGCCGGGCAAACAGGGCGTCATTGCCGGCCGCGATCACGAACAGCCCGTCCGCAGCGTGGAAGGTTTCAAACGGAGTGATTGACGGATGCCGCGCGCCGGAGGGCTGCGGCGCTTCGCCAGTGACGGAGGTGATGGCGATGGCGTGTTCCAAGAGGGCCAGCTGGCTGTCCAGCATCGCAACGTCGATGAACCGGCCCTTGCCCGTTTTCTGGACGTCCAAAAGCGCGGCGAGGATGCCATGGCCGAGGAACATGCCCGCAACGATGTCCCCGATGGAGGCGCCGACCCGCACAGGCTCGCGGTTTTTCTCTCCGGTGATCGACATCACGCCGCCGCGCGCCTGAACCACCATGTCATAGGCCGGTTTCAACGCGTCTGGGCCGGTGTGCCCGAAGCCCGAGACCGCACCGTAGATCAGCTGCGGGAACCGGGCGTGCAAATCTTCCCAGCCGTAGCCAAGCCGCTGCATCACGCCGGGGCGGTAGTTTTCCAGGAGCACATCAGCCTGGCCCAGCAGGCGTTCGAACACCTGCCGGTCCTCAGTTGCTTTCAGATCCAGCGCGATGCTTTGCTTGCCATGGTTGATGGTGGCGAAATAGGCGCTGCAGCCGTTTTTGAAAGGCGGGAAGGCGCGGGTGTCGTCGCCTGTGCCGGGCCGTTCAACCTTGATCACCCTGGCGCCGAGGTCCGACAGGATCATCGAGCAGTAGGGGCCTGCCAGAACATGGGTCAGGTCCAGAATGGTGATGTTTTCCAAGGGGCCGGGCATGGCAAAATCCTGCATCATTGCTGCAGCTTTACTGATAGCCGCGGCAGCGCGCTTCGCATTGACCCAGATCAGCCTGCTGCCAAAGAATTGCTGCGCTGCAGGAATTCTTGGCGCCAGCCTCTTTCCACCCGCATGCTTCTGTGCCATAGGGTCACCGCCAAACGGGGTTATGCATGAGGACGACCAATGCAAATTCGTGAGGCTCTCACCTTTGATGATGTTCTACTGGTGCCAGGCGCGTCGAGCGTTCTGCCCAACACTGCGGATACGCGCACACGGGTGACCCAGTCAATCGCCCTCAATATCCCGCTCTTGAGCTCGGCGATGGATACCGTGACCGAGGCGCGGATGGCTATTGCGATGGCGCAGGCCGGCGGCATGGGCGTCATTCACAAGAACCTGAACACCGAAGAGCAGGCCCGCGAAGTGCGCCGGGTCAAGCGGTTCGTGTCCGGTATTGTTTACAACCCCATTACGCTGACCCCGGACCAGACCCTGGCCGATGCCCAGGCGCTGCAGGAGCGTTACCGCGTCACCGGCTTCCCGGTTGTTGATGGATCCGGCCGTGTCGTTGGCATCGTGACCAACCGCGACATGCGCTTTGCCACCGACGCCAGCACGCCTGTTTCAGTGATGATGACCTCGGACAATCTGGCGATGCTGCAGGAACCGGCTGATCTGGAAGAGGCCAAGTCCCTGATGAAGGCGCGCCGGATCGAGAAACTGCTGGTGTCTGACAAGGATGGCAAGCTGACCGGCCTGCTGACCCTCAAGGACACCGAACAGGCGGTTCTGAACCCCACCGCCTGTAAGGATGAGCTGGGCCGCCTGCGCGTTGCGGCCGCCAGCTCTGTCGGCGATAGCGGGTATGAGCGCTCGGAAGCGCTGATCGACGCAGGCGTGGACGTTGTGGTGGTGGACACCGCGCACGGCCATTCCGCAGGCGTGATCGACGCAGTGAAGCGGATCAAGGCGCAGTACAGCAACATCCAGGTGATTGCTGGTAACGTGGCCACCGGTGAAGCAACCCGCGCGCTGATCGACGCAGGCGCCGATGCGGTCAAGGTTGGCATCGGTCCGGGCTCCATTTGCACCACCCGCATGGTGGCAGGCGTCGGCGTGCCTCAGCTGACTGCGATCATGGACTGCGCCGGAGCTGCGGGCGATGTGCCGGTTATCGCGGATGGCGGTATCAAGTTCTCTGGCGACTTTGCCAAAGCGATTGCGGCGGGCGCATCCTGCGCCATGGTCGGCTCGATGATTGCCGGCACTGACGAAAGCCCGGGCGAGGTGATCCTCTATCAGGGCCGCTCCTTCAAATCCTACCGCGGTATGGGCTCAATGGGTGCAATGGCGCGCGGCTCAGCTGACCGGTACTTCCAGAAAGATGCGGCCAGCGACAAACTGGTGCCGGAAGGGATCGAAGGCCAAGTGCCGTATAAAGGCGGTGCAAACGCAGTGATCCACCAGCTGGTGGGCGGCCTGCGCGCGGCGATGGGCTATACCGGCTGTGCAACCGTGGATGAGATGCGCAAGAACTGCAACTTTGTCCGCATCACCGGTGCCGGGCTGAAGGAAAGCCACGTGCATGACGTTCAGATCACCCGCGAAGCGCCGAACTACCGGGTGGGCTAAGAACCATGATGGCTGCTCGTAAGAATGGGGCAGGGGCATGACCCCCGCCTCCCGCCTGCAGGCGGCCATCGAAATCCTGGACCGGGTGCTGGCGGGGGAACCCGCAGAGAAGGCGCTGACCTCCTGGGGGCGCCGCAGCCGCTTTGCCGGTTCCAAGGATCGCGCGGCGGTGCGTGATCACGTTTTTGACGCGGTGCGCTGCCTGAGGTCCCATGCGGCCCTGGGCGGTTCCCGCAGCGGCCGCGGCCTGATCCTGGGTGCGCTGCGCGAGGCGGGGCAGGACCCGGAACAGTTCTTTACCGGACAGGGCCATGCGCCTGCACCTCTGACAGATGCAGAACGGGTTCCGCCGCCCGCGCCGGCAGGGGCCGAGGCACTGGATATTCCTGATTGGCTGTGGCCGGACTTCAGCGCCAGCCTGGGAGATCAGGCCGAAGCGGCGGCAATGGAGATGCGCAGCAGGGCACCAGTGCATCTGCGGGTGAATACCGCGCGCGGATCCGTTGAACAGGCAGCGCAGGCCTTGGCTGGCGAGGGAATTGCCACCGTGCCGCATCCGGCGGCGGCAACGGCCTTGGAAGTGACAGACGGCGCGCGGAAGCTGCGCAACGCCAAACCGTATCGGGACGGCTTGGTGGAGCTTCAGGATGCGGCAAGCCAAGCGGTCGCTGAGCGGTTGCCCCTTCGGGATGGCATGAAGGTTCTGGATTACTGCGCCGGCGGTGGCGGCAAGACGCTTGCAATGGCGGCGAAGGCCGGAATCCGGAGTTTCGCCCACGATGCTGACCCCCGGCGGATGAAGGACCTGCCGGAGCGCGCCGCGCGGGCGGGGGCTGATGTCAGGCTGCTTGACACGGCGGACCTGGCCCGCAGCGGGCCGTTTGACCTGGTGTTGTGCGATGTGCCCTGTTCAGGCTCCGGCTCCTGGCGGCGTGCCCCCGAAGGTAAATGGCGTTTGACCGCGGAAGGGCTGGCCGGTCTGCAACGGGTTCAGGGTGAAATCCTGCGTAATGCCGCCCGGTTGACGGCGCCGGGCGGCGTTCTGGCCTATGCCACCTGCTCCATGCTGGATGGAGAAAACAACGCGCAGGTTCAACGGTTTACTGATGAAAACCCCGACTGGCACCTGGCGGATCAAAAAGGCTGGCAGGTGCAGGACGGAACCGACGGTTTCTTTGTTGCCGTGTTGACGCACGCAAAGCACGGTTGTTAGGGTCGCCGCCGGAAAACCTTTGTTTTTCTTAACGTGGTTTTAACCTAAACCGCCGCGTTATGGCGGCACTTTGCACTGTCCATGGAGCCGTAATGTCCGGTCGCCAAGAAACTTCCGTTCCGGAACTGCGCGTTTACGCCCCTGAGCACGCCCGGCTGGCGGCAACGCTGCTGCTGTCGGTTGTCCTGATGTTCGGTCCCTGGCTCTTGCCTCTGCCGGATTGGATGGGGCGCGGCTTCCTTATGGTTGGTTTGACACTGGCAGCTGTCGCCGTTCTGATGCTGATCCAGACCCGGATGCGGCTGAATGCCCGGGCGATGGCCGCCGACCTGCTGACTGGTTTTATCGAGAAAGACGCAACGCCCAGCTTTGTGGCCGATGAAGACGGTACAATCCACGCCTGTAACGGTGCGGCCGTGAAACGCTTCCAGGACGGCAGCCGGGAGACGCTGGCAGGCACATTGCGGTCGATCCTGGCCAACCCGTCTGCGGTTCTCTACCGGATGCAAAGCCGCGCCCGCCTGGATGGCGCCGCGCGCGAGGACATCGTGACGCGCCGCGGCCATGTCCGGCTGGCGGTTCACCAGATGAATGGCGGCAGTTTCTTGTGGCGTGTTGAGGATATCCTGGACCGCGGCGGCAACGGCCGCGGCGCGGAGACCATGCCGGTTCCGATGATCACCGTCGGCCGGACGGGCGCCGTCCTGTTCATGAACGAAGCTGCCCGCAGCCTGATCGGCGAACGGGTGAAGTCCACCGACCGGCTGTTCCCTGCGCTCCCGGTTATGCCGGGGCAGATCAACACGCTCAGCACCAGGAAAGGGCCGGTTCAGGTTCTGGTCAGTGAAAAGAACCGCACCCAGGGCCGCAGCGAGCTGTTCCTGATGGAGATGGATGAAGGCAGCTTTGACTCCGCGCAGGCCGGGCTGGAAGCGCTGCCTGTCCCCTTCCTCAAAGTGGCGCCGACCGGGGAGATCCTGACCAGCAACCGCATGGCTCTGCGCCTTCTGGGGGTGAAAAGCTGCGCCAATCTGAAGCTTGGTCAGCTGATGGAGGGGCTTGGCCGCCCGATGTCGGACTGGCTGCGCGACACCGCGGACGGGCTGGCGCCGAACAAGTCCGAATTCCTGAGGCTGTCGCGCGCCGACAAAGAGGTTTTTGTGCAGGTGACGCTGACCCGGGTGGTCGAAGAGGGCGCGCCGGTTCTGATTGCCGTTCTGAATGATGCGACAGAGTTGAAGACCCTGGAAGCGCAATTCGTGCAAAGCCAGAAGATGCAGGCGATCGGCCAGCTGGCGGGCGGTGTGGCGCATGATTTTAACAATCTGCTCACAGCGATTTCCGGCCAT
The DNA here is from genome assembly GCF_056158725.1 of Leisingera sp. ABM4_101. Lineage (NCBI taxonomy): Bacteria > Pseudomonadati > Pseudomonadota > Alphaproteobacteria > Rhodobacterales > Roseobacteraceae > Leisingera > Leisingera sp. ABM4_101. The sequence goes on along the minus strand of NZ_JBSWTV010000002.1, from coordinate 2,994,711 downwards.
TGCGATTTGCTGCTGTTGCGCCACGATCAGGGGGATCAGGACTATGGTGATCTTATTCAGATCCATGAGAACGCCAACCGCGCGGCCTCGCTGGTCAGCCAGCTGCTGGCGTTCTCGCGCAAGCAGACTCTGCAGCCGGAAACCCTGGATGTGCGGGAAACGCTGTCTGACCTGACACATCTTCTGAACCGCCTGGTTGGTGAAAAAGTGACGCTGACACTCAGCCACGATCCGGTAATGAAGGCGATCCGCGCCGATAAGCGCCAGCTGGAACAGGTGCTGATGAACCTGGTTGTGAACGCACGGGATGCAATGCCGCAAGGCGGTGAAATCCGTGTTGAAACCGAAGTGGTGTCACTGGACAAACCGCTGGAACGCGACCGGGCCACGGTGCCTGCCGGCGATTGGGTGACGGTCAAGGTCTCTGACGAAGGTATCGGGATTGCCCCGGATAAGCTGCAGAAAGTATTCGAACCCTTTTATACAACCAAGCGGACCGGCGAGGGGACCGGCCTGGGGCTGTCGACGGCCTATGGCATCATCAAACAAACCGGCGGCTATATTTTCGTCAACTCGGTCAAGGGTCACGGAACCCAATTCACCCTGTTCTTCCCGGTCTTCAAACAGCAGGCAGAACAGGTCGCGGCAGAACAGCCTGCCGGGACCGCGGAAAAGCCGGTCGCCACGCAGCACGGCGAAGGCGTGGTTCTGCTGGTCGAGGACGAGGCTCCAGTGCGGGCTTTTGCCTCCCGGGCGTTAAGAATGCGCGGCTATACGGTGCTGGAAGCTGAATTGGCTGAGGACGCGCTGCGCACGCTGGAAGACCCGGGCCTGACAGTAGATGTCTTTGTGACCGACGTGGTGATGCCAGGCATGGATGGCCCCAGCTGGGTGCGCGAAGCGCTCAAGGAGCGCCCGGACACCCGCGTTGTGTTCGTGTCGGGCTATGCTGAGGGCGCCTTTGGCGAGGCGGAGCCGGATGTGCCGAATTCGGTATTCCTGCCGAAGCCGTTTTCACTGAACCAGCTGACAGAAACGGTCCACGCGCAACTGCACTGACAGGCCCTGGCGGCGGCCGGGCTCACCTGACCGGTATCAACTCGTACAGAGCGAACTCTTCCGGGCGCTTGCGCCGCAGGTGGGTCTCTGCCTTCGGGCTGAATGCGGCCTCCGCACGGGGGCTGACATTCCTGCGCTCCAGCTGGATCTCAGTGTTCAGGCGCTGTTCCAGAAAGCTGATGAGCGCGGATTGATCCTCATAGCGGAACAAATGGCTGACTTTACAGCCATTCGGCTGTCCTTTCAGGAATTTGGCCTGGCTGCCAACGTTTGCAAACGCTGGCGGCTTGCCCTTGCAATAGGCGTGAATGAATTCGTCAAACCCGATGCCCTTGGTCGAGTTCGGCTTGCCATCCAGGGCGGAACGCTGGCGGTATCTGTGCCAGCTTCCCAGCCAGCTGACCGGCTCCCGCATCACTGCGGCAAGCTCCAGCTCGGCGCTGCAAACCTTGTCGAACATGGGCCGGATCCAGCGGTTGTAGCGGTAGACTGGCGAATGCTTGAGCTCCGGAGGTCCTGAGATCACAAGGTCGGCCCGGTCCCTGAGCGCGGCGTTCAAGGCTGTGGTGCCGGTTTTGGGAACGGAGAGAAGTGCCAGCCGTTCCTTGAAAAATATCATCATTCCGTTAACTGCCCGGTAAAAATGCTTGCTTGTTCTTAACCATAAACCACTCATTAACATCCAGCTCCCGAAGTGGGTACACCAGAAACTTGTTGCAATGTTCTCTTTTTGATCTCATAAGGAACAAGAGGTGAACAAAGCAGTGATTGCCGCGCGCCCCGGTGTGTGACACATAGAAAAGGACAAGGGACTATGGCGGATCTTTTGACCATGAAAAATAAAGTAAGCGGTGACAAGCAAAAGGCGCTCGACAGCGCGCTTGCCCAGATTGAGCGGCAGTTCGGCAAGGGTTCGATCATGAAGCTCGGCGATGGTACTGCTCTGCAGGAGATTGAGGCGAGCTCGACCGGCTCTCTGGGGCTCGACATCGCGCTGGGGATCGGCGGCCTGCCGATGGGGCGGATCATTGAAATCTATGGCCCGGAAAGCTCCGGTAAAACGACTCTGACCCTGCATTGCATTGCGGAACAGCAGAAAAAGGGCGGCGTCTGCGCGTTTGTCGACGCAGAACACGCGCTGGACCCGCAGTATGCGGCCAAGCTGGGCGTCGATCTGGATGAGCTGCTGATTTCGCAGCCCGACACTGGCGAACAGGCGTTGGAAATCACCGACACGCTGGTGCGGTCCGGCGCGGTCAACATGGTGATCGTTGACTCGGTGGCAGCACTGACCCCGAAATCGGAGCTTGAAGGCGACATGGGCGACAGCAACGTCGGCGTGCAGGCCCGCCTGATGAGCCAGGCAATGCGCAAGCTGACCGGCTCCATCAGCCGCTCCAAATGCATGGTGATCTTCATCAACCAGATCCGAATGAAGATCGGCGTAATGTTCGGCTCGCCTGAAACCACAACTGGCGGCAACGCACTGAAATTCTACTCCTCCGTCCGTCTGGACATCCGCCGCATCGGCGCGATCAAGGACCGGGATGAGGTGGTCGGCAACTCGACCCGCGTGAAGGTTGTGAAAAACAAGGTGGCGCCGCCCTTCAAGCAGGTTGAATTCGACATCATGTATGGCGAAGGCATCTCAAAAATGGGCGAACTGCTGGACCTTGGCGTGGCGGCGGGGGTCGTGAACAAGTCGGGCGCCTGGTTCTCCTACGGGGATGAGCGGATCGGTCAGGGGCGTGAAAATGCCAAGGTGTTCCTGCGCGAGAACCCATCGGTTGCCTATGATATCGAAGACAAGATCCGCGCCGCGCACGGGCTTGAGTTCGAACGTCCGGATACGGGCGGTGCGGATGACATCCTGGAAGCTTAAGCGCCAGATAATCTGATCAAATTTTGAAATTGAAAGGGCGTGGCGAAGGCTGCGCCCTTTTTCGCAGGTGATGCCGCTTCCCGCTGTGGACAGCGCCCGGGTGCGGGGGTAAACCTGCCCGGAACGCTTGTTTTAAGCCCGCAAGAGATCCCGCATATGCCGACGCTCAACGATATCCGCTCTACCTTTCTGAACTACTTTGCCAAACAGGGGCATGAAGTCGTTGACTCCAGCCCGCTGGTGCCGCGCAACGACCCGACCCTGATGTTCACCAACTCGGGCATGGTTCAGTTCAAGAACTGCTTTACCGGGGTGGAAACCCGCGACTACAAGCGCGCCACCACCTCGCAGAAATGCGTCCGCGCCGGCGGCAAGCACAACGACCTTGACAACGTCGGCTATACCGCACGCCACCACACTTTCTTTGAGATGCTCGGCAATTTCTCCTTTGGCGACTACTTCAAGCACGAGGCGATCCCTTTTGCCTGGGAGCTGATTACCAAGGAATTCGATATTCCGAAGGACCGGCTGTATACGACCGTCTATCACACTGACGACGAGGCCTTTGAAATCTGGAAGAAACTGGGCGTGCCGGAGGAGCGGATCATCCGTATCGCCACCTCTGATAATTTCTGGCAGATGGGCGACACCGGCCCTTGCGGCCCCTGCACCGAGATCTTCTATGACCACGGCGACCACATCTGGGGCGGCCCTCCGGGCTCGCCGGAGGAAGATGGCGACCGGTTCATCGAGATCTGGAACCTCGTCTTCATGCAGAACGAGAAGTTTGCGGACGGCTCGATGGTAGATCTGGAGATGCAGTCCATCGACACCGGCATGGGGCTGGAGCGGATTGCAGCACTGCTGCAGGGCACCCACGACAACTATGAGACCGACCTGTTCAAATCGCTGATCGAAGCCTCGGCCAACGTTACCAACACCGATCCGTTCGGCGACCAGAACGTGCATCACCGGGTGATCGCCGATCACCTGCGCTCCTGCTCCTTCCTGATCGCTGAGGGCGTTCTGCCGTCGAACGAAGGCCGCGGTTATGTGCTGCGCCGGATCATGCGCCGCGCGATGCGTCATGCCTCGCTGCTGGGTGCCACCGATCCGGTGATGCACAAGCTGGTGCCGTCGCTGGTCCAAAAGATGGGCGCGGCCTATCCGGAGCTTGGCCAAGGCCAGGCCCTGATCGAGGAGACCTTCGAGCAGGAAGAAACCCGCTTCCTCAAGACCCTGGATCGCGGCCTGAAACTGCTGGACGAAGCTTCCTCGGATCTGGGCAAGGGCGATGTGCTGCCGGGTGAAACCGCGTTCAAGCTCTATGATACCTACGGCTTCCCGCTCGACCTGACCCAGGACGCCCTGCGCGCCAAGGAGATCGAGGTCGACACCGATGGGTTCGACGCTGCGATGAAAGAGCAGAAAGAGAAGTCCCGTGCGGGTGGCATTGGTCTGGGTGAAGCAGCGGATGTGAAAGTCTACTTCGACATCGTCGACGCAGCCGGCACCACTGACTTCCTGGGCTATGAAACCGAGAAGGCCGAGGGCCAGATCGTGGCCATCGTCAAGGACGGTGCGCAGCTGCAGTCTGCGGCCAAGGGCGACACGGTGCAGGTCATCCTGAACCAGACGCCGTTCTACGGCGAAAGCGGCGGCCAGGTGGGCGACACCGGTGTGCTGACCGTTGAAGGCGGCGCGGCCAGCATCACCGATACCAAGAAGGTGGAGGGCCTGTTCCTGCACATCGCCGAAGTGACCGAGGGCGAGATTGCCGTCGGCAAAGGCGCGGCGATGGAAGTGGATCACGCACGCCGCAGCAAGATCCGCGCCAACCACTCCGCCACCCACCTGCTGCACGAAGCACTGCGCAACGCGCTGGGGGAGCATGTAGCGCAGAAGGGCTCGCTCAATGCTGAAGACCGCCTGCGGTTCGACTTCAGCCACAACAAGGCGATGAGCACGGATGAACTGGCCAAGGTCGGCTCGGAAGTGAATGATTTCATCCGTCAGAACACGCCGGTCTCCACCCGGATCATGACTCCTGATGACGCGCGCGAGCTCGGTGCCCAGGCGCTGTTCGGCGAGAAATACGGCGAAGAGGTCCGTGTTGTCTCCATGGGCCGCGCAGCCACTGGCAAGGGCCACGATGGTGACACCTACTCGATCGAGCTGTGCGGTGGCACCCATGTGAAGCAGACTGGCGACATCGGCACCTTTGTTATCCTGGGCGACAGTGCATCCTCTGCCGGTGTGCGCCGGATCGAGGCGCTGACCGGAGCGGCGGCGGTTGAGCATCTGGAACGCGAAGCAGGCCGGATGGCGGAGGTCGCAGGCGCGCTGAAGGCGCAGCCTGCGGAAGTGCTGGACCGCCTTAAGGCGATGATGGACGAGCGCAAAGCGCTGCAAAACGAGATTTCCAATCTCAAGCAGCAGATCGCTATGGGCGGTGGCTCTGGTGGCGGTGCCGAAGCCAAGGACGTCAATGGCAAGCAATTCCTGGCCCAGGCGCTGCAGGGGGTTTCGGGCAAGGACCTGCGCGGTCTGATTGATAAACACAAGCAGAACCTTGGCTCCGGTGTGATCCTGCTGATCGCAGAGGACGACGGCAAGGTGGCTGTGGCTGCTGGTGTCACCGACGATCTGACGGGCGACATTTCTGCCGTTGACGTGCTGAAGGCCGCAGTTCCCGCCGTTGGCGGCAAGGGCGGTGGCGGCCGTCCGGATATGGCCCAGGGCGGCGGCAAGGATTTCTCCGGCGCCGAGGAAGCCATCAAGGCGGCAGAGGCGCTGCTGGCTGGCTGACCATTTGGTCAAAAAACACTTGGTCTTTCCGGCAAAAACCGTAGGCTTCCGGAAAGATCATAATACGGGGAGGCTCTGATGCCCGCACTTTGGATTGCTCATGTGACCGTTACCGACGCCGATGCCTATGGCAAATATGCCGAATTGGCCGGCCCGGCCATCGCCAAGCATGGCGGCGAGTTCATTGCCCGCGGCGGCCGGTTTGTGCAGCTGGAAGGCAAGGAACGCCCGCGCAATGTGGTTGCCAAATTCCCCAGCGTCGACGCCGCGGTGGATTGCTATCACAGCCCGGAATACCAGGAAGCGTTGAGCCATGCGCGGGGGGCGTCCGAGCGTGAACTGATGGTGGTGGAAACCTCCGAATAATGGTCACCGCCTTTGCGGAAATGCTGAAACGTCACGCGGCCACGGGCCGGGTGGCGTGGATTGGTTTGCGCCCCGGCCGGCGCGAGGATGTGCTGACGCCTGAAGCGGTTGATGTTTCGCTTGCCGGTCTCGACGGAGATCACGGCAAGGAAGGTAAACGCGCAGTCACCTTGATCCAGGCAGAACATCTGCCGGTGATTGCCTCTCTTGCCCGTCTGGAGGCAGTGCAGCCGGATCAATTGCGCCGGAATTTCGTGATTTCTGGGATCAACCTGGCTGCTTTGCGCAAAGCCAAGCTGCAAATCGGCGGCGTGGTTTTGCAGATTACCGGCCCGTGTCCGCCCTGCTCACGGATGGAGGAAGTGCTGGGCCATGGAGGATACAACGCGATGCGCGGCCATGGCGGCTGGTACGCTGAAGTGCTGCAGCCGGGCAGGGTGGCTTTGGGCGGCAACGTCACCCATTTGACGGATCCAGAATGAAAAACGGCGGCAGATATCTCTGCCGCCGTTTTCCGTTCGTCAGGCGCTGGCCTTGGACATCCGCTTGCGTTCATGCGGGTCCAGGTAGCGTTTGCGCAGGCGCACGTTGTTCGGCGTAACCTCGACCAATTCGTCGTCGTTGATATAGGCAATCGCCTCTTCCAGCGACAGGGTCATCGGGGTGGTCAGGCGCACTGCCTCGTCCGAGCCGGAGGCGCGCACGTTGGTCAGCTTCTTGCCTTTCAACGGGTTCACTTCCAGGTCGTTGTCGCGGGAGTGTTCGCCGATGATCATGCCGGTGTAGATGTCGGCCTGGGCACCGATCATCATTTTGCCGCGGTCTTCCAGGTTCCACAGCGCGTAAGCCACCGACTGGCCGTTCTCCATCGAGATCAGAACGCCCGCACGGCGGCCCGGGATGGCGCCCTTGTGCGGGGCCCAGCCGTGGAACACGCGGTTCAGAACGCCGGTGCCGCGGGTGTCGGTCAGGAACTCGCCGTGGTAGCCGATCAGACCGCGCGAGGGGACGTGAGCAATGATGCGGGTCTTGCCTGCACCTGCGGGCTTCATCTCAACCAGCTCACCCTTACGGGCGCCGGTCAGTTTTTCGATCACCGCGCCGGAGTATTCGTCATCGACGTCAATGGTGGCTTCTTCGATCGGCTCCATCTTCTGGCCGTTCTCTTCGCGCATGATCACCTGCGGGCGGGAGATCGACAGCTCGAAGCCTTCGCGGCGCATGTTTTCGATCAGAACGCCCATCTGCAGTTCGCCGCGGCCGGAAACCTCGAACGCTTCACCGCCAGGGGTGTCGGCGATCTTGATGGCGACGTTGGATTCGGCTTCCTTCATCAGGCGGTCGCGGATCACGCGGGACTGCACCTTTTTGCCGTCGCGCCCGGCCAGCGGGCTGTCGTTGATTCCGAAGGTGACGGTGATGGTCGGCGGGTCGATCGGCTGGGCGTCCAGCGGCTCGTCGACAGCAAGTGCGCAGATGGTATCAGCCACGGTGGCCTTGGACATACCGGCGATGGAGACGATGTCGCCTGCCTGGGCTTCTTCGATGTCCTGCTGGGCCAGACCGCGGAACGCCTGGATCCGGGTGACACGGAACTGTTCGATCTTCTGGCCGATGCGGGAGATCGCCTGCACGGTGGCGCCGACCTTGAGCGTGCCGGTCTCAACCCGGCCGGTCAGCAGGCGGCCAACAAACGGGTCGCTGCCCAGGGTCGTGGCCAGCATGCGGAAATCGTCGTCCTGCTTCTTGACCTGCTTGGGTTCGGGCACGTGGTTCACGATCAGGTTGAACAGCGCGCTCAGGTCCTTGCGGGGGCCGTCCAGCTCATTGTCGGCCCAGCCGTTGCGGCCCGAGGCATACATATGCGGGAAGTCCAGCTGGTCCTCGGTGGCGTCCAGCGAGGCAAAGAGGTCAAAACACTCGTCCAGCGCCCGGTCGGGTTCGGCGTCCGGCTTGTCGACCTTGTTCAGCACCACGATCGGGCGCAGGCCCAGGGCCAGCGCCTTGGAGGTCACGAATTTGGTCTGCGGCATCGGGCCTTCAGCCGCGTCCACCAGCAGCACCACGCCGTCGACCATCGACAGGATCCGCTCCACCTCGCCGCCGAAATCGGCGTGGCCGGGGGTGTCGACGATGTTGATACGGGTGCCGTTCCACTCGACCGAGGTCGGCTTGGCAAAAATGGTGATGCCGCGCTCGCGCTCCAGATCGTTGCTGTCCATGGCGCGTTCCGCCACAGCCTGGTTTTCGCGGAAGGCGCCGGATTGTTTCAGCAGCTCGTCGACCAGGGTGGTTTTGCCGTGGTCAACGTGAGCAATGATCGCAATGTTGCGCAAGTCCATGACGTTCGCCTTTGTAAGGAAGTTGGGCCGCGCATAGCCCGAACCCCGCGCAAAGGCCAGAGGAAAACCGCCGCAAAGCCCTGCAAATGCGGATCAGTGGCCGGAAGACTTGGAAAACAGGTGGATGATGACGATGCCGGACATGATCAGCACCATGCCAATGACGGCGGGGAAATCCAGCTTCTGGCCGAAGACAATGAAGGCAATGACCGCGATCAGCAGAATGCCAAGGCCGGACCAGATGGCGTAGACTATACCAACCGGCATGAACTTGAGGGTCAGGCCCATCATGTAGAAAGAGAAAGCATAGGCAACCAGCACGATCAGCGACGGGCCAAGCTTGCTGAACTGCTGGCTGGCCTGCAGTGCCGTGGTGCCGATGGTCTCTGCTGCCACCGCAATGATCAGGTAGACGTAGTGAACCGGCATCTCAGCCTCCCTCAAGCGCTTGCCGCGGGCAAACCCGCAGCTCTAACTCCCGCCTATCCGATCTATGAAGGCCGGGGAAGTCCCGAAGCGGCATCGTCAGGGCGGAATCCGCATGCCGCCTGATGTGAACACGTCAATGTGCGCAGGCACACTGGACTGTGAATTGGAGAATAATTAGGAGAACATCCTAATAATGGTAGTCAGATTGAAATAATGGTCTGATTCCCGGAAACGGAATGGGGATTTCCACATGTGCCGCTGGGCTGCCTACACGGGTGCCGACGTCTTCTTGGAGGACATCATATCAACACCTGCGCATTCGCTGATTGCGCAAAGCCAAAAGGCGGTGGAATGCAAGACAGCCACCAATGGCGATGGCTTCGGGATTGCCTGGTACGGGCAGCGGACTGAGCCGGGGCTGTACCGTGATGTCTACCCGGCCTGGTCGGATTGCAACCTGCGGGCGCTGGTGCATCAGGTGCAATCCGGGTTGTTTCTGGCTCATGTGCGGGCCTCAACCGGGTCCGCCACCAGCCGCAACAACTGCCACCCGTTCACGGCCGGGAAGTGGAGCTTCATGCACAACGGCCAGGTCGGGGGGTTCGAGAGGTTCCGCCGCCACGCGGACATGTGCATCCCGGATGAGCTGTATGAGCACCGCAGGGGCGCAACCGACAGCGAGGTTCTGTTCCTGCTGGCCCTGCGGGAGGGGCTGGATGCGGACCCTAAAGGGGCGCTGGAACAGGCTGTGGCCCGGATGGAAGGCTTGTCGCGGGCGCGGGGCACAACGCCGCACATGCGGCTGTCGGTGGCGATGTCGGATGGGCAGACATTGTATGCCGCGCGTTATTCTTCCGACAGCATCGCGCCGTCGGTCTACTATCGCTGGAGCCAAAGCATGCAAGGCTGGGCGGTGGTGTCGGAGCCGCTGGAAGACACTGGAGAGGCCTGGAACGAACTGAAGCCGGGCGAGTTTTTGACGCTGAAACCGAAAGGCGCGGAAACTCAGCCGTTTCAACCGTTTCTGGGGTGAAATGCAGCCCCGCGGCGGGGCCGCTAAAATGTCTACAAGCGGCCTGCTTCGCGGAACCAGGGCTCAATCTGCGCTCGAACATAGGTCCAGACGTCAGGCGCGCCTCGGGCGACCTTGCCGCCGACGCGGGAGTCGAGCTGCGGCAGGCTCACGTCATAATCGACCCAGCTGCCACCGCCGTTCAGCAGGTTCAACAGCACTGGCTGCACCCGGTCGATGGATTTGGCAAAGACTGCATCCGGGCTTTCGGCTGCCTCGAACTCTTCCCAGACCGCGCGCATAGGCTGTCCTTGTTCTGCGGGAAGCAATCCGAACAGCCGGTCCGCAGCAGCCAGTTCCTTGGCCGCCAGGGCAGCAAGCGCTGCGGGGGCAATCACACCGTGGATCGGGGCGTCTCCTGCGTCGATCTCAACCAAGTCGTGCAACAGCAGCATCTGCAGCACCTGGTCTGTGTTCACTGGCAAAGCGCTGTGCTCTGACAACACCCAAGCGTAAAGCATGATGTGCCAGCTGTGCTCGGCCGAGTTTTCGTGCCGCGAACCGTCCCCAAGCTTGGAGGCGCGGTTGATCAGCTTCAGCTTGTCGGCCTCATTCAGGAAGGGCAGGCGGGCGGTCAGCCGGCTGCAGTCATACCCTGTATCCTCACCCAGTAGCGACAGCGCTTGGTGGAATGCCTCCGGCAAGTCCTGTTCCAGAGCCGCTGCCCGTCCGCCAAACAGGTTCTGCCGGACCACATCGACATGCCAGTCGAGCGGGTTGACGCCGTAGAGCGTTTGAAAAATCGGCTGACAGTGGTCCACCCGCTTGGCAAACTGCGCGTCCGGGCTCTCGGATGCCTCAAATTCCCGCCATAGGGACAGAAACTCTGCGCTCTGATCCGCTGGCAGTAGACCGAACAGCCGCTGGGCCGCCGCCTGCTCGGCCTTGGCCACCGCGTTCCAGTCGACCTCATCGGTAATCGGGTGGTCGCCTGCGTCGATTTCAACGAGGTCGTGCAGCAGCAGCATCCGGATAACGCGGAACACATCCACGTCCGGCGCTGCAAAAGGGGCCAGAACCAGCGCATACAGCGCCAGATGCCAGCTGTGTTCAGCTGAGTTTTCACAGCGGCTGCAATCGAGGATCAGGTTTTGCCGCTCAACACCGCGCAGCTTGTCGGCTTCCAGCAGAAAGGCGAACTGGGCTTGCAGGCGGGCGCTCACGCCTCACCTTTGGCGCCAAGTTGGGCCTGCAGCCCGGCAACTTTTTTGTTGAGAAAGTCGCGCGCCTTGCGTTCTGCCAGGCGCACGCGCATTTCCGTCAGGAAGGCTTCCTCTAGCGATTGGGAGGCGGCGCCAAGAACCTGGCCCACCTCCACATAAAGACGCTCCTCGCCGGAAGCGTCCTGCACCTTGAGTGTATCGACCGCCAGTTTCTGGGCCAGCGCCTCGATAGTATTGCTCATCAGCGGGTGTTCTCCGTCAGGCGGCGCTTCACGTAATCGGAAACTGTGCCGATCATTGTGTCCATATGCGGCTCCTGGAAGAAGTGATCCGCACCTTCCACCTCAGTGTGGGTGATGGTGATGCCCTTCTGCTCATGCAGCTTGCCGACCAGGCTGGCTGTGTCCGCAGGCGGTGCCACGCGGTCGGCGGTGCCGTTGATGATCAGGCCTGAGGACGGGCAGGGCGCCAGGAAGGAGAAGTCATACATATTGGCGGGCGGCGCAACAGAGATGAAACCGGTGATTTCCGGGCGGCGCATCAAGAGCTGCATGCCGATCCAGGCGCCAAAGGAGAATCCCGCAACCCAGCAATGCTTGGAGTTGGAGTTCATCGACTGCAGGTAATCCAGCGCTGAAGCGGCATCGGACAATTCGCCCACGCCTTGGTCGTATTCGCCCTGGCTGCGGCCGACGCCGCGGAAATTGAACCGCAGGACGGTAAAGCCCATGTTGTAGAACGCATAGTGGAGGTTGTAGACCACCTTATTGTTCATAGTGCCGCCAAACTGCGGATGCGGGTGCAGGACGATGGCGATCGGGGCGTCTTTTTCTTTTTGCGGGTGATAGCGGCCTTCGAGGCGGCCTTCGGGTCCAGGAAAGATGACCTCGGGCATGGGCGGTTAAAATCCTACTCTCGTTTTCGGGGCTGCCCCCAGAATACTTGACGGGTTCCGTCAGGCATCTTAGAACAGTTCTAATCAAGGGCGCTGGCCAAGCCACACACCGTCAGGCTGAGATACGCACAGTCGCGGGGAAGGTCAATGTTTTCGCACTCGCGCCCTGGTTTCGAGGGGTAAATTATGAAGCTTTCCACCAAAGGGCGCTATGCGATGGTTGCGCTGGCGGATATTGCGCTGCAGCCAGAGGGCGATCTGGTGCCGCTGGGAGACATTTCCAAGCGGCAGGATATCTCGCTGCCGTATCTTGAGCAGTTGTTTGTCAAGCTGCGCCGCGCCGGGCTGGTCGAGTTGGTGCGCGGGCCTGGCGGCGGTTACCGGCTGGCGATAGTGCCTTCTGAAATCAGGGTGGTGGATGTGCTGTCTGCCGTAGATGAAACTGTGGATGCGATGCACAAGGGCGCAGGGGCTTCCGGGGCGCTGTCCGGCAGCCGGGCGCAATCGCTGACCAACCGACTTTGGGAGAGCCTGAGCGCGCATGTCTATGTGTTCTTGCATCAGACCCGCCTGTCGGATGTGATCAAGAACGATCTGGCGCCATGCCCGGCAGTGCCGAGCTTGTTTGCGGTCGTGGACGACTGAGGTGGAGCGCAGGCGGCTCACGTCCAACTTTCCGGAAGGAGCGTATTCCGCACAAAAACTGCGCGGAATCTTTGCCAATTGCTGCAAGGCGGCTTATGACGCGGCAGCGATCCGCAAAAAGATGTATCTATGAAACGCGTTTACCTCGATCATAATGCCACCGCCCTTCTGCGGCCTGAGGCGAAGGCCGCGATGATTGCCGCAATGGACGTCTGCGGCAACCCGTCCTCAGTCCATGCCGAGGGGCGGGCTGCGAAGTCTCTGATTGAGAAGGCGCGGGCACAGGTTGCTGCGGCCTTTGGAGCGGATGGCGCCGACATCGTGTTTACCTCCGGTTCTACTGAAGGCGCGGCGCTGGCGTTATCGGGACGCGGCTTGCACGGGGCTCCGGTGGAGCATGATGCGGTGCGGGCCTGGACGGTTGAGGACTTGGCCGTGACCAGTGACGGCGTAGTAGGCATACCCGAACCGGGGCGCTCTGCTGTGCAGCTGGCCAACTCAGAAACGGGCATTGTGCAGAAACTGCCGGAGGGGCTGGCGGTAACAGATGCCACCCAGGCCTTTGGCAAACTGCCGGTGGCCTTCAACTGGCTGGGCGCTGAAATCGCGCTGATTTCGGCCCACAAACTGGGCGGCCCTAAGGGCATCGGCGCTGTGGTTATGAAACGCGGAACCGATCTGACTGCACAGATCAAGGGCGGCGGACAGGAAATGGGGCGCCGCTCCGGAACCGAAAATGTTATTGGAATCGCTGGCTTCGGCGCCGCAGCTGAAGCTGCGGCCAAGGATCTGGCAAATGGTGTCTGGGATAGGGTTGCGGAACTTAGAAATATTCTAGAAAAGGCGCTTGTGTCTGGCGCAAGCCATACTATTTTTGTCGGGAAGGATCAGAAGCGGCTGCCGAACACTTTGTGTTTTGCGACACCGGGCTGGAAGGGCGAAACCCAGGTCATGCAGATGGACCTTGCGGGGTTTGCCATCAGTGCGGGCAGCGCCTGTTCCAGCGGCAAGGTGCGTGCCAGCGCGGTGCTGACCGCCATGGGATATGACGAGGCTACAGCCCAAGGCGCAGTGCGTGTGTCGCTGGGGCCTGAGACGACAGAAGAAGATGTGCTGCGCTTTGCCGAGGCGTGGCTGCAAAAAGAAAAGAAACATCGCGCCCGCGCGGCGTGAATGAGGAGATGACAATGGCCGCTTTGGACCAGACCCAAGTCAAAGAAGGTGTTGACCAGGAAACCGTGGACGCCGTCCGCGAGGTTGGCGGTGCTTATAAATACGGCTGGGAAACCGATATCGAGATGGAATACGCGCCCAAGGGCGTGAACCCCGATATTGTCCGGCTGATCTCGGAAAAGAACGAAGAGCCTGAGTGGATGACCGAATGGCGCCTGCAGGCCTTTGAACGCTGGGAGCAGATGGACGAGCCGAACTGGGCGATGGTCAGCTACCCGGAAATCGACTTCCAGGACCAGTATTACTATGCCCGTCCCAAGTCGATGGAAGTGAAGCCGAAGTCGCTGGATGAGGTCGACCCCAAGCTGCTGGCCACTTACGAAAAGCTCGGTATCCCGCTGAAAGAGCAAATGATTCTGGCAGGCGTCGAAGGCGCAGGCGAGACCCCGGAAGAAGGCCGCAAGGTCGCGGTGGACGCAGTGTTCGACTCTGTTTCCGTCGGCACCACCTTCCAGAAGGAACTGAAGGAAGCAGGCGTCATCTTCTGCTCGATTTCCGAAGCGATCCGCGAGCATCCCGAGCTGGTGAAGAAATACCTCGGCTCCGTTGTTCCTGTTTCCGACAACTTCTATGCGACGCTGAACTCGGCCGTGTTTTCGGACGGCTCCTTTGTCTATGTGCCGCCGGGCGTGCGCTGCCCGATGGAGCTGTCCACCTATTTCCGCATCAACGCGGAAAACACCGGCCAGTTCGAGCGTACCCTGATCATTGCGGACAAAGGCTCCTACGTCTCTTACCTCGAAGGCTGCACCGCACCGCAGCGCGACACTGCGCAGCTGCATGCCGCGGTGGTGGAAATCATCATCGAGGAAGACGCCGAGGTGAAATACTCCACCGTCCAGAACTGGTATCCGGGCGACGAGAACGGCAAGGGCGGCATCTACAACTTTGTGACCAAACGCGCCGACTGCCGCGGCGACCGCGCCAAGGTGATGTGGACTCAGGTGGAAACTGGCTCTGCCGTGACCTGGAAATATCCGTCCTGCATTCTGCGCGGCGATGAAAGCCAGGGCGAATTCTACTCGATCGCCATCGCCAACAACATGCAGCAGGCCGACACCGGCACCAAGATGGTGCATCTGGGCAAAAAAACCAAGTCGCGCATCGTGTCCAAGGGCATCTCGGCCGGCAAGGCGCAGAACACCTACCGCGGTTTGGTGTCGATGCACCCGAAGGCCAAGAATTCGCGCAACTACACCCAGTGCGACAGCTTGCTGATCGGCGACAAATGCGGGGCGCACACGGTTCCCTACATCGAGGTCAAGAACAACTCCTCCCGCGTGGAGCATGAGGCGACCACTTCCAAGGTGGACGACGACCAGCTGTTCTACTGCCGCCAGCGCGGCATGGACGAGGAAGAGGCGGTGGCCCTGGTGGTCAACGGCTTCTGCAAGGACGTTCTGCAGGCGCTGCCGATGGAGTTCGCCATGGAAGCCCAGCAGCTGGTTGCGATCTCGCTGGAAGGGTCTGTGGGGTAATCATGACGACCGATCAGTTGGCGGAAATCCTCAAAGATCGCTACCAAAATGCCGAACAGCGTGAAATGGTTACGGCCATCCACTTGTTCGGAATTGAATTTGCAGCCGAACTTGAAGGGCATTCCGCCAATGATGTTGCGGAACTTGGAACGGGAAAGCGATCCTACGGAACTGAAGTTCGCAAAGGAATGCGTCTGTCGAAGTTTGTGCAGGTTAAATCAGGGGCAAGAGCATGATCGTCACAACCACAAACTCTGTCGAAGGCTACCAGATTGCCGAATACAAGGGAATCGTGGTGGGTGAGGCGATCATGGGCGCCAATGTGGTGCGCGATGTCTTTGCCTCCATCACCGACATCGTCGGCGGCCGCTCCGGCGCTTATGAAAGCAAGCTGCAGGATGCGCGCGAAACCGCGCTGGCAGAGCTGGAAGACCGCGCCCGGGCCAAGGGCGCAAACGCCGTGGTGGGCGTTGATCTGGATTACGAAGTGGTCGGGCAGTCCATGCTGATGGTCTCGGCCAGCGGCACCGCAGTGGTGCTGGGATAAGAATGAAACGGCCCCGATGGGCCATGGGAATATCGCGGGCCGCAGGCCTGCACGACATATGAGACGAGGAAAAAATGCTCGAAATCAAGAACCTGCACGTCAAACTGGAAGACGAGGAAAAGCAGATCCTGAAAGGCGTCGATCTGAAGGTCGAAGCCGGCAAGGTGCATGCCATCATGGGGCCGAACGGTTCGGGCAAATCCACCCTGTCTTATGTGCTGTCGGGCCGCGACGGTTATGAAGTGACCGAAGGCTCGGCGGAGCTGGAAGGCGAAGACATTCTGGAGATGGAGCCGGAAGAGCGCGCTGCGGCGGGCATGTTCCTGGCGTTCCAGTACCCGGTGGAAATCCCCGGCGTCGGCAACATGACCTTCCTGCGCACCGCGGTGAACGCGCAGCGCAAGGCCCGCGGCGAGGAAGAGCTGTCGGCGTCTGACTTCCTGAAGGAAGTGCGCGCCAAGGCCAAGACGCTGAAGATCGACGCCGACATGCTGAAACGCCCGGTCAACGTCGGCTTTTCCGGCGGTGAGAAGAAGCGCAACGAGATCCTGCAGATGGCGATGCTGGAGCCGAAGCTGTGCATCCTGGACGAAACCAACTCCGGCCTCGATGTGGACGCGATGAAGCTGGTGGCCGATGGCGTAAACGCCCTGCGCGACGAAGGCCGCGGTTTCCTGGTGATCACCCACTACCAGCGCCTGCTGGACCACATCAAACCGGACGTGGTGCACATCCTGGCAAACGGCCGCATCGTCAAGACCGGCGGCCCCGAGCTGGCGCTGGAAGTTGAGAACAACGGTTACGCCGGCATCCTGGCAGAGGAGGCGTAAATGGCCCTGCCCGAAGCGAAATTGACCGCAACCGAGGCGCGGTTGTCCGGCCTTGCGCTGCCCGAGGGCGGCTGCCTCAAGGCGGCCCGTCAGGCCGCGCTGTCGCGGGTCCAGACAATGGGCCTGCCGTCGCGCCGCGACGAATACTGGAAATACACCCGCCCCGACACACTGGTGCAGGCTGAGGCCCCCAAGGCCGCGGTTTTTGCAGCGGATGAAGCACCGATGTTCAACGCATTCGAGCGTTTGAACATCGTATTCGTCGATGGCGTGTTTGATGCCGAGGCGTCGGACGATCTGACTCTGGAAGGTGTGACCATCGACCGGATTGAGGATATCTGCTGCAAGGATATTCATTGGGCCAAGGACTTGTACGGGGTTCTTGAAGCGCGGGGGCAAACCCCGGTGGAACGTCCGCTGGCAGCGCTGAACACCGCCTTTGCTAGTGATGGCGTGGCGATCCGGGTGACTGGCAAGGTCGCCAAGCCGATCAACTTCACCTATGTGCATTCGGATGAAAACTCCGACGCGATCCTGCACCACGTGATCCGTGTCGAAACCGGCGCCGAGGCAACCATTCTGGAAAACGGCCCGGCTGCGTCCCGTTTTAACAAATGCATGGAAATCGACGTTGCAGACGGCGGCAAGCTGCATCTGGTGCGTGCCCAGGGCCGCGACCACGAGCGCCGCGCCGCCACCCATCTGTTTGCCCGCCTGGGCACCGAGTCGGTGTTCAAGTCCTTCACCTTGACCGTGAACGGCGTGCTGACCCGCAACGAGGCGGTGATTGAACTGACCGGCGACGACGCTGTGGCCCATATCGCAGGCGCCTGCGTGGGGGATGGCGACTTCCACCACGACGACACCGTGTTCATCACCCATGATGCGGTGAACTGCGAAAGCCGCCAGGTGTTCAAGAAGGTGCTGCGCAACGGGGCCACTGGTGTGTTTCAGGGCAAAATCCTGGTGAAGGAAGGCGCGCAAAAGACTGACGGATATCAGATTTCCCAGTCGCTGCTGCTGGATGAGGACAGCCAGTTCCTGGCCAAGCCTGAGCTGGAAATCTACGCCGACGACGTGGCTTGCTCGCATGGCTCCACTTCCGGCGCGATCGACGAGGAAGGCCTGTTCTACCTGCGCTCCCGCGGTGTCCCGCACGCAGAGGCAACCGACCTGATGACGCTGGCCTTCCTGGCCGAAGCGGTGGATGAGATCGAGGACGCGGAGATCGCCGCTGATATCGTCTCCCGCCTCGAAGGCTGGCTGGCCCGGCGCCGCTGATGTCCGTTACCACGGATATCCCGGCAACCTACAAGGGGCCGCGCAAGGTGTTTGCGCGGCTTCTGAGCATGGGTGCCCGCGAAGACAGGCTGCTGGTGTTTCTGCTCAGCGGTTGTGTGCTGACCTTTGTCGCGCAGATGCCGAAATTGGCGCGCGAGGCGCATCTGACCGGCCAGGAGCTGAACATGCTGCTGGGCGGATCGCTGCTGGCGCTGGTCTTCATCGCGCCGCTTTTGCTGTATGTGCTGGCCCTGGTGTCGCATTGGATCGCCCGGGCCGTTGGCGGGCAGGGCGATGCCTACCGGGCGCGGCTGGCCCTGTTCTGGGCGTTCCTGGCCGCCAGCCCGCTGATGCTGCTGAATGGCCTGGTCGCTGGTTTCATTGGCCCCGGCGCGGCATTGAACCTGGTGGGGGCACTTTGGTGCGCCGTTTTCTTTTGGTTCTGGCTGTCCGGCATGATCCAAGGATATTGGGCAAAACCATGAACGCATTGGCTGCCTTTGCCCTTCTTACGGTGAAATCGCCGCGCGATGCCGCGATGCAGATCCTGGCGCGCGACTGGCCGCGCGAAGCGCTGTGGACTGCCTTCCTGCTGTCTGTGGTGCTGAACACTTGCGTCTACACTTTGCAGCAGGTGCTGTTTCCGCTGCCGCCAGAGGTGCTGCTGCCGCGGTTCTCGCCCGGCGCCTATTTTGCAGTGGTGCTGGTATTGCAGATCGGGTTCATCGCCATGCTGGCCACAACGGGCCGCTGGCTGGGCGGCCAAGGCAGCCTGGCATCGCTGCTTGCGCTTGTCACCTGGCTGCAATTGCTGCAAGCCGGGTTGAACGGCGCCATTGTTGGGATGTTTCTGATCCTGCCGTCTCTGGCTGGCCTGCTCAACATTGCAGCGAACATCCTAGTGTTCTTTATCCTCTTGCACTTTGTCAACGCGGCGCACAGGTTCGGTTCCGTATGGCGGTCGCTTGGCGTGGTCTTAATGGCCAGTATGATCCTGGTGTTCGCCCTTCTCTTTATCGTGGGTCTGATCGGCCCAGCCAATCTGGGACTTCCCGAAAATGTATGACCTGGACAAAATCCGCGCTGACTTTCCGATCCTGTCGCGGGAGGTGAACGGCAAGCCGCTGACCTATCTCGACAACGGCGCCTCGGCCCAGAAACCGCAGGTGGTGATTGATGCGGTGACCAAGGCGTATGCTGAGGAATATTCCAACGTTCACCGCGGCTTGCACTTTCTTTCCAATCTCGCAACGGAGAAGTATGAGGCGGTGCGCGGCATTATTGCGCGCTTCTTGAATGCCGGGGATGAAAACACCATCGTGCTGAACTCCGGCACCACCGAGGGCATCAATCTGGTTGCCTATGGCTGGGCGATGCCACGATTTGAAGCAGGCGACGAGATTGTCCTGTCGGTGATGGAGCACCACGCCAACATCGTGCCCTGGCACTTCCTGCGCGAACGCCAGGGCGTGGTACTGAAATGGGTCGATGTGGCCGATGACGGCAGCCTGGATCCGCAGAAGGTGATCGACGCGATTGGGCCCAAGACCAAGCTGGTGGCCGTCACCCAGTGCTCCAACGTGCTGGGCACCGTGGTGGACGTCAAGGCAATCACCCAAGGCGCCCATGCCAAGGGCGTGCCGGTGATGGTCGACGGCTCGCAGGGTGCCGTGCATATGCCGGTCGACGTTCAGGACATCGGCTGCGACTTCTACGCGATCACCGGCCACAAGCTCTATGGCCCCTCTGGCTCTGGCGCGATCTACATCAAGCCCGAGCGGATGGCCGAGATGCGCCCCTTCATCGGTGGCGGCGACATGATTAAGGAGGTCTCCAAGGAGGGGATCATCTACAACGATCCGCCGATGAAATTCGAGGCCGGCACGCCGGGCATCGTGCAGACCATCGGTCTGGGTGTCGCGCTGGAATACATGATGGATCTTGGCATGGACAACATCGCCAAGCACGAAGGCGGCCTGCGCGACTATGCACTGGAGCGGCTGACCGGCCTGAACTGGATCAATGTTCAGGGGCAAGCGCCTGGCAAAGCAGCGATTTTCAGCTTTACCATGGAAGGTGCCGCACATGCGCATGACATCTCGACGATCCTTGACAAAAAAGGCGTGGCGGTGCGGGCTGGGCATCACTGTGCCGGGCCGCTGATGGACCATTTGGGGGTCTCCGCCACCTGCCGCGCGTCCTTTGGCCTCTACAACACCAAGGATGAAGTCGACACGCTGATTGATGCGCTGGAACTGGCGCACGAATTGTTCGCCTGATCCTGGACAGCAGCCAAAAGGAAAACGGCGCCTCGAGGGCGCCGTTTTTTGTTTTTGTACAGTGCGTTAGCCCTGGATCTTGTCCGCCCGCATCGGGCAGGACAGGTAAACTCCGAACTCCTGCCCCACATCGCAGCTGACCCGCGCGTGCACTTTGCCCTGGCGGTCCAGGAACCGCTGGCTGTCCTCCACCGGAAAGATGCCTTCGTGCCAGATGTTCGGATGGATATAGAGCCCCTTGGAGCCATCGCACCAGAAGGCCACAACCTTCTCCGGTTTCAGATCATCCCCGGGCAGCGCCGCGGGAATGATGAAGGGTTTGTTGTCCAGCGGATAGAACAGCTGGCCGCCGTCGGGGTGGTAGTTCATGTGCCACAGCAGCACCTGATCCCGCGGTGCACTCTGCGCCTCCACCTGCGCATTCTGCGGGTCGGTGGACCAGCCCAGCACATAGTTGCCGTTGACCGCTTCGTTCTCGCCATACAGAACATCTCCGCGCCAGTCGCCGCGGAAGGTGCCCTCGACCCAGCCTGCCTCGTCCCCGGTGCCATCGTCGATCGGGCGCCAGCCTTGCGCGGGCCATTGCACGATCTCGATCTCGAAGTTCTCCGGATCATCCACCAGGCAGCCGTAGCCCTTGACGCTTTCCTCGGTGGCCCGGATCAGCGGCACCTCGTGCCAGGGCAGCGAAGGTTTGCTGCTGGCTTCAAAGATATACTCGGGCGCGCTCACTTTGCGGAATCCCCCGCAGCCATATGCTTGTCGACCATGCGTTGCACCATCGGTGCAAAATGCCAATAGTCCGGCGTTTCCATATCCGCCCGCTTTCCGGCCTCATCCAGATAGCGCACCGCGATGATCTGCTTGAGGTTCGGGTTCTTCTCCATCTCAGCCACTTCTTCGGCGTTCATCGGTCCGCCTTGCAGGTTCAACGAATGGATGGAAGCCTCTGACAAACGGTTGAAATATTCCGGTTTGGTGGCGCAGAGATAGCGTTTCGCCGCCACGTGGTAGCGCACGCAATCGGTGATAACCGAGGGGAAGAACTGTTCCAGAACCTCGGCGCCGGCCTCCTCATGAAACCGGTCCTCGGTGTCATCCATGCTGAAAGTGCCGAACTCGCTGGTGAAATGGCCGATATCGTGCAGAAGCGCCCCCACGATGATCTCTTCCGGCTGCTTGTTCTGCTCGGCAATGGTGGCGCCCTGCAGCATGTGTTCGGTCATGGTGACCGGCTCGCCCAGGTATTCCTCATCACCGCGGCGGTCGAAGATGTCGCCGATGAAGGCGACAATGTTTTCTTGGGTCAGCTTGCTGAAATCCGGCTTGCTCATGGCTCAGCCCTCCAGTTGGTCGTTCAGCACGTTCAGGGTCGAAAGCAGCCCGTCCTTGTCGGCGTAGCAGCCCTGCAGCCAGCGCGAACCGGACCCGGAATACCCAAGGCGCGCGTGCATCACACGGGTGTTGTCGACGATAAAGCTTTCGCCCGGCTCCAGCTTAAAGGAGACGCCCATGTCCGGATCGTCGATGAACTCACCCAGGCGGCGGTAGGCCGCGTAATAGGCCTCCATCTTGTCGAACGGAATGTCGACAAAAGGCGCCGAGGAGCGGTTGTTGAAGCGCATGCCGACCATCTCACCATCCGGCGACAGCTCGATCATCGGGCGGCGCGATTTCAGGTGCACGCCGTCGGAGCCCTTGTATTCGAACCGCGCCGGGTAGCCTGCCAGCAGGGCAAACCCTTCGGGGTTTTCCGCCTTCAGGCGCTCAGCCGCGCGAAAGCCGTCGACCACGATGCTCTCGCCGCCTTCTGCCGAGTTTTCCAGGCAATAGAGGATCTGCAGCGACGGTACCGGGTCGCGATAGGGGTTGTCGGTATGCGCCTGCAGCCCCAGGCCGGTATAGGCGAGGTTGGTCGGGTTCACCTCGGTGCGGACCTCAAAATACTTGCCGTAGTTGGTTTCGCGGACAAAGCCGAACATTTCGGCGTTCTCAATCAGCGCGCCTTCTGTCACCGGGCCGTTCACCAGTTTGGCAAAGCCGAGGCGGGCAATCGCGTCCAGCCAGTCACGTTTGACCTTCGGGTCGGATTTAACGTCGTTCCAGTCAAAGGCGGGGGCGGGCTGGCTGCTGTTCCAGGTCTCGATACCCGGCGCCATGCGGCCGAATTCAGACGCCTGATCAACGTCATAGGCGTGTGCCTTCAACCAGTCTCCCGGGAAGGTGACGGTCTTGCCTTCCGGCGCAAAGGTAACGGTCAGCGCGCCGTTTTCCACCAGTGCGGTGCTGATCCTGGTGTCTGCCGGAATGTCACCGATGGTAATCAGACGCTGGCCGTTACCGGGCGAGCGGGTCTCAGGGTCCAGCGCGTTGTCACGCAGCCAGATCGCGTGAAAGCGGCTGTCGCTGCCGTCTTCGAATGTCAGGGTCAGAAAGCTGCCGGATGCGTCGGCGGATACGGAACGGGGCATAGGGGTCTCTCCGGTTGGCCTGGTTCTTGCTTGCCTTGCTATCGCGGCTGAGCCATCAAGAGAACGACGGAAATCGGGGTAAGAGAGTTAGGTTTTCTAATGTCCAGGAAAATCACGCGGAAAGGCCTGCCGCCGCTCGATTGGCTCAAGGTCTTCGAAGCCGCGGGTCGGCATGGCAGCTTTACCGCGGCCGCAGAGGAATTCGGCGCCACACAGGCCGCGGTCAGCCAGCGGATTCGCAATCTTGAATCCTGGCTTGGCCGGCAATTGTTCATCCGGTCTGCGCGTGGCGTGTCGCTGACAGTGGAGGGGGAAAGCTATCTGCCGCTGGTTCACGATTCCTTGCGGGCATTGGAGCAGGGCACTGAGAACCTGTTCGGCCACAGCGTCCGGGAACTGCGGATTGCGGCCCAGCCTTCGCACCTGGAAATGCTGCTGCTGCCGCAGCTTGCAGCATTTTCCGAGGCTCACCCCGAGTTGAGGCTGGTCACGGAAACCGTGC
Organism: Leisingera sp. ABM4_101; assembly: GCF_056158725.1. Classification (NCBI taxonomy): domain Bacteria; kingdom Pseudomonadati; phylum Pseudomonadota; class Alphaproteobacteria; order Rhodobacterales; family Roseobacteraceae; genus Leisingera; species Leisingera sp. ABM4_101. The sequence continues at coordinate 2,971,429 of NZ_JBSWTV010000002.1, read as the reverse complement.
CAAAGCGGCTGGATTTTGAGGCTGCGGACGGAGCATTGCACATCCGCTACGGGCGCGGCGGCTGGCAAGGACGGGAGGGCATTCTTCTGGCCAATGAGGTGCTTCAGCCCATGGCCGCCCCCGAAACTGCTGCTGACTGGCGCAACCTGCCAGCTATCGAACTGCGTGGCGAACGCCCGGGCTGGGCCGAATGGGCGCGGGTCACGGGAGAGGCTCCGCCAGAGACCGGGCCGGTTTCGGTGGATTCCATGGCCCATGCCCTGCGGGCGGCCCGGCTGGGAATGGGCGCCGTTCTAGGATCTCAGGCCCTGGCCGCCAATCTGCTGCAATCCAGGCAATTGATCTGCCTGCCGGCTGCTGAGCTTGTGAACATTGACGGCTACTGGCTGACCTGGCCGCCAAGCCTGGGCAAAACGCCGCGCCAGATGGCCCTGCTGAACGCCCTTGCGGACGTCATCAGACAGCAGCTGCCTGATGCAGTAAGGGGCTGAAACATAAGAGAATTGGCGCACCTGAGAGGATTCGAACCTCTGGCCTCTGCCTTCGGAGGGCAGCGCTCTATCCAGCTGAGCTACAGGTGCGTTGTTACAGCGGGGTATAACCGTGGTTTGCCACCGCTGCAACGGGAAAAAACCGGCTGTTTCCAATTTCATGCCCGCATGCGCGATTGAACGGGCAGAAGCTGTCTCAGAACAAAAAAGCCTGCACCGGGACGTGCAGGCTTGCATTCTTGCAATGGCTGGCAGGTTTATCCTCGCCAGGTGCGGACAACACCGCAGTCCATATGGACGAAATTCGACCGGTGATATTTGCCGACACCGCCAGCACGGCAGGCTTCGGCTGCCTTGGCCATCTGCGAGACTGAGCGTGACGCAAGACGCAGATCCGCCGCCTGGCCGCGCATGTGGAGCGAGTTCTTGGCAACCCCGCGCGAGCGGCTGCGCAGCATGGCGTTGGTTTTGGGGCTGCGGTAGCCGGACAGCAGCATATAGGGTTCGTTCACGTCCAGCAGATTGTGCGAGGCAGCCATGATGTCGATGGTGCGCAGGTCCATGTCCTTGACCTGATCGGTCCGCCAGTCCCGCATGAAGTGGTTGATTTCCTTGACCGCGTCCTTGATGTAGTCGCCGTCGATCCAATACACCATATCCAGACGCTCGCCGGTGCGGCCGGAATACATGCGGATCCGGCGGATATCACCGCCCCCGCGCAAGAAACCTGCTGCATTGGAGAAAGTCGGGGCCGCTGCCACTGCGGTTGCAGCAAATACACCCAAAATAGAACGCCGGGAGATCCCCGTGCCCGCGGTTTTTGCCATTGTCACTGCGCCGTCCCGTACGCTTTTAGTCCTGCCTGAGCGCCCGATGTTACGGGCTCGCCAACTGTCCTAGTTGACGTGCGGCTTGTATGGCATAGCCTGAATCAGGTTCCAACATTTCTTTGCCGCTCTGTAACGTTAGGGGCGTTTTTCGGCAATTTCTTGCGCAAAAGGGGAGGCGGACGGTGCTTTTCCCCGCGACTGTTGCAACCGGGTTTCATAGACGCGGCAACAGTGCATCAAAGTTAACTTTTCGCGATTGTGAATGGACAACGAAGGCTGGCATTTACCAGAATTTCAGGTAGGCACTGCCAAAATTGAAAAAATCGTCTCGAGGACCGGATATTATGACGCGCGCTTCTGCAGCTCCTTTTTTGCCAGGACTAAAAGCAGGCCTGTTTGCCTTGGCATTGAGCAGCCTGACCGCCGGGGCAGGTGCCGGTTCCGCCCAGGCCGAAGTATCGGCAGCTTTCCGCCAGGCCGTGGCTGAGGCAGCCTCCACCAGCGATGCGGTGGCCCGGTTTTACCGGGAAACCGGCTATGAGGCGATCTGGACCGGCAGTGATGAGGCGGCACGGCAACGCCGCAGCGCGCTGCTCGCGGCGCTGAGCGAGACTCAGGCCCACGGCCTGCCGGACCGCTCTGCCCAGGTCGGCGCGCTTATGCAGCAGATGCGCAATGCACGCACTACCCGCGACGTTGGCACGGTCGAGGCCGCGCTCAGCCAGGCGATGGTTGATTACGCCACCGACTTGCAGACCGGTTTGCTGGTGCCGTCGCGGATCGACGATGGCATGGTGCGCAAGAAACACACCGTCGATGGCTCCGCTTTCCTGGCTGGGATCCGGGACGCGCAGCCCCATGCATATATGCGCAGCCTCGTGCCGGCCTCGGCCCAGTACCGCGGCCTGATGCGGGAAAAGCTGCGGCTTGAGAAAATCCTGGCCGGCGGCGGCTGGGGCCCGGTTGTAACGGCCAAAAAGCTGGAACCGGGTGACCAGGGGGCAGCGGTGGTTGCGCTGCGGAACCGTCTGATGGCGATGGGTTATCTCCAGCGCAGCGCCTCTGGCAGCTATGACGCTGCCATGGAAACGGCGGTTCAGAATTTCCAATCGGACCATGGGCTGGAAACTGATGGCGTTGCCGGTGCCGGCACGATTGCAGAAATCAACAAGCCAGTGAGCGAGCGGCTCAAATCCATCATCATCGCGATGGAGCGGGAGCGCTGGCTGACCCCGGACCGGGGCGAACGCCATGTTCTGGTCAACCAGACCGATTTCACCGCCAAAATCGTCGACAACGGCGATGTGACGTTTGAGACCCGCTCGGTGATCGGCAAGAACACCCACGACCGCCGCAGCCCGGAATTTTCTGACGAGATGGAGCATATGGTGATCAACCCGAGCTGGTACGTGCCGCGCTCGATCATCACCAAGGAATACCTGCCCAAGCTGCGCAATAACCCGAATGCGGTCGGCCATATCCAGATCACCGACCGGCGCGGCCGGGTGGTAAACCGCAGTTCTGCCGACTTTTCGCAATATACTGCGCGCAACTTCCCCTATTCCATGCGCCAGCCCCCCAGCAGCCGCAACGCGCTGGGACTGGTCAAGTTCATGTTCCCGAACAAATACAACATCTACCTGCACGACACCCCTCAAAAGAGCCTGTTTGCCCGCGAGGTGCGCGCTTTCTCGCATGGCTGCATCCGCCTGGCGCAACCGTTTGAGTTTGCCTATGCGCTGCTGGCCAAACAGACCGAGAACCCCAAGGATTTCTTCCACCGAATCTTGAACTCCGGCAAGGAGACCAAGGTTGAGCTGGAGCAGAAGGTGCCGGTGCATATCATCTACCGGACCGCGGTTGTCTCGGGCAAAGGCCGCGCGGAGTTCCGCCGCGATGTCTATGGCCGCGACGCCAAGGTCTGGGCTGCGCTGGAACGGGCAGGGGTGGTGCTGCCCAGCGTTCAGGGGTAAATATCAGGCCCATACAGGATAATTCTGAAAGGGCCTGCCATGTTCACAATCCGCCAGATCGCCGAGTCCCTGGGTGCAGAAGCCCAGGGCGACCTGGACCTGCAGATCGCGGGCGCGGCCGAGCCGCAGGATGCTGACGCCAGCCAGATCGCTATGGCTATGGCGCCCAAGTACGCTGACGGGTTGCAGTCCGGCCTGGCGCAGGCCGCCATCCTGTGGGAAGGGGCGGACTGGCAGTCCTTTGGATTGAAAGCAGCCATTTTTGCGCCGCGCCCGCGCATGACCATGTCCGGCGTAACCGCGATGCTGGACAAGGGGCAAGGGTATTCCCAGGGCATTCACCCTTCCGCTGTTGTCGATCCGGCGGCTGTTCTGGGCGAAGGCGTCTCAGTGGGGCCGCTGACGGTAATTGCGGCAGGCGCAAAAATCGGTGCGGGCTCGGTGATCGGCCCGCATTGCTATATCGGCGCGGATGCTGAAATCGGTGAAGGCGCATTACTGCGGGAAATGGTTTCAATCGGTGCCAGGGCCGTTATCGGAAACCGGTTCCGGGCACAGCCCGGCGCACGTGTCGGCGGCGATGGATTTTCCTATGTGACCCCAGAAGTTTCCGGTGCCGAAAACGCCCGCAAAACCATGGGGGATCAGGGCGGCGCGCAGGCGCAATCCTGGGTCCGGATCCACTCCTTGGGCGCCGTTACCATCAGCGATGATGTTGAGATCGGCTCCAATTGCACCATTGATAACGGCACAATCCGCAATACGGTGATCGGCAACGGGACCAAGCTCGACAACCTGGTTCATGTCGGCCACAACACCCGCGTCGGAAACGATTGCCTGCTGTGCGGTCAGACCGGCGTCTCCGGTTCTGTGGATATCGGAAACAATGTGGTTCTGGGCGGCCAGTGCGGCGTGGTGGACAACATCTTTATCGGTGACGGGGTGATTGCTGGCGGCGGCACCAAGATTTTGTCCAACGTGCCTGCAGGCCGCGTCATCATGGGATACCCGGGCGTCAAGATGGAAACCCACACCGAGATGTATAAGGCGCAGCGCCGCCTGCCGCGGTTGATGCGTGACATCGAATTGTTAAAAAAGGCTGTTTTCAAGTAACCGACGAGTTACTACATCTGCCTCAGCCTAAACGATCGGGGATCGCTACATGAGCATTCAGGACAAGGTCATCGCAATCATTGCCGAACAGGCGGTTCTGGAACCGTCGGATGTGACCCTCGACAGCACGCTGGAAGACCTTGGGATCGACAGCCTGGGGCTGGTCGAGAGCATCTTTGCCATTGAGGAAGAGTTCGACATCTCGGTCCCTTTCAATGCCAACGAACCGGAAAAGAGCGATTTCAGCATCGCCAATGTTGCTGCAATCGTGGACGGCATCAGCAAGCTGGTTTCGGAAAAAGCGTAATCTGCAATGAAACGAGTCGTGATCACCGGGGCGGGAACCATCAACGCTCTGGGCCATTCGGTGCCTGCGACGCTGGAGGCCATGCGCGAAGGGCGTTGCGGGATCGTGGAGCTGGAGTTCCGCGATGTGGAACGGCTGGCGATCCGCATTGGCGGCCAGGTCCGCGGCTTCGAGGCCGAAGGCCGGTTCAACCGCCAGCAAATGAGCCTCTACGACCGCTTCACCCAGTTCACCCTGACCGCCGCCAAGGAGGCGATAGATCAGTCCGGACTGGAATTCCATGGTGAGCTGTCGGCCAAGGCCGGCGTTGTGCTGGGCAACTCCGGCGGCGGTATGCAGACGCTGGATGAGAACTACCGCAGCGTCTATGAGGACGGTAAAAACCGGGTGCACCCCTTTGTGGTTCCCAAGCTGATGAACAATGCAGCTGCCGGCCATGTCTCTATGCAGTTCAACCTCAAGGGGCCAAGCTTTACCGTCTCGACGGCCTGCGCCTCTTCGAACCACGCCATGGCACAGGCGTTCCAGATGGTGCGTTCCGGCATGAGCCCGGTGATGATCACCGGCGGCTCAGAGTCCATGCTGTGCTTTGGCGGCGTGAAGGCCTGGGAAGGCCTGAGGGTCATGTCCAAGGATGCCTGCCGCCCCTTCAGCGCCAATCGCAACGGGATGGTGCAGGGCGAAGGGGCCGGCGTTTTCGTATTCGAGGAATACGAGCACGCCAGGGCCCGCGGCGCAGAGATCCTCTGTGAAGTGATCGGATTTGCCATGTCCTCCGATGCGGCAGATATCGTGATGCCCAGCAAGCAAGGCGCGGCGCGGGCCATCTCCGGTGCGCTGCGGGATGCGCGCATAGACGGCTCTGAAGTAGGCTATATCAATGCCCATGGCACCGGTACGGCCGCAAATGACAAAACCGAATGCGCCGCGGTGGCGGATGTCTTCGGGCCGCATGCCGACAGCCTGATGATCTCCTCCACCAAATCGATGCACGGCCATCTGATCGGCGGCACCGGGGCGGTGGAGCTGCTGGCCTGCATCATGGCGCTGCGCGACGGCGTGATCGCCCCGACAATCGGCTATCAGGAACCGGACCCGGAATGCGCGCTGGACGTGGTGCCGAACGAAGCCCGGGAAGCCCGGGTTGATGTCGCGCTGTCCAACGCCTTCGCCTTCGGCGGGCTGAACGCCGTGCTTGCGCTGCGCAAAGTCTGACACTGGAAAGAAAAACGCCGCGGCGCTAAACGGCCGCGGCGTTTTATCTACAGACTTCAGCCTGCGGTTACTGTTTGACGACGTCCACCACGTCATAGCCTGCGGTGAAACCGCTGAGAGACAGTTTCATCTGCACAACCTGATCCGGAGCCGGAGCCGGGCGCAGCGACAGAACCGCTTCGTTGCCCTTTTTGAAGGCATCAATGTCGCCTTGGGTCAGGCCGATCTGCGCCACGCAGCCCAGCTGGTTGCAGAAGGAATAGTTGTACCGTTTGGCCGGCGCGCCATCAATGGAGATGGTCAGCGCTGCAGGCAGCAGCGTTTCCAGCGGCACAATCACAGTGGCGCCGGCAACAGCCTGGCCGCCCTGCTGGTCAATGCGGAACAGCGAGACTTCGGCGATCGGATTGCCCTGCGGGCCGGACAAGACCTGCAGCAGCGAACAGGGGTCGGTGCCGCCTTCGGTGCGGATGCAGGCCAGATCCCAGTCGCCATGGGTTTCCTTGGAATACCGCTCGCCCAGCTGCGGGCCGTCAGCAACCGGTTCGCCAAGGTCCAGCAGCTGATCCGCGGTGGAGCCTGCCTGCTCTGAGGTTTCTTCCCCGGCGGCCTCTTCTGCTGCGGTTTCCTGCGCAGCCAGGGGCGCGGTCATGGCCAGCACAGCGGCAAGCGTGATCGGGGTCAGGGACTTCAACATGAATGCCTCATTTATCTAAAGACGCTGTTATGGCGTGTACCACGGCGCTGGGTCACTGTCAGGTCAATAACAAATGATTGGCGGGGAATTCCGCGCAAAAGGGTTCAATCCCTGAAGTTGCTGGAATAAAACCAAAAAAGGGAACCCGATGGTTCCCTTTTTCGTGTTTGCGTCTCCCCGTCGGACTGGCCGACTTAGTTATTGCGTAGGACGTTACGAAAGGGTTGGCCATCGGTCAACATGCAAGTTCAAAAAAATGCAATGAGGCGGGATTTTAAGGAAAATTGGCGTGGTTCAGGGCAGGGGCCGGGGCAGAACGCCCGTTCTTCGGGCGGCTGCGGCAAAAAGAAGGCCGTGCACAAGGCACGGCCAGTCTGACAGGGAGGAAATGTCCGCCACGGCAACCGCATTTGCAGGGGCGGGCAAGTTTGACTATCGCACGCAAAAGTTAACGTTGTATTGTTATCCACAGGAAATAAAGGCAGGGGCGGATATGGCAGACAGCATTTTTTTGGGCGGCGGCGGCGAAGGCTACGGCGCGCCGCAAGCACTGGATTTGAAATATGCAAACCGGCACGGGCTGATTGCCGGGGCCACGGGCACAGGCAAGACGGTCACGCTGCAGATCCTGGCGGAAGGGTTTTCCAACGCGGGCGTCCCGGTGATTTTGGCCGACGTCAAAGGGGACCTTTCCGGCCTGGCAAAACCTGGCAGCGAAAGCCACAAGCTGCATGAGGCCTTCACGGCACGGGCGCGGAAAATCGGATTCACGGACTACCGCTATCATTCCTGTCCGGTCACATTCTGGGACCTTTACGGACAGCAGGGGCATCCTGTGCGAACCACGGTGGCCGAAATGGGCCCGCTCTTGCTGTCGCGGCTGCTGGAGCTGAGTGAAGCGCAGGAAGGCATTCTGAATATCGCGTTCCGGCTCGCGGATGAGGAAGGCCTGCCGCTGTTGGACCTCAAGGACCTGCAGGCGCTGCTGGTTTGGATCGGCGAGAACCGCAGTCAGCTGTCCTTGCGGTATGGCAATGTGTCGCCTGCGTCCATCGGAGCCATTCAGCGCCGTTTGCTGGTGCTGGAAAACCAGGGCGGTGCCGGCCTGTTCGGCGAACCGGCGCTGGCGCTGAGCGACCTGATGCGCTGCGACGCCCAAGGCAGGGGGATGGTCAATATCCTGGCAGCGGACAAACTAATGGCCGCGCCGGGGCTTTACTCCACCTTCCTTTTGTGGCTCCTCAGCGAGCTGTTCGAGGAACTTCCGGAAGTCGGCGATCCAGACAAACCTAGATTGGTCTTCTTCTTCGACGAAGCCCATCTTTTATTTGAGGACGCACCCAAAGCCCTGATCGGCAAAGTGGAGCAAGTCGCCCGTCTGATCCGCTCCAAGGGGTTGGGTATCTATTTTATTACCCAGAACCCTGCTGATGTGCCTGAGGATATCCTTGGCCAGCTGGGCAACCGCATTCAGCACGCGCTGCGGGCCTTTACCGCCAAGGACCGCAAAAACCTGAAACTGGCCGCCGAGACCTACCGCGAAAACCCGCGGTTCTCGACTGGGGATGCCATCCGCGAGGTTGGGGTTGGCGAAGCCGTGACCTCGATTTTGCAGAAGAAGGGGGTGCCGGGCATTGTGGAGCGGACATTGATCCGTCCGCCCAGTTCCCAGCTTGGGCCGCTCACCGCGCAGGACCGCGCGGCCATTCTGAAATCTTCTGACATGGCGGGAAAATACGACACACCCGTGGACAGGCGCTCAGCCTATGAGATTCTGGCGCAACGCACGCAGACTGCAGCGCAGCAGGCGGAGGCATCCGAGGCTGCGGCAGAGGACGCACCGCAGCCGATGGCGCGGGAATTCAATGCGGCGCGGCGTTTCTCCGGCTCGCGGGTCAGCCGGTCGTCCTCCAGGACCTACCGCAAAAAGGACACGTTCGCCTCTGCCATGTCCGAAGCGGTGATCAAGGAGCTGAAAGGCACCACCGGCCGCCGCATCGTGCGCGGTATCCTCGGCAGCCTGTTCAAGGGGCGCTAAATCCAAAACGGGGCTGGCAGCAGCCAGCCCCGTGCCTCCGGCGGGAGTATTTTCCACCAGAAAGAAGCAAAAACGCCGCCCGGTCAGGGGCGGCGTCTTAGGTTACTTTTCAGGGATCAGGCCGCGCGGGCTGAACCTGAGCACCAGAAGCAATATCAGCCCCATGGTGAACAGCCGCATATGCGAGGCGCTTTCCAAGAGATGCGCCTTCAGAGCGCTGCCTTCTGCCATGCCGGAGGTGACTGCCTCCATCAGCAGAATGCCCATCGGCTCCACCTTGATCCAGAAGAACCAGATCAGCATGCCGCCCAGCACAGCGCCAAAGTTGTTGCCGGAACCGCCAACAATCACCATCACCCAAATGAGGAAGGTAAAGCGCAGCGGGTTGTAGGTGCCCGGCGTCAGCTGGCTGTCGAGCGTGGTCATCATCGCACCGGCAATGCCGCAGATGGCAGAGCCCAGCACAAAGATTTGCAGGTGGCGGCGGGTCACATCCTTGCCCATCGCCTCTGCCGCGGTCTCGTTGTCGCGGATCGCACGCATCATCCGGCCCCAGGGGCTTTTGAGGGCCATCTGCGCCATCCACAGGAAGGCCAGCAGAACCGCAGTAAACAACAGCGCATAGCCCGCCTTGACATAGATAGTGGAGGCCAGAACCGGATCCAGGCCAAAGCCCGCAGCGCTTTCCACAAAGGCGGGATCGTTTTGCAGATCGACCTCATAGGGCAGCGGACGGGGCAGGCCGACGACGTTTTTCACACCGCGCGACAGCCAGTCCTCGTTCTTCAAGACCGCCAGGATGATCTCTGCAATCCCCAGCGTGGCAATCGCCAGGTAGTCAGAGCGCAGCCCCAGTGCAGTCTTGCCGATCAGCCAGGCCGCACCCGCGGCCAGCAGCCCGCCCGCAGGCCAGGCCAGCAGCACCGGCAGGCCCAAGCCGCCGATATTGCCCTGCAGCGCCGGGTTGATCGCTTCAACCCTGCCAACTGCCGGATCAAAGATCGCGCGGTAGACGAAAAAGCCGGCAACCAGGACAGCCAGCAGCACCAGCGTTCTGAATTTGCCCGCGGGCATGTTCTTGGTGATCATCACTGCGGCCACGATCGTCAGTGCCCCCATGACCAAGGCCATTACGATGCTGACACCGCCCGACGACCAGGCCGCCGGGATCACCGGGGTCGAGGTCAGCACCACGGCCAGCCCGCCAAGCGCGGTAAAGCCCATGATGCCGACGTTGAACAGCCCGGCAAAGCCCCACTGGATGTTCACTCCGATGGCCATGATGGCTGAAATCAGCCCCATGTTCAGGATCACCAGCGCCGAATTCCAGGAGCCTGAGAAGAACAGGAAGTCGGTCATGCCCTCTGCGAGGATCATCACGCCGACAAAGACGAAAAGAAGGGTATGTTTCATGGTCTCACTCATACCGCTTTCCCTTTGAAGAGGCCGGTGGGCTTGAACAGGAGGACAACAATCAGGATCGCAAAGGAAACCGCGAACTTGTAGTCAGTGCTGAGGAGCTGAACCAGCCCGTCAGGCGCCAGGGCATCCGGCAGCGAGTAATTCAGCACCTTTTTCCAGGCATAGGTGATCGTCACCTCGGAGAAGGCGATGATGAACCCGCCGGCAATCGCGCCAATCGGATTTCCAAGGCCGCCCACGATGGCAGAGGCAAAGATCGGCAGCAGCAGCTGGAAATAGGTGAAGGGTTTGAAGGATTTGTCGAGGCCATAGAGAACCCCGGCAATGGTCGCCAGCGCCGCCACGATCATCCAGGTGTACATCACCACGCGCTCCGGGTTGATGCCCGACAGCAGTGCCAGATCCTCATTGTCCGAATAGGCCCGCATGGATTTGCCGGTGCGGGTCTTGTTCAGGAACCAGAACAGCACTGCCACCACGATGATCGCGGTGATCACGGTGATGCCCTGGGTGGTCTTGATGGCCAGGCCTTCGTTCAGGCCGGTCATCTGCTTGAAGGTGCGCGCCTTGATGATGAAGCGTTCACCATCAGCAAAGCGCTGGTCGCCGGGGCCGATGATGAAACGGACAAGGCCGTTCATCATGAACATCACACCCAGCGAGACCATCACGAAGATCACCGGTTTTGCCTTCTGCGCGCGGTAAAAGCTGTAGACAGTCCGGTCGGTAAACAGGGCCAGCGCAATTGTGCCTGCAATGCCAAAGGGCAGGGCGAGCAGCGCCGTCGGCAGCACGCCAAAGCTGATTCCCATGGACTGGAACAGCCATGTGACCAGGATCGTCACCATCGCGCCAAAGGCCATGGTGTCGCCATGAGCAAAGTTCGAGAACCGCAGAATCCCGTAGATCAGCGTCACCCCCAGCGCGCCGAGCGCCAGTTGGCTGCCATAGGCCAGCCCGGGGACAACAACAAAATTGGTAAGCGCCACAAGGGCGTTGAGAAGATCCATCAATCTTGCTCCTCACAGAAGCCAGTTCCCGAAATCCAAATGGGCTTGGGATCGGCCTCTAAAGATGTGTGTGACGAGAATGCGGCGTTGCCGTTCGAAAACACGGTTAGCATGTGTACAGCACCCCCTTCGTTTCTTGTAACGAAGTTGGTAATTTGAGTGGTTTCGTCGCTATGCATTGTTGCCTTGAAGGGGCGCGGTCCAGGTGAATGGACTATTGCCGTTTCACCCTTGACATCCACTTCGACAGTGACCTCATCCTCCTTGGCTTTGCAGCCTCCAATTGAGTAGCAGTTTTGAAACTTGCAACTCAGCGTGAGCGCTAAACTCTGGGAGCTTGCTGTCATCAGCGCCACCGTGGCGAACATTGTCGCAGCGAGACCGCGCCTAGCTTGCGCAAGCCGCGAGGCATAAAACAGTTCAGCCCGCATCCTCACCCCCCCAAGAACGACTTGCGCACTTCGGGATCGGCCAGCAGTTCCTTGCCGGTGCCGGTATAGGCATTACGCCCCTGCACCAGAACATAGCCTTTGTCCGCGATCTCAAGCGCTTGTTTGGCGTTCTGCTCCACCATCAGGATCGGCAGCCCGGTGCGGGCGACCTCGATGATGCGATCAAACAGCTCATCCATCACGATGGGAGAGACGCCAGCCGTCGGCTCGTCCAGCATCAGCACCTTCGGCTTGGTCATCAGTGCGCGGCCCACCGCCACCTGCTGGCGCTGGCCGCCGGACAGCTCGCCCGCGGGCTGGTTGCGTTTATCGCGCAGGATCGGAAACAGGTCATAGACCTGCTCCATCGTGTCCCGGATGTCATCGGTGCGGATAAAGGCGCCCATCTCCAGGTTTTCCTCAACTGTCATCGAGGTGAAGATATTGCTGGTCTGCGGCACAAAGCCCATGCCCTTGACCACCCGGTCCTGCGGTGACAGCGCGGTGATATCCTCGCCACCCAGCCGCACCGCGCCGGAACGCACGTTCAGCATCCCGAACACCGCCTTCATCGCGGTGGATTTACCGGCCCCGTTCGGGCCCACGATCACGGCGATTTCGCCGGGGTTCACGGCGATGGTGCAGTCATGCAGGATGTCCGGCCCCTTGCCGTATCCGCCTGTCATGGTGTCGCCAATCAAAAAGGGTTCAGACATCAAAGGCCTCCCTTGTTCTTCTGGCTGAAAATATCCCGGGGGAGCCGCGCAGCGGCGGGGGCAGAGCCCCAAAAACCAACAACTCTGCCCATCATGCTTCCAGCTTGTCTTTGTTCTTGAGACCAGTGCCCAGATAGGCTTCGATCACATGCTCGTTCGCCTTGATCTCGTCCAGCGTGCCCTCGGCCAGCTTCTTGCCCTCGGCCATACAGATCACCGGATCGCAAAGGCGGCCGATGAATTCCATGTCGTGCTCGATCACGACAAAAGTATAGCCGCGCTCTTCATTCAGGCGCTTGATGGCATCGGCAATGGTATAGAGCAGGGTTCGGTTCACACCGGCGCCCACCTCATCCAGGAAGACGATCTTGGCATCCACCATCATGGTCCGGCCCAGCTCCAGCAGCTTCTTCTGACCGCCCGACACCTGGCCTGCCTTCAGGTCCGCGATGTGGCTGATGGTCAGGAACTCCAGCACCTCATCGGCCTTGGCCCGCAGCGCGCGTTCCTCATCAGCAATCCGCTTGCGGCCGAACCAGGTGTTCCACAGGGTCTCGCCTGATTGCGCGCCCGGCACCATCATCAGGTTCTCCCGGCACGTCATAGAGGAGAACTCATGCGCGATCTGGAAGGTGCGCAGCAGACCTTTATGGAACAGCTCATGCGGGGGCAGGCCGGTGATATCCTCACCATCCATGGTGACACGGCCGGAGGTCGGCGGCAGAACACCCGCGATTACATTGAACAAAGTGGTTTTGCCGGCACCGTTCGGGCCGATCAAACCGGTTATGGACCCCTTTGCGATTTCCAGCGAAGCGCCGTCCACCGCGTGGAACCCGCCGAAGTGCTTATGCAAGTCCTCGACGACGATCATGTCATTTCATCCCCTGCCGCGATTTTGCGGCGTTTTTAACTTGGAACAGCCCGGGCGGAACCCGGGCTGCTCTTTTTCGGTTAGATTTCTGATGGTTATCAGCGGAAGCGCAGGGTTTCGTTCTTGCCGCCCTTCACTTCGATCTCGCGGTAGGAGCCAGCGCTCTCACCCGGGCCGATCAGCTCAACGCCGGTCGCGCCCTGATAGTCAACGTCGCCGCCAGCGGCGAGGATTTCCAGCGCCTTGCCCAGCTCGCCCGGGTTGATCGGCTCGCCCGGGGCGTTGGCCACGTCCAGGATCTTGCCGACATAATCCGCCGGGTTGGTGGAGTTGGCAGCCTGCATTGCCAGCAGGAACAGCGCCGCCGCGTCATAGGATTCAGACGCATAGGCCGAGGTGCCGTCAAAGCCGCGCTCTTTTGCCATTTCGGCAAAGATTTCCGCGCCCTTGCTGTCGGAACCCGCGATCTGGCCGAAGGAGCCGTCCAGGTCCGGGCCGACGTTGGCCGGCAGGGTGTCGCCGATCATGCCGCCGGGCAGGCCAAAGGTGTCAAACGCACCGGAGTCCAGCGCGCCCTGGATGATGCCCAGGCCGCCCTGGTCCAGGTAGCCTGCAACCACCAGGATGTCGCCGCCGGCCGATGCCAGCGCGCCGACTTCTGCGGAATAGTCGCCCTTGCCGTCTTCATGCGCGGTCACGATGGTGACTTCGCCGCCAACACCTTCAAAGGAGGACTGGATCGCGTCCGCCAGGCCCTTGCCGTAGTCGTTGTTGGTATAGGTCAGCGCGATCGAGTTGATGCCGCGCTCTTTCAGGATCTCGGCCATCACCTGGCCTTCGCGTGCATCCGACGGCGAGGTGCGGAAGAACAGCCCGTTGTCTTCCATGGTGCTGAGGCCGGGCGAAGTTGCGGACGGCGAAATCATTACCATGCCGTTCGGGATCGCCACGTTCTGCAGGATGGCGCCGGTCACGCCGGAGCAGTCGCCGCCGATGATGCCGTTCACGCCTTCAGCGACCAGTTTCTCGCCGTTGGCCACAGCCAGGCCGTTGTCGATGCAGCCGGTGTCGGCACGGACCGGGGTCACGGTGGCGCTGTCCAGCAGCTTGCCAGACTTGGTGACTTCTTCCATGGCCAGCTCGGCGCCGTCGCCCATGGCCGGGGCCAGCAATTCAATCGGGCCGGTGAAGCCGAACAGCACGCCCAGTTTCACTTCCTTGGCGTGGCCGCCGGCAAATGCGGTGCCAGCCGTCAGCGCAGCGGCCGCAGTGGCCATCAGCAGTTTCTTCATTTGAAAACTCCCATTGTTGGAACAAAAATGTTCACATCGGACCCTAGGCAAGCCGGTAGAAAAAGAAAAGTCTTATCGAACCGGAACATTTGTCCTTGGGCCGCTTGGTTTAAGCTGCACCTCCATAAGATCCCCGGATGCAGCGCGGGCGAGCCTCTACAGGGGAATCAGAGAAAGGAAAAGACCTCAATGCCGCGAAAATCCCTGCTCTTGACGGTTGCCCTTGCGTTCCTGACGGTTTTCACGGCAGCGCGGGCAGAAAACCTGCCCAGCAGCCTGGGCGATCTCAAGGTGGCACGCATGGCTGAGGGCTTTGATGTGCCCTGGGCCTTCGGGTTTTTGCCGGATGGCGGCCTCCTGGTGACTGAACGGGACGGTCAGCTTTACTATGTCCGGGACGGCAGGCGGCAGCGGATCAGCGGAACGCCTCCGGTGGCTGCCGAAGGGCAGGGCGGCTTGCTGGATGTCATGATCCCGCGGGATTTTGCCCGCAGCCGGGAGGTGTTTTTGACCTTTTCCAAACGGCAGGGCCGCGGTGCCGGAACGGCGCTGGCTGTTGGGCGCCTAAATCCTGCCAATTCCCGCCTGTCCAATCTGCGTATCCTGTTTGAGGCCGCCCCAGGCGCATTGGGCGGGCGTCACTTTGGCTCCAGAGTGGTGGAGGCGCGGGACGGCACCTTGTTCCTGTCCCTAGGAGAGCGCGGCGACCGGCCCAGCGCCCAGAACCTGCGGCTGCATCAGGGATCGGTGGTGCGGATCAACCGCGACGGCATGGTTCCGGCGGACAATCCCTTTACCGGCCGCGAGGATGCCCAGCCGGAAATCTGGTCCTACGGCCACCGCAACCCGCAAGGCATGGCATTGGACCTGCAAGGCAGCCTATGGGTTGCCGAACATGGCGCCAGAGGCGGCGACGAGGTGAACCGGGTCCGCAAAGGGCGCAATTACGGCTGGCCCGTTATCTCCTACGGCCGCCACTATTCCGGCGCCCGGATCGGCGAAGGCACCTCGAAACCCGGGATGGAGCAGCCGGAATGGTATTGGGACCCCTCAATCGCCCCCTCCGGCATGATGATCTACTCCGGCAGGATGTGGCCCGAATGGCGCGGGGATATCTTCGTCGGCTCGCTCAAGTTCGACTATATCTCCCGCCTGTCCGGAGCGCCGCTCAAAGAGGTCGAGCAATTGCGCAGCAGCGAGACAGGCCGCATCCGCGATGTGCAGGAGGCGCCCGATGGCAGCATCTGGTTTGCCTCGGAGGGGGAAGGGGCGATCTTGCGGATCGCCCGCTGACAACCGGGGCCTCAAGCCTTATACGTCGCCGCCTTGCTGCCGCGTTCGCGGTAGGGGGTGGTGTCGTAATGCGCCCGGTAGCATTTGGAGAAATGCGATGGCGAGGCAAAACCGCAGGCCAGCGCCACATTGATCACGCTCATATCGGTCTGCATCAAGAGGTTGCGCGCCTTCTGCAGCCGCAGCTCCATATAATAGCGCTTGGGCGAGCGGTTCAGGTAGCGGCGGAACAGCCGCTCCAGCTGCCGGGTGGACATGCCCACATCCTGCGCCAGAACCGAGGGGCTGATCGGCTCTTCGATATTGGCTTCCATCATCTGGATCACCATCGACAGCTTCGGGTGCCGCACACCGATGCGGGTAGGGATCGACAGCCGCTGGGTGTCCTGGTCGGTGCGGATCGAGGAATAGATCAGCTGATCCGCCACCGCATTGGCCAGCTCTTCGCCGTGGTCGTTGGCAATCAGCTTCAGCATCAGGTCGATCGAGGACGTCCCGCCCGCGGTGGACACCCGGTTGCCGTCAATGACAAAAACCGATTTGGTCAGGTCGACCTCGTCGAACTCCTCAGCAAAACTGTCGGCGTTCTCCCAGTGGATGGTGGCGCGCTTGCCGTCCAGCAGCCCGGCCTTGGCCAGGGTATAGGAAGCCGTGCACAAACCGCCCACGGTCAGCCCTTTGCGGGCCTCCCGGCGCAGCCAGGCCAGCAGTTTCTTGGTGGTAGCTTCCTGCACGTCAATGCCGGAACACAGCATCATCACGTCGTCGCGGCGCAATTCGATCAGATCGCTGTCCAGCTGAAAGGTTGTTCCGGCCGAACAGGTTACTGTCTCGCCGCCTTCGCCGATTAGAGTCCAGGAATAGGTATCATCGCCATTCATACGGTTGGCGATCCGAAGGCATTCGACAGCCGATGCGTAAGACAGCATCGTGAACTTGTCGAGAAGCACAAAAACGAACCTTTTCGGCTGGCCGGCTTCAGCTCCAGAATCAGCAGGCTTGCGTGTCGTCTGCATGGCGCGCGTCCTTCAAGAAACAGATCGGGCCGCGGCAGCTTGCTGCGCGGCGGGTCGGGAAACCGTGCTCACAGCTTGAAGCCGGGGTCAAGTAGGCGCATTTCTAAACTGGCCTCCGCGGAGCGGATTTTGTATAGAGCACGCAGGATATACTAAAGACCTCTGATGCGGAGATAAAGTCATGAGCGAATGGCAAAAATCGGACTGGCGCAACAAGCCGCGGGTGCAGATGCCGGACTACACCGATGCCGCAGCGCTGAACGCTGTCGAGGCTCAGCTTTCCAAGTTCCCGCCGCTGGTCTTCGCCGGCGAGGCGCGCCGCCTGAAACAGCACCTGGGCGCGGCAGGCCGCGGCGAGGCGTTCCTGCTGCAGGGCGGCGACTGCGCTGAAAGCTTTGACCAGTTCAGCGCCGACGCAATCCGCGACACCTTCAAGGTGATGCTGCAGATGGCGATGGTGCTGACCTATGGCGCCAAGGTGCCGGTGGTGAAGGTGGGCCGGATGGCCGGCCAGTTCGCCAAGCCGCGCAGCGCGGCGACCGAAACCATTGATGGTGTCGAACTGCCCAGCTACCGCGGCGACATCATCAACGAACTGGATTTCACCGCCGCAGCCCGTATCCCGAACCCGCAGAAGATGCTGCAGGCCTATACCCAGGCCGCGGCCACGCTGAACCTGCTGCGCGCCTTCTCCACCGGCGGCTTTGCCGATATGAGCCGGGTGCATTCCTGGACCCTGGGCTTTACGGACGAGCAGGAAGTTCAGAAATACAGCGAAATCGCAACCCGCATTCAGGACACCATTGATTTCATGAACGCGGCCGGTATCAGCGCCGACACCACGCATGAATTCTCCACCGTCGAATTCTATACCAGCCACGAAAGCCTGCTGCTGGAATATGAGGAGGCGCTGACCCGCCTCAATTCGACTTCCGGCAAATGGCTGGCCGGTTCCGGCCACATGATCTGGATCGGCGACCGCACCCGCCAGCCGGACGGCGCCCATGTTGAATTCTGCCGCGGCGTGCTGAACCCGATCGGCCTCAAGTGCGGCCCGACCACCACCGCTGAGGATCTCAAGGTGCTGATGTCGCGCCTGAACCCGGAAAACGAAGAGGGCAAGCTGACCCTGATCGCCCGCTTCGGCGCCGGCAAGGCAGGTGAGCATCTGCCGCGTCTGGTTAAGGCGGTGAAGGAAGAGGGCGCCAGCGTCACCTGGGTCTGCGACCCGATGCACGGCAACACCATCAAGTCCTCCACCGGCTACAAGACCCGCCCCTTCGACAGCGTGCTGCGCGAGGTGCGCGATTTCTTCGGCGTCCACAAGGCCGAGGGCACCATCCCCGGCGGCGTGCATTTCGAGATGACCGGCCAGGACGTGACCGAATGCACCGGCGGCGTGCGCGCTGTGACCGAAGAGGATCTGAGCGACCGCTACCACACCGCCTGCGATCCGCGGCTGAACGCCAGCCAGTCGCTGGAACTGGCCTTCCTGGTGGCCGAAGAACTGTCCGCCCTGCGCGCCAGCCAATCCGCACGCCAGGCCGGCTGACCCCGGCAGGGGCCGCCGGTTGCGGCGGCCCGCTTCAGACATGCGAAGAAAAAAGGCGCCCCGGAGTTCTCTCTCGGGGCGCAGTCAATTCAAGTGCTATGACCTTGTACTTGAATGATAAGATTTGACCTAAGGGCCCGTCAGTCGCGGCTGACCACCAGGCGCAGATGCGGTGCGCCTGTGCGTTTGCCGGCAGCCTGGGTATCTTTCGTTGCATCGGTTTCGGGCTGCGCAGGCTGCGGCCTCCGGCTGCGGTCCAGCAGCGCCTTGGCTTCGTCCAAAAGCGAACGCTCAGGCTTGAACCGGGCCTGGGTTTCCGCAAAGCCAGGATTGGGCTGGTTCACCTCCGGGCGCTCCTCCTTAGCGTCAGCGCGCGGCTTGGCGGCGTCAGCGCGCGGCTTGGCCTTGAATTCCCCGCTGTCCGAAGACTTGCCAACGGTGCGCATTTCAATCGAGCTGATTGAGAAACGCTGGGACGTCGCAGCGGTTCCGTCTTCTGCCACCAATACCCCCAGCACCCGGCTGATGTCCCCCAGATCGCTGCGCAGCGGCATCAGCAGCATCCGGGCTTCGCGCGGCGTGCGCTGGCGCGGGGCCTCGATTTGCAGCTCCAGTTCGACGATGGCAGGCGTTTCAAACATATGCTCCATGGCGGAGCTCAGCTGTTTGCGCGCTTCGGTGGTGAAGAAGGCCGTGACCGGCATCCCGCGCACTTCCATCCCTGCCATTTCATTGACCAGGGAGCCAGCCAGGCGGAACCGCGCGATACCTGGTGCGATCCGTTCCAGAATAAACGTGTTGCTCAGGATGTTTTCCAGGCCGCGCGGGTCGATCTGCGACCGGCTGGGCACGTCGTCGCCGCGGCGAAGCGCGGTCCAATAGGCCTCCGCCTGGCGCAGCGGCGACTGCGCGCCGCCCTTGCGGAAGCGGCTCATGGATACAACCTTGTTCTGGCTTGTCTGCATGTCAGTTCCGCTGCGGCTGCCAAAAATCATCTTCTCATCCCCTTGACCCCCGGACGCCCCTTGGTCTCCAGCAGCCTGTGGCTGTGTTAACTCTTAGGGCCGGTATGGTTACCCTGAAGTTAAGATGACACAATCTAATTCAAATTTGGACTACTTCTTTAAGCAATGGTTAACGCGTCGGGATGGGGGAGTTTATGCGATTGCGCTTGCACCCTATACTTTTGAGACAGTAGAGCAGACCAATCACCAGCGAAACGAGGGTTCTATCCATGACGATCCGCAGTATGACGGCCTTTGCCTCGGCGCAGGGCAGCCTGGGACCGCACAGCTGGAGCTGGGAACTGCGCTCTGTCAACGCCAAGGGGCTGGACCTTCGCCTGCGGGTGCCGGATTGGCTGGAAGGCCTTGAAAATCAGGTCCGTTCCGTTCTGGGTAAATCGCTGGCGCGGGGCAATGTTTCCCTGTCGCTGCGTATCTCCCGGTCCGAGGACAGCGCCGGCCAAGTGCAGGTCAACACCAATGTTCTGCAATCGGTGGTCAAGGCCCTGGCCGAAGCGCAGTCGGTTGCCAAGCAGAACCGGGTGGAGGTGCAACCTGCCTCAGCGGCAGAGCTTCTGGCGTTCAAGGGCGTGCTGGAACAGTCTTCGGGCGACGATGATCCGGCGCCGCTGGTTGCCGTGCTTGGCAAGGAACTGGAAACCCTTGTGGCGGAATTCGTTCAGATGCGCGAGGCCGAGGGGGCCGCGCTTGCCGTAATCCTTAACGGCCAGCTGGAACAGGTGGCCGCCCTGACCGCCCAGGCGGCAGAACGTGCTGAAGAGCGCAAGGTGAAAATGGCCGAAACGCTGAAGGCCAACCTGGCCCGCGTCATGGACAATGCAGAGGGCGCCGACCCCGACCGGGTGGCGCAGGAACTGGCGCTGATCGCAGTCAAGGCCGATGTGACAGAGGAACTGGACCGCCTTGGCGCCCATGTGGCCGCCGCCGCCGATTTGCTGGTCAAGGGCGGTGCCATGGGGCGCAAGCTCGATTTCCTGATGCAGGAGTTCAACCGCGAGGCCAACACGCTGTGCTCCAAGGCGCAGCATGCCGGGTTGACGGCAGTGGGGCTTGAGCTGAAAACCGTGATCGACCAGATGCGCGAGCAGGTCCAGAACATAGAATAAGAAAAGGAGTGCTTTGATGGCGGACCGCCGCGGCCTTTTGATCATCCTCTCGTCGCCTTCGGGCGCAGGCAAATCCACCCTGGCCCGCCGCCTGATGGCTTGGGACCCGGGTCTTGCCTTCTCTGTCTCCGCCACCACCCGCGCCCCGCGCCCGGGCGAGGAGCACGGACGCGAGTACTACTTCATGTCGGAAGACGAATTCAAAACCAAGGTGGCCGAGGGCGGCATGCTGGAACACGCCCATGTGTTCGGCAATTTCTACGGCTCGCCCGCAGGCCCGGTGAAGGACACCATCAAGGCCGGCCAGGACGTGCTGTTCGACGTCGATTGGCAGGGCGAAATTCAGATCCGCAACTCCGACCTGGGCAAGCACGCGCTGTCGATCTTCATCCTGCCGCCTTCGATCACCGAATTGCGCCGCCGCCTGGAAACCCGGGCCCAGGACAGCGACGAGGTGATCTCCAAGCGGATGATGAAAAGCTGGGACGAAATCAGCCACTGGGGCTATTATGACTATGTGCTGGTCAACGACGACCTGGACGAAACCGAGGCCAAGCTGAAAACCATCGTCGAGGCAGAGCGGATGCGGCGCATCCAGCAGCCCAAGCTGCAGGACCACGTCCGCGCCCTGCAGACCCAGTTCGAGGAACAGTCATGACCCTTTTTGCCCTTTGCGCCGACTGCCCGCAAATCCACGAAGACACCTGGGTTGCTCCTGATGCCAACCTGATCGGCAAGGTGGTGATGGAGGCGGGGTCTTCGGTCTGGTTCGGTGTCACCATCCGCGCCGATCACGAGGAAATCCGCATCTGCGAAGGCACCAATGTGCAGGAAAACGTGGTGATGCATATTGATGCAGGCTACCCGCTGACCATCGGCAAAAACTGCACCATCGGACACAAGGCGATGCTGCACGGCTGCACCATCGGCGAAAACTCTCTGGTCGGCATGGGCGCAACCATCCTGAACGGTGCCAGGATCGGCAAAAACTGCCTGATCGGGGCAGGGGCGCTGATCACCGAGAACAAGGAAATCCCCGACAATTCTCTGGTGATGGGCAGCCCCGGCAAAGTGGTGCGCGAGGTCGACGCGGCCCTGGCCGAAAAGCTCACACAAAGCGCGCTCCTCTATCAGGACAACATGCGCCGGTTCCGGGCGGAACTGAAACCGCTGTAGCCGGCGCCGCAGGCAGCACGGTTTTGCGCTGATTGAACGGTTTCTGCCACAACAGGTTTACAGAACGGCAGTAGGCAGGCCGGACTGGTCAACAGCGGGGAACAGATGACGAGCGAGCTGATAGAAGGATTTCTGGCGGCCATTCCGCTTCCGGCGGTGATGGTGGATCAGACCGAACGTTTCATCGCCGTAAACAGCGGTGCGGAGGCGCTGCTGGGGCAGGGCGTGCAGGGCCGCCACTTCGCCACCATCCTGCGCCAGCCCAGCGTTGCCACCGCGATCGAGGCCTGTCTGCACGACAAGCAGCCCCGCACTGCCCGGCACCTGTCCAACGACGGCGCCCAGGACACCACCTACACGGTCACCCTGCGCTATGTGCCCGGCATCGGCGCGGTGGGCGGCGGCGCGGTGCTGGCCTGTTTCGACGACATCACCGAACGCCAGCAGGCCGGCCAGATGCGCCGCGACTTTGTTGCGAATGTCAGCCATGAGCTGCGCACGCCGCTGACGGCCCTGATCGGCTTTATCGAAACCCTGCGCGGCCCGGCCCGGGACGACGCCGCTGCCCGCGACCGGTTCCTGACGATCATGGAAGGCGAGGCCAGCCGGATGAACCGCCTAGTCGGGGATCTTCTGTCACTCAACCGCGTGGAAAGCGAGGAACGGGTCCGCCCCAAGGAGGAGGTGGATCTCACCGGCCTTCTGTGCTCCACCCTGAAAACTTTGTCGCCGGTGGCAGAGGCCCGCGGCACTGCGATGACACTGGAGGCACCGGAAGATCCGGTCGGTGTCACCGGCGACCCGGATCAGCTGCAGCAGGTCTTCACCAACCTGGTGGAAAACGCGGTGAAATACGGCGGCGATCAGGTGCGGGTCGTGCTGACGCATTCAGAGCGCGATCCGTCGGTGCGTGCGCCCGCCGCGCTTGTCCAGGTGATCGACAACGGCCCCGGAATCGCTGCCGTCCACCTGCCGCGGCTGACAGAGCGCTTCTACCGCGCCGACAGCCACCGCTCCCGCGAGATGGGCGGAACCGGGCTGGGTCTGGCGATTGTAAAACACATCATCAACCGCCACCGCGGCCGTCTGCGCGTCGAAAGCAACGTTGGCGAAGGATCTGTTTTTACAGTCGTTTTGCCGGATTGATCTGCACAGGAACACGCGCCGGAAGCACGCCGCAGCCGTAAAACCACGGCGGCGGCGTTGCCGTTTGCGACCGATTTTTTTCGCCGCAAACCGGCTTTGTCATACGGCTGTTACACAGCTGTCACAAAAGCCTCATCACCACCCCATAGGAGAGGCGGCAAGATCATCGAGGGGGTGATCGACATATGAAACTCTTGGAGACACAAATGTCCTTTGTGAAACTGACCGCATCCACCCTGGCAATCGCCGCCGTTTCCGCAACCGCAGCTGCTGCGCGCGACCAGGTCCAGGTTGCCGGTTCGTCCACCGTTCTGCCCTACGCCTCCATCGTGGCAGAAGCCTTTGGCGAGAACTTCGACTTCCCGACCCCGGTTGTGGAATCCGGCGGCTCCTCCGCTGGCCTCAAGCGTTTCTGCGAAGGCGTGGGGGAAAACACCATCGACGTCGCCAATGCATCGCGCCAGATCAAAGACAAGGAAATCAAGGCCTGCGCCGAAAACGGCGTGACCGACATCATCGAGGTCCGCATCGGCTATGACGGCATCGTCTTTGCCTCCGACATCAACGCCAACGGTTTCGAATACACCCCGTCCGACTGGTTCCTGGCGCTGTCCGACAAGGTGCTGGTTGACGGCCAGCTGGTCGACAACCCGAACCAGACCTGGGCAGACGTGAACGCCAACTTCCCGGCGGTCGATATCCAGGCCTTCGTTCCGGGCACCAAGCACGGCACCCGCGAAGTGTTCGAAGACAAGGTAATCCTGGCCGGCTGCGAAGCCACCGGCGCGTTTGAGCACCTGCTGGCCAACGCCGAAGGCGACACCGACAAGGCCAAGCACAAAGCAGCTGAGAAAGCCTGCATTGCGCTGCGCACCGACGGCAAATCGGTCGACATCGACGGCGACTACACTGAGACCCTGGCCCGGATTGAGTCCAACAAAGACGGCATCGGCGTCTTTGGCCTGGCCTTCTACGAGAACAACACCGACAAGCTGCAGGTTGCAACCATGTCCGGCGTGGTTCCCTCGACCGAAAGCATCGCAACCGGCGAATACCCGGTCTCCCGCCCGCTGTTCTTCTACGTCAAGAAAGCCCACATCGGCGTGATCCCGGGCCTGAAGGAATACGCTGAGTTCTTCGTCGCAGACGAGGTTGCCGGCGAAGACGGCCCGCTGGCCGAATACGGCCTGGTTGCCGACCCGGAACTGGCGGACACTCAGGAAGCGGTTGCCAACGAAGCCGTGATGGGCGGCAACTCCTAAGCTGTCCCGCCTGTGATCTGATCCTTGCCGGGGCGGAGCCAACCTCCGCCCCGGCGCTTCTTCCGCGGCAGGGCTGCCGCAGCCAATACGCCACCGCCAATACCGGAGCTTTTCATGCCCACTTTCTGGCTTGTTGCCCTCCTGCTTGCGCTCTCTGCTGCGGGCTACTACGGCGGCCGCCGCCGCGCGATTGCCACCGCTGCGGGCAATGTCAAAGACCTGCATTCGCTGCCATCTTATTACGGCTACCACGTGGCGCTTGCGGCCTTTGTTCCGGCCATCGGCGCGCTTGCGATCTGGCTGCTGGCTCAGCCCATGTTCATCGAGACCCGCGTCTCCAGCATGATCCCGGCGGATGCAGTTCCGGAAAGCTCCTCCATCGGCCTGGTGATGAGCGATGTGCGCCGGGTGGCCGAGGGCCTGGACCTGGCGGTGGAGCAGGGGCTGCTGACCGCCCGCGAGGCCCGCAATGTCGCCGGCGGCGGCCAGGACGTCCGCGCCCTGATGGGCGAGGTGGGCGTGGCCCTGGGCGACGACGTGCGTCCGGAAGTGCTGAATGCCGCGCAGGCCTACCGCAACCTCTCGAACACTGGCCGCACCGCGATGACCGTGGTTGTGGCGCTGCTGGCGCTTGGCGGCTTTGCATGGGCTTACAGCCGCACCCACAAGGATTTCCGCGCCCGCAACGTGGTGGAACGCGCGGTGCTGGCGCTCTTGATCCTGGCCGCCTCGCTGGCGATCCTGACCACCGTTGGCATCGTTCTGTCGATGCTGTTTGAAACCAAAAACTTCTTTGGCCTGCACAGCTGGACGGACTTCTTCTTCGGCTCCACCTGGGCGCCGAACTTCCGCGGCGGCAGTGAACTGTCGATCCTGCCGCTGCTGTGGGGCACGCTCTATATCTCCTTCATCGCGCTGCTGGTGGCGGTGCCTGTCGGCCTTTTTGCCGCCATCTACCTGTCTGAATACGCCAGCGGCGCCGTGCGGGCCTTTGCCAAGCCGCTGCTGGAAATCCTCGCGGGCATCCCCACCATCGTCTACGGCCTGTTTGCGCTGCTGACCGTCGGCCCGGCACTGGCAGACCTCTTTGGCAAGGGCGGCCTCCTGGGCGTTGAATGGATGGCAGGCGCCACCTCGGTCCTGACCGCGGGCCTCGTGATGGGCATCATGCTGATCCCCTTCGTCTCCTCGCTGTCCGACGACATCATCAACGCGGTGCCGCAGGCGATGCGCGACGGCTCGCTGGGCCTTGGCGCCACCAAATCCGAGACCGTGCGCCAGGTGGTGATGCCGGCAGCACTCCCGGGCATCGTCGGCGCGGTGCTGCTGGCCGCCTCCCGTGCCATTGGCGAGACCATGATCGTGGTGATGGGGGCAGGGGCGATTGCCAAGTTCTCTGCCAACCCGCTGGAGTCGATGACCACAATCACCACCCGTATCGTCAGCCAGCTGACCGGCGACACCGATTTTGCCAGCCCCGAAACGCTGGTTGCCTTTGCCCTGGGCCTGACCCTGTTTGTCCTGACCCTCGGCCTGAACGTCCTGGCGCTCTACATCGTGCGCAAATACCGGGAGCAGTATGAATAATGACTGACCTCAGCCAATCCCCCGCAGGCGCCGCGCCCCGCAAACACGGCGGCTCGCTGCTGGAAAAATCCGCGCAAACCCGCAAACGCAACGCTGCGGAAACCCGGTTCAAGGCTTATGGCATCGCCGCCATCACCGCGGGGCTGATCATGCTGCTGGTGCTGGTGACCACCATCGTCGGCAAGGGCACCGGCGCCTTTCAGCAGACCTTTATCACCCTGCAGGTGGAGCTGCTGGAGAAGAAGCTCGACAAGAAAGGCAACCGCGACCTGGCTGATATCAAGAAGGTCACCACCTTCGGTTACGCCCCGATCATCAAGGGCGCCATGACCGCGGCGGTTGAGGATCTGGGCATTGAAACCGGTCTTAAGGCCAAGCAGCTGGCCGGTATCCTGTCCAAGGACGCCGCGGCGCAGCTGCGGGCGTATGTTCTGGCGAACCCGGACCAGATCGGCCAGACGGTGGAGTTCCGCTTCCTCGCCTCCAGCCGCGTGGATGGCTACCTGAAGGGCCGCGTCACCCGTGACAGCATTGCCAACGACAAGAACATCTCAGCGGAACAGCTTGATCTTGTTGATGCTTTGGCCGCTGCCGGTGTGCTGGAGAAGACCTTCAACCTCGACTTCATCTTTGGCGCGGATGCCTCCGACGCCCGCCCGGAGGCGGCCGGTATCGGCGTCTCAATGCTGGGCTCGCTGTTCATGATGTTCGTGGTGCTGGCGCTGGCGCTGCCGATCGGCGTCGCAGCCTCGATCTATCTTGAGGAATTTGCGCCGCAGAACTGGCTCACCGATCTGATTGAGGTGAACATCTCCAACCTTGCCGCCGTTCCCTCCATCGTGTTCGGCATCCTGGGCCTGGCGGTCTTCATCAATTACATGCACCTGCCGACCTCGGCGCCGCTGGTGGGCGGCCTGGTGCTGACGCTGATGACCCTGCCGACCATCATCATCTCCACCCGCGCCTCGCTGAAATCGGTGCCGCCGTCGATCCGCGACGCCGCCCTGGGCGTTGGTGCGTCGAAAATGCAGGCGGTGTTCCACCACGTGCTGCCGCTGGCCGCCCCCGGCATCCTGACCGGCACCATCATCGGCCTGGCGCAGGCGCTGGGAGAAACCGCGCCGCTCTTGCTGATCGGCATGGTCGGCTTCATCGCCTCCAACGCGCCGGAAACACTGGCCGACGGCCTGCTGGCTCCGAACTCCGCCATGCCCGCCCAGATCTACGAATGGGCCAAACGCGCCGACCCGGCATTCTACGAACGCGCCTGGGGCGGCATCATCATCCTTCTCATCTTCCTGGTGACCATGAACACGCTTGCCGTGATCCTGCGCCGCCGCTTTGAACGCCGCTGGTAAAAGGGGCATAGTGCTATGAACGACATGACCGTGATGGAAAACACCGTGGACACGCAAGCAATCAAAATCGCCGCCAAAGACGTCAACGTCTACTACGGCGACTCCCACGCGATCAAAGACGTGAATGTCCAGATCGAGGACAAAACCGTCACCGCCTTTATCGGCCCTTCGGGCTGCGGCAAATCCACCTTCCTGCGCTGCCTGAACCGGATGAACGACACCATCGACATCTGCCGCGTCAAGGGCGACATCCTGCTGGACGGCGAGGATATCTATGACAAGCGCGTCGACCCGGTGCAGCTGCGCGCCAAGGTCGGCATGGTGTTCCAAAAACCCAACCCGTTCCCCAAGTCGATCTACGACAACGTGGCCTATGGGCCGCGGATCCATGGTCTGGCCAAGAACAAGGCGGAACTAGATGAAATCGTGGAGAAATCCCTGCGCCGCGGCGCCATCTGGGATGAGGTGAAAGACCGCCTGGATGCGCCCGGCACCGGCCTCTCCGGCGGCCAGCAGCAGCGCCTGTGCATTGCCCGCGCCGTCGCGACGGAGCCTGAGGTGCTCTTGATGGACGAACCCTGTTCGGCGCTGGACCCCATTGCCACCGCGCAAGTCGAGGAACTGATCGACGAGCTGCGCAGCCAGTATTCCGTGGTGATCGTCACCCACTCGATGCAGCAGGCCGCCCGCGTCAGCCAGAAAACCGCCTTTTTCCACCTTGGCAACCTGGTGGAATTCGGACCGACCGGCCAGATCTTCACCAATCCCGAAGACAAGCGCACCGAAAGCTACATCACCGGCCGGATCGGCTGATTTCAAGGAAAATCAAATGACTGCACAGCATATTGCATCTGCATTCGACCGCGATCTGGAGGCAATTCAGGCCCGGATCATGAAAATGGGCGGTCTGGTCGAAGACGCCATCCGCGAGGCCGCGCGTGCCCTGGAGACGCGAGACGAGGAACTGGCCCTGACTGTGCGCCAAGGCGACAAGGCCATCGACGGGCTGGAAGAGCTGATCAACGAGGAAACCGCCCGGCTGATCGCTCTGCGCGCGCCAGCCGCCTCCGACCTGCGGCTGGTGCTGTCGGTGATGAAGATTGCCGGCAACCTGGAACGCATTGGCGACTATGCAAAAAACATGGCCAAGCGTACCGGTGTCCTGGCCCAGGGTCCGAACATCAGCGAAGGCGCTGCCGCCCTGCGCCGCATGGCGCGCGAGGTGGAGAGGATGCTGAAGGACGCGCTGGACTCCTATATCCAGCGCGACCCTGAGCTGGCGGCCGACGTGATTGCCCGCGACCGTGACGTGGACCAGATGTACAACGCCCTGTTCCGCGAATTCCTGACCCATATGATGGAAGACCCGCGCAACATTTCGGCCTGTATGCACTTGCATTTCATTGCAAAAAACACCGAACGCATGGGCGATCATGTGACCGCGATCGCCGAGCAGGTGATCTATCT
Source organism: Leisingera sp. ABM4_101 (assembly GCF_056158725.1). Taxonomy (NCBI): domain Bacteria; kingdom Pseudomonadati; phylum Pseudomonadota; class Alphaproteobacteria; order Rhodobacterales; family Roseobacteraceae; genus Leisingera; species Leisingera sp. ABM4_101. Next base: position 2,943,032 of record NZ_JBSWTV010000002.1, on the reverse strand, counting down.
GGTCACCGGCGAAAAGCCGGAAGAAGACCGCAAAAAAGCCGACACCACCTCGACCACACCGCAGGAGATCTGACCGATGGCTGCCGACCAGCCCACCGTTCTGGTTGTAGAAGACGAAATGGCCCAGCGGGAAATGCTGGCCTACAATCTCGAAGCTGACGGCTTCCGCGTGCTCAGGGCCAAAGATGGCGAAGAAGCGCTGCTGGTGGTCGAGGAAGACATGCCCGATATCATCATCCTCGACTGGATGATGCCCAACCTTAGCGGTATCGAAGTCTGCCGCCGCCTCAAGACCCGCGCCGAAACCCGCAACATCCCGGTGATCATGCTGTCCGCCCGGTCCGAGGAAGTGGACAAGGTGCGCGGCCTGGAAACCGGCGCCGATGATTACGTGGTGAAACCCTATTCGGTGGTGGAACTGATGGCCCGCGTGCGCAGCCAGCTGCGCCGGGTCCGGCCCTCCACGGTCGGCGTGCGGCTGGAATACGGCGACATCGTGCTGGACGCCGAAACCCACAAGGTCAGCCGGGGCGGCAACCCGCTCAAGCTGGGGCCGACCGAATTCCGTCTGCTCTCCACCTTCATCGAGAAACCGGGCCGGGTCTGGAGCCGCGAGCAATTGCTGGACCGGGTCTGGGGCCGCGACATCTATGTCGACACCCGCACCGTCGACGTTCACATCGGCCGCTTGCGCAAGGCGCTGACCCAGCATGGCGGCGACGATCCTGTCCGCACTGTGCGCGGCGCGGGCTACGCCCTGGGCTGAAGCCTGGCTGAAACGGCACCAGGGGGTGCACAAGGGGTGTACAGGGGGTGCACGCATTTCACCCCCTGATTTTCACTCTTTGAACATCACCGCGGCAACGGATCCTCCGGCTGCGCCTTGCCAGCCAGCCAGCCGCGGAATTTCGCCAGCGCCGGCGCATTGGATTTCTGCTCCGGCCAGACCAGGTAATAGGCGCCTGCGCTCTCCACCGGCACCGGATGCAGTGCCATCAATCGGCCTGTGGCCAGATCTTGCTCCACCAGGTAATCCGGCATCAGCGCGACGCCCAGCCCGTGCAGTGCAGCCTGCGTGATGGTTGCGAATTGATCATAGATCGTGCCGCTCAGGTCCGCGCCTGCCTCTATGCCTTGCTGTTCAAACCAGTCCTTCCAGGCGGTTGTCCGGGTCTGGATGTGCAGCAGAGGCAGCTTCAGAATTTCCCTCGGCTCATTAATCCTGCGCCCCTCCAAAAGCTGCGGGGCGCAGACCGGCAGCAACTGTTCATGCTTCAGCAGCAATGACTGGGTTCCCGGCCAGGACGCATCTCCAAAATGTATTGCCGCATCAAACGGTTCAGTGGCAAAGTTGAATGGCACCAGCCGGGTCGCCATGTTAATGGTCACATCCGGGTGCAACCGGGAAAACTCCGGCAGCCGGGGCATCAGCCAGCGCATCCCGAAGGCCGGAAGGATCGCCAGATTCAGCGTGCCCGCCAGCGGTGCCGCCTGCAGGCGCAGGGTGGATTGCACGATCTGGTTCAGGGCTTGGCGGATCTCCGCCGCGTAATCCCGCGCCTCAGTGGTCAGCGCCAGCCGCTTTTGGTCCCGTTGCACAAGCTCCATCCCCAGCTGCCGCTCCAGCGTTTGCAGCTGTCTGCTGACCGCGCCTTGCGTCAGCGACAGTTCCTCCGCCGCGGCTGAGGCGCTGCCAAGCCGGTCCAGCGCTTCCAGCGCGCGCAGGGAGGGAATTGAAGGCAGGAATTTGCGTGGCACTGTCATGTATGAGTGTTTGTCATGCTTTATTGCCAAAGTCTCGCTGTTTTTTCCGTTCACCTCCCGTTAGGGTTTGGCCAAATCGCGAACCACTGAGGTGACAAGATGACCGACAAACCCGCCCTGCGCGCCAAGGATGCCCCGGATCTGGGCCGTTTCAATTGGGAAGACGCGCTGCGTCTGGAGGATCAACTGACCGACGACGAGCGGATGATCTCCGCCTCGGCCCGTGCCTATGCCCAGGAAAAACTTCAGCCGCGCGTGCTAAGTGCCTATGAAAACGAAGAAACTGACCCGGAGATTTTCCGTGAGATGGGCGAAATGGGCCTCCTTGGCACCACCATTCCGGAAGAATACGGCGGGCTTGGCGGCGGCTATGTGTCCTATGGCCTGGTCGCCCGCGAGGTGGAACGCGTCGACAGCGGCTACCGCTCGATGATGTCGGTGCAAAGCTCGCTGGTGATGTATCCCATCTACGCATACGGAAGTGAGGACCAGCGCCGGAAATACCTGCCGAAACTCGCCTCGGGCGAATGGATTGGCTGCTTTGGCCTGACCGAACCGGATGCCGGCTCAGATCCCGCCAGCATGAAGACCCGAGCGGAAAAAACTGATGGAGGCTATAGACTTACAGGCTCCAAGATGTGGATCTCCAACGCGCCGATTGCCGATGTGTTTGTGGTCTGGGCCAAGTCCGAGGCGCATGGCGGCAAGATCCGCGGCTTTGTCCTGGATAAAGGGCTGAAGGGCCTCAGCGCGCCGAAAATCGAAAACAAAGCTTCCCTGCGGGCCTCGATCACCGGTGAGATTGTGATGGATAGCGTGGAAGTCGGCGAAGACGCGCTGCTGCCGCATGTCGAAGGGCTGAAGGGACCGTTCGGCTGTTTGAACCGCGCGCGCTATGGGATCAGCTGGGGCGCCATGGGCGCTGCTGAGGCCTGCTGGCACTCCGCCCGTCAGTACGGATTGGACCGCACGCAATTCGGCCGGCCGCTGGCAAACACCCAGCTGTTCCAGCTGAAACTGGCGAATATGCAAACCGAAATTACCCTGGGACTGCAGGCTTCCTTGCGCGTCGGCCGGTTGATGGACGAGGCCAATGCCGCGCCCGAGATGATTTCGATCATCAAGCGCAACAACTGCGGCAAGGCGCTGGAGATCGCCCGGATGGCCCGTGATATGCACGGCGGAAACGGTATCAGCCTGGAGTTCAACGTGATCCGGCATATGGTGAACCTGGAGACCGTGAACACTTACGAGGGCACTCATGATGTCCATGCGCTGATCCTGGGCCGTGCTCAGACTGGATTGCAGGCGTTCTTCTGATTGCAGAGCTGCAGCGCGGAGCTTGCTTCGCGCTGCATTTTTGCAATTTGAGTTTGCGTTCTTGCGGCCATTGGCCGAACGGAGATTTTTGCAAAGATAGTTGAACAGCGGCATCACCGCGTAAAGCGTCCTGGGGCCGGAAATCTGGTTAATGAGTTTTCTGACTGATGCAGCGCATTTTCACGCCTGCTGCATTTTGAGGCGGTAAATCAGATTAACAAGACCAGGCTGATTTGCGCATTCTCTGTTGCGATGGGGCAGAGTCAAAACTTTCCTCTGCAAAATTGCAAAACGTCTTCAGAAGAGAAAATTGAAGGCCGCGTCTTGCGTTCGTGCAAAATGAGCGCGTCTCGCCTTTCCCAATAACTGCAAGCTATGCAAAAATGCATGTTCGTTTTGCGCATCTGCAAGTGATAATGCGCAAAACTATGCCGCTTGGATTTAGCGCACTATTGCGTTTTTTAACCGCATTTACAGTAGGTTAACTTTATGCGCTGGTGGGTTCAAGGCGAAAGTTAAGAAGACTTTAATGAAGTTGGCGGGCGCAGCAAGGCAAGCCGGCTGAAGGTGCAAACCTTTCAGTCACAAAAAAAACGGACCGGCAAAACCGGTCCGTTTCTGAACTGATCCGCGTGGCCTTATGCGGGCAGGTGAATATTGAACTTCTGGCGGATGCCCATGTCCGTTTCCGCGTCAAAGCGGGCAGAGGCACGCTCTGACAGGATCTTTTCCTTTTTAGCAATCGCCTTTTCGATCAGATCCGGCTTTTCCAGCTCGGCCCATTCCTTGGGGGAGGTCCGGTCGCCAAGTTCCGGGTAGACATAATCCACCTGCATCCGGCTGAGGGTCTGGTCCGTACCCAGGTAATGACCAGGGCCGCCAAGGCAGGTTGCGCGCATCTGATCCAGCGCCAGCGTTTCGTCGTTCACTTCGATACCGCGGACACAGCGCTGTGCCTGTCCGAGCAGATCGTTGTCGAGGATCAGCGACTCGTGGCAGAACCCCAGCAGCGACGCATGCATGCCTGCGGCCTCGTAAACCATGTTGAGCCCGGAAAGCCCTGCCATGACTGCGGAGCACATCTGCTCCCAGCCTGCCTGCATGTCGGGCAGTTTCGAGTCGGATGCCCCGGCTGCGGCACCGCCCGGCAGGTTGTAGAATTTATGCATTTGCGCGCAGCCCGCAGACAGCAGAGCCTGCTCGCCGGACCCAACGCTCATGGCGCCGGTGCGCAGGTCCAGACCGAAGGGCCAAGTGCCAAAAACCGCGGGAGCTCCAGGCTTTACAGCGTTTACATAAACCAGCCCGGCCAGGCATTCTGCAACCGCTTGTGTGATTGCCCCGGCGATTGTCGAGGGGGCCGTCGCGCCCGCCATGCCCGCGGAAAGCAGAAGCACTGGCATGCCGCCCTTGATGCATTCTTCCATCACTTCGCAGGATTCCGTCGCGAATTTCATCGGCGGAACCACGAAGCAGTTCGAGTTCGACACAAAGGGGCGCTCCCGCCACTTGTCCTCGCCGCCGGCAATCATATGCAGCAGTTCCAGTCCGGGCTTGACGAAATCCGGTTCCGTGAAGGAGACGCCAACATGCTTGGTTGTGCCTGCGGTCGTTGCGTAGATGGAATTCAGGTCCATCTCGCAGTTGTCGGGGATGTCACGGCAGACCATAGGTCTCTGGACGAAGTGGATATTGTCCAGCTGATCACAGATGCGGGCTGCATCATGGAGATCCTGTACGGTGGAATTGCGGTATTCCTTGCCGTGGACATCGACCATGCTGACAGCTGCGCCGGCAGTGCCGTAGTGGACGCGGCCGCCCGACAGCTCCAGATCGGTCTTGCCGTCCCGGCTGAACAACGTGACGGAGCGGTTGGCCTTGGCGATTGTGTCTTCGACAAGCGCGCGGGGGAAGCGGATGCGGCCGTCATCGCCGAGAACAGCGCCGGCGCCAGTCAAATATTCGATACCGCTTTGCGGCGCGTCGGCGAGGCCGATCTCTTCCAGTGCTGTCAGTGCGGCCTCGTGGATTTTTTCCATATCCGCCTGGCTGAGCAGTTTCAGGGCGGTGGACTCCATGCCGGGGCGTACCGGGCGCAGATGTTCCGGCAGGGCTGCTGCACGGGCGGCGCGGCGTGCATTGCGCCCGCCGCTGCGGCCAGCGCGGGAGGAGGAGGCTTGTTCGTTCATTTTGGTGCCTTTCAGGGGATGTGAGTGTGAGGTTTCGAAACGTTCAACTCACTGCGGCCGTCCCCTGGCTGCACGGCCGCGCGCCGCACCAATGGTGCGGTAGATAAGGCTGACGTGGCAGCGTTCTCCCTGCATGCGGACTCCTGTTCCTTTTGCCGCAAATTGGCACGCTGGCGTGCAGTTTCTATCACATTAACGACGCCGGTGAAAAAAGCGACACATTTTTCATCTGACCGCAGAGAGCAACCCCGGCTGGGAGATGGAGACCATTTTGTCTAAAATCTCATTATTTTTAATGGTGTAACTTCTATTTTTAACGCTTCCCGCGGAATGTTATTGTTGGCAAAGTGGCGGAGGGAACCAAATATTAAGCATTAATGGGTATACTGGGTCTCCTGGGGATGGAGCGCTGGAACAGCGCATTTCAAAAGGGCACTGCCACATGCCGATGGTTAAGAAAGCCAGAAACTGCCTCGCCCTTGCCGCGATTGCCTGTGCGGCCTGCGGTCTTGCTCAGACATCCTATGCTCAAGAATGGCGGAACGTTTTGGCTGGAAACCCTCAGTCCTCCTCCGGGCGGCTGTCTGGCATTTCCACTGACGCCGGGTCGTTCCAATTTGCCTATGGCCGTGAAATTGGCGGGATGCTCCTTGCCGGGACCGTTGCAAGAGAGCAGTCCGGATTGCTGCCGCAAGCGGTGCAAGCTGATGAAACCCGGCAGTTGCGGCTGCACGCAGGATATGATTTCGGGCCAGCGACCGGCTTTGTGAGTTTGGGCGGCCTCCAGGCAGAAACCTCTGAGGGGTCGCGCCGGGGGGCAATATTCGGCCTGGGGATGCGGGTGTCCCTGAACCGCGCCCTGCAATTGACCGGCGAGTTGCTGCACCACGAGGCGGGTCCGGAGAATGGAAGCGCCAGCGCGCGCGGTGAAACCCTGTCAGTGAGCGCAGCCTTCCGCTTCTAACCCGAATATCCGGTCAGGCGCCGTGTCAGTCGCTAGGGAAGCGGCAGCATCTTTTCAATGGCTTGGCGGATTTTTGCCTGAGTTTTCCGGCGGAAAGGCGCAGACGCCCGGTAGAATTCGGCCGGTCACCGCCAGTTTAGAGCGTGTGAAGATTCCGCCTCTGGAAGTTTGCATGCAAAGGTCTTTTGTAGCTCTCACCGGCGCACAGCCTGCGCCGGGACTGCAAAAGGAGAAGTCTGAATGACTCGTTTCGTAGCTATGACAGCCATCGCAGCCGTAATGGGCAGTGCGGCCTTTGCCGGCAACATCAGTGAGCCGGTGGTCGAACCTGCGCCAGCTCCGGCGCCTGTGCCGGTGGCAAATGATGGCGGCGACTGGACCGGTTTCTATCTGGGTGGCCAGGTTGGCCAGCTGGATGCCGATGCAACCAATGGCGCCTCGGGTGACGATACCTCTTACGGTATCCACGGCGGCTACAATCATGACTTTGGCCGCTTTGTCCTGGGCGGCGAATTGGAATATGACAGCACCGACCTGGACCTGGGCGGCGGCGCAACGGTGGATTCCGTGGCACGGGCCAAGGTGAAGGCCGGCTATGACTTTGGCAACGTCCTGGCCTATGTCACCGGCGGCGTGGCAGAGGCAGACAGCTCGCTGGGCAGTGAGACCGGGGAATTCTACGGTGTTGGCCTCGCGTATCAGATCACGGATCAGTGGCAGATTGGCGGCGAAGTGCTGGAGCATGAGTTTGACCAGTTCGGCAACTCCGGCGTTGGCGCCGATGCGACCTCTGTTTCGCTGCGCGCTTCGTTCAAGTTCTAAGCTTGCCTGAATACGGGCGCGGCACTCCTGTTCCGCCGCGCCCCTGGCCGTCCGGTCTGTGCCCAAGACCGGCCGGGCGGCCGTTGCGCCCCTATCGCAAAACCCTTGGCGGACGTGCAGACCCGTGCTAAGCAGCCTGCATGAACCAGAATTGCACCACCATTATCTGCTGCATTACCTGCTGACATATCAGCGGGCTGGTTTCTGTCGTTTTCATTTCCCTGACAAGTTGCTAAGCCCGCGCTGCGCGCAAAGGGTAGTGCTGGCCGTATCGGGCTGGGCACGGAAAAGGAGCCGGGCATGGGAACCAAGGACAGAGTGATCAAGCTGCAGAATACGAAGACCCGCAAGAAAGAGGTCTTTGAGCCGATCGACGCCAGCAACGTGCGGATGTATGTCTGCGGTCCTACTGTTTATGACCGTGCGCATCTGGGCAACGCACGCCCGGTTGTGGTGTTCGACGTGCTGTTCCGGTTGCTGCGCGAAGTTTATGGTGCAGATAAAGTGACTTATGCCCGGAACTTCACCGACGTCGACGATAAGATCAACGCCCGCGCCGCAGAAAGCGGACGCCCGATCGGCGATATCACTGCGGAAACAACGCAGTGGTTCCTGGATGATATGGGCGAACTCGGCGCGCTGCAGCCCAACCATATGCCGCGCGCGACCCAGTACATCCCGCAGATGGTGGCGATGATCGAAGACCTGATCAGCAAAGGCCACGCCTATGCCGCCGAAGGCCATGTGCTGTTTGCTGTCGACAGCTGGAAAGAGCTTTATGGCAAGCTGTCGGGCCGTTCGGTGGACGACATGATTGCCGGCGCCCGGGTCGAGGTTGCGCCTTACAAGAAGAACCCGATGGATTTCGTGCTGTGGAAGCCATCCAGCGATGATCTGCCGGGCTGGGACAGCCCCTGGGGCCGCGGGCGGCCAGGCTGGCATATCGAATGCTCGGCAATGTCCTATGAGCTGCTGGGTGAGACCTTTGACATTCACGGCGGCGGCAACGATCTGATGTTCCCGCACCACGAGAATGAAATTGCGCAAAGCTGCTGCGCCAACGGCGACGACAGCTTTGCACGGTATTGGCTGCACAACGAGATGCTGCAGGTCGAGGGCAAGAAAATGTCCAAGTCCCTGGGCAATTTCTTTACCGTGCGCGACCTGCTTGATCAGGGCTATCCCGGTGAGGTGATCCGGCTGGTGTTCCTGCAGACCCATTACCGCAAGCCGATGGACTGGACCGACAAGAAGGCCAAGGAAGCTCAGGAAACCTTACGAAAGTGGTGTCAAGTTGCCGATAACGATGAGAGCGGTTCCATTGATGAAATGGTTCTTGAAGAATTGGCTGACGACTTGAATACTTGGGGGGCCATTGACAGGCTTCACGAGTTGTTTGATGCCGACAATCGTACGGCATTGACTGCTTCGGCGAAACTACTTGGCTTTGACCTTAACGAAATTGCCCAAAGTGCTTGGGCAAAACCTTTTGCAATTGAGACCGTCGATGGTTCATTTTTGGAAGAGGGAATTGACTACCAGCCAACTGTGGCGGTTATTGGCTGGGGTGAGATTCCGGAGGAACTCACGGATGCAGCGCTTTTTGTAGTAAGAAAATGGCTGCGTTATCGTCGAGAGAAAGACTGGGAGAGTGCCGACAACCTCAAAAATGCCGCTTTGAGCCAAGGGCTTGAGTTGCGCGCCACGCGCTCTGCCAATGGTGTTAACGGTGGAACTGCAAATTTGGTTGGGGAGCCCAAGGCTGCAAACTTGGAGGCGCTTTGATGGCCAGGGAACGCCTCTATCTTTATGACACCACTCTGCGTGACGGGCAGCAGACCCAGGGGGTGCAGTTCTCCACCGCCGAGAAGAAGCAAATCGCAACGGCTCTGGACGCCTTGGGCATCGACTATATCGAGGGCGGCTGGCCGGGTGCCAACCCGACTGACAGCGCGTTTTTCGGGGAGGTGCCGGATACCCGCGCCATCATGACCGCCTTTGGCATGACCAAACGGGCAGGCCGGTCGGCGGAAAATGACGACGTTCTGGCGGCGGTGATGAACGCGGGCACTCCGGCGGTTTGCCTGGTCGGCAAGAGCCATGATTACCACGTGACCCATGCCTTGGGGATCACGCTGGAGGAAAACCTGGAAAACATCCGCGCATCGGTTGCTCATATCGCGGCACAGGGGCGTGAGGCGTTGTTTGATGCCGAGCATTTCTTTGACGGCTACAAGGACAATCCGGAGTACGCGCTGGCGGCCTGCCGTACGGCGCTGGAGGCCGGGGCGCGCTGGGTGGTGCTGTGCGATACCAATGGCGGCGCGCTGCCGGCAGAGGTGCACCGGATCGTCAGTGAGGTGGTTGCAGCAGGAATTCCGGGTGAGAAGCTGGGCATACACACCCATAATGACACGGAAAATGCCGTGGCTTGCTCCTTGGCAGCGGTGGATGCCGGGGCGCGGCAGATCCAAGGAACCTTGAACGGTCTGGGGGAGCGCTGCGGCAATGCCAACCTGACTGCGCTGATCCCGACGCTGCTGCTGAAGGAACCCTATGCCAGCCAATTCGGCACCGGGGTGAGCCTGGACGCGCTGGCGGGGCTGACCCGGACCAGCCGGATGCTGGACGATATCCTGAACCGGGTTCCGGTGCGGCAGGCGGCCTATGTGGGGGCCTCGGCCTTTGCCCACAAGGCGGGGCTGCATGCCAGCGCGATCCTGAAAGACCCGTCGACTTACGAACACATCGAGCCGGGCAAGGTTGGCAATGCGCGGGTGATCCCGATGTCGAACCAGGCCGGGCAGTCGAACCTGCGCAAGCGTCTGACAGATGCCGGCCTGAGCGTTGAAAACGGCAACCCGGCGCTGGCGCGGATTCTGAAACGGATCAAGGAGCGCGAAGCCGAGGGGTATTCCTATGACACCGCGCAGGCGTCGTTTGAGCTGCTGGCGCGCAAGGAACTGAGGCAGCTGCCGGACTTTTTTGAAGTCAAGCGCTACAAAGTCACCGTGGAGCGGCGGAAGAACAAGTATAACCGCATGGTCAGCCTGTCCGAGGCGGTTGTTGTGGTGAAGGTCGATGGCGAGAAGCGCCTGTCTGTCAGCGAGTTTTTGGATGAAACCGGCAGCGACCGCGGACCGGTGAATGCGCTGGCGCGGGCGCTGAGCAAGGATCTGGGGCGCTATTCCGCGCAGCTTGAGGACATGCGGCTGGTGGATTTCAAGGTGCGGATCACCCAGGGCGGCACCGAGGCCGTCACCCGCGTTATCATCGACAGCGAAGACAGCCAGGGCCACCGCTGGTCCACCGTCGGTGTCAGTGCGAACATAATCGACGCCTCATTTGAGGCGCTGCTGGACGCAATCCGTTGGAAGTTGATCCACGACGGGCAGGCGGATGCAGTTTGACGCCGATCTGACCGCCTGCGCGGAGCTGGTTCAAAAAGCCGACCCGGACCGGTTCCTCGCCACCATGGCGGCGCCGGTCCAGGCCCGTCCGTTGCTGTTCTCGCTATACGCCTTCAATATCGAGCTGGCTCGGGCGCCCTGGGCCAGCCAGGAAAGCATGATTGCCGAGATGCGCGTCCAGTGGTGGCGCGACGTGGGCGCAGAGATTGCGGAGGGTAAACCGGTTCGCCGCCACTATGTGGCAACACCCTTGGCGCGGCTTCTGAAGCCGGAACTGGCGGCTTGCATCGACGGCATGGCCGAGGCGCGGCGTTGGGACATTTACAAGGATCCGTTTGAGGATGAGGCGGAGTTCGACAGCTACATTGACCGCACCAGCGGATCGCTGATGTGGATGGCGGCAGCATCCTTGGGGGGGGCGGATGAAGCTGTGGTCAGGGACTTCGGCTATGGCATGGGTGTTGCCAGCTGGCTGCGCGCAATTCCTGAGCTGGAAGCGCAGAAGCGGATCCCGCTTCTGGACGGCACCGTTGAAGGTGTGCAAGCTTTGGCGCGTAAGGGATTGGAAAGGCTGATTAAAGCGCGCAGCCATAGGGGGACGGTCGCGAAATCTGCCGGGGCGGCTCTGCTGGCTGGATGGCAGGCAGAAGCGGTTTTAAGACAGGCGATCCGGGAGCCGGAGCGGGTTGCGCAGGGCGCACTTGGCCTAAGCGAATTCCGGCGCCGGGCAGGGTTGATCCGGCGCACGGTCTCCGGGCGCTGGTAAGAGGTCACGGTAAAGCCGCCTGTTTGGGCGCCTTTATTCTTCTGTCCTGACCTCTCAAGCCTCCTTGGGACGCATCACCAGCCACATCAGCGCGCCGCCCGCCAGCACCAGGAAGGGCGCCATGGCCATATTGACCGCATTCCAGCCGTCCACCGGATTGCCGCCGGAGCAGTTCATCAACCCGCCGGAGGCTAGCGACGCCATGGTGACACCGCCAAAGACCAGCAGGTCGTTCAAACCCTGCATCCGGCCTTTCTCTTGGCTGTCATGGGCGCCGGCCAGCATGGTGGTGGCGCCGATAAACCCGAAGTTCCAGCCAAGGCCAAGCAGCACAAGCGCGATGAAGAAGTTTTCCAGTTCAACGCCTTGCAGCGCAACGGCGCCGGCGCCAGCAAGTATGATCAAACCCGCAGCGACAATCTTCTCCACGCCGAAGCGGGTAATCAGGTGTCCGGTGAAGAAGGACGGCACATACATCGCCAGAACGTGGAACATCACCACATCGGAGGCATTGCCCTGTGTGAAACCGCATCCCACAACAGCCAGCGGGGTCGAGGTCATGACAAGATTTATCAACGCATAGGAAACCATTGCACAGATGACAGATACGGCAATAACCGGCGTTTTCAGCAGCTCAAGGCGGCTGCGGCCCCTAGGGCTGTCTTGGCTGGGCGCTGGTGGTTTGGGAATATCCAGAAGCAGGAACAGCGCCGCGCCGAACACATTGACGGCAATCACCGTCAGATAGGTGCCAAGAAACGGAATAACAAAGGCTTGGCTGGTCAGCTTAACCAGTTGCGGGCCGATCAGCGCGGCTGCCAGTCCACCCGCCATCACATAGGAAATCGCCTTGGGGCGGAACGCCTCTGAGGCGGTGTCGGCTGCTGCGAAACGGTAGAACCCATGTGCGCTCATGTAGACGCCGGTGAGCAGGCTGCCGAACAGAAAGATCGGGAAGGAGCCCAGATACAGACCGTAAGCGCCAATCAGGCCGCCCATGGCGCCAAAGGCAGCACCGGTGAAGAAACCGGCACGGCGGCCCCAGCGCTGCATGATCGCTGAGATCGGCGTGGCCGCCAGCATCGAACCGCCCACGATCAGCGAGATCGGCAGCGTCGCAAAGCACGGGTTGGACGCCAGCGACTGACCCGCGAGCCCGCCAACGATAAAGATCATCGGCATCTGCGCGCCGAGGATCGCCTGGGCCAGCACCAGGATGGCAACGTTTTTCTTGGCGACCGCGTCGCTGGGGGTAGTCATGGTCATGCTCATATGGGATGCGTAGCGGTGAACCGGGAGCGGGGCAAGGCGCTTGCCGCGCTGGAGGGCCGCCCATTTGCCGCGGCCAAAGGGGGTGACGTGGCGTCAGAACAGAAACTGTTCCTGCCTGGAGTTGGCCGGATCATTCAGTGTAGCGACTGCGTCTCCGAAGGCGCGGACTGGCTGGCGGCGCAGGACCGCCGGTTTGCCGAAGCGCTGGAACAGACTGGTCCGCTGCCGCTGAGGCGCAAGCCCGAAGGCTTTGCCGAGCTGCTGAGTGCAATTGTCAGCCAGCAGGTGAGCGTGGCCTCTGCCAGTGCCATCTGGAAGCGGATGAAAGAGGCCAAGCTGACCGGGCCGCGTAAGATCCGATGGGCGAGCGATGAAGAATTACGCGCAGCGGGCCTTAGCCGCCAGAAGATCCGCTATGCCCGGGCTTTGGCGGAGGCGCGTATTGATTTCAAGGCGTTGCGCACTGCGCCTGATGCGGAGGTGATTGCTACGCTGGTGCAGGTGCCGGGGATTGGCGTCTGGACCGCTGAAATTTACGCGATGTTTTCGCTGGGCCGCGCTGACGTGTTTGCCCATGGCGATCTGGCCCTGCAAGAGGCTGCACGTGTGCTGTTCGATCTGCCTGCGCGCCCGAAGGAGCGGGAGATGCGGCAAATCGCGGAGGCCTGGTCACCGTGGCGGTCGGTTGCGGCGCGCATTCTGTGGGCCTATTACCGGGTGGCGAAGGACAGGGAAGGAATCCGATAACTCGTGTACTGAATGCCGGCCGCAAGGAGCCGCTCTCCGGCGAAACCCGCTCCGTTGTGGTGTTCCTGCATGGCTATGGCGCCAATGGCGCGGACCTGCTGGGGCTGGCCGATCCGCTGGGCGAACATCTGCCGGATACGCTGTTTGTCGCGCCTGACGCGCCAGAGTCCTGTGCCGGTGCGCCGTTTGGATTCCAGTGGTTCCCGATTCCCTGGATCGACGGTTCCTCGGAAGAGGAAAGCATGCGCGGGATGCAGGCCGCGGTCGAGGATCTGAACGCCTTCCTTGATGCGCTGATGGTGGATGAGGACGTGCTGCCGGAACAGGTGGTGTTGTTTGGTTTCAGCCAGGGCACAATGATGAGCCTTCATGTGGCACCGCGGCGCGAAGATGCGGTTGCCGGGATCGTTGCCTTCTCCGGCCGTCTGCTGGCACCGGAGCTGCTGAAGGATGAGGCGGTGTCCAAGATGCCGGTTCTGCTGGTGCATGGCGATCAGGACGACGTGGTGCCGGTGCAATCGCTGCCCGAGGCTGCTGAGGCGCTGCAGGAGGCCGGTTTCCAGGATGTGTTTGCCCATATCCAGAAGGGCACGGCCCATGGCATCGCACCGGATGGGTTGAGCGTCGCACTGGCCTTTATGCGGGATAAGTTAAGTCTGTAACAGATTGAAAAATTTGGGTTTTGGAGCACCCTTGCGGATCAGTAGGACCACAGGTGCGGCTCCGCAATCTCAATTGAATTTCCTGCCGGGTCCCGGAAGTAAACGGACCGGGGCCCATGCGGCCAATCAAATTCCGCCTCAATTTCAACTCCTGCTGCCTGCAGCCTGCCGCGCATTTTCAGCAGGTCGTCGCGCGACATGGCAAAGCAGACGTGCCCTGGCCCCCTGGTCCCATGCGGAGGGACCGGCAATCGGGGATTGCCTGGCGGCTTAACTGTTTCTGCCGCATTGAACAGCAGCAGAACGGAATTGCCGCAGCGGAAGAACACATGGCGGTTGCCGGCACGTTGGACCTGCTCCAGCCCGAGGATGCCGCCGTAAAACTCTTCAGCCGTATCCAGATCATCCACATAGAGCGCGGCTTCGAGGATGGCTTGCGGTGCAGGGGCTTGGGGCAGCATAGCCCGCAGGCTATCAGCGGCGGCGGGGCCTGTCACCTTTTGCCGGGCGCGCGGATGCGGCCTTGGGCCTGCGCAGCGGTTTTTGCGAGGGTTTGGGCGGGCCGGGTACGCGGGGCGGCTCCAGGTCCTCCCAGGCGCCCTGCGCCAGCCTGTCCAGCGTCCAGGCGCCAATGCTGTAGCGGATCAGCCGCAGGGTCGGATGCCCGACAGCCGCAGTCATGCGCCGCACCTGGCGGTTGCGCCCCTCGCGGATGGTGAGCGCGATCCAGCTGTCCGGAACCGTCTTGCGCACCCGGACAGGCGGCGTGCGCGCCCAGAGCCCGGGCGGTTCAGGGATCCTCCGGGCCTGCGCGGGCCGGGTCATCCCGTCTTTTAATTCAACACCTTCGCGGAGCAGGTTCAGAGCTTCGTCACTGGGGACCCCCTCAACCTGCACCCAGTAGGTCTTCTCAAGCTTGTGCTTGGGATCGGTAATCCAGGATTGCAGCCTGCCGTTGTCTGTCAGCAGCATCAGCCCTTCGCTGTCCCGGTCAAGCCGTCCGGCGGCATAAACACCGGGGCAGTCGATATACTGGCTGAGCGTTGCGCGCGGGCTGTCCTGACTGCCCCGGTCAGTGAACTGAGGCAGAACATCATACGGTTTGTTGAAACGGATCAGGCGGGTCATGAAATGGCAATAGGCGCGCAGCCGCGGCAGGGCAAGAGGAACGGATCCAGCCGCACTGGGGTTAACTGTCACGGGCATGTCATGGAATCGCGGCAGCGTACTCCCGACATATTGTAGGTTGTCAGGGCTTGTCAGGCGCTAACCACGATATATAGTCAATGTTAGGCTGGGGCGGGTTCCCCGCTCTGGTTCCGGAAATCGGAAGATCAGGGCGAGGAAGACGTTCAAAAATGGATGGCGATTTCAGAGCAGAGTTTGTCAGATCTCCGGGGGCGCTGAAACAGCACCCCGCGCTGGTGTTGAATGCGGACTACCGGCCACTGTCCTACTACCCATTGTCCTTGTGGTCCTGGCAGGATGCGGTGAAGGCTGCCTGGCTGGACCGGGTGGCGATCGTGGCCGAGTATGACGAGGTGGTGCACAGTCCGAGCACTGAGATCCGAATACCGTCTGTGGTGGTTCTGAAAGATTATGTAAAACCTCAAAAGCGCGTGGCCTTCACGCGCTTTAATTTGTTTCTGCGGGATGAATTCCGCTGCCAGTATTGCGGCAGCAAGGGTGAGCTGACCTTTGACCACGTTGTGCCGCGCGCCGCAGGCGGGGTGACCAGCTGGGAGAATGTGGTCGCGGCCTGCAGCCCCTGCAATCTCAAGAAAGGGTCCAAGTCACTGCACCGGGCCGGCATGTCGCTGCGCAAACCGCCGCGGCGGCCAGGGGCAGAAGAGCTGCGCAATACAGGCCGCAAGTTCCCGCCGAACCATCTTCACGAGAGTTGGATGGATTTTCTGTATTGGGATACCGAACTGGACGCCTGAAAACGCCAACACTGGGGCGCGAAGGGTTTCGGCCTTTCCACCTGCAAAGGGCGTACTGCTGAGAGAGCAGCAGTTCCGATCCCCAGGAATGCCGCGTGCAAGCCCCGTTAAACTGATGCAGGTGAAAAGGCCGAAGATGCAGGCGGCCTCGTTTAGGGCGTGCCGCCTTGCATTCTGCTTAAGTGACTTCAGCTTTTGGCGCGCTGAAGCATTCCGAACAGATCACGCGGATCATCCGGGTCTGCCAGCATGTCCAGGTCGATGAAATAATCGGTGCCCTTGATGCGGTCGCGGATGTAGCGCAGTGCCGAGAAATCCTCGATCGCAAAGCCAACGCTGTCAAACAGGGTGATCTGGCGGTCGCCAGTGCGGCCCTGTTTCTGGCCCGTGATGACTTCCCACAGCTCAGTCACGGCAAAATCCTCCGGCATCTGTTGGATTTCGCCCTCGATCCGGGTTTGCGGCGGGTATTCGACAAACACGTCTGAGCGGCTGAGAATGCCTGCCGCCAATTCGGTCTTGCCGGGACAGTCGCCGCCGATGGCGTTGATATGCACCCCGCTGCCGACCATGTTGTCCGTTAGGATAGTGGCATATTGTTTGTCCGCGGTGCAGGTGGTAAGAATCTGAGCGCCTTCAATGGCTTCTTCCGGTGTCTTGCAGCTGACCACCTCAATTCCCAGGCCTTGCAGATTGCGCGCGCATTTCTCGGTGGCTGCAGAATCCTTGTCATACAGGCGGACGGATTTAAGGCCGATGATTGCCTTCATCGCCAGGGTTTGGAATTCAGACTGGGCACCGTTGCCGATCATCGCCATGGTGGTTGCGCCTTTGGGTGCCAGATACTTGGCTGCCATTGCTGAGGTCGCCGCAGTACGCAGGGCGGTCAGCATGGTCATTTCGGTCAGCAGTACCGGATAACCGGTATAGACGTCCGCGAGCAGGCCAAAGGCGGTGACAGTCTGCAGCCCCTCGGAGGTGTTCTTAGGGTGGCCGTTCACATATTTGAACCCGTAAGCCTCCCCATCCGAGGTCGGCATCAGTTCGATCACGCCGACTTCGGAGTGGCTGGCTACGCGCGGGGTCTTGTCGAACAGCTCCCAGCGCTTGAAGTCCTCTTCGACATAGTCCGCCAAGTCGCGCAGCATCTGCTCGATGCCAACGTGATGAATGAGGCGCATCATGTTATCGACGCTGACAAAAGGCACCAGTGCCTTGTCCGAAGGCTGTGTCATGCGGATTTCCTTTCACGGGGGCTGAGGTGGATGCCTGCCAGCATGCAGCGCACCGACCCGCCTGCGGTTTCGATGGTTGGAATGGTCAGGGGCAGCGGCTCGGCGCTCTGCTCAATGGCCGATATCTGGTCTGACCGCAGCGCCCGCAGCGCTTTGGCAGAGAGAGCCAAAATGCGGCTGCGGCCAGTCAGTTCCAGGGCATTGCCGGCAAAGCTGGCGATTTGCGCTGGCGTCAGGTCAATGACGCGGCGGCCGGTTTCCTCCAGCCGTGCCGCAACTTCGGCACGGCGGGCGCGATCTACGATCATATCCAGGCAAATCAGCGCGTAGTCGGTGCCGATGCCCATCAGAACATTGGTGTGGTAAACGTCCCGGCCCGCATCATCTTTGGCTTCGAACACCATGGGTTCAAAGTTGAAATGGGTGCAGAAGCGTTCCAGCAGCACCGGGTCGGCACGATTGGATTTAACCGTGTAAGCAATGCGCCCGATATGGTCGAGCACCATTGCGCCGGTGCCTTCCAGCGACAAACCGTCCTGCTCCAGACCGGAATAGTCGATCACATCCTGCACGCGGTAGTCGTGCTTCAGAAGTTCGATCACATCCCAGCGCCGTTCCTTGCGCCGGTTTTCGGCAAACATCGGGTAGACTGCAACGTGGCCGCCAGCATGGGTGGAGAACCAGTTGTTGGGAAACACGCTGTCCGGTGTATCGGTGGTGGTGTCGTCGAATACATGCACCTTAACGCCGGCGTCGCGCAGGGCTTTCACCGCACCGTCAAACTCCGCCAGTGCTTGGGCAGAGGTTGCTTGAGCCGAGGTATTTGCGAGCGATTGAAAGGCGTTATCACCCTTTGTTTCCGGGTTGGAGCAAAAGTGGTGGGGCCGGATCATCACCACTGCTGAGGGGGCTTGCAGGCTGCTCACTGGTAGCTCCGTGTCGGGCGGTCAAAGACGCGGCGTCCAAGCGCTGAGGCGCAGAGGTCGACCATCAGGTGCGCGGTGCGGCCGCGCTCGTCCAGAAACGGGTTCAGCTCAACGAGGTCCAGCGAAGTCATGAGGCCGGAATCATGCAGGATTTCGCAGACCAGATGCGCCTCCCGCACGGTTGCGCCGCCGGGCACGGTGGTGCCGACGGCAGGAGCCACGGAGGGGTCCAGGAAGTCGACGTCTAGCGAGACATGCAGCATGCCGTTGGCCTGGGCCACTTGCTCCAGGAAGCGGTTCAGCGGTCCGGCGATGCCGTTTTCGTCAATATGGCGCATGTCGTGGGTGAGGATGCTGCTGCCTTCCAGCGCCAGGCGCTCCTGGGTGTCGACAGAGCGCAGGCCGATCATGCAGACATTTTCCTGCGGCACCGGGTTGGCAACTTCAGGAAAGCCCTCGAAACCATTGCGGCCAGTGAAATATCCAACCGGAGTACCGTGCAAGTTTCCGCTGTCTGTCGTTGCTAGCGTGTGAAAGTCGGTATGCGCGTCGAGCCACAGGACAAACAGCGGCCGGCCGGATTTGGCCGCATGGTTGGCGGCACCGGCGACGGATCCCAGCGACAGCGAATGATCGCCGCCAAGAAAGATTGGCATGCCGCACTCCAGCGCATCCTCGGCCGCCTGCGCCAGGCGAGAGGTCCAGCCGATGGTTTCGTTGCGGGCAAAGATCAGCCCGTCATTTGTGTCCGCAGCGTGGCTGTCCGGGGCCAGATTGCCGAGATCTTCGACGGTGTGGCCGAGGCTTCGCAATGCGTCTGCGATACCGGCAGTGCGGTAGGCATCGGGCCCCATCAGGCAGCCGGCTCTGCGTTTGCCGCTATCTACCGGGGCGCCAATCAGGATGCAGTGTTGTGCGGTCACTGTTTTGATCTCCCAAATTCTCAGGTTTAGTACTAGAAACTTCCGAAACGTGATGGATTCCAGCAAACAATTTGCTCATAATGGGCTGCAATTGATCATTGTGGGGCAGGGTATGGACAAAACGGATGAGCGGCTGGTGTCAGCGCTTCGGCACAATGCACGGGCGTCGCTGTCGGACCTTGCGTTGGAGTTGAACCTGTCGCGCACGACGGTGAGAGCGCGGATAGAACGGCTGCAGGCGCGGGGTGATATTCTAGGTTTCACCGTTGTGCTGAAGGAGGACGTGCTGCGCGATCCGGTGCGCGGGCTGATGATGATCGGGATCGAAGGGCGCGGCACCAGCCGGATCACCCGGCAATTGCAGGGGTTGCCGGAGGTGCGGGCGATCCACACCACCAACGGGCGCTGGGACCTGATTGTCGAATTGGGTACCGAGACGCTGGAAACT
The DNA here is from genome assembly GCF_056158725.1 of Leisingera sp. ABM4_101. Classification (NCBI taxonomy): domain Bacteria; kingdom Pseudomonadati; phylum Pseudomonadota; class Alphaproteobacteria; order Rhodobacterales; family Roseobacteraceae; genus Leisingera; species Leisingera sp. ABM4_101. The sequence continues at coordinate 2,923,641 of NZ_JBSWTV010000002.1, read as the reverse complement.
CTGGATGCGGCCTTGGCCAAGATCCGGACGTTCGAAGGTGTGGTGAGCAGCGAAACCAATCTGCTGCTGGCAACCAAGAAGGACACCTGACACGGTTCAGGTTTCTCAATGCGGCCAGTGTCTTGACGGACGCATTGAAGCTTGCTGGAAGGTTAAGGCTGTTTGCGGATGTGATTGGCCGCAGCGATCCACAGCAGCGCAAGGCCAAAGGACGCGATGGCGTTCCAGCTGGCCATGGAAAGCGACAGCATCTCCCACGGAACCTCGTCACAGCGCACCAGCGGCGCGGCCATGATCTGCTCCATCAGCTGGTCCGGCGACAGCCCGCCAATCGGTCCGGAGGTGCAGGTGGAGGGGCCTTCCCACCAGCCGCGCTCCACCCCGGTGTGATAGGCGCCGGCTGCGGCGGTCGCCAGTGCAGCCAGTGCGCCCAGATACGGCAGCAGCGCGCCAGGGATGATCAGCGCAAGGACGCCGATGCCAGCCGCAGCGGCATGGGGATAGCGTTGCCAATAGCAGAGTTTGCAGGGGGCCATTTCGCCAATGTACTGGAACCCCAGCGCCCCCAGCAAAAGCGCAGCGGACCCGGCGGCGGCCAATACGATCAGAAGCCTGTGCATGATCAGATGAACCTCACCATCAGGAAGCCGCCGAACAGGATCACCATAAAGACGGTGAACACCAGTCCCAGGCGGCGTTCAATGAAATCGCGGACCGGGGCGCCGAATTGCCACAAAAGGCCCGCCACGATGAAAAAACGCAATGCCCGTGCAAGGATAGAGGTGGCAATGAAAGTGCCAAGCGGCATTCCGGTCCAGCCCGACATGATAGTAATCACCTTGTAGGGGAATGGTGTGATGCCCGCACCCAGCACCGCCCAGAACCCGAAATCGTTAAAGCGGGTGTTGAACTCCGTCATGGCGCCGCCCTTGCCCATGGCCTCCAGTACCGGCTGCCCGATGCCTTCATAGAAGAAGGCGCCGATGGCATATCCCAGAACACCGCCGGCCACTGAAGCGATCAGTGCCACAAGTGCGATCAGCCATGCACGCGATGGACGGGCCAGGATCATCGGGATCATCAGCACGTCTGGCGGAATCGGAAAGACAGAGCTTTCAACAAAGGCCACAACCGCCAGGCACCACAGCGCCTTAGGGTGATCGGCGAGCGCCATTGTCCGGTCGTATAGCGGTTTCAGCATGCGGCGCCCTGTGTCCTCAACGGGTTTTGCCAAGGGAGGTGGCATGTGCATAGCGCCTCGTCAACCGTTGAGGCCTGTGAATTTGCCACAGCTGCTTTTTTCGGAAGCCAAAGCCCGTTTTGCCTATGGACCTTGGCCGCGAGCTTGGCTAGGAACAGGGCGCGGCCCAAGTGGCGGAATGGTAGACGCAGGGGATTCAAAATCCCCCGCTGGTGACAGCGTGCCGGTTCGAGTCCGGCCTTGGGTACCAATAAAAACAAAGGCCTGCAGCGTGTTTTTGCTGTGGGCCTTTGTTTTTTCTTTCACCAGCTGCCGCTACCGCCGGGCTTGGCCCGGCAGACTTTGCAAAGACGCAAGATTAACGGCTGTCTTTCAGTCCGTAATCGGCAAAGGCCGCTATCACCTCGGCCATTTCGCCCTGGCTCAGGATATGCGGATTGCCTATCGTTAGGCTTGCCACGTAACTCTTTGCCAGGGTTTCCAATTCCCCCATTCGCCAAAGCGCCCGCTGCAAGCTTTCGCCGGTGGCAACCGCACCGTGGTTTGCCATCAGGCAAGCACTGCGGTTCTGCAAAGCCTGAGTGATGTTGTCCGAAAGCTGCTTGCTGCCAAACAGCGCGTAATCAGCGACCGGGACGTCGCTGCCGCCAAAGGCTGCCACCATGTAGTGGCACGCGGGAATAACCCGGCGGTTCATGGCCAATGCGCAGCAATAGACAGGATGGGCATGGATCACCGCATTCACGCCCGGCTTGGACTGCAGAATGGCCAGGTGAAACGGCCACTCAGTCGAGGGCTTCAGCTGTCCGTCTGGTGCCGGGCTGCCGTCCAAAGGCAGGCAAACCAGGTCTTCGGGCGCCATATTCCCGTAGGGGACACCGGACGGCGTGATCAGCATGTTGCCGCCTGCGCGCACGGAAATGTTTCCAGACGTGCCCTGGTTGATGCCGGTTGCATTCATTTCCAGGCAGGCGCTGATCACAGCCTGCCGTACCTCAAGGCAGTCCTGGTACGGAGGTTTCACGCAATGCTCTCCCGCAATCAGGCTGATTGTACTGCGGCCATTTCCGGAAACAGGCTGGCAAGCCCGTCTTCGGAAGCTTCGCAGATGCCGCGTTCCGTGATCAGCCCTGTAACCAACCGGTTCGGGGTCACGTCAAAAGCCGGGTTTCCGCCCGGGGTTCCATCGGGTGTCACCTGAACCACACCGATTTCCCCGGCGCCGGTCTTCCCCTGAACATGAGTGATCTCGCGGTCGCTGCGCTCTTCAATCGGGATCTCGGCAACGCCGTCGGAGACTGTCCAGTCGATGGTCGGCGAGGGCAGGGCAACATAGAAGGGCACGCCGTTGTCCTTGGCTGCCAGCGCCTTCAAGTAGGTGCCGATCTTGTTGCAGACATCGCCGCGGCGGGTGGTGCGGTCTGTGCCGGTAATCACCAGATCCACCTGGCCGTGCTGCATCAGATGGCCGCCCGCATTGTCAGTAATATAGCTGTGGCTTATCCCATGGCTTCCAAGCTCCCAGGATGTCAGCGCGCCCTGATTGCGCGGGCGGGTTTCATCGACCCAAACATGGATCGGTATGCCGGCATCATGTGCCTGATACATCGGGCTGGTGGCCGTGCCCCAATCAACCGTTGCGATCCAGCCGGCGTTGCAATGGGTCAGCAGCCGGACCGGTTCTCCGGCGGGCTTTGCTGCGGCAATTTCTTTAATAAGCTCAAGCCCATGCGCACCTATGCTGCGGTTGATGCCGACGTCTTCGTCCGCGATCTCATGGGCCAGTGCCAATGCGGCGGCTGCCCGGTCCTCCGCCTTGAGAGGGCGCAAATGGCTGCGGCAGCGGTCCAGCGCCCAGCGCAGGTTGATCGCTGTCGGCCGGGTCGCGTTGAGGAAGCTCCAGGCGTTATCCATTGCCGTATCTGATGGGTCCAGCCGCATTGCCAGCGCCATGCCGTATGCGGCCGTCGCTCCGATCAGCGGCGCACCGCGCACCCGCATTTCGACAATCGCATCGGCAAATTCCTGCAGTGTGTTCACTTGCTGAATGCGAAAGTCATGCGGCAGCCAGCGCTGGTCGATGATTTGCAGCGCGTCTTTGTCGTGATCCCACCACAGAGAGCGGTAATGCGTACCATTCACTTTCATCGGAAAACCCCTTCGTGTTGCGGCGCAGCCTCTGAGGCCAATAGTCCGGAAGATTGGCCTCTGGTTTCTCTGAAATGCGGCCAGCACGCAAGGTTTCGTTGCGTCAGGGGGCGGATTTCCAGGATTATTCCCGGCGGAATGGCCAGCGCCCGGCGTGTGCAGCTTGCAGATGTGCGCTGGCGCGGTATTCAATAGGGTAACTTTATGGTTACCGGCCGGTTTTCCGGGAAATCCTGCCGTGTGGAATTCTTCTGATAAATTGAAAGGCTCAAGGATGATGTGTTTCTGGAACAAGGGCCTGGCCGGCGGGGCCGGACTGGCGGTAGCGGCGGCCCTAAGCCTGGCAGGCGCCGCTCCTGTATTTGCGCAGCAACAGGGGGCAGCCCCAAAGGTGTCCGTCTCTGAGGCGGTGATCAAGCCGGTCAAAGACACCGCGACATTCATCGGCCGCGGCGAGGCGATCGACAAGGCTGACATTATGGCGCGGGTCAGCGGCTACCTGGAGGAAGTACTGGTCAAGGACGGCGCCGAAGTCGAAAAGGGCGATGTCCTGTTCCGGATTGAACGCAGCGCTTACGAGGCCGTGCTGGAAAGCCGCCGGGCGGAACTGGCGCAGGCTGAGGCCAGCTTGGAACTGGCATCGCTGGACCTGGCACGCAAACAGGAACTGTTTGAGCGCGGATCCGTGCCGGAAGCAGACCGGGATACCGCGCGCGCCAATGAACTGGTGGCTGAGGCGCAGGTGAGGGCCGCGGCGGCCGCAATCCGGCAGGCGGAACTGGACCTCAGCTATACCGAGGTCCACGCACCGTTTTCGGGCCGCGTCGGGCGGGTGCAGGTCAGTACCGGCGATGTGGTCAGCCCCAGCGGATCGCCTTTGGTCAACATCGTGCGCGAAGCTCCTGTCTATGTGTCGTTCTCGCTGAACGAAAAGCAGTTTGTCGAAATACTTCAGGAATTGGAGGCAGAGGGCATCGACCGCTCCAACACTGAAACTGCGCCAGAGGTCTTTGTTGTGCTGCCCAATGGGGCTGAGCTGGAAGAAAAGGGAAAGATTGCCTTTGCCGGCAACCGCGTTGATCCCGCCACCGGCGCTGTAACGGTGCGGGCAGAGTTTCAGAACGGCGATGGCCTGATCCTGGATGGCGCCTTTCTGACTGTGGGCCTTCAATCGCAGGAGGCTGTCGACCGCATCATCATCAGCCAGGCAGCAATCCAGCGTGATCAGCAGGGGCCGTTTGTGCTGGTGGTGGATGCGCAGAACCAGGTGCAGCAGCGCTATATCGTCACCGGTGATGTTCAGGGAACCGGCATCATCGTTCTGGACGGGCTGACCAAGGGGGAAACCGTTGTGGTCGAAGGGCTGCAGAAAATCCGCCCCGGCGTCGAGGTCGACCCGGTGATGGCCGCGCAGGCTGGAGAATAAGCGATGTTTTCCTCCACTTTCATATCCAGGCCGAAATTCGCGATCGTCATCTCCTTGGTGCTGACGGTCATGGGGGTGATCGGTTACTTTGCACTGCCAGTTGCGCAGTTTCCAGAGATCACGCCGCCGGTGGTCAATGTCACCGCAAGCTACCCCGGTGCCAATGCTGAGACGGTTGAAAAAAGCGTCGCTGCACCGATTGAGGCGCAGGTCAACGGGGTGGACGGGATGCTCTATATGTCCTCCACCTCCGCTGACAACGGCAGCTACTCGCTGGCGGTGACGTTTGAGGTCGGGACCGACCCCGATATCGCTTCAGTCAACGTGCAGAACCGTGTCGCACAAGCGGTCGCTGCTCTGCCTGCTGAAGTCACGGCAAATGGCGTCGTCACCCAGAAAAGCTCCTCCAACATGCTGCTGGTTGCGGCGCTGACGTCCCCTAAGAGGTCATATGACAGCGTGTTTCTGTCGAATTATGCCGCGATCAACATCAAGGATGCGCTGGCGCGTGTGAACGGGGTCGGCAAGGCGGATATCCTGACCAACTTCGAATATGCCATGCGGGTCTGGCTGGACCCGAACAAGATGGCTGGTTTGGGGATTTCACCTGGCGACGTGATCAACGCCGTGCGCGAGCAGAACATCGAGGTGTCCGCAGGGCAGGTGGGCGCGCCGCCGGTTCCTGGCGACCAGGTGTTTCAATACACGATCAAATCCAAGGGTCGCCTGACCGAGGTCAGCGAGTTCGAGGACATCGTGATCCGTACAGGCGATGGCGGCAGCACGGTACGCCTGAGGGATATTGCCAAAGTGGAACTGGGGGCCTCCAACTACAGCTCCTCCGGCTACTTTGACGGCGTGCCGGCGACTATTCTGGCAGTCTATCAGGCGCCGGGTGCCAATGCGCTAGCGGTGTCCGAAAATGTCCTGGCAGAACTGGACCGGCTGTCGCTGGATTTCCCCGACGACGTTTCCTATTCGGTGCCTTTCAACACGACTGATTTTGTCGAGCAGTCGCTGAATGATGTGATCTCCACCCTGATGATGACCTTTGTTCTGGTGATCTCCGTGGTTTTCATTTTCCTGGGCTCCTTCCGTGCCACTATCATTCCAGCAGTGGCCATTCCCGTCTCGCTGATCGGCACCTTCGCATTCTTGCTGGCGTTGGGGATGTCCCTTAACACCATTTCTCTTTTTGCGCTGGTGCTGGCGATCGGGATTGTGGTCGATGATGCCATCGTGGTCGTGGAGAACGTCGAGCGTATCATCGCAGAGGAGGGGCTGCCCCCGGCGGAGGCCACGCGCAAGGCGATGGGCCAGATCACCGGACCGGTTATTGCCACGACCCTGGTGCTGCTGGCAGTGTTTGTGCCGGTCACCTTTATGCCGGGCATAACCGGCAGGCTGTATTCGCAATTTGCCGTGACAATTTCGGTCGCAGTGGTGATTTCCTCGGTCAACGCTTTGACGCTGTCGCCTGCCTTGTGCGCAATCGTGCTGAAAGCCCGTTCCGGCCCGCCCAAGGGGCTGCTGGCGATGTTCGAGAACATGATCGGCGGTGTGCGCAGCGGCTATCTCAGCATCGTTACCAGGCTGCTGCGGCTTCCAGTCATTGGCCTTGCGATCATCGCGGCCGTGGCCTTTGGCACCGGAACGGTCTTCAACTCCACCTCCAAGGGCTTCCTGCCAGCTGAGGACAACGGATACCTGTTTGTCGATGTTCAGCTGCCGGACGCAGCGGCGCTGGGGCGGACAGAGGCCGTGACGCGCAGGATTGATGAGCAGATCCGCCAGATTCCGGGCGTGCAGGGCACCGTACTGGTCAACGGGTTCAGCCTGCTGAACGGAGCCAGCGCCAATGGTGCGATGATCATTGCCAACCTGGCCCCTTGGGATCAGCGGCAGGAGGAGGCATTGCAGCCAAATGCGATCCTGGGTCAGATCTATGGCATCGCCAATGGCGAGGCTGCGGCCAGCATCGTTGCCTTCAACCCGCCGCCGATTTCCGGTCTGGGCATGTCCGCAGGTGTGGAGATGGCGGTGCAGCAGACCGCAGGCGGCACCCCGCAGGATCTGGCGCAGTCGGTGGGGTCTTTGGTTTACTCCGCCAATCAGCGGCCTGAGATCGCCCAGTCCTACACCACCTTCCGCGCCAATGTGCCCCAGGTCTTCGTCGATCTGAACCGGGAAAAGGCCAAGACGCTGAACGTGCCGATTGCCGAGGTGTTCCAGACCATGCAGGCGCATCTGGGGTCTTATTATGTCAACGACTTCAACCTGTTCGGCCGCGTTTACAAGGTGATGCTGCAGGCGGAGGGCTCCTACCGGGACAAGATCGAGGATATCGGCGGTCTTTATGTGCGGGCCCAGTCAGGTGAGATGGTGCCGCTGTCGACCCTGATCGACGTCGAGAACGTGCTGGGGCCGGTGCTGCTGAAGCGGCACAACATCTTCCGTTCGGCTACCGTCACTGCAGTTCCAGGGGCAGGCCTGTCTACGGGCGATGCTATCCGCGTGATGCAGGAAGAAGCCGCGACAGCGCTGCCGCCGGGCTATGCCTTTGAGTGGACCGGCACCGCGCAGCAGCAGCTGGATTCGGCTGGTCTGGTGACCGTGATCCTGGCGATGGCGGTGCTGTTTGGCTATCTGTTCCTGGTGGCGCAGTATGAGAGCTGGACAATGCCGGTTGCCATTCTTTTGTCGGTGATCGTGGCGCTGTTCGGGGCGGTGGCTGCTGTTGCCATAGCCGGAAATGACATCAATCTTTACACACAGATCGGGATGATCATGCTGATCGGCCTGGCGTCCAAGAATGCCATTCTGATTGTGGAATTCGCCATGGAGCAGCGGGCCGCCGGCCTCAGCATTCGCGAAGCTGCGCAAGAGGCCGCGAAACAGCGCTTCCGTGCGGTGATGATGACAGCCTTGTCCTTCCTACTTGGTGTGGTGCCCCTGCTGATCGCATCGGGCGCCGGCGCGGCCAGCCAGCGCGCAATCGGGATCGCGGTCTTTGGCGGCATGCTTGCAGCAACCGTGCTTGGCGTCATTGTTGTGCCGGTTCTATATGCGATGATGCAAGGCCTGCGGGAACGGGTCAAAGGCGCGCCCGCAGCCAGTCCGGCAGAATAACGTCAATCGCTCCGCCAGGTGAAATACTGGCGGAGCACCTGTCTTCTGTGCGGAACAGGTTGAGCCGGCAAGGCTCAGGCTTCAGGCCCGGACACAACGCGCCCGCAGCCCGCGTTCATGCGCTGCAGACAGGATCAGCTGCCATTTCCGCGGAGTGGAGCGGAATTCCGGCTCTACATCACAGGTCAAGGGCGCATTCGCATCGCCGGGTATTCTACGGGCGGCAGCGGAAACACAGCGTTCCAGCGCCCAGAAATCCGTCAAAGACGGGTTGTCGGTAATCACTTGGCTCAGCAGCATTGCCGCAGCCTCCCTGTAAATTCTGTCCGCCAAATTAATTCTTGAACAGCGGATCAATTTTTTATGTGCAGCGTATTAGCGTCATTTTCTGCAATTGTCACCAGCGGGTGTTGGGAAACGGCTGAAAATCGCCGGAAATCATTCAAAATGCTGCGGAACGGGGAAGGGTGCCTTCGCAGGCGGAGTGGCTGCAAAGAACCGGCGAAAGAATTTTTTCCTGGCAAGAAAAATCTTTGTGTCCTGAGCCCCGATCCGCCAGCCACCTGGCGGGGAAAAATCTGTAACTTGCGTCAATATCGTGTAAAAACACGCTTCACCGGGTGCGTCAATAAATCTCACTCTTGACTTGGGGAGGTGCCGGTGAAACCCTTCTGCGCGTGCAAAATAAACGGCACGCGCCCTGCCTGGCAGGCCGGAAACAATGGCAGCAAAGAGACTGCTAATCCAGGTCGCTGCCTCTCAGGCGGGCTGCAAATCATAAGACAAGTGGGAGAGACTTGATCATGAAACACACCAAGTTTGCTATCGGTGCATTGGTGGCGGCGTCCTTTGCGGCACCCGCAGCATTTGCTCAGGAATACATCACCATCGGCACCGGCGGCGTGACCGGTGTATATTACCCGACCGGCGGCGCCATCTGCCGTCTGGTGAACAAGGGCCGCAAGGAGCACGGCTTCAAATGCGCCGTCGAATCCACCGGCGGCTCGGTCTACAACGTAAACACAATTAAAGAAGGTGAACTGCAGTTTGGCGTGGCTCAATCCGACATTCAGTTCAACGCTTACAACGGCGTAGTTCAATTCGAGGGCCAAGCTTTTGAAGGTCTTCGTGCAGTGTTCTCGGTGCACCCGGAACCCTTTACCGTCGTGGCCCGTGCTGACGCTGGTATTTCCTCCTTTGATGACCTCAAAGGCAAGCGCGTCAACATCGGCAACCCGGGTTCCGGCCAGCGCGCAACGATGGAAGTTTTGATGGGTGCAAAGGGCTGGGGCATGGAAGAATTCGCCCTGGCGACAGAGCTGAAGGCGGCGGAGCAGTCCGCGGCGCTCTGCGATAACCAGATCGACGCGATGATCTACACCGTTGGCCACCCGTCCGGTTCCATCCAGGAAGCCACCACCGCCTGTGACTCGGTGCTGGTGACCGTTGACGGCGAAGCGGTTGAGAAACTGGTTGCCGACAATTCCTTCTACCGCACCGCAACCATCCCGGGCGGCATGTACCGCGGGTCCGACAATGACACCAGCACCTTTGGCGTCGGCGCGACCTTCGTGACCTCCGCCGACGTTTCTGAGGATGCTGTATACGCGGTGGTCAGCTCGGTCTTTGAAAACTTCGAAGCCTTCCAGAAGCTGCACCCGGCATTCGCCAACCTGAAGCCGGAAGAGATGATCGCAGACGGCCTGTCAGCGCCGCTGCACCCGGGCGCTGCCAAATACTACAAAGAAAAAGGCTGGATCGAGTAATTCGCCAGAGAATAGGAACGGGGCGCACCACGCGCCCCGTTTTCGCCTGAGGCCAAAGGCCCGGGCTTGACTATACCGGCCCCGGGAAACGGCGGCCGCAGGGGAGATTATCCATGACATCCGATGCTCAGGGAAATCGGCCGCTCAGCGAAGAAGAGCTTCAGGAACTTGTCGCGTCCTCCGACGCCGGCGCCCGCAACCCGGTGGGGAGCGTGGGTCTTTTCCTGGCGATCGTCGCCGTCATCTGGTCCGTGTTCCAAGTCATCCTGGCCTCGCCGGTGGCCAACCTGCTGCTGCCTGGCAGCGTAATCAACAACTCACGCCAAATCCATTTGGCCTTTGCTATTTTTCTGGCCTACGCGGCCTATCCTGCTTTTAAAACCAGCCCGCGAAATTACATCCCAGTACAGGATTGGATGTTCGCGCTGGCCGGTACTGCAATCGCGATGTATGGCTACATCTTCTACCAGAAAATCGTCGACTCCGGCGGACTTGCCGATGATATGGACAAGTGGTTTGCTCTCGCAGGCTTGCTCCTTCTGTTCGAAGCCGCCCGCCGCGCGCTTGGCCCGGCAATGGCGATCATCGCGACGATTTTCCTGCTCTACGTGTTCTTCGGCTCCTCCGAATGGGTACCTGAGGTTATCCGCTGGAAAGGCGCCAGCCTGAAAAAGGCGATGAGCCATATGTGGATCACCTCCGAGGGCGTGTTTGGCATTGCCCTGGGTGTCTCCACCAAGTTCGTTTTCCTCTTCGTGCTGTTCGGCGCGCTGCTGGATAAGGCAGGGGCTGGCAACTACTTCATCAAGATGGCGTTCGGCGCGCTTGGCCACCTGCGCGGCGGCCCGGCCAAGGCGGCTGTTGTGGGCTCTGCCGCAACCGGCCTGATTTCCGGCTCGTCCATCGCCAACGTGGTCACAACTGGCACCTTCACCATCCCGCTGATGAAACGGGTGGGCTTTACGTCGGAACAAGCCGGCTCGGTTGAGGTCGCGTCTTCGGTCAATGGCCAGATCATGCCGCCGGTCATGGGCGCTGCCGCCTTTTTGATGGTGGAATACGTGGGTATCTCCTACGTCGAGGTGATCACCCATGCCTTCCTGCCGGCTGCGATCTCTTACATCGCGCTGGTCTACATCGTGCACTTGGAAGCGGTGAAGCGGAACATGCCGACGCTCGGCAACCGCGTCGTCTCCATGGGCCGCACCATCGGCGGTATGGCTCTGTTCTTCGCGGGTTTTGCGGCGCTCTGCTATGGCGTCCAGTATCCAGTGAAATGGATCATCGCAGCGATGCCCGGTGCCTCTGGTTTGACCCTGTCGGCGCTGGTTGTAGCCGCTTACATTGCGCTGCTGTGGCTGGCTTCGGGTGTTGATGACTTGGTGCCGGATGATCCGAACGCCAAGGAGGTCGAACTGCCGGTGGTCGCCGAGATCTACAAGGCGGGTCTGCATTACCTGCTGCCGATCATCGTGCTGGTCTACTTCCTGATGATCGAACAGAAGTCTCCGGGCCTGTCGGCCTTTTGGGCAACCGCGCTGCTGTTTGTGATCCTGCTGACCCAGAAACCGCTCAAGGCGATCTTCCGCGGCCAGAGCAACATGGCAAACGCTTTCGCCGAAGGCGTGCATGACTTCTGGAACGGCCTGATTGACGGCGCCCGCAACATGATCGGCATCGCGCTGGCAACCGCCACGGCTGGCGTGATCGTGGGCACGGTGACCCTTACCGGCGTGGGCCAGGTGATGGCTGACCTGGTCGAATTTGTCTCGGGCGGAAACTTGATCCTGATGCTGGTGATGGTCGGCCTCTTGTCGCTGGTTCTGGGCATGGGCCTGCCGACCACTGCCAACTACATCGTTGTCAGCTCGCTGATGGCGGGTGTGGTGGTAGAACTGGGTGCGCAGTCCGGCCTCATCGTGCCGCTGATTGCCGTGCATCTGTTTGTGTTCTACTTCGGGATCATGGCTGACGTGACGCCGCCTGTGGGGCTTGCCAGTTTTGCCGCGGCGGCGGTGTCGGGCGGCGATGCGATCCGCACCGGTTTCACCGCCTTCTTTTACAGCTTGCGAACTGTGGCGCTGCCGTTTGTGTTCATCTTCAATACGGATCTTCTGCTGATCGACGTTGGCTGGACCCAGGGCATTCTTGTGGCCATATCAGCCACAATTGCGATTCTGGTCTTCACCGCCGGCACCATGGGCTACTTCGTCAGCCGCAACCGGATCTATGAGAGCGTTCTGCTGATCTTTGCAGCCTTTGCGCTGTTCCGCCCGGATTTCTTTATGGACCGGGTGATGCCGCCCTTTACCCAGGTGCCGCCCGCCCAATTGGCACAGGCGCTGGGAGAGGCTGAACCGGGGGCAGAGATCCGGATAACCGTGGAAGGCCCGGATTTCGACACCTCTGAGATCAAGAGCACAACAATGATCATAACCGCCGATGGCAGTGATGGTCAGGCTGCAGTGGACGCCTTCGGCCTGCTGCTGCTGGAGGAAGGCGGCGCTATCAAGCTGGAAGAGCCGATGTTCGGCACCCCGGCAGCCCCCAGCCTGGAGAGCTTCGATTTCTACGCAGATGAACCCGTGCAGATTGCCGCAATTCAGGCGCCAGCCAGCCAGCTTCCGAAGGAGCTGATGTTCCTGCCGGCGCTCCTGCTGGTGGCGTTAATTGCCTTGATGCAACGCGGCCGCGCGCGTGAAGAAGAAGGAGTAACAGCATGAGCAAACCCGTTCTTTGCGCCCTGGAGCTGAATGACCCGGTGCTGGACGAACATGTCCTGTCCCAGGCTGCCCGGCTTGCTGATCTGGATGGCGCCCAATTGGATGTCGTCAACGTATTGCCGGATTTCGGGGAAAGCTGGGTCTCGGGATTCTTCGAAGAGCACCACCACGAAAAGGCAGTCAAGGACACCACCCAACGGTTGACGGATCTGTGCGCCAAGGTTCTGGGCAAGGACCGTAACGCCAGCGTCCGCCATGTTGTTGCAACCGGCACCGCCTATCAGGAGATTCTGAAGGTCGCGGAGACCGCTGGCAGCGGACTTATTGTGATCGGTGCGCATAAGCCTGACCTCAAGGACTACCTGCTCGGGCCAAACGCGGCCCGGGTGATCCGGCATTCGGATTGCTCGGTCTTTGTGGTGCGCTGACACGGATTGGGGCGCCTACGGGCGCCCTAGTCGTATCCGGTCATCTCCAAATAGCCTTTGCCGCTGTGGCTGCCTGTGACCTTGACCGGCCCTTCCCAATAGGAAAAGGATGCACCGATCCAGCTTTGGGTGTTAAGTGATTGCACTTCCACAGAAACATCCCGTTCAGGCAAAACAACGCGCCAGCGGGTCGGGACGGTTCTGCCCTGAACTTCGCTGAACTCCAGCGGTTCTGCAATGAACGCCCCGGGTTCCAGCGAAGCAACGGTTCCGTCAGCGGAGATCCAGGTGCCGGAGGTGAAGTCCCCGGCATCACCGCGCAGGACAAATCCCATCAGCTTTTCACCGCTGGCAAAACTGAGCGAGAACCAGTCCCAGCCGCTTTGATCCTCCGCCAGGGGCTGGCTAGACCACTCCCGGTCCAGCCAGCCATGGCCGGTAACCTCAACTGGCCCATCAGGCAGCCTTAGTGTTCCTGCGACCCGGTATCGTGGCTGCGAATAGTAATAGCTCGCCTGTCCGCTGTCAGATTTGACGGAATATCCGTTGTTTCCATGAAGGACCAAGGGGCCCTCGGCGGTTAGATCCAGGGCGTAGGAAAACGCAGAAGACGACGCGGAAAGTGACAGGTTGTCAAGCGTTTGCCCTTCCGATTTCATCTCCCACTCGTCGATCCAGGCAGTGAAGGGATCCGGGCTTACACCAGCTTGACCCACGCCGCCCCGGGCGATGCGTTCCGCGAACATATGCGTCTCTGCCGAGGTCACTGCAGCATGCGCCATCCAGATTTGCGGGCTTTGCCAGCTCTCTGCCTCACCAGGAGAAAGTGCAGAGCGGAACAGGGTCCATTGGATCCCGTACTCCTCGCCGTCAGCGCTTTGAAGATTGGCGGTTAAGTACCACCATTCAATGCGGAAATCCGGATGGGGGGCATGATCTTCAGGAAAGGAAAGCTGTGTGCCGGTTTGCGGAACTGCAAAGCCTTCCGCATCTGTGCCCAATCCAGCATACCCTTGTGCAAAGGCCTCAGTGGACGTGAAAGCCGCAAACAACAGGGGGATGATCTTAACGTTCATTGGTAAAAACCCTGAGCAGATCCGACGGGTCCAGCCGGCCCAGACGGCTGGCCGGGAAGGCGGCTGCTGCCGCTGCAGCCAGCAGAGCCAGGAGCAGCAAGCGCAGCCATTCATAGGGAAACAAATGCATCGGCAGTCTCCAGCCAAACGCCTCCACATTGATCACCGCAAGCAATGCCCAGGCCAGAACCAGCCCAAGCGGCAGGGCCAGAACAGCGGTGAATGCAGCCAGCAGCAGGCTGCGCAGGACTTCGGCCGCAGCCAGTTGCCGGCGGCTTAGCCCCATCGCCCAAACCGGAGCAAGCTGCGGCAGCCGCTGGTTCCAAAGCGTCAGAAGGCTGGTCAGCATGGCAAAGGCCGCGACGCCCAGTGTCAGCACGTTCAACGCAGCAGTGATTGTGAAAGTGCGGTCAAACACAGCCAAGGACCGGGCTTTGATGCTGGCTTGATCCACGATGTTTTCCCGTGGAATGTCAAAGTCTTCCTTGATGGACTTGATCATTTCGGGAACCTCCCCGGGCGGCAGCCTCAATCCGAACTGGCGGTTGGGAATATCCGGCGTCCGCGCGAGCAGCGCCTGCAAGGACAGGATGGCCTGTGCATTTGGGTTGCCATAGTCAGAGTAGATGCCAGCAACCGTCAGCTCCCAACCAGGGGCGAGCGGCAGTTTCTGTCCAGGAGACAAGCTGTGGCGGCGGGCAAACTGCTCATTGATCAGCAGGGCCTGGCCTGATGCGATCCGCTCCCAAACTTGCGGCAACGCCTGCAGAAGCGGCCAGTTATCACGGTATGTGGCATGATCCACAATCCCGTAAACACGCAATGGGGCACCCTTATAGCGCAAGTCGCTGCGGCGGATGGGCAGGGCAGTGATCCCGCGGTCCTTTAACCAAAGCGCCAGTTGCTGCCCTTGCGCGTCGCTTGCTGCGGTAACATAGACCTCTGCCGCCAGGCGCTGATCCAGCCAGCCGGAAAAGGTGAGCCTGAAGCTGTAAACCATTGTTCCTACGCCAATGTTTGCGGCCAATGCCAGCAACAGCGCCATCAGGGACAAGGACATGCCCGGCAATTGCGCCCGGGTGTCCGCCCAAAGCCATTCTGAAAACGGGCGGGTGCTTAGCCTTGCGCCCGCCCTCAAGCCTATGGAGATAAGCAAGGGCAGCATCAGTGCTGTGCCCAGCATGATGCCTGCCAGAAAGGCAAATCCGGCGATCAGACCATCAAACAACTGCAACACCGCGCTGCCAAGCAGGATCAGGCAAAAGCCTGCGATGGCACCGAGCACATGTGTGCGCCCTGCCTGCTGCCCGCGGGCATGGGTTGCCGGGGCAGCCAGCAACGGCATCCGCCACAGGGCAAAAAGAGACTGCGCCGCCGCAAGGAATGTTCCACCCAGCGCCATTGCCAGGCCGGATGCGACCCATTGCAGGCGCAATGACAGGCTTCCGTCGATGTCCGCACCATAAAGGCCGGACAAGGTTGCCCTCACGTCCGGCAGCAGCGCCGCGGCCACCAGATAGCCACCCGCCAGCCCCAGGACGGCAGAAATTAGTGCGATGGCAGCAAGCTCTGCCGCCAGCAGCATCGCCAGCAGCCGCAGCGGCACACCCAGGCCGCGCAAGGTTCGGATCATGCCCCTGCGCTGCTCCAGGCTGAGGCTGATGGCACCCTGCACAATAAACAGCCCAACAGCAAAGGAGAGTAACCCGAAGGCGGTGAGGTTCAAATGAAAGCTATCGGTGAGGCGGGCGGTGTCTGCGGCAGCCGTTTGCCCGGACACCAGCGTAAGATCCGGCGCCAGTTCCGCAATCGGCAACACACCTGGGAGCTGATCGGGCATGACCACGAGATAGCTCAGCTCAGCCGGGCGGTTCAGCAGGCGGCTGACCAGGCTCAGATCAGCGATCAGGATGCCGTGCGGCAAAGTATCCGTGCTGGACACAGGTATGCCGCTCTGAGCGGCAGCGGCCAAGGCTGCGGTTTCTGGATGGGCGAACAAGCGCCCCGGTGGTGTCAACGCCTCCAGGGCCGGCACTTGTTCTTGTTCAGCCGCCGCGGCAAGCGTTGGAACCAAGGGGTGACTCAGAAGGTCAACCCCCATGATATCAAAGCGTTGCTGCCCGAACCTGACAGTGCCTTCAAGAACAGGGGAAACCTGCCATCCCGCCCGGCGCAGCGCCGCATACTGGCGCAGCGGGATGCTGCCGCTCTGCGGTGACAAACGGTCAAGGGACGCGGTGCCAAGCTGCTCAGCAGCCCTTGCATAGCTGGCACGCGCCTCTCCATTGATAGCCTGGACCGCCGACCATAGCCCCGTAGCCAAGGCCAATCCGGTGATCAGAACAGCAAGCTGCAGCGGATGGCGCCGCCAATGCGAAAGCATGGCAAGAAGCGCCGTGCGGGTCATGCTATCGTTCCCTGCCGTAGATGCAAGCGCCGGTCCAAGAGGCCGGCTATTGCAGCAGAATGTGTCACTAGAAACAGCGCTGTACCGCTTTCGCGCACGAGGTCCAGCATTAGCTCCATAACAGCCGCACTGGCGGTTTCATCGAGATTGCCGGTCGGCTCATCCGCCAGCAGCAGCTTGGGTCGCACAGCCAGCGCCCGCGCGATCGCAACTCTTTGCTGCTGACCGCCGGACAGCTGCTCCGGATAACGGCTCAGCAGCCCGGCAAGCCCCAGCCTGGCGGCCAGGGCCTGCCCCCAATTGGCGTCCCAGCGTCCGCCAAGCCGCGCATGAAGCGAAATATTCCGCGCGACGTCGAGTGAAGGGATCAGGTTAAACTGCTGAAAAACAATCGAAACCTTTTTCCTGCGGAGATCTGCGCGCTGGCCGTCGCCCAGGCCGGACAAAGGGGTGCCATCAATCTCGATTTCGCCGCTGCCAAAACGGTCCAGCGCGGCGGCAAGATGCAGCAGGGTGCTTTTTCCAGAGCCGCTGTCACCGGTCAGTGCGAGGCTGCGTCCGCCGGCAAGATCCAGCGAAATCCCGCGCAGAACCGCGGTTTCCTGAGTTTGGCCGGGATAGGCCTTGGTCACATTCCGGATCTTCAGAACCATCTTGAGGCTCCCTCCAGCGCCGTTGCGGTGTCTGCTTCGCAAGGGAACTCAATACTGCAAGCCTCAGAATGTCCAGCGTGGCAGAATGACGGAGGATTTCCACGGAACTGCAGTTGAGGGTTGGCGAGTGAATTTCTATGGTGCAGCCATGGCTTGAATAGGCAGTGCCGGGCAGGAGGGCTGGAATGACATTATGGAACCAGCTTCTTTGGGGCTCGATCTATCTCAGCGTTTGCCTGGTTTTGGAAATCTCTGTGCTGGTCTGGTGCTCGTCAGTTCTGAACAAACTGGCAGCGGGTTTTGCCAAACCCTTCAGACCCTGGCAAATCGGTATCATGCTCGTGGTGGCCATTTTCATCATTCTGGGCAGCCACACGGCACAGGTTTGGATATGGTCTGCGGCCTTTGTTCTGGTTGGGGCGATTGCGGACTGGAACACCTCAGTCTATTTTTCCTTGGCCACCTATACGACGCTGGGGTACGGCGATGTCGTTCTGGGCCCCGCGCTGCGGATTTTTGCCGCCTTTGCCGCTGTCACCGGACTTTTTGGCTTTGGCATCAGCACGGCCTTTCTGGTCAGCGCCATGGGCCGCCTTTTTTCCCTGAATGGTGAGAAAGCTGAGGCGATAGATTAAAGCACAGGAGCCAGCAACCGGGCCACTGGCGCCAGCAGGCGGACAGTGCTTGTTTGCTGTTCCAGCGGCTGGCTGAGTTCCGTGGAGTTATCGAAATCCTGGCTCAGCATTTGCGCTATTTCTTTCGCTGACCGCGGATCAAAAAACAGCGCCATGGTTTCAAAATTCAGGCGGAAGGACCGGTTGTCGAGATTGGCAGTCCCAATTCCGGACACCGTGTCATCAATCACAAAGCACTTTTGATGCATGAAACCATGCTGGTAGCGCAGGATCCGGACACCGGCCTCCCGCAGCTCATCAAAAAATGCAAAGGCCGCCAGCCATGGCAGGTAATGGTCAATGGAATCCGGCAAAAGGATACGTACATCAAGCCCGCGCAGCGCAGCGTGCTTCAGGGCAGCGGAGACCTCCTGGTCCGGAACAAGATAGGGAGAGGCCAGCCAAACGCGGTGCCGTGCGGCGCTGATGGCGGAAAAATACATCATGGAGCCATTGCCAAAGGCATTGCCGGGACCCGTCGAAACAATCAGCGCGGGCCGGTCCTGCGGCGAGGGTTCAGGTTCCCAGTTCAAAAGATCAATGATCTGTTCCTGCGTGCGCCAGTGCCAGTCCTCCGCAAAGGACAGCTGCAACTGCTGAACCACCGGACCTGTCAGCCTCACATGGGTGTCCCGCCAGCGGCCCAGGACCGGGTCCAGGCCGAGATATTCATCACCGGCATTCAAGCCGCCGGTAAATCCTATTCGCCCGTCGGCAATCACCGTTTTCCGGTGATTGCGGAAGTTGATCCGCAGCCGGCGCCATGGACGCCGCCGGGCTGCGGGATCGATCAGGTTTACGCCCGCGTCTTCCAGCTCCCGAAGGAAGCTTTGCGGCAGTTTGCGGCTGCCGATACTATCGGCCATGAACCAAACCGTTACGCCCCGCGCGGCTGCATTGATCAGCTTGCTCTGCAGTTTCCTGCCCAAACCATCTGCGCGAAAGATGTAGTATTGGACAAGTATATATTCCTGCGCATTATCAATCGCCTGGAAGATGGAGTTGAATGTGTTTTCGCCATTGGTCAGCAGTTCCATTCCATTGCCCCGGCACACAGCCATCCCGGCAATTGCTTCAAACACAGCAGAATCGACCGGCAGTTCCTTCGCATCTTCAGTCTGCGCGATTGTATAGGTCCTGATCGAGGCCACGGCTTGTTCCGCTTCGTGGCGGGCTTTCCAGTATCCTCTGAAGCGGTGGTCGCCAAAGACGGCATAGGCGGGCAGGGCGGCAACCGGGGCCGCCAGCAGGAACACAACCCAGCCAATGGCGCCCTGCGGCGTACGCGCCGTGCGGGCAGCGCTGAGCGCTGCAAGCCCCGCTGCAATCCAGGTTGCGGCCAGCGCCGCTGAGCTTAGAACAATCCAGAACATTCCAGGCCTTGGTGGCTGCCTCTATTGCAACCTAGCCCTGCAATCGCGCTGCCGCTACACCCGGTCGCGGCATCCGGGGAACAATATGAGAGTTTTTCCTGCAGATGCTGGCGTTTGCGCAACCTGTGTGGAACTCTGCCTCAATGCCGATTTTACCACCTTTCCGGCTTTGGCAGGCCGCCCTGATCACCGCCGCCCGCCGTTTCGGCCAGAAGAACGGATGGGTGATGAGCAGCCATATCGCGATGTCGATGATGCTGGCGCTGTTTCCATTTGTGCTGTTCACGGTGGCCCTGGCCGGTACGCTGGCGGGCTTGTTTTCCCAGAATGTCGAGTTGGACAGCATGACGGAACTGGTGTTCGGCGCCTGGCCCGAGTCGGTGGCCCGGCCGATCCTGGCTGAGGTCGAAGCCGTTTTGCAGACCTCCAGCACCCAGCTGGCGACATTGGGGGGGCTGTTTGCTCTCTATTTTGCATCAAATGGCGTGGACGCTGTTCGCATCGCTTTGGTGCAGGCCTATCACGACACTGACTCCCGGCCATTCTGGAAGACCCGCGGCCTGTGCATCGGGCTGGTGATCCTGGGCGGGGCAGGGATCCTTGCAGCTGCGGTTTTCGAACTTTTCCTGCCGCTGTACGTGCGTTACCTGGCGGACCTGCTGCCATTCGGACAGCTGCCCGGCCAATGGGAGCAGGGCTTGAGCGGCCTGTTTGCGGCTTTGCTGCCGGTTGGTGCCGTTCTGGCGTTTCACATCCTGCTGCCCGGCCGGGTCCACAGGCTGCGCCGGATACTTCCCGGGGTAATCCTGACACTGGTCCTGTGGCTGGCCGCGGGCAGCGGCTTTGCCGTCTATGTCGGTTCGTTTGCCCAGTATTCAGCCACCTATGCGGGGCTTGCCGGGGCAATGGCGGCGATGATCTTCCTCTACTTGAATGCCGCGATCCTGATCCTTGGGGCAGAATTCAACGGTGCGCTCATCGACATGGCTGACAGCCTGGGGCGGAAATAACAGCTGCGGCTTTGCGGCAACTGTTTCCTAATCTTGAACAATAAGGCAGCCTTGCCACAATTGAGCCTCCGTTCCGGCCCAATCCTCTTTTACCTACGCAGCATAGCAGCTGAACCAGAAGGGGCCATCATGACAAAACTGCAAAACAAACTGCGCCACATGAGGCTTTTTGAACTGATGCGCCAGCGTGAGATGGCCAGCCACGTCAGCCGCAAGCTGCGGGTGTCGCGGCTGACCGACGATGACGCGGAAGAGGCGATCCTGCTGCGCGAGCTGGCGGCGCGATCACTGACCACCCCGCACAGCCGCCGGGTCTAACCGGGCCTAGCCGCGGAACCCGGTGGCCACCACGAATTTCTCAGAGCTGTCCGACCGCGATGAGGGCGGCTTGATATTCATCACCTTGGTGAACTTCTGCTTCAGCAGCTTCTGCAGCTCCCCCTCGGCGCCGCCTGCCAGGACCTTGGCGACAAAGGTGCCGCCTTCCTCCAGAACATCAAAGGCGAAATAGGCCGCGGTTTCACACAGAGAGATGATCCGCAGGTGGTCGGTTTGCTTGTGCCCGGAACTCGCGGCCGCCATATCCGACATCACCACATCGGCCTTGCCGCCCAGCCAGCCCTTGACCAGCTCATCTGCGCCATCGTCCATGAAATCCAGCTGGTGGAACTCAGCCCCCGCAAGCGGTTCAACCTCCTGCAGGTCGACGCCAATGATGCGGCCCACGGCCTTGCCCGGTTTTTCACCTAATGCGTTGATCCGTTTCACCGCAACCTGCGCCCAGCCGCCCGGGGCGCACCCCAGGTCCACCACCCGGGCGCCGTTCACCAGGAAACGGAATTTATCGTCGAGCTCCATGATCTTGTAGGCCGCGCGGCCGCGGTAGCCTTCGGCCTGGGCGCGTTTGACGTAGGGGTCGTTCAACTGCCGCTGCAGCCAGCGGGTCGAGCTGAGCTTGCGGCCGCGGGCCGACTTTACCTTGACCTTGAGGTCGCGCTGTCCGCGGCCCGATGTGTTCTTACCAGTTGGTGTCTTAGCCATTTCCGCCACCGTATGCCCCGGGAGCGCGGAATTCTGCAAAAACTCCGGCCCGGAAAAATCCAATTTTCCGGCCCCGCCTAGTAGGGGCCGTCTTCCAGAACGCCATCCGCGCTCATCTGCGCATAAAGCAACCCCTCGCGCAGGCCGCGGTCCGCAACTGACAGCCTGTCTGTGGGCCAGCAGCGCAACAGCGCCTGCAGGATAGCGGATCCGGACATGATCAGGGCCTGCCGGTCCTCGCCGATGCGGGGGTCGCGGCGGCGGCCCTGGGGGCCGAGTTCTAGATAACCGCGGATCACTTTGTCAATCTGATCGCTGGTCATCCGCAGCCCATCCACCTTGGTGCGGTCATAACGCTTCAGCCCCAAATGCGAAGCGGCAACCGTAGTCACGGTGCCCGAGGTGCCCACGATCTGGAAGCCAGCGCGTGTTTGCTCGTCCTTATAGGGGGCGAAATCGGCCAGGTTTTCCTCAAAAAACCAGCTCATCAGAGCAAAACGTGCCGCGTCATCCTCCACATCATTAAATTGGTCGCGCAGGGTTGCGACGCCCAGCGGCACAGAGATCCAATCCACCACCTTGGCCGCGGGAAAGGGGCTTTCGGCTGTATGAAACCCGTTGTGCAGCCGCATGATCGCCGAGGGCCGGTCGCGCCGCAGCACCGAGGAAATGTCGATCCATACCAATTCCGTGGATCCGCCGCCGATGTCGACCACCAGAAGCTGTTCTGTCTTGGTGGACACCAGCGGCGCGCAGGAGATCACGGCCAGCCGTGCCTCTTCCTCCGGCTGGATGATTTCCAGCGTCAGACCGGTTTCCCGTTTCACCTGGCGGATAAAGTCGCGCGCGTTCTTGGCGCGGCGGCAGGCCTCAGTGGCCACCAGCCGCATCCGCCTGACCTTGTTGCGTTTCAGTTTCTGTTGGCAGATCCGCAGCGCCTGAATGGTGCGCGCCATTGAAGACCGTGACAGCCGCCCGGTCCGCTCCAGCCCGGCGCCGAGCTGCACCGACTTGGAGAAACTGTCGACCACATGAATACCGCTGCCCTTAGGCTGGGCGATCAGCATGCGGCAGCTATTTGTACCCAGATCCAGCGCGGCATAAAGCGCATCAGGATCGGGACGGGCCGGTGCAGGGGTCTCAACCGCTTTGGGAAACGCGCCCGCACCTTTCGAGCGCCTGGGCGCCATGATTCACGCCCTCCGATTATCGTGTTAACAACGACAATAGGTGCCCAGTTGCTGCGGCGCAAGCGTCAGGCGCCAGAAGTGGAGCAATTTCCACCGCTTCGAGGAAATCTCATAATTCACATGAATATTTTGGCGGTTTGGCCCGGTGGCATTCGCAGGTGTACAAAGCTAGTGTCGCGGCAGCAAAACGTCGCTCAATCCCATCGTGTTGTCGAAAATCGACCAACCTGCGGCGCGCCACCGCACTAGAACGTGGTCTATCCAGGCTAGGAGGAAATCAAGGCATGCCCGACGTAACGATCGTATACTGGCGCGATATCCCCGCGCAGGTCATCGTTGGCAAAGGCCGCCGCGGGGCCAAACGGCAGCTCGAAGAGCGGTTTGAGCAGGCCATCGACCGCGCGGCTATGAAGGTGAACGCCAAGGACAGCGACGCCTATCTTGCCGAATGGCGCAAGGCCGCGCCGTTTGCCGCAGACGGCGACGCAGCCGAGATTGCCGAAGCTGAGGCAACCCGCCTGGAAACGGAATACGATCAGGACCGCCTGAAGGCGCTGATCGCAAACGACGGATGGGCGTGAGCCTGACACCACTATGGGAGGCCGTGATGGCTTTGCTGAACTTTAAAAAACGCGATTCTGGCGCTGGCCAGGCTGCCACCCCCGAAATGGAAGCTTTCCTGAAAGGCTATTCCATCGAGGTGATGCCCCGTACCGCTGCCAAGGTCGAAGATTTCCGCGACCTGCTGCCCGCCGGCACCCGCGTCTACATCGCGCACATCGAAGGCACCCCGATCGAGGATATGGTCGAGACCGCCAAGCGTATCGCTGGCGAAGGCTACGATGTGATGCCGCACTTCCCGGCGCGTATCATCAAGGACAAGGCGACCCTGGGTGATTGGATCAACCGTTACCAGGGCGAAGCCGGCGTCAAGCAGGGCTTGATCCTGGCAGGCGGTGTTGCCAAGCCGCATGGTGATTTCGACAGCTCCATGCAGTTGCTGGAGACGGGCCTGTTCGACCAGGCGGGCTTTACCAACCTGCACGTTGCGGGCCATCCCGAGCCGAACTTGGATATCGATCCGAACGGCGGCCGTGCCAACACCTACGCGGCACTGGACTGGAAACAGGAATTCTCCAAGCGCACCGATGCGCAGATGGCGCTGGCAACCCAGTTCTGCTTCGAAGCTCAGCCGGTAATCGACTGGGTGAACGAGCTGAAAGAGCGCGGAATGAACCTGCCGGTCCACATCGGCATCGCAGGCCCGGCCAAGCTGCAGACCATGATCAAATTCGCCATTGCTTGCGGCGTGGGCCCGTCGCTGAAAGTGCTGCAGAAGCGCGCCAAGGACGTTTCCAAGCTGCTGCTGCCGCATGAGCCGGGTGAAATTCTGGCGGATCTGGCAGCCCATAAGGCCGCCAACCCGGACTTCCAGATTGAGAAGGTCCACTTCTTCCCGCTGGGTGGCATCAAGACCAATGCCACCTGGGCCATCAACAACGGCGGCGATTCCGCCAAGCCGGTTAACTCCTAAGGATCCACAATGACCCGTACAGTCGTAAATCAAAAACAAAAACCGCGGTCCTGGGCTTTGATGAGCCGTTCTGCGTGATCGGTGAGCGCATCAACCCGACCGGCCGCAAGAAACTGGCGGCCGAGCTGGAAGCCGGCGATTTCTCCACCGTTGAAAAGGACGCTGTGGCCCAAGTTCTGGCCGGGGCAACCGTGCTCGATATCAACGCGGGCGTGGTCTACAACTCCAACCCGAACCCGAACGAAACCGAGCCCCCGCTGATGAAGAAGATCGTCGAGCTGGTGCAGGGCCTGGTCGACGTGCCGCTGTGCATCAACTCTTCGGTTCCCGGCGCGCTCGAAGCCGGTCTGGAAATCTGCGAAGGCCGTCCGCTGCTGAACTCTGTCACCGGCGAAGAAGAGCGCCTGGAACAGATCCTGCCGCTGGTCAAAAAATACAACGTGCCGGTCGTGGCGATCTCCAACGACGACACTGGCATCTCGGAAGATCCCGATGTGCGTTTTGCCGTCGCCAAGAAGATCGTCGAGCGTGCTGCCGACTTTGGCATCCCGGCGCATGACATCGTGGTTGACCCGCTGGTGATGCCGGTTGGCGCAATGGCAACTGCCGGCCTGCAGGTTTTTGCCCTGGTCCGCCGCCTGCGCGAAGAGCTGGGCGTGAACACCACCTGCGGTGCGTCCAACATCTCCTTCGGCCTGCCGAACCGCCACGGCATCAACAACGCCTTCCTGCCGATGGCAATGGGCGCGGGCATGACCTCTGCGATCATGAACCCGGTAGCGCTGCCGGTGACCCAAAAGGCAATCGCCGAGAAAAAAGCTGCGGTGGAAGCCGCCGGCATCATCCTGCCGGAAGGCATGGACGATGAGGCATTTGTCACCATGTTCGGCCTCGGCTCCACCAAGCCGCGCGCCGGTAAGGAAATGGAAGCCATCCGCGCTGCCAACTTCCTGACCAACAACGACCCGCATGGCGGTGAGTGGATCAAGTTCAACAAGGCGCCCGCCGCTGAAGGCGAAGAAGGCCGCGGCCGTGGCGGCCGCGCCGGCGGACGCCGCCGCCGCGCCTGATCCGCGCAGCAGCAAGACCTTTGAAAGCCGGGCCAAGTGCCCGGCCTTCTTTTTGACCGCAACAGGTTGCTGTGGAAACTGCTCTTAACGCGCGGCAGCGGCCCGCAAGGGTAGGTTGAGTCAGCGGAACGGCAGGAAGCGCCATTTGCTGCGTGGAACGGCGGCAATTCGAAGCGGTCTGCAATGGGAAAAGTGGCGGAGAGACAGGGATTCGAACCCTGGGTGGGCTTGCACCCACAACGGTTTTCGAGACCGCCCCGTTCGACCACTCCGGCACCTCTCCGCGGGGGGTGAGGCGCGGTTTAATGTTGATTCCGGACCGGCGCAAGGGGCGAATTGCAGCTTTGGCAAAAAAAGCCGGTTTCCCGTTGTCAGCCAAAGGTTTTTGCCTAGATTTGCCCTATGCGTATGATCCTCAATTCCGCCATGCTTCTTTTGCGTGCCCTTGCTTTTCTGGGGCTTTCCTTTGCTTTACTCGCGCAGCCGGGCGGCGCCGCGGACCGGGAGCGGGTCGCTGCGTTTCTCGAAGTGACCGGCTTTGACGTGGCGCTGGACAGTATCGCCCTGTCAGCCTCAAGCGCGCCGGAGATGCTGGGCGTTGATGCGGGAGCCTTTGGCAGTCAGTGGACCCGCCTGTCTGAGGATGTGTTTGATACGGCCGAAATGCGCAGCCTTGCGCTGGAAATCCTGGAAAACACCCTGGACGATGCTGCGCTGGACCATGCCGCATCGTTTTACGCCAGCGACCTGGGCCGCCGCCTGGTACGGGCGGAAAACGCGTCCCACTTGATAGAGGATGACGAAGTTAAGCAACTTGCCGGGAATCGGATCATTTCCGATCTGGTCAAGGCAGGCAGCACGCGCGTTGCCCTGTACCAGCGGATGGGGGCGGCAATTGATGCCGCAGGCACTGGCGTCAGGGCGCTGCAACAGATCCAGTTCCGGTTCCTGATGGCTGCTGCGGCTGCCGGTGTGATCAAGCTGGAACTGGATGCGGACAGGCTGCAGGCGCTGATGAAGGAGCAGGAGGGCGAGTTGCGCCTCAGCCTGCAGGCCTCCAGCCTTGCCGCTTCTGCCTATACGTATCAGGAGTTCACGGACGCCGAGGTGCAGGCCTATGTCGAGGCCCTGGAGGAGGCGCCGATGCAACGGGTGTATGAGCTGCTGAACGCGGTCCAGTACGAGATTACCGCCAACCGTTTTGAGGAGCTGGCGCATCGCATGGCAGAGCTCACACCGGGACAGGATATCTGACCCAGAGGGCATTCCGCCCGGCCTGTGGAAAACAGGTTGACACAGCAGGAATTCCGAACCATAAGCCCGCATCCCGGCCCGGATTCCGCGTGCCGGGGTTCATTTGTAATACGCCCCGCAAAGGGGCGCGCTGTTCGAGGCGGCATCTGCCGAAACACCCGCAAGGGGGCCGTAGGACGCGGTTGGAAAAGGAAAGACGCACATGTTTGCGGTCCTCAAGACTGGCGGCAAGCAGTACAAGGTTCAGGCGGGCGACGTGCTCCGCGTTGAAAAACTGGCTGCTGATGCTGGCGAAACCATCCAATTCGACGAAGTTCTGATGCTGGGCGGCGACGCACCGGTTGTTGGCGCTCCGCTGATCGAAGGCGCTGCTGTCAAAGCGGAAGTCATCGACCAGATCAAAGGCGACAAGGTCATCAACTTCGTCAAACGCCGCCGGAAGCACTCCTCCAAGCGCACCGTCGGCCACCGTCAGAAACTGACCCTGGTCCGGATCACCGAGATCCTGGCATCCGGCGCAACCAAATCTGCTCCGAAAGCCGCCGCCAAAGCTGCACCCGCTGCTGCCGAAGCCGCCGGTTCGGACGATCTGACCCAGCTGACCGGCGTCGGCCCCGCCGCAGCCGCGAAACTGGCAGACGCAGGCCTCACCAGCTTTGCCCAGATCGCAGCCTTGTCCGAAGACGACATTGCTGGTATCGAAGCAATCAAAGTGAAGCCCGAGTGGGTTGAGCAGGCCAAAGAGCTGGCCAAAGGCTAAGGAGAGAGAGAATGGCACATAAGAAAGCTGGCGGTTCCTCACGCAACGGCCGCGACTCCGCGGGCCGCCGCCTTGGCGTGAAACTCTACGGTGGCCAGGCGGCCATCGCAGGGAACATCATCGTGCGTCAGCGCGGCACCAAGTTCTGGGCCGGCGAAGGCGTGGGCATGGGCAAGGATCACACCCTGTTCGCAACTGCCGACGGTGCTGTAAGCTTCCGCAAAGGCCTGAAAGGCCGCACCTTTGTATCGGTTCTCCCAGTGGCGGAGGCCGCTGAGTAAGCCGACCCGAAGGGTAAAGAAATCTTTAGGGGGATCGGCTATACGGCCGGTCCCCCTTTCTGTTTCCGGATGCGAGTTTAAGATGATCTTTTCTGCCAGAACTGAAGGCCGGTATATTTTGGCGCAAAAACTGCGCGCTCACGCCGTGCCAACGGAAATTTTTGAACGAATTGAACCCTGTATGCCTTGCCTGACAGGCCTGGCACACACATCTGAGTTAAACCGCGCAGCCAGCCGCGGATCGTGCGGATGCCCGGCATCCGGCAGAGGAGGAGCACAGAAATGAACCTGGAACAGATCGTGTGCCAGCAAGTGATTGAAACGGAACGTTTTATCCTGCGCCCTTTGCGCAAATCCGACGCTGGGCTGATTGAGCATTATGTCAGTGATGAACGTGTCGCCCGTATGACCCGCTCAGTGCCGCACCCTTTGCCGCCCGGAGCAGCTGAGGCCTTTGTGGCGCGCGCCATGGCGGAAGAGCGGGACGAGGATGTCTGGGTGATTGATGGCACTGTTGAGGGTGACTCCGAGCTGAAAGGTGTTATCGGTCTCAAGCGGATGGACCGCAATCAGTCCGAGGTCTCTTATTGGACGGCGCCGCCGTTCTGGAACACCGGGCTGGCCTCTGCGGCTCTGAAGGCGCTGGTTGATGCCAACCCGCAAGGGAACGATGCGATGTTTGCCTCTGTTTTTCAGGACAACCCGGCCTCGGCCCGGGTGCTGATCCATTGCGGCTTTGATTATCTGGGCGACGCCGAAAGCTATTCGGTGGCGCGCGACACCTCTGTTCCAACATGGACTTACAGCCGAAAACTGTGATTGGCGCGGCGCGCGCTTTGCGGTAAGGCAATCGAAACAGTCCCGCCATGGCCCCGGGCCTTGGCGGGACACTTGTACTGCGCGGTTGGGCAGGGGCCTGCCGCATTAAGGAGCTGTCATGAAATTCCTCGATCTGGCAAAGGTCTATATCCGCTCGGGCGCCGGCGGGAACGGCTGCGTCAGCTTCCGCCGTGAGAAATACATCGAATACGGCGGCCCGGACGGGGGCGACGGCGGCAAGGGCGGTTCGGTCTGGGCTGAAGTCACCGAAGGGCTGAACACCCTGATCGACTTCCGTTACCAGCAGCATTTCTTTGCAAAGAACGGCCAGTCCGGCATGGGCCGCCAGCGCACCGGCAAGGATGGCGACGACATCATCCTGCGCGTGCCTGTCGGGACGGAGATCCTGGACGAGGATCAGGAAACGGTGCTGGCCGACCTCACCGTGCCCGGCGAGCGTGTGCCGCTGGCCAAGGGCGGCAACGGCGGTTTCGGCAACCTGCATTTCAAATCCGCCACCAACCAGGCGCCGCGCCGGGCCAACCCGGGTCAGGAAGGGGTTGAGCGCACCATCTGGCTGCGGCTCAAGCTGATCGCAGATGCAGGTCTGCTGGGCCTGCCCAACGCTGGCAAATCGACCTTCCTGTCGGCCACTTCCAATGCCCGGCCCAAGATTGCGGATTACCCGTTTACCACGCTGCACCCGAACTTGGGCGTGGTCGGCATTGACAACACCGAATTTGTGGTCGCGGACATCCCTGGCCTGATCGAAGGCGCACATGAGGGTAAAGGGATCGGCGACCGCTTCCTGGGTCATGTGGAGCGCTGCGCGGTGCTTCTGCACCTGATCGACGGAACCTCTGACACTGTGGTTGAGGACTACGAGACCATCATTGGTGAACTGGAGGCCTATGGCGGCGTTCTAGCCACCAAGACCCGGATCACCGCGCTCAACAAAGTTGATGCGATTGATCCGGAGGAGCTGGAAGATAAGCGTGCCGCTTTGGAGGCGGCTGTGGGCGGCCCGGTGCATCTGATGTCCGGTGTCAGCCGACAGGGGGTGAATGAGATCCTGCGCGCCCTGCGCAATGAGATCGACGACGACCGCCTGCGGATGAAACCCGCCGAGGAGGAAAAGCCTTGGCAGCCCTGACGTCGGCAAAACGGATTGTTGTCAAAATCGGCTCGGCACTGCTGGTTGACCGGGAAACCGGCGAGCTGCGCGCGGGCTGGCTGCATTCGCTGGCCAATGATGTTGCCTGGCTGAAATCCCGCGGCACCGATGTTGTGCTGGTATCTTCCGGCTCTATCGCTCTGGGCCGCGGTGTGCTGGGCCTGCCGCGTGCCGATCTGCCGCTGGAGCAGTCCCAGGCCGCCGCTGCAGTCGGCCAAATCCGCCTGGCCCGCGCCTATGAGGAGGCACTGGCCCCCCACCGTATCACCACTGCGCAGGTGCTGGTGACGCTGGAAGACAGCGAAAACCGCCGCCGGTACCTGAATTCCCGCGCGACGCTTGAAACACTGCTGGGCATGGGCGCGGTGCCCATCGTCAACGAAAACGACACCATCGCAACGGATGAAATCCGCTATGGCGACAACGACCGTTTGGCGGCGCAGGTTGCGGTAACGGTCGGGGCGGATGCTTTGATCCTGTTGTCTGATGTCGATGGCTTCTACAGCGCCAACCCGGCCTTGGACCCGGACGCCAAGCGCTATGACCGGATTGACGAGATCACGCCCGAGATTGAGGCGATGGCGGGCGATGGCGTTTCCGGCCTGTCCAAGGGCGGCATGATCACCAAACTGCTGGCGGCCAAAATGGCAACCGCCGCAGGCTGCGCCATGGCAATTACTGAAGGTTCACCTTTGAACCCGTTGAAAACGCTTGAGGAAGGCGTGCCTTGCACCTGGTTCACCGGGCAGGGGGATCCGCAGGCCGCGCGCAAGCGCTGGATTGCGGCGATGAAGACCCGCGGCGTTCTGACCATCGACGAAGGCGCGGCCCATGCGCTGATGTCCGGCAAAAGCCTGCTGCCCGCAGGCGTCCGTCATGTGGAGGGTGACTTTGGCCGCGGCGATCCGCTGGCCATCCTTGGCCCAGACGGGCGCAAACTGGGGCAGGGGCTGTCGCGCTATACCGCCGATGAGGCCCGTGCCATCCAGGGGCGCCAATCGCAGGAGATCGAGGCGACGCTGGGCTATCCCGGCCGCGCTGCACTGATCCACCGCGATGATATGGCGCTTTGAACGCACCACCTGATAGTTTATTCCAGCCGGGACGGCACCCAGTGCCAGACAGGGACCGGCAAGGGCACGAGACATATGAAAGACAATGAAAACATCCCCGCCGTGATGGCGGAGCTTGGCAAACGTGCAAAGCAAGCGGCGCAAATCCTGGCGACGGCCAGCGCTGAACGCAAATATGCAGCGCTGATTGGTGCTGCAGAAGCGGTCTGGAGCCGCCGGGCAGAGATCATCGCAGCAAATGCCAAGGATCTGGAGTTCGGCCGGGGCAAGGGCCTTTCGGACGCGATGATGGACCGGCTGATGCTGGACGAGGCGCGTATTCAAGGCATCGTTGATGGTCTCCGCGCTGTGGCGGAGCAGCGCGACCCGGTCGGGGAGGTGATGGAGGAGTGGGAACAGCCCACCGGCCTCAAGATCCAGCGCGTCCGCACCCCGCTGGGCGTGATTGGCGTGATCTACGAAAGCCGCCCCAATGTGACCGCTGACGCCGGCGCGCTCTGCCTGAAATCGGGCAACGCGGTGATCCTGCGCGGCGGCTCCGAAAGCTTCCATTCCTCGCAAGCGATCCATGCCTGCCTGGCTGAAGGATTGAAGTCAGCCGGTCTGCCGGAAGACGCCGTGCAGCTGGTGCCGACCCGCGACCGCGCCGCGGTGCAGGAACTGCTGACCATGACGGATTATGTGGACGTCATCGTTCCGCGCGGCGGCAAAGGGCTGGTGGGCCTGGTACAGCGCGAGGCGCGCGTGCCGGTCTTTGCCCATCTTGAAGGCATCGTGCATATCTACCTCGACAAAGCTGCCGATCCGCAGAAGGCGCTGGATGTGGTGCTGAACGCCAAGACCCGCCGCACCGGCATTTGCGGCGCTGCGGAATGCCTGCTGATCCACCAGGACATCGCGCCCACACTGGGCAAGACGGTGCTGGATGCCCTGGCCTCTGCCGGCGTTGAAATCCGCGCCGAGGCAGGGCTGCCCGGACCGGACGGCATGACCGCAGCCACGGCCGATGACTGGGGCAAGGAATACCTGGATTCCATTATTGCAGCCAAGCAGGTAGCGGACATAGATGAAGCGATCCAGCACATCCGCGCCCATCATTCCCAGCACACCGATTGCATCATTACTGAGGACGACGCGGCTGTTCAGAAGTTTTTTGCGGAACTCGACAGCGCCATCCTGATGCACAATGCCTCAACTCAGTTTGCCGACGGCGGCGAGTTCGGGATGGGGGCTGAAATCGGTATCGCCACCGGCAAGATGCACGCGCGCGGTCCGGTCGGTGCAACCCAGCTCACCAGCTTTAAATATCTGGTGCGCGGCAACGGCACCACCCGCGCCTGATACCTATGAAACGCCAAACGCCGGGCAGATTGCCCGGCGTTTCATACCAAAAGAAGTGGCGCAGTTCAAAACTGCAGCGTGATCTTTTCCAGGTTCAGCTCCAGACGCACCGTGCGGCCTGCCTCTTTTGCCGCTTCCGGCAGGAGCGCAAATTGGACCAGTGCCGGAGTGATTTCAGCGTTCGAATTGCCGCCACTGATCCGTGCCCATAATTCGTCATCCACCGTAACTTTGCGGCCTTCGCCCACCACGGTCCATTTGCCGTCGGCGCAGAAAATTTTGACCGTTCCGCCATAGGGCAGGGCACTTTCCAGGCACAGCGCGGACAGCAGTGCCAGCCGTGCCTCGCTGCGGGTGCAGCCTTCCAGCGGGGACCATTGGTATTGGATGCGTCCGCCTTTGCTGACGTCTTCGAGCACCGAAACCACCTCAGTCCGCGGTGTCTGCTGATCGCCTGCCGCACCAAAAGCGATGCGGAAAAAACGGATGCGCGCATTGGCATTTGCAACACTGTCGGAGATCAGTTCCAGCTCCGGTCCGGACATGCTGCCGGCCATGCCAAGCAGTTCCAGACCGTTGTTAATGGCGCCGACCGGGCTGATCAGGTCATGACAGATCCGCGACCCTACCAAAGCCGCAAGATTGGCGTTATCTACACCCATAACGTATACTTCCTCCGAACTGGGCCATCCGCAGATGAATGACCTCAACGCTATATTAGCCCCCGGCATGTTTGTCCGGCATCCTGACCACCCGGAATGGGGAACCGGTCAGGTCCAGTCAAACGCGGGCGGCAAGATCACTGTAAACTTTCCCGATCAAGGGAAGCTGGTGATTGACGGAGCGCGTGTCTCCCTTATTCCCGTCTTTGATCCATAACGGTTTATGAAGGGTTAACGAACTCCCTCAAATTAGCCTGAATTTCTGCGCGTTCTTTGCCCTATCGGGGCGGTGCGCTCAAGCCTGAACTACGCAAGGGTTTCAAATGCCAGACAGCTCTCCGGTATTTTCCGTCAAGATTGCCGACAGCGAAGAGGAACTGCGCGCGGCCCAGTCTTTGCGGTACGAGGTTTTTGTGCGGGAGCTTGGCGGCAGCGGCGAAATGGTCGACCACAGCGCCGGCTTGGAACGGGACCGCTTTGACCCGTTTTTCGACCACATGCTGGTCACCGATGACAGCAATGGCCGGGTGGCAGGAGTTTACCGGCTGCTGCGCGATGATCAGGCGGCCCAGGCCGGGCAGTTCTATTCCGAGGCGGAATTTGATCTTAGCATTCTCAAGTCTTCGGGACGCAAGCTGCTGGAACTGGGTCGTTCCTGTCTGCACGCCGACTACCGTGGCGGAATGGCGATGTTTCACCTTTGGTCCGCGCTGTCAGACTATGTCGAAGACCATCAGATCGAGGTTCTGTTCGGCGTGGCCAGTTTCCACGGCACTGACCCGCAGCAGCTGGCCACACCGCTGGCAATGCTGCATCACAACCATCTTGCGCCAACAGACTTGCGGGTGAGATCAAAGTCGTTTCAATCCATGGATTTGATCACCAAAGATGATCTGGACCGGAAGCAAGCCATGGTTGAAACACCTGCCTTGATCAAGGCCTATCTCCGCCTTGGCGGCTATGTCGGCGAGGGCGCATTTGTGGATCATGCTTTCAACACCACGGATGTCTGCCTGATCCTGGACACAGCCCGGATGAACGAGCGCCAGCACAGGATCTATGCCGGAGGCAGGAAGCGGGCATGAGCGTCAGCTGGCACAGCAGCGAAGCGCCGGATCCGGTCCGGATTTCGGCCTTGGGCTGGGGGCTGGTGCTGCTGCGCGGGCTGCCGCTGGCAACGCTGGTCTTTGGTGGGCTGCTGCTGCTGCTGACAATACGGCTGGCCGAGCGGCCGCTTTGCGGTGTGAACCGGCCGGTGACCCCCTTTATCACCCAGTTTGTGTGCCGCAATGCCTTCCGCATTCTGGGGATCACCTACAAGACCCGGGGCAGCTTGATGCGGGCGCGCGGCGCCGTCGTGGCCAATCACGCCTCATGGCTGGATATCTTTGCGCTGAACGCACGCAAACGGATCTATTTTGTTTCCAAGGCCGAGGTCGCCAAGTGGCCGGGGATCGGCTGGCTCGCCCGTGCTACCGGCACTGTCTTTATCGAACGCAACCCGGCGCGGGCCAGGGAACAGGCGGCGGTCTTTGAACAGCGCTTGCAGGCCGGCCATAAACTGCTGTTCTTTCCCGAGGGCACCTCCACCGATGGGTTGCGGGTTCTGCCCTTTAAAACAGCACTTTTTGCAGCGTTTTTTAACGAGCATCTGCGGGACGGGATGCACATCCAGCCGGTTACCGTCATCTACCGGGCTCCCAAGGGGGCGCCCGCGCGGTTTTACGGCTGGTGGGGCGACATGGATTTTGGTCCTCATCTCCTCAAGGTTCTGGCAGCGCCGCGCCAGGGAGAGGTTGAGCTGATCTATCATCCGCCCCTGAAAGCTTCAGATTTCCCGGACCGGAAATCGCTCGCCGCGGCGGCCGGAAGCGCGGTCCGCGAAGGCCATCACAGCGGGCTTCCCTGCTGAAATCCGGACCAGGCGCCGATTTCTGTGGATCAACTATTGTCAGCTGGCAATTTCTGCTCTATGAGCGCGCCTACGAACCCGCAGGCGGGGTTTGGCCTGATCAGGGGAGACATCCCTGACGGACCCCCGGTTGGAGCATCTGCTCTGAACCCCCGCCGAGGATTGAAACCGGAAAGGAAAGAATAGCATGGCTCTTCCCGAGTTCACCATGCGTCAGCTGCTGGAAGCTGGCGTACACTTCGGCCACCAAACTCAGCGCTGGAACCCGCGCATGTCGCCCTTCATCTACGGCGCGCGCAACGGCATCCACATCATGGACCTGACCCAGACTGTTCCGATGCTGGACCAGGCACTGCAGGTTGTCCGCGACACCGTCGCCAAAGGCGGCCGTGTTCTGTTCGTCGGCACCAAGCGCCAGGCAGCCGGCCCGATCGCCGAAGCCGCTGAGAAATCTGCGCAGTACTACATGAACCACCGCTGGCTGGGCGGCACCCTGACCAACTGGAAAACCGTTTCCCAGTCGATCAACCGCCTGAAGGAAATCGACGAGAAGATGTCCTCCGGCGCCGAAGGCCTGACCAAGAAAGAGCGTCTGGGCATGGAACGCGACCAGGAGAAGCTGCAGGCCTCCCTGGGCGGCATCCGCGAAATGGGCGGCGTGCCGGACCTGCTGTTCGTCATCGACGTGAAAAAAGAAGCACTGGCAATCGCCGAAGCCAAGAAACTGGGCATCCCGGTTGTGGCTGTTGTCGACACCAATTGCTCCCCCGATGGCGTGGACTTCATCATCCCGGGCAACGACGACGCATCGCGCGCCATCTCGCTGTACTGCGATCTGGTGGCCCGTGCGGCTCTGGACGGCATGTCGGCTCAGCTGGGCGCAGCAGGCGTTGACCTGGGCGCGCTGGAAGAAGCACCGGCAGAAGAAGCCGTTGCTGAAGAA
This sequence comes from Leisingera sp. ABM4_101, assembly GCF_056158725.1. Lineage (NCBI taxonomy): Bacteria > Pseudomonadati > Pseudomonadota > Alphaproteobacteria > Rhodobacterales > Roseobacteraceae > Leisingera > Leisingera sp. ABM4_101. Next base: position 2,888,573 of record NZ_JBSWTV010000002.1, on the reverse strand, counting down.
GCAGCCGCCGAAGCCTGATCCGTCCTGTCACGGAACTGACATGCGGGGCAGGGTATCACCTGCCCCAAATCCGTTTTTGAATTGAGGAGAGCCTAAGATGGCAATCACTGCAGCAATGGTGAAAGAACTGCGCGAATCCACCGGCGCAGGCATGATGGATGCGAAGAAAGCACTGGTCGAAAACGATGGCAACATGGAAGCCGCCGTTGACTGGCTGCGCACCAAAGGCCTGGCGAAAGCCGCCAAGAAATCCGGCCGTACCGCTGCTGAAGGCCTGGTGGCCGTGGTCGTCGAAGGCGGCAAAGGCGTTGCGGTTGAAGTGAACTCCGAAACCGACTTCGTTGCCAAGAACGGCGAATTCCAGGAAATGGTTGGCAAGATCGCAACCGCTGCTCTGGGCGTGTCCGATGTCGAGGCGCTGGCCGCAGCTGATCTGGGCGGTAAGTCCGTCGCCGACACTCTGACCGACAAGATCGCCACCATCGGCGAGAACATGTCGCTGCGCCGCATGGCGTCGCTGGAAGGCGAGACCGTCGTTTCCTACGTCCACAACGCAGCAACCGCAGGCATGGGCAAAATCGGCGTTCTGGTTGCGATGACCGGCGGCGACGAAGCCATCGGCAAACAGGTCGCAATGCACATTGCAGCCGTGAACCCTGCCGCTCTGTCCGAAGCGGACCTGGACGCTTCCATCGTTGAGAAGGAAAAGCAGGTTCAGATCGACATCGCCCGCGAATCCGGCAAGCCGGAGCAGGTGATTGAGAAAATGATCGAAGGCCGGATGAAGAAATTCGTGGCTGAATTGACCCTGCTGAACCAGCAGTTCGTGGTGAACCCGGATCTGACCGTGGAAGCAGCTGCCAAGGAAGCTGGCGCCACCATCACCGGTTTTGTCCGCGTGGAAGTCGGCGAAGGCATCGAAGTCGAGAAAGAAGACTTTGCTGCAGAAGTGGCCAAGGCCGCTCAGGGCTGATCTGCCTTACAGCCTGAGGATTGGAACCGGCGGGGCAGCCCGCCGGTTTTTTTGTGCGCAGGCAACGGGAAAAGACCCATCGCTGGCGGAATATCCGGCCGGATCTGGGTCTGTTCCGATTGTTGGGAAGGAAAGGCGAGGGGCCTCACTGATGGGGATGGATGAGGCCCCTCTGATATCGGAATAGACGCGGATCAATACGCGCCTATTCCCGACCAGGTAGGAGAGCCTTGAAATCGCAAGGGTCGTTACCCAAAGGTTCCTAGGCCAAAGCCACCACTCACGGAACAAGTGAAACATGCAGCGAATTAACCTATAACGGTAGTATAGTATTCCTTACTTTTTAGTAGATGCTCCTTGGCACGGTCAGGCCTGGTTTTCCGGCTAGGCCGCTGCCAGATTGAAATCGAGAAACCGATCAATTAATCTTTGAAATTCAATGCATTAATGCAGGCTTCTCGCACCCGCCTATGCATCCATAACATACATTTGATTGTGCAGCGCAGCCTTCAGGACAGCCTGGGCGGTTGTTTCAACTGACAAAGATTCACGCGCAAGACGAAGGTGTTTTTCAATCGTAGCGGGAGTGAGCCCCATCAATAGCGCAATGTCCTGAGTGGTTTTTCCGTCACCCACCCATTGCAGCACTTCGCGCTGGCGTTTGGTCAGGCTGCGGTTTGGCGCTGTGTAGGGCAGGGTAAGGATTTTCAGATGCGCGACATTGTTCATCAGCACGATGTCTTCGCCCGCCTCCGCCCACAATGCGTCCACTTCATCCTGACCCATCTCCGGTTTGGCCGCCAGAGAAATGGCCCCCTTGTAGCGCGGCGATGCGGAATAGAAACTGATAGTATAGCCTGCGGTCAAATCCAGCTTCTTGTTAAACTCATGCACCTTTTGCGCTTCCGGCCCCAGCATGCCGTCAGCAGCCATCTCCTGGACGATACGCCAGCTGCCGGCGCCTTCATTCTCCAGCGCCCAGCGGAGCATCGGCGCATGAAAATACAGGCCCTTGTGCAGGAACCCGTTCAGATATTCGCTGTTGTGGTTCGACAGGATCACAAAATCATCCGGATCCCCCAGCGAGGTCTCCGTCTTATAGCGGGTATAGCCGTAGATCAGCCTGTCAAAGCCGAATTTGCCCATCTGCTGAACATGGCCGTGCCAAAGCTCCTCCAGGCTTTGCGCGCCGCAGACAAAGCTGAGGTAGTCCTTTAAATTCATGCGCTTCCGGCCTCTTTCAGATGCGAATCCAGGGCTTGCAGCGCCAGCAGGTAGCCTTGGGCGCCAAAGCCGCAGATCTGCCCCAGCGCAGCCCTGGAGATATAGGAGGTGTGCCGGAACGCCTCCCGCGCATGGATGTTGGAGAGGTGGACTTCGACTGCCGGGATTTCAACGGAAATCAGGGCGTCCATGAGGGCAATGGAGGTATGGGTATAGGCACCGGCGTTCAGGACAATACCATCATGCACGCCCTTGGCGGCATGGATGGCGTCAATCAGCGCACCTTCATGATTTGACTGCAGGCACGTTACCTCCAGCCCCAGGGTTTGCCCATGCTCTGCACAGGCGGTCTCCACCATTTTCAGCGTGACCGAGCCATAGACCTCAGGCTGCCGGGTGCCCAGCAGGTTCAGGTTGGGGCCGTTCAAAACCAGAATACTCGTCATCGCCTGTCTGTCCTTATCTTCCTTCCCCCTGAACTTCTAAGACAATTCCAATCAGAATGCGAATACACAAATGCGCGCGAATTGGAAAATTTCTCCTACCTGAATTAGCAGCCTGGCTTTCCTGCGCAGCGCATAGAGAAACCTGCGCTTGTTTATTTTTGCTTATTAGAATTCAGAAAGGTTGTTATTGCAGCCGGAATTGGCTCGACCTGGCTGCCACAGCAGCGCAGTATGCCCAGGCAGAAACCGCTGAGGGGCAGGGCAATGGACAAGAAACGTCTGCAGCGCATCAAAACCTGGCAGCAGCGGTATGTGAACCAACGGAAATACGCTGGCAGTGCGCTTCTGATCAACCGCGATGGCAGGGAATGCTTCTTTCACGCAGCAGGTCTGCGAAATATCGAAGAAAACCTCCTCTTCACCCGCGACACGCTGGTCCGGCTTTATTCAATGACCAAACCAGTGACGTCCACCGCGCTCATGATTCTTCTGGAACGGGGGGAGCTTCAACTCGACGCCCCCGTCAGCGCATTTCTCCCTGAATTCAGCGCTCCGCAGGCCCTTGTTGAGACGGCAGCGTCAATTACCCACACGGAACCCTGTGCGCCGCCAACACTGCACCAGCTGCTGACGCATACCAGCGGGCTCAGCTATCCTTTCAACCCAGGCATCCTGCCTGAGGCCATGGAGAGCGCAGATCTGATGTTCAAGCCGGATCAGGGTCCCTTGGCACAGGCTGTCCGTGATCTTGCGGAGCTGCCTCTGGCCTTCAGGCCCGGCTCCCGGTGGGAGTATTCGGTTGCTACGGATGTGCTTGGCCGGGTGATTGAGGTGGTGTCCGGCAAACCGCTTGGCTGTTTCCTAGCCGAGGAGATTTTCGAACCGCTTGGCATGTCCGAGACAGGCTTCCAGCTGCCAAATGGGGCAGGGAACCGGTTTGCCTCTCTCTATACACCTCTCGCCGGGGATGCCTTCGCGCTGAATTCAGAGGCAGAGAACACGGACAGCCTGCGCCTGACGGACAGCTACCGGCATTCACCATTTGAAGGCGCACAGATGCAGTCCGGCGGCGGCGGGCTGATCGGAACGATCGACGACTACATGAAGTTCGCCGAGATGCTCCGCAATCGGGGGCGATACGCCGACGGCTTCATCTTGAGTCCGCAAACTGCTGATTTTATGATGAGAAACCATTTGCCCGGTGAAATCGCGTCGATGGGTCCGCAGAGCTTTGCCGAACAGCCGATGGAAGGCATGGGCTTTGGCCTTGGCGGCGCGGTGGTTCTTGACCCTGCGCGTGCCCGCTGCCCGGGATCCGCTGGCGACTTCAGCTGGGGCGGTATCGCCTCGACCTTCTTCTGGGTGGACCGCACGCTGGGCCTGTCGGTGGTTTTCCTGACCCAGCTGGCCCCGTCCAGTTCCTATCCCTCCCGGCCGGAGCTCAAGGCGCTGGTGCATGGGGCTATTACGGGATGACTTCCAACTGGCTGCTTTGCGGCTAAACTGCCTGCGCTGCAAGCCAAACAACGAAAGCGCTCAAAATGCCCGATACCGCCAAGATCCTCCTTGATCTCCTGGATCTGGAAACACTGGACAGCAATCTGTTCCGCGGTTCCGGATCTGGCGGCGAAACGCCTACTCGGATTTATGGCGGCCAAGTAATCGCTCAGGCGCTCACCGCTGCTTATGCCACTGTTTCCGGGCGTTTATGCCATTCTCTTCATGCTTATTTCATCCGCCCTGGCGATCCCTCGCGACCGGTTATCTATGAAGTCGACCCGGCACGGGACGGCCGCAGCTTTACCACGCGGCGGGTGGTTGCCATTCAAAACGGAAAGCAGATCCTGAACTTGGCGGCCTCGTTTCACGGCCAGGAACCCGGCTGGAGCCATCAGCACCCGATGCCGGATGTGCCTGGACCTGCCGGGCTGGAGCCGCGTCATGAAATCCTTCTGCGAAACGCATTCCGCGTCGATCCGGACAAACGCCGCGAATTCACCAGGCCGCGGCCGTTTGAAATCCGCGAGGTTGAGCCAAGGGATCCGCTGGCACCGGAAAAGACCAGTGACATCAACAGTATGTGGATCAGAATGGAAGCCGCCAAAGGGGCTGGACCGGAGCTTCAGCATATCCTGTTGGCTTATGCCTCCGACTTTGGACTATTGGGATCATCCATGCGGCCGCATGGGCTGACATTTCATAAACCCGGCGCCATGACAGCCAGCCTGGATCACGCGATGTGGTTCCATGCACCGGTGCAGCTGGAGAATTGGCACCTCTATTCAATGGACGCACCATTCACAGGAAATGGCCGCGGCTTCAATCGCGGATCAATCTACACAGAGAGCGGTGAGTTGGTAGCAAGCGTTGCCCAGGAAGGTTTGCTGCGGCCTGTAGATCGTTGAAAATTAATGCTTTCATCCGATCCCCGAGGTGTCAGTCCTGCATTAGTTTAACATAATTCTGATTATAAGACTACAAAAGCCGCTTTGGGTGGATTCACAAACGAAGTGCAAATTCTGTACGAATACAAAGAGTTGCATGGAGTATGAAGAATGGGAAGCCACTACTGTCACCTGAAGCTGGTTGAACGACGCAAGCTCGCTAAGTGGCTTGAAGCCAAAATGCCGATAGCGGAGATCGCTGATCGCTTGGGCCGCGCGCCCTGCACGATCTACCGGGACATCAAGCGGAACCAATATACGGACGACGAACTGCCGGAGCTGAACGGCTACCACGCGCTTGTCGCTCAGGACAAATACGAGGCGCGCCGCGCGATCCATCGCAAGATGATCGTTTATCCTGAACTGAAGGAAGCCTTCGAAGACAGGCTCAAAGCTGGCTGGCCGCCGGAACAGATCGCAGGCCGAATGCGTTTGGAACGTCATCCGATCCGCGTCAGCCATGAGACGATCTATCGGTTTGCCTATTCCAAGGACGGCCGCGACGAGCAGTTCTATCGCCACCTGCCCGAGCACCGCTGCCGTCGCAGGCCGCGGGGTTATCGCAGGCACAACAGGACACACATCTTCGACGTCCAAAGCCTGTCCCACAGGCCTGAGCGCATCTCTGAGCGTGCCGAGTTTGGCCACTGGGAATGCGATCTGATGATGTTCCGCAAGGAACATGGGAAGGTCAACGTAACCTCCCTGGTCGAGCGCGTCAGCCGGTATGCTGTCGTCAAGCGCAACGAGGATCGCCAGTCCAAGCCGATCATGGAAGCGCTAATCCAAGGCCTGGCTCCCCTGCCCGCCGATGCGCGCAAGTCGATCACCTTTGATCGAGGTACGGAGTTCTCAGCCTGGCGGCACCTCAAAGCCGGGATCGGTGCGGATGCGTGGTTCTGTGACCCGCAAGCGCCGTACCAGAAAGGCACGGTTGAGAACACCAATAACAGGCTGCGCCGATATCTGCCCAGACCAACCGAACCGACGGCGCTGACAAATCGGTATTTGAGGTCGATTTGCCATCGCCTCAATTCCACACCGCGCAAGTGCTTGGGCTATCATACCCCTGCTGAGATCTTCGAAAACGAGCTGATGGAAATCCAAAACCGATTGGAATAGAACGGCATATCAGAAATTGCGCTTCAGCGTGAGTTCACATATACGCGCACTCCGGCCTTTGCCTTACGGGAAAAGAAAATGGCTTCCTCTGAAACCAGAGGAAGCCAGTTATCACCGATCAGGCTCCTTCATTGACTGCCCGATTGTATTCTTACCTGGGCCTTCTCAGTGTTCAGAACGGGCGCACCCGTCCCGGATCGTATCGGAAGCGGATAATTCCGCTTCCAGCTGCCGTCTGCGCCGCCGAGGGAAATTCGCAGGCGCAGACGGTATTCCGTTAGCTGCAGCCGGAGGTCCCGCCGCAGGTGTTGCACTTCATGCAGGTGCCGTTGCGCACCAGCGTGTAGTTGCCGCATTCACCGCAGGCTTCGCCTTCGTAGCCTTGCATCTTTGCCTTGGTGCGCGCGTCCATTCCGCTCGTGTTTTGCGCCGGTGCTGCGCTGGTTTCAGGAACCAGGGTCTGCAGCGCTGCGACCGGATCGGTTCCGGTGTCCAGCACCCCTGCATCGGTCTGGCCGCCTTGCAGCACCACCAGATCCTGCGGCAGCCGCTTGCGCAGATAGCCGGTCGAAGAGATTTGCTTGAGAACTTCCAGCGACCGGGTTGCTGCGCTTTCACTCAGCTCCGACAGGTTGGACACGCCTTCTTCCTCGCCACGGCCCAGATCGTCGAACGTCGCGCCTTCCGGTTTAACATGCGCCAGATCGGTGCGGTCGAGATAGCTAACAGCCAGTTCGCGGAACACATAGTCGAGGATTGAGGTCGCGTTCTTGATCGAGTCGTTGCCCTGGACCATGCCTGCGGGCTCAAACTTGGTGAAGGTGAAGGCGTCGACAAACTCCTCCAACGGCACGCCGTACTGCAGGCCGACCGACACCGCGATGGCAAAATTGTTCATCATCGCCCGGAAGCCTGCGCCTTCCTTATGCATGTCGATGAAGATTTCGCCCAGATTGCCGTCCTCATACTCGCCGGTGCGCAAGTACACCTTGTGGCCGCCGACAACCGCCTTTTGGGTATAGCCCTTGCGCCGCTGCGGCATCTTGGTGCGGTGCGACTTCAGCACCTCTTTGATGACCACTTTTTCGACGATTTTCTCAGCCAGAACAGCTGCCTTCTCCTGCGGCGCGCCGCTTTCCAGCACCTCGGCCGCATCGTCATCGTCTTCGACCAGCGCCGCCGCCAGCGGCTGGCTCAGCTTGGAGCCGTCGCGATACAGTGCATTGGCCTTAACCCCCAGGCTCCAGCTCAGCTCATAGGCCTTTTGGCAGTCTTCGATAGTGGCCGAGTTTGGCATGTTGATTGTCTTGGAGATCGCTCCGGAGATGAAGCTCTGGGCTGCTGCCATCATGCGGATGTGGCTGTCAACGCTCAGGAAACGCTTGCCCTTCTTGCCGCAGGGGTTGGCGCAGTCAAAGATCGCGTAATGCTCTTGCTGCAGATGCGGTGCGCCTTCCAGGGTCATGGTGCCGCAGACGTGGTCATTGGCCGCCTCGATGTCCGCCTTGGTGAAGCCAAGGTGGCGCAGCAGGTCGAAGGTGGGATCGTTCAGCTTGGTTGCCGGGATTCCCAGCACGCCGGTGCAGAAGTCCTCGCCCAGGGTCCACTGGTTGAACACAAAGCGGATGTCAAAGGCCGATTCCAGCGCCGCATCCACCTTGGCCAGCTCATTGGGGCCAAAGCCGTGGCCAGCCAGCGAGGTGTGGTTGATGCCCGGCGCATTACCGATAGAGCCGTGGCCCACCGCGTAAGAGACGATTTCCTCGATCTGGGCAGAGCTGTAGCCCAGTCCCTCCAGCGCCGAGGGCACTGAGCGGTTGATGATCTTGAAGTAACCGCCGCCTGCGAGTTTCTTGAACTTCACCAGGGCAAAGTCCGGCTCAATCCCTGTGGTGTCGCAGTCCATCACCAGGCCGATGGTGCCGGTGGGTGCAATCACCGTGGTCTGAGCGTTGCGGTAGCCATGCTTTTCACCCAGTTCCAGTGCTTCGTCCCAGGCGCTGGCGGCCAGATCGGTCAGTAGTGCATCGGGGCAATTGGCGATGTCCAGCGGCACCGGCTTCACCGAAAGGTTTTCGTAGCCTTCAGCGCTGCCTTTTGCAGCATTGCGGTGGTTGCGGATCACACGCAGCATATGGTCTGCGTTTTTTGCATAGCCAGGGAAGGGCCCCAGCTCCGAGGCAATCTCGGCGGAGGTCGCATAGGACACACCGGTCATCAGCGCGGTCAGCGCCCCGCAAAGCGCCCTGCCCTCGTCCGAGTCATAGCCAAAGCCCATGTTCATCAGCAGGCCGCCGATGTTGGCATAACCCAGCCCCAGGGTGCGGAAGTCATAGGACCGCTGTGCGATTTCCTTGGACGGGAACTGCGCCATCATCACCGAGATTTCCAGCGTCAGCGTCCACAGGCGGCAGGAATGCATGAAATCATCCGCCTGGAACAGCCCGTCCTTCAGGAAGCTCAACAGGTTCAGCGACGCCAGGTTGCAGGCGGTGTCGTCCAGGAACATGTATTCCGAACAAGGGTTTGAGCCGCGAATTTCACCGTCTTCCGGGCAGGTGTGCCACTCGTTCACGGTGTTGTGGAACTGGATGCCCGGATCGGCGCAGGCCCAGGCCGCATGGCCGACCTTCTCCCACAGGTCGCGGGCTCTGATTACCTTGGCGACCTTACCGTCGGTGCGGTTGAACAGCTCCCAATCGGCATCTTTTTCGACCGCGTGCAAGAAGGCGTTTGTCACCCGGATTGAGTTGTTGGAGTTCTGCCCGGAGACAGAGCTGTAGGCCTCCGAGTCCCAATCGGTGTCGTAGGTCGGAAACTCGATCGAGGTATGGCCCTGTTTGGCATAATCCAGAACCCGCTTGATGTAGGTTTCCGGGATCGCAACTTTCTTGGCCTCGCGGACCGCCGATTTCAGCCCGCCATTGACCGCCGGGTCATAGGCGTCCGCCTCGGCACCATCCCAGCCGCGGATCGCCTCGAAGATGCCGTTCAGCATTTTCTCGTGCATTTTGGAGCCCGCGACAATCGACGCGACCTTTTGCTCCTCAAGCACCTTCCATTCGATGAACTGCTCGATATCCGGGTGATCGGCGTCCACGATCACCATCTTTGCTGCCCGACGGGTTGTGCCGCCTGATTTGATGGCGCCCGCCGCGCGGTCGCCGATTTTGAGAAAGCCCATCAACCCGGAAGATTTGCCGCCGCCGGACAGCGGCTCGCCCTCGGCGCGTAGATGGGAGAAATTGGTGCCGGTGCCAGAGCCGTATTTGAACAGCCGCGCCTCGCGCACCCACAGGTCCATGATGCCGCCGTCCTTGACCAGATCATCCGAGACCGACTGAATGAAGCAGGCATGCGGCTGGGGGTGTTCATAGGCGCTGTCCGATTTGGTCAGCTTGCCGGTCTTGTAGTCGACATAGTGATGCCCCTGTGCCGGGCCGTCGATGCCATAGGCCCAATGCAGGCCGGTGTTGAACCACTGGGGCGAGTTCGGTGCCGAGCGCTGGGTCGCCAGCATGTAGCGCATCTCGTCGTAATAGGCGCGCGCATCCTCCTCAGAAGAGAAATAGCCGCCTTTCCAGCCCCAATAGGCCCAGGCGCCGGCCAGACGGTCAAACACTTGCTTGGAGGAGGTCTCGCCGCCAAACTCTGCGTCCTTACAAGGAACAGAGCGCCACAGGAATTCGGGCACGTCTTTCTCGCGCACTTTCTTCAGCTGCGAAGGGACGCCGGCCTTGCGGAAGTACTTCTGGGCGATGACGTCGCTGGCAACCTGGCTCCAGGACGCGGGAATTTCGATATTGTCGAGACGGAAAACGATGGTCCCGTCCGGGTTGCGGATCTCCGATGTGGCGGAGACAAAGGCCAGATCGGCATAGGCATCCTGTCCGGGTTTTGTGTATTTCCGTTCGATCTTCATGCTCTGCCCCTTCTCAAGCACACGTCAGTCAACTGTCCGGTGCCCCCGCACCTGCCATTTCCGGCTGCACAGCACGCAAAATGCCTGTGTCCGCCGCATTTGGCGCACTTGCGGCCCTCGCCGGCCATTCTTCCAGGACTGTCTGCTGTTTTCAGCGTTGTTGCTGCGGCCCCTTAACCCACCAGATTTAGTGCCGTCGCAACCGGTGTCCACAATTTGGCGTATTCTGACACAAGGGGTCAACGTAAAATTTACCCCTTGGCAACGATCTTTGCTGTTGACGCTTTCTGCCGTTTGCAGGGTCCGATTCCGGGCATTGATTCATCCACAGGCAACCGGACGGAACAGGCAAGCCGGCTACGGTGGCGTGAACCCGGATTTCTTATGGGAACCAAGTGACTTGCTGCTCCGCCGCCCAACTGCGGCTTGTGCTGCCGTCTGAGTGAACTGTGCAAAACCGCGCGTCTGAACCGGCCACCGGCGCTGGAGCAACTTTATGGTGATGTTGCCGTGGCCTCACGCCGCTCAAAGCAGAGGACCGCGCGCCGGGTTAACCTTCTGATGCCCCTCAGCGGCAGTTGGTTAAGGGTGTGTTAACAGGAGGTTAATGAAGTATTAACACTCAGGCGAGAATGTCGGGACACGTTTGCATCTTGCAGCGGAAACGAATCTCCAGGCGGTTCCGCCCGGCTTAAGATTCGCTGCATTTTATGCTGAGAAGTGGTCGGGGCGGCGAGATTCGAACTCACGACCCCCTGTACCCAAAACAGGTGCGCTACCAGACTGCGCCACGCCCCGGACCGTGCGCCTTCCTATCTCTGCCAAACTGATTTGAAAACCCCTAACAGGGCCAAACTGCACCGCTGCCGGAAAAAATTTCATGGCGCAACTCCGTGCCTGCAGAAATGCCATAGCGGCGGGCCAGCCCACCGTTAATTTCCAGCACCGCAAAGACCCTGTCACCGCCAGGGATCGGGGTCAGGTCGTGGGGTTTTGCGTTCTCATGAACCGATGTGACCCGGCCGTGCTCATCCAGGAAAATGATGTCCAGCGGGATCAGCGTGTTTTTCATCCAGAAGGCAGCCCTTTGCGGCCTGTCGTAGACAAACAGCATCCCTGCCCCGCGCGCCATAGTTTCGCGGAACATCAGCCCCCGGGCCCGCTCTTCTTCTGAATCGGCGATTTCCACGCTGAATGCGGTCTGCCCCCAGGCGCCGCGCAAGTCCACGCTTCCGGGCCGGCAGTCCGAAGCCAGGGCCGCACCAGCGGCCAAAGCCAAACAGGCGCCCAGGCTCCAGGGAAGCAGGCGCCGGATCATGGAATTAATCCTGATCGCCGGGCAACAGTGCGGCCTCCCAGGCCAGCACCTCAACGGCCATCCGGCCGCGCTTGCCATCAATCACCCGCATCGCCAGCGCTTCGCCCGGCTGCAGATCCGCAAGGCCCGACTGGCGCAGGACCTCGACATGCAGGAACACGTCTTCGCCGCGGCCGAATACATTGGCAAAGCCAAAGCCCTTGCCCTTGTCGAACCATTTGACACGGGCAGGCTCCAGCGGTTCGTTCTGCAGACTGACCATGTCCAGATCGGCAAAGTCACTCAGCACTGGCGCATCTTCGCGTTCCGGCGGCTGAATGGAGATCACTTCGACAGCTTGAACACCGCGGCCGGTCTGATGGGTGACAATCTCAATCCGAGCGCCGTCTGCAACGGAGCTTTGGCCGAAATTGCGCAGCACATTAACATGGAGAAGAATGTCAGGACCGCCCTCGTCGGAGACAACAAAGCCGTAGCCTTTGGCCGGGTCGAACCACTTCACCAGCCCCTGAACTTGCTGCAAGCTGCTGAGATCTTCTGCCACTTACTTATTCCCACCGCGTTTTTTTTATTTTGATGACGCCCTGATGCGCGATTCTGACCTTGGAATTCAAGCTAAAAAGACTTGAAATTGTCACGAAACTGCTATTGACCCTAGGTAAACCTTTGCCATTCCGGTCAGGGATTAAGCCGCAGAATTTCCCATTCTGCAGCTGCATTATTGCGCCGCCAGCGGAAGCGGTCATGCAACCGGAACGCGCCATCTGCCCAGAATTCAATCTCAACCGGAACCAGCCGGTAACCGCCCCAGAACGGCGGCCGCTCCGGGTTCGGGCCCTTCATGGCCGTCACCTTGGCCACTTCGGCCATCAGCGTGCCGCGGCTGTCCAGCGGCTGAGACTGTTTCGACGCCCATGCCCCGAGGCGGCTCTTGAGAGAGCGGGACTTGTAATATTCATCGGCCTGCGGCCCTTCCTCGCGGGTGATGGTGCCGCGCACCCGGATCTGGCGGCGCAGCGATTTCCAATGCATGACAAAGGCCGCCTTGCCCGCGTGATCCAGCTCCTGCGCCTTGGCGCTGCCGTAGTTGGTATAAAAGACAAAGGCGCTGTCTTCGATCTCTTTCAGCAGCACCATGCGGCTGTTGGGCAGTCCGTTTTCGTCCACGGTCGCCAGCGCAATGGCGTTGGGATCATTGGGCTCGGACTGTTCCGCTTCTGCCAGCCAGGACCTGGCAATGGCAAAGGGATCATCGCCTGCGAAAATACCTGTACGGTCGGACATGGGCACCTCTCGTGGGAATTCTGATGCAACCTAGGCAGCTTCCTTTGTGCCGGCAAGGGCGTGAACCCTTGAAGCGCCCCGCGCGGCATTATAAACACCGCTAAATTATCAGATCACAGGCGGAGAACCTGCATGTCTAGTCAACTGATGGCCGGTAAGCGCGGCCTCATCATGGGCCTGGCCAACGACAAATCCATTGCGTGGGGCATTGCTAAGGCCTGCGCCGATGCCGGCGCTGAGCTCGCCTTTTCTTATCAGGGCGATGCGCTGAAGAAGCGGGTCGACCCGCTGGCCGAACAGCTGGGCAGCAACATTGTCCTGCCTTGCGACGTGTCGGACGAAGCGTCCATCGACGCTCTGTTCGCCGAGCTTGAGGCCAAATGGGGCAAGCTGGACTTTGTCGTTCACGCCATCGGCTTTTCCGACAAGAACGAACTGCGCGGCCGTTATGTCGACACCAGCCGCAGCAACTTCCAGATGACCATGGACATCTCGGTGTTCTCGTTTACCGCGGTTGCAAACCGGGCAGAGAAAATGATGAGCGAAGGCGGCTCGCTGCTGACCCTCACCTATTACGGCGCTGAGCAGGTGATGCCTCACTATAATGTGATGGGTGTGGCCAAGGCGGCGCTGGAAGCCTCGGTCAAATACCTGGCCGAAGACCTGGGCAAGGACGGCATCCGCGTCAACGCGATCTCGGCCGGCCCGATCAAGACCCTGGCCGCTTCCGGCATCGGTGATTTCCGCTACATCATGAAGTGGAACGAATACAACTCGCCGCTGCGCCGCAACGTGACCATCGACGATGTGGGCAAGTCCGCACTGTACCTGCTGTCCGATCTCAGCTCCGGCGTGACTGGTGAAAACCTGCATGTGGACGCCGGCTACCACGTCGTTGGCATGAAGGCGGTGGATGCGCCGGATATTTCCAAGTAACTGAACAGGCGGAGCCCCGGACAACGGTCCGGGCTCCGGCAAGCTGACGCGACTTCGCGGGGAGCAATGAACATGACCGATCGTCTGCCGCACGAAAAAGGCTTTCACATCAGCTGGGACCAGATCCACCGCGACAGCCGGGCGCTGGCCTGGCGCCTGGACGGCCAAGGCCCCGATGACGGCGCCTGGCGCGCTGTTGTGGCGATCACACGCGGCGGCATGGCGCCCGCGATGATCGTCAGCCGCGAACTGGACATCCGCACCGTCGATACCATCTCGGTGCGCTCTTACCACCACCAGGCCCAGGGCGAGGCCGAGGTGCTGAAGGCACCTGATGCCCAGCTGATGGGTGACGGCGAGGGCGTGTTGATCATCGACGATCTGGTCGACAGCGGCAAAACCCTGGAACTGGTGCGCCAGATGTACCCCAAGGCGCATTTCGCCACTGTCTATGCCAAGCCCAAGGGCCGACCGATGGTCGACACCTTCATCACCGAGGTCAGCCAGGACACCTGGATTTTCTTTCCATGGGACATGGCCCTGCAATATGTGGAGCCCTACCGCGGCAAGGATTGATCCGAACCCGGTTCCGGCCTTCAAGGGCGCGCGTCACAGCGCGCCTTTTTCTTTGGCCCTTTCCAGCTTGAGCCGGGGCGGGCACCGTGCCAGACATAGGCCGGCGCGCCTGTGTGTGCGCCTAAGATTTCGTAGCAGCCCGGAGCCGCCCATGCCCCTGTCCCGCACCCAAGCCACCTTTGTCTCGCCCATCGTCGAATCGCGCCGCTGGGTGGCCGGAGCGGAGTTCCCCCCGGACCGTCCGCTGCTGAATGTGAGCCAGGCGGCCCCGGCCGAAGCCCCGCCCGAAGGGCTGCGCCAGGCGCTGGCAGAGGCCGCTCTGAACGACGTCAGCGCTCATCTTTACGGTCCTGTGCTTGGCAACGAACCGCTGCGCCAAGCCCTGGCGCGGCAGATGTGCCGCCACTATCAGGCAGAGATCCTGCCGGAACAGGTCGCCATCACCTCCGGCTGCAACCAGGCTTTTGCCGCCGCCATCGCCGCCCTGTGCGGTGAAGGGGATGAGGTGATCATCCCGGTCCCCTGGTACTTCAATCACAAAATGTGGCTGGACATGGCGGGCGTCACTGCAGTGCCGCTGCAGGTTGGCGACGGTATGCTGCCGGACCTGGCCGCGGCGGAGGCCCTGATCACGGAGCGCACCCGCGCCATCGTGCTGGTCACCCCCAACAACCCTTGCGGCGTCGAATATCCGGCGGGCCTCGTGCAGGCGTTCTTCAGCCTGGCCCGCGCCCGAGGCCTGGCGCTGATCGTGGATGAAACCTACCGCGACTTCGACAGCCGCGGCGGCGCGCCGCATGGGCTGTTCCGGATGCCGGATTGGGACAGCACCCTGATCCACCTCTATTCCTTCTCCAAAGCCTACCGGCTGACTGGCCACCGCGTCGGCGCCATTGCCGCCTCCACAAACCGCCTGTTCGAGATGGAGAAGTTTCTGGATACGGTCACCATCTGCCCCTCCCAGCTGGGGCAGGCCGGCGCGCTGTGGGGGATCGAAAACCTGCACCATTGGCTGGCTGGCGAACGCCTGGAAGTCCTCGACCGCCGCCTCGCGATTGAGGAGGGCTTTCCGGTGCTAGCGGCAAAAGGCTGGAAACTGCTCGGCTGCGGCGCCTATTTCGCCTATGTCGAACACCCGTTCGATCAGCCCTCGGAACAGATCGCCCGCAAGCTGGTCGAACAGGCGTCAATCCTGATGCTGCCCGGCTCCATGTTCATGCCAGAAGGCGACCCGGAAGGCGCCCGCCAGTTCCGCATCGCCTTTGCCAATGTGGATCGCGCGGGCATTCGGACCCTGTTTGAACGCCTGGCGGCCTTTAATCCCTGATCATCCAGCAGTTTGCGCTGCATTCATCTTGCCCCTCTGCGGGCAGCCGCGTATTTAGTCAGCGGCATTTCCCGCTGCAAGGCACTCCCTTGCGCAGCAGAACAATAAAGAGGGCATCATGGCCGCAGGCATGAAACATCTATCCAAAACCTTTGTCTGGATCCTGATGGGGATGCTGATTGTCGGCCTTGCCGGATTTGGCGCGGTGAACTTCACCAGCTCCGCGTCTTCCGTCGCGCGCGTCGGAGACGGGGAAGTGACCATTGGCGACTACGTGCGCGAACTGCAGCGCGAGCAGCGCGCCCTCCAGGCGCAGACCGGACAAGCCATGCCAATGTCGCAAATGACCGCCTTTGGCCTTGACCGCGTGGTTCTGGGCCGCCTGATCTCGCTGGCCGCGCTGGACCACGAGGCCAGGGAACTGGGCCTGTCGATCGGCGACGGGAACCTGATCGCGGAACTGGCCGCCATCGACGCTTTCCAGGGAGTGAACGGCGAATTCGACCGCGAAGCCTATGCCTTTGCGCTCAGCAATGCGGGACTGTCGGAAAAGCAGTTCGAAGAGGACCTGCGCCGCGAGGCCGCCCGCACCATCGTGCAAAACGCAGTGCTGTCCGGCACCGAAATGCCGCAAACCCTGACCGAAACCCTGACCGGGTTCATCGGCGCCCGCCGCAGCTTCTCATACGTGCAAGTCAACGCGTCAGACATCGCCCTGACCGCCCAGACCCCCGCAGATTTAGAGTTGCAGGCCTTCTACGAGGCCAACCAGGGCCAGTTCATGCTGCCGGAAACCAAGCTGATCACCTACGCCGCGCTGCGCCCATCCATGCTGCTGGACGAGGTCGAGGTGGATGAAGCTGCCCTGAAACAGCTGTTCGAGGACCGCGCCGACCAATATCAGGTCCCCGAACGCCGCCTGGTCGAACGCCTGGTCTTTGCCGATCAGGACGCTGCAGCCAGCGCCAAGGCACAGCTGGAAACCGGCGGTGCGACCTTTGAAAGCCTGGTTGACGCCCGCGGCCTGACCCTGCAGGACATCGACATGGGCGACGTCACCATGGGCGATCTCGGCGCGGCAGGCACTGATGTGTTTGCCGCTCAGGTCGGCGATGTGGCAGGCCCCCTGCCCTCTGACCTCGGCCCGGCACTCTTCCGTGTGAACGGCCGCCTGGAGGCACAGATCACCACCTTTGAAGAGGCTGAGCAGGATCTGCGCGAAGAAATCGCCTCCGGCCGCGCCAGCCGCTTGGTCGAAGCCCAGGCCGAGGATATCGACGACCTGCTGGCAGGCGGCGCCACCCTCGAGGAACTGGCCACGGAAAGCGGTCTGGAGCTGGCACAGATCAACTGGACCGATGAGGCCAGCGACGGCATCGCTGCCTATGAGGGGTTCCGCTCCGCGGCAGCAGCAGTCACTGCCGAGGACTTCCCCGAAGTGGCCTTTCTGGACGATGGCAGCCTGTTTGCCCTGCGCCTGGATGAGGTCCTGCCTGAACGTCCGCAGCCCTTTGCCGATGCCAGGGACAAGGTTCTGGCAGCTTGGAACGCAGATCGCCTGGCAAATGCGCTTAAGACCCAGGGCGAGGGCCTGCTTGCCCAAGCTGAAGCCGCAGGCGGTTTTGCAGAAGGCGCTGAGGTGAAAACCGAAACCGGCCTGACCCGCACCGCCTATATCGACACGGTTCCGGCCGATCTGGTCACCCAGGTATTCACGATGGAGACCGGCGCCTTCCGCTTGGTGCAGGACGCGGATTCCGCCGTGGTTGTCCGCCTCGACGCCATCCTTCCGCCCGAGGCAAGCGACGACATGACCCTGCTCACCCAGGCGCTGCAGGCACAGCTCAACCAGGCCCTGGCCTCCGAGCTGTTCCAGGCCTATGTGCAGGACGTCCAGACCCGCGCCGAACCCCGTGTTGACCAGCAGGCGCTGAACGCAGCGCAAGCAAACTTTCAGTAATCAAGGCAAGCACCCATGGCCCTGACCCCCGATTTCGACACGTTCTCCAAGGCTTACGAGGCCGGAGAAAATCAGGTCGTCTACACCCGCCTTGCCGCCGACCTCGACACGCCGGTGTCGCTGATGCTCAAGCTCACTGGCGCCCAGAAGGACGCCTTCATGCTGGAATCCGTCACCGGCGGCGAGGTGCGCGGGCGCTATTCGATCATCGGCATGAAACCGGATCTGGTCTGGCGCTGCCACGGGGAACAGTCGGCCCTGAACCGCTCGGCACGGTTTGATGCGGATGACTTCACTCCGCAGGACGGCAACCCGATGGACAACCTGCGGGCGCTGATTGCCGAAAGCAAAATCGACCTTCCGGATGATCTGCCCCAGGCCGCGGCCGGCCTCTTCGGCTACCTCGGCTATGACATGATCCGGCTGGTGGAGCATCTGCCGGACGTGAACCCGGACCCCCTCGGCCTGCCCGACGCGCTGATGCTGCGCCCCTCGGTCATTGCGGTTCTCGACGGCGTCAAGGGCGAGGTCACTGTGGTGTCCCCCGTCTGGTCCAGCGACGGCCAGACAGCCAAGGCCGCCTATGCCCAGGCGGCGGAACGGGTGATGGACGCGGTGCGCGATCTGGAACGCGCCATGCCCGCCGAAAGCCGCGATCTGGGCGACGCGCACGAAGTCTCCCCGCCGCAGTCGAACTTCACCAAGGACGGCTATATGGCTGCGGTGGAAAAGGCCAAGGAATACATCCGCGCGGGCGACATCTTCCAGGTAGTGCCGGCACAGCGCTGGACCCAGGAATTCCGTCAGCCGCCTTTTGCGCTCTACCGCTCGCTGCGGCGCACCAATCCGTCGCCCTTCATGTTCTATTTCAACTTCGGCGGCTTCCAAGTGGTCGGGGCGTCACCGGAAATCCTTGTCCGCGTTTTCGGGCAGGAGGTCACCATCCGCCCGATCGCGGGCACCCGCCCCCGCGGTGCGACACCGGAAGAGGACAAGGCGCTTGAACTGGATCTGCTGGCCGACAAAAAAGAGCTGGCAGAGCATCTGATGCTCTTGGACCTGGGCCGCAACGACACTGGCCGGGTCGCCAAAATCGGCACGGTGCGCCCGACCGAAAAGTTCATCATCGAGCGCTACAGCCACGTGATGCACATCGTCTCCAACGTCGTGGGTGAGCTGGCAGAGGACAAGGACGCACTGGATGCCTTCTTTGCCGGCATGCCCGCAGGCACCGTTTCCGGCGCCCCCAAGGTGCGCGCGATGGAGATTATCGACGAGCTGGAGCCGGAAAAGCGCGGCATCTACGGCGGCGGCGTTGGCTATTTTTCAGCCGGCGGCGACATGGACATGTGCATCGCGCTGCGCACAGCCATCGTCAAGGATCAGAACCTATATATCCAGGCTGGCGGCGGCGTTGTCTATGACAGCGACCCTGAGGCGGAGTATATGGAGACCGTTCATAAATCCAACGCCATCCGCCGCGCAGCCGCTGACGCGGCCCGTTTCACCGGCAACGGCAACAGCTGACCTTCTTCCAGGCGCGCCCTCACCGGGCTTCTTTCTGGTTTCAAATACTCCTGTCCCTCTGCCCGGCAGGCGGCTTCGCCGCCGGGAGGGGGAGGCAACGGCGCCCGCTCAGGGCGCCGTTTTACTTTTCAGGCAGCTTTGCTTCCAGGCTGGCAGAGACCGGCGCCAACGCCACCCGCTCCGCCCGGTCTTGAAGCCCCCACAGCAGCAGCGCTGAAATCGTATCGGGGCGCAGCCGGCCCAGCATGATCACGGCGCCCTCCTGCCCGGCACGGAACGCGGCCTGATCCAGGAAACGGCGGATCGCCCGCGGATTCTGGCCTGCGCCGTCAAAGTCGCGGAACACCACCCCGGCGGGCACCCCGTCGCGCAGCGCCAGCTTCTGGACCGTGTTCAGCCCGCTGTTCTGGGTAACCAGCCCATAGCCCGCTGACGCCGCCATGGCCGCCACTTGATCCGCCAGCGGCCGGTTGCCCTGCACGCCGGTTTCGATCCCCTCCAGGATCGCCACCGCCTCGGGCAGGTTACCGCGCCAGACCTCCAGCGCGGTTTCGGCATCCTGCGGTGACGCGCTGCGCGGCAAATCGGCCAGCATCAGAACCTCGAACCCGGCGGCGCGGCGGGCCGCCATTTTCTCCGCCGCCTGCGGATCATCCGGATCAATCGCAAAGCTCAGCGGATAGGGAAACTCCGCCAGCGCCTCGGCCCCGACTGCGCCCGCATCGTCGATCAGCACAATCGACATCAGCGGGCGGCCAGTGGCGTTGTCAAACGGCTCGGAATGCGCCGCAAAGGGCATCTCGTCAGACGAGGCTGCTTCCGCAAAACTTGCCGCCTGGGGCTTGTCCCGGTCGGTCAGCGGCACAACCGGCGTTCCGATGCGCGGACTCAGTTCCCCCTGCCCGGCTTCTGCAACAGCGGTGTCTTCTTCGGCCGGTTCATTTTTCGTCCCGTCAGCGGGCGGAAGAACCGGGGCCGCGCTGATCACCGGCAAGGTTGTGGCCTGCGGCGCACTGCCAATATCCGGTGCTAGGACCGCCGCTGTGGCGGGCGCCTCATTCGGTGTCTCCGCACCAGGCGCGTCCGGCTGAACAGGGTCAGACACCGGGAATTCCCCCTCAGCCGGGCTGCTGTCATCCGGCAAAGGCGCAGGCTCAGTGGCGGCGACAACCACCTCCTCAGCGCCGGGGGCTGCAGGGACCCCGGGCTGCACCGCCTGCGGCTGATCTTCTTGCGATGCCGCCGACACGCCCGGCGCCAGTGCGGTTTCCAAAGATCCGGAGGAGACCACGGAGGCCGTCAGCCCAACCTCGGGCTTTTCCGCTGGCGCGGTGTCAGCACCGGCCAGCGCGCTCAGGTCATCGCTGCCGCTGGCAGAAGCAGGGGCGGCGGGTTGGGCCTCGACCAGATCCGCATCCGGTCCTTGTTCGCTGGCCGGCGCATCGGTTGCCTTGCCGCCGCCGTTGGGCAGCTGCGGCGCGTCACCCGGCTCATGCGCAACCGGTTCGGGTGTTGCGGCCTGCGGCTCTTGCGCACCGGGCCCGGGTTCAGGTGCCCGCCCCCCCGCCATGCGATCACCAGGCTCCGGCAAAGGAACCGACAATGACAGCATCGCCAGCCCGCCCGCGGCCAGCAATGCCCCGACACTCACGCCGCCCAGAAATCCACGCATGCCTGTTTTGCCTCTCAATCCGTTGTGCCGTGCTGCGCCATTCTGGCCTGCCCGGCGGAGACAATCCCTGTTCCGCCCTGCATTCGCCTATCCTGCCCTTGACGCTGCCCCGTATCCCTGAACATGTATGTTGCGACCACTATACTGCGGCGCGCACCCCGCCCGCCACCCTTAAAAGAGCCCGCCACGATGCTGCTGCTGATCGACAACTACGACTCCTTTACCTACAACCTGGTCCACTACCTGGGCGAGCTGGGCGCGGAAATGGAAGTGCGCCGCAACGACGCCATTGATGTGCAGGAAGCGATGGCAATGAAGCCCGCAGGCATCCTGCTGTCGCCCGGTCCCTGCGACCCGGATCAGGCTGGCATCTGCCTGGCGCTGACCGAAGCAGCAGCTGAGACGAAGACACCGCTGCTGGGCGTCTGTCTCGGTCACCAGACCATTGGTCAGGCGTTCGGCGGCAAGGTGGTGCGCTGCCACGAGATCGTGCATGGCAAAATGGGTATGATGCACCACAAGGATATGGGCGTTTTCAAAGGCTTGCCGACGCCTTTTGAGGCAACCCGCTACCACTCCCTGGTGGTGGAGCGCGAAAGCCTGCCGGACAGCCTGGAAATCACTGCGGAGCTGGAAGACGGCACCATCATGGGCCTCCAGCACAAGGAGCTGCCAATCCACGGTGTCCAGTTCCACCCGGAATTGATTGCCTCCGAACACGGCCACGCACTGCTGAAAAACTTCCTCGACGTGATGCAGGTGCCCGCATGAGCGACCGCCTGAAGCCGCTGATCGGCGCCGCCGCCGAACGTTCCCTGACCCGCGAAGAAGCTGAAACCGCCTTCACCCTTCTGTTCGAAGGCGAGGCCACGCCAAGCCAGACCGGCGGCCTCTTGATGGCGATGCGCACCCGCGGTGAGAGCGTCGATGAATACGCCGCCGCCGCCGCCGTCATGCGCGCCAAATGCAACCCGGTAAAGGCGCCCGCCGGCGCTATGGACATCGTCGGTACCGGCGGCGACGGCAAGAACACCCTGAATATCTCCACCGCCACCGCCTTCGTCGCGGCAGGCGCCGGCGTGGTTGTGGCCAAGCACGGCAACCGCAACCTCAGCTCGAAATCCGGCACTGCCGACATGCAGTCGCAGATGGGCATCAACGTGATGGTTGGCCCGGAAGTTGTTGAAAAAGCAATCAATGAGGCAGGCATCGGCTTCATGATGGCGCCCATGCACCACCCTGCAGTGGCCCATGTGATGCCGACCCGCCAGGAACTTGGCACCCGCACTATCTTCAACATCCTCGGCCCCCTCACCAACCCGGCCGGCGTCAAACGCCAGCTCACCGGCGCCTTCAGCCGCGAAATGATCCGCCCGATGGCGGAAACCCTCAAGGCGCTTGGCTCCGAGCGCGCTTGGCTGGTGCATGGCTCTGACGGCACCGATGAGCTGACCATCACAGGCGTCAGCTGGGTCTCTGCGCTGGAGGAAGACGGCACAGTCCGCGATGTCGAATTGCACCCGGAGGACGCAGGCTTGCCGGTACATTCCTTTGACAAGATCATCGGCGGAACACCTGAGGAAAACGCCATGGCCTTCCGGGTTCTGCTGCAGGGAACGCCCTCGGCCTACCGCGACGCAGTGCTGCTGAACGCCGCCGCCGCGCTGGTCGTGGCGGGCAAAGCGGCAGACCTCAAGGAGGGCGTCGCGCTCGCCGCCGAGTCGATCGACAGCGGCGCCGCCAAGGCCAAAGTCGAGGCGCTGGCCCGGATCACCTCAGCCGCATGACCGGTCTGCCCGCGGGGCTGGGTGCCTGGTCCAGCCTGCCCTTTTTCACCGACCAATGGCCCGGGATATCCGCTGCAATCGCTGCGGATACCCGCGACATCCTGCCGCCCGCTCACCAGCGGTTCGCGGCGCTGGAACTGACACAGCCGGCCGACACCCGCGTGGTGATCCTCGGCCAAGATCCTTATCCGACGCCGGGCCACGCCCATGGGCTTGCCTTCTCTGCGGAACCGCATGTGCGCCCCCTGCCCCGATCTTTGTCCAATATTTACAAAGAACTGCAGGAGGATCTTGAAGTCACCCGCTCCAACGCAGACCTGCGCGGCTGGGCAAACCAGGGCGTACTTTTGCTAAACACAGCCCTGTCTGTCCCAGCGGGTGAGGCAAACGGCCACAAGCATCTGGGCTGGCATCATCTGGTGCATCAGGTGCTGGAGCTGACGTCCGAAACCCCAACCGCCTACATTCTCTTGGGCAATGCGGCGCAAAAGCTTGAAAAACATATCAAACCGGGCGATCACCTGATCCTGAAAACAGCCCACCCCTCGCCCTTGTCGGCGCGGCGCGGCTTCTTTGGGTCCCGGCCCTTTTCAAAAGTGAACAATTGGCTTACCGCCCGCGGCGAGGATGCCATAGACTGGAACGCAGGAACGGAGGCCCAGGCATGAGTGGAACTGGTATGACCGAAAACGTGCTCGACAAGATCAAGGCCTACAAGCTCGAGGAAGTGGCTGCAGACAAGGCCGCCAAACCGCTTGAGGCGGTCGAGGCCGAGGCGCGCGAGGCTTCCCCGGTGCGTGGCTTTGCCGAAAGCCTTATGCAAGCCAACCGCACAGGTTACGGCCTGATTGCCGAGATTAAGAAGGCCAGCCCTTCCAAGGGTTTGATCCGCCCGGATTTCGCACCGGCGGAGCTGGCCAAGGCTTATGAGGACGGCGGCGCCACCTGCCTGTCGGTGCTGACCGACACCCCCAGCTTCCAGGGCGCCAAGGACTTCCTCACCCAGGCCCGCGCCGCCTGCTCCCTCCCCGCGCTGCGCAAGGATTTCATGTACGACACCTACCAAGTCGCTGAGGCCCGCGCGCTGGGGGCAGACTGTATTCTGATCATCCTCGCCTCTGTCTCCGACGCCCAGGCGCAGGAGCTGGAGCAAAGCGCCTTTGAATGGGGCATGGATGTGCTCTTGGAGGTGCATGACGCCGAAGAGCTGGAGCGCGCCTGCAACCTGAAATCGCCGCTGATGGGCATCAACAACCGTAATCTCAAGACATTTGAAACCACGCTGGACACCACCCGCACCCTATCGCGCATGGTGCCTGCCGACCGTACCATCGTCTGCGAAAGCGGCTTATTCACGCCTGAGGACCTCAGCGATATGGCCCGCTACGGCGCCCGCACCTTCCTGATCGGCGAAAGCCTGATGCGTCAGGAGGACGTCGCCGGTGCGACCCGCGCGCTGCTGGCCAACCCGCTGATGCCGGGCATGATGTAAGGAGGGCGCCATGAGCCTCACACATTTCGACACCAAGGGCGACGCCCATATGGTTGATGTCTCGGACAAGGCGGTAACGTCGCGCGTCGCCACCGCCGAGGGCCACATCGTCATGGCACAAGAAACCTTTGATATCATTGCCGAAGGCCGCGCCAAGAAGGGGGACGTGCTGTCCGTGGCCCGGCTGGCCGGCATTATGGGCGCCAAGAAGACTCCGGATCTGATCCCGCTTTGCCACCCGCTGCCGGTGACCAAGGTCGCGGTGGAGCTGACGCTGGACCCGGACCTGCCCGGCGTTCGGGTCGAGGCCACGGTCAAGACCACCGGCCAGACCGGGGTCGAGATGGAGGCGCTCACTGCCGTCTCCACCGCCGCGCTCACTGTCTATGACATGGCCAAGGCCGTGGATAAGGCGATGCAGATCGGCGGCATCCGCGTCACGCTGAAAGATGGCGGGAAATCAGGCAGGTACGAGGCTTAGATGAACACTCAGGGCCGGTCATTGGAATTGTACTTTGTAGACGGCAACCCTGACGGGATGTTAACAGCAGAAATGTTCAATTGGACAGGCCACGTTCTTCGCATCCCGCGAACCCGTTTAGCAGAAGGCCTCGTGCGAGCTGAAGCCAAGCAAACCGGAGTTTATCTTCTATTGGGGGAAGATGACACTGGTCCACTCGCCTACATTGGTGAAACCGAAAATATGGCGCAGCGCTTGTCTCAACACGCTCGCGAAAAGGATTGGTGGGAAGTCGCTGCACTTATTACAACTCACGGTGATGCTCTTCACAAGGCGCACGTAAAGTATTTGGAAAACCGGCTGGTGGAAGCTGCGAGAAGCTCAGGCTCAAGACGACTTGAAAATGGAAATAATCCCTCTGGTGCAAGTTTGAATGAAGCTGCAACTGCGAATATGGAAAGCTTTTTGGAAACTTTGCATATGGTGTTGCCTGCTATTAAGATTGACTTGTTCCAAACTGGTCGCCGCAGCCTTTTTGTAGAGGGCGAGCGCTCACCTCAAGGCGCTAGCTATCCAGAGTTTGTATTGCGCCTACCCAGGCATGACCTTGAAGCTCGTGCTTTTCTGATAAACCAGGAAATAGTTGTTCAAGCGGGTTCACAAATTCGGGCAGATTGGGTTGGGGACCGAAGGCACAATACACATTACTGGAAGATACACGACGATCTTAAGAGAAACGGGCTAATAACTCCTTCGGGCCAGTCGGCGGTTTTGACCGAAGACTATGCATTTTCCAGTCCTTCGGCAGCAGCCGCAGTAATTTCTGGCCGCGCAGCAAATGGCAGAACTGCTTGGAAAACACTCCAAGGACAAACCTACGCAGATTGGGAAGCCGAACGCATTTTCAGAGGTAGTAAATGATCCCCGTCAGCGAAGCCCGCGCACATCTTCTGGCTCTGGTCTCCCAGCTGGAGACCGAAGAGGTTCCCTTAACTGAAGCCTCGGGCCGGGTCCTGGCTCGCGACGTGCAAGCCCGCCGCGACCAGCCGCCGTTCTCCGCCTCCGCCATGGATGGCTATGCGGTCAACGCCGCCGAGGTTGAGCTGCACGCCATGTTCAAGGTGATTGGCGAGGCCGCTGCCGGCCACGCTTTCGCTGGCCGTGTGGGCGCGGGTCAGGCAGTGCGGATCTTCACGGGCGCCCCGGTTCCGGAAGGCGCAAGTTTCGTTGCTATCCAAGAGGATGTGACCCGCAGCGGAGATCTCATCACCATCACCGATGCGCCTGGCAGCAACCACAATATCCGCCCCCGCGGCGGTGATTTCACCGATGGCCAGACCGTCAGCGCACCGCGGCTGCTAACGCCTGCAGACATCGCCCTGCTGGCAGCGATGAACATCCCTGCGGTCCCCGTCACCCGCCGGCCGGAGGTCGCGCTGATCTCCACCGGCGACGAGCTGGTGATGCCCGGCGGAACGCCTGGCCCGGATCAGATCATCGCCTCCAACACATTTGGCCTCAAGGCGATGCTGGAGGATCTCGGAGCCCGCGCCCGCATCCTGCCCATCGCCCGCGACACCGAATGCAGCCTGCGCACCGCGTTTGAGCTGGCAGAGGGCGCAGATCTTGTCGTTACCATCGGCGGTGCCTCTGTCGGCGATCACGATCTGGTCGGCAAGGTGGCTCAGGATCTTGGGATGGAGCGCAGCTTCTACAAGGTCGCCATGCGCCCCGGCAAACCGCTGATGGCGGGCCGGATGGCAGGCGCCGCGATGGTCGGCCTGCCCGGCAACCCGGTTTCGGCCATGGTCTGCGGCCACGTCTTCCTGGCGCCGATGATCCGCACCATGCTGGGCCTGCCGGCCGCGGCCCAGCAACTGCAGGAAGCAACCCTTGCTGAGCCGCTCGGCGAAAACGGCCCGCGGGAACATTACATGCGGGCACGGGTCGAAAACGGTCAGCTGACGGCCTTTAAAAACCAGGACAGCTCGCTTCTCACCATCCTGGCGGGCGCCAATGCCCTGCTGGTGCGCCCGCCAAACGGCCGCGCCCAGCAGGCAGGCGAAACCGTGCAATACTTCGCCGTCTGACCCCTTCGTCTTCTTTGCGCAAACACTCAAACCGGAGGCCCAGGCCTCCGGCCTTGCTGCTGCCATTCTTCAGATAGATCCATGTTGACACAAAACGTGAACATGCGTAGAACAAAAGAAAACACGAGGCACGGAGGGAGCGGCGATGCTCACAAAGAAGCAACTTCAACTGCTGGAATTCATTCACAAACGCCTGCAGCGTGACGGCGTGCCCCCCAGTTTTGACGAAATGAAGACCGAATTGGATCTCCGGTCGAAGTCCGGCATCCACCGGTTGATCACAGCGCTGGAGGAACGCGGCTTCATCCGTCGCCTTCCGCACCGTGCCCGCGCCATCGAAATCATCCGCCTGCCCGAAAGCCTCGGCGGCACAGCTGAGCCGCAAGGCTTCGCGCCCAAGGTGATCGAGGGCGGCCAGGCCAAGACTGCCGTGCCTGCACCCGCGGCGGCAGATCCGCTGCGACAGGCAGCGGTCGAACTGCCTGTTATGGGCCGCATCGCCGCCGGCGTCCCGATCGAGGCGATCAGCCAGGTTTCGCATCACGTGGCGGTGCCCGGCGGCATGATTGCCCCGACCGGCCAGCACTACGCGCTGGAGGTCAAGGGCGACTCGATGATTGAGGCCGGTATCAACAACGGCGATATCGTGGTGATCCGCGAAACCTCTGCAGCCGACAACGGCGATATCGTGGTGGCCTTGGTTGAAGGTCAGGAAGCAACCCTGAAACGCTACTTCCGCGAGGGGTCCATGATCGCGCTGGAGGCTGCCAACCCAGCCTATGAAACCCGCCGCTATCCTGAGAATATGGTTCAGCTGCAGGGCCGCCTGGTTGGCCTGATCCGCACTTACTGACCGCGCCCGCCCTTCAGCAGCAGCCGAAGGCGGCGGATGTCCCGTCCCTCAGGCTGCCAGTCTGTCCACGGGCGCTCACCCGCCGCTTCCCGCACCGTGAGCAAGTTCCCGCCGCGGCTCAGGGCAAGGCTTCCGGTCTGCCGCATCACCTCTGGTGTGAGCAGCAGGCAGCTGGCTGATCCAGGCACGGTTGAAATGATGATATCCCCGTCTTTGCAACCACTTGCCGCTGCAAGCTTACGCTTTCCCGGTGCGTGAACCAGCCGCAACCCCGCGCCCTGCCAGACCGGCAAACTGCCCAGTCCGTTTTCCCAGCGGGCCGCCGCGGCGGGCTGCAGCGCCGGATCGCCGTCATTCTCCAGCCAGATCTGCGCGGTGAACCCCTGCCCCTTGGCGCGTGACAGCGCCCGGCCGTCGGCCCCCATCACGCCGATCAGCCCGCCGGAATCGGCGATCAGAATGTGCGGGCGCTCTGCTATCGACCAGATCCCAAACGCGGCAGCGCAAGGCAGCAACCCGGCCAGACGGAGCCGCCCCCGCCAAACCACCGCAAAAACAAACCCGGCGGCCAGCAGCGGCAGTACCCAAGCCCCCGGCGATGCCACATGCGATACAGACCCGTCAAAGCCGGAGACGGTCCGGGCCGCCATCAGGATCCACTCCATGCCCCATTGCATCACTGTCAGCCCGATCCACTCCAGCCCTAGCGGCGCAAGGCACAGGGCCAGCACGGCGGCAGGGATCACAACCGTGCCCATCACCGGCACCGACAGCAGGTTCGCCAGCAGCCCGTAATGGGGAATGGTGTTGAAATGCGCCGCCGCAAAGGGGGCCGTTGCCGCCCCCGCCACTGCGGAGGAGATCACCAGCGCCAAAACAGGCCGCAGCCAGCGGGGGCCCAGCGGCACCGCCCCGTCCCTTAGCGCGGCAAACACCGCCACAAGCGCGGCTGTGGCGGCAAAACTCATCTGAAAACCGGGGCTCAGCAGGCTTTCAGGCCGCCGCAGCAGCACAATCAGCGCCGCCACAGCCACCGCCCGAAGGGTGATCGCCCGCCGGTTCAGCAGCACCGCGCCAAACATCACCGCCACCATGACAAAGGCGCGCTCTGTCGCCACATTGCCACCCGACAGCAGCAGATACCCGGCCCCGGCCGCCAGCGCCGCGGCGGCGGCCAGTTTCTTAACCGGCCAGCACAGCGCAATCCAGGGGACCAGGCACATCAGGCAGCGCAGAGAAGTGAAGACAAACCCCGTCAAGAGACCCATGTGCAGACCGGAGATCGCCAGCAGATGCGCCAGGTTGCTTTGCCGCAGCGCGGTTAGCGTCTCCTCGCCCGCACCGCTGCGGTCACCGGCCGTTACAGCGGCCGCAAACCCGCCGGTCTCGCCCGGCAAAGCGTTTTGAAGATACTGCGCCAGCGCTCTGCGCAGCTGCTCGACCGGCACTTCACTGCCCGGCGCGTCCGCCAGCAGCACCGGTACCCTTGTATACCCCAGCCCGCCCAGCTGCTTGAACCAGGCGTGGCGGCGGAAGTCGAAGCCGCCGGGCTCCACCGGCCCCTGCGGCAGCAGCAGATGCGCAGTGGTCATCACCCGCGCGCCGGGCGGCGGTACATCTGTGTGTCCCTTCAGCGATATCCGGACCCGCTCAGGTGTATCCTCCGGCGCAACCCGGCCCAGCCGCACCCGGTCCAGCGTCAGCCGCAGCGCATCGGTGGGCGAGCGGTCTACCACCGCTACACGTCCCTCAACCGGGCCGTAATAGCGGAAGTCCAGAACCGGGGCGGCCAGCAGATGCGCCCGGGCATAAGACATGCACAACCCGGCTGCCAGCAGCGCCGGTCCCCAGCACAGAAACGCCAGCGGCCGCCGCATCAGCCCGCAGGCACCAAGAAGAAGCGTGAAAACAGCCAAACCGGCAATAACCACGATGCCTGGTTCAGTTTTCAGGTTGAAATAGAGGCCGATCCCCGCACCCAAAAACACCGGCACCCAAGGAAACAGGTTGCCGCGCTGGCCTTGCAGAACGTTGCTGGTTGCAGTTCCAAGCCCCATGCTTGCCCCCCGCCTTCTGGCCCGGTAGACAGGCGGAAACTCTACGCCTCACATGGTTTCCAAAAGGTAAATCCTGCACATGACCCAACCGGTTGTCACCCGTTTCGCGCCTTCTCCCACCGGCTATCTGCATATCGGCGGCGCCCGTACTGCGCTGTTCAACTGGCTCTATGCCCGCGGCCGCGGCGGCAAGTTCCTGCTGCGGATTGAGGACACCGACCGCGAGCGCTCCACGCCGGAGGCCACCGCCGCCATCCTGCAGGGCATGGAGTGGCTGGGCCTGGACCACGATGGCGAGGTGATCAGCCAATTCGAACGCGCAGACCGCCACGCCGAGGTGGCGAAACAGCTCCTGGCGGAAGGCAAGGCTTACAAGTGCTTTGCCTCCCAGGAAGAAATCGCCGCCTTCCGCGATCAGGCCAAGGCCGAGGGCAAGTCCACTCTCTACCGGTCGCCCTGGCGCGATGCCGATGAAGCCAGCCACCCGGACGCGCCTTACGTGATCCGCATCAAGGCGCCGCAGGACGGCGCGACCGTGATCCAGGACGAGGTCCAGGGCGATGTGACCATCCGCAACGACCAGCTGGACGACATGATCCTGCTGCGCTCCGACGGCACCCCGGTCTATATGCTGGCGGTGGTGGTTGATGACCATGACATGGGCGTCACGCATGTCATCCGCGGTGACGACCACCTGAACAACGCTGCCCGCCAGATGATGATTTACCAGGCGATGGGCTGGGAGGTTCCGGTCTGGGCGCATATCCCGCTGATCCACGGGCCGGACGGCAAGAAACTCTCCAAACGCCACGGTGCGCTTGGCGCGCAGGAATACCAGGCAATGGGCTATCCCGCGGCCGGCATGCGCAATTACCTGGCCCGTCTCGGCTGGTCGCACGGCGATGACGAATTTTTTACAGACAGCCAGGCCAAAGAGTGGTTTAACTTTGACGGCATCGGCAAAAGCCCGGCGCGGTTCGACACCAAAAAGCTGGAGAACCTCTGCGGCCAGCACATTGCCGTCAGCGATGATGCTGCGCTGCGGCAGGAAATCTGCGCCTACCTGGCTGCTGCTGGGGAAACCGCCCTGACTGACGCGCAGTCACAGGGGCTGGAAACTGCGATGTATTGCCTCAAGGACCGCGCCCGCACCTTCCCCGAACTGCTTGAAAAAGCGCATTTTATCCTTGCTTCACGGCCTATTGAACGGGATGCGAAGGCGGAAAAGGCGCTCACTTCTGTATCCGATGGTATACTGGAAGAATTGACGCCGCAGTTGCAAAATGCTAGCTGGGTCCGTGACGATCTGGAGGCGCTTCTGAACACATTTGCAGAAGCCCATGATACCAAGTTCGGCAAACTGGCAGGCCCGTTGCGGGCAGCGCTGGCAGGCCGGGCGGTAACGCCTTCGGTGTTCGACATGATGCTGATTCTGGGCCGCGAGGAAACCATCGCCCGGCTCAAAGACGCAGCAGGCTGAGACCGGTCCTTAACTCCCGGGTAAGCCTGTTTTGATACGACAACCCCTGCGCAACTCCGCGCAGGCGCTGCCCCGCATGAAGACGCCCGAGCGGCAGCTTTCGTGCCTGTAACAGGAAGGGACATCCATGACCGAGACACAGAAATCTGCCACGCTCAGCCTGAATGGCGAAAACTACGAGCTGCCCATTTTCTCGCCAACGGCCGGGCCGGATGTTCTCGACATCCGCAAGCTTTATGCGCAGGCAGGTGTGTTCACCTATGACCCGGGTTTCACCTCCACCGCCAGCTGCGACAGCACCATCACCTATATTGATGGCGGCAAGGGCGAACTGCTGCACCGCGGCTACCCGATCGACCAGCTGGCCTCTAAATCCCACTACCTGGAGGTGTGCTACCTGCTGCTTTACGGTGAACTGCCCACCGTCACCCAGCTGGAGGATTTTGAGACCCGTGTGACCCGCCACACCATGGTGCATGAGCAGATGCTCAACTTCTTCCGCGGCTTCCGCCGCGACGCGCACCCGATGGCAACCCTTGTGGGTGTGGTCGGCGCCATGTCGGCCTTCTACCACGACTCGCTGGATGTGACCGATCCCTGGCAGCGCGAGGTCGCCGCCGTGCGCCTGATCGCCAAACTGCCGACCATCGCCGCGATGGCCTATAAATATTCGATCGGCCAGCCCTTCGTCTATCCGCGCAACGATCTGGATTATGCGGCGAATTTCCTTCACATGTGCTTCTCGGTCCCGGCTGAGGAATACCATGTGAACCCGATCCTCAGCCGCGCGATGGACCGGATCTTTATCCTGCACGCCGACCACGAGCAGAATGCCTCGACCTCGACCGTGCGCCTGGCGTCTTCTTCCGGTGCCAACCCGTTTGCCTGTATCGCGGCCGGCATTGCCTGCCTCTGGGGCCCGGCCCACGGCGGCGCCAACCAGGCCTGCCTGGAGATGCTCAAGGAAATCGGCTCGGTTGACCGCATTCCCGAATTCATTGAACGCGCCAAGGACAAGAACGACCCGTTCCGCCTGATGGGCTTTGGCCACCGGGTGTATAAGAACACCGACCCGCGCGCCAAGGTGCTGAAACAATCCGCGGACGAGGTGCTGGAACTCTTGGGTGTCGAGGACAACCCGCTGCTGCAGGTCGCCAAGGAGCTGGAGCAGACCGCGCTCAACGACCCCTACTTCATCGAGAAGAAACTGTTCCCGAACGTCGACTTCTACTCCGGCATCATCCTGGAGGCGATGGGCTTCCCGACCTCAATGTTCACCCCGATCTTTGCGCTGTCGCGCACCGTGGGCTGGATTTCGCAGTGGAAGGAAATGATCGCCGATCCGCAGAACAAGATCGGCCGCCCGCGCCAGCTTTACCTGGGCGAGACCCTGCGCGACTACGTCGACATCGAAAAGCGCTAAGCACTGTCCAGGAAAAAACAGAAACGCCCCGCCCCGCGCGGGGCGTTTTCCTTTTCTGGAACCTCTGGAAACCGGCACGGTCCCGATCACGCACGCCAGTTTCCAAACGCATTTTGGAAACAATTCCATTGCCGGCCGCCGCAAGTTTCAAAGGTGTAAATAGTAACTGGGAGAATTTGACTCAATTTCTGCAGCCGAATAGGAGAAACTGTTAACGCCTTTTGCAACCACCAGACTTTGGGGCCTAGCCCTTGCTGTTCTGGCCGGCTGAAACTTTAGGATGCTTTTATGGAACTTCTTCTTTTGCTTGGCTTAGGCCTCACTATCGGTGCTGTAGTGTTGAATGATAACGACGATGACACCGCTGTTGAAGGTGAGGCCATCACGGGAACTGATGGTCAGGATGTGTTGAACGGAACCAGCCAGAACGACACGATTCAAGGCGGTTCCGGAGATGACGCAATCAGCGCTGGCAACGGAGACGATTGGCTGCGCGGCGGCTCAGACCGGGATGTTGTTCTTGGAGGCAGCGGTGATGATTCAATTTCGGGCAGCCTTGGAGCAGACTGGCTGCAAGGGGACCAGGGCAATGACACCCTGACAGGCGGTTTCGGCGCCGACGGCCTTTATGGCGGTGCCGGGGCCGACAGCATCGACGGCGGTGCCGGCGATGACCTCCTGTCCGGCGGCCTGATGTATGAAGTTCCGCAGGACCAGGCGGCAGATGCTCTGGATGATTTCCAAAGCGGACTGGATGTCAGATTCACACCTGAGTTTTCATCGGTATCTGATGATGGTGTCAGCGACACTCTCGCCGGTGGAGACGGCCATGACACCTTGATTGCCGGCGATGGTGATATCCTGACCGGCGGCGGCGGCAGCAATGATTTCGTGACCGGCTACTGGGCAGAGGGAAACTCAGCTGCGGCAGTGACTGACTTTGATTTGGACGAAGACGCGCTGTTCTACTATTTCCCGGAAGGTGAGCAGCCCCCGGAGCTGACTGTAGAAACCGAAGGCAACGGTACAGGCGGCCAGGACTCCATCTTGTATGCCGATGGTGATGCCGTCATGCGGATCAATGACACAGGTGGCCGCTTTACTGTGCAAGCACATGTCAGGCTGGTTGCTTCGCAAGCGCTCCTGTAGCAGCTATTGCCCCGTCCCGGTTTCTCCGAAACGAGGCAAAGCTCGTCAGCGCCCCTCGAATTTCGCTGGGCGCTTTTCCATGAAGGCGGTGACGCCTTCCAGGAAGTCCCGGGTCTTGCCGCATTGGCCCTGCAAATGCGCCTCTTCCGACAGCTGCTCTGCCAGGCTCCGGCCATAGCTTTCGCGCAGGGCGGATTTGGTGGCGGCAAAGGCCTTGCTGGGGCCGCTCGCCAGATAGGCTGCACGCGCGCGCCAATGGGCGTCGAACTCCGCGTCCGGCACCGCTTCCCAGATCATGCCCCAGTCGCTCGCCTGCTGCGCGCTGATGCGGTCGGCAAACAGCGCTGCCCCCATCGCCTTGGCCAGGCCGATCTGGCGCGGCAGGAACCAGGTGCCGCCGGCGTCGGGGATCAGCCCGATCCTAGTGAAGGCCTGCATGAAAAACGCACTTTCGCAGGCAATCACCACATCCGCCGCCAGCGCCAGGTTAGCCCCTGCCCCGGCGGCAGCGCCATTGACAGCGGCCACTACCGGCACCGGGCAATCATAAATTGCTTGCAGCATCGGCAGGTATTCATCGCGCAGCGTGCGCTCCAGATCCAGCGCGCCACCGGTGCTGCCTGCATCGCTCAGGTCCTGGCCGGAGCAGAAAGCATCGCCCGCGCCAGTCAGCACCACCGCCCGCGCCTCGCCCGCAGCCAGCCGCATGGCGTGGGTGATCTCCGCCCGCATCCGGCTGGTCAGCGCGTTCTTGCGCGCCTCCCGGTTCAGCGTGATAACCGCCAGTCCGTCCTGCAGCGAAAACAGGATTTCTTTGTATTCCATGGGAGAGCCCTATCTAAAAACAGCCTTGGGCCGCACGATCTGTCCGCAAGCGCAGCCGGTTGGCAGGCATGGTGACGCAAAGCGCGCGGGCCGGAAAGCCAGACCCGGCGTCAATCCTCCAGGATTTTCCTGAGACGTTCCTGCTCGTCGGCGCTCAAAGTCTGTTCTGACGCCCTTGGCGTACGAGCCCGGCCGCGGACATAGAAGACACCGATCACCAGAGCCGCCAGCAGCATCAAGGGACCCGCCGCCCAAAGCAGCAGGTTGGCACCGTAGGCTGTGGGTTTCAGCAGCACATACTCGCCATAACGGTCGACGATGAAGTCAATTGCCTCACGGTCGCTGTCACCGGCCACCAGCCGCTCTCGCAGCAGGACGCGCAGGTCGCGGGCCAGGTCAGCGTTAGATTCATCAATGCTCTCGTTGCGGCAGACCAGGCAGCGCAAGCCCTCGGACAGGTCGCGGGCGCGGGCCTCCAGCGCCGGGTCCTCCAGCACCTCATCCGGTTCCACCGCCAGCACAGGCGCCGGGGAGAACACGGCCGCAGCCATCAGCGCCGCAAGGGCCAGGATCAGAAGACGCATCTGTTTCATTCCGCTGGCACTCCCGCCGATGGTGTCTTGCGCGCCCCTGCCGCCACCCGGAAGCGCCGGTCGCTGAGGCTGAGGAGACCGCCAAGCGACATCAGTATGCAGCCCGCCCAGATCCAGTTGGCAAAGGGCTTGATATAGGTCCGCATGGTCCAGCTGCCGTCCGCTTGCTGGTCGCCCAGCACCACATAAAGGTCACGGGTCACGCGGTAATCAATCGCCGCCTCGGTGGTGGGCATCTTGGCAACCGGATAGTCGCGTTTTTCCGGGAACATCACCGCCTCGGGCTTTCCGCTGCGGGTGACTTCAACCCGGCCCTTGGTGGTGAAATAGTTCGGCCCCTGCTCGCGGCTGACGTCCTGCAGCACCAGGGTAAAGGCGCCCACGTCGAAGGGTTCGCCGATACGGGCGACGCGGATGTCCTCTTGTTCCCAAGCGGTCAGGCCCGCGATGGCAAAGATGGTGATACCCAGGCCGCCATGGGCCACGGCCTTGCCCCAGTCCGCCCGCGGCAGCCGCAGCATACGGCCAAGGCGGTTCGACTTACCGCTGCGCAGCCACAGGTCAGCCAGCGCACCAAAGACCATCCAGGAGCCGAGGAACAGCCCCACCGGACCCAGTGCGGAACGGCCTGTCTGCAGTGCCCAGGCCAAGACACCCAGCGACACCGCCAGCAGGAACACATAGCGCAGCTGCCAGGCCACCCGGCCGATCCGCCCGCGTTTCCAGGGCAGCATGGCACCCACCGGCAGCAGCAGCCCCAGCACCACCATGAACGGCGTGAAGGCGGAGTTAAAGAACGGCGGGCCGACGCTCAGTTTCCGGGCAAAGACCATCTCCGCGACGATCGGCCAAACGGTGCCGAAGAACACCACAAAGCAGCTGACCGCCAGCAGGATGTTATTGGCCACCAGTGCCGTTTCGCGGCTGACCATGCCAAACAGCCCCTTGGCCTCCATCGCCTGGGCGCGGGCGGCAAACAGCGTCAGTGCGCCGCCGGTGAAGAACGCCAGGATGAACAGGATGAACACGCCGCGCTCCGGGTCGTTGGCAAAGGCGTGCACGCTGGTGATGATACCGGAGCGCACGATGAAGGTGCCAATCAGCGAGAATCCGAAGGCCAGGATCGCCAGCAGGATGGTCCAGCTCTTCAGCGCCTCGCGCTTCTCCACCACGATGGCGGAGTGCAGCAGCGCAGCCGCCAGCAGCCAAGGCATGAAGGAGGCGTTTTCAACCGGGTCCCAGAACCAGAAACCGCCCCAGCCCAATTCGTAATAGGCCCACCAGGACCCCAGCGCGATGCCGATGGTCAGAAACACCCAGGCCGCCAGCGTCCAGGGCCGCACCCAGCGGCCCCAGGCGGCGTCCACTCGACCCTCGATCAGGGCAGCAACGGCAAAGGAAAACGCCATGCTGAGGCCCACATAGCCAAGGTAGAGAAACGGTGGGTGGAACGCGAGGCCCGGATCTTGCAGCAGCGGGTTCAGGTCCTGGCCGTCAAACGGCGGCACCGTCAGCCGCAGAAACGGGTTGGAGGTGAACAGGATGAAGGCAAAGAACGCCACGCCGATGGCGGCCTGAACCGACAGCACCCGTGCCTTCAGCGTCGGCGGCAGACCGCCGCCAAAGACCGAGGCCATGGCGCCGAACAGGCTGACGATCAGAACCCACAGCAGCATCGAGCCCTCATGGTTGCCCCAGGTTCCGGAGATCTTGTACAGCATCGGCTTGGCCGAATGGCTGTTCAGCGTCACCAGCTTCAGCGAGAAGTCGGAGGTGATGAAGCCCCACATCAGCGCACCGAAGGCAAAGGCAGTGAACAGGAATTGCGCCTGTGCAGCCGGTTCCGCCACGGCCATCCAGCCGGGCCAGCGTTTATGGGCGCCGATCAAGGGGATAACCGCCTGCACGATGGCAATCATGAAGGCGAGAATTAGGGCGAAATGTCCGAGTTCTGTGATCATGTGCCGGTCTGTCCATGCATGGGCTTCAGGGATGGGTCTTCCTATACGCCTGTCTGGTGGCAGGGCCAATGGCAAACGCCGCGCCACGCCGCCGCAGAGGGCAAATTGTGATCAGCCGCGGCGGGTTTTCCAGGCCCTCAGCGCTGGATTGACCTCCGGTTCGGTGGCATCCAGCTGCGCGGCTGCATCGGTGCTGGTTGCGGCAGCAGCAGGCGAGTCTGCCCGCATGCCTTCCAGTGCTTCGATGTTGCTGGCCACCTGCGGCACCCGGGCCAAACTGGCGGCCAGCCCCTGCTGGAACTCATGGCTTTTCATCTGGTGGCGTGCACCAAAGTAAAAGGAGACAATGACTCCCAACAGCCACCACAGGGGTTCCGGCACCAGCGCCAGCCCTTGCATCCGGGCGGCAAACCACACCGGATCGCTAAGGGCCGAGATCAGCAGCGCCAGGGTGCCGAGCGCCAGCAAGGGCCGCGGCAGCCGGTTAATACCGTCCATGAACCGGTCGAACCTGCTTTTGCCGCCGTACTGAAACTCCGCCGCCAATTGCTGCAGCGCGGCGTCCTGCATCTCATGCGCCCGCGCGGCACCGGCCTCGGCATTTTCCCGGAACACCTCAACAGTTTCCCGCAACGCGTTACGCTGGCTTCCGAAAATCAATCCCAGAATATCCGTGATCAGCCCCATTCTGCTGTCCTCCGCTGAAACGCCTGGCGGCTCAGGTGGTATTGGGCAGAGATGAACTCCTCTGCCCGTTTGATCCAGCCCCCCTTGGTGCCGTCACGGGCGCGGGCGAATTTGCGGCTGGCGGCGCAGTGGTCGGCGAGGCGGAAGTAGTAATTCCGGCGGGCAATCCCGTAGGCGTCGCGCAGCGCCTCCGCGTCGACCAATGCCGCCTGCTCTGCTGCCGAGGCGGTCTGCGGGCCGATGGCGCCGTCCACGGCCACGCCAAATCCCATTTCGTTCAGCAGCCGCTGAAGGATGCGCACCGCATTGCTGCCTGCATTCACATACATGTCGAAGACAGTCGCCTGCAGGCAGGGTGGCAGGCTGGCGATGCGGGGCGCCTCGTAATAGTGGCGGATGAAAATCTCCACCGCCTGCGCCCGGCTGAGCGCCCGCACATCCGCGATCCCGACCCGGCCGTCGCCGGTCAGGTCCAGCCCCAGCCGCCGCAGGGTTCCAATGGTCACCCCGTGTTTGGTGGCGCCGCCCGGGTCAGCCGGGTCATTCACAAAGCCGCCTTCGCGCGCCACGATCTGTTCTGCAATCTCAGTCACTGTCTGCATGTCACCTCACCACTTTCCGGTTTGGCTCATATTGCCGCAAGGCGCCTAAGATCCCCTGACACCACCGTACGCAGGGTACGCAACACCTGCCAAACGCGCTGCTGCGCAGCGCACCGCGCGGCGCTTGGCCCAACGCAAAACGCCTCCCCGAAGGGAGGCGTCATTTGGGGCGGGAGTGCACCGTTCCTTAACGGGAAATCAGGTTTCGGGTTCCTGATAGACCCCCTGTTCCTTCAGCGCGTCCATGACTTCCTTGGGCATATAGGTCTCGTCATGTTTTGCTAGGATTTCAGTAGCTTCAAAGACACCATTGACGTAGCTGCCGGTGCCGACCATGCCCTGGTTCTCCTCAAACAGATCGGGCAGAACGCCGGTATAGGCCACCTGCACCGTGGCGCCGCCGTCGGTGACGGCAAAGCGCACGGTCTCGCCCTGGCCGCGCTGCAGCGAGCCTTCGGCCACCAGCCCGCCAATGCGGAAGACCTCAGACGGTTTCGGCGGTTCCTCTGCCACCTGGCTGGGCGAGCGGAAATAGTTGATCCCGTCCTGCAGGGCATAGCCGATCAGGGCGGTAGCCACGATCAGGGCCACCGCGGCAACCGCGATGACCTGGATACGGCGCTGTTTCTTCAGGTTCTTCATGGTGTCCTCAATTCAAGCCCAATACAGCGCCGCCCCTGTTTACGGGAACAGCGGCGCCATCATCAGGCCTTTGGTCTCTTCCTCACCTAACATCAGGTTTGCGTTCTGCAAGGCCTGGCCGCTGCTTCCTTTTGTCAGGTTATCCAGTGCCGCAATGACAATGGCGCGGCCTTCGATCCGGTCCTGCGCCACGCCGATATGGCAGAAGTTGGAGCCGCGCACGTGATGGGTGCTCGGCGCCTCGCCAAACGGCAGCAGTTCGATGAAGGGCTCACCGGCGTAGGCCTTGGCAAAGGCCTCGTGGATCTCTTGCGCGTCGCCCTTCACATAGACGGTGGCCAGGATGCCGCGGTTGGCGGGCAGCAGATGCGGGGTGAATTGCACCTTCACGGGCCGCCCGGCGATCTTGCTGAATTCCTGGTCGAACTCGCCCAGGTGCCGGTGGGTGCCGCCAATGGCATAGGCGTTGTAACCCTCGCTCAGCTCCGCGTGCAGCAGATTTTCCTTGAGCGACCGGCCGGCGCCGGAGACGGCGCATTTCAGATCCAGGATGATATCGTCCAGATCAATGACGCCCGCCTCGATCAGCGGCCGCAGGGCGAACTGGCCGGTAGCAGCGTTGCAACCCGTGCCCGCAACCAGGCGCGCGGATTTGATATCCTCCCGGTAGAATTCGGTGAGGCCATAGACCGCCTCCTCCTGCTGCTCCAGCGCGGCGTGGGGGTTGCCATACCACTTCTCGTATTCCGCCGGGTCGCGCAGCCGGAAATCCGCGGACAGGTCAACGATCTTGAGGGTCTTGGGCAGTGCCGCGATCACTTCCTGGCTGGTCTTATGCGGCAGCGCGCAGAAGCACAGGTCAATGCCGGCAAAGTCGATCTCATTGATCTTGCACAGCACCGGCAGCTCCATATGGCGCAGGTGCGGGAACACCTCGGCCATGGTCATGCCGGCCTTGCGATCGGCGGAGAGCGCCGCGATCTCGATACTCGGGTGCTGGGCAATCAGCCGCACCAGTTCGGCGCCGGTATAGCCGGAAGCGCCAAGGATAGCCACTTTATGGGTCATGTCAGACCTCGTCTTTCGATGTGATATGCCGGTTCCGCAGCCATCTGCGGAGAGAAATATTGGGAATCGCGGCGGCGCACTTTGACCTGGAACAAGGTTCCGGGGCGTTTGCGATCAGGCCGCCTGAAAGGTGATTTCCCGTCGGAGAAACTGGGTCGCGCGGTCGCTGACGCGGCGGGGTTCGCCGGTGGTATAGTAACCGCCGCCGCCATTGCCGTACATGTCCGGGTGGCGGCTCAGATAGTCCGCCAGGCTGTCGGCCACCAGGCTGCCCTGGCTGAACACCTTGACGTCCGGGCCCAGTGCTTCCTGGAAAGTCTGCTCCATCAGCGGGTAATGGGTACAGCCAAGGATCGCGGCCTGCGGATGCGGCATCTTGCGTTTCAGCGCATCGACGTGAGAGCGCACCAGCGCCTCGGCCAGGATCATGTCGCCGTCTTCGATCGCGTCAACAACGCCGCCGCAGGCCTGCGCCTCGACATCGACGCCGATGGCGCGGAACGCCAGTTCCCGCTGGAAGGCGCGGCTGGCGACGGTGGCCGGTGTCGCAAACAGCGCGACGTGTTTTACCTCGACCTCGCGCGGGGGGGAGTTGTCGCCCCACTGCCGTTCGGTCAGCGCCTCGATCAGCGGCACAAAGACGCCGAGCACCCGCTTGCCCTGGGGCAGCCCGCCCTCCTGCATCCGGCGCAGCGCGGCGGCAGAGGCGGTGTTGCAGGCGAGGATCACCAGATCGCAGCCCTTGTCCCACATGTCCTGCACGGCGGATTTGGTCAGCTGATAGACATCCTCGGCATCGCGCACACCATAAGGCGCGCGGGCGTTGTCGCCGTAATAGAGGAAATCCACATCCGGCAGGCGCTTTTGCGCCGCGTCCAGGACGGTCAGCCCGCCCAGGCCTGAATCAAAGATGCCTACAGCCATGTCGCCTTCTCACGCGCGGTGTTTCTCTTCGAACTCAAACCCGTACGCATAGGATTTGAGAGGTTCTGGAGAAAGCTCATACGTCGCTTTGCGCAAGAAATCCATAAGGGCTTTTGTGTCTTTGGCCAGTGGCGCCAGAGTGCCACGGTCAATTGGCGCGCCAATCACCACCCGGACCGGCGTGTCGACCCGCTTGCGGAACTCCTGGATCAGCAGCCCCATGCGCAACGTCGCGTGCAGGTGGCTGGCAATCTGAAACAGGCGCGAAGTGTGGCCGTCGAAAAACACTGGCACCACCACGGCGTCGGATTTGGCGATCATCCGGGCGGTGAAGCCGCGCCAGCCGGGATCCATCGGATGGCCCATCGGGTGCGCCGCGGTGGACACGGTGCCGCCCGGGAAGATGCCGATGGCGCCGCCCTGCCCCAGGTAGCTAAGCGCCTCCCTGCGGGTTTGCAGGTTGGTTTGCATTGCTTGCCGGGTTTCGGTGAAATCCACTGGCAGGATGACCTTGTTCAGATCCTCGGCCTTGCGGAACACATGGTTGGCGAGGATGCGGAAATCGCCCCGGGTCCGGGACAGGATTTGCCCCATCATCTGCCCATCAAGAATGCCATAGGGGTGATTGGCGATCAGGATCACCGGCTTGTCCTGGGGGATGTTCGACAGCGCGCCGCCCGCAATATCCAGCGTCAGCCCGTAGCGGTCTGCCATCACCGACCAGAAGTCGCGGCCTGCCGCCACCTCCTGCTCATATCCGGCGGCGCGGCGGATCAGGTTGAGGCGTCCGGTGGCGTTCTCCATCACCCGGATCATTGCGCGGCCTGCGCGGGTGGAGGCGGAATGAGCATAGGAGATGTCACGGGCGATATGGCGCTGGGCCTGCATTGGGGAGGGTCTCCGTCTGGTCACTGCCTGATCACTGCGGCCAGATAAGGCCGGAAAGGGAATATGCAACCGGCCCGTAACAGCTGTGTGACGCATTGCTGCCGCGCAATGCCGGGGCTCTGCCCCGGACCCCGGAGAATTTTCGAACCAGAAAGAAGCCATGGAACGTCAGGCGCCGCGCGTCAGCGCGGCGCTGGGCCCAACGGTCTTGACCCTTTCTTAGAATGGGTCAAGGCGGGCGGGAGTGCTCCGCCCTGCCCGGTTTGAACCGCGGCTTACTCTGCCGCCTGCTTCAGCGGCACACCGCCCTGGCGCAGGGCCGCCAGCAGTTCCTCGCGGCGCTTTGCGGCTTTCTGTTCATTGGCCAGTTTGACCGGGCCGAAACCGCGGATCTGCAGCGGCAGTTCGGCCAGAGCGATGAGCGGTTCCA
Organism: Leisingera sp. ABM4_101; assembly: GCF_056158725.1. NCBI lineage: Bacteria > Pseudomonadati > Pseudomonadota > Alphaproteobacteria > Rhodobacterales > Roseobacteraceae > Leisingera > Leisingera sp. ABM4_101. The sequence continues at coordinate 2,846,431 of NZ_JBSWTV010000002.1, read as the reverse complement.
TAATCTCAGGCGCGGCTTTGGGCAGCCATTCCTTCATGTCAGCTTCATACTGTTTGATCAGCGCCCGCTCCATCTTGCGTTCCGCGGTGTAGCCGAAGATGTCCAGCGGCGTGCCGCGCAAGCGTTTCAGCTTGGCCAGCAAGCGGAAGCCGCGTTCCATGCCGGCGCCGAATTTGCGTTTCTTGGGGCGGCCGTCCGGATCGGTGCCGCCCAGCATCGGCGGCGCCAGGTGGTAGGAGAGCTTGAGGTCGCCCTCGAACTCCGCTTCCGCCTTGGCGCGGCTGTCGAGCAGCAGGCGGGCAACCTCGTATTCATCCTTGTACGCAAGCAGCTTGTGATAGCCCTTTGCCACTGCCTCTTTCAGCGCGGGATCGCTGATGCCGTCCAGCAGCTTGGCATAGCGTTTCGCCAGCCCTTTGCCCTGGTAGGCCACCAGGTGATCGGCGCGGAAGGCGATTTTCTCCTCCAGCGTCTTGGGCTTGTCCACCGCCTGGGGCTGGATCAGTTTGGCGGCCTCTTCCGGGTGCAGCACCGCCCAGCGGCCGATATCGAAGGCGCGCTTGTTGCGCTCTACCGCGGCGCCATTCATCTCGATCGCCTGTTCGATGGCCTCAAAGCTGACGGGCACCAGGCCCTTTTGCCAGGCGCCGCCGAACACCATCATGTTGGAAAAGATCGAGTCGCCCATGGTGGCGCGGGCCAGTTCAGAGGCGTCGAACAGGTCCAGCCGGTTGCGCAGGCGGGCCTGCAGGGCCAGTTCCAGGCGGTCGGTGGGCACCTTGAACTCGGTGTTCTTGGTGAATTCGCCGGTGATGATCTCGTGGCTGTTCACCACCGCACCGGTCTTGCCTGTGGTGGTCAGGCCCAGGGTCTTGGCGCCCGCGCTGACCACCAGGTCGCCGCCGATCAGGGCGTGCGCCTCGCCGGTGGCGACGCGGATGGCGGAGATGTCATCGGGCTCATTGGCGATGCGGCAGTGAATATGTACCGCACCGCCCTTCTGGGCGAGGCCGGCCATTTCCATCAAGCCTGCGCCCTTGCCGTCAATCTGCGCCGCCTGCGCCAGCACCGCGCCGATGGTCACAACACCGGTGCCGCCGACGCCGGTGATCACCACGTTGTGGGTGCCGTCAATGGCGGGCAGTTCCGGCTGCGGCAGATGCGGCAGATCGAGGCCTGCGGTGGCCTCCTTGCGGATTTTGGCGCCCTCAACCGTCACGAAGGACGGGCAGAAGCCGTTGAGGCAGGAGAAATCCTTGTTGCAGGACGACTGGTCGATGGCACGCTTGCGGCCCAGTTCGGTGTCCTTGGGCACGATTGAGACGCAGTTCGATTGCACGCCGCAATCGCCGCAGCCTTCGCAGACGTCGGTGTTGATGAACACCCGCTGGTCCGGGTCCGGGAACTGCCCCTTCTTGCGGCGGCGGCGTTTTTCGGCGGCGCAGGTTTGGATATAGATGATGGCGGAGACGCCCTCGACCTGTTCGAATTCGCGCTGGATCTTCATCATCTCGGCGCGTTCATGCATCCGCATGCCCGCCGGGAACTGTGCAGCGTCGACGTCTTCCTTCTCGTCATAGACCACGGCCATGGTCTTGACGCCCATCGCCTTCAGCTCATGCGCGATCTGCTGCGCGGTCAGCCCGCCCTCGGCCTGTTGGCCGCCGGTCATCGCCACCGCGTCGTTATAGAGGATCTTGTAGGTGATGTTGGTGCCCTCGGCCAAGGCCGCACGGATCGCCTGCACGCCGGAGTGGTTGTAGGTGCCGTCACCGAGGTTCTGGAACACATGCTTGCGGGTGGAGAATGGCGCCTCGCCCACCCAGTTGACGCCTTCACCGCCCATATGGGTGAAGCCCACCGTCTCGCGGTCCATCCACTGCACCATGAAGTGGCAGCCGATGCCGGCATAGGCGCGGGAGCCGTCGGGCAGGCGGGTGGAGGAATTGTGCGGGCAGCCGGAACAGAAATACGGCAGGCGGGTGGCGATTTCCTCGGCGTTGTCGGCGCGGCGGGCCTCCGCCAGCGCTTCCAGCCCGGCCTTGATTGCCTCGGTCTCGCGGCCCTCCTCGATCAGGATGCCGCCCAGTTTCTCGGCGATCATGATCGGATCGAGTGCAAACTTTGTCGGGAACAGCTCCTCGCGGTGCATGCCGCCGGCGCCGCCCTTATACCAGCCATAAACCCGGCGGCCCTGGCGGTCGTCAAAGATCGCTTCCTTGATCTGGATCTCAATGAGCTTGCGCTTTTCCTCGACCACGACGATCAGGTCCAGCCCCTCGGCCCAGTCGTGGAATCCCTTCATGTCCATCGGGAAGGTCTGGCCCACCTTGTAAGTGGTGATGCCCAGCCGCTCTGCCATGTTTTCGTCGATGTTCAAGAGCTTCAGCGCGTGCACCAGGTCAAGCCAGTTCTTGCCCGCGGCGACAAGGCCGATCTTGGCGCCGGGCTTGCCCCACATACGCTTGTCCATCTTGTTGGCGTGGCTAAAGGCCTCTGCCGCAAAACGCTTGTAGTCAATGATCCGGGTTTCCTGGCGGAAGCGGTCGTCATCCAGGCGGATGTTCAGCCCGTCCGGCGGCATGTCGAATTCCGGGGTGACGATGTTCATCCGATCCGGGCGGGCATCGACGACCGAGGTTACCTCGATCGTGTCCTTCATGGTCTTGAGGCCGGTCCAGAGGCCGGAGAAGCGGCTGAGCGCATAGCCGTAGATGCCGTAATCCAGGATCTCCTGCACGCCTGCCGGGCTGACGATCGGCAGGTAGCAGTCCAAGAGCGACCATTCCGACTGGTGCAGCACGGTGGAGCTTTCGCCGGTGTGGTCGTCGCCCATCGCCAAGAGCACACCGCCGTGTTTGGAAGAGCCTGCCATATTGGCGTGACGGATTGCGTCGCCGGAGCGGTCAACGCCCGGGCCCTTGCCGTACCACAGGCCAAAGACGCCGTCATACTTGCCCTCGCCGCGCACCTCTGCCTGCTGCGCCCCCCACAGCGCGGTGACGGCCAGGTCTTCGTTCAACCCGTACTGAAAGGTGACGTCGGCCGCTTTCAGCTGCTTTTCAGCCTTGCTCATCTGCAGGTCGACTGCCCCAAGGGGCGAACCGCGGTAGCCGGTGACAAGCCCGGCGGTATTAAGACCTGCGGCAACATCGCGCTGCTTCTGCATCAGCATCAGCCGCACCAGCGCCTGGGTGCCGTTCAGCAGCACCGTCGATTTGGTCAGGTCGTACTTGTCATTGAGTGTGATCTTCGGCGTGCTCATCATGGCCTCCTCAACCGGGATTAGCTTGCACTTTCTAACCCAAAGAATAGGTCATAATTGCTGACCTGAATAGCCGCATTTTTTTCGATTTTGCTCGCTTGCGCCGTGAAAACTGATACATAACTAAGATTTCATACAGTCGGCCCCAAACGGACAGAAAGTAACACATATGGATTGGGACAAGCTCAGAATATTTCACGCGGTGGCCGATGCGGGCAGTCTGACCCATGCGGGCGACAAGCTGAATCTGTCGCAATCGGCGGTCAGCCGCCAGATCCGGGCGCTGGAAGAAAGCCTGAATGCGACGCTTTTCCACCGTCATGCGCGCGGACTGATTCTTACTGAGCAGGGTGAACTGTTGTTTGACGCCACCCAATCCATGTCCGCGCGTCTGGAAGCAGCCTCTGCCCGCATCCGCGACAGTGAAGAGGAAGTGTTCGGCGAACTGCGCGTTACCACCACTGTGGGCTTTGGCACCCTGTGGCTGGCGCCGCGGCTGACCAAATTGTATGAGCAGTACCCCAACCTCAAGATCGACCTGATGCTTGAGGAACGGGTGCTGGACCTGCCCATGCGCGAGGCTGACGTGGCGATCCGCATGAAGGAGCCGAGTCAGGCCGATCTGGTGCGCAAACGGCTGATGACCGTTCGGATGGGGCTTTATGCAACGCCGGCCTATCTGGAAAAGCATGGCTCGCTCGAAACCGCTGAGGATATCTCTAAACACCGGCTGATCTGCCAGAACCAGCGTTCGGCGCAGGTTGGCTCTGCCGCTGTTCTGGGCAAAAAGCTGATGGCCAGCAACCCGGGCTCGCTGCTGACCGTCAACAATTACTTTGGGGTGCTGCAAGGGGTATTGCATGACCTGGGCGTCGGGATCCTGCCGGATTACGTGACCGAGGAATTCCCCGAGCTGGTAGAGGTTCTGCCGGAAGAGGATCAGAACGGCGTTCCTGTCTACCTCGCCTATCCTGAGGAATTGCGCCATTCCCAGCGTGTGGGCGCGTTCCGGGACTTTGTCCAAAGCGAGATCATGGCGCACCGCAAGCATATGAAAGAACTGGGCAAGCTCTGACCGCCTGCCCGGCACGCGGCCGCCGCATCGCAGCGCCGGCTGCGGTTTTGGAATGGGCAAAGCGGCACCGTGCCGCAAGCCATGCATTCACCGCATAGCAGCCTTGACGTTCATTTAGCATTAATCCCCTTGAAGGGGCAGGCCCGGCGCCCTAAATGATCCTCATGAAGGCGGCGGCCTTGCCCCCCTTCATACCTCCCTGTTGGACTTCGGCCGAGCTTAGTGCTCGGCCTTTTTTTTTGGCGTTCAACCTTCTGATATTAATCAGTTTAACCGGCCAGCCCCAAAGCCCCTAGGGGCAGGATGCAAATCAAAGCCCGGCGCTGCCCTAGCGCTGAAGCCACCTTGGCAAGAGGCTGGCAGGCGCGACATCTTCAGAAGGCTAAAATTTTTTCCATTTCCGACGCAACTTTCGCAATGCTTGTAATTTCAGCGCCCGGACGGGCCCATGCCTGCGCAAGCATCACTTTGAAAAGCCTGCATGTTCGCGGCGTAACCGGCGATCTCTGCTGCGGCGCAAAGACGCCAGGAGGCAGAACTGGCGGGGAATCCTCTAATTCCACTTCCCCCGCGCCCCTCCTTGCCCTAAAAGGCGCGCAATCGCAGCCATTGGGGACGTTTACGGATGCAGGAACCCGCCATCACGCCTGAATTGATTGCAAACCACGGGCTGAAGCCCGAGGAATACGATCTGATCCTGGAAATCATCGGGCGGGAGCCGACTTTCACCGAGCTGGGCATTTTCTCGGCGATGTGGAACGAGCACTGCTCCTATAAATCCTCCAAGAAATGGCTGCGTACCCTGCCGACCGATGGCCCGCAGGTGATCTGCGGCCCCGGCGAGAACGCGGGCATCGTGGACATCGGCGATGGCGACGCTGTGGTGTTCAAGATGGAAAGCCACAACCACCCCTCCTACATCGAGCCCTACCAGGGCGCGGCAACCGGGGTTGGCGGTATTCTGCGCGACGTTTTCACCATGGGTGCGCGGCCCATCGCCTCGATGAACTCGCTGTCCTTTGGCGAAACCTCCCACCCCAAGACCCGCCAGCTGGTCAACGGCGTCGTTGAGGGCATCGGCGGTTACGGCAACTGCTTCGGCGTGCCTTGCGCAGGCGGCGAAGTCCGCTTCCATCCGGCCTACAACGGCAACTGCCTGGTGAACGCTTTTGCCGCGGGCCTGGCCAAGACCGACGGCATCTTCTATTCCGCCGCGTCGGGCGTGGGCATGCCGGTTGTGTACCTGGGCGCCAAGACCGGCCGTGACGGCGTGGGCGGCGCCACCATGGCGTCTGCCGAATTCGACGACACCATCGAGGAAAAGCGCCCCACCGTTCAGGTCGGCGACCCCTTCACCGAGAAACGCCTGATGGAAGCCACGCTGGAGCTGATGCAGACCGGCGCGGTGATCTCGATCCAGGACATGGGCGCGGCTGGCCTCACATGCTCCGCCGTGGAAATGGGCGACAAGGGCAAGCTGGGCGTGCGTCTGGACCTGGAAAACGTGCCGCAGCGCGAAGAGAACATGACAGCCTATGAAATGATGCTGTCAGAATCTCAGGAACGCATGCTGATGGTGCTGAAGCCGGAGCTGGAATTTGAGGCCCGCGCCGTGTTCGAGAAATGGGACCTGGATTTCGCCATCGTTGGCGAAACCATCGCCGAAGACCGCTTCCTGATCATGCACAACGGTGAAGTGAAGGCGGATCTGGTGCTGTCGAAACTGTCTTCCACAGCGCCTGAGTACGACCGTCCGTGGGTTCCGACCCCAGCGGCAGAGCCGCTGACCGATGCTGATGTGCCGACCATTGACCCGATTGATGGCCTCAAGGCGCTGCTGGCCTCGCCGAACTATGCCGGCAAGCAGTGGGTCTATGAGCAGTACGACACCACCGTGATGGGCGACACTCAGCGCCGTCCGGGCGCAGGCTCCGGCCTGATCCGGGTGCATGGCACCGACAAGAAACTGGCCTTCACCTCCGACGTGACCCCGCGCTACGTCAAGGCAAACCCGTTTGAGGGCGGCAAGCAGGCGGTGGCCGAGGCCTACCGCAACCTGACCGCCGTGGGTGCCAAGCCGCTGGCAACCACCGACAATCTGAACTTCGGCAACCCCGAAAAGCCGGAAATCATGGGCCAGTTCGTCGGCGCCATCAAAGGCATAGGCGAGGCGGTTGCTGCGCTGGACATGCCGATCGTCTCTGGCAACGTGTCGCTGTATAATGAAACCGATGGCAAGGGCATTCTGCCAACCCCGACCATCGGCGCCGTCGGCCTGATTGCCGCAGACGAAGAGCCGATCATCGGCGAGGCCCGCGACGGCCACATTGCCCTGCTAGTGGGTGAAACCATCGGCCATCTGGGCCAGTCGGCGCTGCTGGCCGAGGTCTTCAACCGCGAGGACGGCGACGCGCCGGCGGTGGATCTGGCAGCTGAAAAACGCAATGGCGAATTCATCCGCGCCAACCGCGACTTCATCAAGGCCTGCACCGACCTGGGCGATGGCGGCCTGGCGCTGGCAGCGTTCGAGATGGCCGAAGAAGCCGGCGTTGGCGTGCAGATCGACGCGGGCGATACCCAGACCCTGTTCGGTGAGGACCAGGCCCGTTACCTGATCGCCTGCAACTTCGACCAGGCCGAAGCACTGATGCTGGCCGCGGGCCAGGCCGGCGTGCCGCTGGCCACCGTCGGCAAGTTCGGCGGCGACATGGTCAAGATCGGTGGTGCTGAGGCGCCGCTGGAGGAGCTGAAAGACATCTTCCGCTCCAGCTTTGCAGCAGCCGTGGCCTGATTGCTGGCCCTGGCGGGCAGCGATTGATAGATGAAGATTGGCGGGATGGCACAGCCGTCCCGCCTTTTTATTTGACCCAGGGGCGGCCCATGATCTTGCCTGAACTGACAGAGGATTGCAGCCGCTGCGCGGGCCTTTGCTGCGTGGCCTATCCGTTTGAGGCGCACGAAGATTTCGGTCTGCTGAAACGGGCAGACACCCCCTGCCCCAACCTCGCCGCGGATTTCCGGTGTTCCATTCACGCCGATCTTGCCAAATGCGGCTTTGGCGGCTGCGTCGCCTATTCTTGCGCCGGAGCCGGCCAGCGGGTGACGCAGCAGTTGTTTGACGGCGAAACCTGGCGCGATGATCCGGACTTGCTGACACATATGACCCATACGCTGCGGGTGCTGCGCCCGATCCACGAGGCGCTTCTGGTGCTGCGGGAGGCTGCTGTCCTGCCCCTGCCCAAAGACCTGCAAAACCGCTGCGCCGAACTGACCGCCGCGCTGTGCCCGGACGACCCGTCGTCCATCTGGGACTTTGAGGAAGACAGCGTGCAGGAAGCCCTGGCGGCAGTGCCAAAATTCGTCGACGCCATCGCGCCTTTTGCGCCGGGCCGGCCCTAATCCTGCTTGCACAGCTCCCGGCGCCCACCTACATTTTTACCAAACAAGACAAAGGACTTCTCCGGATGCCCATGCAAGCCCACGAAATCGAAGAACTGCTGCGCGAAAGCTTTCCCGACGCCGAAATCCAGGTGGCTGGCACTGACGGCGTGCATATGTCGGCCATGGTTGTCGACGAAAGCTTCCGCGGCAAGAACCGCGTCCAGCAGCAGCGCGCTGTCTATGCCGCGCTGAAAGGCAAGATGGACGGTCCCGACGGCGAGCTGCACGCGCTGGCGCTGACCACCAAGGCGCCGGAATAACTCTCTGAACTGGCTGCTTGAGTTTGCGGGAGAGCAAGTTTCTGCGTCCGCGGCCCTTTTAATGCTGCCCATTGTGACGTATCTCGCACTCAAAGACTTCCTGCCGGTACATCCTCGGCGGCACGACGAAAAGGACACCGACACATGACCGACGCAAAGACCCGCATCGACGAAACCGTCAAAGCCAATGACGTGGTGCTTTACATGAAAGGCACCAAGGACATGCCGCAGTGCGGCTTTTCCTCGCGCGTGGCAGGCGTACTGAACTACATCGGTGTGGATTACACCGATGTGAACGTTCTGGCGGATGAGGAAATCCGTCAAGGCATCAAGGATTATTCCGACTGGCCGACCATCCCGCAGCTCTATGTAAAGGGCGAATTTGTCGGCGGCTGCGACATCATCACCGAAATGACCCTGTCCGGCGAGCTGGACGGCATGTTCGAAGAAAACGGCATCACCTTCAACAAGGAAGCTGCCGACAAGATCCGCGAAGCCAACGCCTGAGCCGGCCGCTTCCGGTAAAGTGCAAAGCCTGCTGCAGAGCTGTCTGCAGCAGGCTTTTTCTTTGCACAGGCCCCACATGTTGGGAGGGCCCCGGCATCAGGCCGCGTCGATCAAGACCAGGTCATCTGCGGTGAAGGTCGCCGCAGCGCCCTCAATCCGGGCCACCAACTGGCCCTGCTGAAGGATCAGCGCATCCCCCGTGGCGGCATCGCTTTCGACCGTGAAGTCCTCCGTGTTCACAGTCTCGCTGCTGTTGTTGAACACAAGCTGGATCAGGTCGTCGCCCGGCGTGTAATCCGTGATCGTAGCAACGCCGCCGCCCTCCTGTGTCATGTACAGGGCAAAGCTGTCCTGACCCAGGCCGCCGGTGCCGGTGTCGCCAGCCCCCAGCAGCAGGAAGTCGTTGCCAATGCCGCCGTCCAGCGTGTCGGCTCCGTCTGCCGTATTGGCAAAATCCACGTCCTGCAGGGTAAAGCCCTCTTCCTGATCGCGCAGGCTGGCGATCTCTTCCGGTGTCAGGTCGCGGGTCAGGTTCACGCCGCTCAGCGCATCGTTGCCGCTGCCGCCGTTCAAGACATCCGCCCCGTTGCCGCCGATCAGATCATCATTCCAATCTCCGCCGTCCAGCGTGTCGTCTCCATCGTCACCGAAAAGGACATCAATTCCGCCGTCACCGGCCAGCACATCGTCACCTGCACCGCCATAGGCGATGTCGTGCCAATCACCGCCGGACACAGTGTCGTTGCCCTCACCGCCAAAGGCCACGTCCTTGCCTTCACCGCCGTTCAGAAGGTCATTGCCAATGCCACCCGTCAGGCTGTCGAAACCTTGGCCGCCATCCAGCGTGTCGTTCCAATCGCCGCCGTCCAGAGTGTCGTTGCCGCCCTCGCCAAAGAGCCTGTCGATGCCGCCGTCGCCGGACAGAACATCGTCGCCCTCACCGCCGTAAACAAGATCGTGAAAGCTCCCGCCGGACACCGTATCGTCGCCTTCGCCGCCCAGCAGAGTGTCCTGGCCGTCGCCGCCGGAAATCTGGTCGTCGCCGCCGCTGCCAAACACCCGGTCTGCCCCCCTGCCTGCATCCAGCACGTCGTCCTCATCGCCCAGAACCAGATCATCCGGCCCATCGGTGGGAAGGTTGTCCGGAACGACAGGAACCGGGTTTTCGTCAACCGGATCGGGCTCTGCGCCGTTATCAACATCATCATCGTCCAGGCTGATCGCCAAGCCTGCGACCGCCAAGGTGCCAAGAACAAATGCTCCGATCATTATTTCCCCCAAAAGTAGAAAGCTGAAATACGCCTCAACCTCATTAAGGAAAGGCTCGGAGTTTGACTATAAGTTTCCCGAATTTTGCCTAAAAATGGTCATAAACGAACTGTTACCAGCCGGGAAACAATACCCGGCACGGTCAGGAAAGGCATATGGATGGGCTGATTTGACCAGCCTCCGGGCCGCTATTGCAGTGCGACGCCCTCGCCCGCACCAACCAGCCGCGCCACCACCACACCGTCTTGCAGCAGCACTGAATCGCCGGTCTCTGCGTCTATTGCGGCGGTGATCCCCGCTGGGCTGTCCGCAGCCAGCCGCAGGATGTCCTCGCCCGCCTGATAGTCTTCGATCCGGATTTCCGCCCCGGCTGTCCCGCCAAAATAGAGTTCGAAAACATCCTTGCCAGCGCCGCCGCGGGCCGTATCACCTGCACCGATTGCCAGGTAATCGTTGCCGTCACCGCCGTCCAGTGTGTCGGCCTCTGTGTCTTCGGACAGGGTAAAGATGTTTTCGGCCTTCTCACCGTTGCGCAAAGTGTCGAGCGTTTCGGCATCCGGTTCATCGGATAGCAGGCCAACCCCAATGAGAGTGTCGTTGCCGATGCTGCCAAAGAGCTGATCCGCCCCTTCGCCGCCGGCGATCACATCATCCCAGTCGCCGCCAAGCACGGTGTCGTCGCCGATGCCGCCGAACAGGATATCCTTGCCGCCGCCGCCGTCGAGCAGGTCGTTGCCGCTGCCGCCCAGCAGAATGTCGTGAAACTCACCGCCAGCAAGCTGGTCGTCGCCACCCTGCCCGTCGAGCGTGTCCATCCCCGGCCCGCCGGATACTGTGTCATCGCCCGCGCCTGCAATCACCTGGTCGAAACCGCGCCCCGCGTCCACTTCATCAGGACCATCGCCAAGCTGCAGCCGGTCGGCCCCGTCCGTCGGTTCCGTGTCCGGCGTGTCCGGCGCCGTTTCCGGAACATCGAACCCATAAGACCCCAGCGAACCGCCGGCCAGCACCAGAACTGCCAGGATCATTGCTTCGTACATTCTGCCGCTCCGCTGCCCAAGGACTTCTTCCCTGGCAGCGATCCTATCGCACAGGACGGTCAAGCACGAGGCGGCACGGCGGTTAACAAAGGAATAACAGTGTTTCCCGGCAGTCGCGTAAAGGTCTGATTAAGGTCAGAATTCTGCCGCTTTCCGGACCCGCCAGTACAGGTTGCCGGCCCCGGAAAGGCGCCGGCAAGAGCCGTCATCCGGCAGGCTGGGCCTGTTCCTCAATATCCTGTGCCAGCGCCTCGGTACGGGCCGCCAGTTCGGCCAGGCTTTCGGTCACTTGCGGCGGCACCACCGGGATTTCGATGCGTTCAGGCTCAGGAGCCGGCGCGGCTTTCAGCGCCTCCAGCTCCTGCTCTCGCTCGGCCAGCTGCGCCTCAACTTCCTTGATCCGGTCTTCTACTGCGGCGGTTTTGTCCGCCAGCATCAGACCGGCCATCAGCAGCATCCGCGCCTCGGGCATCCGTCCGATCTGGTCCGACAGCACCTGCGCCTCGTCATCCAGCATCTTGGCGGCGGAATGCAGATAGCTTTCCTCGCCCTCCTGGCAGGAAACCTCAAAGCCGCGGCCGCCGATATGAATGGTCACTTCGGGCATCAGACTTCCTCTCCCTCGGGCAAGTTGCGGGCATTGGCCAGAAGCGGCTCCAACTTGGCCAGAACCGCGTTGACCTGGGCCTGATCACTGGCCTGCGCGGCGCGCAGCCCTTCGATTTCGGCTTCCATCGCGGTGTTGATCAGCCCGGCATCCCCCAAGCCTTGCGCGTTAGCTTCGCGCAGGGCCGCGTTGGAGGCTCGCAATTCCTCATTGGCCTGGCGCAGCTGCTGCAATTCGGTGTCAAGCCGCACCAGCGTTTCATTCTGGCGCTCAATCTCAGCGCTCATATCCTGGGGCTGAGGCGCTGCTGCATCATCAGCGGGCTGCGCCGCCTCAAGCTGGGCCTTCAAACTGTCCAAGGCGGCCTGCGCCTCAGACAGCTGATCCTCCAGCATTTCCTTTTCGCTGGCTGCGGTATTGGCCGCGGCCTCCAGTTCCCCTTTCAGGCGGGCGACCTCGGCGCGCAGCGCCTCTTTCTCTGCCGGATCGCCGGCCTCATTCCGCAACAGCTGCAGTTCGGCTTCCATCGCCGCAATATCTTCGCTGCTGGCAGAGCTTGCGGGCGCATCGCCCTCAACCTCTTTGAGGCGGGCGTGCAGAACCTTCACCCGCTCTTCCAGCTGGGCGTTAGCGGTTCTTTCCTCATCCAGCGCCTGCTCTAGCTCTTCATTGGCGGCACCTGCGGCGGCGGCCTCTGCTGCTTGCGCGGCTGCGGCTGCGGCTTCTTCGGCGCGGGCCTGGTCTGCCGCGCGTGCCTGCTGCAGCGCTGCGGAGCCTGCGCTGATGCGCTCCAGCGCAGCCTGGATGCGGCCTTGCAATTCTTCAATCTGGTTCATGCCTGTCCCTCACCCGGGCCCATCCGCTCCATTATCGTTCCGCCGCCTGTCCGAATCGGACCACCGGCGGCGGCATGGGCCAGTTCTTCCCCTTCAGGAATAAATCACCCCCCTTTGCGTTTCAACCACTTGCCGCGCCAACTTCGCGCAACATAGCAGAGTTGCGCGCAACCATGCTTGATCTTTGGCTCATCGCTGTTATTGAGCGCAGCAAATGCCTGTTAACGCCAAAGGACAATCCAAGTGGACCTGACAGCCCTGCGCACCGCAAACCCTGAGCATTGGAACAAGGCCGCCGCCATCCGCGCGCTGGCGCTGGACGCCGTAGCCGCCGCCAACTCCGGGCACACCGGCATGCCGATCGGCATGGCCGATGTGGCAACCGTTCTGTTCGAAAAACACCTCAAATTCGATGCATCCAACCCGCAGTGGCCGGACCGCGACCGCTTCATCCTGTCGGCGGGCCATGGCTCGATGCTGATCTATTCGCTGCTGTACCTCACCGGCGACAAGCAGGTCACCCTGGACCAGATCAAGAACTTCCGCCAGTCCGGCGCGCTGACCGCGGGCCACCCGGAAAACTTCCTTCTGGACGCGGTTGAAGTCACCACCGGCCCGCTGGGCCAGGGTATTTCCAATGCCGTCGGCTTTGCCATGGCTGAGGAAATGCAGCGTGCCCATTACGGAAAGAAGGTTGTGGATCACCACACCTATGTGATCGCAGGCGACGGCTGCCTGATGGAGGGCATCAGCCAGGAGGCCATCGGTCTTGCCGGCCGCCACTCGCTGGGTAAGCTGATTGTCTTCTGGGATAACAACAACATCACCATTGACGGCACCGTTGAACTGTCCGACCGCACCAACCAGGTGCAGCGTTTCAAGGCGTCGGGCTGGCAGGTTCTGGAAATCGACGGCCATGACCCCAAGGCCATCGATGAGGCCATCGAGGCGGCGAAGAAATCGAAAAAACCGTCGATGATCGCCTGCAAGACCCACATCGCCCTGGGCCACGCCGCGCAGGACACCTCCAAGGGCCACGGCGCGCTGACCGATCCTGCGCAGCTGCAGGCAGCAAAGGACGCCTACGGCTGGACCGGCGGAGCGTTCGAGGTGCCGGCAGAGATCAAATCCCAGTGGGAAGAGATCGGCGCCCGCGGCAAGTCCGAGCGTGAAGCCTGGGAAGCCCGCTTTGCCGAGCTGTCGCAGCAGAAGCAGGACCGCTTCACCCGCGCCTACAACCTGGACGCGCCCAAGAAACTGTCCGCAGCCATCAAGGCGCTGAAAAAGCAGGTGAGCGAGGAGCAGCCCAAGGTTGCCACCCGCAAGTCTTCGGAAATGGCGCTGGCCGTCATCAACCCCTTGATGCCGGAAACCGTGGGCGGCTCCGCCGACCTCACCGGTTCCAACAACACCAAGACCGGCGACCTGGGGGTGTTTGACACCGACAACCGCAAGGGCCGCTATGTCTATTGGGGCATCCGCGAGCACGGCATGGCAGCCGCGATGAACGGTATGGCGCTGCACGGCGGCATGCGCCCCTACGGCGGCACCTTCTTCTGTTTCACCGACTATGCCCGCCCGGCGATGCGTCTGGCGGCCCTGTCGAAAATCCCGTCGGTCTTCGTGATGACCCACGATTCGATCGGCGTTGGCGAGGATGGCCCGACCCACCAGCCGGTTGAGCATCTGGCGATCTGCCGTGCGACCCCGAACACCTATGTGTTCCGCCCCGCCGACACCGTGGAAACCGCCGAGGCCTGGGAGATCGCCCTGACCGCCAAGGAAACCCCCTCGGTGATGACCCTGACCCGTCAGAACCTGCCGACCGTCCGGACCGAGCACAAGCTGACCAACATGGTCGAGAAAGGCGCCTATGTTCTGGCCGAGGCCGAAAACAAGCGCCAGGTGATCCTGATCGCCACCGGCTCTGAGGTCTCCGTTGCGATGGAAGCCAAGGCCAAGCTGGAGGCCGAAGGCATCGGCACCCGCGTGGTTTCCATGCCCTGCATGGAACTGTTTGCAGCGCAGGACGAAGCCTACCGCCGCAAGGTCCTGCCCGCAGGTCCGGTGCGTGTGGGTATCGAGGCCGCTGTACGTGACGGCGGCTGGGACCGCTGGCTGCTGGGCGAGCGCGGCCAGGAGAAGAAAGCCGCATTTGTCGGCATGGACCGCTTCGGCGCCTCCGCCCCGGCAGGCGAGCTGTTCGAGCGCTTCGGCATTACGGCTGAGGGCACAGTGGCCAAGGTGAAAGAGCTGCTGGGCTGACTCACTGTTAGCCAACAAACCTTTCTAAGGGGCGCTATCCACAGCGCCCCTTTTCATATCAGGACCAACACTTTACCCTGTCAGAATTGAATTTCTTAAAGTGATTACCTAACATGCTCGACACTGGCTTAGCCTCGGCAGAAAGCAATCCGTTTTACCTGTTGGCTACAACACACGGAGAACATGCGGCTGGCTTCGATGGGAGTTTCGAAAAGAAAAACCGCCGTATCTGGAACGGCTTCATGGCTCATACCCTGCAGCAGGAATTCAGGGAAAACCTTGCTAAAGCACTTGAGGTTGACCCTGAGGAGATGCGCCCATTATCTGATAGAGAAATTCAGCACATTGAAGACCGCTTCAAACTAGCAAACATTCCATTTGACAGGCTACCCGACCCAGATGCTATGCACGGCTTTTCCACAATTTCTTTTCGCGAGCTGGTGTTTGAGAAGTCTGTTCTGTTTTCCAACAGGGTCTTCCCGTTCGTGATTGATTTCAGCAGGTCAAAATTTAGCATGAATTTTTCAATGCAAAAATCTATTCTGACGGCTGCGCATTTTTCAGACACCCACTTCCAACGCTTTGCTTACTTTAGTGAGGCTAAGATGGGTAACATCGGGTGGATTGGTAACGCTGTTGAATTCAGAAATGCTAGGTTCTGTCGGCAAGCAAGTTTCTCTAAAGCCCAGCTTAAGAACGCTGACTTCACCAAGGCCAAGTTTGAAGAAGCCGCTCGGTTTGACGACACTATTTTCTATGGTGGTTGCCCGAAATTCTATGAAGCGACACTGCCAGAAGACACTGTCTTTCCGTTGAAACCAGAGAACTGGGGTTTCCCAACACCTTCCATTGATCGCTTTGGGACACACGAACCCTACACCCTGCTTCAGTTAAAAATTGAAAGCAATAGCTTCACGGCGTTGCGACGCCGGATGGAGGAATTGCAGCGCCCAGAGGACGCCCACTTCTTTACGAGGTTGGAGTTCAGAGCCAAGGGGCAACCCAAGGGATGGTATAGTCTCTTAGTAAAGCTTTACGGTTGGTTTTCTAACTACGGTTATTCTATTGGCCGTCCGCTCGCCGCGTTGGGTTTTCTCGTAAGCCTCGGCTGTGCTGCCTACCTTGGCTATTTTGTAAGCTCTTCCGCAGCCCTTGATTACCCACCAGAAACTCCATTTTGGACAGGGCTGGGATATTCATTCAGCAATACTTTCAGTTTTTTTGGCTTAGGAAAGCTGGTGGAGCAGAAGTTGGTGGAGCAACTTCCTTCCGTCCTGAAATTGTTCGCGGGGATACAAACCGTCTTTGGTCTTATCTTTTCGTTTCTACTCGGGTTAGGGCTGCGGAACCACTTTAGGGTTGGGTAAACTTGCCAATTGCCGGCCCAATCACCTTCGTCGCCAGCGGGATCAGCACCAGCCCCCAGGCCACGCCAAACACCCCGTCCATAGCCGCCTTGGCCGTCCACTCGGCAAAGCCTTCCCAGGCGGCAGGCACCGCGTGGCCCACCGCATAGGCCCAGTCGTGAATCAGATGGCCCAGCCAGCCAAAGCCCAGCACCTCCAGCCCGTGGATGATAATGGAGCCCCCGACCCACAGCATCGCCGCGGTGCCAACCACGGACAGGATCTTCATCAGCACCGGCATGAACTTGACCAGCCCGCGCCCCAGCCCGCGCCCCACCGGCGTCGGTGCGTTCTGCGCCAGGTACAGCCCCACATCATCCATCTTCACGATCAGCGCGACAGAGCCGTAGACCGCCAGCGTCACACCAATCGCCACAACCGCCAGCGTTGCCGCCTGCATCCAGACGTTCGGCGCCTCGATGGCAGCCAGCGCAATGGTCATAATCTCCGCCGACAGGATGAAGTCGGTTTTGATCGCGCCCTTGATCTTCTGCTCTTCCAGATGGCTCGGGTCCTTGATGCTCATATCATCGTCGATGGCGTGGCTCGCGTGGGGGAACAGCACGTGAAAGACCTTCTCAGCCCCTTCGAAGCACAAGTATGACCCGCCCAGCATAAGCAAGGGGGTGATCAGCCACGGCGCAAAGTTCGCCAGCAGCATCGCCACCGGCAGCAGCAGGATAAGCTTGTTGAACAAGGAACCGCGGGTGATGCGCCAGATGATCGGCAGCTCGCGGGCGGGCGCAAACCCTTGCAGGTACTTCGGCGTCACTGCCGCATCGTCGATGATCACCCCCGCGGTCTTAGCACCGGCCTTGCCCGCTGCTGCGGCCACATCGTCAACCGAGGCCGCCGCCACCTTGGCAATCCCCGCCACGTCATCCAGAAGCGCCAGCAAACCGCTCATGCCAAATCCCTCAAATCCTGTCCGCGTTTGAGGGGCAATCTGCCTGCTTCCGCGCCGCAGCACAAGCGTTAGCGCCACCGTGCTGTGGAGGCAAAAATCCGTTACCGCCACCGCACCGAACCGTTAGCGCCACCGCTCACATTTTGCGCTAACAGTTTCATTTAATGACGCTTTTACCCCTTTAGACCACATCCGCCCCGGTCTATATGGCGGCCAAAGGTTTTGCTCGCTTGGAGACGTACTCATGACCATCAAAGTCGGGATCAACGGTTTTGGCCGCATCGGCCGCTGCACCCTGTCTCACATCGCCGCCTCGGGGCGCGACGACATCGAAGTGATCAAGGTGAACGCCACTGGTCCGCTGGACACCGCAGCACACCTGATCAAATACGATTCCGTGCATGGCCGTTTCCCCGGCGAAGTCACCATCGGCGAAGGCACCATGAACCTGGGCCGCGGCGACATGCAGATGTTCTCCACCTACGACATGGGTGAGCTGGACTGGTCCGGCTGCGACGTGGTCCTGGAGTGCACCGGCAAGTTCAACGACGGTGAGAAAGCCAAGGCGCATCTGGAGCGCGGCGCCAAGAAGGTTCTGCTGTCCGCCCCCGGCAAAAACGTCGACAAGACCATCGTTTACGGCGTCAACGATGACCAGCTGGAAGCCGGCGACACCATGATCTCCAACGGCTCCTGCACCACCAACTGCCTGGCGCCGCTGGCCAAGGTGCTGGACGAGGCCTTCGGCATCGAGCACGGCATCATGACCACCATCCACGCCTACACCGGCGACCAGCCGACCCTGGACCGCCGCCACAAGGACCTGTACCGCGCGCGTGCTGCCGCCATGTCGATGATCCCGACCTCGACCGGCGCTGCCAAGGCCCTGGGCGAAGTGCTGCCGAACCTGAAAGGCCGCCTGGACGGCTCCGCCATCCGCGTGCCGACCCCGAATGTCTCCGCCGTGGACCTGACCTTCCGCGCAGGCCGCGACGTGACCGCCGAGCAGGTCAACGCTGCCGTTAAGGAAGCCGCTGAAGGCCCGATGAAAGGCGTGCTGGGCTATGAGCCGGCACCGCTGGTCTCCACCGACTTCAACCACACCCCGGAAAGCTCGATCTTTGCACCGGACCAGACCCGCGTGGTCGAAGACCGCATGGTGCGCGTGCTGGCGTGGTACGACAACGAATGGGGCTTCTCGGTGCGTATGGCCGATGTGGCTGTTGCGATGGGCAAGCTGGGCTAAGCCAGCCTTAACCGCTTGAGAATTCACGCCCGCTCAGGTTATCTGGGCGGGCGTTTTCTTTGCGGCGGAGCCTTCATGACCAACCGGATTGCCATCTTCCTCGGCCTGTTCCTGATTGCCGCTGCCATCATAGACATTGCGCTGTTCGGGGATCAGCACATGATCTTCCTGGGAAAGAAACTGTTTGCCCTGATCGACTGGGTCGCCTTCTGGCGCTGACCCGCGACCGCCAGCCAGTTGCATGCGCTTCAGCCTGCCGCTGGCGGAGTTGCTTCTTTCTGGTTGAAAATACTCCGGGGTGAATTGGCCGCAAGGCCAAGAGGGGCAGCACCCCTGCCCCTTTCCCCTGTCAAGCGCATTCCGCTGCGAGTTTGCCTGCCGCTTGTTCAGCCCGTCTTGCCCAGCCGTTCCAACAGCCGTTCCTTGACCAGGGGCGTCACGAATTTCGACACATCCCCGTCCAGCCGGGCGATCTCCTTGACCAGTTTCGAGGCAATCGCCTGATGCCGGGCCTCTGCCATCAGGAATACCGTCTCGACCGAACTGTCCAGCGCACGGTTCATGCCGACCATCTGGAATTCATACTCGAAATCAGCCACCGCCCGCAGGCCGCGGACGATGATCTGGGCGCCGACGTCGCGGGCGCAGTCGATCAGCAGGTTTTCGAACGGATGCGCAACGATTTCGGTGCCGGTCTCGGCACTCAGCTTGGCGCATTCCGCCTCGATCATCTCCACCCGCTCTTCCAGGTTGAACAATGGCCCTTTGTCGCGGTTGATGGCGACGCCGATCACCAGCTTGTCCACCAGCGCGCTGGCGCGGCGGATGATGTCGATATGCCCGATGGTGATCGGGTCAAAGGTGCCGGGATACAGACCCACACGCATGGGCGGCCTCCTGCCTAGTCAGAATTTCTGCACAGGCAAACATATCTGATGCTGCGAATGCAATAGGGCAGAAATACGGATCCTGCCCCTGCGGCTCAGTGCCCCATGATCATGTCCTGCAGCGCATCCTTCTCCATCGCAACCTGCGCCAATTGCGCCTTGACCGCATCGCCAATTGTTACGATTCCAATGAGTTTTCCGTCCTCGACCACCGGCATGTGGCGGAACCGCCCGTCTGTCATCTGCTGCAATATCTCGCCCACATTGGACTGGCTGGTGCAGGTGACCAGCTCGCGCGTCATATAGCCGCTGACAGGCTGGTCCAGGCAGCCGGAACCGCCCTTGGCCAGTTCCCGCACAATATCGCGTTCGGACAGGATTCCGTCCGGGTATTCGCCGTCAGCAGAAACCACCACGGTGCCAAAACGGTTGTCCGCCATCACTTTTGCAGCCTCAGCAACGCTCGCATCCAGAGGAACGGTGACAACACCGGAGCCGGCCTTTGACTTCAAAATCTCTTGAACAAGCATTCTGCACACACCTCCGTAATATTATTGCGTAATTCAGAGGTTTGCCGCAATGCAGCTTCAAGTCAAGGCTTCCAGGCGGGCCACCTCGTCGCGGATACCCTTGGACAGCGCCTGGGCAAAGCGGTTCAGACGTTCGCTGCGCTGGTCGCCCTGGTGCCGCACGAGGTGGAAACTGCGGCTGAGACTCACCTTGTCGGTCAGGATTTTGCGCAGCATCCGGTGCGCGGGCAGGCTGAAATCATGCGCTACGCAAATCGCGGTGCCCTGTGCCGCCATCTTGATCTGCACCGACACCGAATTGGAGGCCAGCGCCACCCGCTCAATGCCGATGTCATTGAGGTAATCCAGTTCCTTGTCAAAGATCATATCCGGGATATAGCCGATCATTTTATGGCCCTTCAGGTCCTCCAGGCTGGTGATCGGCGCGTGGTTCTTCAGGTAATGCCGTGAGGCCACCAGATGCAGCTTATAATCGCAGATCTTCTGCACCAGAAGTTTGCCCGCGGTGGGGGCGCTGACCGTGACTGCCATATCGGCCTCGCGGCGGCTGAGGTTGATTACCCGCGGCAGCGCCACGATCTGGATATCCAGGTCCGGGTTCTCCTCGGCAATCTGGGCGCAGACCTGCGGCAGCAGGTAATTGGCGCTGCCGTCCGGGGCGCCGATCCGGATCTGCCCGGACAAAGTGTCGCTGGGCCCGGTCAGCGCTTCGGTGCCCGCCCGCATTGCCTGCTCGGCCGCCTCCGCATGAACCAGCAGCCGGTCGCCGGCGGCGCTTAGGGCATAGCCTTGCGGCGATTTCACAAACAGCGGGGTTTCCAGCGCAGCCTCAAACCGGGCAATACGGCGTCCAACGGTGGCGGGGTCCATCTTGAGAATGCGGCCGGCGCCCGACAGGCTCGCCTCCCGCGCCACCGCCAAAAACACTTTCATATCATCCCACTGCGGATCCATTGGCCCCGGGTCCTCCGTTCTGCTGCTAACCTGACGTTAACCTTTTGCGTTCCTGCAAAGCCTCTTTGAAATGTTTCCTCTTTTCCGATGTTTTTTGCAAGCCTACGATATGGGCAAGATGAACAGAGGAGGATCCGATGAAAGAACTCGGCCACTTTATCAACGGCAAACTGGTCTCCGGCACCTCAGGCCGTTTTGACGATGTTTTCAACCCCGCAACCGGCGAAGTGCAGTACCAGTGCCCGATGGCCAGCGTGGCGGAAACCACTGACGCTATCGAAAAAGCCGCGGCAGCGCAGCCCGCATGGGGCGCCACCAACCCGCAAAAGCGTGCCCGCGTGATGATGGCCATGGTTGGCCTGATGAACCGCGACATGGACAAGCTGGCAGAGGCGCTGAGCCGCGAGCACGGCAAGACCATCCCGGACGCCAAGGGCGACCTGCAGCGCGGCCTGGAAGTGATCGAATACTGCATTGGCGCGCCGCAGATGCTGAAGGGTGAATTCACCGACAGCGCAGGCCCTGGCATCGACATGTACTCCATGCGCCAGCCGCTGGGTGTTGTCGGCTCCATCATGCCCTTCAACTTCCCGGCCATGATGCCGCTGTGGCACGTCGGCCCGGCCCTGGCCTGCGGCAACGCCGTGGTGCTGAAACCGTCCGAGCGCGACCCCTCCGTGCCGCTGATGCTGGCTGAGCTGTTCGTTGAGGCCGGCCTGCCGGAAGGCGTGTTCCAGGTGGTGAACGGCGACCGTGAGGCGGTTGACACCATTCTGGACAGCGAGATCATCCAAGGCGTGTCCTTCGTGGGCTCCACCCCGATCGCGCAGTACATCTATTCCCGCGCCACTGCCAACGGCAAGCGCGCCCAGTGCTTCGGCGGTGCCAAGAACCACATGATCGTGATGCCCGACGCCGATCTGGACCAGGCCGCTGACGCGCTGGTCGGTGCAGGCTTTGGCGCGGCCGGCGAACGCTGCATGGCGATCTCGGTTGCAGTTCCGGTTGGTGAGGAAACCGCCGACAAGCTGATCGAAAAACTGATCCCGCGCATCGAGAAACTGAAAGTCGGCCCCTACACCGCCGGCGACGACGTCGACCTGGGCCCGGTTGTAACCGCGGCCGCCAAGGAACGCATCCTGGGCCTGATCCAGTCCGGCGTTGATCAAGGCGCCAAGCTGGTGGTCGACAACCGCGACTTCAAACTGCAGGGCTACGAGGACGGTTTCTTTGTCGGCGCCCACCTGTTCGACCATGTCACCACCGACATGGACATCTACAAGCAGGAGATCTTTGGCCCGGTGCTTTCCACTGTGCGTGCAGGCACTTACGAGGAAGCCTTGAAGCTGGCGATGGATCACGAGTACGGCAACGGCACCGCGATCTTCACCCGTGACGGCGACACCGCGCGTGATTTTGCAAGCCGTGTGAACATCGGCATGGTGGGCATCAACGTGCCGATCCCGGTGCCGCTGGCCTACCACACCTTCGGCGGCTGGAAGAAGTCGATGTTCGGCGACCTGAACCAGCACGGCCCGGACAGCTTCAAATTTTACACCCGCACCAAGACCGTGACCTCCCGCTGGCCCTCGGGCATCAAAGAAGGCGGCGAGTTCAACTTCAAGGCAATGGACTAAACCTCTGCCTCTTAACAGGAAAAGGCCCCGGATTTTCCGGGGCCTTTTTCTTGGGCGGCCACCTTGCCCACGCAGAGCCGTTTCGTCTGATGGCGTTTTTGCCGGCACGGCGCCACGTAAAATAAGCGTTTTGGCCAGTTTTTGCTTGTTCCGCGGCGTAACTCGTCTATCCGGTCAGCAACAGACAGACAAACGGCAGGCGCATGAGCAAGACAGAAGAACAGAACCAGCCGCAGGCGGCTGCAAAGACCGCCCGCGACTGGGTCAAGATCCTGGCCCAATACCGCGACCCCAATCCGTTGCGCAGCAGCTTTGAGCTGGCAGTGACAATTGTGCCCTTTCTGCTGCTCTGGGCGCTGGCCTGGTGGTCGCTATCGGTCAGCTACTGGCTGACGCTGGCAATCTCGGTGCTGATCGCAGCCTTCCTGTTGCGCCTGTTCACTATCCAGCACGATTGCGGCCATGGGTCCTTCTTTGCCAACCGGCATGTCAGCGACTGGGTGGGCCGCATCATCGGCGTTCTGACGCTGACCCCCTATGACGTCTGGCGCCGCACCCATTCGATTCACCACAGCACCCACGGCAACTTGGATAAGCGCGGCATGGGCGACATCCACACAATGACGGTGGCCGAGTACCGCGCCGCCAGCCGCTGGGACCGGCTGATGTACCGGCTGTACCGCCATCCGGTCACGCTGTTTGCCATTGGCCCCGGCTATCTGTTCTTCCTCCAGAACCGTATTCCCTACGGTCTGACAGGCCAGGCCCGCTACTGGATCAGCGCGATGGGCACCAATGTTTCGATCCTCGGGGCGCTGGGGCTGATCTGGTATTTCGGCGGCCTTATGCCGCTTTTGCTGATCTTCCTGCCCGCCACCCTGATCGCCGCCACCGCCGGGCTGTGGCTGTTTTATGTGCAGCACCAGTTCGAGACCACCCAATGGGAGAGTGAAGAAGACTGGCAGCTGCATGACGCCGCGCTGCACGGCAGCTCGCATTACGTGCTGCCGCCGGTGCTGCAATGGCTCAGCGCTAATATCGGCATCCACCATGTGCACCACCTCTACAGCCGCATCCCGTTCTACCGGCTGCCGCAAGTGCTGCGGGACCACGCGGAACTGGCCGAAGGCAACCGGATGACCATCCGCGAAAGCCTGGCCAATGCGCGCCTGCACTTGTGGGATGAGGACAGCAAGCGCCTCTTGTCCTTCGCCCAGGCCCGCAGCCTCTATTCCTGACCCCGGCACAGCCCTCAGGCGGCGGTCTTCCGCCGCCCTGGGCAACACAAGCCTGTGAGCCGCCGTAAAACCGCTCTGCCGCCCCTAGGAAATTCCGCCAGCCTGCTTATCTTGCTGCGGAGTTTTCGAGCAGCACGGTTGAGGAATAATGACCAAACTCCGTATCACCCGCCGCGCCACCCTGATGGGCCTTGGCGCCTCTCTTGCCGCGCCGGCGGTCCTGCGCGCGCAATCCACTGACGCGTTTCCGCAGAATGAACAGGCGATCCGCGAACAGGTTCCCGTGCAGCGCAACATCTCTGCCTTCTCGCAGCAGAACTGGCAGGATCACTTTGACGAGCTGGGTGCTGGCTGCCTGCTGGCCGACATCAGCTCCCGCGCGCTGCATTACTGGGGACCGGACGGTGAGACCTACCGCCTGTTCCCGTCGTCGGTTCCAATGACCGAAGACCTGACCAAACGCGGCTACACCAAGGTTGTGCGCAAACGCGAGAACCCCAGCTGGACGCCCACCGCCTCTATGCGCGAGCGCGACCCGACGCTGCCGGTCCGTATCGAGGGCGGCGTGTCCGGCAACCCGCTGGGCACCCGTGCAATGTATCTGGACTGGCCCGCCTATCTGGTCCACGGCACCCACGACACCCGCAAGATCGGGCGGCAAAGCTCCTCGGGCTGTATCGGCCTTTATAACCAGCACGTCGAAGAACTGTATGAGATGGTGCAGATCGGCACCCAGGTGCGGCTGGTGTAGCACTGGCAGAAACGGTGTTATGAAAAAGGGTGCGGCATTGGCCGCACCCTTTTCTTTTTTGGAACCTGGCTACTGGGTCAGGCTGATGTGATCAGGTTCGAGGCCCGCGTTGTAGCGCTCCAGCGCCTTTTCCATCAGCACCTCGAAATTGCGGGTGAATTTTTCGGTGTCATAGAGCGGCCCATCGGCGATCCCCTGTTTCACCCGCGCCTTTACATCCGCCAAATACTCCGGATCCCGGGCCAGTTTCAGTGCAAGAGCCTGATACTGCGTAACCGACCCGGCGGCCAATTCACTCACCCCGACAGCACTCAGCAAGCTGCTGGCAACGCGTGCGGCAAATTGTTTGCCTGTCTTGGTGACGACCGGAACCCCGGCCCACAAAGCGTCACTGGCGGTGGTATGCGCATTGACGGCAAAACAATCCAGGAAAACATCGGCCAGCGGCAGACGAGCCAGGTGGTCTTTTTGCTCGGCAAAGCCGGCAAACACGATCCGCTCCGCTCCAATCCCCCTTTTCTGTGCTTCCTTCAACAGGTTCTCCCGGATCTCTGAACGTGTTGCGTACAACCAAAGAACACTGCCAGGAACCAGTTTGAGAAGCTTCATCCAGACATCAAATTCTTTTGGCGAAATTTTGTAAGGGCTGTTGAAGGAACAGAAGACAAAGGCGTCCTCAGGCAGTCCGGCCTCTGCCCGTGCCGGACGGTTCTGCGATGCGGAACGCTGATCGTCGTTTGCCTGGTAACAGTCCGGCATGTAGAGGATCTTTTCAGAATAGTGCTTGCGGTAGCGGGCTGGGATAGTCACAGGATCAGCGACCATGTAATCCATTCCAGGCAGGCCTGTTGTTCCGGGGTAGCCCAGAAAAGACACATGGACAGGAGCGAGTCTCCGGTTGAAAATGTTCAGCCGGTTGTCTTTCGTATACCCTTTAAGGTCGACAGCAATATCCAGATCATCTTCCCGGGCAATCCGAATGATCTCCCCGTGCTCTTTGCCAGCTACAAACCGATAGGTATCAGCTGTTTCCCGGGCTTTTTTGCGGCCTTCCTCATCGCCCTTGACACCATAGTCATAGAGAAAAATCTCAAACTTGCTGCGGTCATGCAGTGCCAGCTGGCGCCCCATAAGAAACATCGTTGCATGGGTGTGGAAATCTGACGAGAAATACCCGATCCGGATTTTCCGGTCCTCCGCTCTGGGCCGGTCAAAAGTGAATTGGTCTATTTCTGTTTTCAATACCGCTGCAGCCGTTTCCGACACTTTCTTCTGCATGGCCGGATCATCTGCAAGGTTCAGTAGCGCAAAGGGGTCCGAATAGTGCCCCCCCTTTTTGAACAGCGGAACACGTTTTTCAGTATTCGCCAATTTGGTCCAATTGCAGTGCTGACGCTGCAGAAAGAACAGCCGCGACCACGCGTTCCCGTTCTTCGGATCAAACTTGACTGCGGCTTCGAAGTACCCGATTGCCTCTTCTTCCTGCTTCAAACGCATCAGGAAGCTGCCAATCTTCTCCAGACTCTTGGAGTTTGTCGGATCCAGTCTCAAAGCGTCGATGTGGGCAAGAATTGCTTGCTCAGGTTTGTTCATCATTTCAAGAACTTCACCTAACGCGGTGTGAATCATCCGGTAAGCACCGTCCAGCTCCAGAGCTTTGCGGAACAAAAACTCTGCGTCTGTGTATCTGCGTTTGAGCGCTAGCTTCCGGCCTTCTCGATACAGAGATGAAGCTTGTTCTTCGGGCGTGCCGACTACAGATCGGATCATTCCGTGCCTCTGGGACAAGGCAAACTCCGCCATTGCGCGGCCTCTTTCAGCCTTCAAAAGCTCTGATTTGGCATATGCTGCATCACCTGACCTTTTTGAACCTTGGGACGCCAAAAAGTGCGGGGCACCTGAATTCGACACTGATAAAACTCCTTTTGGAATGCTTGCGGCAGGTTTCCCCCGCAATCGGACAGTTTGAGACAGAGTTTCTCCGAAGTTTCTTAATATTCCCCTCACCCGCCGCCCCGCTGGCGCGGCATTGCTGCACGGCGGCTTTGCATTTGCGCAGCTTGCCTCAGCGCCCCCTGGCCGCTATTAAATAAACAACTGTTCAATTCATCTGAGCGACGGGAGGCGCGGCTCATGGATTTCGCACTGACAGAGGAACAGCAGGCCATATTCGACATGGCCCATGCATTCGGCCAGGAAAACATCGCACCGCATGCCCGCCAGTGGGAAAAGGACGGCACCATCCCCAAAACATTGTGGCCGCAGCTGGCGGAACTGGGGTTCGGCGGGCTTTACGTGTCCGAGGAATACGGCGGTTCCGGCCTCAGCCGCCTCGATGCCACCCTGGTGTTCGAAGCGCTGGCGATGGCCGACCCCGCGACCGGCTCCTTTCTGTCGATCCACAACATGTGCGGCGGCATGATCGACAAATTCGGCTCGGAGGAGACCAAGCAAAAATGGCTGCCGAGCCTGTGCACCATGGAAAAGGTGTTTTCCTACTGCCTGACCGAACCCGGCTCCGGTTCCGATGCCGCGGCGCTGAAAACCCGCGCCGAGCGCAGCAATGAGGGCTATGTGCTGAACGGAACCAAGGCGTTTATCTCCGGCGGCTCCTACTCCGACGCCTATGTCGTGATGTGCCGCACCGGCGAGGACGGCCCCAAAGGCATCTCCACCGTGGTGGTTGAGGATGGCACGCAGGGCCTGTCCTTCGGTGCGTTGGAGGACAAGATGGGCTGGAAGGCGCAGCCCACCTCGCAGGTGCAATTCGATGATTGCGCGATCCCCGCGGACAACCTGATCGGCGAGGAAGGCAAGGGCTTTTCCTATGCGATGGCGGGCCTCGACGGCGGCCGCCTGAATATCTCCGCAGGAGCACTTGGCGGCGCCCAGGCGGCGCTGGACCAGACCGTGCAGTATATGTCCGAGCGCAAGGCCTTTGGCAAATCCATCAACCAGTTCCAGGCGCTGCAGTTCCGGCTGGCGGAGTATGAAACCCGCCTTCAGGCCGCCCGCACCTTCCTCCGCCAGGCAGCGTGGAAGCTGGACATCGGCGCCCATGACGCTACCAAGTTTTGCGCCATGGCCAAACTGATGGTCACCGACACCGCTTTTGATGTGGCCAACGGCTGCCTGCAGCTGCACGGCGGCTACGGCTATCTGGCCGACTACGGTGTCGAGAAGATTGTCCGCGACCTGCGGGTGCACCAGATCCTGGAAGGCACCAACGAGATCATGCGTTTGATCGTCTCGCGTCAGCTGATTGCAGGTTGAACCGCCCTGCCCCAGACTGCCCGCACTATCCATTGATGGAGCACGCCCAATGAGTGACATCCATATCCGCAAGACTGGCCAGGCCGGCCGCATTACCTTCACCCGCCCCAATGCGCTCAACGCGATGAGCTATGAGATGTGCATGGCGATCGACTCCGCCATGCGCGGCTGGGCCGAGGACGACACCGTCAAGCTGGTGGTGATCGACGCCGAGGGCGAAAAGGCGTTCTGCGCAGGCGGCGACATTGCTGAACTTTATGACACCGGGACCAAGGGCGACTACTCCTATGGCCGTACCTTCTGGCGCGATGAATACCGGCTGAACGCGCGGATTTTCGAGTACAAGAAACCGGTGGTCAGCTTCATGCAGGGCTTCACCATGGGCGGCGGTGTCGGCATCGGCTGCCATGGCACCCACCGGGTTGTCGGCGAAAGCAGCCAGATCGCCATGCCGGAGGTCGGCATCGGCCTGGTACCGGATGTCGGCGGTTCGCTGATGCTGGCGCTGGCACCGGATCACCTGGGTGAATACCTCGGCATGACGGCGGCGCGGATGGGCGCGGATGACGCCATCCTCGCAGGCTTTGCCGACTATTTCATTCCTCAGGATCAATGGCCTGAATTGATTGCCGGGCTGGAAGAGACCGGCTCCCCCAAACTGGTCGAGGACACCGCCAAACCCGCCCCCGAAGGCAAACTGCGCGGGGCCCGCGAAGATGCCGCCAAGCATTTCGGCAAAGACAGCCTTGAGGCCATCCAGGAAAGCCTTGAGGCAGACGGCAGCGAGTTCGCCGCCGCAGCGCTGAAATCCCTGAACCGCAATTCTCCGCTGTCGATGGCCTGCACGCTGGCGATGCTGCGCCGCCTTCGCTCCGATGGCCCTGCCATCCGCCGGGCGCTGGACCTGGAATACCGCTACACCTTCCGCGCCATGGCCAAGGGGGATTTCCTGGAAGGCATCCGGGCCCAGATCATTGACAAGGACCGCAATCCGCAGTGGCAATATGCGGGCCAGACCGTGCCTGCACAGGCGGTCGAGGATATGCTGGCGCCCTTGGGCGCCGATGCGCTGACATTTGAGGAGGAACTCACATGAAGATCGGATTTATCGGGCTGGGCAATATGGGCGGTCCGATGGCCGCCAATCTGGCCAAGGCCGGCCATGAGGTCACCGGTTTCGACATGGCCGATGTCAGTATCGAGGGCGTGACCATGGCCGCCTCCGGCCCCGAGGCCGCAGCAGGCGCCGATGCGGTGATCACCATGCTGCCCAACGGCGCCATCCTGCGCCTTGTTGCGGCAGAGGTTATCCCGGCCATGGCCAAAGGCGCCGCCTTTATCGACTGCTCGACTGTCGATGTGGATTCCGCCCGCGCGGTTGCGGAACAGGCCGAGGCCGCTGGTTTGCTGTCCGTCGATGCGCCGGTCTCCGGCGGTATCGGCGGCGCTGCGGGCGGCACGCTTACCTTCATGGCCGGCGGCTCTGCAGAGGCCTTTGCCGCAGCAGAACCGCTGTTCGGTATCATGGGCCAGAAAGCCGTGCATTGCGGAGAGGCAGGCGCTGGACAAGCCGCCAAGATCTGCAACAACATGATTCTGGGCGTCACTATGATCGCCACCTGCGAGGCTTTTGCCCTGGCTGACAAGCTGGGCCTTGACCGGCAGAAGATGTTCGATGTGGTCTCCACCTCCTCTGGCTACAGCTGGACCATGAACGCCTATTGCCCTGCCCCCGGTGTCGGCCCGCAGTCGCCCGCCGACAACAGCTACCAGCCGGGTTTCGCCGCGGAGCTGATGCTCAAGGATCTGGGCCTCAGCCAGCAAGCGGCGGAAAGCGCAGACGCGGACACGCCGATGGGCGAGCTGGCAATGGCGCTGTACAGGAAATTCGTCGAGGACGAAGACGGCAAGGGCATGGATTTCTCTGCAATGCTGCCCCGGTTTGAGCAGCGCAGCCGCGGCGGCTGACCGCGCGCAGCCTCAGAAATACCTGTTTAAGGCGGCCCGTTGCAGGCCGCCTTTTTCATCCGCCTTCTCTGAAAATACCCGTAAAATTCGAATAAACTCCAGGATTTTGGCACCAGCCTGCCACAGTTCCGTCCAAGTTCAGCAGCATTCCGGTAAGCGAATATTAACGACGCATTCCCGGAGGCTTGCTGCCCGATATGGCCACGGCAACCGAACTGAACATCAACTCTTCCGCCACCGCCACCCAAATGGCGGAGGAGATTTTTGGCGACGGCGTTACTGTAAACAGCGCCAGCTACAGCGGCGACAACCTGTCATCGGGCATCTACACCGGCGCCGATACCACCACCCCGGGCGTGGCGCCTGCGGATTCGGGTGTGATCCTGTCTACCGGCTATGCCCGTGACTTTACCAACAGCGACGGCTCCACCAACACCAACGTCCGCGGCAACACCAGCACCAATACCAGCGGTGCGAACAACGACGCCGACTTTAACGCGCTGGCAGGCGCCGCAACCCGCGACGCCGCGTTCCTGGAAATCGACTTCACCCCGGACGGCGACACGCTGACCATCGACTTCGTGCTATCCTCAGAGGAATATCCGGAATTCTCCAATTCCCAGTACAACGACGTGGTCGGCGTCTGGGTGAACGGGGTTGAGGCACAGGTTTCTATCGGTAACGGAACCGCCTCCATCGGCAATATCAATGATGGCACCGAAAACATCTATGTCGACAACACCGGCGACCAGTTCAACACAGAGATGGACGGGTTCACCATCACCCTGACCTTTGTCGCACCGGTGAATCCAGGTGTCATCAACACCCTGAAAATCGGTGTCGCCGATACCGTAGACAGCAGCTATGACACCAACCTGCTGATTGCCGGCGGGTCGGTGCAAACGGCCGTGGTTGCGCAGGACGACCAGGAAGACATCGCGATCAACAAGACCCGGGTGATCGACGTGCTGGACAATGACAGCTCCACGGCCGGCACGCTGACCATCACCCATATCAACGACCAGGCGGTCTCAGCCGGCGACACTGTCACCCTGACGACAGGCCAGCAGGTCACCCTGAACGCCAACGGCACCCTGACCGTGGTCACCGACGGCGACCTGGAAACCGTCTATTTCAACTACACGGCGGACAATGGCCTTGGGAACTCCGACACCGGCCTGGTCGAGATCAACCAGACCGTGCCCTGCTTCCTGCGCGGCACCCTGATCCGCACACCCGGCGGCGACGTTGCGGTCGAGGACCTGCGCCCGGGCATGGAAGTGCTGACCTATGACAACGGCCCCCAGGTGCTGAAATGGGCCGGAAGCCGCCGCACCCGCTGCACTGCTGACACCGCCCCGGTCCGTTTTGCCGCTGGCAGCTGCGGCAATAGCCGGGACCTCTATGTCTCGCCCCAGCACAGGATGGTTGTCTCCGGCCCGCTGGCGGTGTTGCTGTTCGGCGAGGAGGAAGTCCTGGTCAAGGCCAAGGATCTGGTCAACGACAAGACCGTCCGCCCGGCGCTGGAAATGCAGGAGGCGGAGTATTTCCACCTTCTGTTTGGCAGCCATCAGATTCTCTGGGCCAACGGCGCCCTCAGCGAAAGCTACCAGCCCGGCCCTGAAACCGCCGCGGGCTTTGATGCCGGCACACAAGCGGAAATCCGCGAGTTGTTCCCGGACCTCTGCGCAGAAACCGGCCGCGGCTATGGAAATGCCGCCCGGCTGTCGCTTCGCAGCTTCGAAGCGCGGGTTCTTGCCGCTGCGTAATCCGCCGCAGGCGGGCCGCCGCCGGCCGCTTTCGAGGGCTCTTGGAATCTCCGCCGGGCCGGTTATGTCAAAGACCGTTCAAAAGAGGATCCGCGTAAATGGTGCGCCGTTTTTTAGTTCCCGCAGTTGTTCTCGCCTCGGCCAGCGCCGTGGCCATCCCGCTGGCCGCAGGCAGCGGCCAGGACAAAATGAAACCCGCCAGCTTTGACTGCCCGCCGGGCCTGACCCGGCAATCGGCGCGATGCGTGCCGCCGGGCTACGCCAAAAAATTCTACCGCCGCGGCGATCACATCCTGGATGATTATGTCTGGATCGGCGATCCGGGCGGCTGGGCGCCGGACCCCTATGGCACCTATGTGCAGGCCGGCGGCTATGTCTATCAGGTGAACCGCGAAACCCAGAAGGTGCTGCGCCTGATCGGCGCTGCGGACACGCTCTCTCAGTAATAGCCGGGCAGCGCAGTCAGAGAGCGGCCATTGCCGCCAACGCCTGGCCTGTCTCCTCATCGGCAGGAAACAGCATCTCGATCCTCAGCTCCGACATGGCCAGATCACCGGTGCCGCCGAACTGGGTGATGGCGGAGAAGAAGGACAGTACTAGCCCGCCCAGCCGGTAGCGGGCCGGGATCACCGCTGGCAGCACGCTCTCCTGGGGCGCCGCATGGGCCGCAGTGTTTTCTTGCAGCCGGGCCACCGCCTTCTCAAGCACCGGGTCAGCCCCGAAATACACAAGCTCTGTCCTGAGCCGTGCCAGGCTGTGCCGCTCCACCTCCTCCAGATTGTCCAGCGCCGCCCGCAGCGCCGCATTCTCCAGGAGCGCCTCGATCAGGCTGCTGCCCTTCTCCACCCCTGCACCGCTGAGCATTTTCTCCATCGGCGGGTTCATCTCCAGCAGCCGCCAATGCCGGTCGATCATCATCGCCGGAAAAGGCGCATGCGCCGCCAGCATCCGCTCCGCCGCCTGCCTCAGCGGCGCCAGCGCTGCATCCTCCAGATCCCGGCTCGCATAGGCAGGCGCCAGCCCCGCTGCCGTAAGAAACTGGTTCTGCGCCCCGCCTGGCAACTGCAGCGCCTCGCTCAGCCGCAGCACCATACCCCGGCTTGGACGCGCTCGGCTGCTCTCCAGAAACGACAGGTGCCGGGCTGAGACCCCAGCCTCCAGCGCCAGCTGCATCTGGCTCATCCGCCGCAGGCTGCGCCATTTCTTCAGAACCGCGCCAAAGCTCTCCGCCATCCACTGCCTCCCTTTTCAACAGCATAAGGGCTTGCGGCCGGGAATTCACTTACCCCACAGGTAATTGTTTTGCCTCCCTTCGCCACTGCACCCTGCAACGGAGATTGTACAGGAGCCCCCAATGACCCACACCGCCGCCATCCGCATCCTCAAGACCGCCTCCATCCTTTCAGCAGCCTTTGGCCTCGCCATGGTGCTGGCCCTGGCCACGCCCTTGGCCCTTCCGCTGAGCCTGTTCATCGACCTCGCATTCCTGCCGGTGGACGGCGCCCAGGCGCTGGCGCCCGGCGCGGCCTCACTGATGACAGCCATCAGCGGCGGGCTGATGTGCGGATTCTGTGTGCTGATCTATCTGTTGACAGAGCACGTCTACAGCACCGATCCGGCCCTCGGCCGCCGCCTGCTGATCCCGGCGCTGCTGGCCTGGTACATCCCTGACAGCCTCGGCTCCCTCGCCGCCGGTGCCTGGTTCAACGTGGTGATGAACACGGCCTTCCTGGCGCTGTTCCTGGTTCCGCTGCTTCTGGCCCGCCCAACTGCCGTGCAACCCGCATAAGAAAGGGGGCGCCATCGCCCCCTGTTCACCTTTGCAGAAATACTCCGGGGTGAATTGGCCAACGGCCAAGAGGGGCAGCGCCCCTCCCACCTCAAACGCTTCCCCTACTCCGCAGCCACCTTCCGCGCCGCCAGAATGTCCTTCAGATAGCGCCCGGTATGGCTGCGCGGTTCGTCCGCCACTGCTTCGGGCGTACCGGCCGCAACAATCTCGCCGCCGCCGTCACCGCCCTCGGGGCCAATGTCGATAATCCAGTCGGCGGTCTTGACCACATCCAGGTTGTGTTCAATCACCACCACCGAATTGCCCTGCTCCACCAGCTCGTGCAGCACCTCCAGCAGCTTCTTCACATCCTCGAAATGCAGGCCGGTGGTCGGTTCATCCAGGATGTACAGCGTCCGCCCGGTGGAGCGTTTCGATAGCTCCTTGGACAGTTTCACCCGCTGCGCCTCGCCGCCCGACAGCGTGGTCGCCTGCTGGCCCACCTTGATATAGCCAAGGCCAACCCGCATCAGCGCATCCATCTTGTCGCGGATCGCCGGAACTGCCTGGAAAAACTCCTGCGCATCCTCCACGGTCATATCAAGCACATCGGCGATGCTCTTGCCCTTGAACTTGATTTCCAGCGTTTCCCGGTTATAACGCGCGCCCTTGCAGGTCTCGCAGGTCACATAAACGTCGGGCAGGAAGTGCATTTCGATCTTGATGACCCCGTCACCCTGGCAGGCCTCGCAGCGGCCGCCCTTGACGTTGAAGGAAAACCGCCCGGGTTTATACCCCCGCGTCTTGGCCTCCGGCAGGCCGGCAAACCAATCGCGGATCGGGGTGAAGGCACCAGTGTAAGTGGCTGGATTCGACCGCGGCGTGCGCCCGATCGGGCGCTGATCGATGTCGATCACCTTGTCCAGATGCTCCAGCCCCTTGATGCTCTCGCAAGGCGCTGGTGTCTGGCGCGCGCCATTAAGCCGCATCGAGGCGGTTTTGAAAAGCGTCTCGATGGTCAGCGTCGACTTGCCGCCGCCGGACACGCCTGTCACACAGACAAACTTGCCCAGCGGGAACTCGGCCGTCACCTCTTTCAGGTTGTTGCCGGTGGCCTTCACCACCTTGATTTTCTTCTTGTTGCCCTTGCGGCGCTTGGGGGGCACCGCGATTTCCCGTGTGCCCGCCAGATACTGGCCGGTGATCGACCCGGTGTCCGACGCAATGGCTTGCGGCGTGCCGTGGCTCACCACCTCACCGCCATGCACACCGGCGCCGGGGCCGATGTCGAACACATAATCTGCTTGGCGGATCATGTCCTCGTCATGCTCCACCACGATCACGGTGTTGCCCTGGTCGCGCAGGTTCTTGAGCGTGCCGATCAGCCGGTCGTTGTCGCGCTGGTGCAGGCCAATCGACGGCTCATCCAGCACATACAGCACCCCGGTCAGGCCAGACCCGATCTGGCTCGCCAGACGGATCCGCTGGCTCTCGCCGCCGGACAGGGTGCCGGAATTGCGGCTTAGCGTCAGATACTCCAGCCCCACGTTATTCAGGAAGCCCAGCCGCTCGCGGATCTCCTTGACGATGGCGCGGGCGATCTCCTGCTTCTGCTGGCTCAGATGGTTCGGCACATCCTCGATCCAGGCCAGCGCCTCGCGGATCGACAGCTGCACCACATGGCCCACATGCCTCTCTGCGATCCGCACCGCCAGCGCTTCCTCGCGCAGCCGGTGTCCGCGGCACGCACCGCAGGAGCGGTTGTTCTGATAGCGTTCGAACTCTTCGCGGATCCAGTTCGAATCCGTTTCGCGGTATCGCCGCTCCATGTTCGGGATCACGCCCTCGAACGTGCGCTCCACCTGATAGACCCGGCCGCCCTCGTCATAGCGGAACAGGATTTCTTCGTCGCCCGACCCATAGAGAAACACCTGCTGCACCTTCTCGGGCAGGTCTTTCCAGACTGTGTTCTTGTCAAACTCATAGTGTTTGGCGATGGCCTCGATGGTCTGCAGGAAATAGGGTGACTTGCCCTTGCGCCAGGGCGCCAGTGCGCCGTCATAAACCTTCAGGCTCTGATCCGGCACCACCAGCCGCTCGTCAAAGAACAGCTCCACCCCCAGGCCGTCGCATTCCGGGCATGCCCCGAAGGGCGCGTTGAAGGAGAACAGCCGCGGCTCGATTTCCGGGATGGTGAAACCGCTGACCGGGCAGGCAAAGTTTTCGCTGAAGGTGATCCGCTCCGGCTCGCCCTCGCGCGGGGCGGTCTCAAGAATGGCGATGCCGTCGGCCAGATCCAGGGCCGTGCGCAAGCTGTCAGCCAGCCGCGTCTCCATGCCGGTCCGCACCACCAGACGGTCGACTACCACGTCAATGTCATGGCGGAACTTCTTGTCCAGCACCGGCGGTTCGTCCAGTTCATAGAACTCCCCGTCCACCTTCACCCGCTGGAAGCCCTGCTTGCGCAGCTCCAGGAATTCCTTCTTGTACTCGCCCTTGCGGTCGCGGACGATCGGCGCCAGCAGATAGCCGCGGGTGCCCTCCTCCATCTCCATGATCCGGTCGACCATGTCCTGCACCTGCTGCGCCTCGATGGGCAGCCCTGTGGCCGGCGAATAGGGCGTGCCGGCACGGGCAAACAGCAGACGCATGTAGTCATAAATCTCGGTCACCGTGCCGACGGTGGAGCGCGGGTTTTTCGAGGTGGTCTTCTGCTCAATCGAGATCGCCGGAGACAGCCCGCTGATGTGATCCACATCCGGCTTTTCCATCATGTCGAGGAACTGGCGCGCATAGGCACTGAGCAATTCCACATAGCGGCGCTGGCCCTCGGCATAGATGGTGTCGAACGCGAGGCTGGACTTGCCCGAGCCCGAAAGGCCGGTGATCACCACCAGCTCATCGCGCGGAATATCCACGTCGATGCTCTTCAGATTGTGCTCGCGCGCGCCGCGCACTTCGATGGATTTCAGCTCAGCCATAATGCCCCCGTGCCCGCGCCGCCGAACCCATGGCGGACGCCCGCCCTACAGATAGGGAATGCGGTGGAAAACGCCAAGCCCCAAAAGAGAACAATGCGCGAACAGGATGAAACTTGCTGACAGCAGCTGGCAGCAGCCGGAAAACCTGCGTTTTCCGGCCCGGAATTCGCCGCGAATTCCGCCGCGCCGCGCCCGGCGCGGCGCTTGGCCCAACGGGCAACGGTCCCCTTCGGGGACCGGTGACGGGCGGGAGCGGCTGCTAGGCCCAGGCCCTCCGCCGCGCCGCCAGCAGCTGGTGCACCAGAATGCCCGCCAGGAACAGCGCGCAAACCACCATCATCATGCCGCCGTAACCCGCCACCCCCAGAGCCGCCAGCAGCAGCGGCGTGCCGATCACATTGCCAGCATTGCCCGCCTGCGACATGGCACCGTTTGCCTCGGCCTGATCCGCCGCAATGATGTTCAGCTGCGGAACACAGGCAAAGCTTCCGCTCTGCACCAGGCCAAAGGCCGCCGCCAGCGCAAAGCACGCCAGCCAGTCCCCCGGCATCGCCCACAGCCAAAGCCCGCCCGCCGCACAGAGGGCAAAACCAACCTGGATCAGCTGCACCGCCGGCATCACCCGCAGCAGCGCCACCCCGATCACCATAGACGACGCGATGGAGATCAGCGGAAACGCCCCCATCACAAACCCCCGCTGCCCCTCTGGAAGATGCGGCGGCAGCACCGTCAGCAGCGCCACAAAGCAGGTGGTGTAAAACAGCCAGCCCGCGGCCGGCGCCAGCTTGAACGGCGAGCGGTAGATCTGCAAATGCAGCGCTGGCAGCTTGGCAAGCTGCGGCATCGGCTGGCGCGGCGGCACCGGCAGATCCCGCATCGCCCAGTGCAGCAGCACCGCCAGTGCGGCCATCAGCACCGCATGGGCGGCAAACAATGCCAGCAGGCCATACGCAGCCACCAGGGGCAACCCCAACCAGTTCAGCAGCGTAAAGGCGACGCCAAAGAAGGTGCTCCACACCGTCAGCGCTGTGCCCCGTTGCCGGTCATTCGCCAAGAGCGCCATCAGCGTCGGCCCCGCCACCACGATGCCCAAGTGAGACAGGCCCTCGGCCACACGGGTGACCAGGAACAGCCCATAGGGCAGATGAAGCACCTGCAGCGCTGACATCGCAGCGCCAGTCCACAGCGCCCAGACCAGCGCCCGCCGGTAGCCAAAGGCAGAAACAAACAGCCCGGCCACCGCCCCCAGCAAAATTCCCAGCACGCCGGTCATCGACACGCTCAGGCTCAAGCCTGCGCCGGCCTCCGGATACAGCGCGCCAAGCTGATCAAAGACAACCGACACCTTGCCGTATTGCGCCGCTGCACCCAGCCCCGCGGCCCAGACCGCCAGTATCGCGCCCCAGCGGCTCGCTGTTTCTGCCATGTGACTTCCTTTCGGCCTTTGCCCTTGCAACAGAATGTGCCGACGCCCGGCCTGTTCCTCATAAGGATGCCGCCGCTCTCCGGCCAGCCGCCAATTGCAGCGATCAAGGACTTGAATAAAAGGGCGGAGCCCCCTTCTATACCCGCAGCCTTGCAACCAAACGTTCCGAGCCCCGATGCGCTACATGCCCTATGACCCGGACTTCGACGCCCATGCACTCAACCCGTTCGAAGCAGAGAAAGCCCGGCTGTTTGACACTGGCCTGACACTGGACAAAGACAGCGGAACAGACAGCGGCACACAATGCCACGGCACCCTGGTTCTGCGCGGCTTTGATCAGGACGCGGCTGAGGCAACGCTGGCACGCCACCGGCCCCGCCACCTGCTGCTGGCAGGCGGAAAAATCACCAGCCTCGCCTGCCTGGACTGCCTGCCGGATCTGAAAACGCTGGCCCTGATGGACCTCCCCCGGCTCGAAACGCTGGCGTCCGCTGACTGCCTCAGATCCCTTGAAACCCTGATCGTGGAAAGCTGCAGCCGGCTGCTGGACATATCCGCCCTTTGCGCCATGCCGCACTTGCAGACCCTGCGCCTCAGCGGTCCTGCACTGGGCGGCGGTTGGAAGAAGATCGCCCTGCAACCGCTTAAAACTCTTCACAGCTTGCGAAACTTGTCGCTGGCCGGGCTGCGCACACCGGATGAGTCGCTGGACTGCTTCCATGCCCTGCCCGCGCTGGAAACGCTGGAGCTGGACGGCGCCTGGCCCGCCCGCGAATTGGCCCGGGTGGCGGCATTGCAGCCGCATCTGGTGCGCCGCACCACCTTCCTAAAACCGTTGGTCGCCAGCGCCCATGGCAGCAGCATGAGCTTCTTTGACGTGGATCCGGCTGCCTACCCAGTGGAAAAGATCTCTTATATGGCCAGCGGCAAACGCCGCCCCTCAGACCTGCGCCCCGGGCGTGATGACCGCAAGATCGGGAAAATCACCCGGGAGTGGCAGGCCTGGGTTGAGGAGTTTTCTTCAGGCTGTTCAGCGTCTTAACAGCGCTTCTTCAAAATTAAAAGGCGGCCCGCACAGGACCGCCTTTCGAAATCCGCCGCCCGGGCAGCCTACATATGGATCACACGGCCATAGGCGTCGAGCACCAACTCATGCATCATCTCGCTCAACGTCGGGTGCGGGAAGACGGTGTTCATCAGGTCTTCCTCGGTGGTCTCCAGCTGGCGGCCCACCACATAGCCCTGGATCATCTCGGTCACCTCGGCGCCAACCATATGGGCGCCCAGCAGCTCGCCGGTCTTGGCATCGAAGATGGTTTTCACCATACCCTCTGCCTCTCCCAGCGCAATTGCCTTGCCGTTGCCGATGAAGGGGAAGCGGCCGACCTTGATGTCGTAGCCCAGTTCCTTGGCCTTTGCCTCGCTATAGCCGACGGAGGCGACCTGCGGATGGCAATAGGTGCAGCCGGCAATGCTCTCGGGCTTCACCGGATGTGCGTGCTTGCCCGCGATCAGCTCGGCCACCATGACGCCCTCGTGCGACGCCTTATGCGCCAGCCAAGGCGCGCCGGCGATGTCGCCGATGGCATAAAGGCCGTCGACGCCGGTGCGGCAGAATTCGTCAGTGATCACATGGGTGCGGTCGACTTTGACGCCCAGTTCTTCCAGTCCCAGCCCCTCGACATTGCCGACGATACCCACGGCAGAGATTACGGTGTCGAAGTCGTGCTTCTCGACCTTGCCGCCGACCTCGATATGAGCGGTTACCTTGCCCTTGCTGCGGTCCAGCTGCTTGACCATGGCTTTCTCCATGATCTTCATGCCCTGTTTGACAAAGGCCTTCTTAGCAAAGGCAGAGATTTCAGCGTCCTCGACCGGCAGCACCCGGTCCATGACTTCGACAACGGTCGTGTCAGCACCCAGCGTGTTGTAGAAGCTGGCAAATTCGATGCCGATGGCGCCGGAGCCAATCACCAGCAGCTTTTTCGGCATCCGCACCGGCTGCAGCGCGTGCTTGTAGGTCCAGACCAGATCGCCGTCGGCTTCCAGCCCCGGCAGCTCGCGCGCACGGGCGCCGGTGGCCAGCACAATGCTTTTGCCGGTCAGCTCCTGCACGCCCTTGTCCGTCTTGACCGACACTTTGCCTTTGGCCGGAATGGACGCCTCGCCCATCACCACGTCGATCTTGTTCTTCTTCATCAGATGGCCGATGCCGGAAGACAGCTGTTTCGCCACCCCGCGCGAGCGTTTCACTACCGCGTCCAGGTCATAGCCGATGTTCTCGGCCTTCAGGCCGAAATCCTTGGCCCGCTCCATCAGGTGGAACACTTCCGACGACCGCAGCAGCGCCTTGGTCGGGATGCAGCCCCAGTTGAGGCAGATGCCGCCCAGGTGCTCTCGTTCAACCACGCAGGTTTTCAGCCCCAGCTGTGCGGCACGGATGGCGGCAACATAGCCCCCCGGCCCGGCGCCGATTACGATCACGTCATAGGATTGTGCGGCCATGGTGTCCCCTCGCCTCGAACAGGTTCCAAAAACTAGTTTACCGTTAAACTAGTTTTTTCTGCACTGCAATCATCCTGTGCTGCAGGATAGCAGGCCGGCAGTTTCCGGCCATTTTTGCAACACCAGC
Source organism: Leisingera sp. ABM4_101 (assembly GCF_056158725.1). Classification (NCBI taxonomy): domain Bacteria; kingdom Pseudomonadati; phylum Pseudomonadota; class Alphaproteobacteria; order Rhodobacterales; family Roseobacteraceae; genus Leisingera; species Leisingera sp. ABM4_101. The sequence goes on along the minus strand of NZ_JBSWTV010000002.1, from coordinate 2,806,490 downwards.
CCAATCAGGCTATGCCGCGGGCGGGCGTCCCGCCAGCACAAATTTCCGCCAAGACCGTGAAAACGCAGCGTTGCGCCTGCCGCAACGGAAAACGCCGCGCCCCGGTCAGGGCGCGGCGTTTCCAATCCGGTATCAGGAGCCGGGCGTCAGCCGGCCGCTTGCACCTGCCGCACGGTTTCGCCATAGCCGCCCGCCATTACATAGTCGAGCTCAGGCCCGGTGCTGGCGCGGTGCAGCGCCTCGTTGCGGTAGGGGAAGCGGCCGAACTGGCGGATCACTTCGCGGTGCGCGCGCGCGTGCAGCAGATTGCTGGTGCCGGTCTTCGGCATCCGCTCCATCATCAGGCGGATGCAGCGTTCCTGGTCGCACAGGTTCTCAGAATGCATCAGCGGCAAGTAGAAGAACTGGCGCGCCGGTTCGTCGATCTTCATGTCCCATTTCTTGTTGATGGCCACTTTGGCCGCCGACATCGCCGCCCGGTCAGAAGCGAAGGCCTTGCCCTCGCCGCGGAACATGTTGCGCGGGAACTGATCCATCAGGATGATATAGGCCAGCGTGCCGCTGGGGTAAGTCAGCCAGAAAGAGAACCTGCCTTCGCAGGCCTCTTCCCAGGTTTTTTGAAACGTCGCGCGGATCTCCTCATCCAGCGCGTCATCCTGCAGATACCATCCCTTCTCCCCGACTTTGTCGAGCCAGAATGCAAGTATCTCTTCGGGACCAGCCATCGGTCGTAACTCCAAGTTTCTCCTGACCCTATCTTCAGGCCATTTTACATTACCTTTACAAGTAAGCTTGGGTCACAAATTGCAACAGGCAAGGGTCCTGTGTGAAATAATCCTCACAATTCCCGCTAGTTAGCGCAATCAGCCTGTTTCCTGGGCAGTTTCTTGCTCCTCCAGCTCTGTCTCGATGGCGTATTCCTGTGCAAACTCCACAGCCACTGGGGTCGCGGTGGGCGACATAGCGGTAAAGCTGCCGGTTTCTTCCACCGGGGTGGAGGCCCGCTGCGTCGCGCGGTAAGCGGCATAGGCAGCCATCACGAACATCAGCGCCGCGATGAAGCTAAAGAACCCCGGAGGCCCCAAAACCGCATCGCTCATCAGCCAGCCCGTGATCACCGGGCCGGCAATGGCGCCCAGCCCGTTGATAAACACCAGCCCGCCCGACGCTGCAGCCATGTCGTCATGGTCCAGGTAATCGTTGGTATAAGCGATCAGCAGCGAATAAAGCGGGTTCGACAGGCCCCCGATAAAGAAGGCCGCCACCAGAAGCATCTTGAAATCGGCGCCGAACAAGAAGCCCGCAACCGCGCCGCAGGCGCCAAACAACGCCACAAACAGGATCAGCACCCGGCGGTCCATGCGGTCGGACAGCCAGCCCAGCGGATACTGCAGGATGGTCGCCCCGACATAGAAAGTGGCGACAAAGATCGACAGCTGGGTCAGCGTCAGGCCTGCGGCGGCGCCGTAAACCGCGCTCATGCCGAACTGGGCCGAGAACACCCCGCCCAGCAGGAACATGCCAACGCAACCCAGCGGCGAGATTTTCATCAGCTGCTTCAGCGACATCGGCTTGGTGGTGTCAAAGGCCGGGGTCGGCGAAATCGACAGTAGAATCGGGCCAAAGGAGATCGAAACCAGGATCGACGCAATGATGAACGCCTCATAGCCCGCCGGATCGCCGATCTGGATCAGGCCCTGCGCCGTAATGATGCCGATCATCTGCACGATCATGTAAAGCGACAGCGCCTTGCCCCGGTTGGTGTTGTCGGCGGCATTGTTCAGCCAGCTTTCCGCCGTCACATACACACCGGAAAAGCAGAAGCCGATGACCACCCGCCCCAGGCCCCAGGCAAGGGTGTTGGGCAGGATCGGATAGAGGATCATCACAGCGGAAATGAACGACGCCAGCGCCGCAAAAACGCGCACATGGCCGACGCGGCGGATCATCTCCGGCGCCAGCCGCGACCCGCCCAGGAAGCCGACGAAATAGGCCGCCATCACCAGCGACATCTCAAAGGAGGAAAACCCCTCCAGGTCGCCGCGGACCCCCAGCATGGTGCCCTGCAGGCCGTTGCCCACCATCAGCAAGCATACCCCCAGCAACAGCGCCCATGCGCTCGACAGCACCTGCAGCATTTTATGCCTCCTTCGAAAGCAAAGCAGCCCTCCACAGGGGACGGGCTGCCAACACATTTGAATGTTATGTCCTGGCGATCAAGGCTCAGGCGCCTTGTATCGCCGATTCCGGTTTCAGTTTCGTGACTCTGTTTGCGCTGTCAGAGCCCGCAGTTGCGGCGCTTGTCTATGATTCCGCGCCGCTGTTCTCAGATGTATTCGCCTTGGCCGGGATCAAAAGCGACGCATCGCCGTAAGAGAAGAACCGGTAGCGGTATTCAACTGCATGGGTATAGATCCGCCGGATCTCCTCCTGTCCCATCAGCGCCGAGACCAGCATCAGCAGGGTCGACTTGGGCAGGTGGAAATTGGTCATCAGCGCATCTGCCGCCTGAAATTCAAACCCCGGGTAAATAAAGATGTCGGTATCGCCTTCCCAGGGACGGATCTTCCCGTCCCTGGCGGCGCTTTCGATCAGCCGCAGCGCCGTGGTGCCAACCGGGATCACCCGGCCGCCCGCCGCCTTGGTCGCCGCGATTTCCGCCGCGGCCTCCCCGCTCACCTTGCCCCATTCCGCATGCATCCGGTGGGTGGTCACATCCTCCACCTTGACCGGCAGGAAGGTGCCCGCGCCCACATGCAGCGTGACATAGGAAATCTCCACCCCTCGCGCCTGCAGCGCCGCCAGCAGCGGCGCGTCGAAATGCAGCGAGGCCGTCGGTGCCGCCACCGCGCCCGAGTTTTTGGCCCAGACGGTTTGATAGTCGGTCTTGTCCTGCTCATCCGCCGCGCGTTTGGCGGCAATATAGGGCGGCAGCGGCATCGCGCCGGCCTCGGCCAGCGCCGCGTCGAAATCGGTGCCGCTCAGGTTAAAGCGCAGATGCCCCTGGCCATCGGCGATTTCTTCCAGCCTGGCGCTCAGATCTTCGGAAAAGACGATCTCCTCTCCTGCTTTGATCTTTTTCAGCGGCTTCAGCAGCGCCGCCCAGCTGCCATCGGCGCGCGGCTCCAGCAGGGTTGCCTCGATTTTCGCCGCAACCGGCCCTTGCGCACTGTCCCGGTGGCGCAGGCCGCTGAGGCGCGCGGGGATCACCTTGGTGTCATTCAGCACCAGCCGGTCGCCAGGCTGCAGCCAGTGGACCAGATCGGTCACCTGGCCGTCGTGCAACGCGCCGCCCTCTGCCACCAGCAAGCGGGCCGAACTGCGCGGATTGGCAGGCCGGGTTGCAATCAGATCGTCGGGCAGGTCAAAGTCGAAATCGCTGAGTTTCATGCCGCGCGATATAAGGCCCGCCGCAGCGGAAATCCATGGGGTTTCCGCGGTTTTTGGCGCGTTACTTGTCCGCGCCGCGCGGTTCGCGGTACTGCCGCCGCTCTTCCTGCGCGGCCTCTTCTTCGGCCGTAAAGGCGCGCTGCTGGCCCGGCACCTCAGGTGCTGGCCCGCGAAAGATTTCCCGCAGGAACCCCGGCGCCAGCCCGGCCAGCGGGTTGACCGACACATCCGGGTTTTCCGCGGTGCCGCGCAGGGTAAAGGTGAACCCGATCAGCCCCTCGCCATCGCGCGGCGCCAGCAGCCGGCCGATGGCGTTGACCAGATAGATCGGCGAAATCACCCCCCGCATGTTCAGCGCAGTGCTGTTCAGGTCGAAATTGCCGTCCAGCGACAGCCCCATCGACGGACCAACCGCGCTGCTTTGATGCAGGATCAGATGCGAGGCGCCCAGCCGGAACCGTCCGTTCATGCTGGTGAACAGGATGCCCTGGCCAGTCATCTCGTCCAGCAGGCCGACCAGGCTTATCGCGTTCAGGATCGCTGCCATCGACGGGGCATTGCGGACCCGGATATTGCGCACCTCAACCCTGCCGTCATATTCGCCCGGCTTGTCTGCCGGAACCAGCGTCATGTCAAAAGACCCGCCGCGCCCATGTTCGAACACCCCGGCAGAGCGGAACACCCCGCCCGCATCATTAGCCCGGATCCGCGCCGCAGTGCCGCCGTTCTGCGGCACCACCGTGCCAGCCACCGGCGTCTGCCCGTTCAGCCGCGCGGTAAAGTCGCCGTTCATGCCGCCCTGGGTCGAGAACCGGCCCTGGAAGTTCTGCAGGCCGATGCTGTCGGTGACCTGCAGGTTCTGCAGACGCAGCGATACCGGCACCGACGCGCCGCCGCTGCTGGCGCCGCCGCCGCTTTCCGCGGTTGCGGAAAAAGGAGAGCGGTAGAGGTCCAGCCGCCCGCCCGTTACCTCAATGGCCGGCGGCGCATTGCCCCGGCCGCGGAAGGTGACCGCCCCGCGGAACCAATCGCCAGCCTGAACGCTGCTGAACACGGCCTGATCCAGCCCGCCGCCCTGGCGCGTGGTCACCCTTCCTGCGGCCGTCAGCCCTGGCGCTTGCAGTTCCAGCCGCTCCACCGTTGCCGTTTGCCCCAGCGTGGCTGTCAGCGACAGCTTGCCGGCGGCCGCTTCGCTCTTGCGCCAGCTGATTTCCGGAATGCGCAGGCTCACACCAGCCAGATCCGACTCCAGCTCCAGCCGCGGCGGCACGCCCGGCGCCAGATGCACCGCATAGCGCCCCTGCCCCGTGCCGGAAACGGCACCGCGCGGCAGGCCGATATTGAAGGCCTCCACCGCCGCCTCCGACAGCTCGATGCTGCCTTCGGCGCTGCTGTCCTGCGGCGCGTCCTTGCCGATCTTCTGCGACCAGCTGGCCGTCAGCGGCACCCCGGACAGTCTGCCCGCACCGCTGATGCGCACCTGGCTCTGATCACCGGTCACCTCCAGCACCTCTGCTCCCGCCACATGGCCGGGCACCAGCTTGCTGCTTTCGACACCGCGGATCTGCCCGCGGTAATGATAGAGGATCTCCTCCACCGGCACCTCTTTCTGCAACGGCAGCGCCAGGGTGCCTTCGGCCTCCACCTGCCCCTCGGCCAGCGCCACCGGCAGGCCGGCCTTGTCCATCACACGCAATGGTTCACGGTTCAGCAAGGACAGCGCAGCCGTGGCAGAGCCCTTTGCCCGGATCCGCGCAATCCCCGGCGTGCCGTCCTTGGCCGAGACATCCGGTATGATGAAGGAAGTGCCGGCAACATCCACCCCGCCGCCCTGCTCCGGCGTCACGGTGCCGGCCGATGCCGTTACCACGAACCGCTGGCCGTAAAGGCTCAGCTGCCCGGCGGCCTGTCGCACCGGCGGCATGAACTTCTGAAACAGCACCTCGGCCCCGGTGAAAGCCAGGTCCAGGCTGACAAAGGGTTTGCCGCTGCCGCGCCCGCGCATGTGAAAGCCAACATCCTGCACCTGTCCGGAGCGCAGATTATCACGCACCCATTCGCGCGGCTTGGGCGCCAGCACCTGCGGCCACAACGCCTTGACCCGCTCCACGCTCACCCGGTCGACACTTCCGTTCAGATCGTAGTTCCAGCCCTCAGCCCCGGCCCCGACGGAGCCATCGAAATGAATGCGGCTTCCGCCGTCGCGCACCAGCATCTCCCCCAGCCGCAGCCGGAAGGGCCTGAGCCGCAGATCGAAATCCGCGTCCACCGCGGGGAATTTCACCGGCGTTTCAAACAGCCGGCGCGGGTTCAGCTCCAGATCAGAGAACCGCAGCTGCCCCACCAGCCCGCTCAGCTGGCCGTTCTCCACCCCGGCCAGGCGCGCCTGCCCCTGCATCACCCCGGAGCCCCAGCCGCTTTGCACTGCCAGCTCAGAGAATTCCAGCAACTCCCGCGCCGGATCAAAGGTGAAATAGCTGCGCGCACCGCTGATCGGCACCGGGCGGGTCTGCGCCGCGGGCTGGATCACCCCTTCGCCGATCCGCAGGCTCGCCTGCACCGGCTCCAGCACGCCGCCCTCAGCAATCCCGCCCCGCAAAGAGCCGGAGATCGGCGCCCGCAGCACCCCCAGCCAGCCAAGCGCAGGGCTTTGCAGCGCAATATCCTCGCTGGCGATATCCGAAACCAGCACCCCGAAATCTGCCTCCGCGCTGCCAATCTCCGAGCTGTAGCTGGCTTCAACCGTGCCCACATCGCCGCGGCCGCTGAGAACGGAAAACACCGCCGACAGCGACACGCTGCCGCCGTCCTTCTGCAACCCGATCCGGCCGCCGTCCAGGGTCCAGCCCCGGCCCAGCCGGTCATCGGTATAAGACAGCGTCAGGGCGCTGGTCTCCAGCTCAGTCAGCGCCGCCAGCACCGGCTTTTGCAGCTGGCTGTCCCATTGCTCGATCAGCTGCGCCAGATTGCCCGCCTGCCGGTAGGGCAGCGCCCCTTCGCCGAAACTCAGCGCAAAGGATCCGTCCTTGTTTCGCCGCAGCGCCGCGAACAAGCCGCTGAGCGCGATCCGCTTGGGCTGCACCTGGCCGCGCAGCAGCGGCCGCATCGCCAGGCTTGCTTGGGCATCGGCCAGCTGCGCAAACACCGCCCCGTCCGGATGGCGCAGCACCACGTTCTGCAGGCTCACCCGCGGGCGCCAGCCCTTGTTGACCACCACATGGATGGCGCCGAATTCAATCTGCAGCCCGTTCAGATGCCGCTCAATCCGCGTCTCGACCCGGCTGCGCACCCACTCCGGCGCGTCCAGCCGGGTGCCGATGCCGAAGTAAACCGCGCCCGCGCCCAGAAAACACAGCAGCGCCAGCAGCCAGATGCAGCCGCGCAGCAGCCGCCAGGGCCAGCGCCGCTGCCGCGCCGGCGCGACTACGCCGCCGCTCTGCGCAACCGGCTCCGGGCCGCGGACAGGCACCGCCTCGGCGGCTGGCCCCTTATTGTCGCCAGCAGGTTTGATCTCAGCTTTCCCTTTGCTGCTCATGGGTTATGTTGGCCGCGCAGTGATTTGCGCAGATGACAGGAGACAGGCCAATGCTCGACGTTTCAGATCCCGCCCCTTCCTTTACCCTGCCCCGCGGCGGCGGCGGAGAGGTCACATTGTCCAGCCTCAAGGGCGCGCCCGTGGTGCTGTTCTTCTATCCCCGCGATAATACGCCCGGCTGCACCAAAGAATCCATCGCCTTTTCAGAGGCTTTGCAGGCATTTGCCGATGCCGGCGCTCACGTTTTCGGGATTTCAAAGGACAGCCTCAAGAAGCATGAGAATTTCACCGCAAAATACGGGCTGACCACGCCGCTTCTGTCGGATGCGGACAGCGCCGTCTGCGAGGATTACGGCGTGTGGAAAGAAAAGAGCATGTACGGCAAGAAACACTGGGGCATTGAGCGCTCTACCTTCCTGATTGGCGCCGACGGCCGCATCGCCCGCGTCTGGCGCAAGGTAAAGGTCGACGGCCACGCCGAGGAAGTGCTGGAAGCGGTCCGCGCCCTCTGAAGTCTGCGCTGTTCAAACACTGCGGGAGCGCTCCCGCCAGCCCCGCCCGCGCCCTGACGGGCACAATCCGCCCTGTTGGGCCCGGCGCCGCCCGTCCGGGCGGCGCGCAGCGCGCGGAACGCGCGCTGCCACGCCCAAGGCTGCCAGGGCGATTAGCCTGCTAATCGCCCGCAGGCGCGGGAGCGTTCCGGTTTCCGCTCTGGACTCCGCCGCAGAAATCAGGTGAACCCGCCCCTGCGATGGCCCAGCCGCCCCGCCGCACCAGGAGAGACGCATGACTGATCAGCCCCTTTCGCTTGCCGAACGCGCCGCAGAGGTGCTGACCACCGCTGACGGGCGTGCCAAGACCGCCCTGTCGCGCCAGCATGCGGCTGAGTGGTTCGCCAGCCGCAAGGGCGAGATGCCGCAGATCCCCACCGGCACCGCCTCCCCTCCGATGCACCCGGCACGCCCCCAGCTACCCGAACTCCTGAACCCGCGCGACGTGCCCAAGCGCAAGCCCGGGTCCGAGGCCGGGCGCCTCGCCCTCCTGCACGCGGTGGCCCATATCGAACTCAATGCCGTCGATCTGCACTGGGACATCATCGCCCGCTTCTCACATGTGCCGATGCCGCTGGGGTTCTTTGACGACTGGGTTAAGGCTGCAGATGAGGAATCCAAGCATTTCAACCTGATGTGCGACTGCCTTGAAGCGCTGGGCAGCCACTATGGCGCCCTTCCCGCACATGCCGGAATGTGGCGCGCCGCAGAGGACACGGCAGACGACCTGATGGGCCGCCTTGCCGTGGTGCCAATGGTGCTGGAAGCCCGCGGCCTCGACGTGACCCCCGGCATGATCGAGGTTTTCCGCAAAGCAAACCTCCCCCAGGCCGTCGAAGCGCTGGAGCTGATCTATGCCGAGGAAGTCAGCCATGTCGCTTATGGCTCCAAATGGTTCAACTTCCTTTGCGGCCGGGACAACCTGGACCCCAAAGAGACGTTCCACGCCCTGGTGCGCAAATATTTCCGTGGCGCTCTGAAGCCGCCCTTTAACGAGGAAAAACGCGCCGACGCCGGCCTGCCGCCCGATTTCTACTGGCCGCTGGCAGATCAGGTGAAACCGCTGCCCGGCTGGTGAGCGCGGCAGCCGCAGCGCCTGCCGCTGCCGGCCTGTAACAATTCTCACGACGTCCCGGCGGCCGGATCACCTGCCGGTGAGATCCTGCTACAGCGGATTGAAGATGCGTCTGGCATCCCGATGTTCGGCGGCAACACAGCCCGCACAGGAGACCGAACCAAATGACAACTGCCAGCCGCAGCGCCCTTCCCGCCCTGAACACCCAAACGCTGGGCCTCATGTTCATATCCGGGTTCTTCGCCACCAATGCCTTTGACCTCTGGGGGCAGCTCATCAGCCCCGGCTTGGGCTTTGCCAATCTGTCGCCGCATGGGCTGGCACGCAGCCTGCTGGGCAGCCTCGGCCTGCCCAACGGCGATTTTGCCGGCTATTTCGTGCATTTCTACCTGGTCGGGCTGATCGGCTACCCGGCAGGCTGGCTGTTCCTGTTCAAACCGGCCTGGTCCCGGGTGACGGGCCGCGGCGGCTGGCTCCTGCCTTCTGCCCTTTACGGCTTTGGCCTGTGGCTCTTTGCCATTGGCGGCATCACCGCCATTGCCGGGCTGCCGTTCTTTCTGAACTTCACCGGAATCGCCTGGGTCGCCCTGGCCGGCCATGTGCTCTACGGGATCGTCATGGCCTGCGTCCTGCGCCTGGTTGCACGCTCCGCCAGTTGACCCAGTCAGCCCCCGGCCCAAGCCCCGGTATCTTCGGCAGAATTCCGCCTATACCGGGGCCGCATCCGCCGCATCTGCGGCGGATGGGTCAACAGGCTTGCCCAAATGGCCCGCCCTGTCTATTCACTTCGCCCAAGGCACCGGCACCGCCCTGCGGCACCGGCACTGGACGGGATGGAACAGGGACCAGACATTGCGCACACGGCTCGCGATCAGAATTCACAGCTTTCTCGAACGCCGCTTCCCGGAACGGCGGGTCTTCCTGAAATCCGACAGCGACACGCGCTTTATCCGGCTGCGCTCAGAAACCCAGCTGGTTGCGGTGGCCGGCATCACGCTGTTCGTGGCCTGGGCCATCGTTGCCACCGCTATTGTGCTGATGGACAGCATTGGCGCCGGCAACTTCCGCGAACTCGCCAAACGCGACCAGCAAACCTACCGCGAACGCCTGAATGCGATCTCTGCCGAACGCGACGCCCGCGCCGAGGAAGCCCTGGCCGCGCAGGAGAGGTTCAACGCGGCGCTGACCCAGATTTCCATGATGCAATCCGAGCTGCTGGCTTCTGAGACCCGCCGCCGCGAGCTGGAAACCGGGATCGAGGTGATCCAGTCCACCCTGCGCGATACCATGACCCAGCGCGACACCGCCCGCAAATCGCTGGCCCAGCTGAAACAGGACACCCAGGACGAAAACGCCGCCCATGCCGCCATGGCCAGCGCCTCGGCCCAGATGGATCTGCTGGCAGGCGTGCTGACCGACACCGCGGCAGAACGCGACCAGATCATGGCCGACGCCCGCGACGCGATCGGCCAGCGCGACGAGCTGGAGCTGGAACTGCAGCTGATGAATGAGCGCAACGGCCAGATCTTCCGCCAGCTGGAGGAAGCGGTGGCGGTTTCCGTCACCCCGCTCGACAAGATGTTCCGCAACGCAGGAATGCCGCCCGACCGGATCCTGGAACAGGTGCGCCGCGGCTACAACGGCCAGGGCGGCCCGCTGGAACCGCTGGCGATGTCCACCCGCGGCGAGGAGCCCAGCCCCGAAGCGCTGCGCGCCAACGCCATCCTGGCCAAGCTGGACCAGCTGAACCTCTACCGGCTGGCGGCGCAGCAGGCGCCCTTTGCCACGCCGGTGAACCTGGGCCAGGTGCGCCAGACCTCCGGCTTCGGCTACCGCCGCGACCCCAAGACCGGCGGCCGCCGCCTGCATAAGGGATCGGATTTCGCAGGCGGCACCGGCACAGATATCTTTGCCACCGCGGACGGCGTCGTCACCCACGCCGGCTGGCAATCCGGCTATGGCCGGCTGGTCACCATCCGCCATGCCTTCGGCATCGAAACCAGATATGCCCATAACTCGAAACTCCGCGTGACAAAGGGCCAAAGGGTCTCGCGCGGGGATCACATTGCTGATATGGGTAACTCCGGACGGTCCACCGGGACCCACCTCCATTACGAGGTCAGGGTCAACGGGCAACCTGTAAACCCCATGATCTACATCAAGGCTGCGAGAAATGTTTTCTAAGAGCAAAATCAACGAGCCCGGGCCGAAGCAGGCCGACGCAACCCCGGCACCCGCGGCGGCCCCGGCAGCTGCGCCTGCGGCCAGCGACTACAAATCCAGCGCGCCCAAGGCCAAACCCGCTGCGTCGCTGCTCAGCTCTGACCTGCACATCACCGGCAACGTCAAGACCACTGGCGACATCCAGGTCGAAGGCACCGTCGAAGGCGACATCCGCGCGCATCTGCTGACCGTCGGCGAAACCGCCACCATCAAGGGTGAAGTCACCGCCGATGACGTGGTCATCAACGGCCGCATCGTCGGCCGCGTGCGCGGCCTCAAGGTCCGCCTGACTGCCACCGCGCGGGTTGAGGGCGACATCATCCACAAGACCATCGCCATTGAGTCCGGCGCCCATTTCGAAGGCTCCGTGCAGCGCCAGGACGACCCGCTGAACCCGGGCGGCCGCAAGGCAGCTCCGGCCGCTCCGGCACCCGCCGCCGCTCCGGCCCCCTCGGCCGCCGTGCAGGCCGCGACCGCCGCGCACAAGGCCGAAGGCTGATCCGCCGGGCTTGCCAGCCCGCATCTGACACAAGCAGCGCCGCGGGCCTCCCCGCGGCGTTTTTCGTGGGCAAGGCCCCTTAGGCAACGGGACTGATACCTCCCGCCCGCCTCACGCTATGAGCAACCGCCGCCGCCCCCGGCCAAAGCCACCTATAAACATTCCCAGCTTCCACGCCGTCCAGCCCTGCCGCAAACCTCTATTCACCAATACTTTCAAGCAATTTAGGAGGCTGATATGGCAGGGCTTGGCGAACCGATTACGGAACCGGATGAAACCCTGGCGCCGGATCCTGTCTACCTGACCGAGGGAAAAGATCGATTTGTCCCTCTCTCCGATGCGCCCTTGGCAAAAAGAGACTGGGTGCACGGCCAAGCCGGCGATGATGAAATTTACGGTGGAGGCGGCTACGACACACTAATTGGCGGCACCGGCGATGATACGCTTTCAGGCGACAACGGCCACAATTCCCTGGTTGGCGGCGAAGGCAATGACTGGCTGATCGGCGGCAATGGCAATGGCTTTGACGAGGATACCCTCTATGGCGGCGCCGGCAGTGACACGCTGGAAGGCGGCGAAGGCTCCGACTATTTCGACGGCGGCGCCGGCGATGATCTGATCATAACCGGTTATCGCAATCCTTATACGCTCCTTGAGGACCGGTATGCCTTCGACGACACCGTCTTTGGCGGCGACGGCAACGATACCATACGAGTTACAGATCATTTTTTTGGTGGAGACGTTCTGATCCGTGGCGGCGAGGGCACCGACATGCTTCAGGCTGGATACAACAATGGCGCATTGCTAGGCGCCATCGAAAGCCTGGTGTTGCGGGAAGAAGAATTTATCGAAATTCTCGCAATAAACTACGGAACATTGTACGGGACAGAAGCAGACAACTTGATTGATGTTTCAGGTGTACAGGAAGTCTGGAGAAGCAGCACATGGGACCAATATCCGCACCAAGGCGTGAGACTACACACTTACGGGGGCAACGACAGCTTCATCGGCTCCCGCGAGGATGACACAGTCCAGGGTGGCGATGGCAATGATACCCTGAAAGGCGGCAGCGGCGCCGACGTCTTCTATGGCGAAGCGGGCGATGACATCCTGCTCGGCGAAAACGGCGAAGCGCGCCTTTATGGCGGAAGCGGCAATGACAGCCTGGAAAGCGATCTGCGGTCTGACGCAGCCTTCATTGATTACCTCGATGGCGGCGTCGGCCATGACATCTTGTCTTCCGGCAACGGCAACGATCAGCTGTTCGGCAAAAATGGCGAAGACACCCTGCTCGCAGGCGGTGGAAACGACAAACTGTCCGGCGGTGCAGGCGCAGATTCGCTGGCTGGCGGCGATGGCAAGGACCGGCTCTCCGGCGGCGCGCAAAACGATACCCTGATTGGCGGCGCAAACGGCGACAAGCTGCATGGCGGCGGCCACAATGACCGGCTGCTGGGCGAGAGCGGGCGCGACCGTCTCAAAGGCGGCAGCGGCGATGACTTCCTTGACGGAGGATCAGGACGCGACCGCCTGCTCGGCGGCGCAGGCAACGACATTCTGCAAGGCGGCCGCAAAGCAGATGTTTTTGTGTTCAGCCAAGGCGATGGCAACGACACGATCACCGATTTCACAGAGAACCGGGACCGGATCCAGATCAGCAGCGGCGCGTCCAGTCTGGAGCAGCTTGGCTTTGAAACCCAGGGCGGTGATGTTCTGGTCTCCTTCGATGATGTGACCATTCTGGTCGAGAACATCACCCTGGAGCAGCTTCAGGACACGGACAACTTCCTGTTTTGAACCCTGCCGCCGGCCAAATTCCCAGGCGCGTCCCGCGGCGCGCCTGTTTTTCCCGTTTAAGCAGTTCTCAAAGCCTGCTGCCGCCTGTCCGCAATTCCGCCCCCCGCATTTTCTCTCGACTTCGGAAACTGCAATTCTAGTTGGTTTCCTCGACACCAAAATACCCGCAGCACGCGGGCGTAATGCCATACCGGGGGGAAAACTATGGCACAGTTCACTGTATTTGATTCCAAATTCGCCTGGGGAAAACAGCTGCCGGAAAGCTTCTGGGACCTTACCGGCACCAGCATGGTCGCTGACAGCTGGGTCTCTGAAACAACTGCAAGCCAAGTGATTATCGCAGGCGAACTCAGCGGCGGGGGCAGCTTTCTGCTGACCTTAGATGGCAGTTTTTCCTCGTCCAGAAAACAGGTTAGCGGCACAGTTACAGGGTTCAGTCTGCAAAAGGACGGCTCAGATGCCGTCACTGCGACCGGCCTGGCCTTGTCCTATGAGGCCGGCAGAAGCGGCCATCTTAATGCCTTCCTCACCAGTTTTGCCGCAGACGGGCTGAAAGGCGATGATTTGATAGAAGGCCCCAAAGGCAGCAGTCTCTGGGCGGCCGGGCGCGGAAATGACACCATTGATCCGGGCCGTGGAAATGACACCGTCCTCGGCGGCCGCGGCACCGATACGCTCATTATTAATTCTGATTTGGCGGACGCCAAAACAGGGGCCTGGGAGGGCAGTCTCGGGGTCAAACATGCAGGCGGCCGGGACAGTTTCAAATCTGTGGAATTCCTTCAATTCAACGACCGGACAATTGCCGTCACCAAAGCCAAGGCGGACGCGGCAGAAACCGAAGGCGATACCTACGCAGAGGAAAACCGGGACGTGATGGCCGGCTCCGGTGCCGCCGACAATCTGCTGGGGCTTACCGGACGGGACACGCTCTACGGCGCCGCAGGCGACGACACGCTGGACGGCGGCGCCTCAGGCGACCTTCTGATCGGCGGCAGCGGCCGCGACAGCCTCAGCGGCGGCAAGGGCGGCGACAAGCTGCGCGGCGATGCTGGAAAGGACACGCTGGAAGGAGGCGCCGGCCAGGACCGCCTGCAGGGCGGCGGCGGCGATGACAGCCTGTCCGGCGGAAGCGGCACCGATGTGGTGAAGGGCGGCAAGGGCGCCGACACGCTGAACGGCGGCGACGGCAACGACACGCTGTCCGGCGGCGCAGGCAAAGATCTGCTGCTCGGCAATCAAGGCGACGACGTGCTGACCGGCGGCGCCCATGCGGACGTGTTTGTCTTCCTTAAAGATCATGGCAACGACACGATCACCGACTTCACTGCAGGCCTTGACCAGATCGGCATCGGCCGCGGCGCCTCTGGCCTGGAACAGCTGGAATTCGAACAACAGGGCGAAGACGTTCTGGTCTCCTTTGCAAATGTGACCATCCTGGTTGAGAACATCACCGTGGAGCAGCTCCAGGACGCGGACAACTTCTTGTTCTGAAACTGCCACCAGCCCGCTGGCCTGGCGCGCCCCGCGGCGCGCCATTTCCCTTTCCCATCCACCGGCCAGCGGCCGGCGGGCGGGAAGGACACGCAGCGTGCTAGGCTGCCGGCCTGGCCAACCGGGTCCCAGGCAGGCACCGCGCCATCCGGATCGCGTATTAGCTTCCTACTTTCCTTACCTTGCAAGTAGGAGTTGACAACGCTAATGAACCGTTAAAGACGCGGCAGCCCCGCCAGCGTGTTGATCAAAACAGGAATTCACGGAATGGCGACAATTACCGTAAACGATCTGAACGGAAGCTGGTCCCTGGCGGACCTGAACTCCCCGGACTTCGCAAATGCGCAGATCACCACGCAAACCTCCAGCCTGATCGTGTTCACCGGCACCAACGGCGCCGGCTTCAACCTCACCGGGGATTTTTCCTCGGCGTCCCGCTTTTCCTGGACCATAACCGGGATCAACATCACCTCGCACGGCACATCGGTGATGTCCCTGACCGGGTTCTCGATGAACCTCTTTACCTTCTCCACCCTGTCCGGTGCACAGGCAGAAGCCCGTATTCTCGCCAGCAGCGACACGATCACTTCCAACATGTCGCAGGGCCAGCTGTGGCAGGCCTATGGCGGCGATGACACCATCTCGCTGGGCACCGGCGATGACACGGTTAACGGCGGCACCGGCACCGACCGGCTGATCATCAGCGACCGTTTCGCCGATGCAGAGCTGTCTTCCAGCTTTGGCAGCGTGACCATCAGCTCCGCCGATGGCCGCGACCGGATTTCCTCCATCGAACAGCTGGAATTCTCTGACCGCACCTTCGCCTTGCAGGCCGGCTCCTCCCTCAGCAACAGCCTGTCCGGCAACTCCTCTTCCCCTTCCAGCGACCTGATCCTTGGCGGCCGCGGCGGCGACACGATCTCCGGCCACTCCGGCAGGGATCTGCTGCTGGGCGAAGAGGGCGATGACCGGATCCTGGGCGGCGGCGGCCGGGATACCCTCAAGGGCGGCGACGGCAACGACGCTTTGCTGGGCGGTGCTGCCCGCGACCGCCTGTTCGGCGGCTTCGGCGATGACAGCCTCGACGGCGGCCGCCACGGCGACCAGCTGCTGGGCGAAGGCGGCAATGACACGCTCAAGGGCGGGTCCGGCAAGGACCGCCTGGAAGGCAACTCCGGCAATGACCAGCTGTTCGGCGGCAGTGGCAGCGACACGCTGTCCGGCGGCTCCGGCCGCGACACCCTGCTGGGCCACAAAGGCAATGATCAGCTGACCGGCGGCAGCCAGGCCGACATCTTTGTCTTCCACAAGGGCCACGGCAACGACACGATCACCGATTTCACCGCAGGCGAGGATCACATCCAGATCGGCCGCGGCGCCAACCGGCTGGCACAGCTGGAGTTCGAAAGCCAGGGCGATGATGTCCTGGTCTCTTTTGCAAATGTCACCATCCTGGTGGAAGACATCACCGTGGCGCAGCTGCAGGACGCCGACAACTTCCTGTTCTGACCCCTGCCCGGCCACCGGTTCCAAGGCGCGCCCTGCGGCGCGCCTTTTTTCATTGCAGCAGCGGAACAAGACCGCAGCTTTTACGTTGCGGTTTTACGCGCCTCAACCGGCGAATTCCTCTTAAAATCCCAAACTCCCTTTAAACTGCCCGTCGGCTTTGATGCTGTAACCGCTCCCCTGACGGCATCAAGCCTTGACAAACCTTATGAGGCGTTCACTAATCCAACATTGCAATCTGCAAGTGTAAGCCGCTTCAGACGCATCATGCACCTCTAATTTTCAAGCAGCACTTTCAACTTCAAAATACAGGAAAATAAAATGGGGAACTTTATTGTCCACGATGCCAGAATTGTACCCAGTTCATTTTCGGCAAAACCATCGGGTGACGGCTGGATTTACCACCCCACGGGGAAAGCTTTCAGCAACACAAAAATCCTTTCCAAATCGCATGACGCAATCGTCATCACAGGAAATTACAAAAACCCTCAACGGCTCGATCCGGAAAAAGCATTTGTAATCACCCTTGAGGGAAATTTTCTTTATTCTGGAGACTACGACAGCGGAGTAGTATCCACTTTCACCTTCTCCCTCGACGATAGTCTTGCGTTGACGGCGACAGATCTGAACCTTCCTTTCTCGTCCAGCGGCGACTACCTCCGCGACTTCACTGAGAGCCTTTTGCTCAACGGTTTAAGTGGAAACGACTTTGTCAGAAACACCGGCGGCGAAGATGCGCATTGGCTGGCGGGTGCTGGCGATGACACTATTGATCCGGGGACAGGAGACCAGAATATTGAAGGCGGAGACGGGGTCGACACGCTGATCATCAATGCCGATTTTAATGAGTCCAGTATTTTCATTTTTTATGGCTCTGCGGCGCTGGAAACCAGCAGGCATGAAATTACTTTTCAAGAAATTGAATTCATCCAATTCCAAGACTGGACAATTCCCGTCACAAACGTGCAAAAATCTGACGGTGCTGTGTCTGGAGACTCCATGCCCGGAGAACTGCGCGATCTCATGCATGGCTCAACCTCGCATGATCAAATGGCGGGCCTCTATGGGGCGGATACAATTCTTGGCTTTCGCGGCCGCGATACCTTGGACGGCGGCGCCGGGGACGACGTTCTGTTCGGCTCCAGAGGCAGCGACCAGTTGCTTGGAAATACCGGCGACGACCGGCTTTTCGGCGGGCTGCGCGACGACACTCTGTCCGGCGGTGACGATGACGACCGGCTTCATGGCAATTGGGGCGAAGATGTTCTGAACGGGAACAAGGGTGATGACTGGCTGCGTGGCCACTCTGGCAACGACACTCTGGTTGGTGGAAATGGAAACGACACGCTCAAGGGCTCCTGGCAAGGGGATCTGCTGCGCGGCGGGGCTGGAAATGACAGCCTGAATGGCGGCTTGGACAACGACAGGCTGACAGGCGGTTCCGGAAAGGACATATTTCTTTTCCGCAAGACGTTCGGCAACGATACCATCACTGATTTCTCTGCCGGAACAGACCTGATCCGCATCCGCCGTGACCTGTCATCCATCGACCAGCTCAGCTTCGAACAGCTGGACAGTGATGTGCTTATCTCTTTTGAAGAGGCCAGCATTCTTGTTCAGAATATCAGTTTGCCGGACCTGCAGGACACGGACAACTTCCTGTTCTGAACCAGGGGCCTGCGGCCAGTTGCAAAGGCGCGCCGCGGGAAGCGCCTTTGTCATTGCAGCATCCACTGCCCCTTGGGCCAGAAGGCATGAAAGGCAAAGGCGAACATCACGTCATGCGGCACGTCCAGACCGCTGCTGTCGCGCACCCGCACCGATCCGATGTCGCGCCCGGCGGCCAGGCTGGCCGTATCCAGCGCCGAGGCCTGCCCTTCCCGCCAGCTCAGCACCAGCCCGGCCTCGCGGATTTCACCCGCTGCCGCCAGCCGTGCCAGCGGCCAGGCCCGGCTGCCGGCCCGCACCACCCGGTCCAGCGGCGCCAGCCCGTGCGGCGGCGGCGTGCCGTCATACAGAAACGGCCAGTCTGAGCTGTCGTAATTCACATAAGGGTTCTGCCCATAGCGGCGGTTGAACCCCGGCTGCGCCATCACCAGCCCGTCCGGGTTGCGCGCGGTGAACGCTTCCCAGCTTTCCACCCAGGATGGCAGGCTCGCCAGTTTCTGGCCGCTCATTTCACCGGCAATGCCGGTGCCCAGGGCCTGCTGCCACCAGCTTTGGGTCTCGCGGTCATACATCACCATGTCAGAGAACCGCAGCTTGCCGCTGACCCCGAAACTCAGCACCCCCGCCCGGGTGCGCCGGTCAAATGTCATCGCCGAATTGCAGAGCGGGCAATAGGTCACCGCAACCGGCACCCCCGCCACCACATCGTTCACGATCTCATGCCAGGTCAGATACCGCAGTGGATAGGCCCGCGGCCGGGCGCCCTCTAACTCCAGCGCGATCACCGGCTCGCGGGGCTTGATCCGGCGGTCCTTCGCCGCCTCCACGAACTGAGGCGCATCAAGCGCCGGAATACCGTCCTTGGGTACCCCGCCTGAGCGGATCTGCCCCCAGTCCGGAATGCTGGTCCGGCTAAAATCCGTCCTTGGCCATTCCCGCTGCCACTGTCCCGGTTCGGCCTGCGCCATCCAGGGCAGCAATACAGCGGCACTCATCAACACGCGTTTCAACATACCTGGTTCTCCGCTGACCCCAGGGTACGGAAGAGCACAGCCTGCTGAACAGCGGGAAACACGGGCTTGTGACGTCATGTCAGAGGACTGGCGCAAGCCGTGGCTGAAACGGCAAAGGCCCGCCACCGGAAACCGGGAGCGAGCCTCTGCGATCCGTCTGCCGGACCGTTTATTCTGTCACAGTCACCTTGGTCATGGTGTCGGGCTGGCCGACCACCGCGCCATTGGGGCCTGCGCCGCGCTTGATCGCATCAACCACATCCATGCCTTCGGTCACCTGACCGACAACCGTATACTGGCCGTCCAGGAACGGACCCGGCTCAAACATGATGAAGAACTGCGAGTTGGCGCTGTTCGGGTCCTGCGCCCGGGCCATGCCCACAACACCGCGGCCATAGGTGATGTCCGAGAACTCGGCAGGCAGATCGGGACGGTCAGAGCCGCCCTGCCCGGCCCGGCGCATGTCGCCGCCAGCCTTGCCGAACTGCACGTCGCCGGTCTGCGCCATGAAGCCCTCGATCACCCGGTGAAACACCACCCCGTCATACTGGCCTTCACCGGCCAGCGCGGTGATTTGTGCCACATGCGCCGGCGCCACGTCCTCGAACAGGTCGATCTTGATGGTGCCGATTGCTTCTCCCGCAACCTGGATTTCCAGGCCGGAGGCGAAAGCAGGCCCTGCTGCCAGCAGGGCCACCAGGCTCAGCGCCTTACGCATCCGCAGCTACCTTGACAGAGATCATCCGGTCCGGGTTCGCAGGCGGCTCGCCGCGGGTGATCGCGTCCACATGCTCCATGCCTTCGATGACACGGCCGTAAACGGTGTACTGGCCGTTCAGGAAGTGGTTGTCCTTGAAGTTGATAAAGAACTGCGAGTTGGCGCTGTCCGGGTTGGCGGAGCGTGCCGCACCCAGGGTGCCGCGGTCATGCGGCAGCTTGGAGAACTCGGCCGGCAGGTTCGGCAGGCTGGAGCCGCCAGTGCCCGCCATGCGGATGTTGAACCCGTCTTCCATGTCGCCGTTGGCCACGTCGCCGGTCTGCGCCATGAAGCCGTCGATCACCCGGTGGAAGCACACGTTGTCATACTCACCGGCACGGGCCAGTTCCTTCATCCGCTCGCTGTGCTTCGGCGCCACGTCAGGCAGCAGCTCGATAACAACATTGCCGTCCTTCAGCTCGATGATGACGGTGTTTTCGGGATCTTTAATCTCGGCCATCTGGCCCTCCTGTCGTCGAAATTTGCAACGATAGTTAAGGGTAGCGCCACCAAATGCCAAGGGAGCATTGACTGATACGCAAAAACCCCCGAAACAGCGCCCGGATTTGACTGCATTTTCACCATAAGGGGGCTCTCAAGATGGGCTGGAAAACACTCGACGACATGGATCTGAACGGCAAGCGCGTGCTGGTGCGCGTGGATATCAACGTGCCGATCGTCGACGGTGTGGTGACCAACTCCACCCGCATCCGCCGCATCGCCCCCACCGTGCGCGATATTCTGGCGGCCGGCGGCAAGCCGATCCTGCTCGCGCACTTCGGCCGTCCCGGCGGCGAGCGCCGCGAGAACCTGTCGCTCAATCAGCTGGTGCCGACGCTGGAACGCGCCTTTGAAACCAAGGTCCTGTTTGCCGCCGATTGCGTCGGCGCCGGGGCTGAGGCCGCCGCAGATGCGCTGCAGCCGGGCGAAGTCCTGCTCTTGGAAAACACCCGCTTCCACGCTGCCGAAACCAAGAATGACCCGGATCTGGCCGCTGGCATGGCGCGCCTGGGCGAGGTCTACTGCAACGACGCCTTTTCCGCTGCCCACCGGGCGCATTCCTCGACCGAGGCCATTGCGCGCCTGCTGCCCGCCTGTGCCGGCCGCCTGATGCAGGCCGAACTGGAAGCTCTGGAAAGCGCCCTGGGCCAGCCGCAGCGCCCGGTGACTGCCGTGGTTGGCGGCGCCAAAGTCTCCACCAAGCTGGAGCTGCTGGGCAACCTGATCGAGAAAGTTGACCACCTGGTAATCGGCGGCGGCATGGCCAACACCTTCCTGGTCGCCAAGGGCCTGCCGGTCGGCATCTCGCTGGCCGAACGCATCATGAAGGACACCGCAGCAGAGATCCTCGCCAAAGCCGAGGCCGCAGGCTGCGAGATCATCCTGCCCTCCGACATCGTGGTCGCCAAGAAATTCGAAGCCCACGCCGATCATGAAACCCTGCCCGCCGATCAATGCCCCGAGGACGGCATGATCCTGGACGCAGGCCCCGACAGCCTGGCCCGCATCAACGAAGTGTTCGAGAACAGTAAGACGCTGATCTGGAACGGCCCCTTGGGCGCCTTTGAGCTGGAGCCCTTCGACACCGCCACCAACGCCGCCGCGCTCAAGGCCGCCGCCCTGACCCGCGCCGGCCAGCTGATTTCGGTCGCAGGCGGCGGTGACACCGTGGCCGCGCTGAACGCTTCAGGTGCTGCGGGCGATTTCAGCTATATCTCCACCGCCGGCGGCGCCTTCCTGGAATGGATGGAAGGCAAAGAGCTCCCTGGCGTTGCGGCGCTGGAACAGTAAGTCTAACCCGCACTCGGCATGACCGCGCCCCGGCCTTCCCGCCGGGGCGTTTTCTTTGTCACGGGACAATAAAGCCTTTGCCGCGAGTCACTGCCTGCCCCTAGCGTCTTCCGCAGATATCCGGAACAAGGAGGCACAGGGATGTTTCAGGAGCGCATGACCCGCCTGCGGCAGAAGATGGCAGAGGCCGAAATCGGCGTGGCCCTGATCACCGACGACGACAATGTCTATTACCTGACCGGCTACTACGACTACCTGCATATGGAGTTTGGCCGCCCCACCATCCTGGTGGTTCCCTGCGACGGCCCTTCCCTGCTGATCACCCCGGTGATCGACGTGGTGATGGCCGAGGAGGCCGCCCAAGTGGACCGCATCGCTGCCTGGAACGACGGCGACGGCGCCGAGTGGCGCGCCGAACTGCCAGACGCCTTGGCAGGTGCTAGCCGCATCGCCATCGAGCCGGACCACATGCCGCCAATGGTGCGCGCTTGTGTCGATGAACTCGCGGGCAGCACTGAAATCGCCAGCATCACCCCGGCGCTCTCCGACCTCAGGATGATCAAATCGGCGGAGGAGCTGCAACTGGCCCGGCACGCTGGCCAGGTGGCCGGCGCCATGATGTCCGCAGGCCGCGGCGCCATTGCCGCCGGAGTGCCGGAATACGAGGTCGCCATCGCCACCTCCCAGGCCGGCACCCGCACCGCGGCGGAACTGCTCAGCACCCACTACAGCGATGCCAACATGTCGCCCAGCACCCATTTCCTGCAGATCATGGCCTCAGGCCGGGACATCACCAAGACCCACCACCGCGCCTCCACCCGCATCATGCAGCACGGCGAGCCGGTGTTCCTGTGCTTCTGCGGCATGACCAATTTCCACCGCTTCAAGCTGGGCTTCGACCGCACCTTCTGGATTGGTGAGGCGGACCCGGAACAGGCCCGCATCTATGAGGTGGCGGTGGCCAGCCAGCAGGCGGCGCTGGAGGTGCTTGGCCCCGGTATTGAAGCGCAGGAGGTTCACCGCGCCTATGCCGAGGTGATCCAGGACGCAGGCTTCAGCTATCCGTTCCGCTGCGGCCGCGCCACCGGCTTCAGCTTCCTCGAAAGCCCGCAGCTGGTCACCGGCGACGAAACCGTGCTGAAGCCCGGCATGGTCTTTGCTGTCGACGGCTCGGTCTCCACCGATACATTCCGCGCCCAGGTCGGCGACAGTTTCATCATCACCGAAGACGGCTATGAACAGATCACGTCCCACCCCAAGGCACTGCAAGAGGTGATCTTGTGACCGGAAAAAGTCCGCAACTAGTCCGGCGCCGCAAAAAATGCACCCTGTGGACAGTTTTGGGATTCACAAGCCGATTCGGTTGTGGCATAGTCACTTTAGACGCCGGGAAACGGCGCAAAATCAAAAACTTGAGCAGTATCATACAGGCACTCCAAACGTGACCCGAAGCAACCGGCCCTCCCTCGGCGCCATCGCCTTCTTTGCTATCGCCTTCGCGCTCAGCGCGTATTTCACCTTTGCGGCGGTGCAGGGCGACTTCGGTCTGTTCCGGAGGGTCGAGATCCAGGCCGAAGCGGAAGAACTGCGGCTGGATCTCGGCCGTCTCCAATCTCAAATCGGCGAGATGGAGAACCTGACACAGCGCCTGTCCGACGACTACCTCGACCTCGACCTCCTTGACGAGCAGGCGCGCTCGGTTCTCGGTCTCGTCCGCGCGGACGAGATCGTGATCCGCTGATCTTTCCCTGACCCGCCCCAGCGAAACCGTTCTCCTGCAAGGAAAACGGTTAGGAATATTTGCAATTTTCCTGGCCGGAATTTTTCAACTTCCTGAACGCCACCGCCCGTGCCGCAGCCCCCAAGCGTGGCATTTTTGCGCTGCCTGAGCGGAATTTTACGCGGCGGAAACCCCGCGGCAGAATAACACTATCCAGCCGGGTCAAAACCGGTTATGAATTTGTTTAACACTAAACTATCTAGCCTTCAGGGGGAGCTGACCACCATGGCCGCTAGAAAAAGCGCAAAGAAACCAAACGTTTCTGCCGAAGAACTGACCAAACACTACCGCGAGATGCTGCTGATCCGCCGATTCGAGGAGAAGTCGGGCCAGCTTTACGGCATGGGCCTGATTGGCGGCTTCTGCCACCTCTATATCGGCCAGGAAGCGGTTGTTGTGGGCCTGGAGGCCGCCGCCGAGGAAGGCGACAAGCGGATCACCTCCTACCGCGACCACGGCCATATGCTGGCCTGCGGGATGGACCCGGACGGCGTTATGGCCGAACTGACCGGGCGCGAGGGCGGCTACTCCAAGGGCAAGGGCGGCTCCATGCATATGTTTTCCAAGGAGAAGCATTTCTACGGCGGCCACGGCATCGTCGGCGCCCAGGTGCCGCTGGGTGCGGGCCTCGCCTTTGCCGATAAATACAAGGGCAACGGCCGCGTCACCTTTACCTATTTCGGCGATGGCGCCGCCAACCAGGGCCAGGTCTACGAGACCTTCAACATGGCCGCCCTGTGGAAACTGCCGGTGATTTTCGTCATTGAGAACAACCAGTACGCCATGGGCACCGCCCAGCAGCGCTCCACCTCCAGCGCCGAGATCTGGGAACGCGGCAAGGCCTTCGGCATCCCGGGCGAGGCGGTGGACGGCATGAACGTGCTGTCGGTGAAGGAAGCGGGCGAGCGCGCCGTGGCCCACTGCCGCAGCGGCGACGGCCCCTACATCCTCGAAGTGAAGACCTACCGCTACCGCGGCCACTCGATGTCGGACCCGGCCAAGTACCGCACCCGCGAAGAGGTCCAGAAAATGCGCGAGGAGCGCGACCCGATCGAGCAGGTCCGCGAGATGCTGCTGACCGGCAAGCACGCCACCGAAGAGGATCTCAAGGCGATCGACAAGGAGATCAAGGAGATCGTCAACAAATCCGCAGACTTCGCCAAGGAGAGCCCCGAGCCCGCCCTGGACGAACTCTGGACCGACATCTACGCCTGAGAGGGAAGAACAAGACATGGCAACTGAAATTCTGATGCCCGCCCTGTCGCCGACCATGGAGGAAGGCACCCTGGCCAAATGGCTGGTCAAGGAAGGCGATACCGTAAACTCCGGCGATATCCTCGCCGAGATCGAAACCGACAAGGCGACGATGGAGTTCGAAGCCGTCGACGAAGGCACCGTCGGCAAGATCCTGATCGGTGAAGGCACCGAAGGCGTCAAGGTCAACACCCCCATCGCGGTGCTGGTCGAAGACGGCGAAACCTACGACGCCTCCGCCGCCCCTGCCCCCGCGGCTGAAGCCCCGGCACCCGCAGCTGAGGCACCCGCAGCCCCCGCTGCTGCTGCTGCCGCGCCTGCACCGGTCGAAAGTCGCGTGCTGGAGCCGGATTACCCGGAAGGCACCGAAATGGTCCAGACCACCGTGCGCGAAGCGCTGCGCGACGCCATGGCAGAGGAAATGCGCCGCGACGAAGACGTGTTCCTGATGGGCGAGGAAGTCGCCGAGTACCAGGGCGCCTACAAGGTCTCCCAGGGCCTGCTGGATGAATTCGGCTCCAAGCGCGTGATCGACACCCCGATCACCGAACACGGCTTTGCCGGCATCGCCACCGGCGCGGCCTTCGGCGGCCTGCGCCCGATTGTCGAGTTCATGACCTTCAACTTCGCCATGCAGGCGATTGACCATATCATCAACTCTGCAGCCAAGACGCTCTATATGTCCGGCGGCCAGATGGGCGCCCCGATGGTGTTCCGCGGCCCCAACGGCGCTGCTGCCCGTGTTGGCGCCCAGCACTCCCAGGACTATGCTGCCTGGTACATGCAGATCCCGGGTCTGAAGGTGGTGATGCCCTATTCCGCCGCCGACGCCAAGGGCCTGATGAAGACCGCGATCCGCGACAACAACCCGGTGATCTTCCTGGAGAATGAAATCCTCTATGGCCAAAGCTTCGACGTGCCGAAACTGGACGATTTCACCGTGCCCTTCGGCAAGGCCCGGATCTGGCGCGAAGGCTCGGACGCCACCATCGTCTCCTTCGGCATCGGCATGAAATACGCGCTGGAAGCAGCTGACAAGCTGGCTGAGGACGGCATCTCAGCCGAGGTCATCGACCTGCGGACGCTCAGGCCCATGGACCTGCCCACGGTGATCGCCTCTGTCCAGAAGACCAACCGCCTGGTCACCGTCGAGGAAGGCTGGCCGCAGGGCTCCGTCGGCAGCTACATTGCCTCCGAGGTGATGCAGCAGGCGTTCGATTATCTCGACGCCCCGGTTGTGACCTGCACCGGCAAGGACGTGCCCATGCCCTATGCCGCCAACCTGGAACGCCACGCGCTGATCACCACGGACGAGGTGGTCGAGGCCGTCAAGCAAGTGACCTACCGCTAAGGACGAAGATGGACATCAGGGGCCGCGATCCCGAAACCGAATGCTACCGCGTCACGCTGACCGTCGACGGGCGCACAGTCACCGCACTGGTTCCCGAACGGCTGGCAGCAGACACACGGCTGATCGGCTCGCGGCCCTCCCATCAGGAAGCCTACGTCTGGATGGCGGAGAAGAAAGACAAGATCGAAGCCGCGATTACCCAACTGGCCCGCGGCACCCGGCGCCCCAGGGCGCCCTATGACCAAATTGTTCTGATTGAGGAGCGCTGACATGCCCACCGAAATCCTGATGCCCGCGCTTTCTCCCACCATGGAGGAAGGCACCCTTGCCAAATGGCTGGTCAAGGAGGGCGACACCGTCTCCTCCGGCGACCTGATCGCCGAGATCGAAACCGACAAGGCCACCATGGAATTTGAAGCCGTGGACGAAGGCGTGGTCGGCAAGATCCTGATCGCCGAAGGCTCCGAGGGCGTGAAGGTCAACACCCCCATCGCGGTGCTGCTGGAAGACGGCGAAAGCGCCGACGACATCCAGTCCTCCAGCGGCGGCTCTGCTGAACCGGCCAAGGAAGAATCCCCTGCGGCCAAAGCTGAAGCCCCCGCAGCCGCGCCCAAGGAAGAGGCCAAAGCCGCCCCCGCCGCGCCGCAGGGCGCCGACGGCAGCCGCATCTTCGCCTCGCCCTTGGCGCGCCGCATCGCCGCCGACAAGGGTCTGGACCTGAGCCAGATCACCGGTTCCGGCCCCAAGGGCCGCATCGTCAAGGCCGACGTCATGGACGCCAAGCCGCAGGCCGCCGCAGCGGCTAAGGCAGGCGGCACCGACACTGGCCCCGCCGCAGCAGCCCCCGCTGCCGCAGCAGCCCCGGCCGCCCCCTCCGCCGACATGGTTGCCCGCATGTACGAGGGCCGCGACTATGAGGAGGTCAAGCTGGACGGCATGCGCAAGACCATCGCCGCCCGCCTGACCGAGGCCAAGCAGACCATCCCGCATTTCTACCTGCGCCGCGATATCCAGCTCGACGCGCTGCTGGCATTCCGCGCCCAGCTCAACAAGCAGCTCGAGGGCCGCGGCGTGAAGCTCTCGGTCAACGATTTCATCATCAAGGCGGTGGCGCTGGCGCTGCAGGCCGTGCCAGACGCCAACGCGGTCTGGGCCGGCGACCGGGTCTTGCAGATGAAAGCCTCCGACGTGGCGGTTGCCGTCGCCATCGAGGGCGGTCTGTTCACCCCTGTGCTGCAGGACAGCGACACCAAATCGCTCTCCGCGCTGTCGGCAGAGATGAAAGACCTCGCCTCCCGCGCCCGCGAGCGCAAGCTGGCGCCGCATGAATACCAGGGCGGCAGCTTCGCGATTTCCAACCTCGGCATGTTCGGCATCGACAATTTCGACGCCATCGTGAACCCGCCGCACGCGGGCATCCTGGCGGTCGGCTCCGGCGTCAAGAAACCGGTTGTGGGTTCGGACGGCGAATTGAAGGTCGCCACCGTGATGAGCGTCACCATGTCGGTCGACCACCGCGTCATCGACGGCGCCCTCGGCGCGGACCTCTTGAAGGCGATCGTCGACAACCTGGAAAACCCGATGGTGATGCTGGCCTAAGAGCTTGCAGCATTGGAGAAATGAATAAAGCCCCGGCGACACCCGGGGCTTTTCCTTTACGTTCCGCACCCGGCGCGGGATCAGGCCAAAGGCCGCCGCGACCCAGGCAGCGGCGATATCCAGCGCCGTTCAATAAGGCAGCGCAACCGTTTCCTTCATCTTTCCCAAAATACTCATCTGCGCCACAGCCGCCGCCAGCACCCCGCCAGCGGCGGCGCGCCGGTCAGTACTGATAGCCGGGGGTCGAGGCCGACAGCGCCTGCTCCGCCGCATCCATCTCCGCCGGAATATCCTCGAACAGCGGCGTCGACAGATAGCGCTCGCCGGTATCTGGCAGCACCGCCAGCAGCACAGAACCTTCCGGCGCGCTCTCAGCCACCTTCATTGTCGCAGCCAGGCTGCCGCCGCTGGAAATTCCGGCAAGGATGCCTTCCTCCGCCGCCAGCCGCCGGGACCACTTGATGCTGTCCTCGCCGCTCACCGGTTCCAGCGCATCGAAATGCCCCTCGTCTAGCGCCTCCTGCAGTACCAGCGGGATGAAATCCGGGGTCCAGCCCTGGATCGGGTGCGGATTGAAGGCCGGATGGGTCGCCGCAGGCTCACCCTCACCGTTGCGCGCCTGCGCCTCGCCGGACTGAACCAGCGCCGCATTCGACGGCTCGCTGAGAGTAATCTTCAGATCCGGCCGCGCGCCCTTCAGCACCCGGCCCAGGCCGGACACCGTGCCGCCGGTGCCATAGCCCAGCACCACGTGATCCAGCCGTTCACCCTCGAAATCTCCCAGGATCTCCCGCGCGGTGGTGGCCTCGTGAATATCGGCGTTGTCCTTGGTCTCAAACTGATGCGCCAGGAACCAGCCGTTGGCCTCTGCCAGCTCCTTGGCCTTCACCACCATGCCAACCGCCTTGTCCTCCTTGCGGGTCAGCACCACCTTGGCGCCCAGCATCCGCATCAGCCGCCGCCGCTCGACCGAGAACCCGTCGTGCATGGTAATGACCAGCGGATAGCCCTTGGCGGCGCAGACCATCGCCAGGCCGATGCCGGTATTGCCGCTGGTGGCCTCCACCACGGTCTGGCCCGGGCTCAAGCGCCCCTCGCGCTCCGCCGCTTCGATGATGTTCAGCGCCAGCCGGTCCTTCACCGATCCCGCCGGGTTGAACGCCTCGAACTTCACATACATGGTGACATGGGCCGGCGCGATATTGTTCAGCCGGATCGCAGGCGTATTGCCCACCGTCTCCAGGATCGAACCAAACAGCCGCCCGCAGCCTTCTGTTGTGTAAATCAAGATCTGTCCCCCAAATCGAAACTGCCGAAAACTATCGTGTTGCAAGGCAATATGCGCCCCGGCACGGCCGGGTTCAAGCCAGCCGGCGCCCGCA
Organism: Leisingera sp. ABM4_101; assembly: GCF_056158725.1. Classification (NCBI taxonomy): domain Bacteria; kingdom Pseudomonadati; phylum Pseudomonadota; class Alphaproteobacteria; order Rhodobacterales; family Roseobacteraceae; genus Leisingera; species Leisingera sp. ABM4_101. The sequence continues at coordinate 2,777,825 of NZ_JBSWTV010000002.1, read as the reverse complement.
GACGGCGATTAAGACCAGCCTCCGCCGGAACCCGGAAATTGCGGAACCAAAAGCCGTTCAGCCTGAGCGCAGAAGATGAACTTCCGCCCGCAACCCCTTCCCTCAAAACAAAATTCGCCGCACATCCAGACAGTAAAAAGGGGCGGAACCCGCCCCTTTCATCTTTCCCAAAATACTCAAAGTCCCAGGCCCGCGGCCCGGCGCCTCACTTGGCTGAGGGAGACCCGGCCGGCACCACCTGGTCCATATTGATCGACGGCTGATCACAGCCCGCTTCGCCAACGATCTTCGCAGGCACGCCCGCGACCGTGGTGCAGGGCGGAACCTCTGACAGCACCACGGACCCGGCCGCAATGCGGCTGCAATGGCCGACCTTGATGTTGCCCAGAACCTTGGCGCCCGCGCCGATCAGCACCCCGTCGCCGATCTTCGGATGGCGGTCCTGCTCTTCCTTGCCGGTGCCGCCCAGCGTCACCGAATGCAGCATCGACACATTGTCGCCGACCACCGCGGTTTCACCGATCACGATGGAATGGGCATGGTCGATCATGATCCCTTTGCCCAGGCAGGCGCCCGGGTGGATGTCGATCCCGAAAATCTCCGAGGTGCGCATCTGGAAGAAATAGGCCAGATCCTTCTGCCCCTGGTCCCACAGGTAGTGGCTGACCCGGTAGGCCTGCACCGCCTGAAACCCCTTGAAGTACAGGATCGGCTGCAGCAGCCGGTGGCTGGCCGGGTCGCGCTCGTTTATCGCCATCAGGTCGGCACGCGCGGCTTCCACCAGTTCCGGGCAGCCGGCATAGGCGTCGTCAACAATCTCGCGCAGGATCACCATCGACATTTCGTTGGACGAAAGCTTCGCGGAAATCCGGTAGGACAGCGCCTTCTGCAGCGACTTGTGGTGCAAGATACAGGCGTGAATCAGCCCGCCCATCAGCGGCTGGGTGGCAACGGCCTCCTCAGCTTCGCGGGTGATGCGGTCCCATACGGGATCCACTGGCGTAACGGCTTGCTGTGTTTTTGCCATGGGTCAACGTCCTTTCTCCGCTCAGACTACCCATCTAAGGTGGTTTGCAGCAAACGCAAACCCGTGATGAGGCATATTTTTGAATTGAATGAGTCCGGTCAGGCGCGGCTCAAGCAACAGATGGCCTGGGGGCGCTCAACTGCATTTCCGGCGACTTGGGGCCGGCCGGAGGTGAGGTTTTTCGCTTCGGGCTGTACCCGAAACGACCCGCGCCGCGCGCCGCAGGCGCGCGGCGCTGCCGCTTGGCAGCCACTGGAACGTGCAAGCAGCCGGCCGGGAAATGCGCAGCATATGGTGGAAAGGGTGTTTTGCTGAGAAGCGCTTGAGGGCGCATCCTGCTTCCTCAAGACGCCTTCCCAAGTGTAAGGCCAGCCTGACAGCCTCAAGGACAAGCCGCGCCCAGGCGCGGGGGCCTGCGGCCCTCCTTGACCCCGCCAGACTGGCGGGCGGACGCCGCCCCGTCTGTTTCCAGCACGAACGCCAGTTCCCGCAGCACCAGCCGGGTGCACTGCAGATATTCCGGATCATCCAGAAACGGTTCCTCCGCCAGCGCATACCGCCGGGCAGCGGCGCTCAAACTCCCGTCGCCCCAGCGCGGATGCAAACGGCCAAAGAGACGGCCATGCGCCGCGGCCTCCGCGGCAGCGCCGAAAATGCGGCGGCACAAGGCAAGGCGCGCGCCCTCCGGCACCATCAGCAAGGCCCGCGCCGCTGCGGACACATCGCCGGGCAGCACCGGGCGGATCATCCCAGCACAGCCTTCGCCGCAGGTCCGGCGCCAAACCGGGCCGAGCGCTGCGCCACTTCCAGCACGTCGCCTGCCTGCACCCCGTCGCCGACCTGCGCCGCTGCCGGATAGGCCCAGGATGGCGTGGCAGAGGTTTCCTCCCGCAGCACCGTTGCGCCGCGCATCACCCGGATGCGGTAGCTCTCGATCTCCTCGCCCAGCGGCACCTCGTCCAGCTCCCAGCTGTCGCCTTCGATCCTGGTCCGGCGTATCCATGTGGTGCTGATATCCTGTCCCAGCGCACCATTCAGCCGCAGGTGCACCGGCGCATAAGGCCTCAGGCCATTGCCCTCAAAAGCTTCCTGCAGGTGCACATAGGACGGATCCTCCAGCGCGCGGCGCGCCGGGCCGATCCGGTAATGCCGCACCCTGCGGCGCTGCTCCGGCGCCAGTTCCATCTGCACCGGCGTGCCATCCAGCAGCACCACATAAGCCCCTGCAGGCCAGACATCCGGCATCACCGCATCCGTGCCTTGCTGGCCGCGCAACCTGCCCCGCAGCAGGTAGGTCTGCGGTGCAATCAGCTCCGCCTCGCGGAACTGGAACAGCTCCCAGTTGCCGGCTGAGCCGTCGCCGATGGCGGCCGCATTGGCGCCGTTCAGCACCGCCTCCACCGTGCGGCTCTCCAGCGAGCCGGAAATCAGCTTGACCTGCAAGTCCGCGCCCAGATCCCAGCGCCCCGGGCCTGCGACAAACAGCGGTGTTTCCGTGACGCCCACCACCTGCCGCGCCGCAACCACCTGTTCCAGCGCGTAATTTTCATCCGCTTCTGATCCGTAAACTGCCACGCTGCCGGGCCAGGCGGCGGCGGTCAGCGCCAGATGCGGCGCGTGCGGCACCTCATCGCCGCGCATTAGGGGCAGATCCATGAACAAGGGCAGCACCGGCCCGGGTGCGGCAAATGCGTTGACCCCCGGCAGTTCCTCTGCCACCGCGGCCAGATCATAGGTGCCCGGCTCGATCCTGACCGCCTCCACCATCTGCGCCTCCGCCTGCTCCACCCGGTCGATGCGGTAGAGCTGATCCTTGCCCTCCACCGGGACTGAGACCACGTCGCCTGCCCCCAGATGCAGCAGCGAGGGCGGCAGCGCGAACCGCGCGGTGTCGCGCGAAACCCGCGCTTCCGCCAGCCAGCGGGCGACGGTCTGGCGCGCCTCCGCCCGGGTCATGGCCAGCGGCAGCTCGTTCTGGCTGACACTATGCGTTGCTTCATTGGGCAGCACCGCCTCGACCGAGCCCGCAGCATGGTCGCCGCCCCATTCGGTGAACCGCAGCCGCACCCGGCCCGCCAGTTCCGCCTCGCTGGCGCGGGACAGCTCCAGCCTGCCGTCCATCTCGTCATTGTGGGCCAGATGCTCCAGCTGCAGCGCTTCCGTCTCGATGCCCTTGCGCATCCGGAACCTCAGCACCCCGTCGCGCTCCACCGCGTCAAACCCGTGCCGCAGCATCAGCGGCTGCAGCACCGCACGGGCGTCCGCGACATCCGGGTTCACAAACCCGTGCACCACGCCATAAAGACCCGTGGCATCAATGTCATACAGCCCCGCACGGTGGCAGACTTCCTCCACCACAGAGGCCAGCGTCCGCTGCCCTGCACGCCCGTTCAGCCAATGGCCGCGCAGGTAGTTCTCGCCGTCGTTCCAGATCTCCACCCGCGCCGGAAAGGCCGGAAACGGCCGCGCGTCCCAGGCCCAGACATAGGCGTTGGACATATCCAGCATTGGCCCGCCGTATTCCTCTGACACGGGATTATTGGCCGCCTCACCCCAATAGCCCAGAAAGGCGCGCAGGTACTGGATCTGCATCAGATCGTCTCGCAAACCGTTGGAATAACGCGGCAGTTTTGACTCCGAGCTTTTCGGGTCCAGGAACTTGTTGGGCTGGTTGGTGCCCTTGTCGATGGCGGCGCAGCCCAGTTCGGTGAACCACACGGGCTTTGATTGCGGCACCCAGTCGGTCGGCGCAGCCTGCCGCACCCCACCGATGCGCTCGTGATGCTCCTGCATCCACCAGCTGCGGATATCCTTGTAGCGCCAGATCCAGGGCTCATCATGCGCGCCATCGGTGATCGGGGTGCGGATCTGCGCCTCGCGCGCCTCGGGGGAATGGTAATACCAATCAAACCCCTCGCCGCCCTCCATATTGCCGCTAAGGTATTCGAGGTCATAGATCGACGGCACGCCCGCCTGCGCGTCCAGATGATCATCACCCTCGCGCCAATCGGACAAAGGCATGTAATTGTCGATGCCGACAAAGTCGATGTTTTCATCCGCCCACAGCGGGTCCAGGTGGAAATACCGGTCGCCCTCCGGCGACGTATAGCCCCAGTATTCCGACCAGTCGGCGGCATAGCCGATCTTGGTCTCCACCCCCAGCAGGCTGCGCACCTCCGCCGCCAGCCCTTTCAATGCCTGCACAGCCGGGAAGCCACCGGCCCCGCGGATCTGCGTCAGCGCCCGCATCTCGGAGCTGATGCAAAAGGCCTCCACCCCGCCCGCCGCCGCGCAAAGCGCCGCATTATGCAGGATGAACCGGCTGAGGCTCCATTCCTCCGGCCCGCTGTAAGCGACGGTGCCGTCGCCCACCGTGAAATCCGCCGCGGTGACCGTGCCGAAGAACGCTGCCACCTCCGCATCCGCCGCCGCGGTGCCATCCGGCGATCCAGGCCGGCCCGGCGCCGCCGACAGGGTAATCCGCCCTCGCCAGGGAAGATGCGGCTGGCTGGCACCGCCGGTCCAGGGATCAGCCAATGCGTTGCCCTCTGCCTGATCCATCAGGATGAAGGGGTAGAACATCACCCGAAGGCCGCGCTCCTGCATTTCCCGGATCGACTGCACCACCGACGCATCCGCAGGCGTGCCGCCGTAAAGCGGCTCGCCATCTTGCATCAGCACCTCTTCGGCTGCATCGCGGGTCACGCCGCTGACGGACCAGACCATGTTCCCCTCAGCGGTCTTGTGTTCCACCTTGGGCTTCAGCGTGCAGCTGCCGCAGCGCAGGTCATCCCCAAACCACGACACAATCAGCGAGGCCGCGCCGCAGGACGGCAGCTCCTCCTGCAGGGCATTCAGCGAGGTTTTGAGATCGGAAAGCCCTGAGGGCGTATGTTCATTCGCCGCTTTTGAATCCCCCGGCCCGCCGGAATACTGCACCACATCCGCGGCCAGCGCATATTCCCCGGTGCCGGGCATCAGCGCCACCCCCTGCACGATCCGGCCCAGGTCCAGATCATAAGTGCTGCTGGCCGGCTGTTCCGGCCGCAAGACATCGAATGAAAACTGCGGCACCCGGTTGCCGAACCGTCCCAGTTCCAGGTTCTCCATCACCACGTAAGCCGTGCCGCGGTAGGCAGGCACCTGCCCTGCGCCTTCGATCGCTTCCATCACTGGGTCCGGCAGCTGGTCCGCAGTGCCGCGGTAGACAGTCATGTTCAGGTCCTTGGGCGCCACTTCCTCGCCATCGGCCCAAACCCGCGAGACGCTGGCAATTTCACCCTCGCACAGCGCCACCGCCAGCGAGACCGAATAGCTGTAGCTGGTCACCTGCGGCTGGCTGGGGCGGCCCTTGCCGCCGCCGCCGCTGTTCTGCGAGGTCTCCAGAAAACGCGAGGACCAGATCACCTGCCCGCCCAGCCGCATCCTTCCATAGAGCTGTGCCACCGGCGCGCCCTCGCTGGCCTGGGTCAGCCGGAAGCGGTCAACCTTGCCGGTCTCCACCGGATCAGCGCCGGAACCCAGCAGACGCTCATCTATCATGTGGCCCAGAGAGGCGCCCACCGCGCGGCCGATAACAGCTGAGGACAGCCCCGCCACGGTGCCGCCAATTGCGCCGCCGACCGCCGCGCCGGCGGCCGAGAGAAGAATGGTTGCCATCAGATCTGCTCCTTTGTCAGGACGTGCCGGGGAAGTGAAACCGCGCCACGATGCGGCGCTGCCAGGGCGGGCTCAGCGGGCTTTCGACAACCCCGTGGCCGGCATAGGCGTGGATGAAGGCGGGTTCCGGATTACGAGCGTTCCGCCCGACGGCACGCCGGGCTGCGCCTGCCTGCGCCCTGGCAGGCGCATTCGCGCCCGCCCAGGCAGACGCAGCCCTCATTTCTAATTCGGACTGCACCCCCAGATGCTTGGCCACCGATCCTTGGCGCATCCGGAACAGGATCACGTCACCGGGGGCGGCCTCATCCAGCGGCTTTGCCGCCAGATGCCGCGCTGCGGCCTGCCACAGCGCCTCAGCCCCCTGCGGCTCCGACCAGTCCATTGTATAGGCGGGCGGCAGCTCCGGCTCGGCGCCCAGCAGCTCGCGCCACAGCCCCCGGATCAGCCCCAGGCAATCGCAGCCCGCACCCTTGCAGGACGCCTGATGCACATAGGGCGTGCCGATCCAGCCGCGCGCGGCCTCTACCACCCGGCTCATCGCCGGCTTCCCCGGTGTTCATGCCGGACTGGCGCGGCACCGCCATGATCCAATCCTCGCCCGGAATATCCGGGAACCCTTGGAAATTCATCAGGTTGTTGAACTTCAGCCGGCAGGCCTCCATGCGCTTGTCGCAGCCCGCTACCAGCCGCACCGTATCACCCGGAGACACAACCGCACGGACCGGCTCCCACAGGGTGATCCTGCGCCCCGCAGCATTGGACTGGTCGGACTTCACCGCGGCCCACAGCCCCGCTGCCGCACCGCTGAGAACCGTCAGCCGGCCATCCGCAAACCAGCCTGGCTCAAACCCCGGTAACGCGTCCCAGCGGAAATCCTCGCTGCGCTCTACGGTGTCCACCGCAGTTTCAACGGCATAGCCGGGCGTGTTCAATTCAAACCCGCACGCCCGGTCGCCCAGAACCGCGGTGCAGGGCTTCTGATAGATCCGCCCCTGCGGCTGGTTCAGCTGCTCGGTCAGCCCGCGAAGCTCTGCCTCAAAAGCGCCGCCGGCGCGGCGGATCTCGCCAATCGTGCCGCGGAACTGCAGCCAGCGCATGGAGACATCCTGCCAATTGACCAGCCAGCAGCGCACCTCGGCACCGTCGAACCGGCCTGCCTCGATGTCTTCCTCGCGCACGGCCGCGTCGCTCAGCACCCCCAGCGCTTCGGTGTTGTCGACCGACAGGCCGGTGGCCTGGCTCACCGCCCGCGCGGTGAGACCGCTGCCGGGCTGGAAGGTGATGCCATCAAAGGACAGCACGCAGTCATGATCGGTGAACCCCAGCACCGTGCCGTCCTGCCGGGTCAGCGCCCAGGCGCGGCAGACCGTGGTGATGCCGGATTGAAGATGGCCGCGCAATGCACTGGAAACGCTGGTCATACCCGCACCTCCACCACAGGCACAGCGGGCGCTTCACCCGCTTGAAAGGACGCCACACTGGTCTGGATGCTGGCGGTGTCGAACCGCACCGGCACATCGAACTCAAAGCCCGCATTAATGCTGAGGCCCACCTCCGGCGGATGCGCCAGGGTGATCAGGCCGGTGGCTGTATCCAGCTCATAATCCACGCTCTCGCGCAGCTCGTCCTGCTCAATCCCCACCCGCACCGTTCCCGCCACCGGCTTAGCAATCGGGCGCTGATATGTGAAGGCCCCGGAGCGGTAGGTCTTGGCCAGCTGAAACGCCACCGTGCTGCCGTCGCCCATGGCAATCACCTGATCGTCAAAGGCCACTTCCGCGCTGGGCCGGGCAGATTTATAGTCGCTCCAATCCTTCCAGCGGAAGCCGTAAAGCTGCCCCTGACGGGCCTCGAAGAAGGCAATGAGGGTTTCGATATCCTCCAGCGCGCGCAGGCCAAGGCCTGCGTCATAGCGGCGGCGGGAGTGCGCCCAGGGGGTGTTGCGCTCCTCAAACCCGTTGGCGAGCGTCACCACATCGGTGCGCCGCTCCGGGCCCCCGACGGAGCCGAAGCTGAGCGAAGCGGGAAAGCGGACTTCGTGGAAATTCATAGTGTTACCCTCCATCCTTAACGGTTGCGCCCGCCGCGCGACAGCGCGCGCGACAGCTGTGCGGCGATCTGGCTGCGGCTGCGTTCAAAACCTTTGACGTCGGGGGTGGAGACATTCATCACCACATTCACAGCGCCGCCGCCCTGGCTGCGCACCCCCAGCGATCCATCGGCGCCGCGGGTCAGCGGCAGGATCGCCTCCGGCCCCGCTTCCCCCATCAGTCCGGTGGCGCCCCGCATCGGGAAGGTTGTGGGGCCAGTGACCACGCCGCCCTTGGCAAAGGGCATCACCTTGCCCTGGCTGAAGGCGGCGCCATTGGCAAAAGGAAGAATGCTGCCGATGAGGCTGCCGAAACCGTCGGAAATCAGCCCGCCCACATGGCTGGTGACCGGTTTCATCGCCGCGTTATAGGTGGTGCGGATCATTGAGCGCGCAAGCGTGTCCATCGCCTCCGACAGGCTGGCGCCGTCAAACAGAAGATCATCAAAAGAACGGCGCAAGCCCTTGGAAAGACTGCGATCCAGGATCTGGGCATCGCGGCCGGTCTCGGAGAACCCCTCCTTGACCCGCCCCAGCACTTCTGCAAAGGCAGCCGCCATTCCAGAGGCACCGTCCAGCGCTTCTCCCAAAGCCTCGCCCTGAAGTTCCAGTTCCGCCATAGAGGATGAGTCAGTCATCTGTTGTCTCCTTGTTCTTCGGGCCGGCGGCGTCCGGGAAGGCCTGCATCAGCGCCGCCAGCCGGTCACGGCCCAGCGGCTGCGGCGCAGCCTGGTCACCCAGCATCAGCCGCAGCTCGGCAGGTGTCAGCTGCCAGAAATCGCGCGGCAGCAGTTTCAGCCCCGCCATCCCGGCGCGCATCAGGGCGGGCCAATCGAGCGCACTCATGGGCCGTCCGGCACGGCAAAGCTGCGCACCAGCAGTTCCGCCGCCACCCGTGCCGCCTGCAACGGGCCGCCGGTGATGGTGGCCGCAGCCAGGTCTTCGCGGCTGAGATCATGGCCGCCGCCCTGCAATCCTGCCGCCAGCAGCGCCAGCACATCACGGGCGGAAAACCGGCCCTGTTCGAACCGCTGCACCAGGTCGACCAGCGTGCCTTCCTCCAGCGCGGCCTCAAGGCCTGCCAGCGCGCCTAGGGTCAGCTTCAGTGCGTAAGAGCTTCCATTTACGAGCAATTCTGCCTCGCCTGCGTGCGGGTTCACCATTGGATCAAACCGCCGCAAAGCTGAGCTGGCCGGCGCTGGCGAGCGACAGCTCATAGGTTGCCTCGCCATTGTGGCTGCCTGCGTATTCCAGTGCGGTGACCTGGAACGGACCCTGCACGATGCCGAAGTCCGGGATGATCACCTGAAACTCCGGCGTGAGGCCGTCAAAGAACAGCTGCCGGGCGCGTTCGTCCGTCGCCTCATCCCGGAAGATGCCGGAGCCGGAAATGCTGGCGGAGCGCACGCCGGCGCCGGCCAGCAGCTCGCGCCAGCCGCCCTGGCTTTCGAGGCTGGTCACATCGACGCTTTCGGCGTTGAAGCTGATGCGCGTGGCGCGCAGGCCGGCGATGGTCTTGATCCTCCCCCAATGAAGTGGTCCGCCGTTATGTTTAGGAAAACGGAGGATCAGAATGGGAACGAAGCGACACAAGCCGGAAGAGATTGTCACGAAGCTGCGGCAGGTTGAGGTGCTTGTCGGTCAGGGATTGCAGCGCGTGGATGCGATCCGCGAAGTGCGCATCACCGAGCAGACCTACTACCGCTGGCGCAAGCAATACGGCGGGATGGGAACCGACCAACTCAGAGAGCTCAAACGGCTGCAGAAAGAGAACGAGCGGCTGCGTCGCGCCGTTTCGGATCTGACCCTGGACAAGCTCATCCTGTCGGAGGCCGCAAAGGGAAACTTCTGAGCCCCGCTCGCCGCCGGGCCTGCATAGATCATGTGCGCAGTCGGTTCAGCGTGTCGGAACGGAAGGCCTGCCGTGTCCTGGGGCAGCACCGTTCCACGCAGAGAAAATTGCCACGAGGCCGGGTCGACGAGGCGCGCCTGATCGCGGACATGATTGAGCTGGCGCGCCAATACGGCCGCTACGGTTACCGGCGGATCGCGGCCCTGCTGAGGGATGCAGGCTGGCAAGTGAACGACAAGCGTGTCGAACGCCTGTGGCGGCGTGAGGGGCTGAAAGTGCCTGCGAAACAACCGAAGAAAGGACGGCTCTGGCTGAACGACGGCTCCTGTGTCCGGTTGCGGCCCGAATATCGCAACCACGTCTGGAGCTACGACTTCGTGCATTGCCGGACCGATGATGGGAAGGCCTTCCGCACGCTGAACATCCTCGACGAACATAGCCGGGAGTGCCTGGCTATCCGGGTGAAGCGGAAGCTGAACTCAGGTGACGTAATCGATGCCTTGAGTGACCTGTTCATCCTGCGGGGCGTCCCGGCCTACATCCGGTCCGACAACGGTCCTGAGTTCGTGGCACAGGCTGTCCGGGACTGGATTGCTGCGGTCGGCTCCAAGACCGCCTACATTGAGCCGGGATCCCCCTGGGAGAACGGATACTGTGAAAGCTTCAACGCCCGGTTCCGCGATGAACTGCTCAACGGAGAAATCTTCTACAGCCTGCGCGAGGCTCAGATCCTGATCGAACAATGGAGGAAGCACTACAACACAAAAAGACCACACAGCGCCTTGCGCTATCGCCCACCGGCTCCGGAAACACTCGTCCCGATGGACCCGAGGCCGGTCATGCACTAACAATCAAACCGGACCACTCAGGTGGGGCTGATCAGGGCACCTACTTCTGCACTGGCCCTTAGTTCGAAGCTCCAGCCCGGGTAGTGGCATGAGAGCCACTCGAAAAATTGATGATAGCGATGAAGCACTTCGCCGTTGCGAATGGGAAGCCAATTGGTTCGCCTCTGCTTTTCTCATGCCTAGTGAAGCATTTATGAAGGCCTACGCTGACGGCAGTGCTGAAGACAAATTTGGTGTTACACGATCCGCCGTTGAGGTGCGCGCTAAGGCCTTGGGATTGAAATGACTGAAAACCCTGAGGCAAGGTACCGAGCAGCTGACTTTCGAGTTAGACTTTTTCTTTCTGTTGACTTAAGTGGCTCAACGGCATTCAAAAACTCAGACGATGGAAAGGCCCGGGACCGTGCAAGCCCAAAGTGGGTTACGACTTTCGAGACCTTTTACAGAGATTTTCCAGCTCAATTTCGCTCCACTTATGAAGGCATCAAGACAGCGCAATCTGGGTCAGACAGTTGCCCTCGCCTTTGGAAAGCAGTTGGAGATGAACTGATTTTTTGTGGACGGGTAAACAACCGCAAGGCGGTTATGACGGCACTTATGGCCTTCATTCAAACCCTTCATGACTATCGCAAGCTACTGTCTGATGACCGAATTTCCTTGAACTTGAAAGGTGCTGGCTGGGTCGCATCTTTTCCCGAGCCCAATCGGGCCGTTCAACTAAGGAGTCCTCAAGAGGGTGAAAGCTTTCTGACTGCCTCGGAAGCATTGGAAACCGCTGCTGATGAGCAGCCGTTCGAGTACGATTTTCTCGGAAAAGCAATCGATACGGGTTTCCGCGTCGCTGGTTTCTCAAAGCCAGAGCGTTTTTCCCTAAGCGTCCAATTAGCGCGCCTTCTTGTCAGCTGCGCCGAAGGAAGCGGCTTCGACTACCCGATCAGATTTGATCAGCCGTCTGTATTGAAAGGTGTAAACGGCGGTGAAGCATACCCAGTTCTGTATATCGATACTATGTCTCACTTGACCGTGAAAAGTATTCGGGAAAAGGAGCGCCAACTACTAAAGCAAAGTGACGCACCGAGCAGGGATGAACTCAACAGTTATCTCGAAGACTATTGCCAGGTTGTTGGAACGGAAGAAATCAACCTGCCGCTTACAACCAACGGCCCAACCTGCCCTCCCCCCGCAAGCTACATCGATCACAAAGACAAAATCTCTGAACACCTGAATGCGGAGAAGGACCGTGTAATGGGTGAAACCGAAATTGAAGAACCTGTGGACGAGGAAAATGGCGGCGAAATTCCAGAGGGAGAAGGTTTGACACCGCTGGATTAGGGCAGATGACTGTTTGAAGGTTCTTTGATTCCATACGCAAGCGAATCTCCCGGCTCGCTAAACTTGGCGGGTTGCGACCTAATCGATATTTTCACAATTCACTAAAATCAAAAAAAGGGCGCCAACCGGCGCCCTTTCCTGTTTCGGCCCTGCCCCGAAAACCGTATTCTGGGCCGGAATTTTTGCAAAACTCCGGCGCCCGGTCAGTTGTTCTGCTGTTGCTGGGCTTCGATCTCGCGCCATTTGGCGACGTTGCGGTTGTGCTCCTGCAGGGTCTCCGCAAAGGCATGGCCGCCGGTGCCATCGGCAACAAAGAACAGATAGCCGGTGCTGTCCGGGTTCACCGCCGCCTCCAGGCTTTCAAGCCCCGGGTTGGCGATGGGGGTGGGCGGCAGGCCCTCGATCACATAGGTGTTCCAGGGGGTTGCCCGGCGCAGCTCGCTTTGGCGCAGGCCGCGGCCAAGAACGCCCTCGCCCTTGGTGACGCCATAGATCACCGTCGGGTCCGTCTGCAGCCGCATGCCGCGGTTCAGGCGGTTGGTGAAGACCGAAGCCACCACGCCGCGCTCGGAGGCGACACCGGTTTCCTTCTCGATGATCGAGGCAAGGATCAGCATTTCCTCAGGGGTTTGCACCGCTGCATCGGAGGAGCGGCTTTCCCAGGCGGCGTTGATGCGCAGCTGCTGGCGCTCTTGCATCTCGGCCAGCACCGCGGCGCGCTCTGTGCCCGGGGTGACCTCATAGCTGTCTGGCGCCAGAAGGCCCTCGGCGGGGCGCTCGCCCGGGTCGCCGGCCAGCACATCCATCGCCTTGAGCGCCTCGACCACCTGCCAGCTGGTCACGCCTTCGGCCAGCGCGATACGGTAGCGGGTGTCGGCGTCCTGGCGGGTTTCGGTGTACTCAGCCGGGACGTCATCCTCGCCCAGAATGAACTCCGCCTTCTCCGCAAACCTGTTGGTCGCCGGGTCCAGCTCGCGCACCTCTGCCTGAGTGCGGGTCACACCGATGCGGTAGACGATCTCAGTGCCGCAGGTGGAAGCGCCGGAAGTGGTGATCCGGCTGATGATCTGCTCCATTGAGGCGCCCGGCTCCACCAGGAAGCTGCCGGCCTTCAGCTGGCTCGTCTTCTCACTGTATTTGGCACCAAGGCGGAACAGCGTGCCGGAGGCCACAGCCCCCTGCTCTTCCAGATCGCGGCTGACACGGGCCATGTTGGAGCCCCGCTCCACCCGCAGGCAGATCGCCGTCTCCAGCGGGCCTTCGGCGGTGTATTGCGACTGGCCCCACAGGATGAGGCCGCCCAAGAGGAATAGGGCGGCGATCAGGACCGTCAGCATATTAGAGGCGAGGCTGCGCCACATCAGCTGGTTTTCCCGAAGATCACCGAGGCGTTGGTGCCGCCAAAGCCGAAGGAGTTCGACAGCGCTACGTTGATTTCCCGTTCGCGCTTGGCGTTGGGGGCCAGGTCGACCGGGGTTTCAACCGCGGGGTTGTCGAGGTTGATGGTCGGCGGCGCCACTTGGTCGCGGATCGCCAGGATCGAGAAGATCGCCTCAATCGCGCCGGCCGCGCCCAAGAGGTGTCCGGTGGCGGATTTGGTCGAGGACATGGTGACATTGCCCGCGTGACCGCCGAGCAGCCGTTCGACAGCGCCCAGTTCGATGGTGTCGGCCATGGTCGAGGTGCCATGAGCGTTGATGTAGTCGATGGCGGTTGCGTCAAGACCTGCGTTGGCAAGCGCCGCCTTCATCGAGCGTTCGCCGCCCTCGCCGTCCTCGGACGGCGCGGTGATGTGGTAGGCGTCGCCGGAGAGGCCGTAGCCCAGCACCTCGGCGTAAATCTTGGCACCGCGGGCCTTGGCGTGTTCATAGTCTTCCAGCACCACGATGCCGGCACCCTCGCCCATGACAAAGCCGTCACGGTCGGCGTCATAGGGGCGCGAGGCCTTGGCCGGATCATCGGCACGTTTGGTCGACAGCGCCTTGCAGGCGTTGAAGCCGGCAATGCCGATTTCGCAGATCGCGGCTTCGGCGCCGCCTGCAATCATCACGTCGGCGTCGCCGGATTTGATCAGCCGGGCAGCATCGCCAATGGCATGGGCGCCGGTTGAACAGGCTGTCACGACGGAGTGGTTCGGGCCCTTGAAACCGAAGCGGATCGAGACCTGGCCGGAAATAAGGTTGATCAGCGCGCCGGGGATAAAGAACGGGGAGACCCGGCGGGGGCCCTTCTCCTTGATCATCACGGCTGTGTCGGCGATCGAGCTGAGACCGCCGATGCCGGAGCCGATCATCACGCCGGTGCGCAGGCGGCTTTCCTCATCCTCTGGCGTCCAGCCGGCGTCGCGCACGGCCATGTCGGCGGCTGCGATGCCATAGAGGATGAAGTCGTCGATCTTCTTCTGCTCTTTCTTGATCACCCAGTCGTCCGGGTTGAAGGTGCCATCCGCACCATCGCCGCGCGGCACTTCGCAGGCATAGGTGGTGGCGACACCGCTGGCTTCGGCGTCAAACAGGGTGATGGGGCCGGCGCCCGACTGTCCATCCAGCAACCGGGACCAGGTTTCCTCGACTCCGCTGGCCAGAGGGGTAACCAGGCCCAGACCGGTGACAACTACTCGACGCATTCCTTGCTCTCCTTTGCCTCGGCAATCCGTCCGTCCAGATAGCTTGGAATGGCCTGAAGGTGCAAGAGCGCGGTGACAGCCTGTGTCACGCAGCGTCAGCTGGTTTTTTACGGAGGAATTGCGCAGCAGGAATATTCCGTTAACCAATCACCCCTAAGTTGAAGATGAAGTCAACAACCATACTCGGCATCCGTCCTCACGACATGCCAACGCAGGCTGGAGCTCTGGGCCATTTTGTCTCCAGCCTGCTTTTTTCTTTCCTTTTTCCGATATCCTAGGTTTCCTGCCCTTTTGCGGGTGGCAGGATCGGCCTGCCGCGGCAAGCGGCCCGCGGGCAGATGCCGGGCGGCAAGCGGCCATTTGCCGGCACCGGGCTCCGTGTTAACCGCAAATTCGCTTATTTGCGCGATCCTGTCAGGCGGAAGGAACCAAAGAAAGACCCCTGCCATGCGCCAATGGCTTCCGATTGCTGTTCTTTTGCTGATGATTGGCCTGCTGCCTGCCCGCGCAGGCGCCACTTGCGCAGTGCATCAGGATTTGTCGAATCTGCACCGCGCCAGCAAGGGCTTCCTGTCGTATCTGAGTTCCGGCCAGGGCGGTTACTATGTGCAGGATCTGCAGGCCTGGATGCTCATCCATCCGCCCGCGCCGCTGCTGCAGCGGATGCGGGCCGTTGGCATTCAGACGGTTGAGGCAAACACCCTGGCGCTGCTGAAACAGCAAAAGGTTCTGCTGCAGATCCTCAGCAGCCAGGGCCGCGGCGCCGCACAGGACAGCGCACGGCAGTTCGGCACCGCCGATCTGGCCCGGGACTTTGGCATCCAGGTGGAGGCGCTGCCCTGCGACCAGGTCAAGGAAGAGGGTTTTGGCAGTAAACTGGTGGCGGTGGCGGCCTCGGACGCCCGGCAGCGCCAGCAGATCATCAATGCTGCCATCGCCTGGGTGTCCTTTCTGGTTCTGGGCGGCAGCATCCTGTATTTTCTGGACCGGATCGGCATCCGCAAGATCCGCCGCACCAAACGTTATCCCTGCGCGGTGCCCTGTGCCGTTCTGGCCGGCGGCCGCAGCTTTCAGGCGCATCTGGTTGACCTCAGCCGGGCCGGCGCCAAGGTGCGCCCGGACCATGCCTGCAGCGTTTCCGGCCGGGTCACGCTCAATTTCGGCGGCCACACGGTCGAGGCGCAGATCCGCTGGCAAACCGCCGACTACTTTGGCGTGGAATTCACCAAGGACTTCAACTTCCTGCAACTGCACCGCCTGCTGGAGGCCTACCCGCTGGAAGGCGAAAGCCTGCGCGAGGAAATGCGGCTGGCGCGCTGAGCCCTGCCGCGCTGCCCTGCCCTTCGCCGCCGCTGCCAAACTCTGCGGCATGCAGCGGGACGTCTTGCGACTCTGATCAGTTCTGCCCAGCCCGGCGCGTGCCGGCCTGCGGTGCTGCGGCTTTTGCGGAGAATTAGCTGCCCGGCCGCTTCTGATTAACAGGCAAATCAACACTCTTTGACAAACTCGCTCCGATAGACTCAACCCCTGTTTGTCTGGAGCCAAGCCTGACATGAAGCAATGGCCGATACTCATAGCGACGATTTTCCTGCCTGCCGCAGTATTCAGCACCGCTTTGCCTGCACAGGCTTCAAGGAACACCTGCCTGCTGCAATCGGACCTGGCGCTGATGCAGCATGAGATGCGCGCGTTTCTGGAATACCTGGACACCGGCAAGGACCTGGGCCAGGCCCGTTATCTGCGCCACTGGCTGGCAGACCACCCGCCGGTGGATCTGCGGGTGCGCATGCGGCGGGCCGGCATGGGCGGTTATGAGGCGCAGACCCTCACGCTGATCGCCCGGCACAAAGCGCTGCTGGAAGTGCACCGCCGCAAGGGCCGCCGCAAGGCAGCGGCCAGCGCGCAGCGGCTGGGGGTGGCCGCCCTGCTGGACGACTACGCAGGCCGGATCCTGCCGCTGCCCTGCGATTTTGCGCCGCAAAAACAGCTTGCGGCAAGCGCGCGGACAGGGATCGGCCCCCTGAAGCTGCTGCCGCGCAGTGCTGCCATTGCCAGCGGTCTGCTGGCGCTGGCGCTTGGGGTGGCCGGCTTTGTGGCCGCGGGGTATTTTGCGCGCAGGCAGCGGCGGCGCCGGAAACGCCACCCCTGCGCCCTGCCTGCCTTGTTGCGGTCCGGTCCCGCGCACCTGCCAGCCTTGTTCGTCGACATCAGCTGCACAGGCGCCAAGCTGAGGATCTGGGAGGAGATGGAAGGGGATGAGCTGTCCAAAGGGCAGGCTGTAACCGCCGTGATCACGGGCTTTCAGCCGATAGAGGCGCAGGTGAGCTGGCAGAATGCCGATTATACCGGTATTAAATTCAGCAGCCGGCTGACGCGGGAGGAGCTGAACAGGCTGCTGCGGTTCAGTAAGTCGAAAGCCGCGCCTTTGCTGGAACAGACAGAACCGGCCTGACAACCGGCCTGACAACCAGCCCCGCAGACCGTTCAGGCAATGGCTGCAGAATGCCCGCCCCGCCTGCCGGTGCCTCCTGTGGTATTGCGCCGGCCCGTCAGGGCCGCCGCAGGTATGTTCA
This sequence comes from Leisingera sp. ABM4_101, assembly GCF_056158725.1. Taxonomy (NCBI): domain Bacteria; kingdom Pseudomonadati; phylum Pseudomonadota; class Alphaproteobacteria; order Rhodobacterales; family Roseobacteraceae; genus Leisingera; species Leisingera sp. ABM4_101. The sequence continues at coordinate 2,760,816 of NZ_JBSWTV010000002.1, read as the reverse complement.
CAATCCAGCCGCTTGCGTCCCGCCGCTGCCGCTGAGGCCGCGCCGGGACATGCGGATCACTGGAACTCTGCAACCGCCTCCGGCTCGGGCCGGGCAACGTCCAGCACTTCTTCGACCGAAACGGATTTGCGGAACAGCGCACGGCCCACCATGGCCCCGGAGATGTTGTAGATATACTTGAGCCGGGACACGTCGTCGGCTGTCCGCACAACACCATTGGCGATCACCGGCGTGCGGGCTTTTTCCGCCAGGCCGGAAATCAGGCCCAGCTGCGCCTCAAGGTCCGACATGTCGCTGTCGATATCCGTGACAATGATCCCGGCCAATGGCGCGGACTGGAAGGCGGCAATGAAATCCTCGGGCGCAATGGCGCCGGACTGGCGCCAGCCGTCTGTCATCACCTGGCCCTGGTAGACATCCACAGACAGCACGATCTGGTCCGGGTGGTGCTTGGCAAGCTCCTGCACCAGATGCGGATCACGTGCGGCCAGAGTGCCGATCACGATGCGCCCGGCGCCCTTGTCGATCCAATGCTCCACATGTTCCCGCGAGCGCATGCCGCCGCCCAGCTGCACCGGAATGCCGGCGCCGCGGATGATTTCGGTGATCAGCTCTTCGTTGCTGTAGTCGCCTTCAATGGCGTTGAAATCGGTGACATGCATCCACTCCGCGCCGGCAGCGGCAAATCCCTTGGCCGTTTCCACCGGATCCACATGCCAGATCATCGGCTCGTCCAGGCGGCCTTTCTCGAGGGTCACGCAGCGGCCGTTCTGAATTTCCATCGTGGGGTAAATCATCATAGTGCCTATCTCCTCTCTGTTGCCTCTTGGGGTCACAGTAGCACGGATTTTTCCCGGCTGAACGGCGTATCATGACGATTTATGGAACAATTGCGGCGCGGAAATGCGCACCGCATGATAGCGCAAACAAACAAGGCGGCGGATCGCCGCAGCGCCAGATTCGCACCGCCCTGCCGGACAAAAGAAAACGGCGCCCTCCGCTGGGGAGAGCGCCGCTCAATCCGGTCTTCCGGAAGCGTGGCTTAGGACGCTTCGGAGATGAATTTGACCGCGTCGCCGAAGGTCTGGATGGTTTCGGCTGCGTCGTCCGGGATCTCGATGCCGAACTCTTCTTCAAACGCCATCACCAGTTCCACGGTGTCCAGGCTATCTGCGCCCAGATCGTCGATGAAGGAGGCGTTTTCGGTGACTTTGTCTTCTTCAACACCCAGGTGCTCAACAACGATCTTCTTAACGCGATCTGCGACGTCGCTCATGTCTCTTCCTCGTCTTTCAGGGCACTCTGCCCGGTTCTGCCCTTGCCCGTTCGGGCGGCGTGGTTATTGCCCGGTGCGGGCGGTGTGGTCCCCGCCGGGCGGGGCTGTGCGGCGTTTCCGTTAGGAAATGCCGGCGGATACGGGCCGCCTATAGCATAGACCGCGGCCAAGGCAAACGGTTTCGCTTGGTCACAGCGGCCGGGGCCGGACGGCCTACGGGCGCTATGAAGCGTGCAGATGGCGCTCTGATCAAGAGCTTGCAAGGCCCGAGCGGAATTTTTTTCGCATTTCCGCCGCATTTCAACGGCTTGACGGCGCGAAACAGCCGGGAGGCTGTGCTGTCCAGGCGGGCGCCGGGAAAAAGAAAGCCCCGCAGCAGGCTGCAGGGCTGACAGAGCGCTGCGGCCCGGGGGCGGCTCAGATCATCGCCATGCCGCCGTTCACATGCAGGGTGGTGCCGGTGACATAGCCTGCCTCCTGGCTGGCCAGGTACAGCACGGCAGAGGCGATTTCCTTTGATTCCCCCATGCGCCCGGCCGGGATCTGCGTCAGGATCGCGTCTTTCTGGGTGTCGTTCAGCTTGTCGGTCATGGCGGTGGCGATGAAGCCAGGCGCCACCGCGTTCACGGTGATGCCGCGGTTGGCGACCTCATAGGCCAGCGATTTGGACATGCCGACCATGCCGGCCTTCGACGCTGCATAGTTGCCCTGGCCCGGGTTGCCGGTGGCGCCCACAACCGAGGAGATGTTGATGATGCGGCCCCAGCGCGCCTTCATCATGCCGCGCAGCACGCCGCGGCACAGGCGCATGGTGGAGGTGAGGTTCACGTCCAGGACGCTCTGCCATTCCTCGTCCTTCATACGCATGAACAGGTTGTCGCGGGTGATGCCCGCGTTGTTGACCAGGATATCGACAGAGCCCATTGCCTCAGCCGCCTGTTTCGGCAGCGCCTCAACCGCCTCGGCATCAGACAGGTTGCAGGGCAGCACATGGGCGCGTTCACCCAGTTCGGCGGCCAGCGCCTGCAGCGGCTCTTCGCGGGTGCCGGACAGCGCAACGGTGGCGCCGGCGGCATGCAGGGCGCGGGCGATGTCGCCGCCGATGCCGCCAGAGGCGCCGGTGATGAGGGCGGTCTTGCCAGTCAGATCAAACATATCATTTCCTTTGTGAACGCTCCGGCCCGCCAGGGGCGCCGTTTTCCGGCGCGGAAAACGGGCCGGAATTTTTGCAAAATTCCGGTTAGCCTGCGGCGGCGGCCTGGGCCTCTTCCGGAGTGCCGGCCTGGCGGCAGGCCAAGTTGCGGTCGATCTTGCGGATCATGCCCGACAGCGCCTTGCCTGCACCAATTTCCCAGAATTCGGTGACGCCCTTAGCGGCCATCGCCTGCACGCTTTCGCGCCAGCGCACGGAGCCGGTGACCTGCTCGACCAGAAGCTGGCGGATTTCATCGGGGCTGGTGACGGCATCGGCGCGCACATTGGCAATCAGCGGCACTGCGGGGGATTTGATATCAACGCCTGCCAGAGCTTCGGCCATCGCGTCCGCCGCGGGCTGCATCAGGGCGCAGTGGAAGGGGGCGGACACCGGCAGCATCACCGCGCGCTTGGCGCCTTTTTCCTTGGCGATCACGGCCGCGCGTTCGACCGCGGCCTTGGCGCCGGAGACCACAACCTGGGTGGGGTCGTTGTCGTTGGCGGCCTGGCAGACCTCGCCTTGCGCGGCTTCTTCAGCTACCGCACGCACGTCGTCGAGACCGAGGCCGAGGATCGCAGCCATGGCGCCCTCGCCCACCGGCACCGCGCTTTGCATCGCGAGGCCGCGGGTGCGCAGCAGGCGGGCGGTGTCAGCGACCGAAATGGCGCCGGCCGCGGCCAGTGCGGAGTATTCGCCCAAGGAGTGGCCGGCCACAAAGGCGGCTTTGCCGATGGTGACGCCTTCGGCCTCCAGCGCGCGCATGGCGGCCATGGAGGTGGCCATCAGCGCAGGCTGGGCGTTCTGGGTCAGGGTCAGGGTTTCGATGTCGCCCTCCCAGATCAGCTGGCTCAGGCTTTCCCCCAGGGCGCCGTCGACCTCGTCAAAGATGGCCTTGGCGGCCGGATAGGCCTCGGCCAGCGCCTTGCCCATGCCGATGGTCTGGGCGCCCTGCCCTGGGAACACAAATGCGATCGTCATTGATGACCTCGTCTGTTTTAGCGTTTTGCCTGATGTACCCGCCCTTTCCCTAACGTACAAGCAAAGGTGCATCTTGCGCACGCAAGCTGTGCATGGGCGGACAGCCCCATGCGTTGCATCCCGGGTGCGCGCAGTTAGGTTAAGGTCAACCCGACCCTGACCAGGAAATGCGCTTTATGTCACGCTCCAACACGTTTTCGTCTTATGGCTCTGTTGCCAAAGGCTTTCACTGGCTGACCGCCCTCTTGATCTTCTCGGCCTTTCCGCTGGGCTATTTTGCCAATGAGCTGGCGCATGAGATCCAGAGCCCCGGATTTGACGGCAGCCAGGCGGTAATTGAGCGGGCAACGCTGCTGTTCTCTTTGCACAAGACCATCGGCGTCGCGGTGTTCTTTACCGCGCTGCTGCGGATCCTGTGGGCGCTGAGCCAGCCGAAACCCGGGCTGCTGCATCCGGACCGCAAGGCAGAGGCGCTGGCGGCAGAAATGGTGCATTGGCTGCTCTATGGCTCGCTGGTGGCGGTGCCGCTCACGGGCTGGATCCACCATGCGGCGACCACAGGCTTTGCGCCGATCTGGTGGCCGTTCGGGCAGAACCTGCCGTTTGTTGCGAAGTCGGAAGCGGTTGCGGGTTTGTTTGGCAGCCTGCACTGGCTGCTGGTCTGGACGCTGGCGGCGGCGCTGGGACTGCATATTGCAGGAGCACTGAAGCACCATGTGATTGACCGCGACGCCACCCTGCGGCGGATGCTGCCGGGCAGCGGCACCCTGCCCAAGCCGCCTGCGCAGGCGCACAGCGTCCTGCCCTTGCTGGCGGCGCTGGCAGTCTGGGGCAGCGTGCTGGGCGGCGGTGCAGCGCTGGGCCTTCTGGGCGGCCATGATCATGGCACAGAAGGCACCGCGGCCCCGGTTGTGGCCGCGGCACCTGAAGCTGCGGGCAGCTGGGCGGTGCAATCCGGCAGGCTGGGGATTTCCGTCACCCAGATGGGCAGCGTCATCAATGGCAGCTTTGGCGAATGGTCGGCGATGATCAGCTTCGAAGAACCTGCCGCCCCCGGCCCTGCGGGCGACGTGGAGGTGACCATCGTGATCCCCTCGCTGGAGCTGGGCTCCGTCGCGGGCCAGGCGATGGGTGCGGATTATTTCGACAGCGCCAATTTCCCCACCGCACTGTTCAAGGCGGAGATCGAGAAACTGGCAGAGGGTTATCAGGCCGTGGGCACGCTGACCATCAAAGGGGAAACCGTGCCGGCCACCCTGCCCTTTGATCTGGAGCTGACCGGCGACAGCGCCAAGATGCGCGGCGGGCTGACGCTGAACCGGCTGGATTTCGGGGTCGGCAAGAGCCTGCCGGACGAAAGCTCGCTGGCCTTTGCTGTGGATGTCGCGGTGGAGCTGGAGGCGAAACGGGCCGAATAGCCAAGGCCAGCGGGGGCTTCCGGCTGCGCCGGCGCCTCCTTTCAGCCTAGGGGCAGTCTTTGCCCTGGCGCCGCGCTGACGCGCGGCGCTGTTGCTTTTGGCGGGCCGCTTCTGCCTGGCGCGGCCCGCGCTCCTGCTGCTCAACAGGTGCCCGGCAGGTCTGGCAGGTCAGTGGCTGTGCCGGTAGTAGCCGCCGTGACGGGTGCGGTGCCGGTGGATACCGTGGTAACGGTGCCGGTGCTGCCTGACATGCCGGCGCCCGCCGTGGGGCCGGTAATAGGTGCGCGGCTGATAAGAATGCGTGTAGCCGTAGTGCCGGTCCTTACGGTCATCCAGGCTTTTGGCGATGAGGCCCAGGGCGATCAGCCCGGCAATGGCACGGGCGGCGTCGCGGCTGGAATCATGGGCGGCGGCTGGCGCTGTGAAGGCCAGATTGGCAGCGAGGGCCAATGCCGCGCTGGCTGAGGTCAAAAAGCCGAAGCGAAACATGGTGCCTCCTTTCCGAGGTGGCCGGAGGGGCCATCCTCAGCCTGCCGCAGCGGGCGGGGAAAGGCCAATGAACTCCTGTCACGCTTTGGGGAGGCAGATGACGGCAGGCCGCAAAAAACCGCCAGCCCCATGAGGCGCTGGCGGCAGCGTTTTCAGACTGTGCAGGCTGGCTTAGCTGTCGGCCTTCATTGCCTCGATCGAGATCTTGATGTTGACCTCATCGCTGACGAAGGGCGCGAACTGGCCCAGGTTGAAGTCGGAGCGCACCACGGTGGCTGTTGCGTCAAAACCGGCCCAGGGCTTTTTCGCCATCGGGTGGTCGCCTGTCTGGTTCAGCTTGGCGTCCAGCACCACCGGCTTGGTCACGCCGTTGAGGGTCAGGTCGCCGGTGATCTTGGCGGTGCTGTCGCCGGTCACTTCGATGCCGGTGGAGGTGAAGCTGATGGTCTCATCCTCGGTGGCGTCAAAGAAATCTTTGGTCATGAAGTGGTCGAACCGGGCCTGCCAGCCGGTGAACATCATGCTGAGCGGCATCGAGACGGAGACGGAGGAATTCGCCGGGTTTTCCTGGTCGAACATGATCTCGCCTTCAAAGCCGGAGAACAGGCCGTAGGTGGTCGAATAGCCCAAATGGTTGTAATCGAACAGGATCTGGCTATGGCTGGAATCCAGCACGTATTTCTCAGGTGCTGCGGCGGCACCGGTTGCAGCAGCGGCAGCAAGGGCGGCGGCAAGCAGGGTCTTTTTCATGGGAAAGCTCCGTCTGAATAAATCTTGTGGCAAAAGATGCGGCATTAGGCCTGCAAAAGGAAAGCCCGCAAATTCCAACACTATCTGTGAGCGGGCGAACACAAAACCCGGCGGGGGCACCGCCGGGAAATCCTCGCGCAGACGTGATGGCGGTTCAGGTCAGGATCCGAACCGCGCCGCTGAGCTGGTCGCGCAGCTCGCTGCGCATGGCGGCAGAGCCGATGGGGAGCTCGATCAGCAGGCTGCCGTCTGTTTCGAACATCTGCACAGTGGAGGCCGTCAGCCGTGCACCGCCGAGCGTGTCGTAGCTGCGGCGCAGCACGGTGCGCGGACGGCCGCGGCTGTCGCGCTGCAGCACCCGCAGCTCGCGGCGGACCGGGTCGAAACAGGCCTCAGGCCTGTTGCCCGGCTCATGGGTGGTCATCAGCACCAGGCCGGTCAGCAGGAAGGCCACCGAGATGCCGAAGCGGATCAGGTTCATGTCCGGGTCGGCGCCCGCGCCAGGCACCAGCCACAGGCCGGTCGAACTGAGGATCATGGCGGCGCCCAGCAGCCGCAGCACGGCAACCCGAAGCTTCCAGTTGGCCTCCAGCCGCAGGCTGAGCGGCACCACACCGGCCACCACGCCAAAGGCGGCAGCGCCCGGGGTTCTTGTTGCCTGCGGCGGGGTTTGATCTGTCACTGCCATCTGTCTGCCCTTTCTCAAGCTGCCCATGCCGGGTTTCCGGCCCTGCGGTCTTCTGTCCGCGTTAAGGCTTCGTTAAGGAGTGAAGACCCGCATTGGGGCATGAATGGGGCGGGCTTGCGGTTTTGCCGCGGCGGGCGGCCGCAGCATAGGCAATATGCCCTTTGGCCTTGCTCTTTTAGCCGCAGCCTGTATAGGAGGCCCTGCTTCCGCGACATCTTCGATCCGCGCAGCCTCTCGTGACCGGGCAGCGGAAGTGCGACATGCCCTGTCTATGAAATGCGCCTAGACACAAACAGGAGTTCGCATGCCACTCTATGAGCATGTCATGATTGCGCGTCAGGACCTGTCCAACTCGCAAGCTGAAGGCCTCATCGAACATTTCGGTGCTGTTCTGTCCGACAACGGCGGCAAGCTGGTCGACAATGAGTACTGGGGCGTCAAGACGATGGCCTACAAGATCAACAAGAACCGCAAGGGCCACTATGCCTTCCTGCGCACCGACGCCCCTGCGTCTGCCGTGCAGGAAATGGAGCGCCTGATGCGTCTGCATGATGACGTGATGCGCGTCCTGACCATCAAGGTCGACGAGCACGCCGAGGGCCCTTCGGTCCAGATGCAGAAGCGCGACGAACGCGACGGCCGTCGCGAGCGCCGCTGATCAACGCTTGAGAAAAGGACGCTAAATCATGGCAGCCAAACCGTTTTTCCGCCGCCGCAAGGTTTGCCCGTTCTCGGGTGAAAATGCGCCGAAGATCGACTACAAAGACACCCGTCTGCTGCAGCGCTACATCTCTGAGCGCGGCAAGATCGTGCCTTCGCGCATCACTGCCGTTTCGGCCAAGAAGCAGCGTGAGCTGGCCCGTGCTATCAAGCGCGCCCGCTTCCTCGCCCTGCTGCCCTACGCCGTGAAGTAAGGAGAAAAGCAGATGCAAGTTATCCTTCTTGAGCGCGTTGCAAAGCTGGGCCAGATGGGCGACGTCGTCGACGTGAAGCCCGGTTACGCCCGCAACTTCCTGCTGCCGCAGGGCAAGGCAAAAACCGCTTCTGAGGCCAACATCGCCTCTTTCGAGGCCCAGAAAGCGCAGCTGGAAGCGCGCAACCTGGAGACCAAGAAAGAAGCCGAGGCCCTGGCAGAGAAGCTGGACGGCCAGCAGTTCATCGTGATTCGCTCCGCTTCGGACGCGGGCGCGCTGTACGGCTCCGTCACCCCGCGCGACGCGGCAGATGCTGCAACTGCGGACGGCTTCTCGGTCGACAAGAAACAGGTCGCCCTGATCGCACCGATCAAGGAACTGGGCCTGCATTCCGTCGCCGTGAAACTGCACCCGGAAGTGGAAGTCGAAATCAAGCTGAACGTGGCCCGCTCCCAAGAGGAAGCCGAGCTGCAGGCAACGGGCAAATCAATCCAGGAGCTGGCCGCCGAAGAGGAAGCCGCTGCTGAGTTCGAAATCTCCGAGCTGTTCGACGACATCGGCTCCGCGGCGTCTGACGACGACGACGCACCGGCCGAAGCCGCTGGCGAAGAAACCAACTGATCCTTATTGGGACAGTGAGACATGGGAAAGGCCGCCTGTCCGGGCGGCCTTTTCTGTTTTTGCAGAGTGCTTTGATAAAGCGCCTCAAACTGCCGGCAGAATGCCCCTGCCCGTAAACCTTGCCTTTGCCCTGCCGCGCCAGACTGGCGGCGGGAGAAACGGAAAGGGATGAGGATGCAAACTGCATTGGACCGTGAAGAGCTGGCGTTGCGGCGTCGGCTGCTGTTCCGCCTGTTGCGGGGCCACAAGTTCGACCGGCCGGCCTTTAAGACAGAGGCGGTCTCGGACCTGGTGCCGCAGGGGCTGATCGTGCCGGGGCGGGAGCTGTTCCGCCAGCCCAGCGTGCCCCGGCGGACGGTCTGAGCGCCGCCGCCTGCCCCGGTTCAGGCTACCGCTGCCCGGTTTGCACGGGTAAGGTCGCGCTGCCGGACAATCAGGACAGGCCCGCCGATGCAGCATCTTGCGCCCCTCACCCGCCAGGATATTTTCCCGGATGATAGCCTGCCGGACGGGCACAGCCTGCTGCAGGAAGGCCGGTCGATGGCGGCGGTCTGGCAATTGGGCCGCAGCGCGTTTCACACGGCTCAGGGCTGCAGCAGCGAAGCGGAGTATAAACGGCGGATGATGGCCCGGGGCCGGGTGATGCGGCACGCGCATCTTGGCTTCCGGGATCTGGAGCAAACGGTTGCGGCCACCGCCGAAGTTTATGAGGCCTGTGCGGCACGCGGTGCCCGGATCGACCGGTTCGGCATGTGCCTGGACTGGTCCATGGGCTATCCGCGGGCGCAGCGCAGCGCGCAGACGCGTGGCACAGGCATTCTGCTGCAAGACTGCGAGGATTTTGCCCGGCTCACCCAGGCGGCGCCGGCCGCGATGCATTTCGGCGACTTCATGCTGGGCTTTCCGGCAGCGCTGGAAAACACCCGCAGCGCCCTGGCGGCCGGGGCCACGGCAATCGGCAACCTGGGGCAGTATTTCACCTTCCGCCTGCCGGGCTGCACCGATGACGCGGCCGCCACCGCCGCCACCGTGCAGGCCCTGGGGCTAATCGCGGCACAGCCTGCCGAGGTGCTGGTGCATTCCAACCTGGATGACGGTTATGCCGCGGTCTATGAAGATCTGACCAGCGCCCTGGGCCAGGCGATGCTGGAGAAATACATCGTGGCGGATCTGATCGGCGCGCCCTATGCGGTGTGTTACGGCCATCATTTCACCGACCCGCTGTCCCGGATTGCGTTCCAGCGAGCGCTGGCGGCGGTCTGCGAGGGGGTTCCCGGCTCCCAGGTCTATGGCGCCACGGTGCTGTACAAGGGCAGCCGCGCGGAAAACTACGCCGGGCTGTCGTCTTATCTGCTGGCAGATATTGCGGCGCAAAAGCTGCTGCCCAGCGGCCATGCTGTGAACCCGGTCCCGGTGAGCGAGAATGAGCGGATCCCCGACGCCAAGGAAATCATCGACGCGCAATGCCACCTGAACCGGCTGGAGGAATTGGCAGAAGGATATCTGCCGCTGCTGAACCTGGAGGCGGCAGACAGGCTGCGCGCCGCCTTGCTGGCCGAAGGGGCCGGATTTTGCAACCGGGTTCTGCGCGGGCTGGAGGCGGCCGGGGTCGACATCACCGATCCATTTCAGATGCTGCTGGCGCTGCGCCGCATCGGCGGCCGCGCGCTGGAGCAGCGCTTTGGCGCCGGCCGGGCGCGCGCGGATATGCCCCAGCGGCGCCAGCCGGTTGTGCCCGCCACAACGTTCACGGAAATCGAAGCGGAGGCCGCGGCCTTTCTTGCCAGCAGCGGCGGGCAGATGCTGACGGCGCTGGCCCGGCCGGACCTATGCATCCTGACCGCGGCCTCCGACGTCCATGAGCATGGCAAGATGCTGCTGGACAGCGTCTTTGCCGGGGCCGGCTTTACGCTGGCCGATGGCGGCATCTCCAGCGACCCGCCGCAGGTCGCTGCTGCGGCCATTGCCAGCGGCGCCGATGCCATTGCGCTGAGCACCTATAACGGTGTGGCGCTGCGCTATGCCCGGCAGCTGCTGCAGGCGCTGCAGGACCAGGGCGCGGATATTCCGGTGCTGATCGGCGGCCGCCTGAATGAAATCCCCGAGGCCAGCAACACTAGCCTGCCGGTCGATGTCAGCCGCGAGCTGGCTGCGCTGGGGGTCTTTCCCTGTGCCGATCTGGATGCAGCTGCGGACTGCTTGCAGCAGCTGCTGAACCGTTCGCCGGCCTGGGCCGGGGCCTGCCGCGGGCGGCGCAAAGCCGGGCAGCAGGCATGGATTATAGGGACCGCGGAAAATTGGGAAACAGCCGCGGCCCCCTCTGCCCGAGTTGGTCAGCTGCCCCACAGGCGTGAGGGGCAAACTGCCCTGAGGGTTGTTTCTGCCTCAATGCGCACCCCCAATATGTAGTGGGAAACCATATTTAACAAATGTCTAATGATTAAAGTTTGATGCACCCGTCCCCATGCCGTCGCGGCCCGGGGTCCGGCGGGTTTCCCGCCCGGGTTTGGCGGTTCCCTGCCGGTTGCGCAGCATTTGAGGAACGGCAGCGTTGCGGTGCCGGGCCAGGCGGCTAAGCTGTCCGCAGGAAACTGATTTCGGAGGCTGCATGACGCGCCGGACCACTTGGATTATGTTCTTTGCTGCCGCTGTTCTGGCGGCCTGCAGCAGCACCGCTTCGCCGCCAGAAGCCCCTCGGATCAGCCCGCCGCTCTATCCCAATGAAACACCCGAACTGCGCCAGCAGATCAACTACTGGGCGGATCATTACGAGGTGCCGCGCAGCCTGGTGCACCGGCTTGCGGTGCGTGAAAGCACCCACCGCCCCTGGGCAGTGAACCGGCCCTATTACGGGCTGCTGCAGATCCTGCCGGCCACGGCGCGCTCGATGGGGTTTGAGGGCGAACCGAAGGACTTGCTGGATGCCGATACCAATCTTCAGTTTGCGGTGAAATACCTGCGCGGGGCGTGGCTGATTTCCGACGGCAGCCAGGATATGGCGGTCAAGCATTACTCCCGCGGTTATTACCACGAGGCCAAGCGGCGCGGGATGCTCAAGGAAACCGGCCTGCGCCCGTAACCCCTGGGAGTGCCGCCGCAGGCGGCGGCAGCGCCCCGCAGGGGCGCTGCCGGGCCCAACGGGACGCGGCGGTATCCGCAGGATGCGCCAAGGCCGGGCGGGAGCGCCCCGGTGCTCCATGCCGCGGATTTTAGGGAAATTCTAACCGCTGCCGGCCTTTACTGGCCCCATGCTGAGCCTGTTCAAACTTCTTCTGCCTGCGCTGATGCCGTCCTGGCAGTTCTTCAAATCGGTTGATCCCTCGCCCCGGGTGGAATGGGCGATGCTGGCCAGCGCCGCCAGCGCACCGCAGAGCTGGCGGGAATTCCGGCCCCGGCCGCAGCACCTGTCCGGGCTGGCGGTCGCGCGCCGGATGCTGTGGAACCCGCGCTGGAATGAAAGCCTGTTCCTGGTCTCCTGCGCGGAGCGGCTGACGCTGGAGCCAACAGAGCACAGTGAGCAGGAGATCCTGCGCCGGATCACTGCCGAGCTGCAGCGCAGCCTGCCGCCCGGCGCCCGCCTGCCCTATGTGCAGTTCCGCCTTGTCTTTCTGGACCGGGAAGAAAACGGCCAGCTGGTCCAGGCCGTCACCTATAAGTCAGAGCCGCATCTGATGGCCGGGCTGGCGGCGCCGTGACCCTGGAAATCGCCCTGCGCGCAACCGAGGTTCTGCTGGCACTGGCGTTCCTGCAGCAAAGCGCCGAGCATCTGGCCGGCTTCCGCGATGAGCAGCTTATTTACGGGCCGCGGCTGGTCCTGGCCGGGCTTCTTCTGTTTGGGATTGCCACGCCCTGGGTACTGCTGGGGCTGACTGGGCTTGGGCTGCTGATCCTACAGCGGTTTCAGGGGCCGTATAATGGCGGCAGCGACAAGATGAGCCTGCTGATCCTGTGCTGCCTGACCGCGGCGCAATGGCTGCCGTCGGAGCAATGGCAGGAATACGCTTTTGCCTATCTCGCCGGTCAGCTGGTGATCTGCTACTTCATCTCGGGCCAGGTCAAGATCGTGAACCCGGAATGGCGCTCCGGCCGGGCGTTACAGGATGTGTTCCGCTTTTCAGCCTACCCCGTTAGCGAGGGTCTCCGCAGCCTTGCAGACCGCCCCAGGCTGCTGTGGATGATGGGCTGGGCGGTGATGCTGTTTGAGGTGGCGTTTCCGCTGGCCCTGTTCAGCCGGGAGGCGCTGGTGGTGGCGCTGTTCACCGCGGCGCTGTTTCATCTTGCCAATGCCTGCCTGTTCGGGCTGAACCGGTTTTTCTGGATCTGGCTGGCGGCCTACCCGTCGCTTCTGTGGCTGCAAGAGCGGGTTATTCTGTAAACGCCCGCAAGCAAAAAGGCCGCCCACTGGGCGGCCTTTCCGTAACATGCTGAGCGGAGGCGATTATTCCTCTTCCAGCTCCTCAACGGCTTTCTGCAGATCGTCCTTGGAGATCTCTTTCTCAGTGACTTTGGCCTGCTCGACGATGTGGTCGACAACCTTGTCCTCGAAGATCGGCGCGCGCAGCTGCTGCTGCATCTGGGCGTTCTGCTGGATGAACTCGAAGAACTGGCGTTCCTGGCCCGGGTACTGGCGGGCTTGCGCCATGATGGCCTGGGTCATTTCGGCGTCGGTCACTTCGACCTCGGCTTTCTGGCCCAGCTCGGCCAGCAGCAGGCCCAGGCGGACACGGCGCTCAGCCAGTTTGTTGTGCTCGTCGGTGGCTTCGATCTCACCGTGGTCGTGGCCCTGCACGTCCGGGTTTTCCTCGTGCCACAGCTGATGCGCGATCTGCTTGGCTTCTGCCTCAACCAGCGACGGCGGCAGGTCGAAGGAGACCAGGGTGTCTAGCTTGTCCAGCAGCGCGCGCTTCATCACCGCGCGGGCGGCACCGGCATATTCGGCTTCCAGGCGCTCGGTGATCTGGGCCTTCAGGCCGTCCAGATCTTCGGCGCCGAATTTCTTGGCCAGCTCGTCGTCGATCTCAGCCGCTTTCGGGGCTTTGACTTCCTTGACGGTGCAGGAGAACACGGCCTCTTTGCCTGCCAGGTGCTCTGCGCCGTATTCCTCGGGGAAGGACACGGTCACGTCTTTTTCTTCACCTGCCTTGGTGCCGACCAGCTGTTCCTCAAAACCAGGGATGAAGGAGTTGGAGCCCAGGGTCAGCGGGTAGTCGTCGCCTGCGCCGCCGTCAAAGGCTTCGCCGTCGATGCGGCCCACGAAGTCGATCACGACCTGGTCGCCGTCTTCGGCAGCAGCGCCCTCTTCGCGGGCTTCGAATTCCTTGGCGGTTTCGGCCAGGTTGTTCAGCGCCTCGGTGACGGCTTCTTCTTCAGCCTTCACAACCAGCTTTTCCAGCTCGACGCCGGAGAAGTCGACCTCAGGGATTTCCGGCAGTGCCTCATAGGACATCTCGACGTTGACGTCGTCGCCTTCTTTCCAGTCTTCGTTGGTCATCTTGACGTCGGGCTGCAGCGCCGGGCGGTCGCCGCTGTCCTCGAAATGCTTGTTCATGGCGCCGTCGACGGCTTCCTGCATGGCTTCGCCCATCAGGCGCTGGCCGAACTGCTTTTTCAGCAGCGCCATCGGCACCTTGCCCTTGCGGAAACCTTTCATTTCGATTTCCGGCTGTGCTTCGACCAGCTTTTCGTTGACCTTCTCGTCCAGCTCCGCCGCGGTGACGGTGATGGCGTAGCCGCGTTTCAGACCTTCGTTCAGCGTCTCGGTGACCTGCATCCTATTCCCCATAGAGATTCGGGGCGCCTTCGCGAGGTGCCCCCAGACAATTTGCGGTCTTCTATTTCCCCCGGCGCCCCGGCGCAAGGGGCATTGCCCGATTGTCGCGCAATCGCGCGGATTTCCCGGGCCGCAAACGAAAAAACACGCCCGCAAAGGGGCGTGTTTCCGATCTGAAGACCAAGGGAGTTGCGGCTCAGAACTTCCAGCGGGCACCAGCCAGGATCACATTTGCGTCCTGGTAGGTAGTGGCGCTGGTGTCGTCGTAGGAATAGTCGCGGTAGGCCAGATAGGTCTCGACATTATAGGCGTCGATTTTCTGAACCGCGGCCAAGCCCCAGGATTGTGCGCTGTCGCCTGCGGCAACCATGTCGGAGCCGTCGTAGTAATCAACCGACACCGAGGTGGAGCCTGCTGCGATCAGATCCGCCTTGTAGCCCAGCTTGGCATAGGCATAGGTGCCTGCGATGTCGCGTTCGCCCGCGGCCAGGTTCAGCGACACGCCCGTCGCCTTGTGCAGCACCGCGAAGGAGCCGGAGATGTCGCGGCGGTCTGCCTCGCCGGTCTCTTCGGTCCAGGACGCGCCGATGCCGGTGTCGATGGCAAAGCCCGCGGCATCGTCAGCGGCCCAGCGGACGGCCACGTCATAGCTTTCGCGGTCGTTTGCGTCGCGCAGGATATCGGTGCCGTAAGACGTCGACAGGGTAAAGCCCGCCAGTTCCGGCGAATTGTAACGGATACGGCCCAGGCGGCTGCCATCCAGATCGGTGAAGGCATCGCCGATATCAATGCCGCTGAGCGCGCCGGCACCGGTACGGAACGCATAGCCGCCCGCGGAGTTGGCCACGGAGTTCGAGGCGCCAAGGCCGGTTCCTGAGAAATCCGCACCGGTGATGCCATCGGTCGCCATTGAGCCCTGACCGGCTGAGAAACGGCCAAAGCTTGCGGTGTCGAACTGGAAATCGACATGGCGGATGTTGGTGCGGTCCCAGCTGAGGTTGTCGCCGGTGGTCAGCTGGCTGACGCCATCCGAGGCGCGCAGCCCGAACGCGGTTTCAAAGCGGAACCGCAAGGTGTTTTCGCCATAGGCCTGTTCCAGTTCGAACCCGATCCGGGAATTCGAAGCTTCGTTGTCGACCAGGCGGTTGAAATCCTCCTGCCCGTCGTCAAACGACTGGAAGGCAGGGTTGAACTGCCCGTACCAGCGGAAGCTGCCGCCGGTATCATTGGTGTAGCTCGGGCCGGCAACGGCGGGGGCGGCCAGCAGGGCCGCAAGCGACGCCAGACCCGCGCGGGACGCGACTGTGATGCTCATTATTGTGAGTCTCCTGTTCCACAGGCAGCACGCCTCTCCATCCCTGAGACCGCTGCCTGAACCGGGAGGTATCACGCTGCTTTTTGCGCCTTCAGGGTTGAAAAACAGAGAGACTCACAGGGGGGCCGAATAGGCGGATTTCCGCGCAACCAGAAAGCAGACAAGCAGCAAACCGCGCAATTACAGAGCGTTAGGTGATGAAGTTCACATTCCACAAGGCGCGGGCGGCAGAGGGGCCATGCAGCTGCTGCAACCCTGCGCTGGCGCGCAGATTTCCGCGTTTTTGCGCACATCCGCCGCGCGGTTCAGAAGGAGCAGCCGGCCAAAGCACCCGCCAGCCCGGTCCGTCCCTCAGAACCGCCAGCGCGCACCCAGCACCCAGGTGGTCAGATCCTGATAGGTTGCCGCGCCATCCTCGTAATCGTATTCCTGATAAGTGAGATAGATGTCGGTATTGAGGCGCTCTACCTTCTGCACCGCGCCGATGCCCCAGCCCTTGGAGCTGGACCCGGTGACGTTGAAATCCTCGCCGTCATAGTAATGCAGGCCAAACCCGGTTTTGCCCCAGGGCAGCCACTCATCCTCATAACCGATCTTGGCGTAGTAATAGCTTGGATCGGTTGCGCCTGCGGCATCATTATCCCGTGTGCCCGCAGCAACCGTCAGGCTAAGGCCATTGTCCAGCAGAACTGACGCCGCCCCCAGCACGTCGGACCGTTCGGCCCCTGCATCGTCACGGACCTGGTAGGCCAGCGAGGCGTTAAAGGCAGCGGAGCCGATTTCCTGGCCATAGAACAAGCCTGCATCATAATAGTCGGCGTCATCCCCAGAGGAGAGCACGTTCTGCCCCCAGGCCACGCCTGCCGAGAACCCGTTGAAATCCGGGGTATCATAGCGGATGCGCCCGCGCCGGGAGCCGTCGAGGTTATCATAGGCATTCACCAGCGCTGGCCCGCTGAGTACGCCGCCGGTGTCGCGGATCAGAAAGCCCGCATTGGCATCAGCGGTATAAGAGTAGAGCGCGGTGCCGACATAGGACAGATCGGTTTCCGCCGCCCCGTCAGCCACCATGCTGCCCTGCCCGGCAGAGAATTTGCCCCAGCTGCCCTCCAGCCAGAAATCCACATGCCGCAGATCCGCCCGGGTCCAGCCGCTGTAGTTGGAGCCGAACTGGTTCACTTCGGTCGAGTTCGGAAAGCCCAGCCCGGTTTCAAAGCGGAAGCCGAAGGTATTGCTGCCAAAGGGCTGGATCAGCCGCAGGCCGACACGGGAGCGGGACAGGTCATTGTCCAGCAGGTTGGTTTCGGTCTGCTGCCCGTCGTCAACCGAGATGATGGCCGGATTGAACTGTCCATAGATCTCCACATAACCGCCGGAGCTGTTGTTGTATTTCAGGTCGGCCTCGGCAGGCTGGCCAATGGCGCACAGCCCGGCCGCAGCCGCTGACGAGAGGGAAAGAAGACGATTTATGACCATCCTCCTTTGCAACTGATGACTGGTGAACAAACACGGCAGCCCTGTCCGCAGGCTGCGGCGGCAAGCATAGCATATTTTCCGCCTGAAAGGGGAAAACAATGCCTCTGGACCCAGTGCTGAACCGGACCTGCGCCTGGCAGAAATCTTTGGGAAGTGGTGCGGGTGAAGGGACTTGAACCCCCACGCCTTGCGGCGCCAGAACCTAAATTTCACGCAGATCCTTTGCGGCCAATATCTTAGCCGAAAAATTCTGCGAGACATATGCAGAACAGGTCGTGAATACGGGAAACTAACAGGAGCGAGCAGAGAACGGAAAGCGGATCAATGCGAAGGGACTTCCTCAGGGCCATGTCAGTGCCTGCAAAGGGTCACTGCACAACGTGTTCCCTTGCAAAAAAACGAACTCCAAGAGTGTCACTCAAGGCCCTTGATTACGGGCCGGAACGATTGCAACATACCCCTTGTGGTGGCGTGTTTGCCAGTTTTTCAACTTATGTAATCGGTACGGGGTGTATTCATGGCAATCGTTGATATCCAGAAATTGACCGCTATAGAGGACTTGCTCGTTTCCGGAGCAGGCGATCAGTTGATACCCTGGTTCCCGAGACGCATTTCTTCCATGAAAGATGATGGCAAGACCTATTTGCTAATGGGCGGCGACTCCCCCGGAGGACTGGGCATTGCAACTCTGGCCAAGAACGGGCAGCTGGATTTTATTGACGCTTACGGCACATCCTTTTCCCAGCTGGATGCACAATCTCTTTTTGGCCAAGGAATCGCCATCCACAAAATCGGGGGCGCAAATTTCGCCTATTCGATAGGACTGGCAACGCATGATACACTCGGAAGAGCGTATTCCGTATCAGTTCTGAATTTTGACGACCCTGGCAAGCCAACGCTTGTTCAAAAATTCACTGATTCAGAAGCAATTGGTGAATTCGGAATTAACGGCGGAACCGATCCTATCGTTGCAAGCAAAGACGGACGCGACTTCCTAATCTTTTCCAGCGGCAGATCCAGCGAATTCCACAGTTACAGAATCCGCGATGATGGCACGCTAGGGCAACTGAAAGTATCGCAAGCCTCAGAACGGCTCTCCGACGGGTTTACGGAGGCGCAAATCGGAAACAAAACGTTTGTCGTCTCGTTCGGTGGCTACGACACAGCCCCTATGCAAGTTCTGAAGCTCAACAAGAAAGGCATCCTAAAGCCAGTCTACGACCTCTCCCCGGATGAACCAGCGATCTTCAATCAGCAGACCAAAGGCATCGTATCAGCAAACATCAATGGGCAGACTTTTGTGTTTGCTTCAGAAGTGACTAGGGGGGCGATACTAGCCTTCAAAATGAAAAGCTCAGGCGAGCTACAACTTGTCGATAAGATCTTTCCTGGCTCAGGTGACCAATGGGGTTCGCCGGAAGGGTTGGAAACCTTCGACCACAATGGCCAGACTTACATCCTCTCCGGCGGCTATGGCCGATCAATTGCCATTTTCAAAGTGTCGGACGGTGGCACGTTGATTGAGGTCGACGAGTTCGAAATGCAGCACCCCCACCTCGGCCGGGTAGCTGACATCGAAGTCGTGCAATTCGGGTCTAGTACCTATTTCACGGCTTCAACACTTAGCTCTGCGCCACTGACCTCATATCGCTTTGTTCCAACGGACACGCCAATTACCGGAGGAAAAAACGCAAACAAAATCACCGGAACTGACGAGGATGACCAAATCTTATCAAGAAACGGCAACGACAGAGTGTTCGGAGCACTCGGCGATGACTTGATAGAAGGTGGAAATGGCAACGACCGCCTTTTGGGCCAGGAAGGTCACGATGACCTTTTCGGAGGTGAGGGGCGAGATACGCTTTTGGGCGGCTCCGGCGACGATTTTATGTTTGGTGAAGCTGGAAATGACTTGCTCAAGGGCGTCGACGGCCACGACTACATCGTGGGCGGAAACGGCCGGGACCGCGTCTTTGGGAACAATGGAAACGACCGCTTGTTCGGAGGGGCAGGTATTGACATCCTGAAAGGAGGGGATGGCAATGACCGGATTTCCGACGGCAGCGGAAAAGGCGACCGCCTAACAGGCGGCGACGGTGCAGATATTTTTATTTTCGAAGACGATGGTCAACGTGATGTGATTACGGATTACGAAGATGGACTGGACATTATTGATCTGCGAGCCGAAGGCCCTCTGATCTACGCGGATCTGAAAATCCGGGAATCCGGCGAAGGTCTTGTTATCCGCTATGGCAATGATGTGATTGACCTCAAGGCTCGTGACGGAAAAATCTTTCAGCACGAGCTCACCGACTCCGACTTCCTGTTCACCTGAAATAGGACCAGCGTTTCACATTTTTCTTAGAGTGTTTCCCGCTCCGGCAAGCTCTCCTTAGTTGGACTGAACCTTTAGAATTTCACCGACACCGAAACACTCAGTGCAGGCCTGCGTTTTATCGCTGCCTATCACTGGTATTTCACGCGCTCCAAGACAGATCGGGCATGGTGTGAAGCCGCCAACATTGCGTTCTTCTTCCTGAGAATCATTTTCAGCAACCGGCCTTTTCTCTTCCAATGACATAGGAGTTCTCCATTTTCGAAAAGTTGACGCGCTCGAACTTATTTTTTTCGAACGGTCTATTCGCGGCATAGATACGGCCCGCGAAAACTAGGACTTCAAAAATCAGCATTGCGGGCCGCACTGGTCACTGCCTAGCTACGATCGTTGGGACTACCACTGGGTTGAGCTTGTCATCGGGAGGTATTGGCACACTAAGGATGCAGTCAGCAACGCATGCGGCATGCGTGATGTTGGCTTCAACACATGCGAAACACGGCCAACTGCAATCTTCTGTTACCCCGCATCCAACCCTGCAAAGCAACCAATCGCGCTCCATCGAGCACTTAAGGGAACACGATGCCCCTTCAGGATAGTTCGGGGCGGTCCCGCACCTATCATCCACACTTTGACCCTTGCCCTTTTTTTGGTACATGACGCCCGTCGCATCATGAAAACCAATATCCCAGCCGACATCCAAGGCGCCCAAAGTTGCGTCAAAAAACATCACAAACTGACGGCTTCGATCAAGATCCCAGTGTTCTTTTTGGGCTAATGTGCCTGCTTCCAACTGAGCACGGAAGTTTGCCAGCAAAGTTCTGGCTGAGTTGTTCCAGTGCCTTTCGATTACAGCCGCCGGCGGCATTCTCTCCAGGACTTCGACCGATTTCTTGGAGATAACCTCGCGTACTTCTTCTGCACGTTTCATCGAAGTGCTCATGAAACTTCTCACACTGCCATCACCCGCAGTCGTCACTTTGGTTCCCGAACAGCCACAATCTTCTTTTGCTCTACCTTTGGACACAACACCCTCCACTCGTACGCGCAAACAATTCCCCACTCCCTCACTGAGCGAGTAAGATCGAGAGCCTCAACCTATCATGATTTGCCAATCCTCACTACCTCCACACGCGAGTAGGCGAGAATTGGCCTGCATCACCCTGTTGATTTCCTCCTTTTGCGGACCTTTGACGATGCGTCAACACTTCAGCAGGAAATCGCACGCATAAAGGGCGGGAGAGTAATGACGCTCTCGTTCCTTCCTTCTAAGCCGTGCAGGCCCGGCAGCCCCATAATCGCTTGCCGGGCCTCGCTCTTAGGTAGCGAGAACCTTTGCGAGCCCTGAAAGCTGAACACGCTGCTTCTCCGGAATGCTATAAAAAGCCCTGACGAGATCAGCGGCCTCCTTGGCTTCCAGAACTTCCGACGTAAGGTGGCTACCGGCCGAGGAACTTCTTGTCTTCTCCAAACCCTCGAAGAAGTGTGTGACGTCCACGTCAAGAGCTACCGCAATTTCCCACAGTCGAGAAGCACTGACACGATTTGCCCCAGTTTCGTACTTCTGGATCTGCTGAAATCTCACGCCGACTACAGACGCTAGATCTTGCTGGGTTTTTCCAATCAGCCAGCGCCGGTGGCGAATTCTCTTGCCGACATGGACGTCAACGGGATGAGGCATGATGCCCTCCTATGCAATCAACTTAAGGCGCATCTACGATACAAAAAAATTCTTATTAATCTATGAGACCGTTAACTCGCAGCCTCTCAATCGTTGGTGCTGCCCCACTGCACCACGCTTATGCTCTGGATTTGCTTGAGCGAAGCTTAGTCAAATTTCCGTGAATTCCTAGTCATGAATACAACCAGCAAGGATGACGCCCTTTCGGCCTACCATAGGGAACCCTGTTGGTTTCCTCATGCAGGGGGTGAGCAACCCGCGTTTTACCAGTGTCTTGTTTCCGGTTCTGCGGGTTGCTCCGCCCCCTTGTTGAATCATTCCCAATAGCTAATCAAACCCCGGAAATATGAGGAACATTTCCTCCAAAGGTGTAAGCCTTAAGTGCCAGTGAATCCTATAGGCGTTTCTGCTAGAGTTGATTTGCCAGCCACACGCTCCTCTAAGAGGTTTCCTATGGCCGATACCGCACAATGTCCGTTTTGCAAAGAAGAAGTCATGGCTGACGCGGTACTATGCAAGCATTGTCATTCTCAGCTGGCGCCCGAGCGGCCACCACATGGTGGCACCTGTCCGTGGTGCAAAGAAGCAATCCATCCCGAGGCAATCAAATGCAAGCATTGCAAATCGGATGTGAGTGACCTGCGTGGATCTGCGACACGCTTCTCACATCAAGAGTGTCACAGTGGGCATCCTCCATCGAAGCAAGAGATTTAGCTCATAGCTAGAGGTACTGGACAGTTTGCAAAACCTGGAGGCTACTCAGGCGCATGCGAATTTGCGTGCCTCGCTTGTGGCCTAACTGGGAATGAAACGCTGTGCGACTATTGCTGGAAATGTTGGCTGGAGGGACCGAAGGACGATGTGGTCGCCCTTCGCTAGGCTTTAGAACAAATTTTCCTTCAGCTTGAATATATGCCTATTTCCGCACCAACAATTTCCTTTTCCGACACGACCGTTAGTAAATCCGAGGATTATGGAGGGTGAAATGGAAGAAACGATCTGCCCGTATTGTAAAGAGGATATTCTGGAAGGCGCAATAAAATGCAAACACTGCGGTTCTTCGCTCAAAGCGGAAGGCCCCGGGCATGAGGGGAATTGCCCTTACTGCAGGGAAAAAATTCAACCAAAGGCGGTGAAGTGCAAACATTGCAAATCTGATTTGCGTGGAGCAGCCAATCCAACACAGCAATCGCCACCTCAAACCACCGGTTGTGGCTGTGACTGCATCAGTGGGGTGACTGCGGATGAACAATATGGACCCATGATGAATATAGGGGCTGATGTCGGGCATAGCATGGGGCCTCAGCTGGGGGTGATCCACAAATTCGCGGACGAGCAACCTCTTGGCACACAGGCCATGATGGCGGGTCTAAGCCCGGGCTTCGGAGTAGGGATGCCCGAATTTGGCGGAAGTGGGTCGCTGAATGCGTGGGGATGTTGGCGACCTTGCAAACGCTGGGGGCGGTGCTGCATTCCAACGCCGCGGGGTATCCGTTGCTGGACATGTTGCTTAGAAAAAGAGGATTACGAACGCTGTATTTGGCCTTGGTAAGCTTGGAAACCTACCAATGTAATTCAACTGTGGCCGGTCACATAAACGACAAAAGCCCCGGCTCTCACCTGGGCTTTCTACCTGACAGGGTCTCAACCTTGCCGCCGCAATCCAGCAGCGCGCGGCGGTCCCTGCCCCATAGAATTTCGATCTGCTGATCGCTCAGCCACCCCGCCGGCACATGCACCGGGGCGGCGCATTGGTCCGCCGCATCATCGGATGGCGTTAAGCCGCCGCACCCGGTCAGGGCCAAGGCAACGCTCCACAGCAACAGGCTCCGCATAGGCTTGCTCCTCCAGCTTTCGGGATAGTTGGTCGCGTTCACGCGCGATCCGGCGGCGGGCCTGTTCCAGCATCCGGCCGGCCTTGATCCGGGCCAGGCGCTCCGCCCGATGCGCGGCCGCACAGTCGCCCGCGCCACGCTGGTAGCCCTGCCAGCCGCAGAACGCCGCAAAGAGCGCCGCAGCCAGCAGAGGCCACAGACGGGCCATCAGGCCGTATCCTCAAGCGATTTGAGACACATGGCGCGCTCTGACGTCCGCCGGTTCGTCAGCCCGCGGATTACCCGCCCTCCGGCCCGGTTCCAGCGCGGCAACTCGCGGCAGGCGCCCGCCAGATCCCCCGCATTAGCTTTGCGCACCAGCGTGGAGCGGCAGGCCGCACCCGGCCCCACATTGTAGGTCCAGGACACCAGAGCGATTTTCATGCCCACTGGCACTGCAGCCTTCAAACAGCGGTCAAGCTGCGCCTCGTAGCTGGTAACCTCCGCCGCAAGCATCGCATTGCATTCAGCCTTGGTGTAGCTGTCGCCTGGCTGCACGCCCTTGGTCTCGCCATAGCAAACTGTCCAGACGCCCACGATATCGCGATAGGCCTCCGTCCGCAGCCCCTCCCAGCCACCGATAAAGGTGACGGCCGAGGCCAGGGCGATTGACGATCCGGCAATCATCCCGACACCGCGCCGCGAGACAGCGCCGCTGGTATCCGCCCGGAGGCGGCCAAGCCCCGCCTGCAGCACCAGGCGCGCAGGAACCGCAAGCACCTGAAAAGCGGCAGCAGCGGCCGCAAACCAGACCGGGTTCCAGCCGAGCTGTTCAGCGGTCACCAGGGCAAAGAAAAAGCCGCCCAGCGAAACAAGGCCAGCAATAATAAGCAGCACAGACCAGGAGCCGGTCAGCACCTCTTTCCAGTTCGGGATAAGCTTCATGTCAATCTCCACGACAAAAGAGCCCGCAGGCGGGCCAGATAGGTTAGAATTCGGGGATGATTAGTCTTTGCGGAGGGCCTGCTCGATGCCGTCCAGCTTGTTCATGATGTGCGAATACTGCTCTGCATTCGCTGCCGCCTTGGTCTGCAGGACCGCAATGTCCGTGGTCATCTTGCCCTGCCTGCCGTGAAGGTGCCAAAGCCAACCTAGCAGGGGCAGCACGATCCAGTTCATGATCGGGGTGAGCCAGTCGGGGATGCCGTTCATCACCGCCCCCTCAGAAGGCTGCGGCGAGTTCGACCACGCCCGGCGGAACGTCAGGCCAGTTGCCGTCAACCTTCGCCGCGCGCATGGCGTGGATCCAGGCCACGCCAGAGCGGAAAATTTGCAGCTGAGTTTCATCCAGAGCCCCCGCTGCCGCCGCAGCCGCAAGGTTCATCTGCGCGGTTTCATCTGCCACAGCCAGGATGCGCTGCCGGCACTCGGCCTTGCGCTCCCGGGCCAGCCCCGTTGCCGCCGCTGCCGCCTTTGCCTCTGCCGTGATCACCTGCGAAAAGTCGATGTTGCTCATTCTGCCTGCTCCTCCTGCGGGGCTTGTTCATCCTCAGCGTTCAGTTTGATGAGCGGCAGCTGAGGAACACTGTAACTGTGCAGCGGCACCGGCACCGGCCCATCGGCGCTGACAGTCAGCGGCTGCGGGAACTTGGTCTCCTGCGGGGCATTGGCGCCGTGCGGCAGGATCAAAGTCAGGCTGATCACATCGCCGTTGCGCTCCACATCCGAGACCAGCCATTCGCACGGCACCGCAGAGAGCGGCAGCGTTGCGCCATCGGGCAAAGGACCGAAGTCAAAGTCCTCGCCGTTTATGGTCAAGGCATCGTCTTGCCTGGAAACAGTCAGCACATCATCCCGGCGTACCGGGGACCAATTGATTTCGAACATGGGAGCCTCCGTTATTTCCAGCGGCCAATTGCCATCAATGACACGCCCAATCCGTCCAACCTTGCGGCGCTGGTGTTCCAAAGGTTGAAGCTGACGCTTGAAACGGAGGGCGGACGAACAGAGCAAAAGCACGCATTAGCGCTGGAGCGCGGCGCAGCCGTTACCGCAAGCCCGGCAGTTGTTGAGAAAGGCGCCGGGAAGGTCCAAGAGCTATCCACCGTGTCGCTGGTAGTTGAAGTGACTTTGGTGCAAATCAGCGTCCCGTCCGGGAATTTCACATATTCGCCGTTGGCGTTACTGTCCCGCTCCGGCTCGAAGCTGATCCAGTCAGTGGGCACCCCGTTAGCGAACCGCCGGTAAAGCAGCGGGCCATCGCCACGCTGCCAAAGCTGAAACGCTCCGGGGTTTCCTGTGCCCCCGCCCCGCTGCACATGCAGAAGCGCGCCGTTCGCGGGAGTCTCAGACCCGGTTCCGGCGGTATTGACATCGGTTGTATAGAAACCGCTTGGAATACCATCAGAAATGTCATTCCCGGGCGGCGGTGAGGTGCTTTTGGCACCAAGCCCGAAGGCCCCAACCGGCATTAACTTTCCAGCGGTCGCATCTGTCAGGCTCGCCATCACCTGGAAGAAGTCCTCAGCGGACAGCCCTTCAAGGAAACCAGGCATCGTGACCGCGCACCAGGTGAACATATCCAGCACGCGCTGATTGAAGCTGTCCGGCTGGTTGAGGTCCGGCTGTGGCGGGTTGGCTGGAAAATTAAGCCCCATAGGTTGCTCCCAGGATTTTGAGGTTCATGTCTGAGCTGGTTGGGCCGGAGAGGATGGTGGACAGCCTTTCGTAGCGCCCATAGACGGTTGTGCCGTAGTCGCTCTGGCCCGTGGTGAAGTAGTAGAGGGCGAACTTTGCCCGGATGGAGTTCAGCCGTTTCTTGATGCGGCCGACGTCGGAGGTGAGCACCGCAACCGGGAAATCGGTAAAATCCCTGTAGCCGCGCTCGGTGATATCCACATTGCCAAACTGATCCTCATCGAAGACGCTGAAGTCTTCGGTGCCGACTTCCGTGTCGTACAGCGCGGTTCCGATCTGGAGCACATCCCCCAGCACCACCTCGGACACTTCAGCCTGGCCGGTTCCGTCGCCGATGACGATTTCGACCTGGTTTCCCGGCTGGCAGATGATGTCTTCAAAGATGGCGAATTCGCGGGTCTCCGGCGGGGTCAGAACCATCGCCAGTGCGTCGATCATCTCGCTGTAGTCTGCGAGCATTTGCGTGCGCTCAACCAGCGTGTCGCCATTCTGGTTTTTCACTTTGACGGTCGCGGAAGCGGCTTTTGCCCCAACCAGCCCCACCGCCCGGACAAGGGACGTGGGCTCTACCACGAAGGTAATCTGCCCTGCCTTCGTAGTCGGGGCGGACAGGCGGCGGTCAAAGGCCCGGTAGCCGTTGGTTTTCCCGACCTCCAGCCAGTTAGCGGGGCTTTCCCGGGGGTCCGCCCCCGTATTGCTGGCAACCGCAGATTTATAGACTTTGTGATCTGCGCTGATTATCACGCGCTCTTTCAAGCCGTAGGTTGTGCCGGCATCCCACTCCGGGCCGTCGTCTTCCGGCACATTGGAACTGACCAGCAGCGCCTCGGTCACGGTGACCGGAACGATCGCTCTCAGCATTACGCCTGCTCCTCCTGAATTTTGACCCCAACCACGTCCTGCTTCTGGGCAAGCCGTTTGATCTCTTGGGCTTCGCGGAGCTTGTGGAAATCGGCTCGGCGCTTGTCACTTTTCAGCTCGGCCAGCTCCCGCCTCAGCTCCCGCAGCTCCCGGACAACATCCCCATTGTCGAGCATGGCACGGCTCTGAGAATAGGGATGGACCGTGGAGCCTCGCGGCAGATCCACAATCTCCGGCCCTTCTTCGCCGACCAGAGCACTTCCTCCCGGCGCGTAGTTTGTACCCCTGGCAAATTTCGGCAGGCCACCTAGATCCCGAACCTGTTTGCGCAGTGCTGCAACACGCGCCTCCGCCTTCCCGACGCTCGTGTTGGTCGAGCGAAACACCGAGCCGATGGCATCCGTGCCAAACTCGGTGCGCAGGGCTTTCTTGAAGCCAGCAACATCGCCGCCGCTGTAGTAGTCGAAGGAGGAGACAATGCGCCCCGCATCGTTGACGGATAGGCCTCGCCTTTCGAACGCATGGCATCCGTGCCGCCCATGAGCGCACGGCCCTTGGCAGCCGCCTTGACCATCGCTTCGACAGCCTCTGTGCGTTGGGCAGGGTCATCCATCGACCGGCAAATGGTGGTGCCGTAGTAGGACCTGCCGCGGTAAAGCTCGACCTCCTTGTCGCTGGTCCTGATCCTGGTTGTGAACCCTAGCGTGAAAGCCGCCTCGTCCATGGTCGGCCAGAAGGTATCCCGAATGTCCCGGTAAGTCGGAGCGAAGTACCCTTGCACTGTCTTCGGGTGCTTGCCTGCGAAGAGGCCAAGATCCAGGCAGCCGACATAGGTCTTGCCGGATCCAAAGCCACCGACATAGGCGCGGAACTTGGTATTCAGCCCGGAGAGAAAGATCCCCTGCGGCGCGCTAACTGTCAGATCGTGTGACACGCACGTCACCAACCGGAGCGGCCGTATTGATGTTGATGTTCAGCGCGGGAGCCTCGTCTTCCCCTGCCCCGGATCCGTTCAGCATGCCAAGGTGCCGGGCGATCTTGTCCAGCGCGCTGAGCTTGTCGTGCATCTTCAGCTTCACCCCCTGGGCAGTCAGAGAAACCTCCGAAATGGCCGCGGCGGTGTCGTTGTCCACCTCGCTGCTGGGCAACAGCTCAACCGGATACAGAACCGGATTGCCCTCTTCATCTACCGCGCCATCAGGTGCGCTACCCCAGGCAACGGCCTTGCGGATGTCAGCAAAACCGATCCGCGCCAGCTCCTGCAGAACCCGCTCTTGGGTAATTCCTGTCTTCTCTGAACGCTTCGCCTGGGCCTCTTGGATCGCAGCTTGAACCTTAACATTACTTAACAGGCGCGACGCCTGCTGCTCTGCCGTTTTCTCGCTGTATCCCGCCCGGATTGCTGCCTGCTTTCCGTTCAGGTCGATGAGGTATTCCGCAACGAAACGCTCCTGCTTTGCAGTGAGCGCCATGATCGACTTCCCGTCTGTTGTGGAGATTGTTGGGCATCCCGCCCGGTATTGTCAGATTTCGGCAACTGATCCGCCCCGATCCCGGTATCCCACCGGTGAGCGATGTTGCCTTTGTGCTATTTCTGCGCTGCTTTACCTGCAGCATCGCTCAGCTTGGCGATTTGCATGGGGCTTGGGTCATCCCGCCAGCCCGCCGGCTGATTGCCGCCGCGGCGAGCGATATCGGCCAGATAGCTCTGGATCATGTCAGGCATTGTGTCACCTCGGTATGGGAAAGCGCAACGGCCCGTGCCCGGACAACGCAGGTGTTCAAGCTCTGGATGCAATGGAAGCGTCAGCGACGAAGCCCTTTAGCTCCGCCTGTTCCTGATTATCCCGTCAGGTACGCCACGCGGCCGGCCCGGAGCCATGCGATACACGCGCAATTCGGTTCTCTACTGCAACATACCACATCTTGTGGTCGCATCAAGAGAACAACTATCCGAAACCACAGCCATTAAAAAATAATAGCGCCAAGCCTAGCGATTGAAGTCAATAAATCAAAACGAATCCAGACCGTTAACTTCCCATCCCCGCCAATTAAGACTTTTGCACCTCCACTCACTACCCGTTTGGGTGATGTCGCAACCTGCAGGCATCTTTTAATCTAAGAGCGCGCCGGGGAGTGATTAGTCATAAGATTTAGGTTACCCATGATGTCATGGGAATGGGGGAGAAATGTCTAAATGGGTGCGTATCGAATATAGTGTGCGAACTGAAAGCTTGGTCGTTGACAGCTCACTTTCAGGTTCCGCTGCGCTGGGAGAACTGGAGGACAACTTTGGGCTGGCTGGCAACAGACTACTCGTCAACGGCGATGAGATTGCCATACCCTATTTACGGCTATCACCGAGCCTCGACCTAGGCTCTTCTCTGACTTACGGACCATCCGAAACATTTGATTTCGTTCTTGAATCCGCGTTGATGCGATCTTCACGAGAGGACATCAACTCCGAAAGTGATCTAATCACAGCTTACTGATCCTCCCCCAATGAAGTGGTCCGCCGTTATGTTTAGGAAAACGGAGGATCAGAATGGGAACGAAGCGACACAAGCCGGAAGAGATTGTCACGAAGCTGCGGCAGGTTGAGGTGCTTGTCGGTCAGGGATTGCAGCGCGTGGATGCGATCCGCGAAGTGCGCATCACCGAGCAGACCTACTACCGCTGGCGCAAGCAATACGGCGGGATGGGAACCGACCAACTCAGAGAGCTCAAACGGCTGCAGAAAGAGAACGAGCGGCTGCGTCGCGCCGTTTCGGATCTGACCCTGGACAAGCTCATCCTGTCGGAGGCCGCAAAGGGAAACTTCTGAGCCCCGCTCGCCGCCGGGCCTGCATAGATCATGTGCGCAGTCGGTTCAGCGTGTCGGAACGGAAGGCCTGCCGTGTCCTGGGGCAGCACCGTTCCACGCAGAGAAAATTGCCACGAGGCCGGGTCGACGAGGCGCGCCTGATCGCGGACATGATTGAGCTGGCGCGCCAATACGGCCGCTACGGTTACCGGCGGATCGCGGCCCTGCTGAGGGATGCAGGCTGGCAAGTGAACGACAAGCGTGTCGAACGCCTGTGGCGGCGTGAGGGGCTGAAAGTGCCTGCGAAACAACCGAAGAAAGGACGGCTCTGGCTGAACGACGGCTCCTGTGTCCGGTTGCGGCCCGAATATCGCAACCACGTCTGGAGCTACGACTTCGTGCATTGCCGGACCGATGATGGGAAGGCCTTCCGCACGCTGAACATCCTCGACGAACATAGCCGGGAGTGCCTGGCTATCCGGGTGAAGCGGAAGCTGAACTCAGGTGACGTAATCGATGCCTTGAGTGACCTGTTCATCCTGCGGGGCGTCCCGGCCTACATCCGGTCCGACAACGGTCCTGAGTTCGTGGCACAGGCTGTCCGGGACTGGATTGCTGCGGTCGGCTCCAAGACCGCCTACATTGAGCCGGGATCCCCCTGGGAGAACGGATACTGTGAAAGCTTCAACGCCCGGTTCCGCGATGAACTGCTCAACGGAGAAATCTTCTACAGCCTGCGCGAGGCTCAGATCCTGATCGAACAATGGAGGAAGCACTACAACACAAAAAGACCACACAGCGCCTTGCGCTATCGCCCACCGGCTCCGGAAACACTCGTCCCGATGGACCCGAGGCCGGTCATGCACTAACAATCAAACCGGACCACTCAGGTGGGGCTGATCAGAGGCAGAGGGGCCGACGACATCCGAGGCGGGCAAGACTTGGATTTCATCTATGGTCGCAAGGGTTCTGACACACTTAGTGGCGGACGCGGTGCGGACAGTCTAGTTGGAGGCAAAGGCAATGACTTGCTCTTCGGTGGCGGTGGCTCTGACACACTTGTCGCAGGCAAAGGCATTGACACACTCTTCGGCGGTCACGGATCGGACGAGTTCTTCTTCCGCCAAGGCTTTGGCGGCAACGAAATCGAAGACTTTGACCTTAGCGCAGACCTTATTTCGATAGGAGCAGGAGCGAACAGATTTGAAAAGCTTGAGATAGAGAGCGAAAAGAATGGTGCGATGATCTCTTTCAAAGACGTTTCTGTTCTGCTGAAAGGAGTGGATCCGCTTGGACTTACAGAGGACCACTTTGTCTTCTAGTCAGCTCAGTCGTAACTTTTCCGCCCGGCAACCGAAGGCGCTTTCTAACTAAGGAACATGCGCGCAGAGCACACAGATTTTCTGTCTTGCATGCTCCTTTCTGCACGAATGGAGCGCAGCTTGTGCAGTTTTTTTCTAGAAGCTGCCACCGCACAAACTTCTGGTCAGATCTTCTTGGCGAATTACTCGAAACGGGAGTGGTCAAAAAAAAATCAGGAATGCGCCCTCTAGAACAGATCGCTACCGTAAATGACATAATCCTGGGCATCCGACAGCATGACTCGAATATCGTCGAATCCATCGTTGTTCATATCTCCTGCAGCGGCAGCGGTTGAGTTTACTAGGGGCTCAGTTGTTTCATCTTCAGGAATGATGAGAAAACCACCGTCGCCGTTAGCAATGTCTGACAAATAAATTTTTTCCTTCGACTTCGTACCAAGAATTACGAACACGCCAAGTGCTCTACCCACTTCTGTGTCAGCACCGGTTACGGCAAAGTCGTCTAAACCATCCCCATTGACGTCTCCCAGGAAAGATATAGAGCTGCCAATTCTAGTCTCAGCATCAATCCCTACAATTTCCACCCCACGATCGTCCAAGTTTCCGAGTGAAACGCTTTCTACCTCTGCACTTCCGAACACGACATAAACCCGACCGACATTATGAGCTTGCGGAGACCCGGCATAGGGTAGGCCCCAAAAGATATCGTTCAGTCCGTCGCCGTTGAAGTCTCCTCCGCCCGATAGCTGCATGCCGCTGCCAAGCGCAAGTTCCAAGTCACTCTCATAGGCGTGATGAGAAACAATTTCAAAGCCGCCTTCAGAGAAACCTTTACCCAGTTTTACTGCACTCCCGCCTTCCTTGCCATGGATGACAAATGCTCTTTCGGTGCGTGCCGCAGCGTCGGATAAAGCAACAACCATATCGTCAAGCCCATCGCCATTTACGTCGCCAAGCCCAGCGGCGTTTAACCCTGGAAAAAGCTCGAGGCCGGCATCAACCACAAAACCTCCATTGCCTGCCTCAATCTCCCTGATCTCGCCAACAGAAGGGTCTGTAACTATATAACCGAAAGGGTGATCAAACTCCGTGTCACTTGCCGCGCGAAGAATATCAGTGACAAAAAAATCACCGCGGCCATCGCCGTTGATATCTCCAAGAGACGCGCCAGTGTTTCCAAGCAGGCCCAGTGACATGCTTGAGCTTTCTAAGAAGCTTGCCCCTTGCTCAGTGAATTCATTTAGACTGATATCCATATTTCCGGTATACGTGAATACGGCACCCACCCCCAGCAGTGAGGACACGCCCAATACTAGATCAGAACGATCATCCCCGTTCAGGTCGTCCACAGCAGAAGTGAAATTGAATATTGCTAATGGATCGCTTGCTTCGAGAGCAACAGTAAAGCTTTCTCCCCCTTCTCCAACTGCGATTGTGTCCGGCAAGGACGATGCCCCATAAACTACATGAACTTTATTTACCTCTCGGATATCGTGTAGAATGAGATCGGAGTATCCATCATTATTGAAATCACCGTGCAAAATACCACCTGAGTTCAGGCCTACATTAGGCAAAACCCCCGTCAGTTTAAAGCCCTGAAAATTCCCGGCGACCCCAACAACTCTGTCTTCGTGCCCCCCCCCACCACTGCCTGGCGTATCCGTTCCAAAGCTGCTTAGAGTTACACTTGAAAGGTATTGATGCTGACCTGTCGCTGTTGATCCATTAAGCACAACAACACGTTGAATATTGTAGTGAATGATCGTGTCAGTTCCAAGGTTTCCCTGGCCTGTCTCTATCCATATTTCCGAACCATCATGCGTGCGGTTATCACGGATCATCTCGCGCAGAGATTCCGCCGAGTAAGAACTGCTGCCGATCGTCAATGTGTCGTCTTCATCAAAATGGCTAATCGTATCATGACCATCGGCACCAAAGACTCCCTGCAAATGGTTAAACCCCCAATATTCATTTGACGCACGGTACTCTGAACCGACGTGATGCAAAACGAAGTGGTCTGCTCCTAATCCACCTTCATAGTAATCGTTGCCACTATATCCGGAGATCGTGTCGTCGCCATCACCACCTATTAGCGAGTCGCCCCCCCACCCACCTCTTAAAAGATCATTGCCGAGCCCACCGCGCAGAGTGTCGTCACCAGAATCCCCATACAGAAAATCATTGCCAGCCCACCCCCAAATACTGTCACCTCCAACTCCACCTACGATCGTGTCTCGCCCTGTCCCACCATCCAAAGTATCAGAGCCAAGGCCCCCGATCAGCAAGTCGTTGCCACTCATACCGCTCACGCTGTCATCGCTGCGGCCTCCGCTCAAGAAGTCGCTTTGCCTGCCGCCAAATAGGGTATCCTCACCGCGCCCGCCAACGATCCGATCCCGGCCGTTTCCTCCCCAAATTTGATCCTTTCCGGAGTCGCCAAACAACCGGTCGCTGCCTGCTTTTCCAAAGATGCGATCATTTCCGGTGCCGCCTTTCACAAGATCACGACCTTCGTCACCCGAAAGGAAATCGTGGCCACCTCCTCCAACAAGCGTGTCTTTCCCAGATCCTCCCCTAAGAGTATCTTCGCCATTGCCACCATTCAATTTGTCAAACCCGTTGTGGCCCTTCAGCACGTCATTCCCGGCTCGCCCTTTCATGACGTCGCCTATGGCGCTTCCCACAGCCCGATCATTGCCTCCTCCGCCGGAAAAGCTGACAGAACGAGGAAGTGACTCTACAATCGCTCCAAAGCTTGCTTGAAAATCAAAATCTGTCTGGCTGCGAGAAACGACTTCAACACTCTTCGAAGTTGCGAGTAGATCTCGCATCATCTCGGGCCAATCTACCGAGGGTGCGGTGCTGGCGGCTATGAGAGTAGACAAGCTCCAGTCGACGTCTTCTATTCTGGCCTCTAACGAGCCATCGGACGAAAAAAACTCTAGGATACTTATCCGCCCGTCGACTGGTTGCGATTGAGCGTCATACGCGACCTGTTGCGTAATCAGCTCGACTCGCCGCCCTTGACTATCAGAAAACTGAATTGGTGTGCCGGGTGCCCAGGGCTGCAAACCGCCTGAACGCAGAACATCAAAAAAACGGCTACTGCCCCCCAGAAACGTTAAGCGCACTCGAGTAACTCCCACTGTTAGAAATCATCATTATAAAAATTCGGGTTACAAGCAGCATGCTAAGTCCAAAGGACAAGAACAACGATAAATTTTCATAGGTAGGAAAATGAACTGCGTTCCGAATTTGTGTTCTGATCCCCCCCAACACCTGCTTACCCGGAAAAATTATCCTTTTTGGTACTCGCCCGCACAACTGCGCCACAACTTGACTGAAGGCTTACGCGAGGAAGTTTCATGACGCCCTCTTCACATCCAGCGGGTCGATCTTCACACTCACAGATTGCCCGAACATTTCAGAACGCGCCTCAATCAAGGGATGCATGTCGTGTGCAGCTTGAACCATGTCAGTGAAGTTGACAACGCGCCCCCATGAACGGCCCGGCCAGAATCTTCAGCGCGGCACCAGGCTCAAACTGGCACATCACAGCCCTGTCGCGGCTATCGATGATCCGCTGAGCCTCTGTATTTGCCGCGGCAACCTTGATCAGAAAGAGCTTCACGTGTCTACGGGCCTCCTGCCCGCTGTCCATTATCAGCAAACAGTTACGATCTGGATCCTGGAAAGTGCTGGAAAGACCAAATGAGCAGCTCCGATGACGCCCGCCCTCTCAGGTAAGCCATGTGGTAGGCCCGGAGCCATGCGATACACGCTCAATTCGACAATGGGTGCACAGCACCAAATTTCGCCAAATCTTCAAGTAGTTGCGCAAGGCATCTGCTAAAACAGAAAACCACCTGAGCCCATTGGCACTTTGAAAAAGCATTTGCAGGCCGGGTTAGCGGCTATTGCAGCGGTCTCACACGAGAACCAGCGTGTCGGCCAACCCGTCAAGGCTGCTGACACCATCCAAAACCAGGATATCACCGCGGCCGAAATCGAACTCAACCCGGTCACCAATGACCTCGGCAAAGCGATTTACAACGCGGTCTGGGTCATCACGGCCTTGCAGCAATCTGCTTTCCAACTCGATTTTGTCACGCTCGACGTCGAAGTCGGTAACGGTGTCGATGTCATACCTGCGCGCGAAAACAAATGTATCACGTCCTGCGCCGCCAGTGAGAGTATCGTTACCTTCTCCACCATCCAATGTGTCCTTTCCCCGGCGCCCGTCCAACTCGTCCTGACCGGCCTGACCTGAGAGAACGTTGCCCCTATTGTTCCCATAGATGCTTTCGTTGATGGCGCTGCCGGAAATATTTTCAACACTGCTCAAGGTAATTTGCGTTGCGAACCCAGTGCTGTTGTTCCGGTCCATCAAGTCAAACACATGAGGCTCAAATGTTTGATTTGCATTGAAAATCTGAAAAGTATCTTTTCCCTTGCCACCAGAGAAAAAGAAGTTATCGGACGTGAGGCGCCCCGACCGGTCGGTTGGAAACACCAAAAATGTATCATCTCCGCTACGGCCGAATACATCCGTGTCTGCTCCTATTCTGGTCGCAGGTGTAACCACGACAGTTTCGCCTGTAGATGATCCTTTGAAAGTGCTTCCGCCAATCAGTGAAAACTCTTCCAGATCGACAAGCTCAAGCTTTCGGGCTTCACCGCGATTAGCGGACTGCTTGTTCAAATTTATTTTCACCTCACGCGAAAACGTCACGGTGTCATAGCCTGCACCGCCATCGAACAAAGCCCGCTCAAAGCCATTGGCGAAAAACTCGTCGTTGCCTCTTTCACCAAAGTACTTGTTCTGGCTCAGATTTTTCGTACCGTCACCCATGCGCTGGAAACTGTCGTTCCCGTCGCCCCCGTGAAAGGTGTGACCGCCGCGCCGGTTGCTCGTGGCAATGTCAAAGATATCAGCGCCGCCTTCTCCATAAATCGTGAGCGTGTCCCCAAATCTTGCCGTAAACCGGTCAGGCAGCTGGCTTCCTATAACATTTACTGTCTCTGCCCTGAATGTGGCGCTCTGGGTGGTGGTTGTCTGGGAATTGGTACCGCCGCTTAAAATTGACAGGCCCGATGAGTTGATTGTGTGCAAACCGCTTGGAAGCCCATCGCCACCGGTTGCTCCAAAGGCGCCACTATTGGACTGGTCAAAATCGGAAAAGTCGACCGTGATCACTGAACCCTTGTTGTAGCTGGAAAACTCGAAGTCTCTTCCTGCGCCGCGCCCTTCATCCAAAGGGATCAGTTTCAGATTAACATTCATAACTGTGTCGACGGATGAAATCCTGAGGCTTTCAATATCGATCAATTGAACGTTGCCAATCGTCAAATCAAAGCTGTATTCGGGGTTAAGGTCCAGAGACAGGCTTCCGCTTGAAGTTTGCCTGATTGCGACACTGTCTATTCCTGCGCCTCCATCGAAGGAGAAACCGGCTCCTGTGAAAAAATCATGGCCAGAGTAGTTAAAGTTTCCCCGGGTCGGTCCGACACTCAGGTGATCACTGCTGTTCTCGCCGAAGTAACTGTCACCAACTTGAGTACCATCGTAGGCAAAGACAACATCACCACCATCCCCCAGCCTGATTACGTCATTCAGCTCGGTCGCAATAACAGAATCGCTGCCAGAAGTGCCTGTAATAATGTTCTCGTTCATAAAGGTGTCCCAAAAATACAGTTATTCAGATGCTTCTCTGCTCACAAAGAGAATGTCTTAGTGGTCCGTTATATTAATAGTGCATAAAGTTGTTAGGTTCTCAAGAGATCAGCGATGCGGTGTATTCCGCTCCTAGCCTCTCACACCGCCCCCTTCACATCAAGTGGATCAACCTGGACCCGCACTGACTGTCCAAACATCTGCGTTTGCGCTTCAATCATTGGGTGCACATCGTGGGCCGCCTGGACCATGTCTTTGAAGCTCACAATGCGTCCCATGAACGGCCCGGACAGCACCTCCAGCGCAGCCCCCGGCTCAAACTGGCACATCGCAGCCCTGTCGCGGCTATCAATGATCCGCTTCGCGTCTGCGTTCTCCTCCTCGACTTTGCTCAAGAAGGGCTGCACGTGTTTCTCCACTTCCTTCGGCGCCACCATCATCAGTGAGGGGTTCAGGCCGCGACTTTGGATAGCCTGGGCGAAAAGCTCAGGCGGGATGTCCACGAAGATGTAGCCCGGCAAGTAGGCGCTGGTCACCGGCTCTGCATGGCGCTTCTTGCCCTGGCGCTTGAACTCGATCTTGCGCGGGGCGAACGCCTCGATGCCGAGAGCCCGCAGCTGGCGCTCGACGGCAAACTCCCCGCGTTCCTGGCTCACGGTTTCTGCCCCCTCTCCCGTCTCCGCCTCGAAATGCAGGTGGCGCGGGAGGGTGACTTTCTTGGTGGTGGTAATGCCCAGGTACCAGGTCATTCTGCAGCGCTCCGGTGCTGGGTGCCAGGCATTGCCTTCAGCAGCTTGCCGGCCAAAGCCGCGCGGGTCATGCCCTCCTCCTCGAGGATCTCCTGCATCCGCTCAGGCGTCACGGGCGGCTCCTTCGGTGCCTCAGGCTCCGAACGCACCAGCCGCGGCCGGACAGCGCGGGCCTTCATGATTTCCGCCCGGACATGTCCCTCGTTCGGCATCTTGTTCGGGTTCGCCAGCACGGCGGCCTGGCAGGCGGCCTGAACCTCACCCAACGGGAAATCCTGCAGCGCGTTCATCCAGTCGATCAGCATCCGGTCATGGGCCGCGGAGCCGCGGTCACGCTCCCAGCCAAACCGGTCGAACTTCTTGGCGAGCACCTCAAGCTCGACCGCAACCATGGCCCGGTGCTTGGCCAAGTCCTGCGAGCCGAGCGATCTGCTCAAGGGCAGCGTCAGGCCGGTGTTCGGGTCGGTCGGGAGCTGCTGGGCGGCGGGAAAAGTCATCGGAGGCTCCTTTCAAAACTTCGGTGATGTACGGGATTGGGTCTTCGGTTCCGGCCCGTTGGGCCGCGTCGATTGCTAGGAGAACGGCAGGCGGCCCGGCTTCCTTGATCCACTTGCCGATCATCGGGCCTGGGTTCTTCACGCCCATTGCGGCCAAGGCGGGCTTGCCGATTTTCCACACGGCCTGCGTGGTTGCCGAGACAACCACCACCTCGCCGGACTGCTCAGTCGGCGGCGCAGCCGCATCCTCTCCGTCAGGAGAGGTTGTTTTATTGTTTACTTGTTCTTTATTGGGTTGCTGCTGGGTTGCTGGCGGGTTGGCACTTGGGTTTTCACCCTCGCTGGCGGCTTGATTTTTCTCATAATTACAAATGGTTATTATGGTGCGCCTTTGGGTTGCCTTGCCGGTTACCTTTTGGGTTATCGCGCCGCTGTCCTCCAGCAGCTGCAAGAAGGTGCGCAGAGCCTGCCGGCCCATGCCGGTTGCAGCCTCCATTTGCCGCTGGGAGATACAGACCTGGCCGCGCTGGATCTCGATCATCCTGCCGCCCACATTGAAGGGGGTCGGCTTCCATGCCGCCTTGTGCAGCAGCCAGTGCCACGCGCCAACGCGCAGGGCGTTGTTCTCGAAAATGGGGTGCTCCCAGATTCTCCGGTGCGAACAAACCCAGCCAGTCATGAGATTTCACCTCTGAATTCTATGCCGCAGGCGTCCAGCGCCTGCGCGACGGTCTCCACAACGGCTTTCTGCCCGCGCCAGGCGGCGTGCCATTCCCGCTGATCTGGCGTCAGCTTACGGCCGCTGGGCGGCTTGGCGCCGTCCTTGACCTCCAGGAGGAAGTTCACGCCCCGGTATCCGACAACCAGGTCAGGGAAGCCCTCGCCCGCTGCGTAGGTGGGCGTGACGGTTGCCCCGGCACGCCGGAGAGCAGCCACGATCTGGGGCTGGTTGGCATCTACCTTGGCGGCGCGGCGGCGTGTCATGGATCAATCCTTCCCAGCTGCCCGGCGCATCCGGCGGATACAGCGCTTCATGATCTTGGTGCGCTCCCCCACATCGTCGGCCAGGATCAGCTTGCGGCGCTCGATGCGCACATGCAGCTTTGCCAGTCGGGCCACCTCTTCCGCGTTGGCGAACTGAAACCACGGGGCGTCTATCCCGAAGGGCTCGACCAGCGGCGGGCCGC
This sequence comes from Leisingera sp. ABM4_101, assembly GCF_056158725.1. NCBI lineage: Bacteria > Pseudomonadati > Pseudomonadota > Alphaproteobacteria > Rhodobacterales > Roseobacteraceae > Leisingera > Leisingera sp. ABM4_101. Next base: position 2,722,306 of record NZ_JBSWTV010000002.1, on the reverse strand, counting down.
CATTGTCACCGATCATGGCAGCGAGGTGTTCGGCCGCCCGGTCCTGGGCCGCCTCCTCGGCCCGCTGCTGCCGCTGAAGGCGCAAAAAGAGCAGGTCCAGCGGGTCAGCCTGTACACCGGCTGGTGGTGTACAAGCACTAGCCGCGTCGGCTGCATGAAAGGAGGTCGGGCGGATCAATGCAGTCATTTGCGGAGCCACCCCATCTGAGAGGCGCCAGCAAAGAATGCGCCGTCTACCCGGTCCTTCGCTTGCTTGAATGTGCCGGCGTCGTCAGAGCGCGCCGGAGCCGACCGCTTCAGCAGCCGCTCAAACAGCTCATAGCCCGCCCGATCCATCTGGAAGGTGAGCAAGCCGCTTTCGGCGCTGGGAATGGCTTTCAGATGTTCGTCGGCCATCAGTGCTTGCTCGCAAACTGACCGCAGGCCCAGGCTGCAACCCCATCGAACAGCTTGCCCCTTTTCTTGGTATGAACCTTCACCAGAGCGCAGAACCCGAAACCCTGGTTCTTGCCTTTGGCCACCTCGCCGTCGCGGTAGTGAGCGCAGGCGGTGCAACGCTTGTTCAGATCCGGCCGTGCCCAGGTGCACTGGCCCGCCTTTGTCGCAGCGATGCGCGCGGTCAGGTCGCCACCATCAAGGTTCTGGTGAGTTGGATCTTTCATAGGCATAGGCATTCCTCCTGTGCTTAAGGACGGGTTCACTCGTTGAGAGGGTCTGGCGCCGCGCGCCGATCAGGCGAAAATCTCGCCGTCTTCAGTTCAAATTCAGGGGGTCAATCTGGGCCGGTAAAAGTCACGCTCCGGCTCTTTAACTACTGCTCGACTGACCACTGCCTCTGTTGGGGAGAGAGATAGGATGGGTGCTGCTTCACGGCGGAACCCAAACTTTTACGAGGAATTTACCGCCCTTCCGGTAGTGTGGTGCAGGCGAGTTACGCCAGAAGTTGAGGTAAGCGGTTTCGATGTCCGACAATTCAAGCATCGGCATCTCCATCAATGGAGTGGAACACCCGGTTCTTTGCGGTATCTGCGAGGCGCCGGTATCTTTCGTTGGATGTACGAACGGCAAGAGCAGGGACGCTGGATGCCCTCAGTGCGCAAACGTCGCTGATATCCTGGCGGTAATGGCACTGGCCGCGGAGTACACTAAAGACAAGGAGATGCAGCATCTCAGCCAAATAGCCCGGGGAGTGCCACGCAGTCTTAGAGCCATGAGAATTGATGGTCAGACCACGCACGATCAGGTCTATCGCTTCATTGTCGATCTCAACCTTTGAAAAACCGCGAGCTGGAGAGTTGCTCGCGTCACCGTCCAAGGCAGCGAAAGCGAAACCGCAAGAAACCTCGCTCATGTCCCCGGCTTGTTGGGGTCGCCTTAAGGAATACTGGCCTATGATCCCCCCGCTTTGGTTTCGAAGGATTTGAGAATGAGTGACAACATTGTGTACTTCGACGGATGCACGACTTTCGGAAAAGCCGGCGGATCCATCCAGGTCGAGCTGGAAGCAAATATGCTCGACCCCGCGCCCAATGGCAGCGTCGAAGTAAGGCGCGCAGTGACGGCCCGCCTCAGATGCAGCAGCGCCGCCGCCATGCAGCTGGTCGAGGCCTTGCAAAGAGCAATCGCGATGGCAAACAAAGAGCCGAGCGATACCCCCGTCACTAAGAACTGACATCACCCCTGCCCCCTCTCGTGAACGGCTGCCCTGCTTATCTGGAAAACGTTGCCCGCCACCTGAGCCTCGAAGTGCTCCGCCATCTTGGTGAATTCCGCGGCGGCCTCACGTGACTCGACAGCCGCGGAGGCATGATCCCCGGCCTTGCCTGACTGCGCGGCCCGGATGCCGGCGGCGACGGCCTGACCACCCTCCTCCGACGCCCGCCCCGACAGTGCGAACAAGCACACATCCATGTTCGGGACCGTGGTGGCGGTCCGGTAGCTGTCAAAGCAGTGGTTGCCGGTGGCGTCCATCAGCGCCCAGGCCCAGAGCAACGGAACCTCGGCGCTGCCGCCCTTGATCTTGGAGAGGGTACCAATGCTGATCGGGTGCCCGACTGCTGAGGAGATGACCGAGGCAGCGGCTTCCTTGCCGCCAGCTTGCGTCACCAGGTTGTCAAACATTTGCGCGGCGATCTTCGGCTGCATGGAAAGGCCTTTTCCTTGGGTTTCGGACCTCCCGCTTCCATAGTGTGAGCATGGATGCAGGCGGATTTGGTTTTGCTAAGAGAATGGAGGGAGGCGGCTGGTCACTGGCGCACCGTCGGGCGCGGAGAAGATCTTTCAGCCCAAAACGCCGCGATGGAGGCGCTAATTTTGCTTGCGGTTTCAGGCCAAACACGCCCACCAGACCGCAGCCTTTCAAGCAGTCGGCCATTGTTGGCGATCAGAATGCCGATCCTGTGATCGGAAAGGCCCGTCTCGCTCTGAATTTGCTCAAGTTCGGTAAGGAGATCATGGGTCATGCGCCACAATATGCACGCTATTGCGTGCAAGTCAATGCACGCTATTGCGTTGAGACGTGCGTGCAACGCGGTGATAGGCTTAAGCCTATGAAAAACGGTTGGTTTGATCGATTGTCAGAAGTGATTGCGGATGACCCCAGGTCTATGCGCGCCTTAAGCCTTGAGGCGGGCCTGGGGCCAAACTTCATCTCCCAAATGCTGAAGAACAAGAAGGATCCGGGGGGCGACAAACTCTTTTCGATCCTGAGCAAATTGGATCAGTCCGCCATAGCCTTCATCTTCTTGGGCATCCGCATTAGCGCCGAGGACCTTGAGATGCTTGGCCTCTATTCTGAACTTCCAGAGCGGGCCCGTGGTCAGTTCCGCGAGCTTCTGGGCTCACTGTCTCACGGCGCAGATAATCCATAGCGATACTCTTTGCTGACGGCGACAGCTTTGACCACAGCTCCAAAACCTCAATCAGCTCGCTAACTTCAAGCATACATCCCCCACACTATCATACTGACATAGCCGCAGCAGACTTGCGGCCAACTTCCCGCCAATGCGGTATGGGAGCGTGAGGGGCACTGCGAGGCCTGGGGCCGAGGCTCATCCTGCACTTTGCAGTATTCTGATAAGAACAAATGGGGAACACTGCAAGCCGCAAGATGTAGCACAGGCGAAGAGTGAGAAACGTGGTAGTATCGCAGTGCGAGCGCTAGATGTGGTGGAATCACCCGTTCACTCTATACTCTCACAGCGACAGCAGCGGGCCAGCTATGGACGCGCTAGAAGGGTTGGCCTGAGCCCTTTGCGGTCACTGACCACCAGGCAGGCTCTCGCTCATGCAGCAAGCCGCGAACGGCGCTAAGCAGTTCTTGTAAGGTACATCAGGGAAGGTCAGCACAGCGGGCCGAAGCTGTCGTTGGCTGATGATCGGAAATGAGCATTATTGAGGCATTCCGGACGCCTTCATGGCATTCAGCCACCTGTCGAGAACACCCGGGGCCGTCCATACGCCGGAATTGACATCCCGCTCCCGCGACACGGTCCAGGTGGGGTTTTCCCTTTCGTATTCAGCCATTGCCTTGGCCGCCTTGTCTGGTTCTTCAAGGCAATGGTGGATGGCCGCGAGCGTCTTGTTGGCAGCAACAGGCATAGACGGCGCCGACACGAATGTATCTAGGGCCTGATCGCATTCTCCGATTTGCCACTGGATCCTGGCCTTTTCCCACTGGACGTCATGCCCGTATAGCGGATCGACACGCTCGGACTCTGCGAGCACAGCCAAAGCTTCGTCGGTTTCGCCGATATAGGACAGTGCCTGGGCCAGCGCGTTGCGTGAGAAATGAGACGAGGGGTTCAATTCGATGGCACGGCTGAAAGCGGCAGACGCGGCCTCAACATCACGGTTCATCACCAGAGCGCGTCCCAAAGCGTGATAGGCTAGGAAATTGTTCGGGTCGAGTTCCACGCCCCGGCGGGCGAGACCGATCATCCGTGTGCGAAGGGCTTCTTCATCGCCCTCGATCCAGCCATAGCGCAGTCCGATGCGAAGCGACAAGGCCTGGCCTATATGGCCCCATGCGGACTCCGGATAGTCTTTGAGGGATTGCTCCTGTTCTTCGATGTTTTTCAACAGGTTCTCGCGATTGAAATTCCGCATGATCCGGCTTTGCGCAGCGTTGGAGATCAACAAAGCGCTGACATCGCCTTCGGACATGCGTGCCTCGGCGGTGTCAACCACCTTAGCACCGACGGCATTGGCAATCTTCCGGCTGATCTGACTGTTCGTCTTCAACAGCGCCTCCAGCGGGGCATCTATCTCATCAACCCAAGTATGCGTTTCCGTTTCCGCATCGATTAATTGTGCAGTCACCACAAGCCGTTCCCCATCGAATTTCTGGCTGCCTTCTAGAATGAAATCAGCGCCGAGTTGTTTGGCAATCTCGGAAACGCCCAGGTCGGAGTTGCGGAACTTGAAGCTGGAGCGCCGCGAAATGACGGTGAATTCCCTGTACCGCGCCAGCGACGTGATGATGCCATCGCCTATCGTGTCGTTCAGAACACCCATGTGTTCTTCGGGGCTTAGGTCTTCAAACGGCAGCACAGCGATCACAGGGGCTTTGACAGGTTTGGGCTGAAAATAATAGGATGCCGCCACAAGAGCCAGGATGACGAACCCTGCGGCCACAACCCATTGCTGCAATTTGCTGCGCGGTGCGCCCTGTTGTTCGGAGATGGGCGGCGGGGTTTCCATGGCCAGCGCCTGCGAACGGGCGTCCAATTCGATCCGATAGACCTCCACCGGAGCGGGAATATTCTTAACCTCCTGCAGTCCCATGTCTGCGAAGGTGAGGTCGAGCTTGTCACTCACCTGGTCAAAAGTGCTGCGCGATATGCAGATCCCGCCGGGCTCTGCCAGACCTTCGATCCGAGTGGCGACGTTCACCCCGTCGCCGTAAATGTCGTCGCCATCGACAATGACATCGCCCACATTGATGCCGATGCGAAACAGGATTTTGTCCTCTTCAAGCGGTTCTTCCTGAGCCGCCGAAATGGCGTGCTGGACATCGACGGCAAAACTGACGGCATCGATCACGCTGGCAAACTCAACAAGGCTTCCGTCGCCCATGAGTTTGACCGTCCGACCATGGTGCCGTTCGATCCGCGGGTCGATTTCTGTGCGCCGGAGCGCCTTTAGCGCCGTCAGGGTGCCACTCTCATCCTGCCGCATTAGGTTTGAATAGCGCACGACATCGGCGGAAAGGATGGTTGTCAGCCTGCGTTCCTGGTGTCCGTGTCCCATAGCAAAGACCCCCTTCAGATCAGCCTAGCTTAAGAAGCGAGGGGGCGTCGAGGAATCTGCGGGCATCGTGATGTGCAACACATCTGCCGATGAACGACTATGGCTGCTGCGGACTCGATCCTGCTGTCCGTTGCGGTGGGCACAGACCGGTAGTTCGAGCCCTTTGCGGACCTTGCTCGGTTGCCAGGTCTTTGCTTGCGCAGCGCGGCGCTATCGGCGCCAAAGCCGCCATTCAGGGAAGGGCTGCGCGGGGCCTTGCCGCCGTTGATGTGCGATCAACGTATGCCAGCTTTATGGACTTGCGGTATTCCTATACTTGCCGGTCAAACATGTAGCTCAACTAGCTGGATGAGGTTGCCGCAGGTATCGTCAAAAACCGCCATCGTCGCACCGCCAGCCTTCACAGGAGGCTGTGTGAACTCAACACCCGCTGCCTTTAATTTGGCAACCTCAGCCTCAATGTCGTCAACGCTGAATGCTGAAACGGGAATACCATCAGCCATAAGTGCTTCCTGATAGGCGCGGCTTGCCGGATGCACGTTCGGCTCTAAACCCAACTCCACTCCTTCGGCTTCCTCCTCAGATACTACTGTCAGCCAACGGTGTTCGCCCAACGGGATATCGTGCTTCACAACAAAACCAAGCTTGCTCGTGTAGAAATCGAGTGCTTTTGACTGATCATCAACAACGACGCTCTTCATGTACATTTTCATTTAGTGTCTCCTTGAGAAAAAAGTTCCACCCAGGGGTTGATTGCATCCACAATTGGCGCTGCCGCCAGAGTGTGAATCTTGGTGCGCCCTCGCCATGCCGTGGTTATTAATCCAGACTGCTCCAGCGTATTCAGATGCCTTGTGATGCCTTGTCGGGATATTGTGATTGAATGCTCTTCGAACAGTCGCGCGCAAAGCTCGAAAAGCGTCTGGTCGTCACGCTTTCTCAGCTCATCAAGGATTAACAGCCGCGTTGTGTCACCAAGGGCGCTGAAGAGAATGCTTAGCTGCGGATCAAATTGAAGGCTCATGCCTCATAATGCAACAATATTGTTGCATGTCAATCGAACCAGCCATTTGGGCAGCACGTAGAAACGCTAGGATGAGCTGATCCGGACATCCGTTGGGGTAAGGGCTGGCGTTCGGTACGAGCCCATTGCCGCCGTTGGCCGGCAGGTTGCCCCTCGCGTGTGCAGCACGTCGAGAACGGCGCAGAGCGGCCATTGACAGGTTCGCTAAGGAATGACGGCAGTCGGGACAAACCAGACTTTCGCCGCACGTGCGTCACAAGCGGATCCGAACGGCGGCTATGCGCTGTTACTTGAGGTTCACTCGATTTCAATCACAAAACCCACAGGTATATGCGTATCTTCCATATCAGCCCAAGTGCTTTCTAACCCGCCATTTCGCCTCGAGAAGAAGACTCCGTAGTGCTGTCCATTCTCAAAATTGTCAGGCTGGCCTTGCGCAAAATTCTCGTAGGTCAGAGGATTGCCATCCACCCAAGTCCATCCACCGTTCGGCTCGCTAGTTTTATCCAGTTGGTACAGCCCAATGTAAGGTCCAGACGTGAAGCCACTATAGTGCAAAAAAAACCGATCATCCTTAGCAAAAAGATCAAATACAAAATCATTCTCTGCCCTATCAGAGATGGTCACCAAATGCCCTCCAGCACGTTTTGCAATTCGACCCGCTTGATGCCAGGTGTCGTGACCTTGCAATGGAAGGACTCCTATGTAAAGCCGCCCTTGATAGTAATCAAAAAGAATTTCTCGAAACTGTAAAACTTTAAGAGCTTGCGCTAAGCGCGGTTCAGCCGTCGGAGGCAACTGAATGTCCATATAACTGCGTGCACGCTCTGACATCAGGTCTTCAATTTCGAACGGATCAACCAGGATTTCGAGAAGCGATCTGTCAACCTTGCTACTCGGCCACAGATCCGCCGCACCTCGTGCTAACCCAATAGCATTTCTGGTCTTTGGACCGAAGACGCCGTCAGCTGGACCTGGATCAAATCCCATGAAGTTCAAAGAAGTCTGAACGAGCTTTCTTTGCTCCGCCGTAAGTATCGGAGTAATTCCATCGTCTCTGTAATCAACATCGATCCAAGGCTCCTGCACGAATTTACGCTTTCGCTTCAAGAATACGCTTTCAAGAAAGTCGCGTTTCCGGTGCGCCAAGACTACTAACTCATGGTCAGGGTAATCCGAGAAATCATCAATGAACCTATTCCAAACACTTGCATCTGCGGATTTTTCGGCAAGAGCAAACCGTCGCAGAATTTCAGATTGCCTTACAGTTTCCTGTTCGGTCAAAGCAGTGTTTTTCACACTAGCGTTCTGAGGTGCTAAAAAGTAGATATCATCTCCCGGCAACGCTCCGTAAGTAAACGGCTCCTGTGCCCCGTCAGTGAGTTCGAACACCCGGTCACGAACTTTACGGAAGAACTTGCTTACTTCCAGCCCGGGCTCCTCCAAGTGCTCCAACAGCGCCTGCGCATAGGGTGAGTTTCGACCAGTCCCGTCGAATGCAAGGCTGCCTTCGCGTGCAGCGTAGCCCACAAGTATGCCACCGGGCAAAACGCCGCCAATCGGATCCACTCGGACGAGACCAGTGCCAACCGAACGCGATCCACCTTTTACAATCAACTGCTTAGCAAAAGGATTGTCACGACAGGCATCGATCAGCACGATTTTGATACCTTCTGTCATAGCTAGAGAGCGCATCACCAGATCTAGGGGTATTGTCTCAAACTCGACATCGAGGTCTGTTGCCAGTTCGGCATTGACAGGAATAAGATAGTTGGCTTTGTTGACCTCAATTCCATGCCCAGCGAAGTAAACAAACGTCAGTTCGGCGTTTTCTGCCTTGTGGGCAAACTCGCGGAACAGCTGGCGCATCTGCTGATCATCGGCATCCAACGCAAGAATGACTTCGAAATCCAACCGCTTAAGAGCCGACGCAATATCAGTTGCATCGTTGGCCGGATTGCTTAGTTTCGGAACCCTTTGATACCCACTGTTACCAATAATCAGAGCGACACGCTCTTTGGTCTCCGCAGTACTGGGAAGAGTGGCTGCAAGGACAAGCGCAACTAATGGCAGAACTCTAATCAGCATTATCTCGCTTTGTTTTGTGTTGCTCCGATCCGCTTTTGGCTGATGAAACGCTAGATCGTGATGCAATCTCTGGCAACAGCTTTGCGCTGCTTAAGCCGGGCAACCATGGTGATCGGGTTCACCTTGCCCGTGGGAACGGGGTAGGCACTTTGAGAAGTTTACAGGGAAGTACGACCTTCTCTCGAATGTCGCTGACCTCCTGTGGCTGCCAATCTACTCCGATGGGGGGGGCAGCGTTGTTCATTTTGGCAATACTGACGAGCGGAAAGGCATCCCATCTGGGCCTCAGGGAAACGTGTCTTCTTCATCGGAATCTCCTCGTTCATCCTGCCGAGAAAATTCTACTTCCGCATCCCCTTAAGATCGGGGGGATTACCCCCTCCTCAGATCGGATGCAGGGAAATCGCAGATGGCTCTTTGTTAACTTGTTCAATAGGTTCTCAGCTAGGTTTTAGGCAATCGAGAAATCTGATACACTTTCGAACATTATTATAGTGGGAGTTGTTTCGATGGTGAGCGAGGACCGTGTTAAACTTGGAAAGATCACTCTAACTACACCGGAAGCGGGTGGATATAAAATCTCTTTCAGGGGCAAGCCCAATAATGGCGAAAAAGTCATGCTTGTCGTAGGCGACAAGACAATGATGCTGAGCTCCGGAAAGTACACACCAAAAGATTTTGGAAAGATGCTGGACCTTATCGGAGCTCAAAACAAATGGGGCAAGCCACTAACTGTCTATGTCGGGTTTGGGAACAGCAAAAACATCAAAGACTATGATTTTTCCAAAGGTGTGAAGATCACTTGCCCAGCGGAGCCTTATCAAGGAGCATTGAGCATAAAGGCACTCATGTCTGCTACAATGAATAAATGGATTTACATTGCCGACTCTCCTATGTTGCACATTAAACCTATCGGGAAGTACTATCTTCTGGTGCATAGAAAAAAAATCCACTGTGGGCCAGCGGGGCTAAACTGCTCAACTTTTGTCGTCGCCGGTAAGAAAAAAGAGTTCAATCTGACCAAGCAATTTGGAGGTGACATTGCAAAGAAATTGGGTGGAAAGCTCGCCAGGGGTTGGATGCACAAGGCCGAAGCAATTGAGTTCTTCCAGAATGAGGGCAAATCTGGTGAGTATCATATCTGCAGTACGAACCATCAAGGGTATGTAATCAATGGCATGGCTTACCACTACTCCGGCACCCGTGGAACTGGTGTGGTCGAAAGCGTTGATAAGTTCATCAAGAATAACAAAGAACCCTTATGGGCGTACAAAGCTTGATAGCGTTTGACTGACAGCAGTTTTTTATCTTACGCGTTCTCAGGCAAAGCAGACGCTTGATAAGGCCCATGCTGCGCATGCGGCGAGAGTCCGGTTGGTCCCGCGCCTCGTCGGTCTCGCCCATTCCCAAGCGAAGCCCCCTCTATCTTGCTCCCTCTTAGTCCCTAACCCCGCTCCGGTGGGTTTTTTCTTTGCGCGCACGCTGCGCTGGTGTTTGCCAAAGAGGAAAGGCGATTCTGCAGGGCCGGAAAGTGAGTGCACGCTTTTGCGTTCATTTTTGGTTGACGCGCACGCTATTGCGTGCAATCTTACTCCCAAGCAAAGGGAGAACCGAGATGCACAGCACGGCCTTCAAGGAAATCGAACTGACGGATCGCAGCGGCGAGGACTTCGAGGGTTCCGCCGAGTTCTGCTGGACCGCTTCCCGCGTACCGGCTGACTGTGAAACCGGAGAGGCCGGCGTCTGGGAAGCATACGCTTCCATCGCCTTCGCCCTGGTCGATGACATGCTCTACAGCCGCGACGAGCTGGTCCTGCGCTTCGGGAAAGCAGAGGTGACCCGCATCGAGGCCTATTTCGAGGAAGAGGCTTTCCCTGAGGAACTGGCCGAGTTCGAGAACATCTACGATGACGAAGACGCCAAGTTTGACGCTGCCGCCCTCCTCCGCGCAGCGGAGCCGCTTTTGGCTATTGCGGCAGAGTGATTTTCATGAAACAATTTAAACCCAAGGTTGAGCAACTCCTCAAGGAAGCAGGCTCGCCCCCGGCGGGCGCTACCAAGCGCCACCACTCACAACGAACGGCTCGCCGGGGGCTCGATCACAACTTCAGCACAAGCACATGGGCACACCCTGCCCTGCAGCGCCCGCGCCGCGGCCACCACACCGCAATGCACGTCCTCTTCTGGGCCTGCATGGCAATCGGTGGCCTCTCCATCGGCGCCCAGCTGACCGGTCACGCCGAGGCCCTGCGCACCATGTGGCACCAGACCCCCTGAACTCCCCTACGGGCGCCCGCCTCACGTCCCGGCGCCCCACTTTACCCCGGCGGCAGCAATGCCCGATGCCGCCGGGGCTCTTTGAAAGGAGCGAGACTTGAACCAGTTTTCACCCGTGAAGCTGCACAATGCAGAACAAGGCAGCGATGAATGGCACCAGCTGCGCTGCGGCGTGCTGACTGCAAGCACAGTCAAAGAGATCGTGACGCCGACCCTCAAGCTGGCCGCCAACGACAAAACCCGCGCCCTGGCGAACAAGATCGCTGTGCAGCGCATTACCGGCATCCCGGAGGAAGAGGGTTACACCTCCGAGAAGATGCTGCGCGGCCATATCGACGAGGAAGTTGCCCGCGACCTCTATGCCAAGAAGTACGCCACCGTGAGCGAGGTGGGCTTCATCACCAATGACCGCTTTCCGCACTTCGGCTATTCGCCTGACGGCCTGGTCGGCGCTGACGGGCTGATCGAGGTGAAGAGCCGCGACCCCCATCTGCACATCGCCAGCATCAACGCCCGGGAGCGTGGCGAAGGCATCCCCAAGGAGTACATGGCCCAGGTGCAGGCCGGGCTGCTGCTGTCCGGCCGGGACTGGTGCGACTTCATCAGCTTCTCACACGGCCTTCCGATGATGGTGCACCGGGTCGTGCCGGACCCAGACTATCAGGCGGCCATTGCCGAGGCCGCCCGCGCCTTTGAGGAGAACGTGCAGGGCATCATCGCGGAATACCGCGCCGCCACGGCTGACGCCTCCGTCTACACCCCCACTGAACGTATCGACTATGAAGGGATGATCCTGTGACCTCTATTCTGCACACCATCGCCGCCAAGTCCGACCAGCTGAACGCCGAAGACCTGATTGGCGGGGATCGCACTATCCGCGTGACCGGTGTTCGGGTCAACGCCTCCGAGGACCAGCCGGTCTGGATCCAGTTCGAAGGCGACAACGGCAAGCCGTTCAAACCCTGCAAAACCATGCGCCGGCTCCTGATCCGCGTCTGGGGCGACGACAGCACCGCCTACGTCGGCCGCTCCATGACCCTCTACCTCGACCCGGAGGTGAAGTACGGCGGCATGAAGGTCGGTGGCATCCGCATCTCGCAGCTGTCCCACATGGAGGCGCCGCAGTCCTTCTTTCTCACCGAGACCCGCGGGAGGAAAAAACAGCATACGGTCACACCGCTGCCAGCATCTCAGCAGCAGATGCCCGCCGAGCCGACTGCCGAGGAAATCAACGCCGTCCTGCATGACGCTGAAAAAGCTGCGAAACGCGGCAAGGCTGCTTTCACCGCCTGGTGGAACAGCGAGAGGGTCAAAGCCAACGACAACTGGGCGCGCAAAGTCGTCAACGGCCTGCTGCCCGGCACCGAGATCAAGCTCGACGCACTGCAGAAGATGGCTGTGCAGGCCGACCTTGCCGCCGCGCAGGATGACGACGCGGTGACTGAGGATGATCCGTTCAGCACCAGTGAGCAGGCCGCGTAATGGACAAGGCTCCCGATATCCTGCTGATCAAGACGCCGGGCGGCCTGGAGCCCTACGGCCGGCACAGCGCCCCCATGCTGGAGGATCTGGTGCCCGGCCAGGTTCTGACGGCCAAACCCCGCAAGGGCCGCGGCCTGCCCCGGAACTCCGCCTACTGGGCGGGCCTGCACACCGCCATCGAGCATTGCGACGTCTGGCCGACAACTGAGCGCCTGCATGCCGACCTCAAGAAATACTGCGGCTATGTCGACGAGTATTTCAGCCCTCTGACCGGGCAATGGGAGATCCGCGTGCAGTCCACAGCTTTCAGCAAGATGAACGAGAGCGAGTTCGCCCAGTACTTCCGCAAGGCGCAGCTGCGGTTCATTTCGGAGATGGGCTTTGACCCGTGGCAGCAGGTGGCGAAATGACCCGCGAAATCTACTGCTGTGGTTGCGAGAAAAAAGTACCGGCGCGCCTCACAGATGGGGTCGAAATCTACCCGCACCGCCGTGATTTGTCCGCGCTGCCATTCTGGAAGTGTGACACCTGCGGCAACCACGTCGGCTGTCACCACAAAACCAGCAACCCGACAAACCCGCTTGGATGCATCCCCACGCCCGAGGTGAAACATGCCCGCCAGCACATTCACCGCGTCCTGGATCCGATCTGGCAGAGCGGCCGCATGAAGCGCAAAGCCGTCTATGCCGAGATTGCCGAGCGGCTCGGCCGCAAAGGCTACCACACCGCCAACATTCGCAGCGTCGATGAGGCGCGGCAGGTCTACCGGATCGTCAAAGAGATTGGAGCGCAGGCATGACCGACCTCATGGGACGCGGCCCCCTCGGCCTGAAAGGCGCCAAACCCGTCAAGGCACCCCGCAAGCGCTTGAAGTCCGGCGGCCCGAAGATGACCAAGATGTGCCGCGCTGCAAAGGGTCAGCCCTGCACCCTTCGCCTTTCCTGCTGCAACCACGACCCGGAGACGACGAGCCTCTGCCACATCCGCGCCTTCGGCTGGGCCGGCGCCGCAGAGAAGCCATACGACTTCCTCGCCGTCTTCGCCTGCAGCAGCTGCCACGACGCTCTGGACCGCCGGCGGAACGGCGAACTCTGGGGCTGGGATGATCTGACCCGCGCCTTTGGGGAAACCCTCATCGCGCAATACCGCATGGGCAACCTCATCGTCGCCTGACTGCGCCCTGACAGCAACCGGGCACCCGAACCAGCATGAAGCAGCCGCACCCCGCGTCCTGCCTGAAACCCGCCAGACCTGGTTCACTCACTTTGCCGCAATACCCGCCCGGTTGCTTTCAAGACGCAGTTTAAATCCACCTGAGAGATGCCATGAAAACCATCGACCTCTTTTCCTGCATCGGCTGTCACGCATTGGGCTTTCAGCGCGCAGGGCTCACGGACCATGTTGCCTTTGTGGAGAAAAGCGAATTCCGACGGTCGATCCTTACAGACCGTTTCCCGGGCGTCCCGGTGTTCGATGACGTTTCGACCTACAACCCACCCGCGGCCGACGTCGTGTTCGGCGGTCCGCCCTGCCAGGAGACAAGTGTTGCAGCAGCTATCCATGGAAAACGAACTGGGCATAGCCTGTGGTCCGAAATGCTCCGCGTCGGGCTCAACGCCGGAGCAGAATGGATTGTCGTGGAGCAGCCCCCGGGAAATGCGGCGTGGGAAGCCAAAGTGTCTGCAGATCTTTCCCGATCTGGTTTCCACGTCGCCCGGCTTGAGTTCGGCGCTTGCGACATTGGCGCGCCTTACCTTCGCAGGCGCGTCTACTTGGTGGCCTGCACCAGCCTGCCGCGACTGGAGATCGCCTGGAAGGCGGGACCACGAGCGATTGAAGAAACCAAGAGGGCAGCAAATGCCCGAGGTGCTTGGGACCCGGATCAGCTCGCATCTCTACCTGTGGACGCTAAATCTGCCGGAGAAATGGTGCGGGAGCATTCCAGAGCCCGGCGCGAGCGGATCGAAGCCCTAGGCGACAGCAATCCGCCAGAGATGGCGGAAGTCATTGGGCGCTGCATAGCTGCAGCCAGCGCCGCACTTCAGGAGGTGAAATAGATGGGGACTCCGCAACCTCTCGCAGTGAGCGAAAAGACCGCTGCGAAAATGATGGACATGACCGTGAAGCAGTTCCTTCACCTGGTGGACTGCGGCTCACTTCCGCCTCCCGCTAAGATTGGCGGCGATATTCTCCGCTGGCGCGTGGCAGACATTAATGCTGTCCTGAACGGCTCCGCAATGGATGAAGAACAGATCACATGGTGAAGAAATTGCAGCGGAAATACCTGACTAGCAAAACGGTCAAGGGCAAGACGTACTACTATTTCCGCCGCGGCGAAATATACCAGCGCCTGCCGGACAACCCAGACAGCCCCACATTCGATGAGGAGTATTGGGCGATCCGCAACGGCCTTCTGAAGAAACGCAAGGCAACCACCTTTGAAGCCCTGATCCAGAGTTACTATCAGAGCCCGGCGTTCAAGTCGAAAAAGGCCAGCACTCAGAAGGAGTACAGGCGCACTCTTGAACTGATCCGAGAGAAGAACGGCAAGGCGGACTTCACCAAGCTCCGCCGCCGGGATGTGATAGCAGCCCGCGACAAGTTCGCAGAGACCTGGCGCAAGGGGAACGCCATGGTGGAGATGCTCTCCATCCTCTCCAAGCATGCAATCGATCTCGAATGGATCAAGGCCAACCCGGCCACTGGCGTCGGAAAGCTGAAGGGCGGCGAATACCAGCCTTGGCCAGAGGCCAAGCTGACAGCCTACGAAAACTACTGCCGGTCCCGCGAACTGGAGTGGGAGCTGACCGCCTTTATGCTGGGGATCGGCACCGGCCAGCGCATCGGCGACGTAATCCGCATGGAGTGGGCTCACTATGACGGCGGGTTCATTTCGGTGGCTCAAGAGAAGACCGGCGCACGCCTTTGGGTCGCCTGCCCGGTCTTTCTGCGTGAATACCTTGAGACCCTGCCCCGCAAAGGCCGGTTCATCATAGCGCAGTCGCTTCACAAGGGCGTGGCCAAACGAACCATCCAGCAGCGGGTCATGGTGGTGCGCGAGGAAATCGGCGCCCAGGAATTCGTCATTCACGGGTGGAGGTATTCTGCTGCGGTTGCGCTTGCTGAAGCTGGCGCCAGCGATAGCGAGATCCAGGCAGTTACCGGGCACAAGACACTTGAGATGGTCAAAAAGTACCGGAGTCAAGCGAACCAGCGAAAGCTGTCAGAAGCAGCTCAGGCCCGCCGGACCAGAACGTGAATAGAACGTGATTCTGGGAAACCTTCTGGGAAACTATAAAATCAGCACTGGCTAGCGCCGTGTAAATTCCCGGTTTTTCCGTTTAAAATCAAAGTGGTGCGGGTGAAGGGACTTGAACCCCCACGCCTTGCGGCGCCAGAACCTAAATCTGGTGCGTCTACCAATTCCGCCACACCCGCACGGTTCCGCAAGGCGCGCGGCCCTGCGTGCCGCGGTCAATAGCAAAGCTTTGCGGGGGATGCGAGCGGAAAACGCGCCCGCCGGCGGCTTATGCAAAACAGCAACAATCCGTCCGCAATCGTGCAACAATGGGCGGATTTTTGCCGGAAAAGACTGGGCCTGGAATCCAGTTGTGGCGTAGTTTCAGAAAAAAGTCTGAGGCAGACAAAGCGAGCAACAAGATGAAACCATTCGGCAATGCGGCCTTGCGGGCGCAGCTGGCGGCGCGTGGCCAGGCCCGTCCCCAGCGGCTGTTTCAGGGCAGCCAAAACATCAGTCTTTTGCGCGGCACCATTGTGCTGACCCGCGACGGCGAACGCGCCGCGGAAGAGATCAAGGCGGGCGACAGCCTGATCACCCGCACCCAAGGCATGGCGCAGGTAGCGGCAGTGCGCAGCCGCCGCGCGATGCTGCAGGCGGTTTGCATTGCCGCCGGGTCGCTAGGCGACACACGTGCTGACAGCGATCTGGTGGTGCCATGGGACCAGCGCATCCTGGTGCGCGACTGGCGCGCCAAGGCGATGTTCGGCCAGCCGCAGGCGGTGGTGCCGGCCTATGAGCTGGTGGACGGCGAGTTTATTCGCGACATGGGGCTGCAGATGATGGATCTGACCATTCTCGAGTTCTCCCGCCCGCATGTGATCTATGCAGGCGGATTGGAACTGGCCGCGGCCGCCGCGCCGCAAGAGGACCTGCGCCCGGCGGCCTGAGCCTTAGAGGCCCAGTTTGCGGAACACCGCGGGGATCTGCTCCGGCAGATCTTCGGCGATCAGTCCCGGGCCAAATTCCAGCGCGCATTCGACGTGGATATAGGCGGCGGTCTCTGCTGCCTGCATTGGACCGAAGCCGCGCGCCATCAGTCCGGTGATGAACCCCGCCAAAACATCGCCCGACCCGGCGGTGGCGAGCCAGGGCGCGGAGCGCTCGTAATGGGCGGAATTGACCGAGCAGCGCCCGTTCGGCGCGGCGATCACTGTATCCGGCCCCTTGAACAGCACCACGCAGCCCGCGCGTTTGGCGGCCTCGCGGGTGGCGTCCACTTTGGAATAGGCGGGGCCGGTGGTGGCTGGTGCGTTCAGCTTCTCCGCGAGGTCCGGGAACAGCTTGGCAAATTCGCCGCCATGCGGGGTGAGCACGCAGTTCTCGTGCAGGATTTCAAACAGCGCCTCTGGTTTCAGCTCAAACCGGGTCAGCGCATCAGCATCCAGCACAGTGGCACGCTTTTCTTTCAAGACGGCCATCACCAGCGCCTGCGTATCCGCCCCGCGCCCCAATCCGGGGCCAAGGCAGACCGCGTTGAACCGTGTGTCCTCCAGCAATTCGCTGACCCCATGCGCCCCGTCGATCTGCTGCAGCATGATGGCGGTCAGGTTGGCGGCATTTTCAAACATCGCCGAGCGCGGCGAACCGACGGTAACCAGCCCGGCCCCGATCCGCAGCGCACCGCGGGCAGCCAGCCGGGCGGCGCCGGTTTTGCCGTGGCCGCCAGAGAGGACGAGGGCGTGGCCGTGGGAATATTTGTGGCCAACCAGTTTTTTGAGGTCAGGAAGGTTTTCCTTCGTAAAAAGCGGCATTCCGGATTTTGTTGTCATTTCCGTTTCCAACACATTCAAAGTCCAATGCTCTTCACGACCAGCTTCCCGCAGGCTTTTGCACCCTCTCTCATGACCTGGCCTCTCTTCGGCAGATGAAATGTTACGGTGAGGTCGGCTTCAATAGGAACAAATTCAACTGCTTCCCACATTTCGTTCAGTTCGCATGGCGCGAAGTCGACGAAAACGCCCGTGTCTGAATGCAATCCGCTTGGTATGTCGATCGCCACGCGTTTGTCAGCACCTGAATGCAACTCGATTTCGCGGATAACTTCCCTGAGTTCTTCATCCATCGGACGGCTCACACCTATACCGAACAGTGCATCAATCAACATTGCATCTTGCCATTGCTGCAATGGCATTTCTGACCAGACGCGGGTCTTTTTGTTATGTCCGCCTAGCAGTTTAGTTTCCCTGCAGCTGAGTAGATCGCTCACGCCTCCCATCTTCAGCCATCTCTCATAATTCACCTTCGCATCCGGCGGCAGCTTGCTTGGATCTCCATAAAGGAACACCTCCACCTCACAGCCGCGCTCCTTCAAGAGCCGTGCCACCACAAAGCCGTCACCACCATTGTTCCCGGGCCCGCACAACACAACGGCCCTTCTAAGGTAGCCGGCATCTGCGCGCATATAGCTTGCAGGTGCAGCGACGGGTTCCCAGCCTTGTTCAAGTTCCGGCCACTCCTCAAAGATGGCCTCAACCACCCCCTGCCCGGCCCGCTCCATCAGCTCCAGCCCGGTGACTTCGCCGGACTCGATGGCAGCCACCTCAATGGCCCGCATCTGGGCTGCGGTCAGCAGTTCGGTCATGTTTCGCCCTTCTCCGATTCAATTCTGCGCAATTTCCGGGCGCAGTGCTTAATTTTTAGGCAGGCCCGATCAAATCCTGCCCGCAATTGCCGCAGCCGCAGCCTCCTGCATTGCTGCGTTCATTTAGAAGTGAAATGACACCTCCAACAAGCTTGCGAGGAGGCAAGGCATGAAAAAGATCGAAGCCATCATCAAGCCTTTTAAACTGGATGAGGTGAAGGAAGCGTTGCAGGACGTTGGCGTCCAGGGTCTTTCTGTCATCGAGGTCAAGGGCTTTGGCCGCCAGAAGGGCCACACCGAGCTTTACCGCGGCGCTGAATATGTGGTCGACTTCCTGCCCAAGGTGAAGGTCGAGGTTGTGCTGGACGACGATCAGGTCGACCAGGCGATCGAGGCCATTGTAGATGCCGCCAAGACCGACAAGATCGGCGACGGCAAGATCTTTGTCTCGCCCGTCGAGCAAGCCATCCGCATCCGTACCGGCGAAACCGGCCCGGACGCGCTGTAAACACACACGAAATCTCCAGATACCTATATCAGAAGGACCAAGGGAATGAGCGTAGACGCAGTTCTCAAGACTCTCCGTGAGGAAGACGTCGCATATGTCGACATCCGTTTCACCGATGTGCGCGGCAAGCTGCAGCACGTCACCGTGGACGTGGACCTGGTTGACGAAGACTTCCTGGAAGAAGGCTTCATGTTCGACGGCTCCTCGATCGCCGGCTGGAAGTCGATCGAAAACTCCGACATGAAACTGATGGCGGACACCACCTCTGCCTATATTGACCCGTTCTACGCGGAAAAAACCCTGTGCCTGCACTGCTCCATCGTTGAGCCCGACACCGGCGAAGCCTATGAGCGCGACCCGCGCGGCACCGCGCAGAAAGCGGAAGCCTACCTGAAGTCCTCCGGCATCGGCGATGTGGCCTACATGGGCCCGGAAGCGGAATTCTTCCTGTTCGACGACGTGCGTTACTCCAACACCATCAACAAGGTGTCCTATGAGGTTGACGCAACCGACGGCTCCTGGAACACCGATGCGGAATTCGAAATGGGCAACATGGGCCACCGCCCTGGCCTGAAGGGCGGCTACTTCCCGGTCAACCCGACCGACGAAGCGCAGGACCTGCGTTCCGAGATGCTGTCGACCATGAAGCGCCTGGGCATGAAGGTCGACAAGCACCACCACGAGGTTGCCTCCTGCCAGCACGAGCTGGGCCTGATCTTCGACAGCCTGACCAAACAGGCCGACGAGCTGCAGAAGTACAAGTATGTGATCCACAACGTGGCACACGCCTACGGCAAATCGGCCACCTTCATGCCGAAGCCGATCTATGGCGACAACGGCTCTGGCATGCACGTCAACATGTCGATCTGGAAAGACGGCAAGCCGCTGTTTGCAGGCGACAAATATGCCGACCTGTCGGACGAGGCGATCTACTTCATCGGCGGCATCCTGAAGCACGCCAAGACCCTGAACGCCTTCACCAACCCGTCCACCAACTCCTACAAGCGCCTGATCCCGGGCTTTGAGGCCCCGGTTCTGCGCGCCTACTCCGCCCGCAACCGTTCTGGCTGCGTGCGCATCCCGTGGACCGAAAGCCCGAAAGCCAAGCGCGTCGAGGCCCGCTTCCCCGATCCGGCGGCAAACCCCTACCTTTGCTTTGCAGCCCTGCTGATGGCCGGCCTGGACGGCATCAAGAACAAGATCGATCCGGGCGAAGCCATGGACAAGAACCTGTACGATCTGCCGGCCGAAGAGCTGGAAGGCATCCCGACCGTCTGCGGCTCACTGCGCGAAGCTGTTGACGCCCTGGCCGCCGACCACGACTTCCTGCTGCAGGGCGACGTGTTCACCAAAGACCAGATCGACGGCTACATCGAGCTGAAGATGGAAGAGGTCCACAAGTACGAGCACACCCCGCACCCGGTGGAATTCGGCATGTACTACAGCTGCTAAGCTGACAGACCAGTTACAGAGAGGGCGTCTTTCGGGGCGCCCTTTTCTTTTGCCGCCGCTGGCGCGTACCGCTGCCCGCGGATGCGAGGCTCTGCCTCGCGCTCCGGGATATTTGCAGCAAGAGGAAAAGCCGGCTTCTTTCTGGTTCGAAATACTCCGGGGGAGGCCCGCAGGGCCGGGGGCAGCGCCCCTCTGCCTTCTCGGCCCCTTGTGAAGGTGCAGATGTTGCTGTACTGCGGCCCGCTTCCACCGCAGCAAGGAGACGCCCCGTGATTGCCCCCCGCACCCTTGGCATTGACTTTGGAACTTCAAACTCTGCTGCGGGCATCGCGGTTGCGGGCCGCCCCTGGCTGGTGGAAATGGAGCCGGGAGAGCGAACTCTGCCGACTGCCGTGTTCTTTGAAGAGGGCGCACGGCACATGCGGATCGGCCACAGCGCCACGCGGGCCTTGATAAATGGGGGCGAGGGACGGTTCATGCGGGCGCTGAAAAGCCTGCTGGGCACGCCGCTCTTGCAGGAGGAGCGGCGGCTGGGCGGCGAGCGGCTGAGCTTTGCCAGCCTGATCGCGCGATTCCTGGCAGAGATGAAGCGCCGCGCAGAGGCTGCAACGCATATGGAATTCACCCATGCCCTGTCGGGGCGGCCGGTGCGGTTCCATTCCAAGGATGACGACCGCAACATGCAGGCGGAAAAGGACCTGCGCGCCTGTTACCTGGAGGCGGGGTTTCAGGATGTGATGTTCATGTATGAGCCCGAGGCCGCCCTACGCGCCGCAGCGACAGCGCCGGGCCTGGGGCTGATCGTCGACATCGGCGGCGGCACCTCCGATTTCACTGCGTTTGAGCAACGGGAAGACGGGGGAACCCGCATCCTGGCCTCGCATGGCGTCCGGCTGGGCGGCACCGATTTTGACCGGCAATTGAGCGTCCAGCATGTGATGCCACTGCTGGGCCGCGGCAGCCAGATCCGCAAT
The DNA here is from genome assembly GCF_056158725.1 of Leisingera sp. ABM4_101. Classification (NCBI taxonomy): domain Bacteria; kingdom Pseudomonadati; phylum Pseudomonadota; class Alphaproteobacteria; order Rhodobacterales; family Roseobacteraceae; genus Leisingera; species Leisingera sp. ABM4_101. The sequence continues at coordinate 2,701,369 of NZ_JBSWTV010000002.1, read as the reverse complement.
ACCTTTGGCGGCAGCACCCTGCCGGCGCCGAACCGGCTGTTCAACGACCTCGCCACCTGGCAGATGATCCCGTTCCTTTATGCGCCGGAAAGCCGCCGGGCAGCGCAGGAGCTGGCCGCCAACGCGGTGGAGCCAGAGAAACTGGCGCGGCTGGTGGCGGTGCTGGAGGATGAGCTGGGCCATGAGCTGGGTTTTGCCGTCGAGCATGGCAAGATCCGCGCCAATAGCGGCGAGGGCAAGGCGCTCATTGACCTCACACTTCTGGAGCGCGGTTTGTCAGTGCCGCTGGACGCTGCAGGCATGACCCAAACGCTGGCCGAACAGACCGCCGCCATCGGCACCTGTGCATCGGAAACCCTGGCGCAGGCTGGGATTGCGCCGGATATGGTCGAGCGGATCGTTCTGGTCGGCGGCTCTTCGCTGCTGGCGGCGGTACAGGCGGAAATGCGCAACTTGTGTCCAAATGCCCGGCTGGAAACGGGAAATGCGATGACCGCAGTTGCAGATGGCCTGGCGCTGGCCGCCGGGACGGCTTTTACCTGAGCAAATGGGAAGCAACCCCGGCTTTTCCCGTTAGACAAGTGGCGCGGGCGCGTTAGGCTGCAGGCCACGAGTTACATTTCGAGAGTTTGCTTCATGCGCCGGCTGATTGCCCCTGCCCTGATTTCCGCCTTGCTTGCCACCCCTGCCCTGGCCGCCCCTTGCGGCAATACATCCGCCGGCTTTGATGCCTGGAAGCAGGACTTCCAGCATGAAGCCAAGCGCGCGGGCGTGCGCAAGGCGGGGCTGCAGGCGCTGGCCAATGCGCAATATGCCCGCCGCACCATTTCTGCTGACCGCAACCAGAAGAGCTTCAAATACTCGCTGGAGAAGTTCATGCAGATCCGCGGCTCTGCCACAATCGTGGCACAGGGCCGCAAGCGCAAAGCGCGCAACCCGGATTTCTATTCAGCGCTTGAGCGCAAATACGGCGTGCCCGCGGGGGTGCTGATTGCGATCCACGGGATGGAAACCGCCTTTGGCAGCTATATGGGGGACAGCCAGGTGGTCTCGGCCATTGTCACGCTTACCTATGATTGCCGCCGGTCCGACTTCTTCCGGCCCCACGCGCTGGGGGCGCTGAAGCTGGTGGACCAGGGCGCGATTACGCCCGCGACGCAGGGCGCCAAGCATGGCGAACTGGGCCATACACAGTTCCTGCCCGGCAATGCGCTGGAATACGGCGTCGACTGGGACGGCAACGGACGGGTGGATTTCTACAACATGGGCGACGCGCTGGCCTCCACCGCCAACTACCTGCGCCGGAAAGGCTGGAAACCGGGCAAGGGATACCAGCAGGGCGAGCCCAACTATCGGGTTCTGAAAGAATGGAACGCCGCCACCGTCTATCAGCAGTCGCTTGCCATCATGGGCCGCCAGATTGACGGCTGAGGGGGCATTCCCGCTGGCATAGCGCCTGCCTTATGGGCAGGCGCTATGCCAGCTGGACCAAGCCCGAAAAACAGTTCCTGCGATTCCCGGGCCATTGTAGGCCTTAGGGCATCAATGTGTCCGGCAGCTGCCACAGTTGGGCCTCAATCCGGCCCCGAGATACCGCAAGATTCACGCGAAACTCTTTTTTTACAGACACTTGTCGATTGCCGCATTTGAACGGCTTCCGCGGCAGCCGCTTCCCGGCAATCGTCCTTCCCTGCCCCACTTTCAACTATTTCAAATTTTATTGTTTCTCTATCGGCACCCTGAATGGAGGATCCGGACGGTGGCAGAGAACATGCAGTATACAGGCAGGCTGGGTCTGGAAAGCCGCGATGGCGGGACGCTTTCTGCTGCAGTGGCCGCAGTGGTGGATACGCTTGAGGATTTCGGCCATCCCGCCGAAACAATCGAGGCCCGCGCAGAAAACACCGCCAAGCTGCAATGCGACCATTACCTGATCGCCATTCGGCTGCGCCGGGTGCCGCTGCGGCGCGCCAGCAAACTTGCGGGCAATGTCATGCAGCCTTCGGCGCTGCTGGAAGTGTCGCTGTCGCCGCTTTACGCGGGCTATTGCGACCGGGAAATCTCCGAGCTGTTCCTGGCCGAGATGCTGCGCCGTCTGCTGCCGTCGGTTGAGGCGACTTCGGTCGAATGGCTGGAGACGGACGTGGCGCTGACTTGCGAGCAGTTTCTCAGCGCCTTTGATCCCCAGCACGCCGCGCAGGCCCAGACCGCAGCTGCGCCGGCGGCAGCCGTTACCGATGCACAGGGCGAAATCGGCACAGACAGGCCGCGCGGGCGTGAACGTTTCACCCCGGTCGAAGAAACCGCACTGGAACTGGAAGCCCATTTCGATCGCGCCCTGGAAGACGCCAGGATCTGCAACAGCGCCGGCCCGGCGGCGCGCCGGCAGCCCCCACGCAAACCAGTGGCAGCAGCGTTTTCAATCAGCGGGCTGGGCCATCAGATGCGCGCGTCCGCGCTGGCAGCTATAAGCATGGCCGGCACCCGGCGCCTGCGCTTTATCAGCCACCTGCTGCTGCTGACGGCGCTGATCCTCTACCTGGAAAGCGCTGGCATGGTGCAGGCTGCGCGGCCGCTGGTGCCCTGACCAAGGCTAGCCTGCCGCGGCGGTGCCCCACTGCTGCAGCACATCCGCACGGGCCAGCACATAGGTGTGGATCGCAAATACCACTGCCCTGGACTTTGGCAGCCGCAGAATCATCTGTTTTTCGCTGCGCAAGTACTCCCCGCGGCTGCCATGGGAGGTGTCGCGCCGCTCGAATTGGCTGCGCGGCTGAAACAATGCCGGATCCTGATACCAAAGCGTATTGAACCGCCACAGCGGCAGGCCCGCCTGCACCCCGTCGAACAAGCGCTGCACCCGCGCCGCAATCCCGGCATCATAACTTTCCACTGGAACATGGATCCCGGTCAGGGGCCGCATGAATTTTTCGGACAGCATCCAGCTGGCCGGAAAGCACAGCACCGCGCCGGTCAGCACATGTTCCGCTGCTCCTTCCGGCTTTTGCAGGATACAGAAATCCTGCTGGGCGATCCCGCCTAGGCTGCCCAGCGGATCCTGCCAGTCAACCGCCGCCCCCGCAGCAGCGGCCGCCGGAGGTGATCCGTCCAGGACCAGCTGCAGCAGTTCCTGCGCCGCTTCCATCGCGCTTGGGTCCATTTGCAGGACATCCTGGCGCCGGTCAGCCAGCAGGCGCCTCCGCTCCGCCAGCTGCGCCGCAAAGGCCTCGTCCGGCTGCAGCCAGTCCTGCCGCGCAAGCGGCTGAATACCGGGCAGTTTCCGGGGCTGAAGCGGGTTATAAGGGATGGTTCTCTGCAGAATTGCCGTCATCCCCCAGCGATAGCATCCCCTGTGCCGCGGCACAGCTGCGACGTTGCATCATGCGTCAGAAACGACCTCAGACACGGTCGTTTTTTGCAGCGCTTTGGAGGCCAGGGAACGGCAGATTGGACAGGACTGTGCAGCGAGGACTTCCCAGCATGAACGAGCATTACCGCGATATCCGCAAGATCGACCCCACCCGCGGCGCCAAACTGGGCGACAACACCCCGAACGACAACAACCGTGTCGAGATCGGCCCGACCCAGCTGGCCTTTTCCGAATGGGCCGAAGCAGGTCTGCAGCTGCCCGACCTGCAGGCCATGCGCAGCTTCCGCTGGGAGCGGCTGACGCGCTTCATCAATGACCGCGGCTATGGCGGCCTCCTGGTGTTTGATCCGCTGAACATCCGCTATGCGACTGATTCCACCAACATGCAGCTGTGGAACACCCACAACCCGTTCCGGGCGCTCTTGATCTGCGCCGACGGCTATATGGTGCTGTGGGACTACAAGCAGTCGCCGTTCCTCAGTGAGTTCAACCCGCTGGTGCGCGAGCAGCGCGCAGGCGCCGACCTGTTCTACTTCGACCGCGGCGACAAGATCGACGTGGCCGCCGACAAGTTCTCCAACGAAGTGCGCATCCTTATGGAGGAACACAGCGGCAGCAACAGGCGGCTGGCGGTGGACAAGGTGATGCTGCACGGGCTGCGGGCGCTTGAGGCGCAGGGGCTTGAAATCTTCCCCGGCGAGGAGCTGACCGAGAAATGCCGCGCAGTGAAAGGCCCGGACGAGATCCTGGCAATGCGCTGCGCCAGCCACGCCTGCGAAACCGCGGTGGCGGAGATGGAAAAGTTCGCCCGCGAGCAGGTGCCCGGCGGCAATATCTCCGAGGATGACGTCTGGGCGGTTCTTCACGCGGAAAACATCCGCCGCGGCGGCGAATGGATCGAGACCCGGCTGCTGGCCTCCGGCCCGCGCACCAACCCCTGGTTCCAGGAATGCGGCCCCCGCATCATCCAGAACAACGAGATGATCAGTTTCGACACCGATCTGGTCGGCTCCTACGGGATCTGCATCGACATCTCGCGCAGCTGGTGGATCGGCGATGAAAAGCCGCGCCCCGACATGATCTATGCCATGCAGCACGGGCTGGAGCACATCCGCCACAATATGGAAATGCTGAAGCCGGGCGTGAACATCCAGGAGCTGTCCAAAGGCTGCCATCCGCTGGACGCGCAGTTCCAGAAGCAGAAATACGGCTGCATGATGCACGGTGTGGGCCTCTGCGATGAATGGCCGCTGGTTGCCTACCCGGATGCAATGGTAGAAGGCGCTTTCGACTATGAGCTGGAGCCGGGCATGGTGCTGTGTGTCGAGGCCCTGGTTTCGCCTGAGGGCGGCGACTTCTCGATCAAGCTGGAAGACCAGGTGCTGATCACCGAGGACGGCTATGAGAACCTGACCAAATACCCGTTCGACAAGGAACTGCTGGGCGAAGCGTAAAGCGCGGCTGCCGGTCCCTCCCGCGGGGAGGGACCGGCATATCCTGCGGCGCCGGCAGGCGCCTCCGCTTAGCAACAGGTATCAAGGAACGGCTGCAGCTTCTCTGGCAGAACCAGCACGCCGGACGAGTCCGTGACCTCTGCAAGCCGGTCCAGCGGCACCCAGGCCAGCGCGTGGGATTTATCACTGGCCGCGATCTCCCCAACTTCTGCCTGAAACAGGTAGCGCACGTCGTAGTGCAGATGGGCGCAGTCCTTGGTGTTTGCCGGGATTTCATGAATATCCACGTCGAACACGCGGTCTGACAGCCGTCTGATCCGGCTGAGCCCGCTTTCCTCATACGCCTCTTTCAGCGCCGCAAAGGGCACATCGGCAATCCCATCGCAATGGCCGCCAAGCTGGAACCACCGGTCCAGCTTCCTGTGATGGGTCAGCAGCACGCTGTTCATGTCAGGCGACAGGACAAAGGCGGATCCGGTCACATGGCCGGTTTCCGGATTTCGGCTGAAAGCCTGCGGCTCGCTTTCGCAAAACCTCCGCAAACGCTGCCACATTTCCCGGTCCCGCGCAGTTTGCGGTCTGTAACATCCGATGCCTTCCAGGCCGCTGCTGCTCATCTGCCTTCACCTTCCCGTGACGTGCCGGGCTGTTGCCTTGTTCATGACCCATTGAGCGCTCAATCTAGTCGGAACACCAGACAAAGGCTACGCCAATGCCCGCTGAACGCGTTTCTTTCCCCGGCCACGCCGGAAACACCCTTGCTGCCCGCCTTGACCTGCCCGAAGGGCCGGTCCTGGCAACCGCGCTCTTTGCGCATTGCTTTACCTGTTCCAAAGATATCCCTGCAGCGCGGCGCATTGCCGGGCGGCTGGCGGCAATGGGGATCGCCGTCTTGCGGTTTGATTTCACCGGGCTCGGCCATTCGGAGGGCGAGTTTGCCAACACCACCTTCAGTTCCAATGTTGCAGACCTGATCATGGCGGCGCAGTACCTCGCCTCCCGCAACATGGCGCCGTCGCTGCTGATTGGCCATTCGCTGGGCGGTGCGGCAGTGCTGCGGGCACGGGCGGGCATCCCCTCGGTCAAGGGCGTGGTGACCCTGGGGGCGCCGTTTGATCCGGGCCATGTCTCGCATCATTTCGATGCAGCCCTGCCCGAGATCGAGGCCAAGGGCCGCGCCGAGGTCTGCCTGGGCGGGCGGCCCTTTGTGATCGGCAAAGAGTTTGTCGACGATATCCACGCCGAGGCGCTGGCGCCGGCAATTGCAGAGCTCAAGGCCGCGCTGCTGGTGCTGCACGCGCCGCGCGACACCACCGTGAGCATTGACAACGCCGCCTCCATTTTCACTGCTGCCAAACACCCCAAGAGCTTTGTCACCCTGGATGATGCGGATCATCTGATTTCCAACGCTGCTGATGCAGAATATGCGGCGGAGGTCATCGCGGCCTGGGCGGGACGATATGTCAAAATGGCCCCGCCCGCACCGCCGCCCGGCGCGCCGGAGGGTATTTTGCGGGTAACGGAAGCGGACCCGGAGGGCTTCCTGCAGGATGTGCAGTCCGGCCCCTACCACCACGCCTTTGCTGATGAGCCGCTGGCCTATGGCGGCACCAACCGCGGCATGTCGCCTTATGGCTTCGTCGCCGCAGGGCTGGGCGCCTGCACCTCGATGACCCTGCGAATGTATGCCCGCCGCAAGGGCTGGCCGCTGGAGGGGATCAGCGTCGACGTAAGCCACGACAAGGTGCACGCCCAGGACGCCCAGCCGACCGGCCCCGCTAAGATCGACCAGTTCACCCGCACCATTCATCTCTGCGGACCCTTGAGTGGCGAGCAGCGCGCCAAGCTGATGGAGATCGCCGACCGCTGCCCGGTGCATCGCACCCTGGAAAGCGGCGCCAAAGTGGTCACGCATCTGGATGCCTGCATCCAGCCTGCCCGGGTCTGACCCCCCAGGAACCGGCGGACCTCCCGCGCCCGGAGGGTGCAGGAAACCTTCACCAGCAGCGGCCTTGGGCCCGGCGCCGCGCATGGCGCGGCGCCGGGCCCAACTGTGTCAGGTCTTCGCCAAACGGCCGCAGCGCAGGCGGGAGCTCCTTGCTGCTTGGGGAATTTGCGCCAGATCAAAGCGCCTTTGTTGCGTCCCGCCCAAGCTGTTCCCGCTGCCAGCGGCAGCCGGACACGGGAGGAAACACATGGGTTTATTTGCGAAACTCGGGCGAAGCAGCGATCTGGTGCAGGGCATGGCCAGCCGGCTGGGCATCGACTATGGCGAAATCGTTGCCGCTGATCCGCAGGCTCAAGGCCAGAAGTACATGCGCGCAATCCTGCGCTGCAGCACCTGCCGCAATCAGGACGGCTGCAGTGACTTGCAGCAACAAGCATCAGAACTGGCCGAAGCGCCGTCTTACTGCCGCAACGCGCAGCTGCTGACGCATTTGCGGGGCGGGTGATCCCGGCTGCCCGCCCTTAGCTCCCGCTGGACCCAGGGCTGGTTTCGGCCCGCGCACCTGCGCGGCTCACTCCTCCGCCTCAGCGTAGCGCCCTGTGGTGATGTCGCCGCCTTCCCCAACAAAGCGCAAAGCCTCGCCATCGGTTTCCAGCGCGAAACAGGCCCAAAGGTCCGACGGTGGCCAGGTGGAGCAGTATTTGCCGTCCCGCACGCCCCAATAGCCCCAGCTGTCATGGCCGGCGTTATACAGCGTTCGGCCAGAGGCGCGGAATTCCTGCCAGGCGCCGCTGCCGTAGACCAGCTTGCGCCCTTCCAGCGCCTGCTGCACCTCTTGCCCGTTCAGCACCCGCCATTCCCCCGCCCAAACCGGCGAAACCGCACATGATACCGCAATCATCAGGGCAATCTGCCTCATCCCGTCCTCCCAGCCTTGCTGTCTCTCCTCTCCTCCTCTAATAGGCCGGGCATCTGCTGCACAATCACATAAAGGTGCTTTCGCCCATGATCCCGCGCTATGCCCGCCCCGAGATGGTCGCCATCTGGTCCCCCGAAACCAAATTCAAGATCTGGTACGAGATCGAGGCCCATGCCTGCGAAGCCATGGCCAACCTGGGCGTGATCCCGCGCGAGAACACCGATGCGGTGTGGAAGGCCAAGGATGTGGAATTCGACGTTTCCCGCATCGACGAGATCGAAGCGGTGACCAAGCATGATGTGATTGCCTTCCTCACCCATTTGGCGGAGCATGTGGGCAGCGAGGAAGCCCGCTTTGTGCATCAGGGCATGACCTCGTCGGATGTGCTGGACACTTGCCTGAACGTGCAGCTGGTGCGTGCCGCCGACATCCTGCTGGAAGGCATGGACAAGGTGCTGGCTGCGTTGAAGAAACGCGCGCTGGAGCATAAACACACCGTGCGTGTCGGCCGCTCCCACGGCATCCACGCCGAGCCCACAACCATGGGCCTGACCTTTGCCCGCTTCTATGCGGAGATGGACCGCAACAAGAACCGTCTGGAAAAGGCACGCTGGGAAGTCGCCACCGGCGCGATCTCCGGCGCTGTGGGCACATTCGCCAACATCGACCCGGCGGTGGAAGAGCACGTCTGCGAGCAGCTGGGCCTGCGCCCTGAGCCGATCTCCACCCAGGTGATCCCGCGCGACCGCCACGCGATGTTCTTTGCCACCCTGGGCGTTATCGCCTCGTCGATCGAAAACGTCGCGGTGGAAATCCGCCACATGCAACGCACCGAGGTGCTGGAAGGCGCGGAATTCTTCTCGATGGGCCAGAAAGGCTCCTCGGCGATGCCGCACAAGAAGAACCCGGTTCTGACCGAAAACCTGACCGGCCTGGCGCGCCTGGTGCGCATGACCGTGATCCCGGCGATGGAGAACGTGGCGCTGTGGCATGAACGCGATATCTCGCACTCCTCGGTTGAGCGCGGCATCGGCCCGGACGCCACCGTGACCCTGGACTTTGCCCTGCACCGTCTGGCCGGCGTCATCGACAAGATGCTGGTGTTCCCGGAGAACATGCTGGAGAACATGAACAAATTCCCCGGCCTAGTGATGTCGCAGCGGGTGCTGCTGGCGCTGACCCAGGCAGGTGTCAGCCGCGAAGACGCCTATGCCATGGTGCAGCGCAATGCGCTGAAGGTCTGGGAAGACCGCGTCGACTTCCGCGAACTGCTGCTGGCGGACGCGGATGTGGTTGCTGCCCTGGGCGAAGAGGCGATCAACGAGAAATTCGACATGGGCTACCACACCAAACATGTCGACACGATCTTCCGCCGGGTGTTCGGCGAGTAAGCCCCCCGCATTGAGAGCTGCAGCGCCCCGCCGATCCGGCGGGGCGTTTTGTTTGCCAGAGACAAAATTTCAAAATAAACGCATTTGTGAAGCGAATAAAGTCGTCCGCCCGCGGGTTCTCTGAGTACATTGAACATGACTTTGCACATCAGGAGTTGATGATATGCGTTATTTTGCTCTGGCCGCTGCTTTGACCCTTCCGATGGCGGCCTTTGCCGCCGGCGGCAACGACTGGAACCCGCCGAAACCCACCCAGACCACCAAGGAGTGTAAGGGCAAGCGGGTTTGGGACGACCAGAAGAAACGCTGCGTGCGGCCCAAGAAATCCTCGCTGAACCAGCAAGAGCTGCTGGGCGCGGCGCGCGAGCTGGCCTATGCCGGCCGTCAGGAGGACGCGCAGGCGGTGCTGGGCGCGATGGCGGATCAGGAGGACTCGCTGGTGCTGACCTACTGGGGCTTCACCCACCGCAAATTGGGCAATTTGGACGTGGCGCAGTCCTATTACGATCAGGCGCTGGCACGCGATCCGGACAATCACCTTGCCCGTTCGTATATGGGACAAGGCCTTGTGCAACAGGGAAAATACGGGCTTGCCCTGATACAGTGGAAAGAGATCAAGGCAAGGGGCGGCGACGGCAGCTGGGCCGAGGCCTCGCTGCGCAGCGCCTTGGAAACGGGAGCGTCCTACAGTTACTAGGCTTCAGCCTTTCTTTACGGCTTGCGGCCTATTCTGCCCTCCATGATCGAGAAAATCTTTGGTAGGGTGCGAGAATGCCTCAAGACAACATGCTGGCGCTTCCGATGGCCTCTGGCGGGCCGGACCTGGGTGATTTCGCAGCTCCGGCACCGCTTGGCGGGATGGATGCAGGCGGGCTTGGCGGCGGTACGGCTGGCGGCGGTGCCTCCGGGCTGAGCGGCAAGGCCAAGGCCGCGATCATCGTCCGTCTGCTGCTGAATGAAGGGGCTGAAATCCCGCTGGAGGAATTGCCGGACGACCTGCAGCTTGAACTGACCCAGCAGATGGGCAAGATGAGCATCGTCGACCGAAACACGCTGAACGCGGTGGCGGGCGAATTTGCAGATCTGCTGGACAATGTCGGCCTGCATTTCCCCAATGGCCTGGCCGGCGCCTTGACCGCGATGGAAGGCAAGATCAGCCGCTACACCCACAGCCGCCTGCGCAAGGAGGCCGGGGTGCGCCAGTTCGGCGATCCGTGGGAACGGCTGAAACTGCTGCCGCCGGAGGATCTGGCCAGCCTGGCCGAGGCTGAGAGCACCGAAGTGGCCGCGGTTCTGTTGTCCAAACTGGACACGGCCAAGGCGGCGCAAATGCTGGTGCATCTGCCCGGTCCGATCGCACGCCGCATCACCTATGCGGTCAGCCAGACCGCCAATGTCACGCCGGAGACGGTAGACCGCATCGGCCTGTCCCTGGCCGCCCAGGTGGAGGCCCGGCCCGAGCTGGCCTTTGACCAGACCCCGGGCCAGCGTCTGGGCGGTATCCTGACCGAGGCCGCCGCTGCCAAGCGCGATGAGGTTCTGACCGCGCTCGACGAGGAGGACGAGGAATTTGCCGTCAAGGTGCGCAAGGCGATCTTTACCTATGCGCTGATCGGCGAGCGGATGCAGGCGCTGGATGTGCCCAAGCTGATCCGGGTGCTGTCGCAGCCTGATCTGGTCACCGCCATGGCCTTTGCCACCGACGAGGAAGACGTTGCCACCAACGAATTCCTGCTCAAGAACATGTCGAGCCGGATGGCCGACAACGTCCGCGAGGAAGTGGCGGAGCGCGGCAAGGTCAAGCGCAGCGATGGCGAGGCTGCGTTCAGCATGATCATCACAGCCATGCGCGACCTGGTGGCCACCGGCGAGATTGAGCTGAAATCCGACGAGGAAGAAGAAGAGGCAGGGTAAGCACCGGCCTGCCCCATTGCTTGCGGGCGCCCGGCCTTTGGCGGCGGTGCCTGCGAGCTGCTTGTGCCTGTCGCTGCAGCTGCGTATGATGCGGGCTTCCGGGTGCATTTCTGCGCCGCAGCTATCCAGACGCCATGCCCGTAGATCCTTCACAGCTCTCCGCTTGGAGCCATGTCAAATACTTTGGCAGCAACCTGTTTCTGCGCGGCCTGCTGCAAGGCAGCAAACTGATCCCCTACCGGCTGCGCGTGCCGCTGATGGGCAGGCTGGTCACGGCAATGGGCCGGCTGGCGCGGTTTGACAAGCGGGTGCGCGATAACCTGAATCTGGTGAGCCCGGAGCTGTCTGATCTGAATGCTGACGCGCTTTACCGCGACGTCAGCGACAATGCGGGCCGGATGATCGCCGAAATCTACGCTGGGGTGCCATTCCACGAGCGCGCCAAGGCCGCGCCGGTAACCGGCCCCGGCCTTGAAGCCCTGGAAAAGGCCCGCGCAGAAGGGCGGCCGGTGCTGCTGGCCACTGCGCATTTCGGAAACTATGATGCCGCGCGCACCGCGCTGATTGCCCGTGGCCACGAAATGGGTGCGCTGTACCGGCGCATGGCCAATCCCTATTTCAACGCGCATTACGTCGAGGCGATAAAGCGTAATGGCGAACCGATGTTCGAACAGGGCAAACGCGGCATGGTGGAGCTGGTGCGCCATCTGAAGAAGGGCGGCATCGCTGCCATCGTCACCGACCTGCACGCCCAGGGCGGTGAGCTGATTGATTTCTTTGGAAAACCAGCGGTAACCTCGACGGTGCCCGCGGAGCTTGCGCTCAAGTTCGGGGCGGCGCTGATCCCCGTTTACGCGGTGCGCCAGGAAAACGGGCTGGATTTCGAGATCGTCATGAGCGCGGAGGTTCCGCCCTCTGATCGGCTGACCATGACCAAGGCGCTGAGCGCCGACCTGGAGGCCATTGTGCGGCGGCACACCGGGCAATGGTTCTGGATTCACCGCCGCTGGAAGCCCTATGTGCCGGTTGGCAAAGCTGCAAAAAACTCAGCTGGGTGAGCAGAGCCTTCAATCGACCCGCGCAGCTGCGATGATGCGGCCTAGCGGGGCCTCCTGCACCAGCACTGCTGCAGGCAGGCTGCCGGACATCGGCACAGAGACTTCGAGATCCCCGGCACCATCCCATTCTGCGGCGATCTGCCAGTCCTCCACTACATTGGCATAAGACAAGGTGCGGCCTGCCAGCTCCCCGCGGGTGATGCTGACGCTGCGCTCAGGCGTGAAGCGCACCACCTGCACCACCAGCTTGCCATCCGGCATCTGAACCCGCGGCTGCAGCCGGATCACAAGATCCCCGCCCTGCCGCCCGGCGCTGAGGGAAACCGGGCGCGGCACGCCCTGGTGCTTGCCGATTGCGTCAGCCACTTCCATCGCATCGGCGCCAACCACATCTTCCTGGCCCATGATGATCATCTGGGGGGTATAGATCATCCGGCGCCCGCCCACATGGGCATAGGCTTTCTGGCGCTTGGTGTGGGACGGTTTGGCAAACTGGTCTTTCCAGCCGATGTAGTCCCAGTAATCCACATGCAGCGCCAGCGGAAGCACATCCTCACGCTCCGCCAGCTTGTGCAGCAGCGCATCTGCGGGCGGACAAGAGGAACAGCCCTGCGATGTATATAGCTCCACCACCACCGGTTCCGGCGCATCCTGTCCGTACACCGGCAGGGCCAGGCCCGCAGCAGCAATGATCGTCGCAAGGAATTTCATGACTCGCCCGTTCTGTTTCATAGGCATCTGGTCTAAAGATGTGCCACGCATAAGGCCAATCAATCATTTTTGAGACCGCCGCGAGGGCTGAAGCCGCAAAATAAGTATACAATGGTATGCAAAATACGGATTTGCGCTGCCTGTGCTATTGAAAGCTTAAGCTTTCTCATGCATGTAACTGGCAGCGAATTCCCGATATTGACTTTTCTGAGGGAGGCCAAAATGCCTATCAACGTCGGACAGGACAATGCCAACGCACGCAGAACGCTGAGCGTCAACGGCAAGTCGATTTCCTATTACTCTATCCCCGCCGCCACCGAGGCCGGCTATGGCGACTTCTCCAAGCTGCCCGCCGCGCTGAAGGTGGTGCTGGAAAACATGCTGCGCTTCGAGGACGGCGGCTTTTCGGTATCCACCGACGACATCAAGGCTTTCGCCGAATGGGGCGCCAATGGCGGCAAGAACCCGCGTGAGATCGCCTACCGCCCGGCCCGCGTGCTGATGCAGGACTTCACCGGCGTTCCCGCCGTTGTCGACCTGGCTGCCATGCGTGACGGCATCGTCGGCCTGAAGGGCTCCGCCGCCAAGATCAACCCGCTGGTTCCCGTTGACCTGGTGATCGACCACTCGGTGATGATTGACGAATTCGGCAACCCGCGCGCGTTCCAGATGAACGTGGACCGCGAGTATGAGCGCAACATGGAGCGTTACCAGTTCCTGAAGTGGGGCCAGAACGCGTTCAACAACTTCCGCGTTGTGCCGCCGGGCACCGGCATCTGCCACCAGGTGAACCTTGAATACCTGGCGCAAACCGTCTGGACCGACACCGACCAGAACGGCGAGGAAGTCGCTTACCCCGACACCCTGGTCGGTACCGACTCCCACACCACTATGGTCAACGGCGCTGCCGTTCTTGGCTGGGGTGTTGGGGGCATCGAAGCCGAAGCCGCAATGCTGGGTCAGCCGATCTCCATGCTGATCCCCGAGGTTATCGGCTTTGAGCTGACCGGTGAAATGGTCGAAGGCACCACCGGCACCGACCTGGTTCTGAAGGTCGTTGAAATGCTGCGCGCCAAGGGCGTTGTCGGCAAGTTCGTCGAATTCTATGGCGAAGGCCTGGACCGCCTGCCGCTGGCAGACCGTGCCACCATCGCCAACATGGCACCAGAGTACGGCGCCACCTGCGGCTTCTTCCCGATCGACGGCGAGACCCTGCGCTACCTGCGCAACACCGGCCGCGACGAGGACCGCATCGCGCTGGTCGAAGCCTACGCCAAGGAAAACGGTTTCTGGCGCGGCGCGGATTATGCGCCGGTCTACACCGACACCCTGTCGCTGGACATGAGCAGCATCGTTCCGGCGATCTCCGGCCCGAAACGCCCGCAGGACTATGTGCCGCTGACCAACGCCAAGGCCGCCTTCCGCCAGGAGATGGAAGAGACCTTCAAGCGTCCGATGGGCAAGGAAGTTGCCGTCAAGGGCGAAGACTACACCATGGAATTGGGCAAGGTCGTGATCGCCTCGATCACTTCCTGCACCAACACCTCCAACCCCTATGTGATGATCGGCGCGGGTCTGGTTGCGCGCAAGGCGGCCGCCCTGGGCCTGGACCGCAAGCCCTGGGTCAAGACCTCGCTGGCACCCGGTTCGCAGGTCGTGTCCGCCTATCTGGAGGCCGCGGGCCTGCAAGAGGATCTGGACAAGGTCGGCTTCAATCTGGTGGGCTACGGCTGCACCACCTGCATCGGCAACTCCGGCCCGATCCAGCAGGAGATCTCCGAGGCGATTGCCGAGGGAGATCTAGTGGCAACCTCCGTGCTGTCGGGCAACCGCAACTTCGAAGGCCGGATCAGCCCCGATGTGCGCGCCAACTACCTGGCCTCGCCGCCGCTGGTTGTCGCCTATGCGCTGGCCGGCACCATGGATATCAACCTGGCGTCCGACCCGATTGCGCAGGACAAGGACGGCAACGACGTCTACCTGAAAGACATCTGGCCCTCGACCCAGGAAGTTGCGGAGCTGGTCGAACAGACCGTCACCCGCGAAGCCTTCCAGTCGAAATACGCCGACGTCTTCAAAGGCGACGAGAAGTGGCAGGCGGTCGAAACCACCGATGCGGAAACCTATGACTGGCCCGCTTCCTCGACCTACATTCAGAACCCGCCCTATTTCCAAGGCATGGGCCATGAGCCGGGCACCATTTCGAACGTCGAGAACGCCAAGGTTTTGGCGGTTCTGGGCGATATGGTAACCACCGACCACATCTCGCCCGCTGGCTCCTTTGCCACCACCACCCCCGCAGGCCAGTACCTGCTGGAGCGCCAGGTGCAACCGCGTGAGTTTAACTCCTATGGCTCGCGCCGCGGCAACCACGAGATCATGATGCGCGGCACCTTTGCCAACATCCGCATCAAGAACGAGATGCTGGACGGCGTCGAGGGCGGCTACACCAAAGGCCCCGATGGCGCGCAGACCTCGATCTACGAAGCCTCGATGGCGCATCAGGCCAATGGCACCCCGCTGGTGGTGTTCGGCGGCGAACAGTACGGCGCGGGCTCCTCGCGCGATTGGGCGGCCAAGGGCACTGCGCTGCTGGGTGTCAAGGCGGTGATCGCGGAGAGCTTTGAACGCATCCACCGCTCCAACCTGGTTGGCATGGGCGTGATCCCGTTCGAATTCACCGCAGGCGATACCCGCAAATCGCTGGGCCTGACCGGCGAGGAAACCGTTTCGATCAGCGGATTGGACACCATCCAGCCGCTTCAGGAAGTGCCCTGCTCGATCACCTTTGCCGACGGTTCAGTAAAAGAGATCACCCTGAAGTGCCGCATCGATACCGCGCCTGAAATCGAATATATCGAGCACGGCGGCGTGCTGCACTATGTGTTGCGGAACCTGGCCAAATCATAAGCCAGAGCCGCAACTGGCAAAAAATGAGGGCGCCCCAGCGGCGCCCTTTATTTGTTTTCCAGGATTGTTACTGCGTGAAGTTCACGCTGTGCAGCAAGGTGTCTATTGCTCCTTCGGACTGCAATTCCGAAATTGCGCGGTTGAATTCCGGCAAATAGGCATCCGCTCCTGAAGTCTTTGAAAGACCGAAATGTGAATACCTGCTGGAAATCGGCTTGTCGACGGACGTAATCCTATTTTCCCAGCCGTTTTGCGCCACGCGAAAGCGTCCCACTGCATCGTCAATGGCGATCAAATCAAGACGGTCAAAAAGCAGCATCTGCATCAGGCCTTCGACATCGCTGCCGCGCACAATCCGGTTGTTAGCCGCAAAAGAGGCCTCCATGTCCTGGTCAATTACACTGCCATTGATCATCCCAAGACGTTGCTGCGAAACGCCGGAAAAGCCCTCTTGCCAAGTCAAACCCTCGGGAAAACGCTCACGGCTGTACCAGAAGGTGTTGGTCTGAAGAAACGTGCCATCAGTGAAGGCCAAATAGGACTCCCGTTCCGCGGACTTGAACAGCGGCAAAATGCCGTCGACCTCTCCGGCTTGCGCCTGGGCCTGGCAGCGCTGCCAGGGCAGCAGGATGACAACCGCCCGCAACCCGTCGATCCGCTCAGTAACTGCTTTCAGAAGCTGGACCTTAAGCCCGCCTTTAGCAATGCCAGACTCTCCCAGCGTATACGGGGGATACGGATCATAGCAAAACGTCAAAACCGTTTCGTCCTGAGCTGCCGCCATTCCAGCCCAGGCAGCTGCGCCTGCGGTCAGAATAGCCTTGAGTGCCCTTAAAAGCTTCTTCACATTAACTCCTTCCACCGGCTTGGCAGAGAAACGGCCCCTTGCCTTGCGGCGTGATCCTGACCTGACTCAAAGCGTTTTGAAAAGCGGGCAACAAGAGTTTTCCGGCATCGGCCTGCCCGAGTCAAATACAAGTATAGCGGTACATGGAAGGTGTGAATACCTGCTATACCGGCCGGTTCACTTGTGCAAAGATTTACGTGAGATACACATTCTACCCCTCGCAGGACTGTTTGAGAGGCCGGGCCTTACCGCATGAAAGAAGCTGCACTTGCCGTCGTTTACCCGGATGTGGATACCTTTGAAGAACATGCCGAAGCCGTTCTGGCGATGCTGCCGGAGACCCGTGGATTTCCAGGTTGCATTGAGGCCCATGTGGGCATTAACCGCGAGCGCTATGAGATTGCCGTTTTCCATCTGTGGGAATCAAATGAGCATTTGGAGCGGTATCTTGTCTGGCGCGCGGAGCGCGGTGATTTCGACGCACGCAGCGCCACCATGCGGCGCGAACAGGACTTCAAGACGTTCTCTGTACCCTAGGGTCAGAACCCGGGCCGTCAGTGTCTGCCGGGCCGCACAGGTATTGTTCAGAAACAGCAAATTGCGCCGCCGCAGTGCAAGCGGAATAGTGGCGGTATGAAACAGACAGACAGCATCACGAGCTATCACGCCCATATCTATTTCGACGAAACCACTGTTGAACAGGCGGCAGCCCTGTGTCGGCAGGCCGCCGCGGTGTTCGGCGTTGAAATGGGCCGTGTTCATGAGAAGACTGTCGGACCGCACCCCAAATGGTCCTGCCAGCTGGCCGCCACACCGGAGCAGTTTGCACGGCTGCTGCCCTGGCTGGCGCTGAACCGGGACGGGCTGATCGTCTTCGCACATCCCGAGACCGGTAATGCATTGGCCGACCACCGCGACCATGCCATATGGCTGGGCACAGGTTTGCAACTGGACCTCAGCATCTTCGGATGACCCTCCGTAAATTTACCAGAAATTTCCGAACTGCGTTCAAACTGGCTTCCACTCACAACCACAGAGCATTTCGCGATGGAAGCCGTGATCATAGAATTGAGCCCCCTGCCTGGAAAATTCACTGAGCTGGCGGTTCTGGTCAAACAGATGGTAAAAGAGGTCCGGGACTATCCCGGCTGCCTGCAGGCTGAGGCCCTGTTCGCCCCTGACCGGGACGAGATTGCGGTCTTTGAGCGATGGGAAAGCGCCGATGCCTTCAGCGAATACCTGATATGGCGTTCCAAGCAGGAACAATTGGAGCACGTATTCAAACTGACGTCACAGGAACCCGGCCTCAGCAGCTTCACCCTTTGCGAGACGGGGTAAGCAGCCGTTGCGGTGTTATTGCCCTGCGGCCTTTTCCATTGCCGGACGAAGAGTGGTTTCAATCACCCGCTGGGTGATGGGGCCGGCAAACCGCAGGACAATCTGACCATTGCCGTCCACCACATAGGTCTCGGGCACGCCATAAAGGCCCCAGTCAATTGCCATGCGGCCCTTCTCGTCGCGGCCGATCGCGGCATAGGGGTCGCCCAGTTCGTTCAGGAAGGCCTCGGCATTGGGCAACTGGTCCTTGTAGTTGATGCCATAGACCGGGATGCCCTCCTTGGACAGCGCGTCCAGGTTCGGATGCTCCGCCCGGCAGGGCGCGCACCAGCTGGCCCAGTAGTTCACCAGTTTCACAGTCCCGTCGCGCAGGGTTTCGTCGCTGAACATTTCCTTGCCGGGAAACTCATCCAGCACCACCGGCGGTGCAGGCTGGCCTTCGCGGGCAGACGGCAGACTGTTGGGATCCTCGCGGAACATGCCCACAAGCGCGAGACCAACAAAGCCAGCAAACACCACGCCGGGAACCGCCATCAGCGGAGAGATTTTAGCCATTGCGCTTCATCCGGGTTTCCAGGGTTTCCATTTCCCGGCGCACCTTGCGGCCGCGCAGGATTGTCACCACTACCAGCGCCACCAGCAAGAGCAGCGAGACGCCATAGGCCGACAGCACCGTATCGGCGTATTTTCCAAGATCGGGCATTATGCCTCCAGCCTTTCGCGCGCCATCAGTGCCTTGATGCGGCGGGCGCGGATTTCAGTTCCGGTACGGTAGAGCACCAGTGCAAGGAACAAGAGCACAAACCCTGCCATGCAAACGTATAGCGGCGACGAGAAGACATCATGCACGTTTTCCTTTTCGTCCAGCGACAGCGACGCGCCCTGATGCAGTCCCTGGTTCCAGAAGTTCACCGCATAGCGGCTGAGCACCGCAAAGACCGAGCCCACCAGGCAAAGGATCGAGGTCAGGTCGGCGGCGGTGTCCGGATTGTCGATGGCCTCCCACAGGGCGATGTAGCCAAGGTAGAACAGGAACAGCACCAGGAAGGATGTCAGCCTTGGGTCCCAGGCCCACCAGGTGCCCCACATCGGCTGGCCCCAGATCGCACCTGTGATCAGCGCAATCACGGTCATCACCACCCCCACCGGTGCCGCGGCGCGCGCGGCCAGTGCGCTGACGTGGTGGCGGCGGATCACCCAGACCAGCGAGGCCACCAGCATCATGAACCAGGCGTTGATTGCCATCAGGGCTGAGGGCACATGCAGGAAAATGATCTTGACGGTGGAGCCCTGGCGGAAATCATCAGGCGTAAAGAAGAAGCCCCAGATCAGGCCTACGGAAATCAGTACCGCTGAGCCGGCCCACAGGGCCGGCATCACCTTCTCAGAGGTGGCCAGGAATTTCTTCGGGTTGGCGTATTCCCAGATCGACATGGTGGCTATTTAGCTCTTGTTCTCGGGTTTCTCAATTCACGGGCGCGGCATATGTCAGCGCAAATTGACGCGCAGGACGGCGGCACTGGCAAAGGGCAGCAGGGCGATGGAAGCGGCGGAGATGCCCGCCAGCAGCAACATGGGTGTCTGGACCGCCATGCCCTCGGCACCGCGGCGGGCCACTTCGGAGCCGAAGATCAGCGTCGGCACGTATAGCGGCATCACCAAGAGCGACATTAACAGGCCGCCGCGTTTCAGCCCCACGGTCAGCGCAGCACCAAATGTGCCGATGACGGACAGCGCAGGGGTGCCCAGCAACAGCGAGATCACCAGCCATTGGAAGCCTTGCACCGGCAGGTTCAGAAGCACCCCCAGCACTGGTGCCGCCATTACCAGCGGCAGGCCCGTGGTGATCCAATGCGCCAGCGCCTTGATGGTGACGGTGCTTTCCAAGGGCAGCGGCGCGGTCGCCAAAAGGTCGAGCGAGCCGTCCTCCCAATCCAGCGCCAGCAGCCGGTCCAGCGACAACAGGCAGGCCAGCAGCGCACCCAGCCACAGCACGCCCGGGGCGATACGGGACAGCAGTTCAGACTGCGGGCCGACGGAAAACGGCACCATCACGGTCACGATCAGGAAAAAGGCAAGGCCCAGGCCAAAGCCGCCGCCTGCACGGAACGCGAGCTTCAGATCCCGCAGCAGAAGCGCAATCACAGGAAGCCTCCGTCAAAATCGTCAATCTCTGGCGGCTTGGCCTTGAAGGGGCCGACATCCAGCACCTCAGCCTCCAGCCCCAGATCAATATGGGTGGCAATCAGGGCAGAGCCGCCCTGCCCCAGATGCGCCCGCACAGAATCCGCGAACATGGCGACGGAGTTTGTATCAAGGCTCACCGTGGGTTCATCCATGATCCAGATGGGGCGCCCCGTAACCAGCATCCGGCTAAGTCCCAGGCGGCGTTTCTGCCCCGCCGACAAGGCACCCGCCTGACGGTCGCGCAAGGTCTGCAGGTCAAAGCCGTCTAGCGCCTGTTCAATGCCATTGCGGCCAAAGACGCTGGCCCAGAAGGTCAGGTTTTCCGCCACTGTCAGCGTTGGCTTCAGCCCGTCGGAATGGGCGGCGTAAGCGATCTGATCCTCTGCGCCCTCGACCCGGCCCTTCAGCGGGGGCTGCAGGCCTGCGACGGTGCGCAGCAGAGTGGTCTTGCCGATGCCGTTGGGGCCGCGCAGGATCAGCGCCTTGCTGGGCTCCAGCGCAAAGCTCAGGCCCTCCAGCACCGGGATGCCGCCGCGGGCCACGCCCAGATCCGTCACAGTCAATGTCATGAGGTTCGCTTATCCCATTGCTCCGGCGCATGAAAAGACCATTCAGCAGATGCCCGCTTTGCGGCAGGTCAAATACATCGGAAATTCATCTTCAGACCGGCAATGCGGCCAAGGCTATCCTGCGGCCCTCGGACAGCAGCACATTGTAAGTGCGGCAGGCGGCAGGTGAATTCATCGCCTCAACGCCCAGCCCTGCGTCCTCCAGCGCCTTGCGCAGGTCTGCCGGGATATGGGCGATCTCAGGCCCAGTGCCGATGAACAGGACATCTATCTCTCCGGCCAGCGCCAGCAGCGGCGCAGCGTCGGCCATGCCACCCCAGCCCGCAGTGCCAGCCGCCGATGTCAGCACGCCGCCCTTATGCACCTGGCCGCCGATGCGGAAGAACCCGTCACCATAGCCGTCGACGGGCATTGCATCGGAGTAGCTCACTTCGTTCAGGCGCATGGGCGGTCCTTTCAGTCAAATACCGGGAGGCTGGATACCACGGCCAGCGCAATCACGGAATAGGAGGCAAAGCGGTAGATCTTCTCCAGCTTGGGATCAAACAGCGCCTTGCCGGTGAGTGTGGTGATTATGTAGGGGATGCCGAGCAGACAGGCCAGGATGACGGCCTTGAGGCTGGCCATGCCGCCAAAGATCAGGTTGGCCGCGATCACCACATCCAGTGCCGCCAGGAACACGATGGTGTTGGCCCGGACCCGCGCAACGTCACGCACGTTGGCAAGGTAGAACACGATGACCACCGGCCCCGTGAGGCCGGTCATGCCGCCAACGATGCCTGCCGCACCGCCAATGGCAAAACGGCCCGGCCAGCCGAGTTTGCCCTGCCAGCGCCAGCCGGAGACCACGGCCGCCAGTGTCACGCCGATCACCCCGGCGGCAACCCAACGCAGGGTTAGCGGATCCATCTGCGCCATCAGCCACAACCCTGCCGGCACGGTGACCGCAGCGGCCATGGACAAGGCACCGACTTCAGCCCTGTCCGCCTTGCTCCAGGCCTGCGGGAACAGGGTGATGGTGGAAAACACCCCCATCAGCACCATCAGGAACACCACATCCGCCGAGGGCAGGAACTGCGCGCCCACCGGCACAAAGATCATCGCAGTGCCAAAACCAGTGAAGCCGCGGACTAGACCCGCGGCTCCAATGGTTATCAGAAGCCAGAACAGCCCCGGCGTCTGCAGGGCTGCCTGAAATGCCTCATGCATCAATATTGCCGAACTGGTTGCCGGTGGTGTTGGCCTGCTTCGACCAGTCGCGCTTCACCCCCAGTTTCAGCAGAATGGTGGAGGCCACGAAGACCGACGAGTAGGTCCCGACAATGACACCCCAGATCATCGCGAAGACGAAGCCGCGGATCACGTCGCCGCCCAGCACATAAAGCGAAATCAGCGCCAGCAGCGTGGTCACAGAGGTCATCACTGTCCGGCTAAGGGTCTCGTTGATCGAGATGTTCAGAACCTCAGAGAGGTCCTTCTTCTTGTAGCGGCGCAGGTTCTCACGCACCCGGTCGAACACAACCACGGTATCGTTCAGCGAGTAGCCGACGATGGTCAGCAGGGCCGCAATGATCGCCAGGTCGAACTTGATCTGCAGTTCCGAGAACACACCGATGGTCAGCACCACGTCATGCACCAGCGCTGCCACCGCGCCAAGAGCAAACTGCCACTCGAACCGCAGCCAGATGTAGACCAGCACCGCGGCGATCGCCAGGGCGACCGCAATAATGGCGGTGGTGATCAGTTCGCCCGAGACCTTGGGGCCTACGGATTCGACGGACACGAATTTGATGCCCGGCGCCACCGCGTCCAGCGAGGCCTTCAGCGTTTCGATCATCTCGCCGGAGATCGCCTCGCCGTCGTCCTGTGCCTGAATGCGGATCATGGCAACGTGCTGATCTTCATCGAAAGCCGGATCGAACACCTCTGTGATCGACACATCACCCAAGCCGTGCACCGCAAGCGCATCGCGGTAGGCGCCGACGTCCACTGTTTCGGTGGCCTCTGTCCGGATTGTGGTGCCCCCGCGGAAGTCGATGCCGAAGTTCAGCCCCTGATACAGGAAGGAGGCAAAGCCCACTACCATCATCAGGGCCGAGATCCCCAGCCACAGCTTGGCGCGTTTGAAGAAATCGAATGAGGTTTCCTGGGGAACAAGTCTCAGCCGCATAT
Source organism: Leisingera sp. ABM4_101 (assembly GCF_056158725.1). Taxonomy (NCBI): domain Bacteria; kingdom Pseudomonadati; phylum Pseudomonadota; class Alphaproteobacteria; order Rhodobacterales; family Roseobacteraceae; genus Leisingera; species Leisingera sp. ABM4_101. The sequence continues at coordinate 2,678,581 of NZ_JBSWTV010000002.1, read as the reverse complement.
CACACCTCAATCGTTTTCGGACGGCGCCGTTCAAACCACATGACAATCATCAGCCGGGTCACAAAGATCGCGGTGAATACCGAGGTCATGATGCCCAAGCCAAGGGTGATCGCAAAGCCGCGCACCGGGCCAGAGCCCATGGCGAACAGGATCACCGCTGTGATGAAAGTGGTGATGTTGGCGTCGAGAATGGCGCTGAGCGCCTTGGAGTAGCCTTCGTCAATGGCCTTGGCCGGGCCTCGGCCCGCCTTCAGCTCCTCGCGGATACGCTCAAAGATCAGCACGTTGGCGTCAACCGCCATACCGACCGTCAGAACGATACCCGCAATACCCGGCAGCGTTAGGGTGCCGCCGATCAGGCTAAGCATACCGAAGATCAGCGCGATGTTCAGGATCAGCGCCACATTGGCAAAGAGACCGAACAGCCCATAGCTGAGGCCCATGAACACCAGTACCGCAACAAAGGCCACGATGGTTGCGATCTTGCCCGCATCAATGCTGTCCTGGCCCAGTTCTGGGCCGATGGTACGTTCTTCCAGGAACACCAGCTCTGCCGGCAGCGCGCCTGCGCGCAGCAGCACGGCCAGGTTGGTGCTTTCCTCAATGGTGAAGTTGCCGGTGATGATGCCGGAGCCGCCCGGGATATGAGACTGGATCACCGGGGCAGAGACCACCTCGTCATCCAGTACGATGGCAAAGGGAGAGCCGATGTTCTCGGCGGTATAGTCCCCAAACCGGCGCGCACCGGAGGTGTTGAAACGGAAGGTCACGGCAGGCCGGCCGTTCTGGTCAAACGACGGCTGCGCATCCACCAGGTCCTCGCCGGTCACAACCGCAGCGGCTTCCACAGTATAGAACACACCGCCTTCATCCAGCGATGGTATCACCTTGTTGCCGATGCCCGGCGCCGCATCCGCATCGCTGCCGCGGCCCACAACCGGGTTGAAGGTAAGCTGCGCTGTGGTGCCGATGATCGCCTTCAGTTCAGACGCCGAACCGATGCCTGGCACCTGAATCAGAATACGGTCGGCGCCCTGGCGCTGGATGGTCGGCTCGCGGGTGCCGACCTCGTCGATCCGGCGGCGCACGATTTCCAGCGACTGGCGCACGGTGCGGTCGTCGGAGGCGAGCTTTTCCGCCTCGCTCAGCTGAACCACCAGGATGTCGCCCTCAGCCGAAACTTCGATGTCATTGGCGCCCACACCGGTCAGCGTGGTAATGGGGTTGGCCAGACCGCGGACAACGTCCAATGCCCGCGCCATGCCGTCCGGTTTGGACAGCTTCAGACGAATCTGATCCGAAGGCCCCGGCTGGCGGCGGAATGTGCCGACAGTGGAGCGCTCGGGCCGAAGCGCATCGCGCACCTCCGGCCACAGCGCATCCATCCGCGCTTCATAAACGTCTTCGACCTGAACCTCAGCCAGCAGATGCGCGCCGCCGCGCAGATCAAGACCCAGGTTCACCAGGCCCGACGGCAGGAAAGACGGCCACTGAGCCACCGTTTCCAGACGCTCCGGCGTTTCACCCTTGGCGATGATATCGGCGGCCGCGTCATTGGCCTGTTCGACGCGGGTGTAAAACCCGTTTGGCAGGGCAAGCATAATACCAGCTGCGCATACCAGCCAGATCAGCACCCTCTTCCAGAGATCAATTTGCAGCATTGCCCTGCCTTTTCAGATCGTTGCGGGAAATGCTCAGGACGCAGGCTCGGTCTTGTTCAGAACCTGGGCGATGGTCGCCTTGACCACGCGCACCTTGACGCCTTCCGCGATTTCCACTTCGATCTCGCCGTCTTCTTTGACCTTGGCCACCTTGCCGATCACACCGCCCTGGGTGACCACCTGGTCGCCGCGGCGCAGGCCGTCGACCATTGCCTGGTGCTGCTTCATCTTCTTCTGCTGCGGGCGGATCAGCAGGAAGTACATGATCGCGAAGATCAGGATAAGCGGGAGAAATTGGGCGACTGCGCCACCGTCCATGGGATATTCCTTCTGTCAAAGCGGCATGGGGTTTCATGCCGGAATTTTGCAGCGGAACCTATGCGTTGAGGGAAAGGGTTGCAAGGCTCGCGCCGCGCTCAACAGGGCCAAATCCGCACCCCCGCACGATTGTTCTCAAATCAGAAGGCGTCCAGCCCTCCCGGCGCAGGAATATTGGCTGTTTCCGGCTTCCCTGAAACTCAGCATCAGGACTGCGGCTTGAGTTCCATAATCCCGCAGCGGTGGCCTAATGAAAGCCTCCCAAACTGTACAATTCAACGCCTCCAGAACCGTTTCGGCTTGGGTTTTAGTGCCTTGATGTACTTCTTCAGGTCAGTAAAGCCGCCAACTTTGACGCCATCAATAAAAACAAGCGGCGTCGTGGTGATGTGGTGCTTGTCTTTGAAAGCATCGGTTTCACGGCGCGTTCGAAGAATGTGCTCCTCAACTTCGAACTTTTCACGGTGCAGCAGGTCACGGGCGGCTGTGCCGTAGCCACAGGTGTAGTTGGGCAATTCCATGCGGTAAAGTACGGCCTTGGGCATTTGAGCGGTCCCTCTTGTTCCTGGCCGACTTCGGATGTTGGCCCGTCTTGCGCAAGATCAGGCTGATCACATTGGCGTGGGCTATCTATGGGTCTGCCACTGCATCTTTTCGCCACAGTCGGCCCGCCTGAATATTGTCTGACCGAATTGCATTTCTGAAAGAAGGACCTGCATTGCTCCGAATTTGCAGAAAGCGGTAACTCAGGAACAGTCTGGTTCCACTAAGCTGCCCCCTCTTCCCCTTTCTTCACCCTTGCGTCATAGGATGGGCCTACTGATTTAAACCACCTTTCAACGCTAGGAGAGACTCTTATGCATGACATCCGCGCTATTCGCGAAAATCCTGCCGCTTTCGACGCCGCTGTGGCGCGGCGCGGGGATGCGGGCGTGTCGTCAGAGATCCTGGCGCTGGATGAGGCGCGCCGGGCCAAGATCCTGGCCGCCGAAACTGCCCAAGCCGAGCAGAACAAGGCCTCCAAGGAAGTCGGCGCCGCCAAGGGCCGCGGCGATGAGGCCGAGTTTGAGCGCCTGCGCGCACTGGTGGCGGAGAAGAAAGCCGAAGTGGCTGCGATGAACGCCGAGGCCAAGGAACTGGACGCCAAGCTGACCGGTATGCTGGGCACCATCCCGAACCTCGCGTTCGAGGATGTGCCGCTGGGCGAGGATGAGGACGACAACGTCGAAATCCGCCGCTGGGGCGAACCCAAGGCGCTCGATTTCGAAGCCAAGGAGCATTTCGAGATCGAAGGCGTGAAGCCCGGCATGGATTTCGAGACCGCGGCCAAGCTCTCGGGCAGCCGCTTTGTGGTGCTGTCCGGTGCCGTCGCCCGCATCCACCGCGCCCTGGCGCAGTTCATGATCAACACCCACGTGGACGAAAACGGACTGACCGAAACCTGGACCCCGGTGCTGGTGCGCGAAGAAATGATGTACGGCACCGGCCAGTTGCCTAAGTTCGGCGAGGACAGCTACAAGACCACCAACGGCTGGTGGCTGGTGCCGACGGCTGAGGTCACGCTGACCAACATCGTCAACGGCATGACGGTTGAGGAAGGCTACCTGCCGCGCCGCTATGTGGCGCACACCCAGTGCTTCCGCTCCGAGGCCGGCAGCGCGGGCAAGGACACCGCCGGCATGCTGCGCCAGCACCAGTTCGAGAAGGTCGAGATGGTCTCGGTCACCCATCCGGACAAAAGCATCGAAGAGCATGAGCGGATGACCCGCTGCGCGGAGGACATTCTGGAGCGTCTGGGTCTGCCCTACCGCACCATTGTTCTGTGCACCGGCGACATGGGCTTTGGCGCCCGCAAGACCCACGACATCGAGGTTTGGGTCCCCGGCCAGAAGACCTACCGCGAGATCTCTTCGGTTTCGGTCTGCGGCGACTTCCAGGCCCGCCGGATGAACGCGCGTTTCAAGCCGGCCGATGGCGGCAAGCCGCAGTTCGTGCATACGCTGAACGGCTCCGGCCTGGCGGTGGGCCGCTGCCTGATCGCGGTGCTGGAGAACGGCCAGCAGGCGGATGGTTCGGTCCAGCTGCCCGAAGCCCTGGCGCCTTACCTGGGCGGCAAGCTAACCCTGACTGCCGAGGGTCAGCTGGTCTGATCTAAACTGCATCAGTGAAACAGAGACCGGCGCCATTGGCGCCGGTTTTCTTTTTGAAGCAAAAGGTTGAAGCTATTTCTTCGCCTTCTTCTTTTTCTTTCCCGGGACCTGTCCATCCAAAATGGCCTGCGCCTTGGCTTTTTCCTTTTCAATGGCCTTTCTGGCCTTGGCTTTGACCTTCTTGGCCTTCTGCTTGGCTTTGATTTTAGCCTCTGCGAATTCTTCCGCCAGCTGGGCTGCCTTGCGTTTGGCCTTGCGCGCCTTAGCCTGGGCCTTGGCAGCCTTGTCCTCCGCAGCCTGGCGGGCGGCTTCCGCGGCCTCCAGCTTGGCGCTCCACTGGCTGCCGGGGCTGGCTTCTTCCGCTTCTGCCACCTGGCTTGCAGCCTGCTCCGGCGCTGCCAGCCCGTTGAGGGCAGCTGCAGCGGATTTGCCGGTGGTTTCGGCAGGCACGGCTTCCCTTGCTGCGCCCAGAAGCCTGGCTGCCCGGCTTTCCCCAACGCCCGGAATATTGCGCAGCTGCTGCTCATCCTTTGCGGCCAATTCCGCCACGGTTTGAATTCCGTGCGCTTTCAGCAGCTTGGCCAGCGCCGGACCGACACCCTTCAATTTAAGAATGGTTGCCATGCCGTCTTTCTCCCCTTCAGTGTTCTTGTCCTTGCCGCGCGTTGCAGGATCATGTCAGCCAATTACTAGGCGGGAAAGGGCACCAGGCATTTTTTCTCTTCATCCCAAAGCTTAAGCGTCAGCGCCCGCACGGCTTCGGGGAACTTGATCCGTCTCAGCCCCAGTTCCGGCGGCAGGCTGTAATGGCACTGGCGCAGCCGGTAGGACGGGATCCGCGCATTATAATGATGGATGTCATGCAGGGTGATATTGGCCACTGCCATGTCGAAGAACCAGCCAAAGTCCAGGCAGGAGGATCCTTGCAACGCCGCCACTTGCGGATTCAGATCCGGGCGGCGGTCCCAGTAGGTATCCTCGAAATTATGCTGCAAATAGACCAGAAACACGCCGATCATTCCGCCGAGGAAGGAAAACGCCAGCCAGACCCAGATGCCTGTCAATCCCGCCGCCCAATAGAGCAGCCCCAGCATCGCCACGATCACCACATTGTGCAGGATCACGCCCGCGGCGCCGAACCGAGTGGTGTTCTTGGGCCAGCGGTAGCGGATGAAATAGGTAAAGGCGGAGCCCAGCGGCACCAGCACAAACGGGTTGCGGTATAACCGGTAGCCCAGCCGCTCCCAGGAACCGGCCGCCTTCCATTCCCGCAGCGTCATGGTGTGGATCTCGCCGGTCTCGCGGTGCTCCAGGTTGCCAATGTTGGAATGATGCAGGTTGTGGTTCTGCTTCATCACCTCAAACGGTGCAAAGGTGAAGGGCGACAGCACATGGCCGGCGATCTCGTTCTGCAGACGGGTTTCGAACAGCGAGTGATGGCCTGTGTCATGCTGCAGCACGTAAAGGCGCACCGCAGCAAAGGCGAACACAATGCCCGCGGGCAGCATCACATACCAGCGGTCCGCATAGGTGATGGCGAGCCACAGAGACAAAAAGTAAACCGCAAATGTTCCAAAATAGCTGAGCGATGCCAGCCGGTTGTCCTTTACTGTGTACTTACGCGTATGTGCCCTCAGATCCATGAAACCATCCATAAAATCTTTGCGTGACAGCTGTGCAAAATGCCCAGCCCATCCAAGGTAAAAATCCAGATAATCCCGCCCCGCGCAAAGACAAGGCTACCGTGCAACAAACGCTTCAACCCTAACGGTAATATCCCGGCCGCGGGAGGGAAATACAACCATGCTGCAAAGGCGGATAACGGCGAAACACCGCGCAACGCAAAACGCCGCCCTTCGGGGCGGCGCGGGGCCCAACGGGCCAAGGTATTCTTTGAATGCCGCGCGGCCGGGCGGGAGATCCTGCCGCTGCGTCAGCTGCCGCGCTTCTTCAGGTGCTTTTCCAGCGCGCCGGCGTTCTTGGCCCGCTTGCCCTTATAGGGGTTCTTGTCGCCCTGCCCGCGCATATAGAGGCGGATCGGCGTGCCGGGCATGTCGAAATCCTCGCGCAGGCCATTGACCAGATAGCGGGTATAACTTTCCGGCAGTTTGTCGGGGTGCGAGCACATCACCACAAATCCCGGCGGGCGGCTTTTAGCCTGAGTCATGTAGCGAAGCTTGATCCGCTTGCCCTGGGGGGCCGGCGGCGGGTGCTGCTCCAGCATGCCAACAAGCCAGCGGTTCAGCGCCGCGGTGGGGACGCGCCGGTTCCAGGTTCCATAGGCACGCATGATCGCCTCGTGCAGCCGGTCCAGCCCCTTGCCGGTCTTGGCCGAAACCGTGACCAGAGGCGCGCCGCGCAGCTGCGGCAGCAGGCGTCCAAAGGCCTCCTTGAGGTCGCGCAGTTTTTCCTGCTTGTGCTCTTCGGCGTCCCATTTGTTGACCGCCACCACAACCGCGCGCCCCTCGCGCTCGGCCAGGTCGGCAATCCGCAGGTCCTGCTGTTCGAACGGGATGCTGGCGTCCAGCAGCACTACCACGACCTCGGCAAATTTCACCGCACGCAGGCCATCGGAGACAGAAAGCTTTTCCAGCTTCTCCTGCACCTTTGCCTTCTTGCGCATGCCGGCGGTGTCGAACACCCGCATCGGCGTATCTTTCCAGTTGATCTTCAAGGAGATCGCATCGCGGGTGATCCCGGCCTCGGGCCCGGTCAGCAGCCGGTCCTCACCCAGGATCTTGTTGATCAGCGTCGACTTGCCCGCATTCGGGCGGCCGACAACAGCAACCTGCAAGGGTTTTGCGTCGGTCGGGACCGGAATGATCTCTTCCTCGTCCTCACCGATCTCTTCATAGACCTCAACGTCCGTGGCAGGCGCATGCTCTTCGGCCGCGGCTTCGAATTTTTCCGCCAGCGGCTGCAGGATGCCGTAGAGGTCGGGCATCCCCTCGCCGTGCTCCCCCGACAGCCGCAGCGGCTCGCCCAGGCCCAGGCCATAGGCTTCCAGAACGCCGGCCTCGGCGGCGTTGCCCTCGGCCTTGTTAGCGGCCAGGATCACATGCGCGGACTTGCGGCGCAGGATATCGGCGAAGATCTCGTCGGTCGGGGTGACGCCGGTGCGGGCGTCGATCATGAACAGGCAGATATCAGCCACATCCACCGCCCGCTCTGTCAGGCGGCGCATGCGGCCCTCAAGCGAGTTGTCGGTGGCGTCCTCCAGGCCCGCGGTGTCAATCACCGTGAACCGCAGATCGCCGAGCCGCGCCGCGCCCTCGCGCAGGTCGCGCGTGACGCCCGGCTGGTCGTCGACCAGGGCCAGCTTCTTGCCCACAAGGCGGTTGAACAGGGTGGACTTGCCCACATTGGGACGGCCCACGATGGCGAGGGTAAAGGACATCAGACCAACTTTCTGCAACTCAAGGTGCGGCACATAGCGTATCTGTACGGCAACCGCCAGTGCTCAGCGGTATGCCAGCAAGTCGCCTTTGGAGGAAACCACGTAGAGCGTGCGCCCTGCAACAACCGGTGCCGTCGTGGCACCGCCGGGCACCTCAATGCTGCGGGACAGGCTGCCATCCTGTGGATTAAAGAACCGCAGCACCCCGTCATTGGAGGCCAGCAGGATCTGGCCGCCTGCCAGAACCGGGCCGTAATGCACGTGGATCTGGCCGCGCTTGCCCGGCTTGTCCTTCAAGTAGCCCGGCAGGTCCACCGCCCAGATGACCTCGCCATTGTCTGCGTCCAGGCGCAGAAGCTGGTTCAGATCGCTCACCTGAAACAGGCTGCCGCCAGCGGGCCAGGCTGTGCCGGAGGCCCCTTCGCGCGCTGTCCAAAGACGTTCGCCCGTGTCCAGATCAAAAGCCACTGTGCGGCCGGAATTGTTGCCCGCATAGATCCGCTTGCCTGAAACCACCGGCGCACCGGTAACATCGCTGATCCGTGACAGGGTCTGTCCGGTGCGCTGGCCTGAGACTGACGCACTCCAGCGGCGCAGGCCGCCGCGGCGGAAGGTGGCGATCAGGTCGCCGGATCCGAAGGCAAAGATCGCAAGGTCATTGGTCACCACCGGCGCAGGTGCGCCCAGGATATTGGAAGCAGAGGGCGAAGCCTCGATCTGCCAGGCAATCCGCCCGTCCTTTGCATTCACCGCCCAGCCGGCATCGTCACCGGCCACCAGATAGACCAGCCCGCCGCTGACCCGCGGCTGGCCGGAGCCGGTGGCATCAAGTTCCTGGCGCCAGACCAGGCTGCCGTCTGCCGCATTCAAGGCAGTCAGAACGCCAAAACCGGATGAGACATAAAGAATACCGTCGTCATAAGCCAAGCCGCCGCCGGTCGCCTGGCCTTCCTCATCCTCTGCGGGGATCAGCTCGCTCTGCCACAGCAGTTGCCCCTGCGGCGACACCGCCGACACCTTGGCATCACTGTCCAGCGTGTAGACGCGCCCGGCGCCGACTACCGGCGTGGCGGTAATGCGCTTGCGGCGCCCGTCGCCTTCGCCGATGGCGGTGGACCAGGCAAGCTGCGGCGCAGCTGACAGCGCGGGATGCGCCGTGCGCCCGGCCTCGGCGCCGTGCCCCTGGGCCCATTCGGGATTGGCAGCCTGTTTCGGCAGCGAAATTGCGCGGGACTGGTTCACCACCTCCACGGCTGTCTCCGGCCGGATATCTTCGCGCTCTCCGCGCAAGATGATCTCTTCTTCTGCACAGGCCGCCAAAACGGCTGCAGCCGCGGTTGTGCAAAGAAGCGCCCGTGCCCGGGTGAAAGTGCTGATTTTTGTCATTGCCCTGCCCTGTGTGCCGTTCTTTTTTCCGCAAGTTCCCATCTGCGGAGCGCCTTACCCCTCAGGCGCGGCGGTATCCTCAATCGAGCCGCCAAGCGCCACAATCACCTGAGTTGCGCGGTCTTTCAAGTCTCCACTCGCCGCTGCATCCGCCGCAATGCTCTGAAGACGGGCAATTGCCGCCTCGCTGTTGCCCTCTTCGATCTCCAGCAGCGCCAGCTGTTCCGAGGCCAGCAGCGCCAGCGGTGCTCCCGGCTGCGCCAGCGCTTCATATTGCAGGCGGCGTTCTGCAACGCTCAGGCTGCCGGCCTGGAGCGCCAGCGCCTTGAAACTGGCAATATGCCGGTAGATCAGCGGCAGGCTGCCATCCACGGCGACGGCCTCCAGCTGCGCGACGGCTTCAGCCTGCTTGCCGGCATCGGCCAGCGCGCCTGCTTCCAGCATCCCGAGAATGGCAGCGCCGCCAGCGCTGTCCGCAGAAACTGCCGCCAGCGCTTCCGCCTGCGCCGCGCTGCCTTCGATCTCCAATGCAGCGGTGATACCGTCCCCCAGCGCCTCAGCCGCGGCTTGGTCCTGCGCTTTGGAGTATTCCCGGAACGCCGCGCCGCCGACAATCAGCGCGACCGCTGCACCGCCAATCCAGCCATAGCGCTTCAGCATCAGGAAAAGCCGGTCACGGCGGACCTCTTCGGTCACTTCGTCGATGAAACTGTCGGTATCGCTCATGAAAAGCCCCTGCGATGCGCGGCCCGGGCTGCTGCCCGCACCGGTATTGAATGCGTTGCGCCCCTCTTACCCCGCCTCAAAGGCCAAGCCAAGTGGCCCGTTTGCACCAGAAACTTCTGCATTCCTGCAAGAAAAGCAAGAAATGTGAACTAAACCACTTAGTTTAGAATGGACATCTCCTATATCAGGCCTATCACATACGCGCGAGTCCCTCCGTGACAGCGCCAGGCCAGCGCCCGGGCTTCACCCCAAGGGGACAGACAGGAAACAGGAAAGGCCCAACCATGCGTATCGTACCGGTACTGACCGCCGCAGCGGTGATGACCGCCCTCTATCTGGTGGTGATTGAGCGCGACGATCTGATGGCCTTTGCCCGGGGAGAGGATGCTGCCGCGGCGGCTGAGACCGGCGCGGAACCTGCCGTATCCCAGGAACTCGCCCAAGCCGAGGACACCCGTGTTGGCGTGGTGGCGCTGCACAGCAAGGCGCGCACCATCGGCAGCGCGGTGATCCTGCGCGGCCAGACCCAGGCGATCCGCCAGGTTGAGGTGCGGGCCGAAACGACCTCCACCGTGACCTCGGAACCGCTGCGCAAGGGCGCCCACGTCACGAAGGGCGACCTGCTGTGCGAGCTGGACCCGGGCACCCGTCCCGCCATGCTGCTGCAGGCGCAAGCCCAGCTGAAAGAGGCCAAGATCAACCTCACCGCCGCATCGAAACTGTCCGAGGGCGGATATGCATCCGAAACCCGGCTGGCCGCCGCCGAGGCCGCAGAACGCTCTGCCTTGGCATCTGTTGCATCGGCAGAACGCGAGATTGCCCATTTGCGGATCACCGCGCCGTTCGACGGGCTGCTGGAAAGCGATACCGCAGAACTGGGCAGCCTGCTGCAGCCCGGCAGCCTCTGCGGCACCGTGATTCAGCTAGATACCATCAAGCTCGTCGGCTTTGTGCCCGAGGCGGAAGTGAACAAAGTGGAACTGGGCGCCGATGCAGGCGCCGAACTGGCCACCGGCCAGCGGGTGCAGGGCAAGGTCACCTTCCTCAGCCGCTCCGCGGATCCCAACACCCGCACGTTCGAGGTCGAGATCACCGTGCCCAACCCGGATCTCAGCATCCGCGACGGCCAGACCGCCGACATCGCGATCTCCTCTGCCGGGCGGCTGGCCCATAAGGTGCCGCAGTCGGCGCTGACCCTGAACAACGAGGGCCAGCTGGGCGTGCGCGTTGTCGGATCGGACAGCACCGTGGTATTCTACCCCGTGCAGCTGCTCAGGGATGAGGCCGACGGCGTCTGGCTGGGCGGCCTGCCCGAAACCGCGGATGTGATCGTGGTGGGCCAGGATTTTGTCACCGAAGGCGTCGCCGTGGCGGCCACCTACCGGGAGAATGAACAGTGATTGGCATCGTCGATTGGGCCGCCGGCCGCGCCCGGATGGTCCTCGCCTTCATCGCAATCTCGCTTCTGGTCGGCGGGTTTGCTTATTCCATGCTGCCCAAAGAGGGCGAGCCGGACATCGAAATCCCAGCCCTGTTCATCTCGGTCCCCTTCCCCGGCATCTCTGCCGAGGATGCCGAATCCCTGATGGTCAAGGTGATGGAGACCGAGCTTGCCGACCTCGACGGGCTCGACAAGATGACCTCCACCGCCGCCGAAGGCTATGCCGGGGTGGCGCTGGAGTTTGAGTTCGGCTGGAACAAGACCGCGATCATGGCCGACGTGCGCGACGCGATGGACAAAGCCGAGGCGGAATTCCCCGACGGCGCTGAAAAATACTCGATCACCGAAATCAACTTCTCCGAATTCCCGATCGTCATCGTCAACCTGACCGGTGCGGTACCGGAACGTACGATGGCGCGTATTGCCAAGGACTTGCAGGACGACCTTGAAGCGCTGGATGCGGTGCTGGAGGCAGGCATTGCAGGCAACCGCGACGAGATGGTCGAGGTGCTGATCGACCCGCTGCGGCTGGAAGCCTATAACGTCACCGCCCTTGAGCTGATCAATGTTGTGCAGAACAACAACCAGCTGATTGCCGCGGGCGAAGTGGAAAGCAGCCAGGGCGCCTTCTCGGTCAAGATCCCCTCCTCCTTTGACGATGTGCAGGACATCTACCGGCTGCCGGTCAAAACCAATGGCGACCGCGTGGTCACTCTGGGCGAGCTTGCGCAGATCAACTTCACCTTTGAAGACCGCGAAGGCACCGCCCGCTTCAACGGCGAGGACACGGTGGCGCTGCAGGTGGTGAAGCGCAAGGGCTACAACCTGATCGACACCGTCAACCTGGTGAAGGAGACCATCCAGGCCTCCAAGGCCAAATGGCCGCCGGAATTGCAGGCGGCGGTCGAGGTTGGCACCTCCAACGACCAAAGCCGCGTTGTCGGCTCGATGGTGAGCCAGCTTGAGGGCTCGGTTCTGACCGCAGTGGCACTGGTGATGATCGTCGTGCTCTCCGCGCTTGGCAGCCGTGCTGCCCTGCTGGTGGGCTTTGCGATCCCCACCTCTTTCCTCTTGTGCTTTGCCTTCCTCGCGCTGATGGGTGTCACCATTTCCAACATGGTAATGTTCGGCCTGATCCTCGCCGTCGGCATGCTGGTCGACGGCGCCATCGTGATCGTGGAATACGCCGACAAGCGCATCAAGGAAGGCTCAGGCCCGATGCACGCCTATGTCGAGGCGGCCCAGCGGATGTTCTGGCCGGTGGTGTCTTCCACCGCCACCACGCTCTGCGCCTTCCTGCCGCTGCTGTTCTGGCCCGGTGTCCCGGGTGAGTTCATGGGCATGCTGCCGGTCACCATGATCTTCGTGCTGTCCGCATCGCTGGTGGTGGCATTGATCTACCTGCCGGTCATGGGCGGCGTCACCGGCCGCATCAGCCGTACGTTTGAGGGCGCTTCCCGCGCCCTGCGCATGATCGCGCCCTGGTGGCTGCGCGCGGCTTTGGTGCCGCTGCCGATGTGGGGCATGTTCGCAGGCGCCATGCAGATGCTGAACCCGGCCTATCTGCTGGGCGCAGGCGCGGGCCTGGGCGGCGTGCTGTTCGGCGGGCTGGTCTTTACCCTGTCGGCCTTTGCCGCCTCCATCACCCTCAGCGCGGTGAAGATCGAGCGCGAGCAGACAGAGGCCGCGCCCGGTTACCGCCACACGCCGTTTGGCCATGTGATCAAGTTCATTGCCGGCAACCCGATCATGCCGGTGGTCACCATCGTCGCCGTCGTGTTTGCAATCTCTTCCGTGTTTACCGCCTATGGCGAAAACAACCGCGGCGTTGAATTCTTCGTGGATTCGGAACCGGAGCAGGCCTCGGCCTATGTCCGCGCCCGCGGCAACATCTCGCTGCATGAAAAGGACGAGATGGTCCGCGCCGCCGAAAACATTATCATGCAGCACCACGCGGTGATCAACGTGTTCTCCTTTGCCGGCGACGGCGGCCTCAACACCGACAGCTCCGGCGCGCAGCTGCCGCCGGACACCATCGGCCAGGTCCAGTTCGAGATCATCCCCTGGGAAGACCGCCCTACCCAAAGCGAGCCGCTGGATGGCTGGTTCGGCGGGCTGCTGACCGAATACCTGGGTGTTGAAAAGGAAATCATCGCCGAGGAATACGGCGGCAACACCGTCCTGGACGAGCTCAACGCCGAACTCGCCAAGCTGCCCGGCTTCGAGGTCGAGGTCCGCGCCCTGGCGCAAGGCCCTGCGACCGGCAAACCGGTGCACCTGCGGCTGCGCGGCGACGGCTGGGAGGATCTGACCGCCGCCACCCTGGCCGCACGGGCGCATTTCGAATCCACCCCCGGCCTGATCCTGATCGAGGACAGCCTGCCCCTGCCCGGCATCGACTGGCAGATCGATGTCGACGTCGAGAAGGCCGGCCGCTACGGCGCCGATGTGGCCACCGTGGGCGCCATGGTGCAGCTGGTCACGCGCGGTATCCTGCTGGACACCATGCGGGTCGACAGTTCGGATGAAGAAATCGACATCCGCGTCCGTCTGCCGGAACAGGACCGGGTGCTGTCGACACTCGACAGCCTCAAGGTCCGCACCGCCGACGGGCTGGTGCCGCTGTCAAACTTCATCACCCGCAAACCGGTTCCGAAACTGGCCCAGATCAACCGCATCGGCCAGGAGCGGTATTATGACGTCAAGGCGGATGTGACAGCCGGCCTCAGCAAGGTCGAGGCAGAAGATCCGGACACCGGCGAAATGACCCGGCTGGCCCTGCTCAAGGAACTGCCAGAGGGCACTGCCGCATCGGGTGACACCCTTACCGCCCCCAACGGCAGCACGCTGGAGCTGGTGCAGCTGACCGGCGCCGAAAGCTTTGAAGCCGTGCAGGCGGCGATCAGCGAGGGCGCCAAGATTGTTCCGGTGAACCCGAACGAACGGATCATGTTGATCACCGAATGGCTGGAGACCGACCCGCTGCCGCGCAGCATTTCCTGGGAATGGACCGGCGACCAGGAGGAGCAGGAGGAATCCGGCGCATTCCTGTCCAAGGCCTTTGCCGGCGCGCTGGCGCTGATGTTCGTGATCCTGCTGGCCCAGTTCAACAGCTTCTACAACTCAGTGCTGGTGCTCTTGGCGGTGGTGCTCTCCACCACCGGTGTGCTGATCGGCATGCTGGTCATGAACCAGCCGTTTTCGATCATCATGACCGGCACCGGCATCGTGGCGCTGGCGGGGATCGTGGTGAACAACAACATCGTGCTGATCGACACCTATCAGGAATTCAGCCAGAAGATGCCGCGGATCGAGGCGATCATTCGCACCGCAGAGGCCCGCATCCGCCCGGTGCTCTTGACCACCATCACCACGATGGCCGGCCTCACCCCGATGATGTTCGGCGTCAGCCTGGACTTCATCAACGGCGGCTATTCTATCGACAGCCCCACTGCGCTGTGGTGGAAACAGCTGGCCACCGCTGTGGTCTTCGGCCTGGGCATCGCCACCATCCTGACGCTGGTGCTGACACCATCGCTGCTGGCAATCCGGGTCTGGTTCTCCACCTACATGCAGGCCCTGGGGCGGGCGCTGTCGCGGATCACCCGCGGCCGCTCCAGCCGCATCGCGCAGGACTCAAAGCTGTTCAAGAAGGCCCGCCAGCTTCCCACCACCGAAATCCAGTGGGTTGAAGAGCCAGCCCCGGAGACAAGTGAAGGTGAAGAGGACGAACCGCAGCCCCCGGCCCCGCGCGGCCGCCTGCGCGCAGCAGAGTAACCGGACAAAGAAAAAGCCCCGCTGCCGCGGGGCTTTTTACTTGCAGGGGCAGACCCGGCCGCCCACTGGCTGGGATCAATCGGTAAAAGTGTATTCACCCAGCTCACACAGGTCGAGGCCATAGTCCTCAGCCTCGGACCCGTCGGCAAAACCGCCTCGGATGTCATAGACGCAGGTGGTTGCCCCATCGGCGATCAGCACACCGATCTCATAGCCGGGTGCCAGATAACCTCCGTCCAGCAGGTTTTCCTCCCAATCGTCCGAAGACGCGGGCGATACATTAAATTCAACCAGTTCGGCGCTGCTGTCATTGAAAAGCAGGAACTCCAGGTCCTCGGCAAAAGCGGGCGCCTGGAAGGCCAGCAAAGCGGCAGCGGAAAGAGCGGGCAGAAGTTTCTTCATCAGTTTGTCCTTTTGGCCAGGCCGCGCGGCGCCATGCCGCAGGTCCCGGATCAGGCGTACTTTATTGCGCACCGGAAGCTGGTCAACGGGGAAAGCGTGCAATGGTTTCCCAACCAAGGCTGGCAAGGTGCTGCGCCCTGCAGGCGCCCTTCACGCTTCGGCAGGGAAGTTCTGATACCCGGTGATCGTCGATCTTACTGCCGGGAAGGAAAACAGCACATGCCGCGACCCAGCTCCCCAGCAAAGACGCTTGCCGGAACCGCGGGGCTGGTGCTGCTCGCTGCCGTCGCCTATTTCGCCCTTCACCGGCCAGATCCGGGCACCAGGGCCGATCCCCTCGCAATAGTCGTTCCGCAAGGCAAGGAAGCGCGGTCCACGGCACTGGTTCTTACCGGCGCTGAGGGCTGGGGCAGCGACCTGGCGGCGCGTGCGCAGCGGCTATCCGAGATGCACACTTTGGTCATTGGCGTTGACGGTCCCGCGCTGCTGGCCCGGACCGGCGGCGATTGCTCCGCAACTTCCGCTCTGCTGGCCAGGCTTGCGCGCCGTATTCAGGATCAGCAGGGGCACTGGCCCGCACGCCAGTTCTGACGGGTTTCGGCACTGGCGCGGACATTGCCCTGGCAGCAGCAGATGCAGCTCCGGACCGGTTCAAGGGACTGGTCACATCCGGTTTCACCGATACCTCCCCCTGCGGCGGCGCGGCACTGGCAACAGCCCGGAAAGGCAAGGCCCCGCTGCGCTGGCTGGACCTCGCCTCCCCGGGCCGCACATCCTTTGCCACGGGTGCCGCGGGTGCCACGGTGGTGGCGCCGGGTCCCGACACCAGCCCGCGCCGCGCTTTTTACCAAAGCTATCTGCGTCTGGCGGGCACCGATCACGCCTTTGATGTTGAAACTGCCGCCAAGGACAGCAGCCTGGCAGATCTGCCGCTCACCATCCACCACGGCGATGCAGTGACGGCGGGCGGCACCTATGCGATTTTTCTGTCTGGCGACGGCGGCTGGGCGAATTTCGATGAACAGATCGCGGACAGGCTGGCAGCCCGCGGCATCCCTGTCGTGGGAATTTCCAGTCTGCGCTACATGTGGCGCGAAAAACGTCCCCGGCAGATCGCCGCCGACCTGACCCGCATCGACATGCATTTCCGCCAGAAATTCGGCGCCAGCCGTGTCCTGCTGCTGGGATTTTCACTTGGGGCCAACACGCTGCCCTTTGCCGTCCCAGAACTGCCGCCCGGGTTGCGCTCGCGCCTTGCAGCTGTGGGGCTGATTGCACCGGAAACCCTCACCGGTTTTGAAATCGTTGCCGGCGGCTGGCTGGGCAGGCCCACCGGATCGGCAGAGGTCGCACCGGCCATTAACACCCTTTCTGCAAGCCTGCCACCAAGCCGGGTTCTGTGCCTGTACGGCCGCAAGGAGACGGTCAGCGCCTGCCCTGTCTCCCGGCTTCCGGCACCGCAAAAGATGGCCTTCGACGGCGGCCACCATCTGGGAAATGATTATGACCGCATTGTAAGGGCGCTGACAGCCCTGGCTGGCAGCAGCGGTTAAGCCCGCTCCCTCCCAGGGGCAGCCTGCCGCAGCCCGGCCGGGCCAGGCAGCGCGCGGCCCGGCAGTTCACAGTTTTGCGGAGCTTTCCCAAAGGGATTTTTTGCGGGTTTGTTCGACGAGTGTGCAATACCATAGATTTTTTATTATTTGCGTTCGCCCAGCAACGGAACCTCGCACAGCAACGCGCTAACTTGTTGATTTAAGTGTGCAATTCTTGATCAACCGAAAGGGCCGCAATACAGTTCTCCTAATTGCATGAATTTGAAACACTGCCATTTGCGTCAATTCCAGCCCGGAATTGCCGCATTTGGACAGCCAAGAATAAAACATCTATTTAAAACACAACTCTAAGACACTTTCGAAGTTCACTATATGTTATCTCCTCCATGGCATTGAACCACCGAGAATGGGTAATTCCCGCAAATCGTGTTTCTTTGGTTAGGGAAAGATAGATGTCTTTACGTTCGCAGATCCTGGCGCTGATCGCAGTTCCCTTCATCGCACTGGCCGCAATAGGCGGTTTCAAGGCCTCGGTGGATTTTGAGAACTACCAAAATGCAAAACAGTCGCAAATCCAGACCCGCGAGTCAGTGGCTCTTATGAATGTGGTCCACTACCTGCAGGTAGAACGCGGATTGTCCGCCGTGTTTCTGTCATCCAAAGGGGAGTCCGGCACTGCTGATCTGAGCGCGACGCGCAGTCAAGTCGACCAAGCCATTCAGGACGTCCCGCACACGGCGGCACAGGCTCTGACAAACCTGGATCAGCTGTCCGCCCTGCGTGAAACGGTCAGCGCCCAAGGGCTTAGCCCGGCGCAAATGGGATCACGCTATTCGGGCATGATCGCCGATATCCTTGACAGCACCAGCGTGCAGCTTCTGCATCAGAAGAACGCCGAACTGGCCCAGCTCAGCACCGGTCTTGTCAACCTTGCCTATGCCAAGGAGGCCGCGGGGCAGCAACGGGCTGCAGGGGCCGGGGGTTTTGGCCTGGGAAGCTTCAACTTGGACCTCTACCGCTGGTTCACCAGCACAGGTGCTGTTGAAACCAAGCTGCTGGACATCGCAGGATTGGCCTTTGGCCAGATACTGCCCGCGTTGGACATCCGCGCAGGCCTTGAACCCGCCGGCCTGCCAGGTATCCGCACCCAGGTCCTGGAGGCAGGCCCGGGTGCCACGGCTCCGGATTACAGTTCCCGCGACTGGTTCAACCGCGCCACCAGCTGGGTAAGCTCTTTGCGGGGCGTCGAGAACACCGTGACAGGCGCAATGATGGCTTTCACCACCGAGGAAGCCAGTAGCGCACGCCAGGCGCTCATCGTAACCATGGCGGCGGTTGCGCTGTCGCTGATCATCAGCGGCACCATCGGGCTGCGCCTGATAACCGCCTTTACGAAACAATTCGGCGCCCTGCAGGCAGACCTGGACCGTCTCGCCCGCAAGGAATTCGATTTCCAGCCAGCCTTTCTTGAGTCAAAAACCGAAGTCGGCAAACTTAGCCGGGCAATGGAAAAAACCCGGGCCGCGCTGGCGGAAGCGGATGAAAAGCTTGCCAATATCGAAGCCAGCCGCATCGCCGACCGCGGCGCTGTCGTCGGCAAGCTTGACGACCATCTGGCCCGCCTCTCCAGCCGCGATCTCGATTGCGCCATCAACGAGGCTTTCCCGGAGGAATATGAACAGCTGCGCCAAAGCTTCAACGGCACTGTCGAAACTTTGCGCGACACCATTGAACAGGTGATCGCGGCCACCAGCAGCATTCACAGCGGTGCAACTGAGATCAGCACCGCCTCCGACGACCTGTCCAACCGCACGGAAAGCCAGGCCGCCACTCTGGAGGAAACCGCCGCAGCCCTGGAAGAGCTGACTGCATCGGTCAAATCCTCGGCAGACGGCGCACGCGGAGTTGAGCAGACGATGAAGGAAGCCCGCCAGGAGGCAGAGGCCAGCGGCGAAGTGGTCAAAAGCGCCGTTGCTGCGATGACCGAGATCGAGCAATCCTCGACCAAGATCTCCCAGATCATCTCAGTCATTGACGACATCGCCTTTCAAACCAACCTGCTGGCCCTCAACGCAGGTGTCGAAGCGGCCCGGGCCGGCGAGGCAGGCAAAGGCTTTGCAGTGGTTGCCTCCGAAGTGCGCGCCCTTGCGCAGCGTTCCGCGGATGCCGCCACCGAGATCAAGTCGCTGATCGGGGACAGCTCCAAACATGTGAAACAGGGCGTTGATCTTGTTGGAGAAACCGGTGATGCGCTGACCAGTATTGTCAGCCGTGTCAACACGATCTCGGAACTTGTCTCCAACATCGCTGAAGGCGCTGCGGAACAGTCAACCGGCCTGAGCGAGATCAACACTGGCGTCGGCCAGCTGGACCAGGTCACCCAGCAAAACGCCGCGATGGTCGAAGAGGCCACCGCTGCCGGCCACATGCTGCACACCGACGCCAGCAAGCTGGCGGAGCTGATCGGACAGTTCAAAATCTCCGGTACTGTGGCAGCGGCCGCCAAAAGGCCCGCTGCGGCCCCGGCGCCGAAAACGCCCAGCGCGCACGGTGAAGAAATGGACTTTGGCACTGCGGTGCCAATGCCTGCCAAGGCGGCAAACGGAGGATGGGAGGACTTCTAATCTCCCAGCACAGAAACAAGGGCAAAGGCCGGTTCAAAGAACCGGCCTTTTCTTTTCAGTTCGACCGGGTCTGGTCCTTGCAGCCTCAGGCAGCGTCCTGATCCGCTTGCTGGCGCTGCCACAGCCGGGCATAGCGGCCGTCCTTCGCCAGCAGATCCTCATGGGTGCCGGTTTCGGCGATTTCGCCTTTCTCCAGCACAACGATCCGGTCTGCTTCGGCAATGGTCGACAGCCGGTGCGCGATCGTGATCACCGTACGCCCCTGCCCGGCCCGGGCCAGCGCTTCCTTGATCTCCTGCTCGGTGTCAGTATCAAGCGCCGAAGTTGCCTCGTCCAGCAGCAGCACCGGCGGGTTCTTGAGCAGCGTCCGGGCAATCCCGACCCGCTGCTTTTCACCGCCGGACAGCTTCAGCCCCCGCTCACCCACCTGGGTGTCATAGCCTTCGGGCAGCGCCATGATGAAGTCGTGGATCTGCGCGTCGCGCGCGGCCTGCTCCACCTCATCCTGGGTGGCCCCGTCGCGGCCATAGGCGATGTTATAGCGGATGGTGTCGTTGAACAGAACGGTATCCTGCGGCACCACGCCAATGGCCTGATGCAGGCTTTGCTGCGTCACCTCACGCACATCCTGCCCGTCAATCTTCAGCGCGCCCCCGGTGACATCATAGAACCGGAACAGCAGCCGCCCGATTGTCGATTTTCCCGACCCGGTGGAGCCGACAATCGCCACAGTCTGGCCCGGCTCCGCCTCCAGCGAGACACCTTTCAGGATCTCACGGCCTGCATCATAGGAGAACCGCACATCCTCCAGCGTGATCCGCCCGCCGTTCACCTGCAACTGACCGGCGCCCGGCCGGTCGCTTACATCCGCGGGCTGTTCCAGCAGGTCGAACATCTCGCCCATGTCCACCAGGCTCTGGCGGATTTCGCGGTAGACGGTGCCGAGGAAGTTCAATGGCACGGTGATCTGGATCATATAGGCGTTGACCATGACAAAGTCGCCGACGGTCAGATGGCCCTGCTCAACCCCGACCGCCGCCATAACCATGACCCCGATGAGGCCGGCAGTGATGATCACGCTTTGCCCGAAATTCAGCGCCGCCAGCGAATAGGCAGTTTTCAAGGCCGCCTGCGCATAGCCCCGCATCGCGCCGTCATAGCGTGCGGCCTCGCGGTCCTCGGCCACAAAATACTTCACTGTCTCATAATTCAGCAGGCTGTCGATGGCTTTCTGATTGGCATCGGTATCCTGCTGGTTCATTTCCCGCCGCAGCTTCACCCGCCATTCGGTCACGGCGAATGTGAACCAGACATAAAGCCCGATGGTGGCAGCCACCACCAGCAGATACCAGGCGTCGAACAGGACCGTCAGGATCACCGCAACCAGCGTCAGCTCCAGGATCAGCGGCCCGATGGAAAACAGCATGAACCTCAGCAGGAATTCGACGCCCTTCACCCCGCGCTCGATGATGCGGCTGAGGCCGCCGGTCTTGCGGGTGATGTGATAGCGCATCGACAGGCGGTGAATATGGGTAAAGGTCTCCAGCGCCAGGCGGCGCAAGGCCCGCTGGCCGACAGGGGCAAAGACCGCATCGCGCAGCTGCTGAAATCCGGTGGTCAGGATCCGCGACACGCCGTACGCCACGGTGAGGCCGACTGCCCCCAGCGCCAGCGGCGGCACGCCTTCGCCCGCCAGGCTGTCCACCGCACCCTTGTACAGCATCGGCGTATAGACCGCGATCAGCTTGGCCAGAACCAGAACCGCCAGCGCCAGCACCACGCGGATCTTCACCGCGCGGTTGCCCTGGGGCCACAAATACGGCCCCACCTTGCGCAGCGTGCGCAGGCCGGAGCGGCGTTCATCTTCGGCAATGGATGGCTCGGTCGGCGCTGCGGCCTGATCTGTCTGTGTCATGTCTGGTCCTGGCTAGACCAATTGAAATACGCACCCGATCACGAAATTGCGAGGGTCAGGCGTAAAAAACGCGCCGCAGGGGCGCGTTTTCTTGCGGCGGCCGGCATTACTCCGGAATTGTGAAGACCTGTCCCGGGTAGATCAGATCCGGGTCGCGGATAGCGCCGCGGTTGGCCTCAAACACCCGCACATACAGAAAGCCGCTGCCGTATTTCTGCTGCGATATGGCCCAGAGCGTATCTCCCTTCTGCACCGTCACCGCACGCACCAGCGGCGCAGGCTGATCCGGCACAGGGTCGCCTGCGGGTTGCGGCAGCGCTTCTGGTGCCTCGCGTTTGAACGGGGTTTCCAGACGGCTGACGACATCGCCAGTTGCCGGTTCGATCTCGTCCAGGCGCAGGGTGTAAATACCCGGTGCCACATCTTCCAGCCGCCCGTTCCAGCGGCCGTCGTCTGCGGCATCGAGTTCCGCAACCGGCTGATTGTCGACATAGACCCGCACCCGCGACTGCGGACGGGCACGCCCCGCCAGCTCAACCCCGCCTGTGCCGTTGTAGCTGATGGCATCCAGCGCGATTTCGTCGCTCAGTTCCGGATCCGCGGGAACAGCAGGCTGCACCACTTCGACACCGTCCTCGTCCGCGCGCAGCACGGCCACGGCCTGGCCCTGCGGCTGCGGGGCCGGAGGCTCTGTCGCCAGCGTCAGCGCCGCAGTGTCTTCGCCCGCACCAAGTTCCGAAGCAGCGGTTGCGGCTGCATCGGCGCCCCCGTCTTGCGCGGTGTCCGGCTGGCCTCCTGCCGCTGCCACCTCTTGCCCCGCACTCTCAGTGCCTGCCGTTTCCAGGCCGGCTGCCTGCTCATCCGAAGGCACCGTTTCTTCCGGTGCGGAGGCCTGTGCCCCGGCATCTGCGGTGCGCTGTTCCCCGCCGCCTTCCCCGCCAGGCGCCGCGGCTACCGGCGTTACGGGCGCCAAAATGAAGGAGGCACCGGAAACGCTCTGCTGCCCGCCATGTTCAGCCAGCAGCGAAACCACCCGGGCCTCTGCGCTTGGGGCGATTGTCGTCAGCGAAACAAATTCACCGCCTGCAGGCACCTCCAGCTGATCCAGCACTTCGCCGTCCAACAGCACAGAAACCTGCACCCCTTGCTGCGCGCGCCCGGCAATCACTGCGGCACCTTCATTGTCAACCCGCACCAGATCAAGCTCCGGCGCCTCCAGGACAAAGATCTCCTCTTTGGGTTCGGCAGCGGCGGGCGGTTCCGGTGCTTCCGCTGCTGCGCCCTCTTCTGGCGCCGCCAGAGCAAGCTCCTCTGCAGCTCCGGTCCCGGCGGCCGCCGCGTCATCTTGCGGGGCCGGTTCTGCTGCGGCTGCTGCCGGCTGTTCCGCATCGGCCGCAGCCGTGCTGTCCTCTTCGCCACTGGCCGCGCTGCCTGCGCTGGCGGCCTCCGGCTCTGGCGTGCTGCTGCCCGCCACAGTGCCGTCTGCCGGCTCAAGCGTTTCCGAAGCTTCCGCCACTGCAGTTCCCTCGGCTTCGCTGGCCTCAGGACCTCCGGTGCCTTGTTCTGTTCCCGCGGCTTCCTGGGGCGCCTCTGCGGTTTCCCGGGCCGCCTCTGCGGCGTCCTGGGCGGCCCGGTTCTGCAGCGGCTGACCGGACTCGTCTCCGTCTCCAGTGAAGGTGCCGCTGTCATTCGCGGCTTGGCTGCCCGCCTGCCCATTGGCCGCCTCGCCCTCCGGCTGGCTGGTGCCCAGCACGCCCAGCTGGAACAGCACAACGCCGCCCAGCACTACCGCAACGCCGGCAATACCGCCAAGTGTGAGGGCCCCCAGACCCCCGCTTCCAGATGTTTCCGCCATTTCGATCCCTTCGGCATTTGCGGAATGTTGCCTTCCGCTTAGTTGAGCAAACCTACCAATCCCGCTATCACGGGTCAAAACACCAATTGCGTTTCACCTTGAAATTCCACGGAAAGGCTGGCCGATGAGCATCAAATCCGTCTGTGTCTACTGCGGCTCACGCGCAGGTGCGCGTCCCGCCTATGCCCAGGCCGCGCAGGAGCTTGGCCACGCACTGGCTGAAAACGGTATGCGGCTGGTCTATGGCGCAGGCGATGTCGGGCTGATGGGCGAAGTTGCCCGCGCGGCCCAGGCCGCAGGAGCCGAAACCTTTGGCGTGATCCCCGGCCACCTGGAACGGCGCGAGGTCGGCAAATCGGACCTGACGACCTATATCGTCACCGAAACCATGCATGAACGCAAAAAAGTCATGCTGTGGAATGCCGATGCCGTCGTGGTGCTGCCCGGCGGCGCCGGATCGCTGGATGAACTGTTCGAGGCCCTCACCTGGCGCCAGCTTGGCCTGCACGCGAAACCGATCGTGATCCTCAACACCGAGGGCTACTGGGACAAACTGCGCGGCCTCCTATCCCATCTGGTTGCCGAAGGGTTTGCCGGTCAGGACACGGCGGATTACCTGATCTGGGCCGACACGCCGGTTGCCGCCATCGCCGCCCTGCGCGACGCCCGCTCCTGACGCAGGGCCGAGACCGAAAACACCGCCACTGCGCTCCAGATCAGCGCAAAGGCTGCCCCGTGCCACGGGGTGAAGGGTTCGGCAAAGACCATCACGGCCACCAGAAACTGCAGGGTCGGGTTCAGATACTGCAGCACGCCCACAGTACCCAGACGCACCCGCTTGGCCGCATAGCTGAACAGGATCAGCGGCAGCCCGGTCAGAATGCCGGAAAACGCCAGCATCGACGCATCCGCCGCGCCGTTCAAAAAACCCGCACCGCCGGTCAGCCAGATCACCGCCAGCGCCACCGGCAGTATCAGCAGGACCTCCGCCGTTACCGACACTACCGGCCCCAGCGGAAGCTGTTTCTTTGCAACACCATACAAAGCAAAGCTCACCCCCAGAACCAGCGGAATGAGCGGTGCGGCCACCAGCCCGAACGACAGCACTGCGACCGCAACTGCCGCTAACCCCACCGCCAGAAGCTGAGCCCCTGTCAGCCGTTCACCAAAAACAATGCGCCCCAAAAGAACGCTCAGCAGCGGAAAGATGTAATACCCCAGGCTCGCCTCTGTTGCGTGGCCGGTCTGCACCGATGAAATGAAGACAAACCAATTGAGCGAAATCATCGCGGTAGCAAAGACCAGGAACAACGCATTACGGCCGCTTTGCAGCGCAGCGCCCAGGGCACCGATACGGCCCTGTGCCAGCAGAACCCCTGCAAAGAACAGAAACGACCACAGCACCCGGTGCGACAGCACCTGCTCCGGCGGCACATGCGACAAGGCCTTGTAATAGATCCCAGACAGCCCCCAGACGACGCAGGCCGCTATCATTGCCAGGATGCCTTTGGCTGCTTCTGTCATCTCTGCCTCCGGACGCTCGCACCTGTGCGCTATACGCGCCAGCGGTTCTTTAAAACAAGAAACGCCCGGTCGCAGGACCGGGCGCTCCAGGCAATCAACTGTACGCAGATTACATCCGCGAAGCGACGTTTTCCCAGTTCACCAGGTTGTCCAGGAAGTTGGTCAGATACGCCGGACGCTTGTTGCGGAAGTCGATGTAGTAGGAGTGCTCCCAAACATCGCAGCCCAGCAGTGCAGTCTGGTTGAAGCACAGCGGGTTGACACCGTTCTCGGTCTTGGTCACCGCCAGCGAACCGTCAGCGTTTTTGACCAGCCATGCCCAGCCAGAGCCGAACTGGCCCGCGCCTGCAGCGGAGAATTGCGACTTGAATTCGTCAACCGACCCGAAGGACTCGACCAGGGCTTTTTCCAGCTCGCCCGGCATTGCGCTCTCGCCCGGGCCCATCATCTCCCAGAACTGGTTGTGGTTCCACAGCTGCGAGATGTTGTTGAAGATGCCGTTCTGGGCAACTGCACCGGCGTCATAGGTGCCGGTGATGATTTCTTCCAGCGACTTGCCTTCCCATTCGGTTCCGGCAATCAGCTTGTTGCCATTGTCGACATAGGCCTTGTGGTGCAGGTCGTGGTGGTATTCCAGGGTTTCCGCCGACATGCCTTTGGCAGCCAGAGCGTCATGAGCATAAGGAAGATCGGGAAGTTCAAAAGCCATTTGGGCCCCCTGTGAAATAAGTTTGCGTTCCTGCGCAGATACATGCTGTTTGCGCGCTATCAGGTCAAGGGCCTAGACAGCAAATCAGCGCAGGGTTTATGTGCGTTTGCGTGCCAGGGCTTCAGCGTTTCTTTACCTTGCACTTCCCGCGCCCCCGCGGCTCGTTGCCGAATTCCGGGAACAGACCCCGGATTGAGAGCTGCCACCGTCATTGCGCCCCTCAGGGCTGGCGGAATTCCCATTCGCTCTCATTTTGGGCCAGATGCGATACCGTATGCTCCAGCGTGCAGCGGCCCGAACCGCGCGGCGGCTGGACAGAGGCGCCGGACCGGAGCCCTTGAATGCTCATCTTCAGATTGGCTGTGTTCAAAACCGCCCTGAACCGCGGCTCTGCTTGACCCGATTCCGTCAGTACGGCCAGTCCTGGCAGCGACCAGCTGAGCGCGTATGTTGTTTCGCTGCGCCTAGTCACCTTGGCGGCGACCGATACGCCAAAGGCGGCATCAGTCACTTTTGCCGAGCTGAAATCATCGGAAAAACGCACAGTGATCTTCCCTGGGATCCAGGCTTCTCCAGCGATCGGCGCCAAGCTGCACCGGAAGCTGGTTTCCGCTACGGCAACCGCAGCGGAAAGCGTAAAAACCAATGCGAGAAATCCGCATTTCGGCAGACCCATCAGCCGCTCCCTGAAAATCTTCAAGCAGCTGCTCATTCGGATTAGGAACAGCCGCAAAATCAACCAGTTGCAAAAATTCTGCAAAGGTACTCGTCCAGGGCATCCGGCAAAAAAGGTGCCCTGGAAAGTCTCCAGGGCACCGTAATTGACGCGCAATCGCACCACAAGCAAAAAGCGAGTGAAAATTTTAGTAAACACCCACTTTGGACTGCGGATGCGCCGCTGTGCTCAGCAGTTTGAACACATATTCGCCGACGGAGCGGAAACAGACGATGTAAAAGCTGCCATCGTCGTTCAACCAGAAGGCGCCGGCCACCTGCGCCAGGCGCGAGCGGCGGAACTGGCCGGGCTTGAACGCCGCGGCGTCAAAGTCCACCGGGCTTACCTTGCCCAGCACCTCGCGCGCGCCCTCGCCCGACAGCCGGAAGAAAGCACGGGCGTCGGAGACGTTCACCGCCAGCGCGTGCTCGCCCTTCAGCGCCTCAGCCACCTCGGCGGTTTTGGCCACCGCGTCCTCGTAAGGCACCAGGAGCAGCAGCTCGTCGGTGGACATCCAGGCAACGGCACCATTTTCAGCCACGTTGACAGAGCCCTGACCCGGAACCTCGGCGCCGGTGGCGGCCTTGACAGCCGCCTTCAACGCTTCGGATCCCAAATCGCCGCGCAGGGTGATCATGCCCTGCAGGCCGGCATCTTCGACCTTGGCCAGCCCGGTATACTGGGCGCCGTTCAGTACGGAAACAGCCTTAGACATTCTGCTTTTCCCCTTCCTTGTCGTAGAAGACCGGATCAACGATCTTGGCTTTGTAGATCTTGCCGTCAGTGCCCGGGAACTCGATCACTTCGCCCATGCGCTTGGGACCATGCTTGACCAGGCCCATGGCGATGCCGCGGCCCAGGGTCGCGGAGTGGTAGGTCGAAGTCACGCGGCCGATCATGTTGCGCTGACCGTTGGCGTTGACGCCTTCCCCCACCGCATAGGCGCCGTCGGGCAGCACCGAACCGTCAACAGTTTCCAGGCCAACCAGCTGCCAGCGCTCCGGATCAACCATGTGCGAGCGCGCTTGCGCGCGTTTGCCCAGATAGTCTTCCTTCTTCTTGGACAGCGCCCAATGAAGACCCAGATCCTGCGGGATCACGGTGCCATCGGTTTCGTCGCCGATCATGATAAAGCCCTTCTCGGCACGCAGAATGTGCAGGGTCTCGGTGCCATAAGGCATGACGCCGAATTCCTTGCCTGCTTCCATCAGCGCATCCCAGAATGCCTGACCCTCAGAGGCCGCAACCGCGATCTCATAGGACAGCTCGCCCGAGAAGGAGATCCGGTAAGCGCGGGCATCAAAGCCGCCGATCTTGCCGTCACGCCATTCCATGAAGGGCAGCGCCTCTTTCGAGACATCCATGCCGCCGCCTGCAGCCGCGTTCAGCTTCTCCAGCACCTTGCGGGCGTTGGGGCCGACCACGGCAACCTGCGCGTATTGCTCGGTCACGTTGGCAACATAGACTTTCCAGTCCCACCATTCGGTCTGCAGCCATTCTTCCATCCAGCCGTGGATGCGCTCGGCACCGCCGGTGGTGGTGTGGCACAGCCAGGTGTCCTCGTCGATGCGAGCAACCACGCCGTCGTCCATCAGGAAGCCGTTTTCGGTGCACATCAGGCCATAACGGCATTTGCCGATTTTCAGCGTGGACATCATGTTGGTGTACATCATGTCCAGGAACTTGCCTGCGTCGGGGCCTTTGACCACCAGCTTGCCGAGGGTCGAGGCGTCCAGCAGGCCGAGGTTCTCGCGGGTGTTCTTCACCTCGCGGTTCACCGCGGCATGACGGTCCTCTCCCGGGCGGGTGATGGCGAACGGACGGCGCCACTGGCCAACCGGTTCCCAATCCGCGCCGTTCTGATCCATCCAGTCGGCGATCGGTGTCTTGCGCACCGGCTGGAAGATCTCGGCCCGTGCCTCACCGGCGATCGCACCCAGCGAGATCGGGTGGTAGGGCGGACGGAAGGTGGTGGTGCCCACCTGCGGGATTTCCGAGTTCAGGCTGTCGGCCAGAATGGCCAGGCCGTTGATGTTGGACAGCTTGCCCTGGTCGGTCGCCATACCCAGCGTGGTGTAACGCTTGGTGTGTTCGACGCTTTCATAGCCTTCGCGGGCCGCCAGCTGCACGTCGGACACTTTCACGTCGTTCTGGTAGTCCAGCCAGGACTTCATGCGCAGCTTGATGTCCGCCTTGGCAGGCATCAGCCAGACCGCTTCCATCTGCGCTTCCGCCTCGGACTCGCCCTTGGCAGCTGCCACGGTTTTCGCCGGGAAGCCAGCTTCTTCGGCCGCCTTGGCACCAGCAGCTGCCGCGTCTTCCAGCAGCGCACCCAGGCCGAACTCGCCGTTGGCGCTACCCGCCGGAACCACAAAGCCGGTTCCGTCATGGCCCAGCGGCGGACGCGAGGCGTCGGGGCGGAAGTTGGCGTTTTTCTCGTCCCAGATCAGCTTGCCGCCGCAGTGGGACCACAGGTGCACCACCGGGGACCAGCCGCCGGACATGGCAACCGCGTCAGCCTGCACAGTTTCCCGCGCGCCGCCTTCGCCGTTCTGGGCGCAGATGGCGACCTCGGTCACGCATTTGCCGTCCTTCACCTTGGCGATGGCGCGGCCCAGCTCGACCCGGATACCCTTCTCGCGGACTGCTTCCATCAGCGCGCCGCCGCCGGTTTCGCGGGTGTCGACCACGCGCACCACTTCGACGCCAGCGTCATGCAGCACCAGCGCGGTGCGGTAGGCGTCGTCGTTGTTGGTGGCAACCACGACCTTCTGGCCGGGGTTGATGCCCCAGTTCACCACATAGTCGCGCATCGAGGCCGCCAGCATCACGCCGGGCACGTCGTTGCCGGCAAAGGACAGCGGACGCTCGATCGCACCGGTTGCGGTGACAATGCGGGTTGCGCGGATCCGCCACAGACGGTGGCGCGGACCGCCCTGGCCCGGTGCGTGGTCGGTCAGGCGCTCATAGCCAAGGGCGTAGCCGTGGTCATAGACGCCGGAACCCATGCAGCGGTCGCGCAGGGTGACATTGTCCATCGCCTTCAGCTCGGCCAGGGTCTTTTCGATCCAGGCGTCGGGCGCTTCACCGTCGATGGTGCCGCCGTCGACCGGTGCGCGGCCGCCCCAGTGGCTGTTCTGCTCCAGCACCAGAACCTTGGCGCCGGTGGCCGCAGCCGCCTTGGCCGCCTGCAGGCCGGCAACGCCGCCGCCGATAACCAGCACGTCTGCAAAGAAATAGAAGTGCTCGTAGGTGTCGGCGTCCTTCAGCTCCTTGTCAGGTGCTGCGCCCAGACCTGCGGATTTCCGGATGATCGGTTCATAGACGTGTTTCCACAGCGGACGCGGGTGGATGAACATCTTGTAGTAGAAGCCGGCGGTCAGGAAACGCGACAGCTTGTTGTTCACCGCCAGTACGTCGAACTCCAGGCTCGGCCAGTGGTTCTGCGACTGTGCGGTCAGCCCCGAGAACAGCTCGGTGGTGGTGGCACGCTGGTTCGGCTCGTAACGGTCGCCCACGCCCAGCTGCATCAGCGCATTGGGCTCTTCCGAACCCGATGCAACGACGCCGCGCGGACGGTGGTATTTGAACGAACGGCCCATCATCACTTGGCCGTTGGCCAGCAGTGCGGATGCCAGGGTATCACCGGCATAGCCCTTCATGGACTTGCCGTTGAAGGTGAAGTCGATCTGTTTGGAGCGGTCGATCAGCCGGCCCTGATTGGCGAGACGCGTGCTCATGTGCTCAGACCTTTCAAAAGAAAAGCGGGTGTTTCAGTCAGGCGGAGGATCATTACTTTTCGTCCGCAAATTCACGCCAGGTCCAGCCCGGACGCTTGGCAGCGATCTTGTCCTTGATCTCCTGCGGCGGCTCGGTCACCTGGGCGCTGTAGGTGCCAAAGACCTCCAGCGTGGTGGTGCAGCGCGCGGCGTGGAACCACTTGCCGCAGCCATTGGCATGGCGCCAGCGTTCGAAATGAACGCCTTTGGGGTTTTCACGCATGAACAGGTAGTCATGGAACTCATCATCCGAGGAGCCGGGGCCAAAACGCTTCAGATGCGCTTCGCCGCCCGCGGCCAGTTCGGTTTCTTCGGCTTTGACGCCGCAGTAGGGACATTCAAGGATCAGCATAGGCGGAACCTCCAGCTTGAATTTTCAACGCGGCAACCCAAAGTGAATCTCATGTTTGCTTTGATTCTCATTGCGGTAGCCGCAGTATTGCTTCTTGTCGCTTTCTTCGATTGGCGCCGGGATGAACGCATTCACCCGGCTGGCAAGTTCAAGGGCCCCGCGCCCGTCAGATTTGTGAAACACGTTTTGTGCCTCATGTTCGACGGTGTGGCGAGCGGCCCTTGACCGGCCGCGCCCGCGTCAGTGGGCCACGCCCGCAGCAACGCTCTCGTCGATGAATTTGCCTTCCTTGAAGCGGTTGATCGAGAACTCCTCGGTCAGCGGCGAGTGGCCGGTGGCCATCAGCTCTGCCATCGCCCAGCCCGAACCCGGGATCGACTTAAAGCCGCCGGTGCCCCAGCCGCAGTTGATGAAGCAGTTCTGAACCGGGGTCTTGGAGATGATCGGCGAGCGGTCACCGGTCACATCCACGATGCCGCCCCACTGGCGCAGCATCTTCAGACGGCTGACCATCGGGAAGGTTTCGACCAGGGCGCGCACGGTTTCCTCGATATGGTGGAAGCTGCCGCGCTGGGTGTAGTTGTTGAACCCGTCGGTGCCGCCGCCGATCACCATCTCGCCCTTGTCCGACTGGGACATGTAGCCATGCACGGTGTTGGCCATCACAACCACATCCATGCAGGGTTTGATCGGCTCGGACACCATCGCCTGCAGCGCAACCAATTCCATCGGCAGACGGAAGCCCGCCATTTCCGACAGAACGGAGGCGTTACCGGCCACGATCATGCCGATCTTGTCGCAATCAATCGGGCCTTTGGTGGTGTCGACACCCACGGTGCGGCCGTTCTCGGTGCGCACACCGGTGACTTCGCACTTCTGGATGATGTCCATGCCCATGTCGGAGCACGCACGCGCATAGCCCCAGGCCACAGCATCGTGACGGGCGGTGCCGCCGCGTTCCTGCCACAGGCCGCCCAGAACAGGGTAACGGGGGCCATGCAGGTTGATGATCGGCACCAGTTCCTTGACCCGCTCCGGGGTGATCCACTCGGTCTGCACACCCTGCTGCTGGTTGGCATGGGCGGTGCGCTTGTAGCCGCGGATCTCATGCTCGGTCTGCGCCAGCATGATCACGCCGCGCGGGCTGAACATCACGTTGTAGTTCAGGTCCTGTGACATGGTCTCATACAGGCTGCGCGCCTTTTCATAGATCGCAGCCGAAGGATCCTGCAGGTAGTTCGAGCGGATGATGGTGGTGTTGCGGCCGGTGTTGCCGCCGCCAAGCCAGCCTTTCTCGATGATTGCGACATTGGTAATGCCGAAGTTCTTACCCAGGTAGTAGGCAGTGGCAAGGCCATGCCCGCCCGCACCCACGATGACGACATCGTAGTGGCGTTTGGGTTCCGGCGAGCGCCAGGCGCGCTCCCATCCGGTGTGATAGCGCAGGGCTTCCCGCGCAACAGCAAAGACTGAATAGCGTTTCATGAGCGAATCCGATGGTTCGTGTCTGCTAGCGGGTATGCACTAAACGCATGGGCCACCCGTGCCGTTTATCGTCCCCTTTCTGCGTTATTGCGACATATCTTAATGACGCATTGCGGCATCCCGCGGCCCGGCGCGGCAGTTTGGCCCTTTTGTTCGGCTGCCCCCGCATATAGATGAAAACCAAACTACGGAGACGGCATGGTTTTCTGGACAGTCACCGCCCTTATCGCCTTTGCGGCAGCGCTGCTGCTGGCAATGATCATCATTCGCGCCCGTGAGCACGGCGAACCTGCCGCGGCCTATGATCTGCGCGTCTACCGCCAGCAGTTGCGCGAAGTCGACAAGGATCTGGCCCGCGGCGTGATCAATCAAGCCGACGCAGAGCGCATCCGAACCGAAATCTCGCGCCGCATCCTGGCCGCCGACGCGCAGCTGCAAAAGCGCAAGTCCGGCCCCGCTCAGCCCCGCCTTCTATCGCTGGGCTTTGCAATTGCAACGGCTCTGCTGATCACCGGCGGCACCCTGGGCCTGTACTGGCAGCTGGGCGCCCCCGGCTACGGCGATCTAGGCCTGCAGGACCGCATCCGCCTGGCAGGCGAGCGCGCCGAAAACCGCCCCTCTCAGGCTGAGGCCGAGGCCGATGTTCCGGAAATTCAGCGCCCCGAGGTCGAAGAAGGCTACATCCAGCTGGTCGAACAGCTGCGCAAGACCGCAGGCGAGCGTGAGAACGACCTCCAGGGTCAGGCCCTGCTGGCCCAGCACGAGGCCAACCTCGGCAATTTCAAGGCCGCCTATGAAGCCAAGACCAACTACATCCGTCTGGCCGAAGGCAAAGTGAACGCCCGCGACTTCACCGAGCTGGCCGAGCTCAAGATCATGGCCGCCGGCGGTTATGTCTCGCCCGAGGCGCAGACCGACCTGCAAAAAGCCCGCGCCATTGACCCCTCCCACGGCCCGGCCCGCTATTACTGGGGCCTGATGCTGGGCCAGATCGGCCGCCCGGACCTCGCTTATAAGGAATGGGCCGCAACCCTGCGGGACGGACCGGCGGATGCCCTGTGGATCAAGGGCATTCAGGGCCAGATCGAGGAAATGGCCTTCCGCGCCGGTGTCGAATACCGCCCGATCACCCCCAGCGGCGGCACCGGCCCGGCCGCCCTGCCCGGCCCCAGCACCGAACAGATGGAAGGTGCGGCGGAACTCTCTCCTGAAGAACAGCAGGAAATGATCCGCGGCATGGTCACCCGCCTGTCCGACCGTCTGGCAACCGAGGGTGGCAGCGCCGAGGAATGGGCCCGCCTGATCGGCGCCCTGTCGGTGCTGGGCGAGACTGAGCGCGCCCGCACCGTCTATGACGAGGCCCGCGGTGCATTCCAGGCCGACGCAGAGGCGCTGGCACTCTTGGAAACCATCGCCGCCCAGGCAGGACTGACAGAATGATCCACGACGCCTTCGAAGACTTCGCCGCCGCCCTGCCTCCGATGAACGCGCTGATGGGACTGGACCTTGGCACCAAGACCATCGGCGTCGCCGTCTCTGACCGCATCGGCGCGGTGGCGACGCCCCTGGAAACCGTCAAGCGCAAGAAATTCTCGCTCGATGCGGCGCGCCTGCTGGAAATCATCCAGCAACGCGACATCAGCGGCATCCTCCTGGGCCTGCCCCGCAACATGGACGGAACCGAAGGCCCCCGCTGCCAGTCCACCCGCGCCTTTGCCCGCAACCTCACCCAGCTCACCGATCTGCCGATCAGCTTCTGGGACGAGCGCCTCAGCACCGTGGCCGCAGAAAAAGCGCTTCTTGAAGCAGATACGACACGCAAACGCCGCGCAGAGGTTATCGACCACGTCGCGGCCTCCTATATTCTCCAGGGTGCATTGGACCGGATGCGGCACTTGAAGAACGGGTGAACAGATGACTGACGACGTTTGGAAACGGGACGAGATCCAAAGCCCCTGCATCAAGATCTGCGTCGTCCACCCCGAGGCCCGCATCTGCACCGGCTGCTACCGCTCCATCGACGAGATCCGCGACTGGTCCAAGATGACCAACGAAGAGCGCGCCGGCATCATGAACGACCTCCCTGCCCGCGCCAGCAAACTGGTCAAGCGCCGCGGCGGCCGTGGCGCAAGATTAAAACGCGGCTAACGCGGCGCGCGGTGAGGTAAGGCTCTGTCAATCATGCGGAATAAGTGCTGACCCAATGTTTCGCGCGCGAAACATTGGGGTAGAATTGCTGACCTAATTTGCAGAGGGTAAGCGCCTGCCTGCCAGGAACACGCCTAGCCTAACCGCTCAGAGATCCCTCGTCGAATTTTCGCTCGGGAGCATAACTTTCCACTTATATCCAGTCGACTTTTGAAGGCGGTCGGTTAAATTTTCAGTCTTAGAACGCAACTCATCAGAAACCCAACTAACTAAACACTCTGACTTCTGAGCCAAGTCTACGGGGATCTTTAAATTCACAAATGGAAGGACTTTGAATGCTTGACCATCAAACTCGAAATCCATGTCAGTAGTCGTTGAGTGATGGTTATCGTTATGTGCAAATCTCTTGTTCCTTAGCCCCATCAGCTCATTATGAGCATCCTTTAGTTCGCCAGGAACGCGTTTTCCATCCAATCGCACAGAACTTCCCGTTGCAAACAATCTCCCATAAGAAACTGCAAAAGCAGTGTGCAATGCATTTATTTCAAAAACCATTTCAGCCGTAAGTTTCGAAACCACAATTGGTTCGAAGGTTTTCAGACGCTTCAGAATGTAGCGAAGCTCCGACACCGCTTGACCTGCTTTTGTAATCTTGTCCAACCGGTCGAGCTCGCGTGCGTGCTCCACAACAACCCTTTTCCCTTCGTCTTCAAGACTCGCCATTTTCAGCTGTGACTTCTCAAAATTTCGACCTGATTTTAGGTCTTATTGTATCTAAGAGAACTCAGATACCTTCAGTCAATCATATTACTTACCAATTCTTCCGCCAGCCACCCCGTGGTCCAACCCGCCAGCTCAGGCCGGAAATAGGCGATCATGCGACCCTCCTCAGGCGCGCTTGCCCCGTCACCCCAGGGCGCAACCCCGTGCAGGCACAGCCGGTGCATCAGATAGGACTCGCCCGGTTTCGCAGGCACCGTGATCCGCGGGCAGGTCTCGAACACCTCGGCGCGGGCCGCCGTGTAGGCATCGGTCACATCCACATCCGCCCACTCGGCCTGCGGCACGCCCTCAAACGCGGCGGCAAAGGCACGGCGCATGATCCTGTGGCTGCCCTCCCATATCACCAGCGGCGAGGCGTCGGGGCTGCTTTCATTCAGCGGAATGCCCAGCACCCAGGCGTGCGGCTCCTCCACCTTGCGGCGGCGGTGCTCGCCGTACATTTTCACCCCGTCCACATGCGCCGCATCGCGTTTGACGCGGTAGCGGAAGGCCGCCTCGCCCTCGCCCGGACGCGGGCGCGGATAGCCGGGAAAGACCGAGGATACCTGCGCCCGGTGCAGCTCCGGGATAGGCCCGAGGTTCTGCGAGATAAACTCCACCGGCGCCCCACCCAGCGGCGGCCCGTCCGGCAGGCGCCCTGCGGTATCATTCGGCAAGGCATCGACCCCGATGAACCAGGTGCGCTCGCACTGGAACCACTCGGCACAGGCCGGATCATCCAGCGACCGGATCCCATGCTGCAGCGCATCCGCTGCCCAGGCCGCGATCTGCGGGTCCTGGTCAAAGCGCACCCAGCCCTTGTCCCGAAACTGCTCGAACTGTTCGAATTGCTTGGTCATATCCATCAATATCCCAGCGCTTTACGCAGCATGTTGAGCGCCACCAGAACCAGAAACGCCCCGAACACCCGTTTCAACGGCTTCGGGTCCATCGCATGGGCCAGCTTGACGCCCCAGGGCGCAGTAATCAGCGTCATCGCAATCACGATGAAAAACGCCACCAGATTGACCGCGCCGATGGTGAAAGGTGGCCGCGCGGCCGGATCCACCTCCAGCAGCAGGAACCCCGCAACCGAGGGCACCGCAATGATCACGCCAAATCCGGCAGCGGTCGCCACCGCGCGGTGCACCGCCACCCCGTGCAGGGTCATCAGCGGCACCCCAAAGCTGCCACCGCCAATCCCCATCAGCACGGACAGGAAGCCGACCGCAGGCGACAGCGCCGCGCGCTTGCCGCCCTTGGGCATCGCCTCCGCCAGGCGCCACTCAGAGCGGCCCAGCCCCAGGTAGCAGCCGATCACCAGCGCCAGCCCGCCGAACACGCCTTGCAGCACGCCAGAGCGCAAGGCAGACGCCGCCAGCACGCCCACGATGGCGCCGGCAGCAATGCCAATCCCCCAGCTGCGCAGGATCTCCCAATCCACCGCGCCCTTCTTGTTGTGGCTCATCACCGAGCGCACCGAGGTCACGATGATCGTCGCCAATGAGGTTGCCAGGCAGATCTGCATCAGCTGATCGCCGCCATAGCCAAGGGTCTGGAAGGCATAGAAAAACGCAGGCACCAGAACGATCCCGCCGCCAACACCCAGAAGCCCTGCCAAGACGCCGGCAAAGGCCCCGATCACAACCAGCAGCCCGCCCATCTGCATCAGCAGCGCAGGCTCCGGCCACAGGGCGGCTGTCACGGCGGGATCAGTCATGCGGGGCACCTCAGGCTTTTGCGTCACCGGCAAAGGGTTAGCTGCCGCCCAAAGGATGCACAAGCCACTAGCGTGTGAGGCGTTCCGTCACGCTGCGGCGCGGCTCTCCACCTGCGCCAGCGCCTCCAGCACCAGCTCCGGCCCGGCGCCCGCCCGGCAGGCGCCTTCGGACAGCATCCGCCGCCACTGCCGCGCGCCCGGCTTGCCCGCAAACAGCCCCAGCATGTGCCGGGTGATCTGGTTGAGCTTGGCGCCTTCGCCGAGACGCGCCTCGATATAGGGCAGCATCTGCCGCACCGCCGCGCCCGGCTCGCTGACCGCGCCAGCGCCATAAATCTCAGCATCCGCCGCACAGAGCACATCGGCAGGCTGGTGATAGGCCGCACGCCCCACCATCACCCCGTCCAGCCCGCGCTCCAGATGCGCCCTGGCCTCGTCCAGCGTGGCAATGCCGCCGTTGATGGAGATATGCAGATCCGCAAACGCCGCCTTCATCCGGTGCACCAGATCATAGTCCAAAGGCGGGATGTCCCGGTTCTCCTTCGGCGAAAGCCCCTGCAGCCAGGCCTTGCGCGCGTGGATGGTCACACGTTTGCAGCCCGCCGCGCGGATCTTCTCCAGGAAGTCCGGCAGCACCTCCTCCGGCTCCTGTTCATCAACGCCGATGCGGCATTTGACGGTGACTTCCACCGCCACCGCCTCGTGCATGGCAGCAACGCAATCGGCCACCAGCTCCGGTGTCTGCATCAGCACCGCACCAAAGGCGCCGGACTGCACCCGGTCGCTGGGGCAGCCGCTGTTGAGGTTGATCTCGTCATAACCCGCTTCAGCCCCCAGCCGCGCCGCCTCGGCCAGCTCCTGCGGATCTGAGCCGCCCAGCTGCAACGCCACCGGATGCTCTTGCGGATTGAAGTCCAGCAAATGCAACGCCCCGCCCCGCACCAGCGCCGGCGCGGTCACCATTTCGGTGTACAGCAGCGCCTCCCGGCTCAAAAGCCGGTGCAGATAACGGCAGTGCCGGTCGGTCCAGTCCATCATCGGGGCCACGGAAAGGCGCGCGGCCTGGTGCAAGGGGGCAAAATCTCTCATGCCGCGCCATATAGGCCCTGCGCGCCCGCCTGCCAAGCTGATCTGCTTCGGAGCCGCCTTCGCGTGAGCACGGGCAGCCGGGGACAGGGGGCGGGATCAAGGAAAACCGCCGCGGGCCCCCGCCCCAAGGCGGGGATACGGCTGTTTTGCTTGAGGCCGGCAGCTGGCGCTGGCAGGCAGGGATCATGTGAAGGCGGGTTTGAAGCCTGTATCTGCTTTGGAGAGCCCTGAGCGCCCTTTTCTTCCCCTAGCCCGCCAAGGACGGCAGGTAGAGGACGATCCCCGGGAAGGCGACCAGCAGCGCAATGGTTACCCCGTCCGCAATGAAGAACGGCGTCACGCCGCGGAACACGTCCTGCACGCTCAGATCATCGCGCACCCCGGCAACCACAAAGCAGTTGAGGCCGATGGGCGGGGTGATCAGGCAGAACTCGGCCATTTTCACCACCAGGATGCCGAACCAGATCGCGCACATGGTGCCGCTCATGCCAAAGGCGCTGTCTGCCGCGGCCACGCTCTCGCCGCCATTCAGCGCCATCACCGCCGGGTAGACCACCGGCAGCGTCAAGAGCAGCATCCCGATCGCATCCATGAACATCCCCAGCACCGCATAGGCCAGCAAGATGCAGATCAGGATCAGCATCGGGCTCATCTCCAGCGAGGTGATCCAGTCCGAGAATGCCCCCGGCAGGTCCGCAAACCCAAGGAACCGCACATAGATCAGCACGCCCCAGATGATGGTGAAGATCATTACGGTGAGCTTGGCGGTTTCCAAGAGCGCCGATTTCAGCTCAGTCCATTTCATGCCTTTGAAAACGGCCATGCAGAAGACCACAAAGGCGCCCAATGCGCCGCCTTCGGTGGGGGTGCCCCAGGCATCACCGCCAAAGGGGTTGTAGACAAAACAGATGATGATCACGACGACAAAGATGATCGGCAGCGCCCCCGGCAGCGACGCAAACCGCTGACCCCAGGTGAAGCCTTTCACAGGCGGGCCGACGGATTTGAAGACCACCGCGATGCCGACAATCAGCAGCCCGTAAATCACCGCCGAAAACGCGCCGGGGATAAAGCCCGCCAGCAGCAGCTTGCCCACGTCCTGCTCCACGATGATGGCATAGATCACCAGAATGGCCGAGGGCGGGATCAAGGACGCCAGCGTGCCGCCTGCCGCCACGACGCCTGCCGCGAATTGCTTGTTATAGCCGATCTGCAGCATCTCCGGGATGGCGATGCGGGCAAAGACGGCGGAGGTGGCAACCGACGCACCCGACACAGCCGCAAAACCCGCGGTGGCAAAAACGGTAGAGACCGCAAGCCCGCCGGGCAGCCAGGCGATCCAGCGCTTGGCAGCCTCGAACAGCGCCCGCGTCAGGCCCGCGTAATAGGCCAGGTATCCGATCAGGATGAAGGTCGGAATGAGGCTGAGCGCCTGGCTGGAGACCTTTGAATGCGGCACCTGGCCCGCGATCTTGACCGAGACGGTCAGCGCCTTGCCAAACCGCGCCGGATCATAGCCGAACTTGGCCCAGAAGATCCACACCAGGCCGATGAGGCCCGCCAGGCCGGCCGCAAAGGCCACCCGCATCCCCAGCACCACCATCAACAGCAAGCCGCCGGTGACCCACAGGCCGATTTCAATGGGTTCCATGCGCCTTACCCCTGCCCGTCAGTCTTGTTTCCCCTGCTGTCATGGCCTGCCAGCTGCTCGGCCTCTGCCGCGGCCTGTTCTGCTGCGCTTTGGATCAGCGGCACCGCCACCGGCGCCTCCAGCCCCAG
This sequence comes from Leisingera sp. ABM4_101, assembly GCF_056158725.1. NCBI lineage: Bacteria > Pseudomonadati > Pseudomonadota > Alphaproteobacteria > Rhodobacterales > Roseobacteraceae > Leisingera > Leisingera sp. ABM4_101. Next base: position 2,639,314 of record NZ_JBSWTV010000002.1, on the reverse strand, counting down.
CACCAAGGCGCGGCCATAGCCCCAGATCTGCAGCATGAGCCGCAAGCCCAGCACCGCAAAGGCCACCGGCGCCAGCAGCTTGGCCGGCCAGATCGGCAGGCCAATGTCGATGGAGCTGTCGCGGCTCCACCAGGGCGCGGCGAAATCGAAGGAACGCAGGAAATGCGACCAGCTGCCCCAGACCAAAGCTGCGATCAGCAGGAAGATCAGCAGGACCGAGACCAGCTCGAACAGCCACAGGGCACGGCCCCGCAAGGCGCCGATGAAAATGTCCATGCGGATATGGGCGCCGTCCCGCTGCACGAATGCGATGCCCATGAAAGCGATCAGCGGCATGATCTGCTCAATCCAGTCGACATAGCCGGGCAGCGGCGCGTTGGCCGCATTGCGCCCGCCGACCGAAACCACCGCCAGGATCATCAGCGAGAACACCGCAATGCCGCTGAGCAGTGCCAGCAAACGTTCCGCTTTCAATAGTCCCCGGTCCAGCCTGCTGATCAGGCTGCCATCCTCCAGGACTGCTGCTCCTGCCGCCATTATCTAATTCCCCAACCGTAAGATAGAAATCTATCGCCCGGCTGAAGGCCGGGCAGCGCCCGACCCTCCCCACGGGAGGGCGCTAACGCACCCACCCAGGGTCGGGCGCTGCCCTAAGTGATCAGCTGCCCGAGCGGTGATCGCTCAGTGTTTTCTGCACCAGATCATACAGCTCCTGCGCCGGCAGGCCCTGGGCGCTCATGTCCTCGATCCACTGGGCGCGGATCGGATCGGCGGCCACTTTGCGGAACTCGGCCAGTTCGGCGTCAGAGATTGTGACTTTCTCGACGCCCTTCTCGGCCAGCACGCTGTCCCATTTCGCCAGCAGCTCGCCGTAGTTGGCCAGGTAGTGGCCGATCGCCTCGTCGATCGAGCTGTCCAGTGCTTCGCGCTCGGCGTCGCTCAGGGCATCATAGGCATCGGTGTTCACCACCACCGGGCAGTTCACGGTGCCGGGGTTGAGGTTGGCGGTCCACCAGTCGGCGCGGTTGATGGTGCCGAACGCCAGATGCGCGTGCTGGGCAAAGGCGACGGTGTCGACAACGCCGGATTCCATCGCGTTATAGGCCTCGGTTGCAGTTACCGAGGTCGGCACTGCGCCAACGGCCGAGAACGCCTTGCCGATGCCGCCGGTGGCGCGCACGCGCATGTCCTTGAACTCAGCCAGTTCGTCCCGCGGCTCGCCGGTGCCGACGATATTGTACTGCGGCATCGGCGAGGTCATCAGCAGCTTGGCGTTCCAGCGCGCCAGATCCGCCTGCACCGCCGGATGCGCATAGACCGCATTGGCCACGGCCACCTCTTCCTCCAGCGTGTTCACGCCCAGGAACGGCAGTTCCAGCACGGTGATCGAGGGGTTCTTGTCGCGGTGGTAGCCCGCGCAGAACTGCGCCATCTCAAAGGCGCCGATGGAAATCCCGTCGAGGTTTTCCTTGTTCTTCGACAGGCCGCCATAGCTGATGTTCAGGGTAAACTCGCCGCCGGTCTTTTCACTGACCAGCTCGGCCAGTTTCTCCACATGCTCGGTAAAGGCGCGGCGCTTGCCCCACAGGGACACGTTCCATTCCGTCGCGGCAGCCTCGCCCGCCAATGCAACGCCAGCAGTTGCCGCAACGGCGGCAGTCAGAAATTTATTCATGATGTAACTCTCCCGAATTGCGCCCTTTTCCGCCTCGGCAGGGGCCAAGGGCGGGCGCTTGGGCGTCAGGCTAACGGCTTGCCCGCGCGCTGCCAACCCCCAGGGCGGAAAGGTTACGCAGCGACTCGCGCAAGGCGCGCAAGGCTGGGGCTGATGCTCCTGTTAAAGCGGCAGGTGGCACAATATGCCGCAGCGCGGCAGCAGCATGTTTCCGCCAACGGCGCGCGCCCTGCCCGGTCCGGCTGCAACTGCCCCCGTAAACCAGCCGCAAACGCATTTACAGACAAGCCATTGATTTTGCGCACCCCAAAAACAAAACCAGTCAACATTTTTACAGAATTGCCGCACTCAGGGAAATTCGTTCACAAGCAAATGCTTAAAAACCCGTCAGTTATTCACAAATTTTCAGCCTGCTCTATTATCGGTTCGCAGGAGGAAACGGTTTGACAGCCGCGGCACAGCGTTGTCGTTTGTCTTGCCAATAAAATTTCTGGGAGGAAACCGCATGAACGCGCTGCACGCAGACGCTGTCTATCCGCCATCCGACGAAACCGTTGCCCGCGCGCATGTCAATGCCGCGAAATACCAGGAGATGTATCAGGCCTCGCTGTCCGACCCCGAGGGGTTCTGGGGTGAACAAGGCAAGCGCATCGACTGGATCAAGCCCTTCACCCAGGTGAAGGACGTGAACTACAACTTCGGCAATGTCTCGATCAACTGGTACGCCGACGGCACCCTGAACGTCTCCGCCAACTGCATCGACCGCCACCTGGAAACCCGCGGCGACCAGACCGCGATCATCTGGGAGCCGGATGATCCAGAGGAAGCCGCCCAGCACATCACCTACAGCGAACTGCACCGCCGCACCTGCCGGATGGCCAACATCCTGGAGAGCATGGGCGTGCGCAAGGGCGACCGGGTGGTGATCTACCTGCCGATGATCCCCGAGGCGGCCTATGCCATGCTGGCCTGCGCCCGCATCGGCGCCATTCATTCCATCGTGTTTGCCGGTTTCTCCCCCGACGCGCTGGCGGCCCGCATCAACGGCTGCGACGCCAAGGTGATCATCACCGCCGACGAGGCGCCGCGCGGCGGCCGCAAGACCCCGCTGAAATCGAACGCCGACGCCGCCCTGCTGCACACCAAGGACAGCGTGAAATGCCTGGTGGTCAAGCGCACCGGCGGCCAGACCACCTGGGTGGACGGGCGCGACTACGACTACAACGAGATGGCGCTGGAAGCGGATGATTACTGCGCTCCGGCAGAGATGAACGCCGAGGACCCGCTGTTCATCCTCTATACCTCCGGCTCCACCGGCCAGCCTAAGGGCGTGGTGCATACCTCCGGCGGTTATCTCACCTATGCCGCAATGACCCATGAGGTGACATTCGACTACCACGATGGCGACGTCTACTGGTGCACCGCGGACGTGGGCTGGGTCACCGGCCACAGCTACATCGTCTATGGCCCGCTGGCCAATGGCGCCACCACCCTGATGTTCGAAGGCGTGCCGACCTACCCCGACGCCAGCCGCTTCTGGCAGGTCTGTGAAAAGCACAAGGTGAACCAGTTCTACACCGCTCCCACAGCCCTGCGGGCGCTGATGGGCCAGGGCAATGAATGGGTCGAAAAGTGCGATCTGAGCGATCTCAAGGTACTGGGCACCGTAGGTGAACCGATCAACCCCGAGGCCTGGAACTGGTACAACGAGGTTGTCGGCAAGGGCAAATGCCCGATCGTCGACACCTGGTGGCAGACCGAGACCGGCGGCCACCTGATGACGCCGCTGCCGGGCGCCCATGCGATGAAGCCGGGCGCGGCGATGAAACCCTTCTTCGGCATCCAGCCGGTGGTTCTGGACCCCCAGTCGGGTGTTGAGATCGAGGGCAACGGCGTCGAGGGTGTCCTGTGCATCAAGGACAGCTGGCCGGGCCAGATGCGCACCGTCTGGGGCGACCATGAGCGGTTCGAGAAAACCTATTTCTCCGACTACAAGGGCTATTACTTCACCGGCGACGGCTGCCGCCGCGACGAGGACGGCGATTACTGGATCACCGGCCGCGTCGACGACGTGATCAACGTCTCCGGCCACCGCATGGGCACGGCTGAGGTCGAAAGCGCCCTGGTGGCCCACGCCGCCGTGGCTGAGGCCGCCGTGGTCGGCTACCCGCATGAGATCAAGGGCCAGGGCATCTACTGCTACGTGACCCTGATGAACGACCGCGAACCCTCGGACGAGCTGCTGAAGGAGCTGCGCACCTGGGTCCGCACCGAGATCGGCCCGATCGCCTCCCCGGACGTGATCCAATGGGCGCCGGGCCTGCCGAAAACCCGCTCCGGCAAGATTATGCGCCGCATCCTGCGCAAGATCGCCGAGAACGATTTCGGCTCACTGGGCGACACTTCGACCCTGGCCGATCCGTCGGTGGTCGAAGACCTGATCGAAAACCGCGCGAACAAGGGGTAAGCAGACATGAATATGGCAGTCCTCACCCGTCCCGCCGTGCTGATCCTGCTGGGGCCTCCGGGCGCCGGCAAGGGCACCCAGGCGCGGATGCTCGAAGAGAAATTCGGCTATGTGCAGCTGAGCACCGGCGACCTCCTGCGCGAGGCGGTAGCTGCGGGCACCCCCGCAGGCCTCGCCGCCAAGGCAGTGATGGAAGCGGGCCAGCTGGTCAGCGACGAAATCGTGATCAACATCCTGCGCGACCGTCTGGCAGAGCCCGATTGCACCAAGGGCGTGATCCTCGACGGCTTCCCCCGCACCACCGTGCAGGCAGAGGCGCTGGACGATCTGCTGGCGGAAACCCAGCAGAAGATCAACGCCGCCATCAGCCTGGAGGTGGACGACGCCGCCATGGTCGAGCGCATCTCCGGCCGCTACACCTGCGCAGGCTGCGGCGAGGGCTATCACGACAGCTTCAAGCAGCCTGCCGTGGCAGGTACTTGCGACAAATGCGGCGGCACCAAAATGAAGCGCCGCGCCGATGACAACGCCGAAACCGTTGCCAGCCGGCTGGAGGCCTATCACGCGCAGACCGCGCCGCTGATCGCCTACTACGGCGGCAAGGACGTGCTGAAGACCACTAATGCCATGGGCGAAATCACCGACATCGCCCAGGACATGGCGGCCATCGTGACCGAGGCCACCAGCTAACAACTAAGAAACGGGGCCTGCCTGACCCGCAGGACCCCGTCCCCGGACATTGGAATACCCATCGGCACCGCCTTGGCGGACCGGAGGAGTCATGCCTGCACGCCCGTGAACCTGGCAGCAGGCACATGGAGAGAGCTTGCCTGATGACACTCGCAGGCAGGTTCAGGAGGAAGAAGGAGGAGCCGCTATGGCGGACCAAACCACAAACGCCGCAAAGGCCGCCGAAGCCGACAAGGGCTATTGGGCGGCCAATGTGCGCATCATTCTCGTCAGCCTGGTGATCTGGGCTGTTGTTTCATTCGGCTTCGGCATCCTGCTGCGCCCGATGCTTGCGGGCATTCAGGTCGGCGGCAGCGATCTGGGCTTCTGGTTCGCCCAGCAAGGCTCGATCCTGGTGTTCCTGGGGCTGATCTTTTTCTACGCGTTCCGGATGAACAAGCTGGACCGCGAATACGGCGTGGAGGAAGAATAAGATGGACCAGTTTACCATCAACCTGCTGTTTGTGGGCGCGTCTTTCGCGCTTTACATCGGCATCGCGATCTGGGCCCGTGCGGGCTCCACATCTGAATTCTATGCCGCGGGCCGGGGTGTTCACCCTGTCACCAACGGCATGGCAACCGCGGCCGACTGGATGTCGGCGGCCTCCTTCATCTCGATGGCGGGCCTCATCGCCTTTACCGGTTATGACAACTCCACCTTCCTGATGGGCTGGACCGGCGGCTATGTGCTGCTGGCACTGCTGCTGGCGCCCTACCTGCGCAAGTTCGGCAAGTTCACCGTGTCTGAGTTCATCGGCGACCGGTTCTACTCCCCGACCGCGCGCGTGGTGGCCGTGATCTGCCTGATCGTCGCTTCGACCACTTACGTGATCGGCCAGATGACCGGCGTCGGCGTGGCCTTCGGCCGCTTCCTCGAGGTTTCCAACACCGCAGGCCTGCTGATCGGCGCCTGTGTGGTCTTCGCCTACGCCGTGTTCGGCGGCATGAAGGGTGTGACCTACACCCAGGTCGCCCAGTACTGCGTTCTGATCATGGCCTACACCATCCCGGCCATCTTCATCTCGCTGCAGCTGACCGGCAACCCGATCCCGGCGCTCGGCCTGTTCGGCGACCACGCCGCCTCCGGTGAGCCGCTGCTGACCAAGCTGGACGCCATCGTGACCGAGCTTGGCTTCAACGAATACACCGCGCATCACTCCGACACCTTCAACATGGTGCTGTTTACGCTCTCGCTGATGATCGGCACCGCGGGCCTGCCGCACGTGATCATGCGCTTCTTCACCGTGCCGAAAGTGGCTGATGCCCGCTGGTCGGCCGGCTGGGCGCTGGTGTTCATTGCGCTGCTCTATCTGACCGCTCCGGCAGTTGGCGCCATGGCCCGCCTGAACATCACCGAAATGATGTGGCCCAACGGCGGCATCGAAGGCGGCGCCGTGACCGTGCAGCAGATCGAAAACGATCCGCAGTACGACTGGATGGCGACCTGGCAGCAGACCGGCCTTCTGGGCTGGGAAGACAAGAACGGCGATGGTGCGATCCAGTACTACAACGACAAGAACGCCGATCTTCAGGCCGTGGCCGAAGCCAACGGCTGGGCCGGCAATGAGCTGACCAACTTCAACCGCGACATCCTGGTTCTGGCCAATCCTGAGATTGCCAACCTGCCGGGCTGGGTGATCGGTCTGGTGGCGGCTGGCGGCCTGGCGGCGGCGCTGTCCACCGCGGCGGGCCTGCTGCTGGCGATTTCGTCGGCCGTATCCCACGACCTGATCAAGGGCTCAATCAACCCGAACATCTCGGAAAAAGGCGAGCTGCTGTCGGCCCGTATCGCCATGGCCGTGGCCATCGCGGTGGCAACCTACCTGGGTCTGAACCCGCCGGGCTTTGCCGCCCAGACCGTGGCGCTGGCCTTCGGCCTGGCAGCCGCCTCGATCTTCCCGGCGCTGATGATGGGCATCTTCACCAAGGTGAACAACAAGGGCGCCGTGGCCGGCATGCTGGCAGGCCTCATCGTCACCCTGGTCTACATCTTCCTGCACAAGGGCTGGCTGTTCATCCCGGGCACCAACTCCTTCACCGATGCGGACCCGCTGCTGGGCACCATCAAATCCACCTCCTTCGGTGCGATTGGCGCGATGGTGAACTTCGCGGTCGCCTTCCTGGTGTCGAAATCGAGCGAGGCGATCCCCGCCGAGATCGAAGAGCTGGTCGAAAGCGTCCGCATCCCGCGCGGCGCAGGTGCCGCACAGGACCACTGACCTCCCCTGGGCGGGCTGCCTTCCCAGCGGCCCGCCTCTTCCCTCATGGTCCCGTCCGGTGTTTCACTGGCGGGGCCATTTTTTCCCGAAGACGCCCGGAACAGCAGTCATTAGAAAACGCTAAGGATTGTCCCCGCCCTGGGGGCGGGCCGGGGGCAATCCGGGCCCGCGGCCCGGGAAAGACAGTTCAAAAGGACACAAGCAAATGCCCCTTTCCGAAACTGCCCTGCTCCGCTTCCTGTCCTCGGTTCACCCCTACGACAGCCTCGAACCCGCGCTGCTGCAGGACCTCGCCCCCAAGTTCCGCCAGATCGAGGCAAGTGCCGGCGATCCCGTCTATGCGCTGAACGAGGATCTGAAGGGCCTCTACCTGGTCTACACCGGCGAGGTGGAAGTGACCGATGAAAACGGCATCCCCGTCTCCATCCTCGGCCCCCGCAACTCCTTTGGCGAGCGCGGCCTGACCCGCAGCGGCCGGGCGGTGACCTCGGCCAAGGCCACGGCAGAAACGCTCTTGCTGCTGCTGCCCAAGGCGGACTTCCACACCCTGATGGCAAGCCAGCCGCAGGTCGCGAAATTCTTCGACCGCCGCCGCCCCGGCAGCCGCGAGGGCAACAGCCTGGCCACCACAAGGGTCGAGGCCATCATGGCGCGAAACCCCGTCACCTGCTCCAGCGGCCTCACCTGCCAGGGCGCGGCGCAGCTGATGCGCAACCGCCGCATCTCCTCTGTCTGCGTGACCGACGGGGACAGGCTGCAAGGCATCCTCACCACCCGCGACCTAACGGCCAAGATCCTCGCCGCGGGCAAACCCATCTCCACCCCGGTCAGCACGGTGATGACCCCGGACCCGCTGACCCTGGCGCCCTCCGCTATCGGCTCCGACGTGCTGCACATGATGATGGAGCACGGCATCGGCCATATCCCGGTGGTGGAGGCCGGCAGGCTCGCAGGCATCGTCACCCAGACCGACCTCACCCGCTTTCAGGCGGTCAGCTCGGGCGAAATGGTCTCCAGCATCGCCCGCGCGGCGTCCGCGGAGGAGATGGCAAAGGTCACCGCCGAAATCCCCCGCCTGCTGGTGCAGCTGGTGGCAGGCGGCAACCGGCATGAAGTGGTGACCCGGCTGATCACCGACATCGCCGACACCGCCACCCGGCGCCTGCTGGTGCTGGCCGAGGAGAAACTGGGCCCCGCCCCCGTCCCCTACCTGTGGCTGGCCTGCGGCTCGCAGGGCCGGCGCGAGCAGACCGGTGTCTCCGATCAGGACAACTGCCTGATCCTGTCCGACGAACTGGCGCCCGGAGACGAGACCTACTTCGAGCAGATGGCAAAGATCGTCTGCGACGGGCTCAACACCTGCGGCTATGTCTATTGCCCCGGCGACATGATGGCCTCCAACCCGCGCTGGCGGCAGCCGCTGCGCGTCTGGCGCGACTATTTCCACGGCTGGATTGCCAAGCCCAGCCCCGAGGCGCAAATGCTGGCCTCGGTGATGTTCGACCTGCGCCCCATTGGCGGTGATGCCGCGCTGTTTGCCGATCTGCAGCAGCAGACCCTGAAGGCCGCCAGCGCCAATTCGATTTTCACCGCCCATATGACCGCCAATTCGCTGAAACACACACCGCCCTTGGGCCTGTTGCGCGGGCTGGCCACCATCCGCTCGGGCGAGCACCGCAACACGCTGGACATGAAACACAACGGCGTGGTGCCGGTGGTGGACCTGGGCCGCATCTACGCGCTGCAGGGCCAGCTGGCAGAGGTGAACACCCGCGCCCGCTTGCAGACGGCGGAAGCCGCGGGCGTGCTCAGCCCCTCCGGCGCGCGCGACCTCATGGACGCCTATGACCTGATTGCCCAAACCCGGCTGGAGCACCAGGCGGCACAGATCCGGGCGGGCCAGGCGCCGGATAATTACCTGGCGCCTTCGGATCTGTCGGACTTTGAGCGAAGTCATCTGCGCGACGCCTTTGTTGTTGTAAAGACGATGCAATCGGCGGTTGGGCACGGTAAAGGCATGTTAAGCTGACAGCAGCGCTTGCGGAGCGCACAGATGCCTCCGGCCGGAGTATTTTTGGAAAGATGAAAGAGCCGGCCGGATTTTGAAGAGGGCAAAGGATGTTTCTGGAACTGATTGCGGTGATTTTTGCGGGCATTGCGGCGGCGGGCGTGGTGATGCTCCTGAACCGGACGCTGAAGGGGCGGCTGCCGCGCTGGATGGCGCCGGTGGCGGCGGGGCTGGCGATGATCGGGGTCACCATCACCTCGGAATACGGCTGGTACGCGCGCACCAAGGCGGCCCTGCCCGAGGGGCTGGTGGTGGCGGAAACCGTCGAAAACCAGAGCTTCTACCGCCCCTGGACCTATGCGGTTCCTTACGTTGACCGCTTTGCAGCGCTGGACACCGCCACCCTGAAAACCCATGCGGACCACCCCCAGGTGTTCCTGGGAGAGCTGTACTTCTTCGGCCGCTGGGCACCGGTCAGCAAACTGCCGGTCTGGCTGGACTGCGGCACCGGGCGGCGGGCGCTGGCAGCCGGCGAAGCGGTCTTTGAGGGCGGGCTGCCCGATGGGCTGAACTGGGTTGAACCCGGCGCCGGCGATCCGATCCTGGCCACAGCCTGCGGAGGATAACCATGCTGTCCCGCCTGTCCCTGCGCCTGCGGATCTTTTTGTTCTTCTGCCTGCTGGCTCTTGGCGGCACCGGTGTGACCGGCGGCGCGCTGTGGCTTGGCTACAGCCGTGCCGGGCAGCCGGAGCTGCTGGATGCCTTTATCTTTTCAGGCTTGCTCAGCGCCTTTGCCCTGCTTGGGCTTTGCGCCGGCGTTTGGCTGCTGTTTGACGAAAACGTCGCCAAGCCGATTGAGCGGCTGGCCGCAGGCATGCGCGCCCGGGCCCATGCCGGGGTGAGCAAGGACCTGGACACCCACGGCGCCCGCTATCTGGGCGACCTCGCCGCTGCGGCGCAGGGGCTGGCCGGGCAGCTGGGCACCTCGGCGCTCAACGCGGCAGAGGCCATTGCCCGCGAAACCGAGCATCTGGAAGCCGAGAAAACGCGGCTCGCGGCGCTGCTGACCGATATTCCCATTGCCACCGTGATGGCCAGCCCGGCGCATCAGATCGTGCTTTACGACGGTCAGGCCGCCGCAGTACTGGCGCAAGAGGCGCCGCCGCGGCTGAATGCGCCGCTGTCGGACTATCTGGACCTGACCGGGCTGGAGGCCGCCTATGGCCGGCTGGTGCGCAGCGGCAAGGAGGTGCAGGCAGAGGTGAAAAGCGCCAGCGCAACCCAAGTGTACGATCTGCGCCTGAAACCCCTGGGCGGCGCACCGGGCTATATCATCCTGTTCGAAGGCGCCCATGCAGGCCTCGCCCCTGAGGATGCGCGCCCCCTGGTCTATGATTTTGCGCTGCTGGAAACCGGCCACGCAGAGCTGGGCAGCCGCAAGCTCTCCGCTCTCAGCTATGTGGTGTTTGACACCGAAACGACCGGCCTTCTGCCGCATAAGGACGAGATCGTCCAGATCGGCGCCCTGCGGGTGGTGCGGGGCCGGATCATCGAAAGCGAGGGTTTTGAAACCCTGGTGAACCCTGGCCGCCCCATTCCGGCGGCTTCCGCCAAGGTGCATGGCATCACCGATATGATGGTCCAGGGCCAGCCGGATATTGCCAGTGCGGCCCGGGACTTTCACCGCTTTGCGTCGGACGCAGTGATCGTGGCCCATAACGCGCCCTTCGACATGGCCTTTCTGCACCGCCACGCCAAACGCAGCGGTGTCAGCTGGGACCAGCCGGTGCTGGACACGGTGCTGCTGAGCGCGGTGCTGTTCGGCGCCTCGCAGAACCATACGCTGGATGCGCTTTGCGACCGGCTGGAGGTCACCATCCCGCCTGCCTTGCGCCACACCGCCATGGGCGACGCCCGCGCCACCGCCGAGGTCTTCTGCAAGATGCTGCCAATGCTGGAAGCCCGCGGTCTTACCACCTTTGGCGCCGTGCTGGAAGAAACCCGCAAACACGGGCGCCTCATTGAGGACATGAACTAGGTAGACAATCGGTGCCATGCGTGGCAGGTCACTGCCCGGAACGAACAAGAGGCGCGCGACATGGCCGATACCAGCTTCATCCCCGGCCCGGACACCGCCCGGGCCTACCGTGATGCGCTTGGCTGCTTTGGCACCGGGGTGACGGTTGTCACCACCCGGACCGCCCGCGGCCCGCTGGCCATTACCGTCAACAGCTTCACCTCGGTATCGCTGGAGCCGCCGCTGCTGTTGTGGTGCCCGGCCAAGACGTCCCTGCGCCATGACGCTTTTGCAACAGCCGAAAGCTTTGCCATCCATGTGATGGCCGAGGACCAGCTTGGCCTTGCCAAGCATTTTGCCGCCAATGGCGAAGACTTCAGTGCTGCGGGCTGGACCCCCAACGCCCATGGCGCGCCGGCGCTTGACGGTGTAATAGCCCGGTTCGACTGCCGCCATTTTGCGGCCCATCCGGCAGGCGATCACACAATCATCATCGGACAGGTGGCCAGCGTCACCACCCGCCCGGGCAAAGGCCTGATCTTCAAGCGCGGGCAATACGGCGGCTTCCTGGAGCAAGGCTGACAGGCGGCGCGCTTTCGTCAGGGCAGCGCCAGAGGCGGGGCGCTTGCAGGCGCCTCCCTTTCCCTGCTGTCTGCGCACGGATCCTGCCCGGCCAGCGGGCGCGGCAGGACTGCAGCGGCTGACAGATCCATTCCCGGCTCCATGCTGAGCGCGCGCTGCGGGCAGACAGAGACGCAAAGCCCGCATTGCACGCAGAGGGATTCTACAAAATTCAGCCCCCCGCCGCTGCCGTTCAGGCCAAGCGCGTCCGAAGGGCAGACCCAGACGCAGCTGCTGCAGCTGTTGCAAAGGTCTTCATCCAGGCTTACCGCCCCGTAAGGGGCCTGTTCCGGCAGGCTGATGTGTTCTGTTCGGGCAGGCAGCAGCGCAGCCGCGCCGGCCCTGGCTGTATCGCGGCGGCTGCCGACCGCCAGCACCCCCGGAGAGACTGCTGGAAAGGGAATAACCGGTGCCCTCAGCCGGCGCAAAAGGTCAAGGGCCCCGTCAAACAGCAAAACCCGGCCAAGCCCGCCAAGCGCCTGTGCCAGATCCACTTCCTGCTTCTGCTGTGCCTTGCCCGGCGGGCTGCCATCGGATTGCAGGTGAATGATATCAAAGCCGCAAGCCAGGGCGTGCAACAAATCAGGGTGGCTGATCTTTTCCAGCCGGCACACGCAAACGGGAACCACATCGCCTGCTTGCGCGGCGGCCAGCTCCAGCCCGATCGGCTCCACCTGATACAGCAGCAGGATCTGCGCCCTGCCCGTGGACATTTTGCGTTCAAAAGCCCTGCGGCAAAGATCCATCAGCGGCAGCGCCGTGCTTTTGCTTGCCACATCCCGCAGGGAAGGCCGCCCGCGGGCCGCATACCTGGACCGGCACGCGGTTTCGATTGTCTGAGGGCAAAGGCACAGCTTTTGAGACGGAAAAACATTCTGCACCTGCCCATCAGGTATATGAGCTCGCATCTCTCCCATACGGGAATGGTAACACAAAAACATACATCTCAAGGTTGCATTGCGGCGTTACATATGATTTTTTGCATTTTTAATATAATTGACCGTAAATTGATGGAAGCCCGGCAGGCGGGGCTGCCGGGCTTCCAAAGCCTTACCTGCGCCGAAGCCGCAGTTTATTTCAGCGCTGCATCGGTGATGGCATGGGTCCAGGCGCCCTCAGGCGTCTTGGTAATCACCGGATCGGAGCCGCCGCCCATCAGGGTCGACACGGTCCGCTCATAGTCGGCCGGATCCAGCGCGCCATTGCTGCCCGCGGTCAGCTTGGCGATCTCGCCCATCATCCGCTTCTGGTGGGTCTCTGTCTGCGCACCGGAAGCGTCATTGTCCAGCACGATCTCCGCCGCCTCATCCGGGTTGTCCTCGGCGTATTTCCAGCCCTTCATCGAGGCGCGCACAAAGCGCTCCATCTTGCCGGCAAAGGCTGCATCGCTCAGGTTCTCTTCCAGCACATACAGACCGTCCTCCAGCGTCGCGACGCCCTGGTCCTCGTATTTAAAGGTGATCAGCTCATCCGGTGACACGCCTGCATCAATCACCTGCCAGTATTCGTTATAGGTCATGGTCGAGATGCAGTCCGCCTGGCGCTGCAGCAGCGGGTCAACGTTGAAGCCCTGCTTCAAGACCTCGACGCCGCTCTCACCCTTGCCCTCGGTGGAGATGCCCAACTGGCTCATCCAGCTCATAAAGGGGAATTCATTGCCAAAGAACCAGACGCCCAGGGTGCGGTTTGCCAGATCGGCGGGTTCGGCAATCCCAGTGTCTTTCCAGCAGGTCAGCATCATGCCGGAGGATTTGAACGGCTGGGCGATATTGACCAGCGGCAGGCCCTTCTCCCGCGCGGCCAGCGCCGCGGGCATCCATTCCACGGTCACATCGGCACCGCCGCCGGCAATCACCTGGGTCGGCGCAATATCCGGCCCGCCCGGCAGGATGGTGACATTCAGGTCCTCTTCCTCGTAGAACCCCTTGTCCAGCGCCACGTAATAGCCCGCGAACTGCGCCTGAGTCACCCATTTCAGCTGCAGCGTCACGTCATCCGCCGCCTGCGCCGCCCCCGCGGCGCCCAGTGCCAGCGCTGCCGCCGTCATCAGATGTTTCATGTCTCGTTCTCCCTATTGATTATGATGTGAAGCTTGCCCGGGTTTGACCATTCGTTCAAAGTTTTTTCTTTATGAGGCCTGCCTTTGCCGGCACCCCGCGCAAGATTTCCGCAAAAACCGCCCCGCATCCGCAGGACGGTTCAACTTTCAGCCCCGCTGCGACGGGTGCCAGAAGGTAAAGCTCTTCTCGATCAGCGCCACCAGCCCGTAAAAGGCAGACCCCGCCAATGCCGCCACCACGATTTCCGCCCAGACCATATCCAGCGCCAGCTGGCCGACGCTGGTGGAAATACGGAAACCCATGCCAACGGTGGGCGAACCAAAGAACTCCGCCACAATCGCCCCGATCAGCGCCAGGGTGGTGGAAATCTTGAGCCCGTTGAACACAAACGGCAGCGCCGCCGGCAGCCGCAGCTTGAAAAAGCTTTGCCAGTATCCGGCGGCATAGGTCTGCATCAGATCACGCTGCATCTGGTCGGTCTCGCGCAGCCCCGCCACGGTGTTCACCAGCATCGGAAAGAACACCATGACCACGACCACCGCGGCCTTGGAATGCCAGTCAAAGCCGAACCACATCACCAGAATCGGCGCGGTGCCCACAATCGGCAGTGCCGCCACGAAATTGCCGACCGGCAGCAGCCCGCGGCGCAGGAAATCACTGCGGTCCACCAGGATCGCGGTCAGAAACGCCGCGCCGCAGCCGATCAAGTAACCGCCAAGCGCGCCTTTCAGAATGGTCTGGGCAAAGTCCTCCCACAGGATCGGAAGGCTGGAGGCGAAACGCGCCGCAATGACCGTCGGCGCAGGCAGGATCACCAGCGACACCTCCAGACCGCGCACCAGCAGCTCCCAGACCACCAGCACCGTGACGCCAAAGATGGCCGGAACCAAAAGCTGCACCGCACGCGTCCCAGCCGCAGGGCTGTTCGCCAGCCGGCTGTTCAGCCACCACCCCAAACACCAGACCAGAACGGCAAGAACCACCATGATCATGACAGGATCCCCTTGTTCTTCTGGCCAAAAATATCCCGGGTGAGCCGCGCAGCGGCGAGGGCAGAGCCCTCTTTCCAAACATCCATCATGCCCGCACCCCCATCCGGCTCAGGACCAGCTTCTCGAACAGCCCCAGCAACGCCACCAAGGCTGCTGCCAGGATCGCGGCGGCAAACAGCGCCGACCAGATCTGCACGGTCTGCCCGTAGTAGCTGCCCGCCAGCAGCCGCGCGCCAAGGCCCGCAACCGCGCCGGTCGGCAGCTCACCGACAATGGCCCCCACCAGGGACGCCGCAATGCCGATCTTCAGCGAGGCAAACAGATACGGAATCGAGGACGGCAGCCGCAGCTTCCAGAACCCTTGCGAGGTATTGGCATTGTAGGTCTTGAGCAGATCCAATTGCATCGCATCCGGCGCGCGAAGGCCCTTCACCATGCCGACAACCACCGGGAAGAAACTCAGATAGGCCGAGATCACCGCCTTGGGAATGATCCCCTGCACCCCGATGGAGTAAAGAACCACGATGATCATCGGCGCCAGCGCGATGATCGGGATGGTCTGGCTGACAATTGCCCAAGGCATCACCGACATATCCATGACGCGGGAATGCACAATCCCCACCGCCAGCAGGATGCCGAGACCGGTGCCGATTGCAAACCCCAAGAGCGTCGCCGACAGCGTCACCTGCGCATGATAGATCAGGCTGCGCTTGGAGGTGATCTTTTTCTCTACCGTGGTCTTCCACAGCTCCACTGCCACCTGATGCGGCGCGGGCAGCCGCGGGCGCTCCTGCACCCAGGTCTCGCCAATGGCAAAGGTATTCTTTGCCACCAGCCCGATCTCGCCCCTGTCCCGGCGCTCCTTGGCGGTCGCGGGAGTGACTTCCACCCCTGCCCGCTCAGCCGCGTCCAGCACTCCCTTGATGTTCATCGGCACACAGGCCGCATACCAAAGGGCGATGATGGCGGCGAGCACGGTGAGAACGGCAACAAGGCTTTTCATGTCTCCGCCCTCCCCATTTGGCTTCCGCCCGGTGCACAGGGGGTGTACAGGGGGTGCACGGATGCCACCCCCCAATTCCGGAAGCACGGGATGGCAAAATCAGTCATCACCATGCCCCGCCCGCAGCCCCTCGCGCACGCGGTGGGCAATCTCGATGAACTCCGGGCTGTCGCGGATATCCAGCGGCCGCTCCTTGGGCAAGGTGCTGTCGATCACGTCATGGATCCGCCCCGGCCGCGGCGACATCACTACGATCTTGGTCGACAAATACACCGCCTCCGGGATCGAGTGGGTGACAAAGCCGATGGTCTTGTTAGTCCGCGCCCACAGCTTCAAGAGCTGCTCATTCAAATGGTCGCGCACAATCTCATCCAGCGCCCCAAACGGCTCATCCATCAGCAGGATGTCAGCGTCGAACGCCAGCGCCCGCGCAATGCTGGCGCGCTGCTGCATACCGCCGGACAGCTGCCACGGGAACTTGCCGCCAAAGCCTGACAATTCAACAAGTTCCAGGACCTGATTAACACGTTTTTCCTGTTCTGCCCTGGAGAATCCCATGATCTCCAGCGGCAGTTTGATGTTCCCCGCAATGGTCCGCCAAGGATACAGCCCCGCGGCCTGAAACACATAGCCATAGGCCCGGTTGCGCCGTGCCTCGTCCGGCGTCATGCCGTTGACGGACAGGCTGCCGCCGGTGGGTGTTTCCAGCGCCGCGATACAGCGCAGAAAGGTGGTCTTGCCGCAGCCGGAAGGCCCGATGAAGGAGACAAAATCCCCTTTGCTGATCTCCAGGCTGACATCCTTCAGCGCATGCACCGGGCCGTCGTTTGTCTCAAACGTCAAATCCAGGTTCTTCGCCGCGATGACGGTCTGAGCGGGGGCTGGATCGGAAGCGGCGGCCTCGGGTCGGATTGCCTGGGTGGTCGTTTCCATATTCATTTCTTTGCCTTGATTTCACACAGGAAAACGGGCCGCCATTGCTGGCAGCCCGCTCCTGATTTACACGCCTGTTGCCGGGATGCCGGTGCGTTCCACCGGGCGCGGCGCCGTCAGTTCTTTCCAGGTGCTGAGCGCCTTGTTCACTGTGGTGTTGGCCTCCCGCGAGACGAACTTGCCGTGGCCCTCCTGGCACTTGATCTCGCCGTCATGCACCGCCACATGGCCGCGGGTCAGCGTAAAGCGCGGCAGGCCCTTCACCTCATGCCCCTCAAACACATTGTAGTCGATCGAAGACTGCTGGGTGCCCGCCGAAATCGTCTTGGTCTTCTTCGGATCCCAGACCACCAGGTCGGCATCGGCGCCAACCAGAACCGCGCCCTTTTTCGGGTAGCAATTCAAGATCTTAGCGATGTTAGTTGAAGTCACGGCCACAAACTCATTCGGGGTCAGGCGGCCGGTTTCAACACCGTGGGTCCACAGCATCGGCATCCGGTCCTCCAGACCGCCAGTGCCGTTCGGGATCTTGGTGAAATCGCCAACGCCATAGCGCTTCTGCTCGGTGGTAAAGGCGCAGTGGTCTGTTGCCACGACCGACAGCGAGCCCGACTGCAGGCCGGCCCACAAGCTGTCCTGATGCTGCTTATTGCGGAACGGCGGCGACATCACCCGGCGGGCGGCGTGATCCCAATCCTTGTTGAAATACTCACTCTCATCCAGGGTCAGATGCTGGATCAGCGGCTCGCCCCAGACCCGCTTGCCCTGCATCCGGGCGCGGCGGATGGCCTCGTGGCTGTCCTCGCAGGAGGTGTGAACGACATACAGTGGAACACCCGCCATATCGGCAATCATGATGGCGCGGTTGGTGGCCTCGCCCTCCACCTGCGGCGGGCGGGAATAGGCGTGAGCCTCTGGGCCATTATTGCCTTCTGCCAAGAGTTTAGCGGAAAGCTCTGCCACCACATCGCCGTTTTCGGCATGCACCATGGCAATACCGCCTAGTTCCGCCAGCCGCTGGAAGGAGGCATAGAGCTCGTCATCGTTCACCATCAGCGCGCCTTTGTAGGCCATGAAGTGCTTGAAGGTGTTGATGCCGCGCTCCTGCACCACGGTCTTCATGTCTTCAAAGACCTGCTCCCCCCACCAGGTCACCGCCATGTGGAAGGAATAGTCGCAATTGGCGCGGGTTGACTTATTGTCCCAGCGTTTCAGCGCGTCCAGCAGGCTTTCGCCCGGGTTCGGCAGCGCAAAATCCACCACCATGGTGGTGCCGCCCGCCAGTCCGGCGCGGGTGCCGCTTTCAAAATCGTCCGAACTGTAGGTGCCCATAAAGGGCATTTCCAGATGGGTATGCGGGTCGATCCCGCCCGGCATCACGTAACAACCGGTGGCGTCCAGTTCCTCATCGCCTTTCAGGTTCGGGCCGATCTGGGTGATCACCCCGTTTTCAATCAGCACATCGGCCTTATAGGTGAGATCGGCGGTCACGACAGTGCCGTTCCGGATGACTTTACTCATAGGTTACAACTCCCTAAATCGGGGCGCATTTTCACGCCTCCGCTTGTCTCTTCCGCTGTCTGGCGCAGCGCATTTCAACTTTCCCGAAATACTCCGGGGGAGCGGCCCTTTGGGGCCGCGGGGGCAGCGCCCCTAGGGCTCCGCCCGTTCGCGGGCGAAACGCTCCGCAGGTGCGTTTCCGGGACGCCCGCTCACTCAACGATCTCCGCGGTCTCGACCACCGCATGAAACAGAACATTGGCGCCGGCCTCGGCCCATTCCTTGCTGATCTCCTCAGCCTCATTATGGCTGAGCCCATCGACGCAGGGGCACATCACCATCGCGGTGGGCGCCACCCGGTTGATCCAGCAGGCATCATGGCCTGCGCCCGAGATAATATCGAGGTGCGAATAGCCCAGCCGTTCTGCCGCATTGCGCACTGCACTGACGCATCCTTCGTCAAAGGCCACGGGATCAAAACCGCCCACCTTCTCGAATTCGATCCCAACACCCATCGCCTCGGCAATCTCAGTGCCTTTTTCGCGCAGGCGGTTTTCCATATCGGTGATCACGTCCAGATCGGGACTGCGGAAGTCGACGGTGAAGACCACCTTGCCCGGGATCACATTGCGCGAATTCGGATAGACGTCGATATGCCCTGCCGCACCCACCGCGTGCGGCGCGTGGCTCCAGGCGATCTCGTCCACGGTCTCCAAAATACGCGCCATCGCGAGGCCTGCATTGCGGCGCATCGGCATCGGGGTGGAGCCGGTATGGGCGTCCTTGCCGGTGATGGTCACCTGGGTCCAGCTGAGGCCCTGGCCATGGGTCACCACGCCGATGTCTTTGCCCTCGGCCTCCAGGATCGGCCCCTGCTCGATGTGCAGCTCAAAGAAGGCGTGCATCTTGCGGGCGCCGGTCTCCTCCTCGCCGCGCCAGCCGATACGTTTCAGCTCATCCCCGAATGTCTTGCCTTCGGCGTCTTCACGCGCGTAAGCCCAGTCCTGGGTATGGATGCCCGCGAAAACGCCCGAGGACAGCATCGCAGGCGCATAGCGGGTGCCTTCCTCATTGGTGAAGTTGGTGGCCACGATCGGATGTTTGGTCTTGATGTTCATATCGTTGAGAGAGCGGATCAGCTCCAGCCCTGCCAGCACCCCCAGCACCCCGTCGTATTTGCCCCCGGTGGGCTGGGTGTCCAGATGAGAACCAACATAGACCGGCAGCGCGTCCGGATCGGTCCCCGCACGCATCGCAAACATATTGCCCATCTGATCGAGCCCCATGGTGCAGCCCGCGTCCTCGCACCATTTCTGGAACAGCGCGCGGCCCTCGCCGTCTTCGTCCGTCAGCGTCTGGCGGTTGTTGCCGCCCGCCACACCGGGGCCGATTTTGGCCATCTCCATCAGACTGTCCCACAGCCTGTCACCATCAATTTTCAGATTCTGTCCAAGCGACGTCATCTCCAGCTTCCTTCCCTGTTCACCCGTCTTTGCGGGTTACGGCCGGCGTTTTCGCCGTTTCCGGTGGCTTTGAGTGCTGGTCTGACAATGGGCGAGCCCGCCGGGGCTGCACACTGATTTGACCAACTGGTCAAACTCACGCTATCACGGGTTCACATTCAGTCAAGAAATTGACGCACAGGCCTTGAAAAAATCGGCAGTTTTGCCGGAAATAGGTGAAATTCCGCGCTTCAGCTGGCAGGTGCGGCAGAAACAGACAGGACAGACATGCCCGCAGACCGCGCGCCCACCCGCATTCAGAAGAAGAATCGCGCCGCCATTCTGGAGGCCGCGCTGGACGTGTTCTCCAGCCACGGCTTCCGCGGCTCCACCGTGGATCAGATCGCCAAGGCGGCGGGGCTGTCGAAACCGAATCTGCTCTACTACTTCCCCTCCAAGGAAGCGATTTTCAACGAATTGATGGCGGGGCTGCTGGACACCTGGCTAGACCCGCTGCGGGCGCTGGACCCGGAAGGCGAGCCGCTGGAAGAGATCCTCGCCTATGTGCAGCGCAAACTGCAGATGAGCCGGGATTTCCCGCGCGAAAGCCGGCTTTATGCCAATGAGATCGTGCAGGGCGCGCCGCGTTTGCATGATGTCATCGCCAGCGACCTGAATGGGCTGGTGGAGGAAAAAGCGCAGCTTTTGCAAGGCTGGATGGACGCGGGCCGGATCAACCGGGCGCATCCCAAACACCTGCTGTTCTCGATCTGGTCGCTGACCCAGCACTATGCGGATTTCGACGCCCAGGTGCGTACCCTGATGGGGGATGAAGACCCGTTCGACGCCGCACCGCAATACCTGGAAACCCTTTACCGCCGGATGCTTACGCCAAAAACCTGATCTTCTGGCAGCGGTCGTGCCGCCGCAAGAGAAGCACTCCCGTGCCCGCAGGGGCATCAGCCATGCTGATGCCCCCTTGGCGGCCTTGGGCCCGGCGCCGCGCAAAGCGCGGCGCCGGGCCCAACGGGAGACGGTCTCCTGCAAAGGAGGCCGGCGACGGGCGGGAGGACACCCGAAGCCGGCCCTGGCAGAGGTTACTCTGCCGCTGTTGCTGCCGGGTTGTTCGGATGGGTGGTCCAATTGGCGTAGTCGTCCGAGACCACCTCGCCGGTGCGTTCGTCGATCTGGCCCGCCGGCACCTCCTCCATGGTGATGCAGCCTTCGACCGGGCAGACATTCACACAGAGGTTGCAGGCGACGCACTCGTCGTCCTTCACCGTGAACACGCGGTCTTCGCTCATCGCAATTGCCTGGTGCGAGGTGTCCTCGCAGGCGGCAAAACAGCGGCCGCATTTGATGCAATCGTCCTGGCTGATCTTGGCCTTGGTGACATAGTTCAGGTCCAGATACTGCCAGTCGGTCACATTCGGCACCGCCATGCCGATAAAATCCTGGGTGGAGGTGTAGCCCTTCTCATCCATCCAATTGGACAGACCGGAGATCATCTCCTTCACCACATTGAAGCCATAGGTCATCGCCGCGGTGCAGACCTGCACATTGCCGGCCCCCATCGCCATGAACTCCGCCGCGTCACGCCAGGTGGTGACGCCGCCGATGGCCGAGATCGGCAGGCCGCGGGTCTGCGCATCACGGGCGATTTCCGCCACCATGTTCAGCGCAATCGGCTTCACCGCCGGACCGCAATAGCCGCCATGGGTGCCCTTGCCGCCAATGGTCGGCTCCGGCGCCATGCTGTCGAGGTCCACCGAGGTGATCGAATTGATGGTGTTGATCAGGCTGACCGCATCGGCATTTCCGGCATTTGCCGCCCGCGCAGGATGGCGGATGTCGGTGATGTTCGGAGTCAGCTTCACGATCACCGGCTTGGAGTAGTATTTCTTGCACCACTCGGTGACCATCTGGATGTACTCCGGAACCTGCCCCACGGCAGAGCCCATGCCGCGTTCGGCCATGCCATGCGGACAGCCGAAGTTCAGCTCAATCCCGTCGGCGCCGGTGGCCTCCACCTGCGGCAGGATGTCTTTCCAAGCCTGCTCTTCGCAGGGCACCATGATCGAGACAATGACGGCGCGGTCCGGGTAGTCCTTCTTAACCCTGGTGATTTCCTCCAGGTTGGCCTGCAGCGGCCGGTCGGTGATCAGTTCGATGTTGTTGAGGCCCAAAAGGCGGCGGTCAGCGCCCCAGATCGCGCCGTACCGCGGACCGTTCACATTGACCACCGGCGGGCCTTCGGCGCCGAGGGTCTTCCAGACCACGCCGCCCCAGCCGGCCTCAAAGGCGCGGCGGACGTTGTATTCCTTGTCGGTTGGCGGCGCGGAGGCCAGCCAGAATGGGTTGGGGGATTTGATCCCCAGAAATTCTGTTGTCAGATCAGCCATTTGATCTCTCCTCTTAAGGCTCGCTTCGGGGCAGTTTGACTGCGCCCGAGCTGGCTCAGCCCATCAGGCTGGAGTGAATGTCCATTGCGGCATCGCGGCCCTCTGCCACGGCGGTCACGGTGAGGTCCTCGCCGCCAGAGGCGCAGTCGCCACCCGCCCAGACCCCTGCCATCGAGGTGCGGCCCGTTTCACTGACCTTGATCTTGCGGCCTTCAAGCTCCAGCGCATCGGGCTGACCTTCCAGCGTCTGGCCGATGGCCTTGAACACCTGATCCGCGGCCAATCGCACGGTCTCGCCGGTACCGGAGACCTTGCCGTCTGCGACCTGAGTATACTCCAATTCGATTTCCGCCGCTGCGCCATTGCCAAGCACCGCCTTGGGCATGACATTGAACATCAGCTTCACGCCCTTGGAGGCCGCCAGATCCTGCTCAAACCGGCTGGCGCCCATATCGTCACGGCTGCGCCGGTAGGCGATGGTGACGTTTTCTGCCCCCAGAAGTTTCGATTGCACCGCGGCATCGACCGCCGTCATGCCGCCACCGATCACCACCACATTGCGGCCCACCGGCAGCGCGGTCAGATCCTCAGCCTGGCGCAGCTCGGCAATGAACTCCACCGCGTCGCGCACGCCGTCCTTGTCCTCGCCCGGGGCGCGCAGGGCATTGACCCCCGCCAGGCCGATGGACAGGAACACAGCATCATAATCCGCCTTCAGAGCGTCCAGGGAAAGCTCCGCGCCCAGCTTCTTTCCGTAATCCATTGTAATGCCGCCGATCTGCAGCAGCCACTCAACTTCCCGCGCGGCAAAGTCGTTGGTGGACTTATAGGCGGCAATGCCGAATTCGTTGAGACCGCCCGCCTTGGACTTGGCGTCATAGATCACCACGTCATGGCCCAGCACGGCCAGCCGGTGAGCGGCAGAGAGGCCTGCAGGGCCCCCGCCCACAACAGCAACTTTCTTGCCGGATGCGGCTGCGCGGGTGAAGGGGTGCTCGCCCTTCTCCATCAGCGTGTCGGTGGCATAGCGCTGCAGACGGCCGATCTCGACCGGCTTACCCTCGGCGGTTTCACGCACGCAGGCCTCTTCGCACAGGGTTTCGGTCGGGCAGACCCGGGCGCACATGCCGCCCAGGATGTTTTGCTCCAGAATGGTGCGGGCCGCGCTTTCGGCGTGGCCTGCCTGGATCTCCCGGATGAACTGAGGGATGTCGATGGAGGTTGGACATGCGGTCATGCAAGGCGCGTCATAGCAGAAGTAGCAGCGGTCCGCCGCCACGGCTGCCTCATGCGCGTCATAGGCTGGATGCAGGTCCGAGAAATTCTCAGCGATCCCGGCAGCGTCCAAACGCGCTGCCTGAATGCCGGATGCCTGATGGCTGGTCGCCATTGGGTGTCTCCCTGATTTTCTATTGTTCTGATATCAGAGTGCCACAGTCTGATTTTTTATCAACTGGTAAAATTTTTCTTCGGGCAAAAAAAATGCCGCCCCCGGAAGAACGGCCTGCAACGGATTGAAAAAGCTGGATTATGCCAGAACAGCATTCGGCCGAATTGCGCCTGCAGCCGATCAAATACATTCTGAAACCGAGGCTCTCACCCCGAAATGGCGTCAATGGCCTGATCCTGTGCCAGCCTTTCAACGGCGTGAAAGCACTGGCCCTGGTCCCTGCACAGCCTCAGGATGGCAGCACTGCAGTGGCTTCGATTTCCACCTTGGCCTCATCCTCGACCAAGGCGGAAACCACCACCATGGTCATGGCCGGGAAGTGGTAGCCCATCACCGCGCGGTACGCTTTCCCGACCTCCGCCTGGTGGGCCAGGTACTCTGCCTTGTCCGTCACATACCAAGTAAGCCTGGTGATATCCTGGACTGTGCCGCCCGCCGTTTCGACGACGTCAAGTATATTGCGCAGCGCCTGGCTCATTTGCCCGATGAAGTCCTGCGCCTCGAACACTTGATCTGCAGTCCAGCCGATCTGGCCGCCGACAAACAGCTGCCGGCCTTCTGCCACCATGCCATTGGCATAGCCTTTTGCGGGCTTCCACCCTTCGGGATGCACGCTGATGGCCGGCATGGCGGAACTCCTTTGCTGATCACTGCCTGAGGCGACAATAGCTCTGCCGCAGCATTTATTTCAAGCTTAAAGTTTCTCAACGCAAGCGCTGCAAAAACAAAATCCGCGCAGGCCCAGCACCTGCGCGGCTTTGATTTTCGGAACGGCAGCGCGGCTTACATGCCAAGCGCTTCCTTGTACATTTCCAGCACCGCCTCTTCCTCGGCGATGTCGTTTTCGTCGCGCTTGCGCAGGGCGATGATCTTTCGCATCACCTTGGTGTCATAGCCGCGGCCCTTGGCCTCGGCCATCACCTCTTTCTGCTGCTCGGCGATGGTCTTCTTTTCCTCATCCAAACGCTCGAAGCGCTCGATGAACTGGCGCAATTCGCCAGCGGTCACTCGGTAGTTTTCGCTCTTTTCGTCTTCGGTGATGTCCATCTGCGGCTCCGTCGGCAAAGGCTGTCAGTTGCTGTCGGAGCAAGGGGATAGCGCCCCGCCTGCGGCACTGCAAGCAGCGAAAGAGCTGCGGGCGGACAGTCAGGCGGAAACCGGACCCTTTCACCGGCTGCTTGCGCGCGCGCCGCGGATCGGCTACTCGCCGCGCAGCACCATTTCCGCAGGAGCGCATTCATGTTCGAACTCATCGTCTGGACCGGAGCAGCCGTGTCCGTTGCCGGCCTGCTTGGACTGATCTGGTGCATTATCAAGGTAGCCCGCGCGCGGCGCCAGAACCTCAGCGACGAAGATCTCCGCACTGTGGTGCAGTCAGTGCTGCCCTACAACCTGGGCGCCCTGCTGCTGTCCGTTCTGGGACTGATGCTGGTGATGGTTGGCATTTTCCTGGGCTGACTTCCGGCCTTAACGGGGCAGCCCAGCCCTGACAGGCCAGTCAGACCGGCATATTGTCAAACATCTCCTCGACCGCTTCCTCGCAAAGCGCTGCTTCCAACCGGCGGAGCCGTCCAGGCACCTCTGCACCGGTCTTGCGCATGTAGTCCAGCAGCCGGATGAATTCCGGCCGCATCGCCAGCCGGTCCGGTCCGGTCTCTTGCCGGATCCTTGTTTCCAGGGTTTCGACGGTGTGCAGCAGATCTTCCTGAGTCATGAGCAGTCCTCCCTACGTCCTGTGAGTATGCCAGCATTTCGCAACAGTGATACGAAAGCCCGCAAAATCTGAGCGGCGCGGCGAAAATTTGCGCATCTTTGCCGGCCTTCTGACAATTCTCCGGGCGCCTTTGATGCAAGCCGAGACTACGGCGCGGCGCCAGCGCTCTGCCTTGACACAAATCAGACGGCTGCGATGATTTCCACACGCGGCTCATCTAACGGCCCGTGCCTGCTTGAAACGCATTCAAAAACCAATATATGACTTCCCGAACCAAAGGGAGAGCGACCGATGACCCCTGCCGTCCAGGCCTTTTTCGACGAAGCAACCAACACTGTCTCCTATGTGATTCGGGAACCAGAGGGCTCTGCCTGTGCAATCATCAATTCTGTTCTGGATTACGACCAGGCAGCCGGGCGCACCTGCACAGCCTCCGCGGACGCGATAACCGCCTGGGTCAGGGAACAAGGCCTGCGGGTGGAATGGATCCTGGAAAGCCATGTGCATGCCGACCACCTCTCTGCCGCACCCTATCTGCAGGAACAGCTGGGCGGAAAAATCGGGATTGGCAGCCGGATCACGGTGATACAGGACACGTTCGGAAAGATCTTCAACGAAGGCACCGAGTTTCAGCGCGATGGCAGCCAGTTCGACCGTTTGTTCCGCGAGGGCGACAGTTTCATGATCGGCCAGATGCGCGGCGAGGTATTGCATACCCCCGGGCACACGCCGGCCTGCCTCACCTATGTGATCGGCGACGCCGCTTTTGTTGGCGATACATTGTTCATGCCTGATTTCGGCACGGCGCGCTGCGACTTTCCGGGCGGCTCTTCGGCCGACCTTTATGAATTTATCCAAAGAATACTGGCGCTGCCTGATGAGACCCGCATTTTCGTCGGCCACGACTACAAGGCGCCAGGGCGCGACGAGTACGCCTGGGAGACCACGGTGGGCGAGCAGAAGGCCCTGAACGTGCATGTCGGTGCCGGGCGCAGCGCCGAGGCGTTCGTCGAGATGCGCGACGCCCGCGATGCAACCCTGGGCATGCCGCGGCTGATACTGCCCTCGCTGCAGGTCAACATGCGCGCCGGCCAGATGCCGGAGCCGGATGAACAGGGCGATGTGTTCCTGAAGATTCCGGTCAACAAGATCTGAGCGGACCAGACGGAGCAGGCAAATGGAAGCGGATTGGATTTGGGGCCTGTGCGGCGGTCTTTTGATCGGCCTAGGCGGAGCGGTGTATCTGCTGGGCAATGGCCGGATCATGGGCGCCAGCGGCATTCTGGGCGGCCTTCTGGATGGCAGCGGGCGCGGCATAGCAGCGGAGCGGGCCGCCTTCATCGCGGGTGTGACCGGGATGCCGCTGCTGATCGGCCTTGCAAGCGGCTCCACACCTGCAACTCATGTTACAGGCAGCGCTGCTGTCCTGGTGATTGCAGGCCTGCTGGTCGGGCTGGGAACACGGATCGCAAACGGCTGCACCTCCGGCCACGGGGTATGCGGCATCTCCCGGCTGTCCTTGCGCGGGATCACGGCAACCGCTGTGTTCATGCTGGCGGGCATTCTGACACTTGCAGTTCTGCGTCAGCTTCTGGGAGTTATCTGATGCTTCGGCTTTTTCTTGCGCTTGCTGCTGGCAGCCTGTTCGGGGCCGGGCTGATGCTGTCCGGCATGACAGACACCGCCAAAGTCCAGGGCTGGCTGGATATCTTCGGGCAATGGGATCCTGCCCTGGCCTTTGTGATGGGCGGCGCGCTGATACCTATGGCATTGGCCTGGCGCCTGTCCCGGGGCCGCCGCCCCGCTGCCGGCGGCAGCTTCCCTGCCCCGCCGCGGACAGAGCTGGACCGCCGTCTGGTTCTGGGATCGCTGATGTTCGGGGCGGGCTGGGGGCTGGCCGGGCTGTGCCCAGGCCCGGCGCTGGCCTCTCTCAGCTATAACGGCTGGCAGGGGGCGCTGTTTCTGGCAGCCATGGCCTGCGGCATGATAGCCGCCCCCAAACTCATCAGGCATCTGGACCGGCGCCCCGCAAACGCGTAAAGACTCGCCCCATGGACGCACGCATTATCACCCCCCGCTACTCGGTCTCGCCGCAGATCTCGGCTGAGGACCTGCCTGCCATTGCCGAAGCCGGTTACAAGACGGTGATCTGCAACCGCCCCGACGAAGAGGTCCCGCTCAGCCATCAGGCTGAGGCGATCCGCGCCGCTGCCGAAGCCGCAGGACTGCAATTCGAAGTGCTTCCGCTGACCCATCAGACGATGACACCGGAAAACGTGGCATTGCAGCGCGAGCTGTATGAAGGCTGCGAAGGTCCGGTTCTGGCATATTGCGCCTCTGGCACCCGTTGTTCGGTTGTCTGGGCGCTCAGCCAAGCCTGTGATATGCCGCCGGATGACATCCTGCAAAAGACCCAGGCCGCGGGATACCAGCTGGACGGTCTGCGTCCGGCCCTGGACTCGCTGGCAAGGCGCTGACTCTGTCAGCTTGTGATCTCAGAAAACTGGGGCCATCGCACGGAATTTAGCACCGCTGCGGCGATGCTGCCGGCCCTGCGTATGGCCCGTCACGGAGATCGCACCTGCGCGGCCCTTTGCGGTTTGAAGTAACTCAGCGTAGCACGCCCAGGCGCCTGACCCGAATAGGGGTCATTCACCCGCTCTCCGCCTAGTCGCCGCTCAGACCGGCCAGCTGGGAAATTTCTGCAGCCGCATCGCCTTCGCCAAAGTCCCCCAGATCGGCAGCGGGCAAATCAGGCAGGTCAGGCAAGTCCGGAAGCCCGCCGTCCAGCCCCTCCATGCTCAGCGCGCCATCGCCGAGGCCAGGCAGGTCCCCGGCATCCATGCCGCTTCCCATTGCACCATCAAGACCGCCATCGCCAAGAGCCGGCAGCCCGTCGCCGCCGCCCATGCCAAAGCCGCCGTCCATACCGGGCTCAGCTTCCAGTGCCGGCAGGCCCATATCATCCATTGGCTCCTGCAGGCCCTGGGCGGTGATTCCCATATCAAGCGCTGGCGCCGCACCGGCGGTGCTGCCTGTGCCTGCCCCGTCAGAGAATGCCATCTCATCAGCTCCGGCATCGCCGACCAGCCTGGTTCTGGGCTGGTTCAGGCGCACAGCACGCGCGCCGTTCATCTGACCGAGACGGCCCTGGGCCACAGACTGGCCGCCGATGGTCAAGAGGTCGGTTTCATAAAGGAACGCCTGATCCAAAGGCAGGGTATCCCCCACTTTCAGGCCGGCAAATTCATTCAGCGGCACCCGCATCTTGCACAGCACCGCTGACAGTTCCGCGCGGATAGACCCCATGTTGGCCCCAAGCGATGGCCCCTGGGTGCCGCCCGCCTGGCCGCCCTGCAGCTCCTCTGCAGTGGGTTCGGGCAGAATCAACTTCATCACCCCCTGCATGGCGCCGCAAGCCAGATCCAGGTTCAGCTCGATC
The DNA here is from genome assembly GCF_056158725.1 of Leisingera sp. ABM4_101. Classification (NCBI taxonomy): domain Bacteria; kingdom Pseudomonadati; phylum Pseudomonadota; class Alphaproteobacteria; order Rhodobacterales; family Roseobacteraceae; genus Leisingera; species Leisingera sp. ABM4_101. The sequence continues at coordinate 2,610,640 of NZ_JBSWTV010000002.1, read as the reverse complement.
ACCCGGTAATCTTCGGCCTCCATTCCCAGAACGAGGCTGCGCACATTTTCCACTTGGGCACCGAACCGGTAGCCGTTGAAAATGGCCTGGTCAGCGTGACCGTCCAGCATCGCCATAACCTTGGCAAAGATGCGTTCCAGAAACTCTGCCGTCATTGCGGCATCGGTGGGCGTATAGTGGCGTTCATCCGGGGTCTTGCCGATCACTGCGCCAATGGTCTGCTGCTGGATCAGCGCCGTAACCATTGCGGCGTCCATGCTGGCAGCCCCCATCCGGCCATTGGGGCTATCCAGAACAACCAGCAGATCCTTGTCCGACAGCTGATCTGACAGGTCTTCCGGAATACGGTTCGACTGGCGTGCGGCCAGAACGGCCATCGGCAGATTGCAAAGATCCGCGGCGGCGCGCGCAACGGAGCGGCGCAAAGCCTTCAGCGTCGGAGAGGTCGTCAGTGCCCCGACACCTTCCTTTGTCGCTGCCAGCTTGCGAGCAAGCACACCCTGCTTGCCGCTGCCTGCCTCTGCTGCTTCTGTCTCAGACATAGGCTGTTTAACCTGCCCCTTGCGCGTCCCGTTTCCCCGGTTCTACCCGAAGGGAGGTTAACAACTCCTGTACCTCAGAGCAGATCACGCGGCCTTTTCGCCTGCTGCAGGTAAGGAAACCCGGAAAGCGCCGCCACTGTGCCCTGGCAGATACAGCACATCGCCGCCCAGCCGCTGCATGACCTCGCGGCAGATCGCCAGCCCCAACCCGGCTCCGCCGGCGCGCTCCGGGCTAACGCGCGAAAATTTCTCGAAAATCATCTGCTGGAAATCCGCCGGCACGCCGCTGCCGTTGTCGATGAAATCAATGTGCAAGCGCCCTCCTGCGGCAGCGGCGGCAATCGTCAATTCCGGCGTTTCCGCATCGCAGTATTTTTGGGCATTTGCGATCAGATTGATAAATACCTGCGCCAGCCGGTCCAGATCGGAGGACAGACGGAACCCCTCAGTCTCCGGGTTTCGTATAACCCTGAGCGGCCGGTCCGAGCCTGCCAGCGCCGCAGCAACCGCGTGATCCAGCACATCAGGCAGCGTGCCCGCTGTCATATTGAGGCTGACCTGCCCGTTCTCCAGCACGCTAAGATCCAGCAAGTCGTTCAGCAGCCGGGTCAGCCGCAAGGTCTCGTCATGAATGATTCCCGCATAGTGGCGCTGGTCCTGCGGGCTGAGCTGACCATTATCCCGAAGAATTTCCGAAAACGCCCGGATCGACGTCATCGGGGTGCGCAGCTCATGGCTGACCTGGCTCAGGAAGGCGTCCTTTTGTTCGGAAATCTGGGTTAGTTTCTCATTGGTTTCCCGCAGCTTACGCGCGGTTTCCGAGAGTTTTTCCGACTGCGCTTCCAGCCGGTTGGAATATTCAAGCATCTGCGCGGTTTCATCCGCAACCGCCAGCAGGTCGGCAACAGAAACAGAGGAGCCGCCAGCAATCTGGCCGATCATCGCATGGGCCGCGGCCGCACCGATCGAGGCGCTCAGCTCCCGCTCCAGCCGCTCCAGGAATGCAGGCGTAGGTTCCGGCAACGGGCCGCGGCCACCCTGGCGCAGCCGCTCGCGCTGGAAAAACGCCTGTGCCTCATGGGCGCCCAGGATCCGCTGCGACATGATCATCAGATCCTCGCATTGCGCCACCGAGCCGGTCCAGCCACGCGGTCCTGCGGAATGGTCGAAAACATTGACAAACTGTGCGCCCTGCAGCCGTTCCAGCGGGCTGGGGAAGCTCATCAGCGACACCAGGCAGAACGCCAGTGCATTGAGGCTCATCGACCACATCACCGCATGGACTGTCGGGTCCAGCCCCTCAACCCCGAACAGCGCCTCAGGGCGCAGCCAGCTGAGGCCGAACAGGCCGTGGCGCAGGATATGTTCCGGCAGCAGCCCGCCACCCAGGGCAGGCAGCAGCATGGTGTACAGCCAGATCGTAAAACCGACGGTCAGCCCGGCCAGGGCACCGCTGCGGGTGGCGCCGCGCCAGAACAGCCCGCCCACCAGCGCAGGCAGGATCTGCGCCACCCCGGCAAAGGAAATCAGGCCGATTGCCGCCAGCGCCGCCGCCCCGCCTGAGAGGTGATAGTAGAAATACCCCAGCGCCATGATCACCGCGATCGATACCCGGCGCGACAGCAGCACAACGTCGCGCACGTCGCCGGAGACCGAGGCCTGGCGGCTCTGCAGCCGCAGCCAGACCGGCATCACGATATGGTTCGACACCATCGTCGACAGCGCCATGGCCGCCACGATCACCATTGACGTCGCCGAAGAGAACCCGCCCAGGAACGACAGCACCGCCAGCCCCTGCTGGCCTTGCTGCAACGGCACCGTCAGCACGAACATGTCCGGGTTGGACCCTGCCGGCAGCAGCTCCAGCCCCACCGCAGCAATCGGCACCACAAACATCGAGATCAGCAGCAGGTACAGCGGAAACGCCCAGGAGGCGATGCGCAGGTGGCGTTCGTCCTCGTTTTCGACCACCATCACCTGGAACATCCGCGGCAGGCAAACAAAGGCCGCCGCAGCCAGAAAGGTGATCGCAGCCCAGCGGCTGCCGTCCACATTCCACTGGCCGATCTGCGAGGCATCAATGCGCTGCAGCGTTTCGCCGACACCGCCGGCCACGCCCCAGACCACAAACACGCCCACCGCCAGCAAGGCAGCCAGTTTGACAATCGCCTCCAGCGCCACGGCTGTGACCACGCCGTGGTGGCGTTCATTGGCATTCAGGTTGCGGGTGCCGAACAGAATGGCAAAGACCGCCAGACCGGCGGCAACCCAGAACACGGTGGAGGTCTCGTTGAAGCCGCGCAGAGGATCGGCTTCGGCGAAGATTGCAAAGGACAGCGTAATCGACTGCAACTGCAGGGAAATATACGGCGTAACACCAATCACCGCGAGGATGGTCACACCGGTCGCCAGCAGGTTCGATTTGCCATAGCGCGACGACAAGAGGTCGGCGATGGAGGTGATCCGCTGGCTGCGCCCGATCCGCACCAGCTTGCGCAGCCCCCACCACCAGCCGATCATAACCAGCGACGGACCGAGGTAGATGGTCACGAACTCCAGCCCGGACCGCGCGGCATAGCCGACGGCGCCGTAAAAAGTCCAGGCGGTGCAATAGATTGACAGCGACAGCGTATAGATCAGCGGCGAGCGCATCCAGGCAGCGCTGCGGCCGCGGCTTGCCATGCGGTCGGCCCAAAAGGCGATGAAGAACAGAAAGGCCACATAGGCAAGGCACACAAAGGCAAGCACATTGAGCGAGGCCATCAGCTGTCCTCCGCCGCACCTGGCGCGTCTGCCCCGTCCGGCCCGCCGCCGGTCCAGTGGTCCGCCCACCGCTGCACTGCCAGGCTGAAGATGAAGCAAGCGCCGATCAAACCTACCCAGACGGCGAAAATATATATGATCGCCGAAGACATGCTGACGCCGTCCCGGGCGGCCGGATGGGTCGAGGCCTCGGGCCACAGCAGCGGCAGCGCCAGCAGCAGCGCGCCCAGCACCGGCAGCAAGCGCGCGATGTCCATCAGGCGGCGGCGGCGGTAGGTCTGGCGTTCCGCGCGGGTGCCGGTTTGCTCTTCGGTGCTGCTGTCCCGGGTCATCCCTGGCCGGCCTGGGCGTGCAGATCGCGCACCGCTGTCAGCACCTCGGCATTGGAGAAAGGTTTGGTCATAAAGCGGGTAACCCCGGCTTTTTCCGCCATTTCGCGGTCGCGCATCTGGCCGCGGGCCGTGAGCATGAGCACTGGAAGCTTGGTCATTCCAGCTGCTCCGCGCAGCTCGCGGACGATCTCAAGCCCGCTTTTGCCCGGCAGCATCAGATCCAGAATCACCAGATCGGGATTCGCGTCCCGGATCAGATCCACCGCCGTGGCGCCATCCGTATGCGCGTCCACGCTCCAGCCGTCCCGTGTCAGCAGGAACCGGATGGCTTCGGTGATATTCGGTTCATCTTCAATCAGAACAACATGCCTGCCCATCAGCAGAAATTCCTCCCCGCGCTGCCCTCCGCCGAACCGGCCCGGGCACGCATTCATTTTTGCGCAGGTTAGCCCCCTGCCCGCATCACTGTCAAAACTCTTCCTTCAGGATCGACGGCTCCCGCCGGGCTGCACAGCCCTGCCGGGGGCACACCCGGCAGCTGGCGCCCACCAGTTGGGGATCCTCCGCATCTTTGGTCCCCGGCAGGATCAGCATCACCGCCCGGTAAAGCGGATCGGCATTGAAATCCGGCATTTCCTGTGGCCAGGCAACGGCCATGCAGTCAAAGGCCGCCGCGTTGCGCCCTTGCTGCAGTACATTGCGCCGGACCGGCACATGCGGGTTCACCAATGCTGTGTAAAGCGGCCACAACGGACAGGATGCGCCAAAGCGCGGCATCGCAAAACCAGTTACCGGCTTTCGGAACAGCAGCGTGCCAGAGGCATCGCAAACTGCCAGCCCCGCCTCTTGACCCAGCACCTCTTCAGGCAGCGCGGCCAATCGGCGCAGCACTGCCGCCAGGCCGCAGCCAAAACGGCGCGCCAGGGCAACCGGCGCGATGCCGCGGGTTTGAATCTCCCGGCTTATCTGCGGCAGCGGCATTGCCTGCGCGTCCGCAAGGTATTGCTCCAAAGCCGCCCGGGCCAGGCTGCGCGCGGCCCCGCTGGTCAGGTCGGGCGCATCCTGCAACAGGTGCTCCGGCCCGGTAGTGCCATCCTCCAGCACCGGGAAGTGAAACCCATGCGCCTGAAAGAAAAACTCGACTTCTTCCTGCGGCATGCCGCGGCGGTCGGCGCCGGTATCGCCCTCGTCGAGGAAATTCACCAGGGCACGGCTGCTTTCCGACAGGCGCAGCGAATCCTGATTGAGGTTCTTGTGAAAGCGGTCGCGCCATTCCGGCTCCAGTTCCCCGGTTTCTGCCAAGATCGATGCGGTAGACCGGATCGCTGCTGCGGTCGACAACACCTCATGCACCGAGGCGGCCAGGTTGGGATCATGGGTCAGCCGGTCCGACAGGGTTTCAACCGTGCGCTCCAGCGTCGCGACGCGGCGGTGCCCGGCGGCCAGCACCTCGGCCCAGCCCGGGAAACGGCCTGCGAATTCATCCACCCTGTCCAGCTCCGCCACGGGCACGCCGCTGTCCGCCGCCGCCTCCCGCAGGGTCGAGATCAGCGCCGCCTCTGCGCCCTCGCTCAGCATCGAGGGCTCCACGCCCAGCACCCCGGCGATGCCAACCAGCAATTTGCCGCCAATTCTGCGCCGGTTGTGTTCGATCAGGTTAAGGTAAGACGCCGAAATCCCAGCCTCCCGCGCCAGTTCTGCCTGGCGCAGCCCAAGGATCAGCCGGCGCTCACGGATCCGGCTTCCGGTCAGGGTGTCGCGTGCCATTTCAGCGGGTCTCCCAAAACTCTGTCATTTCAAAGGCTTTCTGCAACGCAATATAAGTTTGTTTACAGAGCACCACAGAATACTGTTCAGTTCTTTACAGGATTTTCAAGCATTAAAAGGGTTTTATTGCCTGAGTTTACATGACGCTCCCATACTGATTTTGCACGAATTGTGCTGGTACCGCGCAGAAGTGAGGAGCTGCAAGGGACCAAACATATTAGGGAGGAATACATGTCTAAGTTCGACGTTTCGCGCCGAGGTCTCTTGCGGACCGGTGCCGTGGCAGGCGCAGGAATTGCACTGCCGACCATCTTTACCGCGCAAAGCGCGCACGCATTTACCAATGAACCGACCGGCGGCACCGTTACCCTCGGCTTCAACGTGCCCCAGACCGGCCCTTACGCGGACGAAGGCGCCGACGAACTGCGCGCCTATGAGCTGGCGGTCGAGCACCTGAACGGCGGCGGCGACGGCGGCATGATGAACACCTTCAGCTCCAAGGCGCTGCAGGGCAACGGCATTCTGGGCAAGAAGGTGCAATATGTCACCGGCGACACCCAGACCAAATCCGATGCCGCCCGCGCCTCTGCCAAGTCGATGATCGAAAAAGACGGCGCCATCATGATCACCGGCGGCTCGTCCTCCGGTGTGGCTGTGGCGGTGCAGGCGCTCTGTCAGGAGGCCGGCGTGATCTTCATGGCCGGTCTCACCCACTCCAACGACACCACAGGCAAAGACAAGCGGGCCAACGGCTTCCGCCATTTCTTCAACTCCTACATGTCCGGTGCGGCGCTGGCGCCGGTGCTGGCAGGCGCCTATGGCAAGGACCGCAAGGCCTATCACCTGACCGCGGACTACAACTGGGGCTACACTACCGAAGAGGCGGTGAAATCCTCGACCGAGGCCATGGGCTGGGAAACCGTTGCCGCAGTGAAGACCCCGCTGACGCAGACCGATTTCTCATCCTATATCGCACCGGTCCTGCAGTCCGGCGCCGACACGCTGGTTCTGAACCACTACGGCGGCAACATGGTGAACTCGCTGACCAACGCGGTGCAGTTCGGCCTGCGTGACAAGCAGGTGAACGGAAAGGACTTCCAGATCGTCGTGCCGCTCTACTCCCGCCTGATGGCCAAGGGTGCAGGCGCCAACGTCAAGGGCATCTTCGGCTCCACCAACTGGCACTGGACGCTGCAGGACGAAGGCTCCAAGGCCTTTGTGAAGTCCTTCGGCACCAAATACGGCTTCCCGCCGAGCCAGGCCGCGCACACCACCTATGTTCAGACCCTGCTCTATGCGGATGCGGTTGAGCGCGCGGGTTCCTTTGCGCCCTGTGCCGTCGCCGAAGCGCTTGAGGATTATGAATTCGACGGCCTGGGCAACGGCAAAACTCTGTACCGCGGTGCCGACCATCAGTGCTTCAAGGACGTGCTGGTCGTGAAGGGCAAGGAAAACCCGACGTCTGAATTCGACCTGCTCGAAATCGTCGAAGTCACCCCGGTTGACCAGGTGACCTATGCCCCGGATCACCCGCAGTTCTCCGGCGGCGCCCTGGGCACTTGCAACAACGGCGCCTGAAGCGGCCGCTTGATCTGCATCTGAACAGACGGGCGGCGGGCTCTCCTTGCGAAGGCCCCTGCCCCCTGCTGCTCCCGCAAAAGCCGCCCTGTGACGGGCCCTGCTGCTTTATGCACTCACACTTTCAGAGGGTGGGACAATGGACGCCATAATCCTCCAAATCCTGAACGGGCTCGACAAGGGCTCAGCCTATGCGCTGATTGCGCTGGGCCTGACACTCATTTTCGGCACACTGGGCGTTGTGAATTTTGCCCATGGCGCATTGTTCATGATCGGCGCCTTCTGCGCGGTGACCCTGAGCCGCATCCTGACGCTGAGCCACACAATCATCGACGAAACCCAAAAGGACTTCCTCGGCAATCCGCTGAAGGTTGAGGTCCCTTATGTGCATGACCTGTTCGGCATAGCCACGGGCGATGCGATCATCGACTGGGCGGTGCCGCTGTCCGTCCTCTTTGCCATTCCGATCATGATCCTGGTTGGCGTGGTGATGGAGCGCGGGCTGATCAAGCATTTCTACAAGCGCCCCCATGCGGACCAGATCCTGGTGACCTTCGGCCTCGCCATCGTTCTGCAGGAAGTCATCAAGTATTTCTACGGCGCCAACCCGATCCCGACCCCGGCCCCTGCGGCCTTCAAGGGCTCGCTGGATTTCGGCGCCATGCTGGGCTTTGACCCGAACCTGATCATCTATCCCTACTGGCGGATCATCTACTTCGGCTTTGCCGCGGTGATCATCGGCGGAGTCTTTGCCTTCCTGCAATTCACCACCTTCGGCATGGTGGTCCGCGCTGGTATGGCCGACCGCGAGACCGTCGGCCTTCTGGGTATCAACATCGACAAGCAATTCACCATCATGTTCGGCATCGCCGCCGCGGTCGCAGGCCTGGCCGGCGTCATGTACACGCCGATCAACTCCCCCAACTACCACATGGGCATGGACTTTCTGGTCCTAAGCTTCGTGGTGGTCGTCGTCGGCGGCATGGGCTCCTTGCCCGGCGCGGTGCTGGCAGGCTTCCTGCTGGGCGTGCTGGAGAGCTTTGCCTCGATGCGCGAGGTCATCGACATCATTCCGGGCATCAACCAGATCATCATCTATCTGGTCGCCATCATCATTCTGCTGACCCGCCCGCGGGGCCTGATGGGCCGCAAAGGCGTGATGGAGGACTAAGACCATGTTCAACCTGAACAAAAAAGACCTGAGCCTCCTGATCATCGTGGCGGTGCTGACCCTGTTCGCCCCCTTCATCCTGAACCCCTTCCCCGCGGGCAGCGCGATGGCGCAATTCAACGCGGGCTACCCGGACCTGATGCAGCGGTTTGTGATCTTCGGGATCTTCGCGATCGGCTTTAACATCCTCTTCGGCCTCACCGGCTACCTGTCCTTTGGCCATGCGGCCTTCCTCGGTGTCGGCTCTTATGCGGCTGTCTGGATGTTCAAACTGCTGAGCATGAACGTGATCCCGGCGATCCTGCTGGCAGTGATCGTCTCCGGCCTGTTCTCGCTGCTGATCGGCTTTGTCTCCCTGCGCCGCTCGGGCATCTACTTTTCGATCCTGACGCTGGCCTTTGCGCAGATGATGTTTGCCCTGGCCTACTCCGTGCTGACCCCCATCACCGGCGGTGAGACCGGCCTGCAACTGGCGCTGGATGATCCGCGCATCCTGGGCGCAAGCCAGACCGCCGAGGGCAACATCCCGGTGCCCGGCCTGTTCGGGCTGGAGATGCGCGACAGCGCGGAACTGGTGATCGGCAGCTGGGTCTTCACCTTCAACGTCGGCTACTACTTCTGCGCGCTGGTGCTGCTTGCCTCCTTCTACCTGGCGATCCGCATCTTCCGCTCGCCCTTTGGCATGATGCTGCGGGCGGTGAAGTCGAACCAGCAGCGGATGAACTACACCGGCCTCAACACCCGGCCCTACACCCTGGCTGCTTTTGTGATCTCCGGCATGTATGCAGGCCTGGCCGGCGGGCTGATGGCCTCGATGGACCCGCTGGCAGGGGCTGAGCGGATGCAATGGACCGCCTCCGGCGAAGTTGTTCTGATGACTATCCTGGGTGGTGCCGGCACTCTGATCGGCCCGGTGCTGGGTGCAGGCTTCATCAAGTACTTCGAGAACATCTTCTCCAAGATCAACGACAACGTCCTGCACAGCTGGTTCAGCTTTCTGCCGGATGGGCTGGAGGACGCGGTGGTCTTCATCATCCACCCCTTCATCGGCAAGGGCTGGCACCTGACCCTGGGCATCCTGTTCATGCTGGTTGTGATCTTCCTGCCCGGCGGCCTGGTCGAAGGCGGTCAGCGGATCCGGGGCTGGCTCAAGAACCGCAAGACCAAGGACAACGGTTCAGCCTCCCATGAAACCAACCCTGCGGAATAAGGAGACAGACAGATGAGTATCCTTGAAGTCAAAGACGTGGGGAAACGGTTCGGCGGCCTGCAAGCGCTGTCCGAGGTGAACCTCAGCGTTAAGGAAAACTCGGTCCACGCGATCATCGGACCGAATGGTGCAGGCAAGTCGACCCTCTTGAACTGCCTGGTGGGCAAGCTGATCCCCGACACCGGATCGGTGATGTTCGACGGCCAGTCAGTGCTGGGCCGCGCCCCTTATGAGATCAACCAGATGGGTATCTCCCGCGTGTTCCAGACGCCTGAGATCTTCGGCGATCTGACGGTGCTGGAGAACATGATGATCCCCTGCTTTGCCAAACGGGACGGCGCGTTTGAACTGAACGCCCTGTCCGCAGTGCTGCAACAGAAGGACATTCTGGAGAAGGCCGAGCACATGCTGGAAGAGATGAACATGGCGGACAAACGGCACATGCATGCCGCCGCCATGTCCCGCGGCGACAAGCGGCGGCTGGAGATCGGCATGTGCCTGAGCCAGGAGCCGCGTCTGCTGCTGCTGGACGAGCCCACCGCCGGCATGGCGCGTGCCGACACCAACAACACCATCGACCTCTTGAAACAGATCAGCGACGAGCGGGACATCACTATCGCGATCATCGAGCACGACATGCATGTGGTGTTCAGCCTCGCCAACCGGATCACCGTGCTGGCTCAGGGCACGCCGCTGGTCGAGGACGATCCGCAAAACATCCGCGGCAACCCAAAGGTGCGCGAAGCGTACCTGGGCGAGTCGGCGTAAGGAGGAACCAAGATGAACGTCAAACCCGATTTCTCCAGGAACGCCAATGTGGCCTCCACCGCGCCAGCCTTCCTGTCGGTCTGGGATGTGCATGCCTACTACGGCGAGAGCTACATCGTGCAAGGCATCAACTTCAACGTCCACGAGGGCGAGATCCTGGCGCTCCTGGGCCGCAACGGTGCGGGCAAGACTTCGACCTTGCGCTCCATTGCCCGCACCGGTTCACCTATGGTGACCCGCGGCGAGATCTGGCTGGACCACAAGCCGCTGCACAAGATGACCTCCTACGAGGCCGCCGCCGCGGGCCTGGGCCTGGTGCCGGAGGATCGCCGCATCATCCCCGGCCTGACGGTCGAAGAAAACCTGCAGCTGGCGCAGATCGCCCCGCCGATCGGCTGGTCGCTGGAGCGCCTCTACGACCTGTTCCCGCGTCTGGGCGAACGCCGCAAACAGGAAGGCGTGACACTGTCGGGCGGCGAGCAGCAGATGCTGGCGATTGCCCGCGCCCTGGCCCGCGACATCAAGGTGCTTTTGCTGGATGAACCCTATGAGGGCCTTGCCCCGGTGATCGTGGACGAGATCGAAAAGACCCTCATCCACATCAAGGAACAGGGCATGACCACCATCATCGTCGAGCAGAACGCGGTGCGTGCGCTGGAGCTGGCCGACCGCGCGGTGATCCTGGATACCGGCGGCATCGTCTTTGACGGCACCGCTGCCGAGGTGCTGGAAAACGAAGAGCTGCGCGCAGAATACCTGGCGATCTGAAGAATTCATCTCCGTCGTGCCGGCCACCCGCGTGCCGGCACTGGCAGACTGGGCCGGCTCTTTTCAGAGCTGGCCTCTTTTTTTGCCGCCGGCCCGGGATGCCTCCCGGAACCCCTTGTTTCCCCGCCATAAACGCAAGTTATACACCGCAGATTTCCGGCCCCTTCTGCCCTGCCGCCTATTCTGAATGTCCGCCCTCCCCCCAAAATCGCTGAGACAGCCCGCGCTGACCGGCGCAGGCCAATCACACAGCGAAAAAGGACATGACCATGCACGCTTCTGTAAAAATTCTGGCCCTTGCCCTCACCCTGCCCGCCGCTGCGGCGCTCGCCTCGGAAACATCCATCAGCCCGGACACCGAAACCAAGATCAGCGATCTGCTGACCGGCCAGGGCTTTCAGGTCACGGAGATCGAAGCCGAAGACGGCATGTTCGAGGCCGAAGCCACCAAAGACGGCAAAGAATACGAGTTCCTTCTGAACCAGCAGTTCGAGGTCGTGAAGATCGAAGAAGACAACGACGACGACTGACCGCCACAGACCAGGTACATCCCGGGGCCGGCATCCCTGCGCCCCGGGCAACAGGAGGCTGACATGCAGAAAACATATGTCTGGGACCCGATGGTGCGGTCGTTTCACTGGCTGCTGGCGGCCGGGTTTGCCGCCAATGCGTTGCTGACCGACCCGGACGGGACCCTACACCAATACATCGGCTATTTCATCGCAGCGCTTGTAGGCCTGCGCGTGATCTGGGGGCTGATCGGCAGCCGCTACGCGCGGTTTGCCAGCTTCCCGCCGGATGCCCGCGCCGCGGCAGGCCAGCTGACAGAAATCGCCACCAGCCGGACCAGCCGCCACACAGGGCATTCTCCGCTGGGGGCTCTGATGATCTACAATCTGCTGCTGACGCTGCTGGCTGTTGCGCTGACAGGCTGGCTGGCGGCCAGCGTGATCCCAGCCGCTGGCTGGCCGGAAGACCTGCATGAGGCGCTGGTTTCCTGGGCGGAAATCTCGGTTCTGCTGCATGTGGCGGCGGTGCTGTTCGAAAGCCGCCGCACCAAAGTCAATCTGGCGCGCGCCATGGTCACTGGCTACAAAGAACTGCCTGCAACCGACACGGAGCCTGCGCAATGACACCGAACCGGCAAGACCCGGCCAAACCCTGGATCCTGATTGCCGTCATCGCCGTGCAGGCTCTCTGCGCGGCGGTGTTTCTGGGGGACATGTTCGCCGACCTTTCCGGCATGGAGGCAGGCGAGGCGGAGCAGGGCGAAGGCGCGCATGCCTATATCGAGGGCGTGGCGGCGGTGGCCCTGCTGGCCGCCATCGTGATCGAGACCCGCATCCTGATGTGGCTGTTGCGGCGCAAGGCGCATCTGGAGGACAGCCTGAATTCGGCCCAGGCCGCAGTTCAGGAAGTGATCGACGCGGAATTTGCCAACTGGAGCCTGACGCCGGCGGAGCTGGATGTCGCGACCTTTCTGGTCAAAGGCCTCAGCACCGCCGAAATCGCTGCCATGCGCGGCAGTGCCGAGGGCACGGTCAAGGCGCAGCTCAACGCGATCTACCGCAAATCCGGCACCAGCAACCGGGCCGAACTGATGAGCCTCTTGATCGACACTATGATGGGCCAGCGCCCGGCGGCAGCCGGCGGCGGCTCTGCCCGCACTGCCTGAACGGCCCTCACAGCATTTTGCGCAGTTCCGTCTTCAGCACCTTGCCGTAGTTGTTCTTGGGCAGCGCCTCGATGCGCAGATAGGCCTTGGGGCGTTTGAACCGGGCAATCCTGCTGTTGCACAGTTCGTCCAGCTCTGTCTCCGGCGCATCTCCGACAACAAAGGCCACCACTTCCTCGCCCCAGTCCGCATGCCGCCGCCCCACTACCGAGACCTCGCGCACGCCTGGATGCATCAGCAGCACCTCCTCTACCTCGCGCGGGTAGACGTTGGAGCCGCCGGTGATGATCATGTCTTTGGACCGGTCCTGCAGCGTCAGGTAGCCGTCTTCATCCATCACGCCCATGTCCCCTGTCATCAGCCAACCCTTCACCAGCGTCTTGGCCGTGGCCTCCGGGTTCTGCCAATAGCCCGGCATCACCGCATCGCCGCGCACCATGATCTCGCCATGGCTGCCCGCCGGCAGCAACTCCCCCTCCGGCGAACCGATGCGCACCTCGACCATGCTTTGCGCCCTGCCGACGCTGGCCAGCCGTTCCTTCCACCGCGGATGCCTGCGGTCCTGCACATCATGGCGCGGCAGCGCGGTGATCGCCATCGGGCATTCGCCCTGGCCATAGACCTGCACAAAGACCGGGCCGAAATGCTCCACCGCCTCCATGATGTCGGCCACATACATCGGCCCGCCGGCATAGACGACGGTGCGCAGCCCCTCGCCCTTGCGGTCCAGCCGTTTCGCCTCAGCCGTCATTCTGGTGACCATGGTGGGTGCGGCAAACATATGGACACGGCCAAAATGCGCGGCCAGATCAAAGATCTCTGCCTCGTCGAACCCGCCGGACACCGGGCAGACATGCGCGGCCCCTGCCAGCACATGCTGGATCGCATAAATCCCGGCGCCGTGGCTCATCGGTGCTGCGTAAAGCGCATGATCCTTCGCGCTCACCTGATCCACATCGGCAAAATAGGCGATGGCCATGTTCACCAGCATCCGGTGGGTGATCATCACACCCTTTGGCCGCCCGGTGGTACCCGAAGTATAAAACAGCCAGGCCAGATCGCCGGGCGCGCGCGACACCGGTTCCGCCACCGGCTCCGCCTGCAACGCCTGTTCGTAGTCCGCACCCGTAATGTCGACGCAGCGGACCTGAGCCTCACCAGCTGCGACTGCCTCTGTCAGACCAGGCGAGGTGAACACCAGACCGGCACCAGAGTTTTGCAGGATGAACTCCGCCTCCTTGCCGTGCAGCTTGGCGTTGACCGGCACGGCCGCCGCGCCTGCGTACCAGATGCCGTAAAGGGCAATCAGATAATCCGGGCTATTCTTCATGAAAATGCCAACCCGGTCGCCGGGCTGGACATTCTGCGCTTGCAGCCAGCCCGCAACGGATGCCGCCCGGGCGTGGAAGCCAGCATAATCCGCGACCAGCTCCTGCCCGTGATACAACGCAGGCCGAGCGCCATCCGCCGCTGCCATCCGCTGCAGCCAAACTGCCAAGTTCATATGCCCATCCTCTCCGGCTTGCCCCGCAGCGCGCAACGTGGCACGCAAGGACAAGCCACTTCAATTCCGAAGAAATACCCGGGTAGACCTACCATATGAGCGATCTCGCCTTTGACCATGCCCCTGTGGGCCTTGCCGTGCTGGAACGCCGCGTCATCACCCGGTGCAACCTGCAATTCGCGGCGACCTTTGGCGGCGCGCCAGCCGATTACACCGGCATGCTGATTGCCGAGCTGTATCCCAGCCAGGAGGATTTCAACCGCATCGGAGCCCTGCTGCAGCAGCCCGAGGCGCAAAGCGGCAGCTACAGCGACGAACGCATCATGCGGCGCCGGGCCGGCGGATTGTTTTGGTGCCGGGTACGCGGCCGCTCGGTGACACCTGAGGCACCGTTTCAGACCGGGATCTGGTCCTTTGCCGATATCTCAGACGACCGCCCCGTGGTCTCCCTCACTCCGCGCGAGCGCGAGGTGGCGATCCTCACCTGCAAGGGGCTGTCAGCCAAGGAAATCGGCAAGCAGCTGGACCTGTCTTACCGCACCGTGGAAAGCCACCGGGCGCATCTGCTGCAGAAATTCGGAGCCCGCAAGCTGCCGGAACTGGTGGCCAAGCTGACCGGCATGCCGCTCTGAGGCAATTTTGCGGCGGGCAATTGCAAATCCGTCAATCTGCCTCCATGTTACGCCAAGCATCGACAGCGCTTTCCTTGCGGTAATCCTTGCCCTATAAGCGCGCTAATTTCCTGCCTGCCGGGCTTTTCGGGCCTGGGCGGGCATGTCGGAACCGGCTGAGGACAATATGACAAACAAATCTCACGAAGCGGATGTGGCATTCATCAAGGCGCTGGCGGAACTGCTGCGCGACAACGATCTGACCGAACTGCAGGTCAAGCGGGAATACGGCGAGGAGGACAGCCTGAATGTGCGTGTCTCGCGTCAGACCGCCATGGCTGCTGCACCGGTTCAGGTTGCCGTGCCTGCCGCCGCTGCCGCCCCTGCCCCGGTTGCAGCCGCTGCTGCGCCTGCTGCCGCACCGGCCCCGGCTGCAGCTGCCACCGACGATCCTGCCAGCCACCCCGGCGCCGTGACCTCGCCGATGGTCGGTACCGTCTATCTGGCACCGGAACCCGGCGCAGCCGCCTTCATTTCCGTTGGCCAGCAGGTCAGCGAAGGCGACACCCTGCTGATCGTCGAAGCCATGAAGACCATGAACCACATCCCGGCGCCGAAATCCGGCACCGTGAAGCGCATCCTGGTCGAAGACGGCGCAGCCGTTGAATTCGGAACCCCCCTGGCCATCATCGAGTAAGGATCTGCCATGTTTGACAAGATCCTGATTGCCAACCGCGGCGAGATCGCACTGCGCGTGATCCGTGCCTGTCGCGAAATGGGCATCAAGTCGGTGGCGGTGCATTCCACCGCCGACGCTGACGCGATGCACGTGCGCATGGCCGATGAATTGGTCTGCATCGGCCCGCCGTCGGGCGCCCAAAGCTATCTGTCGATCCCGGCCATCATCTCCGCCTGCGAGATCACCGGCGCCCAGGCGATCCACCCGGGCTATGGCTTCCTGTCGGAAAACGCCAATTTCGTTCAGATCATCGAAGACCACGGGCTGACCTTCATTGGCCCCTCGGCTGAACACATCCGCATCATGGGTGACAAGATCACCGCCAAGGAAACCGCCAAGAACCTCGGCATCCCGGTGGTTCCGGGCTCCGATGGGGGCGTGCCGGACCTGGCGTCGGCCAAGAAGGCCGCAGCCGACATGGGCTACCCGGTGATCATCAAGGCCACCGCCGGCGGCGGCGGCCGTGGCATGAAGGTGGCCGTGAACGAGAAAGACCTTGAGGTCGCCTTCTCCACCGCGCGCTCCGAAGCCAAGGCCGCTTTTGGCAATGATGAGGTTTACATGGAGAAATATCTCCAGAAACCGCGTCACATCGAAGTTCAGGTCTTTGGCGACGGCAAGGGCACCGGCATTCACCTGGCTGAACGCGACTGCTCGCTGCAGCGCCGCCACCAGAAGGTTTTTGAAGAGGCCCCCGGCCCCTGCATCACTCCGGAAGAACGCGCCCGCATCGGCAAGATCTGCGCCGACGCCGTGGGCAAGATGGGCTATTCCGGCGCGGGAACTGTCGAGTTCCTTTATGAGGACGGAGAGTTCTACTTCATCGAGATGAACACCCGCCTGCAGGTGGAGCATCCGGTGACAGAGGCCATCTTTGGCGTCGACCTGGTGCGCGAGCAGATCCGTGTGGCCGAAGGCCTGCCGATGTCCTTCACCCAGGACGACCTGGAGATCAACGGCCACGCCATCGAGGTGCGGATCAACGCCGAGAAACTGCCGAACTTTGCCCCCTGCCCGGGCAAAATCACCGCATTCCACGCTCCCGGCGGGCTGGGCGTGCGGATGGATTCGGCGCTTTATGACGGCTATTCGATCCCCCCCTATTACGACTCGCTGATCGGCAAGCTGATCGTGCACGGCCGCGACCGGACCGAGGCGCTGGCGCGTTTGAACCGCGCCCTGGGCGAGCTGATCATCGATGGCATCGACACCACCGTGCCGCTGTTCCACGCGCTCTTGCAGGAACAGGACATCCACACCGGTGACTACGGCATCCACTGGCTGGAACGCTGGCTGGAAGAAAACACGCCGGGTTAACACCTCACGGGGCGCGCGCCATTGGCAGCGCCCCGTTTTACATTTGCCCCCATTTCCCGTTTATACTGACCGGCACCATGAGCTTGACTGCGGATCTCTTGCTGCACGCCTATTCCGCCGGTGTTTTCCCGATGGCCGAACACCGCGACGACCCGGAAGTGTTCTGGGTCGACCCCAAACGTCGGGGAATCCTGCCGCTGGACGGTTTCCGCATCTCCCGCTCCCTCGCCAAGCGCATCCGCAACGGCGGGTTCGAGATCACCGTGAACCGGGACTTTGCCGGCGTGGTTGACGGCTGCGCCGACCGGGCAGAGACCTGGATCAACAGCGAAATCCGGGACCGTTATCTGGACCTGCACATGATGGGCAACGCCCATTCGCTGGAAGTCTGGCATCAGGGAATGCTGGCCGGCGGCACCTATGGTGTCTCGCTGGGCGGCGCCTTCTTTGGCGAGAGCATGTTCTCCCGCAGCCGCGACGCCTCCAAGGTTGCCCTGACCTATCTGACCGACCGGCTTGTGCAGGCGGGCTTCACCTTGTGCGACACGCAGTTCCTGACCCCGCATCTGGCCTCACTGGGCGGAATTGAAGTCACCCGGGCCCGCTACCGCGCGCTGCTGCGCGAAGCCCTGTCGAAAGATGCGGATTTCATGCAGCCCGCGGTGCCCGCGCCTCAGCTGCTGCTGCAGCGCATGACCCAGACATCATAACGGTTGTGGTCCAGCGCGTTCAGCGCCGGGCTGGAAGCAATCATCCAACCCTGAAAATGCGTCGCGCCATCATCCGGATTGCGTACGGTCAGATAAGCAAAAGCATCGCCCGTCGGATTCTCTGCCGGGTAGCGGCAATCTGAAACCGTCACCAGCAGCCCGAACAGCTCAGCACTGGCCCCAATCGCTACTTCGGCGTCCATCGTGTGGCCGTTGACCTTGTCCAGCGCCCGCAGCACCGCAGCATTTCCCTGCGCCGCCTGCTCCTGCCCCCAGGCTGGCAGCGCCAGAACACAGGCCGTCAGCGCAGCAGTCAGACGCATCAAGATTCTTCTCCGCCGCCCGCAACGAATTTGACCAGCAGCGAAATCAGGCTGACCGCGCCCTGGGTATCTTCAATCTCGTCGCCGGTCTCAAAAGCAAATGGCGATCCGCCAGGCATGATCTCCACGAAATTGCCGCCCAGCAAGCCCTCGGAGGAAATAACCACAGCGCTGTCATCCGGGATCTCGATGCCTTCCTTCACGGAAAACACAGTATCCGCGCGGAATGTCTCAGGGTTCAGGCCAACCCCAGTGACCGTGCCGATCTTGACGCCGGCCAGCCGCACGTCGGTGCCGACGCTGACACCTTCCAGCGACCGGAAAGAGGCGTTCAGATCATAGGTGGATCCGCCCTGCGACAGGCCCGCTGCCTGCCCTGCATAGACGGCAAAGGCAACTGCCGCGGCCAGAACGACACCGCCGGCAAAAACTTCGGTAGGGTTATGGGACATGAAATCAGCCTTCTGGCAGATGTTTTACTCGGGCACCCAGGCCTCATAATCGCGGCGCTCTTTCGGGGCACCGCCTGCACGGATGGAGCCCGCCGGGGCATAAGCCATCATAGTGCCGGTCAGGTTTTCCTGATGCGGCTTTTCCCAGGCCTTGTGCTTCAGCGGCTTTTCGCTCGGCACCTCGTCAAAGGTCCGGTGCAGCCAGCCGTGCCAGTCGGGGCTGACACGGGATGCTTCCACTTCGCCGTTGAACATCACCCAGCGCTTGCTGTCGTCCGCATTTCGGTAGAACACGTTGCCCTGATCATCCTCACCCACCTTTATGCCCTTGCGGGCGGTGAAGATCCGGGTGTTCAGGGTGGAGCCGTTCCACCAGGTCACGGCGCGCAGAAGTGTGTTCAGGATTCCCATGGGTGCCTCCGGATTTTTGCGTCTTCGATATGGCCCAATTTCCCGCCAAGGTCCAGTGGCTTGCGCCTTGGGCAGCCCGGGACCTGGCGGGATTTGGCAGATTTACCTCAGCGGCCGCTGCGCCGCTGGCCCGTTCAGCTTTCAGCAGGCGCCAGCGCGGTCAGTTCGATCTCGATGCGGAACTTGGGATCAATCAGATTGCATTCCACCATGGTCGCCGCCGGAGGGTTGGCGCCAAATGCTTCTGCCAGGACCGGCCAGCAGGGTTCGAACTCAGCTGCATCCGGCAGATAGTAGTTCACCCGCACCGCATCGGAAAATCCCGCGCCCGCCTTCTCCAGCGCCGCGCCAATGGTTTCCAGCGCCGATTTGCACTGGGCCACAACATCGTCGCCCTGCCCCACGGTGCCCGCCACATGCACAAACCCGCCGGCCACAACAGCCCGGCAATAGCCAATCTTGGCCTCGAATTCTCCCCCGGAGGAAATCCGCTTGATCACTGCCCTCTCCTTCCTCTTGCCAAAAATATCCCGGGGGCGCAGCGGCCTGCCGCTGCGGGGGCAGAGCCCCCATCCAACCGTCCCCCAAAAACAAACGGCGCGGAAAACACCGCGCCGTCTGATCTAAGTCCTCTCCGCTCAGCCCGCTGACGCCGGCTCTTTCTCGGCATCCGCATGGATCATCAGCGGCTGCGCCTCCGAGGTCACCGCCTCCTCATTGACAACCACCTTGGTCACGCTCTCCATGCCGGGCAGGTCAAACATGGTATCCAGCAGGATGTCCTCCATGATCGAGCGTAGGCCGCGCGCGCCGGTTTTGCGTTCGATCGCCTTGCGGGCAATCGCCTTCAGCGCCTCGTCGGTGAAGTCCAGCTCGGTGTCTTCCAGCTCGAACAGGCGCTGGTATTGCTTGACCAGAGCGTTCTTGGGCTGGGTCAGGATGATTACCAGCGCGTCCTCGTCCAGATCCTCCAGCGTTGCCAGAACCGGCAGACGGCCAACAAATTCCGGGATCAGGCCGAATTTCAGCAGGTCTTCGGGCTCCAGGTCCTGGAAGATCTCGCCGACGCCGCGCTCGTCATTGTCGCGCACATCGGCGCCAAAGCCCATCGCCGAGCCCTTGCCGCGCTGCGCGATGATCCGGTCCAGACCGGCAAAGGCACCGCCGCAGATGAACAGGATGTTGGTGGTGTCCACCTGCAGGAACTCCTGCTGCGGATGCTTGCGCCCGCCCTGCGGCGGCACCGAGGCCACGGTACCCTCCATCAGTTTCAACAGCGCCTGCTGCACGCCCTCGCCCGACACGTCGCGGGTGATCGAGGGGTTTTCCGACTTGCGGGTGATCTTGTCGACCTCGTCGATGTAGACGATGCCGCGCTGCGCCCGTTCGACGTTGTATTCGGATGCCTGCAGAAGCTTCAGAATGATATTCTCGACATCCTCGCCCACGTAGCCCGCTTCGGTCAGCGTGGTCGCATCCGCCATGGTAAAGGGCACATCCAGGATCCGCGCCAGCGTCTGCGCCAGCAGCGTCTTGCCGCAGCCGGTCGGGCCGATCAGCAGGATGTTCGATTTCGCCAGTTCGATGTCCGAGCCCGCCTTCTGCGCGTGGTTCAGACGCTTGTAGTGGTTGTGCACGGCAACCGACAGCACCCGCTTGGCCGTGGCCTGGCCGATCACGTAATCATCCAGCACCTGGCAGATGTCCTTGGGCGTCGGCACGCCGTCGGTAGCCTTCAGCCCGGAAGCCTTGGTCTCCTCACGGATGATATCCATGCACAGTTCAACGCATTCATCGCAAATGAATACGGTGGGGCCTGCGATCAGCTTGCGCACCTCATGCTGGCTCTTGCCGCAAAAGCTGCAATAAAGGGTGTTTTTGCTGTCGCCGCCTGAATTCGTCGCCATGGTCTACCTTTCAGTCCGCCCGGTCCGCTGCGCCCGCACTGCGGGGCAATCCAACTTTCTGTCAGCTTAAGCCAGTGCTTAGGCCGCCACAATGTGAAAGTGCGCCCCAATTTGAACCCGGGGCACACAGCTGTTCACAACCGCAGGCGTCAGGCCTGCTCGTCATCGCCCTTGGCGCGGTTCTCGACGATCTCGTCGATCAAGCCGAATTCCTTGGCCTCTTCAGGCGACATGAAATTGTCACGCTCCAGCGCATCCACGATGGTGTCATATTCCTGGCCGGTGTGCTTGACGTAGATCTCGTTCAAACGCTTCTTCAGCTTCAGGGTTTCCTCGGCGTAAATCATGATGTCGGTCGCCTGGCCCTGGAAGCCGCCCGAGGGCTGGTGCACCATCACGCGGGAATTCGGCAGCGAGAAGCGCATGCCCGGCTCACCCGCGGTCAGCAGCAGCGAGCCCATGGATGCCGCCTGGCCGATCACCAGGGTTGAGACCTTCGGCTTGATGTACTGCATGGTGTCATAGATCGACAGGCCGGAGGTCACGACGCCGCCAGGGCTGTTGATGTACATCGAGATTTCCTTGGACGGGTTTTCCGCCTCAAGATGCAAGAGCTGCGCCACGATCAGCGAGCTCATCCCGTCGTGCACCGGCCCGTTCAGGAAAATGATCCGCTCCTTCAGCAGACGGGAAAAGATGTCATAGGCCCGCTCGCCCCGGCTGGTCTGCTCAACCACCATCGGGACCAGGGTGTTCATGTATGTTTCTCTGGGATCAATCATTTCGACCTGCCTGCGTTGTTTATGTCCGGCACCATACCCGACGGAGTGTTACCTAAGTCTTAGTATCGCCCCTTTTGACCTGCAAGAGGCGGCAGGCATTTTCACGATGACGCAAACCTGTATCTGGTGTCGCAATCTGCTGGAACGCTGTCGCTATTCTCGGGCTGCTTTCTGCGGCAGGCCCTTAGGAAGCAAAATTAAGTCCGAATTCCGCCTGGTGCTTTGCCCCGGGTGCTGCGCTGGGGTCCCGCCATGTCCGATGACAGCTTCGTTCAGAAAGGCGCCGCCGCCAATCTCGCCGTCCCGTTCGAGGGCGAGCCGCAGGATTTCTATTTCCTGCTGCTGCCCAAGGCGACCATGCTGCCGGTGGCTGCTGCAATCGAACCTCTGCGCATTGCCAACCAGGTGACCGGAACCCGGCTCTACCGCTGGTACATCATGACAGAGGACGGCCAGCCGGTGCGCTGCTCCAACGGCATGGTGGTGACGCCCGACACGCCGCTGCAGCCGCTGCCTTCGGATTCGCTGGGATTTGTTTGCGCAGGCGTCGAGCCGCACAGTGCCGCCAGCGAGGTCACCCTGAACTGGCTGCGCCGCGAAAGCCGCTTTGGCCGTTCCATCGGCGGCATCTGCACCGGCGCCTTTGCGCTCGCGCAGGCGGGATTGATCAAGAACCACAAGTTCACCCTGCACTGGGAAAACCAGCCAGGCTTTCTGGAAAGCTACCCGAGCCTGGAACCTTCTCCCAATATCTTCGAAATCTCGGGCCCCCTGATGACCTGCGGCGGCGGCAATGCGGCCACCGACATGATGCTGCACCTGATCGAGGAACGCCACGGCAAGCAGCTGGCGATCATCGTTGCCGATATGTGTCTGCATGTGCGCTCCGGCGGCCAAGCGGCGCCGCAGAAGTCGAACTACGCGGTTGCCATCGGCAGCCGCAACCAGCGCCTGCTGAACGCGCTGCAACTGATGCAGGAATCAATCGAGGAGCCGCTGTCGATCGGCGAGCTGTGCGACCGTCTCGACATCTCCCGCCGCCAGCTGGAACGGCTGTTCTCGCGCTACCTGAACCAAAGCCCGATGCATGTCTATTTCGACATGCGCCTCAGCCATGCCTTTGCGCTGATGAACGAAACCTCGATGAGTGTCACCGAAATCGCACTCGCCTCAGGCTTCAATTCCGCCACCCATTTTTCGCGCCAGTTCAAACGCAAGTTCGGCGCCTCGCCGCATTTCTTCCGCAAGGGCTGGAGCTGACGGCCCCGGTTTGATCCAGCGCAAATCGCACCAGGCCCAGGCCGCGTAAAGGAGCACCTCAAATCCTCCTTTACGCCAGGCCCGACTGATGACCACCAAGCGATCCGAACTGCTAATGCCCGCGGGCAATCTGCGCAAACTGAAAATGGCCATTCTCTATGGCGCCGATGCTGTCTACCTCGGCACCCCCGACATGTCCCTGCGCACTAAATCCGAGTTCACGCTGGAGGAAGTGATCCAGGGCGTGGAATTCTGTCACAGCCATGGCCGCCGCGCGTACCTCACCCTGAACCTGTTTTCGCACAACAAGGACATCCCCAAGCTCGATGAATACATCGAAACCGTCCGCAAGGTGCGCCCCGACGGGCTGATCATCGCGGATCCCGGCGTGTTTCAATACGTGAAAGACCGCGCGCCCGAGATTCCGCTGCATGTCTCTACCCAGGCCAATATCTGCTCCTGGCTGTCGGTCAAGTTCTGGCAGGACCAGGGCGCCGATCTGGTGGTTCTGGCGCGCGAGGTCTCCTATCCCGAGTTGGCCGAAATCCGTGAAAAATGCCCTGATATCAAGCTCGAAGCCTTCGTGCACGGTGCCATGTGCATGACCTACTCCGGGCGCTGCCTGCTCTCCAACTTCATGGCCGAGCGCGGCGCCAACCAGGGCAATTGCGCCAATTCCTGCCGCTGGAACTACGGTGTGCGGATGCGGCTGAAGGACGGCACCGTGCAGGAGCTGGACATCAATGAGACCAACGCGGATATGTTCGAGTTCCTGCTGGAGGAAGGCTGCCGCCCCGGTGAGCTGATGCCGATCGAGGAAGACGGCCGCGGCTCCTACATCCTCAATTCCCGCGACCTCTGCATCATGCCGAAGCTGGACGACTACCTGAAGATCGGCGTCGACAGCCTCAAGGTCGAAGGCCGCGGCAAATCGGAATACTACGCCGCCATCGTGGCCCGCGCCTACCGGATGGCCATCGACGACTACTACGCCGACCCCGAGGGCTGGGACCCCAAGCCCTATATGCGCGAGTTGGAGGCAGTCGGCAACCGCGGCTACACGCTGGCCTTCCACGATGGGCGCCTGAACAACCTGGCGCATGATTACGAGCACACCGCCAGCCTGGCCCAATGGGAATACGCAGGCGTTGTGACAGAAGTGACTGACGACGCCTTCCAGGTTCTGGTCAAGGCCAAGCTGACTGCCGGCGAGGTGCTGGAGTTTGTCTCCCCCATCGCCCGGGAAACCGTGCTGCTGCGGGTCTATGACTTCGAGGCCGCCAAAGACGGCAGCCGTACGGAAGCGGTGCACGGCAGCACCCAGACCGTAATCCGCCTGCCCTTTGCCCTGTTTGACCACGAGAACATCGAGGCGCTCAAGGCCCGCTTCCCGGCATTTACCGTCCTGCGCAAGGAACGCGCGCTGACTGAGGAACAATGGAACCGCATCCGCTTTGACAAGATGACACAAGCTCTTGAAGTCTCAGGCAAAAGCAACCCCAAGGCCTACGCCCGCCGCCGCGACGCCCTGGCGGACAGCATCGCGCAGGACAGCAATGAAAAGCGCTTCAAGACCAACCGCGTCGGCACCGAGGGCTGCTGCGGCAAGGGCTGCAACGGCTGCCTGATCTTCTGGCAGGATCCGCAATACGAACTCGCCCGCACCGCGCTGCAAAAACGCAAGCAGGGCGAAATGCTGAGCCGCTCCGAAGCTACCGAACTGAAACGGGCCGCTGGCGAAAGCGTGTAAAAAAGGGGCGCCACCGGGCGCCCCTTCAAATCCCGCCGCCGAAGGGTCTATTGCGAATAGGACTGCAGATAGGCAATCACAGCCTCAATATCGCTGTCCTTCTTCAGCCCGGCAAAGGACATCTTGGTCCCCTTCATGTATTTCTTCGGCTTCGCCAGAAAGGCCGCAAGTTCGGCCTCATCCCAAACCAGCCCGCCTTCCGCCGCGGCGGCCATCGCCTTGGAATAGCGGAACCCCTCGGCATGGCCAGCAGGCGCGCCGACAATGCCATTCAGGATCGGCCCGGTCCTGGATTTGGCGCCCTCGCCCACCTGATGGCAGGCCTTGCACTTCTTGAAGGTCTTCTCGCCCTTCGCCACCAGCGCCGGATCCAGTACAGCCGCCATTTCAACAGGCGCCTCCGCCTCTGCTGCCGCTTCCTCAAACGGCGCAGCTTCAGCAGGCGTCGCGGCGCTTTCTTCCTCCGGTGTCACGTCCAGCACCATGGCCCGCATGGTGATCTCCACGCTTTCCTTGCAGTTCTCCATGCAGGGCGCCGGATTCCAAAAGTGCTTTTCTGCCTTCAGCCGGTCATCCAGGATGAAGCCTTCTGCATTGGGCAGTTCGACTTCCGCAAAGGTCTCGTCCGACAGTACGAACTCATCGTCCACCAGATCGTTGGAATAGAGGATATATGCCACGATGGCATAGACCTCATCCGGGGTCAGAGACTGCGCATCGCCAAAGGGCATCGAGCGGTTCACATAGTCCCAGGTGGTCGACAGATACGGCCAGTAGCTGCCCACGGTTTTCAGCGGATCATCATGGTCCAGAGTGTCCTGCCCGCCAGCCAGCTTCGGCCAATTGCCGACGCCCTCGGCAAAGTCCCCATGGCAGACGGCGCATTTTTCGGCAAAGACCTCCTCGCCGGTGAACACATCGCCCGAACCTGCAGGCAGGCCGGTGCCGTCGGGTGCCACATCCAGATCCCAGGCGGCGATTTCCTCCGGCAAAGCGGGGCGGCCAAGGCCGAATTTCTCCGCGGCAACGGGCGAGACAACCGCCATAGATAAAACAGCCGCTGCAACAATGTTCCGCCTGGCCGATAGGCCGGGCAGCGCCCGCCCCTCCCCACGGGAGGGCGCTTTCGCCCCCACCCAGGCTCGGGCGCTGCCCTCAGTGGGTATCGTCAACACTTCAAGAAACCTCGACATTTTCCGCCTCCCCATTTGCCTTGACCCACCAGGTCTGGATGGCGTTGTTGTGATAGATCGAATTCAGCCCCCGCACCTCGCGCAGCTGCGCCTTGGTGGGCTGCACGTAACCGGTGGAATCCTTGGCCCGGGCTTGCAGCAGCATCTCCGAGCCGTCCCAATTGATGTCCAGATAGAACCGCGTCAGCGCCTTGTCCGTGCCCGGCGCCGCCAGCCGCGCCTCCTGCCAGCTCTTGCCGCCGTCCAGCGACACATCCACACCCGTGACCGCGCCGCGCCCCGACCACGCCAGGCCGGAGATCACCAGCGGCCCGGGCCCCTGCTTGATCGGCGCCTGCGGGCTGGGGCTGGTGACGACGGATTTCGCATCCATCTCCCAGGTCCATTTGCGGCTGACGCCATTGGCCAGCGTATCGGTGTATTTCGAGGTCTCCTCGCGGCTTTCGACCGGCTGGTCCATGACCTCAACCCGGCGCAGCCATTTCACCCACATATTGCCTTCCCAGCCCGGCACTACCAGCCGCACCGGATAGCCATGCTCCTTGCGCAGGGCCTCGCCATTGGCTTTGAAGGCGACCAGCACATCGTCCATCGCCTTCTCCAGCGGGATCGAGCGCCCGTTTGACGACGCATCCGCGCCCTCCACATAAACCCATTTGCCTTCAGGGCTGACACCGGCCTCCTGCAGCAGCGTCCGCAGCGAGACCCCGGAGTATTCCATATTGTGGATCATGCCATGGGTGAACTGCGCTCCGTTCAACTGCGCGCCCGCCCATTCCATACCGGAATTCGCCGCGCACTCGCAGAAATAGACCCGGTTCTCGCGCGGGAAGCGCTCCAGGTCCTCGTAGGTGAACACCAGCGGCGTCTCGACCAGCCCGTTGATCATCAGCCGGTAGTCTTCCTTGCGCAGCTCGATGGCGCCGGAATGATGCCGTTCAAACGCACAGCCCTGCGGGGTGATCGTCCCGTCCAGCGCATGGATCGGCGTGAAGTTGATCGAACTGATGGTGTCCGCAGTCAGCCACTCCACATTGCGGCGCACCACATCGTTTTCGTACTGGATCGGCAGCCCATAGGGCGTGGCATCCACCCCCTCGCCCAGACCGCTGGCCCACTCCTGCACTTCGGTAATCAGCGGATCGGGCGTGGCCGCCTTGGCGGCACCGGCGGCCACCGCCCCTGCCCCGGCAGCCGCCGCTCCGGTCAGGAACTGGCGGCGCGAGGGCGCCGTGCTCTTGGCGTCGTCACTCATATCTCATTGCCTCCTCACATAGATAAATTCACGTTCGTGAATTCAACTGCGTAAAATTTTTTAGCTTATCCCCGCCGGAGCGGGCGCTGTTTAAGCGCCCGCCACCTGCACGGAGGTGTTCGGGTTCAGGGTCACGGTGCCAAGCTTGCGGATATGATCCTCGACCACATCCCAGATCATCGGCCCCTCGGTGCCCTCGTTCACGCTGGCCCAGCCGGCCACCACATAGGATTTCGCCGGATCAATCGCTTCGCCAGTCTTCAGCAGCGTCATTTCCGTGATCCGCTCGCCCTGCGGCTTGGTGATGTCGATCCGGTAGCCCATGCCGCCGATCCGCACCATGTCGCCGCCCTGCTGGTAATAGGGATCGGGGTTGAAGATGTTGTCGGCCACATCCTCCAGAATCACCTTGATGAACTCGCCGGTCATCTCCGACCGGTAGGCCTGCCCGTAGGACATCGAGGTCACGTTCCAGATGTCCTCACGCGTGATGTCGTCGCCCGGCACCAGCGACGGCCCCCAGCGCACGCCGGGCGACATGGCGATATCCGCCTCCCGCTCGCTCAGCAGCGCGTCGCAGATCAGGTCGTCCCAGGTGCCGTTGAAGTTGCCGCGGCGGTACAGCAGCGTATCGGTCTGGCCGATCACCTCCTCCAGCTGCGCTTTGTAGGGTGCGCGTTCCGCCTCGATCAGCTGCGCCACCGCCGGGTCCGGCGCGATCACATCCGAGAACACCGGGATCAGCTTGTGCCGCAGCCCCATCAGCTGGCCGTCGCGCACATCCAGGTCCACGCGGGAGACAAATTTGCCGTTGGAACCCGACGCGATGATATGGGTCTTGCCCACCAGCACCGGCTCCGGCAGCGCGTCATGGGTGTGGCCCGACAGGATAACGTCGATGCCCTGCACCTTGCCCGCCATCTTCTTGTCAACGTCGAACCCGTTGTGGCTGAGGACCACCACCAGGTCGGCTCCGGCCGCGCGGACCTCATCCACCATGGCCTGCATGTTTTCGTCACGGATACCAAAGGAATACTCCGGGAACATCCAGCCCGGGTTGGCAATCGGCATATAGGGAAAGGCCTGGCCGATCACCGCCACCTTGGCCCCGCCGCGCTCAAAGAACTTATAGGGTTTGAACAGCTCGGCAGGCTCATCCCATTCAGCATCAAAGATGTTCTGCCCAAGTGCGGCAAACGGCAGGCCCTCGACAATCTCATTGACCCGCTCGGACCCCAGCGTGAATTCCCAATGGAAGGTCATCGCATCCGGCTTCAGCGCGTTCATCACATTGACCATGTCCTGGCCTGCCGTGTGATGGCAGGTGTAGGAGCCATGCCAGGTGTCGCCGCCATCAAACAGCAGCGCATCGGGGCGGTCGGCGCGGATCGCATTGATGATGGTGGCCATCCGGTCCAGCCCGCCGACACGTCCATACCCCTTCGCCAGCGACGAGAAATCATCATAGGTCAGCGCATAGGCCGAGGGGCTGCCGTCTGCGATGCCATAAGCCTTACGGAAGTCGGCGCCGGTGATATGCGGCACATACCCCTTGTTGCCGCCGACACCCAGATTGATCGACGGCTCGCGGAAATAGATCGGCTTCAATTGCCCATGAATATCCGTCACATGGATCAGGCTGATATTGCCAAAGGTGTCAAACTCCAAGAGCTGGTCCTGGGTCAATGACTGCTGCGCAGCCAGCCGCGCCCAATTGCCAAAGCCTGACGCCCCCACCATGGCGGATGCCGCCATGGAAACCTGCAGAAAATCGCGGCGCGAGATCATGTGTACCGGTATCCTGTGTGCTTGCGCGACATATTCGCACAAATGAATGTTTCAAAAGAGACACGCCCCGCACCTGGCAACAGGCGCGGGGCGCAAAGATCAGTTGCGGACGGAAGGCGCTTCGACCGACAGCCCGTTGCCGCGCGACGCGACATAGAGCTCCAGTGCGACGAAGTCCGCCGAACCCGGCTTGTAGGTCTCAGCCCGGGTATCGCGCACGCAGCCCTTAAAGCGCGCATGGGCAGTGTTCAGCTTGGTGTTCTTCAAGCGGTACACCGGGAAGCCGTTGATATGGCCCTGGCTCAGGTGGTCGGCGCGGATCATGTTGCCATAATTGTCCTCATGGCAGTTCGCGCAGGACAGCTCCAGCTGGCCGGTGCGGGTGTAGTACATTTCCTTACCCTTCTCCCAGGTGGACTGGGCCGGGCCGTCGATAGCCACGTTCACCGGCATCCCGCGGGACTGGACCGAAATCAAAGCCTCCATCGCGGCCATCTTGCCGCCGGAGTATTTCCACTTCTCGGCGCCCATCTGGTTTTCGCGGCAGTCGTTGATCTGCATGTTCAGGGTGCGGACCTCGCCGGCGGCGTCGCTCCACTTGGGATAGACAGCACGCACGCCTTTCATGCTTTCCTCGACATCATCGTGGCAGGAAGCGCAGGATTTGCCCTCGGAGCCTTCGACAGTGTTCCAAGCATCCAGAGCCTGATCGACAAAGATCATTGCCGGATTTTCAAAGTCGTCCATCTGCAGGGCCTGGGTTTCATCCTTGCGGAAGTGCCAGCCCGACATAATCTCATCAACCGCATCCGCGATATGCGCAGGCGCGGCGGCTTTGGTGACCATCTCGATTTCCTCGTTGACCACCAGCTTGTCGTCATCGGGGCCTGCACCTGCCGCCATAGGCAGCGCCAGCACAGCGGCAATTGCTGTGATTGCCTTTTTGTTCATTCCCTGTCCTCCCTTGGGTGCCTGCCCTGCCCGGATCACACCGGACAGGACGCGTGCCTGAGATCCGGAACGGATCAGCCGATGGCGATTTTCTTCTTGGTGTCGTAGACCGAGCCGTCGTCGTCATACCAGGTGAAGACAAATTCACCGGCTTCCGGCACGACAGCGTCGAACTCGAAATAAGGGTTGGTGGAGATCGCGGGCTCCATCGCGACGTCCAGCACCGTCTCGCCATTGAAGGCGCAGGTGAAGCGGTTGATGATCGAGCGCGGGATCAGATTGCCCTCTTTATCCTTGCGCTGGCCGCTTTCCATCTTGTGGCTGATCAGGGTCTTGATGGTGACCGTATCGCCGGCAGCGGCTGTTTTCGGGACCTTGACGCGGGGTTTAACACCGGATGCCATGTCTTTAATTCTCCTTAAGAATTCCGTTTGACGGGCGGACGGGCTCAGCCGCCGCAGCCGCCGATGGTAACCTTGACGGTGGCGCTTGCCTTGGCGAATGAGCCATCGGCCAGCTTGGCAACCGCAACCACGTCCTGGGTTCCCGCCAGGCGGATCCTGGTGGAGGCGGACTGCTGCGCCGCACCGGGGCCAAAGTTGAAGGTCGCCACACCCGGCTCCGGGTTGCCGGTGGCCAGCACCAGGATTGCGGTGGCGCCAGGCGCCTCGACCGAGATCGGCACGGTGTTGCCGTTTTCAGCAATCTCAGGCGCGTTCAGGGTGACACCGCCCTCGGCCATATCGGCCCCGCCGGTAAAGGCAGCGATCCGGTCGTCTGCGGCCGCGTTCACCTGGAACGGCAGCACGGTAACCACGGCAGCACCCAGGCCAAGGGCCAGGGTCTCACGGCGTGAGAACTCCATCATATCTCTCCTATAAATTCACTTCGGCAGCGGCGCGCGGGATGCCCCCGCCCGGTGCCTCACTCTTCTTTCAGCGTCGCCAGGAACGCGACCACATCTTCGATCTCCTGCGCCGTCAGGATCGGCGGCAGCGGCTCGGCCCCGGCTTTGCCGGTATAGGCGTCGCCCGGGCGGGTGAAGCCATCGACCTTGTAGAAGGCCGGCATCATGGTGCCCTCGAACGTCATCTTGGCATTGGCCACCAGGCCGCGCAGTTCTTCCTCGCTCCAGCGGTCGCCTGCACCGTCCAGCGACGGGCCGATCTCGCCATGGAACGGCACATCGGCAAGTGCTGTCACCTGATGGCAGGCCACGCAGTTGCCCTTGGACTTGGTGCCTGCAATCACCGCGCCGCTGGCGGCATCGCCCGCAACCCCGGTCAGCGAGGCGGCAATCTCGCCGTATTCGCCATACTGCACCGCTTTCGGAGCAACCTCGCCAGCCCAAGCCGCGGCACCCGCCAGGCTCAGCGCCAGTGTCAGAGATGTAAGCTTCATGTATCCTCCCAATGGCTGCCGCATCTGAGTGCGGTTGCTTAGCTGCTGCATACCGTAGGCCACAGCCGGACCAATACGCAACAACAAATTCATTATTGTGAATTTTTGCATTTTGTGCGCCAGACCCCTAGTCTGCGGATCCATTATTGCGCTCCTGAATCATCCGCGCATGATAGCGCTGGAAATCCTCTCCGTTATCAAGCGCATAGCGCTTTTCATTGACCCATGTAAACATGTCCAGCGTGGTTCCCGCGCCAAAGGCGCCCGGCATCATCGCCACCGCCGCTTCGGGAGCTGTGACGTTTTCGCTCACCTCCTCCGGCAGGAACAGAATCGTCGGCGTGAACAGCACGCCCCATTTGCGCGCCATCTCTTTTTCCGGCAGCGCCGCGCCGTCAAAGTCAGTGACCTCCACATCGCCATAGAGGTTCAGCTGCACGACAAAGAAATTCTCCTCAATGTACCGGCTGATTTCCGGCCGGGGAAAGGTCTCCTCATGCATCTTGGTGCAATAGATACAGCCGCGCTGTTCAAAGATCAGCGCCAGCCGTTTACCCTCGCCATTGGCCTCTTCCAGATCCTCGCGCAGGTCTTTGAAGGTCTCCCGCATCCAGGCTGTCTTGTGCAGCCCGTCATCCCCCAGTTCTGCCGCCGGCAGCGGGGCAGCCAGGGGCACGGCCAGCACCGCCACCATTAACACTTTCGCAAGGCTTCTCAGCATGTTGGCCTCCACATTTCATTTATCCGATTGAGCTGAACCCCGGCACCCAGCGGATCATCGCCTCGGCGATCAGCCGCACACCGCCGGTAGCAATCAGCACCGCAAACAGCACCAGCATCGCGCCCATGCCCTTCTCGACCCAGGCAAAGGCCGCGCGGTGCCGCGCCACCCACCCCAGGAAAGGCCCGGCAAACAGCGCCGCCACCACAAAAGGCGCCGTCATCCCCAGCCCGTAGACCAGCAACAGCACTCCGCCCCGCCAGATGTCCCCCATGCCCGAGGCGATCATCAGGATCGACGCCAGCGCAGGCCCCACGCAGGGCGTCCAGCCAAAGCCAAAGGCCAGCCCCGTCAGATAGGCCCCCAGCACTGTCGAAGGCTCCGCGCGGCTCTCCATGCGCGCCTCGCGGTACAGCAGCGGGATTTTCACAACACCCAGGAAATGCAGCCCGAACAGCAGCAGCAGCGCCGCCGCACCATAGGACAGCACCTCCAGATACTGGCCGAACAGCTGCCCCAGCGCTGTCGCTCCCATGCCCATCAGCATGAACACCGTGGTCACCCCGGCGGCAAAACAGCAGGCCGACACCAGCAGCCGCCGCTGCGCGCCCGCGGCAATCGCCCCGTCGCCGCGCAGCTCTGCCATCGACAGCCCGCCCATGTATGACAGGTAAAACGGCACCATCGGCAGAATACAGGGGCTGAAAAAGCTCAGCAAACCTGCGAACAAGGCGCCAAACAGGGTAATTTCCAGCATGTCCCCCCCAGCTGGCCCACGCGAACGTTATCCGGGCCCGGCTTGTGTCATTCACATATTCGAATTACGTTGTATCAGGTAAAGCCGTCAACAGGTGGAATGACACATATGCACGCAATCCGGCAACTGGCTGCCGCCGCAGCCCTGACCCTGACTGCTCTGCCCGCCTGGGCGGCGGAACTGGTGATGGTCGAACAGGCAGGATGCGAATGGTGCGCCCGCTGGAATGAGGAGATCGCGCCGATATACCCCAAGACGGCCGAGGGCAAACACGCCCCGCTGCGCCGGGTCGACCTGCGCGCCTTGCCCGATGATCTGCTGGTCGCGCGCCGGGTCATGTTCACCCCCACCTTCCTGGTGGTCGAGGACGGCAAGGAACAGGCCCGGCTCGAAGGCTACCCCGGCGAAGATTTCTTTTGGCCTTTGCTGGCAGATTTGCTAACCGCCCATACAGGGTTTGTTGATAATACGCACACTCAAGGCGGCAGCTGACCGCCTCGGCAGAACAAACCGGTCTGGGCAAGAAAAGAAGAGAGCGGCGCCCGTGCGCCGCCCAGGAGACGGCAGATGGCACTACCGCAGTTTTCCGCGGACATGGATCCGGCAGAAATGGACAAGATGGTCGAAAACGCGACCAAGGCCTCCAATTTCCTCAAGGCGATCAGCCACGAGGGCCGTTTGATGATCCTCTGCCACCTGGTTTCGGGCGAGAAATCAGTTACTGAGCTGGAGGAGCTTTTGTCCGCCCGCCAGGCCGCCGTCTCACAGCAGCTTTCCCGCCTGCGGCTCGAAGGGCTGGTCATTCCCCGCCGCGAGGGCAAGGCGATCTACTACCGTCTGGCAGACGACAAACCCCGCCGGATGCTGGAAACGGTCTATGACCTGTTCTGCAACGACGGCAGCTGAACCTTTTTGAATGTTTGACCTCCTGACAGAACATCAGATAGCCGCCTGTTTCGGGCTGCTGGGCGGTGTTCTGCTGGGGCTCGCCGCGCGGCTGGGGCGGTTTTGCACATTGGGCGCTATCGAAGACCTGCTCTACGGCGGCTCCTCTCTGCGGATGCGGATGTGGGGCGTGGCCATCGGCGTGGCCGTCACCGCCAGCTTCGCGCTAGTCGGCCTGGGGCTGGTGGATGCCAGCCAGTCTTTCTATCTCTCGATCCGCTGGATGCCCGCCGCGTCCATCCTGGGCGGGCTGATGTTCGGCTACGGCATGGCGCTCAGCGGCAACTGCGGCTACGGCGCCATTGCCCGCCTCGGCGGCGGCGACCTGCGCAGCTTTGTGATTGTGCTGGTGATGGGCGTCTCCACCTATGTGGTGCTGGCAGGCCCCCTCGCCCCCTTGCGGAACTATTTCTTCGAACAGCAGGACGTCACCACCGACATCCCGCCGGGACTGGCCCATTACGCCACTGCCTGGAGCGGCCTGCCGCTGGCCGCCATCGGCGTCACTGCCGGCGTTCTGATCCTGATCGCCGCGCTGGCCAGCGCAGAAATCCGCAGGGACAGACAGGCCCTGTTCTGGTCGGCCATCGTAGGGCTTGCCGTCACCTCCGGCTGGGCCGGCACCACTTACGTCAACGCCGAAGGGTTCGAGGCGCTGCCGGTGGTCTCGCACTCCTTCTCCGCCCCCCTGGGTGAGACCATCCTCTGGACCATGACCGGCTCTTTGCGTCCGCTGTCCTTTGCCGTCGGCTCCATCGCCGGGGTCTGGACCGGCGCCTTCACCGGCTCGCTGATCAAGGGGCATTTCCGCTGGGAGGCCTGCGAGGACCCGCGCGAACTGCGCCGCCAGATCATCGGCGCCGCGATCATGGGCGCCGGCGCGGTGATTGCCATGGGCTGCACCGTCGGCCAGGGCCTCAGTGCCTTTTCTCTGCTTGCAGTCTCTGCCCCCGTTACCATGCTGGCAATCTTCGCCGGCGCCGCCATCGGCCTGCGCCAGTTGATTGAGGGCTTCCGCCCGGCGGAGTAACCAGCAGACTTCAGCGGACGCAAGCCGGGTGGCCCGGCGGCAGGAAAATTCTGGCATCCCGCGCACTTTTCACTAGGGTTGCGAATTAGTTACTCGCCGCTCTTAACTTTGCGGGCAACGCTGCCCCCGACTTAGCCAGGCCAATCCCCGCACCGGAGACCGCTTTGACCTCGAACCGCAAACAGATCATTAGAGACCTGCGAACCGGCAACAAGGCCGAAGCCTTTGAGGCCGCAGACGACATCCCGGTCAATCCCAACGCGGACAGAGCCATCGGCGGGATCATCGCCGCCCGCTACAACCGCCGGGGCGTTCTGACCGGGCTGCTGGGCACCTCTGCTGCGGCAGCCCTGTTCGGCGCCTCTCCCCTGGCCGCAACTCTGGCCGCACCGCGCCCGGCCGGCGCCGCGGCCGCCCAAAGCCGCTATGTTTTTGACGAGCTGGATTGGGGCGTTGACGAAGCCCATCATGTCGCCGGCGGCTATGACGCAGACATCCTCCTGCGCTGGGGCGACCCGGTCCTCCCCGGGGCGCCGGCGTTCGACGTAAGGAACCAGAGCGCCGCGGCCCAGCTGCAGCAGTTCGGTTATAACAACGACTATGTGGGTTTCCTGCCCCTGAACGCCGAAGGCACCCGCGGCCTGTTATGCGTGAACCACGAATACACCAATGAAGAGGTCATGTTCCCCGGCCTCGGCCGCCAGGACATGGCGGGATTTGCCGGAATGACCCGGGAGCTGGCCGAGATCGAAATGGCCGCCCACGGCGGTTCCGTGGTCGAGATCACCCGGAACCCGGACGGCAAATGGGCAGTTGTGCGGAACGGCAAGCTGAATCGCCGCATCTCGCCGCTGGACACGGTGATGGCTGTTGATGGCCCCGCTGCAGGCCACCCGCGGATGCAGACCAGCGCCGACCCCGGCGGACATGAGGTCATCGGCACCCTGAACAATTGCGCCGGCGGCATGACCCCATGGGGCACCTGGCTGATGGCAGAGGAGAACTTCCACGGATACTTCTGGACAGACCGGCTGGACGCCGAAGGCGAACCGGATCTGTCCGGCCAGGCTGAAGCCGCACAGATGGCCCGCTATAATATTCCTTCAATGTGGTACGCCTGGGGCAAATACCACCAGCGTTTCAACATCGACAAAGTCCCCAATGAGGTCAACCGCTTCGGCTGGGTGATTGAGGTCGATCCCATGGACCCGCTCTCGGTCCCGGTCAAGCGCACTGCCCTCGGCCGCTTCGCGCATGAGGGTGCGGAGACTACGGTGTCTAAGACGGGGCATCTGGTTGTCTATATGGGCGACGATGCCCGGTTCGAATACGTCTACAAATTTGTGTCAGCCGGCGTGGTGACAGAGGACCCGGCCGCCAACGCAGGCCTGCTGCGCGACGGCACGCTTTTTGCAGCCCGCTTCAACAGCGACGGCAGCCACGACTGGCTGCCGCTGGTGCATGGCCAGGGTCCGCTCACGGCGGAAAACGGCTTTGCCAGCCAGGCGGATGTGCTGATTGACGCCCGCCTGGCCGCCGATGCGCTTGGGGCAACCCCAATGGACCGCCCCGAAGACCTCTCGCCGCGCGGCGACGGCACCGCCTATGTGATGCTCACCAACAACTCCAAACGGCGTGCGGGCCAGACCGACGCCGCCAACCCCCGGGCCAGGTCGGACTTCGGCCATATCATCGAACTCAAGGAAGACAGCGGCGACCATGCTGCCCGCCAAGGCCGCTGGTCCATCCTGGTGCAATGCGGCGACCCCGAAGTCGCCGCCGTGGGGGCCCGATGGAACCCGGAAACCTCGGAAAACGGCTGGTTCAGCTCTCCCGATAATTGCACTATCGACGCCGCGGGCCGTCTGTGGGTCGCCACCGATCAGGGCCGCAAGTGGGACAAGACTGGCAAAGCCGACGGACTCTACGGCATGGAAACCGAAGGCGCCCTGCGCGGCCACTCCAAGCTTTTCTTCCGTTGCCCTGTGGGCGCAGAGCTTTGCGGTCCGTATTTCACCCCGGACAATGAAACCCTGTTCCTCGCGGTGCAGCACCCCGGCACCGACGGCACCACAAGCCTGAAGGGGTTCGAACGCGCCTCCACCTTCGAGGACCCCGCCACCCGCTGGCCGGATTTCGATCCTGCGTTGCCGCCGCGTCCTGCGGTGGTGGCAGTGACGAAACAGGGCGGCGGCAAAATCGCAGCCCGCTCCTGAAATCCGCTGCAACCAAGCGGAGCGCGCCCCGTCCGGGCCGCGCGCAGGTTTCAGCCCTGCCGGGCAGCCTGCCGCCTGCCGCACGCAATTGTGAGCCGCCGTCCTGCCGCTTTGCCGTAGATGTTGAACCATGTCCGACGGAGACGCCCATGCCATTCAAACGCCTGACAGCCGCCTTAGTCCTCGCAGCCTCAGCCGCCTCAGCGGGCAGCATTGCAGCGCGGGACGGCTGGGCCGTGCATGAAACGGAAAAACCGTTTGAGCAGCTGATCGCCGATGTCAAAGCCGCCGCCAAGGCCGAAGGCCTGGGCGTCGTCACTCAGGCAGGCCCCACCGGCGCTGCCGCCGCCCGCGGCATCACCATCCCCGGCAACCGTGTAATCGGTCTCTTTAACAACGACTTCGCGGTGAAGATCCTGGCGCTGTCCACCGCGGCGATGATCGAGGCTCCGGTGCGCATGTATGTGACTGAGGAACAAGACGGCAGCGCCACGCTGTCCTACAAGCTGCCCTCCCATGTCTTTGCGCCCTACGCAGATGAAGGCGGTCCTGAACTGGCTGACCTTGCAGGCCTGCTCGACCGCCGCTTCGCGCAGATCGCTCGGCGGGCGCAAGAATAGCAGGCCCCGCCCAAACCCTTGGCTTCATTCTGGTCAGCCATACCCCCGCCACAGGCTAGGCGAATGAAATGCGCCAAATTCCGCCGCAGCATTTCTCACACTGGCGTGAGCGGGCTTGCACGCGCGCGCAGCCTCGGCAATCTGGCGGCAAATCAACGGATTGGACGGACAAGATGACAGAGACCCTTCGCGCGGCAGATGTACTGGCCCGGCGGCTATACGAGGCAGGCTGCCGGCATGCCTTCGGAATGCCCGGCGGCGAGGTTCTGACCCTGGTGGATGCCCTGACCAAGGCGGGCATCACGTTCCACCTGGCCAAGCATGAAAACTGCGCAGGGTTCATCGGCGAAGGCGTGCACCATGCTGACGGCGCGCCGGTTATTCTGGTCGCAACCCTCGGCCCCGGCGCGCTGAATGGCATCAACGTGGTCGCCAATGCCCACCAGGACCGGGTACCGATGCTGGTGCTGACTGGCTGCGTCGACGCCGCCGAGGAGCAGAGCTATACCCACCAGGTGCTCGACCACCGTGCGGTGTTCACCCCGATCACCAAGGCCACCTTCCGGCTGGATGCAGAAGCCGCGGATCTGATCGCCGACAAGGCGGTTGCCATCGCGACCGAACCGCGCAATGGACCGGTGCATATTGACGTGCCGATCTCCACTGCAGATGCGCCGGCCAGGGAGCGTGGCGTCCGCCGTGCGCCTGCAAGCGCCAGCGCGCCAAGCGGTAAGGCACTGGCGCAGGCGCGCTCATGGCTGGCTGCCTCCGCGCAACCGGTGGCGGTGATCGGCCTCGATGCGCTGCAGGAAAATGCTGGCAGCGCCATCCGCGCCTTTGTTGAGAAACACCAGATCCCTTTCGTCACCAGCTACAAGGCCAAGGGCATCATCCCCGAAAACCACCCCTTATGCCTTGGCGGCGCAGGCCTGTCGCCTCTGGCCGACAAGCACCTGCTGCCCTTGGTGCAGGAGGCCGATCTGGTGCTCTCTATCGGCTATGACCCGATCGAGATGCGCCCGGGCTGGCGCAATGTCTGGGACGTGAAGACGCAGAACGTCATCGACATCGCACCCGAAGCCAATACCCACTACATGCATCAGGCGGGGTTGAACTTCCTGACCGCCATTGCACCGACACTGGACGCTCTCTCTGCTGGCACGGCGCCGCGCGAAACTTGGACCAATGGCCGCCCGGCGCAAGTGAAGTCCGCACTCGCAGAAGCCTTCCCGCAGGATGACGATTGGGGCCCGGCTGGCGTCATCGCCGAATGCCGCGCCACCCTGCCCCCGGAAACCCTCGCCACCGCCGACAGCGGCGCCCACCGGATCCTGCTGAGCCAGATGTGGGACTGTTCCGAGCCGCGCGGACTGATCCAGTCCTCGGCGCTGTGCACCATGGGATGTGCGGTGCCGATGGCGATCGGGCGCAAGCTGGCGCAGCCGGAGCGGCCCGTGGTCAGCTTCTCGGGTGATGCCGGCTTCCTGATGGTGGCGGGCGAGTTGTCCACCGCCGCCGAACTGGGCGTGGCACCCATATTCGTGGTCTTCGCCGATGCCAGTCTCGCCCTGATCGAACTCAAGCAGCGCCAGCGCCAGCTGTCCAACGGCGGCGTCGACTTTGCCGAGCATGACTTTGCCGCCATGGGCCGGGCGTTCGGCGGCAATGGGGTGACTGTCACCAGCCGCAGCAAACTGCGCGCCGCCCTGCAGAATGCAATGGCAGCGGAAAAATTCACCGTCATTTCAGCAGTGATCGACCGCGGAGGCTACGATGGCCGGATCTGATCTTCTCCCCCATGGCGCGCTGCAGGGCGTCAAGGTTCTGGACCTTTCGCGCATCCTGGCCGGCCCGACCTGCACCCAGCTTTTGGGCGATCTCGGCGCCACGGTGATCAAAGTGGAAAACCCCAAGACCGGCGGCGATGACACCCGCCAATGGGGGCCGCCCTATGTGGTGGATGCCGAAGGGCAGCAATCCGATCTCTCGGCCTATTTCATGTCGGCCAACCGCAACAAACGCTCGGTTGCCATCGACATCGCGACAGAAGACGGCCAGCAGGCCATCCGCCGCCTGGCGGCAGAGGCTGACATTCTGATCGAGAATTTCAAACCCGGCGGGCTGGCGAAATACGGGCTGGACTATGCCAGCCTCAAGGATGATCTGCCGGGCCTGATCTACTGCTCGATCTCCGGCTATGGCCAGACCGGCCCCAACAGCCACAAGCCCGGCTATGACATCATGGCGCAGGGCTTTGGCGGCATCATGTCGCTGACCGGCGAACCCGACGGCCAGCCGATGAAGGCAGGCGTCGGCATTGCTGACGTCATGTGCGGCATGTATGCCTGCATCGGAATCCTCAGCGCCCTGCATCACCGCGAGAAAACCGGCGAAGGCCAGCAGATCGACCTCGCCCTGGTCGACGCACAGATCGCCTGGCTGATCAACGAAGGCGTGGCTTATCTGAACACCGGCAACATCCCCAAACGCCGCGGCAATGAGCACCCCAGCATCATGCCCTATGGCGTTTATGAGACCTCCGAAGGCCATGTGATCCTGGCGGTGGGCAACGACAGCCAGTTCCAGCGCTTTATGGAGTTCCTGAAACTCGAAGGCCTCGCCGAAGATCCCCGCTTTGCCACCAACCCGGCCCGTCTGCAGAACCGCGACGCGCTGAACGCCGTCCTCATCCCCACCGTGCAGCGCTATACGACGGATGAGGTGCTGGCGGCGATGGAGGCCCGCAAGGTGCCCGCCGGGCCGGTGCAGAACCTGGAAACTCTGTTTGCCACCGGTCAGGTCGCAGCCCGCGAGATGTCCATTCCGATGGAAACCGCGGCAGGCCCGGTGAAACTGCTGGGCAATCCGCTGAATTTCTCCCGCACGCCTGTAACATACCGGCACGCCCCGCCCCGCTGCGGCGAAGGAACGGAAGAGATTCTGGGCGCGGATGCCCCGTTCGAGACCGGCTAAGCCCCCAAAACACGGCAGTTTTCCGCCAAGTGTTACAGTTTCCGGCAAATCACCGCCAAACCGGCGGTGGTTTCGCCGCCCCTTAACCATTCCTGTTGCAGGAATTTCGACGGAAATCTTACACATCCGGCGAAATTTACAGCCAAACACACACAGGCCATCACCAAAGCGCGAGCGGGGTTCGCCGGCACCAATCTGATGATCTAATCTTCAGCAGGACACGGAAACCGCTTTTCAATTCGAGAACAAAGATTGGACTCCCATGACGCATGATATCTTCGGCCAAGACAGCAGCCTGACCGATGCAGCAGCCCTGCAGGATTGGAATGCCGTGCAGCTGGGAGTTCTGGCCCATGCAGCCGTGACCGCCGACCACCTCGGCGCGGTGCTGGCGGCGGCGCCGGAGTTTGCCCTGGCCCATGCGATCAAGGGGCTGTCGCTCTTGATGCTGGGCCGCCGGGAGCTGCTGCCCACCGCGCAGGACGCGCTGCGCGATGCCAAGGCGTTCTACGAAGGTGCCCTGCCGCGCGAGCGCAAATATGTTGACGCGCTGGAAAACTGGCTTGCGGGCCGCCCCAGCCTGGCGATCCGCCGGATGGAGGAAGTTCTGGACGTCTTCCCGCAGGACACGCTGGCCATGAAACTCAGCCATGGCATCCGTTTCATCATGGGCGACCCTGAGGGCATGCGCGCTTCGATCGAACGGGTGATGCCGGCCTATGCGCCGAACCACGCGGGCCGCGGCTACCTGCTGGGCTGCCACTCCTTTGCACTGGAGGAAACCGGCGATTACGAACGCGCCGCCAATGCCGGCCGCCAAGCGCTGTGGATGGCACCGGATGATGCCTGGGGCCTGCACGCCGTGGCGCATGTGCACGACATGACCGGCAATGCAAAATCAGGGCTTGAGTGGCTGCATGGCCGCGAAGAAGCCTGGGCCCATTGCAACAACTTCCGTTACCACGTCTGGTGGCACAAGGCGCTCATGCACCTGGACCTGGGCCAGATGGACGAGGCCGTCGCGCTTTATGATACTGAGGTGCGCAAAGACAAAACCGACGACTACCGCGACATCTCCAACGCCACCTCGCTCTTGGTCCGGCTGGAGCTGGAGGGCGTCGAAGTGGGCAACCGCTGGGAGGAGCTGTCGGACCTCTGCGCCAACCGGACCGAGGACGGCAGCCTGATCTTTGCCGATCTTCATTACCTCCTGGCCCTGACCGGCCACCGCAAGGAAGACGCCCACAAGATGGTGCAGCGCATCCATGCCGACGCCGAAAAGGGCGGCTCGGAAGCCTGCGAGCGCATGGGCACCCCCGGCTGCGCCGCCGCCGATGGGCTGGAGGCCTTTGGTGAAGGCAACTACAAATCCGCGTTCACCCATCTGTCCGCCGCCCGCAGCAGCATGCAGCTGGCCGGCGGCAGCCACGCCCAACGCGATGTTTTTGAACGCATTACCATTGATGCGGGCCTGCGTGCAGGACAGCTTGACGCGGTCGAGGCAATCCTGGATGACCGCCGCAGCAAACGCGGCGGCGCCGAGGACAATTACGCCCTGGCCCGCCGCACTCTGATCGCCGAAGCGCGGGACACCTCCGGCGCTGCCAGCGTTCCCGCCGAATAAGACCTCAAGGACGACCACTCACATGTCCAGCGTTGCGCCCTTCCCCGGGCAACAGACAGACCAAGGCGCCGCCAACCGGGCCGCGCCGCCGCCGCAATCGGCGCAGCCGCGCGTGCGCGACCCGCGGCTCGACTTCTACCGCGGCATTGCCATGTTCATTATCCTGATTGCCCATATCCCGGGCAACCGCTGGACCGGCTGGATCCCCGCGCGTTTCGGGTTCTCCGACGCAACCGAGATCTTTGTGTTTTGCTCGGGCATGGCCTCGGCGATTGCGTTTGGCGGCTCCTTTGCCCGCCGCGGCTGGTGGCTGGGCACTGCCCGGGTGCTGTTCCGCTGCTGGCAGGTGTTCTGGGCCCATATCGGGCTGTTTGTCTTCATCGCCGTTTCGATGGCGGCCATCGACCTCTATGGCGGGTTTGAGAAGAGCTATGTGAACTCGCTGAACCTCGGCCATTTCTTCAAGGATCCGATGACCCAGCTGGTGGGGCTGTTCACCCTCACCTATGTGCCGAATTACTTTGACATCCTGCCGATGTACCTAGTTGTGCTGATGCTGATGCCCTTGATGATGGGGCTGGAAAAGGCGGGCCTTTGGGCTGTCGGCATGGCCTCTGTGCTGATCTGGCTGACCGCCAACCCCTATATCATCGGCCTTGGCCCCGACGGGTTGTCGCTGCCTGCCGAGCCATGGTCGGAGCGCGAGTGGTTCTTCAACCCCTTCGGCTGGCAGCTTTTGTTCTTCACCGGCTTTGCCTTCATGAAGGGCTGGCTGCCGA
Source organism: Leisingera sp. ABM4_101 (assembly GCF_056158725.1). Classification (NCBI taxonomy): domain Bacteria; kingdom Pseudomonadati; phylum Pseudomonadota; class Alphaproteobacteria; order Rhodobacterales; family Roseobacteraceae; genus Leisingera; species Leisingera sp. ABM4_101. The sequence continues at coordinate 2,568,047 of NZ_JBSWTV010000002.1, read as the reverse complement.
AACCGCCGGTCTCCAAGACGTTGATCGTGCTTGCCGCCGCGTTCCTGATCCTGTCGGCGCCTTATGGCTCCTGGAAGGTTTTCACCTGGGTCAAGGCCGCCAGCCCCGAACTTGCCGACCTGATCAAGCCGGGCCGCGATGCCATTGGCGAGTGGCGCGAAAAGACCGACTTCGGCCTGCTGCGCTACACCCACTTCCTGGCGCTGGCTTATCTCGGCTGGGTGGCAGCCGGCGAGGGCGGCAAACGGCTGATCGCGTCGGGCTCCTCCACCGCGGCGCGCATCTGGGAAGTGCTGCTGAAAATCATCACCAAAGTCGGCCAGCAATCGCTTGCGGTGTTCGTTTTCTCAATGGCGCTGGCCCGGTTCATCGGCTTTGCGCTTGACCAGACCGACCGCGCGGTTATGACCACGGCATTCGCAAATCTGTTTGGATTTTTCTTAATCATTGGTTGCGCTTATGGCGCCGCCTGGTTCAAGTCTCAGCCCTGGAGAGCCAAGAAATGAGCTCTTTTACCCGCCGTAGCTTCCTGGCCGCTGCCCTGGGCAGCACCGCCCTGTCCGCACTGCCTGGGATGGCCAGTGAAGCCATGCCGTTTTCCCGCAGCCTGGTGATCGAAAAGGCCCGCGCGCTTGCTGCCAAACCCTATGCCGAACGCCCGGCGGTGCCGCAGGACTGGCTGGATCAGTCCTACGACGACTACAAGGCCCGCTGGTTCCGCACCAAAGACGCCCTGTGGTCCAAGACGGACCGCAGCTATAACGTCGACTTCTTCCTGCCGGGCCTCTACTTCCCGCGCGCGATCCAGATCAACACGGTGACGGACGGCATGGCCGAACATGTCCCGTTTGACATCAACCTGTTCGACAAGAACGAAAAGGCACCGGACCTCACCACCGACGGCCACCTGGGCTATTCCGGCCTGCGCCTGCGCACCGATCTGGATGACCCTACCAAGAAGACCGAGTTCTGTGTGTTCCAGGGCGCCAGCTATTTCCGTGCTATCGGCATCGGCAACGCCTATGGGCAATCGGCCCGCGGCCTGGCCCTCAGGACTGCCGACCCCGAAGGCGAGGAGTTTCCGGAGTTCATCGAATTCTGGCTGGAGGCCCCCGCCCCCGGCCAGCGCCACATGGTGGTTCATGCGCTGATGGATTCGCCCTCGGTCACTGGCGCCTACAGTTTCTCCGTCACCCCCGGCAGCAGCACGGTGATGGATGTGGAGGCCACCCTCTTCGCGCGCGAGGAACTGCCCCACGCAGGCCTGGCGCCGCTTACCTCGATGTTCCTGTTTGACGCCACCAACCGCCACCGTTTCGACGATTTCCGCCCTGCAGTGCATGACACCGACGGCCTCCTGGTTCTCAATGGCAATGGCGAAACCCTGTGGCGGCCGCTGGCCAACCCGAAACGCCTGCAGGTGTCCTCCTTCGTGGACGACAACCCGCGCGGCTTCGGCCTGATGCAGCGTTCGCGCAAACTGTCGGACTTCAACGACCTCGAAGCCTTCTATCACAACCGCCCCTGCCTCTGGGTGGAACCCAAGGAAGACTGGGGCAAAGGGGCCGTCACCCTGGTGGAAATCCCGGCGGACAAGGAAATCTACGACAACATCGTCGCCTACTGGCGCCCGCGCGAACCCTATGCCGCCGGGTCGGAGATCAGCCTGAACTACCGCCTCACCTGGGGCGAGGAGCCGGTGCTGCCGATGCCGCGCGTGATCGACACCGCCGAGGGCGAGCGGATCTTCGGCGGCGCAGGCCGGATCATCACCATCGACTTTGACGCGCATCCGCTGTTCGAAGACGGCCCCGACGCTCTTGACGTCCACATCCACTCTCCCCATGTGGCGACAACCGATGGCGTGCTGCAGCGCAATCCGGAAACCGGCGGCCTGCGGCTTGCCTTCTATTTCGATCCCGGCGACCGGGATCACGTTGAACTTCGCGCCCAGCTCAGGAAGGATGGCAGCCCCGCTTCCGAGGTCTGGCTTTACAGGTGGACCGCATGACTGCATGTGATCTGATGCCCCCGGAACAGCCTCTGGCAATGCCGGAACAGGACTTCAGCAAGGACTTCCGCGATGCAGAGGCCCCCGGCGGCGCCGCACCGCGCCAGGTGGCGCTGTGGCGCCTGCTGGCGTTTTCGCCCGCGATGGCCGCAACCGGTGTTCTCACCTGGGTGATGGGCGGCTGGTTCACCGATGGCGGTTTCTCAGTGCTGGAGATGATCCTGCTGGCGCTGATTGCCTTCAACTTCTTCTGGATCGCCTTCACCGTCTCTACCGTGCTGCTGGGCCTTTACGGCCTGTCGCGCCGCGAGCGCACCGCTGCCCGCGGCGCTGCCCGCCCGATGAAGGTGGCGCTCCTGATGCCGGTCTACAACGAGGTGCCCTGGTACGTGCTGGGTAACGCCCAGACCATGCTGCAGGAACTTCACGGCCGCGGCGGGCTGCATGAATACGCGATGTTCATCCTCTCGGACACCCGTGACGATGCCATTGCCGCGCAGGAGCGCGCCAGCGTCGAGGCGCTGCGCAGCATGCTGCCCGAAGGCACCGAGCTTTACTACCGCCGCCGCGCCGACAATGAGGGCCGCAAGGTTGGCAATATCGCCGACTGGGTGCGCCGCTGGGGCGCGGGGTATGCGGCGATGCTGGTGCTGGACGCCGACAGCCTGATGACCGGCCGCGCCATTGCCCGGCTGGCCGATGCGCTGGCCCGCGATCCCGGCGCCGGCCTGATCCAGAGCTACCCGCAACTGATCGGCGCGCAATCGGTCTTTGGCCGGATGCAGCAGTTCGCCAATGGCGTCTACGGCCTCGCCCTGGCCGAGGGCCTGGCCCGCTGGGCCGGCCACGAGGGCAACTATTGGGGCCATAACGCCATCATCCGCACCCGCGCCTTTGCCGCCTGTGCGGGCCTGCCACTCTTGCGCTCGCGCTTCGGCGGCGGCGAAAAGCTGATCATGAGCCATGATTTCGTCGAGGCAGGCCTGTTGCGCCGGGCCGGCTGGTCGGTGCGCTTCCTGCCCCGCATCCGCGGCTCTTACGAGGAAACCCCCGCCACCCTGATCGACCACATCCTGCGCGACCGCCGCTGGTGCCAGGGTAACCTGCAGCACCTCAATCTGCTGCACGCCAAGGGCTTCCGCGCGATCTCCCGCTTCCACCTGTTTGCCGGTGCGATCGGCTACCTGATGGCGCCGGTCTGGTTTGCGCTGCTGGTGCTCTGGGCCGTGATCGGCCGCAGCGAGGAAGCCTCGGTGATCAGCTACTTCAGCGAGGCCAATCCCTTCCGCCCCAGCTGGCCCGACATGTCCGAGCCCAAGCATGTGCTGGTGATCATCCTGATCTACGCCATGCTGCTGGCGCCCAAGATGCTGGCCGCGGCGGCACTGCCGCTGACCGGCAGCCGGTTTTCCGAATACGGCGGCCCGGTGCATTTCGTGCTGTCCTTCCTGTCCGAGGTGCTACTGGCCATCCTCTACGCCCCGATCCTGATGGTGCAGCAGATGATCGCGGTGTTCCGCACCGCCCTTGGCCTGCAGCGCGGCTGGGCACCGCAGGCGCGTGACGGCGGCAGTTATTCCTTGCGCACCCTTGTGACCTGCCACGCGCTGGAAACCGTCAGCGGCGTTGCGCTCTGGGCCGGGATCCTGACCAGCACCGTCTCGCTGTGGCTGGCGCCTATCGCGCTATCATTGGTGCTGGCGGTGCCGCTCTCGGCGCTCTCCGGCGTTAAGACGGTAAACCGTATCCGCCACTGGATGGCCACGCGCGAGGAGTTCACCGAACCCCAGATCACCCGCGCCGCCCGTGCCGCCCGCGCCGACTTGAAGGCGCTGCTCGACGGCAGCACGCCCCGCGGCACCCCTGCAGAATAAGGCGAGAACTCCCGCGCCCGCAGGATGCCCCGGCTGCGCCGGGGACACCCTTGGCGGCCTTGGGCCCTGCGCCGCGCGGCGCGGCTGCGGCACAGGCAATTCGCTGCCTTTGAACCTATCCCTGCGCGGTAAGGAGCGACCGCAGCGCGCCCATGGGCGCGCTGCCCGGCCCAACGCCTTGGCGCGCAAATCTCCGATTTTCGGGCCTAGGGGGCGGGAGCCCCTGCCCGCGCCCGGTCCTGTGCCGTCCGCCTCAGCGCACGGCGGGCTGATCCTCAAACCAATCCGCCATCAGCCCGGCCCAGGCCTTGGGAACCGAATGGCCGCCGTCAAACAGCACCAGCCCGACCTCCGCACCCGGCCCGCAGTCCCAGCTGCGGCGCAGCAGGCCCGCTGCACTCCACGCCCTGTCCGGCGCGTGGGAGGCACAGCCATTGGCGTCGCGCCAGACCTCCAGCGCCGCAAAAACATCGCCCTGCTGCCAGCGCCCGCCGCCCAGGATCCGCCCCTCCAGCGGCACCACCTCGTCGCGCCAGCCATGCACCTGCAGCAGCCGCACCGGCCCCTCGCAGCGCTCCGGCTGCGGCCGCCAAAATGCACCTGAAACCGGCGCATAAGCCGCAAAAGCTGCCGGATCACGGCAGGCCAGATAATGCACCATGAAGGCGCCCGCGGAAAAACCGGCCAGAACGGTCTGCGATTGCGAGGTGCCAAACCGCGCGTTGGCATCCGCCAGCACCGAGGCAAAAAATGCCCCCTCGTCCCGCCCTTCGTCAAAGGGGCCGAACCCCCAGTTCTGCGGCCCAGTGCCATCGCGCTTACGCCCCTCTGGCGCAATCACCGCATAGCCGCGCGCCGTCAGCCCCTCCACCAGCGCCCGGTTGCGCAGCACGCTGCGGCCGCTGCCGCCATAGCCGTGCAGAAACATCACCACAGGCGCCGCCTCTGCCGCGTCCCGGTCCGGCAGCACGATATGGTACTGGCCGGCCTCTACGCTGCAAGCCCCGGGCTCTGCCCCGCAACCCGCTGCAGCGGTACTGCCCCATGTTGCGGCCAGCACTGCCGCCGCCACACCTGATATCACTGCCTTCATCATCCCTCCCACCGTGCGACCGGCAAATTGCCTGCAATCCATCCCGGCCCCGCAGCGGATCCCAGCATCCCCTCCGGCACGTCGATTACATTCGTGTAACCGGCCTCGGCCAGCGCCAGGGTCAGCCGGGCGGACCGCACCCCGCGCGCGCAGATCAGCGCCACCGGCGCAGCAGGGTCCGGCCCCGCCACCGCCTGCAGCGCCTGCAGAAAATCCTCGCGCCGCATGTCAATCTGATGGCTGCCCACCGGCACGCCTGAGGCCCGCCATTCCTGCGGTGTACGGATATCCACCAGGGTAATCTCCCCCGCCTGCACCTGTGCAAATGCCTGGGCCGCACTCAGCCGCGGCTGGCCATAGGCAGGCGGCTGACGGCGCTGCCACCAGTATCCCGCTGCCGCCGCTGCCGCCACGCCGCCCAGCAGCATCAGCCGCCGCGTCACTTTTGGGTTTTCCGAATATGCCACCGGCATCTCTCCTCCACTGCCGCTGCGCCGCCTGCCCCGCCGCGGGAGCTTTCCCCTGCTCTAGCAGGCCGCGGCCCGGCAATCACCAGAAACAGGATGATTCCGTCGGTCAAGTTCTTGTTATTGCGCGTCTGCTGCCCAATTATGCCCGTAACGAGCGTATTCAATCCGCTTCCGGCTGCGGCAATATTACCGCATTCGGGGCGGCGGGGGTGGTTCTGAGCAAGAAAATTGCTTAGCACTGGCCTAAAAACGACGCGCCAACCCGACAGGAGACTTGCACGTGTCCCTTTTCCTGATTGCGGCCCTGCCCTTTATCGGAGCCGTCTTTCCCGCGCTATTGATCCGCGCCGGACGCAATGCGGCTGCCTCTGCCGCCGGGCTGACCACGCTGCTCGCCTTCATCGGGCTGATGCTGCACATCCCTGCCGTGTTCCGCGGCGAGACCGTGTTTGCCGCCGTGGACTGGCTTCCGGCCCTTGGCCTCAATGCGCATTTCTTCCTCGACGGGCTGGGCTTCCTGTTTGCGGCAATGATCCTGGGCATCGGCCTCCTGATCATCCTCTATGCCCGCTACTACCTGTCGCGCGAAGACCCGATGGGCCAGTTCTACAGCTATCTGCTGCTGTTCCAGGGCGCGATGGTTGGCATTGTTCTCTCGGACAACATACTGCTTCTACTGGTGTTCTGGGAGCTTACCTCGCTCAGCTCCTTCCTGCTGATCGGCTATTGGAAGCACCTGCCCGAAGGCCGCCAGGGCGCGCGCATGGCGCTGACTGTCACCGGCTCCGGCGGGCTGGCGATGATTGCGGGGATGCTGCTCCTGGGCCATATCGCAGGCTCTTACGACCTCAGCGTGATCCTGCAGAACAAGGAAGCGATCCAATCCTCGGATCTCTACCTGCCTGCGCTGATCCTGATCCTGCTGGGGGCCTTCACCAAATCGGCGCAGTTCCCGTTCCACTTCTGGCTGCCGCACGCGATGGCGGCGCCGACCCCGGTCTCGGCCTATCTGCACTCCGCCACCATGGTGAAAGCCGGGCTGTTCCTGATGGCCCGCCTCTGGCCGGTGCTGGCAGGCACGCCGGAGTGGTTCTATATCGTGGCCACCACGGGCCTTGTCACAATGCTGCTGGGCGCAGTGATTGCGCTGTTCAAGGATGACCTCAAGGCGCTCTTGGCGTTTTCCACCGTCAGCCACCTGGGCCTGATTACCATGCTGCTTGGCTTTGGCACCAAGATCGCCGCGGTGGCAGCCGTCTTCCACATCATCAACCATGCCACATTCAAGGCCGCCCTGTTCATGACCGCGGGCATTGTCGACCACGAGGCCGGCACCCGCGACATCAAACGCCTTGGCGGCTTGCGCCACCTGATGCCCGTCACCTTTACAATCGGTACAGTTGCGGCGCTGTCGATGGCCGGCATCCCGCCCCTCAACGGCTTCCTCTCCAAGGAAATGATGCTGGAAGAAACCGCCCACACCCTCTGGAACGGCTCGCACCTGATCGTGCCCGCGCTGGCCACCGTGGCGGCGCTGTTCTCGGCGGCCTATTCCTTCCGCTTCATCGCGCATGTCTTCCTCGGCCCCAAACGCAACGACTACCCCGGCCACCCCCATGACCCCAACACCGGCATGTGGATCGGCCCGGCCTTCCTGGTGCTGCTTGTGGTTCTGATCGGCCTTGCCTCGGCCAAGATCGCAGGTCCCATGGTCGCCACAGCCGCCACCGCCGTCATTGGCGGAGAAAAACTGCCCTATTACTCTCTCAAGCTTTGGCACGGGCTGACCCCGGCCCTCTACATGTCCATTGCCGCCGTTGCGGGCGGTGCAGTTCTGCTGGCGCTGCATGCCCCCCTTCAGCGCATCTGGAACGCCATGCCGCGGCCCGAGGCCAAGACCATCTTCGAGGCGCTCATCACCGCCTTCACCCGTCTCAGCCAATTCGTGACCGAAGGGCTGCATAACGGCGTCCTCACCCGCTACGCGGCGATCATGGTCTCCTTCACCGTCGCCATCGGCTATTTCGCCTACCGCGGCGGCACCCTGGGTGCTGAAACCCGTCAGATCCAGGATCCCGGCGCCCTGCCCATCACCGGCTGGTTTGCACTGGTGGTGGCAACCCTCTTTATCGTCGCCAAGCACCGCAACCGTCTGCTGTCGCTGGTGCTCATCGGCGTGGTGGGCCTGGTGGTTTCCCTCTCGTTCAACTACCTCTCTGCGCCGGACCTGGCGCTGACCCAGATCTCGGTTGAGGTGGTCACCATCATCCTGATGCTGCTGGCCTTGAACTTCATGCCCAAGGAAACCCCGGTTGAAACCCCGGCCCTCACCCGCATCCGCGACGGTGCAATTGCGGTGGTGGCGGGCCTTGGGGCAGGCGGGCTGATCTATGCGCTCTTGATGCGCGACTTCGCCTTCCCGACCATCTCGGATTTCCACCTCGCCAATTCCTACAAGGGCGGCGGCGGCACCAATGTGGTGAACGTGATCCTCGTCGACTTCCGCGGCTATGACACCTTTGGCGAGATCATCGTGCTGGGCATCGCCGCCATGGTGATCTTTGCCCTGACTGAGGCGGTGCTCGGCTCCAAGGTCCGCGCCTATCTTCTGAACCGCAAGCCGGACCTGCCGCAGGCCGGCGACGCCCACCCGCTGATGATGGTGGTGGCAACCCGGGTGATGATGCCTCTGGCGCTGATGGTGGCGGCCTATATCTTCTTCCGCGGCCACAATCTGCCGGGCGGCGAATTCATTGCCGGCCTGGTCGCCGCCATCGCCATCATCATGCAGTACATGGCCTCCGGTTTTGCCTGGGCAGCCGAGCGGCAGCGCTACCCCTATCACGCCATCATCGGCTCCGGCGTGCTGATCGCCGCCGCCACCGGCATGGGTGCCTGGTTCAACGGCAAGCCCTTCCTGACCAGCGATTTCGGCTACCTGCACTGGCCGCCGCTGGAGGAGTTCGAATGGGCCACCGCCGCACTCTTTGACCTCGGCGTCTTCCTGGCCGTTGTCGGCGCGGTGCTCTTGGCACTCGAAAGCCTGTCGCGCTTTGCCTGGCAGCCGGGGATGAGCACGGAACACGCAATGGACATCAACCCGGCACGCGACGAAGCGGCCAAGACCGGGACGGAGGGATAACCATGGAACTTCTCGTTGCCTCTGCCGTGGGCATCCTGACGGCGGCAGGTGTCTACCTGATCCTGCGCCGCCGCAGCTTTCCGGTGATCCTGGGCCTGTCGCTCCTGACCTATGCGGTCAACGTCTTCCTGTTTGCCACCGGCAGGCTGGTCACCGGCGCGCCGCCGATCCTCAACAAGTATGAGGAGGTCGCCTATACCGACCCGCTGCCGCAGGCGCTGGTGCTGACCGCCATCGTGATCTCCTTTGGCATGACGGCCGTGGTGGTGATGATCGCGCTGGGGGCGTATCTCTCGTCCCGCGATGACGGCACCGCCATGCCCATTGAGGCAGACGGCGCAGAGGAGGACGCATGATGGAGCATCTTTTGATCGCGCCGGTGGTGCTGCCGGCCCTTGTTGCCCCCTTCATCATCATGGTGCTGCGCCACCATCTGGACCTGCAGCGGATCTTCTCGCTGGCCAGCGCAGTGCTGCTGGCAGGCGTCACCCTGGCGCTGGCCGCGCAGGCCGCTGACGGCACAGTAAAGGTCTACGAACTCGGCGACTGGCCCGCGCCTTTTGGAATTGTGCTGGTGCTGGACCGGCTGTCGGCGATGATGATCGTGCTCACGTCGCTCTTGGCGCTGCCGGTGCTGCTTTATGCCATCGGCTCAGGCTGGGATACCCGCGGCGCCAACTTCCACGCGCTGTTCCAGTTCCAGCTGATGGGCATCATGGGCGCCTTCCTGACCGGCGACGCCTTCAACCTGTTTGTCTTCTTCGAGGTGCTGCTGATCGCCTCCTATGGTCTGATGATCCACTCCGGCGGCACCCGCCGTTTCCAGGCCGGCGTGCAGTATGTGGTGTTCAACCTCCTGGGCTCCACCCTGTTCCTGTTTGCGCTTGGCACGCTCTATTCCGTGACCGGCACCCTCAACATGGCCGACCTCGCCGTGAAGGTCGCCCAGATCCCGGCGGAGGACACCGCCCTCTTGCGCGTCGGCGCAGTGATGCTCCTCTTGGTGTTTGCCATCAAGGCATCGCTCCTGCCGCTGCACTTCTGGCTGCCCTCGGCCTACGCCAACGCACCGATGCCGGTGGCGGCACTCTTTGCCATCATGACCAAGGTCGGCGCCTATTCGATCCTGCGCATCTACACGCTGGTGTTCGGCCCCGAAGTCGAGGCCACCGCAGGCCTGACTGAAAGCTGGCTGCTGCCCGCCGCCCTTTTGACGCTTGGCGCCGGCGCCATCGGCGTCCTCGGCTCCAAGAAACTGGGCCGCCTCGCCGCCTTCGGCGCCATCGCCTCCATGGGCACGCTGCTGATCGCCATTTCGCTGTTCACCCAGACCGCCGCGGCGGCAGCACTTTACTACCTGGTGCATTCCACCCTGGCAGCAGCGCTCTTGTTCCTGGTCGCTGATCTGGTGATGGAGCGTCAGGGCCAGTGGATCCTGCCGCAGCTGCCCATGCCGCAGACCGGGCTGATCTCGGCGCTGTTCTTTGCCGCCGCCATCGCGCTGGCTGGGATGCCGCCGCTGTCGGGCTTCCTGGGCAAGCTCTTGGTGCTGGACGCCACCCGCGGCGCCGCGCTGGCGCCCTGGATCTGGGGCGTGATCCTGCTGGGCTCGCTCATCACCATCATCGGCATGGCGCGTGCAGGCTCGCTCCTGTTCTGGAAAGGCCACGGCCTGCCACCCGAAGATACCGGCACCAGCGCAGAGCCGCCGGTGGGCACATTGCCCGCCCGCCCGGCGCAGCTGCCCTTCGTGGCCTGCTTTGGCCTCCTTGGCGGGCTGATTGCGCTCACCGTCTTTGCAGGCCCCGCCACCCGCTACGCCGAGGCAACGGCAGCACAGCTCTATGCGCCCACGGCCTATATCGACACCGTTCTGGGGAGGACCGCGGAATGAAACTGATCTGGCGGCTGTTCCCGCACCCGTTCCTCACCCTTCTGCTGACCCTCACCTGGCTCCTGATGGTGAACCGGTGGTCGCTGAACTCGCTGGTCTTCGGCTTCCTGTTGGGGGTCATCATCCCCTTCGTGACCCAGCCCTACTGGCCCAACCGCCCCACCCTGCGCCGCCCGTTCAAAATCGCGGAATACATCCTGGTGGTGCTCTTGGACATCGTGCAGGCCAATATCATCGTCGCCCGCATCGTTCTGTTCAAACCCAACGCCGACCGGCGCCCGAACTGGATCACCGTCCCGCTGGACCTGAAAACACCCGAGGCGATCACTGCCCTTGCAGGCACCATCACCATGACCCCCGGCACCCTGTCGGCGGATGTCTCGGACGAGGGCCACGCCCTGCTGGTCCATTGCCTGGATGCCCCCAACCCCGACGCGGTGCGGGATGAAATCAAACAGCGCTACGAGCGCCGGCTGATGGAGATTTTCGAATGATCGAAAGCGCCGCCACCTTTGCCTTCGCCTGCTTCGCGCTCGCCATGCTGATGAACCTCTGGAAGGTCGTCACCGCCCCCGACGTCGCCGACCGTATCCTGGCGCTCGACACCATGTTCATCAACGCCATCGCACTGATGGTCCTTTACGGCATGGCACTGGGGACTGAGATCTTCTTTGAGGCCGCGATGATCATCGCCATGCTTGGTTTTGTCTCCACCGTGGCCTATGCGCGCTTCATCCTGCGCGGCAACATCATCGAGTAAGGAGGCTAAGAGATGGAAACCCTTTTTGAATTCCTCGTTGCCGCCTTCCTGGTGACAGCCGGCATCTTCGGCATTGTCGGCTCCTTCGGTCTGCTGAAACTCAACGACCCGATGTCGCGCCTGCACGCGCCCACCAAGGCAACCACCCTTGGTGTCGGCGGCGTGCTGCTGGCCTCGATGCTGCACGCCGCAGCGTTTGAGAAGTATTTCTCCTACCACGAGCTGATGATCACCCTGTTCCTGTTCCTGACCGCACCGATCACGGCGAATTTCATTGCCAAGGTGCACATCCACCGGCAGGAAACCCGCGACACCATGCCCGAGGCCGGCGGCGACGATCACTGGGCCACCCATGACACGCCCGAGGACGAGGAACGCCGCCAGGCGTCCCAGACCCCGCCTGCCGAAGAATAAGCACGCCCAGCCAGGAAGGCCTAAACCGTGATCGACACCTCCCGCCTGCCGCTGACCCGTGACCTGGTTCTGGTTGGCGGCGGCCACACCCACGCGCTGGTCCTGCGCAAATGGGGGATGAAACCTCTGCCCGGCGCCCGGCTGACGGTGATCAACCCCGGTCCCACGGCCCCCTATTCCGGCATGCTGCCGGGCTTTGTGGCAGGTCATTACCAGCGGGACGAGCTGGACATCGACCTTGTCCGCCTCGCCCGTTTTGCAGGCGCGCGCGTGGTGCTGGGCGCCGCGGAGCATATCGACACCGCGGCGCAGCTCGTGCATGTGCCGGGCCGCCCGCCGATTGCCTATGACGTGGCGTCCGTCGACGTCGGCATCACCTCCGCCATGCCGGATCTGCCCGGCTTTGCCGAATACGGCATCCCGGCGAAACCTCTCGGCCGCTTCGCCGCCCAATGGGCTGCCTTCCGCGAAGGGGACGGCCCGGCCCGTGTTGCCGTGATCGGCGGCGGCGTCGCCGGGGTGGAGCTGATCCTGGCCATGGCCTATGCTCTCAAATCCCGCGGCCGTCTGGAACAAGCCACATTGATCGACAGCGGCGACGCCCTGCGCGCCATCGGCGCGACGGCCCGCCGCACTCTGCGACGCGCCTTGGTCGAACAGGGGGTGCGGCTTGAGGAAAACGCCAAAATCGAACGTATCGAGGAAGGCTACATCCTGCTGCAGGACGGGCGCGAGATCCTGTCGGATTTCGCCACCGGCGCCGCGGGCGCCCGCCCCTACGGCTGGCTCACCAACAGCGGGCTGGAACTGAACGACGGCTTCATCCGTGTCAGCGAAACCCTGCAAAGCACAGCCGAAAACGTCTTTGCCGCCGGCGACTGCGCCCATATGGATTTTGCCCCCCGCCCCAAGGCCGGCGTCTACGCCGTCCGCCAGGCACCGGTGCTCTACCATAACCTGCGCGCCCTGATGACTGGCGATCCCTTGCGCAAGTACAAGCCGCAGCAGGACTACCTGAAACTGATTTCCATGGGATCAAAGGAAGCGCTTGGCGAACGCTTCAGCACCACCCTCGCAGGGCCGCTGATGTGGACTTGGAAAGACCGTATCGACCAGGCTTTCATGGAGAAATTCCGCGACCTGCCCGCGATGGACCCGCCGGACCTGCCCGCAGAGCACACCCTGGATATGGAGGCGGCACTGGGTGACAAACCCATGTGCGGCGGCTGCGGCGCCAAGGTCGGGCGCGACGCGCTGCTCGGCACGCTTTCAGGGCTTGGCGGCACGGACCGCAAGGACATCACGCCCCTGCCCGGCGACGACGCGGCCCTTCTGACCACAGGCAACGTCAAGCAGGTGATCAGCACCGACCACCTGCGCAGCTTCACCAATGACCCGGTGCAGATGACCCGCATCGCCGCTGTCCACGCGCTTGGCGACATCTGGGCAATGGGGGCCGAGCCGCAGGCCGCCACCGCCAACCTGATCCTGCCGCGCATGTCCCCGGCCCTGCAGGCCCGCACCCTGCAGGAAATCATGACCGCCGCCGCAGAGGCCATGCAGGCAGCAGGCGCTGCCATCATCGGCGGCCACACTTCGCTGGGGGATGAGCTGACCGTGGGCTTCACCGTCACCGGCCTCTGCCCCCGCCCCGCAATCACCCTTGCAGGCGCCAAGCCGGGCGATGCCTTAATCCTGACCAAACCCCTCGGCTCCGGCGTGCTGATGGCCGCAGAAATGGCGGGCGAGGCAAATGGTGAATGGGTCGCCGCCGCGCTGGAGCAGATGGGCCAGCCGCAGGGCACCGCTGCCCGGATCCTGCAGGATGCGCATGCAATGACCGATGTCACCGGCTTCGGCCTCCTGGGCCATCTCCTGGGCATTTGCGAGGCGTCCGGAACCGGGGCAGAGCTGTCCGCCAGCAAGATCCCCCTGATGCAGGGCGCCGCCGAACTGGCAGACCGCGGCATCCGCTCCTCTCTGTTTCCCGCCAACCAGGCTGCTCTGCCAGAGCTGAATACCTCTGGCTGGCAAGACCTGCTGTTCGACCCGCAAACCGCAGGCGGCCTGCTGGCAGCTGCAGCCGCTGATCAGGCTGAAAACCTGCTGGCGCAGCTGCACGCCGCCGGATACCCGGCCGCCCGCATCGGCAAGATCACAGACGGCACCGGAACCATAACCCTCAGCGCCTGACTTCCCGAAAGGGCTGAGGGGAAAGCCCCTCTTGGCCCTTCGGGGCCAATTCACCCCGGAGTATTTTCAGATCAGAAAGAAGCGCAAAGACCGGGGCTTCTGTCTTGTTGCAAATACCTGGTCCCGCTGCGCGTCAGCGCAGCGCCACGCCCAACGGGAGCGGGGTATCGCAGATGCCCCGGCGACGGGCGGGAGATCCCCTGTCAGAGACCAGACATGCACTGCGCCACTTGCGCCGCGGCGGCGTTCAACCCCGCCTCATCCAGCGTATCCGCTTCGACCGTGGCGGCCACCTCCGCGCCAATGGCCGCACGGGACTTGCGGTAAGCGGGGTCGTAGTGTTCCACCATCAGGGCTTGCGTCAACGCAGCCTTGTCCCCCGCCTCGATGCTGGCAAACCAGCCATCCACCACGGCCCCGGAACGATGGGCGCGCAGCGGTCCCAGCTTGTCCCTCAGGCGCTCCGCATCCGACAGGACATCGTCATAAGCTTCCACCAGATACCGGCAGCGCGCTGCCACCGGCACTTGCAAATCGATCCTAGGCGCCTGCTTCATCGCGTCCCAGACGGCGGGCGGGATGATCCGCTGGCCGATCTTGCTCGACTCAGCCTCCACCAGAACCGGGCGGGCCGGGTCCAGTTTCATCAGCGCGCCTGCCAAGGCGGATTCGAACCCCTTCTGCGAGGGTTGCGGCGCCGGCATATCCCCCAGAAGCGAGCCCCGGTGATTGGCCAGCCCCTCAAGATCCAGCACCTGCACGCCCAAGGCCCCGGCCCGTTTCAGCACCTCGGTCTTGGCCGATCCGGTATAGCCGTCCAGCGCCACCAGCCTATGCGGCAGCGCGGCTTGATAGAGCGCCGCATTCACCAGGCGGCGGTAGCTCTGATAGCCGCCCTCCACCACCTCGGCGCGCCAGCCGATCTGTTGCAGCATCCAGGTGAACGACCCCGACCGCTGGCCGCCGCGCCAGCAGTAGACCAGCGGCTTCCAGCCGCCCTCATGGTGGCTCAGGCTTTGCTCAATGTGGTTGGCGGCATTGCGGAACACCAGCGCCGCCCCCAGCTTGCGCGCCTTGAACGGGCTGTCCTGCACATAGATGGTGCCGACCGCGGCCCGTTCGTCATTGTCCAGCACCGGCAGGCTGATCGCCCCCGGCACATGATCCTCGGCATATTCCACCGGGCTGCGCACGTCGATCACGGTGTCGAACCCGTGCGCATAAAACTCTTGCAGGGAGGTGAATGTCAGCGCCATGCCCCATGCCTACCCCGCCCGTTCGGCAAGGAAAAGCCGCAATTGCCGCAGCTGCGGCAATAAAACTTGCGCGCACTGCGCACAGTTCAGTAAGGCAATCAGGGCAATGTACACCCGCCCCTGCTGAACGCCCGGCAGCTCCTGAAAGGCAAGAAACAGACGGCCATGGACAACGACCCTTTGGACATCCACACCCTGCCCGGCCACCTGATCCGGCGGCTGCACCAGATCTCCGTGGCCCAATTCCTGGAACGGATGGCCGAAGAAGGCACCGACCTGACGCCGGTGCAGTTTTCTGCCTTGGCGGCGATCCGGCAGCATCCCGGCATCGACCAGGCGTCGGTTGCAGGCCTCATTGCCTATGACCGTGCCACATTGGGCAAGGTTGTGGACCGGCTGGTGGAAAAAGGCCTGGTGGCGCGCCGGGTCTCCCAGGCCGACCGCCGCGCCCGCGAGGTCAGCCTGACCTGCGAAGGCGAAGCGCTGCTGGAGCGCATCCTGCCCATCGTGCGGGCCGCCCAGCCGCGCATCCTGACCGGCCTGACAGAAGCGGAGCAGGACGTCTTTACGAAACTGCTGCAAAAGGCGACCCTGGCGGCCAACGGCCTCAGCCGTGCGCCGCAGCGCGACCTGCCCGCCCGCGAGGCCGCCGAATAGGCTCAGATCAGCCGCCCGCGCGGGATGTCCTCCTCCCCGAAGGGCTCAATCAGCTCCGGCCCCTCAGCCCGGTTGGAGTTCACCGCCGGATCGACGCGGTGAAAGTCCAGCACGCCCTCCGGCCCCGGCAGCATCAGCCGGGCCGCGCCATGGCCCTCCTCGCCCAGCCATTTGGCCCAATCCCCAGGTTCCAGGATCAGCGGCATCCGGTGGTGGATGGCAGACAGCCCCTGATTGGCCGCGGTGGTGACAATCGCGCAGGTCTTGACCGGATCATCCTCCCCCCAGCTCTGCCAGACCGCGGCAAAGGCAACCGGCGCGCCATCGCAGCGATGAATGTACCAGGGCAGCCGGGCGCCCTCCTCCGACTTGGTCCATTCATAAAACCCGCTGGCCGGAATCAGGCAGCGCCGCTCGCGGGCGGCCTTGGCAAAGGCGGGCTTCTGCGCAATCGTCTCCGCCCGCGCGTTGATCAGCAGCGGCCCGGCGGTCTCAGACTTGTACCAATGCGGCAGGAACCCCCAGCGCATCGCAACCAGCTGCCGCCCCGCACCGCCCGCCTGCACAACATGCACCGCGTTAGTCGGACAGACGTTGAAGTCCGGCACCTGGGGCAGATTATTCGCAGGCTGCGCCGCAAACAGCTGCGCCATTGCATCCGCAGGCAGGGTTATGGCAAATCGTCCGCACATGCTGATTTCTAACCCGGGCCGCGGCGCAGATGCAAAGCCTCGCCGGCTCAACGCTATTCAGCGGCTCTGACAGGATGATAGATAGGCCTTATGACTCTTCAGAATGATCTCCAATCCGCCTTGGGCTTTCTCAACCAGGGCAAGTTCAAACAGGCGCTGAAGCAGTCCAAGGGCGGCATGAAGCGGCACAAGAGCCACCCGGATTTCCCCAATATCGCCGGCATCTCATTGTCGGGCCTGGGCAAACACCGCGATGCTGTGCCTTATTTCAAGAAGGCGCTGGCACTGGCGCCCGGTTTTCACGACGCCCGCAAGAATCTGGCACAGACGCTGCTGTTCATGCAGCAGGGCGAACAGGCGATGAAACTGCTGGAGCGGGTGCTGAAAGACCAGCCCGGCGACCAGGCCGCGCTGTATCTGAAGGCGCAGGCAGAACTGATCATGAACGCGCTGGAAGCGGCCCTGGCTACCGCCAACGGCGCCTTGGCGCTTGATGCCAGACAGCCGCGTATGCTGCGGCTGCGGGCGATGGCGTGGAAAACCCTGGGCGATGAGAAGGCAGCGCTGGAGGATTACCAGGCCACCCTGCGCCTCAACCCCAATGATGTGGACGCGCTGATCAACATCAGCCTGCCCCTGGCCCGGCTCATGCGGCAGGAGGAGGCCACCAGCGCCGCGCAGAAGGCTGTCGCAGTGGATCCCCGCAATATTGAGGCCCGCCGCCGCCTGGCCAGCCAGCTGATCTCCAACGGCGAAAGCGCTGCGGCACGCGAGCAGTGCCTGGCCCTGATGGAGCTGGACCCCAAGGACACCCAGGTTCTGGAAATGCTGGCCCGCCTCAACAGCCGCGAGCAAAACACAGAGCTGCTGCCCATCGCACAAAAAGCGCTGAAGGCGGCCCCTGCAGGTTCGCTGGACCGTGCCAACATCAGCTTTGCCCTGGCGCGGATCTGCGACCAGGCCGGCGACAAGGCGGCCTTTGCCGCCCACAATGACGAGGCCAACGCCTGTATGGCGGCGCAGAATCCTTATGACTATGAAGATACCGAGCAGCAGTTCAGCCGGATCATGGCTGCCTTCCCGGCGGAGATCACCCCGGCGGAGACCGCGCCAGACGGTCCGCGCCCGGTCTATGTGGTGGGGATGCCGCGCTCGGGCACCACACTCACCGAAACGGTAATCGGCTCGCACCCGTCAGTTTTCCCGCTGGGCGAACGCGGCGTGCCGGCCTACCTGCTGCATCCCTACCTGGACCAGGATCAGCCGTTCACGCCTGAGGCCGTCCGCAACTTTGTGGCGGAGGACATCAGCCGCCTGCCCGAAATGCCCGAAGGCACCGCAGCCTATGTCGACAAGATGCCCGACAACTACCGTCTTCTGGGCCACCTGCTGACCGCCTACCCGGATGCACGTTTTGTTCATCTTTGCCGCGACCCGCGCGATGTCGCCCTGTCGATCTGGCGCGGCTATTTCTCCGGCAGCTCGCTCACCTATGCCTATGACCTGAAGGCAATGGCGCACCGCTTCAACCTTTATGGCCGGCTGATGCAGCACTGGCGGCAGGTGATGCCGGGCCGGATCTATGACCTGCGCTATGAAAACCTGGTTGCGGATATCGAGGGCGAAAGCCGCAAACTGGCAGAGTTCTGCGGGCTGGAGTGGGTCGAGGATATGGCCCACCCGGAACGGCACGAAGGCCAGGTTCTGACGCTGTCAAATACGCAAGTAAGGCAAACGGCGCACACGCGCTCAATCGGCAAATGGGAGAAATACACCGATGTTCTGGCGCCCTTCATCGACGGGCTGGACCCGGAAATATGGCCGGAAATCAAAGGTTAACGGACGTTACTTGGTGAAGGCCTTGCGTGCGATCTCGATCCGCGCGTCCATCATCGACATCTCTTTCAGGATCTCCTGCCGGCGGCTGCGGTCGCCGGCCTCGCGCAGCTCCGCCCGCAGGCGCTGCAGCTCGCGCGACAGGCTGACAAACTCCGGCACCCCGCCGCTTTCGCGCACCAGCCGGTTGACCAGCTCGTTCTCCGGATCCTCGCACTTCGGCAGCGGCCTGCCGGCGCCTTGCAGATTATCAAAGGCGCCGTCCTTCTCGGCGGCTTCGATGCGGGCGTTGATGAGGTCAATCAGCGGGTGGTCCATGCCCGCCATTCTGCCATGCGCGCGGGCGGTGCGAAAGCCCCCGCCCCCTGTTAACGAACGGGTGGCGAAGGTTAAGGATGCTTAAAAATAATGCGGCAGCCTTCCTGCCCGAATGTTTCGCGCGCGAAACATTGGGTCCGGTCCGGACCTATATGCCGCTGATTATTTCACCTGTAAAATCCGCCCGTCGGTATAGGGCGTATAGGGGCCTTGCGCGGCCAGATACTCCGCCAGCACATCCGCCAGGTCGGGGCCGAAATCATAGGCGTTCTTGTCGTCGCCCTCGAACATTGCATAGCCGTCGCCGCCATTGCGGACGTAATCGTTGGTAACCACCACATAGGTCTTGGCCGGATCAATGGGCACAAAGCCGTCGCCTTCAGCCACCAACACCTCTGTGACACGGCCCGCGTTCGGCGCGGCGGAGCTGTCCCAGCTGAATTTCAGCCCCGCCACCTGCGGAAACCGGCCCTTGACGTCCTCCACCTGGCTGACGCCGTTCTCCAGCGCCGCGACCAGCGTCTTGCCGTCAATCTGGAATGTCGAGAGCGTGTTCTGGAACGGCAGGATGGTCAGCACCTCGCCCATAGTAACCTCCCCCGCATCCAGGCTGGCCCGGATGCCGCCGGAGTTCGCAATGGCAATGGTCACGCCCTGATCCCGGACCCGGTCCAGCATCGCATCGGCCACCAGGTTGCCCATCTGGCATTCCTGCACCCGGCACACATCGCGGCTGCCCTCAACGGGTTCCGCGGCCTCTGCCACCACTTTGTTGCGGATCTCGTCCAGCGGCTGGGCCAGTTCAGCAATCCTGCTGAGGGTGGCATCATCTTCTGCAACTCCAGCATCCATGATCAGCGGCTCGCCTACGGCGCTGACAACATTGCCTGCATCGTCAAAAGTCACGTTCAGCTCACCCAGGAACTTGCCATAAGCATAGGCCTGCACGATCTGCACACCGTTCACCACGGTCGGGTAAGGCCCCGCGGCCTTCTCTGATGTATTGGAGAGGTAGGTATTCGAATGACCGCCGACGATCACATCCACACCGGAGGTCTCCGCTGCCACCCGCTGATCCACCCCGTAACCGGAGTGGCTGAGAACCACGATCTTATTGACGCCCTCGGCGGTCAGCCGGTCCACCTCCGCCTGCACCGCTGCCACCGGGTCGGAAAAATGCACGTGTTTGCCGGGGCTCGCCAGTTCATGGGTATCTTCCGGCGTCAGGCCGATCAGGCCGATCCTCTCACCGCCGCGCTCGATCACCGTGGATTTCTTCAGCACATCCGCCAGCGCAGGCTCGCCCGAGACATCCGCATTGGACATCAGCACCGGAAAGCCCACCGCATCCATGAACCCGCGAAGAACCTCCGGCCCGTCGTCGAATTCATGGTTGCCCACGGTCATCCCGTCATAACCCAGCTTGGTCATGAACTCCGCCGCGGCCTTGCCCTTGTAATAGGTGTAGAACAGCGATCCCTGAAACTGGTCGCCGCCATCCACCAGGATCGCATTCTCCGCCCGCGCCCGCGCGTCCGCTATGGCCGTCACCAGCCGCGCGGTGCCGCCGAAACACTTGCCCTCGGCCTGATCCTCCGCATCGCAGGTGCTGTCGTATTTGTTGATCGGCTCAAACCGTGAATGGAAGTCGTTGGTGTGCAGGATGGTCAGCTTGTACTCCGCCGCCGCCGCACCGGCGGTCAGGGCCAGGGCTGCAACCGATATGAGAATACGTGCAATCATGAGGAGCGCTCCCGTTGTTCTGTTTTAGGAGGAGCCTGCTCCCAAACCCCGCGCCGGTCAAAGGGGAAAAGCCGCCATGCTGCCTCCCCTTGCGTCAGCTTGACCGGCGGCTAGCCCCCAATCCCCCTTGATTCCTTTGCAAACGCAGGGCATCAGGCCGATATGCTGATTTACAAGATTTTCCGGGCGGACGAATGGGCCGCGCTGCAGGCCGCGGGCGAGACGCCGGGCGCGCCGATCGATGTTGCGGACGGCTACGTCCATTTCTCCACCGCCACTCAGGCAGCGGAAACCGCAGCCAAGCATTTTGCCGGCGCCGAGGGGCTTACCCTGCTGGCCTGCGACGCGGATGCGATGGGCGCGGACCTGAAGTGGGAAGTGTCCCGCGGCGGTGCCGAGTTCCCGCATCTCTACCGCAATATCCGCATGGGTGACGTGCTCTGGGCCAAGCCGCTGCCGCTGGTCGGGGGCATCCATCAGTTCCCGGAGGAGATGGCATGAAGCTGACTGAAAAGCTGGCCCTGGCGGCGATGCACCGGATTGATCCGGAGGCGGCACATGGCCTGTCAGTGAAGGCGCTGACCATGGGGCTGGCGCCTGCCCCCGGCCCGGTGATCTCTGCCCGGTTGAAAACAACGCTGGCAGGGATCGAGCTGCCGAACCCGGTCGGGCTGGCGGCAGGCTATGACAAGAACGCCGAGGCTCTGGCGCCGCTGGCGAAATCCGGTTTCGGCTTTATCGAGGTCGGCGCGGCCACCCCACGCCCGCAGCCCGGCAACCCCAAACCGCGCCTGTTCCGCCTGACCGAGGACAAGGCGGCGATCAACCGTTTCGGTTTCAACAACGAGGGAATGGAGGCCATCGGCGCGCGTCTGGCACAGCGCCCGCGCGATGCGGTGATCGGCTTGAACCTCGGCGCCAACAAGGACAGCGCGGACCGCGCCGCGGACTTTGCCAAGGTGCTGGCCCACTGCGGCGCGCATCTGGATTTTGCAACCGTCAACGTGTCCTCCCCCAACACCGAAAAGCTGCGCGACTTGCAGGGCAAGGCGGCACTGTCGGCGCTGCTGGCGGGCGTGATCGAAACCCGCGAGGGGCTGTCGCGCCGGGTGCCGGTGTTCCTCAAGATCGCGCCGGACCTGGACCGCGCAGGGATCGAGGACATTGCCGCAGTCGCGCTGGAAACCGGCATCGACGCAGTGATTGCCACCAACACCACCCTGTCGCGCGACGGGTTGCAGAGCGCCCACAAAGACGAGGCCGGCGGTCTGTCCGGCGCGCCGCTGTTTGAGAAATCCACCCGCGTTCTGGCACAGCTGTCGGAGCTGCTGGACGGCAAGGTGCCGCTGGTCGGCGTCGGCGGCATCAGCACCGCGGAACAGGCCTATGCCAAAATCTGCGCCGGTGCGAGCGCCGTGCAGTTCTACACCGCGATGGTCTATGGCGGGTTGTCGCTGGCCGGCGAGATTGCCCGCGGGCTGGACGAACTGCTGGCGCGGGACGGGTTCGAGAACGTCGCGCAAGCGGTTGGAAGCAAACGGAAGGAATGGCTGTGATCACCTATTGGCATTACCCGAAATGCTCAAAATCCCGCGCGGGCCTCGTGCTGCTTGAGGAGCGCGGCGCAGAGGTGCAGACGCGTGCCTATCTGGAGGATGCGCCCTCGGTTCAGGAACTGAAGGCCGTTTTGGCCGCGCTTGGCGTCTCTGCAGTTCAGATGATGCGGACCGGCGAGAAGATCTTCAAGGAGCTGGGACTTACAAAGGACAGCGCCGAGGAGGAACTGCTGGCTGCGATGGCAGCGCATCCGATCCTGATTGAGCGCCCAATTGCCATCAAAGACGGCAAGGCCGTGATCGGCCGCCCGACCGAGGCGATCGAAACCTTGCTCTGACCGTTTCCCGGCGCGGGAAACGGCCAAAAATCCTGCGAGGATTTTTGGGGGTGCAAAGCACCGGTTTTCCGCGCCGGAAAACAGGCCGGAATTCTCGCAGAATTCCGGCTGTCTCAGACGCCCACCTGCGCCTCTAGCCGCGGGTAGCGCAGGCCCAGCGTCACGCCGCGGGCAATGTTCAGCACAATCAGTGCGGCCCACAGGCCGTGATTGCCAAAGGCCGGCACCAGCACCAGTAGCGCCACCACGTAGATAGCCACCGATTGCAGCATCGCCCACCGCATGTCGCGGGTCCAGGTGGCACCGATATAGATGCCATCGAACATATAGCTGGCGACACTGAGCACGGGCAGCACGGCGGCCCAGACCAGGAACATCCGCCCTGCCTCGCGCACCTCCTGCGAGGTGGACATCAGATCAATCAGCCATGGCCCGCCGGCTGCAAAGGCTATGCCCAGCAGCACCGCACCGCCCACGCCCCATTGCGAGGTGATCACCGACGCCCGGCGCACGCGATCCCGCGCTTTGGCACCGACAGCCCCGCCCACCAGCGCCTCAGCCGAGAAGGCAAATCCATCGAGCGCAAAGGCGGTGATCTCGACAAATTGCAGCAGGATCTGGTTGGCGGCGAGGTTCACGTCGCCGATGCCGGAGCCGATGAACAGGAAGGTGGTGAAGGAGCCGGTGAGCAGAACCGAGCGCACCATGATGTCGCCGTTCACCTGCATCATCCGTTTCAGCCGCGCCGGATCAAACACCCGCGCCCAGTCGCGCCATTGATCACCACCAAAGGCATCGCGGCAAAGATACAGCCCCAATGCCAGGCCGCTCCATTCGGCGATCAGTGTGGCGATGGCAACGCCCTCCACCCCCCAGCCGAGGCCAAGGACGAACCACAGGTCCAGCACGATGTTCAGCCCGTTCATCCAGACCTGCAGCAGGAACACGCCGCGGGTGCGCTCCACCGCGATCAGCCAGCCGGTGACGGCGTAAAGCGCAATGGTGGCAGGTGCCCCCCAGATGCGGATCTGCAGGTAGTCACGGGCCAGGCTTTCGACCTCGGCACTGGCGGGTGCCAGCGCAAAAGCGCCCCAGAACACAGCGCCTTGCGCAACTATGAAGACGGCTCCGGCGGCAAAGGCGAGCAGCAAGCCGCGCATCAGCAGCGCGCCGGTTTCACCCCAGTCCCCCGCGCCGCGGGCCTGTGCCGCCAGCCCGGTGGTGCCCATGCGCAGGAAGCCGAAGATCCAGTAGATCGTTGCCAGAATCACTGCACCGATACCGACCGCGCCGATTGGCGCGGCCTCGCCCATCTGGCCGACCACGCCGGTATCCACGGCCCCAAGGATAGGCACCGTGGCGTTCGACAGCACAATCGGCAATGCGATGCTGAGCACCCGTTTATGGGTGATCTCGGTGTCCGCGCTGGTCATCCGGTCAGCCTTCGCCGTTATTGTCCTGCGGCATCAGGAAATGGCCGGTGGCCTGGGCAAACAACTTATCCTTGTGGTCCTGCCAAGCCTCCACATGCACCGAGGCATAGCGGCGGCCGGAACGGTTCACTCGCGCCCGTGCATAGGCATCGCGCGGCAGGCCGGAGCGCAGGTAGTCGACAGTGAAGTCGATGGTCTTGGGCTGGCGCGGCAGGTTGCCCTTGGCCATCTCTGCCGGGTCTAGGTCACCGCTTTCGATGCGCTGCCACAGGTGCGACCAGTTGAGCGTGATCATCGCGGTGATTTCCAGGAACGCCGCCGTCACCCCGCCGTGGATCGCAGGCAGGAACGGGTTGCCGATCAGCTTGTCGTCGAAATTCAGCACCGCCGTCAGCTCATCTCCGCGGCGCTCAAAAGTGACGTTCAGGAAACGGATGTAGGGCACCGAGTTGACCAGCGCCGACAGGGCTGCATCGCGGCGCTGCTTGACCACCTGGATCGGTTCTGGACGGGGGCGGCTCAAAACTTCTTCTCCACGGTAAAGGCGCCGGAGGCGGTGGCGACGGGACGGTCGGTGTCCTCGTCCATTGCCACGGCGCGGACAAAGGCGACGGTGCGGGTGATCTGGTGGCAGGTGGCGCGAGTGGTGATTGCCTGCCCCGGAGTGGCGGGCCGCATGTAATCAATACGCAGGTCGATGGTGGCGGTGCCGCCTGGGGCGGACGGGTGGCTCATCACCGCTGCGCCGCAGCATGTGTCCATCAGGGCTGAGACCGCACCGCCGTGGATGACGCCGGTGGCGGGATCGCCGATCAGCTTTTCGTCATAGGCCATGCGGATCTCGGCGGTGCCGTCGCCGATCTCTGTCAGCTTCATACCCAGTTGCTTGGCGTGCGGGATTGCTTCGATGAACTGGCGCGCGAGCTCTGTCTTGTCGGCCATGGGGCTGTCCTTTGAAATCTCTGTCCCATCTTTGGACCCGGTCCGGCGCAAGCGCAAGTGTGCCGCCACGGAGGTTGCACTGTTCGCTGCAAGTGCATAGGTTCCCGGCAAGGGAGAAGACGGATGGCCGACAACAGATTGTCATTCAAGGAAATGTGCGCCGAGTTCGAGGTTACGCCGCGAACGCTGCGCTATTATGAATACATCGAATTGCTGCATCCGGACCGCGAAGGCCGGTCGCGGTTTTACGGCGCGCGGGAGCGTGCCCGGATGAAGCTGATCCTGCGCGGGCGCAAATTCGGCTTTCAGCTGGAAGAAATCCGCCAATGGCTGCTGATCTACGAGAAAGAGGGCAACGACGCCCAGAACCATGCTTTCATGGAAATGGCCGACCGCCAGCTGGTGGAGCTGGAAAAGCAGCGCGTCCAGATCAATGAGGCCATTGAAGAGCTGAGCGCGCTGCGCGAAAGCACCCGGGCACTGCTGAAGTAAGCCCTGCACATCTTGCCGAAAGTGAAACCCTGCCCTGGTGGCGGGGTTTTCTGTTTGCAGACCCAGCAGCCGGATTTGCCCCGGTTCCTGGCCAGAAGCGCTGCCGGAACCCGTCTGCAGGCAGCAAGCTGCTCCATAACGTTACGTCACTTTATGTGCGTTTTGCGAACCAGTAACACCATGAAAAGTGACGCAACGTACAACTTACGTAAACGTAAAGTAAGTCTTGATCGAAATCCGGACTGCGCCCAGCTTAGTCCTGCACCAAGCCGTAAGAGTGACGACGATGACCGAAGAAACCATGACCATCCGCGAGATGTGCGAGGCCTTTGACGTGACGCCCCGCACGCTCCGGTTCTACGAAGCCAAGGAACTGCTGTTCCCGATCCGCGACGG
This sequence comes from Leisingera sp. ABM4_101, assembly GCF_056158725.1. NCBI lineage: Bacteria > Pseudomonadati > Pseudomonadota > Alphaproteobacteria > Rhodobacterales > Roseobacteraceae > Leisingera > Leisingera sp. ABM4_101. The sequence continues at coordinate 2,542,537 of NZ_JBSWTV010000002.1, read as the reverse complement.
CCAGAAGCGGCTGTTCACCAAACGCGACCGCGCCCGGCTGAAGCTGATCCTGCGCGGCAAGCGGTTCGGGTTCAGCCTGGAGGAAATCCGCCAGCTTTTGGAGCTGTACCATGTCGGCGACCAGCAGGTGACCCAGCTCACCAAAACCTATGAGGTCGCGCGTGAACGGCTCGCCGATATGGAGCGCCAGCGCGAGGAACTGACCGAGGCAATCGAGGACCTGAAGGACCAGCTGGCCTGGGGCGAGAAGATGATCGCCTCGATGAAGGCCAAGCAGGAGGCGGCCGAATAGGCCGCCGCCCCGCCCTTTCCTGCCGGCCTGCCCGGCATTGACCTGAGCAACACGACCCTGAAGAGGACCGCAATGCCTGCCTATCGAGCCCCCGCCAAAGACGCCCAGTTTATCCTGCACAATGTGCTGAAAGTGTCCGAAAGCGGCACCCCTGGATACCATGAGCTGGAGCCGGACTTCACCGGCGCCGTGCTGGAGGAGGCAGGCAAGATCGCCAGCGAAGTGCTGCACCCGCTGAACGTGGTGGGCGATCAGGAGGGCTGCCGCCTGGAAAATGGCGTGGTCTACACGCCTGCAGGGTTCAAGGAAGCCTTCGAGCAGATGAAGGAAGGCGGCTGGACCGGGCTGGACATGCCGGAGGAATTCGGCGGCCAGAACATGCCCTATGTGATGGGCACTGCGGTGGGTGAGTTCTTTTCCGCCGCGAACCAGGCCTTTACCATGTACCAAGGCCTGACCCATGGCGCGGCTTCGGCCATTCTGGCGCATGGCACGGAGGCGCAGAAGGCCGCCTATCTGCCCAACATGATCAGCTGCCGGTGGACCGGCACCATGAACCTGACCGAGCCGCATTGCGGCACCGACCTGGGCCTGATGCGCACCAAGGCGGAACCTCAGGGTGACGGCAGCTATAAGATTTCCGGACAGAAGATCTTCATCTCCTCCGGCGACCACGACATGGCTGAGAACATCGTGCACCTGGTCTTGGCCAAGATCCCCGGCGGACCGGAGGGCATCAAGGGCGTGTCGCTGTTCATCGTGCCGAAGTTCCTGGTGAACGCGGATGGCACCCTGGGCGAGCGCAACGGTGTTGCCGTTGGCAAGATCGAAGAGAAGATGGGCATCCACGGCAACTCCACCTGTGTGATGAACTATGACGGCGCCACCGGTTACCTTCTGGGCGAAGAGCACAAAGGCATGCGCGCCATGTTCACCATGATGAACGAGGCGCGGCTGGGTGTCGGCATGCAAGGTCTGGCACAGGCCGAGGCCGCCTATCAGAACGCAGTTGAATACGCCAAGGACCGGCTGCAGGGCCGCGACGTGACCGGCGCCAAGAACCCGGACGGCCCGGCCGATCCGCTGATCGTGCACCCGGACATCCGCCGCTCGCTGATGGACCAAAAGAGCTTTACCGAGGGCGCGCGCGCGTTCCTCTTGTGGGGCGCCACCCTGATCGACCAGGCGCACCGCGCCGGTGACAAGGATGCGGACGGGCTGATCTCGCTGATGACGCCGGTGATCAAGGGCTTCCTGACCGATCAGGGCTATGACATGACCGTGCTGGCACAGCAGGTCTATGGCGGCCACGGCTACATCGAGGAATGGGGCATGTCGCAATACACCCGCGACGCCCGCATCGCGATGATCTACGAGGGCGCCAACGGCGTGCAGGCACTGGATCTGGTGGGCCGCAAGCTGGGACAGCACGGCGGCAAATATGTCCTGGCTTTCTTTGACCAGGTGAAGACGTTCTGCCAGGAAAACAAAGACATTTCAGAGACTTTCGCCAAGGACTTCATCAAACCCCTGCAAGCGGCCTCCAAGGACCTGCAGGCGGCCGGCATGTTCTTCATGCAAAACGGTATGAAGGATCCGAACCACGCGCTGGCAGGGTCTTATGACTTCATGCACCTGTTCGGGCAGGTCTGCCTGGGGCTGATGTGGGCAAAGATGGGCAAGGCGGCGCAAGAAGCGCTTGACGCGGGGCCGCCTGACGCGGCGTTCTATGAGACGAAACTCGCAACCGGCCGGTACTATATGGCACGGCGGCTGCCCGCGACCAAGCTGCACCTGGCCCGCATCGAAAGCGGTGCAGATGCGGTGATGGCGCTGGACGCAGACGCCTTCTGATGCCCTTGGGCGCCCTTTCGCGGGGCGCCCTGCGCAAGCCCCAGCCGGTGCTTTGACACACAAAGGACCACAAGATGCCGAAACGTTTCCGCCTGACCCGCCGCCTGCCGATCGCAATGACGGAGGACGGCTACCGCAGGCTGAAGAGGTTCGCCCAGGAGGCGGGGCTGGATGAGGGAGAGGCGCTGTCATTCCTGTTCGAGAATTTCGACAGCGTGACGGACTACGAGAACCTGAGCCACCGGCTGCGGCTGTTCAACGCCGAGCTGGAGGCGCGAAAGCGCTAGAAAAGCGCAGCAAAGGGAGAGAAATGACCAAGACGCATTCCGCATGGATGACGGATGAGCATCAGATGCTTGGGGAGATGACGGCCCAGTTCATCAGCAATGAATGGGCGCCCAAGTTCGAGACCTGGCGCAAGCAGGGCCTGATGGACCGGGAAACCTGGACCCAGGCGGGCGCGCTTGGCCTTCTCTGCCCCTCGATCCCCGAGGAATACGGCGGTGCCGGCGGTGATTTCGGCCATGAGGCGGTGATCCTGATGGAAGGCAGCCGCGCTAATCTGGCCAGCTGGGGCAACGGCATCCACTCCGGCATCGTGGCCCATTACATTCTGGCCTATGGCACCGAGGAGCAGAAACAGCGCTGGCTGCCGAAGATGGTGACCGGCGAGCTGGTCGGCGCGCTGGCGATGACAGAGCCCTCCACCGGGTCGGACGTGCAGGCAATCAAGACCAAGGCCGCGCGCGACGGCAACGCCTACCGGCTGTCAGGGCAGAAGACCTTCATCACCAACGGGCAGCACGCCAATCTGATCCTGGTGGCGGCCAAGACCGACCCCAGCCAAGGCGCCAAAGGCGTGTCGCTGGTCGCGGTGGAGACCGATGGCGCCGAAGGCTTCAGCCGCGGCCGCAACCTCGACAAGATCGGCTGCCACGCAGCGGACACGTCGGAGCTGTTCTTCAGCGATGTGGCGGTCCCGCCGGAAAACATCCTGGGCGGCGCCGAGGGCCAGGGGTTCTACCAGATGATGCAGCAGCTTCCGCAGGAGCGGCTGATCATCGCCTGCGGCGCGGTCGGCGCAATGGAAGGCGCGGTGGAGCGCACCGTTGCCTACTGTAAGGAGCGCGAAGCCTTTGGCGGCCCGCTCACGCAGTTCCAGAACACCCGTTTCAAGCTGGCCGAATGCCTGACTAAGACCAAGGTCGCGCGCGCCTTTCTGGACGAATGCATCAGTGAGCATCTGCAGGGCAGGCTGACAGTCGAAAAGGCCGCGATGGCAAAATACTGGATTACGGACACCCAGGGCGAAGTGCTGGACGAATGCCTGCAGCTGCATGGCGGCTATGGCTACATGCAGGACTACGCGGTGGGTGAGATGTGGGCTGACGCACGGGTGCAGCGGATCTACGGCGGAACCAATGAGATCATGAAGGAGCTGATTGCGCGGTCGCTGTAGGCGCAGGGGCCGCGGCGGGATCGCGGGAGGCTGATGATGGATTTTGAGTATTTGGGGAAAGATGAAGCAAAGGCAGTGTCCCTACCCCTAGCTTTCGCCAAATGGGCAGGGACGTCTTCACCTTTCACGGCCATCGGCTCTCCAGCCTGTACCGCAAGCCCAAGGTAACAAACGGAGCGATGAGGCGGGTTAATGCCCCATCATCTTTCCAAAAATACTCCACGGGGGTGCGGGGGTGTGAACCCCCCGCTCCGCCATCCGAAACAGGGAGAAACAGATGACACTCAAACTGCATTGCTTTGGTGAAAGCGGTAACTCTTACAAAGCCGCGCTGGCACTGGAGCTGGCCGGGCTGGACTGGGAACCGGTCTTTGTCGATTTTTTCGGCGGCGCGGCCCGCACGCCGGAGTTCCGGGATTTCTCTGCCATGGCCGAAGCGCCGGTTCTTGTAGACGGGGATGTAACACTCAGCCAGTCCGGTGCGATCCAGCAGTATATCACCGACAAGACCGGCAAGTTCGGCGGCCGCCCCGAGGATAAATACGAGGTGCTGCGCTGGGTGCTGTGGGACAATCACAAGATGTCCAGCCAGGCCGGGATGACCCGGTTTCTGATCAACTTCCTGCCGGAACAGCACCGCTCGCAAGAAGTGATCAGCTTCATGCAAGGCCGCCTGAAGGCCGCCTATGCCACGCTGGAACACCATCTGGAGGGCCGCGAGTGGATTGTGGGCGATGGCCTCACCAATGCCGACATCAGCTGCTGCAGCTACCTCTATTACCCCGAACCCTTCGGCTTTGACCGCACCGACTGGCCCAATATCGACGCCTGGCTCACCCGCATCAGCGAACAGCCCGGCTGGAAACACCCCTATGATTTGATGCCCGGCAACCCGTCGGACCGGGCGTGAGGAGAGCACAATGACAGACGCATATATCTATGACGCGCTGCGCACCCCGCGCGGCAAGGGGCGCAAGGATGGCGCCTTGCATGAGGTGACCTCGGTCCGCCTGTCGGCGCTGACTCTGAACGCGATCAAGGAGCGCAACAACCTCGAAGGGCATGCGGTCGAGGATGTGATCTGGGGCAATGTCACCCAGGTGATGGAACAGGGCGGCTGTCTGGCGCGCTCGGCGGTGCTGGCGTCCGACCTGGACGAGCGCATTCCGGGCCTGGCGATCAACCGCTTCTGTGCTTCCGGCATGGAGGCGGTGAACCTGGCGGCAAACCAGGTGAAAGGCGGCGCGGGCGATGGCTATATCGCGGGCGGCGTTGAGATGATGGGCCGGGTGGCCATGGGCAGCGACGGCGCGGCGATTGCGGTGGATCCGAGCCTTGCGATGGAGACCTATTTCGTGCCGCAGGGCATTTCGGCCGATATTATCGCGACCGAATACGGTTTCACCCGCGATCAGGCAGACGCTTTGGCAATGGAGAGCCAGCGCCGGGCCGCCAAGGCCTGGGAGGAGAAGCGGTTCGGCAAATCCGTTATCACAGTCACCGATCAGAACGGCCTGCCGATCCTGGCCCACGACGAATACATGCGCCCCGGCACCGATATGCAGGCGCTGGGGTCGCTGAACCCTGCGTTCCAGATGATGGGTGAGCAGATGCCGGGCTTTGATAAGGTCGCGATGCTGAAGTACCCGCACCTGGAGCGGATCAACCACATCCACCACGCGGGCAACTCGTCCGGCATCGTCGACGGTGCTGCAGCGCTGCTGATCGGCAACAAGGAGTTCGGCGAACGCCATGGGCTGAAACCGCGCGCGCGCATCAAGGCCACCGCCAAGATCGGCACCGATCCGACCATCATGCTGACCGGCCCGGTGCCGGTGACCGAGAAGATCCTGGCCGACAACGGCATGACTATCGGCGATTTGGACCTGTTTGAGGTGAATGAGGCCTTTGCATCCGTCGTGCTGCGCTTCCAGCAGGCGTTTGACGTCGATCCGGAGCTGGTCAATGTGAACGGCGGTTCCATCGCCATGGGCCACCCGCTGGGCGCCACAGGCGCGATCATCATCGGCACCCTGCTGGATGAGCTGGAGCGGCAGGACAAGGAAACGGGTCTTGCCACCCTGTGCATCGCCTCCGGCATGGGCGCGGCCACCATCATCGAGCGCGTCTGATGGCAAAGCTGGACCTTTCCCAACTGCCCTGGCGCACCGGATCGGGCTATCCCGGCAAGCTGGCTGAGCCCTGCGCAGGCCGCAGTGTGCAGCCCTTGGGCGACCCTGGCGGGCTCAGCCAGTTCGGCGTCAACATCGTGCGGCTGGAGCCCGGCGCGGCGTCTTCCTTGCGCCATTACCATATGGAGCAGGACGAATTCGTGATGGTGACCGAGGGCGTCTGCACCCTGATCGACGATCAGGGCGCGCATGAGATGATGCCCGGCGACTGTGCCGCCTTCCCGGCGGGCGAGGAGAACGGCCACCACCTGGTGAACCGTTCGGACAAGCCCGCGGCGTTTCTGGTGGTGGGCACACGCACCGCAACCGAGACCGGCTATTACAGCGATTTGGACATGATGGTGAAATTCGCCGGCGGCGACTTCACCTTCACCCGCAAGGACGGCAGCCCGCTGACGGCTGACCAGACCGGAGAAGACACATGAGCGATTTCAAATACGGCGTGGACGCAGACGGCGTCGCAATCATCACCTGGGACGCGGAAGGCAAGTCCATGAATGTCCTCACCCGCGAGGCCTTTGGCCTGGTGGAGGAATACGTGGACCGGGCGCTGGAAGACGAGGCCGTCAAGGGCATCGTGATCACCAGCGGCAAGAAGGACTTTGCCGGCGGCATGGATCTGAACGTGCTGGCAACGATCCGCGAGGAGTCGGGTGAGAACCCGGCCCAAGGGTTGTTCGACTTCACCATGGGCGGCCACCGCATCCTGCGCAAGCTGGAGCTGGCGGGCATGGACCCGAAGACCAAGAAGGGCGGCAAGCCGGTCGCCTGTGCCATCAACGGCACCTGCGCCGGCATCGGCACTGAGATTGCGCTGGCCTGCCATCACCGGGTGATGACCTCCAACCCCAAGGCGAAAATCGGCCTGCCCGAGATCATGATCGGCATCTTCCCCGGCGGCGGCGGCACCACACGGTATTCGCGCATGGTGGGCGCAATGGCAGCGGCCCCGGTCCTGCTGGAAGGCAAGATGATGGACCCGAAAAAGGCCAAGGGCGCGCAGCTGATCGACGCGGTGGCCGACGACGCGCTGGCCGCGGCCAAGGAGTGGGTGCTGAACGCCAAAGACGCCGATCTGGTGAAGCCCTGGGACGCCAAGGGCTATAAGATGCCGGGCGGCGCCCCCTATCACCCCGCGGGCTTCATGACCTTTGTCGGCGCCTCCGCCATGGTGAACGGCAAGACCCAGGGCGCCTTCCCGGCGGCCAAGGCGCTGCTCTCGTCGATCTATGAAGGCGCGCTGGTTGATTTCGACACCGCGCTGAAGATCGAGGCGCGCTGGTTCACCAATGTGCTGATGAACCCCTCGTCCTCTGCGATGATCCGCAGCCTGTTCCTGAACAAGCAGGCGCTGGAAAAAGGCGCCGTGCGGCCCAAGGATGTGCCGGACCAGTCCGTCAAGAAAATCGGCGTGCTGGGCGCGGGCATGATGGGCGCGGGCATCGCGCTGGTCTCGGCCCAGGCCGGTATGGAAGTGGTGCTGATCGACCGTGACCAGGAGGCCGCCGACAAGGGCAAGGCCTATTCCGCCGCCTATATGGACAAGGGCATCAAACGCGGCAAGGCGACCGAGGAGAAGAAAGAGGCGCTGCTGGCGCAGATCACAGCCACCCCGGATCTGGACGCACTGCAGGGCTGTGATCTGATCATCGAGGCGGTGTTCGAAGACCCCGGTGTGAAGGCCGAGATGACCCAAAAGGTCGAGGCGATCATTCCCGAAGACTGCATCTTTGCCTCCAACACCTCCACCCTGCCGATCACCGAGTTGGCCAAGGCATCGAGCCGGCCGGAGCAGTTCATCGGCATCCACTTCTTCTCGCCCGTCGAGAAGATGCTGCTTGTGGAGATTATCAAGGGCAAAGCGACCGGCGACCGCGCGGTGGCCAAGGCGCTGGATTACGTGCGCCAGATCCGCAAGACACCGATTGTTGTGAATGACGCGCGCTTCTTCTACGCCAACCGCTGCATCATCCCCTATATCAACGAAGGCATGCGGATGATCACCGAGGGCGTCTCGCCTGTCCTGATCGACAACGCGGCGCGCCAGCTTGGCTTCCCGGTGGGGCCGGTGCAGCTGACCGATGAGACCTCGATTGACCTTGGTGCCAAGATTGCCCGTGCCACCAAGGCTGCGATGGGTGAGGCCTATCCGGAAAGCCCGGCGGATGATCTGATCTTCTGGATGGAGGAACAGGGCCGCCTGGGGCGCAAGGCAAATGCCGGCTTCTTCGACTATGACGACAAGGGCAAGCGGGTTGAGTACTGGAAAGGCGTGCAGGAGAAGTACCCGCTGGCCGCCGAACAGCCCGATCTGATCGCGGTGCAGGAGCGGCTGATGTTCGCGCAGGTGCTGGAAGCTGTGCGCGCCCTGGAGGAAGGCGTGCTGATGGACATCCGCGAGGGTGACGTCGGCGCCATCCTGGCCTGGGGCTTTGCGCCCTGGTCCGGCGGCCCGCTCAGCTGGCTGGACATCCTCGGCACGCCATACGCGGCAGAGCGCTGCGACAGCCTGACCGAACAGTTCGGAGAGCGCTTCGCCTGCCCGGCGCTGCTGCGGGAGATGGCGGAGAAAGGCCAAAGCTTTTACACCCGCTTTGCGCCGGACCAATCTGCGGCTGCCTAACCTGCGGCTTGAATGGAAACGGCCAGCGATTTGCTGGCCGTTTTCCTATTTTTCTGCAAAATGTTACCGGATGTTTCTCATGTTACATCCTGACAGAAGGGCGCTCCGCCCCCAGCACCGCGCCGTCTGCGGGCCAATACTCTTCCTCGGCCATCATCGACAAAACCAGCCCGCGCGCCTCTTCCGGCGGCAGCACCCTATAGGCGCTCTCTTCGTTGAAGACGCGGCCGCACATCAGGTTGCGCGGGGCGGCAGAAAAGCCCAGCATCCCGGCCTCAAGATAGATCACCTGATCCTGGGCAAAGCGCGGCGTCACCAGATCCAGCTGCGCGCCCGGATGCATCCGGCGGATGCCGCGGTAGCCTTCCAGTGTGCAGGCCGGCACCACGGCAAAGGGGTCGCCCTGGGCGTCCTCCACCAGCTCGCTTTCCAAGAGCACGCCTTGATCCGGCATCAGCCAAAGCGGCACCCGGTTCATTAGCGCATCGCGCGGCACCAGCAGCGGGCAGCGGGCCGGATCCAGCTCACCCTCGCCCGGCAGGATCGTCTCGCGCTGCAGCTCCAGAACCGGCTGCATGCCATTGTCGAAGGTCAGCACCTTGTCGCCTACCGCCAGCGCCTCCACCTCGCGCCAGCCCAGGTTGGAGGCTACATGGGTGCCTGCAAGAAATCCGCCCTGGCCCACGGGGATCAGGGGAAAACCGCTGCTCATCACCCGTCCCGAAGAGACCGGCGCGCGTTTCAGGAGCCAATCCAGCATCCGCGTTCCTTTCCTGCGGCCTGGGACATTCTGCCCTCCGGCCGGGTTCCGATCCTTGCTGCAAACCGCGGCATTCAGAGCGCGCAAATACGGCAAGAAACAGTCACTGTTCATGCTCTTGCACCAATCCGCAGGTTTGGAACCTGTTTGGCCCCATACCGCCAGGCTTGGCGCTGTGTCATGTCATTGGGATACGCGCGAATCGTTAAAAGAGTATTCAAATTGCGCAATGTCATCCGCGCAGGCCCTGCCAATCGCCTCGGCCGCGGCATCATCATAATAGGACCGCCAGTCCCGCTGCCGTCCGCTTTCGTTGATCCGGGGCAACTCCAGGGAAAACCCGAGGTGGGCAAACAGGGGCTGGGCATCCTCCTGAAAACGCTCCAGGCGGATATACAGCCGGCATTGCTCCGCCCCGTCCGCACGGCGCATGTATGAGGCGGCAGGGCTGCCGCGGAAGGCCCCGATGATCTGCGGGTGCTTAACAAAGGCGCGGAAGTCCAGGCCTTGGGCCAGGCCGATGGCCGGATGATCGAAGCTTTGTTCGCGCAGCCAGTGGTAATAGCTGACCGCCCGGTCCCAGGGGTTGCGCACCAGGGTAAAGGCAAAGAGGCCGCGCAATGTGTCCTGCGGCACCAGCCCTTCGATATCGGCCAGGGTGGAATGCTTCCATAGCCGCCCGCGCGCCTGTGCGCCCTTCAGGCGGCGGCGGCGCTTCAGGGCCTTGGGCGTGTCGCCCAGCATCATGTCATCTGCCATGGCGCGTGCTTCCAGCGCCAGCGCCAGCGCCGTGCCGCCGGTCTTGGGAATATGGATAAAGACGTATTGGCGGCCAAGCGACAGGATCATGCTCCGACCCTAGGCAATCTGCCCGCCGAAGGAAACAGCGGCCATGGCCCCTGCCCCTTCCTTCTGCTTCTTTCTGGTTTCAAATACTCCGGGGTGAATTGGCCCCTGGGGCCAAGAGGGGCAGCGCCCCTGTCCCAGCTACCTTGAGCGCAACGCGATGGTGGAACCTGCGCCCATGATCAGCGCAATGCCCAGCATCTGCCAGCCGTCCAGCGCCTGGCCGAACACAACCCAGGCAAAGGCCGGGCCGACAATCATCACCGAATACTCGAAGACCGACACAAAAGACGCCTCGCCCAGCTGATAGGCCTTGGTGATCAGGAACACGCCGCCAACGGCTGCAAACCCCTGCAGCAGAACCAGCGGCCAAATCTCCATCAGCGTCCAGACCCAGCCGCGGGTCAGGAACCCCTCGGCGCCTTCCGGCACCGGCTGCGGCCAAAGCTCAAGCCCCGCAAGCGCCAGCCCGCCCAGCAGCGCCTGCACCAGCAAATAGGCAAACAGCATTGCCACCGTGCTTTCGCCCTGGCAAAGGCGCCCGGTGGCGATGGAGCCCAGGGCATAGAACAGCCCGCCCGCCACCGGCAGCAGGATCAGCCAGTCAAAATCCGCGGGATCCGGCTGCAGCACCAAGAGCACCCCCAGGAAGCCGGCCGCAACTGCCGCAATGCGGAACAACCCGATCTGCATCCGCAGGAACAGTACCGAGATCACCACAATCAGGATCGGCGAGGTGAACAGCCCTGCCAGCGCCTGGGCAATCGGCATCAGCGCCACGGCAGAGAAGTAGAACACCATTGAGACCGCCAGCAGCAGCGCCCGCAGGGTGACCGGCCAGATCCGCACCGGCATCATGCCGCCCAGTCCCGCCCGCGCCATCAGCCACAACAGCGGCAGTGCGACGATAGTGCGCAGGATATAGAATTGGCCCAGCCCGATATGCTCTGCCATGGCGGGCACCGCATTGTCGGTCATGCCGATGATGGTCATGGCCGCAACCATACATTGCGCCGCTGCGGCCTGACTGCTGCTCTGAGCGGAAAGAGTTGCTGTTTGTTTCATACTCTTCCCATTGCCCGCAACTTTCCGCAATATCTGTCCTCTAAGCGACACCAAAGTGATTCAGGGGAGGAAACTGATGGGGTGGATGGCGGATGAAACCGGTCTGGAGAAGACCGCCGCGAATTATGTGCCGCTGACGCCGCTCAGCCATCTGCAGCGGGCGGCGCAGGTGTTTCCGGACCGTCTGGCGGTCAGCTATGGCAAGCACCGCAAAACCTATACGGAATATCATGACCGCTGCACCCGCCTGGCCTCTGGCCTCGCGGCTCTGGGGGTGAAGCCCGGCGATGTGGTGGCGACCCTGCTGCCGAACATCCCGGCCCAGGCTGAGGCGCATTTCGGCGTGCCCGCGTGCGGCGCGGTGCTGAACACCATCAACACGCGCCTGGACGTGGGCACGGTTGCCTACATCTTCGGACACGGCGAGGCAAAGGCGGTGCTGGTCGATCCGCAGTTCATTGAGCTGGCAGAGGCCGCCGTCGAGGAAATGGACGGTCCCGCCCCCATCCTGATTGAAGTGGCTGATGATCAGGCGACCTGGCACGCCACCGGCCGCCACATGGAATACGAGGCGCTGCTGGCCAGCGGCGATCCGGAGTTCCAGTGGGTCATGCCCGAGGATGAGTGGGAAAGCCTGGCGCTGAACTACACCTCCGGCACCACCGGGCGGCCCAAGGGCGTGGTCTATCACCACCGCGGCGCCTATCTGATGACCATGGGCACGGTGGTGTCCTGGCGGATGGTGCTGCATCCGGTCTACCTGACCATCGTGCCGCTGTTCCACTGCAACGGCTGGAACCACACCTGGATGATGCCGCTGGTCGGCGGCACCCTGGTTTGCTGCCGCGATATCACCGCGCAGAACATCTACAACGCCATCCATTACGAGGGCGTCACCCATTTCGGCGGGGCGCCGATCGTGCTGAACATGATCGTCAACGCATTGGACGAGGAACGCCGCACCTTTGACCACACGGTCGAGGTCTTCACCGCCGGCGCTCCGCCCGCCCCTGCAACGCTGTCGAAGATCGAGAACCTTGGCTTCAACATCACCCATGTCTACGGGCTGACCGAGACCTTCGGCCATGTCACCGAATGCTACTGGAAAGCAGAGGACTGGGACGCGCTGGACAAGGCCGGCATTGCCGCCAAGAAATCCCGCCAGGGTGTCGCCATGCCGATGCTGGAGCCGGTGGTGGTGCGCGACAGCGAACACAATGTGCTGCCGATGGACGGCCAAGCCCAGGGCGAGATTGCCCTGCGCGGCAATGTGGTGATGAAAGGGTATCTCAAGAACCCAGAGGCCACCGCCGAGGCGTTCAAGGGCGGCTATTTCAACTCGGGCGACCTGGCAGTGCAGCACCCCGACGGCTATATCCAGATCGCCGACCGGGCCAAGGACATCATCATCTCCGGCGGCGAGAACATCTCCTCTGTCGAGGTGGAGGGCGTGCTGATGGCGCATCCGGATGTGCTGCTGGCCGCGGTTGCGGCGATGCCGGATGAGAAATGGGGCGAGGTGCCCTGCGCCTTTGTCGAGCTGAAAGCCGGGGCGAAGGAAGACGCTGCGGCGCTGATCGCCTTCACCCGCGAGACTCTGGCGGGCTTCAAGGCGCCCAAGAAAGTCGTGTTCCAGGAGTTGCCCAAGACCTCCACCGGCAAGATCCAGAAGTTCGAGCTGAGGAAAATCGCCAAGAACCTGTAACTTTCCTTGGCAAAACTGCGTTCAGGGGCGGCAAAGCAAATTGCCGCCCTTGTTTTATGTGCTTATTCTGGCGCTAACGATACGGATGGGGACCGGGCAGGCTGCATGACGGCATTGAAGGAATTTGAGCGGCTGGAGGCTGCGGGCCTGTGGCGCGCAGATCCTGAGGCGCAGCGGCGGGATGTGATCATCTCGCTGGGCGATGCGACGCTGACCATTTCCAGCATGAACGATCTGCCCCTGGCGCATTGGTCGCTGGCGGCGGTGGAGCGCGCCAACCCCGGGGAATTCCCGGCCCTGTTCCACCCCGATGGAGACCCCGGAGAGACGCTGGAGCTGGCCCGAGACGAGACCGCCATGCTGGAGGCCATCGCCCGGGTGCAAACGGCCATTGGCCGCTCCCGCGCGCGGCCCGGGCGGCTGCGGGCGATCGGCATTCTTGGCACATTGGCGCTGGTGCTGGCGCTGCTGGTGCTGTGGCTGCCCGGCGCCGTGACCCGCCATACCGTCAGCGTGGTGCCGGATATCAAGCGCAAGGCCATCGGCCAGGCCCTGCTGGGACGGATCGAGCGGGTTTCAGGCCCGGCCTGCGCTACGCCCGAAGCGGCGCCGATCCTGACCAAGCTGGCACAGCGCACCGGTGTGCGGCAGCTGGCCATTCTGCGGTCCGGCATTCCCGGCAGCCTGCATCTGCCTGGCGGCATCGTTTTGCTGAACCGCTCCTTCGTCGAGGATTTTGAGGACCCGGCGGTCGCTGCGGGGGCGGTGCTCGCGGAACGTGCCCGGGCTGAAGCCAGCGACCCGATGCAGGAGCTGCTGGAGGCAGGCGGCTTCCTGGCCACCTTCAAGCTGCTGACCACCGGCGATCTGGACCGCGCTGCGCTGGACGCCTATTCCGAGGCGACCCTGTCCAGTCCGCGGCCGCAGCTGGCCGACGAGGCGCTGCTGGCGGAATTTGCCCGTGCGGCGCTGCCGTCTTCCCCTTATGCCTATGCGCTGGACATCACCGGCGAGACGGTTCTGGGGCTGATCGAGGCCGATCCGATGGCGGGCCGCGAGCTGGAGCCGGTGCTGAACGACCGCGACTGGGTGCAGCTGCAAAACATCTGCGGCTGACTCTGCCCCCTTGAAAATGCCCGGCCTTGCGGTAATTTGGCTTCCAAGCGAGGACGGCCTCCCCCATTCCGGGACAGCGCTCCGGGACGGCCCGGGAATATTCACGGGGATAGGCCATGCGCACTGCCAAAGACCGGATCCGTCACGCCATATCATTTGAAATCCTTGGCCTCTTGCTGGTGACACCCGCCGGGGCCTGGCTGTTTCACATTCCAATGCAGCATTTCGGCATTGCCGCGCTGGTCTGCGCCACGCTGGCGACACTATGGAACTATGGCTACAATCTGTTGTTTGACCGCGCCATGCAGCGGCTGGCCGGAACCACGCAAAAGACCGTATTGCTGCGGGTGGTGCATGCTGTCCTGTTTGAACTGGGTCTGTTGCTGGCGCTGATGCCCTTTCTGGCGTGGTTCCTGGGCATCACGCTGCTGGAGGCGCTGGTCATGGACCTTGGCTTTGCCGGCTTCTACCTCGTTTATGCGTTTTGCTTCAACTGGGCTTATGACATCGTCTTTCCACTGCCTAGGCCCAAACCTGACACCCCGGCTGGCGCCCTCTGAGCTGCCGCTGCCCCTGTAACGCAAAAAGCCAGGGCAAGCCCTGGCTTTTTGCGTGTCTCTTTTGACCCTTACTTGCTCAGCCTGGCCCCCGCAAACCCCGCGGCCTGCGTCTTGGCCAGCGCAGCAGAGGCATCTGCAGCCTGGCGGAAGGGGCCGGCCAGCACCACCTTGTAGGCCTGGCCCTTGCGGCTGACAGTGCCGAGACGGACGGGCAGACCAGTGGCGGCCAGCTGCCGGGCGGCCGTCTTGGCCTGGGCAGGATCGGCAAAGGTCGCGGCACGGACATAGCGCACTGCGGCCCGCTCTTTAGGCGCGGCGGCACCGGGTTCGGACCGGGTGGACAGGCGCAGGCCGGAAGGCTGCGCCTCTGCCGGGCTGCGGCGCACATCGCGCGGCAGCGTCACCTCGGGGCGGTCCAGCGGCAGCTGCACCAGCTTGCGCGGCACCCCATTGGTCCAGATCTGCGCCATCTGCGCATCGCCCTCTGCGGTGCGCACGCCGCGCATCGGGTTCATCCGGCCGTCAGCGCGCTCCACTGTTTCATACCCTTGCGGGGCCTGGGCAAAGGCAGTGACCACAGCGGGGCGTACGGTGCGCACTGCCCGCTGCGGGTTGAGCCGGCCATCGGTCCAGACCGGGCGGTAGCCTTCCGGCACCGTAAAACTGTTGCTGAGCCGGCGGTCCTGGTAGATATGCGTCTGCACCACGCGGGTGTTTGGCGTCAGCTGCACCGAAGACCGCGGACCGCTGACCTGGCCGCCATAGGTTACCGGGGCTTTGCGCTGCGGACCGCAACGCACGCCGGTGGAGTTTGTGTACTGGCGGCTGATATCCGACAGCCCCTGACATGCACCGTCAGCAGCGGGCTGCGCTGCCGCCGGTGCTGCTGGTGCCGGAGCCGGTTTAGGCGTCACCCGGACCACTTTTTGAGGGGCTGGCTTGGCCGCTGGAGCTGCCGCCACCGCCGCCGGGCGGGCGCTGGTGGATTGCGGCGTGCGGCGCGGCTTGGCTGTGGTGACAGCTGCCGGTGCAGCTGCAGAAGGCTTGGCTGCTGGGGCTGTGCGCTTGGCTGGTGGCGCCGAAGCGGTTTGCGCAGGCTGCTGGCTGGGCTCCAGAGTGATCAGCTCCGGCGGCGGCGCAACTTGCTGCTGAGCCGTGGTGCCAGCCAGTTTTGTCGGTGCAAACCCGCAGATCTGCTTGCGTGAGCGGGTCACCCGCGGAATCCAGCTGACATTGCCGTCGATACCTGCGCGGATATAGACACAGCCGCGGCTATCCACATACTGCTTGCCTTTGTAAGACAAGGGCGGGAATTCGGCGGGTGGACTGGTTTCACGCAGGGTTTGTGCCTGTATACCTGCTGCGCCGGTTGTCCCCGCGATGATGGCCAGTGCAATAATTCTAGTTATTTTCATTCCTGCGCCCCACAAAATATGGCAGCAGGATGCCCGAATCCGGCCTGTGAGTAAAGATTCCGCGGCAACAATAAGGCAGCAACCGGGCAATTTTTGCGTCAATTGAAATAAAATTGCGCTCATACTCGGAGCAGAGGCCAAGGCGCTTGGGAACGCCTTGGCCAGTAAGGGATCACTTGGTGCCGAACATCCGGTCGCCGGCATCTCCGAGGCCCGGCAGGATATAGCCCTTCTCATTCAGCTGGCGGTCCAGCGAGGCGGTGACGATCGGCACGTCGGGATGGGCTTCCTTCATGCGTTCGACGCCTTCCGGCGCGGCCAGCAGGCAGAGGAATTGGATGTCAGTCGCGCCGGCATCCTTAAGCAGGTCGATGGCGGCAGCTGAGCTGTTGCCGGTGGCCAGCATCGGGTCAACGGCGATCACCAGCCGGTCCTTCAGCCCTTCCGGCGCCTTGAAGTAATATTGCACCGGCTTCAGGGTTTCCTCGTCGCGGTAGAGGCCGACAAAGCCGACACGGGCTGAGGGCACCAGCTCCAGCACCCCATCCAGCATGCCGTTGCCCGCGCGCAGGATCGACACCAGCGCCATTTTCTTGCCCGCCAGGATCGGCGCTTCCATTTCCTCCATCGGGGTGTCGATGGTGGTGGTGGTCAGCGGCATTTCGCGGGTGATTTCATAGGCCAGCAGCTGGGTGATCTCGCGCAGCAGGCGGCGGAAGCCCTGGGTCGAGGTCCCCTTGTCCCGCATCAAGGTCAGCTTGTGCTGCACAAGCGGGTGATCAACAACGGTCAGGTGGTCGGTCATGGGGCACTCCTAAAATTTGGTTTTGCGCGCTTTTACGGGCTTGGCGGCGGCAGGCAAGCAGGTTTTGACCATAGGGTCAAAGAAAACTCTTGCCGGGACCCTGGGCCAGAACATTCAGGTGGGCGGCGATTGAGGCTGCCACATCGGCGAATTTGACCTGCCCAATGGTGCCGGCGTCAAGCCCTGCGATCAAAACCGGCACCTGTTCGCGGGTGTGGTCGGAACCCGGCCAGCTGGGGTCGTTGCCGTGATCGGCAGTGAGCAGCAGCAGGTCGCCCTTGCGCAGCTTGGGCAGCAGGCGGCCCAGTTCCGCGTCGAACCATTCCAGCGCGCGGGCATAGCCGGAAATGTCGCGGGTGTGGCCGTACAGGCTGTCGAACTCGACAAAGTTGGCAAAGGTCAGGCTGCCGTCCTCTGCTGTCTCCACAGCTTCAAATAGATGCTCCATCAGCTTGGTATCCGGGCCTTTTTTCAGGGTGTCGATGCCGGCCATGGTGAAGATATCGCCGATCTTGCCGATGGCATGGACACTGCCTTCTGCGTCCTGAACCCAGTTGGTCAGCACCGGCGCCGGCGGCGTGATTGCATAGTCGCGGCGGTTGGTGGTGCGGGTAAAGCCGTCTTCCGCGGAGCCCAGGAACGGGCGCGCGATGACACGGCCCACTTTCATCGCGTGCAGGCGCGGCGCAACGGCCTCGCAGAGGCTCAGCAGACGGTCTAGACCAAAGGCCTCCTCATGCGCGGCGATTTGGAACACGCTGTCGGCAGAGGTGTAGCAGATTGGTTTGCCGGTCCGAATGTGTTCAGCGCCGAGGTCATTGATGATTTTGGTGCCGGAGGCATGGCAATTGCCGAGAATGCCAGCCGTGCCAGCCTGCTCTGCTACAAAGGCTGAAAGGTCTTCAGGAAACGACGGCGCCTGATCGGGAAAGTAGTGCCAGTCCCAGGGGACCGGCAGGCCTGCCAGCTCCCAATGGCCTGACGGTGTGTCCTTGCCGCGGCTGAGTTCGCGGGCGCAGCCCCATAGCCCCTGCGGTTCGGCATCCAGTCCCGGAAAGGGCACAGATGAAGCCAGCCGCATGGCCGCGCCAAGGCCGAGGCGTTCCATGTTCGGCACTTGCAGGGGGCCGCTGCGGCCCTCTTCTGCTTCTCCGGCTGCGCAGGCCTGCACGATATGGGCCAGCGTATTGGCACCGAGGTCAGGCAGATCGCCATTGAAAAAGGCGCCGGCATCCGGCGCGCCGCCTATTCCGGCGGAATCCATCACCACAACAAAGGCTCGCGGCATCAGGAGATCCTTTCGTGAACCAATGGCAGAGTGCCGGGTGCCGCCCCTATGGCGATGGCTGCAAGGACTGCGGCCTCTGCCATGTCTGCAGCTTCATCGCTGGCGGCGTGGATGCGGGCAAGCGTCTCCCCTGCCCCGACGCTTTCGCCCAGGCGGGCGATGTCCGAAATGCCGACGCCCGGGTGGATACGGTCGCTCTCGACCATCCGGCCGCCGCCAAGGGCGACAACGGCCAGGCCAAGCGCTTCGCCGTTCATGGCAGCAACATGCCCGGCTTCGGGGGACTTCACCTCGCGCACCACTTCCGCGCCGGGCAGGTGATCCTGCCAGGTGGCGGCAAAATCCGCAGGGCCGCCCATGGCAGCGATCATCCGGGCGAAGCGATCCGCCGCGCGGCCGTCGCTGAGGGTTGCTGTAATCTTTGCTGCACCTTCCCTTGCCTCGGCTGCGAGGCCTGACAGGGCCAGCAGTTCACCGCCCAGAATGGCGGTTATCTCAGCCAGCGGGCCTTGTGCGCCGCCGGTCAGCACCCGCATCACCTCTGCCACTTCCAGCGCGTTGCCAAGCGCGGGCGCCAGCGGCTGGTTCATGTCGGTGATCAGCGCCGAGGTCTTGCAGCCCGCCGCATTGGCAGTGTCGCACAGCGATTGCGCCAGCGCACGGGCATCATCCGCAGTCTTCATGAAGGCGCCGGAGCCGATCTTGACGTCCAGCACCAGCGCGTCCGGGGAGGCGGCGAGTTTCTTGGAGAGGATCGAGGCGGTGATCAGGTCCAGGCTTTCCACCGTCGCGGTCACATCGCGGATCGCATAAAGCCGCTTGTCCGCCGGAGCGATCTGCGCCGTGGCGCCAACGATGGCGCAACCGATGTCCTGCATCATGCCCCGCAGGCGGTCTTCGCTGACTTGGGTGGAGAGGCCGGGAATGGCCTCCAGCTTGTCGAGCGTGCCGCCGGTGTGGCCCAGCCCGCGGCCGGAAATCATCGGCACATAGGCGCCACAGGCCGCCAGCGCCGGCGCCAGCAGCAGCGAGACGCAATCGCCCACGCCGCCGGTCGAGTGCTTGTCCAGCACCGGGCCGTCCAGGTCCCAGGCCAGCACATCGCCGGTGTCGCGCATCGCCAGCGTCAGGGCGCGGCGGCCTTCGGTGCTGAGACCCTGCAGGCAAACGGCCATGGCAAAGGCGCCGGCCTGGGCGTCAGATACCGCGCCGCTGGCCAGTCCTTCGGCAAACCAGCGCAGCGCGTCCTCGCCGGGTGTATCACCGCGCCGCAGCTGTGCGTTGATGGCGCGGGCGTCCATCAGGTCCGCTCCATATGGCCCGCATCAAAGGCGCCGGGCAGCAACGCGCCGATGGTGATTTCCTGCTCGGCGCCATCAGTGGTGCCCATGGTGACCTTAACGCTGCCTGCGCCGAATTCCTTAAGCTTCTGGCGGCAGCCGCCGCACGGCGGCACCGGCGCCGGGCTGTCGGCGATCACATAGACCTCGGCCAGTTCCGTCTCTCCCGCGGCCACCATGGCGGCGATGGCGCCGGCCTCGGCGCAGGTGCCTTCGGGGTAGGCCACGTTTTCGACGTTGCACCCTACATAAATCTGGCCCGAGGCCGAGCGGATGGCAGCGCCGACCTTGAAATTGGAATAGGGTGCGTGGGCGTTTTCACGGACGGCAGCGGCGGCGGCTTTGAGGCTCATTGATGATTCCCCGTTTTTTGATCATCTGGTCAGAATGCCGCAGCCTAGCTGAAATGCCCCGGGGAGCGGAAGCCCCCCGGATGCTGTTCGCTGGTCAGGTTTGAGTTTAGGCCAGCGTGGTATTGAACACGCCTGGCAAGGTCACCTCCAGCAGTTCCACTTCGCCAGACGGATCGCTGAGACGGGTCTTCATGCCGGGCGGGATGACAAAGGCATCGCCTTGCTCCAGCCGGTAGGGCTCACGGCCCTCGCCCTCCAGCGTGACCGCGCCATTCATCACAAAAGTGAAGTGGATGTCGGTGTCATGGGCGGCCCATTGCGGGTCTCCTTCACCCCGGCGCACCACCTGCACACCCGCGACGCCCTTGGTGTTTTCGGCAATGGTGGTGTCGCGGCAGATATAGCCCGGCAGACGGAACGGAAGCCATTCCGCACCTTCGGCCCTGTTGTAGACAAAACGCTGGCCCTGCCATTCGCGTTCGGGCCGGTAATGCGGTGTGGGCAGGGTCATCTCGTGGTCGATCTCGGTGACATGCTCAGCAGGCACGCCGATTTCGATCACCTGCACGTTGTCGCTCGCCTCCAGCACGCGGTGGCGGATTTCGGGGGGCTGGATGAAGCAATCGCCCGCGGTCAGACGCATCTTTTCGCCCTGGTCCTCGTAGACCACATCAACCCAGCCGTGGATGCAGAAGATCAGCTGGAAACCGACCCGGTGGAAATGCACCATATCCGGCACCGGTCCGCCGTCGGGAATGCGGATGTGGCTGGCGATGATCGAGCCGCCCAGCCGGTCCGGCACCAGGTCGCGGTAATGCATGCCCGCGCGGCCGATGATCCAGGGCGCCTGGTCTTTCAGGCGGCGCACCACGAAGCTGTGCACGGTTTCCGGCATCACCATTGGCGGGTGGCGTTCTTCGATCTCGATCTTCGTTCCGTTGGGCGCTGTCAGACGGCGCTGCCCTTCGGCAAATCCATCAGGATCTTCTGTCAGAATACGGATAGTGCCGGGGTCTTCCGCGGCCCCCTTTTCAATCCTGAGCCGCAGCCCGTGGCCGGAGAAGACGGCAATGCGCGGATCATCCGCCGGATAAATCATATCCATCTTCATACCCAAGACTTTGGTAAAAAACGGAATATCATTGCGCAGCTCATGTGTCGGCAGGCGGAATTCGGCGATTGCGTCGCTCATTTTTCACTCCCAATTCATTTTGCAGGAGAGTGACCTTGCGGCAGGGTGAATGCAAGAACCCGCCGCCCGGCCTGCCGCTGCGTTCATTTGCGTCAGTTTGGGCTAGGTTTCCGGCAGAAAAAATGGTTTAACGCTAAACAATAGGGTTTCCGAGGAGCGCCAGATGTCCAATTCACAGAACCTGCGCCAAGCCGCGCTCAACTATCACGAGTTTCCGCAGCCCGGTAAGCTGGAGATCCGCGCGACCAAGCCGATGGCCAACGGGCGCGACCTGGCCCGCGCCTACTCACCCGGCGTGGCGGAGGCCTGCACCGAGATCAAGGCGGACGCGGGCAATGCCGCCCGCTATACCTCGCGCGGCAATCTGGTTGCGGTTGTGTCGAACGGCTCGGCGGTTCTGGGGCTGGGCAACATCGGTGCGCTGGCGTCCAAGCCGGTGATGGAAGGCAAGGCGGTTCTGTTCAAGAACTTCGCGGGCATTGACTGCTTTGACATTGAAGTCAACGAAAGCGATCCGGAAAAACTGGCGGAAATCGTCTGTTCGCTGGAGCCGACGTTTGGCGCGATCAACCTCGAAGACATCAAGGCGCCTGACTGCTTTATCGTCGAGAAAATCTGCCGCGAGCGCATGGGCATTCCGGTCTTTCACGACGACCAGCATGGCACCGCGATTGTGGTGGGAGCGGCCGCCAAAAATGCGCTGCATGTGGCGGGCAAGTCGTTTGAGGAGATCAAGATCGTCTCCACCGGCGGCGGCGCTGCGGGGATTGCCTGCCTCAACATGCTGGTGAAGCTGGGGGTGAAGCGCGAGAACATCTGGCTGTGCGATATTCACGGGCTGGTCTATGAGGGCCGGGCCGAGGATATGAACCCGCAGAAAGCGGCCTTTGCCCAGGCCTCGGACAAGCGGACATTGGACGAGGTGGTGGACGGCGCCGACCTGTTCCTCGGCCTCTCCGGCCCCAATGTGCTGAAGCCGGAGATGGTGGAGAAGATGGCGGAGCGGCCGATCATCTTTGCCCTGGCCAACCCGACGCCGGAGATCATGCCGGAAGCCGCCCGCAAGGTGGCGCCGGAGGCGATCATTGCCACAGGGCGCAGCGATTTCCCCAATCAGGTCAACAACGTGCTGTGCTTTCCCTTCATCTTTCGCGGGGCGCTAGATGTGGGCGCGACCGAGATCAATGACGAGATGCAGATCGCCTGTGTCGACGGCATTGCGGAACTGGCCCGGGCCACCACCAGCGCCGAGGCCGCCGCAGCCTATAAGGGCGAGCAGCTGAATTTCGGCGCTGATTACCTGATCCCCAAACCCTTTGATCCGCGGCTGGTGGCCGTGGTGTCCTCTGCCGTGGCCAAGGCAGCGATGGAAAGCGGCGTGGCAACCCGCCCGATCGAGGATATCGAGGCCTATAAGCAGAAGCTGAACCAGACGGTGTTCAAATCGGCCCTCTTGATGCGGCCGGTGTTCGAGGCTGCACGCGCTGCTGCCCGCCGGATTGTCTTTGCCGAGGGCGAGGACGAGCGCGTGCTGCGCGCCGCGCAAGCGATCCTGGAGGAGACCACCGAAACCCCGATCCTGATCGGCCGCCCCGAAGTTATCGAACGGCGCTGCGAGAAACTGGGGCTGGACGTGCGCCCGGGCCGCGATTTCCAGTTGGTGAACCCGGAAAACGATCCGCGCTATTACGACTATTGGAACAGCTATCACAAGGTGATGCAGCGCAAGGGTGTGACGCCGGATCTGGCCAAGGCGATCATGCGCACCAACACCACCGCCATCGGCGCTATCATGGTGCACCGGGGCGAGGCGGACAGCCTGATCTGCGGCACCTTTGGCGAATACCGCTGGCATATGAACTATGTGCAGCAGGTTCTGGGCGGCAACAGCTATTCGCCGCACGGGGCACTGTCGATGATGATCCTGGAGGACGGGCCGCTGTTCATCGCCGACACCCATGTGCGGATCGAGCCGACCCCGGAACAGATCGCCGAAACCGTGATGGGCGCCGCCCGTCATGTGCGCCGCTTTGGCATTGAGCCGAAGATTGCGCTGTGTTCACAATCGCAATTCGGCAATATTTTCTGCGACACCGGCTCGCGCCTGCGGGATGCGCTGGAGATCCTCGACGGCAAGCGCCGGGATTTTGCCTATGAGGGCGAGATGAACATCGACACTGCGCTGGACCCTGAACTGCGCGGGCGGATCTTCCCCAACTCGCGGCTGGAGGGTGCGGCCAACGTGCTGATCTTTGCCCATGCCGATGCGGCCTCAGGCGTGCGCAACATCCTCAAGATGCGGGCTGGCGGGCTGGAAGTGGGGCCGATCCTGATGGGCATGGGCAACCGCGCCCATATCGTCTCCCCCTCGATCACCGCCCGCGGACTTTTGAACATGGCCGCCATTGCCGGAACCCCGGTGGCGCACTACGGTTAAATCCGCGGCTGGGCATTACCGCTGGCCGCCCATCCCGGGAGGCCAGCAAGGGAGACCAGCCATGAGAGGGCATTGCCACTGCGGCGCCGTGCATTGGGAGAGCCAGGCTGAGGCGGCCTGGAGCTGCTATTGCCACTGCGCCGATTGCCGCCGCAACTGCGCGGCACCTGTCACCGCATTTTTCGGACTGCCGCATGAGGCCGTGGCTTGGTCCGGTGCCGAGCCGTCGGTTTACCAGTCCTCGGAGGATGTCGAGCGGCTGTTCTGCGGCGCCTGCGGAACCCAAATGGCCTATCGCAATGCCAAGGACACGGCGAATATCCACCTTTACACGGCAACCCTGGAAAACCCCAGCGATATGCCGCCGCGGTTTCACGTTTTCCATTCCGAACACGTCACCTGGCTGGAGGTGAAAGACAGCCTGCCCCGCTACGCGAAATCCTCGGGCGGGTGATTCCCGGGCTGCCGCCGGGATTTGCAGCCGCAGAATTTGCAGTTTTGCAATTCCAGCCCGAAACCCCTGATTATTCTGCAGCAAAGCCCTGTTTGCAAAACCAGGCAACTGCAAACAGATGCCGGACTGTAAAAAGTTTACAGACAGCCTGAAGCGCGGGCGTGAAGCTGTAAATTCCTTGACCAACCTTGCGTGAGGGCGGCTCAAAACTTGCCCGTTTGCCGCCTTCTCGCCTACCCAGAAGGCAGGAGGAGATGAACACCATGGGATATCAGGACATTTACGCCGACTGGCAGCAGGACCCGGAAGCCTTCTGGATGGAGGCCGCCCAGGCGATCAGCTGGGACGAGGCCCCGAAGCAGGCCCTGTTTGACAAGGGCGAAGGCCTTTATGAATGGTTTGCCGATGCCAAGGTGAACACCTGCTATAACGCCGTTGACCGCCATGTCGAACAGGGGCGCGGCGAACAGACCGCGATCATTTATGACAGCCCGGTCACCCAGACCAAACGTGCGATCTCCTATGCCGAGCTGCGCAACCGCGTGGCCACCCTTGCCGGAGCGCTGCGTGCCAAGGGCGTGGAGAAAGGTGACCGCGTCATCATCTACATGCCGATGATCCCCGAGGCGCTGGAAGCGATGCTGGCCTGCGCCCGCATTGGCGCAGTGCATTCGGTGGTGTTCGGCGGCTTTGCCTCCAATGAACTGGCGGTGCGGATCGACGATGCCAAACCCAAGGCGATCATCGCCGCCTCCTGCGGCATCGAGCCGGGCCGGATCGTGCACTACAAACCGCTCTTGGACGGCGCCATCGACCTGGCGAGCCACAAGCCCGACTTCTGCGTGATCTTCCAGCGCGAGCAGGAAGTGGCGGAGCTGACCCCGGGCCGCGACGTGAACTGGCACGGCTTCCAATACGGTGTTGAGCCTGCCGAATGTGTCCCCGTCGAGGGCAACCACCCCTCCTACATCCTCTACACCTCAGGCACCACTGGCCAGCCCAAAGGCGTGATCCGCCACACCGCAGGCCAGCTGGTGGCGCTGAACTGGACGATGAAGAACATCTATAACGTCGATCCGGGCGACGTGTTCTGGGCGGCCTCGGATGTGGGCTGGGTCGTGGGCCACAGCTATATCTGCTATGCGCCGCTTATCCACGGCAACACCACAATCGTGTTTGAGGGCAAGCCGGTGGGCACCCCGGATGCGGGCACCTTCTGGCGGGTGATTTCGGAACATAAGGTCAAGAGCTTCTTCACCGCGCCGACCGCCTTCCGCGCTGTGAAACGCGAGGATCCGAAGGGCGACTACGTCAAGAAATACGACCTGAGCTGCCTGCAGCAGGTTTACCTGGCGGGCGAGCGTGCGGACCCGGACACCATCACCTGGGCGCAGGAGCAGCTTAAGGTTCCGGTGGTCGACCACTGGTGGCAGACCGAAACCGGCTGGTCAATTGCAGCAAACCCGCTGGGGATTGAGGAACTGCCGACCAAGCTGGGCTCACCGGCGGTGCCAATGCCCGGCTACGAGGTCGACATCCTGGACGAGGGCGGCAATCCGGTGGCACCGGGCGAGCTGGGCGCAATTGCGGTGAAACTGCCGCTGCCGCCGGGCACCTTGCCGACCCTGTGGAACGCTGAGGAACGGTTCAAGAAGAGCTACCTGACCACCTTCCCCGGCTATTACGAGACCGGCGATGCGGGCATGAAGGACAAGGACGGCTATCTCTACATCATGGCGCGCACCGATGATGTGATCAACGTGGCCGGGCATCGCCTCTCGACCGGTGGCATGGAAGAGGTACTGGCGGGCCATCCGGATGTGGCAGAATGCGCAGTGATCGGCGTCGCCGACAGTCTCAAGGGGCAGATGCCGGTGGGCTTCCTGTGCCTCAATGCCGGTGCGGACCGCGACCACGGCGACGTGGTGGCTGAGGTGGTCAAGCTGGTGCGCGAAAAGATCGGCCCGGTCGCCGCCTTCAAGCTGGCGGTGGTAGTGGACCGCCTGCCCAAGACCCGCTCCGGCAAGATCCTGCGCGGCACCATGGTCAACATCGCCGATGGCACCCCGTGGAAGATGCCCGCCACCATCGACGACCCGGCAATCCTGGACGAGATCACCGCAGCGCTGCAGACCATCGGCTACGCCAAGTAATGCACCCGTTTCCCGGCGCGGGAAACGGCCAAAAAATCCTGCGCGGATTTTCAAGGCTCCGCCAGCAGGCGGAGCCTGTTTTCCGAGCCGGAAAACAGACCGGAATTCTCGCAGAATTCCGGCGTTCTGCCGCCCGGTTTTTCTTGCAACTCTCCCCTGCCCGCCTAGGCTGCAGAACCAGGGAGAGAGCAGATGGCAAATGAAGAGCTTTGGCGCCTGAGCGCAACAGAACTGACCGGTTTGACCCGCGCAGGCGATTTGAGTGCCGAAGCCGCAGTGCAGGCCTCGGCAAACCGGATGAATGCGGTGAACCCCACCCTGAACGCAGTTGTCGAGGATTTGAGCAACGAAGCGCTGGAGCGCGCCCGTGCACTGGACAAGGCGCGCGCAAGCGGCGCTGCGCCCGGCCCGCTGCACGGAGTTCCGGTTACCATCAAGATCAACGTCGATCAGAAGGGCCACGCGACCTCTAACGGGGTCACCGCGCTGAAAGACCTGATTGCCCCGGCAGATGCCCCGGTGGTTGAGAACTTGCAAAAGGCCGGTGCAGTGGTGATCGGCCGCACCAACACACCGGAATTCTCCTTCCGCGCCGATACCGACAATCCTCTCCACGGGCGCACGCATAACCCCTGGGGGAAGCATATCTCAGCCGGCGGCTCTTCGGGCGGCGCAGGGGCTGCGGTGATGGCCGGGATCGGCGCCCTGGGCCACGGCAATGACATCGGCGGCAGCTTGCGCTTTCCCGCCGCCGCCAATGGCGCAATCACAGTAAAGCCGGGCCTGGGCCGGGTGCCGGCCTGGAATCCAAGCCAGAGCGCCGAACGCGGGCTGCTGGCGCAGCTAATGTCAGTTCAAGGCCTGATCACCCGTTCGGCGGAGGATTTGCACCTGTCGATGCCCAGCCTCATCGCGCCGGACCCGCGCGACCCGTTTCATGTGCCTCTACCCTGGCGCGGTGCGGCGCTGGAGGGACCGGTGAAGGTCGCCTTTACCAAGAACACCTACGGCTACGACCTGCACCCCGAGGTCGAGGCGGCGCTGGACTTCGCCCGCGATGCACTGCGTGATGCAGGCTATCAAGTTGAAGAGGCGGATCCCCCCAATGTATTCGAGGCCGGGCGCACTGGCTACCGGGCGCTGATGGGCGAAATTTACGCGCTGATGAAGGGCGACGTGGACGCCGCGGGCTCGCAGACCGTACGCGATATCTTCGCCGTCTATTTCCAGGAGTTTCCGCCTTTTGCCGGGGAGGAACTCTTGAAAATGATGGCCAAGCGCACCCATTACGCGCGTCAGTGGTCATTGTTTATGGAGAAGTTCCCACTGGTGCTGTCCCCCTTCCTGCCGCAGCCTTTCTTCAAACCGGACCGCGATACCGAAGGGGCTGATGGGGTGCATGAGGTGCTGGGCTGCGCAGTCTATTCCTATGCGATGAACTTCCTTGGCCTGCCCGCAGCATCGGTCCCGGCCCGGCTGGCGCCGCTGTCAAAAGGGCCGCAGCCCATCAATGTCCAGATCGCTGCGCGCCGCTGGCGCGAGGATCTGGCGGTGGACGCCTGCGCCGCAATCGAAGCCAGGGCGGGCCGCATGTGCCTGCCGCTGTGGGACCGGATGCAGGCAGACGGCCAAGCCTAACAGTTCCCGCCTCCCCCATAATCGGCCGAATGATCTTTCAGGAAATGCAGGTCAAACCGGTACCAAACCGTTCAAAGCCGCTCGATTAGGGCTGCGACACGATCCGTTGCCCGCTTTTGGCGGCACAAAGGAGCAAAGCACAGCCCCGGCGCATAGGACCGCTGCGCATAAGGTCCCGGGGAACGGGTTGAGCCGCCCCCGGGGAACTTCCGTACCCAGTCTACTCACTACCAAAAGCGCTCGCCTCTATCGTCAGAGAACCCGGCGTCTTCACATAAGGTTCAGCAGGCATGACCAGTGGACAACTAAGAAAACGGCAACATTCAAAATACCGGAACGGCTCTGCGGCACTTCAGACCTTCAGCAGATACCATCCACACCTGCCTGTTGGTAAATCTTCGCACAGAATCGTTACCTGAATGTTCACAAAACCGTGAACCCGCCGTTAATCCTCTAGGTAAACTGCTCAGAAATCAGTCTTTCTTCGAGCCCATGGCCCGGATCAAACAGGATTTTATGGCGGATTTGCGTATCTGTCCGGATTTCAACCCAGTCGATATCCGCCACAGAAATGGAGTCTGCGTCGGCCATCACCGGGCGCTTGTCAGCCTCCAGCACGTCAAATCGCACCATTGCGTTGCTGGGCAGCAATGCCCCCCGCCAGCGCCGGGGCCGGAACGCCGCAATCGCAGTCAGCGCCAGCACATCAGCCCC
Organism: Leisingera sp. ABM4_101; assembly: GCF_056158725.1. Lineage (NCBI taxonomy): Bacteria > Pseudomonadati > Pseudomonadota > Alphaproteobacteria > Rhodobacterales > Roseobacteraceae > Leisingera > Leisingera sp. ABM4_101. The sequence goes on along the minus strand of NZ_JBSWTV010000002.1, from coordinate 2,514,276 downwards.
GATCGGAAGGATCGGCCCGTGCGCAGAGTAGTTATAGGCGGTGGATCCGGCCGGCGTGGACACCAGAGCCCCATCACAGACCAGCTCCTCCATCCGCACGCGCCCATCCACCGAAATTCGCAGACGCGCCGCCTGGGGACCTGCACGCAACAGCGAGACCTCATTGATGGCCAATGCCTGATGCACAGCGCCGCGGCGGTCCATGGCGGTCATCGACAAAGGATTGATGATCTCCTGAACCGCCTCCTCCAGGCGTTCGATCAGCCCGTCTTCGCGGTATTCGTTCATCAGAAACCCGACGGTGCCACGATTCATGCCGTAAACCGGCGCCGGGTGATCCACCATGGTGTGCAGGGTCCGCAGCATGAAACCGTCCCCGCCCAGGGCCACGATAATATCAGCCTGTTCGGGGGGGACATGGCCGTAGCGGCGGCTGAGGCCAGACAAGGCATCCTGCGCTGCTTCGGCGTCACTTGCCAAAAAGGCGATTCTCAAACCCATCAAATCTGTTTCCGGTGTTAGGCATGTGGTTCCGAAACAATCACAGCTTTCCTGCAAAGACCATAGTTGCCGTTCTGTCGCAGGGAAATGTCGCTTTACAGGCTTCCTGCGCAATGAAGTTTCCGATACGAAACCAGCAATTCTGATCCCTACTCCAACGGAGCCACCATGACTGAAGCGACCCGTGACCCCGGCTTTTTCACCCAAGCGCTTTCTGAGCGCGATCCTGAACTTTACGCCTCGATCACGGCCGAGCTGGGCCGCCAGCGCGACGAGATTGAGCTGATTGCGTCTGAGAACATCGTCTCGGCCGCGGTGATGGAAGCGCAAGGGTCCGTCCTGACCAACAAATATGCCGAAGGCTACCCGGGGCGCCGCTACTATGGCGGCTGCCAGTATGTCGACGTGGCCGAAAACCTTGCCATCGACCGCGCCAAGGAACTCTTTGGCTGCGAATTCGCAAACGTGCAGCCGAACTCCGGCTCCCAGGCCAACCAGGGCGTGTTCCAGGCGCTCTTGAAGCCCGGCGACACCATCCTGGGCATGGATCTGGCCTCCGGCGGCCACCTGACCCACGGCGCCGCGCCGAACCAGTCGGGCAAGTGGTTCAACGCGGTCTCCTACGGCGTGCGCCGCGACGACAACCTGATCGACTACGACCAGCTGGAAGCGCTCGCGGTTGAGCATCAGCCGAAGCTGATCATCGCCGGCGGCTCCGCTATTCCGCGTGTCATCGACTTTGCCCGCTTCCGGGCGATTGCCGACAAGGTCGGCGCCTATCTGCACGTGGATATGGCGCATTTTGCAGGGCTGGTTGCGGCCGGCGAGCACCCCTCGCCCTTCCCGCATGCGCATGTGGCCACCACCACCACCCACAAGACCCTGCGCGGCCCCCGCGGCGGCATGATCCTGACCAATGACGAGGCGATCGCCAAGAAGGTGAACTCGGCGATCTTCCCCGGCATCCAGGGCGGCCCGCTGATGCATGTGATCGCCGGCAAGGCAGCGGCCTTCGGCGAGGCGCTGAAGCCGGAGTTCAAGGCCTACCAGCAGCAGGTGAAGGCGAACGCGGCGGCGCTGGCGGACCAGCTGATCCAGGGCGGGCTGGACATCGTGACCGGCGGCACCGACACCCATGTGATGCTCGTGGACCTGCGTCCCAAGGGCGTCACCGGCAACATCGCCGACAAGGCGCTGGGGCGCGCCCATATCACCACCAACAAGAACGGCATCCCGTTTGACCCGGAAAAGCCCACCGTGACCTCCGGCCTGCGCCTGGGCACGCCCGCAGGCACCACCCGCGGCTTCGGCGAGGCGGAGTTCCGCCAGATCGCCGACCTGATCATCGAGGTGATCGACGGGCTGGCGGCCAACGGTGAAGAGGGCAATGCGGATGTGGAGGCCTCGGTGCGCGCCAAGGTCGCGGACCTTTGCGCCAAGTTCCCGCTGTATCCGAACCTCTAAGCCTCTCCCAGGGTTGAAAAAGAAACCGCCGCGGCCCCCAGCCGCGGCGGTTTTGCATTACCACGGCGGCTCTCCCGCGCCCCGCCGGAGCATCCCGGCTGCCCTTGCGGGCCGCCCAGCTGCCCCGGCAAGGGCCTTGGGCCCGGCAGCGCCCCTGCGGGGCGCTGCCCGCACCCCGCCGCCAGGCGCGGTGCCATGCCCAAGGCTTTGCGGACGGCCGCAGGCGGGCCGCAGAAGGGGCGGTGCCATGCCCAAGGCTTTGCGGACGGCCGCAGGCGGGCCGCAGAAGGGGCGGGAGCAGCAGGCGGGCGAATTGCCTTGTACAGCCTGTCCCGCGTTTGATCTAAGCAGGTCATGAACAAGATCTATCCCAACCGCACCCGGCTTCTCGAACGCCGCCTTGGCGACTGGATGCGCGCGCGCCTGCCGCTGGCGCTCAGCGAATTCATCATGTTCACCCTAAAACAAGGCTGGGCGGCCATTTTCGGCATCCTGCTGCTGGCAGGCCTGATCGTAACCACCGGGATCTGGCAACCCGGCTGGCGCCTGGCGCGCTATGACGCGCTGCTGATCTATGCGCTGGCGCTGCAGGCGCTGCTGCTCGCCACCGGTATGGAAAGCTGGCGTGAGGTTCGGGTGATCCTGCTGTTTCACCTCACGGGCACCGCGATGGAGGTATTCAAGGTGCAGGCGGGCAGCTGGAGCTACCCCGGCCAAGGCATTATCAAGCTTTATGACGTCCCGCTGTTTTCCGGCTTTATGTATGCGGCCGTCGGCTCCTACATGGCGCGGGCGATCCGGCTGTTTGACATGAGCTTTGCGCCCTACCCACCGTTCTGGACCACCGTTTTTCTGGCCGCCGCGATTTACGGCAATTTCTATGCCCATCACTATTTGCCCGATGTCCGAATGGGCTTGTTTGCAGCTACGCTGCTGCTGTTTGCCCGCACCCGGATCTGGTTCCGTATTGGTGCCAGGTACTACTGGATGCCGCTGCCATTGGCGGCGTTCCTGTCCAGTTTCTTTTTGTGGCTGGCCGAGAATGTCGGCACCAGTACTAAGACCTGGATCTACAGTGGCCAGGCCAGCAGCGAGATGGTGAGCCTGGCAAAAATGGGATCCTGGTACCTGCTGCTTTACGTCAGTTTTGTCACCGTGACGCTGGTGTTCCGGGACGCGCTATCGTCGGCCGCCATTCCCCTCCGGCAATTGGCAAACGCCCGCCGGTAACGGCGGGCGCACGGAGCCAGCGGGCTGGCAGCACTCAGAAGTCCTTCTTCGTATCCATCAGCGCATCTTCCAGCAGTTTTTCATTGCGCGCGTCCTCAATCTTGCGGATGCGGTCCTCGCTGGAGCGGTGGTCGAAGCGGTATTTGACCACGTTGATCAGGCTCAGCGTCAGCAGCAGAACCGCCATCCCCCAGTAGCCCTTGGTCGCCAGCGGCACATCGGTCGAGAGCCACAGGGAAATCCCCAGCATGGCATAGGCAATAGCGACGCCGGCAGAGTTCAGCAGGATAATCAGTTTGTTGTCAGTGTTGTCGGTGTACATTTGTTTTCTCCGGTAAATGGAATTGTGTCAGAAAGGCCTGGCAGGAACTAACGGACAGTTCAGTTCTTGGGTTGAAGACGGCTCAGCACTTCCGCGGCGGTGCTGCGGCTGCGGGGACCAAAGCCGGCGTCAGCCAGCTCGCCGGCAATCGTGGAGTTGTTCAGTTCGCCGTCGATCTCGCGCAGGATCTCGCCCTGCTCGAAGGGGTCGTCGCGCTGCAGCACATCATGGATCAGCGCTTCGGCCTCCTCTGCCGGGCTGCTGCCGCCGGTATGGCGGCGCAGGCGGCGCTGAATATCCTGCTCGCGCCGGGTGGCCCGGGCAGCGATGGCGCCCTGTTTCAAATCGGTGATACGGCGGCTGGCGGTCTCCACCGACTGGCGCAACTGGAGGATACGGGTGTCGAGCCGGTCCAGAGTCTGGCGGCGAACCACCAGCTCGTTCTCCATTTCCGACACCGCCTGGGCGGCGCTTTGGGCCAGATCCTCGCGCCCAGCCTCCAGCGCCTCGCCCGCCCGGGCCATCAGGTCGCGGACGCGCTCCTCCAGCGTGCCTATCTGGCGCTGCTCTGCCCGCTGGCGCTGGATCAGGCTGGCAAGTGTCAGCTTGGCCGCCTTCAAGCTGCCCTCAGCCTCGCGGATTTTCTGGGTGATCAGCTCGATCGAATAGGCCTCGCGCAGCTGCTCTTCCGCACGGGCACTGGCGCCGGTGATCAGGGTCTTCAGAGTGTTGAACATCATTTCCTCCGCAATCATGAACATTGTTCATGAAGACTCATGCAACAACACCCTGAACGTCGTTCAAGTATTTTCTTGAACAGCGTTCAAAAAATCACTTCCCGCCGATTTGCTCCAGCACCTGGGCGATCATCTGCTCAATACGCTCCGGCGGCACGCCAGAGATGCGCTGCTCCAGCCCTAAAAGCACAATGCCGTGGACAGCAGAGAACAGCGCCCGCACCATCAGCGCCGCTTCGCCTGCGTCCTTATCCGGGAACATTTCGGCAACGGGCCGGGCGATATTAGCAAACAGGCTGTCCAGCGCGGTCAAGTACCAATCCGGCACCGCGTCTTCTGCCGTCAGACGAAGATCGAACATCGCCCGCCACAGATTGGTGTTTTCCACTGCGAAATGCAGATAGGCGTTGCTCATCAAGATCAGGCGGCGGGTGGGGGTTTCGGCGTCTGCCTCTTCGACTGACGCAGCCACCGTGGCGCCGAGTTTCTGGAAGGTGCGCCCGTTTACCGCCATGATGATGGCAGTCAGATCATCATAGGCGTTATAGATTGCCCCCAGCGCGCAGCCGGCATCCTGCGCCAAGTCGCGGGCACGCAGCGCCCCTGCCCCGTCGCGCGCGATGCGGATCTCTGCCGCTTCCACCAATTTCTGCCGCAGCGCAGCCTTGCGCGCCTCTACCTTGCCAGCCATGCCGTGCCGCCCTCTGCTTGAACCGCGTTCAAAATACTTGCAGCGGCGGCGGCGTAAAGCGGGAAATCAGATCAGGCCGCGCCATCGCAGCACCGCAATCAACAGGGCCAGCACGCAGAGAATGGAAAACGCCATACTGCCGAGCACGCCCAGCCAGAATCCCTTGCGGCGGTCCGCCAGATCGATCCTCTCAAGATGCGACTTCACCTCGCGCGCGGCGCTGCGCAGTATTTTTTCGTCGATGGTGAGCCGCAGCTTGGGGTGGTCCAGCAGCGGCAGCGCATCTGCAAGCTTCATACCCTGCCGGTACACCCGGCGGGGAATGCGGCGGCGGGTGCGCTTCAGCGCGGCAGCAAGATCTCCGCCTGCGTGCTCGCGTTCTTTCAAGAGCGCGCGGATGTCTTCGATGTCCTGGTCGAGGCTGGCGGCCATTCTGGCACTCTCCCTTTGCTGCCGTATCACCCTAGCCTGCTGCCGGGCCTGCCTCAATGGGGGTGGCAAGCCTTCGCCTAGGCAGCTATCTAGGTCTCATGCTGAACACGATCATTCATGGCTCTGCCTCCGGAAAACCGCCGCTTCTAATTGCCCATGGGCTGTATGGCTCTGCCCGCAATTGGGGAGTCATTGCCAAGCGCCTGTCGGACGAGCGGCTGGTGGTCGCGGCGGACATGCGCAACCATGGCCACAGCCCCTGGACGGACAGCCACAGCTATTCGGAACTGGCAGAGGATCTGGCGGAGGTGATCGCCGCGCATGGCGGGCAGATGGATGTGATCGGCCATTCCATGGGCGGCAAGGCAGCGATGATGCTGGCGCTGAACCACCCCGGAGCCGTGCGCCGGCTTGTGGTTGCCGACATCGCGCCAGTGTCCTACAGCCACACGCAGGCGCAATACATCCACGCCATGCGCACGGTGGATCTGGAGACAGTGGAACGCCGCCCCGAAGCGGCCGCTCAGCTGGCTGAAGCGGGGGTCGAACCGGCCCTGCAAAGCTTTTTCACCCAATCGCTGGATATCCCGAACAAGCGCTGGCGGCTGAACCTGGACACGCTGGAAGATCAAATGCCCGGAATTGTTGCCTTCCCTGAGACAGATGCCTCCTGGGCCGGGCCAGCGCTGTTCCTGTCGGGGTCCGAGTCCGACTATGTACTGCCGGAACACCGCGGCGTAATCCGCGCCCGCTTCCCTGCCGCCCGTTTTGCCAAGCTGCCCGGCGCCGGCCATTGGCTGCACGCCGAGAAGCCGCGGGAGTTCGAGGCTGCTGCGCGAGTGTTCCTGAACGCTTGACGGTCAGACGTCAGGCGCCGCGGGCATACAGCTGCTTGGCCACCAGCCAGGCAACCGGCATCCCCAGAACTGCACCAATGGCGGCGGAGCCCAGAATGGCCGGAACCGTGCTCATGCCTGCGACCAGAACCACGATGACGCCAACGCCCGCCAGGCTGCTGCCGATCAGCGAGTAAAGAATGGATGCAAGGCGCAACATGGGGTCTCTCCTATAGCTGCCGTGTCTCTTTGCGTACTTGCATAGGGCGAGTGAATGGCTGCCGCCTTGATCAGGATCAGATGGTGCACCGATCAAAAAAGGCGGCCCCAAAAGGCCGCCAGCAACTGACCTGAGGAGGAGGAACTGGTCAGCCGATTTGCACAAAAACCCGACCGCCTTCGACTTTCACCGGGTATGTTTTGAGGTCTTCATGCACCGGCGCTGACAGCGCCTTGCCGGTGCAGATGTCAAAGCGGCCTCCGTGCAGCGGGCATTCGATGACACAGTCGATCACCAGACCGTCCTCCAGGCTCTGCTCCTCATGGGTGCACATCAGGTCAGAGGCAAAGAACCCCTTTTCGGTGTTGTAGATCGCGTATGACTTGCCCCCGTGTTCCCAGGAGATCAGATCCTCCTCGTCGATGTCACCGGTGGCGCAGGCGTCAATCCATTGGCTCATTTTCTAGCTCCTGAAACTCTGATATTCACATGGTCCGCTGCGCGACGCGCCTTACCGGGCCGCCGTCGGTGATCATATGCGGAGCCTGGCGGATGGTCGCGGCCCTGGTCGGGCGGCCCAGCGAGCGGCGCAGCACCACAGACATCACTTCGAGGTTGGTCTTGAAGAACCCCGGGTCCGGTTCCGGCAGCTGGTCCTGCACCGCCTCGGCCAGTTTCGGCAGCGCGTGGAACGGCACCTGCGGGTAGAGGTGGTGTTCAACGTGATTGTTCATCTTCATGTAAAGGAACTCAGCCAACCAGTTGCTGCGGAAAGAACGGGTGCTTTCCAGGATCGAGGGCGAGTTTTCCTGCAATTCCACATGCTGGATCAGGGTGAACAGCAGCATGACAGGCGCGCCCAGAACCCGCGGGATGACGATCAGCCAGACCGGCCACCAGATGCCAAAGAAGGGAGCGGCAGCAATCAGCGCATAGATGGCCAGCATGATACGCGCGTTGCGCGTCATCTTGGCAAACTCGCCTTCAGGTGTGACCATCTTCATCGTATCGGTGTATTGGCCCACCGCCAGATGCACGAAGACCTGCATGTGGAAGCGCAGCAGCGCAAAGCCGGTGATCTCGGCCAGCCAGCCGCCGAAGCCCATCGGCGTGTCGAATGGCATCTGGCTGTCCTTGCCGACCCACCAGGTATGGGTGTGGTGGTTGGTGTGGGTGTAGCGGCGGTGCAGCGGCTCCTCCATGTAGAGGAGCGATGTGACCCACAGCACCGCCTCGTTCAGCCAGCGGCTGCGGAAGGCGGTTCCATGGGCGGTTTCATGGCTGAAAGAATAAGCCGGCACCGTCAGAAAGATGCCGTGCAGCAGCATCGCGGGCCACATCCAGATTGTGCCAAGCGTGGCCCAGACCAGGGTGCCGGTGGCGGCCAGAAAGGCGATCCACTGCGCGGTATAGATCAAACCGGGCCTGTCGCTGCGGGCGGCAATGGATTTCAACGTCTTCTTGTCGAGCTTCACGCCCGAGGACGCAGCATTAGTGGGAACGTAATCAGGCATCTGGAACCTTCTGGATGGCTGAAGTGTTGTTTCGATTGGATGCAGCAAGCCGACGGGCAGCTGTCGCAACTGCCCGTGGCTTCATCGCCTGCATGGTGTGCCTGTTTTAGCTGGCGTAGTTGGAGCCTTCGTCGTCCAGGATAGCCTTCAGCTCAGCCAGGTGGCGCTCTGCCTGATCCGGGTAATCCTCCAGCTCCTGCGCGGTTTTCTCGGCGACCGCGTCGCTCAGCACCCGCAGTTTCTGCCCCGTTTGCAGCGCCCGGATATAGGTCTCGGCGGCGCGTTCGAAATAGTAGAGGCGGTTGAACGTGTCCGCGACGGTGTCGCCGATCACCAGCACCCCGTGGTTGCCCATGATCATCACCTTGACCTTGGGGTCGGTCAGCATCGAGGCGCAGCGCTCGCCTTCGCTTTCAAACGCAAGCCCGCCGAATTCACTATCGACCACATAGCGGTTGTAGAAAGTGGCGGTGTTCTGGTCGATCGGCGGCAGGGTGCTGTCGGCAAGGCAGGCCAGCACGGTGGCGTGGATCGAATGCACATGCATCACGCAGCGCGCATGCGGGCACAGCCGGTGGATCGAGCCGTGCAGGCCCCAGGCGGTCGGGTCCGGCGCGTCAGGGCGGTCCATGGTCTTGGGGTCATTGGCGTCCAGGAACAAGAGGTCAGAGGCTTTGACGCGGCTGAAATGCACCTGGTTCGGGTTCATCAGGAATTGGCTGCCATCCTCGTTCACGGCCAGGCTGAAGTGGTTCGCCACCGCCTCATGCATGTTCAGCCGTTCGGTCCAACGGAAGACCGCGGCCATGTCGACGCGCTCCTGCCAATGGGTGAGGTTCGGGCTCAGGTCCGCTTGCTTGTTCATTCTGGCGCCTCCCAAAAGTTGCTGCGCTATTGGTGCCAGCCGCAAACGCTGCTGACAAACGATTGATTCACGCGTAATGCATTAATTGAACTAATGCATAGGTCATGCGTCCATGTCTTCTTCCCGGTCCCCCACCTCTTCCTTGCCGCCGCTCACCTGGCTGCGCGCCTTTGAGGCCAGTGCGCGGCACCTCTCCTTCACCCGCGCCGCCGGCGAGCTGAACCTGACGCAATCGGCGATCAGCCAGCATGTGAGGAGCCTCGAGAACTTCCTCGGCCGGGAACTGTTCATCCGCAAAACCCGCGCGCTGGAGCTGTCGGAGGCCGGCGCCAACTATATGCCCATCGTGCGCGAGGCCTTTGACCTGATTGCGGCCGGCACCCAGGCCTTTACCGGCGGCGATCAGGGGCGGCATCTGGTCTTGCAGTGCAACATGGCGTTCTCGGTGTTCTGGCTGTCGCCGCGCCTGCCCCGTCTGTACGAGAGGTTCCCCTGGCTGGTGCTGAACATCGTGACCCCGATCTGGGACCCGGAGCGCCATGCCAGCTCGGCCGGGACTGAAATCCGTTTCGGTCGCCCCAACGATATGTCGGCAGCGGCGATCCGGCTGACCCGCGACCGGTTCTACCCGGTCTGCGCGCCTGGCTATCAAGGGGGCACAGTGGACTTCGGCACCGCGCACTTGCTGGATTGTGCTGGCGTTACAGGATCTTGGGGCGCATGGTTCAAGTCACAGGAACAGCCCTTTGAACGCAATCACGAGATCCAGCTGGCCTCAACTTACGTGATTGCCATGACCGCGGCGGTGAATGGCGCCGGCATTTCCATGTCGCATGACACACTGGCGGGCGGGCTGCTCGAGAGCGGGCAACTTGTGAAAGCCAGCGAACACTCGGCCGAATTGCTGGAGAACTACTTCCTTCTGCCCCCGCCCAGCCATGCGAGCACGCCAGCGTCGCGGGCATTTCTGGAGTGGCTGGAAGGTGAGCTGCCGCCAGTGTGAAGCAGAACATCAGGGTCGCGCCCGACCCTGGGCGGGTGCGAAGCGCCCTCCCGTGGGGAGGGTCGGGCGCGGGCCGGGCCTTTGGCCCGCCGCTTAAGGCATTTTCAACTTTTCCAAACATCACCTGCAAATGTGCGCTATCCGCCCGCCTCTTGCGCGTTAAGCCTTCCGCGGCTATATGCGCGCCACCGGTCGCAGCCTACCCGGTCACCAAAACAAGGGTTCAAACATGAAGACTATCGTTATCTGCTCCGGCGGACTGGATTCCGTTTCGCTGGCCCATATGGTCGCTGAGGAGCATCAGCTGACCCGCCTTGTCTCTTTCGACTATGGCCAGCGCCACAAGAAAGAGCTCGACTATGCTGCCGCCGCCGCCGAACGGCTGGGCGTGCCGCATGACATCATCGACATGCGCGGCATTGGCGCAGCACTCACGGGCTCGGCCCTGACCGATGACATTGACGTGCCGGACGGCCACTACGAGGAAGAGACCATGAAGGTCACCGTGGTGCCCAACCGCAATGCCATCATGCTCACCATCGCTTATGGCATTGCCGCAGCAAACGGCGACGAAGCGGTGGCAACGGCGGTGCATGGCGGCGACCATTTCATCTATCCCGACTGCCGCCCGGCCTTCACCGAAGCGTTTGACGCCATGCAGCGGGCAGCGCTGGACGGCTATGCGGACGTGCGGCTTTACACCCCCTTTGTGCACCGTACCAAGGGCGACATCGTCACCGCCGGCGCCAAGCACAACACCCCCTTTGCAGAAACTTGGTCCTGCTACAAAGGCGGTGATGCGCACTGCGGCCGCTGCGGCACCTGTGTGGAGCGGCGCGAGGCCTTCCATCTGGCAGGTGTCGAGGATCCGACAGTTTATGCCGACCCGGATTTCTGGAAGGCGGCGATTGCAGGCAAGGATGGCGCCTGATGTTCCGGATCACCAAGGAGTTCCATTTCTCCGCCTCGCATCAGCTGACGCACCTGCCGCCCGATCATCAATGCGCCCGGCTGCACGGCCACAATTATGTGGTGGTGGTGGAGCTGGCGGCGAAGGAGCTGAACGCGGACGGTTTCGTGCGCGACTACCACGAGCTGAAGCCGCTGAAGGACTATATCGACGACAGTTTTGACCACCGGCACCTGAATCACGTGCTGGAGGGGCATTCGACGGCGGAAAACATGGCCAAGCATTTCTATAACTGGTGTCATGCGCGCTGGCCGGAAGTCGCCGCCGTGAAGGTCTCGGAAACGCCCAAAACCTGGGCGGAGTACCGGCCGTGACCCTGCGCATCGCGGAAATCTTCGGCCCCACCATCCAGGGCGAAGGCGCCCTGATCGGGGAGCCCACCGTGTTTGTGCGCGCCGGCGGCTGCGATTACCGCTGCGCCTGGTGCGACAGCCTGCATGCGGTCGACAGTGCCTACCGCCACGATTGGGCGGTGATGGCGCCCGAAGAGGTCATGATCGAGGTGCGCCGCCTGTCCGGTGGCAAGCCGCTTACGGTGTCGATCTCCGGCGGCAACCCGGCAATCCAGGACTTTGCTCCGGTGATCGCCTACGGCAAGGCCGAGGGCTACCGCTTTGCCTGCGAGACGCAAGGTTCGGTCAGCAAACCGTGGTTTGCGGATCTCGACACCCTGGTGCTGAGCCCCAAGCCGCCCTCCAGCGGCGAGAAGGTGGACTGGAAGGCCTTCGACCAATGCCTGGAGGCAGCCCAGGGCTGCGGCCAGGCGGTGATGAAGATCGTGATCTTCGATGACAAGGATTATGCCTGGGCCAAGGCGGCCTCCGAACGCCACCCGGAGCTGCCGCTGTACCTGCAGCCAGGCAACCCTGAGGTCGACCCCGATTTGCCCGTCGACCTGCAGCAGGCCACCGACCGGCTGCTGTGGCTCATCGAAAAAGTAACCGGCGACGGCTGGTTTACCCCCCGCGTCCTGCCGCAGCTGCACGTGCTGGTCTGGGGCAACAAGCGCGGCGTCTGAAAATAGGAACCCTGACATGTCTGACAGCATCTACAGCAACCTGAAGCAGCTGGGCGGCGATACCATCGTGCCGCAAAGCCCGGAACAGGCGGAACTGGAGCGGGTGCAGAACCCGCAAGCCGACGTGGCCTATAATGTGCGTTTCACCGCGCCCGAGTTCACCTCGCTGTGCCCGATGACCGGACAGCCGGATTTTGCGCATCTGGTGATCGACTATGTGCCGGGCGAATGGCTGGTGGAAAGCAAGTCGCTGAAACTGTTCCTCACCTCCTTCCGCAACCACGGTGCATTCCACGAGGATTGCACGATCTCCATCGCCCGCCGCCTGGCGGATTTCCTGGAGCCGCAATGGCTGCGGATCGGCGGCTACTGGTACCCGCGCGGCGGTATTCCGATTGATGTGTTCTGGCAAACCGGCCCGATGCCCGAGGGCGTCTGGATCCCGGACCAGGGCGTACCACCCTACCGCGGCCGCGGCTGACACAACCCAGAGCCCCCAAAAGCTTCAAAGCCTGGCAGCGCATCTGCCAGGCTTTTTCGTTTGAAATCAGATAGCCCCCGCAGCCGCACGCACGAATGGCACAGCAGGGGCTCCAACTCAAAATTCAAACAATTTATCGCAAAAGTAGTTAAGATTTTAGACAATCTGCACTCTGTGGCGGCGTCAGCTGGCAATCCGGGATATCCCGGGATGTAAACTATGCGACGGGGGGAGCTACATGAATTCACTGGATTTGGGGAAAACGCTGTCGGGCTATCTGCAGGCGCTTTCGCAGGCAGGTTTGCAAGTCGAGATGTTCACGGATTTTGAGAAAGTGCCCGAAACGGCGGCCACGACGGGGCGGCAATTTCAGATGCCTGGGTTTGCAATCGAGCGAGCCGACCACACCAGGAACTCAGCCTTTTGGCTGTTCCTGCGGGACGGCGGCACCTACATCGGCGGCGCAGCCTCCATGCTGCAGGATCTGGGCCGCGAAACCCTGGCCGATTACCTGCTGCGCACGTCGCGCCACCAATTCCCCAATGATGCCGGCGGCGGAGTGGAAAGCGTTGCGGAACCGCTGGCGCGGGAGGTTAGCGGGCGGCTGGCCTATATCGGAGAGTTGAATTTCCTGCCCGGCCACCGCGGCCGGCGGGCAGAACGGCTGGAGCCCTTCATGCGGATTTTCCAGATCCTGGCGATCCAGAAATGGGACGTGGACTGGATCTATGCCTTTATCCCCGACCGCCACATGCAGGCGCGGCTGGATCTGGTCTATGGCTTCAGCCGGGCCATCCCGCGGGCGCAGAAATGGCGGGACCCGGAGCCGGAGGTGCGCAGTAGCACGGAATGGTTTGTCGGCTCCTCCCGGCTGGAGATGGAGCACATGCTGCGCAGCGACTTAGCCAAATTTGATGTCTTGTGAAAAGTTCACCACAAGCAGCTTGCCATCCGGCAGGTAAACCGGTGCCAGAACCCGCCGGTACTGACGGGTAAAGCGGCGGCCGTTCAGCAGCTTCACATCAAGAGACGGGTGGGTGATCACTGGTTCGCCCCGATTGATCGCCTCGCTATGCGCCATAACCAGATCTGTGTTAATCCGGTTGCTGAATCCGTTCAGCGTGTCCCGAAGCTGATCGCTGCTGGACACTTCGAAACAGACAGAGGCCAGGCTGGCCGGGCCGGAACGGATTGGCTGGATGCGGTTCTGTTCCGGATCCGGGGGATTGAACATATCCACCTGATGCTGCAAGCGGTCGAACCCTTCCAGGCGGCCGCTGTTGGCAAACCACCAATCCAGGAAATCCTGCAGCGACACATCACAGCCGCGGTACTGGCGGGTACGGGCCGCCGCCTGCATCCGGGCATTGAGGATCTCAAACGCCTTGCGCTCTTCCGCATCTGCGCGGCGGTCTTCGAGCAACTCCAGCCCTGCCGTGTCCGACGCAAAATACTGAAACGACACCCCCAGCCCACGGGCCAGAGCATCCAATGTGCTCCAACCGATTTCGCGTTCGTTTTTCAACGCGTTGTTGAAGGTACCGTAAGGGATCCCGCATTTCAGCGCGGCCTGCCGGTTGGACAGGTTCATATCCGCCAGAAGAACCGAGATTTTGTCGTAAATCAGCGCCATATGTGCAAAATCTTTCACATTCCGCGAAACTATTTGCACAAAAGCAACGTTACAGCAATGCAATCTTTGCGTGATCAAAACGGTTTTCGGCAAAAACCCGGCACGCTGCCGCCCCCACTCCGAAACCTTGGGCGGGCCAGCCTTTCAGCAGGCAAACAGGTCATTCCGAAAAAACTGGTGCCCGCGGCCGGACTCGAACCGGCACGGCCATACGGCCAGGAGATTTTAAGTTCCAGTTGAACCGCGCAAAATCAGCAGCTTGGCCGGTTCTGCTCCCACAGACAAAGCGGAAACAAAGGGTGAAGGTGGGAGCTGGCTTTCCGCGCCGATCAAGCTGCGATAATCAGATGAAAAAGGCAGTCAGGAGCGGGCAATGAGCGGCAATCGGATCAAGGTCGAGAGACTGCCAGACGGCAAGGTGAGCGTGCGCAAGGGCTCATGGCACAACGTGTTCGACGAGGAGCGCCGAGAGCCCTGGGCGGCCTGGTATGAGCAGATGTTCCATGAGCGTGGCTACCCGGGCTATCTCGATATGGCGAAGGCTCTGCGCGAGCTACCCCCGCTATGAAGGGCTGGCCCTGGACCGTTCCAGAGGATCTGCGTCAAGCGATGGAAGCCGCCGATCACAACGGCTGGGAGGCGCCCGTGCGCGCCTGGGCAAAGCGGCATGGACTGAAGCTCAAGATTCAGTGGTTCGCCGATCTGCAGCGCCGGCTTGCCACTTTGGACGAATACCGCGATCCGCCCAGCATCCAGACGCGCTGGGGATCTATCAAGGAATGGCTGGAGGAGCGCGATGTGCCGGCGCCTGGTGGACTGCCGTCGCGTCCGGAAATGGAGAGGCCAGATTTCGGCCACTGACGGGATGACACTCCTTTAATCGATGAAACCGGAGGCGTAATTCTTTGTTGAGGGCGCTGAACCATAATGGTTGCAATTTCGGCTGAAACGGTTGCATACAACTCGCAAATTACACAACTAGAGCTCGATTTCCTGATGGCGCCCACACTTAAGATCGACCTTAAGACAAGGATTCTCAGCAACAATATTAAGGTTCATCTGGTTCGCCCCGGCGCTCGATATGCTCTTAGGAATCTCGTGCTAAAGCATGAAGCCCTGCCGGCCGATGCCCCACTGCTGTCACCGGAAAATGGAACTGAACTGTTGGCTGCAGGCAAAATGGCTCCAGAGCTTGAACGAGCGCGCGTTCTCCGGACATGGGCCAGGCGGTCCAAGGGCACCCGCGGCCCAAAGCCCTCTTTGGACATCGACTCCTACCGATTAGATCTCATCGATCCAAAACGAGCGGCAACACGAACAAAGATCAGGAACGCAGCTAACCAGGTTCTTTGGTCGATACCAGGTGGCACATTGGTTGTCATTCCCAGCAACACTCTTGGCGGAAACGCAATTTTGGCCGAGATCGCGCCAAGAAAGGAGCCTCGTCTCATTATTGAAGGTGAGGGGCAACTATCTGGGCTAACATACCCCGCTCGGAAGTTGAGGGGCCTCAAGCAGGTCCCAATGCGTTACCTACCCGAGTCGGTGACAGATGCCGCAAGAACTGTAAAGGTGGTAGAGGAAGTGTCAGGCCATGCCGAAGACAGGGTTCTTCGGCAATACTATGGAGATTATCAGAGATCTACGGATCGCGTGACCGGACTGCTGGCTGGGACCGACGACTTTGATGGCCGCGTAATTGGGCAAATGATCGAGCTGCACATGGCTGTTGAGCATGCGCTGACGACTGGGCAGAAGCTGAGACCCGGGGCTGCGCTTTTCGAGAGTTCTGTTGCGTCTAGCCCTTACTTCCATGCGAGGGTTGATAGTCCCAACGGCAGAGCACATCTTGAGTCCAACTCTTTGGCGACGTTCGTGGTAAAGCTGCTTATGGTCGCGGCCGCTGCTGGGCTTCCGGGTATGGCATGCGCCGAAGCGATCGATGCCGGGCAAATTCTTGTCGAAAACAGCAAAGACCTGGACGGAGTTGACCTAGTTGAAGCAAGCAAAATGGCGCTAGTAGATTTTGTGCGAATTTCAGGGCATGATAACACTGCAACCTACATCGAAGCTTTGCAGGATGGCCTGAACAGAAATGCAGCCAGTGTGGCCGGGGAAGCTGAGTTGTCGGATTAGGATTGGCTATGATGTCGATTGAAATCTTTAAGAAAGGCTGGGGCGTGGTAAAGGGCCACCCCATTACCGCGTTCCTTATAGCAGTGCGCTGGGTGATTTTGATTGCCGGAACAGCGTACTATTTCTTCTATTCTGCCTATGTGGAATCGAAGGACATTAGCACTCAGTTGACTCAGGACTTCGTTGCTGTTGAGGCCAATCAAAATCTGCTAGTCGAGCATTTGGTTGCCCTTACAGACGACCTTTTAAACCCCGCCAAAGTCGTTGACTTAGATGCTGAGCTCGACGAAACGCAGGCCTTGGCTCGGTCGATGCTAGTATCGCTTGGCAAAGTTCGCGCGCCGACGAATTCTGTGATCGAGGCTCGGTCGGAGTACAAAATCGCCCTAGAGGACCTACTTGGGGTGACGAACAAGATACAGCGTAATGGCGTAGAAGGTATGGCGCCCCAACTTCACAATAGTATTCAGCTAGCAGCCAATGAGGCAGGAGAGTTTCGGAGCGCAATCGAAGACTTTCAAGGCGGCACAATTCCCAAAGTCCTTGGATCCATATTCTAAGGACCCGGTCCCAGAACGCCAAAAGCCCCGACGCCAACCGGGGCTTTCTCCTCTCACGGGTCCTCGAAATCGTCTGCGGCGCACGGTGTCAACCGCTCCTCGGGGTACCACAGCTCATATTCGACGTGCCTCACCTTGTAGAGCGTCTTGCCATCTTTCAGCAGTGGCTCATCAAGAATGGTGACCAGCTCTTGGCCGCCAATCCATAGATCAGCCACGGCCCCATCGCCTATTCTGAACTTTGGATCAGGCACCCAGGTTCTCCTTAGCTGGACAGGCGGGCCAGCGCGCGCCGGTTTCGTTTCTCAAGGCTCCGGCCGGGCCCTCCGCCGCGGGACAGGTTGTGCCGGAGATCCGCAATCTTCACGCGCCGAGCCTTCGGGTTTCGGTCCACCCGCTCGATGTAGTCGGCATACCCTCGCCGGGTCGGCGCGTGATTGCATCGAGCGCCGGCCAAATCCGAAGCAACGCCCATGGCAGATAGCCGTCCTCGACTGTATCGTGCAGCAGACCCAGCAAGGGGTGGCCGCTATGCAGAGCTTCGTGCAGGGGGTGCATCATCGCCTCGCTCCATTTGTTGCCCTTCAAAACCCTGGCACTTTCAGCTCCATGAACAAACGCGCCAGGAGAAACAACCAAACCAAAAAGGAGACCACAGGAATACCAAAACCCGAAACTCCTCCCAGCTTGCCAGCCCACCAACTTCCACCGCCTGTCAGTTCCGGTAGGTAATCCTCGACCTCATTAAAGGGTAAAACTCGCAGTCTATTTCTCTCCCAAGCGATTTTAACGCGTCTCATCGCAAGAAAAGCGGCAAAAACAGATGTGATAGTGATCAAGGATAAGACTGCACCAAGCATGCAGACTACGACCAACAGTGTATCAACTCGGCTTAGAATTTCAGGAGTAACGCCATTCTCGAAAACAGCACTAAGGGAGAAAGAGTATGATGCAAACAAGAAAGGTTGCGAGACAGTCAGCCAGTTCACCCTATTTGCGATCAAGTTGTCTTCGTGAATAATGTAACCTCGATAGGCTTCAAAAAGTTCCAACTGCTTTTCAGTCACGTGCTTCGCCCCTCCTTAATTGGATTTTGGGTTAGCCCTCAACAAGGGTGCTTAGCCTTTAGTGCCTCCCGTATTCCGACTGCAGCAGCCGCACTGTAGTAACTAGGGTTGTCACTAAGGAAATTCCTGAATTCATTTACAGTATCTGCCCATGTCCAGCCATTGTCCGGTAGGCAATACCCTAGATGCTGGTCGATCACCGCTTTACTGATATCTTGATCAGGCTGGCCTAGATTTACACCGAAACCCATCCCGTGCATCGCGCCCAAAAAGTAGGCGTGGCACTGTTCTCGGTTTTTTTTGTCTTGAGGGAAGTTAGCACAGATAGTCGAAAGCTCGCCCCCGTCGTAAGCCGTTGCATGAACCGGCGCCATGAGCAGCGCAGCAAGAGTTGCAATTCTAAACACTCAAAATTTCTCCTTTTGTGGACCTTTGACGAAGCGTAAACGCCTCAGTAACAAATCGCACGCATAAAGGGAGAGGGAGTAATGACGCTCTCTTTCTTTCCTTCTAGGCCGCGCAGGCCCGGCAGCGCCCCAACCGCTTGCCGGGCCTCACTCTTAGGTAGAGAGAACCTTTGCAAGCCCTGAAAGCTGAACACGCTGCTTCTCTGGAATGCTATAAAAGGCCCTGACGAGATCAACGGCCTCCTTGGCCTCCAGAATTTCCGCTGTAAGGTGACTGCAGGCCGAGGCGTCTTTTGTCTTCTCCAAACCTTCAAAGAAGTGGGTGACGTCCACCTCAAGCGCTGCGGCGATCTCCCAAAGACGCGAAGCGCTGACACGATTTGCCCCTGTTTCGTACTTCTGGATCTGCTGAAATTTTACGCCAACTACAGAAGCCAGATCCTGCTGGGTCTTTCCGGTAAGCCAACGCCGGTGACGAATTCTCTTGCCAACGTGAACATCAACTGGATGCGGCATGAAGGGCTCCCTCTCTTTCAACTTCCGGCGCCGCTACACTATCCATAATTGAACCGCAAATCACAATTTCCCGCGAATTAGAAAGCCAATCGGGCCTGACAGAGGGGCCGCCCCTGGCGGAGCGGTGACCGGAACCGTGCCTCCCGGAACGAAAAATACCCCGGCTCTCACCGGGGCTTTTGTCCTGGCTCAACTTTTTCCCGCAGGATCAGGTCGCTAAAAGATGAAATCACTAGCGCCTAGATCGCCCATCTCCACGTTGAGCAATGTAATCGTGTTCCCCCGATTGTCATTGATCAGCACATGATCTCCTTCCTGACTCATGTGGTTGTTGCGAAGATCCTTAAGGCCTCTGATTGACCCGACACCAGAGAGATCGATCCGTTCGGAATCATTGTTCTCCGCAAAGTCGCGCACTGTATCGTCTCCGAAACGGTCGGCGAAAACGAAGGTATCGGCTTTGCCACCACCAGTGAGCCTATCATTTCCGGCGCCACCAATAATTTCATCCTTGCCACCATTGCCGAAGATAAGGTCGTTTCCGGCTTGTCCCAAGAGGCGGTCATTGCCAGCCTTGCCCTCCAGTTTATCTCGGCCTCGGCCTCCAAGAAGCTCGTCTCGGCCCTTACCTCCATCGAGAGCATCCGAACCTCCGCCGCCCAACAAAGTGTCTGCGCCACGACCACCGTCTAACGTATCTCTCCCAGCGGCGCCTCTGATCTCGTCATCTCCGCCTCGCCCGAAGAGCTCGTCATTCTCCGACGTGCCATCAAGCACGTCATCGCCTGATGTTCCTTGGGGTGGAGTGACATCAATAAAGCTCCCATCAACGTCAAATGGACCTTCCACGAGGACAAAATCCACCCCAAGATCTGAGCGTGATACAGCGGAGTTGGGCAATACAATTACGTCTCCTGCACCCGCCAAAAACAGCTGCTCAGCCTCCTCGAATGTTTCGATTGGGATTGGCTCGTAAGTTATTGCATTGGTAGAAAAAATGTTAAAAACTGCGATCTCTTGCGGCGTTCCAGTCCTAACAATGACTGTAGCTCCGTCCAGTTCACTGGCTCTGTCAACGCCAATGTCTCTGTGAATAATCATCACAAATGGTGGTTCAACCAATTCACTTTCACTCACAGCGCTCACGCCCGGAATTCTGGATTCCATAAAAGTTCCCTCTTAAAAAATTGCAGCCTGCCCAAGGATAGAGCAGTTATGTGGCTTTCCAAGCCGGAAAGAGGAAGTCACAGGAAATGAAAAAAGCCCCGGCTCTCACCGGGGCTTTCTACCTGACAGGGTCTCAACCTTGCCGCCGCAATCCAGCAGCGCGCGGCGGTCCCTGCCCCACAGAATTTCGATCTGCTGATCGCTCAGCCACCCCGCCGGCACATGCACCGGATCAGCGCATGGGTCCACCGCGTCAACGGATGGCGTTAAGCCGCCGCACCCTGTCAGGGCCAAGGCAGCGCTCCACAGCAACAGGCTCCGCATAGGCTTGCTCCTCCAGCTTTCGGGATAGTTGGTCGCGTTCCCGCCATTCCCGCCCGGCGTCCTCGGCCGGAACGTCGATGATCCGCTGAGCCAGATAGGAGGTGCGGTAGGCCGCCTCGATCTGATCCTCGGTCAGCAGCGAAAGCACATAGGCAGCCCCCGCGGCCTTGTCCCGGCTGGTGCCCATGCCAGAAACAACGTTCTGCAGGCCATCCGCCGCCCGGATCGCAGGCAATATTCCATGCCGGGCTCGATCAGCACAGGCAGATCAAGGTGATGCCAGACTTCGCCGGTGCCGCCCTTCAGCAGATGGCCGGCAAAGTCATCGTCATGCAGGCGCTGCATGATGGCGATGATCGGCACGCCCTCGTGCGCCAGGCGGCTGCGGAAAGTGTTGGTCGCCCGCCGATTCACATTCTCCCGCTTCTTCGGGCTGAAGGCATCATCCGGCTTGAGAGGATCGTCCACCACCAGCGCGCCGGTGAACTTTTCCTTGTCCATGTACCCGGCCCGGAAACCGGTAATCGGCCCGCCGGCCGCCTTTGCCAGCAGCCCGCCGCCCTCGGCCGTCTTCCAGCGATCCTTGGCCTTGCTGTCCGTCCGGATCGAAACTTCGGCCAGCTCCTGGAAGGCCTCTGTCTCGATGAGCGATTTCACCTTATCGCTGTTCTCGCGCGCCAGATCATCCGAGAAGGTGGCATGGATGAACCGTGCCTTCGGATTGATCTGGAAGCCCTTGGCAATGAAGTTCACCACCGCGAACTCGGTCTTGGTGTACCCGGGCGGCAGCGTGATGATCAGCCGGGAAATCTCCCCCCGGAGAACCCGGTCCAGCGTGCGGGACAGCACACGGTGATGCGGCCCCACCAGGAGGGCCATCCCCTCTCGCTCAGGAAAGAACCAAGTCGCGAAGGGCAGCAGCGGGCCGCCCGGTGCAAGGTCAGTCCTCTTCTTCTGCGCCTCCAGCAAGTCCAAGAGCCGCTGGATCGATGCCAAGTTTCTGTGCTTGCTCAATCAACTCAGCCTCGGATTTGCTCTCATCAGCAGTTCGAATGGGGCCGCCGTCTGACCCGGTGTGTTCAATGCGAGCGCTCCGCTTCGGCTCCAACCCGAACAGCTTCACTTTGCCGTTTACAGCAGACACCGCCGCAGACGGCGCACCCAGCTTGATTGCAAGCTTTCGAGCTTCTTCGAACTCATCCAGCGCCTGATGGCGGTTGAAAATGGAAAGCTCTTTGGCCTGCTCCTTAAGCTCCTGGAGCCTTAGGGTGATCTTAGGGTTGTCCAACAGCTGGCAGGCTTCGACATAGATCCAAGAATCTCGGGCATTCTCCTCCACGTCGTATGACTGCCGGTAGGCCTCCGCTGCGTTCCCATGCTCGAAGAAGTGCAGCGCGAAGGCCTCTTGCTTCGGCGTGAGATCGTCAGCCATTCCGGCCTCCTGAAGTTGAATTACCAGCGCTCGGTAAATGCCCCGGCTGGATGAACAGCAGGAGTGGGAGGAATGCCCGAGAGAAAGGCTGCGCCCGGAACATCTACGGAATGCGGATTTGCGAGAAACTCTGCGCCTGTCAGCCCAGCAAGCTCTAGGTGCAATGAAAGCGTCAGCGACGGAGCCCTTGAGCTCCGCCTGTTCCTGAATATCCCGTCAGGTACGCCACGTGGCCGGCCCGGAGCCATGCGATACACGCGCAATTCGGTTATCTACTGAAACTTACCACATATTGTGGTCGCATCAAGATGCCGAGCGCAGATACTCGATAAAAAGAGAAAACCCGCACCTCAAAAAGGGTTGTCAGAAGACAAAATGGTCCGCCGTCAGATCAAGCGCTTCGACCCCTTTCACAAGAACCGTCACGTCCTTGAAAGAAACCTGCGCGCCGGAGGCGCTATCCTCTATCTCTAGCGCACTAAATTTCTGCGCTCCTGCACCGATTGAAATAATATCTCTACTCAAATCGAAATCTTCGATTTCATTATTCCCAAACCCTTTGCGGAAAAAGAACTCGTCTGCTCCCGAGTCTCCGAACAAAGTGTCGCTTCCTTTCCCAGCAACAAGTGTATCTGAACCGCGCCCACCAATAAGTAAGTCGGAACCACTTCCACCTCTGAGATTGTCGGCCCCACGCCCACCATTGAGCACGTCCGCTCCTTTGTTGCCAAAGAGGGAATCTGCTCCGCGTCCGCCGCGGAGTTCATCCGTTCCTCTGCCACCGTTGAGAACGTCGGCGCCAGTCCCGCCATCGAGAGTGTCTGAGCCTCGGCCGCCGTTAAGCGTATCTGCCTGCCGTCCTCCATCAAGGTTGTCCTCTCCGGTGCCTCCAAACAGAATGTCGGCGCCAAAACCTCCTCGAAGCACATCTCTGCCGTCGTGCCCAAATAGAGTGTCGTCCCCACCGTTGCCTTTCAGATTGTCATCCTCGGCGTATCCGAACAGCTGGTCATCGCCAGCCCTGCCAAAAATCACATCCTGGCCATCGGTTCCGTACAGTCTATCGGGACCGTTAGTTCCTTCAATAGGTGCAATCTCCTCGTCCGCTAGAGTGATCTCGGTATTTTCTCCGACGATTTCGACCTCGAACTCGGCCCCTTCGTAGTCTCCCTCCAGAATGATTGTGCTGTCGGTTTCGCCGTCGAGATCAATATCTATGTCCAGGATTGCGGAGCCGAAAGTGACTTTGAGCGCACGTTGGTCAAAGTTCACCCCGGAGATTACCAAAGTGTCATCAACTCCAAAGTTATCTATTCTTAGCCCATCGAACTCTTCAAGTGTTGAATTAATCACTTGCGGCCCGACAGGCAGATCTATGCTTTCAGGTGTTGTACTGAGCGGCAACTGAAGGTCAGGATGATCAACAAAATCATCTTCGAACTTAGAATATGGGACCGCCTCTCGGAAAATTCTCCCCGTGGCGTCCTGGATAAAATCCTGAATCGTGCTGTCATAGTCCAAATATGCTGCAGATCCAATCACAGTTGCGCCAATTGCGAGAGCTGGAATGGCGGCGAGGGATGAGGCTGCCAAAGCTGTAAGGATACCCGCAGCAGCTGCTACCTTTCCAGCGTTGAACAGGAACTTAACGGTCGTATCTGTGACCTCGGTATAGTAGTCCTCGTATGCTTGGTATAGCTCTCTGGACAGTATTTTCTGCGCACCAATTCTAGCATTGACGTCGCTTACTTCAGTGGAAAGAAACTTTTCCATAGCGCTCGCGGAAGAAATGCCAAAGGTGGTGGTTGCGGCCTGCAAGTCGACGCCAATAGTTGCGACATCCAAGAAAAGGCTGATGGGTTTTGTGAGCGGATGTTCTTTAAACCCATTAAGAAATATAAAGAACGTCGACACATATTCCGAAGATTTAGAAAGCTCATTAACGAAGCCTTTCCAAGCGTTGGCGCTTAGAAGCATTTCTTCATTACTTTTGTTATGCCATTCATCCTCAATGCGAAAATTAATTTCAGCCCCCTCAGAGATATGAACAGCCTTTCCTCCCCCCACAGCACTAAATTGAAGGGAGCTTTGCTCATAACTGTTCTCTATATAGGAGCGATCTGGGTGGTCTGGCCGATAAGTGTCAGAGATTGCAACGCCGAGAGGAACAATGTCGCTGGTTCTACCCGCTTTCAACACAAGTTGCTCAAAGTCAACATCTTCTTCGAGTTCTGGGTGCGACAACTCGTGATCTATAATTACTTCATAATCTACGGCTTTGCTAATTTCAATCTTTACGAATTTTTTGCCACCCCCCTCTAAAAAATCGATAAAACTAGGGCCGCCGCTCAAATCAAGCGGGGTTATCGCGATGGAAATATCATCATCCCGAATTACACCGAATTCCGTGTCTGTTCCTATCGCTATCGGTTCGCCCGAAGCAGTGGTTGCGCCGGTAATCACCAAGCCAACTCTATGGTCTTCTTCTCTTTCGATGTCTCCAATGATCTCTACAAATACGGATTGAAGTGTATCGTCGGGGCCAAACTCAACTTCACCATCTGTGGCGACATAGTCCTCACCGGCTTTGGCAGTATTGTCGATGGTGGTATAGGCAACCTTTATGGGTTCTGTCGGCTTCTGGTCCAGAGATATGAAGAATTCCAGATAGTTAGCCTCATCACCTTGCTGGCCATCACCTTCAGATGCAGGCAGCGCACCAACCACGTTCACTTCTGGCAACTCGCTCTCCACCTTCACAAGCTGCCCCCGTATTCTGTATGGGAAGCCTTGGTCAGATTCAGCCCACATAATCAAAGCCGTGCCATCTGAAAGCGTATCAACCGAAGAAAAAAATTGGTTATTGACCACTGTGGAGTTAACGATGAAATCAGATCCTAGCTTATTTCCGTCCGCACTGATCAGCTGAGCATGCACATCGTGCCCATTTTCAGGTCGCTTGTTATCGTACTCCCCCCACGAAATAAGGAATCGGCCCCTATTCACACTTGATATCGACGCATCAAGGTCGGCAGTGTTATTCGGATCGCTAATCTGCAATGGGTCGCCAACTTTGCGACCATCAGCGTTAAACATTTGGGCTCGCACGTAAAACCCTGAAGCAACTTCATCTCCAAGGCCACTCTCCCCCCAGACAATGGCAAACTTTCCGTCCGGAAGCGAGGCGAGTTTAGGATTCGCTTTCCAAGTGCCAGGAGTGCCATCTATCCGAACCAGCTCCCCTGATTTTTGACCATCTCTCAGAAATACTTGAGCAAAAACAGCGTATGACTCAAATTGAGGTTTGGTCCAAGCGACAACGAAACGACCATCTGGGAGCTCAGCAGTTGTAGGACCGTCCGCGAAATCCTGAGTGCGTTGCGAAACTTGAATTTCACTTCCCACCATTTTTCCATCGGCGCCGAATATCTGAGCTTTGATGCGGGAGTCAAAATTGCCATCTGCGCTGTCAATCTCCCGCCAAGTAATGATAAACCCACCATCACCGTACGCCGTTACAGATGGTTGGGACTGGCTGCCGTCTCCTGAAAATCCGACTTGAAAATTGTTGCCGAACACGGTGCCGTCAGAGTTATAGATTTGACTGCGCACTTCTGGCTTGTCCAAAACACGAGCAGCATGCCAAGCCGCAACAAATCGCCCATTGGGAAGTGAGGCAATCGACACTCCACCTTCTCCGAAACTCTCGGTTACAGTTATTTCGAACTCGTCAACTGACTGTTTTCCATCTGCAGTGAATATCTTGGCTTTAACGTCCGCAAGTGAATTACTGTTTTCTTCTAACCAGGTAACCAAAAATCGCCCGTCGGATAGAGCTGTGACTGTGGAAGAAGTTTGCTGGCGCTCTGCTTCTGAGCTAGCTAAAAATTCCGGCCCGATGAACTGC
The DNA here is from genome assembly GCF_056158725.1 of Leisingera sp. ABM4_101. NCBI lineage: Bacteria > Pseudomonadati > Pseudomonadota > Alphaproteobacteria > Rhodobacterales > Roseobacteraceae > Leisingera > Leisingera sp. ABM4_101. The sequence goes on along the minus strand of NZ_JBSWTV010000002.1, from coordinate 2,488,843 downwards.
ATACTCGTTCCTCACGTCACTATGTGTCCCGGAGCTTCGAAATGGTGGGACCACCGCACTGGGACGTACTTCAACCAACTCCTAAAAGAGAGAGGCTTATTAGCAGCGCTGCTAGTAGCACTAAGGGCTTGCCCTGTATTGTAGATTGACCGAGTAAAGTAACCTGCGCCCCGACAACAAACTAACACACTAAATCCAAGTCCCGCTCTTAATCCAAAAACCGACCAGATGTCGGAGTTTTGGATGGGAGAACGCTTAGAAATGATGGTCTGTCTAATAGAAGGTTTCATGACCCAAATGGACTAGATGAACATTCGAACTTGACGAGCCAGGTCAACTTGACGGTTCACCCCAAGTTTCGACATTGCAGCCTTAACCTGGTTTCGCACGGTATGAATACTCACCTCACGCTGATCTGAAACAGCCCGTATCGGGTTTCCGTCAGCTATCATGACTGCAACTTCAGCCTCCGCCTTGGTCAAGCCAAATCTCCTTTGAAGCGAAGTCGTTGTCTTCTCGACTGATTGTGCTTCGCTGACCAGAAGGACTGTGCAACGGCTCGAAAAACCAAGTGTTGCATCTAAGGGAAGAGCAATTTTTGCCTCAGGCGTGAGCTTAACAAAGCGCATCTGGTAACCTGGCCCACCCACAGAAGGGGTGATCGCCGCTGAGAACGACTGCTCAACCCCTGAGAGCCTAAACCGAAGAAAGCTCTGGTTTATCTGTTGCTGCTCTGCTCCGCACCCGAACGTAAGATTTCCTTTCTGGTCACTGCAAAGAGGATGTCCAGAAGCTATCATGTGCTGCGCCGCAGAGTTGGCAAAGACGATCTTTCCCGTCTCGGACAACACTGCTATCGCGGGCACTTTCTGCATGCCATACTGGGCAGTAAGTGCGGTTTCCAGGCGGCTGCCCGCCAACGCTCGCCTGATTTCAAACGCCTGCTGCAGATGCGGTAACAGCAGATCGACCATACGAAGCCAGTTTTGCTTTATCTTGTCTGCATCACGGTAGCGGATATTGCCACCAATGGCGAATACACGCGTATCATCCTTGAACAACAGCGCTCCGCCACCTTGGATAATTTCCTCCTGCGGTCGCAACCAGTCGTTGTAGAACTCAGTCTTTAGCAGTTCGTTCGTCGGGCACATTGCTTCACAATCAACCGTTACTCCGGCCCGATGTTTGGCAAAGCCAGGTGCCCAGCAGTTTATCGCTTCATAGTAATTGGCATAGTCCTCCATGAATGCCGGATCATAGCCGCTGTAAGCTGCAACTGCAGCGGTGTCTGCCTCGTAGTCGTACCCCACTAGGTGGGTGCAAACTCCTCCAGACTGTCGTGTCAGCTCGCCCAAGAAACAGTCCCACCCCACTTCCCCCATAGCGGCAGAAAACAGAGTCGTCGTGAGCTTAGAAAATTGCTCGACTGTCGGAAATAAATTACTATCCATACTCGCACTCACCTCCCCCAAAAACGTGCAAAACAAGCAGGAGATACAATCTTTATAGCCCCAAAAGCGGGATTCTCAAAACGTTGCGAATCTCCATTTTGAGGCGAGCAACTCACGACAAGCGTGTCCGACGGAAACAGCCTGGCTGTCGGTGTTTCGCTTATTAGAGTCATGCTGGAAGCGACAGCGAAGTTTGATAGAGGGGGATAGGAAACGCCTCTTCAAGCCGCCCCCTTCACGGCCAGCGGGTCAATCTGAACCCGAACCGATTGCCCGAACATCTCCGCCCGTGCCTCGATCATAGGGTGCATATCGTGGGCCGCCTGGACCATGTCGGCGAAGCTCACAATGCGCCCCATGAACGGCCCTGCCAGCACCTCAAGCGCGGCACCAGGCTCAAACTGGCAAATGGCGGCTCGGTCCCGGCTATCAATGATGCGCCGCGCCTCGGCGTTCTCCTCCTCGACTTTGCTCAAGAAGGGCTGCACGTGTTTCTCCACTTCCTTCGGCGCCACCATCATCAGTGAGGGGTTGAGACCGCGGCTCTGGATAGCCTGGGCGAAAAGCTCAGGCGGGATGTCCGCGAAAAGGTAGCCCGGCAGGTAGGCGCTGGTGACGGGCTCCGCGTGGCGCTTCTTGCCCTGGCGTTTGAATTCGATCTTGCGCGGGGCGAATGCCTCAATCCCGAGGGCTCGCAGCTGCCGCTCTACGGCGAACTCACCGCGCTCCTGGGTGATGATCTCGCTCTCTCCGCCCGCGTCCACTTCGAAATGCAGATGGCGTGGCAGGGTGACATTCTTGGTCGTGGTGGTGCCCAGATACCAGGTCATGCGTGGTTCCTCTTCTGCCCGGTTGTTCTCTTGTGGCGGAGCGGGTGCCCTGCCCTGACCCGTGAAATTGCGCTGGCCAGCTCATCGCGTGTCCTGACCGCGTAGCGCTGGCGCTGCATGATGACTTCCAGGATAAATTCGGCGTCCCGCTCGTCTTGCGTTTCGATGGCGAAACGGCCGGCCTCGTATTTGCTGTCGATCTTGCTCAAACGTTGATCCCCGCTGCTTGGCATTCCGCCGCTGTGATGAGGTTTGCCTGGATGCATTCCCCGGCCTGGCTGGGGAGGATGGTGTGGGCCCAGGGCTTACGGGCCCGGATATCGGCCGCTCGGGCCTCCAGCACCTTCTTCGGATCCGCCTTCACCGATGGCGCCGGCACATGCGCCCGCCAGAAGTCATCGGCAAAGAAGTTCTGGCTGAGCTTGATCCGCTGCTGGTCATATCCAGCCACCCGCTTGCGGTAGGCATCAGTCGCTGCGAGCACATCGCCAGGCTGCTCGCCAGCATCGACCAGGGCTTTGACCGCCGCTTCAGTTGCAGCCCAGTTGTCCTTGTTCGCGCAAGCTCGCCAAACCCGGTCAAAGAAAGATCCAAAATCAAACTCGCCCTGGTGCGTGGCGTCAGCCGCGCAATAGGTTCCTTGATGGTTCTTAGGACGGTTTGGGTGCAATTGCTGCGGGGGTACCCCTGCAACTGCTGCAGGGGTGGGGTGCAACTGCTGCAGGGGTGCATCTATTGCACCCCCTATATCTTGTGCCTGCTGACCTACATCTTGGGGAACCCCTGCATTTATTGCGGGGGTCTCCAGAGGGGTGCTGCGGGTCGAAGGGAGGCGAAGAACAGCCTCAATCACGATCCGATATTCATAGGTGTAACCGTTCTTACAGGGCCGCTTGCCAACTTCTTCAATCAGCCCGGCGCTGAGCAACGCCTTCACTGCGTTCTGGATACTGCGCACGCTGCCATACTCAAGGTCCGCCTGCATGTTGGGCTTGCTGACCCAAATTCCGGACCCGTCTTCGCTAGCGCAGTCAGCCATGTATGCAAGAACGCTTTTCATGGTCTTGTCACCGACCTTGCGGCGTTTAACGAGTGTCATAACTTCGACGCTCATCAGTTCTTCCCCGCGGCCCTGCGCATCCTGCGAATGCAGCATTTCATGATTTTCTTCCGCTCGTTCACGTCCTCAGAGAGGATCAGCTTGCGGCGCTCGATGCGAACATGCAGCTTCGCCAGGCGCTCAACCTCTTCCCCGTTGGCGAACTGGAACCACGGGGCATCGATCCCGAAAGGCTCGACCAGCGGCGGGCCGCCGTTGTCGCCGATCATGGTGGCAAGGCGTTCAGCCTCCCGGTCCTGAGCCGCTTCTTCGGCCTGCTGCTCCCGTTCCAGGCGCAGAAAAAGCAGGTCCAGCGGGTCAGCCTGTACACCGGTTGGTGGTGTACAAGCACTGGCCGCGTCGGCTGCATGAAAGGAGGTCGGGCGGATCAATGCAGTCATTTGCGGAGCCACCCCATCTGAGAGGCGCCAGCAAAGAATGCGCCGTCTACCCGGTCCTTCGCCTGCTTGAATGTGCCGGCGTCGTCAGAGCGCGCCGGAACCGACCGCTTCAGCAGCCGCTCAAACAGCTCATAGCCCGCCCGATCCATCTGGAAGGTGAGCAAGCCGCTTTCGGTGCCGGGAATAGCTTTCAGATGTTCGTCGGCCATCAGTGCTTGCTCGCAAACTGACCGCAGGCCCAGGCTGCAACCCCATCGAACAGCTTGCCCCTTTTCTTGGTATGAACCTTTACCAGAGCGCAGAACCCGAAACCCTGGTTCTTGCCTTTGATCACCTCACCGTCGCGGTAGTGAGCGCAGGCGGTGCAACGCTTGTTCAGATCCGGCCGCGCCCAGGTGCACTGGCCCGCCTTTGTCGCAGCGATGCGCGCGGTCAGGTCGCCACCATCAAGGTTCTGGTGAGTTGGATCTTTCATAGGCATAGGCATTCCTCCTGTGCTTAAGGACGGGTTCACTCGTTGAGAGGGTCTGGCGCCGCGCGCCAATCCGGCGAAAATCTCGCCGTCTTCAGTTCAAATTCAGGGGGTCAATCTGGGCCGGTAAAAATCACGCTCCGGCTCTTTAACTACTGCTCGACTGACCACTGCCTCTGTTGGGGGTTCAAGGGTGCTGAGAAGGGGTCAGGGAGGGGCCGGAAGCTCCACGGCCGGATAGGTCAGCCCAATCGCTTGCAGCAGGCGCGGCGACGGGCTAGCAACAACTGCGGGTTGCGCTTTCGCAGAGCGACAACCCGCTACATCCCCAATGAAACACGACTTCAAAGGAAATGATATCTTGGTAAAGGACCCACAGGGGCGCACCCGCCTCGAGCTGGAAGATGCTTTGGGTGCAATGGCATCCCTGGCAAACGGCAACGTTACCGCACCTGCCACCGCAGGAGCGCTAATCCCTATATTAGGCGGACTTGGGACCGCCGCACTGGAAAGCCGCGCCGCCACGGAGCAATTGCTTGAAGGGCAGAAGAAACTCTCCGAGGAGTTTATCCCAACAACTGAGATGATCCTCGAACAAGCCGAAAGGATCAGCGCCTTAGAAATGGCCCTCGCTTGCGTATTGAAGGTCCTCGAAAGCAGATCCGAAGGAGCAGAAGCCGCTGCGCTGGAGGGCCTCAGAACAGTAAAGTGGCTAAAGGAGGATGGCTCAGAGAACGAAAACGTCCAAAAAGCCCAGTTGCGGTTAGCTGAACTCATAGACGGCTTCCCCGGCTAAAAGTCTTGTTTGGACTGCCACTCAAGAAAACAGCGCGGGAATGGCGACTAATTAAGTCTCGTAGAGCCCGCGCTTCCATCTTGATGCGATCAATCTGCTCATTGTGATCGCGGATTTGGTCCACTAGCGGCGAACATTCTAAAATGTCGCTTTTGGTGCCCTCGCTCATGCCCGGCCCTCCGCTTGCGCATCGATGTGCTTAATCGCGGCACTCGCAGCTTCCACGATATCCACCAGCTCGGCGCGGGCCTCTTCACGACAGCCGCCCTCCTCCAGAGCCATGAGGGCATTCGCCCCTTCCCCGCCCTGCTTGATCAATTCGCGGGCGTGCTGGAGATTTGAGAGCGGGTTCGCCGGCACTTCTGCCTGGCGCGCTTCGCTCATGGCGTCGGTCACCCGGCGGCTGCCGGTGATGGCCTGAAGCGCCATAACGTCGCTTGCTGTCCATTGGCGGGAGCCGTTCATCTTCATGGACAGATCAGCGGGGTTGTAGTTGTCACCGCAGTTGCCGGTCTCATGCCAGAAGTCTGCCATCTCCTTCGCGGCAGAGTGCTGTGTCTTGAAGTGACGGGATACCAAGCTGCGCATCAGGGCGTGAACTTGGGCGCGGGGGTCAGCCATGCTCGGGAACCTTATTGCTTTGGTTGTTGGGGGATGAGCGCGCTACACCGGTAGCGTGCAGAGGAAGAAGGCATATCACCGGAAGCAGGGGCATGGATCATTGGCGCGCCTTTCGCTTCTTGGTCTCTGCCTTCATGAAAGCTCGCAAGCGCTCGGCAACGTCAATTGTGCAACTCTTGCCGCCCTTCAGCCGCTTATACAGACGGCTGTTCCCAACCGCCCTGCTGGTCACGGTAGCCGGCGCAATCCCACTCTTGCGGGCAAACGCCTCAATTTCAGATATGAGCTTTTGGATGGTCATGAACACTTATAGGGATAATTTTCCCCTCCACGCAAGGGACAATTCTCTCCTATTTCCAAAGTGTGGTAGGGACTATTGTCACCTTATGCCGCATTCGTTCAAAGAAGCACTCACGCTAGCACTCGAAGCCTCCGGCCTCTCCCTCAAGAAATTGGCGGAAAAGGCAGACGTGTCGTACGAGCAGCTTAAGAAAATCAATCAGGGCAAGACCCTCACGACCAATGCTGAGGACGCACTGAGGCTGGCAAGCGCTGTTGGGGTGAGCCTAGAGAGCTTCATGGCGGGAGAGTTTGACAGCGCGCCTGCCATTGCCATCGCTGGCAAGGTAGGCGCTGGCGCCAAGGTTCCGGTATTCGACGCCTACGAAAAGGGCGACGGCCCGCAGGTGAAGTGCCCACCTGGCCTATCGCCTCACAGCGTTGTGGCAGTCGAGGTTGAAGGCGACAGCATGGAACCGGTTTATTCTGCCGGAGATCTGCTGTTCTACACCCGTAATAGCCATGACAGCGTGCCAGCAGATGTGGTCGGGCATCGCTGCGTGTGCGAGGACGAGGACGGAATGGGATGGGTGAAGCAGGTCAAAGCGGGTGACGAGCCAGGTTTGTTTCATCTGATTTCACTGAACCCAGGCGCAAATACTATGTGGAACAAGCGTCTCAAGTGGGCGGCGAGGGTTCGCCTGCACTGGCCAGCTGATTTGGCCAACAAAAGGTAGAATCCTTGCCAAATCAATCCAACCCGACAGCGACCAAGGTTCTATTTAGCGCTATTTTGGAATTTTAAGGGCGACAGATGAACAACTCAAATATTACGAGCAACCTCCCACTCGGTACGAATAGCGGCTTTCTTAACCCAAACCAGATGTCAGAAGATGATTGGCAATCAGTTAGGTTTGAGTGCGAACAAGTGTTCACCCCCGGCACCCCAATTAAAGAGAGTGAACTCTTCGCCGGTCGCATCAAACAGATTGAAAAGCTAACTCAACGCATTCGCTCACCAGGAAGCCACGCTGTCGTTTACGGTGAGCGCGGTGTTGGCAAATCATCCCTCGTGAACGTGTTCCGCTTCGTCGCAGACGGCTCTGCGAACAAGATACAGTATGTACGGGTTGCAGGAGTAGCCAACGATACATTTTCCTCCCTTTTCCTTAAGGTGTTTAAGCGGATCAGTGTCGAGCGAGAAGGTCAGATGCAGAAGCTATCTGAATTGTATGAAAACAAGACAATTACCGCCGATGACGTGCTGCTTGAGTTTGAGAGCTTTTCCGCTGCCGCAACTCCAATCGTTGTCATCGATGAACTGGATAAAATCCTCTCCCAAAGCGTCAAAGAAGAGATTGCCGAGACAATCAAACTAGTTAGCGACGAGGGAGCGAACGTTACTTTCTTCGTAGTTGGCATTGCCGACAACGTAGCTGACTTAATTGAGGGTCATGAATTGATCGATCGTGCAATTGCCCAGGTCGAAATGCCAAGAATGAGCGACCAAGAGATCATCGATGTCATCCACCCTCGAGTGAAACGGCTTGGCCTTAAGATCACCGAAGACGCGCTTTGGGACTGCGTGTTTCTTTGCAAAGGCTTGCCGCACTACGCTCACTTGATTGGGCTGCATGCTTGTCAGTCTTGCTGCGACCAAAAGACTGCTCTGATTGACAGGGAAGTAATCAAGGATGCTGAAGAGCGAGCCATTGGTGAGAGCAACAGCACAATCAGGACAAACTTCGAAGACGCGATTTTTTCCGAGCGTAGCGGCAACATCTACCTCCCAGTCCTTGTTTCATGTGCGTTGGTAAAGAAGGATACGATCGGGCGCTTCTTCGCTAAGGACGTAGCTAAAGTTCTTTCGGACATAACTGGTAAGGACTACGACGTCCCAGCGTTTTCGTATCACCTAGACCAATTTACAACATATGAGCGCGGCCGAATGCTGGAGAAGCTGGGAAACAAACGCCAGTTCAAGTTTCGATTTCGAGAGGCTTTAGCTGAACCATACGTCCTCTTAAAAGGAAAAGAAGCTGGACTGATCGGCCCTGAGATAGAGAAAAAGTATGGCCCCACTCGCCAACAGGATCTGTTTTCCGGGATAGACTGAAATCAGCCTCATAAGTTTGAGCACTATGCACACATCTACAGCCCCCGCTCCGGCGGGGTTTTTCGTTGCGCACACAACGCGAAAAGTGACAGAAGTCACGACCGTCTCATCCTGGCGAAACACTCAATAGGGACTATTATCCCCACCATCACTTGACGGGGACAATTATCCCCCTTACCTTGGTTCTCAGCAAAGGGAGAACCGAGATGCACAGCACGGCCTTCAAGGAAATCGAACTGACGGATCGCAGCGGCGAGGACTTCGAGGGTTCAGCCGAGTTCTGCTGGACTGCTTCCCGCGTGCCGGCTGACCCGGAAACCGGTGAGGCCGGCGGCTGGGAGGTCTTCGCTTCCATCGCCTTCGCCCTGGTCGATGACATGCTCTACAGCCGCAATGAGCTGGCCCTGCGCTTTGGAAAAGCAGAGGTGACCCGCATCGAGGCCTATTTCGAGGAAGAGGCTTTCCCTGAGGAACTGGCCGAGTTCGAGAACATCTACGATGACGAGGGCGCCAAGTTTGACGCTGCCGCCCTCCTCCGCGCAGCTGAGCCGCTTTTGGCTATTGCGGCAGAGTGATTTTCATGAAACAAGTTAAACCCAAGGTTGAGCCACTCCTCAAGGAAGCAGGCTCGCCCCCGGCGGGCGCTACCAAGCGCCACCACTCACAACGAACGGCTCGCCGGGGGCTCGATCACAACTTCAGCACAAGCACATGGGCACACCCTGCCCTGCAGCGCCCGCGCCGCGGCCGCCACACCGCAATGCACGTCCTCTTCTGGGCCTGCATGGCAATCGGCGCCCTTTCCATCGGTGCCCAGCTAACCGGTCACGCCGAGACGCTGCGCACCATGTGGCATCAGACACCCTGAACCTCCCCAGACGGGCGCCTCCTGTCCTACGTCCTGGCGCCCTACTCACCCCCGGCGGCTGCATTGCCGCAACTCTGCGCCGCCGGGGGTCTTTTCCAAAGAAGCGAGACATGAACCAGTTTTCACCCGTCAAGCTGCACAACGCAGAGCAAGGCAGCGATGAATGGCACCAGCTGCGCTGCGGTGTGCTGACAGCCAGCGCAGTCAAAGAGATCGTGACGCCGACCCTCAAGCTGGCGGCAAACGACAAGACCCGCGCCCTGGCCAACAAGATCGCAGTGCAGCGCATCACCGGCATCCCGGAGGAAGATCCGTTCACCTCCGAGAAGATGCTGCGCGGCCATATCGACGAGGAAGTTGCCCGCGACCTCTATGCCAAGAAATACGCCAGCGTGATCGAGGTGGGTTTCATCACCAATGACCGCTTCCCGTACTTCGGCTACTCGCCTGACGGCCTGGTCGGCGCTGACGGGCTGATCGAGGTGAAGAGCCGCGACCCGCATCTGCACATCGCCAGCATCACCGCCCGCGAGCGCGGCGAAGGCATCCCCAAGGAATACATGGCCCAGGTGCAGGCCGGCCTGCTGCTGTCCGGCCGGGACTGGTGCGACTTCATCAGCTTCTCACACGGCCTTCCGATGATGGTGCATCGCGTCGTGCCGGATCCTGACTATCAGGCGGCCATTGCCGAGGCCGCCCGCGCCTTTGAGGAGAACGTGCAGGGTATCATCGCGGAATACCGCGCCGCCACAGCGAATGCCTCTGTCTACACCCCCACTGAACGTATCGACTATGAAGGGATGATCCTGTGACCTCTATTCTGCACACCATCGCCGCCAAGTCCGACCAGCTGAACGCCGATGACTTGATCGGTGGCGACCGCACTATCCGCGTGACTGGCGTAAGGGTGAACACCTCCGAAGACCAGCCCGTCTGGATCCAGTTCGAAGGCGACAACGGCAAGCCGTTCAAGCCATGCAAGACCATGCGTCGGCTGCTGATCCGCGTCTGGGGTGACGACAGCTCCGCTTACATCGGCCGCTCCATGACGCTCTATCTCGATCCCGATGTGAAGTACGGCGGCATGAAGGTCGGCGGCATCCGCATCTCGCACCTTTCGCACATGGAGGCGCCGCAGTCGTTCTTTCTCGCCGAAACGCGGGGCAAGAAGAAGCAGCACACGGTCACGCCGCTGGCAGCACCTCAAGTGCAGCAGATGCCCGCCGAGCCGACTGCCGAGGAAATCAACGCCGTCCTGCAGGATGCTGAAAAAGCAGCGAAACACGGCAAGGCTGCTTTCACCGCCTGGTGGAACAGCGAGAAGGTCAAAGCCAACGACAACTGGGCGCGCAAAGTCGTCAACGGCCTGCTGCCCGGCACCGAGATCAAGCTCGACGCGCTGCAGAAGATGGCAGTGCAGGCCGACCTGGCCGCGGCTGAGGATGACGACGCGGTGACCGAGGATGATCCGTTCAGCACCAACGAGCAGGCCGCGTAATGGACAAGACTCCCGATATCCTGCTGATCAAAACGCCGGGCGGCCTTGAGTCCTACGGCCGGCACAGCGCGCCGATGCTGGAGGATCTGGTGCTCGGCCAGGTTCTGACGGCCAAGCCCCGCAAGGGCCGCGGCCTGCCCCGGAACTCCGCCTACTGGGCGGGCCTGCACACCGCCATAGAGCATTGCGACGTCTGGCCGACGACTGAGCGCCTGCACGCCGACCTCAAGAAATACTGCGGCTATGTCGACGAGTATTTCAGCCCTCTGACCGGGCAATGGGAGATCCGCGTGCAGTCCACAGCTTTCAGCAAGATGAACGAGAGCGAGTTCGCCCAGTACTTCCGCAAGGCGCAGCTGCGGTTCATTTCGGAGATGGGCTTTGACCCGTGGCTAAAGGTGGCGAAATGAACATCATGAACCGCGGCCCGCTTGGCCTCAAGCAGCTCAAGGCCAAACCGAACCCGGAGCATTTACGCAAAGTACGCGCCCTACCCTGCTGTATTTGCGAAGCTTTCGGGTTCACTCAGCTTTCGCCGACCACAGCCCATCACCCGATCTGCGAGCGCCACGGCAACGAGCGCGTACCGGATCACGAAGCCATCCCGCTGTGCGACGGCCACCACCAGGGCGACTTTGACACAACCAAGATCGCCATCCACCGCGACCGCGCGCTCTGGGTCGAATGGTACGGCTCAGACCGCGACTGGATCGCCGCCACCCAGGATCGCATCAACGCTGCGCCCTGACAGCAACCGGGCACCCGAACCAGCATGAAGCAGCCGCACCCCGCGGCCTGCCAGAAACCTGCCAGACCTGGTTCACTCTCTTTGCCGCAATACCCGCCCGGTTGCTTTCAAGACGCAGTTTAAACCCACTCTCCCGGAGGAAAAATGCCGAGCTGGGCCTATTACAACGAATTCGACCCAGGCGCCGCTGAATGGCTCCGGGAGCTAATAAAGGCAGGCCTGATTGCACCAGGCGAGGTAGACGAGAGGAGCATCTTGGATGTTCGAGCAGATGAACTTTCTGGATTTGCTCAATGCCACTTCTTCGCCGGCATTGGGGGATGGTCCTGCGCCCTGCGGCGCGCCGGATGGCCTGACGATCGAGCCGTCTGGACCGGGTCGCCACCCTGCCAGCCATTCAGTGTTGCCGGAAGAGGTGACGGCAGAGACGACGAGCGTCACCTTGCCCCCCATTTTATCAGACTGGTGCGGGACGCCCGCCCCCCAGTGCTGTTTGGCGAGCAGGTCGCAAGCTCGGCGGTCTTCGGAAAGGCTGCAGGAGCGTCTAAACGAGGCCCTGCCCGCCCGCCTGAGTGGGCGTGGTTCGACGATCTATCGGATCGCCTGGAAGCAGCACACTACGCCGTTGGGGCGTCGGATATCCCGGCTGCGGGCGTCGGCGCGCCGCACATCCGCCAAAGAACCTTTTTCGGGGCCTACGATCTGCGACCTGCCGCAGGTCGGATGGTCAACGGCTTCAGCGCGCGACTGGAAGGACACTGGCGGAATGGCGGAGACCGGGACAAACCCGGACGGCTCGACACGCAATCGAATGGATCAGCTTGGGCGGCAAGTGCATCTGGCGGGCTGGCCGACCTGCACGGCAACGGATGCGATCAAAGGCGGCAATGTCTCTCCGCGCCCGGGGATGATGGGGCTGTCAGAGACGGCACCTCTCAGCGGCTGGCCGACACCGGCGGCGCAGGAGTTCGAGGTAAAAGACGTCAACCGAATGTTGGAGCGCAGGAGCGAGTGCAGGCGGAAGGGTTACAACGGGAACGGCTTCGGAATGACCCTAGGCATGACAGTGATGGCCGAGCTTCACGAGAACCCGCAGCCAGCCCGCTTAACGGCTTCTGGGGAACTTCTGACTGGCTGTTCTGCCGGGATGGAAAGTGGCGGCCAGCTGAACCCGGAACACTCCCGCTGGCTCATGGGGTATCCGGTCGAGTGGGGCTCCTGCGGGGCTACGGCAATGCAATTAGTCCGCAGCCGGCGGAAGAATACATCAGGGCGTTCCAAAGCGTGATGCCGCAGTTCACCAAAACCAACAATATTGGGGAAGCATTATGATTGAGTTCATCGCAGGAATGGCCATCGGCGCTGGAAGCCTTATCGCCTTCGCCCTTGCGCCCCGACGCAAGCCAACCGCGCCGCCAGCTCCCACCACGCCGACCCGGGCACAGCTGGAGGCAGCAATCCGTATTGCGCAGACGAACCTGAGCCTCCTCGAAAGCCGGAACCAGTTCGACCCATCGGGCGCCAGGCAGGCTGGAAAGGCCCTGGAGCGCATGGAGCAAGCGCTGGCCGTGCCCGCTTCAGCAGAAGCTCGAAACGCCGCACTACAGGAGGTGAAATAGATGGGAAAGCATGAGCCGGCAGCCTTTCGGGAAGCCAACGCTGCTGCGTATCTCGATCTGTCCGTTTCCCGCTTCCGCAAGCTGGTGAGCAGCGGCGCACTGCCGCGGCCCGTCCGGCTGGCCGATGGCGTGGAGCGCTGGCGCACGGATGATCTCCGGGCCATTCTGAGCGGTGAAGCCGCCCGACCTGCCGAGGATTTCGAGCTGTGAGAAAGCCTGCCAAGCCCAGGATAACCAAGCCGCACCTGGCGTGGAAATGGAACAAGCGCCGCGACGTTTGGGAGCCATACCACCGGATCACATGGACCGAGGGCGGCAAGCGCCGGGAGCGCGCTGTGAAACTGGACTGGCAGGGCGATGCGGAGCGCCTGGATGCGCTTTATTGGGAATGCGCGGCAGGTAAGCACGAGAAACAGCAAGCGCCGGCCAAACACACATGGCGCGCGCTGATAGACGCCTGGCGCAAAGACCCACGGGTGCAAGGCAAGCTGTCCGAGGGCACGAAAAAGACATACCGGCGCGACATGGAGGGCATTCTTGAGAAGAATGCCAACAAGGACGTGCGCCGCACTACCAAGGCAGCCATTCGCGCCGCCCATGCCAAGCTGTCAGAGACGCCGCGCAAGGCTGATCGCTTCCTGCAAACCGTCAGCCTCCTGTGGAACTATGGCGCACACAAGCTGGATTGGCCCCTTGGCGACAACCCGACGAAGGGCGTTGACCACTACGGCAAACAGCGCGAATACGAGCCGTGGCCGCAGTGGATGGTGGACAAGCTGGATGAAGCTCCAGAGGACGTGCGCACCGCTGCAATCCTGATCCTGAACACCGGCCAGCGTCCGAATGCCGCAATCACCATGAAATTCTCGGACTTCGACGGCGACTGGATGAGTGTTCTCGATGAAAAGAACGACGAGCGGATGGAGGTCTATTGCCCGGCAGATCTGCGCACTTTCATCGCCTCAGCGCCGCGCAAAGGCGCCTATGTGCTGGCGAAGAACCTGACGCAGCCGCGGGGCTACTGGGCCGTTTCCAAAGCGTTCCGGGCGTGGCGGGACAATCTTGGGCCGAAGGCCGCGAAATACGTGCTGCACGGCCTGCGCAAGCTGGCGATCATCAGGCTTGCAGAAGCGGGCTGCAGTGACGCCGAGATCCAGGCTGTGACGAACCAGAGCGCCGAAATGGTCGCCTATTATCGCGCCCGCGCCAGCCGCAAGGCCCTGTCCCGATCCGCCCAGCAGCGCCGGACATAGCGCGAGACCAGAACAGGAACAGAACGTGACTGTGGGAGTAAGGTGTGGGAGTCGCGCAATTCCGCAGAAAACCCCAACCGCAAGAAATCAAGCTTTTCCCTTTGAAATCAATGGTGCCCGCGGCCGGACTCGAACCGGCACGGCCATACGGCCAGGAGATTTTAAGTCTCCGGTGTCTACCATTCCACCACGCGGGCACCTTGCATCGCCACAGGATGCCTAGCCGCAGGTCTAGCGTTCTGTTTTCTGGCGGACAATCGGTAATTGGCGCCGGCCAGGAATTTTCCCGAACACCGGGCAGCACTACAACTCTGTGCCGCCGCCCGCTTTTGGCGACAGAGGGCCGCCCGGCGCCGCCAGATGACGTTCCGGCAGCCAGGGATTCAGAGCCAACGCTTCGGCAAGGGCGGTGCGGGCCTCCTCGATCCGGGACAGCCCGTAGAGCGACAGTGCCCGGCCGCTCATCGCCGCAATATGGCGCGGCGACAGTTCCAGTGCCCGGTCGAGATCCTTTAGCGCCGCCGCAAAATCCCGGGTCAGGTAATGCACAAAGGCGCGCTGATTGTATCCTTCGGCATAGTCCGGGCAATAGGCGATCAGTTGGTTAAAGTCTTCCAGCGCCCCCAGAAAATCAAAGGCCGACCGCCGTGTCATGCCGCGGTTCAGGATTTCCTGAGCCAGTTCATCCGGCGCATCGGCCCAATATTCCCACATCCGGCTTGATATATCGCGCGCCTGGGCCTCTGTTTCGGCCGCCTGAACGTCAGCCAGCAGCCCCTCCAGCGGCGCGCTGTGATCCGGGGCGGCAGGGCAGCCGGGCGGCCAAGGCGGAAACCGGGAGGGCAAAGGCCAGGCAAAGGCCAAGGCGGTGCGGGGCACGGGGCAGGACATAAACCATGCCTCCTATGCTGGCAGATTTGCTGGCTGGATCAAGTCAACTGGCCTTGCAGTTGCCCGGCGGCAGCTACAGCGGGGCCAGCGCCCCGTCTTCCTTCACAGCTTCCATCGCCACATAGGTGGAGGTGGACGCCACATGCGGTAGAGAGGAAATCTTCTCTCCCAGCACGGCGCGGTAATCGGTCATAGAGCGGGTCCGCACCTTGAGCAGGTAGTCGAAGTGCGAAGCCATCATATGCGCCTGCTCAATCTCCGGCAGCTTGGCGACCGCCGCGTTGAACTTGGCCAGAGCGGCTTCCCGGGTATCGTCCAGCTTCACCTCGACAAAGGCCACGTGATCCAGCCCCAGCCGGATCGGGTCCACCAAGGCGCGGTAGCCGGTAATAATACCTTCAGCCTCCAGCCGTCTGACCCTGGTTTGGGTCGGGGTTTTGGACAGGCCGATCCTGCGGGCCAGATCCGCAAAGGAGATCCGTCCGTCCTCCGCCAGGACATTCAGAATCGCACGGTCGAAACTGTCGATACCGGAAAAGCTCATATGGACTGCCATTTCTTGTAATTTTTCTAGGTTCAAACTGCATATCTCATATTTTCGGGCGAATGTCCCGAATGAAAGGGTGTACTCTTAACAAAAGCCCTGCACGCATTCTGTGGAGTTCCCTGCATGACCGCTCAAACCAAACTGCGCTACCGGATTGACGCCGGCACTTATGCCGATCCAGCCGCGATGCGCGATCATCTGGTGGCCCAGGCCGCCCTCACCGATGCAGACCGCGCCAAGATCTGTTCCAACGCCGCCGCGCTGGTACGCGACATCCGCGGCCATTCGGCACCGGGTCTGATGGAGGTGTTCCTTGCGGAATACGGCCTCTCGACCGATGAAGGTGTGGCACTTATGTGCCTGGCCGAGGCACTGCTGCGGGTGCCGGACGCCGACACCATCGATGCGCTGATCGAAGACAAGATCGCGCCCTCGGACTGGGGCAAGCACCTGGGCAAATCCACCTCTTCGCTGGTCAATGCCTCGACCTGGGCGCTGATGCTGACCGGCAAGGTTCTGGACGAGGAACGCAGCCCGATCGGCGCCCTGCGCGGTGCCATCAAACGGCTGGGCGAGCCGGTGATCCGCACTGCCGTCAGCCGTGCGATGAAGGAAATGGGGCGCCAGTTCGTGCTGGGTGAGAGCATCGAAAGTGCCATGGACCGCGCCGCGGGGATGGAGGCCAAGGGCTATACCTACTCCTATGACATGCTGGGCGAGGCTGCCCGTACCGAAGCCGACGCCGCCCGCTATCATCTGGCCTATTCCAAGGCGATCTCGGCCATTGCTGCGGCCTGCAACAGCGACAACATCCGCAAGAACCCGGGCATTTCGGTGAAACTCTCAGCCCTGCACCCGCGCTATGAGCTGGCGCAGGAAGAGAGCGTGATGGAACATCTGGTGCCGCGGCTGAAGGCGCTGGCTCTCTTGGCCAAGGCCGCAAAGATGGGCCTTAACGTCGACGCCGAGGAGGCCGACCGCCTGTCGCTGTCGCTGGAGGTGATCGACGCGGTTGTTTCTGACCCGGCGCTGTCGGGCTGGGACGGTTTTGGCGTGGTGGTGCAGGCCTATGGCCCCCGCACCGGCCTGGCGATTGATGCCTTGCATGAGATGGCCGAAAAATACGACCGCCGCTTTATGGTGCGTCTGGTGAAAGGCGCCTATTGGGATACCGAGATCAAGCGCGCCCAGGTCGAGGGTGTCGACGGTTTCCCGGTCTTCACCTCCAAGCCGCTGACCGATGTGTCCTATATCTCCAACGCCCGCAAGCTCTTGGGCCTGACAGACCGGATCTATCCGCAGTTTGCCACCCACAACGCGCACACCGTGTCGGCCATCCTGCATATGGCTGACGGCATCGGCAATGAGCGGTACGAGTTCCAGCGCCTGCACGGCATGGGCGAAACCCTGCACCAGATGGTGCTGGAGCAGAACAAGACCAACTGCCGGATTTATGCGCCCGTTGGCGCCCATCGCGACCTGCTGGCCTATCTGGTGCGCCGGTTGCTGGAGAATGGCGCCAACTCATCCTTTGTAAACCAGATCGTGGATGACAATGTCTCGCCCGACATCGTGGCCGCTGATCCGTTTGCGGCTGTCGCAGACATCACCCGCAAAATCCCGACAGGGCCGGAGCTTTATGCACCGGAACGTCCGAACTCCAAAGGTTTTGACCTTGGCCATGCTCCGACGCTGGTGCGGATTGAAGAGTCGCGCGCGCCCTGGCGCAGCCACCAATGGCAGGCCGCGCCGCTGCTGGCAGGCGACGCCCAGCCCGAAGCCGCGAAGGACGTGACCAGCCCCGCCGATCACAGCACCGTTGGCACCGTCAGCCAGTGCAGCCCCGAGGACATCGAGCTGGCTCTGGCGCTGGCCGACCCCTGGGATGCTCCGGCGGCAGAACGCGCGGCGATCCTGAACAAGGCCGCCGATCTCTATGAGGAAAACTATGGCGAGCTGTTTGCCATCCTCGCCCGCGAAGCCGGCAAGACCATCCCCGATGCCGTAGCTGAGCTGCGCGAGGCAGTGGATTTCATGCGCTACTATGCCGCCCGTATCCCCAGCGATCCGCCTGCGGGCATCTTCTCCTGCATCTCGCCGTGGAACTTCCCGCTGGCAATCTTCACCGGCCAAGTCTCAGCCGCGTTGGCCGCAGGCAACGCGGTGCTGGCCAAACCCGCCGACCAGACGCCTCTGATCGCCCACCGTGCCGTGCAGCTGATGCATGAGGCAGGCGTGCCGCGCAGTGCGATGCAGCTGGTGCCGGGCCGCGGCAGCGTGGTTGGTGCCGCCATCACCTCTGACCCGCGGGTCAATGGTGTCGCCTTCACAGGCTCCACCGCCACGGCCATGCGCATCCGCAAGGCAATGGCCGACAACCTGCAGCCAGGCGCACCGCTGATTGCGGAGACCGGCGGGTTGAATGCGATGATCGTCGATTCCACCGCCCTGCCGGAACAGACGGTGCAGTCGGTGATCGAAAGCGCCTTTCAATCGGCCGGCCAGCGCTGTTCGGCGCTGCGCTGCCTCTACCTGCAGGACGACATTGCCGACAACGTGCTAACGATGCTGAAAGGGGCGATGGACTGCCTGCATCTGGATGATCCCTGGCACCTGTCCACCGACAGCGGCCCGGTCATCGACGAGAGCGCCCGGGCGGGCATCCTGGCCCATGTCGCCAAGGCCCGCGCCGAGGGCCGCGTACTCAAGGAAATGCGCGCGCCGCAAGGCGGGACCTTTGTAGCCCCCACGATGATCGAAGTGCCCGGCATCGGCGCCTTGGAAGAGGAAATCTTTGGCCCGGTCCTGCATGTGGCACGGTTCAAATCCCAAGAACTGGACCAGGTGATTTCCGACATCAATACGACCGGTTATGGCCTCACCTTCGGGCTGCACACCCGGATCGACGACCGCGTGCAGCATGTCTGCGACCGGGTGCATGCAGGCAACATCTATGTGAACCGCAACCAGATCGGCGCCATTGTCGGCAGCCAGCCGTTTGGCGGCGAGGGCCTGTCCGGCACCGGACCCAAGGCGGGCGGCCCCTACTATCTCAGCCGTTTCTGCGCGCCCGACCGGCAGCAGAGCAGCGCCCAGTGGGAAACCACCTTTGCCGAGCTGCCGGGCACCAGCGGCGTGCCTGCGCGGCCGGTGACCACCTCCCTGCCCGGCCCGACCGGTGAATCCAACCGCCTGACGGTCTCTGCCCGTCCGCCGATCCTGTGTATGGGACCTGGGCCGGAAGCGGCAGCCGAACAAGCCAAGGAGGTCATCAGCCTGGGCGGCACCGCGATCGAGGCGCATGGGCATTTCGACCTGCACCGGCTGGAGGCGATCCAGGGCATTGCCGGCGTGCTGTGGTGGGGCGATGCGGCCACCGGCCGTGAAATCGAGCAGTGGCTGGCCAAGCGCGACGGCCCCATCATCCCGCTGATCCCAGGCAAACCCGACCGCGCCCGCGTCCTGGCAGAACGCCACGTCTGCGTCGACACCACTGCCTCAGGCGGCAACGCGCAACTGCTAGGCGGTATGGCCTGAGCTTTCAGCGCTAAGCACTTGACGCTGGGCCATTTCCGGCCCAGCGTTTCTCCATGTTTCCGATCCGTGACCACAACCCGTCCGGCCGCACGCCCTATGTCGTCTATGCGCTGATGGCGGTGAATGTCCTGGCTTATGTCTATTACACGGCCAGTTATGACTCCCCCCGCGCTTTGGCCTATTTCTATGACGCCTATGCGGTGGTGCCAGCCGAGGTAAGCCATGGTTACGGCTATGAAACCTTGTTCACCTCCATGTTCATCCATGCAGGGCTGATGCACTTGGGCGGCAACATGCTGTTCCTGTGGATCTTCGGCGACAACCTGGAGGATGAGATGGGCCATATGCCTTTCCTCCTGTTCTACCTCATCAGCGGCATCGGCGCCGGGCTGATCCATGTACTGTCAGCGCCTGGATCAATGGTGCCGACAGTCGGTGCCTCCGGCGCCATTGCTGGCGTCATGGGCGGTTACCTCCTGATGTTCCCCAAGGCGCGTGTCGATATCCTGCTGGTGCTGATCATCTATTTCCGCATCTTCACCATCCCTGCCTTTGTCATGCTGGGCGTCTGGCTGGCGATGCAGTTTTTCGGCGGCCTCGGCGCCGATCCAGATCAGGGCGGCGTCGCCTATTGGGCCCATGCAGGCGGTTTTGCGGTAGGGCTGATCCTGTGCCTGCCCCTGTGGCTGCGCCGCGGCGGCCCGGCGTTCTGGAACCGGACCCAAGGCATCCCGCCGCATCCGGAGAACGAGTACGAATTCTCTGCCAGCCGCATCCCGAAACTGCCCCGCAAAAAGCGCAATCCGGGGCCTTGGGGGAAATGATGCTGCACCGGCTCCCGCTGAATGGTGCAAAAGCACGAAAAAAGAGCAGCCTGCGAAACCTTTTAAACAAGCAACTGGTTAACAAGCAGGCCACTCTCCCCCGAAGGCTTTCGGGGTATTGAAATGGTAGGGCTGTGCCAGAGAATTTTGCGGGGAATTATTGTTTTCATTAATCAGCTTTGATCAGCCTGCAAGCAAATGGGAGAGTTGCAAATGAGCCGCTTGAAAGCCACCTGCCACTGCGGCGCCGTTGAGATCGAGGCGGATTTTCCGGATGGCCTTGCCTCTGCCGCGCGCTGCGACTGTTCCTTTTGCCGCCGTCGCGGGGCGGCCGCTGTCACCGCCATTGCCGCCAGCCTGAAAGTGCTGAATGGGGCGGAGAACCTCAGCCTCTACACCTGGGGCACCCATACGGCAAAACACTACTTCTGTAAGACCTGCGGCATCTACACCCACCACCAGCGCCGATCTGACCCGACGGAATGCGGCGTCAACCTGGGCTGCATCGAAGGCGCCAATCCGCGGACGCACGTAGAAACTTATGGCGAGCTTCCCTTGAACGACGGGGTGAACCATCCGTCCGATCAGTAGTTTAACACGCAGAGGGCAGCGCCCGATCCTCAGGGTGGATGCGAAAGCGCCCTCCCCGTGGGGAAGAGACGGGCGCTGCCCGGCCTATCGGCCAGGCGAAACCGATAAACGCGACCCAAGGGCCGCGTTTCAAATGCTTCAGATTTTCGGGACTTGATCAGCCGCGGATCACTTTGGCGAAGTTCTCGAAGATCGGCTCGTTCGAGCACACAACCGAGCCGCTGTCGATGATGCCCGCCTCCGGGTCGATTGCCTCAGCCAGGCCGCCGGCCTCTTTCACGATGATGATGCCCGCAGCCAGGTCCCAGGCGTTCAGGCGGCGCTCCCAGAAGCCCTCATACCGGCCCGCGGCCACATAGGCCATGTCCAGCGCGGCAGAACC
Source organism: Leisingera sp. ABM4_101 (assembly GCF_056158725.1). Lineage (NCBI taxonomy): Bacteria > Pseudomonadati > Pseudomonadota > Alphaproteobacteria > Rhodobacterales > Roseobacteraceae > Leisingera > Leisingera sp. ABM4_101. Next base: position 2,468,020 of record NZ_JBSWTV010000002.1, on the reverse strand, counting down.
CCAGCGGCGCACGCCGGCACAGGCGGGCATCAGGCGGGCCAGGTCCTGCAGGGTCAGCGGCAGGTCGGCGCGGCCGCCAAACGGCACGCCGGTGGCAAAAATGGATTCAATCATCCGGTGACGGCCCGACACACGGATACGGGTGTCGTTCATCCAGGCACCCGCGCCTTTTTCGGCAAAAAACATCTCATCCTTGGCGGCGTCATAGATTACGCCCGCGACGATTTTGCCCTTGTGCTCCAGCGCGATGGAAATCGCCCAGTGCGGCAGCCCGTGCAGAAAGTTGGTGGTGCCGTCCAGCGGATCGACAATCCAGCGGCGGGTCGGGTCTTCGCCCTCGATCTCGCCGCCTTCTTCTGCAATCCAGCCGTAGGTCGGGCGGGCATTGCGCAGCTCTTCCTTGATGATCTTCTCGGCGGCGATGTCGGCCTTGGAGACAAAGTCGCCTGCACCTTTCATCGAGACCTGCAGGTTCTCCACTTCGCGGAAGTCTTTCACCAGGGAACGGCCTGCCTTGCGGGCGGCCTTGATCATCACATTGAGGTTTGCGCTGCCAATCATGTCTGCAGAATCCTGTCACGTCGGGGAGATGCCGGGTCAATGCGTGCCTATACGCGCCCTGCCCCCGAATGCCAAGGGGTTATGCCGCAAACTGCACATCCCGCCTGACGCCGCGGCGCGGGGCACGCGGGCGGTTGAAATCCGCCGCCGCCGCGCCCAGTGTTTGGTCAAATAGAACAAGGAGTGCCCCCATGCCCGACCAGATGCAGCGCATTGTGCTGGCCAGCCGCCCCGAGGCGCAGGCCAGCGATGAGAACTTCCGCCTGGAAACCGTGGATCAGCCGCAGCCCGGCGATGGCGAAGTGCTTGTAAAAGTTCACTATATGTCGTTGGACCCCTATATGCGCGGGCGCATGAACGCAGGCAAATCCTATGCCCCGCCGGTGGAGATCGGGGAAACCATGACGGCGGGCGGCGTTGGTGAGGTGGTTGCCTCGGGCAGCCCCGGCTTCCAGCCCGGCGACTTTGCCCTGGGCATGTTCGGCTGGGCTAGCCACGCCTGCGCCAAAGCCTCTGAATTGCGCAAGCTTGACCCGGAAATGGCACCGCTCACCACTGCGCTTGGCGTTCTCGGCATGCCGGGGTTTACCGCATGGCATGGCTTGGAGGCCTATGGCCGCCCGCAGGCCGGCGAAACCCTGGTGGTTGCCGCGGCCACCGGCCCGGTTGGATCCATGGTCGGGCAACTGGCCAAGCAGAAGGGCCTGCGCGTCGTCGGCATCGCCGGCGGTGAAGACAAGTGCAAGCTGGCGGTGGAGACCTTCGGCTTTGACGCTTGCCTCGACCACCGCGCCTATGCCAGCGCTGAAGAACTAAGCAAGGCCCTCGCCGCGGAGTGTCCGAACGGCATCGACATCTACTACGAAAACGTCGGCGGCAAGGTGCTGGAAGCGGTGCTGCCCCTGATGAACAACTTCGGCCGCATCCCTGTCTGCGGCATGATTGCCTGGTACAACAGCGCTGAGACGGATCTGACAGCCCCAGCCATCTGGCGGGCGGTGCTGACCAAGTTCCTGTCCGTGAATGGCTTCATTGTCTTCAACCACTACGACCGCTACGGCGACTTTCTGCGCGAAACGGCACCCAAGATCGCCAGCGGAGATATCAAATATTTGGAGGATATCGCCGAGGGGCTTGAAAACGCCCCCAAGACCTTCCTGGCGATGATGCACGGCGGCAATACCGGCAAGCAGATCGTCAAACTGGTCTGAACCAGGCGCCGGCCTATGCCGGTGCACGCAACCCCGCGGAGCAGGATTTATTGATGCTGCAGCTTGCGCGCCTCGACCTTGGCCAGGCGGATCAGTTCCTGCATGAAAGGTTTCTCGCGGTCCTCCGTGCGGATTGCCGCATAGAGGCTGCGGGTGATGCCGGATTTGGTCAGCGGCCGGGTCACATAGTCTGAGGAATATTTTACCTCCCGCACGACCCAGTCCGGCAGCACCGACACCCCGCGGTTGGAGGCGACCAGCAAAAGGATCACCGCCGTCAGTTCCACCTGCCGGATTGATGCCGGCTCCACTCCCGCAGGAATCAGCAGCTGGCTGAACACATCCAGCCGGGTCTTTTCCACCGGGTAAGTGATCAGGTTCTGGGTGATGAAATCCTCGGCCTCCACGTAAGGTTTCTCTGCCAGCGGATGCTGGGAGGATGCGACAAAGACCGCGTTGTAATCAAACAGCTCGATGAACTCGACGCCATTGATGTCCTCCGGGTCGGACGAGACCACCAGATCCACCTCCTCCTTCAGCAGCGCAGGCAGTGCGTCAAAGGCCAGGCCCGGACGGATATCCACGTCCACATCACCCCAGTTCTTGCGGAACCCCTCCAGCACCGGGAACAGCCACTCGAAACAGGCATGGCATTCGATGGCGATATGCATGCGGCCCGTGTTGCCATCACGTAAGGAGGAAAATTCCGCTTGCGCCGCCTCGACTTGCGGCAAGACCTGCTCTGCCAGCCGCAACAGCCGCAAGCCGGCGGGCGACAGCTTCATCGGTTTGGAACGGCGGATGAACAGCTCCACCCCCGCCTGGTCTTCCAGCCCTTTCACCTGATGGCTCAGCGCGCTTTGGGTGATGTTCAGCTGATCCGCGGCCCGGGCCAGCCCGCCGGCCTCATGAATGGCCTTGATGGTGCGCAGGTGGCGGAATTCGATGTGCATCCTATCAGATCACTCATGTTGTTCTTGAGAATTATGAAATTGTCTCACAATGCTGCAGATGCAACAAGAGGCGAAATCAACCTAGCGAGAGACCCCGAGATGACGACGCCTAAGATTTCCTTTGAATTCTTCCCGCCGCAAACGCTCGAAGCCTCCTTCCGGCTTTGGGACACCGTGCAGGTCCTCGCTCCGATGGATCCGCGGTTTGTGTCCGTGACCTATGGCGCAGGCGGCACCACCCGCACGCTGACCCGGGATGCGGTGGCGACGCTGCACAATTCCTCCGGCCTGAACGTGGCTGCTCATCTCACCTGCGTGAATGCCTCCAAAGCAGAAACGCTGGAGATCGCCGACCAGTTTGCCGCAGCAGGCGTGACCGAGATCGTGGCCCTGCGCGGCGACCCGCCCAAGGGCGAAGGCAAGTTCATCCCGCACCCGGACGGGTTTGCGAATTCGGTTGAGCTGATCAAGGGCCTGAAGGCGCGCGGCAATTTCAACATCAAGGTCGGCGCCTATCCGGACCGCCACCCGGAGGCCGCCGATCAGTCGGCGGATGTGGAATGGCTGAAGCGGAAACTTGATGCGGGTGCCGATGAGGCACTGACCCAGTTCTTTTTCGAAGCCGAGACCTTCTTCCGCTTCCGCGACGCCTGTGAGAAGGCCGGGCTCGACGGAGCCAAACTGACGCCAGGCATTCTGCCGATTGAAAACTGGAAAGGCGCCCGCAACTTTGCCAAGCGCTGCGGCACGATCATCCCCGACTGGATCGAAAACGCCTTTGAAAAAGCGCTGCGCGACGACCGCGAGGAACTGCTGGCCACCGCGATTTGCACCGAACTGTGCTCGGACCTGATGGAAGGCGGTGTGGACAAGCTGCATTTCTACACACTGAACCGGCCGGAGCTGACCCGCGATGTCTGCTTTGCACTGGGCGTCACTCCCAAAGTGGCGCTATCGAACGTGGCGTAAGCATTGCACAAGACGGCGCGCGGCTTCTAATGGCCGGAGCTTCCCGCCAAGGACCCGCGCGCCATGTTCTACGCCAAACAACCCTCTGATCTGCTGACAATTGATCAGACCGCCCGGATTTCCGGCCTGGATTTCATGCAGGGGATCCTGGATGGCCGCCTGCCCGGCCCGCCGATTGCCGAAACCCTGGGCTATCACCTTCACAGCGTCGAAGACGGCCAAGTGGTATTCCGCGGCACGCCGGAGTTTCACGTCTGCAACCCAATGGGCACCGTGCATGGGGGCTGGTACGGAACGCTGCTGGATAGCGCCATGGCCTGCGCGGTGATGACCAAGGTGCCGCAGGGCTCGGTCTACACAACGCTGGAATACAAGATCAACATCCTCCGGCCGATCCCGCTGGGCACCGCGATCGATTGCACCGGCACCATCGACCATGTCGGCCGTTCCACCGGCGTGGCGCATGGCGAGTTGCGCGGAATTGAGGACGGACGGCTTTACGCCACCGGCTCTACCACCTGCATCGTGATGCAAATCGCGCCAAGTTGAGCACAGACGCGGCAACTGCGGTCTTGCCTGTGGCGGTTTTCCACTTAAGTATCTGCAAGAATATCAAAAACCGCAGAAAGTCTGGCCATGCCGCCAAGCAGTCTCGCCCGCGCCGCAACCGCCCGCATCCAAGTTCTGGCCCCTGCCAAAGAGCTTGATTTCCTGGACACCCAATCGCTGGTGCTGCCGGTTCAGGTCACCCCCCTGCAGGCCTGGAACATCATGCACAGGCAGCCCCTGCCCGGTATGAAACTGGCGTTCCGGCTGCGCGACGCCATTTCCGCCCTGTTTGGCGTCAGGCGGATCGGCGGCTTCTCCGGGCGTCAGCATCAAGATGTGGCGGTAGGCAGCAAGCTCGATTTCTTTTTGGTGGAAGCGGTATCGGACCAGGTGCTGACCCTCACAGTGCGGGACCGGCACCTGGACGTGATGACCTGTGTCACCTCCAACAGCGGCGTGCTGAGTATCACCTCATCGGTGAAGACACATAACCTGTTCGGCCGTTTCTACATGCTGCCGGTCCGCCCAGCGCATAAGCTGATCGTGTCGCTGTCTTTGAAGCGGTTGCAAAAGGAACTGCAGCAGCCTGGGGCCGCCATCCGGCAGCCCCGCCGCTGAGCGGCTTGGACAGATCAGCCTGACGGTGCCATCTGCAGCCTGGCCGGGCTTCAAGTCTTGGAGAACTTCGCCAGCCAGCCACCCGCTGCCGGACTGTCAGGCCTGCCCGCATCCACGCTGCTGTGCAAGCGTTCGCTGGTGTCGAGCCCGACGCGGCGGCGGCTGCGCAGCAAAAAGATCTTGCCCCAGCCGCGCCAGGTTCCGACCGACGGCGCGCCTGGGTCAACAGAAAACCGCATTCGCCAGTCCAACGGCAGCGGCAAGCCGCGGTCTTCGGCCTTTTCCAGCATCCAGACCAGCGGAATATTCGCCTTGGGCCTGGCCTCCTCAAACCCGCCAAGCTGGCCGCCCACATCGCCATGGGCTCCGCGGAACCAGACCTGCTCCACATGGCCGCCCCAATCCTTGGGGCAATCCCACAGAACCGGTTTGAACACATCCCGCGTCTCATCCAAGGCCAGGGCGTGATACCCGCTTTTGACGTGATGGCCCAGGTGATGGTTATGGAAACTATGCCGGTTCTCCGCCCAGCGCCACAACAGCGGCAAACGCAAACCCAGTGCCTTGACCGTATCCCAAACGCCAACCATTTCGATCTCTACCTCGTTGTGGCAGTAGGCGGCGGTAAAGGCGGCGCCCGTCTTGGAGCGCCCGTTCAGCCGGTAATGCCGGTAGGCGGTGCGGATATGACGGACCGTGGCATGTTCCGGTTTCAACAGACCGATGCGGTCAATCACACCGGCCAGGGAGCGCACCGCATAGGCGCCGCGGGAATATCCAAACAGATAGATCCTGTCGCCGGGCCTGTAGCGGGAAGCAAGGTAGCCATAGGCGCGACGGATCTGCCGGTTGATGCCGCGCCCCATCATCACATCCGGCGCGCTGCCCCAACCCTTCCACTGCACCCCGGATTCATAGAATACCGAAACCTGTGCGCCGGTTTCCCGGCACAGGCGGAACAACTGGCCCGCATGGGTTTCATGCCCTTCCTCAAGCGTCGACATAGTGCCGTCGAGGATGATCACATGGGCCTGCGGCCCGCGCAGCTTGGTTTCGCCGGAATGCTCCGAGCGCAGCGGCCGTCCAAGCCACCCTAGAACCCTATTGCTCAGCTGCTTCAGAAACATCCCTAAGCACTTCCCAAATCCTCAGCGGTGTGAACGGCATGTCCACCTGCCGCACGCCGCGGTCCCAGACCGCGTCCTGCACCGCGTTTGCAACTGCTGCCAGCGCACCAACGGTGCCCGCCTCGCCGCAACCCTTCATCCCCATCGGGTTCTGTGTCGAAGGCACCGGCTCGGAGGTGAATCCAATCATGGGGACGCCGCTGGCCCGCGGCAAGGCATAGTCCATGAACGAAGCCGTGAGCAGCTGCCCGTCCTCATCATAGACAACCCGCTCCAGCATGGCCTGTCCCAGCCCCTGCGCCACCCCGCCGTGCACTTGGCCTTCGGCCAGCATCGGGTTGATCAGATTACCGAAATCGTCAACTACAGTGTAGCGCTCCACGTCCGCTTGCCCAGTCTCCGGATCAATAACAATTTCGGCAATATGTGCGCCATTTGGAAACGAGCGCCCCGGCAGCCGGGCCCGCGCCCCGTGACGCTGCAGGTCAGTGCGGCCTTGCACGCGGGCCAGCTCAGCCGCTTCCAGCAAGGTGGGGGTCAAGTTGGATCCCGGCGCCCGGAAGGTATCTCCGTCAAACTCCACTGCATCCGCGTCCACCCCCATCTCCTGCGCCAGAAAAGGTGTGAAGGCGGCAATCATGGTTTCCACTGCCGCCAGCGTCGCGTTGGCCTGGGTGGTGACAGAGCGCGACCCGCCGGTGCCGCCGCCCTGGGCGATACGGTCGCTGTCGCCTTGGACCACCTGGATATTCTCCGCTGGGATACCGCTCTGGTCGGCAAGGAACTGCGCATAGACGGTTTCATGCCCCTGCCCGTTGCTTTGCGTGCCGACATAGATGTTCACCCGGCCATCCTCCAGAAATTCCACTTCCGCGCCTTCTGAAGGATCGCCCAAAATGCTTTCGATATAGTAACAGACCCCGACGCCCCGGTACTTGCCGCGTTTACCATTTTCCGCGCGGCGGGCCGCGAATCCCTTCAGATCCGCCACTTCGGCGGCACGGCTCAGCACCTTATCGAAATCGCCCACGTCATAGGTCTCTCCGGTCACCGTGCCATAAGGAAAGGCCGCAGGCTTGATGAAGTTCCGCCGCCTCAGCTCCAGCGGATCAACGCCTAGCTCGCGTGCAGCGCGGTCCATTACCCGCTCCAGTACATAGATCGCCTCGGGCCGCCCGGCGCCGCGGTAGGCGTCCACCTGAGTGGTGTTCGTATAGATCCCCTCCACCTGCAGCCAGGCGGTCTGGATGTCATAGACGCCGGCCAGCACCCGGCTGAACAGCTGGGTCTGGATCGGCTGCCCGAAATGGGAGTTATAGGCGCCCAAGTTGCAGCGGGTCGAGACCCTGTAAGCGGTGATCTTGAGGTCCTCGTCAAAAGCCAGCTCTGCCAGCGAAGTCAGATCGCGGCCGCCATTGTCGCTCAGCATTGCCTCCGAGCGGTCCGACATCCAGAACACCGGGCGGCTCAACACGGTGGCGGCATGGGCCACAGCAAAGTACTCCGGGTAGGCAAAGGCTTTCATGCCGAAGCCTCCGCCGACATCGGGCGTTGTGACCTTTATGTCCTCCTCGTCCAGCCCCATCTTGGCGGCCAGCTGGGATTTCATGCCCCAGACACCCTGGCCGCCGAAGGTGAAGTGCAGCCGCCCCTGCTGCCATTCGGCGAAGCAGCCGCGCGGCTCCATGGTGCTGACCATGATCCGGTTGTCCTCGACCTGCAGCGCGACGGTATGGGCGGCGGTGCGAAAGGCCTCAGCCGTCGCCGACTCATCCCCCATGCCCCAGTCGAACGCCTTGTTGTCCGGCACGCTGCTGTGCAAGGCCTCACCGCCGGGCATCAGGTCCAACTTGACCGGCAAGTCGTCGATCTCCAGTTCGATCAGTTCGCCCGCATCGCGGGCCTGATCCAGTGTCTCGGCGACAACCACAGCGACCGGCTCGCCGACATAGCGCACCCGGTCGCGGGCCAGCATGGGACGTTCGGGGGAGGCGCCGTCTGAGCCATCCCGGTTCTTGACGGTAGTGCCATCCATGGAGACGTTGATGCCAGCAGCAACAAGGTCCGCCAGGGTGATCACCGCATGGACGCCGTCGGCCTCCAGCGCATCTTCCGTGTGCAGCGCCGTGATCATCCCGTGCGCCACCGGGCTGCGCAGCACCCACGCGCGTAAGGCATCCGCCGGGGCAGCATCTTCGATGTAGTTGCCTTGCCCGGTCAGGAATTTGACATCCTCGACCCGTTTTACCTGCTGGCTTTTCCCAAACTTGTCCATGCTCGCCCCTTGTCCGTGCTGGCTGGCTTCAGGGGGCCGAGAGTACCCTTAGCTGGCCGGTTGTCCAGCCAGCTCAATCACCGTCGCCACGTCACTGAGGCCGTAGCCGTTGAACTGCGTGCTCATGGCAGAGGAATAGGCGCCAAGCCCCGGGAACAGGACATAGTCGCCAGTGGCCGCATCACAGGGCAGCGGCAAACCATCCGGCAGCCGGTCCAGGCTGTCGCAGGTGGGGCCGAACACCACCCGCGGCTTGCGCTCGCCCCTGCGGTGCTTGCCGTCAGCGCCGACAACCTCAACCCTACCCGGCAGGCCCATGTCCCGGATATCAACCAGCCCGCCATAGATGCCGTCATTGAGGAACACCACCTCCCCCGCCTTGCGAACCCCCTTAATACGGGCGGCCAGGGTAAAGCTCTCAGAGACCATGGCCCGGCCCGGCTCGCAGATCAGCATGGGCTTGTCAGCGCCAAAGGCTGCATCAGCCGCCGCACCGATGGCCGCAAAGACCTTCTCAAGATCCGGCGCCACGCCATCGCGGTTGGCGGCAAAGCCGCCGCCGACGTTCAGCCGGGAGATCTGCACGCCAGCCTCGTCAATGATCCGCTTGGCGGCATGGACGTATTCGACCCAGGCGCTTTCATCCTCGCATTGGGTGCCGGGGTGGAAACACAGCGCCGGAGTCCAGCCGCGGGCGGCAACCTGTTTCAGAAGTTCGACGGCCTCCTCGGGGGCAGCACCGAACTTACTGCCAAAGTCATAAGCCGCGCCCGCCACCGGCAGGGCAAAGCGGACGGCGATTTCACAGGAGCGCGGCACGGCGTCCAGCTTCTCCAGCTCGCTCAGTTCATCAACCGACCAGCTGGCGACGCCGTGTTCGATGCCGGCTTCGATCTCCGCCTCTGAGCGCATCGGGTTGTTGTAGTGCATGACCGCGTCGGGGCTGGCGGCGCGCACCGCCTCCATTTCCGCGGGCGAAGCCACGTCAAACGCCGTGATCCCCGCGGCCACCAGATTGGACAGAACCGCCGGATGCGGGTTTGCCTTCACCGCATAGGTCACCAGCCCCGGAAACCCCTCCCGGAACCGCCGCGCCACCTCATGCAGGACCCGCGGCGAGAAATACAGGATCGGATGATCCGGCGCGCTGCGGGCCAGGTGGGATTCAGGCGAAAGCCAAAGCGGAGGAATCTGCTGCATCGGGTAACCCTCATTCGTTTTACATATTTTGCGTGAAATGATCGTCGATTTTGGCCGGCATATTTCCTACAGTGACGAAAACATCCGTCACATCGCAGGCAAAAAATGCAAACCGACGATACAGATCAGCGCCTTGTCACCCTGCTGCGGGAGAACGCGCGCCGCCCGGTGGCTGAACTCGCCCGCCATCTGGGTCTCGCCCGCACCACCGTACAGGCCCGGATCGAGCGGCTGGAAGCCACGGGCGTAATAACCGGCTACACGCTCAAGACGTCCGCCGCAGTCCGCCCACCGCTGCAGGCGACGGTGCTGATGTCGATTGAGCCGCGCTCAGGGCCGGAAGTGCTGGCCCGCCTGCGCTGTCTGCCTGGCGTCGAGGTTGTGCACACCACCTCGGGCCGCTTTGACCTGCTGGCCCAGGTTGTGGCGCAAAGCACAGCTGAGCTGGACGAAACCATCGACAGCATCGCAGAAGCCCGCGGGGTGCGGTCCTCTGAAAGCCTGATCCATCTGGCAACCAAGCTGGACCGGACCGGCCAGTAGCCTTCAGACGCTCCGCACATAGTCCAGCAGCCAGTCCCGGAACTGCCGGGCTGCCGGGCGCATGGCGCCGCGGTCCGGATAGACCAGGTGGTAGGCTTCCTGCCCTGGCACGGAAACCTCCGGCAGGCACGGCACCAACCCGGCTGCTTTCATCGCGGCGTCAGACGCAGGGGCGCGGGCCAGCGCAATGCCAACGCCCTGCGCCGCCAGCTCTGCGGCCATCAGAGAATTGTCGGCAAAGAAATACCGCGCCTGCCCATGCGGAAGCCGCAGGTGTTCAAACAGCTGCACCCAGCTGGCGCGGTGGGTGGAGACTTCTATCAGGGGAAGTTGAAACAAGTCCTGCGGAGCCCGGATTTGCGCTGCGGTCTCAGGCAGCGCAACCGGGTAGAGGACCTCCCGCAGCAGTTCGTCGCTTTCGGTGCCAAACAGGGCCGGATTGCCGAAAACGATCTGCAAGTCGGTGAACCGGTTGGCAAAGTCCGCTGCCATATTGCCAGTGCTGAGCGCCAGATTGACCTGAGGGTGCGCCGCCTGGAAGTCCGGCAGCCCCCGGGCCAGCACCCCATGGGCAAACAGCAGCACCGATTGCACAAACAGCCGTTGCTCGCGGCTTTCGCCGAACAGGCCAGTCGTGGCGGTTTCCAGCATCAAGAGCGACTGCTGGACCGAAGGCAGATAGGCCCGCCCCGCCTCGGTCAGCGTCACAGCATGAGCATGGCGCTGGAACAACGGCGTGCCCAATTGCGTTTCCAGCGCCTTCACCTGCTGGCTGACGGCCGCCGCCGACATGTTCAGTTGAGCCGCCGCGCGGGCAAAGCTTTCGGTGCGCGCTGCCGCCTCGAACACACGCAGCCAGTTGAGAGAGGGAATCCGTGTCGCCATGCGCGCAGGCTAAGCTGAACTTAACCTAACCGGCAAGACATACCGTTCTGAGAAATTCCGCCGCCGGCGTAACCTCCCGGCCAGCGAACAGAGATGCGCCTCCGCGCAGCCTCCCCACCAGCCAGATGAGAAACGAGACATGACAAGTCCCGCCAATGCACCGCGTCCCAAGCGCAAGATTTGGAATTTCACCCCGCAGCTGCCGATCCAGACCTCTCCCTATTGGGACTGGCCTTTGAGGCCGCTAGCCTCAATCAAATACCTGCTGCAAAGCTGGAACCCGCTAGCGCTGCGGGCGCTATTGCTGGTGTTTGCCATCATCACCTGGAACTTTTTCACCCCGTCGATGGACCGGATCGCAACCCTCAGTTGGGACTGGGTGGCCGAAATCTGGTTCCGCAACTTCTGCATTCTGATGGTGGTGGCCGGCGGGCTGCATCTGGCCTTGTGGAAATTCCGGACCCAGCAGGATGAATACCGCTATGACATGCGCCCGATGATGAAGGGCGCCAAGGTCTTTACCTTCAAAAACCAGGTCTGGGACAACATGTTCTGGACCCTTGGCCCGGCACTTGCCTTCTGGACCTTCTGGGAGAGCTTCATCCTTTACGCATATGCCAACGGCTGGGTCACCATGATCACGCTGGAAGAAAACCCGGTCACCATGCTCCTGATGACCATCTTCATCCCGGTCTGGGCAGGCTTCCACTTCTACTGGCTGCACCGGCTGCTGCATGTGGGCGTTCTATATACCAAGGTGCACGCCTGGCATCACCGCAACATCAACACCGGCCCCTGGTCCGGCCTGGCGATGCACCCGGTGGAAAGCTTCTTCTTGATGTTCGACACCATGATCTTCTTCCTGCTGCCGTCGCACCCGGTCCTGGCGATCTTCCTGCTGTTCCACCACGGCATCGGCGCCCCGACCTCGCACGCGGGCTTTGAGAACATCAAGATCGGCAACAAGGCAAAGTTCCTGGTCGGCGACTTCTTCCACCAGCTGCATCACAAGTTCTTCGACTGCAACTACGGCACTTGGGAGACGCCCTGGGACGAGTGGTTCAACACCTTCCATGACGGCACCGACGAGGGCAACGAAATGGTCAAGGAACGCCGCCGTAAGATCTGGGCCGCCGAGTAGACACACATCACAGCACACATTGCCGGGCCTGTATCGGCCCGGCTTTCCTATTTGAAAGACAGGGGAAACCGATGAAAAACATCTACACCTTCGGCCGCCGCCCGGCTCAGCGCAATTACACCGTTCGGGACCTGATCGACCTCAAGACAACCGGCGAACGCCTGACCATGTGCAACCCGGCCAACAAAGCCGAGATCCAGGCCTGCGTCGACGCAGGTATCGACCTGCTGACTCTCTGGGACGTGCACCTGGACATGGCCCGCGAAATCGCCCCCACCCATTTTGCCGGCACCGCGATGAACTGGAGCCAGTTCGCCACCAATGACGAGATCATGCGCCACGCCATCACCTGCATGGAAAATGGCGCCGACATGTATTTCACCAACCGTTCGTTTGACGTGGTGGAGATGCTGGCCAAGGAAGGCATCCCGGTGCAGGTGCACATGGGGCTGGTGCCTTCGCTCAGCCATTGGTGCGGCGGTTTGCGCGCCTTTGGCCGCACCGCGGACGAGGCGATGCAGATCCATGAGACCTTCAAGCGCTACGAAAACGCCGGCGCCTTTGCCTGCGAGATCGAATGCGTGGCCGAGGACACTTTGCGCCTGCTCAATGACCGCACCTCGATCGTCACAATCTCGCTGGGCTCGGGCAATGCAGGCGACGTGATCTTCCTGTTCATGGCCGACATCTGCGGCGAAGCGGAAAACCCGCCGCGCCACGCCCATGCCTTTGGCGACCTGGGGCGGTTGCACAAGCAGATGTACCAAGAGCGGGTCGCAGCTCTTCAGGAGTTCCAATCGGAAGTGCGCGCCAGAAACTTCCCTTACAAGGCTCAGGCGATTTCCATGCATGAGGGTGAGCTGGAAAAGCTGCACGAGGCGCTGGACAAGCTGTAATTGGAACTAAGCGGTGCGCGCCCGGCGCGCGCGCGCTGGTTTCAGCGCCTCCGGCGCGGTATCCAGGTATTTAGGACCAGAAAGAAGCCGCAAGCGAAGCGCCCTTGCCCGCTGGCCGTCCGTCCGCCAAGGGATAATCATGCCAGGAGCAAGGGCAGCTTCTTCCTGGTGCGGTCATCGGCTCCTCAGCCTGTACCGCATAGGGAGAGTACTCCGATTCTGGTTAACGGAATCTTGCTGCTTCTTTCTGGTCTTAAATACCCAATAGCGCTCCGGCAGCCCCAGACGGAACGTTTGCGGCAAAATCCGCCTTCCCCTTCCCGGCCCCATTGGGTAATTGATCCGGCAGTTGCATGAGGGATCACGAGCGATGGCGATGGAAAAGACGTTCAACGCAGGCGAAGCCGAAAGCCGCCTGTACAAGGCCTGGGAAGAGGCCGGTTGCTTCAAGGCAGGTGCAAATGCCAAGCCCGAGGCCTCCACATATTGCATCATGATCCCGCCGCCGAATGTGACCGGCGTGCTGCACATGGGCCATGCCTTCAACAACACACTGCAGGACATCCTGATCCGCTGGAAGCGGATGCAGGGGTTTGACACCCTGTGGCAGCCGGGTACCGACCATGCGGGCATCGCCACCCAGATGGTCGTCGAGCGCGAGCTGGCCAAGACCCAGCAGCCCTCCCGCCGGGAACTCGGCCGCGAGAAATTCCTGGAGAAGGTCTGGGAGTGGAAAGAGAAATCCGGCGGCACCATCGTCGAGCAGCTGAAACGCCTCGGCGCCTCCTGCGACTTCTCCCGCACCGCTTTCACCATGGCAGGCGCGCAGGGCGACACCCGTACCGGCCACGAGAACTCCCCCAATTTCCACGATGCCGTGATCAAGGTGTTCGTGGAGATGTACAACAAGGGCCTGATCTACCGCGGCAAGCGGCTGGTCAACTGGGACCCGCATTTCGAGACCGCGATTTCCGACCTTGAGGTGGAGAACATCGAGGTCGCGGGCCACATGTGGCACTTCAAATACCCGCTGGCAGGCGGTGCCACCTATACCTATGTCGAGAAGGATGAGGACGGCAATGTCATCCTCGAGGAAGAGCGCGATTATATCTCCATCGCCACCACCCGGCCCGAGACCATGCTGGGCGACGGTGCCGTGGCTGTGCATCCTTCGGACGAACGCTATGCACCCATCGTGGGCAAGCTGTGCGAGATCCCGGTCGGCCCCAAGGAGCACCGCCGCCTGATCCCGATCATCACCGATGAATACCCGGACAAGGATTTCGGCTCCGGTGCGGTGAAGATCACCGGCGCGCATGACTTCAACGACTATCAGGTCGCCAAGCGCGGCGGCATTCCGATGTACCGTCTGATGGACATGCGCGGCCAGATGCGCGCGGACGGCGACAGCTATGAAGCCGCCGCCACCCTCGCCATGTCTGTCGCCAAGGGTGAGAAGACCCTGACCGAAAACGAGGCTGACGCCGTCAACCTGGTGCCGGATGAGCTGCGCGGTCTGGACCGGTTCGAGGCCCGCAAACTGGTGGTTGAGCAGATCACCAGCGAAGGCCTGGCGGTGATGGTCAGCGAGACCAAAACCGTCAAGGGCGAGGACGGTGAGGAGACGCAGGTCACCGAGACCGTGCCGTATGTCGAGAACAAGCCGATCATGCAGCCCTTCGGCGACCGCTCCAAGGTTGTGATCGAGCCGATGCTGACCGACCAGTGGTTTGTCGACGCGGAAAAAGTTGTCGGTCCGGCGCTGGATGCGGTGCGCAACGGCGATGTGAAGATCCTGCCGGAAAGCGGTGAAAAGACCTATTACCACTGGCTGGAGAACATCGAGCCATGGTGCATCTCGCGCCAGCTGTGGTGGGGCCATCAGATCCCGGTTTGGTACGGGCCGAGCATCCGCATGCTTGAAGAGCCTCTGACAATTACTAGGAACCCTGACCCCGATGACATCATCGTAAGGCCTGCGGAAAGTTACGAGACGATCTGGACCTACGACTATCAGGAGCCAATTGCGTTCTGCGCCGCGTCTGAAAATGAAGCCATTGTGCTGATGCATGAGTACTATGCAGCAGAAAACGCAAAGCTAAAGGAACGTGGCACCAGCCTCGGTGTGCTTGGCATGAAAATCATGCCCACCCCTTTGAAAGAGGAAGATCAAACACAGCCTCGTGGGGCCACTCTCAATCTCTGGCGCGACCCCGACGTGCTGGACACCTGGTTCTCTTCCGGTCTCTGGCCGATCGGCACGCTGGGCTGGCCGGAATGGACCGAGGACACCAAGAAATACTTCCCGACCTCGACGCTCGTCACCGGTCAGGACATTCTGTTCTTCTGGGTTGCCCGGATGATGATGATGCAGCTGGCGGTGCTGGACAAAAACCTGCCGGTCAAGGAGCGCATCCCCTTCGACACCGTCTACCTGCATGGCCTCGTGCGCGACGCCAAGGGCAAGAAGATGTCGAAATCCACCGGCAACGTGGTGGACCCGCTGGAAATCATCGAGGAATTCGGCGCCGACGCGCTGCGTTTCTCCTCTGCGGCGATGGCGGCGCTTGGCGGCGTGCTGAAGCTGGATATGGAGCGCCTCAAGGGCTACCGGAACTTTGGCACCAAGCTGTGGAATGCGGTGAACTTTGCCCATTTCAACAACGTCTATGACGAAACTGTCCCGGCCTTTGCCTGCCCGGATGCAAAGGCTGCGGTGAACCAGTGGATCATCGGTGAGACCGCCAAGGTGCGGGTGGAAGTGGACGCGGCGCTGGAAGCCTACCGTTTCAACGACGCGGCCAATGCGCTTTATGCCTTTGTCTGGGGCAAGGTCTGCGACTGGTATATCGAACTCAGCAAACCGCTGTTCAACTCGGACGATGAGGCAGTGATCGCAGAAACCCGCCAGACGCTGGGCTGGGTGCTGGACCAGTGCATGATCCTGCTGCATCCGATCATGCCCTTCATCACCGAGGAGCTCTGGGGCAACACCGCCAAGCGCGAAAACATGCTGGTGCATGAGGATTGGCCCACGTATGGCGCCGAACTGGTCAATGCCAACGCAGACGCCGAGATGAACTGGGTGATCACCGCGATTGAGAATATCCGCTCCACCCGCGCGCAGATGCATGTGCCGGCGGGCGCCAAGATCCCGATGGTGGTGACGGAGTTCTCGGACCAGGCGCGCTCTGCCTGGGAAAAGAACGAGGCGATGATCCGGAAACTGGCCCGCATCACGTCGCTGGAGCAGGTGGAGAGCTTCCCCAAGGGCTGCGCGAGCGTTGCCGCGCCTGGTGCCTCCTTCGGCCTGCCGCTGGCGGATGTGATCGACGTCGACGCTGAAAAGGCGCGTCTGGAGAAAACCCTGGGTAAGCTGGCCAAGGAGCTGGGGGGCTTGCGCGGTCGGCTGAACAACCCAAAATTCGCAGCCTCCGCGCCGGAGGACGTGGTGGCGGAAGCCAAGGCGAACCTTGCCGCGCGCGAGGAAGAGGAAGCCAAGGTCAAGGAGGCGCTTGCCCGCCTGGCCGAGATCGGCTGATCCCGCACGTTAAGCACGTTTTGAAACGCCCGCCCGCCCCGGCGGGCGTTTCCGTTTTCCGGCGCAGCCCCTTGAAACGACCGCAAATTCCGGCGCAACGGGGAAATTCTTAACAACCGCCCCATTGTCTTTGGCACCGATTTATATCAGCCTGCCCTCAACCATAAAAAGAGGGGGAGGCATCGCCGATGCCCAAAGGATACTGGGTGGCGCATGTGGATGTGCGCGACATGGACCGCTACCAGGCCTATATCACGGCGGCCCGGCCGGTGCTGGAAGAGTATGGCGCAAAATTCCTGATCCGCGGCGGCGAGCGGGAAGTGCGCGAAGGCGCCTTTAGGGCCCGCACGGTGGTGCTCGAATTCAAGGATTTCGAAACCGCAAAAGCCTGCTATGATTCCGTGGCCTATCAGGACGCCAAGGCCTTTCGCGATTTGGTCTCGACGGGTGATATGCACATCATTGAGGGATATGGCGAGTAACCCCGCCCTCCCTGCCGCACTGCCTGAGGTCTGCTGATGCCTTTGCTCAAGAAGTTCTTTCAAGCTTTCCGCCCTTCCGAGGCCCCGGCGCTGCCGGACCCGGATGCCGAACTGGCGCTTGGCGCGCTGCTGGTGCGGGTGGCGCAATCGGACCGGGATTATCAGCTGGAGGAGATCAGCCTGATCGACCGGATTCTGGCACGGCTTTACCAGCACAATGCGATCGAGGCTGCCAAGGTGCGCGCCACCTGTGAGAAGCTGCACGCCGCGGCACCGGAAACCGACACCTTCGGCCGGCTGATCCGCGAAACCACCGGGCTGGAGGAACGGCTCGCGGCGCTGGACGCACTCTGGGAAGTGGTTCTGGCCGATGGCAACGCGCATGAGGGCGAGGTCACCATCGTCGAAGATGCGCGCAAGGCCATGGGCCTGTCTTATGCCGACAGCCAGAAAGCCCGGGCGCGCGCCGAAGCGAAGCTCGCCGCGCCAGAGGGGGACGGGTGATGTTCAAGGAGCTTTTGAACCGGCTGCTGGAGCCCGCCCCTGCTCCGCTGGATGACGAAGGCGCGCGGCTGGCGCTCACCGCGCTGCTGGTGCGTATCGGCCGCTCGGACAACAATTACTCCGAGGTGGAGAAGGACCGCATCGACCGCATTCTGGCTGCCCGCTACGGGCTGGACACCGGCGGTGCGCTGATCCTGCGAGAACAAGCCGAGGGGATGGAGGCCGAGGCCCCCGATACCGTGCGCTTTACCCGCGCCATCAAGGAAGCCGTCGCCTATGAGGACCGCACGGGCGTGATTGAGGCACTGTGGCAAGTGGCGCTGGCAGACGGGCACCGCGATGCCAATGAAGACGCGCTCCTGCGGCTGTCATCCAGCCTGCTGGGGGTTTCGGATGTGGACAGCGCCAAGGCGCGCAAACGGGCAGAGGCCGCTTTATGATTGCTCATCTTGGAATGTACGACCGCCCGGAAACCGCGGCGGCAAATGACCGTTTCTGGACTTCGGTCCGCGCGCATCTGGGCGGCGGGCCGGAAGCACTGACCCGCGATGCAGACTTCTGGGAGGTCTGGAAATCGCCGGACCTGCTGCTGTCGCAGACCTGCGGCTGCCCTTACCGCACCCGGCTTTATGGCGAGGTTGCGCTGGTCGGAACTCCGGATTACGGGCTGCCCGGCTGCCCTCCAGGTTATTATAACAGCGTCATTGTCGCCCGCAGCGCCGACGCGGGCCAGTCGCTCAAGGCGTTTTCCGGACGCCGTTTTGCTTATAACGAAGCGTTGTCGCAATCCGGCTGGGCGGCTCCGATGGTGCATATGCATGATCGCGACATCCTGCCTGGTGCGCTGGTGGAAACCGGCGGCCATCAGCTGTCCGCGGAAGCCGTGGCTGCAGGCCGCGCGGATTTCGCCGCGCTGGACGCACTGACATGGGAACTGGTCAAAGAATACGATGGTTTCGCCGCTGGTCTGTGCGAAATTGACCGGACTGAACCGACCCCCACGCTGCCCTACATCACTGCCCTTGGTGGCGATGCCGGGGCACTGTTTGCCGCGCTTAAATCCGCCATCCGCGGCCTCGACGAAGAAACCCGCCACCTGCTGCATCTGAAAGGGCTGGTGCAGATCGCCCCGGCTGACTATCTGGCCGTGCCGACTCCGCCTGGCCCGGTGCTGACGGAACAGCGCATCCGCGCAGCGGAGTTGACGTAACGCCTGCCCCCGAATTGGCGGTTCACCCCGCCATTTTGACGCCTGCAGTGCCGTCTTGTGCGGTTTGAACGTTGCATTCGTTGTTTTTTTCGGTCCAATAAGAACGAATTTCCACTCACAGGGACAAAGACACCTTGACCGATACAACGCCCGTTCTGCAAATCCGCGGCCTGCACAAATCCTATGGCGAGCTGGAAGTGATCAAAGGCGTCGACATCACCGCCCAAAAGGGCGACGTGGTGTCTCTGATCGGATCTTCGGGCTCTGGCAAGTCGACGCTGCTGCGCTGCTGCAACCTGCTGGAGGACAGCCAGCAGGGAGAGATCTTTTTCAAGGGCGAGCCGATCACCTGGTCCGGTCAGGGCCTCGCGCGCCGCCCCTCCGACGCCAAGCAAGTGCTGCGGATCCGCACCAATCTTTCGATGGTCTTTCAGCAGTTCAACCTGTGGGCCCATATGACCATCCTTCAGAATGTGATGGAGGCGCCCGTTACCGTACTGGGCCGCGAACGCGTCGAGGTTGAGGAAAAGGCCCGCCATTACCTGGCGAAGGTCGGCATCGGCGACAAATGCGACGTCTACCCGGCACAGCTGTCCGGCGGCCAGCAGCAGCGGGCCGCGATTGCCCGTGCTTTGTGCATGGAGCCGGAGGCGCTGCTGTTTGACGAGCCGACCTCTGCGCTGGATCCGGAACTGGAACAGGAAGTGGTCAAGGTGATCAAGGATCTGGCCGCTGAGGGCCGCACCATGCTGATCGTCACCCATGACATGAACATGGCCGCGGATGTTTCCAGCCACATCGTGTTTCTGCATCAGGGGCTGATCGAAGAAGAAGGTTCGCCGGACGAATTGTTCGGCAACACCCGCTCACCGCGGCTGCGGACATTCCTGTCCTCGACCCGGCACGGCCAATAAGCAATAACAACTAAACCCAAAAACCAAATGAAAAATGGGAGTAACCTTATGAAATCACTGATCCTTGGCACCGCTGCCCTGGCGCTGACCGCAGGCATGGGCCTGGCGGACACCGTGCGCCTGGGCACCGAAGGCGCCTATGCGCCGTGGAACTTTGTCAACGACGCCGGCGAAATCGACGGCTTTGAACGCGAGCTGGGCGACGAGCTGTGCAAGCGCGCCGAGCTGACCTGCGAGTGGGTCAAGAATGACTGGGATTCGATCATTCCGAACCTGGTGTCCGGCAACTACGACACCATCATCGCCGGCATGTCGATCACCGACGAGCGCGACGAAGTCATCGACTTCACCCAGGCCTACACTCCGCCGGATCCGTCCGCATACTTGGCGCAGTCCGCCGATGTTGACCTGGCCAGCGGTGTGATTGCGGCCCAGGCCACCACCATCCAGGCCGCCTTCATTGCTGAGCAGGGCTGGACCCTGGTTGAATTCGCCACTCCGGAAGAAACCGTCGCCGCCGTGCGCAACGGTGAAGCGGACGCGGTTCTGGCCGACAACAGCTTCATCGACACTATGGTTGGCGACGGCCTGGTCAAGCTTGAGCGCACCGAATCCATCGGCGGCGGCGTTGGCATGGGCTTCCGGGAATCGGACGCCGAACTGCGCGGCAAATTCGACGCGGCAATCCAGTCGATGAAAGACGACGGCACGCTGAACACGCTGATCGCCAAGTGGGAAGTGGCTTCCCAGTGGTAATCTGATCTCCTCGCGGGATCCGCAGGCCCGCCGCCGCGGCGCGCGGGCCTCATTCTTTCTCTTCCGGCCGCTCCGCTGCCGGGCGTGAACACAGAAAGACAGGGTACATATGTTTTCCTATTGTACGGACCCATCCACGCTTGAGGGGCTGAGTTGGCTCAGCTGCTACCTGACCACAGGCAAGCATATGAACCTCTATATCTCGGTCTTCGTGGTGCTGACCCTGCTGGCGATCACTGCTCCGGTGGCCCTTCTGTTCGGCTTTGGCGCCGCCAGTGCCGCGCGGTCGAAATTCCTGCCGCTGCGCTGGTTCGGCATGGGATACACCAGCATCGTGCGGGGCGTTCCCGACATTGCCTTCTTCCTGTTCTTCGTCATCGCGCTCGACCAGGCGTTTGAGTGGATGCGTCACAAGGTGAAATGCCCGGACTGGGATCAGCCGATCCGCCAGGGCATCGATTTTGTGGTCTGTGACGCGGCCAAGCTGCCGCTGTCGACCGCACCGCAATGGGTGCATGAGACCTATGGCTTTTTACTGGCGGTGCTCACCTTCTCCATCGTCTTTGGCGCCTTTGCCGCCAATGTGTTGTTTGGCGCCATGCGCGCGGTGCCGCGCGCCCAGATCGAAACCGCCGAGGCCTATGGCATGACCTCCCGGCAGGCGTTCTGGCGCATCCTGGTGCCTCAGATGTGGGTCTATGCGCTGCCCGGCCTGTCGAACCTGTGGATGGTGCTGATCAAGTCCACTCCGCTTCTGTTCCTGCTGGGGGTCGAGGACATCGTTTACTGGGCGCGGGAGCTCGGCGGCACCAAGACCGCAAGATTCACTGACTACCCGCATCCGAACTGGCACGTGTGGTACTTCGCTGCGCTGCTAGTGTTCTACCTCTGCTTCACCAAAGTGTCCGAGGTCGCCCTGGACCGGATCATGAAGCGCCTGACCAAGGGCCAGGCCACCGCAGCAGGCGAAGCACAAAGAAAGGCAGCGGCATGAGTTGCATTGAAACCATACAGGCCTATGCCTTCCGTTCCTTAGGCTTTGGCGAACGCCTGCTGCCACGCGGCGAATATACCCTGTGCGAGCATTTCACCCTGATCGGCTCCGGCCTGATCTGGAACGTTTATTTCGGCGCGCTGGCACTGCTGACCGGCTTTTTCCTCGCGGTGGCGCTGGCAGTTGGCAAATCCAACCCCAATCCGCTGTTCCGCAAGCCGGCTGAGTGGTTCATCTTCGTGTTCCGCGGCAGCCCGCTGTTCATCCAGTTCTTCTTTGCCTACGCCTGCTTCCTCAGCCTGAAAAGCGTGTCCGGTTTCTTTGATCCGTTCACCTCCGCCTGGCTGGGCGCGCTGGTCGTGCTGTTCTGCAATACTGCAGCCTACTCGGGCGAGATCTTCTACGGCGCGCTGCTGTCGATCCCCAAGGGCGACATCGAGGCCGCCGATGCCTATGGCATGACCGGCTGGAACCGCTTCCGCCGTATCACCTTCCCGACGATGCTGCGGCTGGCCTGGCCTGCCTATACAAACGAAGCGATCTTTCTATTCCACGCCACCACGCTGGTGTTCTTCTCCGGCTTCCCGGCCTGGCGCCAGCAGGGCGATGCGCTCTATTATGCCAGCTATTTCGCGGACAAGACCTTCAACCCGTTTGTCCCCTACCCGATCCTGGCCTTCTACTTCATCCTGCTGACATTGGTGATCATCAGCCTGTTCGGCTTTGTGAACCGGCGGCTGAACAAGCATCTGCCGCAGGAAAGGCGGCAAAGATTTCGCTTGCGTCCTAATCTGATCCGGTAGTATCCATTATTTGATCAAATTCAAAATCGCAAACTCTCTACGCGGAATCATGCGCGTTCCAGGATAAACTCTGCACCATCTTGGATTATGATCAAAAAAATGGACCAGGGGCTTGAACGTGCCCCGGCTCTGCTACGCCCTCCTTGCGGGCGCACTTGGCCGGAGGTGTCCCCGAAACCGTCAGGTGATTGGATGAAAAACTGGCTCAGGAAAAATCCGCATGTGCGCACCATTCGCGTGGCCGCGGCAGACATCAATGGTCAGGCCCGGGGCAAGCGCATCCCGGCGCGCTTCGCCGACAAGGCGGTTGAAGAAGGCACCCGTTTCCCTCTGTCTGTCCTGAATCTGGACATCTGGGGCGAAGATATCGACGATAGCCCGCTGGTTTTTGAATCCGGTGATGCCGACGGGGTGCTGAAACCGACCGAACGCGGTTTTGTGCCGATGCCATGGCTGGAATCTCAATCCGCCCTGCTGCCGATCTGGATGTACCGCGAAGACGGCCGCCCCTACGACGGCGACCCGCGCCATGCGCTGCGGGCCGTGGTGGACCGCTACAAGGCGCTAGGACTGACACCGGTTGTTGCAGTGGAACTGGAGTTTTTCCTGATTGATGACAGCGGCAAGAACCTGCAGGTGCCCACCTCGCCCCGCTCTGGCAAGCGGCGCAAGGCGGCTGAAACCATGTCGATCCGCGCACTCGACCAGTTCGACAGTTTCTTCACTGATCTCTACGACGCCTGCGAGGATATGGATATTCCCGCGGACACTGCCATTTCCGAGGCGGGCCTGGGTCAGTTCGAAATCAACCTGATGCACGGCCCCGACGCGTTGCGTGCTGCAGATGACGCCTGGCTGTTCAAGATGCTGGTCAAAGGCCTGGCCCGCCGCCATGGCTTCGCCGCCAGTTTTATGGCCAAACCCTATGAAGACTATGCGGGCAATGGCCTGCACACTCATTTCTCGGTGCTGGACCAGGACGGCAACAACATCTTTGACGATGGCGGCCCCAAAGGCTCTGATGCGATGCGCCATGCTGTTGGCGGCTGCCTGAAGGCAATGAACGACTCCACCCTGATCTTTGCCCCGCACGGCAACAGCTATGACCGGATGGTGCCAGGCGCCCATGCCCCGACCGGTATCTGCTGGGCCTATGAAAACCGCACCGCCGCCATCCGCGTACCCTCAGGAAACTCCAAGGCGCGCCGGATCGAGCACCGGTTTGCCGGGGGCGACGTGAATCCCTATCTGATGCTGACCGCCATCCTGGGCGCCGCCCTCTATGGAATTGAAAACCGGATCGCCCCCTCCGAGCCGATCACCGGCAACGCCTATGCGCTCGACCTGCCGCAGGTGCCCAACACCTGGCAGGACGCAATCGACGCTTTCGAGGCCTCTGAGATCATTCCGCATTTCTTTTCTGCTGAAATGATCCGCAACATGATCCTGACCAAGCGGCAGGAACTGCGCTACATGGAAGAGCTCACCCCCGAAGAACGGGTAGAGATCTATCTCGACACGGTCTGACGCGACCCCTTGCCCGCCCGAAATACGGCGGGCTACCTTCCGCGCAGCGAAATCCCTGAAACTGGTGACTTATGAAAATCGGCATCCTGCAAACCGGCCATTCTCCCGAAGACCTGTTCGGCCCGTTCGGCGATTACGACGGCATGTTCCGCGACATGCTGGATGGCAACGGCTTTGAATTCCAGACCTGGGCGGTGGTGGACGGCGTGCTGCCGGACAGCGCAGATGACGCCGACGCCTGGCTGATCACCGGCTCCAAGCACGGCGCCTACGAGGACCACGCCTGGATCCCGCCGCTGGAGGATCTGATCCGCGAGATCCACGCGCGCAAGCAGCCGTTGGCCGGCATTTGCTTTGGCCATCAGATCATCGCCCAGGCGCTTGGCGGCAAGGTCGAGAAATACGAGGGCGGCTGGGCCGTCGGCCGGGTTACCTACCAGGTGGACGGCAAGGAGCTGACCCTCAATGCCTGGCACCAGGACCAGGTGGTCGGACTGCCCGAAGGTGCCCGTGTGCTGGGCGGCAACGGCTTCTGCCAGAACGGCATTCTGGCCTATGGCGACCACATCATCTCCTGGCAGCCCCACCCCGAGTTTCCCAATGCCTTCGTCGGCGGCCTGATCGAAAAACGCGGCCGCGGTGTGGTACCCGACGACCTGCTGGACCGTGCAGCCGCTGAGCTGGACGCGCCCGTGGACAACCAAGAAATCGCAACCTTCCTCGCAGAGTTTTACAGGAAAGAGAGGACCTAATGTCAGCCTGGCTCGACGCCCTTCCCGAAGCAGCAAAAACCTATCTGGAGGGCCGTCGTCTCGACGAAGTTGAATGCGTTATCTCGGACCTTCCCGGTATCGCCCGCGGCAAGGCGGTACCGGCATCGAAATTCGCGAAAACCGATTACTTTCATCTGCCCGACAGCATCTTCTACCAGACCATCACCGGGGACTGGGCCGATGCCGCGGATGAGGATGGCTGGATCGAAAAGGACATGACGCTGAAGCCGGACATGTCCACAGCCACGGCGGCACCCTGGACCGGCGACTGGACGTTGCAGGTGATCCATGATGCCTATGACCGGCATGACAAACCAATCCCCTACAGCCCGCGCAACGTGCTGAAACGGGTGGTGCAGCTGTATCATGACAAGGGGTGGAAACCGGTTGTAGCGCCGGAGATGGAGTTCTTCCTGGTCGCCCGCAACATCGATCCGGCCAAGGAAATCGAGCCGATGATGGGCCGATCAGGGCGCCCCGCCGCGGCGCGCCAGGCCTATTCGATGACCGCGGTGGATGAATTCGGCCCCGTCATCGACGACATCTACGACTTTGCCGAGGCGCAGGGGTTCGAGATTGACGGCATCACCCAGGAAGGCGGTGCCGGCCAGCTGGAGATTAACCTCCGCCACGGCAACCCCGTCAAGCTGGCGGATGAGGTCTTTTACTTCAAGCGCCTGATCCGCGAGGCGGCGCTGCGTCACGATTGCTTTGCCACCTTCATGGCCAAACCCATCGAGGATGAGCCGGGCTCCGCCATGCACATCCACCACTCGATCCTGGACATCGAAACTGGCGATAACATCTTCTCGGGCCCACAGGGCGGCGAGACGGATGCGTTTTACCACTTTATCGCAGGCCTGCAAAACCACTTGCCTGCGGGCCTGGCGGTGATGGCGCCCTATGTGAACTCCTACCGCCGCTATGTGAAAGACCACGCGGCCCCCATCAATCTGGAATGGGCGCGCGACAACCGCACCACCGGCATCCGCATCCCGTTGTCGGGACCGGACGCGCGACGGGTCGAAAACCGCATTGCCGGCATGGATTGCAACCCATACCTGGGGATCGCCTTGTCGCTGGCCTGCGGCTACCTCGGCCTGATCAATGAAGAACGTCCGCGCAAGCAATTCAAGGGCGACGCCTATGAGGGCGAAGGCGATATCCCGCAGGTGATGGGCCAGGCGCTGGATCTGTTCGACGGCGCCACCGAGCTGCATAAGGTGCTGGGACCGGAATTCGCCCGCGTTTACTCCATCGTGAAACGTGCGGAATACGAGGAGTTCCTGCAGGTGATCTCTCCCTGGGAGCGCGAGCATCTCTTGATGAACGTGTAAAGCCTCGGGTGCCGCTGCCCGCGGCCGGCGGCAGCACATTTGAGTATTTCTGGCAAGATGAAAAGGGGAGCGCCGCGTGCTGTCAGCAGCGGCGGCGTTCTTGGCATGAGGTGAATCTATGGCAATGAACCTGCTCTATTCCAATGACCGCAAAGGCGAATATCCAAATAGCTGGTATGCGGCGACGACTATTGAGATGCAGCCGTCTCCCGTTCTGGCTGGCGAGGTAAAGGCTGACGTCTGCATTGTCGGCGGCGGCTATACGGGGCTGTCTGCGGCACTCCATCTGGCTGAGGCCGGGTTGGACGTAGTGCTGCTGGAAGCGCAGCGTGTAGGCTTTGGCGCCTCGGGGCGCAACGGCGGCCAGCTCGGCAGCGGCCAGCGGATGGACCAGGAAGGGCTGGAAGCGCTGATGGGCGGGCTTGAGGCGCAGAAGCTCTGGCAGCTGGGCGAGGACGCCAAGGAGCTGGTTAAATCGCTGATCGCGCGCCACGGCCAGGACTGCCATCTGAAGCCCGGTGTCGCCTGGACCGCCTTTTCCGAAAAGGAAGCGGCAGAGCTGCATGATTATGGCCGCCATCTGCAGGACCAGTATGGCTACAGCAGCATTGAGCTGCTCGACAAGGACGCCTGCTGGGCCATGTGCCCCTCGCCTGCTTATAAGGGCGGCATTCTGGATCATGGTGCCGCTCATCTGCACCCGCTGAACTATGCCTTCAGCCTAGCCCGTGCCGCCTCTGCGGCAGGTGCTGGGATTTATGAAAGCAGCGAGGTTCTGGACATCCAGGAAGGCGCCAAGCTGCGCATCCGCACAGCGGGCGGAAGCGTCGCTGCCGACCATCTGATCCTTGCCTGCAACGGCTACCTGGGCGGGCTGAACGGACAAGTGGCGGCACGGGTGATGCCGATCAACAACTTCGTGGTGGCCACCGAGCCGCTGGGCGAGGACGCCGCCCGGGTTCTGACCCGCGACGTCGCCGTGGCCGACACCAAGTTCGTGGTGAACTACTTCCGCCTCAGCCATGACAAACGCTTGCTGTTCGGCGGCGGTGAAAGCTACGGCTACCGGTTCCCGGCAGACATCTCCGCCACCGTGCGCAAGCCGATGACAGAGATCTTCCCGCATCTGAAGGACGTGAAGATCGACTACGCCTGGGGCGGCACATTGGGCATCACCATGAAGCGGATGCCCTACCTGGCCCGGCTGGCGCCAAACATCCTGACCGCCTCCGGCTACTCCGGCCATGGCGTCGGCACCGCCACCCACGCAGGCCAGCTGATGGCACAGGCTATCCGGGGCGAGGCCGAAGGCTTTGACACCATGGCCCGCGTTCCGGCACCGCAATTCCCCGGCGGCCCGCGCATGCGCACGCCGCTTCTGGTGCTGGCCATGACCTGGTTTGCCCTGCGCGACCGGCTGGGGATCTGATCCCCGCCGGAAACTCAGCCGGATTCCGCGCGAACTCCGCAACAGTTCTGTGAAATCTTGCCTGTGGTGGCAATTTCCGCCGCGTTGCCTCTTGGCATGGCTCTGCCATAGTTTTACATTTCCTGAAGCAACAATTCAGGATTTTGAAATATGGCCCTGCCGCCCAACGTTCATGACGCTGAACCCATTCCCGCAGCCGCCCGCGAGGCCATCGACGCGCTGATGCAATCCGGCGATCTGTTCCGCTACACCGCTCCCCAGGATGCGCCGGTCACTCTGCTGGAACAGGAATACGCAGAACTCTTGGGCAGTAAATACGCACTGGCGGTTTCGTCCTGCTCTGCCGCGCTGTTCCTGTCGCTGAAGGCGCTCGGCCTGCCCCGTGACGCCCGGGTGCTGATCCCAGCCTTCACCTTTGCCGCGGTGCCCTCCTCGGTGGTGCACGCCGATTGCGTGCCGGTGCTGTGCGAGGTGGGCGATAACTACCGTATCGACATGGCTGATTTCGAGACTAAGCTGGACAGCGTGCAGGCGGTGATCATCAGCCACATGCGCGGCCATACCTCGGACATGGATGCCATCATGGCGCTTTGCGATGCCCGCGGCATCCCGGTGGTCGAGGACGCGGCGCATTCCCTGGGCACCACCTGGAACGGC
Organism: Leisingera sp. ABM4_101; assembly: GCF_056158725.1. NCBI lineage: Bacteria > Pseudomonadati > Pseudomonadota > Alphaproteobacteria > Rhodobacterales > Roseobacteraceae > Leisingera > Leisingera sp. ABM4_101. The sequence goes on along the minus strand of NZ_JBSWTV010000002.1, from coordinate 2,440,165 downwards.
CGCAACATCGGCACCATCGGCAAGGTCGGCTGCTTCTCCTTCCAGTCCTACAAGATGGTCAATGCCGGCGAAGGCGGCATCCTGATCACCGACGACGCGGACCTGATCGCCCGCGCCGCCATCATGTCCGGCGCCTACGAGCACAACTGGAAAAAACACAAGGGCCCGCATGGGGAAAACACCCCGGACCTGGAGCAGGCCTTTGCCAAATGGCAGAACCAGCTGCCGCTGTATAACCTGCGGATGAGCAATCTCTCTGCCGCGGTAATCCGTCCGCAATTGCCGGAACTGGCGCGCCGGGTGCGCGACGGTCTGGCAAACCATGACTATGTGGCAGACCGGCTGAACGGCTCTCCCTTCTTCAACGTGCCCGCACCGCTGGTCCCGGAACGCCGGGCGCCGGATTCGATCCAGTTCAACCTGGCAGGCCTCAGCGAAGAACAGACCCACGCCTTTGCCAATGCCGCAGCAGAAAAGGGTGTCAAAGTGCAGGTCTTCGGACTGTCGACCGACAATGCCCGCGCCTTCTGGAACTGGCAATTCCTGCGCGACGTGCCCGAACTGCCGCAGACCCGCGCGATGCTGATGAAGGCCTGCGACGTGCGCCTGCCGGTGCGCCTTACGCGGGCCGAGCTGGACGTGATTGCGGACATTCTGCTGTCCGCCGCCGAAGAGAGCATGGGCAAGGCAGCTGCCTGAAAACAACAGGTGCTTTAACAAGTACCCTCCCCGGCCCTGTGCTGGGGGTTTTCGTGATTGCAATCCAGGTTTGTGCCGTCCACGGTGCCGCATATGAAAGGCCCGCTGAAATTCAAACGGCGCCCGGCCACCGCGCTGGTGGCCATGGCAAATGCCTTAAGTATGGGGGATGCCGTTGCCGGAGATGAGCTGAGCCAGATCATTGGCACGGTTGTTTCCGATCGGGCTGAGCGGGCCGCGCTGCTGGCCGCCATCCGCGCCTCCAACGACCCGGACTGCGGCCTGGCCGTGGCCGACCTGCTGACCGCCTATGCCAACGAAGCTGCAGAGGCGGAAGCCCAGGCCCGCGACGCAGATCAGGTCATCGGCCAATGGGCCCAGCGGCTGGCAGCGGGCGCGCTGCTGGCGAGCTTTGGTGCAGCGATTGCCGGCACTGTAACCGGCGGGCTGGCCTTTGGCCTCGCCCTCCTTTCGTTTTCAGGCTTTGTTTTCGCAACCGCCTCCCGCATCGGCGGACGGGAAAAGGTGCGCCACCGCAAACAAGACCGGGATAGCGCCAACTCGCTGGCCCGACATGTGCTGGAAGCAGGCAAACTGAAGAAGGAGGGGAAGTGATATGGAATTTTCAGCTTTCTTCCCCTATATTGGCAGTGCAACCGGAGAAACGCATGTTTGAAGCCATGGGACTTGAGACTGTCATCGTCAGCACGATCGTCGGCGCCTGCGCCATGTCTTTTGGTGCCAGCGCTTATCTGTTCCTGCGCGCGCGTCCCGTGCCTGAGGCGAAGAGCTTGGACGAGATCGTCAAAAACGCCCCGTATCACCGGCTGCATAACGTGCTGAAAGTCGAAGCCGGATCCTGATCCACCCCTGCATCAGACTGCGCAAAAATAAGCCCCCGCCAAACTGGACAGGGGGCCTTTTCTGTCAGCGTTCTCCGCCAAGCCTCATTTCATCTTGGACAGTTTTTCCTGCAGCGCCGCCAGCTGCTTCTTAATGTCGTCCAGATCCTCGCCGCTGCTTTCGGATTTCTCCTCCTCAGCCGCTCCGCCAGTCCATCCACCAGGACCGAACCCGCCGGTCATCGCTTTTAGGAATGCTTCCTGCTGCGCCTTCATCGCCTCGAATCCCGGCATCTTGGACATCGGGTTCATTGCGTTCATGTTCTCCATCATCTTCGACTGGCTCTCACGCAGCATATCGAATGAAGACTGCAGGAACTGCGGCATCACCCCGCCGCCGGGCACCATGTAGCTGCGCACCAGATCGTTCAGCACATTGACAGGCAGCACATTCTCGCCACGGCTTTCATGCTCGGCGATGATCTGCAGCAGATACTGGCGGGTCAGATCGTCACCTGTTTTCAGGTCTACGATCTGCACCTCACGGCCTTCCCGGATGAACCCCGCGATATCCTCCAGCGTAACGTAATCGCTGGTCTCGGTGTTATAGAGCCTGCGGCTCGCATACCGTTTGATCAGCAAGGGTTTGTCCTGATCTGCCATGTGTTCCCTCCCCGGTCATGACGCATTGCAGCGAAGCCTATGCCAGTGCAGAACAAAAGGGAAGCCTTGGCGTGTTTTCCGCAACTATTGTTCTGTACAGCCCTGCCGCAGAAATACCGAAAACGCTTGACCTGAACCCGGCTTGAGCAATTATCAGTATCCCCGCACTACAATTTTCAGCGGGAGCATTCACAGACATGAACATCCTGATCCTGGGCGCCACCGGTTCCATTGGCACCGCCGTCACCCGAGAACTGGTCCGCCACGGCCACAGCGTGACCGGCCTCAGCCGGTCCGAAGCCTCCGACCGCAAGCTGGAGGCCTTGGGCGCCCGGCCGCTGCGCGGAGATCTGCTCAGCCCTGGCACCTGGGTGCGTGATGCCGCCCGCGTGGATGGGCTGATCCAGCTGGCCGCGACCTTTGATAAGGACATGGCGGCGGCTGATACCGCTGCCATCACCGCCATCCTGCGGCAAGCCGCCCTTCGCTCGCAGCCGCTGCGAATGATCTACACCGGCGGCTGCTGGCTTTATGGCGCCACCGGCAACCGGGTTGCGGATGAGACCAGTCCGATGCGCCCGATCAAGCCTTTTGCCTGGATGCAGAAAAACGCCCGCCTGACGCTGGCCAGTCCGAATGTCTCCGCCGCAGTGATCCACCCGGCTCTGGTCTATCACGAGGATGGCGGCGCCTTCTCCCGCTACCTCGACGCCGCCGCCGCCGGGCAGCCGTTTGAGATCTGGGGCAGCATCGCCACCCGCTGGCCGCTGATCCAACTCGAAGATCTGGCCCGCGCTTACCGGCTGCTGCTGGAAAACCCGGACCTCACCGGCCACTTCAACGCCAGTGCCCAGGACGGCGTACCGGTGGCTGAAATCACCCGCGAGATCGCCCGCCGCCGCGGCCATGACAGCGGCTATGTGGTGCGCAGCCTAAAGCATGTGCTGTTCAAATACGGCGACTGGGCTGAAGGCCCGGCCCTGGACCAGCAAATGAGCGCCGGCAGGCTGCGCAAACTTGCCGGATGGCAACCGCAGTTCCGCCGTTTCCAGGATGCGCAGTTTTAACCACCGCCTAGAAACCTCTGAACAAGATATCGTTTTTCCGGCATAACAAGTTACCGTAAAAATTCTCAATATGATATAATAGCCCTCAGTCTTTGAGTTTGTGGTAGCGGGTACGATGGCTGACCAAGGGGACAGACAAAGACAAGCTGCCGTTCTGATCGCGGATGTCGCCGGTTTTTCGGCCTTGGCAGAAGCCAGGGAGGCCGAAACAATTGCGGCTGTCCGTGACCTGGGCAACCGGATAATCGCACCAGTTGCCCGGACCTTTTCCGGTCGGCTTGTCAAAACCTCGGGCGACGGTTTTTTTCTGGAGTTTCCCAGCGCCGTGCAGGCCGTCAAGGCCGCCCTGGAAGTTGCCGGCAGGAATGCCTCGCATATTCCAGGCCCGCTGGGCAGGCATCTTGCGTTGCGAATGGGTATACACTGCGGGAATGTGATTTCCACCGGCAGCGACCTCATGGGCAACTGCGTAAACATCGCCGCCCGCCTGCAAAGCCTTGCGGCACCCGGGGAAATCTGTGTCTCCGGCACCGTCCAGCAGCAGGTCCGCGGCAAGGTCAGCGCCGCATTCGACGACCTTGGACTGCAGAATATCCGCAATATCTCCGAACCCGTCCGGATCTACCGAATTGCGGGAAACTCGCTCCCTCCCGCTGAAACAGAGGGGGCCTCGCCGGTGGCTTCCGTTGCGGTCCTGCCCTTTTCTGCTTCCCCCCAAGGTTCGGCAGCGGCAGGCGCACTTGCAGATATGCTCACCGAAGACATCACCATAGGCCTGTCCCGCTTCCGCGCCCTGCGGGTGGTGTCCCGCAATGCCGCTCAGCGCTTTGCGGGCTTTGCCGCCAAGTCTTCCCTTGCCGCGGCAGAACTTGGTGTCCGCTACCTTGCAGAGGGCAGCGTCCGGGAATTTTCCGGCAACTTGCGGGTCACAGTGTCCCTGTCGGATGGGGCCAGCGGCAGCACCCTGTGGAGCGAACGCTACGACCATTTGGAAACCAGCGGCTTCAGCCTTCAGGATGCGCTGGCCGGACAGATCACCCAAACGCTCGCCGGGCGCCTTCAGGCGATCGCTGAAGATCTGTCCGTCAGCCATGCGGCCAGCGGCAGCGCCCCGACTGCGCGTGCGCTCGTGCTGCAAGCCAAGGCGCAAATTCTCGACTCTCCCGCCACTCTCCAGCAGTGCCGGAAGCTGTATCAGCAGGCTTGCAAAGCCAACTCCCGCCATGCCGCCGCGTTCTCCGGCCTGGCGTTGACCTATCTTGTCGAATGGATGAGCGGTTGGGGCGTCTCCCCCGAGGACACACTGGACGCGGCCTTCCCGCTCTTGCGCCACGCTGCCCGGATTGATCCGCTGGACAGCGTCGCACAGCGGCGGCTGGCGGTCATGCATCTGTTCAAGGGCAACTTCACGCTGGCAGAGGAACACTTTCAGCGGGCGCTGATGCTGAACCCCAATGACACCGATGCCATGGCTTTCCGCGGGCTTTCCTGCATTTACCAAGGCAGGCCGCAGCAAGCTCTGGCCGAGCTGGAGCAAGCCACGGCCCTGAACCCGTTCCACCCGACCTATTTCCACTGGTTCCGCGGGCTAGCGCTTTACATGTGCCGCGAATACGGGCCCGCCGCTGCCGAGTTGAAAAAAGCCATAAATCTGTATCCCGGCTTCCCATCCCCGCACCGCCATCTGGCAGCCTGCTATGCCCAACTGGGCGAGACGGCCGCAGCAGCACAGGAATGCGGACGGGTTCTGGAGCTGGAACCGGGATTCTCGGTATCGCAGATCAGCCGGACACTGCCCTTTGCCCAGCCCGAAGATCTGGAACATTACTGCGACGGTCTGCGCCGCTCCGGACTTCCTGACTGACCCTGAAATGCAAAAGGACAGGCCTTGCGGCCTGCCCTTCTTCACGTTCCGGCACCATCAGGGAGGAGAGCGGGGGCCGGTTCGTGGTCGTACTTACTTGGCAGCAGCCGAAGCTTTCTTTGCGGCCGAAGTCACCTCTTCGGTGGCCTTCTTCACGGCAGCAGTTGCTTCTTCAGTTGCGTCTTTGCCAGCAGCCATCATCAGTTCGACGGTGTCCATCTGGACTTTCTTTGCGATCTCGGCAAAGGCAGCCATGTTCTCTGCTGCCACTTCAGCGGAAGCGGAAGCGAAATCGGTTGCGGCTTTGGCATAGTCAGCCGGGTCGGCCTGCACCTTGGAAACGTCGCCCAGCTTGGCGATGGTTTCTTTGGTCCACTTGTTGGAGATCTCAGCGGATTTGCCGGCAGCGTCCAGCGCAACCGCAGACAGCTTCTCGTTCAGAGCTGCGGTGTTCTTGAATGCGTCTTCCATCGCCTTGGTGTCGACCGGGAAGGCGCCCATGAAGTCTTTCATCATCGCGGTGAAGTCTTGGGTCTTTGCCATAGTTCTAATTCCTCAGAAAGCTGCAGCAGGACCATCCTGCGTTCTTAGCATGAGGAGAATATGCATGCCGCATCGCAGCATTTCAAGAGTTTTGATGCTGCAACGCAGAAAAAAATCGCAAACTCCATGAATTCAACGGTTTGCCTTGACTTTCACATAGGATCCCGGTGCCGGCATCAAAGAGGGGAAACCCGAATCCCCCACTTCGCGGGCGGGAACCTGCTTGCCGGACCGTTTCTTCAGCCAGTCATTCCAGCGCGGCCACCAGGACCCCTCGTGGTATTCCGCGCCTCCCATCCACGCTTCCTGATCGCCTTTCAGGTCGTCGTTGGTGTAATGGCCGTACTTCTTCTTGCTGGGCGGATTGACGATGCCCGCGATGTGGCCGGACTCCGACACGATGAAACTCTTGCTGCGCGACCCCATCTTTTGCACGCCAGCGTAGCAGTCCTTCCAGCGGGCAATGTGATCAGTCTCGCAGGTGACCGCCATCAGCGGCACATCTACATCCTTGATATGCAGCTTGTGGCCCATCAGCTCGAACCCATCGCCGACAAATTCGTTATTCTGGCACAGGCCCCGCAGATACTGCACCGCCATCCGGCCCGGCAGGTTGGCGCCGTCGCCGTTCCAGTAAAGCAGATCGAAAGCGGGCGGCGTCTCGCCCATCATGTAGCTTTTGACGGCGGGACCATAAATCAGGTCCTTGGAACGCAGGAACGACATAGTGCGCGCAATCACCCAGGAGCGCAGCAGCCCCTCCTCTTCCACCTGCGCCTCGATCCCGTCGACAAAGTCATTCTGCAGGAATGGGGTGAACTCGCCCTGGTCGCCGAAATCTGTCAGCGTGGTAAAGAAAGTCGCCGATTTAATAGATTTGTCTCCGCGCTGCTTCAAAAGCGACAGCGTCAGGCTCAGCGTCGTTCCGGCGATGCAATAGCCCACCGCGTTCACCTGCTTCACCTTGCAAATCTCCTTGGCCGTCTCAATCGCGGTCAGGAAACCTTCCTGAATGTAATCCTCCATCCCCACATCGGCATGGCTTGCATCAGCATTGACCCAAGAGACCACAAACAGAGTATACCCCTGCTCGGTCACCCATTTGATCAAGCTGTTCTGCGCCTTCAGGTCGAGAATGTAGAACTTGTTGATCCAAGGCGGGAATAGCACGATCGGGGTTTCGTGCACGGTTTCCGTCACCGGCTTGTACTGGATCAGCTCCATCATCCGGTTGCGGTAGACCACGTCGCCCGGCGTGGTGGCGATATTGCCGCCCAGTTCAAAGGCGCTCTCATCTGCAAGCCGCACCACCAGTTCGCCATTATTGGCTTCCAGATCAGTGACCAGGTTCTCCAGACCGTCAATCAGCGACTGGCCTTCAGTTTCCACCGCCTTCTCCAGCGCATCCGGGTTGGTGGGCAGGAAATTGGTCGGCGCCATCATCTCGATGATCTGATCCGCGAAATAGGTCAGCCGCTGCTTGTCCTTTCGGTCCAGGTCCACCGCATCCTGCACCGCCTGTCGGATCGCATCGGCGTTGGTCATGTACTGCTGCTTCACGAAATTGAAGTAGGGGCTGGTCTCCCACAGCGGATTCGAAAATCGGCGGTCCTTGGGGCCGCCGTCATCCGTATTTTCCGCCTTTCCAGCCAGCGCTTTCTGTGCTTCCGCAAAATTCAGCACAGACTTGCTCCAATATTCAACCTGCTGCTCCAGGATCTTGGCCGGGTTCTGCATCGCTTCGGCCCAATAGGCGGTTGCTGCACGCGCATAAAGCTCTTGATTCGGACCGTCCAAAGCCGGGTTGTGCGGCACCTTCCGGGACATGACATCGGCCAGACGCTTGCTTAATTCCTCCACGCGGCTCATGTTTTCCTTAAGCTTTTCAATGCTCTCTGGCGCGGTCGCGGCGGATAATTCGTCACTAGTTGTCATATAAAAGAATCCCTCATAGGCTTTCTGCTATGCAGAATACAATTCTGCAGGAAACAGGGCAAAGCGGCGAATGGTCCGATGTTCCGGGGTCTCCGGAAACATTACACCGGGACGGAGCGCGAAGGAGGCAGGCATGCGGTACATGATGACCTACGATCTGATGGAGACCGTCCGGAACACCAACCAATGGCTGGGCGCCACGGCCCTCTCCATGGCATCTTACCCGGTCTTTTCGGCCTTGCCAAACCCTGCCCTCAGCTGGATGGCCGCCTGGGGCGAAGTGACGGAACGTACCTACCAGCGCATGGTGGTGAAACCCGACTGGGGCATCCCCTCCTTCACCTGCGAGGACGGCAAGGACCATGTTGTTGAAATCACCAATGTGGTAGAGCGCCCCTTTGGCGATCTCATCCATTTCAAGGTCAGCGGACGCGAGGAACAGCCCCGCAAGGTGCTGCTGGTTGCCCCGATGTCCGGCCATTACGCCACCCTCCTGCGGTCCACCGTGCAAAGTCTGATCAGGAATTGTGAAGTCTATGTGACGGACTGGCACAACGCCCGCGACATCCCTGTTTCTGCGGGCAAATTCGACGTGGAGGACTATACCCTCTACCTCGTGGATTTCATGCGCGAGCTGGGTCCCGATATCCATGTGGTCGCGGTCTGCCAGCCGGTGCCGCTGACCCTGGCCGCCACCGCCTACCTGGCGGAACAAGACCCTAAGGCGCAGCCCTCCTCGTTGACACTGATCGGTGGTCCGGTGGACCCGGACGCCACCCCTACCGAAGTCACCGACTTCGGCCGCCGCGTCACTATGGGCCAGCTGGAGGAAACCATGATCCAGCGAGTCGGCTACAAGTACAAGGGCGTCGGCCGCAAAGTCTATCCGGGCCTCTTGCAGCTGGCGTCCTTCATGTCGATGAACGGCGAACGCCACTCCAAGGCTTTTGTCGATCAGATCCAGCGGGTCTCCAAGGGCGAGGCCTCGGACCATGACGCCCACAACCGCTTCTACGACGAATATCTTGCGGTGATGGACATGACCGCGGAATTCTACCTGTCGACGGTCGAGCGCATCTTCAAGAACCGCGAGATCGCCCGCAACGACTTCGTCGTGAAGGGCCACAAGGTGGATTTCTCCAAGATCACCGATGTGGCGGTGAAAACCGTCGAAGGCGCCAAGGACGACATCTCCGCCCCTGGTCAATGTATTGCCGCGCTGGACCTCTGCACCGGTCTGCCGGAAAGCAAGAAAGCCAGCCATGTGGAGCCGGGCGCCGGCCATTACGGCATCTTTGCGGGCCGCAGCTGGCGCAACAATATCCGCCCGCTGGTGATCGACTTCATGAATGCCAACAGCCGCAAGAAACCGGCTCGCCGCAAGCCCGCGAACAAGAACACCGCGGCCTGACCGCATGGCGGAAGGGCTGGCGTTTTCCTGCAATTGCGGGTCCTTGCGCGGCGAAGTTTCCGCGCATGGTATCAAGACCGGCACCCGGGTTGTCTGTTTTTGCGCCGACTGCCGCGCCAATGAGCTGTACCACGGCCAGCCGGATCCAGCGCCAGATCCGGTCGACCTGTTCCAACTGTCGCCGGACACCATAACCATCATAGAAGGCGCAGAACATCTGAGGGCGGTCCGCCTCGGCCCCCGCGGGCCGCTGCGCTGGTATGCATCCTGCTGCGGCACCCCCTTTGCCAATACGCTGGCCAAGCCCGGCCTCCCCTTTGCTGGCCTGCGGTCTGACCTGTTTCAGGACCCAGGCGCCTTGGGCAAAATCCGCGCCAAGGCCTTCCTCCCTGCCCCTGGCAAGCAGTCCCGCACCAAGGGCGGTGGCGTTATGGCCTGGGGCATCATCAGCCGGATGATCACCGCGCGGCTGTCAGGCCGGTGGAAGGACACGCCGTTTTTTGATGCCGAAACCGGCAAACCAGTGGCAGAGCCTCAGCTGATCAGCAAAACGGAGCGCGCAAAGCTCTATCCCTGAGCGCACAGCGCAGGCGAAGATGCAGGCGTGGGGCCGGCAACAGGTTCAGCCAGCCAATGCAGCAGCGCGCGGTTCACGGCATCCGGCTGCTCCAGTACTGTGAAATGCCCTGCATCCGGCAGGATTTCCAGCCGTGCCCCGGGAATCAGCTGCGCCAGCAGGTCCAATTTTGCCGGCGTCACCAGAGTATCATGCTCGCCGCCTAGAACCAGCGTGGGCACATGCACCCGCCGCATCGTGGCCTGCTGATCCGGCCGCCGCTGCAGGGCACGCGCCTGCGCCACATACATCTCCGGCCCCAACTCCAATCCCATCCGGCAGAAAAGCTTGTGCACCTCCAGCCGCAAAGGACCGGGCGCCAGCGCTTCCGCCGGCATGGTCTCCCCCAGCACGTCCTCCAGCCGTCCGGCGCGCGCGGCAACGATCTGCGGCTCCCGGCTGGCAGCCTGATCCGGTGTCTCGGCCAGCGGGCTGGCTCCAATGATGCACAACCGGCTGACCCGTTCCGGGGCCCGCCGCACCAGTTCCATCGCCAGAATGCCGCCCATCGAAAATCCCGCCAGGGCAAAGCGCGGCGGCAGGTGGCTCAGCATCCGCGCGGCGATCTTCTCCACCGTGTCGCCGCCCGCCAGCGGCAGCACCATCACCGGCATACTGCCAGAGAACGTCCTGACCTGAGCATAGAAAATCCGGCCGTCGCACATCATGCCCGGCAGCAGAACCAGGGGTTCGCGGCACGGTTGCTGGTCATAAGGCATATCCTGCCCTCGCGGTTTGCCTCCCACCCGTGGGTCAACTCTGCGGGCGGCAAAGGCCGGGATCAAGAAAAACCTTTCAACGCAGGCATTTTACAAATCCAATGCCGCCGTGCCGCCACGCTCAGTACCCGTTCCAGCGGAACGCGCCATCCTCTGCCAAAGGTGAAAACGGGTTAAAGGCGATCTCCCAGATATGCCCGCAGGGGCTGCGGAAATAACCGTGATGGCCGCCCCAGAACACATCCTGCGCAGGTTTCAGAATCTCCGCCCCGGCATCCTTTGCCGCTGCCAGCAGCTGCGCCACCTCGTCCTTGCTGCGGGTGTTTTGGCTCAGCGTCACCGCACCAGTTCCCAGCTGCTGCTCCTCCATCCCCATCTCCGCCGCAAGCGCCGCCAACGGATACAGCCCCAGCGTCTGTGAGATCAGGTCAAAGGCAATCACACCGTCCGGACTCTCCGCCCGCTGCCAGCCCAAGGCCTCGTAAAAACCCGCAGCTTGGTCCATATCCGGCACGCCCAGCGTGATTAGGCTTACCCTCTGCTCCATTCTCGAAATCCTCTTGCGGTTATAAATTTCAGCTTGCTGGCGGCAGCTGCCGCCTGCGCAATCTTACCGGCTCGCCCCAACAGGAACAATGCAAGAACATAAATACGCCAACACCTCCCCCGTGGCACCAGCTGGTAGCTCAGGCGCCGCCCAGCACGTCCAATACCGCGTCTTCAATCATCTTCAGGCAAGCTTCGTCCGAGAACCTGTGGTCCGCATCTTTCACAAGATTGAGCCGCATGTCCGGGCAAGTCGCATGATCCATCAGCCGCAGCGCGGTTTCGGTAGAGACCGCCGTATCCGCGGTTCCCTGCAGGCAGCGTGTCTTGAACGGCAGAAACAGCGGTGTGCGCAGCACTAGCCGCTTGCGCCCATCCTCAATCATCCGCTTAGAGATATGGTAGGGCTCCATGTAATCGCTCGGCAGTTTCACATAACCCTGGGAATCCAGCAGCGCCTTCTGCGCATCCGAGAAATTGGCCCAATAGCCATCCTCGGTGAAATCCGGCGCCGCGGCGATGGTCACCATGCCCTTGATCCGCTCAGGCATCTCCCGCGCCAGCAGCAGCGCTTGCCAGCCGCCCATCGACGAGCCCACCGGAACGATCCCGCCCTCTGTCAGCTGTGCGACAGCCTCCAGCGTGTCCTCATGCCAGTCGCCGATGCAGCCGTCCTCAAACGTACCGGAGCTTTCGCCGTGCCCGGAATAGTCAAACCGCAGAAACGCCTGGCCGCGCGCCTTGGCCCAGGCCTCCAGATGCACGGCCTTGGTGCCCTCCATGTCGGACTTCAGCCCGCCCAGGAACACCACGCACGGCCCCTGCCCCTCGCTCTTGTGATAGGCAATCCGGCGGCCTTGGGCGGTCTCGATGAAGGATGTGGCGGGCATGTCTTTGGTCTCCTGTCCTTTTCCCAAGATGTGGCACGGCTGCGCCTGCCCCGCAAGCGGCAGCACTGCCTGCTTGCAAGCCCCCCGCCACCCTCCTTATGGTCCGCCAAAATTCTAAGGGGACCGGGGTATGTTCAGACTGATCAAGGGCATTGTGATTGCCACCGCCATCCTGGCCGTGGCCCTGGCTGCAACCTGGGCAGTGCTGGCCCTGTGGTACCGGCTGCCTTTCAGCATCTGGCCCCGTGCCGCCCTGGCAGGCGGGTTCGCTTTGCTGGGACTGACCGTGATTTCCGGGCTGTTCCGGCGCCGGGCTTTGCGCGCGCTCACCACCTTCACCCTGGCCCTGGCGGCCGTGATCCTGTGGTGGTCCACCCTGGCTCCGCCTGCCGAACGCGCATGGTCCCCCGATGTCGCCAGGCAGGTCACCGGCCAGCTGGACGGCGACATCCTGACCCTTGCCAATGTGCGCAACTTCGCCTGGGAAACGCCAGAGATCTTTACCGAAGACTGGGAGACCCGCAGCTATGACCTGACCACGCTGCGCTCCACCGACCTGTTCATGTCCTACTGGGCCGGGCCGCAAATGGCGCATATGATCGTCAGCTTCGGCTTTGAAGACGGGCGGCATATCGCCTGGTCGGTCGAGGTGCGGCGGCAGCTGGGCGGCGGCTTCTCTCCAATTGCTGATCTGTTCAAATCCAACACGCTGGTTTTGATCGCCGCGGATGAGCGTGATCTGGTCGGCACCCGCACCAATGCCCGCGGCGAGGATGTGCAGCTGTTTCGCATCGGTGTCAGCCCAGATACCGCGCGCGCCTTGCTGCTGCAATATGTCGAAACCGCCAACAGCCTGGCAGCCCGCCCGCAGTGGTACAATTCGCTCACCACCAATTGCACCACCGTGGTGATGGGGCTTATCCGCAGCTTCGCTGACGAGGTCCCGCTGGACTGGCGCCTGCTGGTCAATGGTTACCTGCCGGAATACGCATGGGAACAGGGCGTCCTGGACCAGAGCCGCAGTGTCGCCGACCTGCGCGCGCTTGGCAGCATCACGCCGATAGCGCAGGCGCACGGCGTGACACCTGACTACTCAGCAATGATCCGCGAAGGGGTCCCGTCACCAGCCCGGTAACCCAGGATCCCTCCCATCTGGCTGAAGATATCCCGGGGAGCGCGAGGGGCCGGCCCTTTGCTTGCCTGGCAGCGGATCAGGACAACCCGGCAACCGGGGCCCCGCCGGCCTTCTGCATCTGCAAGCGGCCCAGCAGGTTCTGGATCCGGGTCAGGGTCTCGCTGGTGCGCACAGCCTTCTCTTGGTTCACCCCGCCTTCGATATGCGCGCCATGCTCATACGACAGATGCCGCTGCGAAAGGATCTTTTGCGACTGGCACAGCGCGGTTTCTATCAGATCCACATCTTCAACCGTCAGGTCAAAGTTCGGGTTCGGGCGGCTCATCGGAACACTCCTGGTATGTCCATTGGGTCTAGGGTTTCCGCCAACCTGCTCCGGATCGTCAGCCATATCAACTATTTTTTTGTTATTTTTCAATTACTTGCCGGTATACACATATGTGCAATCGCATGCATAGGCACACAATCGGAAATTCCTGCGCAATTACAACCGCATGCAAAGCCGTCTTGACTTGCCCCTGCATTGGCAGCAAAACGCGCAGACCAAACACATACCCGCAACCGGGCGTTCTGTGGGCGCCAAACCGACGAGGAGAGCCTTTAGATGGCCGAAATCTCTCTCACCTTCCCCGATGGCAATGCACGATCCTATGACGCAGGCGTCACGCCCGCGCAGGTGGCTTCCAGCATTTCCACCTCGCTGGCCAAGAAGGCCATCTCCGCCACCGTCAACGATCAGCACTGGGACTTGCAGTGGCCGATCGACGGCGACGCCACCATCGCCATCCACACCATGAAGGACGAAGTTCAGGCCAATGAGCTGATCCGCCACGACCTGGCGCACGTCATGGCGCGCGCGGTGCAGGAAATCTGGCCCGACACCAAGGTCACCATCGGCCCGGTGATCGAGAACGGCTGGTACTATGACTTCGACCGGGCTGAGCCTTTCACCCCCGAAGACCTCGGCGCCATCGAGAAAAAGATGAAGGAAATCATCAACAAGCGTGATGAGGTCCGGACCGAGGTGTGGGAACGCGACCGCGCGATCCAGCATTACACCGACAACAACGAGCCCTATAAGGTCGAGCTGATCGAAAGCATCCCGGGTGATGAGCCGCTCAGGATGTACTGGCACGGCGACTGGCAGGACCTCTGCCGCGGCCCGCACCTGCAGCACACCGGCCAGCTGCCGGGCGATGCGTTCAAGCTGATGTCGATCGCCGGCGCCTACTGGCGCGGCGACAGCTCCCGCGCCATGCTGCAGCGGATCTACGGCGTTGCCTTCACCGGCAAGGAGAAGCTCAAGGCGCATCTCACCATGCTGGAAGAGGCCGCCAAGCGCGACCACCGCAAGCTGGGCCGCGAGATGGACCTGTTCCACATGCAGGAAGAGGCGCCGGGCCAAATCTTCTGGCACCCGAACGGCTGGAAAGTCTACACTCAGCTGCAGGACTACATGCGCCGCCAGCAGGAAAAGGGCGGCTATGTCGAGGTGAACACCCCGCAGGTGGTCGACCGCAAGCTGTGGGAGGCTTCGGGCCACTGGGAAAAATACCAGGAAAACATGTTCATCGTCGAAGTCGACGAAGAGCACGCCCGCGAAAAGGCTGTGAACGCGCTGAAGCCAATGAACTGCCCCTGCCACGTGCAGATCTTCAATCAGGGCCTCAAATCCTACCGCGATCTGCCGCTGCGCATGGCCGAATTCGGCTCCTGCAACCGCTATGAGCCCTCGGGCGCGCTGCACGGCATCATGCGGGTGCGCGGCTTTACCCAGGACGACGCGCATATCTTCTGCGCCGAAGACCAGATTGAGGCGGAAACCAAGAAGTTCATCGACTTCCTGTCGGAGATCTATAAGGATCTCGGATTTGAGAAATTCTCGGTCAAATTCTCCGACCGCCCGGAGAAGCGCTCCGGCTCTGACGAGGTCTGGGACAAGTCTGAGGCGGCGCTGAAGGCCGCAACCGAAGCGGCAGGCTGCGAATATGAACTGAACCCGGGCGAAGGTGCCTTCTATGGCCCCAAGCTGGAATTCGTGCTGACCGACGCCATCGGCCGCGACTGGCAGTGCGGCACGCTGCAGGTGGACTTTGTCCTGCCGGAACGTCTGGATGCCACTTATATCGGTGCTGATGGCGCCAAGCACCGCCCGGTCATGCTGCACCGCGCCACCCTCGGCAGTTTCGAGCGTTTCATCGGTATCCTGATCGAGGAACACGCAGGCAAGCTGCCGTTCTGGCTGGCGCCGCGGCAGGTGGTGGTCGCCTCAATCACCTCCGACGCGGATGATTACGTGCAAGAGGTTGTGGCAGAACTGAAAAAGGCAGGCGTCCGCGCTGAGGCCGACGTCCGTAACGAGAAGATCAACTACAAGGTCCGCGAGCATTCGGTGGGCAAGGTTCCAGTCATTCTCGCCGTCGGCCACCGCGAAGTGGAAGAGCGCACCGTCTCTGTGCGCCGTCTTGGCGAAAAGCAGACCAAGGTCGAGAGCCTCGAAAATGTTACAAAGGCGCTGGCGGTTGAGGCCACCCCGCCGGATCTTCTGTAACAATTCAAAGCCAAATCACCGTAAACGGCCCCCACCCGGGGGCCGTTTTGTTTCAAACCCGCGCAAATCCCCTTAAAAACATACCTTTGCACCTCTTTTCGCTGCTACTTCCGGTCACATAAGCTGACGCAGATGTGAGACACGGCCTCGTGACTTAAATTCCTGAAAACCTCGGGTTAGTGTTTCCATGTCATCACGACACCGCATGCTAAAACCGAAAGGAATTTACGAGATGTCGAACACCGCAAAATCTCTGGCCGTTGCTGGTGCCGTTGCCGCAGCTCTGACCGCAGCTTCCACCATCCCCGCCGCCGCTGGCACCAAGGAAAAGTGCTATGGCGTGTCGCTGGCGGGCCAGAACGACTGCGCCGCGGGTCCCGGCACCACTTGCGCCGGCACCTCGACCGTAGACTACCAGGGTAACGCCTGGACTCTGGTTGACGCAGGCACCTGCGAAGGCCTGGAACTGCCGGCACAGGCAGACGGCTCCGCACGCAGCGGTTCGCTGGAGCCGCTGGAGCGTGACCTACCGGCATAACTGCCGTTAGAATCCGGGGGCGGGAGTGTCAATTCCCGCCCCCTTTGCACCCTGATACAGGACCTGCCATGCTTGACGCCGCTGCACATGACAAACTGCCCGCCGCCCCCGGCGTTGGCTACAAGCCGCAGCATTTTGCCCAGATCACCGCTGATCCAGGCAGCGTCAAATGGCTGGAAATACACGCAGAAAACTACATGGGGGACGGCGGCCGCCCAATCGCGCAGCTGCACCATCTCTCCGAACGCTTTGCCATGTCGGTGCATGGCGTCGGTCTCTCCATCGGTGGCGAAGGCCCCTTGGATGCTGACCACCTGGCCCGGCTCAAGCATCTGGTCTCCTGGCTGAACCCCGCCAGATTTTCTGAACATCTGGCCTGGTCCACCCACGACAGCCATTTCTACAATGACCTGCTGCCGCTGCCCTATACGGATGCCAGCCTGCAGCGTATCTGCAGCCACATTGATCAGCTGCAAGACACCATTGGCCGCCGGATGCTGCTGGAAAACCCCTCCAGCTATCTCGCCTTTGCTGAAAGCACCTGGTCGGAACCGGAGTTCCTTGCCGAAATCGCCCGCCGCACCGGCTGCGGGCTGCTTTTGGACGTGAACAACGTCTTTGTCTCTGCCACCAACCTGGATTTCTCGCCGCAGGGCTATATCGACGCCTTCCCGCTGGAAAAGGTCGGCGAAATCCACCTGGGCGGCCATGACGAGGATGAGGACGACCACGGCCGCCCGCTGCTGATCGACAGCCACGGGCGCGAGGTGGTCGCCCCGGTCTGGGCGCTCTTGGACTACACGCTGGCGCAATCCGGCCCAAAGCCGGTGCTGATCGAATGGGACAACGACGTCCCCGACTGGCCGGTGCTGGAGGCCGAGGCCGCCCGCGCCGCAACCGCGCTGGAGCGCGTCCCGGCATGAGCGTCACCCAGGCAGAATTCACCCGCGCCATGATGGATGCGGGCCAAGCGGTGCCGGTTGGGCTGACCGATCACCTGGCACAGCCTGCCGGCCGCCGCTTCAGCGTCTACCGAAACAACGTCGCCGTGTCGCTGACTGAGGCAATGCACAGCGCATTTCCGGTGATCGCCAAGCTCCTTGGCAAACAGAACATGGACGGGCTGGCCGGTATCTACCTGCGCCAGCACCCGCCGTCCTCGCCGCTGATGATGTTCTACGGCGAACATTTTCCGGACTTCCTGGAAGGCATGGAGCAGCTCAAGCATCTGGGCTATCTCGGCGACACCGCCCGGCTGGAGCTAGCCCTGCGCCGCGCCTACCACGCCGCCGACGCAGCCCCGATTGCACCTGAAGAACTCGGCGCCCTGCCGCCGGATGAAGTGATGAACACACGCCTGACGCTGGCGCCCGCTGTGCAGGTGCTGCGCTCGCCCTGGCCGATCCATGCACTGTGGCTGTACAACACCGAAGACGGCGCGCCCAAGCCCCAGGCACAGGCGCAGGACGTGCTGATCACCCGGCCCGATTTCGACCCCATCCCCCTGGTCTTGCCGCCCGGCGGCGCGGACTGGATCAGCGCCCTGATGGCGGGCGCCACCATCGGCGAAGCCCTGGAGCTGGCAACCGCCAAATACGAAACCTTCGACCTGGGTGCCACGCTGGCCCTGCTGTTGCAGGGCGGCGCAATAACAGGACTGGACAGCAAAGGGTAAGACCATGCACGCACTCGTCTCCATTCACAACACAGTATTCGGCCTGGTGGAAAAGGCCGGAGACTGGCTGATGCCGCTGGCCGCACGCTTTGTCTTCGCGTCCACGCTGCTGCTTTACTATTGGAACTCAGGCCTGACCAAGCTGGGTGATGGCCTCCTCGGCCTGTTCAGCCCGTCGATCGGTGCCTATAGCCAGATCTTTCCGAAACAGCTGGAGGCCGCGGGCTATGACGTTTCCCAATTCGGCATCTTCCAATGGGCCGTGGTCATGGCCGGCACATATGCGGAATTCATCCTGCCGCTGCTGATCGTCATCGGCCTGTTTACCCGCCTGGCATCGCTCGGCATGATCGGCTTTGTTGTCGTTCAGTCGCTGACCGACGTGGTCGGCCATGGCGCCACTGACACCAAGACCCTGGGCGCCCTGTTCGACCGCTTCCCCGACAGCGTGATCATGGACCAGCGCCTGTTCTGGATCTTTGTTCTGGCCTATCTGGTCGTGAAAGGGGCCGGCGCCCTGTCCGCCGATGCGCTGCTGCGCCGCCGGATGGAGCCTGCCGTCGCCTGACACTGGGCGAAGCCGCAAAAGTCAAAGGCGCCCTGCCCCTGGCAGCGGCGCCTTTTCTTCTGCCCGCGCTCAGAAATGCGCCTTGGGCTCATCCGGCTGGCCTGCTGCCAGCGCCATAAACCCGCCCGCGGCGGCAAAGCTCAGCGGGAAGATGGTAAAGACGTTGAGACCAAAGCCCGCATACATCCCTGCAGCCGAACCCAATAGCAGGATGCCGCCCCACAGCGCTCGCGCCCGCGCCATCGCACCACCGGCAATCGCCAGCAGCGGTGACAGCACCGCCAGCAGCCGCAGCCGTTCTACATTGGCGACCTGCTCTGCCAGCCCTTCAACCTCACCGAAATGCTCAACCGCAGCGGTGTAGCCATAGCCGAAGAACCCAACCACCATGCCAAAGATCCCGGCGATAATTCCTAGAACAAGGGCCGCATTGCGCATTAACTGTCTCCCAACACCTGAGGCACCGACATAAGCGCAGCCTCAATCCGCGCCAAGGGCAGACCGCGTGTTCTGATCCCACCCAAGGAATAATTCCCCGTCGCGCTCAATCAGCGGCCGCTTCATCAGTGCCGGATGGTCACGCAGCAGCGCCAGCGGCGTGCCAGCCCGCTCCGCCTCGCTGAGACCCCGCCAGGTGGTAGAACGGGTGTTCACCAGCTTGTCCCCGAACCGGGCCAGGGCCGCCTCGAGCAGCCCCTCTGGCATACCATCCGTGCGGATATCGACCAATGTTGAGTTTTCAATTTTTTTCAGTGCCTTACGGCAGGTATCGCAGTTCTTCAGCCCGTATATCTTCATCGCTCTTCTGTCCTCCACAGCAGCATTCACACAATTTATGGTAGAATTCACCGGTTTCTCTTGATTTTCGGCCAGCCCGTGTAAAACTCTAAGTTGTCCGGCCTCGCCCTGCTCAATTCAGACAGGGAACAGGCCGGATGGCTTGGGAAACCCCAAGGCAAAGTGCAAAGTAGAAGGAGACACGGGAAATGCCAAGCGGCACCGTGAAGTGGTTCAACACCACCAAAGGGTACGGGTTTATTGAACCCGATGAAGGCGGCAAGGATGTGTTTGTGCACATTTCCGCGGTGGAGCGGTCGGGCATGACCGGTCTCGCCGACAATATGAAAATCGACTACGAGCTGACCGAAGGCCGCGATGGCCGGAAAATGGCTGCAGACCTCAAAGCGATTTAATCTTTCAATTCTGCGCTGCGCCCGGATTTCCCTGGGCGCAGGCTTTGGCAAGCCAAGCTAGGTGCGCCGCAGATACTCCACCATGACGCAAGCCGGATCGCTTTCGCGAAGCATCGTCTCTCCGGCCATGATCCAGTTGCTTGCCTGGAAGTCCGGGAAAAAGGCATCTGCGTCTTCGACGGTCAGGCTGACCTCAGTAACCAGCAGCCGGTCCGCCATGTCCAGCATCCCCCGGTAAATCCCCTCGCCGCCGATGCCATAAACACGCCGGTACCCTTGGGCATAGGCCTCCTGCACCGCCGCCTCAATTGAGGGCAGCACAATCTCTGCCGCTTGCGGGTTCGACGACACCACCAGGTTCAGCCGGTTTTTCAGCGGCTTCACCGGCAGGCTGTCCCAGGTGTTGCGGCCCATGATGATGGCCCCGCCCAGGGTCTCGCGCTGAAACGCCTTCAAATCTTCCGGCGCAAACCATGGAATATCATTATCCTTGCCAATGGCACCGT
This sequence comes from Leisingera sp. ABM4_101, assembly GCF_056158725.1. Taxonomy (NCBI): domain Bacteria; kingdom Pseudomonadati; phylum Pseudomonadota; class Alphaproteobacteria; order Rhodobacterales; family Roseobacteraceae; genus Leisingera; species Leisingera sp. ABM4_101. The sequence continues at coordinate 2,420,204 of NZ_JBSWTV010000002.1, read as the reverse complement.
TGCGCGCCCGCGCAGCGATCAGGGTAATCATGCCTGTTGTCCTTGCTTCCTAAACCGCCACCGGCGCCTTGATCACCGGGTCAGGGTCGTAACTGAGGATCTCAAAATCCTCGAACTTGAAATCGAAAATCGAATTCACCTGCCGCTTGATCCGCAACTGCGGCAGCGGTTTCGGTTTGCGCGACAGCTGCAGCTGCACCTGCTCTACATGGTTCGAATAGATATGCGCATCGCCCATCGTATGCACGAAATCACCGGCCTCATAGCCGGTCACATGCGCCAGCATCGCCAGCAGCAGCGAATAGGAGGCAATATTGAACGGCACGCCCAGGAACATGTCCGCCGAGCGCTGATACAGCTGCAGATGCATCTTGCCGCCCGCCACCCGCACTTGCCACAGCGTGTGGCAGGGCGGCAGCGCCATGTCCGGCACGTCGCCCGGGTTCCAGGCCGAGACGATCAGGCGCCGGCTGTCAGGGCTCTTGCGGATCATCTCCACCAGATCCGCGATCTGATCGACACTTCCTGCGCGGTAGAGCGGCTCGTCGCCCAGGGTGCCCTCTGCCAGTTCCAGCTTAGGAAATTGGCGCCACTGGCGGCCATAGACCGGCCCCAGGTCACCGTTTTCATCCGCCCATTCGTCCCAGATCGAAACCCCGTTTTCCTTCAGGTAGCGGATATTGGTATCGCCGGACAGAAACCACAGCAGTTCATGGATGATCGAGCGCAGATGCAGCTTCTTGGTGGTCACCAAAGGAAACCCGTCAGCCAGGCAGTAGCGCGCCTGCATCCCGAAACAGCTAAGCGTGCCTGTGCCGGTCCTGTCTCCGGATGGTTCGCCATGATCCAGAATATGGCGTAGCTGATCCAAATACTGCTGCATGGATCTCTCCCCCTGGCCTGCTGCGGAAATTCACCCCCGGAATAGCGGCTGTGCTGTCAGGCGCCAAGAGGAAAAATCACCCCAGGGCCCTTCGCCATCATACTACATATGCGCAAACCTGCGCAAAACAAACCTATATGCAGGTATCCGATCCGCCACGGTTGCACGCAAAAGCCATCTGCTCAATTGACAACACCCCCGCGCCGGAGGAAGGTGGCGCAAAACGATAAAACATATTGAGGTAAAGGCAGATGAGGCGCTATTGGCTAGGGCTCGCGGTGGTCACCGCGCTGTCCGCATGCGGCGGGGGCAATCCCTTTGTTACCGAAGACGACACCGGCACGGACCCGGGCACCGATCCCGGAACCGATCCGGGAACGCCGATCACCCGCGACGGCATTCCTCCAGGAACCCCGTCCCCGACGCCCGATCAGGCCATTTTCCGATCCGAGCCGACAGAGGCGGACGGCGGCGAGCGCGGCGACGGCTTTGCGTCCAATATCTCCTACAATTCCGACGACGACACCTTCTCGGTCGACAATCTCGGTTTTGATGGCGACAACACTTATGCCCGCGGCACCGCCGTCAGCAGCCTCGGCCCCTTCGCGGTCTACGAGGCGGACGCGCAATTCCCGGACATTGTTGACGGTGAAATCATCAATCAGTTTACTCACCGCGCGATCTATGGTGTCAGCACCTCTGGCAACAGCCAATTCGCCATTGTCCGCACCGGTGCTTATGTCGACTATGGCTTTGGCGGCTTTGTCTACCAGCGCGACAACAGCGTTACCCTGCCGGACAGCGGCCAGGCCGTCTATAACGGCACCCTGGCCGGAGTGCGCGATTTCAAAGGCTCCGGCGGCCTGGAGTACACCACCGGCGACATCCGGATCGCCATCGATTTTGACGACTTCAACGACACCACCGGAACCCGCGGCGATGCAATTTCGGGCCGGATCAGCAACCGCTTGATCTTCGACACCGACGGCACCCATATCACCAATGATGTCCTGAACCGCATCAATACGGAAAACGGGCTGAGTCTCACCGAAATCCCGACCCTGACTTTCGATGTCGGCCCCGGAAACCTGGATGACAATGGTGAAATCCTCGGCACGCTGAACAGCTACTACCCCGACGACGACGGCAACTTGCAGGTCTATGAGAGCGGCAATTACTACGCCCTGGTCTCGGGTGACAATGCTGAGGAAATCACAGGTATTGTTGTTGTGACAAACACTCTGGATCCGGCAGGCACCGAAGTGCGCGAGACCGGCGGTTTCATCGTTTACAACAACGAATGACGTCCGATGCGCGCTTCGCTTAATGGCTGGCGCAAGAGCTTTCTGGCGGCGTTGCTGATGGCAGCGCCGCCGCTGGCTCTGGCGGCTGCTTCCGGCCAGGAAACCGCAACCCCCGCAGAAGTCCGCACCGCTGCCGCCGCAGCGCTCAAACAGGGCCACAGCGGGATTGCCTACAAATTCTCCGAGGCGCTGTTGCAGCGCGACCCGCAGGACCGTACGGCCCTGCTGATCAAGTCGCGTTCGGCCCGCTCCCTGGGCAATTTCCGCGACGCGCGGCTTTCGGCGCGGCAAGCCTGGAAACTGGCGCAGAACGACAGCCAGAAGTACGCTGCCTCGATGGTGATGGCGCAGGCGCTGTCTTCCGGCGGGCAAAAGACGCTGGCGAAATTCTGGCTGCGCCGGGCCGTCCAGCACGCCCCCAACAAGCATCTGGAGCGGGTTGCCATCCGCGATTTCCGCTATGTCCGCGCGGCCAGCCCCTGGCTGCACCGGTTTTCCTTTTCGGTTGCACCGGAATCCAACATCAACAACGGCTCTTCGGAACGGTCCTCCTTCCTGAATTACCAGCTGACAGAGGTGCTGCTGGGCGAACCCGTTGAATTCCAGCTTGGCGGCACCCAGCGGGCCCTGTCCGGCATCGAATATTCCTTCAGCTCCCGCTCCCGGTTCCGGTTCCGCGAGACCCCGACCCGCGCCCACGACCTGACCTTTGCCGCCGACCTGCGCACCTACACGCTGTCATCCGAGGCCAAGGCCCAGGCGCCCGACGCCAAGGGCAGCGACTTTTCCTATGTTTCCTACTCGCTGGGTTATGCGCACAAGGGTTTGAATTTTAACCGTTTGGGCGAATACCGCCTGTCCGGCCAGGCCGGGCAAAGCTGGTACGGCGGCGATGAATACACCCGTTTCCTGCGGCTGTCCGCCGCGCAAAGCTACAAGCTGGAAAATCAGCGCAGGGTCAGCGCCCGCCTATCCACGGAACGGCAGTTCGGCGTCAGGACCAGCGACCAGGACACCTGGCGCGGCGATCTGTCCTACAGCTTCAAACTTGGCTCCGGCGCCACGCTCTGGAGCGGCCTCACCCTGGCGCAGGCCACCGCCAGCACCGCATCGGACGAGTTTTCCGAAGCCGGGCTCAGCACCCAGCTAACGCTTGCCAAACCGGTTCTAGGAGCAACAGTCCTGTTTGGCCTCTCTGCCCGTGACCGCGACTACGATGTCTCGCGCCACAGCCCCGACGGCCGGCACGACCGCCGTTACAGCGCCGATATCTCGCTCCTGTTCCGGGACATCGACTATTACGGTTTCAACCCGACCCTCCGCCTGTCCGCCTCCAAGAATGACAGCAATATCGGTCTTTATGAATCGCACCGCTACGGGGTGAACTTCGGCATTCAATCGGCTTTCTGATGCCGCTTGCTCGACATCCCCTGCGGGCACGGTAGGCTGGCGCGGAAACGGACAAGCAAAGGAATCGCCGATGCCGCTCACATATCTGCACACGATGGTCCGGGTGAAGGATCTGGAAAAATCCATGGCGTTCTACAAGCTTTTGGGCCTGCAGGAGACCCGCCGTTGGGACAATGAGCAGGGCCGCTTCAGCCTGATCTTCTTGGCGCCCCCGGGCCAGGAAGACGCCCCGATCGAGCTGACCTATAACTGGGACGGCGACGAGGGGCTGCCCAGCGACAGCCGCCACTTCGGGCATCTCGCCTATGGCGTGGATGATATCTATGCCGCCTGCCAGCACCTGATGGACAATGGCGTCACCATCAACCGGCCGCCGCGCGACGGGCGCATGGCTTTTGTGCGCTCGCCCGACAATGTCTCGATCGAGCTGTTGCAAAACGGCAATGCCCTGCCCCCGGCAGAACCCTGGGTCAGCATGGAAAACACCGGCAGCTGGTAATCCCATCCCTGCTGGCCGCGCGCAATCAGGGCGCGTGCCTGTGTCCTTGTAGTTTTCACAGGCCTGTGGTCCACGCTCAGGCCTGTGGTGCTCGCTCAGGCCGCCTGTGCCGCCTGTGCCGCCTGTGCCGCTAAGGCAACCACCGAAGCCCGGCCACCGCACCCCCACCCGCTTCCGGGTTTCAGCCGCCGCAGGGCGCCGACAGCGCATTTGCCCGGCCCAACTGCAGAAACGCCAAAACCGGCCTGGCACCCCTTGGTGCCGCCGGTGGCTGGGCGAACGGCCCGCAACATATATGCCGCACGCTTCGCGCCTGCAGGAGTCCCCTGCCTCAGGACGCTGATCCGCCGCCGGGCGCGGTCAGCCGGCAGCAAGGGCGGCCACTTCTGCGGCCCTCTGCCGTGGCCCTGGTTTCCGGGTCCCGGCGCTTTGCCCTTCAATACGGTCAGAGCACGGTTTCCCCTCACGCCCTGTCTTTCGGCCTGCCGGCGTTCACCGGCCCAATGCGGCCTTTGCCTGCCGGGAATCCCCGGCCCGGCCCGTCAGTAAATGTAGCGGATCTGATCCGACCAGTACCGTTCCATCCGCTTCAGCGCGGTGGTGATCTCGTCGATGCCCTGGGAGGAGATCACATCCTTGCCTTCCAGCCCTTCGGCATGGCGGGAAAACAGCGCTGACACAATATCGCGGATCTCGCGGCCGCGCTGGGTCAGCCGGACCCGGACCGAGCGGCGGTCGATCTCACAGCGCTGATGGTGCATATAGCCCATCTCGACCAGTTTTTTCAGGTTATAGCTGACATTGCTGCCCTGATAGTAGCCGCGGGTCTTCAGTTCCCCGGCGGTCACTTCATTGTCACCGATGTTAAACAGCAGCAGTGCCTGGACCGCATTGATCTCCAGCACGCCGACACGTTCGAACTCATCCTTGATGACGTCCAGCAGCAGACGGTGAAGGCGCTCAAGCAGACCCAGCGCCTCCAGGTAGCCAGTCATAAATCCCTTGCGGTCAGTCTGGCCGATTGGCATTTCCATACTCATTCGCATCTCCAACTCGAATTTGCTCTTGAGGCAAGATGCCAACAATTCCCGAAAAATCAGTTAAGCCGGGATTTTATTATTTTTGGTAGGTTTGCGCTATGTCGCCGACCAGTGCACGGAACCGCTCCTGCGGCTCCGCCTGGCCGGTCACCCACTGATACAGATCCTGGTCATTTTCATGCAGCAGCTGGTCATAAAGATCCAGCTGCGCATCATCCATCTGTGCCAGATTCTGCGATGCAAAAGCCGACAGCAGGATATCCATTTCCTTGATACCCCTGCGCATTGAGCGCATCTGCAGCCGTTTCAGCCGGGTGGCGCGGTCTTCCTGCATCCGATGCCCTCAGGCCGGTTCCGATGCCGGAGCGTCATTGACCTGAAGCAGGGTCCGCAGTTTCTTTTCCAGCCGCGCAGCCCGCTCAGCATTCTGGCGCATTTCGCTGCGTAAGTCACGCAACTCATTCAAAACACTTGTAAAGTCACCGGCTTCCAGTTCCAGCGGCGCCGGTTCCGACATGCCTTCACCTTCACCGGTCAGCAGCCAGGACATCGACACGTTCAAGACGCCGGCCAGCATGGTCAGCTTATTGGCGCGGGGTTCAGCCAGATCGCGCTCCCAGGCGCTAAGAGTGGATTTCTTGATCCCGAGCCGCCGTGCCAGCTGGCCCTGGGTCATTCCGGCAGCTTCGCGTGCAGCCGCGACACGGTCGCCGAAAGTTGCTGCATCCGGGCCGTACCAGTCTGTGTTCTGCTCACTCATGTCCGTTCTCCTAACTCAATTTGCCAATGCAGCTTGATCGCTGTTTGGCGTCACCCTATGACAGTTCCGCAGAACATACAAACCGGGGCACAGCCAATGTCTTTCCTGTCCGAGACCCTATCCCGCGTCAAACCGTCACCAACCATTGCGATGACGGCAAAAGCCGCCGAACTCAAGGCCGCCGGCCGCGACGTCATCGGACTCTCCGCCGGTGAGCCGGACTTTGACACGCCGCAGAACATCAAGGACGCGGCCGTCGCCGCCATCGCGGCAGGCAAGACCAAATACACCGCCCCCGATGGCATCCCCGAGCTGAAGCAAGCGGTCTGCGCCAAGATGAAGCGCGACCACGGGCTGGACTACACGCCCGCGCAGGTCTCCGTCGGCACCGGCGGCAAGCAAACGCTGTACAATGCGTTGATGGCGACTCTGAACGCCGGCGACGAGGTGGTGATCCCAGCGCCCTATTGGGTTTCCTACCCCGACATGGTGCTGCTGGCAGGCGGCACGCCGGTGATTGCGGAAACCTCGCTACAGACCAATTTTAAGCTGACTGCGGACCAGCTCGAGGCCGCGATCACACCCAAAACCAAATGGTTCATCTTCAACTCGCCCTCCAACCCCACCGGCGCGGGCTACAGCTGGGAAGAGCTGAAGGCGCTGACCGAGGTGCTGCTGCGCCACCCGCATGTCTGGGTGATGACCGACGACATGTATGAGCACCTGGCATATGACGGGTTCGAATTCTGCACCCCCGCCCAGGTCGAGCCGCAGCTTTACGAGCGCACCCTCACCTGCAATGGTGTGTCCAAAGCCTATGCAATGACCGGCTGGCGCATCGGTTACGCCGCAGGCCCGGAGAAGCTGATTGCTGCCATGCGCAAGGTGCAGTCGCAGTCCACCTCAAACCCCTGCTCGGTCAGCCAATGGGCCGCGGTTGAGGCCTTGAACGGCACGCAAGCCTTCCTCGCGCCCAACAACGAAAAGTTCGTGCGCCGCCGCAACCTGGTGGTTTCCATGCTGAACGAAATCGACGGTATCTCCTGCCCGGTGCCTGAGGGCGCATTCTATGTCTACCCCTCCATCGCCGGGCTGATCGGCAAGACCACGCCCGCGGGCAAGGTGATCGAAACAGACGAGGATTTCGCAACCGCGCTGCTGGAAGAGGCTGAAGTTGCAGTGGTCTTTGGCGCCGCATTCGGCTTGTCGCCGAACTTCCGTGTCAGCTACGCTACCTCCGACGAGGCGCTGGAGACGGCCTGCAGCCGCATCCAGAAATTCTGCGCCGCACTGACTTAATCGGGAGACAAGGCATGAGCGCCGAATTGCCGGACTATTATTTCCGCGTCCGTGAAAACGGCGCTTTTGTCTTCCGCGTCGATACCGAAAACCGCCAGCGGCGGATCGAGATGGACCAGATCGCCGTGGTGAACATCCGCAACGGCGAGATCAAGCCTCATGGCCAGCGCGAGCTGTCTGCCCAGGACATTTCCGAGATCAAATCCTGGATGGAAAGCCGCGCCGCCATTCTGGCCGCGCGCGACATTGACGACATCCACCGTGCCATCGACCATTTGAACCTGACCGCCCAATGGGCCAACAGCCGCGCCACCGATGAACAGCTGGAAGAAGTCACCGACGCGCTGCTGCTCGCCATGCACGACCTGCGCGGGGTGTTGGTGCGCCGAAAGGCCGACCGGCTGATGAAGGATCGGGGCGGCACCTAACCTGCCAGCCAGCAGGAAACGTCAGCCGCAGAACTGCGACCGCACTTTGTAGGCCCTGAAAACGGTATCCGGCAACGCCTCAACCGGCTCCGGCTGCTGCCGCAGCAGAAGCGGGCTGCCCAGCACAAACCGGTTGCGCTGCCATTGCTGCTCTGCTGTTCCGCGGATCGGATACCTCAGGCCAAGGCGCCATTGCAGATGCAGGCTGCCCCGGTCCTTTGCCTCCCCGCCTAGGCCGAACAGCCCTTGGCCAGGCCGCGGATCCAGCGGCCCTGGCTCCGGCACGTCCAAACGCGCGGTCTGGCAGATGGACTGCGTTTTCAACCCTGCCAGCCAGCTGCGGCCAGGGCGGGGCTGGCGCAGAGTCACGATATGGCCCGCCTTCCCTCCCAGACCGCGGACTGCAAATTCCAGCGGCTCTGGCAATTCGAAATACTGCGTGTCAGGCCCGAACAGCGCTTCTTCCCCCCGCCATTCCGCTCCGCTGGCAAAGCGCAGCACAAAACGGCCCGGCGGCACCAGCACCTTGAAGAAGGCCCCGCCCTCGATATAGGCGGCCAGCGCATCCTCCCCGCCCGCTTCCGTCTTGAGCACCAGGAAATAATCTGCGCCCGGCGGGCTTTTGACTTGCAGCGGAAAGACTGCAGGCAACCCGGTGCGGTTCCACATCAGCCCCGCCCGCGGCCCGGCCGTGCCGGTTTCCGCCTGCAAACCTCCGGCCAGCAAACAGGCCGCAACCGCGTACAGCATCAGCTGCCGCAACACAGCGGGAATCCGTAGTTCGGGCATTGAGTCCGGCATGGCTGGTGCCTCCCTCCCGCCTATATGGGGGCTGAGACGCGTTTACATAAGCCGGCTCAGGGTCACGTCTGGTCCAAACAACTATAGGCTGATTAATGACCCATTAACACAATCGAATTACCACTTCGATTGTACTGCCATCCGGCAGCCCGGCGGCCGCTTTGACGGCACGCGCCACAGCACGTCTCACTTTGATTACCAGTTACAACAGGATGCCCCATGCAACACCCCTTTCTGACCTATGCCGCGACCGCCATTGCAGCCCTGCTCACCGGCACTGCCGCCTATGCGGTTGACGCAGGCCCGGTCGGCGATGACGTCATCGCAGCGCAGCGTTCGGCCCTTGCCGCCAGCACCAAGGGCGCAGGGTTCGGCCCGCAGTCGCCGCGCGACATCGACGCCGCCGCAGGCACAAACAGCCGCAGCTTTGAGGCCGCCCCCGCCTATACCGCAATGAACCTGTGCAACATCCACTTCCACGAAAACGCCGAACACCGCGGCGGCGATTTTACCACCTACGCCGGCAATGGCGACGGCAAGGGCTATGGCACCGGCTACAAATACGACGGCACCCTGACCACCGCAGAGCTGGCCCCGCTGGAACATCCCATCGCCGACAAGGGCCATGGCGGCCTGCAGCCCGGCGACACGATTGAGGTTCACTACGTCCACTCCACCGCCCAGGTGCAGCCCGGCCCAACCCTGGGCGCCTGCCTCAGCGAGGCGATCATGAACCCGCAGCTGCGGGTCGAGGCGCAGGTCTTTGTGCTGGTCAACGATGAAAACGCGCTTGATTTCGGCGAACTGGCGCAGCTCGGCATGGCAGGCGGGCTGCATCAGGCCGCCAATATTCCCAGCAACACCGGCACCCCGGTGCAATATGCCGGCTCCACCACCGGCCCCGGCTATAACGAGGCCGGTTCCCCCCTGCAGGTCAGCTGGAGCGTCCGCCCGCAGGTGGCCAAGGTGAACATTCACTCCGTCGGCAAATGGCTGGAGAACAACGTCTTTGACGAGGATCACGCCCATGGCGTGCGAAACCTGGTGACCAACCCCGATTTGCTGTCGCAAATCAGCAGGTGACCGGAACCTCTGTGCCGGTGCTGCAGCACCGGCAGCCTGTCCTGCGGCTGCCCCCCTCCCAGGCCAGGCAAAGGGCTTCACGCTGCCCGCGTGAAGCCCTTACTTGCTGCAAACGGTCAGGACGCCTTGGCGCCCGCCGCGTCTTTCATGGCGTCCACGCCCTTCTTCCACAGATTGCCCTGCCACAGCTCCTCCAGCCCGGTTTCCCCGCTGGCCCCCTTGGTGGTCAGATAGTCATAGTAGGAGGTCGGCTTGTGCCCAGTGATGTTGTAGAAATCCGGGCTGCAGCGGGTATAGAAACCGTTGGTCAGATATTCGAAGAATTCGGCACGGGTGGCGCCAAAATCCGCCTCGAACTGATCCATCGACTGCGCCCGGTATTCGATCTCCTTGCCCATGGCACGGCCGAGGTCGGCAGCGATCTCCGCCATCGACTGCGGCGCCGGGCCGGTGATGTCGTAAAACTTGTTTGCGTGACGCTCAGCACCTTCGCGCAGCACAACCGCGGCGGCTTCGGCAATGTCGCGGGTGGCCACGAAGGAATTGCGCATATCGCCCAAGGGGTTCGAGAACCAGCCTTCGTTTTCAATGGTTTCGCAGTCGGTCTTCAGCAGGTGGTTCATGAAGAAATTGTTGCGCAGCGCGGTCACGTTCAGGCCTTCATCAATCAGCGCCTTCTCGCCCCACCAGTAGTGCTGCAGCATCAAGGGAATACCTGCACCGGCGCGCGAGGCATGGGTGTCCGCATCATAATCCGCGGTATTGGTATCCGCGCCCATGCAACTGACACGCACCACATGTTTGATCTGACCCTTGCGCTCCCCCAGCGCCTTGCAGAAGTTCAGATGCCCCTCCAGCATCGGGTCCAGCGAGGCGGAGTAGATCGCCGAAACACCCTCCAGCGCTGCCTCCCAGGTGGCCGGTTCCGACAGGTCGAACTTCACCACCTCATCGGCGCCCAGCGACGTCAGCATCTCCACCTTGGACTCGCTGAAGTAACAGGCCCGCACGGTGAAACCGCCCGCCTGGGCCAGGCGTGCCACCAGCTCGCGGCCGATGCGGCCGGTGGCCGAGGTGATCAGAACAACGGGTTTGGACATGGGAAAGCCTCCTGGTGCCGCGCGCCGCGGCAATGCAGCCCGCGCATGATGTGCAATTCTGCGCGGACCCTACAGCGGCGCCCCTCTGCCGTACCCCCGAAACCCGACGCAAAATGCCACGGTTTCGCCAGTACAAGCTGTCACTCTGCGATGTCTTCCGCCCACAGCTCCGGCTTTTCACGGATAAACCGCTGCATCAGCGCGATGCAGTCAGGATCATCGGCAATCACCACCTCAACGCCTTTGGAGCGCAGGAAATCCTCTTTGCCGCCAAAGTTTTGCGCATCGCCAATCACCACCCGCGGAATGCCGAATTGCACGATGGTGCCACTGCACATCATGCAGGGCGACAGCGAGGTATAGAGCACCGTGTCCCGGTATGTCCTCTGCCGCCCGGCCTTGCGCAGCGCATCCATCTCGCCATGGGCAATCGGGTCGCCCTTCTGCACCCGCTGATTGCGCCCCTGCGCCACCACCTGGCCGTCCCGCGCCAGCACCGAGCCGATCGGGCAGCCGCCCTCGTCAAAGCCCGCCTTGGCTTCCTCATAGGCAATCCGCAGCAGGCGCTTGTCGTCGTCGGTCATCATGCGAAGGGCCTCTTTGCTGAATGAATACAAACTCTTCAGAAACTCTGCCCGGGCCTGCGCAAGCGGTCAAGCCGCGCGCATTACGCGGCCTGTCCCACCAGCTTGATCGACTGCCGCCAGAAACGCAGCATCAGGAAGAGCCCGGCAACCGACAGGCCCGCCACCAGCCCGGCCCAGACGCCAACGCCGTCCCAGCCCAGCACGAACCCCATCACATAGGAGGCCGGAATGCCCACCGCCCAATAGCTCAGCACCGCGATCACCATCGGCACGCCGGTGTCCTGCACCCCGCGCAGCAGCCCCAGCGCAATCGCTTGCATGCCGTCCATCATCTGAAACAGCGCCGCCGCCGCCAAGAGGCCTGCACCAATCACCAGGATTTCCGCCTTGCGCGGGTCTTCCGGGTCCAGGAACAGCGACATCAGCGGATCGGGAATGGTCAGGAACAAGGTGATCCCAACCACCGAAACCGCCAGCGACATCGCCGTCACCACCTTGCCGCCGCGCGCCATATGCGCCCGGTCCTGGCGGCCAAAGGCATTGCCCACGCGGACGGTGGCCGCATTGGACAGCCCCAGATGCACCATGAATGTCAGCCCCGCCAGCGAGATCGCAATCCCATGCGCCGCCAGCGGCACCGTGCCCAGCCAGCCCATCATCATCGCCGAGGCGGCAAACAGGCTGGTCTCGGCCAGCGTCGTGAGGCCAATCGGCGCCCCCATGCGGAACACCTTGCCCAGCATCTCCCAGTCGGGGCGCTGGAAGTTCTTCAGCAGCTCATGCTCAGGCAGCACTTTCAGCGCATAGGCCAGCACCAACGCAAACGACACGCCATTGGTCACCAAAGAGGCCACCGCCGCCCCGGTGATCCCCAGCTCCGGCGCGCCCCAGTTGCCGAAGATCAGCGCATAGTTCACCTGCGCATTCAGCACCGCCGCCAGCACCGACATCCACAGCACCACCTGGGTATGCTCCAGCGCCGCCAGATAGGACTTGGCCACCATGTAGAGAAGCGCCGGGAAAATCGCCCAGCCGGCAATCTTGAGGTACTCCGCCGCATCATGCGCAACCCCCGCCTCCTGCCCCAGCATGAGCAGGATCGGCTCCGACCACCACAGCAGCGGCACTGCCAGCGCACCATATAGCAGCGACAGCCACAGCCCCATGCGGGTCGACCGGCGGATCTGCCGCTCCTCCCCGGCCCCGGCAGCGGCCGCCACCATCGGCATCACCGCAAAGGCAAAACCAGACCCCAACAGGAAGATCGAGAAGAAATAGGTCGACCCCAAAGTCACCGCCGCCAATTCCTCCACCCCGTACCAGCCCAGCATCACGGTATCGGTGAGGCCAATGGCAAACTGCGCCACATGGCCGCCGATCAGCGGCAGCCCCAGAACGGCAATTGCGCGGGCATGGCCGCCGACGGACATCCCGGAAGTTTTGGTCGCTAACATACTCATACAGCCAGCCATATGACGGCCCGCATCCCCCCGCAAGGGCAGAGTTCCCTTGCCAGCGCACAAGGCATTGGTGGTATTCTGCACAAGGACTACACCCCTTGCAGGAGCCCCTTGATGCCCGACGCCTTTGCCCAGTTGATCCCCGACGTCCGCCAGTTTCTCGCCGGGCTGGCACAGAACAACAGCCGGGAGTGGTTCAATGATCACAAGGACCAGTACGAGGCGCAGCTGAAAGCCCCGGCGCTCCTGCTGCTGGACGAGATCGCCCAAGCGATCTCCAAGCGCAGCGGCGCGGAGGTCACGACAAAACTGTTCCGCCCCCAGCGCGATGTGCGGTTCTCCAAGGACAAGACCCCTTACAACACCCATCTGCACATGATGTGGACGGTGAACGGCGCCGGCTGCGCGCTGTTCTTCGGCATCGCCCCCGGTTACTGCACCGCCGGCGGCGGCATCATGGGCTTCTCTCCCCAGCAGACCGCCCGCTGGCGCGAAGCGCTGGACGGTGAATGGGGGGATGAGGCCTCAGCGCTCCTTGGCGTGCTGGCGCTCGGCGGCTTTCCCGCCAAGGAGCCCGAGCTGAAACGCGTCCCCGCGCCCTTTGGCAAAGCGCACCCCCACGGCCCCCAATTGCGCCGCAAGTCGCTGACCCTGTGGCACGAGATGACGGAGCAGGAGCAAGCCGCCCCGATGGCCGCGCTGATGTCAGCGCATCTGACCCTGTCACCGCTGTTTGCAATGCTGGATGATGCCCTGTCCGGGTAACGCTCCATTGTTGGTAAACTGTTCGCTATGCATCATGCCCCAGAGAGAAGACGAATAACTATCTTTAGCAGAATCAGACTGGCGGCCAGCGCAATTATTCCACCGCAGACAATCGCAACCATTTGCGCGAACAAACGAAACTCACTCCAAATGCTTGGATGATATCCCGTGAGTGCGATAAGCAGCTTCCGCAACCCCAAAGCACCTACTCCTTTGCTGGATGCATCTATTTTGGCGTCAGGCCACACCAAACAAAAAACCGTTTCCACAACCAAAACACTGGGAAAAGGCAAATTACTGCCAAGTAGCTTTCTTTGTAAGAATCTCCAGGTATCACTGCCGAGGCAAGTGCCGTCCCGCCGATAGCGACCACGACTGTCAGCACTAACAGTAGAAAGACGCCGAACACGATGAGCAGTGGCTTTGATTTCATTCAATGCCTCCTGGTTAGCTGGAAAGATTCAGCAAAACCCAGCCCCCCTGGCCCAGCTCACCCGGAACCGGGCGTCACCGGAAGAGAACCCAGTTCATCAATCCACAAACGGGGTTGAGCCGTCCCACGCCGCATTGTTCTTCACCGGCGCCCCCGTCGGCGCTGGAGGTGCAGACGGCGCGCTCACCACGTAATTCTGCCCAATACCTGCAGCGTCCAGGCTGTTCCCGCCGGATGCACAAGTGCCGGAAAAAATCTTGTATTGCGGAGCAGATGGCAAAACGGAAACTCTGAAATCCGCAACCGGGGCATTGCCGCACATCTGGCTGGCTTGCGCCCTGATCTCCTGGGCGGTCCAATCAGCGCCTGCACTGCCGCTGAACCGGCCATTCCCGTCATTGTCAAATTGCAGCTCATTGCTGGTCGGCACGCCGCCGCAAGCTGCAAGCAGCCCACAAAGGGCAAGACACTGAATGGGTTTTGAAAATCTCAAGATCATGAAATGCTCTCTTTCTATCTTTTTTGCAAAATCCAACCGGCAAATGGGTTGCGCCCTGGCCGGACATCCCCAGCAATTCCAACAGCTTGCCTGTGGCTGACTAATACATCACTTTTATCACTTCGGCACATCCTGAACTGAGCCGACCGCAAAGGCAAACGGTAAACCAATCAGCTTCAAAACGCTGCCTCTCCCCTGCCGCACTGCCCCGCCCTTCTCACAAAGCCCGCAGCATGATCTGGCTGGCCAGCACCGCCACAACGGCGCCGGCAAGGATCTCCAGCACCGCCGCCGCCCGCAATGCGCCGGTGCCTTCCATCTGCGCCAGCGCGCCCTTGCGCATGGTCACCGCCGCGGCCGCCACAGCCACCGTCACCGTGGCAGTCCCGGCCCCCATGGCAAAGGCCCCGGCGATCCCGGCCCACAAGACGCCCATGCGCCAGGTCAGCAGCAGCAGGAACACCGCGCCGGTGCAGGGCCGCAACGCCACCGCGCCGACAATCGCCAGCGCATCGCGCAGCGAGCGGGCATTGGCGGCCTCCTCCATCGTCGGCCCATGCCGGTGCCCGCAGGAGGCGCAGACCCCATCATCATGATCGTGATGATGATCATGGCCGTGCCCATGGTGATGGTGCCCGGCATGAGCTGCGGTTTGAACGGTACGGCTCGCCAGCAACCGCCGCAGGCCGCGCACCAGCAGCCATACGCCCACCAGCGCAATCAGCCCGTAGGACACCGGCGCCAGCACATCCTCTGCCGCGCTGGTCAGCTGCTCGCGGCCCCAGTCCAGCAGCAACAGGCCGCCCGCAACCAGCAGGACCGCTGTAGCCGCCTGCGCCAGAGAGGACGCCAGCGCCAGCCCCGCCAGCCGCAACAGCGGCACCGGCTTGCCCATGCCATAGCCGCCAATGACCAGCTTGCCATGACCCGGCCCGGCGGCATGAAAAAACCCGTAGGCAAAGCACAGGGACAAAAGCGCCACTAGCGCGCCAGGCTCCCCCGCACGTAAGGCGCGCAAGCCCCGCGCCATCGCGTTCTGCGCCTCGCGCTGACCTTCTGCTGCCCACAGGGACACCGCTCCGGCACCGCCAAAGCCCCAGAGCCACACGGCCAAGGCGGCCACGCCCAGCGCTGATATTGTTAATAAAATCTTCACCTTACACGCCGCAACTCAAGCGAACGGTATCGGCAAAGGCCTCCCCAACCTCCGGATAGGCCTCCTCTGCCTGCTCCGCCGGCATCGCATAGAGCAGCTCTTCCACCAGGGTATAGGCCTGGTCCAGATTGGGCGGAGTGATGCTGCTCTGACAGCCGCCGCTGACCTCCAGCCCCTGGTTCACCGTGTAGGCGGTGTAATAGGTCGGATCATAGGCCTTGATCACCACGCCGTCCGCGGCCTGCGGCTGTGTCAGAACCCGCCGGTGTCGGGTGGTGATCCGCCCGTCCTTCACCTTGGTCGACAGATGCTCCGGCGCGCCCAGGCCCAGCGCCTCGCCCGCCAGCGTCAGATAGGTGTCGCCCTGAAACCCCTCGCTCCAGGCCAGATCGAACCCCTGCAGCTGCGCCAGTTCCTCCCCCGTCAGGCTGCCGTCAAAATCACTGTCCAGCCCCCGGTCCTCAAAGATCAGCAACGAATAGAACTCATCATAGGCCCAGGTGATCTCCACCGCCTGCAGCTGTCCGTCGTCCGAGACCACCAGCTTCATCCCGGTGTCGACAAAGATATGCGGATGCGCCACGGCGCCTTGCGGGGCCAGCAGCGCGAGCGTCAGCAAAGGAACAAGATGATTCATGCCAAAAGACCTACGCCCCGTTGCACGGCGCCGCAAGCGCGAGACCGCACGCCGGCAAGGATCAGCGCGCCCTGTTCTCCGGATGCAGTGCCTTGCCCAGGATGTGATCGGACTGGTGGATCACATGATGCGCCTGGCCGACAATCAGCGGATCCGGTGCCCGCGCGATCTCCGGATCCTTGCCCGGATAGTCCAGCGAGGCCAGGAAATGCCGCATGCAGTTCAGCCGCGCGCGCTTCTTGCAGTTCGACTTGATCACCGTCCAGGGCGCGTCCGCGGTATCGGTGTAAAAGAACATCGCCTCCTTGGCCTCGGTGTAGTCATCCCATTTGCCAAGCGAGGCCTTGTCGATCGGCGACAGCTTCCACTGTTTCAGCGGATCGGTCTCGCGCGAGACAAACCGCCGCTTCTGCTCTTTCTGAGTGACCGAGAACCAGTATTTGTACAGCCTTATGCCGGAGCGCACCAGCATCCGCTCAAACTCCGGCGCCTGGCGCATGAATTCCAGGTACTCATTGGGTTCGCAGAAACTCATCACCCGCTCCACACCCGCCCGGTTGTACCAGGACCGGTCATAGAACACAATCTCGCCGCTGGTCGGCAGATGCCGCACGTCGCGCTGGAAATACCATTGCCCGCGCTCCTCGTCCGAGGGCTTGTTCAACGCCACCACCCGGGCCGACCGCGGGTTCAGGTGTTCGGTGAACCGCTTGATGGTGCCGCCCTTGCCCGCCGCATCGCGGCCCTCGAACAGCATCACGAATTTCCCGCCGGTCTCCTGCGCCCACAGCTGCACCTTCAAGAGCTCCGCCTGCAGCCGCGCCTTCTCCGCCTCATAGGCCTTGCGGGCCATCTTCTTCGGGTACGGGTACTCACCGCTCTCAAACGCCCGGCGGATGTCCTCGGCACTGGGTCCACGGGCCTCCCCGGCGGTTTTTGCAGGCATCTGCGCTGCGGCGCTGTTCACGATCTTATCTGCTGCGGCGTCCATCAAAATCTCCTTCTTTCAATCTGCGCCGCAACCATACAGGCCCCGCCTCCGCCCCGCGCTGACCTGCATCAAAAGATACGCCATTCGCGCACCAAAAAGACGGCCCAACGGGCCGCCTGCTTCTTTCTGGTCTCAAATACTCCGGGGTGAGGCCCGCCCGGGCCGAGGGGCAGCGCCCCTATTTATGCCCCCAGTCGTCCGGGTTTTCCGAGTTGTTCGGGCTCAGCCCCAGCACATCCCCCTTAGTGGAGCATCCCAGCCCCAGCACCGTCCGGTTGGCATAGGAGAAATAGGCCGTCACCTGATTGATCTCCAGGATCTCTCCATCGTCAAATCCAGCCTCCCGCAGCGCCGCAACATCTGCCTCCGTCACACTGGCGGGCGCCTCGGTCAGCTTGCGGGCATAACCCATCGCCAGGATCTGCGCAGGCGCCAGCGGCGCGGCCTGCGGCTCGCGCGCCTCGATCGCCGCCCGCACCGCCAGACCGCGCGCCTCGTCGCCCAAGAGCCGCTGCAGCCCGGCAAAGTGATGCTCGACGCAATAGGCACAGTCATTCAAGGACGAAACCCAGACCCCCAGCACCTCCAGGAACCACTTGGGGATCTTGTTGCCGCTGTGGTGCAGCACATTCTTGTAGATCGCCATATGGCCTTCCATCGAATGCGGCCGCAGCGAATGCACCATCATGATGTTGTCGACATTGCCCCCTGGCCCGGTCACCCGCTCATAGAGCTTTTTCAGCTTGCCGGTTGCCTCTTCAAACGGAACCGTCCTGATCCAGGCCATGCGCCTCTCCCTGATTGTTTGCCCGGCAAAGTAGCGGCTTCTGCCCAGACGGGAAGATGGAACCGAACGTCACAGATGCTCCACCTCGCGGCATCGCCGCCCCGCGCCTGCCTGCCTGGGCAGGCGCGCTCCACGGTTCCGCTTGGCGCATTGTTGGTATCCCTCTCCCGCCGGATGCCAGGTATCCCGGTTCCGCACCGCGCCCGCCCAGGCAGGCGCGGGGCTCATCCTGCACCGGCGGCCTCCCGCGCTACCGCGGCAATGGCCGCCCGAACATCCGCCTCCCGGCTGCGGTGGTTAGTAATGGCGGCGCGCAGCATTACCCGGCCGCCAGCGCGGGTGGTCGAAAACACCGCCTCGCCGCTTTCCTGCAGGGTCTGGGCGATATGCGCGTTCACCTCTGACTGCGCGTCCGGCGCCAGATCGCTGCGCGCGGTGAAGACACAGACGTTCGACACCACCGGCGCCCCCAGTTCCATCCGGGGCTGCGCCTCCACCTCCGCCGCCATGAACGCCGCCAGTTCGCAATTGCCGGTGATCGCTTCGGAAAAGGCCGCCTCGCCATAGGTCTCCAACGCCGTCCACACCTTCAGCGCCCGGTTGCCGCGGCTCAGGTCGATGCCGTAATCGCAGAACCACGGCTCACCGCCCGCCAGCCCGCGCTCGGCGCCTTCCAGATAGGCAGGCCGCGCCGCAAAGGCCGCCCGGTGCTCGTCTTCATTGCGGAGCAGCGCCATGCCGCAGTCATAGCCCACATACATCCACTTGTGGAAATCGAGCGCGATGCTGTCGGCCCGCCCGATCCCGTCACTCAGCGACCGGTAAGGCTTCGCCGCAATCCGCGTCCAGGCGCCAAAGGCCCCGTCCACATGCAGCCACAGCCCCAGATCCGCCGCCGCATCGGCCAAGGCATTCAGATCATCAAACAGCCCCAGGTCCACGGTGCCCGCATTGCCGACCACCAGGAAGGGCACCGCCCCCGCGGTTTTGTCCTCTGCCACCATCCGGGCCAAGGCCGCGCAGTCCAGCTTGCCCTCCGCCAGCGGCACCTTGCGCAGGTTGTCCGAGCCGATGCCCAGCAGCTCCACCGCCTTCAGCGTCGCGTTATGGACGCCCTCGCCCGCATAGGCGGTCAGCCGCACCGCGCCCTGCCCCTGCTTGCGCAGATCCTTCAGCACCCGCAGCCGCGCTGCCTGAAAGGCAATCACTGTCGCCTGCGACGTCCCAGTCATCAGAATACCGCTGGCCCCTTCGGGCATCCCCATCTTGCGGCGGGTCCAATCGACCACGGCGCGCTCCATGTAGTTCGCACCGTGATCTCGGCCGCCCATATTGGCATTGACTGCCGCCGCCGCCAGAGAGCTGATCAGGTCCGAGGCCAGCCCCGAGCCCTGCACCCAGCCCCAGAACCGCGGATGAATATTGCCGCCATGATAGGGCAGCACGTCCTCGATGATCCGGTCCACGGTCTCCTGCGGCCCGCGCGCCTCCGCCGTCACCGCATAGCGCGCATCAATGTCTTCCGGCACTGGCTGCCACGGGCGCTCCGCCGCCTCTTGCATCTGGTCCAGCGCCGCCTCCAGCATCCGCTGCGCCTCGGCCCGGAACGCCGCCCAGTCCTGCGTCTTGATCCCCTTCTCAGCCACCGCGCGCCCTCCTCCTGCCTGCCGCTGGAGGAGGTGTAGCCCGCAGGTCCTTGTGCCGCACGGAAAATATCGCCGCACCCGGATAACCGGAACTTATCTTCGATGGATTGATAACTTCCCGCCCTGCCACGGCAGGGCCGCCTTATCCACAGCCCCTTGCGTCCCTCTTCCACCCGGCCCCAACACCTGCCATAATGGGCGTCAATCAACACCAAGGAAGAGCAGCTCCCGCACATGGCCGACGACCTCCTCAGCACGCCTGCATCGGAAACCTATGACGCGTCCTCTATCGAGGTTCTGGAAGGCCTCGAACCGGTCCGCCAGCGCCCCGGCATGTATATCGGCGGCACCGATGAGCGCGCGCTGCACCATATGGTGGCGGAAATCCTCGACAACTCGATGGACGAGGCTGTGGCAGGCCACGCCAACCGCATCGAGGTGACGCTGCACGCCGACTACGCCGTCACTATCTCGGATAACGGCCGCGGCATCCCGATCGACCCGCACCCCAAGTTCCCAGACAAATCCGCGCTTGAGGTGATCCTCTGCACCCTGCACGCAGGCGGCAAGTTCTCCGGCAAGGCCTACCAGACCTCCGGCGGCCTGCACGGCGTCGGCTCCTCGGTTGTGAACGCGCTCTCAGATTCCATGGTCGTGCAAGTGGCCAAGAACAAGGAGCTGTTTGAGCAGCGCTTCTCCCGCGGGCTGCCGCTGGGCGGGGTGGAGAAAATCGGCGCCGCCCCCAACAAACGCGGCACCTTTGTGACCTTCCACGCCGACGAGGAAATCTTCGGACACCACCGCTTCAAGCCCAAGCGCCTGTTCACGCTGGTGCGCTCCAAGGCCTACCTGTTCTCCGGCGTCGAAATCCGCTGGAAATCGGAAATCGACGACGGCGAAACCCCGACCGAGGCCACCTTTCACTTCCCCGGCGGCCTCAAGGACTACCTGACAGAGGTGCTCGGCAAATCCTCCGTCTACGCAGACGTGCCCTTTGCCGGCAAGGTCGAGTTCCGCGAGAAGTTCGGCGAGCCGGGTTACGTGGAATGGGCGATCAACTGGACGCCCTCGCGCGACGGTTTCACCCAGTCCTACTGTAACACCGTCCCGACACCGGAGGGCGGCACCCATGTCACCGGCTTCTGGGCCGCGATCCTCAAGGGCATCAAGGCTTACGGCGAACTGGTCGGCAACAAGAAGGCAGGCCAGATCAACCGCGACGACCTGATGGCGGGCGGCTGCGCGCTGGTCTCCTGCTTCATCGCCGACCCCGCCTTCGTCGGCCAGACCAAGGACCGCCTGTCGACCGAGGCCGCCAACAAGATGGTGGAAAACTCGGTCCGCGACCACTTCGACAACTGGCTGGCCGCCGACACCAAATCGGCCGGCGCCATCCTCGATTTCCTGATCCTGCGCGCCGAGGAACGCCTGCGCCGCAAGCAGGAGAAAGAGACCCAGCGCAAATCCGCCACCAAGAAGCTGCGCCTGCCCGGCAAGCTGACGGACTGCACCTCCAAGGACCGCTCCGGCACCGAGCTGTTCATCGTCGAGGGCGACTCGGCGGGCGGCTCCGGCAAGGGCGCGCGCAACCGCACCAACCAGGCGCTGCTGCCGCTCAAGGGCAAGATCCTGAACGTCCTGGGCGCCGCCTCCAACAAGCTGGGTTCAAACGCCGAAATCAACGACCTCTGCGAGGCGCTTGGCGTCGGCCTTGGCACCAAGTTCAACCTCGACGATCTGCGCTATGACAAGATCATCATCATGACCGACGCGGACGTCGACGGCGCCCACATCGCCTCGCTGCTGATGACCTTCTTCTTCACCCAGATGCGCCCGCTGATTGACGGCGGCCACCTCTACCTCGCCTGCCCGCCGCTGTTCCGCCTGACCCAAGGCGCCAAGCGCGTCTATTGCCTGGACGAGGCCGAGCGCGACACCTGGCTGGAAAAGGGCCTGGGCGGCAAGGGCAAGATCGATGTGAGCCGCTTCAAGGGTCTTGGCGAAATGGACGCCAAGGACCTGAAGGAGACCACGATGGACCCGGCGACCCGCAAGCTGATCCGTGTCACCATCGACGAGGACGAACCGGGCGAGACCGGCGACCTGGTTGAGCGCCTGATGGGCAAGAAACCCGAGCTCCGCTTCCAGTATATCCAGGAAAACGCGAAGTTCGTGGAGGAGCTGGATGTTTGAGTTAATCGCCTAAGGCGTCTAGAATTTCGTCTATCGCGGCATCTGCGTTTGTTGCAGAGCGCCGCGCTTCCACAAACAGTTCTTTTATTTTTTGACGTTCTTCATACTCGTGAGTTTCGTAGTCTTTAGTGCTGAACCGATCGACAACGGCTTCGAACCTGTCTTCAACTCTCACAAAGAAATCGTCAGTGTCTTCATCAGATGACAAACAAATGTTATGTGATCCAACTGGTGCCATGACTTGCCCCGAATAGATGTCGACATCCCACGACATCTTTCCTGAACGCGTCTGCTCCAGCAACTTTTTAGTAAGTTGATACCACTTGTCGCGTGTAACAACGTTAGGCATTGTCTCTGACCTTTCTCTGCATACTTGAGAGATCTATGAACACGGTTCGAAGAGTTTCGCCTATCTTCGTTGACGAGACTTTTCCATTGATTTTGGCACGATCCAAAGAGGTTGCGACAGCCTTGAGGTGTTCTACTTTCCCACTCAGGGCCTCTCGCTCGGTGTTCTGTAGAAGCACTCTTTCTGCGCTACACAGGCCTGACAACTTTTCGCAGACATCTTCAATCAAGTAAGAGGCCAGTGGCCAATTTTCATGTTCGACACACTGTTTTGCTTCTCTCAGTTTTCGCAGACAAATAGAAATTTCCGAAGTCGCATCAAGGTTATCGACGCTCATCTTTGCCGCTTCCGCTGCTCTTTTGGCTCGGTTCGCACTCAAAAAAGCGAGCAGCGAAAAGATTAGCCCTATCAGCGAAAGCAGGGTCCCTGAAGCACCCCAACCGTTCCAATTTACTATGAGCTCAATCAAATATGCCTACCGCTACAATCTCTCTGTTTTGTTCTATTGCTTTCGTAAGAGCATTTTCTAAGCGACACAAGGCCCGCACCTGACCTTGGGGAGGCGTGAAGCGCCTTCCCGGGGGGAAGGTCAGGCGCGGGCCGTGCCGCTGCGCGCCACGTCCCAAAAGTGCGCACCGCCCCTTCATTCACCTTCCCCAAATACTCCCGCCCCCTGCCCGGCAGGCGGCTTTGCCGCCGAGAGGGGAGGCATCCACCGCTAGGTCGGCGACTGCCTGGGCTGGCGCGAATGCGCCTGTGCGCTTTGCCGGAGGCAAACCTCCGGTTTGACGGGCAGGCAGGCGCAGACCGGGCCGCAAGCGACCCGGTCAAACTGGGCTCCGCCCGTCCAAACCTCAAACGCTCGCACCGTTGGGCCCGCCTTCCTTCCGCGCAGCCACTGCCGTCAACGGCCTCCGGCTGCGCTCCCAGGCGCGTCCGGTGTGCCGCCTCTGGCGATCGCCACCCGCCCGGTCTGGGCCATGGCTATGCTCAGCTCCTCGCTCAGCGCCTCCCACAGCCGGTGCAGCCCGGCCTCCCCCGCGGCGGCGATGGCAAATTGCAGGATGCGGCCCAGGAACACGAAATCCGCGCCGCCCTCCAGCACCTTCAGCACATCCTCGCCAGAGCGGATGCCGCTATCGTAGAACACAGGGTATTCCGGCCCCAGCGCGGCGCGGATCCGGGCCAGCATCTCCACCGGCGCCGGCGCCGCCTCCATCTGGCGGGCGCCATGGCTGGACACCTGGATGGCGTCCACGCCGGCAGACACCAGCCGCCGGGCGTCCCCGGCATCCAGCACCCCTTTCACCACCAGCCTGCCGGGCCACAGATCGCGCAGCCGGGCCAGCGTGTCCCAGGTGGCCCGCGCCCGGCTTTCGGTGCGGTCAAAGTCATAGCCCTCCATCGCGAAATTCGCCATCTCCGGTCTGCCCTTCAGCAGGGTGGCCAGCGACCAGCGCGGATGCAGGGCAAAATCGAGGAACTGCCGCGGGCCGATCCGGAACGGCATCTTGAACCCGTGGCGCAATTCCCGCGGGCGGCGGCCGACCTCGGGCACATCGGCCGTCAGCACCAGCGTCTGGTACCCGGCCGCGCGGGCGCGCTCCGCCAGCTTGAAGGTGCCGCTGCCGTCGCCGCTGAAATAGAGCTGGAACCAGGCATAGCCCTCTGCCGCCTCCAGGATGTCCTCCAGCGGGGTCGAGGCGACGGTGGAGACCCCATGCGGCACCCGGTAGCGCGCCGCCAGCCGGGCCAGCATCAGATCGGCGCCGGGGGCTGCAAGGTTGCACATGCCCATGGGGGCAATTCCGAAGGGCCGGTCCGCCCCGGCGCCAAAGACCTGCGTGGCCAGCGAGCGCCGGCTGACATCGCGCAGGATGCGGGGCCGCAGGGTGATCGCGTCCAGGGCCGCGCGGTTGCGCGCCGCGCCGGTTTCCTGCCCGGCGGCGCCGTCGATATAGTCAAACACCATCCACGGCAGCCGCCGCCGGGCCAGGCGGCGGGCATCCTCAGCCGAATGGATGGCGCCTGCGCCCATCAGCCGGCCACGGCCTTCATGAAGCGGTCGCGGATCACCACCGGATCCATCGTGATCACCGGCATCCTGGCGTTGCCGCTGTCGCATTTGACCACCAGCACCGTCGGCTCGCCGCTTGCCAGCGCATCCTCCAGCGCCGGGCCGGTGTCCTTGTCCTGCACCTCCACCACCCGGGCACAGCCGGCCGAGCGGGCCATGCCCGCCAGATCGGTGCGCCGGCTGGTATAGGTCGGCTGATCGCCGGTGGAGCCATAGGAGCCGTTGTCGATGATCATCAGGATGTAGTTCCCGGGCGCGTTGTTGCCGATGGTGGGCAAGGTGCCGAGGTTGGTGAGGATCGAGCCGTCGCCGTCGATCACAATCACCGGTTTGGGCTGCGCCAGCGCGAGGCCCAGCCCGATGGAGGACGCCAACCCCATTGTGCCCAGCATGTAGAAATTGGTGGGCTGGTCGTCGATTGCGTGCAGCTCTTGCGACGGGATGCCGATGTTGCAGACCACCAGCTGGTCCCGCAGGATGGGCGCGATCTCTTTCAGGATTTCGGAACGGATCATTGGTCGCCATAGCCTCCCCAGAAATTGGCGTCAGTCAGGATGGCAACGGGTTTGTTGCACATGAAAGTGTATTTCAGGATGTTGTCCAGCTCCTCCACATCCCGCTGCCAGTGGAAGTGGTAGGTGGGGATGTTGAGCTGCGTCAGCAGCGCCTTGGTATGCACCGCCATTTCAACCTGGCAGGCCACGGGCTCGCGCAATTCGCCCCGGTACGAGATCAGCATCGGCAGCGGCATCCGGTAATACTGGATCAGCGTTGCCAGTGTGTTGATCGTCACCCCGATGGCGGTGTTCTGCATAATGATGGCCGGGCGCTTGCCGCCCATCCAAGCGCCGGCGCACAGGCCCATGCCCTCATCCTCCTTGTTGGAGGGGATGTGGAAGATGTCGTCGCGCTGGTCGATCTCCTCGATCACTCCGGCCAGCTGCTTGCAGGGCACGGTCGTGACGAAGGAGACGCCATTGGCGGCCAGATCGTCAGCGATCCTCTTGTCTATGTTCATGGTCGGTCGCCTTTGCTTCGGAGGTCGTGTTTCGGAGTCAGGAGGTACGGCAGACATGCACCGCGCAAGGCGCGTGGCGGACCACGCGGGCCGCTGTCGAGCCCAGGAAAAAGTCGCTGAGCCCCGGTTTGTGGGAGCCGGCAACGATACAGTCCACGCCGTGTTTTTCCGCGTATTCGATGATGGCGCGGTAGGATCGCCCCTTGACGATCTTCGCCGTGACATTGCCGTGGCCTGCGGTTTTGGCGGCCAGCGCCTCGCGGGCCTTGTCAAAGCCTTCGCGCACGGTGTCCTCATCCAGATAGGCGGTAACCGAACTGTGCGGCGGCTCATAGACATGCAGCGCGGTGATCTGGCCGCCCGGGTTGCACAGGGTGGCTGCCGCCCTCAGCGTTGTTCCGGAAACCCCATGGTCCAGGGCCATGGCAACCAGGATATTGTCATACATGGGTTCTCTCCAATTTCTCGGGCATCGGGGGTCAGGCCCAGGGATCGAGGATGATCTTGGGCGCCGCCACCGCGCCGGACCGCAAGTCGCGAAAGGCGGCCGCGCCGTCCGTCAGCGGCCTCTGCTCAGGCCAGTCCAGCGGGCCAAGACGGCCGTCAAAGATCGCCTGCGCAGTGTCGCGGAAATCCTGTGCCGTATACGTGTAGGTGCCGATGAAGGTGATTTCCTGCAGCGTCATGCGGCGGATATCCAGGCCTCCGCTGTCCTCGCCCAATCCGACATGGGCAATCACCCCGCCGGGCGCCGCCGCGGCAGAGGCCGCAGCACGGGTGGCAGCATAGCCCACGGCATCGACCACCAGCGGCACCATGCCCTGAAACTCCTCCACCGCCTGCTGGCCGCAATGGTTGCTCAGGTAGTCCCGGCGCGCTTCGTTCGGCTCCTGGATGGTCACCTCCGCCACCCCCATCGCCCTGAGCGCCAATGCAGCCGCCAGACCGATGGCACCGCCGCCAATCACTAGCGCGCGGCGCTCCGTGTCCGGATGCAACGCCTCCAGCGCCAGCCGGGCGGCGTGCCAGCTGACGGCCAGCGGTTCCGCCAACGCGGCCTTTTCCAGCGGCACCTTCTCCGGCACGGTCACCAGGTTGAGCTCCGGCATCGCCACGAACTGGGCAAAGGCGCCTTCACGCGGGGGCATCGAGATAATCTGGCGGCTGGCGCAGAGGTTTTCGCGCCCCGATGCACAGGCCGCGCAACTGCCGCAGGTCACCAGCGGGTTGATCGTGACCCGGCGGCCCGCCTGCGGTCCCTCCTCGATCACGCCAGCGGCCTCATGCCCCAGGATCAGCGGTGCGGGCCTGCGGTTGTCATGGCCCAGGTAGGCATGCATGTCCGAGCCGCAGATGCCGGAGGCGCGGATGCGGATCAGATGCTCACCGTCCCGGCCCGCTGCCATCGGCACGTCGCGGAAGGCCAGCGCCTCAACCCCTTCATAAACCAAGGCTTTCATTTCGCCGTGAACCCCCCGTCAACCATCAGGATTTGTCCAGTGACATAGGCCGACGCCTCCGAGCATAGGAACAGCAGCGGCCCGTCGATATCCTCCAGCCGCCCATTGCGGCCGATGCAGGTCTGCGCAGCGTTGCGGGCGGCGCGCGCCTCATCTTCGAAAACAGCATGGGTCAGCTCGGTCGGAAAGAACCCCGGCCCGATTGCGTTGGCGGTGATGCCATGCGGCGACCAGGCCTCTGCCATGGCGCGGGTCAGCTGGCCGATCCCGCCCTTGCTGGCGCCATAGGCAATGCCGCCGGGAAAGGCCCGCGCAGTCTGAAGCGAGGCGAAATTCACGATCCGCCCCCAGCCCCGCTCCTTCATCGCCGGTACCAGTGCCTGGCTGAGGAAGAAGGGCGCCGAGAGGTTCAGCGCCAGCGTCTTGTCCCATTCCGCAATCGTCACCTCATCCGCAGGCTGGCGTGTATTGATACCCGCCGCATGCACCAGGATATCCGGCGCCCCGAAAGGCGCAGAAACCGCTGCGGCCAGCGCCTCCAGCCCGTTGCGGTCCGCAACATCCGCCACGGCATGCGCAGCAGCAGGCCCGATCTCCACACAGAGGCTCTCCAAGGCCTCCGCCCGCCGCGCCACCGCAACCACCCGCGCCCCAGCAGCGGCCAGCGTGGTGGCCGCGCGCCGCCCCAGACCAGAGCTGGCGCCGGTGATGCAGGCGGTCCGGCCTGCCAGATCAAACAGGGTGCGCGGGTCAGCCATTGGCCGTCAGGTCAAAGGTTTCATCAGGGAAATACTTGGCCAGCCGCACATCGGCCGCGCGGGCGTGGCCTTCCATCCCCTCCAGCCGGGCAATCCGCGCCGTGGCCTCTGCCACCGGCTTGGAGCCCTCGCGGGTGGCGCGCTGCCAGGTAACGATCTTCATGTATTTGTGGACGCTGAGGCCGCCGGTATAGCTGGCCGCGCGCGAGGTCGGCAGCACGTGGTTGGTGCCAGCCGCCTTGTCGCCGTAAGAGACCGTGGTCTCCTCGCCCAAAAACAGCGAGCCGTAGCACGTGAGCCGTTCCAGCCACCAGTCCAGATCCGCGGCCTGCACGGTCAGGTGCTCAGGTGCGTATTCATCGGAACAGGCCGCCATATCCTCGCGGTCCGCGCACAGGATCACCTCGGCATAGTCGCGCCAGGCTGCGGTGGCATTCTCGCGGTTCACCTCGGGCAGCTCGTCGATATAGCCGGGAACCAGCCGCATGACTTCATCCGCCAGGGTGCGGTTGTCCGTCACCAGCCAGACCGGGGAGTTGTAGCCATGTTCTGCCTGGCTCACCAGATCGGTGGCGACGATATGCGCATCCGCGGTGCTGTCGGCCAGGATCAGGCTGTCGGTGGGGCCTGCAATCATGTCGATGCCGACGCGGCCGAACAGGATCCGCTTGGCCTCGGCCACGAACTGGTTGCCAGGGCCGACCAGGATGTTGGCCTTGGGCAGGCCAAAGAGGCCAAAGGTCATCGCAGCAACCCCCTGCACGCCGCCCATCGCCATGATCTTGTCGGCGCCACAGATATGGGCGGCATAGACGATGGCTGGGGCCACGCCCACACCCGGGCGCGGCGGGGAGCAGGCCGTGATGTGCTTGCAGCCCGCCACCTTGGCAGTGGTCACGGTCATGATGGCGCTGGCAATATGGCTGTAGCGCCCGCCCGGCACATAGCAGCCCGCCGCATCCACTGGGATCGCCTTCTGCCCGGTGACGAACCCGGGGGAGATTTCGGTTTCCACATCATGCACTGTGCTTTTTTGCAGCTCGGCAAAGCGGCGCACATTGTCGTGGGCGAACTGGATATCTGCCTTCAGCTTCTCCGGCACCAGCGCGCAGGCGGCCTCGATCTCCTCCGCCGTCAGCAGCACGTTGCCCTCGTACTTGTCGAACCTGGCGGCGTACTCCAGCGCCTTGGCATCGCCGCCCGCCTCGATATCGTCCAGAATGCCCTGCACGATCTTATGGGTCTCAGAGGCATCCGATTTAGGGGTCAGGGCAGCCTTTTTCAGGTATTCTCGGGTCATTTTCAGGGGGTCCTACTTGTAGATATCAGGAAGCAGCGTGGTTGAGATCGGCGGGATGTAGGCGATCATCAGCACCACGATCAGCATGGTCAGAACAAAGGGCACGGCGCGGGCGGCGATCTTGAGAATGGACTCGCCGGTGATTCCGGAGACGACAAACAGGTTGAGGCCCAGCGGCGGGGTGATGAAGCCAACCCCCAGTGCGGTGATCATCATAATGCAGAACTGGATTTCGTTCATGCCGATGTTGTCCGCCAAGGGCTTCAGGATCGGCGCCAGGATCACGATGTTCGGTGTCGTCTCCATCACGCAGCCCGCCGCGATCAGGATGCAGATCATCAGAAGGATCAGCATCGCCGGATCATCGGTCAGCCCAGTCACCGCGGTCACAAACCCCTGCGGCACGCCCATGATGGCCAGCGCCTCGGCCAGCGGGGCGGAGAAGGCGATGATCGGCAGGATCACCCCGTTCACCTTGGCTGAGCTGACCAGCATCGCCGGGAAGTCCGAAAGCCGTAGCGTACCGAGCAGGAAGCCCATCCCGATGGTGACGACAACCGCGGTGGCGCCGGCCTTGGTCGGGGTCAGCCGGCCGGAGAAGATGCCATAGAAGATGATGCCCGGCACGATGAAGGCATACCAGCCGGATTTCAGCGCGTGGCCCAGGTTGCCCAGCCACTCGCCTAGCCCCATATTGCCGCCGGTCTCATAGGTATAAAGCCGGTTCATGATGATATTGGTGATCAGGATCGACACCAGGATGGCCAGCCCCGGGATCAGCGCCGCCAGAAACAGCGTGGAGGCGGAAATCCCCAGCACCAGGCCGATGATGATATAGGCGATGGAGGGCGGGATCAGGATGCCGGTGCAGGCGCCCGCTGCCACCAGCGCGCAGGCGTATGGGCGGGGATAGCCGCTTTCGACCAGCCGCGCGATAGTCATCCGCCCGACGGCAGCAGCGCCGGCGGCGTCAGAGCCGGAAATCGCCGCGAACATCCCGCAGACCAGCACCGTGGCAGAGCCGAAACCGCCCCGCGTCCAGCAGGTCAGCGCCTCGGCCACATCCAGGAACTTCTTGCTGAGCCCAGTCCGCACCAGCACGTCGCCGGTCAGGATGAACAAGGGCACCGCGGTCAGCGCAAAGGCATCTATACCGGTGAACAGGCTCTCGCCGATGGCGCTGAGCGGCAGGTCGCCCGACATCACCAGCATGGTGATCGCCGCCGCACCGATAGCGGCCCAGACCGGCACCGCCAGCGCAATCAGCGCCACAAACAGGATCACCGGCAGATAGAAATCCCAGCCCAGCTCGACCGTTTGA
The DNA here is from genome assembly GCF_056158725.1 of Leisingera sp. ABM4_101. Taxonomy (NCBI): domain Bacteria; kingdom Pseudomonadati; phylum Pseudomonadota; class Alphaproteobacteria; order Rhodobacterales; family Roseobacteraceae; genus Leisingera; species Leisingera sp. ABM4_101. Next base: position 2,390,160 of record NZ_JBSWTV010000002.1, on the reverse strand, counting down.
TTGAGTGAATTCCACAGCATCGGCCAAGGCCCCTCAATCAAACAGCTTGTCGCCTTCAAAGACGGGCGTGCCGTCGCGAAGGCTGCGCCAGTCGCGCAGGAAGGATTGCAGCAGGCGCCAAATCATCAGGGCGAATCCCGCGGGCACCGCCATCAGGAACCAGACCATCGACACCCGCAGCCCATGGCTAACCGATCCGAACTTGGCCGAGACCAGAACCGTCTCGAACGACCAGTAAAGCGCCACCAGGGCGACAATGAACATCACCAGATCGCCAAAGATATAAAGCAGTGCCTTGGGGCGTGGCCCGAGGTAATGCATCAGCACATCAATGCGGATATGCGCGCGTTCCTTGACCGCTGCTGCGGCGCCGATCCAGGCCAGGTAGATAAAGGAATAGCGGACGATCTCCTCACCCCAGATCGAGGAGAAGGCAAACAGCTCGCGCCGGATCACCTCGATTGCCATGGTGATGACCAGCATCACGTAGAACACCAGAAGCAGCCAGCGCTCTGCATTCTTGTCTATGGTTCTCAGGATATGCATTGCCATTCCCGGGGTTCAGGCACACCCCCGCGGCCAGCCCGGCGGGCTGTTGCGAAGGCGGCTGTCAAAAAGAAGGGCGGGCGCCGTCCGGCGGCGCCCCAGCCCTCTGCGGCTCAGGCGTCGTGGACGAAGTATTTGCCCTGCGTGCCCGCTGCCTCCTCCAGCTTGGCAAAATTGTCCATCGACCCTGCCAGCTCAGTCTTGAAGGCATCCCATTCGCTGCGCTGATAGCCGCCGGCCTCTTTCCACTCGCCCAGCTGATCATCGCTAAGGGCATGGAACGCGACACCGGCCTTGGCCAGTTCTGCCATCGCGTAGGCCCGGGCCGAGGGCACTTTGGACAGGTTCTGATGCGCGGTCATTTCCGACCCCCACATCACACCGTCCTGCACATCGGCAGGCAATGAATTGAACCATTCCAAATTGCAGGAATAAACTTGGCTGTCCGGCACCGCTTGGGTGAATGTCACATGACTGAGGATATCCTTGAAGCCAAAGACATAAAGCGCCCCGACCGACGGATCGAGCGCATCCGCCACCCCCTGCTTGATGGCCGACGGCGTCTCGCCCCAGGCCACCGGCGTCGGGTTGGCACCGACCATGCGGTAATACTGCTGCAGCATCTTCGATCCCGGCACCCGGAATTTCACACCCGCCATATCGCCCGGCGACATCACCGCATTGCCGCCCTTGCGCACCGCCACCACACGGGGGTCGATATTCACATAGAACAGCGCCTTGAACCCGTTGGCCTCCACCTTGGGATGGACTTCGGTTTTCCAGAAATCCGAGTTCACCAGATTGGTGAACCGCTGATTGGAACCGCAGAGATAGGGCATGTTGATCAGGTCGACGGTGGAGGCGAAGGGGGCAAAATTCGACAGCGAATGCTGCGCCGCCTGAATGGTGCCGCCCTGCACCTTCTGCACCAATGCGCCGCCCGCACCCAGCTGCCCGCCCGGAGCCAGCTTGACATAGATCTTGCCATTGGTGGCGTTCTGGATGTTCTCCTTCAGATCCAGCTGCATGATCGGATAGCTGCGCGATGCGCCCAGCACGTAAGCCGTGGCAACCGTCATGATATGCTCCGCCGCGCGCTCGCGCTCCTTCTCTTCCTTGGCGGTCTGCGCAGCCGCCTCGGACGACCACAGCACCCCGCCCGCACCGGCCACCAGCGCCGCGGTGAAAGAGCCGGCCGAGGCCAGTTTCAGAAAATTCCGGCGCTCAGCAGATTTGAGCCCATCCTTGCCATTCGTCATAGTCTTCCTCCCTTAAGATCCGTCAGCTGCCGTTGTTGTTCTTATGGTCAGCCTCGCGCTTCAGAATCGCCGCCACGAACAGGACCGAGGCGGCAAACAGAACCAGCATCTCTCCGACATCCCCCAGGACGCCGCCGCCGCCAAACGCGCCCAAGGCGACATTGGCAAAGAACACGGCAAAGACGGCAGCAGCAGCCCAGAGAAACATCGGAAAATCCCTGATTGTTATCCCAACCCCATTTGTAAGCGCTTACATCAACAATGCAAGCGCTTACATGGCCGGATGGCAAACCCGGTTTTTTATGCTATGACGGTGGGTAAATCACAGGCAGGCACCGCATGGGAAAAACCCGTACAGCTCCGACACTTAACGATGTTGCCAAGGCGGCGGGCGTTTCCACGGCGACGGTGTCGCGCTGCCTGAATTCACCGGACCGGGTGATCGAGACGACCCGCCAGCGGGTGTTGGAGGCGGTCGAATCACTGGGCTACACCCCGAATTTCGCGGCCCGGGTGATGGCCGCCAAACGCAGTTTCACCATCGGCGCCATCATCCCCACCATGGACAACGCCATCTTTGCCCGCGGCCTGCAGGCGTTTCAGGACCAGCTGCGCGAGGATGGCTATACCCTGCTGGTGTCCAGCTCCGCCTACGACCCCGAAGCTGAACGCGAGCAGATCCGCACCCTCGTGGCCCGCGGCGCCGACGGGCTGCTGCTGATCGGCCACGCCCGCGACGAACAGATCTACGGCTACCTGGACCGCCACCAGGTTCCCGCGCTGGTGGCCTGGTCTTATACGCCAGAGGCACAGCGCCCCTCCGTCGGTTTCAGCAACGCAGGCGCCATGCACCAGCTGGCGCAAACCGTCCTGGCGGCAGGCCACCGCCGCATCGCCATGATCTCCGGCCTGGCAGAGGGCAACGACCGCGCCCAGGCCCGCGTTGCCGGAGTGCGGCAGGCGCTGCACGATTGCGGGCTTGACAGCAGCGCGCTCACCTTGATCGAAACCCCCTATGAGATCGACAAGGGCGCCGAAGCCTTTGGCCGCCTCATGCGCCTGACCCCGCGCCCGACGGTTGTGATGTGCGGCAATGATGTTCTGGCCGCAGGCGCCCTGCGCGAGGCGCAGCGGCTTGGCATATCAGTGCCCGGGCAGGTCTCCGTCACCGGCTTTGACGACATCGAACTGGCTGGAATCGTCAGCCCGGCCCTGACCACCGTGCACGTGCCCCACCGCGAAATGGGCCGCAAGGCCGCGCGTGAGCTTGTGGCCATGGTTGAAGGCAGCTCGCCAGGCCGCTCCATCTGCATCAGCACCCATATCGTAACCCGCCAGTCGCTGGCCAAACCGCCCCCCGCCTAGGCTCTGCCGGCGGCGGCAAAAAAATCGCAGGAAATGCAAATTTTCCTCTGGACGGCACAAGTTGGAAATTCTATACGACGCCTCACATTCCGGCGTAGCTCAGCGGTAGAGCAGTTGACTGTTAATCAATTGGTCGTAGGTTCGATCCCTACCGCCGGAGCCATAAAAAGCCCTTGAGCCTGAACGGCTTGAGGGCTTTTTTGGTTCCTCCCCATCGCGGTCTTTCCCCCATGCCCCCCGTTGCACAAGACCCGTGCAGCCGTTGCGCACCCTGCCCGTTCAGCGCACGCACCGCTTGCGCGCCCTTAACCCGGATCTGTCAGGATCCCAGGTGTCGCGGCAAACCGGTGCGGACTGACATCCCGCACCACCAGGAGATACGGGAACCCCCAAGACCACCTCCTTCATAGGGTGCAGGGGTTTTCCGCAGATGAGAGCTTTCGAGCGGACACGGGGGCGTAGCACACCCCTGCCCGGCCCTCCGCCTCTGGCCCCTTCGGGTCCTTGGCGGCGCCGCCACCTCAACCCCGGTCGTCACAACACGGCCTTGCAGATAACGGCCACCCGGCCCCGGACAACCAGCCACCGGACAGGGACAGCCCCCGCCCGGCAATACCTGCGCGCCGGTGACAGCTTCGTGAGGGCTGTTGCCTGAAACCGCTTTCCCTTCCTATGGTTAGGCCAGCCAATCACAACAACGAGAGACAGGCATGGCCTTCATCGCAGACAATCAGCTGCCCCTGCTTCTGCTGTTCTTCTGTGCGGGCCTCCTCGGCACCGCCTTCCTGTTCCGCAAACCGGCGGGCCACCGGGCCTGGAAGCTGGCCGATCTGGTCTGGGTGGTGCTGGGCGGCTTCGGCGCGCTGGTGGCAGTGATCTCCGGCATCTACGCCGCCGACAGCTCTAAGCTCGAACGCCAGATCGACATCGCCTATGCAGCCACGGCAGCCTTCGACCGCGACGCCGCCCGCTTCCGCCTGCGCTTTTGCGACCCCGCCTATGACGCCGACATCGCGGTGCTTTGCGAAAAGGTCGAATTCCTCTCCGCCTCCACCGCGGGCAACGCCGAACTGCCCCTGTTCATCGCCGTGACGGATGAAGTCGCCCCCCTGCGCGGCCTCAGCTTCCTGTTCGGCGGCAGCAAGGATGACAGGGACGAAATGCAGGAGATGCAGGCCCAGGCCAGCGCCTTCGACCCCGAGGCCTTTCTGGTGTTCACCTCCCTCGATGCCCCGGCCCAGGAAGCGGTCGCCAACCTCCGCCGCAAAGTGCCTGCCATTGCCGGCGATTACCTGATCATCGCCCGCGCCTATGACGACCTGATCGGCCATGTCGCCACCCTGAAGGAGGAATGGGAATTCCTGCAGGACAACGCCCATATCCTGGTGCTGCAGATCATCGCGCTCTGCCTCGTCAGCTTCGCCGCCCCCTTCCGGCTTGGCAAATCCATTGTCGAGCTGCGCGCCCGCCGCTAACCTGATCCGGCCGCCACCAGAGGTCGCCCATGCGCAGCTTTGACGAGATCCACGCCATTTCCGCCGCTCGCCACGGCGGCCCCGCCGCGCTGGAGGAAAAGCTCAGCAAACCCGGCCCGAAAGTGACGGATCTGCCCGAAGACCGCTGGCTCGCCACCATGACCAAATGCATCTTCCAGGCCGGTTTCAACTGGAAAGTGATCGAGGCCAAATGGGACGGATTCGAACAGGTCTTCCACGGATTCGACCCCGGCGCCTGCGCCTTCATGAGCGAGGACGAATTCGACCAGATCCTCAGCGACACCCGCGTGGTCCGCAATGGCGCCAAGCTCGCCACTGTGCGCGCCAACGCCGCCTTTCTGATGGAGCTGCGCGATGAGGGCGGCGCGGGCCAGGTGCTCGGCGGCTGGCCCTCCAGCGATTACATCGGACTGCTGGACATGCTCAAGAAACGCGGCGCCCGCCTCGGCGGCATGACCGGCCAATACGCCATGCGCTTTGCCGGCCGCGACAGTTTCATCCTGTCACAGGACGTCACCGCCCGCCTCATTGCTGAAGGCGTGATCGACAAACCCGCAACCTCCAAGACCGCGATGAAGGCGGTGCAGGCCGCCTTCAATACCTGGATGGATCAATCGGGCCGCTCCCTCACCGAAATCAGCCGCGTGCTGGCGATGAGCTGCTGACCGGATGATCCGCGGCCTGCTCCTCGCCCTGCTGATCCTCAGCGCCTGCGGCCGCCCGCTGACGCAAACCGAGCGCGCCTATCTGGCTGGGCTGCACGGCTCAAGCCTGGATGCCAGCCGCGTGCGCATCGTCAAGGGCGCGCCGGTCGCTGCCATCACCTTCCGCCGCATGCCCCGCCCCCGCGTCACCTGCCGCGAACGCATCCTGCCGCCGGTCAAGGAGGAGGTGGTCACCTCCTCTCCCGCTGCGGTGGCCCTGTTCAACCGGATCTTCTTTGTCCGCGCCTGGTATGCGGACAATTACCTGCCGGAGTATCCGGACAAGCTGCACCTGGTCGAGGCGATGCTGCTGGCCCATGAGGCCACCCATGTCTGGCAATGGCAGAACCGCAAGCGCACCGGCTACCACCCGCTGCGCGCCGCCGCCGAACACGGGCAAAGCCGCGATCCCTATCTCTTTGACCTCGAAGGAGAGCCCGATTTCGCCACCTACGGATTCGAACAGCAGGGCGCCATCATCGAGGAATACGTCTGCTGCCGCGCCCTCGCCCCGCAGGCGCCGCGGACCAAACGCCTGCACCGGATGCTGGCCGCCGCCATGCCCGTCAGCCCGCTGCCGCAAAGCCGCGAAAGCGATGTCTACCTGCCGTGGAAAGAGGCGGAGCTGTCCGGCATCTGCGACTGACGCGCCGCCGTTTTCATCCAATGAAAACGGCCATGAAAAATCAATTTTTCATGGCCGGAATTCGCGCCGGATTCCGGCTCGGCGCCCTACTGCAGGCTGCGGACCACGCGAAAGCCGATGTCCAGCGACCTGGTCTGCGGCGCAAAGGAACTGCGGTTCGCCGACCGCCCGTAGGCCGCGCTGTAATGCGAGGTTCCGCCCCGCGCCACGCGGCGGCAATCCGGCCCACCGGGCACCGCCTGCGGATAGGCGGCAAAAGACGCATAGGCCCCGGCGTCATAGCAATCCTGCACCCATTCCGACACATTGCCGTGGATATCGTACAGGCCAAAGCCATTGGGCGGGTATTGCCCGGCCGCCACCGCCTTCACGCTCATCAGCGCCTGCAAGTCGCCGGCGCTGCGGGTATCGACATTGGCCGCCCCCTCCGGCAGCGCTGCCCCGGTGTGAAAGGCGGTTTCGGTTCCTGCCCGGGCAAAGAATTCCCATTCCGCCTCGGTTGGCAGGCGGTAGCGGTGGCCAGTAACCTCTGTCAGCCAATCCAGATAGGCCCGGGTGTCCTCCCAGCTCACATGAATGACCGGGTTGCGCCCCCGGCCCCAGCCGGCATCGCCTGGCACATACCCGCAGCCGCCCGCATCCGCGCAGGCCTGCCAGTCGTCAAAGGTCACCTCGAACCGGCCTGCCGCCAGTCCAGCCTTGATGCGCACCTGATGCTGCGGCCCTTCATCTTCGCCCCGTCCTGGCTCCAGCGCGGGCGACCCCATGGTAAAGACCCCGCCAGGCAGCTCCACCAGCTCCGGGCAAAGCGCGCAGTCCCGCACAACCCGCAGCCCGTCCCCGGCCCAGGCAGGCGCCGCCAAGCCCAGCACGCAGCCTGCGGCGGCCATGGCGATCAGACGGGTCAGCTGCGGCAATACCATTCCGGCTCAAGAAGAAATGACGGCTCCCCGGCTGCCTAGCACCGCGCCAAGACGCCGGGCCAGACACTTTTCAGTGACCCCGCCGCCGCCGCGCCGCAACGTAGGGCTTGCCGCCAGCCGCTGCCATGGGCGAAAACCAGCCAGGCACAGACGCGGGAGCACGCCATGACACATTACGCCCTCATCATGCTGGCCGCAGGGCTCGGCATTCCGGTTCTGGCGGCGCTGAATGCCGCCCTGGGCAAGCTGATCGGCTCCCCGGCCTCTGCCGCCGTGGTGCTGTTCCTGATCGCGCTGATTGCTACCATCCTTTATGCTCTGATCGCAGGCCCGCAGGCGCTGGTGAAAATCCCAGCCGCGCCCAAGCACCTGTTCCTGGCCGGCGTTCTGGTCGCCTTCTACGTCTTGTCGATCACCCATGTGGCACCGCATTTCGGCGTCGGCAACGCAGTGTTTTTCGTGCTGATCGGCCAGTTGATCTCCGCTGCCGCAATTGACCATTTCGGCCTGTTCGGCGCCCAGATCAGCCCCCTGACCCTCACCCGCGCCGCCGGGATCTCGGTGATGGCGCTGGGGGTCTGGATCACCCAGATGGCATGAGCGCTTAGCCGGAAACTTTCTTCACGAACTGCGACTTCAGCCCGATCTGCCCGACGCCCGGCACCTTGCAGTCAATGTCGTGATCGCCATCAACCAGCCGGATGCCGCGCACCTTGGTGCCGACCTTGATCACCGAGGACGTGCCCTTGAGCTTCAGGTCCTTGATCACCGTCACCGTGTCGCCGTCCTGCAGCAGATTGCCAACGCTGTCGCGCACCTCCAGTGTGCCATCCGCGGCCTCTGCCACGGCCCACTCATGGGCGCATTCGGGGCAGATCAGCAAAGCATCCACCTGATAGGTATAGGCAGAAGCGCATTCGGGGCACGGCGGCAAAATGTCAGTCATGAGCTGCCAATAGCCGGCAAAGCAGAGCAAGGCCAGCCTCAGGGCCGGAAGCGCGGCACCGCATTGCAGCGGCGGCAGAAACGGGCGGTCCGGATATGCCGGAACCTGGGCACCATTTTGCTAAGCCCTTGGAACTGACGCCCTTCGGTACAGGTTCATTTGGACACCGTTGCCAGTTGCCGTGGCCTGTTTCAGCGTCCACGCTGATTGCAAAGTGCCCGCGCCGAACAGCCGCCGCCCGGCGCCCAGAACCTCGGGAAAGATGGCCAGGCGCAATTCGTCCACCAGCCCATGCTCCAGCAGGGCCGCAATCAGCCCGCCGCTGCCATGCACCTGCAGCCTTGGCCCCTCCTGTGTCTTGAGCCGTAGCACCTCAGCCGCCGCCTCACCCTTGAGCACGCGGGAATTCTGCCAGCCGGCGTCCCTCAAGGTGCGGCTGGCCACGAATTTCTCGGACCCGTTCAGCAAGTCCGCCATCGGGTCTCCGGAAATGGCAGGCCAATGCGCGGCAAAGGCCTCATAGGTCTTGCGTCCGAACAGGAAGGACACCGGCCCCTGCATCCACTCATCAAACACTTGCGGCATGACGCCGCCGAGATAGGGCGCAGCCCATCCGCCCTGCGCAAATCCGCCGGACCTGTCTTCCTCCGCGTGCATCGGCCCCTGCATCACGCCATCCAGGGTCAGGAAGGACAGAACCGCAAGCTCGCGCATGATTTCTTCCTCCTGTTTTGCGGGCTGCGGGATCCGCGCCTACGCCCCGTTGCTCTTGCCGCTGACCTTGATGTTGCCTTGCAGCTGGGCGCCATTCTCAGTCGACATGGTCTGCGCCGACACATCCGCCTGCACTTGCGAGCTGGCCGCCAGCCGCAGGTCCTCGCATTGGATCTTGCCACTGTAGGCGCCTTCCACTGTGACCGATTTCGCGCTCAGCGCCCCATCCACGGTGCCGCCTTCCAGAACCGTCACCGCCAGCGCCGATAGATCACCGACCACCCGGCCCCGTACCTCGACGCTGCCCTTGCTGGAGGTGATGTTGCCTTCTACCGTCACATCTTTCTCGATTACCGAATTCACCACGTCTCAGCCCTTTCTGCGCATCCCCGGACAGCCTAGCCCGCCCCGGGCACTTTGAACAGCTGATAGCAAACAGCGGCCCAAGCGCCAAAGCCACAGCTGCCCGGGCGGCAAGGTTCCGCCACCCTGCCTTCTCTGCTGCCTAGTCCACCTGCGGGAAGGGCGCCGGCAAGGGCGCGGCACTGTATTGGAACAGCGACCCCCAGAAACCGCCCGGGCTGGGCTGCCAGGGCGCGGTATTCATATCCAGCGCCACGCAGAGCGAGGACCTTGTGGCCGGGTTCTCCCTGGCGCGCTCGCAACGCTCCGGCGTTGTGTGGCAGGCCGCCAGATAGGCCTGCGCCCCCTTCTTGCCGCTGTCCTCCTGGTAGCAATAACGGATGGCCTCCTCCTGCAGCTGGGCGCGGGCCTGTTCGACCAGCTGCTGATTGCCCGCCACCGTCTTGCTGGCTGCCTCCAGCGCCGAGGCTGCGTCCTGCTGCACCAGTTCTGCGGCGCGCTGCAACTCGCCCGTGCCGCCCTCCGCCCCCTGCAGCGCCTGGGTCAGCCGGGCATTCACCTTCTGCGCCTCCGCCAGCGCGGTCTGCAGTTCCGCCACGGTGGCGTCGTATTCGACCAGCTTCGACTTCCACTTGAAGCCGGCAAAGCTGCCCTCCTCAAACCCGGCGCTGACCAGAATGCCGTTCAGCTTCTGCGGAAACAGCAGAAAGACCGCGAACAGCGCAATCACCGAAGCATCGCGCAACAGGACCACCAGATCCTTCAGGACCGAAACCGTCTTCTGCATCTGAACCCGCCGTCACTGGAACCATACGAGGGATAGAGTGGACCGGGTGGTTCGCGCAGGTCAATTGGCAGGCAAGCGCCTGCCCGCGGGGTGGCGCTGCAACACTGTTGAGTGGCACTTTATCCCTGCAACGTCCGTACAAGCTATCTAAGGTTCACTGCACCTGCAAAAGCGCCAGCCCGATGGGGCGGCCTCTCGCGCATTGCACTGCAATGCGCGAGAGGCAGGCGCTCGCCCGGCGGCGCTGCGCGCCTTGTTCCGGGCTGAAGTAAATCAGATATCTTGGTTCAATTCTTGCAATGCAATAATTGGTCGATGATCCCTTCGATAACGTACCCTAACCCATTGAGTTCGCCATCGCTGCCAATGCCCTCCGCAACGAGCTCATCGCTGAGTGTATCCAGTAGGAAATCCAGCTCCTCAGGGCTGAACTCACCCTTTGCTTTGGCGCGGCCCTTGGACAGTTTGGCATGAAATTTCCCAAGTAGGCCAGACTTCGTATACCCGCCTTTTGAGAAACGGTCCGCGGGCAAACCATTTAGAAAATCTAGGGCTGCCTGCTCCACCTCAATTTCTATCCGGGCCAAAACACACTCCTTTCACGACAACTGCCCCGCCTAAACCGGCACCAGCAGCCCGTCCTGCAGCTTCACCTGCCGGTCCATCCGCGCTGCCAGTTCCAGGTTGTGGGTGGCAATGAGCGCCGAAAGCCCGGTGCCGCGCACCAGCTCCATCAGCGCCGCAAACACCTGGTCAGAGGTGCCGGGATCGAGGTTCCCGGTCGGCTCATCCGCCAAGAGAACCCGCGGCGCATTAGCCAGCGCCCGGCAGAAGGCGACCCGCTGCTGCTCGCCGCCCGACAGCGCCGCCGGGCGGTGATCGGCGCGGCCCGCCAGACCGACGGTGCCCAAGAGCTGCGCCGCCCGCGCCACCGCGGATTTCTGCGCGGCCCCGTTGGCCAGCTGCGGCAGCACGATGTTCTCCAGCGCCGAAAACTCCGGCAGCAGGTGGTGGAACTGATAGACAAAGCCCACCTCCTGACGGCGCACCCGGGTGCGGCGGCGGTCGCCCTTGCGGGTCACATCCTCACCGGCCACCCGCACCTCACCCGCGTCCGGCGTGTCCAAGAGCCCCGCAATGTGCAGCAGCGTTGATTTGCCCGCGCCCGAGGGCGCCACCAGCGCCACCACTTCGCCTGCCTGCAGGCTCAGGTCGGCACCGCGCAGCACGTCCACCTGCCCCGGCGTGCCGGTCAGGTAAGATTTGCTGATCCCCTTCAGCTCCAGCGTGATCTCACTCATAGCGCAGCGCCTCCACCGGGTTGAGGCGCGCCGCGCGGCGGGCCGGGAAAATGGTCACGAAGAACGACAGCCCCAGCGACAGCGCCGTGGCCGAGACCACATCCGCCAGCCGCAGCTCCGCAGGCAGCGCATAGATGCCGCGGATCGAAGGGTCCCAGACGCCGCCGCCCATGATGTAATTCACAAAGGAGAAGATCGGATCAATATAAAGCGCAAACAGGCAGCCCAGCACCACGCCGCAGATTGTGCCAAGAACACCGGTGAAGGCGCCGCAGATGAAGAACACCCGCATGACCGAGCCTTCACTCAGGCCGATGGTGCGCAGGATGCCGATGTCGCGGCCCTTGTTCTTGACCAGCATGATCAGGCCCGAGACGATGTTCATCGCCGCGATCAGCACCAGGATCGACAGGATGATGAACATCACGTTGTCCTCGACCTCCAAGGCCCGCAGGAACCCGCCGGAGGCATCGCGCCAGGTCCAGACGCCCGCCGTGCTGCCAACCGTCTGCAGGATTGCCAGGGAGACCGCCTCGACATTCTCCGGGTCCTCCACCATCACCTCGATCTCATCCGCCGCGCCCTCGCGGTTGAAAAAGCTCTGGGCCTCGGCAAAGGGCAGATAGACCCGGGTGCGGTCGATGTCCCAGCGGCCCGCGGTGAAGATATAGACCACCTCATAGGCGTTGACCCGCGGACTGGTGCCAAAGGCGGTCTTGACCCCGTTGGGCGAGATCAGCTTGATCTTGTCGCCCACCGTGACCCCCAGCTCCCGCGCCACACCGGAGCCGATGGCGATGCCCTCCTCAAACCGCGCCAGGTCGCCGATCGCCTCTTCGCTCTGTGCAACGCCGGGAATGCCCTGGATATCCGCGGCGGAGATGCCAAACACCTCAACACCTGCATTGCGCTGGCGCAGGTTCGCCATCACCTGCCCCTTGACCAAGGGTGCCGCGCGGGTGACGCCGGGAACTGCGGCAACGGTCTCCGCCAGCGCCTCGTAATCCTTCAGCGCGCGGTCCAGCACCCCGGCCTGGGTCACCTCGCCATAGGAATAGACGGTGACATGGGCATTGGCGCCCAGGATGGTGCCGACAAACTCTGAACGGAAGCCCGAGCGCACCGCCAGCGTCGCAATCAGCGCAAAGACTGCCAGTGTGATGCCGATCAGGCTGATCCAGGTCATCACGCTGACCCCGCCCTCGGCCTTGCGGGCGCGCAGGTAGCGCCAGGCGATGATCCATTCGAAACGGGAAAACGGCGGTGGTGTCGTGGCCATAAAAGGGTCCTGCCCGGGAAATTTGCCCGCAACCTGTGCCGATGCGCGCCCGGGGTCAAGATGCGGCAGCGGCGGCAGCCCGTTTTCCGCCGCCAGGCCCGGGCGCCGCCGGAGCCCCCGCTGGCCTCCGGATCCGCTGCCGCGGCCGCCGGAGACAATTTTCTTGCAAGAAAATTGGCCGGAATTTTGCAAAATTCCGGTCCCGCGGCGCGCCCCGCGGACTGGCAGTTTCCAGGCGGCCTTTGCCGTCTGCCGTTAACCCTAATAACCTTCACGTGACCTCACCGTGACCTCGCACCCACTTGAGCCGCCGTGAACGCCGCGTGGCTAGGCGAAGGCAAATTTCCACCCCAGGGTGCCCTCACGTCATTTCAAATTGAGGACACCCCGATGACCGATATCCGCATTGTTGCCACCAATACCTCTGCTCAGGGCGGCACTTTTCTGACCCCGTTCTGGTTTGCCGCCCATGACGGCAGCTTTGACCTTTATAACCGGAACGAAGCCGCATCCGCCGGGCTGGAAGCGCTGGCCGAAGATGGCAACTTTGCCCCGATCAATGCTGAGGTCGAAGCCCTGGACAGCGACGCCCTGACCGGCGCGGTGCTGGGCGCGGGCGGGCCGCTGGCCACCGGAGAGACCGGCGTGGCAGAGATCAGCGTCGATGGTGCCTCCAACGGCTATATCTCGCTGGCGGCGATGCTGCTGCCCTCCAACGACGCCTTTGTCGGCACCGGCCAGGCAGTGCAGCTGTTCGACGTGGAAGGCAATTTCCTCGGCGCCCAGGACATCATCTTTGAAGGCAGCGACGTGCTGGATGCCGGCACCGAGGAGAACACCGAAGAAGACGCCGCCTTCCTCAATCAGACAGCGCCCGACACCGGCGTGGACGAGAACGGTGTGGTCACCCTGCACGAGGGTTTCCTGCCCGAGGGCGAAGGCAACATCCTGGGCGGCACCAATGCGGCCGGCGCTTTCATTGACCCGGAGGCTGCGGATTTCACCCGCGACGGCGCGCAGATCGCAGAGATCCATATCAACGAATACCTGGAGACCGAGGGCACCGACGGGTTTGACTTCTTCCGCGGCTCCGCGGTGGATGACCTGGTCAGCGGCGGCGGCGGCCGCGATATCCTGCTGGGCCGCGGCGGCTGGGATGAGCTGGACGGCGGCAACGGCCGTGATGTGCTGATCGGCGGGCGCGGCAATGACACGCTGGACGGCGGCGCCGGCCGCGACGTGCTGAAGGGCGGGCGCGGCGATGACATCTTTGTCTTCGAAGAGGGCGACGGCCGCGACCGCATCCTGCGCTTTAACGCGGATGACGACCTGATCCGGCTGGATGTCGAGGGCGTCGAAAGCTTTGACGACCTCGAAGGCTTCGCGCGCAGCCGCGGCGAAAACACCGTGCTGAACTTCGGAGACGGCGATGCGCTGGTGCTGCGCGGCGTGGATTTCGACGAGCTGAGCGCTGCGAACTTCGATATCCTCTGATCCGCTCTGCGGCCCCTGCCCCGCCGGCGGCGGGGGCAAATCTTTTGCGAAAAGATTTGCCAAGAGTTTTCAGAAAACTCTTGGGCGTCCGGGATCAAACGCCGAGCTGCACAGCAACCGGCGCCCGCAGCGCCTCGCCCAGCGCCCGTAAATCCGCAGCCTCCAGGTGATAGCCATCCGCTGCCGAGGCCCGCGCCACCTGCGCCGCATCGAAAAACCCGCAGCCCAGACGGTCTTCCAGCGGCTCTATCACTCCGGCCAGTGCCTCGGACTGGGCCACCATCTCCGTCGTGATGTCGGGATCATCGCACAGGCTCATCGGCGGCGGCGAGACCAGCATCACCTGCGGCCCAACCGGCTGCGGCAGCCGCCAGGGATGGTGGCGGATGATCTCCACCAGCCGTTCCAGCCCGTCGCGGATCAGATAGCTGGGATGCCCTTCGTAAATGTCATTGGTGCCCAGCATGATCACCACCAGATCCAGCGGCGCGTGGCTGTGCAGCAGCACCGGCAGCACCGCATCGCCGCGCATCTCCACGCAGGCCGAGTGTCGCGCATGTACCGTGGTGCGCCCGCGCAAGCCTTCCGCAAAGACCACCGCCTCTGCCAGGCCGCCGCCCAGCGCCACCGGCCAGCGGTCGCCATAGGGATGCCGCCCGCCGCTATGCGGGTCGCTGCCCCAGGTCAGGCTGTCGCCAAATGCCAGGATCTGTTTCATGCCGTATCCTCCCGTTTCCGGCACCCTGCGGCGGGCGGCAGGTTCGGGCAAGGGAAATCAGCCGCTGCGCACAGCTGCGTGCCGGGCCCGCCCCGCGCGGCGTTACTTTCCGCGCACGGCCTTCGCCATTGCAGCATAGGAGCCTTCCAGCTCCGCCGCCGCGGGCCGCGGGTCCGGCGGCTGCTCCGGTGCTGCAAGCCCGGCCGCCCTGACGATTGTGTTGATGAAACTGAACACGCCGCAGACCTCCACCGCCTCATAAAGCGCGGCCTCGCTCCAGCCCGCTGTTGTGGCAGCATCGAAGGCCTGGGCAATGCCCCTGGCCTCCCCTGTGTGCAATGCACCGGCATAGTCCAGCAAGGGCCGGATACGCTCCTGAGTTGCCGCAACCGGGCCGCAGAGCACCTCTGAGAACAGGCTGTGGAAATGGACGCAATAGGCCACGCCGTTCAGGCCTGAGACATGCGCGGCAATTGCCTCGCGCTCCCCCCGCGTCAGCGTGCCGCTGCTGCACATGATGCGGTCCAGCAGGTGCAGAAGCTGTTCCGAGTTCTGCGGAAAGGAGGACAGCACATGGGTCAGCCCGCTGTCCGCCGTGATACCGCTGAAATTCGACATGCCTGCGCCCCCGCCCTGGATTGCGGCAAGGCTAGCAGCGCGGCGGGCCTATGTCAGCTTCCCTTGCCCCAGGCAAAAGAAAACCCGCCAGCTTTCGCCGGCGGGGCTGTTTTATTCAAACGGACAGGCTGGATCAGAAGCCACGGCCGGTGGGGTGCGCCTTGTAAACCTCCACGACCTTTTTGACCGCCTCTTCCGGGGACAGCTCCTCGCTTTCGCCGGTGCGGCGGGAGGTGAGTTCCACCACGCCGTTCTTCAGGCCGCGCGGACCGACGGTGATACGCCAGGGCAGACCGATCAGGTCCATGGTGGCGAACTTGCCGCCCGCGCGTTCGTTGCGGTCATCATAGAGCGGGTCCAGACCGGCGGCGGTCAGCGCTGCGTAGAGCTGGTTGCAGGCCGCGTCTGCCTCGTCGTCGCCCTGCTTGAGGTTGACGATACCGCAGTGGAACGGGGTCACGCCCTCGGGCCAGATGATGCCCTTGTCGTCGTGGCTGGCCTCGATGATCGCACCCAAGAGGCGCGAGACGCCAATGCCGTGGGAGCCCATGTGGACAGGCACGTTCTTGCCATCCGGGCCCTGCACGGTGGCGCCCATGGCGTCGGAGTACTTGGTGCCGAAATAGAAGATCTGGCCGACCTCGATGCCGCGCGCCACCCGGCGGCGCTCCTCGGGGATCTGGTTGAACAGCGCCTCGTCGTGGGTCTCGTCGGTGCGAGCGTATTTGGAGGTGAACTCCTCCAGCACGCTCTGGCACTGCTCGACGCTGTCATAGTCGATGTCGCGGTCGCCGAAGGTCAGATCGGTGACAGCGCTGTCATAGAAGACCTCGGACTCACCGGTGTCGGCCAGCACCAGGAATTCATGGGTGTCATCGCCGCCGATGGGGCCGCTGTCGGCGCGCATCGGGATCGCCTGAAGCCCCATGCGTTCGTAAGTGCGCAGGTAGCTGACCAGGTGGCGGTTGTAGGCGTGCAGCGCGTCTTCCTTGGTGAGGTCGAAGTTGTAGCCGTCCTTCATATAGAATTCGCGGCCGCGCATCACGCCGAACCGCGGGCGGATCTCGTCGCGGAATTTCCACTGGATCTGGTACATGGTCAGCGGCAGATCCTTGTAGCTGCTGACATGGGCGCGGAAGATGTCGGTGATCAGCTCTTCGGCGGTCGGGGTGAACAGCATGTCGCGGTCATGCCGGTCCTTCACCCGCAGCATCTCCTGGCCATAGGCCTCATAGCGGCCCAACTCGCGCCACAGGTCGGCGGACTGCATGGTTGGCATCTGCATCGGGATGTGGCCTGCGCGGATCTGCTCGTCATGCACGATGCTTTCGATCTTCTTCAGCACCTTGAAGCCCAAGGGCAGCCAGGAATAGATCCCGGCAGCGGATTGCTTGATCATCCCGGCGCGCAGCATCAGCCGGTGGCTGACGATCTGGGCTTCCGAGGGGTTCTCTTTCAGAACCGGCAGAAAATAGCGGGACAGGCGCATCTTGGCTCCATCGGTGATGTGGATTCGAGTTCCCGCCCGGTTTAGTGGGTGATGGGGGGGCGGGCAAGAGGAGGATCCAACTGCGGTGCCCTGGGTGGCAACGGTGCCAGGCTGCACCCTTGGGACGTGGCGCGCAGCGGCACGGCCCGCGCCTGACCTTCCCCCCGGGAAGGCGCATTCGCGCCCTCCCAAGGTCAGGCCCGGGCCTCGTGTTGTGGCCGCTCTGCAAAAGAGCGTTTCAGCGGGCGGCAGCACCGCCCGCTGTTCTCTCAGATCACATCTTCGCCCGCTCAGCGCGCAGCGCCAGCCACAGGCAGTAGCACATGATCAGCACCACCAGCGTGAAGGGGATGCCGGTGGAGACCGCAGCCCCCTGCAGCGCTGACAATCCGCCGCCGAGCAGCAGTGCAATTGCCACCAGCCCCTCCAGCGTGCACCAGAACACCCGCTGGATCACCGGGGCGTCCATCTTGCCGCCTGCGGTGATCGTGTCGATCACCAGCGAACCGGAGTCGGATGATGTCACGAAGAAGATCACGATCAGCACCAGCGAGATGGGTGCGACGATCGAATAGAGCGGCAGCTCTTTCAGGAAGCCGAACAGCGCACCCTCGGGCTTGTAGCTGTCGATCACGGTTGCCTTGACGCCCTCGGCGCCGCCTGCGTTCAGCATGTCGATGGCGCCACCGCCAAAGGTCGACATCCACAGCGCGCAGACTGCGGTCGGGGCGATCAGCGCGCAGAGCACGAACTCGCGCACCGTGCGGCCCTTGGAGATGCGGGCGATGAACATGCCGACAAAGGGCGACCAGGCAATCCACCAGGCCCAATAGAAGGTGGTCCAGCCGTGGAAGTAGCTGGTATCCTCGCGCCCGAACGGGTTGGAGAGCGCCGGAAGCAGTTGAACATAGTCCACCATCACGCTGAAATAACGCGCAATTGCGGTGCCGATGCCGGTGACCAGGATCACAAAGATGAACAGGCAAACCGCCATCACCATGTTGATCTCCGACAGCCGTTTGACACCGGCGTCCATGCCCATCAGCACCGAGCCCAGCGCAATCGCGGTGATGCCGATGATCAAGAGCACAACAACCGTTGGGCTGGGTTCAATGCCAAAGACCTCATAAAGCCCGGCCGCAACCTGCTGCGCGCCGAGGCCTAGCGAGGTGGTCAGCCCGAACAGCGTCGCAAAGACCGCCAGCGTGTCGATGGCATGGCCCCACCAGCCCCAGACCCGCTCACCCAGGATCGGATAAAACGCCGAACGCAGGGTCAAAGGCAGATCAAGGTTGTAGCAGAAGATCGCCAGCGACAGGCCAACAGCGGCGTAGACCGCCCAGCCCTCCAGCCCCCAATGGTGGATGGTGCCGACAATGCCGATATATTCATTGCCCGGCTGCGTGGCGTCGATATTCAAGGGCCGCGCCGCGCCGCCTTCGGAGAAGTTGTAGTAGACCGGCTCAAGCACGCCGAAGAACAACAGGCCGATGCCGATGCCGGCCGCGAACATCATCGCGATCCAGCCCGCGTAGGAATAATCCGGCTTGGCATCCTGGCCGCCGATCCGCACCGACCCAACCGGCAGGATGATCAGCGCCAGGCAGAACAGGGTGATGGCATCCACCGACAAGACCAGGAACCAATCGAAGGTGCTGGTCAGCCATGGCCTGAGCCAGCCAAAGAAGGCCGCTGCCGCCTCTTGATTGGCGAGCGCGATCAGCACGAAAGCGGCGATCAGGATACTGGAAATCAGGAACACCGGGTTATGGATATCCAGGCCGAAGGGCCGGATGTTGTCCTGTCCCAGCTCATACTCCGTCTCGAAGTCCCAAACCCTTGGGTCGGGATCGAGCATTTTCTTTGTCTCAGGCATGACGCCTCCCCTCTCACTCGTTAACTATCCGCCAAGTGTCGCATTAATTTTGGAAATCACCTAATTTGCCCGGCCAGGCGCGGGTTTTCGCCCTTGCATCCGGCGCAATCGGACCACCTCCGCCTGCCCGCCCGGTGCCGCATTTGCGACAGCGCGTCGCAAAAGAACTTGAACCGCTGTTCAAGATTCGAAACTGTTACCGGAAACACCGCTCTCTGGGACAAGGGAGAGCAGGGACAGGGGAGAGAGACATGGCCAAGACCATTCTAGAACCGGCACGGGAGATTCCGGTCATTCATGAAACCGAGGTGCTGGTGGTGGGCTCCGGCCCCGGCGGGCTGGCGGCGGCTTTGGCGGCGGCGCGGGCGGGTGCTGAGGTCACGCTTATGGACCGCTTCGGCTGCTTTGGCGGCAATATCACCACCGTGGGGGTCGAGGGCTTTGCCTGGTACCGGCATGAGCAGACGGTGGAGGCCCATGGCATCGGCTGGGAGTTCGAGGAGCGCGCCAAGGCGATGGGCGCTGCGGTGCCGGAAAGCCAGTCGCTGTCTTATGAGCTGGACAGCGAGGGATTTAAGCTGGTGGCCGATAAACTGGTCGAGGAGGCCGGCATCCACCCGATGCTGCACCGGGTCTTTGTGGCGCCGATCCGCGAGGGCAGCCGCATCACCGGCGTGATTGTCGAGAGCAAGGCAGGCCGCGAGGCGGTGCTGGCGAAACGGGTGATCGACGCCACCGGCGACGCCGATATTGCCCATATGATGGGGGCGCCTTGCGTGAAAACCCCGGTAGAGGAAATGCAGGCGGCCTCAGTCATGTTTCATATTGCCGGTGTCGACAAGCAGAAGTTCAAGGAGGGCGTGAAGGCCGATCCGCAGACCTATGCCAATTGGTCGACCGGCGAATGGCAGGTGGAGACTTCCGGCAAGGAAGATGAAATGTTCTCCCCCTTCCTGGCCAAGCCGTTTTCGCAAGCGATCCGCGACGGGGTGATCCCGGCGCATCTGAACACCATCGGCGGCACCTGGGGCGCGGTGCATGACAGTGGCGAGATGACTTATATGAACCTGGTGCATCTGGCCGGGATCGACGGCACCGACCCCGACAGCATGACCCGGGGCGAGATCGAGGGGCGCAAGCAGGCGATGCACGCGATTGACGCCCTGCGCGCCTATACGCCGGGCTGCGAGGGCGCGCGGCTGCGAAACTTCGGCATGACCATCGGCATCCGCGACACCCGCAAGATCGACGCGGTGCATAACATCACCGAAGACGAGACACGGCATCAGGGACGGTTCGAGGACACCATCGGGATTTATCCTGAGTTCATCGACGGCTACGGGGTGCTGATCCTGCCCACCACCGGGCGCTACATGCAGATCCCCTACCGCTCGATGCTGCCCAAGGGGGTGGAGGGGCTGCTGGTCGCCGGCCGCGCGATCGGCGGCGACAAGATTGCCCATGCCGCCACCCGCAATATGGCGTGCTGCGCGGTTGCGGGCCAGGGCGCGGGCATTGCCGCGGCGTTGTCGGTGAAGGCGGACTGCGGCTTTGACGCGGTGGACATCACCGCCGTGCAGGCAGAGCTGAAACGCCAGGGCGTGAGGATCCATTGATGCAAAGCATTCCCACCATCGACATCTCCCCCTTGCGCGCAGCGGACCACCCGCAGCGGCAGGACACCATCCGCGCCATTCTGGCCGCGGCCGAGGACATCGGGTTCCTGTCGATCACCGGCACCGGTGTGGCGCCGGAGACCGTGGAGGCGGTGCGCAGCGCGGTGCGGGCGATCTTTGCTGTGGAGGAGAAATCCAAATGGGATCAGGCGATTACCCGGGACAATTACCGCGGGTTTATCCCGATGGGATTCTTCACGCCCAATGATGGCTCGGGCACCGCGGACAAATACGAGGGTTACAAGCTGCACCATGAGGTGGCGGTTGACGCCCCCATCCGCGCCGCCTGCGCGCTTTATGGCCCCAACCGATGGCCGGTTGAGGTGCCGCAGGCGCAAGAGGTGATCCTGGGCTATTGGGCTGAACTGGACGGGGTGTTCCATCTGTTGCTGGGGGCGCTGGCAGAGGGGCTGGGGCTGGACCCGGCGGCCTTTCAAGACCCGTTCCGCGATCCCCTGACCAACATGACCCTGCTGCACTACCCGCCGCAGGCGCCGGAGGAGGAAGGGTTCGGCATCCACCCGCACAAGGACACCGACGCGCTGACCATCATCGCGCCGGACCCGGTGGGGGGCTTGGAGGTGCAGACCCGGGATGGCGGCTGGATCACCCCGGACTGCCCGCCCGGCGGCTTTGTCGTCAATATCGGCGACATGCTGGAGCTGTGGTCCGGCGGGCGGCTGGTCTCCACCCCGCACCGGGTGGTGAACAAGAGCGGCAAGGAACGCTACTCCTTCCCCTATTTCGCGGTGCCGCGCCATGACGTGGTGGTGGAGCCGCTGCTGCCGCCAGTTCCGGGGTTTGAGCGCCCCGCGGTCCATTGCGGCCATTGGTCGGCAGAGATCTGGCGCACCAACTGGCCGGATGAGGACGCGGGCGAAGACACGCCGGAGCTGGGCACGATCCACAGTTAGGGAAACACCCCGCCCTGGAAGGGGCGGAGCGCCCGCCCACACTGTGAGGGCGGGCGCTGCCCGGCCTGCGGCCCGGCCGTTGCTATCCCCCAGTTGCCCCCGGCCTTTTCCGCCTTATCCCCGCCTTGCCCACAGGGGATTTGCCCTGCCCCCTTGCAAGCCCCTGCCCCATCAGGAAAGACTGGCGCCAAGATCCTGATGCAAACGGACCAGAGGCGGCACGCGGACCATGGCGCTACCAGCGAAGAAACAGCTGAAATACTGGGGCATTGCCGCCATCGTCTTTGCGGTGGTGATGTGGGCGCTTGGCAATGTGCTGATGCCCTTCATCCTCGGCGCCGCCATCGCCTATATGATCGACCCGGTCGCCGACCGGCTGGAGGCCTGGGGCATGAGCCGCACCGGCGCCACCGCCACCATAACCGTGGGGGCGCTGCTGATCTTCCTGTTGCTGCTGGTGCTGGTGGTGCCAACGCTGATTGCGCAGATGATCGACCTGGCACAAGTGCTGCCGCAGCTGGTGCGCGATGCCCGCGCCTTTGCGATCGAGCATTTCCCCTCGGTCTTTGAGGAAAACAGCCGCATTCACCAGGCAGTGACCTCCTTTGCGCAGACATTGCAGTCGCGGGCTGTCGGCATGCTGCAATCGGTGCTGGGCGGTGCGGCGTCTTTCCTGAACATCGTGGTGCTCTTGGTGATCGTTCCGGTGGTGGCGGTCTATCTGCTCTTGGACTGGGACCGGATGGTCGAACGCATCGACGAGCTGCTGCCGCGCGACCACCAGCCGGTGATCCGCCGCATCGCGGGCGAGATCGACGCCGTGCTGGCGTCCTTCATCCGCGGCATGGGCACGGTCTGCCTGATCCTGGGCACCTATTACGCGGTGGCGCTGATGCTGGTGGGGCTGAACTTTGGCCTGGCGGTCGGCTTTATCGCGGGGCTCATCACTTTTATCCCCTATCTCGGCGCCCTGATCGGCGGCGCGCTGGCCATTGGCCTGGCGCTGTTCCAGTTTTGGGGCGACTGGGTGTCGATTGGACTGGTCGGTATCATCTTCGCCATCGGCCAGGTGGCAGAGGGCAATTTTCTGACCCCCAAGCTGGTGGGCGGCTCTGTCGGGCTGCATCCGGTGTGGCTGCTGCTGGCCCTGTCGGTCTTTGGCGCCTTGTTCGGCTTTGTCGGTATGCTGGTCGCCGTGCCGGTGGCTGCGGCCCTGGGTGTGATTGCCCGCTTTCTGACAGAGCAATACCTGAACAGCCGCCTGTACCAGGGGCTTGGACACCGTGATGCGGGATCGGAATAAGGCATATGGCACAGCAGCTGAGCTTTGATCTCCCGGCGAAACCGGCGCTGGGGCGGGAGGATTTCTTTGTCGCGCCCTCCAACGCGATGGCGGTGGCGCTCTTGGACCCGCAGTTCGCCTGGCCCAGCGGCAAACTGGTGCTGACCGGCCCCAAGGGCGCGGGCAAGACCCACCTGGCGCATGTCTGGGCCAGCCAGACCGGCGCCCGCATCATCCCCGCCGCCAGCCTGAGCGAAGACACCGTGCCGGAGCTGGCGCAAGGCCCGGTCGTGGTCGAGGACGTGCCGCAGATCGCCGATGACGCAGACCGGCAGAACGCCCTGTTCCACCTGCATAACCTGGTGCTGGCGGGCGGCCATTCGCTGGTGATGACCGGCCAGGGCGCCCCCAACCTGTGGGGTCTCAGCCTGCCCGACCTGCAAAGCCGGGTGCAGGCCGCCACCCATGCCGAATTGCAGCCGCCTGACGACCAATTGCTGGCAGTGGTGCTGGCCAAGCTGTTCAACGACCGCCAGATCACCCCGAAACCGGATGTGATTCCCTATCTGGTGGCGCATATGGACCGCTCCTTTGCGGCTGCGGCGCAGATCGTGCGGCGGCTGGACCAGTTGTCGCTGGCGGAAAAACGCAGCCTGACCCGGCCCCTGGCGGTGCGGGCACTGTCCGAGGTGCGCGAAGAGGCCGCAGAAAATGACGCATCCGCAAGCTGTTGACCGCTGCCCGCCCATGCCCCATCCTGACCGCGGATCGCAAGACGGAGCCCTCATGAACCTGTCCCAGGACCCCGCCGCCGCTGCCACCGCCGCCGCAACTGATTGGGGCCCCTTCGGGCGTCCGATCTTTGATGACCCCAAGGCCCGGGCGCTGTCGCGGGTGGGGGTGGTCGATGTCGGCTCCAACTCGGTCCGCCTGGTGGTGTTCGACGGTGCCGCCCGCAGCCCGGCCTACTTCTACAACGAAAAGATCATGTGCGCGCTGGGGGCCGGCCTGTCGGAATCTGGCCGCCTGAACCCGGAGGGGCGCGCCCGCGCGCTGTCGGCCCTGCGCCGGTTCCAGCATCTGGCCCAGGGCATGGGGCTGCCGCCGCTCTCTGCCGTTGCCACCGCCGCGGTGCGCGACGCCAAGGACGGGCCGGAGTTCTGCGCCGAGGTGCTGCGCGAGACCGGGCTGAAGATCCATGTAATCGACGGGCGCGAAGAGGCGCGGCTTTCCGCCCAGGGCGTGCTTCTGGGCTGGCCCGGCGCCTACGGGCTGGTCTGCGATATCGGCGGCTCGTCAATGGAGCTGGCGGAGATCCAGGAAAATTCTGTCGGCCGCCGGGTGACGTCGCCGCTGGGGCCGCTGAAGCTGCGCGACATCAAGGGCGGGCGCAAGGGGCGCAAGGCCTATATCAAAGAGGTAATAGAGAAGCTGCGCGGCGAAATGGGCGCGCAGCGCGACCGGCTGTTCCTGGTCGGCGGCAGCTGGCGCGCCATTGCCCGCATCGACATGCACCGCCGCGGCTATCCGCTGAAGGTGCTGCACGAATACCGGATGAGCGCCAGCGACCTGCGCGAAACCGCGAAATACATCGAAAAACACGACTTGGCCAAGCTGCGCGAGGCCTGCGGCATCTCCTCCAGCCGGATGTCGCTGGTGCCCTATGCGATCGACGTGCTGACCCGGCTTATCCATACCTTCAAGCCCAAGGACATCGCGGTCTCCAGCTATGGCATCCGCGAGGGGCTCTTGTATGAGCAGATGCCGCAGCGGCTGCGCGCCCGCGACCCGCTGGTCGAGGCGTCGCGTTTTGCCGAGATGAAGGACGCCCGCGTACCCGGCTTTGGCAAAACGTTGTATGATTTTGTGAGCCCGCTTTTCAGCGGCGCCAAACACAGCAAGCGGCGGCTGGTCAAGGCGGCCTGCCTGCTGCATGACGTCAGCTGGCGGGCGCATCCCGACTACCGGGCAGAGGTCTGTTTCGACAACGCCACCCGCGCCAACCTGGGCGGGCTCAAACATTCCGAACGGGTGTTCCTGGGGCTGGCGCTTTTGCACCGCTACAGCAACAAGCGGAACGGCAGCAGTTTCGAGTATCTCTATGGCCTTTTGGAGGAAAAAGGCCAGCATGAGGCCGAGGTGCTGGGCAAGGCGATGCGCTTTGGCGCCATGCTGATGGTCACCAGCAGCGGCGAGATCGGGTCATTGCGCTGGCAGCCGCGCAAACGGGTGCTGCATGTGGACCTGCCGGACGCGGCGCGGCCTCTGTATGGCGAAGTGGCGGAATTGCGGCTGAAGTCGCTGGCCAAGGCACTGGATGCGGAGATCGACCTGCGCTTTGTCAAGCCCGCGCCGGAAGCCGGGGGCGAAGCAAGCTGAGACCATAGGTCCGCCCGCTGACCGGCGCCCCCGCCGGGTGGCGTCAGATTTCGGTGACGCCCTCTTCGCCGCTCTTGTCTTCCTTGGCGGGCGCGTTTTCCTTGGGCTTCTTGCGGATGATGATATCGCCGTTGGGCAGGATTTCCGGCAGCTCATAGGCGCTCCAGTCCTCCACCTGTTCGGCAATATCCGCCAGTGCAGGGCCCATCTCGGCCAGGAAAGCGCCCATCGAGGGGCCGATCTCCTCCATCATGCCCTGCAGGTCCTCAAGCGCAGGCGCCATTTCCTGGCGCAGGCCTTCCCAGAACAGCTCCGCCCCGCGCTCCATCAGCGAAGAGCCATTACCCTCCTCTCCCGCTTCCTGGGCGGAAAGCGGCGCGGACAGAATGGCAATGAGGGCGGCGGGCAGAAGGATCTGTTTCATGGGGCCAATATAGGGGGCTGAAGCGGGGTGTAACAGGGGAAGACTGCGACCGCGGCGCAACATTATTGTTGCCTGCCTATGGGGGCGGCAACTACCCTGTTTGACGCAAACCTCTGCCGGGGATCGTCAGATCAGGAGGCGAGTCACGATGGGTGCTCCAAAGACCGAAGCCAAGGCAGCGGACAAGAAAGACGATACCAAGAAGCTGACCGATGAGCTGGCCAAAACCGTGCGCGAGCGGGCCGGCAAGCTGGTTCCAAAGCTGAACGCAGCCTTTACCAAAGCCAGGAAAGAGGCGGTGAAACAGGCCACGGCCGAGCTGGAGAAGAAGGCCAAGAAAGAGGCCAAGGGCGGCAAGCCGGACGCCAAGGAACTGGCCAAGAAAAAAGCGGAGCTGGAAAAGCGCATTCCAAGTTTCAGCGCAGCCATCAGCGGCAATGTCGAAAGCAGCGGGCTCAGAACCGCCAGTGAGCAGGCCTATTACGCGATCAAGGGCTGGTCCAGCACCTGCTCCTCGGCCCATATGCGGCGCGCTGCGATCCATGTTCCGGTCACGGCGACCCGGGCCGGCAAGTCGAAAACCGTGCCGCACAAGAAGACCAACCTGCTGACGTATTTCCCAGCGAAGTATTCCCACGCCGATCATCTCGACGAGAAGAAAGAGATTTGGGGGATCATGTCCTATGCGGATTTTGCCAAGGAATGGTCCGATGCCGTCAAAAGCGCCAAGCTGGCAAACTGGGGCGGCAAAAAGCCGGACCTGGCACCGGATGATCCCTGGCATGTGGAACTGCCGCGCAAGGCCGTGAAGGGGGGCGTTGGCAAGGCGGATGTAGTCAAGAACACCCGCCCCGGTCGCAGCGATGCAGAGGTCAAGGCCTGTGTGGAGAACTATGCGAACTATGTCGCCCTGACTGAGGGCCTGGCAAAGGGCAAGAAGCTGAAGCGGAACACTGAAATCGAGTCGAACTACAAATCCCTGTTCAACAAGAAGTTCAAAGCGGCCAAGGCCAAGGTCGATGAGGAGCGCAAGAAGGCCAAGGAGCAGGCCGAAAAGGATGCCAAGGCCGAAGCCAAGGACAAGAAGCCCGACAAGAAAGCCATTAAGGCCAAGACCGATGAAGCAACCAAGAAGCTGGACGCGGATCTGGAGAAACGGGCGAAGAAGCTGGTCAACAAGATGAACCCCGACCCAAGCCGGTTCAAGCTGGAGAAGTGAGGCCGGCGCGCATTTGGCACCGGCCTTCTGTGGAACGCGGTTGGGGCACACCGCCGTTTTGCAGGGGATGAAGCCCTGCAGCGTTCGGAGGCTGGGCTTCTGCGCTTAGCCGTACGCGGAGGTGTCCCACATCGCTGGCTGCATGAACTCAGGGATCGCCGTTGTCTTGCCGCTCAGCTTTGCGACTGTTCCGGCGGTCAGTTCCAGTGCCATCCAGGATTCCGGCATGGTCAGCAGATCCGGGTACGGCGTCTGCTTGTCCGTCGGGACAAAGCCGTAGCGGGGATAGAACGTGGGGACGCCCAACACGAACACTGCGTCAAACCCCGCGGACCTGAGGTGGCTGATGCTCGTTTCCATCAGCTCCTTGCCCACGCCATGGCCCTGATACTCCGGCAACACGCCGCAGGGTGCGAGCAGGCAGCATTTTGTGCCGGGGTGCTCCTGGAAAAAAAACGGCGTGAACAGAACGTTGCCCGCGATCTTGCCATCGCGGCTGACACTGATCGAGATGGTGTCCGGGTGATCAAGGAAGCTTTCCGCAAGTTTTGCAATTTCCGGCCCTTCTTCCGGGCCGAAAGCAAGGCGGTGAACGTCGATGATGGTTTCTTTCTCTTTGTGGTTCATTTCAGGTCTCCTTTGAATGAATGGCGTGGCCGCCCCGCGCAAGGGACGGCCTGTTGAAGGGAGGTCAGGCACCGGGCATCGTCATCTTCCAACTCGCCTGCCCGGAGGGTTCGTGAAGCTCCTCGCCGGCAAATTCGAAGCCGTAGCGTTCATAGAATGGCCGCCCGATGGTGTTGTCGCGAAAGACCTCGACCTTCAGCGGCCCTTTCAGGGCCACCGCATGATCGACCAGCGCCTTGCCGTATCCCCTGCCGTGCCGGGACGGGTCCAGGAACAGGCCGCCGATTTCATTGCCAATGAGAGCAATAAAGCCGATGACGGTGCCTGCTTCCTCCAGCACCCAGGTTTCCGCATTGGGCAGGTAGATGCTGCGCATGGCCTGCTGCACCTCTGCCACGAAGTCCGGGCTGAGGAACGGATGCGCGAGCGCGTTGGCCTGTTGCCAGACGGCAATCACCGCATCCGTGTCATCGGTATGATAGGGGCGGATAGAGAACGTGTTATCTGTCATCTTCTTCTGTCCTACCGCTGGTTCATTTGCGCGCGCACGGATTGGTTCCCTAAATGCGTGATGCGATAGGGGCTGCCGTTCTTCGACTTGATGAAGCGCTTGTCTTTCAGGCGCTTGAACACGTCCATCGTGCAGGCGGAGAGGACAAAGCCGTCGCGTGTAAAACACTGAACAGAATGCACTTTTCCGTTGTCGCCGCGCGCGTATTTAATCTCGCCGCCCAGGGCGAGTTCATGCAAAACACGTTGCTCGTGCTTTGAGATGTTCATTGGGATGTCTCGATTTTATGAAAGCACAGAAACAGGATCACTCAGCGTCAGCGCGTGAGTGTGCCTATCTTTGCGGGTGTTCCTGTGAGGTTCGCCAGGAACGGGCGTTAGGCCCGGGTCTCTTTCATAAAATCTCCATTGCAAGAGGCATCACGCCCCTCGTGCGGCGTTCATCTAAGTTGGGAAGCTAAATCTGTCAAGCCGGAGTGCATGAAATTGCCCTGGCCGCCGGTGACGCTGTGCAGGCTGCTGCCGGTTGGGCCTGGCGGCCCCTGCCCCCTCAGTCCAGCGCGATATCCAGCGTGACCGGGAAATGGTCGGAGGCGTCCAGCAGCGCCTGGCGCAATTCCTCATCCGCATAACATTCTGCATCCTCGAACGGGTGCCAGATGCGCCATTGCGGCCGCTGCGCCATCAGGCTCTGCGAGATCATCACATAGTCCAGCAGCGCCCGGAAATAGCGTTTGGTTTCCGGGTTGTAAAACCGCGAGGTGCTGGGCAAGGAGGCCGCGCGGGGCTGCAGAAGGCTTTGCGCATTGGGATCGTTCAGCAATTCGCCCATGACAATCTCAACCGAGGACTGGCCGAACAGCTTTTCGTATTCGTCCAGGCCGGGGCCGTCGTTGAGATCGCCCAGCACCGCCACATGCTCACCCGCCTGCACATGCTCCGCCACCCGCCGGTGCAGCCAGATCGCCTGCGCCAGCTGCTTGCGCCGGTTGGCAATGGAGACTGCGGTGATCTCATCGCGGGTCTTGGCGCCATGCGGGGATTTGGATTTCAGATGGGCGCCGATCAGCCGCAGTTCCGTCCCTGCCTTGCCTGGGGTGCCCCGGGTTGTGACCGCCAGTTCCAGCGGCGGCTTGGAAAACACGACCTGGTCCAGACGCTCATCCACGTCGAGGTCGATTTCGAACACCCCGTCAAACCTCGGCGCTGTTTTGCTGGCCCGCGGGTCATGCACCGCGTTCAGCCGGTCCGGATCATAAAGCAAGGCAATTTCCTGGTGGGTGTCTGTCGGATAGCCGCTGACCGCCTCACGCGCGCGCAGGCCCGCCTCCGCCGCAAAGTTTTCCAGCGCCCGGGTGGTGCGCTGGCTGCGCCCGGTGTTCGGCGCCTCGACAACCAAGATGGCATCCGCATCAATATGTTGCAGCACATGGGCGATGGCACGGCCTTGCGTGTAGCGGTCCACCCCGTGCACGCCCGAGGGCTTGGCGTCCAGCATCAGCCTGTCGCCCTTATCGAACAGATAGGCGAACCATTCGATGTTATACGTGGCCAGCCGCATTGCCGCACCCGCTGATTTCATCCCAGGCGCGGTTGATATCGATCATCCGCTTCTCTGCCAGCCGCACCGCCTCCTCTGGCACGCCGCGGGCGATCATCGCGTCCGGGTGGGTGTCGCGCACCAGTTTGCGCCAGTGCTTGCGGATCTCGTCGCGGGTCATCTCAGGCGAGACGCCCAGCACGGTGTAGGGGTCCTTGGGCGCATCGGGAACAAATCGCGCGCGCAAGGCCTGGAACTGTTGCGGGCTTTGGCCGAAGATGCGGCTCACCTCCTCCAGGAACTCGTTTTCGCCGGGGTGGTAGAAACCATCCGCCATGGCGATGTGAAACAGCCCCTCCATCAGGTCGCACAGCGTGGTCGGGTCATTGGCGAACATGGCCTGGATGCGGCGGGCGTATTCCTGGTAGCCCGCAACATCGGTGCGCGCCATGTTGAAGACGCGCGCGGCGCCGGCCTCATCATCCCGGGCGATCTGGAACACCTCGCGGAAGGCGGTGACTTCGTCGCGGGTGACCTGGCCGTCGGCCTTGGCCATCTTGGCGCCAAGCGCGATGACGGCGATGGCAAAGGCCACGGTGCGTTCGGGCGGCGCGCGCAGCTTGTCAAAGACGTCTGTGAGGCTTTCGCCTGCGGCAAGCGCGGCCAGCGCGTCGGATATGCGGGTCCAAAGTGACATGGTATCAGCCTATCCGGGATTGGCGGCACTGTCAGGGGCGGGAATACCCGGCGTCAGGATTTTCTGCATGAAAACAGTGTCGAGCCAGCGGCCGTTCTTGCAGCCAAGCTCCGGCATCCGGGCGGTCTCCGCATATCCAAGGGCAGCGTGAAAGGCGATTGCCGCGGGGTTGGCGCTGCTGACGCTGGCGATCAGCACGTGGATCTGCGCTTGCCTGGCTTTATCTTCGAGTGCCTGCATCAGGCGGCGGCCGGCACCCTGCCCCTGGGCGGCGGGCAGCACGTGGATAGTGTGTTCCGCAGTGAAACGGTAGCCGGGGCCGGAGCGGAACGGGAAGAAATGCGCATGGCCAAGGATGCCGCCGTCTTTTTCAGCCACCAGATAGGCGCCGTTGCCGGCTGCGATCTGCCGGCGCACCTGTTCAGGGGTCTTCGGGGTGGTGTTGAAGGTCGCCAGCGTATCGCGGATCACCCAATTGGCGATGGCGCAAACGGCTTCGGCGTCGGCCTCGGTTGCGGGGCGGATGATCATCGCAGCTGCCTTGGCCCGTGCGGCGTATCAAACTCCGCCATCATTGCAGGCGTGCCCTGCTCCACCGCAATGCGCGGGTCATGGATGATCCGGTCCAGTGCTTTCTGCAAAGCTGTTGCTTCCGGGTGGCTGAGGATCAGGCGGCTGAGGCGGCAGCCGGATTGCGGCAGCTTGCCTGCGGGCGGCTCTGCCTGCCACTGCAGGACGGCGGGAAAGATGTTGTCATAGGGCAGCAGCCCATCGGAAGGCACGGTCATCAGCCAGCTGAGATCCCCTCGCTGCATTTGCACGCGGCGCTGCGCATGAGGTGGCAGCAGGGGTTTCTCTGTCTCAAGGCTGCCGCTGCGCAGGATCCAATTGTTCAGCCGGGCCGGGCCTGCGAAGCGGTCCAAGTTGAACCAGCGCGGCTGCTCCTGCGGCTGGGCTTCGGGATCAATGGCGATGGCTTCAAGGTACAGCCCGTCCTCCAGCCCGGTCAGCCGGTTATGGGTACCGTACCGCGCATGCTGGCCGCCCGGGCTGAGGGTGATGCCCAGCGCGTCTTCGGTATGGGCAACGGCCTCTTCCAGTGTTCCGCCTGCCACGGCCAGGTGATCGAGTATCATATGTGCCCTCCCCTTTTTCGGGCTGAGACTAGCCGGACAGCGGCGGGGTGCAAGGCGGGATTTGTCGGCAGAAGGAATAGGGGAAGCTTCTAATTGGGCAGGCACTAGGATTAGGGTAAACCTGCATCACTGCTGTTTACCGGCGTTAGCACCCCGCTTCTTTTGTGAGAGAATTCTAATGACAGTCTACCATTTGAGCACCAGTTTGGATGCTATTTCCGCCGGAGTGGACTGGTCGGAAACCAAGGAACGTCGCCTGTCTGGGTCGGGTATGGGCAAGGATTTCTGGTATTGCACTGATGCAGACAGGGCTCCCTTGGGCCAGCTACCTACTGAGATCAGGAATGAGATCGATGCGCATTGGGCTTTGAGTTTCGCGCGCAATGACAATCTGCCCGATACGTTTATGAGCCTCAAGAGTGCTCACTTCACCGGTGCTCCCTTTGCTCGCCAAGGCGTTTGTGAGGTGTTTCAGCACTTTGCAGAAGGTAATTGCGAGATCATTCCAATTCGAAACTTCTGGTCCTTACACGACAATAAAGAGGTTCCGGTTCCTTACTTCGTTGCAAATGTATTCAATACCGCTGCACTTCTGGACAATCGGCTCACGAAGACGAGGCCTGTCAAAAACCCAAGATTTGGAAACATGAGATTTCTGCCGCCGTGCCTAGGCGAAAAAATATTTGTTCGGAAAGACCACTTTTCTGATCGTCACCTTTTGCGCGACGCAGAAACTTCTGAATGGTTTTGCGACGACGTCTTCCGCGAGGCCATCGAAGCTGTGACGCCAGGCACTTATGAGTTTCGCGAAGTAAACTTGGTCTAAGGAAAAACCAAGCCCCATTCCTTTGGCGCCAGTTGTAAACGGCTCAGACTCCCGCTTCTTTCTGGTCAAAAATACCCCTAGGGGGTCAGGGGGGCAGGCAGCCCCCCTGCTCTTTTGCGGCGCCATTGGGTCAAGCCCAATGGCGGCGGGGCAGCCAGCCCCCCTTGCTTTGCTCAGCTGCGCGCTTCGCGGATCAGGCGCAGGATGTCCTGGGCGGCCTCGGGGATGTTGGTGCCAGGGCCGAAGATGGCCTTGACGCCCTTCGAGTACAGGAACTCGTAGTCCTGCTGCGGAATGACGCCGCCGCAGATCACGATGATGTCGCCTGCGCCTTCGGCTTTCAGCGCCTCGACCAGCTGCGGCGCGAGGGTTTTGTGGCCCGCGGCCTGCGACGAAATGCCGATCACATGCACGTCGTTGTCGATGGCGTCCTGGGCGGCCTCGGCCGGGGTCTGGAACAGCGGCCCCACGTCGACGTCGAAACCGATGTCGGCAAAGGCGGTCGCGATCACCTTGGCGCCGCGGTCGTGGCCGTCCTGGCCCATCTTGACCACCAGCAGGCGCGGGCGGCGGCCTTCTTCCTCGGCGAAGTCCTCGATCGACTTCTGGATCGCGGCAAAGCCCTCGTCGCCCTCGTACGCGGCGCCATAGACGCCGGCCAGGGTTTTGACTTCCGCGCGGTGGCGGCCGAATTCCTTTTCCATCGCCATGGAGATTTCTCCGACTGAGGCCCGCGCGCGGGCGGCTTCGACTGCGGCTTCAAGAAGGTTGCCCTCGCCCGATGCGGCGCGGCGGGTCAGTTCATCGAGGGCTGCCTGGCAAGCGGCCTCGTCGCGGGTCTCGCGCATTTTTTGCAGGCGGGCGATCTGGGCGTCGCGCACCGCGTGGTTGTCGACATCCAGGATGTCGATCGGGTCTTCCTTGTCCTTGCGGTACTTGTTGACCCCAACCACAACCTCGTCGCCGCGGTCGATCATCGCCTGGCGGCGGGCAGCGCTTTCTTCGATGCGCAGCTTGGGCATGCCGCTCTCGACGGCTTTGGTCATGCCGCCCATCTCCTCAACCTCTTCCATCAGCGCCCAGGCTTTTTCGATGAGGTCGTTGGTCAGGCTTTCGATGTAGTAGGAACCGGCAAGCGGATCGACCACGTTGGTGACGCCGGTTTCCTCCTGCAGCACCAGCTGGGTGTTGCGGGCGATGCGGGCAGAGAAGTCGGTGGGCAGCGCGATGGCTTCGTCCAGCGCGTTGGTGTGCAGGCTTTGGGTGCCGCCGAGCACGGCCGACATCGCCTCATAGGCGGTGCGGATCACGTTGTTGTAGGGGTCCTGCTCCTGCAGCGACACACCGGAGGTCTGGCAGTGGGTGCGCAGCATCTTGGAGCGTTCGGATTTGGCGCCGAACTCGGTCATCACCCGGTGCCACAGGGTGCGGGCCGCGCGCAGCTTGGCGATCTCCATGAAGAAGTTCATGCCGATCGCAAAGAAGAAGCTCAGGCGGCCTGCGAATTTGTCCACGTCCATGCCTGCGTCCAAGGCGGCACGCACGTATTCGCGCCCGTCCGCGATGGTATAGGCCAGCTCCTGCACCAGGTTCGCGCCGGCCTCCTGCATGTGGTAGCCGGAGATCGAGATCGAGTTGAACTTAGGCATCTCGTTCGAGGTGTACTCAATAATGTCCGAGATGATCCGCATCGAGGGTTTCGGCGGATAGATATAGGTGTTGCGGACCATGAACTCCTTCAGAATGTCATTCTGGATGGTGCCCGCAAGCAGGGATTTGTCGTGGCCCTGTTCCTCGCCTGCGACGATGAAGGAGGCCAGCACCGGGATCACCGCGCCGTTCATGGTCATAGAGACCGAGACCTTGTCGAGCGGGATGCCGTCGAACAGGATCTTCATGTCCTCAACTGAATCGATGGCAACGCCCGCCTTGCCGACATCGCCGACCACGCGCGGATGGTCGCTGTCATAGCCGCGGTGGGTGGCGAGGTCGAAGGCGACCGAGACGCCCTGCTGGCCCGCGGCCAGGTTGCGGCGGTAAAAGGCGTTGGATTCTTCCGCCGTGGAGAAGCCCGCATACTGGCGGATGGTCCAGGGGCGGCCTGCGTACATGGTGGCCTTCACCCCGCGGGTAAAGGGGCCGAAACCGGGGAGCGTGCCCATATGGGGCAGGTCCTTGGTGTCGTCTTCGGTGTAGAGCGGCTTAACCTCGATGCCTTCCAGCGTCTGCCAGTTGAGGTCGTCAACCGCCCGTCCGCGCAGCTCTTTCTCAGCCAGAGCCCGCCATTCGTCTTTGTTTGTCATCAGGTCTTCCTCTTGTCAGTGCGATACGGGGCGGGTTCGTGCCCGCCGCCAGTTTATCCGGGTCGTGAACCAGCGCAGCGAGGCCATCGGCGCCGCCTGCCAGCCACATCATGTCGTCGGCATAAGCCTCCCGCAGGATTGCGGCCTGCGTGTCGTCAAAGGGGCGCCAGCGGCCCGTGCCCTCCGGCAGTTTGGCCGCAACCGAGGACGGCACGCTGGCGCGCATGTCCTGCAGGCAGAGCGAGGCGTTGAGGCGCACCCGGGCGTGGGTGCGCGGCGCCGCCGCCCCGGTCAGGGCCTCCAGCTGCGTTTCCGGGCGGGAGCCGAAGGTTTCAAACGGCAGCACATGCAGGCGCGCCTCCGGCATGGCGGCGGCGATGTCGGTGATCACGTCGCGCCAGCTGCGCGGCGCCCGCACCAGCCGGTCCAGGCTGGCGGCATTGGGCACCCGGTGGCCGCGCGCCACCGCATAGGCCAGCGCCGAGGTCCAGTAGCTGTCCAGGCTGCGGATGCTGAGCGCCACATCGGTGACGGTGCGGCCAAAGGCCTGGGAGAAGCGCGCCATCCGCTCCCCCACACCGCTGTAGAGATCGCCGAGGCGCAGGTTGCCGCGGATGGTGCCGATCATGTTTTCTTCGCTGATCAGCAGCTGCTGCACGCCCTGCTCCTGGCATTTACCGAGCTGGATCTGCAGCCGCCCGCGGGCGCGCTGCGCCAGATTGCGGCCGGTGACAGGGGCCGGCCCCGGCTGGATGCCGTGGAACACCCCGTTCCGGGTGCGGAAAGGCCCCCAGAAGCCAATACCCTGTTTCGCAAGCTCGTGCGCGTTCTGGCGCATGTATTCCTGGAACGACGTCGTTGCGCAGCGGTGCGCGCCGGTATGAAGGATCACTTTCATCGTGCTTCGGGACCTCTGATGGAGGGCCGCAGGCCGCAGCCCGGTCAAGGGGAATGGCACGATCATGGCCGGCAACCCCTCATTATCCCGTTAACGATGATGTTTTTTGTCCAACCTGCGGAATTCACAGTCGCATTTACCGGCTGCGCGCATATATTCAACACAACAGGAGAGATCATGAGAGCAATCCTAAGCGTTGTTTTGGCAGGTTTTCTGCCGCTTGCGGCTGCCGCGGCGGACGGCAGCGCGCCCGATTTGATCCAGCCCGGGTATGATGTGGAACTGGAGGAATTCCAGTGGACGCACCGCCCGGTGGTGGTATTTGCCGACAGTCCCGAGGACCCGCGGTTCCATGAGCAGATGGAACGGCTGATGGACGGCATCGAGGCGCTGAAGACGCGCGATGTGGTGGTGCTGACCGATACCGATCCGGCCGCCAAGTCCGCCCTGCGCAAGAAGCTGCGGCCGCGCGGTTTCATGCTGGTGCTGGTGGGCAAGGACGGCGGCGTCAAGCTCAGGAAGCCGCATCCCTGGACGGTACGCGAGCTGTCCCGCACCATCGACAAGTTCCCGGAACGCCTGCGCGAAGTGGAAGAGCGGCGCGGCGGGTGAGCCCGCCCGGCGGTCGCGGTCAGCCGTTGCCGCGGACGTAGATCAGCGCCATCGCCTGCTTGTCCAAAACCACCATCGCGCCGGTTTCCGGCACAAAGACCAGATTGGACGCGGGGTTTCGGATCGCCTGGTAATAGACGGATTTGACCAGATCCGACATGCAGCTGACGCCCGCCAGCCCCGAATTCAGCACCCCCAGCCCCTGCGGCAGGTCGCGGGACATGATGTCTTCCGTCACTGCGTTGGGGGATTTGCCGGACACCGCAAACATCACCGGTTTGCCGGCCTCCAGCATCTTCATGCCGGTGTTGAGAGACCGCGCGCGGTCCACCAGCGAGGTGATGCGCGGGTTTTCCGCGGTGTGGAACACGGCGGCGGTGCAGCTCATCGAGGATTGGAAAAAGAACGTCTCCCCCAGTTCCACCCAGGTGGAAAGTTGGGCGCGCAGCGCCTCTTCCTTGTCGAGCGCGCAGGCAGACAGCAGCGCCAGGGCGGTCAAAAGACAGGTCAGGAGACGGATCATGCGGCACCTTGAGGTCGTCAAACAGCCTCAGTGTCGCAGAAAATTCTGAAGATTCGGTGCATGGCACCGGACCCTGCGGGGCAGGCACGGCGGCGGGGGCGGGAAAACCCGCCTGCCCGTCTGCATATGTGCCTGCCCCAAGGTGCATTATTCGAATTCCATGATCACGTCGTCGACCGCCAGGCTGTCGCCGGCGCCCGCGTTGATCTTGGAGACCACGCCCTTCTTCTCGGCGCGCAGGATGTTTTCCATCTTCATCGCCTCGACGGTGCAAAGCGCCTGGCCCTCCTGGACCTCCTGCCCCACTTCGACGTCCACCTTCACGATCAGGCCGGGCATCGGGCAGAGCAGCATCTTGGAGGTGTCCGGCGGCAGTTTTTCCGGCATCAGCTGCGCCAGCTCCGCCTGCCGTGGGGTGCGCACATGCACCTTGAGGTCGGCACCGCGGGCGCGGATGCGGAAGCCCTGGGTGACCTTGCCGGTCTTCAGCACCAGGGTTTCGCCGTTCACGTCCAGCGTGGCCAGCTGGTCGCCCGGGGTCCAATCGGAGGCCACCCGCAACTCGCTGCCGTCGTCGAATTTGACGGTGGCGCCTTCGCGGTCGGCGTCGATCACCACATTGAAGGACTGACCCTGCAGGGAGACAACCCAATCGGTGCCCACCTTGCGCTCGTGGTTGTCCATCCGGCCCGAGACGCGGGTGCGGCGGATTTCGGCAACCCTGTGCATCGCGGCGCAGGAGGCCGCGATCTTGCGCAGGTCGGCCTCGGGCAGTTCCACGCCTTCAAAACCGTCCGGGTATTCCTCGGCGATGAAGGCGGTGGTCATGTCGCCGGAGACGAATTTCGGATGGTCCATCACCGCCGCAACAAACGGCAGGTTGTGGCCGATGCCCTCAACCTCGAAGCTGTCGAGCGCCACGCGCATCGCCTCGATCGCCTCGCCGCGGGTCGGAGCCCAGGTGCAAAGCTTGGCGATCATCGGGTCGTAGTACATCGAGATCTCGCCGCCCTCATAGACGCCAGTGTCATTGCGTACGGCCGATGCGCCGGTGGGCGCGTCGCCATGCCAGGTGCCATTCTCAGCCATCGGGCCGGCGGCGACCTCTGCCGGCGGGCGGTAGCGGGTCAGGCGGCCGATGGAGGGCAGGAAGTTGCGGTACGGGTCTTCGGCGTAAAGACGGTTTTCAATAGCCCAGCCGGTGAGTTTCACATCTTCCTGGCGCAGCGGCAGCTCGCCGCCATCTGCGACGCGGATCATCTGTTCGACCAGGTCGACGCCGGTGATCAGCTCGGTGACCGGGTGCTCCACCTGCAAGCGGGTGTTCATTTCCAGGAAGTAGAAGTTCTTGTCGCCGTCGACGATGAATTCAACAGTGCCGGCAGAGGAATAGCCCACAGCCTTGGCCAGCGCCACCGCCTGCTCGCCCATGGCGCGGCGGGTGTCTTCGTCGAGGAACGGCGACGGGGCCTCTTCCACGACTTTCTGGTTGCGGCGCTGGATCGAGCATTCACGCTCGCCCAGGTAGATGCCGTTGCCGTGCTTGTCACACAGCACCTGGATTTCGATGTGGCGCGGCTGGGTGACGAATTTCTCGATGAAGATCCGGTCGTCGCCAAAGGAGTTCGCAGCCTCGTTCTTGGAGGACTGGAAACCTTCGCGGGCTTCCTCATCGTTCCAGGCGATCCGCATGCCCTTGCCGCCGCCGCCGGCGGAGGCCTTGATCATCACCGGGTAGCCGATCTGGTTGGAGATGCGCACGGCTTCCTCGGCGTCCTCGATCAGCCCCATGTAGCCCGGCACGGTGGAGACACCAGCCTCCTGGGCGATCTTCTTGGAGGTGATCTTGTCGCCCATCGCCTCAATCGCGCCTTTCGGGGGGCCGACAAAGGCGACGCCCTCGGCCTCGAGCGCCTCGGCGAATTTGGAGTTTTCCGACAGGAAGCCGTAGCCCGGATGCACGGCTTGCGCGCCGGTCTGGCGGATTGCCTCCATCACCTTGTCGATGACGATATAAGACTGGTTGGCAGGCGGCGGGCCGATGTGGACGGCCTCATCCGCCATTTGCACATGCAGGGCCTGCTTGTCGGCGTCAGAGTAGATGGCAACGGTTTTGATACCCATCTTGCGCGCGGTTTTGATCACGCGGCAGGCGATCTCGCCGCGGTTGGCGATCAGGATCTTATCAAACATAGGCGGTCCCTTTGTATTCTGGCCCTTGGCCCTTGGCATTCCGGAATGCAAAACGCCGCGCCCGGGGCAGACCCGGACGCGGCGTTTGCGCGATGTCAGAAGCAGCCCGCGAGGGGCGGCTGTTCAGATGTGCAGAGGCGGCGGCCTCAGCACTTGCGGGGGTTTTGCTCGCAATAGACGAGGTTTGCGGCCACGCCGACGGCTGCGCCGGTGACCAGGTTGGCGTCGAGGATCGCGGCGCCAAGCGCGCCGGCGCCGCCGCCGTAAACGATGCGTTCGCCAGTGGTGTCGCCGCAGGCCGCAACGAGGCCGCAAAGCGAGAGCGCCGCGATAAGAGATTTTGCCCGCATGTCCAGTTTCCTTCTTCCGGGGACGTCAGTGTCCCTGCGGAATGTGCAGGCTTGGCGCGGCAGGGCAACGGCACAGTTTGCGAGGCGAAAAGTTGGGCGGAGGCTTGCCGCATCGGGGGGGATAAGCGGCAAGCTTCCGCCAGTGCCTGAAGGGGATAAAAGACGGGCAGGCCGCGGATGGGGTCGCGTACCTGCCCGTTCAGGCGAAGGGGCCGGAACAGATGCTCGGCACTGCAGCGTGGCTGCGCTGCTTGACCTACGATGCACGCCCCCGGCGCCGCTGTAAGCCCCTGAACTGCAAGGCGGTTGTTTTGGGCAAATTCCTGCTAAATCGCGCGGGGCATGTGCAAATTCACGCCGACATACCGCGGCAGCCGTCCGCAGCTGGCGCGGCTGCGCTGCGGCGCTGTCACAGATCCGTTATGAAGCCGGTGCGGAGCCGCGCCAGCCCTGGCGCCCCAGCGGCCCCCGCGTGAGCGGCAGGCGGATTGCAGCGGCAGGTTTTGCTGCACCGCCAAAGGCTTGACTGCCTCTGTCACAACAGTGGGACGGGGCCGTGAGTTTTGGTCACATTTCCCGGCGCCGGAGATCACGGCGGCTCCCCTTGATGTCATTTCCCCCTGTTTGCGGTCCGTGAAAGCGTGGCCGCACACCACTGAAGGAGGAGGGATAACCCCATGAACAAGGTGCAAACGGGGCGCTTTGCCCTGGCTGCCGCAGCGCTTGCCGGCAGTGCCGGGCTGGCGCAGGCAGACACGCAGTCCGAGCTGCAGGACCTGCGCAACCGCGTCGCGGCCCTGGAGGCTGAAAACCAGCAAGTGACCGGCGCCCCCGGCGATTTCCGGCTGGGCAATACCGCGGTCGACATCTACGGCTACGTCAAGGCCGATTTCTATTACGACTTCGATTTCACCCAGGGCGACACTGCCTTTGTCAACAACATCGGCGAGCCAGTGAATGCCACCGACGGCGAGTTTGGCGCCACCGTGCGCCAGTCGCGCCTGGGCATCCGCACCACCACCGAAACCGGCATCGGCACCCTGAAGGGCCAGCTGGAGTTTGACCTGTTCGCCTCCGGCGGCACTTCCGAGCTGCGGCTGCGCCATGCCAATGTGCAGATTGGCGAAAACTGGCTGGTCGGCCAGTACTGGACCAACTTCATGCCGCTGGGCGAATACCCCACCAGCGTCGAGTTCAACGGCCCTGTCGGCATCGCCTTTGCCAGGGTGCCGCAGATCCGCTACAGCAACAGCTTTGGCGACGGCTTCGACTACAGCCTGTCGCTGGAGGAAAACACTGCTGCCTCCAGCGATCCGGTGGCCACCGCGGCCTTCCAGTACAGCAATGATCTGTTCACCGCGCGGATTGCGGGCCTGGCGGGCACCGTCGAAAGCGGCGGCGTGGAGGTCGATCAGACCGGTGTGACACTGTCGGGCTCGATCCGCCCCTGGGACGGCGGGCTGTTCCAGGCCACCTATGTTGACGGCGAGGCGCTGGGGCCGCTGCTGATCGGTCTTGGCGATGCGGTGGTCGGCGGCCAGGCCAACGATGTGGAAGGCTACACGCTCGAATTCCGCCAGGACATCGGCGAGAAGTGGAATGTCGGCATCGGTTACGGACGCGAGGATTACGATCTGCCGACCTCGACCGGCACGCTGTCCTTTACCGAGCTGGAGACCATTCACGTGAATGCCTTCTTCAGCCCGACTGACAATCTGACGCTGAGCGCCGAATACATCTTTGGCGAACGCAACGACACGATCTCCGGCAATACGTTTGACGGCGACCGTGTGCAGCTGGCGGTGCAGCTGAACTTCTGACGCGGCACCGGTCAGGCGGCGCCCCGGACGCAGCAGCAGGCATCGCGGAGCAATCCGCGGTGCCATTTGCGTGCTATAAATCCGGGGCCGCGCCATCACTCGAACGCGTCCGGGAAAGAGGCGCGCGCAACGGCCTCATTGATGACCAGCAACGCCTCGTAGCTTTCAGGATCAAAGGGATCTTCGGCCGGGATCACCTCTCGGCCGAACAGCCAGCTGAGGCGGCCTGCGTCCAGGTTGCCGCGCTCAAACGGCTGGTCGCCGAACTGCTCCCACAGCGCCTGCATAAAGACCGTATCGACACGTTTGTCGACATTCTTGCGGTCGCGGAAGCGCTCGCGCCGGATCAGCGGCGTTGCCCCTTTGGGGTTGGGGCGGCGGATGGTGAATTGGAAATCGGTACCGGGCATACGGCCCGGGAACCCGCGGTGTTTCAGCATTTGGGTGCCTCCTGTCCGGCACCCTGCGGGCGGGAAAGGGCCGGCCGCAGGGCCGGACCCTTATGGTCGTTACTTGAGCTTGCCGGTGAATTCCGGCTCTTGCGAGATCGGCTCGGGCTCGACCACGACGAATTCTTCTTCCTGCTGGGCGCAGGCTGCAACGGCGGCCAGCAGGCCGGCCATGGCGATAAGCTTGATGCTCTTGGACATTGCTGTCTCCTGATAAAATTTGCGAAACCTGCGGGGGGCTCGCCGCCCGCGTGCCTCAACCTCAATGTGAAGGCAGCCTTCTGGCTGCCCGCGCCAAGGATAGCGGGGTTTGCAGCGGTGTCACATGCGAATCGCGGCAAATGACAGCGTTGTGGCTGCAATGCCGCAAGAATCCGCCGGTCTGAACTGTACGCCGCAAGATATTGTGGAAACATCAGAAAGCCTCCCACATGCAGCCCGCGCCCTGAGGGCGGTAGGCCTCGAAAAACTGGGTGGCGGCAGGGTCCTGCGCACCAAAGGGCAGCAACCGGTCCGACAGCGAAATCACCACCCGGGCGGCGCTGACCCCGTGTTCGGCCAGATAAGGCAGCGCCAGGGTTTCGCAGAGATGGTCCATGTCTGGCGCCGCCGCCTCATAGCTGACGGTGCCGGTGCCGCGGGCGATCTGCGGCGCCACAAAGCGGAACCGCGCCCAGGTCTCACCAGCAAGTCCGGGGGTCTCGTCCAGGAGCACCTCTGCCAGCGTCACGGACTGGCCCGAAGGGACCGCCACCGCATCCGCTGCCGCAGCAGAGAGGGCACAGAAGCAAAATGGGAGTGCCGCCAGAAATCCGCAGCCCCGGCCCCCGGTTTCCCGGGCTCCTCCGGCCGGGGCTGCAGGCGCAGCACAAGAAGCGCGCGCTATCTGATTTCGGCTGACGCGGATCATGAGACTGATTCGCTCCCCATGTCAATTTTTGCCGCAATTTTGTGCGGATTCTTCGCTTTCGAACCGAATTCGGGGCACGGTCTGCCCTTGCGCCGCCAGGCATGGCGCAGCCAGCGGGCCTGGTTGCCGGGGTGGTCAAGCACCTCCGCTATCAGCCCAGCGGCATTGGCGGGCACCCGGCCGGCCACCTGCCCGCCTGCCCGGACCCGAAGCCCCTGCCCCGCGGCGGTGATCTCCACCACTGGCGAGAAGCCGCGCAACGACTGCAGTTTGCGCCACATGTCCTGGCGGATCTGATGCGCCAGCCGCAGGGGATCAGCGGCGGGCAGCACCATCTCCGCCGCGACGTCGAAACGTGCAGGCAGGCGGCGCGACAGCGTCAGGGCGCTGTCCGTGCGGGTGATATGCCAGGAGGTGCGGGACAAGACCGAAGCGCCCTCTTCTTTCTGGTGAAAAATACTCTCGGGGGTGCGGGGGCAGACAGCCCCCGCTGAAACATCCGCGTTACAGCGGAATGTTGTCGTGCTTTTTCCAAGGGTTTTTCAGCTGCTTGCCCCGCAGGGAGGCAAAGGCGCGGCTGACCCGGCGGCGGGTGGACTGGGGCATGATCACCTCGTCGATGAAGCCGCGTTCCGCCGCCACAAACGGGTTGGCGAAACGGTCTTCATACTCCGCGGTTTTCTGGGCGATCTTTTCGGGATCGTTCAGATCGGCGCGGTGGATGATCTCGGTGGCGCCCTTGGCGCCCATCACCGCGATCTCGGCGGTGGGCCAGGCATAGTTGAAGTCGCCGCGCAGGTGCTTGGAGGCCATCACGTCATAGGCGCCGCCATAGGCCTTGCGGGTGATCACGGTGACCTTGGGCACGGTGGCTTCGCCATAGGCGAACAGCAGCTTGGCGCCGTGTTTGATAACACCGCCGTATTCCTGGGAGGTGCCCGGCAGGAAGCCCGGCACGTCGACGAAGGTCAGGATCGGGATCTCAAAGCAGTCGCAGAAACGCACGAAACGGGCGGCCTTGCGGCTGGAGTCGATGTCGAGGCAGCCCGCCAGCACCATCGGCTGGTTGGCAACGACACCCACGGTCTGGCCTTCGAGGCGGATGAAGCCGGTGATGATGTTCTTGGCGAAATCCTCCTGGATCTCGTAGAAGTCGCCCTCGTCCGCCACCTTGGTGATCAGCTCCTTCATGTCGTAGGGGCTGTTGGGGTTTTCCGGGATCAGCGTGTCGAGGCTGCTCTCGATGCGGCCGGGCTCGTCAAAGAACGGGCGCACCGGGGGTTTTTCGCGGTTATTGAGGGGCAGGAAGTCGACAAGGCGGCGGACTTCGGCCAGCGCCTCCACATCGTTTTCAAAGGCGCCGTCGGCCACGGAGGATTTACGGGTGTGGGTGGAGGCACCGCCCAGCTCTTCAGCCGTCACCACCTCGTTGGTCACGGTTTTCACCACGTCCGGGCCGGTCACGAACATGTAGGAGGTGTCCTTAACCATGAAGATGAAGTCGGTCATCGCCGGGCTGTAGACCGCGCCGCCCGCGCAGGGGCCCATGATGACAGAGATCTGCGGGATCACGCCGGACGCCATGATGTTGCGCTGGAAAATCTCGGCGTAGCCGGCCAGCGCGTCGACGCCTTCCTGGATCCGAGCACCGCCGGAGTCGTTGATGCCAATGACCGGTGCGCCGTTTTGCACCGCCATATCCATGATCTTGCAGATCTTCTGGGCGTGGGTGGCAGAGACCGAGCCGCCCAGCACGGTGAAGTCCTGGGAGAAGACATAGACCTGGCGGCCGTTGATGGTGCCCCAGCCGGTGACAACACCGTCGCCCGCCGGCTTGTTGTCCTCCATGCCGAAATCGGTGCAGCGGTGGGCGATGAACATGTCGAACTCTTCAAAGCTGCCCTCGTCCAGCAGAAGTTCGATCCGTTCGCGGGCTGTCAGCTTGCCGCGCCCATGCTGTGCGTCGATGCGGCGCTGGCCGCCGCCCAGCCGCGCGTCCTGGCGGCGGT
The DNA here is from genome assembly GCF_056158725.1 of Leisingera sp. ABM4_101. NCBI lineage: Bacteria > Pseudomonadati > Pseudomonadota > Alphaproteobacteria > Rhodobacterales > Roseobacteraceae > Leisingera > Leisingera sp. ABM4_101. The sequence goes on along the minus strand of NZ_JBSWTV010000002.1, from coordinate 2,346,339 downwards.
CTTCCAGCTCGGAAAGGATGTCTTTCATGGCACATGTCCCCTGTAGATTTCACCGCGACCATATATTGCGCTACAGCGAAGCCAAAGGACATTTTCGCAAATTTGCAAATCGTTTGCATATGAGGTTGGCAAAGTTGAAAATCAGCAAACCCAGGAAGCCGCAACCGCCGTCCAGCACCGCACATAGAGGTCTCCCGGAATGTGCGATAGACAAGGGCGGCGGGCTGCTCTAAGGCAGATGGTATGTCCACATATGATGCCCCGGCCTCTGGCCAGCGGACGCCCCCGCGCATTTTCACTCTGATCCTGCTGGCAGGGCTGTCGGCGCTTGGCATGAACCTGCATCTGCCGTCGCTGGCGGGGATGGCAGAGTATTATGCGGTTGATTACCGGGTGATGCAGCTGTCGGTGGCGCTGTATCTGGCGGGCAATGCGGTGGTGCAGATCTTTGTCGGCCCGATTTCCGACCAGATGGGGCGGCGGCCGGTGATCCTGGCCAGCATCGCGCTGTTCCTGCTGGCGACGCTCGGCTGCATTTACGCACCGACAGCGGAAATATTCCTGATGTTCCGGGTGGCGCAGACGGTGGTGGCGGGCACCATGGTGCTGAGCCGCGCCGCGGTGCGCGACATGTATGACACCGGCAAGGCCGCCAGCATGATCGGTTATGTGACCATGGGCATGGCGGTGGTGCCGATGATCGGCCCGGCCATCGGCGGCGTGCTGGATCAGTGGCTGGGCTGGCAGGCCAATTTCTGGCTGCTGTTCCTGGTGGGCGCCGCCACATTGGCCATCACCTACAGCGATTTTGGCGAAACCGCCCGCAAGAGCGGCAAGACCCTGATGGCCCAGTTCCGCGAATATCCGGAGCTGCTGCGCTCGCCGCGGTTCTGGGGCTATTCGCTGGCCTCCGGCCTCGCCTCCGGGTCGTTCTTTGCCTATCTCGGCGGCGCGCCTTTTGTCGGCACCGAGATCTATGGCCTGAGCACAGCAGAGCTGGGGGTGTATTTCTCTGCCCCCGCAGTCGGGTATTTCGCAGGAAATTTCCTGTCGGGGCGGTATTCCACCCGGATCGGCATCAACCGGATGGTGCTGTGGGGCTGCGCCATCAATGGCGGCGGGGTGCTGCTGTCACTGCTGATTGCGCTGGCGGGCGCTGACACGGTCTACAGCTTCTTTGGCCTCATGTGTTTTGTCGGGGTCGGCAACGGCATGGCAATCCCCAATGCCACAGCCGGTGCGATCTCGGTGCGGCCGCATCTGGCGGGCACTGCATCAGGCCTTAGCGGCGCCATCATGATCGGCGCGGGCGCGGCGCTCAGCGCCTTTGCGGGGATGCTGCTGGTACCCGGTTCCACCGCGGTGCCGCTGCTGGCGATCATGTTCGGCACCGGGGTTTGCGGATTGATTGCAATCCTGCTGGTGGTACTGCGGGAGCGGCAGATCGGCGCATAAAGGCCGGCGCGGGCTTGCAGACACCAGTTTGCATTTATACCATTCGCAAGACCCGGATTTGCAAAGGCGCCCCCATGGCCACCCAGAAACTTTACGCCGGCGCCAAGCTGCGCGAGATGCGGCAGCGGCTGGAGCTGACGCAGAAGGATTTCGCTGCCAAGCTGGGCGTCTCCCTGCCCTATCTGAACCAGATGGAGAACAACAACCGCCCGGTGTCGACCACTGTGGTGCTGGCGCTGGCGCAGGAATTCGGCATGGATGTGACCGAATTGTCAGCTGGGGACAGCGAGCGGCTGGTCAGCGACATGCGCGAGGCGATGGCAGACCCGGTGTTTGCCGATGATGCGCCGCCCTTGGCGGACCTGCGGCTGACGGCGTCGAATGCGCCTGCGCTGGCGCGGGCCTTTCTGGCGCTGCACCGGGCTTACCGGCAGACCCATGAGCGGCTGGCCTCATTGGATGAGGCGCTGGGGCGGGAGGATGCGCGTATTCAGGCCAGCCCCTGGGAAGAGGTGCGCGATTTCTTCCACTATTGCGACAACTACATTGACGCGGTGGACCACGCGGCGGAGCGGTTCGCAGCCACAAGCGACATCCGCGCCGCGGCCGTTGCCGAGCTGGAGCGCGGCGGCATCACCGTGCGCCAGACCGAGATGGAGGGGCTGCGCCACTATGATGCGGAGGCGCAGGCGCTGCATTTGTCAAACCGCTCCGCCCCGCAAACGCAGCTCTTTCAGATGCTGCTGCAGGTGGCGCTTTTGCGGCAGAACACTTTGCTGGAAGCCACCCTCGATTTTGCAAAATTCCAGAGCGAGGAAGCCCGCGCTATCGCCAAGATCGGCCTCGCCAATTACTTCGCGGGCGCGGCGCTGATGCCTTACGGGCGGTTCCTGGAGGCGGCGCAGGCCTGCCGCCATGATCTGGAGCTGCTGGCGATCCGCTTTGGCGCCTCGATCGAGCAGATCGCGCACCGGCTGTCCACCATGCAGCGGCCCGGCGCCAAGGGGGTGCCGTTCTTCTTTGTAAGGGTGGATCAGGCGGGCACCATCACCAAGCGGCATTCGGCCACACGGCTGCAGTTTGCCCGGTTCGGCGGCGCCTGCCCCTTGTGGAACGTGCACCGCGCTTTTGAGACCCCGGGCCGCTTCCTGCGCCAGCTGGCGGAAACACCGGACGGGGTGCGCTATATCTCGCTGGCCCGCGACGTGTCGAAACCGGGCGGGTCGTTCGGCGCGCCGGTGCGGCGCTATGCGATTGCGCTGGGGTGCGAGGTGCGCCATGCGGATGCGCTGGTCTATGCGGACGGAATGGATGTGAGCAGCGGCGCCGCATATGAGCCAATCGGCATCTCCTGCCGGATCTGCGAGCGGAAGGACTGCCACCAGCGCTCGGTGCCGCCGCTAGAGCGGCGGCTGACCATCAACACCGACCAGCGCGGGGTTCTGCCCTATGAGGTGAGCTGAGGCTCTGCACCGCCAATTTCAAGAACAAGGACAGGGCAATGCCGCCACCTTTCAGAAACCGCCTGATCCTTCACGCCGGGATGCACAAGACTGGCAGCACCTCCATTCAGGCTGCGCTCGCCAACGGTGGATCGGAGGGCGCCCATACCATGCGGCTTGGCCGCCCAAACCACTCAGCCCCCTGCAGAATTCTGTTTCAAGATCAGCCTGAACAGCATTTCGCCTTCAGGCACCGCGGACTGAGCGCAGCCGATCTGGCCGGGAAACGCGAGGAACTGGAAAAGCGGGTCAGGCGTCAATTGCGCAACCGGCCGGAGGAGACCTTTATCCTGTCAGCAGAGTGGTTCTCAATTGCGGGTGAAGCGGCGCTGGCCCGGGTGCGGGACCGGTTCTGCCCGCATTTCCGGGAAACGGCGGTCTTTGCCTATGTGCGCCCGCCTGCAAGTTTTCTGCGAAGCTCGCTGCAGCAAACCATCAAGACAGGCGCAGACAGTTTCCAGCTCCTGTGGCCCGATTACCGGAACCGTTTTGAGCCGCTAGACCGCGTTTTCGGGCGGGAAAACGTCCGGCTGCGCATTTATGCGCCCGAACATTTCACCGGAGGAGACGTGGTTCAGGATTTCACCGAATGGGCAGGCATCGCACCAGCCGCGGGGGCCGGGCAAATCCGCAACTCCAGCATGACCGCCACGGCTTTGGCTCTCATTTCCTGCTACCGCCGGAACAGCAACGTCCGGTTCGGCACCCCTGCCCTTGCGCGAAGGGACCGGTTGATCGTCGATACGCTTATGGAGCTGCCCGGCCCGCGGTTTGAACTGTGTCCGGATCTGGTCAATGGCGCTATCTCAGCGAATGCTGAGGATCTTGCGTGGATAGAAAAGCGGATTGGCCAGAGGCTGCCTGCACCGCCGCAGCTGACGCGGCCTGCAGGCGATACCTTCCGGATCGGCAGCGACGCGGATCTGAAACTGGCGGCCGCTGCCTTTGCCCCCGTGCTGGAGGGCGGAACGCCGGAACAGCAGGCAGAAGACCCCGAACTGGCTGACAGGGCCGCATGGGAAAAACTCAAGATGTTTATCGCGGGCCTGCCAGAACCAGAAGGCGGCTAGCAACTGTATTTCTCAGGTGGCTTGAGGGGACCATTTCTGACGCGCTTTGGCGCGTGCGTTTGCGATTGCAACCAGCTTTTGCGCGACCGCAGGGATGATGATTTTGTGCGGTTTTCGAGCGGATCGAAGGCGTTCTGCAAAGGTTTTGAGAACTGGATTGTGAAGGATGGCGGCGAGGGCAGCCTGGAACATGACGTGCCGCAGCAACCGCCGTCCACCCTTAATTGCGCGTTTTCCCCGCATCGCGCCGCTGTCATGTGCAACAGGGCCAGACCGGCCAGAGCTGAGGCCTGTCCTCCTGGCAGTTGGCCGAGTTCGGGCATTTCAGCGATCAGCATGGACCTGGCGACAGGCCCGATCCCGGGGCCGGATCAGGGTAATTCAGCTGCCTCATGCGGATCCTCATTAGCGGCGATGGCGGTTTCGATCTGAATCTCCAAAACCGTGATCTAACGATCCAGCAGAGCCTTTAGTTCAGCGTCCGTCTCTGCAAATATTTCCGCCAATCCCGGTTTCCGGCGCGCCTCGCGGCATTGTCAAACCGGCAAGGCCGGAATGCCATTTGCGCGTATTTGGCTATCGCTGCCGATGGCCGCGCGGGAGACACTTAATGCCGGGTCAGTCCCGGCTGATATTTATGCCAATGATCCGTTCCGGTGTTATCGTGTTCATACTGTTCGGGCATTCCTTCGGACCAATGGCAGCCATGCCCTCACTCCTTTTGATCCGTGGTCCGATGCGGCCACATTCAACTGTTCGGGACGTTGGAAAGCGGCGGTGCTGGCTTGCTTGGAAAATTGGTCAAATCCACACCATAGACCGCCCCGTCAGCAACCTCGGCCAAAGCGGCTGACGGCGGCAGCATAGCAAACCGGAGGTACAGAAGGGTCAGGATTGCCCAGGCTCCGCGAACCTGGGCAGCCGCCTCAGCCGCGCAGACGGTCCAAAAGGCGGGTCATCAGGGCCCGTTCTTCTTTGGCCGCCGCCTGCTGCGGCTGAGGCGGCCGGGCTGCCGGGGCCGGCTGCCATTGACGTGCCCGGACCGGCGCGGGCGGCTGCTCCTGATCAGGGAGTGGCGCCGGGCTTTCGGCCCGGACAATATTGCGGACCGCAGCAAGCATGTCAGCATCGGAAGTGTCGTCAGGCACCCCCTCGATTTCCTGCCAGCGCCCGGGCTGATAGGCCGGCTGATAGGTCTGTCCCATACGGCTGCTCCTTCACGTAACATGCCGGCCTCACGCCGGGCTTGGGCTGCAGTCTGAATATAGGGCAGTCGGCCATATTTTTGCCGGATTTGCCTTAAATTAACCGCAGTTGCCTTGGTTTGGCAGCCAGGCTTGAACATTGCGCACACCTTCCGGCGTTTGTTGCCGTTTCGGGATCAATTGCGCCGCGGCGACTCGCCTTGCGGCCCAGCCGCCTCCGGCTCGGTCCGCGCTCCGGACGCAAAAAAGGGGACGCCCCAGGGCGCCCCCCCTTCTTCTCGTGGTCCTTGCTGGCGTCACGCCTTGGACAGGATGCCCCAGATTTCGTCCTTCAGCGCCGCGCGCTGCTTGCGCAGACTGGTTTCCGCCTCGGCGCTGACCGGCTCCACATTGGTTTCTGCGCGGTGCACCGCACGGTTCACCTCGTGATAGGTATCCGCCAGCTTGGCGAAATGGGCATCAGACTGTTTCAGCTGGCTCATCAGCGCCGCTTTTTCCGGGAATTCCTCGGCCAGTTCATGGGGAGTATTGGACACCTGCTCGCTCCTTCTACCTAGGGTCGCTTGCAGATTATTGCCTGCCCTGCCCGGCCACTTTGACGCGGATCAAAAGATGCCTTCGGCGGGCGGAATTTCGATGAAATTCCGGCAGTAAAAAGCCGCCCGCACAAAGGGGAGGTGGCGGGCGGCTTGCTGGCAGCGCAACAGGATCAGCGCTGCGCTTCGCGCCAGTTCGGGTTGAACCACGGCTCTGCGTTGGAGGACGGCAGGCGGCGGCCCAGGATGTGGTCGGAGGCCTTCTCGCCGGTCATGATCGAGGGGCCGTTGAGGTTGCCGTTGGTGATCCGCGGGAAGATCGAGCTGTCGGCAACGCGCAATCCGTCAACGCCGATGACGCGGCATTCCGGATCAACCACCGACATTGGATCATCCGCCGCGCCCATCTTGCATGTGCCGCAGGGGTGATAGGCGCTTTCCACATGCTCGCGCAGGAAGCCGTCGATCTCGTCGTCGGTCTGCAGATCGGTGCCGGGCTGGATCTCGTGCTTGAGGAACGGTTTCATCGCGTCCTGGGCAAAGATCTCGCGCGTCAGGCGCACGCATTTGCGGAAGTCGATCCAGTCCTGTTCGGTCGACATGTAGTTGAACAGGATCTTCGGCGCGTCCTTGGGGTCGCTGGAGGCCAGCGTGACCTCGCCTCGCGAAGGCGAGCGCATCGGGCCGACGTGGGCCTGGAAGCCGTGGCCCTCTGCCGCCGCCTGGCCGTCGTAGCGGACGGCGATGGGCAGGAAGTGGTACTGGATGTCCGGGTAGTCCACCCCCTTGTCGGAGCGGATGAAAGCGGCGCTTTCGAACTGGTTGGAGGCGCCCAGTCCGGTCTTGGTGAACAGCCATTGCGCCCCGACCAGACCCTTGCCTAACAGGTTCCAGTATTTGAACAGGGTGATCGGCTGCTTGCAGGCGAACTGGAAGTAGAATTCCAGGTGGTCCTGCAGGTTCTGGCCGACGCCGGGGCGGTCGGCGACCACGTCAATGCCGTGCTCGGCCAGGTGTTTGGCCGGGCCGATGCCCGAAAGTATCAGCATTTTGGGGGAGTTCAGCGAGGAGGCGGCCAGGATCACCTCGGCATTGGCGCGGATCACCTCGACCTTGCCGCCGCGTTCGATTTCGACACCGACGGCGCGGCCGTCCTCGATCACCACCTTGCGGGCAAGGGCGCGGATCATGTCGCAATTGTCGCGCTTCAGCGCCGGGCGCAGATAGGCATTGGCGGCAGACCAGCGGCGGCCCTTGTAGACCGTCATCTCCATCGGGCCGAAGCCTTCCTGCTGCTCGCCGTTGTAGTCGGAGGTGACCGGGTAGCCCGCCTGACTGCCTGCCTTGACGAAGGCGTCATGCAGCGGGTTGTCGCGGGGGCCGCGGGTTACGTGCAGGGGGCCATCCTTGCCGCGCCAGTCCGGGTCGCCGCCGTGGCCGCGGCCGTTCCAGGTTTCCATGCGTTTGAAATAGGGCAGCACGTCGGCATAGGACCAGCCGGCAGCACCCAACTCGGCCCAGTGGTTGTAATCGCCTGCGTGGCCGCGCACATAGACCATGCCGTTGATCGAGGAGGAGCCGCCGATCACCTTGCCGCGCGGGCAGACCAGTTCGCGGCCACCCAGATGCGGCTCGGGCTGGGATTTATAGCCCCAGTCGTAAAGCGGCATGTTCATCGGGTAGCTGAGCGCCCCCGGCATCTGGATCAGCGGGCCGGCATCGGTGCCGCCGTGTTCGATAATCAGAACCTTCTTGCCCGCTTCCGACAGCCGGTAAGCCATGGCACAGCCGGCCGAACCGGCACCGACAATCACATAATCCGCATTCATCGCGTCTCTCCATTGCTGAGACCGGGTGCTGCCTCGCCTGCCCGGCTCTGCCTTGCTTTGCCTTGATGCTGCCCGCCGCGGCGGGCAGCACCTGATGTCACGCCCCGCTCCCCTGCCCTGATTGCCCTTTTGGGCAACGGGGCGGGCAGGCGGGAGTTGCCCAAAAGGGTAATCAGAACGCTGCTTCGACGTCGCCCATGCGCACGTAAACCGACTTCACCTGGCTGAAGTGCTTGATCGCCTCTTTCGAGTTCTCGCGGCCAACACCCGAAGCCTTGACGCCGCCAAACGGCGCCTCGACCGGCGCGTCGTTGTAGGAGTTGATGAAACAGCTGCCGGCCTCCAGCTGGCCGATCACCCGGTGCGCGCGGGTGAAGTCGCTGGTGAAGACGCCGGCGGACAGGCCAAACTCGGTGTCATTGGCGCGGGCGATGACTTCTTCTTCGGTATCAAAGTCGAGAACCGACATCACCGGGCCAAAGATCTCCTCGCGTGCGATGGTCATATCGTCGGTTACATCGGCAAAGACGGTGGGCTGGATGTAGTAGCCGTCCATGTCCGCACGCGCGCCACCGCAGACAACGCGGGCGCCTTCGGCTTTGCCCTTTTCGATGTAGCCCAGCACGATGTTCATCTGGTTCTCGGTGACCATCGGGCCAAAGCTGGTGGCCTCATCCATCGGGTCGCCAATGACGGCGTTGCCGGTGCGTTCTGCCAGGCGGGCCAGGAATTTCTCCTTGATGCCTTTCTGCACAAACACGCGAGTGCCGTTCGAACAGACCTGGCCCGAGGAGTAGAAGTTGCCGTTGATGGCGCCGCCGACGGCATTTTCCACATCGGCGTCGTCAAAGATGATCAGCGGCGACTTGCCGCCCAGCTCCATGGTGACGTGTTTCATGCCTGCGGCGGCAGCGGCATAGACCTTTTTGCCGGTCGGCACCGAGCCGGTCAGCGAGACCTTGTCGACGCGCGGGTCGGTGACCAGCGCACCGCCTACTTCGCCCATGCCCTGGACAACGTTGTAGATGCCCGCGGGGGCGCCGGCCTCATGCAGGATCTCGGCCACTTTCAGGGCGCAGAGCGGCGTGGTCTCGGAGGGTTTGAACACCATCGAGTTGCCGCAGGCCAGCGCAGGCGCGCCCTTCCAGCAGGCGATCTGGGTCGGGTAGTTCCAGGCGCCGATGCCGACGCAGAGGCCCAGCGCCTCGCGCACGGTGTAGACCCAGTCTTCGCCCATCGGGATGTGTTCACCGGTCAGGGAGCCTGCGAGGCCGCCGAAGTATTCCAGCGCGTCGGCGCCGGAAGTGGCGTCGGCCACCAGGGTTTCCTGCAGCGGCTTGCCGGTGTCGTAAGTTTCCAGCACCGACAGTTCGTGGTTCCGCTCGCGCATGATGTCGGCCGCGCGGCGCAGGATGCGGCCGCGCTCGGCGCCGGTCATCTTGGCCCAGGCCTTTTGCGCTTCCTTGGCGGTGGAGAGCGCCTGTTCGACGATCGCCGGAGTGGCAGCGTAGACGGTGGCGATCTGCTCACCCGTGGCGGCGTAGATCACCGGGATCGGGGTGCCAGCGGTGTCTTCGACGTATTCGCCGTTGATGAAGTGGCTGGCCTTGGGCTGGGCGGGATGGGTCATGATACTCTTGTCCAATCTGTTCAAGGGTTTCAGTACTGCCGGGGCAGCAATTGCGGGGTCTTCATGCGGCTGGCGGGCCGGGCCGCCAGCGGGTTCGGGTTCGGGCCGGCCTGCCTGGCGGCAGATGCGTCCGGGAGAAGCGGCTTGGCTGAAGCCGCTTGTCGCAGACCTCCCCGCGGGGAGCGGTTTGCAAAGGCGCCCGGCAGGCCCGAAGGCACCGCCAGGCAGTTGGTGGCTGAACCTGCTATTCGGGGAAACAGAGGTCCAGCCGGGAGATCGCCCTTAGTGGGCTGCCTTGATCTTTTCGAAGTCGAGCGTGTTTTCCTCGGGCGAGGCGTCGATGCTCATCACTTCGCTGCGCTTGGCAATCAGGATGTAGCCCAGGCAGGCCACGTAGATGCCGATCACCGCGGTACCGATCCATTGGATCTGCAGCCACTGGCTCTGGAAGGCCAGGGTCAGGCCGAACAGGACCACGGCGTTGCCGACAACATAAGGAATGGTGCCGAAACGCTGTGCCGTCAGGTTCAGGTTGTCGGTGTAAAGGCGGATCAGCGAGTCAAAGGAGTTGACCACGAAAATGATGCCAACAGCGACCATGGAGACGTTGATCAGCAGCGTCGTCTCAATGCTGTTCAGGTGGTAGTAATAGAGCACCGAGAACCAGATCCCCAGCGGGATCGACGGGAAGATCAGCAGCGCTGCCAGAACCTGCCAGGTGCGCAGGCCGCCGACGAAGCGGGAGGTGAACTGGCCGATCATGATCGACCATGCGAACCACCAGAACAGGTAGAACTCATGGTAATCGGTCAGCGGCAGCACGAACTTGTGGATGTTGGCGAAATAGCCGCCGATGTTCGATGCGGTGTCGGCAAAGGCGCCCAGGCCCATGCCAGCATAGGCCCACATGCCCAGGATCAGCGCCAGGAACAGCGCGGTGGAGCCCACCGAAAGGATCCGCATGTATTTGATGTCGGTCGACGAGAACGCGGCAAACAGGATCACCAGGAAGGTGATGACATAGAAGGCCGGGATCACCGTTTCGCCGTCACCCATGAAGGTGGCGTAATACGGCAGGTAGATCAGGAACAGCGCGCCGGTGAAGGCGCAGGTGCCGATGATCACGATGTTGTTGATCCATTTCACCAGCGGGATCTCAAAGAACTTCACCCGCGGTTCGATCACGCAGAAATAGAAGGTCGTCAGGAAGTAGAAGCCCCAGATCAGGAAGCCCCAGAAGCCGAACTCCAGCGCCAGCGGGTTGGTGAACCCATAGGCAGGTTCCGCCGCGGTGTCCGCATAGAGCGGGAAGTCCCAGGCCAGCGGGAACATGATCAGGCCCACGTCCAGGCCGGAGGTGAACAGGATTGCGATGAAGGTGAAAAGGTGAACGGGGGTCACGCCGACGTTGCGGACGTTCCACCACTTGATCACGCAGAACGCCACCAGCGCAAAGGCCAGCAGAATCCCGAACGAGATGATTGAAGTCATATGTCCCTCCCATTTCCGGGCGGTTTCCGCCCTAAGACATGGGACGGCTACATATCACAGCAGGCTGAAGCGCCAAACAGTTTTTTAAACGGTCATTCAAGAATCGGATTCACGCGAACAACAGTTGAAACGGCGGCCCAATTACCGCACAACTTAATCATGAGCAGGAAACGCATCCGGGACATCCGCAACGAGGAATTGATCGAAGCCACCATCGTTGCCGTGCACGAACGCGGCTACGGTGTTGTAACCATGGCGGAAATCGCGCGGGAGGCCGGGGCCTCGGCGGCCTCGATCAACTATTATTTCGGCTCCAAGGAAGGGCTGATGGAAGCCACGATGCTGCATCTTCTGGGCAAGCTGCGCCGGGCGATGAGTGCAGGCTATGCCACCGCGCGCACCCCGCGCGAACGGCTTTATGCGGTGATGGATGCGAACTTTGCCGACGATCTGTTCACCGTTCCGCAATGCAGTATCTGGATGCAATTCTGGGCCAATGCGCCCTATTCGCCGCGTCTCAGCCGCCTGCATCGAATCAACCGCGCCCGGGTGCGCAGCCATTTCCTGGCTGAATTGCGGGCCCTGCTGCCGGCAGGCCAGGTGGAAACAGCGCGCCAGGCGCTGCAATGCTATATGGACGGGGTCTGGCTGCAGGCCGCGCAGTCGGAGAACCCCCTGGACCCGGAAACCGCACGTGTAGCGGCGCACCGGGTGGTGGATCTGGTCATTCCCTGACCGCCTGGCAGGCCTGCCCTCCAGCCCCCATCCCTACCCCTCAGCCCGCCGCTGATAGACCAGCCTGGTCCCATGAGGCAGGTAGATCAGCGTCATCTCGTCCGGTGTCAGGTCTTTGATCTGGTAGCACAGGCTGGTGCCGCGCTCGCTGTCGCGGGTCATCAGGAAGTCGCCCACGAAGCCTTTGCCGCGGCAGCTGGATTGGACGGAGATATATTCCGGCGCCATGGCGCTGCCACGGTAGCTGGACCGGCGGATTGCGCCGGACACTGTGAACCGGTCGTACGGATCGCCGGCAAGCTGCCAGTCGCCTTGCATGGTCTGCAGCATCCGGTCGAACCGGTTTGGCTTGCGCAAAACGGCGCTGTGCAGCATCAGCTCGCCATAAGAGCCGAAGAACGTGGTCATTTCCCCCTCTATCAGCAGCGGTGCGCCATGCGGCTGCTTCTGGAGAAATGCAAAGGTGCCGCTCCCGGGCGCGCTCTGCGCCTCTGCCCGGATTTGCATCCCGCCGCTGACAAAGCGGCAAGCCACGGCGCCGTCCGGCGGGGTTTCACAGCCCTGAAACACCACATCCGCCTTGTACGGCACCCCTTCACCCGCAGCATCAGGGGCGGTTTCGTTGTGCGAATGTGCGCTGAGCTGGATATCCTGCGCTTCAGGGCCGGCAAGGGCCTTGGCAAACCGCTGTTCAGCATAACCGCGCGATGCGCAATCCTTGCTGCCCTCAATCCGGAAGGTGCCGGGAGCGGTGCAGAACCGGATACTGTCGTCGCGGAAGCGGTAGCCGGGGCTTTGGGCACGGAAATAAATGAACTTGCCGCGGTGCTGCGGCGGCACCGGGTCCATGCAGTCCCCGGGACGCAATGGGCGCCACCCTTCGGTGATCCAGCCCGCCGCGCCGCGGCTGCTGACGGCCAGCTGGTGCAGGTCGCCGGTATCGTTGCAGATACTGGGGCCTGCAACTGCCACCGCCGGATCAATAAGGGCAGCCAGCAAAAGCGCCGGCAGCCATAGGAATAACGCCATTCGCAGCCCCCGCTGGCACCTGTAAGAGCGGGAGATTACCCCCGGTTTGTAACATCTTTAAGACGATCAAACCCCAGCAGGGTTACCGGAAGGTGTAGCGGATTTCCTTTTTATCCTGGCTTCACGCCAGGAGATAAAGCTGACCGCCGCCAGGATCAGCCCGCCGCCGGAGATCACCCAGATATCGGCAGGCTCGCCAAAGGTCAGCGCGCCCAGGAGGGTGGCCCAGACCAGCTGCAGAAAGGTCACGGGCTGGGTGACGGCCACCGGTGCGGCGGCAAAAGCCATGGTCATGGTGTAATGCCCCGCAGTGGCAAAGCAGGCGACCCCGAACAGGATCGCGACTTCGGCCAGCGTCGGCGTCACCCAGACCGCCAGGGCAAAGGGGGCCAGACCAATGGTCACAAAGACCGACAGCATTCCCACCACCACCGCCGGGCTGTTGCTGCCGACGGTGAACTTGGCGATCAGATAGGAGGCGCCAAAGGACACAGCAGTGAACAGCATGGCGATATGGCCGGGTGATACCTCGCGGAAGCCGGGGCGCAGGATGATCAGGGCGCCGATCAAAGCGACGGCAATGGCGGAGATACGGCGGAAGGCCAGCTTTTCGCCCAGGAACAGCGCAGCTCCCAGGGTGACATAGACCGGCGACAGGTAGTTCATCGCCGTAACCTCAGCCAGCGGGATCTGGGTCATGGCGTAGAACCACAGGATCACGCCCGCCGTATGCACAACGCCGCGGCCCGCAAACAGCGCCCAAAGCCGCGGGGTGAGATGCGCCCTGCGCAGCGCGCCGGCCATCGGGATCAGGAACACCAGCCCCAAAAGATAGCGCAGAAAGGCGCTTTCGGCCGGGGGGATACGGGTACCGAGCGATTTAACCAGCGCCGTCACCGCCACGAAGCAAAGGCCGGTCACCACCATCCAGAACACACCCCTGAGGGGGTTCTGAACATGCTGGACGGGGCGGGCGGATTGGCTCATGGGCGGACTGAACACCCGTTCGGGCAGCGGCGCAAGGCTTCACATGTGAATTATTTCCGCCGCTCGGGCAGTGGGATGAATTCCTTGTCGTCGCCGGGCGGCAGCTGGAAGCGCCCATGCTGCCAGTCGCCCGCGGCCCAGGATGCCTTCGCTTCTTCGATCCGCTCGCGGGAGGACGCGACGAAATTCCACCAGATGTAGCGCGGCCCGTTCAGCGTCGCGCCGCCCAGCGCCATCAGCCGGGCGCCCTCAGGCCCTGCGGTGACGGTGATCTCATCACCGGGGCGGAACACCATCATGCGGCCGGCCTCAAAACTCTCCCCCGCAATTTCCACCGAACCTTGCGTCACATAGAGGCCCCGGTCCTCATGGTCGGAGGGCAGCGGCAGCTTGGCGCCAGGGTGCAGCACCACGTCGGCATAAAATGTTTCGGAATAAAGGGTTGCAGGGGCTTTCTCACCCCAGGCAGAGCCAAGGATCAGGCGCACAGTCTTGCCCTCACCCTCCAGCACCGGCAGCGCCTCCCTGCCGTGATGCTCAAAGGCGGCAGGCACATCCTCGTGGCTGTCGGGCAGCGCAATCCAGGTCTGGATGCCGAACAGGCTGCTGGGGTTTTGCCGGGTGGCGGCAGAGGTGCGCTCTGAATGGGTGACGCCTTGGCCCGCCACCATCCAGTTCACCTCGCCCGGATAGATCATCTGATGGGTGCCCAAAGAATCCCGATGCTCGAACTCGCCCTGATAAAGGTAAGTGACCGTGCCGAGGCCGATATGGGGATGCGGGCGCACGTCGATGCCCTGGCCGGTCAGAAACTCGGCGGGCCCGGCCTGATCAAAGAAGATAAACGGCCCGACCATCTGGCGTCGCGGCGCAGGCAGCGCGCGTCGGACCTCAAAGCCGCCGATATCGCGGGCGCGCGGGATGATCACGGTTTCAATCGCGTCAAGACTGCCCGCCTCCGGGCATTGCGGTTCCAGGGCCGGGTTCCAGCTCATCTTTCCCTCCTGTCTGCAGCTATAGGAGAAAGGTAGGCTGTTTGCGCGCGGGCGTAAGGCCGGCCCGCGCACATTTGCTGTTCGTCACATCAGGAGAAGCTTGGCGGCAATCGCCCACATGGTGAGGCCGACAACGGCGTCTAGAACCTGCCAGGCGCGCGGGCGGGCAAAAACCGGGGCCAGCAGGCTGGCGCCGTAGCCAAGCGTGAAGAAGAAGGTGAAGCTGGCAATAGCGGCGCCGGCGGCAAAGACCATCGGCTGCGGGTATTGGGCGGAGATCGACCCCAAGAGCACCACCGTGTCCAAATAAACATGCGGGTTCAGCCAGGTCAGCGCCAGCACCGTGGCCAGCACCGGCAGCAGGGCGGCGCCTGCGCCTTCCTGCGCGGCCTGCAGTGTCTCCCCGCCCTGCCAGGCGGCGCGCAGGGCGCGGGCGCCGTACCAGATCAGGAAGGCCGCGCCGCCCCAGCGCATGGCCTGCTCGAACCAGGGCAGCGCCACGGCCAGGGAGCCGAAGCCGAACACACCGGCAGTGATCAGCACCGCGTCCGACCCGGCACAGGTCAGGCAGATCCAGAACACATGCTGGCGCCGCAGCCCCTGGCGCAGGACAAAAGCGTTCTGGGCGCCGATCGCCATGATCAGGCTAAGGCCCAAGGCAAATCCGGCAATCAGGCTGGGGGGCATGTCTGTCTCCATCGTTGTGCTGGGATTTGACTAATGCTGGCCCACCCATTAATCTAGTTAAAGAGATTTAAGCTAGATTAGAGTTGCTAATGCACATGGATCCCAGCCAGCTGGCAGCACTCAGCGCGGTGCTGCGCCTTGGCTCGTTTGAGGCGGCGGCGCATTCCCTGCGGGTGACGCCCTCAGCCATTTCACAGCGGATCAAGGCGCTGGAGGACCGGATTGGCGCGGCTCTGGTCTTGCGCGGGTCACCCTGCACCGGCACGGCTGCAGGTCTGCGGCTGGCAAAGCACGCCGAGGACATCGGCCTCCTGGAGGCGCAGCTGGCGCGGGAACTGGCGCTGGAGGAAGGTCATGGCCCGGTGCGGCTGCGGATTGCGGTCAATGCCGACAGCCTGGCGAACTGGTTCATTGACGCGATGGCCGCGGTGGACGGCGTGTTATTCGACCTCCTGGTGGATGATCAGGACCACAGCGCCGACTGGCTGAGGCGCGGCGAGGTCTCGGCGGCGGTGACTGCCAGCTCCAAACCGGTGACCGGGTTTGATGCGCATCCGCTGGGCAGGCTGGACTATGCGGCAACTGCCAGCCCGGCGTTCATGGCACGCTGGTTTCCGGATGGCGTGACACCAGAGGCCGCTGCAAAGGCACCTTGCATGATCTTCAACGCAAAGGACAATCTGCAAAAGCTCTGGCTGGAGCGCCATGTGGCGCCCGGCCTGGCGCCGCCTGCGCATTTCCTGCCCTCAACCCAGGCCTTCATTGATGCGGCTGCGGCGGGTCTGGGCTGGGGGATGAACCCGCTGGCCATGGTGGCGGCGGACATCCGATCTGGCCGCTTGGTGCCGCTGATCCCGGACAGCACCCTGCCGGTGCCGCTCACGTGGCAGGTGGCGCGGGTGATGGCCCCGGCCCTTGCGGAAGTGACCCGCGCCGTGCAGAAATCGGCGAAACAGTATTTGACCCAAGACTAATCCCGAAAGACCGCCCATGTTTGCCAAAGACGCTCTCAGCTATGCCCAGCTGCCCCTTCCCGACCGGGCGGAGTATTCCGATGCGGAGATGCACAGGAAGGCAGCGGAATTCCTGGCCCATATGCGGCGGCGGCACACGGTGCGGGATTTCACCGGTCAGCCGGTGCCGCGCGCGGTGATCGAGGATTGCATCCGCGCCGCCGGCACCGCGCCGTCGGGCGCCAATCACCAGCCCTGGTTTTTTGCCGCAATCTCCAACCCGGGGCTGAAGGCGCAGATCCGCGCGGAGGCCGAGGAGGAAGAACGCCGGTTCTATGCAGGCGGTGCAGGCGATGAGTGGATCAAGGCGCTGGAGCCGATCGGCACCAATGCGGACAAGCCGCATCTGACCACCGCGCCCTGGCTGATTGTGGTCTTTGCCCAGCGCTGGGGCGAGTTTGAGGACGGCACGCGTTTCAAGAACTATTATGTTCCGGAAAGCGTGAACATCGCCACCGGCGTGCTGCTGACGGCGCTGCACACCGCCGGGCTGTGCAGCCTGACCCATACGCCGAACCCGATGAAATTCCTGAACGGCGCCCTGGACCGCCCGGCCTCGGAGAAACCGACGATGATCATCGCCGTGGGCCACCCGGCAGGCGATGCCACGGTACCCGCGGTTGCCAAGCTGAAGAAGCCGCTGGAGGAGATCGCCGCATTTGTAGAATGACATCAGCCGCGGGCGCCCGGAAAATTCGAATTTTCCGGCCAATTTTCTTGCAAGAAAATTTCACCGCCTGCGGCAGGCGCTGCACCTGATGCGGCCCCCGGCCTCCCTGCGCCGCAGCCTGGCACTGCAGGTGGCTCTGCCCAGGGCGGCGGTGCTGCTGGGGTGGCTGGCGTTCAATCACTGGGTCAAACTGCCAGTGCCGCTGGTGGTTGCGCTGATCACCGCGGACGCGCTGTTTTTTCTCTGGCAATGCCGCAGCTTTCTGCGCAGCGCCGATGCCCATGTGCAAGGCACCGGCGCCATGGCGCCCATCTGGGGCGGCTATCTGCTGCTGCTGTTTGCGGGCTTCGCCGCGTTGACGCAGTGGTGGGACGCACTGCTGATTGCGCAGGAGGTTGAGGAGCCTGCCTATGCCGAGCAGCGGCGGCTGGAGCGTGAGGCGCTTTACAGCCTGCGGGTATCGGCGGATGGCGCAACGCTGATTTTTGACGGAGAGATTACCTTTGGCCTGACCCAGCGGATGCGGCGGCTGGCATTGGACCATCCCGGCATCCTTCAGGTATCGCTGGCCGGCCCCGGCGGGCTGGTTGCCGAGGCCCGCGGCGCTGCGCAGCTGATCCGCCAGCAGGGCTGGAACACCCGTGCCGCCCGTCTTTGCGCCTCGGCCTGCACCTTGATGTTTGCGGGCGGCGCAGAACGCAGCCTAGGCCCTGGGGGGCAGCTTGGCTTCCATAGCTATGCCCTGCTGTTCGAAAGCGGCCTGCCGCAGATCGACCTGGCGCAGGAACAGGAAAAAGACCGCGCCTTTCTGCTGGAGCAGGGTATTCAAGCAGAGTTTGCCGCCCGGATCTTCAGCATGTCCCACAGCAGCCTTTGGATCCCCGGGCGCGCTGTGCTTCTGGAAGCCGGCGTTCTCACCCGCTAAGCGCCCCCTGCCGCCGGGCCGGTTTTTCTTGCCCGGTGCGGGTTTCGCCCCTAGCGTTTGCGGCATCAACCGGGGGTGTTTCATGACGCATTATATTCGAGCTGCTGCGCTGTGCCTTGGTGCGGGCCTGGCGGCATCGCCGGCACTGGCCGGGCTGGAGATCTGCAACAACGCGGACCAGGATCTGAGCCTGGCCATCGGTTATTCCAACGGCGGCGACTGGGTGTCCGAGGGCTGGTGGAACATTCCGGCAGGCCAGTGCAAATCCCCGGTCAGCGGAGATCTGAAGACACGTTATTACTACTACCGCGCCAATTCCGGCGGTGCCGCCTTTGCCAGCGGTGATTACACCTTCTGCACCACCCCGCAGGCCTTTACCATTCACGGCGACAGCAAATGCGCTGCGCGCGGCTATGACACCCTGGGCTTCCGCAAGCTGGACACCGGTGAAACCGCAACTCATTTCACGCTGACGCTGAACGCCGCGGCGGAGCCCCCGGCAGAGCAGCCGCCAGCCCCGCCGCAAGGCAGCGCGCCCGGCACCTATGGCGAGCCTTACACGGACAATGTGATCCTGCAGGGCTGCCATTCAGAAGGCCAGCGGTCCTGCAGTTTCCATGCCGGCGGCACCAAGTTCTTTGTTTATGACGACGGACGAACGCCGCAATTCGTCTTTGCCTTGATGGAAGCCCTGGATCCCGGCACGCCCCTGACCGTCGAAGGCGATCTGGAGGCCGTCTATGACCGCACCGCGGATGCGGTGCTGCGGGATGCCGCAGTGCGCCCCTGGACAGAGCATGACGGGCTGCTCAACAAGCTGCAGGGCCATTGGTATTCGGTGGAGGATCCCAATGCGCAGTTCACCGTTCTGGGGGCGGAGCGGGACAATAGCTATGATGGCGCCTATGCCGGGCGGAACTATCTGGCGGTGTCGGACTGGTGCCGGAATTTCGAGGGCGGCGGCCCTTATCTATATGCTCGCGAGGAGGAGACCGGCGAAGATTACTGCTATGTAATCGACTATGCGGATCATCTGGAGCTGACGCTGATGTATCTGCCGCGCGGCAATATCCTGCAGTACCGCAAGCTGGACTGACGGCGCAGGGGCGCTGCCCCTCGGCCTGCGGCCTCACCCCGGAGTATTTGCAACCAGAAAGAAGCCGCCGCAAAGAAAAGGCCCGCCAGAAAGGCGGGCCGTATCTTCAGCTTCTGGCGCGGCAGCTCAGAGCTGCGCCATCACCTCGTCGGAGGCTTCAAAGTTGGTGGTGACACGCTGCACGTCGTCGTCGTCTTCCAGCGCATCGACCAGCTTCATCAGCTTTTGCATGCCTTCCAGGTCCAGCTCGGTGGTGGTGGTCGGCTTCCAGACCAGCTTGGTCAACTCAGATTCGCCCAGCTCGGCCTCCAGCGCGTTGGAGACGTCGTTTAGGTCGCTGTCGGCGCAATAGATGATATGGCCGTCCTCGGAGCTTTCGACATCTTCAGCGCCTGCTTCAATGGCAGCCATCATCACGGTGTCAGCATCGCCCACGGAGGCCGGGTAAGCCACCTCGCCCTTGCGGTCGAACATAAACCCGACCGAGCCGGTTTCACCCAGGTTGCCGCCATTCTTGGAGAAGGTGGAGCGCACGTTGGAGGCGGTGCGGTTTTTGTTGTCGGTCATCGCCTCGACGATCACCGCAACGCCATTGGGGCCATAGCCCTCGTAGCGGATTTCGTCGTAGTTCTCGGCGTCGCCGCCGACGGCCTTCTTGATCGCGCGTTCGATCACGTCCTTGGGGACGGACTGGCTCTTGGCCTCTTTCACGGCCAGGCGCAGGCGCGGGTTCTTGTCGGGATCGGGGTCGCCCATCTTGGCGGCCACGGTGATCTCCTTGGCCAGCTTGGAAAACAGTTTTGACCGCGCCGCGTCCTGACGGCCCTTGCGGTGCTGAATGTTAGCCCATTTTGAATGGCCTGCCATGGTGCATCCTTGCTGCTGTAAATCTGAATTGGCGCCCATATAGCCCTGCAAGGCGGCGGCTTTCAAGCGCCCCTGCCCCGCTTTGCCCTTGTTCCGCGGGGTTTCGGGGATAAGCTGGCGCCATGACATATGATCAAGCCATTTTGTTTGCGCTATTTGCTGCTGTCTTTGCCCTCTTGTTATGGGGGCGTTTCCGGTACGATCTCGTGGCTTTTGCCGCGCTGATGGCGGGTGTGGTGCTGGGGGTGGTGCCCGCTGCTGATGCCTTTGCGGGCTTTGGCCACCCGGCGACACTGGTGGTGGCGCTGGTGCTGATCGTCTCAGCCGGGCTGGTGCGGTCGGGTGCGGTGTTCCTGATCACCCGGACGCTGGTGGACAGTGCGCGGGGGCTGGGCGGCCATATTGCGCTGATGGGCGGGGTTGGTGCGGTGCTGTCGGCCTTTATGAACAATGTGGCAGCGCTGGCCCTGCTAATGCCGGTGGATATTCAGACCGCGCGCAAGGCGGGCCGGGCGCCAGGGCTGAGCCTGATGCCGCTGTCATTCGCCACCATCCTGGGCGGTATGGTCACACTGATTGGCACGCCGCCCAACATCATCATCGCCGCGATCCGCGGCGAGACGCTGGGGGAGCCGTTCAGGATGTTCGACTTTGCGCCCGTTGGCGGGATTGCGGCGCTGGCGGGGCTTGCCTTTGTGGCGCTCATTGGCTGGCGGCTGATCCCGGCGCGGGAGAACGCGGCCGGTGCCTCCGAGGCACAGCTGGCGCCCTATATTGCCGAGCTGACGGTGGGCGAAGGGTCGGAGCTGGCAGGCAGGCGGCTGGGAGAGCTGGATGAAGAGGCGGAGAAAGCTGATGTGGCTATCCTGGGCCTGATCCGGGACGGCAAGCGGCGCTATGGGCGCTCTGCCGCGGCGACGCTGCGCGAGGACGACACGCTGGTGATCGAGGCGGAACCGGACGCGCTGGACGAGTTCCGCAGCGCGCTGAAGCTGGAGTTCGCCGACGCCGCCCGCCAGGAGAAGCTGACGGCGGCGGGCGAAGGTCTGGAGCTGACGGAGCTGGTGGTGCCGGAGACCGCCCGCATCCGCGGCCGGACCGCGCAATCCATCGGGTTGGCCTGGCGCCAGAGCGCGGTGCTGCTGGGGATTTCCCGCCAGGGCACGCGGATCACCCGCCATATCCGCCAGACCGAGGTTGAAGCCGGCGATATCCTGCTGCTGCTGTCCCCGCGCGGACGCAGTGCCGATGTGGCGGATTGGCTGGGCTGCCTGCCGCTGGCCGCGCGCGGCCTGTCGGTGACGGCCAATGACAAGACCTGGGCCGCCATCGGGCTGTTCGCCGCCGCGGTGCTGGCGGCCTCTGTCGGGCTGTTGTACCTGCCGGTAGCGCTGGGGCTGGTTGCCATCGGCTATGTGCTCTTGAAGATCCTGCCGGTGGCAGAGGTTTATGACCATGTGGAGTGGCCAGTGGTGGTTCTCTTGGGGTCAATGATCCCGCTGGGGGCGGCGCTGGACACATCCGGCGGCACGGCCCTGATTGCCAATGCGTTGACCGGGCTGACCGCGGGGCTGCCCGCCTGGGCGGTGCTGACGGTGCTGATGGTGGTCACCATGACCCTGTCGGATGTGCTAAACAACACAGCCACGGCGATTGTCGCAGCGCCTGTCGGGATCCAGATGGCGGAGACGCTGGGGGTCTCCCCGGATCCTTTTCTGATGGCGGTGGCCGTTGCGGCCTCAGCCGCGTTCCTGACCCCGATCGGGCACAAGAACAACACGCTGGTGCTGGGGCCTGGCGGCTATCATTTCGGGGATTACTGGCGGATGGGGCTGCCGCTGGAAGCGCTGGTCATCGCCGTGTCCATCCCGGCCATTCTGGTGTTTTGGCCCTTGTGAGCCAAAGCGGCGCGGCCAGCTTAGTGCGGTTGTTCCTGCTGAACGGGAACCGCGCGGGCGGCGCCGCTGGTCTGGACCTGCGACACCAGTGCAATCGCGGCGGAGCCTGCGAGCACGACAAACAAAAACACTTTTCTGGAACTCATGGCCCTGGACCTTATGAAGACAATGCTCCCCTTCATATGGGCACTCGTTTAACAGTTTCATGTAAACGGGGTCACAGAAGGCGGTATTTCGCCGCCGATTTTAGCGTTTGGCTGGCTCAGAGCGGCCAGAAGAACGGGATGAGCAGCGAGGCCACCATGCCGACGGTCAGGTTCAACGGGATGCCAACGCGCAGGAAGTCGGTGAACTTGTAACCGCCGGGGCCGTAGACCAGCGTGTTGGTCTGATAGCCGATCGGGGTCGCAAAGGAGGCCGAGGCCGCCACCATCACTGCCACAACCAGCGGGCGCGGATCCACCCCCATGGCCTGCGCCAAGCCGATGGCAATCGGTGTCACCACCACCGCGACGGCATTGTTGGAAACCAGCTCTGTCAGCACCGAGGTCAAGAGGTAGACTGCCCAGACCAAGAGGAACGGCGGCAGCATCGACAGGCCGGGTGCGATGGCGTTGACGATCAGGGCAACCGCACCGGAGCTTTCCAGCGCCGCACCAATCGCCAGCATCGAGAAGATCAGCGCCAGCAGCCGCCCATCAACAAAGGAAAACGCTTCATCCGCGTCGATGCAGCGGGTGACAAAGACCAGCGAAACCATCAGCAGCGACAGCATCAGGATCGGTGCGACGCCAAAGGCGGCCAGCAGCACGATGCCCAAGAGCGCAACAACGGCGATCGGCGCATGGCTGCGGCGGTAGGCACGCTGGGTCGGCTGCGAGACGTCAGCCAGGTCCATGTCGGCGGCCAGGCGCTGGATATCGGCAGGTGCGCCCTCCAGCAGCAGAGTGTCGCCGACCCGTACCACCAGGTCATCCAGCTGCACGCCGATATTCTGGTTCCGCCGGTGCACCGCCAGCGTATAAACACCATAGCGGCGGCGCAGGCGCATGGCGCCAAGGCTGCGGCCCACCATGCGGCAGCCGGGGGTGATCAGCACCTCAACAGTCTGGGTCTCCACCGCGGAAACCTGATCAACCCGCTTCAGCTCCTTGTTCGACTGCAGGCTCAGGAGCTCTGTCATGCGGGTGCGCAGCACCACCCGGTCGCCGACCTGCAGCTCCACCCCTTGGAGGTTGCGGCGCAGCGAGGCGTCGCCGCGGATCACGTCGATGAGGCGCACGCCGGGGCGCTTGAACAGCTGCACGCCGGTGACTTCACGGCCAATGAGGTTGCTTTCCGGCGGAATGACCGCCTCGGTGAAGAATTTCATCTTCGATTTGTCACTCAGCAGCTCTGCCATGCTGTCGCGGGCGGGCAGCAGCCGTGGTGCGATGAAGCGCAGGTAAATCATGCCGTAGGCGACCAGGATCAGGCCCAGCGGGGTGACCTCGAAGATCGTGAAAGGCTTCAGTCCCTGGGCACGGGCCACACCATCCACCAGCAGGTTGGTCGAGGTGCCGATCAGCGTCAGCGTGCCGCCCAGGATCGCCGCATAGCTGAGCGGGATCAGCATCTTGGAAGCGGAGACGTTCAGGGTCCGGGCGATCTGGATGAAGACCGGGATCATCACCACGACGACCGGCGTATTCGACACCACCGCAGAGGCGGTGATGACAAAGCCCATCAGCAGGGCCACAGCCAGCCGCGGGTTCACCTCTGCCTGTTTCTTGGCGATCTGGGTGAAGGCATCCAGCGCGCCGGTGCGCACCAGGGCGCCCATGATGATGAACATCGCCGCAATGGTCCAGGGCGCCGGGTTCGACAGCACCGGCAGCGCCTGGGCATAGGGCAGAACGCCGGTGGCCAGCATCGCCGCCACGCCGGTCAGCGCCACCACTTCTGTCGGATAGGTTTCCCGCAGGAACGCCACGAACATCGCCAGGACAATCACAAGCGCCAGCACCGCGCTGCCGGTGTCACCAAATTGGAAATACTGCATAAACCGTGACTTTGCCCATTTTGTTTAAGGCGGGGTTAGCGCCCCGCCATCGCGCAGTTTCCCTGAAACCCAAGGGCTGAGCAAGAATTTCCGCAAGGCCAGACGGTCGGCCGGCTCCAAATGGGATTTTTTACGGCAATCGGCCCGATCGGCGGCAATTCATCCCGGCGGCAGGCGGCGGCGAAGGCGAAAAGCGCCGCCTAAGGAGCGGCGTCCTGCAGCAGCCCGCCGTTGCGCACCATGCGAATCTGTTTAGCAGCACCGGTGCGGTCGTCGGTTTCGACAAACACGCCGGACAGGGTTGCCTCGCCGTTTGCCGGAGTAAACCGGGCCTTGGGCATCCCTGTCAGGAACCGGCGCATCGGTTCGGCCTTGTCCATGCCGATCACGGAATTGTAGTCGCCGCACATGCCCGCGTCGGTCAAATAGCCGGTGCCTTCGGACAGGATCTGCGCATCCGCCGTCGGCACATGGGTATGGGTGCCCACTACCAGTGAGGCGCGGCCATTGCAGAAATGGCCCATTGCCATCTTCTCCGATGTTGCCTCGCAGTGAATATCGACGATGACCGCCTGCGCCAGCCCGCCGCGGGGGTGCGATTTCAGCACCGCTTCCACCGCGCCGAAGGGATCGTCGAAGGCGCGTTTCATGAACACCTGGCCCAGCGCCTGGACCACCAGCACCTTGCGCCCGCCCGGCGCGTTGAACAGCCGGTAGCCACGGCCCGGCGCGCCTTTGGCAAAGTTCAGAGGCCGGATGATGCGCTGTTCCTTCTCGATGAACTGCAACATGTCCTTCTGATCGAAGGCATGATCGCCCAGCGTCAGGCAGTCGACGCCCGCTTCCAGCAGCAGCTTGGCGTGCTCGCCGCTCAGCCCCATGCCGTTGGAGGCGTTTTCGCCGTTCACCACAACAAAATCGAGCCGCCACTCATCACGCAGCCGCGGCAGGGTTTCGGTAATGGCACGGCGCCCGGCGCGGCCCATCACATCGCCAAGGAAAAGAATACGCATGCCCGGCTGGTAGGCAACGCGGCGCCAAAGAGCAAGGCCCCGCGGTGGTTTTCGCGTCAGTGTGGCGCCGCGTTCAGCTGTAGGCGCCCGCCGAGTAGGTCAGCTCGTAACCATGCGAATAGATCTCAAACACATTGCCAAAGGGGTCTTCGACATAGACCATGCGATAGGGTTTCTCGCCGGGAAAATACTCCCGCACAGGCATCCGCTGCTTGCCGCCGGCCGCGACGATTTTCTGTGCCAGGCCCTCAACGTCGGGGTCCTGCACACAGAAGTGGAACAGGCCGTGACGGCGGAAGTCCAGATTATCCGAAGGCGCGTAGTTTCCATCGAATTCGAATAGCTCAATTCCGACGCGGTCAGCGGTGGACAGATGGGCAATGCGCAGCCGCGACCAGCCCGCCCCCAGGACATCAGTGCACATCCGGCCGATATCGCTGTCGTCCTCAACCACTTCTGTTGGGCTCATAATAACGTAGAAGCCCATGACTTCTGAGTAGAATTTCACCGCGGCGTCCAGGTCTGGAACCGACAGGCCGATGTGGGAAAAGCTGCGCGGGGAGGTCAGCATGATAGTCTCCTTGGCTGATGTTTCGCTTGTTTCGAGCCGGAGATAGGCTTGCAGGATCTGAAAGAAAAATTATCATTCTTTATGCTATTCATAACGAATTGAGACAAAGATGCTGAACGCCGCCTGGCTGGACACCTTTACCGTTCTGAGCGGATCGGGCAGTTTCACCCGCACCGCAGCGCGTCTGAACATGACCCAGCCCGGGGTCACGCAGCACGTCAAAAAGCTGGAGCAGCAGGTGGGCAAACCGCTGCTGGTCCGCCATGGCAAAAGCTTCAGCCTGACGGAGGCAGGCGTTGCGGTGGCCGCCCTTGGCCGCAGGCGCCAGGCTGAAGAAGAAGCGCTGCGCCAGGATCTGGGCCAGGATGATCCGGGCCGCGGACATGTGCGCATCGCCTGCCCGGGCGGTCTGGCTGTACTGATTTACACCAAGGTGGAGGCGCATCTGGCGCGCTGGCCGGAGCTTGTGCTGTCGCTGCAAGCGGCACCGCAAGCGTCAATCGAATCCCAGCTGCTGTCGGGAGAGCTTGATTTGGGCATCCTGCACCGCAAGCTGGATGCACCGCGGCTAACGGCAGAACGGCTGGGGCGTGATCCGTTGAAGATGCTCCTGCCGCCGGATGCGGCGGACAGGCCCGATTTTGAAGCGCTGCAAGAGCTGGGGCTGGTGGATCACCCCGACGCCGCCGCCCTGGCGGACCGTCTGCTGGCGGCAAACTATCCCGGCTACCGCGGCGCTGCGGGGGTGCGCAGGCGGGCCTTTCTCAACCAGATCAGCCAGATCCTGAGCCCGGTGTCTGCCGGGGCCGGCTACACCATTCTGCCGCAAAGCGCGGTTCTGGCGCAGCAGGGCCAGGGGCAATTCCGCACCGCAACCCTGGAGGCGCCGCTGGAGGATGATCTGTGGCTGGTTCGGCAGCGGCATCAGACGCCCCCGGCCCGGCTTGCCTTCTTCGAGGCGGCAATCAGGGACGTCTGCGCCAGGCTGGCGGATTAGAACTGCAGGATGCGGCTTTCGGTAACGATCATGTCGAGCGGCTGGTCGGTCGGCTCCAGCGGCAGGTCCTCTGCCTCTTGCGCGTCGAAGGCAAAGCCAATGGCCAAAGTAGCGCGCTTGCCGCGCAGCAGCTCCAGGGTGCGGTCGTAGAACCCGCCGCCATAGCCCAAGCGCCCGCCTTTGATGTCGAAGGCAACCAGCGGCACCACCAGGATTTCCGGCTCAAGAAAGTCATCCACTTCCGGCACCATGGCGCCAAAGGGGCCTTCGCGCAGCGCCCCTTCGGGCTGCCAGCGGCTGAACTTCAGCGGCTGGCCGGCACCCATGATCACCGGCACACCGACAGGCCCATGGGCCGCAGCCTCAGCCATGGCGGGCAGCGGGTCGATTTCGGTGCGGATCGGCATGTAGCCCGAAAGCGGCACGCCGCGGTAGCCGGCCAGAACCTCCGACAGATGGCCAGCGGCGCCGGGGATGTTACGCGCAAAAGCTTCCTTGCGGCGGGCAAAGGCGGCCTTTCGGGCAGCGGCCTTGATTTCGGTCAGATCCGTCATGGCGGTCTCCTAGAGCAGTAGAGCGGCCGCAAGGCCCAGAAAGGCGAAAAAGCCCACCACATCAGTTACGGTGGTCACAAAGGCGCCTGAAGCCAGCGCCGGGTCAATTCCGGTTTTCTCCAATAGAACCGGGATCACGGTGCCCGCCAGCCCGGCCACGACCAGATTGATTACCATAGCGACGGCAATCACAACCCCCAGCATCGGCGAGCCGAACCAGGCAAGCCCCACCAGCCCCATCACGATGGCAAAGATCACCCCGTTGACCAGCCCCACCAGCACCTCGCGCCGGATCACCCGCCAGACGTTGGAACCGGTGAGGTCGCGGGTGGCAATCGCGCGCACCGCCACCGTCAGCGACTGGGTGCCTGCGTTGCCGCCCATGGAGGCGACGATCGGCATCAGCACGGCCAACGCCACGATCTGAGCAATTGCCGCCTCGAACTGAGCGATCACCAGGGAGGCCAGCACCGCCGTCACCAGGTTCACAGCCAGCCAGGGAAAGCGGCGCTTGGTGGTTTCGATCACCCGGTCGGCAAGCGAGCTTTCCTCGCCCACGCCGGCGAGGCGCAGGATGTCCTCCTCGTGCTCTTCGTCCAGCACGATCATTGCGTCGTCGATGGTGATGACGCCGACCAGCCGCCCCTCGTCGTCGACCACCGGGGCCGAAATCAGGTGGTACTGGTTGAAGGCGTAAGCCACGTCTTCCTCGTCCTGGTCAGCGGGAATGACCTGAAAGGTGTCCTCGACCAGATCGGTCAGCGGCACATGGCGCTTGGTCGCCATGATCCGGCCCAGGGTCACATTGCCGATCGGGTGCAGGCGCGGGTCGACCAGGACGACATGATAGAACTGTTCTGGAAGATCGTCGGAGTTTCGCATGAAATCAATGGCCTGCCCGACATTCCAGTGCTCAGGCGCCATCACCACTTCACGCTGCATCAGACGGCCGGCGGAGTTCTCCGGGTAGCTGAGCGACTGTTCGACCGCGACCCGGTCAGCATCTTCCAGCGCGTCCAGGATGGCTTCCTGCTGCGGCACCTCCAGGTCTTCAAGCAGGTCGACGACATCGTCGCTCTCCAGCTCCCGGACCGCGTCAGCCAGCACCAGCGGGTTGAGGGTCTCGATCACCTCCTCACGGATGCTTTCATCCAGTTCCGACAGGATCTCGCCGTCGAACTCCCGGTCGTAAAGACGGATCAGGCTGATCCGGTCGTCGGAATTGATCTGTTCCAGAAGGTCGGCGATGTCGGCTGCGTGCAGATCTTCCAGCAGCTCTGTCAGGGCTTGCTGATCGCCCTGCTCTACCGCGTCCAGAACCTGCGCAACCAGCTTGCGGTCGAGGTCATAGGCGTCTTCCTGAGACTGGTCGCCGGTGATGTTGTCGCCGCTGCTCATCTGATGCCCCCCGGATTTTCTTGGTCTTTGCGTGCAAAATAGAGGACGCCGCCACCGGAAAACAATGCCGATGCCGCAATTTACCCGCGCCCCTTCGGCGGGTATCCTGCGCGGAGCAATTTTGCAAGGAAAGGGTTCAGCGCATGGGCACCGCATACATCCTGAAGGGGCAGGTTCTTGCCTTTTCCGCCTCTCCCTTTACGGGCGAACGCCCGCAGGACGCGGTCCGGCTGCTGGAAGCGGTGGCGGTGCTGAACGGAGAGATTGCGGGCACCGGCACGCTGACGGAGATGCAAGCGCTGCTGCCGGAGGCGGAGACCGTGGATCACTCCGGCAAGCTGATCATGGCGGGATTTGTCGACGCCCATGTGCATTACCCGCAGACCGCGATCATCGCCAGCTGGGGCAAGCGGCTGATCGACTGGCTGAACAGCTATACCTTCCCGGAGGAGATGCAGTTTGGCGACCGTGCCTATTCCGATGAAATCGCCAACCGTTATTTGGATCTGACTGCCGCCCACGGCACCACCACGGTTTGCAGCTATTGCACCATACACCCCGAAAGCGTGGACGCATTTTTCACCGCCGCCCAGGCGCGCGGGCAGCGGGTGGTTGCGGGCAAGACCTGCATGGACCGCAATGCGCCGGAAGGGCTGCGGGACACGGCGCAGTCAGCCTATGACGATAGTGACGCGCTGATCGGGCGCTGGCACGGGGTGGACCGGCTGGAATATGCCATCACCCCGCGGTTCTCCCCCACCTCCACCCCGGAACAGCTGGAGGCGATGGGGGCGCTGTGGGCCAAGCACCCGGAATGCCTGATGCAAACGCATCTGAGCGAACAGACCGACGAGATCGAGTGGGTGAAGTCGCTTTTTCCGCAGGCCCGCGATTATCTGGACACCTATGAAGAGTTCGGCCTGTTGGGCGCCAAGGGGCTGTATGGCCACGCCATTCACCTGGAAGAGCGCGAGCGGCACAGGCTGCGGGACTACGGCGCGGCGCTGATCCATTGCCCGACGTCGAACACTTTCATCGGCTCCGGCCTGTTCGACATGGCCGGGCTGATGGCGGAGGGGCAGCGGATCGGCCTTGCCACCGACACCGGCGGCGGTTCCAGCTTTTCGATGCTGCGCACCATGGCGGCGGCTTATGAGATCGGCCAGCTGCGCGGCACCCCGCTGCACGCGGTGCAGCTGCTGTGGCTGGCGACCCAGGGCTCGGCCACGGCGCTGCGGATGGAGGCGAAGATCGGCAATATCGCGGCAGGCATGGAGGCGGATCTGGTAGTGCTGGATCTGGCCTCCTCCCCGGCCATCGCCCAGCGGTCCGCGCGGGCCGAAGACATTTGGGAAGCGGTGTTCCCGACCATCATGATGGGCGATGACCGGGCCATTGCCGAGGTCTGGATCGGCGGAAGCCGGGTTTAGGAGAGGCGCTGGCGCCTCTGCCTCCGGCGGGGATATTTGAAGCCAGAAGAAGGGGCTGTCTCTCAATCCATCAGGCGCTGTGCCAGCTGCCCATGGCGTTCGATCAAGCGCGGCAGGTCGAGGGTAGTGATTTCGCCATTGCGGATGATCTGCTTGCCCTCGGCAAACAGGTGCTTGACCTGGGTTGGGCCGGCCAGCAGCAGCGCGGCGGCGTCCCAGCTGCCGCTGGAGACGATGCCACGGGTGTCCCAGACGGCGATATCGGCGCGCTTACCTGGCTCCAGGCGGCCGCAGTCGGGACGGCCCAGCACATCGGCGCCGCCGCGAGTGGCGATCTCCAGCGCCTCATAGGCGCTCATCGCGTCAGCCCCGTTTGCCACCCGTTGCAGCAGCATGGCCTGGCGTGCCTCCGCTGCGAGGCTGGCCATGTCGTTGCTGGCGGAACCGTCCACGCCCAGTCCCACCGGCACGCCTGCATCGCGCATAGCGCGCACCGGCGCGATGCCGCTGCCGAGGCGGCAGTTGGAACAGGGGCAATGAGCCACGCCGGTGCGGGTTCTGGCAAAGAGATCAATCTCTTGCGCGTCAAGCTTGACGCAGTGGGCATGCCAGACATCATCGCCGGTCCAGCCCAGCTCCTCGGCGTATTGGCCGGGGCGGCAGCCGAAGCAGGCTTCAGAGTAGGCGATATCCTCGTCGTTTTCGGCCAGGTGGGTGTGCAGCATTACGCCCTTGTCGCGGGCCAGCAGGGCGGCATCGCGCATCAGTTCGCGGCTGACGGAGAACGGCGAACACGGCGCTAGGCCGACCCGGCACATGGAGCCTTCTTCCGGGTCGTGGAAGGCGTCCACGACCCGGATCATATCGTCAAGAATGGCTCGCTCTTCCTCGACCAGGCTATCGGGCGGCAGGCCGCCATCGCTTTCGCCGATGCTCATGGCGCCGCGGGTGGGATGAAAGCGCAGGCCAACCTCACGGGCGGCATGGATGGTGTCCTCCAGCCGGGCGCCGTTAGGGTAGAGATACAGGTGGTCGGAGCTGAGCGTGCAGCCAGACAGCGCCAGTTCAGCGAGGCCGAGCTGGGCGGAGACGAACATCTCGTCGGGACCAAAGCGCGACCAGATCGGATACAGTGTCTGAAGCCAGCCGAACAGCAGCGCGTCCTGTCCGCCGGGCACCGCGCGGGTCAGGTTCTGGTAGAGGTGATGATGGGTGTTCACCAGCCCGGGAGTGACAACGCAACCGCGGCCGGAGACCACATCGCCATTGGTCTGCAGCCCCTGCCCCACGGCAGCGATCACACCGCCGCGGATCAGCACATCAGCGCCATGCAGCACACGGCGGCTGTCGTCCATCGTCAGGACGGTATCAGCGTTTTGTATCAGGATCTCTGTCATATCCACACACTCCAATAGACAGCCCGCTTCATGGGAATGTGTGATCGGCCGATGGAAAACGGGCGAAGAACCGGCCTGTTTGGAAACTACAGGCCAGGGCGGCCAGTTTCAACCCGTTTGCGTCTGGCGCAGCAGGTCCAGGGCGGCAGCGTGGATCTCCGCATTGGCCGCAGCCAGGGCCCGGCCGCCATTGTGGGCCGGGTTGCCGTCCCAATCAGTCACGATCCCGCCCGCGGCCTGGATCACCGCAATCGGCGCCTGGATGTCATAAGCGTTGAGGCCCGCCTCGATCACCAGATCCGCCTGCCCTGCCGCTACCAGCGCATAGGCATAGCAATCCATGCCATAGCGCGTCAGCTTGGCTTGCGCCGCGACGCGTTCAAAACCTGCACGCTCTTCCGCGGTTCCGACCTCAGGGAAGGTGGTGAACAGGATTGCATCCGACAGCGCCGCTGTGCCGCGGGTCCGCAAAGGCATTTCACCCAGCGGACCGGTCATCGCGGCAATCTCTGCCCCGCCGCAGAAACGCTCGCCAGTATAGGGCTGGTCAATCACGCCCAGGAACGGGCCGTTTTCATCCGCCAGCGCAATCAGCACCCCCCAGGTTGGGGTGCCGCTGATGAAACCGCGGGTGCCGTCGATCGGGTCCAGAACCCACGTCCGCCCGGATGTGCCGGACGCGGAGCCGAATTCTTCTCCCAGAATTCCGTCATGCGGGCGCAGCTCCGCCAGCACTGCCCGCATCGCCTGTTCAGCGGCGCGGTCGGCAACCGTGACCGGATCAAAGCCCCTGTCGAGCTTGTTCTCGGCGGTCAGGGCAGATGTGCGGAAATGCGGCAGGATGGCACCGCGCGCGGCGTCCGCCATCCTATGTGCTACGTCAAGATCGGTGAGTGCGGCCTGTGTCATAGCCTGACCGGTGCCATCCGGTGCTTCAATTTGCAAGCGCAAAACCCGCGATTGCCGGTCTTGCGCTGCTCAGGTGTCTTGGCCGTTGTCCGGATTTCAGGCGACGTCGCTCAGCACCCGCGCCAGTTCAAACAGGCGGCGGCGCTGGTTTTCCGGAATTGCATAATAGGAACGCACTAGGTCCAGTGCTTCTTTATCTCCCATCAGGTCTTCCGGCACGGATGCTTTTTCCGCAGGCGCCTTGCCCTCTTCCTGCAGCCCTTCGAAGAAGAAACTGACCGGAACCTCCAGGGCGTCGGAAATATCCCAGAGCCGGGAAGCGCTGACCCGGTTTGCACCGGTTTCATACTTCTGAATCTGCTGGAATTTGATGCCGACCTGTTCGGCGAGTTGCTGCTGCGTCATGCCGATCAGCCACCGGCGGTGGCGGATGCGCTTTCCCACATGCACGTCAACGGGATGAGCCATGCGTTTCTCCTAGTCTCATAAATCCGGCCGTTACCCGGACCGCTTTTCCTATAACCTGTTCTGGCAGTTTTAAACTTTGCCGGAAACCGGGTTCCCCATCAGAGCGATCCAAGCTCAACCTCTAAGTAAAAGTGTACAACCCTTACGGTTGATTGCAAGACTGCCGTCGCCTGGAACAGGGGCCGGAATGTCAACCACATGATTTCAAATATCATTTTTCTAAAGGTTTTGTTGCCAAGCAGCTGGCGATCACGTACCTCCCCAGAAATAGCGAGGTGTGTTCTGCTTCCGAACACCGCCAGTGTCGACGTGCGAATCACTCGGATTCCCGCAGAAGGTGAGGAGAAATCATGCAAGCCTTTCAAGTTTCCGCTATTGGCAAACCCGCGGCTTTGACGCAGGCAGCCTGCCCGCGCCCCGGCCCCGGACAAGCCGCTGTCGACCTGCGCGCCTGCGGCTTGAATTTCGCCGATCTCCTCATGATGAAAGGCACTTATCAGGACACACCGGAGCCGCCGTTTACCCTGGGACTGGAAGCTGCAGGGGTGGTCACATCGCTCGGCAGCGGCTCTGAGGGGTTTACAGCCGGCGACCGGGTGGCAGTTTTCAGCGGCGCGGGCGGGCTGGCAGAAGCCGGGGTATTTGACACGGAGCGGCTGATCCGCATCCCCGATACCATGAGTTTCGAACATGCCGCCGCCATGCAGATCGCCTATGGCACCAGCCATATGGCGCTGGATCATTGCGCCCGGCTTCAGCCAGGCGAAACCCTGCTGGTCACGGGCGCGGCGGGCGGTGTCGGGCTGACGGCGGTGGAAATCGGCAAGCTGATGGGGGCAACGGTGATTGCCCAGGCCCGCGGCCGGGACAAACTGGAGGTGGCGGCAGCCGCCGGTGCGGACCACCTGATTGACGCCGGCGAGGACCTGCGCAGCGCGGTAAAGGCACTGGGCGGGGCCGATGTGGTCTATGACGCAATCGGCGGTGATGTCTGGAAGGCGGCTTTCCGCTCTGCCAATCCCGGCGCCCGGCTGCTGCCGGTGGGCTTTGCCGGCGGCGAGGTGCCGCAGATCCCTGCCAACCATCTGCTGGTGAAAAACCTGACGGTGATCGGCTTCTATCTGGGCGGCTACATGAAATTCCGCCCCGAGGCGGTGCGCCGGTCGTTTGAGACGCTGTTTGCCTGGCACGGCGAGGGCCGGATAAAGCCGCATATCAGCCACACGCTGCCGCTGGCGCAGGCCACCGAGGGGCTGGAGCTGCTGCGCAGCCGCAAATCCACCGGCAAGGTGGTGATCACCATGGGCGGCAGCTGACGCGCTGTCCCCGTCCCGCCAAAGGCGGGGCAGCTCCCGCCCGCTGACAGCGCATTTTTGCAAAATGCACCGCAGCCGTTGGGCCAGGCTCAGCGCCTGCGGGCGCGGGAGTTCCGCCCTGCCCGCCTGCACCAACGCTTTTCCTGGTGGAGAGCATTGCGGCAGCTTTCCGCCCGCCAGTATTTCAGCTGGCGGCCCGCAGCGGCGTGGCCCACAGCCCCTGGAAGCCCTGCCGGATAAACTCCGCCAGTTCCTCGACGTAAGGGGCATGCACGCGCTCCGCTCCGTAGAGATTGATGTGCTGCATCGGCAGCTCCGGCAGGCCGCTGCCCTGGGGAATCAGCTCCTGATAAGACGGCTGGGTCCCTTCCAGCAGCACCCCCGCGGCCAGATCGGCGCTGACGGTTGCCTCGACCGTGCGGTCGGAATCGCTGTCCAGCGCCATTTCCCATTCGATGCCGGCCTCATCCAGCGCGGCCGTGGCCACCGGGCGGAAACTGCAATTGCGGCAAAAGCCAAGCCGCAAGGGACGCTGCCGCCAGACTGACCCGCCGGGCGCGCCGACCCAGCGCAGCGGCATGCTGTGAATGGTCTCGCCGCCCTCACCCGCGCCGGTCTCCGTCGTCAGGATCAGGTCGAAGGCACCGCGCGCGAACTCGGTCTTGAGATCGCGGGTGTTAGAAGTGCAGAGGTTCACATTGACCCGCGGATAGCTGAGGTTGAACCGCTTCAGCACCTGCGGGATCACCGGGTGCACCACATCATGCGGCACCCCCAGCAGCACCTCGCCCTCAAACGCCTGATCGGTCAGCCGGCTGATCACCTCATCATTCAGCGCCACCATCTTACGGGCATAGCCCAGCATCTGCTCGCCCTCGGCTGTCAGCGCAATGGTGCGCCCGGACCGGTCCAGAAGGTCCAGCCCCAAAAGCTCCTCCAGCCGTTTCATCTGCATCGAGACCGCCGACTGGGTCAAATGCAGGAAACCGGCGGCGCGGGTCACCCCGCCGTATTCCGCCACCGCCACAAAAGAGCGGAGCGTGGTGATATCGAGATTTCTTACCATCACAGAACCTGATTCATTGGATCAAAAACATTCGTTTTTAAAATATGGCACACAGGCCCATATTCATCAACACAATTGATCACCCAGAAGGGATGCATCACAAACGCAACTGAAGGACCAAGCCCATGACCCTCGCGACCTCAAACTGCACCACCTCTTGCCACAGCGCCAAGCCGCAGCTGTCCCTGACCGCCCGCCTGCGGCTGCACATGGCCGCCTGGCGCCAGCGCCGGCAGCTGGCGCGGCTGGACGCCCGCGCGCTGGAGGATATCGGCGTGACCCGCGCCCAGGCAGACGCAGAGGCCCGCGGCGGGTTTTGGAAGGCGCCGGATCACTGGAGTTTCTGATCAGGTTGCACGCCTGTTCACAGCCTCTTTGCAGACGGGCCGCGGCCTAGCGGCCCGTTTGGTTGTTTTTCATGTATTTCTTTGTCTGAAATACTTGAACCGAACTCCGCTTCACCCGATATTTGGCAGGAAAGCTGCCGCCCGCGGTCCCGTTCGTGTGCCGGCAGCGAGGGAGTAGACCACGGAGACCATTCAATATGGCACAATTCGACACCATCCGCTCTGCCGCCGGCGCCCGCGCCCAGCAGATTGACGAGGGCCTGCGCGCCCATATGAACAAAGTCTATGCCACCATGTCGGCAGGCACGTTCATCACCTTCCTGGCCGCCTGGGCAATTGCAGGCCTGGCCGTGACCACTGATCCGGCAACCGGCAGCAAGGCCTTCACCCAGATCGGCTATGCGCTTTATGCTTCGCCGCTGAAATGGGTCATCATGTTTGCGCCGCTGGCCTTCATTTTCGGCATTGGCGCTGCTGCCAACCGCATGTCCGCGGCCGGCGTGCAACTGCTGTTCTATGTCTTCGCAACCGTGATGGGCCTGTCGATCAGCTCGATCTTTCTGGTCTTCACCGGCGAAAGCATCGTGCAGGTCTTCCTGATCACCTCCATCGCCTTTGCGGGCCTGTCGCTGGTGGGCTACACCACCAAGAAGGACCTCAGCGGCATGGGTTCCTTCCTGATCATGGGCCTGATCGGCCTGATCGTGGCCTCGATCGTCAACATCTTCCTGGCCTCTTCGGCGCTGGCCTTTGCGGTTTCGGTGATCGGCGTGCTGATCTTTGCGGGCCTCACCGCCTATGACACCCAGCGGATCAAGAACGATTACCTGCAGATGGCCCATTCCGGCGATCAGGAGTGGCTGGCGAAATCCGCGATCATGGGCGCCCTCAGCCTCTACCTGGACTTCATCAACATGTTCATGATGCTGCTCCAGCTGCTTGGTAACCGCGAATAAGCGCAAGCCGAATTCCAACACAGCGAGGGGCGGATCACAGCGATCCGCCCCTTCTTCTTTTTGAACCATAATAAAAAGGGGCAGACCCATGAAAATCATTGAAATCAAAACCGGCGAGGCGCACCGCTTGCTGCCGCTGCTGCAGGATCTGCACGCCCTGCACGCCGCCTATCAGCCAGAGCGCCACATTCCGGCGCCGGGAAGCGAGGCGCTGGCCGCCTGGCTGCGGGAGTGGCTGGAAGAGGAACAGGTCTGCGCGCTGGCGGCAGAGAGCCCGCAGGGCAAGCTGCTGGGCTACGCGGTCTATGAGCTGCAGCACCGCCCTGCCCTGCCGGTCCGCCCGGCAGAAACGCGCGCCATGCTGCATCACATCTCTGTCACCGAGGCCTGGCGCCGGATGGGGGTCGGCAAAGCGCTGGTCGAAGCCATGAAGGCAAGGGCGCTGGACGCGGGCGCCACCGTGATCGCCGCGACCTATGCCCCCTTCAACACCGCCTCAGCGGCGCTGATGAAGGGCATGGGCATGGAACCGGTGCTGACAATGGCAGAATGGCGCCGCTGACCTCAGGAACCTCCGTCCGAGCAATCCAGCCCGGCGGACAGCGCAATTGTGCCGCGGCGGCTGGAGACCTCGCGGACTTCGCCGTCCGGGCGGCAGCCGGAGGCCCGGCTGACGAGGTCGAGAAACTCTGCCTGCGGGATCGCTGGAAGGCTGGGCACAGCGCTGTTATCCGGCACGCTCAGCACTGCCATGCCGGCGCTGCCGGAGCGGACCAGGCAGAGGGCCAGATCCCGCCCCTGCAGCTGCACGATCTTGTCGATAACAGCGCGGTCCGGCGCGGCCGGTTCCGCCGCCTTATGCAAGGCGGGCGGCGTGGCGTGCAGATGCACTGCCGCGACCGGCGGCGGCGGCGGGACCGCTGTTGCCGCATCAAAGGAACTGGACACCGGCGCCCCGGCGGCGGCCATCATTGCCGCAAACAAATAAACCCTCACAGCACATCCACCCGTCTGTTCATTAACCCACGGCAGCAACCTGGGCGGGGAATGCGGCGCAAACATGCCGTAATGCGGGACGCCGCGCGAAAACCACCCGGCATTTTCAGACAATTCAAGAGGCTTCCGGCGGCAGGACTGCGGCCGGAAACAGAAAACGGGCCGCGGCAGCCGCGACCCGTTTTCAGAAAATCTATCCCAAAGGAAGGCTTACTTGATTTTGCCTTCTTTGTACTCGACGTGCTTGCGCACAACCGGGTCGTATTTGCGCACGACCATTTTCTCGGTCATGGTGCGTGCGTTTTTCTTGGTCACATAGAAGTGGCCGGTGCCCGCGCTCGAGTTCAGGCGGATCTTGATGGTGGTCGGCTTCGCCATGGTGCTTCTCCTGCGTCCGAAAAGGCAGGGGCCTCTCGGTAAATTCCTATCTGAAGCCCGGCTTTTACCCGCCCTGTGCTGCAAGTCAACAGCCAAATCGCCCGGAAGCCGCCGCCAAGGGCCAATTCTGCCAGCCAGGCGGCGGAATTGGGGTTTACAACTGCTTTCCCCCTGTTGGGACGCGGTGAAACGTAGCCTTACCCGCCGTTTGCCCCATTTCAATGGCTGAACCAGCCGCACCACAGCCCAAGGGCCTTGCCGATGCCTGAGCACAGGGAGACCAGCCAGACAGATCCGCAGCCGAATCCTCTGGTGCGGGCGGTGGCCGGGCTGGCGGTTTCCCTGCAGCACAAGCTGCTGGCTGCCTTTCTGACCGGCACCGCGCTGGTGATCCTGCTTGCCGTTCTGGGGCTTCAGACGTTGCAGCAGGCAAATGAACGAACCCGCCTTCTGATCCGCGATCAGCAGCAGATCGCAACCTACAACCGCATCTATCAAAGTGCAGGCGACACCATGGTATTTGCCCTGTCCAGCAAAACCGGGTCTCCTGGACGGATGGGGGTGCCCTCTGCGCAGGCCCTGAACGAAGCCAATGACCTGACGGTGATCATCGCCCGTTACGCACGGAAAGTGGAGCGGCAGAAGCTGCCAAAGGATCCCCGGCTTGCGGACCTGCAGAGAACCGCAAACCGCCTGCCGGGGGTGGCAGCAGACCTCGTGCAGGCGCGCAGGTCGGGTGAGATGGCCAAGATCGCGGAGCTGGTCGATAAGCAATTCACCCCGATCGCCCTGAGCCTGCAACGCGATGCCTATACAATCGCCAGAGACATCGAAACCCGGATGAACCGGCGCGCACAGGAAACCGCCAGAGCCTACGGGCGCGCCCGCGCCCTGGTCATCGGGGCCAGCGTGGCAGCGGTTCTTTTGTCGCTGCTGGCGGGCTATGCGATTTCCTCCTCCGTGCTCTGGCCGGTGGAGCAGATCGGCCGCACACTGAGTTCCGTCGCCTCCGGGAATTTCACGGCCCGGGCCAATGTCCCCAACGGGGATGAATTCGGCGGGCTGGCACGGAATGTGAACAGCATGAGCCGCGAACTGGGCATGCTGTACGAGGAGGTCAACGCCCAGAAGGAGGAGCTGCAGTCCTGGAACAGCCAGCTGGAGCGCAAGGTGGCACAGCAAGTGGCAGAGCTGGAACGGACCAGCCGCCTGCGCCGTTTCCTGCCAGAGCCGGTGGCGGCGATGATCGTGAATGCGGGTGAGGGCAGCACCCTGCTGAACAGCCGGCGCCGCACCGTGACGGTTCTGTTTGCCGATCTGCGCGGCTTTACCGCCTATGCCAGCGCGGTTGCTCCTGAACAGGTGATCGCCGCGCTCAACGCTTTCCATCAGGCCTCTGGCCCGCTGATTGAGAACGCCGGCGGCACGCTGGAGCGGTTTTTGGGCGACGGCCTGCTGGTATTGTTCAACGCGCCGCTGCCCTGCGAGGACCCGGCCAGACGGGCGCTGGCCCTGGCACAGCAGATGCAAGCGGTCTTTCCCGCGGCGATGCGTCCCTTTCAAACCGGCGGCAGCCGGATCGGCCTCGGGATCGGAATTGCCACTGGCGAGGCAACAACCGGCCAGATCGGCTTTGAGGGGCGGCTGGATTATGCCGCGATTGGCGCCGCGCCGAATTTGGCAGCCAGGCTTTGCGGCAAGGCGGGCAGCGGGCAGATCCTGCTGTGTGAAACCACAGCCCGGGCCATTGGCGCGGGCCTGCAAAAGGCCGGTGTGTTCGACCTCAAAGGTATTCCCGGGCCGGCAACCGCGTATGAACCGGAGAAACGCGCAGAAGGCCTGTAAGCCGGATCCTGTCCCCCCTGCCCCGTAAGGCAGGGCTCGACGGCCATTCATCTAGGCGGCGCATTGCTGCGCCGCTCAAGCTGCCAACCCGGTCCCTCTCGGCTGAAGCGAACCTAGCGGCGGTTTTCCGGCGGACCGGAACCTGCCCGCGCGGGGACCCTATTTGGCATTGCTCCCGGTGGGGCTTGCCGTGCCGCCCCTGTTGCCAGGGGCGCGGTGGGCTCTTACCCCACCGTTTCACCCTTACCAGCCCGGAGGCTGGCGGTCTGTTTTCTGTGGCGCTTTCCGTCGGGTTTCCCCGCCCGGGCGTTACCCGGCACCGCTGCTTCATGGAGTCCGGACTTTCCTCGCGGAGCTTGCGCCCCCCGCGGCCATCCAGCCTTCTGCGCGGCCGCAGGCGTAGGAACATTGGCTCTCGGCGTCAAGCGGATAGTTTAGCGAAGGGGCGCTGCCCCTCTTGGCCTGGCGGCCAATTCACCCAGGGATATTTTCAGCCGGATGAAGAAGGGATCCAGCCTTCTTCTGGCCCAAATATCCCGGAGCGCGAGGCAGAGCCTCGCAAAATACCGGCCCTTAGCAGACCAGCGGGTGCAATGGCAGGAAATCCTCAGCCGAAAGCGGCCCGCGCGCCCAGGGCCGGAACCGCAGCCGAACGGCCGTCAGAAGCGTTTGGTCGTCTGCCGGGGCCGTGAAACCAGCTGCGGCGGCGGCTTTGCGAAAGCTTGGAAAGGCCACTGGCCCCGGCCAGGGTGCGCCAGCCCCGTCCGCAGCCAGGCCTTGCCGGGCCAGCCGCGCCCAGTCGAACCGCGGGCCCGGATCGAACTTGCGTCCGGGCGCCATGCAGGAATGGCCGATCACCCCCGCAGGCGGGATGCGCCAGCGCTGCATGACGCCGCGCATCAGACCTTCGAGCGCCGCCATCTGCAGCGCGCTGAACGGATGGCTGCCAAGGTTATCCAGTTCGATGCCGACGGAGCGGGAGTTGATGTCCCCCTGGCCGCGCCACTCTCCGGCTCCGGCGTGCCAGGCGCGGCTGTCTTCGGCCACCATCTGCCAA
Organism: Leisingera sp. ABM4_101; assembly: GCF_056158725.1. Classification (NCBI taxonomy): domain Bacteria; kingdom Pseudomonadati; phylum Pseudomonadota; class Alphaproteobacteria; order Rhodobacterales; family Roseobacteraceae; genus Leisingera; species Leisingera sp. ABM4_101. The sequence goes on along the minus strand of NZ_JBSWTV010000002.1, from coordinate 2,305,980 downwards.
AGCGCGCCATCCGCGCCGATCAGATAATGGGCCGAGACTTCTGCCACAGGGTCGCAGAGCCGTTCCAACGCGGCCTGCGCGCCATCCATGGCAGTGTAGTGCAAAACGATCAGGGACGGCTTCAAACCGTCCCTGCGCGGCCCGAAATTCGGGCTGGGGTGCCAGATTGCACCCGGCTGGTCAGGCTGGCGCGGATCCGCTGCCATCAATCCTGCACGGCAAGCCGGTAGGGCGCCGGGTCCCAGCCGCAGGCAAAACCGTCACCGTCCGGGTCCAGGGCCTTGCGGTCCCGCTGCGGGCCTCCGGCCTCAAGGAAGGCAACCTGGGCCTGATCGGGAGAGGCGAATTCTGCGCAGTTGCGCTTGCTGCGGGCCTGCAGGTTGATGCCAGCCCGGCTGTAGACGCGCACGCCTTTGGGATTGGAAGTGCTGAGCGCATAGCGGACGATGTTGGGCCCCGCGCCCTCTGTCCGTTGCGGCACCGCCACTGGCTGCACCTGCTGGTACTGCGCCCGCTGGCGCTCCAGCCGGGCGGCATCGCTTTCGATTGACTGACGGGCCGAGACCGCCTGGAAATCATTCTCATCCGAGATACCGGCATTGCCAGCCAGTTCCGGTGCCGGGTTGGAGGGGCTGGCCTGAAGCGGCGCAACGCCCGAATTGGCCTGAGAGGCCGCCAGGGCGGCCGCGGCCTCGCGGGCGATATCCTCATCGGTGACGGCAGCCGGGGCGGCCGGTGCCGGCGCAGGCGTTGAGGGCGCAAAGGTTCCCGCCGCAGCAACAGATCCGGGGCTGCGCGGTGCAGGAGAGACCTGGAACGGCTCGGAAGAAACCCGTGCGGGCGGCACCAGCGGTTCGCCGGTGATGGTCGTTCCGGCGGCCGGCGGCGGCGCAAAGGGGTCGCCGTCGATGCCAACGCCTGCGGCGCTGTCCGGAACCTGGGGGGAACAGGCAGCCATAACCAGAAGGCTGCCTGCGGCGGCGTAAGATGCGAATGCGCGCATGGGGTACCTGTCAGCTCTGCTCAATTGCTTGCGCAGAGGTTTACCACCATTGCTGCGGCTTGGCTACAAAGCCGGCCGCATTCTCCAGCGCATAGGCAGTGTTCAGCAGATCACCCTCTTCCCAGGGCTTGCCGATCAGCTGCAGGCCCAGCGGCAGGCCTTGGGCATCCAGCCCTGCGGGCACCGCAACCCCCGGCAGGCCTGCCAGGTTCACAGTGACTGTGAACACGTCATTGAGGTACATCTGCACCGGATCCGCGTCCTTCATCTCGCCCAGGCCAAAGGCCGCGGACGGGGTGGCGGGGGTCAGGATCGCGTCGACACCAGCGGCAAAGACGTCCTCGAAGTCCTTTTTGATCAGGGTGCGGACGCGGCGGGCGCGGTTGTAGTAGGCATCATAGAAACCTGCCGACAGAACATAGGTGCCGACCATCACCCGGCGCTGCACCTCGTGACCGAAGCCCTCGGCGCGGGTCTTCTCGTACATTTCGGTGATGCCGTCGCCCGCTTCCAGCGTGGCGCGGCGGCCGTAGCGGACACCGTCATAACGCGCCAGGTTCGACGACGCCTCAGCCGGGGCAATCACGTAGTAGGCGGGCAGCGCATACTTAGTGTGGGGCAGCGAGATATCGACGATCTCAGCACCGGCTGCTTTCAGCATCTCGGCGCCGTCGGTCCACAGTTTTTCGATCTCGCCCGGCATACCGTCCATGCGGTATTCCTTGGGGATACCGATTTTCTTGCCCTTGATGTCGCCGGTCAGCATCGCCTCGAAATCCGGCACCGCCAGTTCGGCAGAGGTCGAATCCTTGGGGTCGTGGCCGCACATGGCTTCCAGCATGATGGCAGCATCGCGCACCGATTTGGTCATCGGGCCTGCCTGATCCAGCGAGGACGCAAAGGCGACAATGCCCCAGCGCGAGCAACGGCCGTAGGTCGGCTTGATGCCGACAGTGCCGGTGAAGGCCGCGGGCTGGCGGATCGAGCCGCCAGTGTCGGTGCCGGTCGCCGCCAGGCAGAGGTCGGCCGCCACAGCAGAGGCGGAACCGCCGGAGGAGCCGCCCGGGGTCAGCTGGGCGTCGTCATTGCCGCGGCGCCAGGGGCTGACCGCATTGCCGTAGACGGAGGTCTCATTAGAGGAGCCCATGGCGAACTCATCCATGTTCAGCTTGCCCAGCATGACGGAGCCCGCGTCTGCCAGCTTCTGGCTGACGGTGGATTCATACTCCGGCTTAAAGCCTTCGAGGATCTTCGAGGCCGCCTGCGAGGGCACGCCCTTGGTGCAGAACAGGTCCTTGATGCCGATCGGCAGGCCGCACATGGAGGGAGCATCGCCCGCCTTGATGCGGCCGTCCGCAGCCTTGGCGCGTTCCATCGCCAATTCAGGCGTTTTGTGTACAAAAGCATTGAGCGCATCAGCCGCATCGATTGCCTTGAGGCAGGCCTCGGTAAGCTCGACGGAGGTGGTGTCGCCCTTGCGCAGCGCGTCGCGGGCCTCTGCCAGGCCCAGTTTGTTCAGATCGCTCATGTCTTTCACTCCACGACTTTGGGCACTGCGAAGAAACCTTCGCGGGCGTCCGGCGCATTGGCCAGAACCTTGTCCTGCTGGCCGCCGTCGGTGACTTCGTCCACCCGGCGCTTCAGGCGCTGCGGGGTGACAGAGGTCATCGGCTCGACGCCCTCGACATCCACCTCGTTCAGCTGCTCGATGAAGCCCAGGATATTGTTGAACTCGTCTGCCAGCGCCGGCAGAGCGTCGTCCTCGACCTTGATCCGGGCCAGTTTGGCCACCTTGGCGGCGGTGCTTTGGTCAATCGACATGGAAACCCTCATCTGGTGTTGGCTAGGCATTTACCGCCGCACCGTCCGCGCTGCAAGCCTGCGGACGAACCCCATGCAGCACAGTATGCCATTTTTTCCTTGCACTTTCCGGACCGCGCCACTCAACCTCCACAGGCAAGCCCCCGCTCCATATCAAGGCCAGGGCGCGGCAAATGTATTTAAGTGTTTCATTCGGAGTTAAAGATGACCGTCTTTTCCACAGGCAAGAAGAACAACAGCGCCGCCTTCCGGGATATTGCCCCCGGCCATGACATCTGGCGCGATGCGGGCGGCACCGACACGCTGGTGCTGCATAGCCACACGGGGCCTTTTCTACCGCCCGCCTGGCAAATCAAGGCCAGCCAGGAAGGGCTGACGGTGACCAGCTGGGATGATTCCTCGCTGCTGATCGAGGGGGACCATGCCAGCGGCGAAGGCGCCGAGTTCATCAAGCATAAGATCACCGCCTGGAAAGACGGGCAGAAACAGACGGAAACGGCGCTGCTGGAAATTGTGACCGGCCGGGAAGCCGTCTCAGCCCTGACGGTTGACGGGACACTGGACAGCCACGCCGCCATCATCGCCGACGGCCGGGACGATGTGATCCGGGCGCCGTCGGCGGGAACGGCCGGAGCGGGTTTCAGCGAAATCTATGGCAACGGCGGAAACGACAGCATTACCCTGTCCGATACCTTCCAGTTCAGGGCTTTTGGCGGCGGCGGGCATGACATCCTGCGCGCCCAGGGCAGCCCGGATACAGTGCTGGCCGGCGGGCGCGGCCGGGACACTTTGATTGGTGCCGCCGGGGATGATCTGATGCATGGCCAAAGCGGCGCCGACCTGATGCGCGGCGGCCGCGGCGATGACACGTTGAACGGCGGCAACGGCGAGGACACGCTCAGAGGCGGCGCGGGCGATGATGAGCTGTCGGGCGATTTATTCGGCTTTGGCCTGCGCAACAGTATTCGCGACCGGCTGCATGGCGGCGCCGGAAACGACACGCTGCACGGCGGATCGGACCGGGATGTGCTGACAGGCGGCTCCGGCGCGGATGACTTTATGTTCCAGACAGGCGCCGGTCCGCGGACGGACATCATCACCGATTTCAATGCCGCAGAGGACCGCATCTTTCACGACAACCACACCTCCCCCGGCCGCTACAGCGTGCGCCACGATGACGGAGACACTTTCCTGCGCTTTGGCGGCAATACCTTTGCCATTCTGCGGGACGTGGAGCTGACGCTGGCCGAGATTGACCTGAACAGCTGGTAGCCCAGGGCAAAGGATTGAGCCGGGCCGCCGCGGGTTCCAGCAACTGTATTTCTCAGGTGACCTGAGAAATACAGTTGCTAGAATTTCAGAAACAGTTCAACGGGAGGAAAGACATCATGAAGATCATCTGGCTCGGCCACGGGTCGTTCCGCATCGAGACCAGCGGCCAGGTGCTGCTGGTGGATCCCTGGCTGACCGGCAATCCTGTGCTGCCGGAAGAGAGCCACGAGGCCGCCATTGCGGGTGCCACCCATATCCTGCTGACCCATGTGCATTTCGACCATGTGGTGGACGTGCTGCCCCTGGCCAAACGGCTGGAAGTGCCGGTAGCGGGGCAATACGACCTGATGGGCCTTTGGGGCGAGACCGAAGGGGTTGAAACGATAGGCTTCAACAAGGGCGGCACCGTGGATCTTGGCGGTGTGAAGGTTGCAATGGTGCCAGCCTCGCACAGCTCCACCTTCAACACCCAGGACGGTCTGCGCACCGGCGGCTCGGAAGTCGGCTACATGCTGATGGCAGAGGGCAAGACGGTCTACCTGTCCGGCGACACCGCGATCATGGCCGACATGGAGTGGATGGGCGATTACTACAAACCCGATGTGGGCATTCTGTCGGCGGGCGGCCATTTCACCATGGACATGAAACAGGCGGCTTATGCAGCCAAGCGGTACTTCAATTTCAAGACGGTGATTCCCTGCCACTACAAGAGCTTCCCGATCCTGGAGCAGGACGCGCAAGACCTGATCGAGGGGCTGCCGGAGGCAGAGGTGATCGAACCGGAAGTGATGAAGGCGATCGAAATCTGACGCAATCAGACTGGCAGCGCCACTCCCGCCCGTCGCCGGATCTGCCTGGCAGATCCGCTCCCGTTGGGCGTGGCGCCGGGCCTGCCGGCCCGGCGCGGACAGGTTTCAGGCCGCCGGTTTCATCTGCGGAACGGTAAACGCCTGCCGTGCCGCGGCCGCCTTCTCCCGGCAGATACAGCCGCGGGCGTGGTCATTGATCAGCCCCATCGCCTGCATGAACGCAAAAACCGTGGTCGGGCCGACAAATTTCCAGCCGCGCTTCTTGAGCGCCTTGGACAGCGCCACGGATTCGGGGCTGGTGGAGACGGTTTGCGGTTCCGGCAGGTCTTCCGCTTTCGGCTCATAGCTCCAGAAAAACGCGGCCAAAGACCCCGCTTCCGCCACCAGCTCCTGCGCGCGGGCGGCGTTGTTGATCACCGCCTCGATCTTGCCGCGGTGGCGGATGATGCCCTTGTCCTGCAGCAGCCGCTCCACGTCCGCCGCGCCGAATTTCGCCATCTCGTTGAAATCGAATCCGGCAAAGGCGGCGCGGAAGTTCTCGCGCTTGTCCAGAATGGTGCGCCAGCTGAGCCCGGACTGGAAGCTTTCGAGGCAGACCTTCTCGAACAGGCGGATATCGTCGCCCACCGGATAGCCCCATTCCTCATCGTGGTAGCGCAGGAAATCGGGTGCCGAGGCCGCCCAGGCGCAGCGGGGCTGGCCGTCGGGGGCCGTGTACAAGCCGCTCATTCGCCGCCCCGCAGGAAATCAAGCCGGGGGTCCATCATTGTGGGCGCAACGCCGATGATTTCCGGCTCCACCACGCCACCGGTCACAAAGGGATCCAGCGCGATGCGGGCGGCCAGTGCGTCCTCGTCTTCGCCCACAGCGAGGATCGCACCGCCCTCGCCATCAGTCATGGACCCGGCAGCAAGGAACACCCCGTCCTCGAACCCCTTCTGCAGCCAGGCCTTGTGGCCGTCAAGAAACTCGGCCAGGCGGCCCTTCTGCTCCGCGAAGGAAAGCAAAATGAAATACATGATTATCTCCCATGGTGAATGTTAGGAAGGGTGATCCCCCGGCAGCTCATCGCGGAGCCACTCCTGCATCAGCGCCACTTCCCGGTTGATGAAATCCGCATCGCCAAACGCCTGCGCCAGCGCCGCCGCCCCCTGGCTGCGGGCCAGCAGATGCATGGCCAGCGCGTCGGAATTCCCGCCGCAGCCCGCTTCTTCGAACTGGCGGGCCAGCCAGTTGCGGAACAGGGTGAAAACCGCGCTGGCCTGATCCTGCGCCGCGTGATCCAGCTTGCCCAGTTCCGCCACCAGCGTGCCAACGGGACAACCGTAGAGAGTGATCTTAGCCTGGTTGGCGATCAGAATGCGGATGAAACAGGTGATCCGCTGTTCCGGGCCTGCGCCTTCGGCCTGCCAATTGCTCAGCATGGAGCGGGTGCTTGCCATGCGGCGCGCGATCACTGCTTCAAGAATCTCGTCCTTGGTCTTGAAATGATAGTAGAAATTGCCGCGCGAAATACCGACCGCCGCAGCAATATCCGCAAAGGACGCGGCCTCGAACCCGCGCTCATAGAACAGCTGGTCTGCTGCCTCGGCAATCCGGTCTCTGGTAGTTGTCTGCGCCATGCCGCTCCTAGGACAATTGACCTAATCCTTACTTAGGACAAACGGCCTAATCCGGCAACGGCAAAGTCAGCCGCCCATTAGGCGCTCAGCGTTTCGCTGCAAAGAACGCCTTGAGCAGCGCGCTGGCCTCGGCTTCCGCAATCCCCTCATAGACCTCCGGTGCGTGATGCGCCTGGGGGTGGGAGAATACGCAGGCGCCATGCGCCACTCCGCCAGATTTAGGATCGGAGGCGCCATAGTAGACCCGGCGGATACGGGCAGCGGCGATGGCGGCGGCGCACATCGCACAAGGCTCCAGCGTCACATAGAGGTCGTAGCCCGTGAGACGTTCACTGCCCAGGGCGTCACAGGCCGCACGAATGGTGAGGATCTCGGCGTGGGCGGTTGGGTCGTTCAGCTCGCGGGTGCGGTTGCCTGCCAATGCCGCCACCTGCCCGTCCGGTGCGATCAGTGCGGCGCCCACGGGCACCTCGCCGCGCTCTGCCGCTGCCCGCGCCTCTGCCAGCGCCTTGTCCATATGGGAATTGAAGACCATTTCGTGCAATTGGCTCGCTGCTTGGGGGTTGCCCCTTGAAATCAGGACTTTGCCCAGCACCGCCAGGCAGCGCCCTTCCGCCCCGTCAAACCGGAGGTTTGCCTCCGGCAAAACGGAGCGGGCGCTTCGTTTCCGCCCGCGGCCGGGCGCTGCCCTCACCGCCTTCTTTCATAGGTTCTGGAACGGGCGCGGTCAAACATGCCCGCTTTCGCAAGGCGGCGGAATACTCTATGGCACGGGGCATGAGCAAAACACCTGCATCCCCCAAAGGCAAACCGGCCCCGAAATCCCAGCCCCGCAAGGCCCCCGCAAAACCTGAGGGTGCCGCGCCCGAAGGCGACCGCATCGCCAAGGTGCTGTCGCGCGCCGGCGTTGCCTCGCGCCGCGAGGCAGAGCGCATGATCGCCGAGGGCCGTGTGTCGGTGAACGGCAAAAAGATCGACAGCCCGGCGCTAAACGTGACCGCGGCGGACCGTATCAGCGTTGACGGCCAGCCCCTGCCGGAGGCCGAAGCGCCGCGGATGTGGCTGTATTACAAGCCCACCGGCCTGGTGACCTCGAACAGCGACGAGAAGGGCCGCAAGACGATTTTTGACGAGCTGCCCGAGGACATGCCGCGGGTGATGACGGTGGGCCGCCTTGACCTCAACTCCGAGGGGCTCTTGCTGCTGACCAATGACGGCGGCATCAAGCGCAAGCTGGAGCTGCCCGCCACCGGCTGGCTGCGCCGCTACCGGGTGCGGATCAACGGCCGCCCTAAGGACGAGGATTTTGCCCCCCTGCGCAAGGGCCTGGTGATCGAGGGCGAGAAATTCCAGCCGATGACCGTGTCGCTGGACCGCCAGCAGGGTGCCAATGCCTGGCTGACCGTCGGCCTGCGCGAGGGCAAGAACCGCGAGATCCGCCGCGCGATGGAGGATATCGGCTATAGCGTGAACCGGCTCTTGCGGGTGTCCTACGGGCCGTTCCAGCTGGGCGATCTGAAACCGGGCGGCGTGGAAGAACTGCGTCCGCGCGTGGTGCGCGACCAGCTGGGGCTGGAGCCGGAAGAGGAAAAACCGGCAGGCCGCCCCACCCGCTCCCGCGGCGGCAAGCCTGGCGTCGGCCGCCCGGCAGGCAAGCCCGGCAGCAAACCGGCAGCCAAGGCACCGGGAAAACCTGCCAAACCCGGCGGCAAGCCCGCAGCGCCACGCGGCGACCGCCCCGCCCAGCGCGGCGGCGGCAAGCGTCCGATCGGCAAGAATCCCCGCCGCTGAGCCAATTCCCGCAGACTTCCCCCTAGCAACACCGCCCGCTATCCCCTAGATTTCCAATCAGTTAATCTTCGCTGGCGGTTATGGGGGCCATTTGCGTGCAGAAACTTGCCTATGCTGCCCTGTTGATCCTGATGCTGGGCCTCAGCACCGGCTGGATCGTGGGAGGCTGAGCTGATGGCGCAGCGCTACGGCGGCAAGTACAGCCCGGATGGCAAGAGCGAGGCCAAGGACGCAGGTCCGCAGCCCTCTTTCCGCAATGCGCAGGTAGATCCCGTTGGCATGCGCGCCAACCTGATGTTCCTGCCGCCCGCCCTGCTGACATTGCTGTCCTTAAACGATGGTGCCACAGGGCTGGCGCTGGGGCTGATCGGTGCCGGGCTCTGGACCGGCGGCGCCTTTTTGCTGCGCGAGGGGCTGAAGGCCGAAGCCGCCTATGCCGCCCGCAAGGTGGCGCGCAAACCCGCCCTGCCCCGCAAGATCCTGGCCGCGCTTCTGGCGGGCGCCGGCGCGGCACTGGCTGCGTGGAAAGCCGAACCCGGCATCCTGATTGCCGCCATCTATGGCGCCGCAGCAGCCGGTTTGCACATCGCTGCTTTTGGCATTGATCCTTTGCAGGACAAGGGCGTCGAAGGCGCTGACGATTTCCAGCAGTCCCGGGTCGCCCGCGCAGTGGATGAGGCGGAACAGAATCTCGCCGCCATGACGGACGCCGCCCTGCGCGCCCGCGACCGCAAGGTCCAGGCCCGGGTGGAGCAGTTCCAATCCGTCGCCCGCGACTTGTTCCGCACAGTGGAAGAAGACCCGCGCGACCTGACTGCCGCCCGCAAGTATCTGACCGTCTATCTGCAGGGCGCGCGCGATGCGACAGTGAAATTCGCCGACATTTACAGCCGCAGCCAGGACAGTCAGGCCCGTGCTGACTATCTGGCCCTGCTGGACGATCTGGAACAGAACTTTGCCGCGCGTACCCGCAAGATGCTGGTGGAGGACCGCACGGATCTGACCATTGAAATTGATGTGCTGCGCGACAGGCTGCAGCGTGAAGGGGTCCATCTGGACCAAAACTGATTAAGGGGAGCCGTTCATGTCTGAAGCCATTCAACAAAAAGCCGCCCAGGCCGAGGCCCTTGTTAACGAGGTCACCGCCATTGAACTGCCAGAGCCTGCAGCCGAGGTGCAGCCGCTGGAACAGGCCGACGCGCCGACCAGCGCAGGGATCCGGCAGCGGATGGACCAGATCGACATGGGCGATACCAACTCAATCATCCATTTCGGCTCTGCCGCGCAGTCTGAACTGCAAACGATCAGCCAGGCCATGCTTGCCGATGTGCGCAACAAGGATGTGGGGCCCGCCGGCGACAGCCTGCGCAATATCGTGACCACCATCCGCGGCTTCTCGGTCTCTGAACTGGACATCCGCCGCAAGCCGACCTTCTGGGAGCGGCTTCTGGGCAAGGCCGCGCCCTTCGCCAAGTTCACCGCGCGCTATGAAACCGTGCAGGGGCAGATCGACAAGATCACCGACGATCTTTTGGGCCATGAGCACACGCTGCTGAAAGACATCAAGTCGCTCGATCTTCTCTATGAAAAGACGCTGCAATTCTATGATGAGCTGGCGCTGTACATCGCGGCGGGCGAGGCCAAGCTGGCCGAATTGGATGGCACCGCGATCCCAGCGAAAGAGGCTGAAGTGCAGGCCGCCCCCGAGGACGACCAAGTAATGAAGGCGCAGGAGCTGCGCGACCTGCGCGCCGCCCGCGACGATCTGGAGCGGCGGGTGCATGACCTGAAACTGACCCGCCAGGTCACCATGCAGTCGCTGCCCTCGATCCGGCTGGTGCAGGAGAACGACAAGTCGCTGGTGACCAAGATCAACTCAACGCTCGTGAACACCGTGCCGCTGTGGGAGACCCAGCTGGCGCAGGCGCTGACCATCCAGCGCTCGGCCCAGGCGGCAGCAGCGGTGCGCGACGCCAATGACCTGACCAACGAGCTATTGAAATCCAACGCCGCCAACCTGCGCCAATCGAATGAGATGATCCGCCAGGAGATGGAACGCGGCGTGTTTGACATCGAAGCGGTCAAGCAGGCCAATGCCGATCTGATCGGAACCATCCAGGACAGCCTGCGCATCGCCGATGAGGGCAAGGCCAAACGCGCCGCCGCCGAGGCAGATCTGCAGAAGATGGAAGCCGAGCTGCGCGACACGCTGGCTGCCGCCAAGGCGCGCCGCGACGGGGTTGGCGACACCGCCGCCACCGCGGTGCCGAACTAAGAAAGGCAGCCGGGGTGCGGGCGATCCAGACCATGCGGAAAAGTGCGGCGGCCCTGGCCGGGCTGGCTGCTCTGACCGCTTGCCTGCCTTTTGACCAGGCGGAGTCGCTGGTGCCGCAGGCCCGGCCGGCCTCCTTGCAACCCGCGGCGTATAAACCCTCTGCCGACAGTGAGCAGCTGGCCTATTACTATAATGCCCTGGAGCGCGACCTGCTGACCCGCGGCCTCTTGCGCACCGACGGCGGCGGGCCTGATACGCCCTATGACGCCGAGGATCTGGCCAGGAGCTTTGAGGCGCTGGCCTTTTACGACGAATACGGCGGCGCGGGAATTTCCGGCGGTCTGGGCCGCTGGTCCGGGCCGGTGCGGATCGTGTCCGAGTTCGGGCCGTCCGTGCCTGCCAAACAACGGGCCGCTGACCGGCAATCGGTGACGGAATATGCGGCAAGGCTGGCGCGGATCACCGGCCATCCCGTCAGCACCGTGGCAGCGCGCGCCAATTTCCACGTGATCTTTGCCAGCCTGGACGACAGCGCCTTTGTGGCCGAGCGGGTGCGCGAGCTGCTGCCCTCGATCAGCGCCCGCGACCTGTCGCTGCTGGCGGCGCCGCCGCGCAGCTATTACTGCCTGGTGGTGGCAGGCGGGCCGCAGGGCGATCCGCTGTCCTATAGCCGCGGGGTGGCGCTGATCCGCGCCGAACACCCCGATCTGGTGCGCAAAAGCTGCGTGCACGAAGAAGTCGCGCAAGGCCTGGGCCTCAGGAACGACAGCCCGCAGGCCCGGCCCTCGATCTTCAACGACGACGACGAATTTGCGCTGCTGACCAGCTTTGACGAAAAACTGCTGCAGATGCTGTATGATCCAAGGCTGAAGGCGGGGATGAGCCTGGAACAGGCCCGCCCCCTGATCCGCATTCTCGCCCGCGAGGCGATGGGCCAGGAACTGTAGGCCGCCAAAGTAAGAGGACCTGAAACATGGGTATTTTCGATTTTCTCAAAGGCGAATTCATTGATGTCATTCACTGGGTGGATGACACCCATGACACCATGGTCTGGCGGTTTGAGCGCGAGGGCCATGAAATCAAATACGGCGCCAAGCTGACCGTGCGCGAGGGCCAGGCAGCGGTATTCGTGCATGAGGGTCAGCTGGCCGATGTCTTCACCCCCGGTCTCTACATGCTTGAGACCAACAACATGCCCATCATGACCACGCTGCAGCACTGGGACCATGCCTTCCAGTCGCCGTTCAAGTCAGAGGTGTACTTCGTCGACACCACCCGCTTCAGCGACCTGAAATGGGGCACCAAGAACCCGATCATCTGCCGCGACCCCGAGTTTGGCCCGGTGCGCCTGCGCGCCTTTGGCACCTATACCATCCGGGTGGCCGATCCGGCCCGCTTCCTGACCGAGATCGTCGGCACCGATGGCGAGTTCACCATGGATGAGATCTCCTATCAGATCCGCAATATCATCGTGCAGGAGTTCTCCCGCGTGGTGGCTGGCTCCGGCATCCCGGTGCTGGACATGGCCGCCAATACCGGCGACCTGGGCAAGCTGGTGGCGGCAGAGATTTCCGGCACCCTGGCCGAATATGGCCTGATGATGCCCGAGCTTTACATTGAAAACATCTCGCTGCCCCCCGCGGTGGAGGAAGCGATGGACAAGCGCACCCAGATGGGCGTGCTGGGCGACTTGGGCCGTTACACCCAGTTTTCCGCGGCCGAGGCGATGACCGCAGCAGCCCAAACCCCGAACAGCGGCATGGGCGCCGGCATGGGGATGGGCATGGGCATGGCGATGGCCCAGCAGATGGGCAATATGGCAGCGGGTCAGCCCTCCGGTCCCTGGGGCGCCCGTCCCGCCCCCGCTGCCGCCGCACCGGCAGCCCCTGCCGCAGCCCCGCAGGCCGCCCCCGCCGCACCGCCCCCGCCGCCGGTCGAACACGTCTGGCATATCGCGGTGGACGGGCAGACCTCCGGCCCCTTCTCCAAGGCCCGGATGGGGCGGATGGCGCAGGAGGGCACACTGACCCGCGAAACCCATGTCTGGACCCCGGGCCAGGACGGCTGGAAACGCGCAGGCGATGTGATGGAGCTGGCACAGCTGTTCACCATCCTGCCGCCGCCTCCCCCGCCGCCGCCTCCGGCCGGCTGATCTGCTCCGATTAACTCCAACCTCTGCTGCACGACAGGCTTGCTCCCGTGACCATGCCCCCGCCGCCGCCCTCTTCTGCGGCCTCCAACAATGAAGAGAGCCACCGCTTTCCCTGCGAACAATGCGGCGCGGATTATACCTACGACCCGGCCAATGGCACCCTGATCTGCGGCCATTGCGGCCATACGGACAGCATCCGCAGCGGGCCGTGGAAAGGCAGCGCCCTGCAGGAACTGGATTTCCGCGCCGCGGTGGCAGAGCAGCTACCGGAGGCGGAGATCGAAATCACCCGGGTCTCTGCCTGCCCCAACTGCGCCGCGCAGGTGGAATTCGACCCGGACACCCACGCCAAGGAATGCCCGTTCTGCGCCACACCCATGGTGACCGGCACCGGCGAGAACCGGCACATCAAGCCCAAGGGCGTGCTGCCCTTTGCAGTGGAGGAACGCGCAGCGCACAGGGCGATGACGGACTGGCTGGGCGGCCTGTGGTTCGCCCCGAACGGTCTCAGGGAATATGCCCGCAAGGGGCGGCGGATGCAGGGGATCTATGTACCCTACTGGACCTATGACGCCCAGGCCCGCAGCGCCTATACCGGCCAGCGCGGCATCGTTTATTATGTGACCGAGACCTACCAGCAGGACGGCGAGACGAAGACCCGGCAAGTTTCCAAGGTGCGCTGGACGCCGGTCTCAGGCCGGGTGCAGCGGTTTTTCGACGATGTGCTGGTGCTGGCCTCGAACAGCCTTCCCAAGAAATACACCGAGGCGCTGGAGCCCTGGGACCTGGCGCAGCTGGAACCCTATCAGCCGCAGTATCTGGCAGGGTTCCGGGCCGAGGCCTACACCGTGGATCTGGAGGCAGGCTTTGCCGAGGCCGGGCAGAAAATGGACCGGGTGATCGAGCGCGACGTAAGGTTCGACATCGGCGGCGACCGCCAGCGCATCGCCCATATCGACACCAAAGTGTCTGAGGTGACCTTTAAGCACATCCTGCTGCCGGTCTGGCTGGCCGCCTACAAATACCGCGGCAAGACCTACCGTTTTGTGGTCAACGGCCAATCCGGCCGGGTGCAGGGCGAGCGGCCCTACTCAGTTTGGAAAATAGCCTCTGCCGTTCTGCTTGCACTGCTGATCGGTGCCGGCATCGCCCTAGTCGCCAGCCAGCAGTAGCTCCTGCAAATAAGCGGAAGGGGGCGCAGCCGCCCCCTTCCTGAACCGGCCGGTTCCTTTCCCCGGATTCTGAGCCGGAACCCTTGGCCAGCCTCCCTGTCAGCCCTTGCTGATTTCAATCCTGCGGGCGGTCTCCGGCTGCTCCAGCGCCCGTTTCGGCACCGCGATATGCAGCACGCCGTCCTGCATCCGGGCAGAGGCCGCCTGCCCGTCCGCATCCTCCGGCAGGCGGAAGGAACGGCGGAACGCGCCATACTGGCGCTCGCTGAAATACCAGGTGTCGCCTGTCTTCTCGGACTGGGTCTTCTTCTCGCCCCGGATCGTCAGCACCCCGTTGTCCACGGTCAGCTCCACATCCTCCAGCGCAACACCCGGCAGTTCCATGGCGATGTCATAGGCCTCCTGCCCGGAGGACGCCTCGGTTGCCGGGGTCAGCCAGTCGGCGAGCCGGGCGCCAAAGCTGCGGAAAGGATCGTAAAGCGACGGCCAAAAGCCGCCATGTTCGGTTTTTTCCACCATTCTTCATCCTCCTTTCTAGTTTCAGCCCATTTTACCTCTGACGCTGCGGCACCGCCTTGATCCCGCGCAAAACTGTGGCTTGCGCAGGCGGATTACAGGCGCCAGTCTGACCGGCAGCTACCGGAAAGGACTGGATGTGACCCCCGATTTGCCAAGCCTGGACGCCCTGTTCGCCGCCCGCCGCAGCTGCCGCGCCTTCCGTCCGGATCCGGTGCCGCGGGCCGTGATCGAGGCCATCCTGCAAACCGCGCAAAAGGTGCCCTCCTGGTGCAATGCACAGCCCTGGAAGGTGACAATCTGCAGCGGTGCGGAGACGGACAGGATACGGGCAGCCCTGCTGCAGGCGGCAGAAGGCGGCGGTCATGACCCGGACCTGCAGTTTCCGGATGCCTATAGCGGCGAATACCAGCAGCGGCGGCGCGACTGCGGCTGGGCGCTCTATGAGGCCGTCGGGGTGCAAAAGGGAGACCGGGCAGGCTCTGCCCGGCAAATGATGGAAAATTACCGGCTGTTCGGGGCCCCGCATTGCGCGGTTCTGTCCTCTCCAGCAGAACTCGGGCCTTATGGCGCGATAGACTGCGGCGGGTTTGTTGCCGCCTTTACTCTGGCGGCGCAAGCGGCTGGTGTCGCAAGCATTCCCCAGGCGGCGGTTGCTTCCTTTGCGCCGCTGCTGCATGGGCTGCTGGACATTCCGGACGACAGGGTCATCCTCTGCGCGGTCTCCTTTGGCTATGCCGATGGGGATCATCCGGCCAATAGTTTCCGCACCAGCCGGGCGGCGCTGGCAGAATTCGCGGACTGGCGCGGCTAAGACAGGACAGGAAGAGAAAATGCGGGCATTGATACAGCGGGTCAGCGAGGCCTCGGTGACGGTAGACGGCGAAATCATCGGGGAAACCGGCCCCGGGCTATTGATCCTGATCTGCGCCATGCATGGCGATACTGAAGCGCAGGCAGACCAGCTTGCGGCCAAGATCTCCAAACTCAGGATCTTCAAGGACGAAAACGGCAAGATGAACCGCTCCGTGCGCGACACCGGCGGCAGCGTCCTGGTGGTCAGCCAGTTTACCCTGGCCGCCGACACCCGCCGCGGCAACCGCCCTGGGTTTTCCGCCGCCGCAGCGCCGGCTGACGGGGAGCGGCTTTATGAATATTTCGCGGAGCGGATGGCCGCACTTGGTTTGAAAACTGCCAAGGGCCGGTTTGGTGCTGATATGAAAGTGCGGCTGTTGAACGATGGCCCCGTCACCATCTGGATGGACACGGATCAGCTCTGAACTGCCGCCACACCCGCCCCCCCGCAGATGAGCCGCCAGCGGCTGCCCCAGGCACATTCCTTTGCGGCACTGCCGCCCCCCGCACACTTGCCCAGTTGCGGCAAGGACGCCGTTTTTTGGCGCAAAAACATCAATTCTTTCACAACATGGGTCAGCACACCTGCCCCTTCCTGCCAAATTCGTAAAATTTCCGTCAGCCAGAAGCACAAATATTTCCTGTCGCATTCCTGATGTTTTTTTGCTCTAAGCTGGGCATTACACTTAAAAACGGCACCTTACTTAAGAAAGGCGACACCGCCCCGACCGAAGCTTTCAGCCTGTTTACAGCTCCGCAAAGCGTTTCGAGAATAACGCTTGCGAGGTTGCAGCAAATGCGCAAATCTTGAACCACCAATCAAAAAACGGGTGCTTACAGCACCGCAACCAATCGGGAGAAATCTATGAACAGACACATGCAGTATCTGGCCAGCCAGGCTGCGGCAGGCAAGCTGTCGCGCCGTGACTTTCTGGGCAAGGCGGCCGCACTGGGCTTTACCGCTGTTTCCGCAAACCTGCTGCTTTCCGGCGCAGCCCAGGCCGCCGGCCCGCAAAAAGGCGGCACCCTGCGCATGGCGCTGCAGGGCGGCTCCACCACCGACAGCCTGGACCCGGCGCTGACCACCAACCAGGTCGGCCTGATGCTGATCCGCATGTGGGGCGAACCGCTGGTTGAGCTGGCACCCGACGGCGGCATCGAAGGCAAGGTCGCCGAAAGCTTTGAAGCCTCCGCCGACGCCAGCGTCTGGACCTTCAAGCTGCGCCCGGGCGTGATGTTCTCGAACGGCCAGGCGGTGACCGCGGACGACGTTGTCGCCACCATGGACCGCCACTCGGGCGAGGAAACCAAATCCGGCGCCCTGGGCATCATGCGCGGCATCAAGAACGTGCGCGCCGACGGCGACACCGTTATCTTTGAGCTGGACTCGCCCAACGCCGACCTGCCCTATCTGCTGTCCGACTACCACCTGGCAATCCAGCCCAATGGCGGCAAGGACGATCCGGCAGCTGCCATCGGCACCGGCCCCTATGTGCTGAAAGACGTCAACATGGGCGTCCGTTTCGTGGCGGAGAAGAACCCGCACTACTGGGGCGACCTGGGCAATGCCGACACTCTGGAGCTGGTGGTGATCAACGACAACACCGCCCGTGTTGCCGCGCTGCAGTCCGGCCAGGTCGACCTGATCGACCGAGTGCCGCCGAAGACCGCCAAGCTGGTTGGCCGCGCCCCGGGTGTCACCGTGCACTCCACCGCTGCTGCCGGCCACTACGTGTTCATCGCACATTGCAACACCGCACCGTTCGACAACAACGACGTGCGGATGGCGCTGAAATACGGCATCAACCGCCAGGAAATGGTCGACAAGATCCTGAACGGCTTTGGCTCGATCGGCAACGACACCCCGATCAACGCCTCCTACCCGATGTATACCGAGTTCGAGCAGCGTGAATATGACCCGGATAAGGCCATGTTCCACCTGAAGAAATCGGGCCACGACGGCGGCATCCTGCTGCGCACTTCGGACAACTCCTTCCCGGGCGCTCCGGATGCGGCGGCGCTGTTCCAGCAGTCCTGCGCCAGCGCCGGCATCAAGCTGGACATCAAGCGCGAGCCGAACGACGGCTACTGGTCGGAAGTCTGGAACGCGCAGCCGTTCTGCACCAGCTACTGGGGCGGCCGCCCGACCCAGGACCAGATGTTCTCGACCGCCTACAAGTCGGACGCAGACTGGAACGACACCCGTTTCTTCAACGAGCAGTTCGACCAGATCCTGGTCGCCGCCCGTGGCGAACTGGATGTTGCCAAGCGGACCCAGATGTATGCCGACATGTCGGCCATTCTGCGCGACGAAGGCGGCCTGATCTGCCCGATGTTCAACGACTTTGTCGATGCAACCACCGACAAGATTGACGGCTGGGTGGAAGGCGTCAAAGGCCAGCCCCTGATGAACGGCTACGCGCCGATGAAGATGTGGGTCAAAGCCTAATATGTCCCCGATCGTAAAACTTCTGGCTCAGCGCATCGCGCTGAGCCTTCTCCTGCTGCTGCTCATCTCCATGGTGATCTTTGCCGGCACAATCGTTTTGCCTGGTGATGTTGCTCAATCCATTCTCGGCCAATCCGCCACCCCTGAAGCCCTGGCCAACCTGCGCAAGGAGCTGGGCCTGAACGAACCGGCGCTTCAGCGTTATTTCTCCTGGCTGTTCGGCGCCCTGCAAGGCGACCTTGGCACTGCTCTGACCAGCGGACAGGACATCACCACCGCAATTGCCGGCCGTTTCTGGAACACTCTGTTCCTGGCTTTCTGGGCTGCCGTGGTTGCCGTTCCCCTCGCGATTTTCCTGGGCCTTCTTGCCGTCCGCTTCAAGGACCGCTGGCCTGACAAGCTGATCTCGGCCGTCACCCTGGCCTCGATCTCTATCCCCGAATTCCTGATCGGCTACGTGCTGATGTTCTTCATTGCGGTCCAGCTGCGCTGGTTCCCGTCCGTTGCAATGGTCAACGACAGCATGAGCCTGTTTGAAAAGCTGAACGCCATCGCCCTGCCGATTGCCGTGCTGACACTGGTTGTTCTGGCCCACATGATGCGGATGACCCGCGCTGCGATCCTCAACGTGATGCAGTCGGCCTATATCGAAACGGCTGAGCTCAAGGGCCTCAACGCCTTCCAGGTGATCTACCGCCATGCTTTCCCGAACGCGATTGCACCCATCGTCAACGTGGTGATGCTGAACCTCGCCTATCTGGTGGTCGGCGTCGTGGTGATCGAGGTGGTCTTCGTCTACCCCGGCATGGGCCAGTATCTGGTCGACCACGTGTCCAAGCGTGACGTGCCTGTGGTGCAGGCCTGCGGCCTGATCTTTGCCGCCGTCTATATCGGTCTCAACATGATCGCCGATATCGTCGCCATCCTGAGCAACCCGCGCCTGAGGCACCCGAAATGAAGAATATCCCCATTTCCGCACTCATCGGGCTGTTCTTCACCGCCCTGTACTTCCTCGGTGCTATCTTTGCGCCGCTGCTGGCCCCCTATGGCGTCGGCGAAGTGGTCGGCGATGTGTGGGAGCCCTCCAGCGCAGACTATCTGCTGGGCACCGACAACATCGGCCGCGACCTTCTCAGCCGGATGATCTATGGCGGCCGCACCACCATCTTCATCGCCACCGCTGCGACTGTTCTGTCATTCACCCTGGGCTCTGTCCTAGGCTTCTTTGCCGCGGTGATGGGCGGCTGGGTCGACCAGGCGCTGTCGCGCTTTGTCGATCTGGTGATGTCGATCCCGACGCTGATCTTTGCCCTGGTGGTGCTGTCGGTTGCACCTGTCACCATTCCGATGCTGATCATCGTGATGGGCCTTCTGGATGCCACCCGGGTCTACCGCCTGGCCCGTGCCGTTGCGGTCGACATCGAGGTCATGGACTACGTCGAGGCAGCCCGCCTGCGCGGCGAAAAGACCGCCTGGATCATCTTCCGCGAGATCCTGCCCAACGCGCTGTCGCCGCTGATCGCCGAGATGGGCCTGCGCTTCATCTTCGCGGTTCTGTTTGTCTCCACCCTGTCCTTCCTGGGCCTGGGCGTGCAACCGCCTGAGGCTGACTGGGGCGGCATCGTGAAGGAGAACAAGGAAGGCATCGTCTACGGCATTCCGGCAGCCCTGATCCCGGCCTTTGCCATTGCCACACTGGCGATCTCGGTCAACCTGGTTGCCGACTGGGTGCTGAACCGGACCACATCGCTGAAAGGAGGCCGCGGATGAGCGATACCCTGTTGAAAGTCCGCGACCTGAAAATCGGCGCGACCATCTACCCGCCGGGCGAACGTCCCCGCGACATCGAGATCGTGCACGGGGTCAGCTTTGACCTCGCGCCCGGCAAGGTCCTGGGGCTGATCGGCGAATCCGGTGCCGGCAAGTCCACCATCGGCCTTGCGTCGATGGCCTATGGCCGCGGCGGCGTGAAGATCACCGGCGGCGAGGTCTGGGTCAACGGCCGCGACATCCTGAAGGGCGGCCACAAGGACATCCGCAAACTGCGCGGCGCCGAGGTGACCTATGTGTCGCAATCGGCGGCTGCCTCCTTCAACCCGGCCAAGAAGATCATGGACCAGGTGGTCGAGGCAGCGGTGGAGCAGAAAAAGTTCTCCCGCAAGGAGGCCGAAGACCGCGCGCGCACCCTGTTTGCCAAACTGGGCCTGCCGGATCCGGACAATATCGGCGAACGCTACCCGCACCAGGTGTCGGGCGGCCAGCTGCAGCGCTGCATGACCGCGCTGGCGCTCTGCCCGGAGCCGGATCTGGTGGTGTTCGACGAGCCGACAACCGCGCTCGACGTGACCACCCAGATCGACGTCTTGATGGCGATCAAGGAAGCAATCCGCGACACCGGCGTGGCCGCGCTCTACATCACCCACGACCTGGCGGTTGTGGCACAGGTGAGCGACGACATCATGGTGCTGAAGATGGGCAACACCGTCGAATACGGCAATGTTGACCAGATCATCAATGATCCGCAGGAGGAGTACACCAAGGCCCTGGTCTCGGTCCGCTCCATCGAGCATGAGGAAAAGGCCCCGACCCCCGATCCGGTGCTGAGCGTGCGCAATATCACAGCGCGCTACAAGGGCACCCAGTTCGACGTGCTGCACAATGTGAACGTCGATCTCTACCCCGGCCAGACCCTGGCGGTGGTGGGGGAATCCGGGTCCGGCAAATCCACCCTCGCCCGGGTGATCACCGGCCTCTTGCCGCCGCGCGAGGGCGAGATCGAATTTGCCGGCCGCAAGCTCTCGCCGGATCTGGCGGGCCGCACCCGCGAGGACCTGCGCGAGCTGCAGATGATCTACCAGATGGCGGACGTCGCGATGAACCCGCGCCAGACCGTCGGCACCATCATCGGCCGCCCGCTGGAGTTCTACTTCGGCATGCGCGGTGCGGAAAAGAAGAAACGGATCATCGAACTCTTGGATGAGATCGAACTGGGCGAGAAGTTCATGGACCGCTACCCGGCGGAACTGTCCGGCGGCCAGAAACAGCGCGTCTGCATTGCCCGCTCGCTGGCGGCCAAGCCCAAGATGATCATCTGCGACGAGGTCACCTCGGCGCTCGATCCGCTGGTGGCAGACGGCATCCTGAAGCTGCTCCTGGATCTGCAGAAGATTGAGGACGTGGCCTATCTCTTCATCACCCACGATCTGGCGACCGTGCGCGCCATCTCCGACAACATCGCGGTGATGTATCAGGGCAAGGTCCAGCGCTACGGCGGCAAGTCCAAAGTGCTGAGCCCGCCGTTTGACGATTACACCGACCTGCTGCTCAGCTCTGTCCCCGAGATGCGGCTGGGCTGGCTGGAGGAGGTGATCGCCAACCGCAAGATGGAAAGCGCCGGCAACTAAGCCCTCAGCGCTTCTGAAACAGCCCCTGCCCGCCCGGGCGGGGGCTTTTTCATTCAAAAATGCATCTGAATGTGATATTTTTTCGCCACCGGGGAGAATGCGGCGGACCCAGCTGCAAATAACAGCAACATCAAAGATGTGCGGCTTTCTTCGTACAGGCCCAGCCGGAGCTTTCCGGGCAGTTTTGCTTGCGCAGGCAGAACAGGAGGGACTGTCATGAAAGACTGGGCCATTCACGGATTTGAAATCGCCAATTGCAACTGCCTCCCCGGTTGCCCCTGCCAATTCTCGCAGCTGCCCAATGACGGCACCTGCGAAGCGATGCTGACTTTCCGCATCGACAAGGGGCACCATGGGGATACGGTTCTGGACGGGCTGCTGGCCGCCGCCATCTACAAATGGCCCGGCGCCATTCACGAAGGCAATGGCGAGATGCAGCTCATCATTGATGAACGCGCCACGCCGGACCAAAAGGCCGCGCTGGAGGCCATCATGACCGGACAGGACACCGATGAGTTCGCCACTATGTTCTTTGTCTTCAACGCGATGTGCACGACCCGGCATGAAACTCTCAGCGCCGCCGTGTCGCTGAGCTTTGATGCGGAAACCGGGATTGGCCAGGGCAAGGCAGGCAGCATCGGCGAAACGAAGGTCGCGCCGATCGCCCATATCGTCTCCGGCGCGCCGCATTCGGTGCAGATCAAGCTGCCGAACGGGTTTGAATATTCCGAAGCCTCCGTATGTCAGGGCACGACCCGGACGCCAGGCTCGGCCATCAGCTTGGAAAAGAACAGCGGAACCCACGCCCATGTCGCCGAATTGCACCTGACAGGCAGAGGCATTGACCGGGCGGCCTGACGCTGCCGCGGCTCCGGACCGGCACGGACCAGGCGCGGCAGAAAGACTGGCCCGCCATGAGCAGGCGGTTGTCCTTGGTGCGGTTGCTGCGGTTGTGCTGCTGAGCGCGCTATATACGGTAGCCGGCATCGGTATGGGGATGAGCGCCATCGAGATGACCCGCATGGCCCGCCCGATCGGGGAGCCGATGCAGATGGGCGGGAACACAGTCTGGACGCCTGCCTATGGGGCGCTGATCTTCCTGATGTGGTGGATCATGATGATCGCCATGATGACGCCCAGCGCTGCCCCGATGCTGCTGCTGTTCACCGCGATCAAGAAGGCCGGTGCCAGCGCGCTGCAAGCGCCGGTTCTCAGCCTGCTGTTCCTGGGCGGCTACTTACTGGCCTGGGCCTTCTTCTCTGCCGCTGCCACCGCCCTGCAATGGCGGCTCGAAACAATGGGCCTGTCCGATGGCCCGATGATGTCGCTCAGCAGCCGCGCCCTTGGCGGTGCGGTGCTGCTGGCGGCGGGCGCCTATCAGTTCACCCCCTACAAGCACGCCTGTCTCAATCATTGCCGTATGCCGGTGCAATTCCTGACTGCGCATAATCGCAGAGGCGCGGCCGGTGCTGTTCTGATGGGCGCCCACCATGGAACCTTCTGCCTGGGCTGCTGCTGGGCATTGATGCTGCTGCTGTTTGCCGGCGGCATCATGAACCTGTACTGGATCACCGGCCTGGCGCTTTATGTCCTCGCAGAAAAGACCGTTCCGTACCCAAGGGCGTTTGCCTTCGCCACCGGCGCGCTGCTGATCCTGGCAGGCCTTTACGTTCTGGGCACCGCATTCTGACAGCCTGCCCGCCTGCGGCATCCGTTTCTGGGGGTTGTTTCCCGGGGAAGTGGCGGAAACAGGCCATTCTGCCGTTTTTTTGAATGGCAATTCAAGAATCAGGCATGAAGATGCAGCACTGAGGCCTCTGCCATGCAAAAGGATTCGGCGAATGGACAACAAACTCCTGCTCATCATTCTGGACGGTGTGCCCTGGCGCAATTTCCGCCGCCTGTTCGGCAACCTCGAAGGCTGGGTTGACAGCGGCGACGCGCGCGTCTGGAAGCTGCGGGCGGTTCTGCCGTCGATCTCGGCCAGCTGCTATGCCTCGATCCACACCGGCGTGGCGCCCGCCATCCATGGCTGCACCGGCAACGCCAATGTGTTCCGGCTGAAAGAGAAAGACGTGTTCAGCCAGGTCCGCGAAGCGGGCGGCGTGACCGGTGCCGTTGCGCACAGCTACTGGTCCTCCTTCTTCAACCGCCATCCCTTCGATTACGTGCGCGACATCGAATATGACGAGCCGGAAAGCAAAACCATCAACCATGGCCGCTTCCACTCGATGACCGGCTACGGCAAGGACAATCAGATGACGCCCTCGGATGTCGACCTGTTCGGCACCCTGACCAACCTTTGCCTGCGCTTCGGCCTCGATTACGGCATGCTGCACACCTGCACCCTGGACAGTATGGGCCACCGTTTTTTCCACGACTGCCAGGAAATGGACCACGCCTGTTTCGTGATGGACGAGATGCTGGCCCCCTTCATCACCCGCTGGCGCGACCTGGGCTATGAGGTGATCGTCACCGCCGACCACGGCCAGGACGAGCGCGGCCACCACGGCGGCCGCGGCGCGCTGCAGCAGGAAACCGCGCTTTATTACTTTGGCGATGCGGACGGGCCGGACCAGGGCGACGTGATCGACCAGCGCCAGCTGGCCCCGACCATCCTCAAGCGCCTGGGTGCGCCCATTGCGGAGACCATGAAGGCGGAGCCCTTCCTGAAGTAACCCCAGGCTCCTGACCTTTTTCGGCGGCTCTGTGCTAGACTGGCACGCAGCCGCCGTTTTCATTTGTCAGGAAGGATTGCCATGAAATCCCTTGTGTTTGCCATTTCCCTGCTGGCCTCCCCGGCTCTGGCCAGCGACGCCTGCCACGATCTGTGGTTCACCCGCAACGCGGTGATTGACCGGGCTGGCTACTGCTTCGGCTCACCGCTGGGCCAGGCTGTGTTCAACAACGGCGACTGCACCGGCAAATCCGTCTCGCTGCCGCCGCAGGCCGAACGCATGGTGGCCCTGGTCAAAGAAATGGAATCGCGTTTCGGCTGCCGGGTGAACAACAAGCAGACCTATCTGGATCTGGACGATCTGTTCCTGCGCTACCAACTGTGGGACCTGCCGGTCCGCGATGAGTTCGAAAGCGCCTGCCTGGGCTGGCTGGGCCCGGTTATCGGGCTGCGGGCAGGGCACAGGCCGGATGCGCCGCTGATCGGGCAGATCACCCCCGGCGATTATGTCAGCTATTCGCATATCCCGGCCGGCAGCTGGACTTATGTCACTACCTCCGGCCCGGACTGGCAAACCGTCAGCGGCGGCTGGCTGGACACATCGCTGTTTCAGGAGCAATGCCGGGACTATGCCGGCTGAGGCCGCGCTGCTACTCATCATAGGACCAGATCCCCTGCCCCAGCGCCTCAATGGCAATTGAGATGCGCTCGAAACTGTCGCGGGCCCGGGTCACGCTGTGGCGCGCACGCAGGTAGCCATGAATGAGCCCCGGTTCATTGATCCAATGGGCCTTGCCGCCCGCGTCCAGAATGCGGTCACGGTAGGCGCGGGAGTCATCGCGCACAGGATCGCAATCCGCCGTCACCAGCACTGTCGGCGGCAAGCCCGAAAAATCGCTGTCAGCCAGCGGCGCAAACAGCGGGTCGGTTTTGTGCTGCTCGCCAGCCGCACGGATATCCGTGTAGTAAATCACATCCTCGCGCGTCAGCATTGGCGCCTGCGCGTGCTCTACGTAGGATCCCTGGTCCAGATCGCCGCCAAAGGCGCCGTAGACCAGCACCTGGCCCAGAATGGCATCGGTCCGGCCGCGCGCGTGGTGCGCCACCGCCGCACACAGATTGGCACCAGCGCTGTCGCCTGCCAGCACGATCCCCTTGCCATAAACCTCCTCGGCCCACTCCAGCGCCGCCCAGGCGTCCTCGAATGCGGCGGGGTGTTTGTGTTCGGGCGCCAGCCGGTAATCCACCGCCACCACGCGGTAGCCGGTCTGGGCGCAGATCTCGGCACAGACATCATCGTGGCTGTCCAGCCCCCCGACCACAAAACCGCCGCCATGGCAGAACAGCACCGTGCGGGTCGGATCGCCCGCTGTATAGACACGCACCGGCACCCCTTTGGCAGAGGTATCCGCAACTGAGACCACATCCGGCCGCGGCACCCGGAATTCCCGCGCCATACAGTCATAGATGCGGCGCTGCTCCTCGATCGGCATATCAACGGCATCATCGGGATAAAGTTCCCCAGTCTTCTGGATGAAGTCCCAGGTCTCCTCGTCGATCAGCCGTTCATAATCCATCTGCGAGCCTCCCTGCGCGCCCTGTTTTCCAGAGCCTAGGCAGAGTCTCCCGTAAATGGAATGCCTGAAAGAAAAAGCGCCCCGGAGGGCGCCCTTTATCCCACGCCCTGCGGCAGGTTCACGCTGCCGCAGCAGGCTCCCAGGGCCGTGTGAAATTGTTCAGCACGCCATTGATCTCCGCCTCCAGGCTGCCGTTGGCGGCGACCTGCGCCACCAGCCCGCGTTTCTTGTCATCAATGACGCTGACAACACGCGCGGCCACGCCGGCCTGCTCCAGCGCGCCATTGTAAACGCGGGTGATCGCCATCTTGCGCAGATCAGGCTTGAATACCTTGCCTACCGCGGTTTTCGGCAGCTCCTCCAGCACCGTCAAATGCTTGGGGATCGCGGCCCGCTCATGCACATGCACCTTGCAGTACTCCAGCAGCTCCGCCTCGCTGACGCTGGCGCCATCGACCAGTTCGACAAAGGCGCAGGGCAGCTCGCCCGAATGCGCGTCCGGCTGGCCGATCGCCCCGGCAAAGGCCACCGCATCATGCCCCAGCAGCGCCTCCTCGATCTCAGCCGGGTCGATGTTGTGGCCGCCGCGGATGATCAGGTCCTTGGCGCGGCCTGTGATCCACAGGTAGCCATCCTCGTCGATCCGCCCCAGATCGCCGGTGCGCAGGTATTTCTCCTGGTAGTAGAGATCCGCGTTCTTGTCGGCCTCGGTATAGGTGTTGCCGGCAAACACGCCCGGGTTCGATACACAGATCTCCCCCACCTCGTCAGGTCCGCATTCCAGCGCCCCGTCGTTGGTCTGCTTGACGATGCGCACATCGGTATAGGGGAACGGGATGCCGACCGAACCCACCTTCTTCTCGCCGCCCGGCGGGTTGCAGCTGACCAGGCAGGTGGCCTCGGTCAAGCCGTAGCCCTCAACAATGGTGACGCCCGATGCGCTCTCAAACCGCTTGAACAGCTCCATCGGCATTGGAGCCGAACCGGAAAAAGCAGTTTTCACCGACGAGATATCTGCATCCACTTCCCGCTGCATCAGCGCCGACACGGCCGTAGGCACGGTGATGATAAAGGTGATCTTCCAGCGCTCGATCAGTTTCCAGAAATTGTCGAACACGCCCTCGCCGCGATACCCCTGCGGCGTCGGGAAAACCACATGCGCGCCAGAGGCGATGGCCGCCATCATGATCACATGCACCGCAAAGACATGGAACAGCGGCAGCGGGCACATGATGTTGTCTTCTTCGGTGAACAAGAGTGTGCTGCCCAGCCAGCCATTGTAGACCAGCCCCGAATACTTGTGCTGCGCCACCTTGGGCATGCCGGTGGTGCCGCCGGTGTGGAAATAACACGCCACCCGGTCGCCTTCGCTGTCGGCAAAATTCAGCGTCTTGGGCTGTTTCGCCATCTCCTTGGAGAAGTTCAGATAGTCCGCATGGCTGGGCCGGCCGTCCATCTTGGGCCGCACCAGCGGCACGATCCAGGATTTCGGCGGCGTCAGATAGCGGTTCAAGTCCACTTCCAAAACCGTGTTCACGCCCGGCGCATGGCGCACTGCCTCAGCCACCTTCTGCGCCACATCCGTTTTCGGGAAGGGCCGCAGGGTGACAACAACCTTGGCCTTGGTCTCCCGCAGGATGGAGGCGATCTGCTCCGGCTCCAACAGCGGGTTGATCGGATTCACGATGCCTGCCACCGCGCCGCCGAGCATGGTGACCAGCGTCTCGTTGCAGTTGGGCAGCACATAGGCCACCACGTCCGTTTCGCCCACACCCAGCGCCCGGAACATATTCGCCGCCTGGCTCACCTGATCCTTCAGCGTGCTCCAGGTCAGCGTCTCCGCCTTGTCCTGCGGCCCGGAGAAAATCTGATAGCTGACTGCCTTGCTGTTCGGGTGCTTGTCCGCCGTGCGCGACAGCAGCCCGTACAAAGTGGCCGGCAGGTCCCGCGCCTCATACGGCATTTCATTTTGCAGCGCATCGCGGTCCGCGATTCCGGAAAAACCCATAATTCTCCTCCCCGTTCCCTCCCCCGGTGCACAGCCGGTGTACGGGTGGTGCACGGAGTGTGACTCTGTTTTTGCCCAGACTATTGCAAACGCGTGATTGCGCAAGCGCCGCGGCAGGGTCACGCCAAGGCAGCTTGCAGCATGACGTGGCGCCAGTTCGCGGCAACGGGCGGTTTTCAACGAAAAACGCCCCGGATCAGCTCCGGGGCGCTTCTACTGCAAATCTGCTCAGCGCTTATTCCGCCGCCAGCCCTTCGGTGAATTGCAGCTTGGCCAGCCGTGCATAAAGCCCGCCTTGCGCCACCAGCTCATCATGGGTGCCAGTGGCAACAATGCGGCCCTGGTCCATCACCACAATGCGGTCGGCCTTTTTCACCGTCGCCAGCCGGTGCGCCACGATCAACGTGGTGCGGCCCTGGCTCAGCTCATCCACCGCGGCCTGCACCAGACGCTCGCTTTCCGCATCCAGCGCCGAAGTCGCCTCGTCCAGCAGCAAGACCGGCGCATCCCGCAGAATGGCGCGGGCAATGGCAATCCGCTGTTTCTGGCCGCCTGACAGCATTACGCCGCGCTCACCGACAAAACTGTCATAGCCGTCCGGCAGTTTCGAAATAAACTCATGCGCCGCGGCCGCTGCAGCCGCGGCCTCGACCTCGGCATCGGTGGCCTCAGGCCGGCCGAACCGGATGTTCTCGCGCGCGGAGGCGGCAAAGATCACCGGATCCTGCGGCACCATCGCAATATGGCGGCGGAACTCATCCCGCTGCAGCTGCGTCAGCGCCACACCATCCAGTTTCACCGCGCCCTGGTTGGGGTCATAAAACCGCTGCAGCATCTGGATGATAGTGGTCTTGCCCGCGCCCGACGGGCCGACAAAGGCCACAGTCTCACCGGGTCTCACCGTCAGCGACACCTCGTCCAGCGCCGACACATCCGGACGCGACGGGTACCGGAAGGAGACGTTGTCGAACGCAATCTCCCCCTTCACCGGCGCGGGCAGCACCTGGGCCGCAACCGGGTCCAGCACGGTATCCTCGGCATTCAGCAGCTCCACCAGCCGCTCGGTTGCACCGGCAGCGCGCTGCAGCTCGCTCCAGATTTCCGACAGCGCCGCGACCGATCCGGCCACCAGCACCGCATAGATCACGAACTGGATCAGCGTGCCCTCGGACATCACACCGGCGCGCACGTCGTTGGCGCCCATCCACAAAACGCCCACGATGCCGGAGAACACCAGGAAAATCACAATCACCGTCAGCATTGCGCGGGTCTGGATACGGCGGCGCGACACGTCATAGGAGGTTTCGGTCAGCTCGGAAAACTTCTCGCGGCTGGCGCTCTCGTGGGTGAAGGCCTGCACCGTCTGCACTGCCCCCAGCGCCTCGCCCGCGTTACCGGAGGACGCCGCGATCCAGTCCTGGTTTTCCTTGCTGATGGCGCGCAGGCGGCGGCCCAGCACCAGGATCGGCACGATCACCGCCGGCACGATCAGCAGCACCATCATGGTGAGCTTCGCCGAGGTCAGCAGCATCAGCACCATGCCGCCCAGGAAAATCAGCAGGTTGCGCAGCGCAATCGATACCGACGAGCCCAGCACCGACTGGATCAGAGTGGTGTCGGTGGTGATCCGGCTCAGCACCTCGCCGGTCATGATGCGTTCATAAAACTCCGGGCTCATGCCGATCACCCGGTCGAACACCGCCTTGCGGATATCGGCCACCACCCGTTCACCCAGCCGCGTCACCAGCGCATAGCGCACACCGGTGCCTACGGCTAGCAGCGCCGCGATGACCAGAGCGGCACTGAAGTAAAGGTTCAGCAGCTCGGAATCAGACACCCGGAAATTGTCCACCACCCGGCGCACCGCCAAGGGCAGTGTCAGCGACAAAGCCGCCGTCAGCACCAGCGCGCAGGTTGCTGCCATCATCAGAAGGCGGTAGGGGCGCATGAACGGCCACAGCGCCGACAGCACGCCAATCTTCCGGGATTTCTCCCGCTCTTGCTCCGCATTCGGGGCCGCATTATTCCGCGCCATTCCGGATCCTTCTGCACTTTGGTCCCGCGGGTCCCGATGCCCGCATAATTGCCAAAGGTTCATGGCCCCGCAGGCCCCGCGCGTCAAGCGCAGAGCGGGTTTAAAACGCAAGCCGGGGATCCCAAGCCGCGCTGCTAAACGCCGCATACCAACAGTTCAGGGAGACGCTGGAGCGGGTAGCGGGAATCGAACCCGCACCTTAAGCTTGGAAGGCTCTTATGATACCATTTCACCATACCCGCTCAGAGTGTTTGCTGATTTAGGTGAAGCTCAGGGGAAGGTCAACCACCTTGTTTTCGTTTGCGTTTGGCGCCGAAAAAAAATCCGCTCACCTCTTGCGGTTCCCCGGGCATGCCCCCCAGATCTAAGCCAGCCCAGCGGCACAGCCGCAGCCTCAGCAAACCGGGATCCCGCCTTGTCTCAACCACCGCGCACCGCCATCCTGACAGCCCATGGCCAGCCCTCTGCACCCGCGCCGGCAGAAGCCTCCCTGGCAGATCTTGCGGCCAGGGTGGCAGGCCATCTGCCCGGCTGGGATGTGCGTTCCGCAACCCTTGCCGCCGCCGGACGCCTGGAAAAGGTCATGGAAGACGGCGCCGTTGTTTATCCCTTCTTCATGTCGCGGGGTTTTTTCACCAGCAAAGCGCTCCCAGGCCGGCTGCAAGGGCGGTCCTACCGCATGGCCGTGCCCTTCGGCCTTGATACCGGCTTGCCGCAGATCACCGCAAACGCCGTGCAGCAAGCTGCGGCGGAACAGAATTGGCCTCTCAGCTGCCTTCATCTGCTGCTGGCCGCCCATGGCTCCGCCCGCGGCCCCAAGGCGGCGGAGGCCGCAGAAAAATTTGCAGCCCGGCTGCGTCCTTTGCTGCCGGGCTGCGCGCTGTCGCTTGGCTTTGTCGAGCAATCCCCCCGCGTGGAAACGGCCGCAGCCCCGTTGCCCAGGCAGGCCATTTGCCTGCCGTTCTTTGCCCAGTCTGGCGATCACGTCACAGGAGACATCCCCGAAGCGCTGGAAACAGCCGGGTTTCAGGGGCTTGTGATGCCGTCCGCTGGCGGCCTGACAGGGGTCCCGGCCCTGATTGCCCAAGCCATTCAATCCGCGGCCGCTGCCGGCAGCATGTGACCACCGCGGGCTCAACGCGGTGAAGCGCTCCCGGCGATCTGCAACGTCAGCGCGGCCCGGAACCTCAGGACCTCAAAAGCAGCTTGCTTGACCCAACGGCTTCGGCAAGACGCTGATAGTGGATGGAACGTGTTCGGGAAGAGTTTGCAGACCTGAGAAGAGTCGTTTCAGCTTCAGACACTATTCGGAATGCTTCGGCTTTGACGGTTTCAATCGCCTCAGGTGCCACGGGACTTATCGGTGGCGTCAGCCTTTGCGCCTGCGATGAACTCCCGGGCAGCCGCACTCTCACTCTTGGCTGCGTCCCGTCAGTATTCCGCCGCACCAGGCTCCTGAGCTCAGAGGCGGCTTGATGCAACGTTCGTTTTGCCCGTCTCAAATCCGAATTGTTCGGGATCTCATCCGCCGCAGTTTGCAGCGTTCTGGCCAGGCAATCCACGACGTATTTGTCCGGGATTTTACCGCACGCTATGGATGCCTCCTGTATTTTAAGCGCAATGTTGCTTATCGCTTCTTCAGATGCAGGGGCAGATGCGTTTGCCCCCCCTCCCAAATCAGTGTCATTATTCGTTCCGGCATTCGTGTTGCCTCCGCCAGTCTGTCCTGTGCCGATCGAAGGCCCTGTCACTTGCGCCAAGTGGAGAAGTTTTGGGAACTCAATTGGACTTGAAGATTGCCCGTTTATTGCACTCCCCCCGGCCGAAGTTGCGTGACCTGAAACCGCACTGGCCAAGAGAGCGTTTATTAATAGATACCGCACATCCCGCTTCATAGTTCCCCCCAACACATTTCACAAATTCCAGCATCAACTCTGCGAGAGGGCAACTGCATTCCCCCGTCACGCCAAGACAATTCCAGATATCCCCCCCCCTTGAACATCGGTTCCGCCGAACACTCCAAAGCCTTTCCAGGAGGTTCAAACGGGCAGCAAAAAGTTGGATTCTGTCAAGTCATGCTCCCCAAGCAGTAAAATCTCAAAACCGCCATCAAGGAAACTTGGATCCGGAACATTATCCGAAACAATACTGGCGATAATATGGGTCCCCTCAGCATCCGTGGTGATACCTAAGACAATATCCACATCTTCAAGCGGTTCTCCGATAGTAGGCTCGTGATCAAAATCGCCATCATCCGGCCAAAGATGCTCAAACACGTCAACAAACACAGGCTCATCGGCGCCAGGCGGGAAAGAAATAACCGTTTCGACAAGATCCACATGAAGATTTTGCCCCCGGATTTCATCCAGGATGATGCCGCTGAGATCAATCTTGTCAAAAGCGTCGTCGAAGTCCTCGATAACATCACGGCGCTCCGCGCCCTCGCCATTATCCGAGAAGCTTCGAAACACAAAAACGTCCATTGTTTCTTCAGACGGGCCGCCCGACAAAGTGTCTGCTCCACTCCCCCCGGTCAGCCGGTCTTCGCCTGCGCCGCCCCTTAGAACATCGCCGCCAGCCCCGCCATCAAGCTGGTCCGCCCCGTCTCCGCCTTCAAGCGAATCCTGGCCACCCTCTCCAAAGATACTGTCTTCTCCGTCACCGCCAAAGGCACTGTCCCGGCCGCGTCCGCCTTCGATGGAATCATTGCCATTTCCGCCGAATAACCGGTCGCTGCCTGCCCCAGCTATTAGGGTGTCATTCCCGCCACCTCCTCTCAGGACATCGTCTCCGCCCCCGCCCGCAAGGGAATCTGCACCGCTGCCGCCCTTTAATGTGTCGCTGCCCCAGCCTCCCATAAGGGTATCATTGCCTTTTTCTCCTAATAACCGGTCAGCTCCGGAGCCTCCTTCCAACCGGTCCCCCCTGTTACCGCCAAGGATACGATCATCACCGCCCCCGCCCAACAAAACGTCCTTGCCCCCTCTGCCGTTAAGGACGTCATCGCCTTTAAACCCAAAAATTGTATCCGCCCCGGATGATCCCGTAAAAACGTCCTCCCCGCCATAGAACATGTTAAAGAAAGCATTCCCCGTTTCCGGATTTTCCTTGAACACGTCAATTGCTGGGATATTCAAGCCTGTAACAGAAAACACATGATCACCTTCTGCCTTTTCAGAAGACGAATACTGGTGATATTCCTCTATATCGCCCTTGGTGATGACGTACCTTGCGATATCATTCTCGCCACGATCTCTAAATTCGAGTCCCCGTATTAAGTACTCCGCATAAAAACTTGCAGTGGCTTCGCTCCGAAGAACGACATACCGCAGTTTCTCTTCTCTATCGACAAATTCTCCGATGTCAAAATAGATACTTCCAACATCAGATCCAACTTCGAAGGGAGAGGAAAACTCAACAACCGCCATTTTAGCAACCACCGCACAAAACCCAACCCCCGAAATAGCACAAACGGCAGTCGGAAAGATCACTTACAACCAGACAAGCATATCAAAACAGCCGCGCCGCAAGAAAAAGAAACGATAGCTATGAGGATCTCGAATTCTCACGGCGCACATTCCATTTCGCTTTGCGTGTCAGATGTTCTCAACCGCCCCTCAAGTTGACACTCAACTACAGCATTATATCATAAAATAATTTCTCTGTCCCCTTTGAAAAAGGCATAAAAACCAAGGCGGTTTGAAACAGCGGACTTTACCGTTTCTCTCTGTTCAGCTGGACGCTTAACACGCTTGATGAATGAAATCTGAAGTGACCCGCCCTGTGTTCTTGAAACAATGGCACGGAACATGACCCGCTCCGCCCATGCGTCATGCGAAGCCTTCAGCCTGCTTGCGGTTGGCCATCCCTTTGGCGTCGGACAGCCGGCCTGACAGTTCGATGACCCCGCGAAGCCCGGAACGGCAAGGAATATGAACAGAATAGAATGGCGAGAGGAACTGCGCGGCAGAGGCCCTTGCGCTCACCTTCGGAATCACCTAATACGCCCCTACCACAGCGGCTTAGGCGAGTTGGCGGAGTGGTGACGCAGCGGATTGCAAATCCGTGTACACCGGTTCGATTCCGGTACTCGCCTCCACACAAAATCAAAGACTTAACTGGAACTCCGTGAAACTTGAGAGACACTTCTCAACAAGTTTCTCAACATTCTTGTTTTGGTCTTGTTCTGTTCCAAGATTGATTGGGAAGCTATTCCAGCGGCTCGGCCTCCACCGTGGAACGGAACCCGCCGCTATCCAAAGAGTGCGTAGCGCGCGTGATTAGCCAGGCCCCGTCGACATAGGACCGGAAGCCGACCGCCTGCAGCACGGCCTCTGCCTTGGCATCCGGGTCGCCCTTCATATCGATCGACAACGCACGCCCAGCGCGGTGCAGTCGACGCAGTTCCGTATCAGCTGCCCGCTGCGCCGATGCTTTATCCGGGAAGCGGCGTTTCAAGCGGTGGACCGGGGCGCCCTCGCCCGCAATGCATTCCTGCTGGCTGCCCTGCCCAAGATCCTGATAGGCCGCCACCACAGAGCCAACCTTTTCGCGCAAAGTGTTGCGATAACTCCACCGGCTCACGCCCCGCTCTGTGACAGGCAGCACCGGCATCGGCTTGCCCGAAGCTGTGAGGCTCTCCCCGCGCTTGGCCATGATCAGGCGGCCGTTTCCAGGTTTGGCTATGGCATCGAGATCGCGGGCCACCCGGGACAGGAGATTAATATCGCTTTCGTCGATCTGGTCGATATGCGGCAGCGCAATCTCTTTGAGGCTGTCCGCAACAACGTGCTGCAAGCCATGCTCTCCGGCGATCTTACCGACCATTGCGGCGACTGTGGTTCCTAGCGGCCAGCTGCGTTTCTTCTGGTCCGTCAACGCGCTCTTGCCGGAGGTTGTCTCCCCGTTTACCGACGCGGTACCGGTGATCACTGCTTGGTCAGGCGGCCCCTGCATCTCGAAGCTGTCCGCAATAAACAGCCCCATGTATTTCATCTCAAAGGGGTGGCCCATCCAGACTTTGATTTCCGCCCCCTGGCGCGGTTCTTTGACCTTTCCAAGCAGCGCGGTATCCGCCAAGACAATCTGAACCTGATCCGACTGCACCCCGGCCGCATCGGTCACAGTCAGGCTAGAAAGACGCGGAGCAAGGAGACCGCTGATATTCTGGCCATCCACCTCGACGCGCATCATTGGGAGGAAGTCAATCAGTCCCATAGGCTCACTGTCTCCGCAACTTTCGGAACTTCGATCTCCGGCAGTTGAACAAGCGTCCCCGGCGGCAAGAACGGACCATGATCCGCAAGCCCCGGGTTTGCCTCGAGCGCGGTTTCCAGTGCTCCGGCCACGTGGCTGCCATAGTGGCGCCAGACGATCTCGTCGACCGTGTCGCCTTCTTTAGAACGGTAAGAGACTGCGGAGCCCGCCATCATACCTCCTGATGCTGATCGTAAAATCCTGCCGCAGCGGGGCGCCATTCCCGGCAAAGGTGCGCTGCCCTTCCCCCACACGCTCGATCACCCAAAGGCCCATTACCTTGCCTGTGCCGGCCATCAGCGGCAGAGGGAATCCAAGGGAGGCAGAAAGGCGCATCTTGTCGACTTGCCCTAAGCCGCCCTTGTAGTGCGGGTAGATGACACCTTGCAGGCTGATCGTGTCGGCACCCAGGCCGGTAAACTGCAAAGCGTCATGCTTTCCCACGCGCTCGATAGCCCCCCAGCGGTATTCGGTGGAGCGGTAGAGGCGCTGGTATGCGGCGCTGTCCAGGCTGAACTGATAGGCGCCCAGCTGCATCATTCTGCTTGCCATCACTCGCCCTCGTATTGGCCGTAATCATGCGGAGCATCAAACAACGCGCCCGCCTGCCCCATGCGGGCGCGGCGCTGCAGCTCGTCTGCGAGCTGCGCCACCGTCATGTGGGCGGCATTGATATGGAAATGGTTGGTCACCGGCGCGGGTGCACGTCGTTGCCAGCCCAGATCGCAATCAAGTCGCCATCGGCGTCAAAGAACCCCATCTCACGTACAAAAAACGCGGGGGTTTCCGGCCCGAATTCAGCTTTCACCCGCCAGGCATTCGCGCCGACGATGTGGCGTGCTTCGATGGGCTGGCGAGCCAGCTCGCGCTGCAGGGCAGTTTGGGAAAAGCCCGGGCCGTAATTCGCGCCGTTCCCGTCGCCCAAAGCGATATGAGTTATTGCGACCTGGGTTCCAGAACCAGCGGCGGCGGTGATTTTCGCCTCCGCAATATCGGTCAGAAGTGTCGACGGCATTACGCTGCTGCCCTCCTTTTCACATCGTGGAATTCTTCGCTGATCAGCGTTACCCGCGCGCCCAGCGCGACAGCGGCGACGGATCGCGCCAGCTTCGCCCGCGGCCGCGGATCGTGGGTCACCTCCGTGCGCATCATTGCGCGTGAACCCGTGCGCAGACGTGCCGCGGCCTCGGCCAGCGCAGGGCGCAGCTCTGCGTCTGTTTCGAGCCTGTGCAAATGCGCGGCGCGCACACCTGCGCGCAGCTCCGTACCGCTTGTATAGCTTTCGCCAATCCGAAGCGTGAAATGCGCTCGCGCTGGCTTCACGTTTTCGATCAGCCGCGTGACCCGCTCTAGGAGCGCGGTGTCGATCTGAAACCCGGCGTCGAATACATCCTCGCCGAAAGCATCCAGGCGGAAAGTATGTGGATCGCCCCCATGCTCGAACCACTCCGACAGATCGACATTGAAACCGATGGCATCCAGAGCCCTCACAACGGCTTTTCGGGTTCCCTTGACCCGATGCACCTCAAAACTGCGCCGGATCACCTCGCGTTTAACATGCTCCGGCCAGGCCGGACCCCAAACATCGACGGAAAAGGCAAAGGCCAGCCAGGGCAGCAATTCCACCGGGCAGCTGTCCGGATCCCAGAGCGCGCGCAGAAACAGCGGGGGCGCCTGCGCCGGTCCAATCACCGCCTCGATGGCGCGCTCCTGAACGGTTGCATTATGGGGCAGCAGGCTCTTAGACACCGGCGCCTCCTACGTTCACGGAAATGCCAGTGCAGTAAGCGGCCTGGCTATCATCGGCCGCAATGTCAGCAACAGGGCTGGCCAGAGCCACATTTTGCACGCCTGGCTGATGCAGCGCGGCAAAAATCCCGGAGAGGGTCACGTCCCGGCCCAGCCGGTGCTGCACTTCAACATAGGCCGCAGCAGCGTCCTCTGCCGATTGCCGTACAAGCGCGCTATCCGGCCCGGGAAAGACTGTCAGTGTGGCACTAATCGCGTAAGGGAGGATTGCAGCCCCCTGAACAGTCACCTGATCCGTCAGCGGCCGCACATCGTCAGCATTCACCGCCTTCGATACCGCAGCCAGAAGCGCGCCCCCTGCGCTGCCGTCACCAGTGCGGGAAAGAACGGTCACCAGCACCTCGCCCGGCGCAGGGCTCTGCACGCTTGCGTCAGCCACATCGGAATCCGCACCCAGCGCGTGGAATTTGTACGCCCCGACCGGACCGGCGGCGCTCAGCCCCTCAAAGGCTAACAGCATCCGGCGGCGCAAATCTTCGTCACTCTCCAGCACCGGGGGCACCGGCGGCAAGGCGGCGGGGTCGCCAGGGTCGATAACCTGGCGCGCGACAGCATAGCGGGCAGCGATATTGTCGAGGTCAGCCCCAATTGCGTAGGCAGGCATGACCGCCCTGGCCGCATCGTTCCTTTGCTGAAGAGCCAGCGCCGCCCAATAGGCGGCAACCTCAAGGAGCTTATAGCCAGTATCGCTTTCAACCAGCGCGTCAAATTCAGGATCGCGGGCCCGCAAATCGGCTATCATCGCCGCAAGGATCGCCTCGGAGTCCACATCCTGCAGGATGCCCGGCACGGGCAACTGAGAGAAATCGATTGCCGAAAACCCGCCAGCCATCAGCGAACCTCGATCCCGTCCAGTGTGACAGGCTGCCCGTTTGGAAGGTAAATCCCCTCGAGCGCGATCACGACGCCGCCAGGCTCCGGCATTTCAACGGCCACCTGCTCGACCTGCAGCCGTGGCTCCCAGGTTTCGAGCGCTTCATAGGTGGCCGTCATCATATCCAGGCGGGTTGCGTCATTCATCGGCGCGTCAACCAGCTGGTACAACCGGCTGCCGTAGTCCCGGCGCATCACGCGGGTGCCGATGGGGGTGGTTAAGATATCCCGGACCGACTGGCGCAGATGCGCCAGGCCAGAAAGCCGCTTGCCGGTGGATGCGTCGATGCCATTCATGGGGCGATCATGCGCCCCGCTACGCCCCTTGTGCCTCTGGCGGTTTTCCTTACCCGCCCGCGAACACGTCGCCAGACCCTTCCGCAACGGCTGAACCGCAGTCGACAGGATCACCAATCCGGCCAAGCTGCAAGCCATTGGCAAAGACCGTAGTGGAACCCGCCGCGAGATTGCCACCGTGCGGCGGGCACACACCGCACCCATGCGGTGACCAGCTGTCCCCCTGCCGGTGGACAGGAATACCGTTCACAAAAACATTGCTGCTGCCGCCCGTCGACACCCGGGATGGAAAACACCCATGCCCGGTGCAGAGATCGCCTTTTCTGGTAACAGCGGGCATCAGTTCAATTCGATCTTGGGTGCCTTGATGCGCACCCCGCTGGCGTCAATTTCAATCGAAGATGGCCCAACCTGGATTTTGTACAGTCCTTCGCTGCCCGCTGGACCCGGGTTCTGCTGGCTGAAGGCAGACCCCATAATGATGCCATTGGCCGTATCGCCCAACTCAGAGACCACGATCACCTGCTCGCCCACACTCACCGGTGCCCAGATGCTGACCGCCCCGGCCCGCTCGGCCCTCCAAGGGATCCAGCCGCTCTCGCTCTCACCGCCAAATGTGACCTTAGCCCGGGCCGCCCCCGTATCAACGGCAGTCACCACGCCAAACCGGACGATGCCTTCGCGCATCTGCTCATTGCGCGCCGCTCCATAGCTCATGCGGCACCGCCTGACAGTTCGGTGTATTCACTCTCGTTTCCGGCACCGGTATCCGGGGAGAAGCCGACCATAACCCGTTCCGGGGTGACGCCCTCACCAGACCAGACGCCTTCACCCAGGTCGATCTGCTGGTCCCATTCGACGACCCAAACCTCGAGATTGTCATAGTCAGGGTCAAAAGCATCTGGGCCGATGACTGTAACCGCGGCCTGGCCGACCGGCTGCCCCCAACGGTTTTGATGCACAAATGCACCCAGCGCTCCGGCAAGCTTGCGAATCTCGCGCTTAACGTTCTCTTGCGAGAAGCCCAATACCACCCGCGCGGCCCATTTGCTGATCACCGGCAGCTGCCCGCTGCCGCCGTCGTCATCCGGCGAGGCTTCCATATCCACCAGCTCGAGCAAAACATCGTCATCCCGCCAGCTGCGCACCTCCGCCGTGTTGAAGATCCAGGCCCGGCCCCGGCCGCCGCGCTGCACAACAGGGCAACCGCGTCGCACCCATTCGTCGATGGTCGGCAGCGAGACGCCGTTGATTTCGGCAAGCTCGGTGCGGTTTACTTCTCTGCCCTTGGGTTTCTTTTTCTTTCCAGCCACTTGCGCCCCCAGGAATTAGAAAGCTGCCTCCCCGCCGCAAGGCAGATGTTTTTATATCGGAAACCGGATTAGGTGTTTTCTTTCAGCCATTTGCGCGGGCTATATAATAAACAACCCCTATCCCCGGCGGCACGCACACATAATTTTCTGCGGTTCCGCCTACCCACGTGAGATCCTCCCTGCGGAGGGACCCATTTTTGTAGCCCTGCTGAAGGATGCAGCGATGCTTGCACCGATCTGCGCGGGGGTCGGCAGCAGCCAGCCCAGCAGCGCGACCAGCAGCAGCCAGGGCGGCGGATCTTCACGCAACACAATAGTTTGCACGGCTTCGCTGCGCACGCTGGTGCGGCCTCCGCTCTGCTCGATGGTTCGGGCCTGCGGCCGGGTGACCTTCTGCTCGGAAATCACCGTCTGCCCGACTGTCTGCGCGTTTGTGCGCCCCGCCTGCACGTTGGCCACCACATCGGGCGAGCCCGCAGCAAGGCTGGCCAATCGACCTGCTGGCAATCCACAGGCCGCCAAAGCGAGGCACAAGGGGGCACAAACGCGCCAGAACATCAGGCCAGGCCTTTCATGCAGAGCGAGTGCTTGCTGTCTGCTCGGCGGTTCTCCAGCCCCCGGATGCGCTTGCCACCCGCCTTGACCCAGCGCCGCAGCTCATTGCAGGCACCGACGTAATCGCCCGCATTGGCCCTTCGCATCATGGTCGACCGGCACACCGGCCCGGAACCGACATTGAAAGCCAGCTCCAGCATGGACGCCTGAACACCCTTAGGAATAAGCCTGTTGGTCATGCACGGGGAGATTTCGGCATAAAAGGCTTGAACGTCTTCCTCGAGCCGGTCGAGGCATTCCGCCATTGTCGCCCTGTCGCCCAGCTGCACGCCATGAGTATCGCCGAAACAGATGGTCGGAACGCCGACAATGTCGAGATACGCTTCTGTCCGCACCCCCTCCCACTTCGCAATAAAGGGCGTTGCCATGGCGATCACGACGGCACCAGCCGCCATACCACCCATTGCACGCCGCCGGATAGCGCCGCTGGTGTCCTGCCGGAATTCACGCAGCCCTGACTGCAAGATCAACCGCGCTGGAATTGCCAAGGCCTGACATCCTGCAGCGGCGATGGCGAACCAAACCGGGTTCCACCCCAGCTGCTCAGCAGTCACCAGAGCAAAGAAGAAACCGCCCAGCGAGACCAGACCGGCGACGATAAAAAGCACAGACCAAGAGCCGGTCAGCACGGATTTCCAATTCGAAATGAGTTTCATGGTCGCCTCCTATTGGCTTTCTGGAAAAAAGCTGGGCGCCGGAGCTGACCGCCGGTCGAGACGCACCCGAATATCGACAAGCGTTTCGAGAATGCGGTCAAGCGTGGCGTCCTGCGCGCTGATGCGCTGCTCAACTTGCCGAAGACGCGGGCTGATGCTGTCGAGCCGGACCTCAAGGCGCTGGAAATCATCGAGCGCTACAACCTGCCCCTCTAGGCGCTCGATGGTCGCCTCAGTCACAGACATGCGGGTATTGAACTGCCCCCACGCAAACGCGAGGGAGGTAAGGATCGTGGCCAGGCTCAGGACTGTGCCTAGCGAAATGCTTTTATTGATGATCGGTTGAGACATTTCTGCGCCTTTGCCCTCTTCTTGGGACAAATTTTCGCAGAACAAGCACTTAGGCCACTGGCGGTTTTCCCAGCATGAGCTCTTCCACCTGCCCTACCGCCCTATCCAAAGTTATTTCACCGGGGCAAACTGGACTTCGCCGCAGTTGCAAGAACCGATGACACCGAACTACTATCCGTCGCAAAGTGAATAGAGCCGACATTCACAGCCAAAGCACCGCGCGAATGTTACGCTGGGATCAGCAGGCATTGGCAGCGAGAGCAGCTGAAATTGATTTAAGCGACACCCGGTGCTGCCATCTTAATCTCAACCTCTGGCCAGTACATCACTTCAACCAGCGGATCTCCGCTCAGGCCGCTTAGTGTCAAAGTAAGTCACTTTTGGGTGATAATAAAATAATACAACCACATAAACGCTTATTTTCCGCAATTGGGGTATCACTTTTGCGGTACATCCCGAGGCGCTGTACTCTATTTGCTCACCTACATCTTTTTTAGCACCGTGATATAAGGCCCCCGGGTGGCAATACGGAAATAGTAGCGTCGCAATTGCTGATACAGGGTGCATACAAATAGCCCTAAATTCAACTTCCGGCACTCCAACTTCTGCAACCACCGTTATGTTTATCCAGCGAGGAGTTGTGTTATGGCTTTCAGGGTTGAAGCAGAGTCTTTTTCGGTAGACGCTTCGTTCAAGATTAAATCATTGGGCACTGCGTCGGGCGACAAGGTCCTGCAGGCCAAAGGGTCGGGCGAGCAGCGCGCTTCCTATGTCTTCGATCAGCCGACGGGTACTTACGACCTGACTTTCGGATATTTCGACGAGAATGATGGCATCTCTAACTCCGCTGTCCTGGTCAATGGCATCGA
Organism: Leisingera sp. ABM4_101; assembly: GCF_056158725.1. Taxonomy (NCBI): domain Bacteria; kingdom Pseudomonadati; phylum Pseudomonadota; class Alphaproteobacteria; order Rhodobacterales; family Roseobacteraceae; genus Leisingera; species Leisingera sp. ABM4_101. The sequence continues at coordinate 2,264,503 of NZ_JBSWTV010000002.1, read as the reverse complement.
GATCGACAGTTGGCTGTGGGATCAGGATCTCGGCAGCACACTCGCCAATAGCATGACCGCCACGACCCGCACGATCACGGGCGTCCAGATCGATCAGGGCGGCGTGATCGAAGTCATCGGAATGAAGAACGGCGGCGAACCGCTACGGTTCGATTTCATCGACTTCGCCGAAGTTCCGGGAATTCCCCCAGCCTCACTCCGCATCGAGGCGGAAGACTTCACGCGCGACACCGGATTCAAGGTTAAGTCGCTGGGAGTAGCATCGGACGACAAGGTTTTGCAAGCCAAAGGCGACGGTGAGCAACGCGCCTCCTATGTCTTTGAGGGTCAAGACGGCACCTATGACCTCAACGTAGGGTATTTTGACGAAAATGACGGCACCTCGAACGTCGCTATCCTCGTCAATGGCGTCGAAATCGACAGCTGGTTGTGGGATCAGGACTTCGGCAGCGCTCTCGCCAATTCGATGACCGCCACGTCCCGCTTAATCCAAGGTGTCCGGATCGACCAAGGCGATGTTATTGAAATAGTTGGAATGAAGGACGGCGGCGAACCGCTGCGGCTCGATTTCTTGCATTTCGATCCTTCAGACGGGGGCGTCCAGCCAACTCCGGATCTGTGGTACGAAGACGACGGAGAAGTTATTATTGCCCTAAACGACGGCACCGGCGCGTTTACCGAGCGTGGAACCGGTATTGCGGTCGGCGACGCAGATATTTTGTCAGGCGATTTCAACTCCGACGGCAATATTGATTTTCTGCGTGTCATCTCAAGCGGCAAATCCGCGCCCTCTACGGGTCCGGATGACTTCGAGTTCGACATTTCGACGACCGTCTTCGAAAACGACGGATCTGGCAATTTTACGCCGGGGCAAACTTCCACCTTCTCAGTCTACCATCCTTCCGGCGACAATTTCGAATTCGTTTTCAAGGCTCACGACGCGAAAGACGTTGATGGCGACGGAGACGTCGATTTTCTGGCGACCGAGTCTGCTGGAAGCTCCTCATTCCTTCTGCAGAACGACGGGACAGGAAACTTCAGCCTCCTCGAACGAAGCTTTGCGACCTTAGGAAGGTCAAATGATGCGCTACTGGCTGATTTCGATGGAAATGAAGCGCTGGACGCCGTGATCTTCACAAACTCCCTGGCGAATGAGGTTGGTGTTTATATCAACGACGGCTCGGGCCTACTGGAGTTTAGCGACTCTACATCTCCCAGCCCCGAAAGTTTCGGAGATGGTCAGGTCCTCGATCTCGACGGTGATGACGACCAGGACGTCGTCTTCGTTGCGTCCGGAGAATCTCGCGGTATTTACGCTTTCCTGAACGATGGAACTGGTATGCGCGAAGAAGGATTGTCACCGCGCTTCACCTCGGGTGAGGACGGTTTCATCGGCTCCATGGAAGCCGGTAACTTTGATGATGATCCGGGCATCGAAGTGATCAGCGCCGGGGCTGAAGATGATGACGGTGTTGACCCTGGCTTGAGGGTTTTTGATGTCGTCGAGACCGCCGATGGCACGGAATTCGTGCTGAAATCATTCGATCCGTCAATCAGCGGCAACGTGGTGGCCAATGCAGATTTCGATCTCGATGGCGATTTAGATCTCCTGATAGTGCCAAGAACTGGTCCTTTCGAAATGACGCTCCTGCTTAACGATGGCGACGCAAACTTCACTTCCGCTGGCGTCGTTCTGCCGGAATTCGTGACCTCAGAGTTTTCTTTCGCTCCGAGAGTTCAGGTGGCGCATTTCGACGACAATTTGCTCCTGAGTTGAGCGGGTGTTAGCACTCGCCTTGATGACGAAAGCTCCGGCCGTCACCGGGGCTTTCTTCATTGGCAGGTTTTCCCTCTTGTTCCCTCAATCCAGCGGCGCACGGCGGTCACGGTGAAAATGATCGATGGCCAGATAAGCGGGGTTGCAGCCTTGGCCGCCAATATTCACCATCTGCCAAAAGACTTGCCACGGTCTTCTTTTCCACCCCGATCTCCCGAGCGATCTCCGCCTCGGCAGCGCCATGATCATGCAACCGCAGCACATGGTCTGCTAAATAAGCTTTGCGCAAAGCATGGCAGGCTGGCAGCTCTAGAATGCAATTCGCGTGACTGAAACTCAGGCGCATCGCATCCTCGAGTCCGATCATGTTGGCAATGCGGTGCTCCTCGGACATTTCGGCCGGCACATACAACTGACGCCGCCAACGCCGTTTTCCACGCGCTCTAGTGCCTTCCATCAGGCGTACGGCCCTTTCCCGGCCGATCACGTCAGCAATCTCCTGCATGCTGTCTGGCAGCGACACACACCGTCCCCTGCCCGCCGCGAACTCCGCCAACGGAAAGCGCACAACGTCAGGCAACTCGAGTTGCCGGGCTACCGCTGCCGGGGCCGGTTTGACTGGCGCTGGACGCCCAGCGCGTTGCGCCTGATCCAAGAGGCTGCGCAGCTGCCTGTTCTCTGCTTTCAGATCCTCGATCACGCCCATGGGTCAGCCCTTCGCCTTGGTGACAAGGATTTCCATGCCCTGGGCGAGCAGGACAGCACGTTTCAGCTTGAACACGTCGGTTTCATGGCCCTTGCGATCCTCGATCACGGCGCAGCCATGCCGCTGGTCAACATAGGTGAAGTCGGCACGGTAAACGCGCTGCTGTTTCCCGCTGTCTGTCATGATGGGCCCATCCCGGCCATGCAAGGGAATGTCCACCTGGCGACGCAAGCCGCAGATCTCGCCTGCTTCCTGCAGGAGCAGCAATTCCTCCCAGCGCTGGGCCTCTGTCTTGCTGTCATGGGTGATACCGTCTGCGGTGGTGGTTCGCTTGGTTCCCCGTACTCTGCGCTTATCCTGCGCCTGTTCACCACACTGTGCGCTGCGGAACTGCTCCGCTGTCATACGCTCTGTCATTTGCGCTTTGCCTCCTGCTGCGCTTTGAGTTGCTTGCCAGCGAACTCGAGTGCACGGGCCAAGTCTCGTGCGTTGCTGTTTTTGTGGGATGGGCGCTGGGCTAGCTGCAACTGGATACCAAGAGCCCCTTCGACCTCATCCAAGCTGTTAAACCGCTTGCGGCAAGTCATAGTGCCCACTGGTGCCTTGACCGGCGTGGTGATGACGCAATCACCCAGGTCCAAATCTACGGTCACTGTCACCTGGCCGAACCTGGCACCATGGGCATCCGGATCGAGATGCGGGCTGCTCATATCGCTATCCCCGCATTCCGGCATTCATCGAGCGTTACTAGCTGAGCGGAAATGCACTCCCCTGCCGCGTGAGCGGTGATACCGCGACACAGGAAGGGCTTGCCGGATTTGATGTCCTTTGCCCTAGCCTCAAGGACTTTGCGGGGATCGACCTCCTCTCGCGGTGCGGTGATGTGTTGGCGCCAGCGTTTTGCCGCAATCCAGTTTTCCGGGTACTTGATGAAACGTGGTTTATTGCCGACTTGCTCGATGGCATAGGCCCGAGCTCCTGCAAGAATCTCCTGCGCATCCTCACCTTTGGCCAATGCGGCACGCAATGCATCTTCGGTTGCCTCCATAGCCCCCATCCGGGGGAAGACATTGACGAACTCAGATAGGAAGCCATCAAAATCTAGTTCTTGTGTTTGACCGGCGCCAGCCGGACACAAGGTTCTATTATGGTTCCTATGATGGTTTGGGTGCATCTCCTGCACGGGTGGAGGTGCATCTCCTGCACCCGTCGGATGCATCTCCTGCACCCGTGCATTTCCTGCACCCGCTACATATAGTGGTACGGGTGCATTTGCTGCACGGGTCAGCGGAAGCCTTGAGATGACATTCAGGTTGATGCAGTACTCGATTGTGAAGCCGTTTTTGCACTTTCGCTGGCCCACCTCGGCGATCAGTCCTACCTCTACCAGATCAGCGATATTCGTCTGAACGGTGCGCTTGCTTTTCATCTCGAGATCAGCAGCCATGTTGGCTTTGCTCACCCAAATACCAGACCCGTCGTCACTAGCTGCATCCGCCATATAGAGAAGGATCGCCTTCTTCGTGGGCGAACCGACTACGCGCCGTTTGACCAGAGAGTAAATCTCTATGCTCATGCCTGCCTCTTGCCTGTTTGACTGTTACCGCCTGAAAGTCTCAATTCTCCAGAGACCGTCCGAGCCCGGTGCAATAGTGATGAAAAAGAGCGCCAATACCGGAAATACCCTTTGCGGACCAAAGACCTTTGAGGCAGCTGCTGCTCCATCCGCCCCCCGCAAAAACTAGCTTTACGGGTGAACACCCCTTGCAACCTGGGCGCTTGCGAACAAAAAGTGCACAAAAAAAGTGCGATTGGAGCAATGGCGAGCCTGGTTGACGCTAGGTAAGCTGTCGTTTTTGTAACTATTTTCCTCGACAGATCCTGCGAAGGGGCAATAATATCTAAAGTATTAGTACATTGAGATATGGTGTTGTGATGGTGCTCAGTTATGCATGGGCGGCTGCCGCAAGAGTTGTGTCTGCCGCGCCGTCTCTGGATCGCATTGGTTCGCTCTCGTTCATCGGCAAAAACGCCCAGCGCGCAAGATTGAGATCGGGTCCCGGCACGCTGCCCGCAAGCAACCATCGGCCACTTTACCCAAACCTTAGACGCTTTAGATTTTCGCCACTTAAAGACAATCGGCCTGAAGGACTGTTCTCGCTGGCTCACCGGCGAAATATCAAGGTCAGCGGCAATCTTGCCGCCAAACCTGAAGTTGGCCAGTTCCTGTGCGAAGCAGATATGCATGATGTGGCGTTGTGTTTGGAACGCGGCATTTCCCAGAAGACGGGACAATACTTCATTCGGGTATTTGGCTGCCCTGCCCAGGCAGCTGATTGGCTCTTCCTGGGTTACACACACCCCCGTGTAGCTCAGGAAGTTGCCTTTGAATTTGGTGGCGGTGTTCAGCTTGGGGCGGAGATCTCGGAAGGTAGCATAAATCCCCGCACCGGCGGCTTCAGGATCTTGATGAACCTGCTTGGCCCTTCGATCAGGGAACAGCAGCGTTATCTCCCCGCACGCGCTTGAAGACCTGCGGCCCATCAGTGACGACACAATGCGCTCTAATTTCATGCAGCCACCTCCGCCGCCTGGCCAAAGAAGCCGGGCGCGGCCGGATCCGTTAGCATGACAAGAATGGCAATGTGGCTAGCGGGCGCAGTGATCGCGCCCCACCAGTTCAGTGCAGTCTGAAAACTCACGTCGAAGTAGAGCGCCACTTCACGCGGGCTATGGAAACGGGCCCTAAAATAGCTAGACCAAAGGTCAGGTGCGCTAACCTTTAGTGCATGCGGGTCAAACTCATTTGACCAAGATCTTTGCCCAGCGCCCGCGATAGCCTGCGGACATGGATCAGTATTGTTTACAACGAGGGTCAAACGAGGACGGCTCATGCAGCGTCCCTCCCCTCTTCCGCTCCCGGTGCCATCCTAAGGAAAGAGAACAAAGAGCGCGGCGGCTCCTCGATCTTCTGCTCCCTAGCCATGTGGCAGATTGCATCGTACCAGGCAGCAGGCATAACGCCCTCCTGCATGTGTGTGTGCACAGTGGTCGGCTTCTTCTTCAGACGCTTCGCGACGGTACGGTAACCGCCCAGCGCTTGGATCAAATCACGAGTGGTCATGCAGTCAGATAATACGATATTTTCGCATTATCAACAGTGCGACCCAAACTTGGTGCGATTTATTCGTATTTTGGCGATTACAGCACTATGGATTATTTAGAGATCGACAACCGCTGCCGCCGAGGCGACACCTCCCCCGAAGCGATCCACAAACGCCTAGTGGCAGCGCGGCAAATGACTGGCCTTGCACAAAAGGACTTAGCCGCAAACGCAGGAATTAAGTACACAACATTCCGCTCACAGGAACAGTCCGGCGCCCCCTCTGTGCGGCTAATGACTTATTACCTCTCTGCGTTCCAAGTGGACTTCAACTTTATCTTGGGTGGCGATCCCGCAAGGCTGCCCTCCGACGTTCTTCAAGAGATACTGAAGCATCTCGACTAACGCGCACCCAGACTAGGGGCGCAAAAACCCAGTTCAGGTTCACGCCAAAGGGCAATAACAACCTGGCCAATAGCCTGGGCACCATACAATTCCTCCAGATGTTCACGTTTTATTCCCTTTTGGCGAAGCACAGCAAGCAAGTTCCGAATTCCTGATGTACGATTTTTTCGCATTTTTGGATTGACCGATACGACTTTTCCGTACTAAACACCTCCCATCAACCGATGGAGGATTAGATGCAAGACCTTCCCAAAGAAGTCATTCATTCAGCCAGGCAGATTGCGTCCCGGCCAGAAGATCACATTGATAATCCCTGCTTGTTCACCGCCGCCTGGGCTGCGCTGAAAGCTGCGCGCGGGCAGAGTTTTGACCCCGCACGTTTGCGTGCTGCCCACCTGGTCGATCGCCCGCACCCGGCCCCGGAACCGACCGAGCTGGAGCAGATGCTTGATCGCATCGCGCAGAAAACTCGCGACATTGCACAAAAAATGGGGCACACCCTGCCTCCCGCAGCATGAAGCGTTCAATTGAACGCACAACCGGTCGCCCAGCGCTCTGCCAATGTAACGCTCCGTAAAATCGCACAATCATTGGCAGAATTTTAAATTCCAACCTTTAAATGCAACTCAACCCATGCGAGCTTTTACGTTAACAGCACACCAAAAGAGCGCGAGCAAGGATCAAAAAATGAAGATAGGCACTCCTGCCAGCGAGTTTGCCCGAGCTATTGCCGAACTTTCGGGAAGAGCAAGACGAGAAGCTGTTGCCGTTGCTGCAATTAAAACTGGTGGCCTTTACCCCTACCCACGCCGCTCGACTTGTCTGGCAGAAATCCACCTCTACGGCATTAACGCAATTGGGGCTGGAGAGGACAACGCAATCGAGAACTGGGTCGCGAAGGCAATTTGCATACCCCCAAAACGTCAGGCAGTCGCATAGCGATACTGCCTCTGCGGCTGGCCACCGCTACACCAGGGATGCGGCAGGCCCACCACTCACGAAATCAAGCCGCATCCCAGCCCACCTGACATAAGGAGCGCGCCCCATGGGAGAGCGACCTGTTTTTAAACCGGCCGACCTTCGGCGCGCGGTGGCCGAATGGGCTGCCCAGGGGTTTTCCGTGCGAATTGATCCCGACGGCAGCGTTATCGTCACCCCGCCTTCCCCTCAGCCCCCTCAAGATCCCTTTGACTTGGTAGATCTGAAACGATGAAACGCGACCTCCCTGCCCACGTTTATGACAAGAAGGGCGTTCTGTATTTTCAACGCAGAGGCTGCAAAACCACACGCATCAATTCTACGCCTGGCTCCAAAGAGTTTGCCTTGGAGTACGCAGCTCTGCTCAATGGTGCACAGCCTGCGCCACCGTCGAACAAGACGTTCAACTCATTGGTCGCCAGTTATGTGCGCAGCCAGCGTTATCGCAGCTTGGCTCCTCGCACAGGACGGGATTACGACAAGGTGTTGAAATGGGTTCGTGAAAAATTGGGCCCCCTGCCTGTCGACGCGATGCGCCGCAAAGACGTAATTCGAGCCCGCGATGCCAATGCCGAAACGGTGCGTTTTGCCAACTATGTTGTGCAGGTGGTGCGGATCCTAATGGAGCACGCCATCGACTTAGGCTGGAGGGACGACAATCCGGCGAAAGGAGTTTCCTTGATCAAGTCAGAGGCTCCCCTGCGCCAACCTTGGCCACCGGAGAAAATCGCACAATATCGCGAAGTGGCTGACGGCCGCGCACTACTTATCTTCGAGCTATGTCTGGGTACGGGTCAAAGGATTGGTGACGTCTTGAAAATGCGCTGGAGCGACATAGACGGCGGTGGCATCAATGTCACTCAAAGCAAGACTGGCACACCGCTTTGGGTGCCATTCACCGCCCACCTCAGCTCCCTGCTGACTACGACAGAAGAGCTTGGCCCGACTATCTGCGCCTGGGGGCACGGCAAGCCGACGAGCTACCGTAGCGCTCACGAGCTTGTAATGAAGGTTCGAAAACGGATCGGCGCCGAAGCCTATGATCTACACGGTTTACGCTATTCGGCCGCCGCTGAATTGGCTGCACAAGGATGCAGTGATGAACTGATAATGGCCGTCACAGGACACCAGACCCGAGCCATGGTCGCTCGCTATGCGGGCGCAGAACGCCAGAAAACAAGAGCCAAAGAAGCACAAGGAAGACGCAGATGAGAGCTTTCTCCCAGCGCTCGCGACACATGCGAGATCGACATCCCTACGCTTAAAGCCGACTAGACCTTTGAAAGTTTTAACCGCGCGTTAACCACCTTCAGCTAGCAGTCACCTACAGGCCATTTGGCCACCAAGCCCAAAGAACCCAACTTTTTTGCGGGTGGCTCAATGCCCCCGCATTTTCTTTTTTTGGTAAGCCCCCCTCCGAGGATTGAACGACCATTGTTCCGAACTGGAATAATCTCGCTCCTCCCCTATACTCGCCAAGTCCCAAAATAACCGGGGTGGGATGGAGCGGCCTGCCCTAATGAGTTTCCTCCTCAGCAGGCCGCTCGCTAACGCCCGGCATTCGCACCCACTGCCAGGAGCTTGCCTGCAAGCCTCCCCCTCAACCCCTTCTTAATCTTTCACCGATAGGAAAATTAATTGATCGGCAGCGGCGCCTCAGCCTCCTTCTCCGGTTTCGCTTAAGAAATGAGCACCGCCAAGCCCACCGCGGCTTCCAAAGACAACATCCCTCTGGCCTCAGGCGGATAGGAAAGAACTACTACAGAATTCCAATGCTCAAGCAATTCATCGATACAGAATCCCGCCTGCGATTGAATATCCCTTGCACACTTAACTTCCCAAGCGGTCCTCGCGAGGCCACAACTTTGAACATCAGCTACAGCGGCTTGGGTGTCCAACTCACGGAGGAAAACCCACAGTTTAGCCGTAGAGAACTTCAATCGGTGACAGTTGAGGGAATTGGCACCCTGGAAGTTAGTGTCATTTGGAGGCAGAGCACAAAGGTTGGCCTGAAGTTCGCTTCAAAACGAACGGCCCGCCCCATTCTAGACACGTTCTTTAAGAAGATCGGTGACTTCCCTTTCTAAACAACCGGCCACACTCGCGTCTGATGTTTACCTCACAGCAGCATGCCATTCAGAGCTTTGGCGGCCTTCACCGTCATGCTCTCTCACTGAAGGAACAGGTGGTCAGTCGCAGCTTAAGGCGGGCTGGCCACTATAATGGTGGCATCGAACGGAGACCTTTGTCAGCCTTTGATCGGATACCGATCAGCCTCCTCGAAGACGTCGATAACTCGCGTCCCTGCCGTGATCATGGCTCCGTGAACGACGCCAGACGGAATTGAGTAGCTATCACCGGCCTTATAAATTTTCGTCTCACCCCCGATGGTAAGCTCAATTTCCCCTTCAACAACCGTGCCCCACTGTGCCCCGTGTGAATGCGAAGGGAGCTCCATATCCTTCAGGAACGTAATGAAAGCCACTAGGCCAAATTCTGACTTCAGAACTGCCGTCTGCACGACATCATCAGGAAATGGCACATCAAGGCTGGGAAATGCTGTGATGAAATCCGGGTAACTCATGGCGGCATCCTTTGTTGTGTGTTTCAGCTAAGATCTGTCCTGCGTGTAGATACATTGTCAGTGCACGTCAGTCGCTGCAATCAGCGGGACCAATGCAGGCCGTCCCATCGTCTTTTCGTAGGCCCTGAGAACCCCAATTCAGCCAACAGAGCTTTCATTGCGACCGAACTTGTGGCCGGCACCTGCCTGTAGTGGAAAGCTCTTCAAGCTGAAGTATGGAGGTTTCCTCAAGAAAAGGTTAACATATTATTAACGGCCGATTTAAGAGGTGAAGGTGTGACGTTTGCTAACTCAAAAAATCCTTGGTGAAATAGAAGCATTCGCTGCGGAACAACTGATAGAACATGGCGAACCTCCGCATAGAGTCGTTTACTCTCTTGCAAGGCTATACCCGGAAGTAACTGGCCTAACGATGGCCTTTGCGCTGACCAACGTAGCATACTACTTGGAGCGCCCGCCGATTGTTAGAAATATGCAACCTCCAGCCAATCCAAATGATATTTATCGAGTGGTCTCCCTACTGACATCCGACCTCTTCGAGTTGAGCGAAACTCAAAAAATCACTGCAAATGGGGCTGACCTGGTTGAACACTGGGAAAAAAGCTCAGAGAACTTATTTTGCGCTTCTTAGAGAGGAAGGTATGACGGCGGCAAAAAAGCTTCGTTCTAAGGCGCTCCGTCAAAACCATTCCCATCTGACTGTTGTTCCGAGCGGCTCACGCCAAATAACTTGCACCTGGCTATGCAAATCGCCCGCTTGGCCTGACCCTCATTGTAGACAATCCTAAGTGTAGCTCTAACTCACCTACCATCCCGCAACCTTCCACGGGTGGGGCAGAGCGGCCTGCAAAACCTGGTGCAACACCTGGTTCTGTTTCTCTGCAGGCCGCTCGACGATCAGACGACCGCGCTCCCCCTTCTCGGATTGCTCAACATCTCGCTCGAAGGTCAAACTCAGAACAGGGGCAAGTACCGTCAATTCGAGGCAATGCACCATTCTCACAAAGTGTGGGCAGAGGTGGGTGGGGATCTGGAATATCGCCCCCTGTTTCAATTTCGTAGATGGAGAAAAAAATATCGAACGCCAGAAGAACCAAGCAAAAAACGACACCCCAAACTAGGATGTTGATCTCGCCAGGGCTGATGAGGATGTGCGCTGCGGTCGCTGCAACTACTGCAACCACAAAAATGATCACCCAAACGACCAAGCCACTCACAAACTGCCCCCTTTACTGGAAGCAGCTTACCAAACCACCTCACCAGTGCAACGGTTTAGCCCGCAGATGCCACCGGCCGCTTGGTAAACTCTCGGCGGTGCAGCAAATCGCGATTGGCGCCAGCTGGCGTCCAAGGAACCGCTAAATTAGGATTGCCAAACCGGAAAAAGTGGACGTTCGACACTGGGCTACATCAGACCAGTTAGCCAATCCCACGAAATTTACCGCCGCAACCGCGAGATGCTCAGCCACCGGTCATTTGCCTATGACCTTCCTGCTTGCAAATGGCATCAGCCTCTTCGACCGACATTGTTTGCGGGCGTCCGATCGAACGGTCCCAAAGAACCCGATCCTTTGTGTATAATTGGCATGTGACAACGCCCTTGCTAGTTTCGATCTGTACTGGCGTGGTTTCAAACTGCTCCGGTGAAACGCAGCCTGCCACCGCCGCTACTGTAGAAAGTAAAAGGCTGAACTTCAGTATTTTGCACATAGCAACCGCTCCCTCAAAACTCGGTTAGGCAATATCACCTTTGAGAGAACAGGAGGTTAAGACAGGGCGAATCTCGCCGGACGAACTCTAAATCTTCGCATTTTTCACCCGCTAAGTATTTCGAATTTTAAGCGGCCGCCATTAATTAATGTATTATACATTTTTCAACCAAAAAATTACCGCTATAACTGTTCTGACCTATAACTTTCTGCTTAAAGTGCGGACGGCAGTTTGTGACCTGGCTAGGGCGGTTTCAGTGTTGGATTGTAAAAGGAATGCCTGCAATGCGTTTGATTATCCCTGTAGCCCTGAGTTTTGCCTTGTCTGCTTGCGGCGATGTCGAGTTTGATCGGCAGGACTTGTCCCAAATGTATGGGCCAGCCACCAACTATAGGAACCCAGTAGCCCAGCGGCAAACTGTGAAAAGCTTCTTGCCGCAGGAAAGCGTATTTCGCAACGGCAACGCCACCCATTGGACTTCTCCGGACGGATGCACCTATTCGCGCACTCAGGCGCCAGGTTATGCGCCGGTCTGGTATCTCGTGCAGAATCCGCATCACGTGGGCATGCCCAATGCCCACCGCGACTGCGCTATGACAGTTGTTGAGGGGTAGCGTTGGCAACCGGAGCGGTTCACCCAAGGCTAAAGGTCGAGTAGCAATTTCCCTCTGCTTGAACCTTATAATGTCGATGCAACTGCCGCTCCGCCCCCTGCGCGGTCTCTGACCACAAGGCAGGCCCTCGCACCTGCAGAAGGCCGTGAACGGCGCCAAACGGCCTTATTCGGCGTGACTTAGCTCAAATTTCCAGAAATTGGAAAAGACTGCGCGACAACCCTTTGATGCATGTCAAAGTAACCAATCAGCCCTGAGGAAATAAGAGCCGCGACGGGCCGCCTAGCATGCCCGTATAGCAAGTTCAGGATTCCTCGAATGGAAACAATCAGCATTCAACAAGTTCAAGACAGCTTTGCAAAGGTGTTCGCTCGAAAGGCCACTTTGAGCGACCGCTTTTACCATCATCTCTTTGCGGAGCTTCCAGAACTGAAACCATTGTTTAAAGAAGACTTATCCCGCCAGCGGGACATGTTTGAAGCAATGCTTGCGCGTACAATTCGGGAGCTTACTTCACCGGGTGGACTTGCTGAGCTTAGCGAACTTCTTCTCCGATCTCATGCTAGGTTTCAGCTTACGGATCAACAGCTTGAGGTTGGTGAAAAAGCTCTTGTGGCAGCGCTAGAGGACACTATGGGAGAAAACCTGTCTCCAGCAGAGAAATCCGCCTGGGAGAGCGCCATTTCACGGCTCGTCGCGAGCATTAAGCCGTCTGGTCAGTACGATTGAAAATCAAGAACTGGCGGCTAACATAGCCGGGGCATACGAAGCCTCGTTAGAAGCGTATTAAGGGCTTTCAGAATCCTACCGTACAACGAGGCAGAAGCTAAAAGAGCTGACAGCATGCGTCGCACTTGCATCAAGCACCCCTGAGCTAGAGCAGAGCCTATGACAGGCAGTAGGGGGCTAGCTAAGAGCCCTTAGCAGTCATTGGTCGCCTGCTAGATCTTCGCACTGGCAGCACGTCGCGAACGGCGCCATGCGGATTATTGAGGCATGCGCGCGGATATTCGAGCCATCAGCAAAGGCTGAGATTGCCCCTCTGAGTGTACGCAGTGCTGCCTAAACTGCAGAAAAGTTGCGACTTGCGATCACTCTTTGCGGGAGAACATGAGCTACGAAAGCTCGTATGAAAAAATCGCACCTGCTCACCTCTCGGAGATGGCTTTTTAATACCCCCAAGAAGTTCTCCCACAGCGATTTAGTCGCTCCACGAGCCTCTCACGTAAATTTATCGATGGGTCGGCAAGCGATAATATTCTTGCAAATTGCCTAGGTTCTGCTGGCGGAATTTACCGCATTTCGCGACATTCTCACTCGAATTAGCGCTTATCACTTCCGCAGGCGCAGGAATTTACTTTCGATTTTATGAGGTTGAAAATTTTTTGAGATTGGCGGCATGTTTTGAATGGTATTCCATTTAACTATTCAGATTTTTTTCGCAAAATTATCAATGCTTTTTAACTTGTGAGTGCGTGATTTCACCCGTCGGACCGTTATTGTTTCGGTAATATTTCTCAGCCAGTTTTCCGATGAGAACAAATCGTGAAAATTTACAGTGGGTGGCTCGTATGGTGACGCATATTGTTAGGGACGAAACCGACTACAATTCTGGCACTAAGGTCACCGAAGATCACTTCGGCGTTAATCTCGTAACAATCTACGATGAGGAGTATGTCGACCCTTCGTCCAAGTTGTCCTCGTTGGTTGAAGAGATGGGGATCACCAATCTTCGATATCCTGGAGGGGCCGCTACCGAGTATTATTTTGACATGGCGAACCCCAACGCTGATTTGTCAACAACACAAAGGGTCCAGGATCTTCTGCCCATGGACGAAATGTTTGAACAGGCCGGCAAGTCTGAGCTTTCAGTTTCGATTGTGATCCCAACCCGGACAGGTTTTGAGAAAAGCGCTGCAGAGGCAATACGCGATGGCAGTTACGGGAGCCGTAAAGAGATTAGCAGTGAATATTTGGATGATCTGGAGACCTTTCTGGAAGCGGTCGTTCGTGAGTCCACTGAGAACGGCGTAAGAATCTCTGCGATTGAACTGGGAAACGAATTTTGGGGGTCTGGCGAGATGACAGCCTCCGAATATGGCTACCTTGTGGCGAACCTGCTGCCGGTGATTATGAATTTTTACGAACGGAATGGTCTAAAGGCGCCTGATTTAGTTGTGCAAGGAACGTCGTCGGCGTCTGCCGTATACTCGCCGCGAGAGGACACTATCGTTTACATAGATCCTGAGAAGGATATGTACGGAATCTACTCCCAGGATTACATAGAGAAAGAATTTGCTGGTGTGGTTCCAAAAGGTTTTATCACTGCTCAAGTAGATGGACAAGGAAGCGCCTATTACCAAGTTCGAGATCTGGTTGAACAAATTAATCATGTGCCCGGGGCAGCCGAGTTGGTAGACGGTGTTCTTCAGCATTACTATGTAAGCACAGGGCTGGACGCAGTTGATGAAGATAATATTTTTATGTTCTCTCAATATAACCGTTTTATCGATCTTCTGGACCGTTCGGATTCTGTGGATCCGGTTTCGTTTCATGTCACAGAGTGGAATTCCAACTACTACGGAGAAAATGCGCGCGGGCTTGAGCACGCATCGATGTTGGTTGAGATGTTTTATGAACAACTCACCCATGGAATTGATGTTTCCCAAATTTGGCCGCTCACCTTTGACACCACACAAAGCATTACATTGACGGATGTTGAGCAGGAGAACTTGACGATTGCTGGTGAAACATTTTCCCAAATGCGCGATAGGCTTGTTGGTAAATCACCAGTTCTCGACTGGTCACTAGAGAGTGAAGTTGATGTGCATGGTTTCGGGAATGATGATGAGTTCTCATTTATTGCTTCCGACCGTGGCGGTGAAACCCGCGATAGTTTCAAGCTTGATTTTTCGGAGATCGTAGGTGATGACCTGTACTTCATCAAATCTACTATGCTCACTGATGGCGGTAAAGGTGGCGCCGACCATAGAGCTGATCCGGTTGTGATCAACGGCGAGAGCTCCACGTCTGACGATGGGACTGTGGTAATCTCCCTAGATCCCTGGGCACTGAACTTCATCGAATTTACTAGAATCGGAGATGGTGACGACCATATCGATGGAAGCGATAGCAAGGACGTTATCTATGGCCGTGCAGGCGACGATTATTTTGATGGGAATTCTGCTGCTGACCGGCTTTTTGGTGAGGAGGGAAATGATACTATCAACGGCGGCGTCGGGCGCGACTACCTGCACGGTGGAAAGGGACGGGACGTGCTTCAGGGGGGGGCCGGTAAAGACAAAATTGTTGGGGGCGCGGGCAATGACACCGTTATGGGTGGAGCATGGCATGACACGATCATGGGTGAAGGTGGAAAGGATCGGCTAGAAGGTGGAAACGGACGAGATTTGATCTACGGTGGAAGGCGAAGTGATACTATTTCCGGCGGAACCTGGGATGACACGCTTGATGGTGGTGCTGGTCGCGACAACATCCTAGGAGGAAAGGGGCGCGACAAAATTGACGGCGGTGTTGGAGGTGATCTGCTTGATGGTGGAGAGAGCAATGATACCATCGATGGCGGAAGAGGAAGTGATTACATAAACGGTGGAGAAGGTTCGGACAAAATCTACGATGGATCAGGCCGTGACACAGTTTTCGGCGGCGAAGGCGCCGATCATTTTGTTTTCACTTCGGATGGAAAGCAGGATGTTTTGGGCGACTTTGAGGTCGGACTTGATCTTCTTGACTTGAGAGCCTGGGGAAGCAATCACGTTTCGTCTCTGAAATTCGACCAAGTCGCTGTTGATGGTGAAATTACAACCACGATCTCGACCGATGATGAACGTCTGGTTCTGTCCGGAGTTTCCGTTGATGAAATTTTGTCTCTGGTAGAAGGAGAGACTTTGCTCCTTTAGGGGCGAGAAACATTCTCGACATGTCAGAAGGTCGTTGCAGTTCGTGCTATACTTGGAGATGCGGAGCGGTGAACCAATTTGGGCGTGTATCGCAGGGCTCCCGGCCGGTCACGTCACGTACCCTACGGAGGGGGGCTCAGAAAAAGCCGAAGCTTAATGGGCTTACCGCAGAGGCTGCCATTGTAGTTTGCGATCTCGGTTCCAAAAACAGAGTTCGAGATGCTTGGTGACTTCAGCGTCCGCCGAGGCCACCAGAGCTTGCTTCAGGGCTTAGGTTGGCGTGGTTTTTCAACTATTCTAAGATGTTGTTCGCCAATACTTCTTACCTCTTTAGGCCGGGCTCGCGCTTCGATCTGACGCTCGATCCCCGTTATCAAGTCTTCGTCAATAGGCGGTAAAGACTTGTCAGCTTGTTGTGGGAGGGGTCTGAGATCAATGATTTCGACATTTCCAGCCTCCAGGTTTTTCTTTAGTTTTAGCAATCGATTGCTAGATATCGGAGCGATGTTGTCCCAACTGTACTTCTCGGGGGCGTCAAAGATGCTTGACATGTGACTTCTCCACGATTTCCCACCCGTGGGTGCCCGAGGAGTTCTTGCCTGAAGTGCCATTGCGCTTGCTCTAAAGGCCCGCTTTAGTGGCTTGTTGGAGTAGAACATAAGTTGAACTGACCTTAGTAAACAAAACGTAAATCTTTCCACTTTTGCGCGAATTTTAGTGATATAGATTACCTCTGTGGGCGTGGGACTCTCTCGTGCCTTCCCCAAGTTTTTGCGGTTCGTCCAGCCGAGGAATGCGCCGAGCACGGCTACAGTGACCTTCAGAGGGCGGAATGTCCGAAGCACCGTCGAGCACACCCTGCGAAACTTGGCATCCTGGATCTAAGATGAAGTTTGTTACGGCCACTCATTTGCACAAACCTGACGCTCGTGCTTGACCTAGCTGCACTTGCAGCGAATGACGGTTTTGTCCCGCCTCCTCCCGCGACAACGTTGCCTCCCCTAATCCCACGTTCGGTACAGGATTGCTTGTGGTTTTTCACCAGATCGCAGGAGTTCCTGACAATGGTACTGACAACCCGCTCAATGAGACGGGTAGAGCAGCCCATTGTCACGTGAACTGCCTGACTTATGCCCTATGGCCCGCTCATTTATCGGTACTTTGACGAAGCGCAAAGGAACTCTAAACGATGCTCCCGCATATTAAGACGAGAGGGGCGCTCATTCCCCTTCTTTCTGACCAAAGGAACCCTGCAGGAGTAAGCAACTGAATCCTGCAGGGTTCGAACTAGCAGTAACTTCTCCTGGCTCAAAATTGTCGCCACATTGCTACCTAAGGGGCAAGTACATGCGCGATCAAATCGCAGATCGGATGCCAAGCCAGAGCAACAGGAGAAGCTAAATTTCCATAGACGCGAGGTCGTGCCCCGCCTCAAGCGCGTTGGCTACCCACTTAGGTCGCCTACCCCGGCCACTCCAAACCTCTTCGCTGTTTTCAGGGTTTCTGTACTTGGGTGCCGCCTTCTTCTTTTTCCCAGCTCCTACAAAGTCTGCCAGCGTAAACCCGTATTCAGCAACCGCAGCCTCAGCAGCCTCCGCGGCGGCTTTCAAATCCATCTTCTCGCGCACAGATAGTGCTTTACCAATGTCTTTTCTGAGTTTCTTCAATTCCTCTGAAGACATTTCACTCAAATTCATTCGGCTCAACCTCCAAAACGCCATCTCGACTTCCATGAAGCTCTAGGCCTCAATGGTTAACGACATCCAAACACTCAAGAATTACAATTCTTGTCTCAACGGGAAACTTGGAAAAAATATCCCCATTGCAGATCGCAACATTCTCGGTTTGTTTCCTTTTCGTCCTGCGCTTCTCTCAACGTCAGGTCGTTTCTTTTCAACACCTTATGTTCGGATTGCAAATCCGTGTACACCGGTTCGATTCCGGTACTCGCCTCCAGCGCTTTTCGGTTTTCGGCGCCCCTCTCTCTGCATGCTCCTCAACATTCCTGCTTCAGTTCTGTTCTATTCCCTCAGACTGCGCAGGAGAGTTTTATTCACAGTTGAACCGCGCAGAACCAGCAGCCTGGCCGGTTCTGCTCCCACAGACAAGGCGGCGGCCAGGGCTAATGCACAGGCCGGGTTTCTTGCTGGCAGTTCTACCAAGCGCAGTACGATCAGAGTTCCTGCGCGCCTTATCCAGGAAGCGTCAGAACGCTGGTCAAGGTTGCCGTCGCCGCAAGCACGGCCAGCAGGATCATGGCCTCTATTTCGATCACACGTGCCAAATGCCTGCCGGCGCGCGCCCCGCCTGCCTGCAAGGCAGGGACAAACCGCAGCTTGTTCAGGGCCGCCAGGAACAGCACCGCAGCGATCAGCGCCAGCTTGAGAAGCAATGCCTGACCATAGCCTGTTGTCAGCAGCAGCCGCGGATCGCCAAGCAGCTGCCAAGCCATCAGCAGGCCAGCACAAAGCAATCCGGGAACCGCAATCATGGCCGCCTGCCCGAATTTGCGGCCAAGCAATGCCGCTTGCTCCAGTTGCTCAGGCTTGCGGGACAGGTCCCGCAGCGGGCTCAGGACGCCGATCCAAAACGCGATGCCAGCAAGATGCGCAAAGAGCAGGACCCGCAGGGGCAGCTGCCCTTGCACCGGGATGTGGCCGATCTGCGTGAAGGACCAGAGCAGCAGGACGCCGCCCGCCAATGCGGTCCAAGGGCCTGCCCGACGCAACAGAAGCCCCGCGAGCAGCAGTAGAGTGCCGGCCAGGCGGCAAACCAGCGCGCTGCCGGCGGCGGTCTGCCACAGCAGCCCCAGCATTTCCGGGTCGGTCATGCCATCGGAACTGCCGGTCAGCGCCGCACCGCGCAGAGCAAAGCCCAAAACCGCGGCAGCAAGGGCAACACCGGCCAGCACCGCGGCTTGCGCATTGATCCGGGCACGCAGCGGCGCAACCAGCCCCGGGTAGGCAAGGCGGATCAGCACCAGCCCTGTTGCGCCGGTCGCACCGGTGTACAGGATCAGCTTGGCAAGCAGCGCGCCCGCCCCCCAGATGTCCGGCATGTTCATTCTACCGTGAACTGAAATGCGCCCTGCATTGGATGCCCGTCAATTCCCAGCCCCCGCCATTCGATCCGGTAGGTGCCTTTCCCCACACCCTGGAAAGGCAGCGTGAAGCTGCGGGAAAAACTCTTCTGCCCGTCCAGGTCCAGCACTGCCGGAGCCCCATCCCGGTGGATCGCCTCAACCCGGGTCAGACGGATTTCATCTGCAAAATCAAAGGCAATCTCCAGCGGAACGGCAGCAATCCGGGCACCATCCGCAGGTGTCGTTGTGTCCACCTGGGAATGCGCGAGAGCCCCCGTGGCAAGGGCGCTGCACGCCAGGAAAGCCATGATGAGTTTCATTCAGATATTCCTTCAGTTGATCCCGGTTGCACCCTGAACAGCGCGAATGTAGCCGGCTTTTATTGCCGCGTCACCGCAGGCCTGCTCTTGGATACTGGGCATGTTCCGGAACAGCCAGCAAAGGCCCTCCTCCCCTCTGGCACCGCAGTGCTGAAACCTTTCGCAGGCCTGGCAGCCGGGAATGCAGGCGACGCGGCTCAGCGGTGGAGCCGAACCATGGCGGCAGCTGGCCAAAGCTGTTAATCACGCGCAAACGCTTGCCACAACAGGACTGAACGATGATCCAGCCCACTGCGTCCTTTAAGGACAACCTGCAGCTTCTGCCGCCGATCGGCGGCCTTGCCCGTATCGACCTTACCGCCCCGGATGGCACCACCGCCGCTTCAATCGAAAACCAGCCGGGCAAACAGGGCTCGCTCGCCGTGTATCAGTATTTGCAACAGAATTTCACAGTCCTGGACGCCAAGGCCGCGGCACACGGCCTTGCTGTTTTTGCTGAGCACACCACAGATGCAAAGAACCGCCCCGGCGCGCATCCGAACATCGACCGCTTGCTGGAAATTGCGGCTGGCGCCGCGCCGCTGCAAATCCAGCTGATTGCAGCTTAACAAGGCTCAGCTAGAACGCGGCAGGTGGCGACATTTTGCCAGGCCGCCGCCCATCGCCGCCGGCGGCAGCCCCGGTGGCCGCGCCGCAGTCCGACCCCCAGATTCAGGAGCTTCGTAGCGACCGGTACAGCCCAAGATCGGCCGGCAGGTCGGCAATGTTCCAGCGGTAGTCGCCATCCATCAGAAACCGTGACAGCTTGCGCCAGTTCACCGGTTTGGTCATGAAACCGTCAACGTCATAGGCCAGGGCTTCCGCCCTGGTGCGGTCATCTTCGCAGAAGGTCAGCATGACCAGCTTGTTGCGCAGCCCGGCCTCTGCCTGCCGGATGCGCTGCGCGACGCGGGCGCCACGGCCGTCCGGCAGATTCTGATCTATGAAAATCACATCGTACCGCCCCGCAGCGATCTCTCCGAGCTTGCCCAATGCTTTCTTTTCACTGTTGCACAGCTCCACGCTGGAGCCGTCCAAATGCGCCTGAACAAGCTGACGGAAGCGAAAGGCACAGAATTCGTCGTCTTCAATCAGCAGGACGTTCATCTGTCTACCCCTGGCACCTTGTCAGCTTCACTTTTAGATTCTCCTTTAGGTAGCATTCAGAGCGGGTCAGGTAAATAAAAACAAACCCATCAGCGCATTTTAACGATATAATAATAAATTAATAATTTCACATTGATCTCCACATGTTAACTCTTTTTTAAGCTAACATGACCCCCCTTTGTTCCGCTTCGGGAAGCTTGACGCTGCGTTTTCGGGGCGTTTCGACGGGCTGCCCCCAACCTGCAGGAAAGCTGGGAGGCGCCTTGCAGCAGGCAAAGTCCTCCCCAGCCCCGCTTTACCTTCCAAAACCATTCGCCTTGTGGCAAAAACCGGGACAAGCGATACTCCCGGGAAGCGGGTAATCGTAGATTGCAGATGCACTTTCGGATGCAGCACCCACTGGCAGGCCGGAAACCCCTGCCATAGGGGCTGCAGGGCAAGTTTATTTAGGCGGAAAACAGTCATGGCTGGAAAACACTCTGACACACAGAACGCGAATTTGAACGGCAACGGCACAGCGGCTGACCCGGCACATTCGATCGGCAAGGTCAACTCATCCTTTTACATCGTCGGCGTCGGCGCCTCGGCCGGGGGGCTGTCGGCGATCAAATCCATGCTGGGCGACATGCCGGAAGGTTTTTCCCACAGCATTGTCATCGTGCAGCACCTGTCCCCGGATCATGACTCGCTGATGGGGGAAATTCTGCGCAAGGAAACCGCCGCGGATGTCTGCGTGGTTGAAAACGGCATGCCGCTAGAGCCGGGCAAGATCTATCTGCTGCCGCCCAAGTGGAATGTTGTCATCCAAGGCACCTCGGCGGATTCCTCAGAGGCAGGCCCCGCCAGCACCAGCGATTTCGAAGGCCTGCGCTTTGCCCTGACCAAGCCCAGCCCGCGCAATCAGCTGAACCTGCCGATCGACCTGTTCTTCTCTTCCCTGGCCGAGGCAGTCGGATCCCGCGCCGTGGGCGTCGTGCTGTCGGGCACCGGCACCGATGGCAGCCGCGGCCTGCGCAGCATCAAGGAGCGCGAAGGGATTGCCATTGTCCAGGATCCCGACACGGCGGAATTCGACGGCATGCCCTTTGCCGCGCTGGCAACAACCGAAGCCGACTTTACCCTGCCCCCTACTGACATCCTGCCCGAGCTGTCCAAGGTGTTCGAACTGGAGCGCAACAAGCTGTTCGACCTTTCCGGCATTTTCGAAAACAGTGAACGGGACTATCAGGAGATCCTCAAGCTTGCCGGCACAGTGGCTGGCATCAGCTTTGAAACCTACAAGGAAGGCACCCTGAAACGGCGCATCGTGCGCCGGATGGGGCTGACAGAGCAGACGACGCTCTCGGGCTACCTGACGCTGCTCACCAACTCGCAGTGCGAACTGGAAACCCTGCACCGGGAGCTGCTGGTGGGGGTCACTGCTTTCTTCCGGGATCCGGCCGCCTAGGATAAACTGTCGCGGCGTCTGCCGGAACTATTCGAGGGCGGCGACACAAGCCAGCCGGTCAAAATCTGGTGTATCGGCTGCTCCACCGGCGAGGAGCCCTATTCCGTCGCTCTGCTTCTGGAAACCTACCGCCAGGACAACAATATCACACGCGATTTCAAGATCATCGCGTCGGATGTGAATTCGGAATCCCTGGAATTCGCCAAGCGCGGCATCTATCCGCTTGCAGCCAATGATGAGATCCCCAAATTTTACCGGCGGCAAGAGTTCCTCTCCTTTGCGTCCGGCAGCATCCAGATCGCCAGCAGGCTGCGGCGCAAGATCATCTTCACGCCGCACAACGTGATTGATGAAGCACCCTATATTCACACCGACCTGATCATCTGCCGCAACGTTCTGATCTATCTGTCGGCGGAGGTGCAATCCAACGTGCTCTCCATGATGTCCTATTCGCTGCGCAAGGGCGGGCTTCTGTTCCTGGGCTCCGCCGAAACCACTGGCCGGGGACAGATGGGCTTTGCCCCTCTGGATCAGATTGAACGGATTTACTCGAATGCGCAGAAGAACCACAGCTTCATCGGGCTGCGGGTGCTGAACCAGCGCTACAAGGATTTGCCGCATCCGCCCCCGTCCCCGTCACAGATGCGGCCGTTCAGCGTGTCTGTCGGCAACGAGGAGGCGCATGAGCTTCTGAAGCACACATTTGCCTCGCTGGATGCCTGCCTGTTTGTCCTGGACACCTCCGGGAACATCCTGGAAACCTTTGGCAATTACCGGAAATTCCTGAGCTTCCCCAATGACGGCTTCTCGACCCGGCTGCTCGACCTCCTGGACCCGTCACTGCGGTCCACCCTGCTGCTGCTGCTGCGCAGCGTCGAACGGGAGGAAGTCGCCGAAAAATCAGGGCTGGTGATTATCTCTGACGGTGAAAAGACTGTGGTGGATCTGATCTGCCGCAAGTCAACCCTCTATGACCGCGAGGCGGTCTTTGTGACCTGCCGCTCCGCCTCGCAGGCGACCGAAGGCGCGCAGCTGTCGGTTGGCGGCGAGGAAAGCCGCGAGATCATTGCCGGGCTGCAGCGCGAAATCTCCTCGCTGGAGGAGCTTCTGGCCGTTACCACCCACGACCTCTCCGTGACCAACGAACAGCTGCAGGCCGCAAATGAAGAACTGCTGACCGCCAACGAAGAGCTGCAGGCGAACAACGAGGAGATGCAAAGCACCAACGAAGAGCTCCATACCATCAACATGGAAGCCAATGATCGGATCGCAGAGCTCGAAACCGCCTATTCCGACATCGAAAACCTGCTCAGCAATACGGATCTTGGCATTCTATTCCTCGACGGCAGTATGCGGATCCGCCGTTTCAGCAAGGGGATCGAAAACTACTTCGACCTCACCGCGACGGATTTCGGCCGCCCGCTGACGACGTTTACATCCAACCTGACCCATGAATCCATGGGCGCCCTGCTGGAAGACACCCAGGCGGTGCTGGAC
The DNA here is from genome assembly GCF_056158725.1 of Leisingera sp. ABM4_101. NCBI lineage: Bacteria > Pseudomonadati > Pseudomonadota > Alphaproteobacteria > Rhodobacterales > Roseobacteraceae > Leisingera > Leisingera sp. ABM4_101. Next base: position 2,241,214 of record NZ_JBSWTV010000002.1, on the reverse strand, counting down.
ACCGGCGAGACCCGCAGCCGCAATCTCCGGTTCAAAAAGGGCGGCCACGCCATCCTGATTGTCCGGCCCTTCATCCATTCCGAAGGCGTCAAATCCGGTGCCGTGGTCAAGCTGGTGGATGTCTCTGAACTTGTCGATCTGCAGGAAGAGGTCCGACAGCAGCGCGACGCGCTCGAAGGGCTGTTGGAAACCGAGACCTCGGGCTGGTGGGACTGGAACATTCCCGGTCACACAGAATACATGAGCCCCCGTTTCAAGGAAATGTTCGGCTACCAGGATCACGAGGTCGAAAACACGCCCGACGCCTGGATGCAGATGATTCACCCCGACGACCTCAAAACTGCGCTGAAGAACTTTGACGCACATGTGCAGACGAAGGGCGCCCACCCGTATGATCAGGAGGTCCGCTACTTCCACAAAGACGGTCATACGGTTTGGGTTCTGTGCCGCGGGCATGTGACGGACTGGTCCAACGATGGCGAACCGCTGCGGATGATGGGGGTTCATGTGGACATCACCCATCTGCGCGAACGCGAAGCGGATGTGCAGCGCCGCGCCGAGGAGATCCGCCGCTTTGCCTTTGTGGCAGCCCACGACCTGGTGCAGCCCTCGCAAACCATTCAGGACAGCATTTCCTCGCTGGTCGAGGACATGGACGGCCGGATGGAAAAGAGCGACCACAAGCTTGCCAACTTTGCGACCAAGGCAGCAGAGCGCCTGAGCCACCGTATTTCCGGTATCCTGGAATACGCACGCCTGCAGGACAACAGCGCAGACCCGGCCGTTGTTGACCTGGACACGGTGATCAAGGGCGTAGTTGAGGACCTGTCGCCGAAATTTGCTGAATCCAAGGCTGAAATCCGCATCGCTTCCTTACCGCAGGCACTGGGTCAGCCAGCGCTTCTTGGGCAGGTATTCCAGAACATTCTCAGCAACGCGCTAAAATTCCGGCGCAAGGACACCCTCTGCCGCATTGAGTTGAACCCCGTTGACGCGGTCCCCGGAACAATTGCGGTGCGCATTGCCGACAATGGCATCGGCATTGCCGAAGAAGACCGGGAACGGATTTTCGAGTTGTTTGTCCGCCTCCACGCTGCTTCGGAGTATGAGGGCTCCGGCCTTGGCCTCTCGATCAGCCGCCGCATTGTCGAGCAGATGAAGGGCGGGATACGGGTCGAAACCGGCATCGACGGCGGCGCCGCCTTTGTCGTCACGCTGCCCGCGGTTGCGCAACCATAGCAGGCGACAGATGATTATTGTAATTGATGACAGGAAGAAGACCGTTTTTTCCTGCTGAGGGCGATCAGAAAGGTTCAGCCGGAGACTGAGGTGATCGAATTCACCTATGCCGAGGAAGCACTGGAGTTTCTGACGGCCTTCCCGCCGCCGCTGGGAACCCGGATTTTGCTGGACCTGAATATTCCACGGCTCGACGGCTTCGCTTTTCTCGACCGGCTGGCCGCCTTTCCAGCCATTTGGCACGGCCGCCTCAGCATCACGATGGTCACCAACTCCATCGACCCGCGGGACGAACAAAGGGCATTGCAGCATCCGCTGCTGCAGAATTTCCTCAAGAAATCAGACCTCAAACAGCGGCTGGGCGAAATTCTTCAACAGCCGCTGCCCGCCGTCACGGGGAAAACGGCCCATCGGTCCCCTTGAATGCAACGCAGCCTATCCCTTCAGCCGGAACCGCTGGATCTTGCCGGTCTCCGTTTTCGGCAGGGCGTCCGTGAACACAACTGACCGCGGGTATTTATAGGGCGCAATGGTTGCCTTCACATGATCCTGCAGCAGCTTGACCAGCGCATCCGACGGCGCCTGGCCATCAGACAGCACCACATGCGCCTGCACGATCTCCCCGCGTGCCTCGTCCGGAACCCCCACCACCGCACATTCCGCCACCGCCTCATGCGCTAGCAGTGCCGCCTCCACCTCGGGACCGGCGATGTTGTAGCCCGAAGAAACGATCATGTCGTCGTTGCGGGCGGCAAAATGCAGGTAGCCATCTGCGTCCCGGACAAAACTGTCACCGGTGATGTTCCAGCCGTCCCGCACATACTCGGCCTGCCGCTCGTCTGCCAGATAGCGGCAGCCCGTCGGGCCTTTGACCGCCAGCCGCCCGGCCTCGCCGCGGGGCGCCTCATTGCCGTCGCGGTCCAGCACTTTGACCTGATAGCCGCCCACCGGCTTGCCGGTACAGGCGGGCCGGTGGTCGCTGAACCGGTTGGTGATGAAGATATGCAGCATCTCGGTGGCGCCAATCCCGTCCAGCATCGGTTTTCCGGTTTTCTGCATCCACTCCTCATAGACCGGCGCGGGCAAGGTCTCCCCCGCCGACACCGCCGCCCTGAGCGACGACAGATCCGCACCCTCTTCCATCGCCCGCAGCATGACGCGATAGGCCGTCGGCGCGGTAAAGCAGACGGTGGCCTTGTATTTCTCGATGATCTCAATGAGGTTCGACGGCGTGGCATTTTCCAACAGCGTCGCCGCCGCGCCAAAGCGCAGGGGAAAGATCGCCAGCCCGCCGAGGCCGAATGTAAAGGCCAGCGGCGGCGAGCCGACAAACACATCCTCCGGCTGCACATCCAGCACTTCGCGCGCATACCCGTCGGCGATGATCAGCAGATCGCGGTGGAAATGCATCGTCGCCTTGGGCGACCCGGTGGTACCGGAGGTGAACCCCAGCAGCGCCACATCATCGCGGCCCGTCTTCACCGCCTCATAGGCAACAGGTTTCTCCAGCGCCAGCCGGTCCAGCTCCGCATCATGGTTGGAGGTGCCGTCAAAGCCGACAACCGTCTTCAGGAATTTCGATTCCTTGGCGCAGGCGACCAATTCGTCCTTCAGCCTGGTGTCGCACAGCGCGTGGGAGATCTCGGCCTTGTCAACGATCTTGGCCAGTTCCCCCTTGCGCAACAGCGGCATGGTGTTGACCACCACCGCGCCCGCCTTGGTCGCGGCCAGCCAGCAGGCCACCATCGCCGGGTTGTTGGCAGAGCGGATCAGCACCCTGTTGCCGGGCTTCACGCCCAGGTCCTCGCTCAGCACATGCGCCAGCCGGTTGGTCCAATCCGCCAGCTCCTTATAGGTGCGGTAACGGCCGTTGCCGATCAGCGCGGTATGGTCGCCAAAGCCCTTCTCCACCATCGCATCGGTCAGCTCAACCGCGGCGTTCAGGTGTTCCGGGTAGTCAAACCCCTCCAGCAGGAACTCCGGCCACTGGTCCATGGGCGGAAGGTTGTCCCGGGCAAATGTGTCCACATGTGCGGTTGATCCCAGCATCTCAATTCCCTCCCTGAAAGGCCCCCAGAGCCTGACGCGCGATCACCACCCGCTGCACGTCCGAAGCGCCCTCGTAAATGCGCAAGGCCCGGATATCACGGTAAAGCTCCTCCACCTTCTGACCCCGGCGCACGCCGTCGCCGCCATGCAACTGCACCGCCTTGTCGATGACCTGTTGCGCCTGGTCGGTGGAGAACAGCTTGGCCATCGCAGCCTCGCGGGTGACCCGCGCAGCCCCTGAATCCTTGGCCCAGGCGGCGCGGTAGACCAGCAGGGCGCTGGCATCCACGTCCAGCGCCATATCGGCGATATGGCCCTGCACCATCTGCAGTTCGAACAGCGGCGCGCCCTGCACTTGGCGTTCCGTCACCCGCTGCAGCGCCTCGTCCAGCGCCCGGCGGGCAAAGCCCAGCGCCGCCGCCGCCACGGTGGAGCGGAACACATCCAGCACCGACATGGCGATCTTGAACCCATGCCCCGGCTGCCCCAGCAGCGCGGATTTCGGGATGCGGCAATCGGTGAACCGCAGCGTCGCCAGCGGATGCGGCGCGATCACCTCCTGGCGCTCCGCGACTTCGAACCCAGGCAAGCCTGCGGGCACGACAAAGGCCGAAAGCCCCTTCGCCCCCGGCGCCTCGCCGGTGCGGGCAAACAGCGTATAGACATCGGCAATGCCGCCGTTGGAAATCCAGGTCTTCTCTCCGTTCAGCACATAATGATCACCGTCCGGCGTGGCAGTCATGGTGGAGTTCGCCACATCCGATCCCGACTGCGGCTCGGTCAGGGCAAAGGCGGAAATCGCCCTGCCCGCGCGCGTCAGCGGCAGCCATTCCGCCTGCTGCTCCGGCGTGCCGAACAGCGAGATCGCCCCGGTCCCCAGCCCCTGCATGGCAAAGGCAAAATCCGCCAGACCGTCGTGGCGCGCCAGCGTCTCGCGGATCAGGCACAGGCTGCGCACATCCAAGGTCTCGCCGGCTTCGGCACCGCTGTGCCGGGTCCAGCCCGCCGCGCCCAGCGCCGCCACCAGCGAGCGGCAGGCCGCATCCGTGTCGGAATGATCAATCCCGCCCAGATGCGCCCCGGCCCACTCGTCCAGCTCCGCCGCCAAGGCACGGTGCCGGTCTTCAAAGAACGGCCAGGTTAGAAAGCTCTTGTCCGCCATCCGCGTCTCCTCCCGGTGAACAGGCTGCGCGCCCGCTTCATCTTTCCCCAAATACTCCCGCCGGAGGCACTCGCGCCCTCCTCCGGCGCAGGTTCCAGCGGTGCCGCGGCTCAGTCGCCCTCAAACAGCGGCTTTTCCTTGTTCACGAAGGCATGATAGGCGCGCTCGAAATCCGCGGTCTGCATACAGATCGCCTGCGCCTGCGCCTCCGCTTCGATCGCCTGCTCAATCGACATCGACCATTCCTGCGCCAGCATGGTCTTGGTCATCATGTGGCCAAAGTTCGGCCCTGCCGCGATCCGCGCGGCCCAATTCTGCGCCTCCGCTTCCAACTCATCCGCCGCAACCAGCTTGTTGTGGAAGCCCCAGGCGTGGCCTTCTTCGGCGCTCATCGACCGCCCGGTATAAAGCAGCTCCGCCGCCCGCCCCTGGCCGATGATCCGGGGCAGGATTGCGCAGGCGCCCATGTCGCAGCCCGCCAGACCCACACGGGTGAACAGAAACGCGGTCTTTACCTCCGGCGTGGCAATCCGGATATCGGCGGCCATGGCGATGATCGCGCCCGCGCCCACACAAATGCCGTCAATCGCCGCAATCACCGGCTTGCCGCAGTTCACCATCGCCTTGACCAGATCGCCGGTCATCCGGGTGAAAGCCAGCAGCTCCTTCATGCTCATCTTCGTCAGCGGCCCGATGATGTCATGCACATCGCCGCCCGAGCAGAAATTGCCGCCGTTCGAGGCAAAAACCACCGCCTTGATGCTGTCATCATAGTGCAGATCGCGGAACCAGTCGCGCAGCTCTGCATAGCTGTCAAAGGTCAGCGGGTTCTTCCGCTCCGGCCGGTCCAGGGAGACAGTTGCGATACCGTCCTCGACCTGACACTGAAAATGCTTGGGCTCTAGGTTCACCTTCATGCCTTGCTCCCCTCTTCCAGCCGCCGCGCCACCGCATCCAGGCTTTCGGCAATCCCTTGCGCCTCATCCGCGGTCAGCCCGTCAAAGGCCGCATTGATCCAGCCTTCATGCGCCTCCGCCTGGCGGGAAAACTCAATCCGGCCCGCTTCCGTCAGCCGCACCAGACTGGCACGCCGGTCGCCCTCGACCTTCTCGCGCAGCACATGGCCATCCTCGACCAGCCGCTCGACGATGCCGGTCACATTGCCGTTGGAGACTTTCAGAACTCCCGACAACTCACTCATCTTCAGGCCTTTTTCGTGCTGCATCAGCGCCGCCATCACATCGAACCGCGGCAGCGTTGTCGCAAACTCCCGCCGCAGGTTCTCACGCACGTCGCTCTCCACCGCCTTGGTGGCCTTCAGCACCTTCAGCCACAGCCGCAGCCGGTCTTTTGATGTCGTGCTCAAATTTCCCCTCCCGAAACGCTCATCGCGTGCCCATTGATTGAGGCCGCGCCATCGGAGGCCAGGAACACCGCCGTGGCCGCCACTTCCTCCGGCGCGATCAGCCGCTGCATCGGATTGCCGCCAACCACCATCTTCAGCGCTTTCTCCCGCGGGATATCATGCCGGGCCATCAGCCCGGTGACCGCGCTCTCTGCCATCTCGGTGTCGGCAAACCCAGGGCAGATTGCATTGCAAGTAACCCCGCGCTTAGCCACGCTCTGTGCCACCGAGCGCACCAGCCCCAGCACCCCGTGTTTGGACGCCGCATAGGCCGGGATCTGCGCCCCGCCCTGCAAGGACGCGGTGGAGGCGATGGCAATCAGCCGACCCCCTGGCTCCATGCCCGCCCGCAAGGCCGCCCGGAAGGTCAGGAAGGTGCCGGTCATGTTGACGGTCAAGGTCCGCTGCCAGTCCTCCAGCTCAACATCCTCGATCCGCGCCGCCACACCGGTGCCGGCATTGGCAATGACCACATCATAGGGCGCATCAAACAGCGCCTCCACCTGCGCCTCATCCGTCACGTCGGCCACACGGATATCCAGCCCTAGCCCTTCCCCCGCCGTCTCCAGCGGCGCCCGCCGGCGTCCGGCGATGGTGACATGGCATCCCTCCGCGGCAAAGGCATGGGCAATCGCCTTGCCAATCCCCGTGCCGCCGCCTGTGACCAGAACCCTGCGTGTCATGCCCGGATCACCTCCGCTTCGCGGTCCGCCAGGCGCCAGGCCTGGTCCCGGCCCGCATGGTAGGGCAGCGGCCAATCACTATGGCGATCGCCGATCCGCGCTGCCTCATGCAGGGTCCAATAGGGATCGGCCAGATGCGGCCGGCCCACGCAAACCAGATCAGCCCGTCCCGCCATCAGGATCGAATTGGCGTGATCCGCCTCATAGATGTTACCCACCGCCATAGTGGCTATCCCGGCCTCGTTGCGGATGCGGTCGGAAAACGGCGTCTGGAACATGCGGCCATAGACCGGCTGTGCATCAGTCGAGGTCTGCCCGGCGGAAACATCAATGATGTCTGCACCGGCGGCGGTGAAGGCCTTGGAGATCTCCACCGCCTCCTCCGGCGTTACGCCCGCGCCCCCAACCCAGTCATTGGCGGAGATCCGCACCGACATCGGCTTGCCTTCCGGCCATGCCGCGCGCATCGCCCGGAACACCTCCAGCGGGTATCGCAAGCGGTTTTCCAGGCTGCCGCCGTACTCATCACCCCGAATGTTCGATTTTGGCGAGATAAACGACGAAATCAGGTAGCCATGCGCCGCATGAAGTTCGATCATGTCAAACCCGGCTCGCTCCGCCATTTGCGCTGATGCAGCAAATTCGTCGCGAATTTGATCCATTTCGTACCGCGTGATCTCCCGCGGCGCTGGATTACTTGCGGACCACGGAATGGCTGAGGCCGAGACCGTCTCCCAGTTCCCCTCCGGCAAGGGCGCGTCCATCTCCTCCCAGCCCAGCTGGGTTGAGCCCTTACGCCCCGAATGGCCGATCTGGCAGCAGATCTTGGCACTGGTCTCCGCGTGCACAAAATCCACCAGCCGCTTCCACACCGCCTCATGCTCCGGCGCATAAAGCCCCGGACAGCCCGGCGTGATCCGGCCTTCAGCAGAAACACAGGTCATCTCGGTATAGACCAGCCCGGCCCCGCCCTTGGCACGTTCGCCGTAATGGATCAGATGCCAGTCTGTCGGGCAGCCATCGACCGCCTTGTACTGCGCCATGGGCGACACCACGATACGGTTCTGCAGTTCCATCCCGCGTAAGCGGTACGGCGCAAACATCGGCGGCCGCACCGGCGCGTCGGCAGGCGCGCCTGCCTTGTCCTGAAACCATTTCTCGGCACTTGCCAGCCACTCCGCATCGCGCAGGCGCAGGTTCTCGTGGCTGATCCGCTGCGAGCGGGTCAGCAGCGAGTAATTGAACTGCACCGGATCCATATCCAGGTAGCGCTCGACCTCCTCGAACCACTCCAGCGAATTGCGCGCCGCCGATTGCAGCCGCAGCACATCCAGCCGCCGTTCTTCCTGGTAGCGCTCAAAGGCACGCTCCAGTGTCGGCTCGGTGCTGACCAGTTCCGCCAGCGCAATTGCGCTGTCAAAGGCCAGCCGCGACCCCGATCCGATAGAGAAATGCGCAGTGGCGGAGGCATCGCCCAGCAGCACGACGTTCTCGTGGTGCCACTTGTCGCACAGCACCCGCGGGAAGTTGATCCACACCGCCGCCCCGCGCAAGTGAGCCGCGTTCGACATCAGCGCGTGGCCATCCAGATGATTGGCAAAAATCTCCTCGCAGGTGCGGATGATCTCCTCCTTGCTCATGCCCTCGAACCCCCAGTTCTCCCAGGTCTCGGCAGAGCATTCGACGATCACCGTCGCGGTGTCCGCGTCAAACTGATAGGCATAAATCCACATCCAGCCGTGCTGGGTTTTCTCGAAGATGAAGGTGAAGGCATCGTCGAATTTCTGATGGGTGCCCAGCCAGATGAACTTGCAGGGCCGTACGTCGATTTCCGGTTTAAAATGTTCCGCGAACTCATTGCGAACACTGGAATTCAGACCATCGCAGCCGACCACCAGATCGTACTCTTTCTGATAGTCTGACGCGGGCTTGGCCACGGTTTCAAACTGAAGGTCCACCCCCAGTTCCCGCGCCCGGTCCTGCAACAGCAGCAGCATCTGCTTGCGCCCAATCCCGGCGAACCCGTGCCCGCCAGACACCGTGCGGGTGCCGTCATGCACCACGGCGATGTCGTCCCAATAGGCAAAGTTTTCGCGGATCGCCTCGGCGCTTTTCGGATCATTGGCGCTCAGGTTCTCCAGCGCGTCATCAGACAGCACCACACCCCAGCCAAAGGTATCATCAGGCTTGTTGCGCTCGACCACCGTGACCTCGGCCTCCGGCTGGCGCAGCTTCATCGAGATGGCAAAGTAGAGGCCCGCAGGGCCCCCTCCCAGACAGACGACTTTCATGATCATCCCTTCCCGCTCAGCGCACGTCTCTGAGGATCAGGATAAGCAGGCCCGGAAAAACTTCAAGCCTAAAGTTTTAAGCTTGAAGTAGTTACGCAAGCAAAGCGGCAGCGCCGGCCACAGGACCGGGACCACAAGCTGCCCGCTCATGAGTTTGGCTCACAGTCCCCGCAGGTATTCCATCACCGCCGGGCGCACCGCCTGGTCACCGCGGTGGCGTGCGTCAGATATGATCTTGCGCAGCTCGCCCAAGTCCACCCGCAACAGCAGCGATTTGACTGGCCCGATAGAGGCCGGACGCATAGACAACGTGCGGATGCCCATTGCGGCCAGGCACACCGCCTCAACCGGGCGGCCTGCATCCTCGCCGCAGAAGCTCAGCGGCGTGCCGGAGATCGCGCAGCGCTCAACGATCCGCTCGATAAAGCTCAGGAAACTGACGTTCAGCGTATCATATCGCTTGCGCACCCGCTCATTCTCGCGGTCGGCGGCAAAGAAGAACTGCTTCAGGTCATTGCCGCCGATCGAGAGGAAAGCCACCTCGTCAAAAAACTTCTGCGGCGCATAGGCCAGCGAGGGCGTTTCCAGCATTGCCCCCACCTTCAGGTCCGCAGGCAGCACATGGCCCAGGATCCGCTCCCGCTCTATGGTCTTTTCGACCTCAGCCTTGGCGGCGCGGTATTCCTCGAACTGCGCCACAAAGGGGAACATGATCGACAAGGGCCGCCCCTCGGCCGAGCGCAGCAGCGCCTGCAGCTGCATCCGCATCACACCCGGCTTATCCAGGCCCACCCGGATCGCCCGCCAGCCCAGGGCCGGATTCGGCTCATCGGTGGGCTTCATGTAGGGCAGAACCTTGTCCGACCCGATGTCCAGGGTCCGGAATACAACCGGTTTGCCGTGCGCCGCGTCCAGAACCCGCTTGTACAAAGCAACCAATTCCGACCGTTTCGGCATCTGGTTCCGCACGAGAAATTGCAATTCTGTGCGAAACAGCCCCACACCCTCTGCACCAGAGCCATCCAGCGACGGCAGGTCGGCCATCAAACCGGCATTCATCACCATATTGACGCGTTGACCGTCCACGGTCACCGCCGGCTTGTTGCGGATCGAGGCGTATCGCTCCTGCGCCTGCGCGTGCATCGCGATCTTGTCGCGGAAGGCCCCCACCACGGTTTCATCCGGGCGCAGATGCACCACCCCCTGATCGCCGTCCACCATGATATGGTCGCCGTTCAGCGCCTCGGTGGTGACCCGCTTGGCATTCACCACCAGCGGAATCGCCAGTGCCCGCGCAACAATCGCGGCGTGAGAGCCCACGGAGCCCTCCTCCAGCACGATCCCGCGCAAGGAGCGGCCGTATTCCAGCAGGTCGCCGGGGCCGATGTTGCGGGCAATCAGAATCGGGTTGTCAGGCAGCTCCGCGCCCGTGTTGGCGCCCTGCCCGGTCAGAATCCGCAAGAGCCGGTTCGACAGGTCGTCCAGATCACTCAGCCGTTCGCGCAAATACGCGTCCTGCACCTGGCTCATCCGGGTGCGGGCCTGGGACTGTTCCTTCTCCACCGCCGCCTCGGCGCTCAGCCCGCGGGCGATGTCTTCCTCCATCCGCCGCATCCAGCCTTTGGAATTGGCAAACATCCGGTAGGCTTCCAGAACCTGCAGCTGTTCCTTGTCACCGTTGCGCGACACCTCCAGCATCTTGTCGACACCGACCCGCAGTTCCTCAACCGCATCGTTCAGCCGTTCCAGCTCGCGCTGGGGATCATCGGCGATCGGGTTGGTCACGATCACCCGCGGCTCATGCAGCCAGACATGGCCCTCCGCCGCGCCCTCCTGGGCTGAGGTGCCGTGGATCAGAACCGCCTGCTGGTGCAAGGGCGACAGCGCCGCGCCCTCGCCGACAAAGGCGCCCAGCTCGGTCATCTCGGCGATCACCATCGCCACCACTTCCAGCGCATAAACCGCATCCGCAGAGAATTCGCGCGCCTCCTTGGATTGCACCACCAGGACGCCCATCATCTCGCCCAGCCGCTGCACCGGCACGCCCAGGAAGGATGAAAACCGCTCCTCCCCGGTTTCCGGCATGTAGCGGAAGCCCTTGGCATTAGGCGCATCCGGCGTGTTCACCACCTTGCCGTATTTGGCAACGCGGCCCACCAGCCCCTCGCCGATACGCATCCGTGTCTGGTGCACCAATTCGAGGTTCAGACCCTGGGTCGCGCACAGCTCCAGTGTCTCATCATCGCGGAACAGGTAGACTGAGCACACCTCAGTCCCCATGCTGTCGGCGATCAGATGGGTGATCTTATCCAGCCGCGCCTGGCCGGCATCATCACCCGCCATCGCCTCGCGCAAGCGAACCAGAAGCTTCCTGCTTTCGGATTCCGTGGTATCGGCCATTCTCACCCTCTCCCGAGGTTTCTTCCCTGTACGCTGCCGCCCAGATTGCTCCCTGGAAACGGACACCGCCCAGAGTAGTACGCCAGCGCTCTCTCCTCCACCCACTTGTCCCACCCCGGCGGGAAAAGTCCAAGTGTTTTTGCAGCATTGCCCGCAATCGCCGCAGCCTGCCGCAGCTTTGGGCAGAAGTCCGCCATCGGGTTGCCGCACACAACAAAGGCGCCAAAACGGCGCCTTTGCAGAGTACGGAAAATTCTTGGAACAGAGCCGCTTAGGCTGCTTTCTCCAGTTCGAATGCATCATGCAGCGCCTGCACGGCCAGCTCCATGTACTTGCGGTCGATCAGCACCGAGATCTTAATTTCAGAGGTGGTGATCACCTTGATGTTGATGCCCTCATCCGACAGCACTTTGAACATCTTCGCCGCCACACCGGACTGCGACCGCATGCCGATGCCGACCACCGACACCTTGGCCACATCCTTGTCGGCCAGCAGCTCGGCATAGTTCAGCTCGCCCTTCCCCTTGATCGCCAGCAGCGCCTGCTCGGCACGCGCCACCTGGTCGGTCGGGCAAGAGAAGGTCATGTCGGTGCGGCCGTCCTCAGAGACGTCCTGCACGATCATGTCGACATTCACCCCCGCATCCGAAAGCGTGGTGAAAATCGTGGCCGCAATACCGGGGCGGTCGGCCACCGACTGCACGGTCAGCTTGGCTTCGTCGCGGGAATAGGCCACGCCGTTAACAACATTGGATTCCATGATTTCCTCCTCGTCGCAGACCAGGGTTCCGGCCTCGTCGGACTGTTCCTCAAAACTCGACAGCACGCGCAGCTTCACCTTATAGCGCATTGCCAGCTCAACAGAGCGGGTCTGCAGCACCTTGGCGCCCAGCGAGGCCAGCTCCAGCATTTCCTCAAAGGCGATCTTATCCAGCTTGCGCGCCTTATCGCAAATCCGCGGGTCGGTGGTATAGACACCGTCCACGTCGGTGTAGATATCGCAGCGCTCTGCTTCGAACGCCGCGGCAAAGGCCACTGCAGTGGTGTCCGAACCGCCCCGGCCCAGGGTGGTGATACGGCCCTCGGGACTGATCCCCTGGAAGCCTGCAACCACAGCCACCTTCATGCCCTCGGCAAATTTGGCACGGATGTTTTCCGGCGGGATCTCCTCGATCCGGGCCTGGCTGTGCGCCGAGCTGGTCTTAAGCGGCACCTGCCAGCCCTGCCAGCTGCGCGCAGGGACATCCATCTCCTGCAGCGTCAGCGCCATCAGGCCCGCGGTCACGTTCTCGCCTGAGGAGACCACGGCGTCATATTCGCGCGCGTCATACAGCGGCGAGGTCTCGTCGACCCAGCCCACCAGCTCATTGGTCTTGCCGGACATCGCCGACACGATGACGATCACGTCATAGCCCTTGGCCACTTCGACACCGACGCGTTTGGCAGCGCGGCGGATGCGGTCCAGATTGGCGACAGACGTGCCGCCGAATTTCATCACAAGTACGGGCATATGGAACGGGTCTCCCTGCCTTGCGGGTTTCGGTCCTGAGCCTCATAGGCGAGCCGCTACTCAAGGGCAAGTCCGCGTATTGTAGCAATACAAGGGACCGGCTGGAATTCCGCCCTCAAACCCTATGCGGCCGAGGCGGGCGTGTCGGGAAAACGGAATTCGAACGCGAATTCCGCCCGGAAATCCTGCGAGGATTTCCGGCTGCCACGGCCTGCACCCGTCTGCCCCCGGTTTCCGCGCCGGAAACCGGACCGAATTCCTCGCAGAAATTCGGCTGCCCGCGCATATGCGGCGGCCTTGCCCTTCGCGGGCAGGCCCCATGAAGTCAGGCCCGCCAGAACCGCACGGTCAGGATCGCATAGACCGCCATCAGCTCCAGCCGCCCGATCAGCATCGCCGCGCTCAGGATCCACTTGGCCGGATCATTCAGCGTTGAAAAATTCCCTGCAGGCCCGATGACATCGCCCAGACCGGGGCCGATATTGGCCACCGCTGTCGCCGCGCCGGACACAGCGGTCACAAAGTCCAGCCCGGTCAGCGCCAGCATCCAGGCAACAATGCCCAGCGTCACCACAAAGAACATGAAAAAGGAAATCACCGAGCTCAGCACATCAGCATCCACCGGCCGCCCCTCATAGCGCGTCAGAAACACCCCGTGCGGCGAGCGGATCCGCTGGATCTGCACCTTGATCGAGGCAAACAGCAACTGATAGCGGAAGATCTTCACCGAACAGGCGGTCGACCCCGCGCAGCCGCCGATCAGCCCGGCAAAGAAGAAGATCATCACCAGGAAGCTGCCCCATTGCATGTAGTCCGCGCTTGCATAGCCGGTGCCGGACATGATCGAGGTGATGTTGAACAGCGCCGAACGCACCGCCTCTTCGCCGCCATGCGGCCGGGCATAATACAGCACCGCCGCCGCCACCGCGACCAGCAGCCCCAGCGTCAGCATGAAACCGCGGATCTGGCTGTCCCGCAGCATCGGCGTGCCATGGCCGTTGATCAGCTGCACATAGCGCACAAACGGCAATGCGGCGAGGATCATGAAAACCGCGGCCGCGTATTCCACCGGCCCGGCAAAGGCCCCGAAAGAGGCGTCGTAATTGGCAAAACCGCCGGTGGCGATGGTGGTCATCGCATGCACAAGCCCGTCAAACGGCCCCATGCCCATCACCATGTAGACCAGCATGCAGGCCATGGTCAGCGACACATAGATCAAGCTGATCTGCTTGGCGATCGCCTGCGCCCGCGGCAGGATTTTCCCAAAGGTGTCAAAGCTTTCGGATTTGAAGATTTGCATGCCGCCGACCCGCAGTTCGGGCAGGAACACCATCGCAACAACAATGATGCCGATGCCGCCCAGCCACTGCAGGATGCCGCGCCACAAAAGCAGCCCGCGAGGCAGATCATCCAGCCCGGAAATCACCGTCGATCCGGTGGTGGTCAGGCCCGACATTGCCTCAAAAAACGCATCAACAAAGCGAAGCTCGGTTGCCCCCAGCATCAAAGGGATCGCCCCGAACAAGGGCAGCGCCAGCCACACGGTGGTGGTCAGAAGAAAGGTCTGGCGGATATTCAGCCCCTCCTTCACGCCATTGGCGCAGCTCAGCGCCAGCAGTCCGCCCACCAGGATGGTGAACACCGCGCTTTCCAGGAACACATGCCATTCGCCGCGGCCGTCCAGCAGGTCGACCAGCAGCGGGAACAGCATCATCGCTCCCAGAATGACGACCAGCAGGCCGATGACATACCCGACAGGGCGCAGATCCAACATGCGGCGCAGCGTTGGACCTGCGCAGGGCCAGTGTCAAGTGTGCCGCCCTATTCGCCGCTGCCAGAGGTCTGCGCAGCGTTGCGCCGCGGCATCTGCGGCGGCGCCGAAGGCTGGCGCGAGCGCTTGGACGGCTCGCCTTGCGGCTCCTGCGCCTTGGACCCGGCTGCAGCCAACTCCGCCTTGGCCGCGGGGGCTGGCGAGGCCCCGCCGGCACCCTGCGCCCCGTCACTGCTGCGGGCGGCGGAGACGCTGCGGAACTCCGCGGGTTTCGCCTCCGCCTTCTCCCCGGCAGTTATTCCGGTCATAGCGGCTGGTGTGCCCGCAGGCGCCGGCTTCACGCCCTTTGCCGCGTCCTTGACCGGTTCTGTGCCGGCAGCTGCGGCCTTGCCTGCCCCTGGCTTTGCGGCCCCCGGTTTTACAGCCTCCGGCTTGGTTGCGGCAGATGCAGCAGCAGCCTGCGCCGGTTTTGGCGCCGGGCGCTTGCGCGCGGGCGCTTTGCGGGCAGCTGTCTTGCGGGCGGCGGACTTACGGGCTGCCGCCTTGCGCGGCGCGGACTTTTTGGCCTTGCCCTCAGCCGGCTTTTCCGGCGGGGCCGCCTCGGCCTCCGGAGCCGTTGCGGAGTCACCGGCATCCTCTCCCGCCGCCGCAGCCGGAGCACCGGCCCGCAGCAGCCGCTGCTGGGCTTCCAGCATCGAATGCGCCAGCCGCATCTGTTCCAGCGGCGCCTGCAGTGCGGCCTCAGCCGCCTGGCGCCACAGCTTCAGCTGCAAACCGGCCGCATAGCCGGCCCACTCATGCGTTCTGACCGTCAGGCCCGGGATTTTGTGAAAGCTCGTCATTTGTTACTCCTACAGTCCTGAACTCACCTTGCCCCGGGCCGGGAATGCAGCATGGGGCAAGCAATACAGGGAGCAGGCGCCGGATGCGGTCCGGGCCGGATGCAGCGGAAAACAGGCCGTCAATTGCAGACAACAGCGCGCAATGCCCCCTCTCCCCCGGCAGGGCGGCCAGGGGGATTCGTTCTGACGCTAGCATGAACTTCTGCATCGCGGCGCAAAAAATGCGGCAACGCAGAAATTGCCGCATGCCGTATAGATGGCTCAGCGGGAACCTGCCTGAAAATCAGGCAGGCCGCGGGGTCAGCCCTGGTAAATCAGGGTGGAGAACAGTTTCGGGTCCAGGCTCATCGCCTTGAACAGCCCGCCTTGCGTCAGCACGCTGACCGCATCATGGCTGTGCAGGCTTTCCTGATGGCTCGCCACCACCCGGAAATCGCCGATCCGCGCATCCGACTGCAGCGCCTCGCAGAACAGCCGCGCCGCATCTTCCACAAAGATCGGGTTGGCGGCGTTCAGCTCGGCAAAGGCCTGCTCATCCTCGCGCTTCACCATCACCTGGGTCTCGGTCGGCACCGCCTTGCGGCACAGCTCAATCAGGTCCTCGAACCACAGGCAGTCGCTGCCGGGCACTGACTGAACGGAAATCCGCGCGACGGAGCGCTGCGAATGCGGTGTCGCCAGCTGGCCGCGCGCCTGGCGGGCGTGCTCCGACAGCTCCAAGGAGCACGGGCAGGTCGAGGAGTAGACATAGTCCAGGTGCATGATCTTCTCGCGCACCCCGTCATGGTCCACCAGCTCCAGCGCAAAGTCGTAATACTGATAGCCGCTGAGACCGGAGCGCAGGCTGTTCACCCGCGCCGGGAAGGAGAACCGCATCTGGATGCGCGCATCCGGGCTGTCCAGGTCGCTCAGGTAATCATCCAGCGCATTCGCCATCACTTCGAAACTGAAGGTGCGCTCCGCGTGTTTGTAAAACGTGCGCATGATCCGGGACATGTTGATGCCCTTTTTCCCCGCATCCAGGGACACGGTGCCGGTCACGCTGGTTTCCAGCGTCAGGTCGCCGTCGTCGCGGGTGTGGAAGCGGATCGGCAGGCGGAAGTTCGAAATCCCCACATGCTGGATCTGCTCCTTGGCGCCGCGGATCAGGCTGGTCGGCCCGTTCTGCAGATCAGGCAGCGTCGCGCGGTAGGCCTCATCGGATTTGAAATCCTCGGGGTAGGTCCGCGACAGCTCCGGGTAATTGCCAACCTCACGGCCGGGCAGCAGCCGCGCCACCGCCGGGTCCAGCTCTGCAATCTCGGTCTCAGTCACGGTGCCGGCCCAGGCCCGCAGCACATCCAGCGCGGCAGCAGCAGCCTCGCGGTCCGGCGCCTCGGCAGCGTCGCGGTTATGAATGTTCATCGGCACATCCCCCAGTGATACGGCCCCCATATAGGGTCCGGCAGGCCTTCCCCATATACTGTTACGCGGCAAAATTCAAAACGGATCCGCCATTTGCGGCAGAACCGGCGCCTTATCGGACCCCCAGCACCTCCGCAAGGGTCCGCAAGCGGCGGGAACGCGACTTGTAGTGGGCCGTGACCAGCACATAGGGCCGCGGCATCTCCAGCACCGGCCCGTCCAGGCGGTACAGCCTGCCTGCGCGGATTTCTCTGCCCACAACCTGCTCTGGCAACAGCGCAATGCCCAGCCCCGCCTGCACCAGCGCCACCACCGAAGGCACCGACTGCCCGATGACTGCGGGCGCTGATTCATTGCGCGCGATCCCGTGCTGAACGAAATACTGCCGCCAGCCCGGCACTGAGGAAATCGTCTCGCCCCAGCTGACCTCAACCAGCGGCGCCGTCCGGATGTCCGTTTGCGGGTTCAGGCCAACCGGCACCAACCGGTCTGTGAACAGGGGCTGCGTCCGGTGCTCGGGATGCTCGCCGCCATAGGTCAGCCGCGCATCAATCCCCTCTGCCTCCAGGTCGATCCGGTCATCCTCGATCCTGAGCCGCACCGGCACATCGGGCCGCGCCTCCGCAAAGGCTTTCAGTCGCTCCGGCAGCCACAGCTGCGCCAGTGCGGGCGTGGCCGAAATCACCAGCGGCCGCCGGGTGCCGCCTTCGGTCAGCGCCTCTGTGAAGCTGGCAATCTCCGCCAGCGACATCGCCGCCTTCTGATAATAATCCCGCCCCGCATCGGTAAGCCGCACCTGATTGGCGCGGCGGGTGAACAGCTTCAGCCCCAGCCACTCCTCCAGGTTCTTCACCTGCATCGACACCGCCGCAGAACTGACCCCCAATTCAGCCCCGGCAGCCGAAAAGCTCCCCGTGCGGGCGGCGCACTCAAAGGCGCGCAGGGCGTTTAAGGGCGGCAGTTTCATGGCGGCACAGTGCAAGAAAATCTTATGCTCGCCAAGATATTTTATAGTGGTCAGATCCCGCTCCGGCGCGCAGGCTTGGGAAAAGCCCGAAAGACCCCAAGGAACACCCCATGCGCGATATTCTCGATCTCGACCGTTACCCGCTCGACCGTCCCGGCACCCCGGAATGGCAGGCCCTGGTGGACCGCTGCCGTACTGAGCTGGCCGCGGACGGCATGTTCAGCCTCGAAGGGCTGATGAAACCGGAGGTCGCCCAGGGCGCCGCCGATGCGCTGAAGGGCAAGTTCGAGACCGAGAGCTTCCACCACAAGCGCTGGCATAACATCTACTTCAAGGACACGGTCGACGGCCTGGCGCCGGACCACCCTGCCCTGCAAAAGGTCGAGACCTCGAACTTCACTCTCTGTGCCGACCAGTTCCCGGACTCGCCGGTGCTGCGCCTGTACGATTGGCCGCCCTTTGCGGAATTCCTCGCCGCTACAATGGACAAGCCCGCGCTCTACACCATGGACGACCCGCTGGCGCGGCTGAACATCATGTCCTACGGCGCAAGCCAGGCGCTGAACTGGCATTTCGACCGCTCCGAATTCACCACCACCATGCTGCTGCAGGCGCCCGAAGATGGCGGCGAATTCATCTACAGCCCGGAACTGCGCACGGATGACTACCCGAACTACGAAGGTGTCGAGCGGCTGCTGGCGGGCCAAGACCCCAACATGCGCACAATCACACTTGACCCCGGCACCCTCAACATTTTCCGCGGCAAGAACTCCCCCCACCGCGTCGGCACAGTGAAGGGGGACAAGACGCGGGTGATCGCTGTTTTCACCTTCTATGAAAACCCGGGCGTGCGGTTCACGGACGAGGAAAACATCGGCTTCTACGGCCGCGCGTCATGACGGAACTGGCCGTTTTCAAGGACGAGCGCAAACGCACCTTCCTGAATGCCGAAGGAGCCGACAAGCCGCTGAAATCGCCGCTGGGCCAGGACGTTCTGGACCGCGCCCGCGCCTTCCGCCTGCAACGGCTGCGCGATGAGATGGCGCGGCAGGACGTGGCAGGCCTCCTGCTCTATGATCCGGTCAACATCCGCTATGCATTTGACTGCTCCAACATGTCGATCTGGACCGCTCACAACCCGATCCGCTACGCGCTGATCCTGAACGGCGGCCCCGGCATCATGTTCGAATTCAAGGGCTGCGAGCATCTGAACGACGGCCTGCCCGGCATTGACGAAATCCGCAACGCCATCGGCTGGATGTTCATGTGCGCCGGCGACAAGGCCACCGAGCGCCTCGCCCCCTGGGCCGCCGAGATCGCAGACCTGGTCAAGCAATACGGCGGCGGCAACATGCGCCTCGGCGTCGACCGGATGGAACCCGAGGGCGTACACGCCCTGTCCGAACACGGCCTCCAGGTCATCGACGGCGGCCAGATCACCGAGACCGCCCGCGCCATCAAATCCGCCGATGAGATCGAACTGATGCGGTGGACCATCCGCGTCTGCGAGGCCGGCATGGCGCGGATTTACGAGCACTCGGTGCCCGGCGTCACCGAACAGGAGCTTTGGGCGCATCTGCATTTCGAGAACGCCCGCTCCGGCGGCGAATGGCTGGAAACCAAGCTGCTCACTTGCGGGCCCAACACCAACCCCTGGTACAAGGAATGCTCCGCCCGCGAATGCCGCGCGGGTGAGATGATCTCCTTCGACACCGACATGATCGGCCCCTACGGTTATTGCGCGGATCTCTCGCGCAGCTGGACCTGCGGCTATGTGCCGATGAATGACACGCAGAAACGGCTGTATGCGGCGGCGCGGCAGCAGATCGACCACAATATGGCGCTGCTGCAGCCGGGACTGAGCTTTGCCGAGTTCAACGCCAAGAGCTGGCAAATCCCGGAACCCTACCAGCCCTACCGCTACTCGCTGGCGGCCCATGGCGTCGGCATGGCGGATGAATGGCCGGTGGTGCCGCTGCATGTGGACTTTGACGGCGCCCATGGCGGCCAGTTCGAAGAGAACATGGTGATCTGCATCGAAAGCCTGATAGGCGAGATGGGGTCCGAGTCAGTCAAGCTGGAGACCCAGGTGCTGGTCACCGCCGACGGGCCGCTGCGGCTGGACAGTTTCCCCTGGGAGATGTGATCCGGCAAAAAAGAGAGGGGGCTATCTGCCCCCTCTTGAGCCTGCGGCTCAATTCACCCCCGAGAGTATTTCAAGAAAGATGAAATCCCGCCGGGTCTTTGGTATCAAGCTTGCGAGGCCTCCAGCGCTGCCTTCAGGTCGGCGATCAGGTCGTCTGCATCCTCCAGCCCGACCGAAAAGCGCACCAGGCCCGGTGTGATGCCCAGCTCGTCCTTCAGCTCATCGGTCAGCCGCTGGTGGGTGGTGGTTGCCGGATGGGTGGCGATGGATTTCGCATCGCCCAGGTTGTTGGAAATCACCGGGATGGTCATTGCGTTCAGGAACTTGAACGCCGCCTCCTTGCCGCCCTTCAGGTCCAGCGACAGGACGGTGCCGCCCTTGCCGCCCAGCTGGCTCTGCACCAGCGCGTTCTGGGCGTGGTCCTTCAGACCCGGATAGATCGTGCGTTCCAGCGCCGGATGGCCGGTGAGGGCTTCGGCGATCTTCAGGGCGCTTTCCGCCTGCGCGTTGACCCGAAGAGAGATCGTCTCCAGCCCCTTCAGCATCACCCAGGCATTGAACGGGCTAAGGCTGCCGCCGGTGTGTTTCATATAGGGTTCCAGGGTGCCGCGGATGTAGTCCTTGGTGCCCAGCACCACCCCGCCCAGCGCCCGGCCCTGGCCGTCGATATGCTTGGTCGCGGAATAGATCACCACATCGGCGCCCTGTTCGATCGCGCGGGAAAACACCGGGGTCGAGAACACATTGTCCACCACAACGGTGGCACCTGCGGCGTGGGCGATCTCCGCAACTGCCTCGATGTCGATCACCTCCAGCGTCGGGTTCGACATGCTCTCGAAAAACACCGCCTTGGTGTCCGGGCGCACGGCCGCCTTCCAAGCCTCCAGGTCGGTGCCGTCGATGAAGGTCACCTCAACCCCGAAGCGGCCAAGCACATCCGCCAGGATATAATTGCAGGAGCCAAACAGCGCCTTTGCCGAGACAATATGGTCGCCCGCCTTCACCAGCGAGGTCAGCGCGCCGTTCACCGCCGCCATGCCCGACGCAGTGGCAAAGGCGTCCTCGGCGCCTTCCAGCGCCGCGATGCGCTTTTCAAACATGTCGACAGTCGGGTTGCCGTAACGGGCATAGATGAACTCATCCGGGCCGGTCTCAATGAACCGCGCCTCGGCCTGCTCGGCGCTGTCGTAGACGAATCCTTGCGTCAGGAAAATCGCCTCGCTCACCTCGTTGTACTGGCTGCGGCGGGTGCCGCCATGCACCAGCGTGGTGCGCTTGTTCCAGTTGTCGCTCATCTCTTCTGTCTCCTCGTGCCCATAGCGCACAAAAAACCCCCAATCGGCCAAGCGAAAGGGGGTCCTTCACGTCCTGACCTCTTTAGCGGGATTGTTTAACGTGGCCCGCAATCCGGTAACAAATCGCCACGATGTGATGCTTGGGCTTTACGCATCTTGCGGGATTCGGTCAAGCGGCAGCATGTCCGGCTTTCACAGCGATGTGAGACGCCGCGCCCCTTGCCAGCCTGCCGCCCCCATGCTCCTGTGGCCGGGCAATTGACGGAGGCGCAAGATGCAGGACCCCATCCAGCTTTACTACTGGCCAACCCCCAATGGCTGGAAAATTTCCATCGCGCTGGAGGAGATGGGCCTGCCCTATGCCGTTACCCTGATCGACATCGGCAAGGGGGATCAGTTCGCGCCGGATTTCCTGAAGATCGCGCCCAACAACCGGATGCCCGCCATTGTGGACCCGGACGGGCCGGACGGCGCGCCGGTCTCCCTGTTCGAAAGCGGTGCCATCCTGCAATACCTCGCCCGCAAGACCGGACGGTTCTACGGTACGGATGAACGCGCGCGGCTCGTCGTGGATCAATGGCTGATGTGGCAGATGGGCGGCGTCGGTCCGATGGCGGGCCAGGCGCATCATTTTCTGAAGTATGCACCCGAGGATCTGCCTTACGCCAAGGACCGCTACCGCAGCGAGGTCGCGCGGCTTTATGGCGTGCTGGACCGGCAACTGGCGGAAAATGAATTTGTGGCAGGCGCAGACTATACGATTGCCGACATGGCGATCTGGCCTTGGGCCTCGCTCTGGGAAGGCCAGCAGCAGGTGCTGGACGGCAAGCCCCATCTGGCCCGCTGGCTGGATCTCATGTGGTCCCGCTCCGGCGTCATCACGGGCCGCGCGCTGCATGCGGATTTGCGGGCCGACCGGTCGGACACCAAGGCCCAGCAGGTGATTTTCGGGCAAACCCGCTAAACGGCGCAACCGCGGCGCACCGCAGGTGCGCTGCGGGGCCCAAGGCTTTGCGCTTCATCTTTGATGATGCGACAAGGCGCGGGAGCCCCGCCGCTGCTGCAGCCAGTTATTCTGCCGGGCCGGCCTCTTCCTCGTCGCCGTATTTCTGGAACAGCTGCCCCTGGAACATAAAGAAGGCAAACATCGCTACCGGCAGTCCGAAGGTCTTGAAATAAACCCAGGCCTCGGTGCTCTGGGTGCGCCAGATCAGCTCATTCGCCACCGCGAGGCCAAAGAAGAACGCACACAGCCGCCGCGTGAGGATCATCCAGCCTTCCTGCTTCAGCGGCATCAGCTCCTCCATCACCACCTTCAGCCAGCTTTGGCCCCGCATCAGGCCGATCCCTAGCAATCCGCCAAACAGCACATACAGCATCGTCGGCTTCATCTTGATGAAACGGTCGTCGTTGAACCACACCGACATGCCGCCGAACAGCACCACCAGGATCAGCGTGGCAAACTGCATCCGCGACAGATGCCCGGTCAGCTTCCACAAGGCCAGGGTGGAGGCCACCATCAGCGGGATAAACGCCGCGGTGATGACGATGAAGCCTTTGTACTCGCTGCCGCCGATCAGAAACACCTCATCCTTCAGCTTCAGATAGCCGATGAAGAACAGGACAATCGGGCCCAGCTCCAGCAGCATCTTCAGGGTCGGGTTGATCTTCTTTGCGGCCATGGGGCCTCCTGTCAGTTCTGCACGCGGCTTTAGCCGCCCATTTCCACTATCACGGCGCCCACGGCGATCAAAGCCATCAGCGCAATCCGCCGCGGCCCCACGGTTTCCTTCAGCACCAGCCAGCCGATGAGGGCGGCAAAGACGGTGGAGGTCTCCCGCAGAACCGCCGCCTCGCCCACCTTGTCCAGCCGCGTCGCCAGCATGATGGCGCCAAAGGAGGCAAAGGCCACCAGCCCGCCAAAGAACCCCTTGACCATCAGCGGCCCAGGCGAGGGCGGCTCTGCCATCCTCCGCCAGCGGGCCAGCGCAATGAAGGGGAACACCAGCCCGTCGATCATGAAGAACCAGGCCAGGAAGGTGAAAGGATCTGCCGTCGCCCGGATGCCATAGGCGTCATATGTGGTGTAGCCGGCCACAAACAACCCGGTGATGAAGGCAAACAGCAGCGCAACCCCGAAGGTGTCGCGGTTGGCTTCCAGAAACACAAAATTATAGGCCGCAAGGCCGAATATCCCGGCCAGCAGCACCGCTACCCCAAGCCATTGCAGCGGGGTGAACACTTCGCCGAACAGGAAGAAGGAGCCGATCACCGTGAACAAGGGCCCGGTGCCGCGCACCACCGGGTAGACCACGGTGTAGCTGCCCTTGGTATAGGCCAGCGCCTGGAACAGCTTGTAGAAGACGTGGATAACCCAGGCGATGCCGAAAATCAGCCACATATGCGGCTCCGGCCAGGGCACCACGAACAGCGCAAACGGCACCGCCATCACGCAGTAGGAGAAATCGATCGCCCCGCGCGACAGCCAAGGGTCGTGGCGCCCCTTTTGCAGCGCGCCGAAAACCGCATGCAGAAAGGCGGCCCAGATCGCCAGGAGCAGCGCCGCCTGATGCCCGGCTGCGGTGCCTTCCAGGGAGATCAGCCAATCGCTCAAATCAGGGGCCTTTGCTCAGGCCGGCAGAGCCGGGGGTTTTCCACCCCCGGACCCCCGGAGGATATTTTCAGCCAGAAGAAGAGATCAGGATTTTTCCAGGCCGGTAAGGGCCGCGGCAAATTCCTCCGGATCGAAGGGGGCGAGGTCGTCGATCTGCTCGCCGACGCCGATGGCGTGGATCGGCAGGCCGAATTTGTCGGCCAGCGCCACCAGCACGCCGCCCTTGGCGGTGCCGTCGAGCTTGGTCATCACCAGGCCGGAGACATCCGCCAGCTGCTGGAAGGTGCCCACCTGGCTCAGCGCGTTCTGGCCGGTGGTGGCGTCCAGTACCAGAAGCGTGTTATGCGGTGCGGTCTCGTCCTTCTTGCGGATGACGCGGACGATCTTGGCCAGTTCCTCCATCAGGTCGGCGCGGTTCTGCAAGCGGCCCGCGGTGTCGATCATCAGAAGGTCGGCGCCATCCTCCTGCGCTTTCGTCATCGCATCAAATGCCAGCGAAGCCGGATCGGAGCCTTCGGGCGCGGTCAGCACCGGCACGCCGGCCCGGTCTCCCCAGACCTGCAGCTGTTCGACGGCGGCGGCGCGAAAGGTGTCGCCCGCAGCAATCACCACCTTCTTGCCGGCGCCCTTGAACTGGCTGGCCAGCTTGCCGATGGTGGTGGTCTTGCCAGAGCCGTTGACACCAACGACCAGCACCACCTGCGGACGCTTGGCATAGATCGGCAAGGGCTTCGCCACCGGTTCCATGATGCGCGCCACTTCCTGCGCCAGCAGTTCCTTGATCTCGCGGCTGGAAACCTTCTTGCCCATCCGCCCCTCGGCCAGGTTGGCAGTGACGCGCAGCGCGGTGTCCACCCCCATGTCGGCGGCGATCAGCAGCTCCTCCAGCTGCTCCAGCATGTCGTCATCCAGCGCCCGGCGCGGCTCGGCGGCGGCGGTGCGGCCCATCAGGCGGCCCAGAAGGCCCGGCTTCTTCGCCGGCTCCGGCGCGGGCGCGGGCGCGGGCGCGGGCTCCGCTTCGTGCGCCGGCTCCGGCTCGGCAACAGGCTCCGGCTCAGCAACAGGAGCGGGCTGCGGAACCGGCGCAGGCGCGGGCTGCTCCGGCGTGACCGCCGGGGCCTCTGCCAGGGTCTCAACCTGGGTTTCCGCAGCCTCCGCCGCGGGGCTGTCCGCGCCCTCTTCGACAATCGCATCAAGCCCTTGCTCGAGCTTGGAGGAGGATTTGAACAGCCGCTCCTTGAGCTTTGAGAAAAACGCCATCTTGGTCTCCGCAAAAGGGTCTGCACCCCACCTAATGCGGATTTACCGGGAGTGCAAAGCGCAAGGCGCCGCAGAAATCAGGAAAATGCTGCCAGAAAGCCCGCTTGTGCCCCCCAGTAAAGCGGCCAGACCGCGTAGGGCGTGATCCGGCGCAGCGGGTGATCCTCCGGCAGCACGAAGGTTTCCGCCGCCAGAACCATGTCCGACAGCATGAAGGCGCAGGCTGCGGCAAAGACCCAAGAGCCGGACGGCAGCGTCAGCGCCGCAGCCCCCATGCCGAGGATGATCGGGATATAGGCCAATACCGGCCCTTTCAGCGCCCCGGCCCGCGGCGCCAGGATTTTCGCCATCACCAGCCCCAGAACCAGCAGAACCGCCGCAAAGGCGGCTCCGGGCATCTGCAGCAGCCGCGCCGGATCGCTTGCCTGCTGCGTCAGGAACAACAGCGCATAACCCAAGTGGCCTGCGGCAAATGCACCGACACCCGCCATGAACGCCACTTCCCCGTCGCGCGACAGGAACAGATCGCCCAGCGCGCAAAGACCCAGCGCCGCGGCCAGCAGAAACGGCGCGCCCATCAGCAGCGCGGCCAATGCCAGCAGGGCGACCGATGCCGTTTTCAGCACGCTGCGCAGCAACCCCGGCGGCTGCGCGGCCATCAGCAGATAGATCAGCGCACAAGCTGCCGCACCCGTCCACAGCATCAGTTCCGCCATCATCGCCTGCCTCCCTGTTCTTTTCCGGCACTCTGCCGCCTGCGGCCGCGCCCGGTCAAAGGTGACCCTGCGGGAGGCAGCGCAGAAACACGCAACGCTTGGAGGCCCCGCACGCCTGAGGCACAATGGCCTCATGCGCTTACTGATGATTTTCCTGCTTGCCGCCCTGCCCGCCCCGCTGGCGGCGGGTGAGCCGCTGAGCGCCCGCGAATTCGACCGCTACACTCAGGGCCGCACATTGTTCTACGGGTTTGGCGGATCCATGTACGGGGTCGAACGCTACCTGCCGGGCCGCCGGGTGATCTGGTCTTTCCTGGACGGCAAATGCCAGGAAGGCCGCTGGTACGAGGACGCAGGCCGGATTTGCTTTGTCTACGAGAACCGCGATGACCCGCAGTGCTGGACCTTCGAGCTGACGCCGCACGGGCTTACCGCGCGGTTCGAGGACGACCCCGCCGCCACCGAACTCTATGAGGCCGAGGACATCGGCGAGGACATGCTGTGCTACGGCCCTGACGTTGGCGTCTGAGGCCGGCCGCAGTGCAGTGAGTATTTAAGACCAGAAAGAAGCTAGAACAGCGAGCCCTGGCTGCCGCCGTTCTCTGCCGAAGGCTTCGGCGCGGTCTTGTTTGGCGCCTGACCGGTGCCCCCCTCCAGATCCAGCGTGCCGTCGGCGAATTCAATCTGCAACGGCCCGGCCTTGGCTGCAGCGGCCTTGCTGGTCAGGATTTCATCGCCCGAACGCACCACCGCATAGCCGCGCTCCAGCGTCGCCTTGTAGCTCAGGATCTCCAGCTGGCGCCCGGTGGCGGTCAGAGCCTGGCGCTGGCGGTCGATGCGTGCGGCCTGCGCCGCATCCAGCCGCTGCGCCAGCCGCCCCAGTGCATCTTTTTGCGCCGTTACTTCCCGCTGGATCGGCCGCAGGCTGAGGCGCGAGGTGAGGTTCTGCAGCCGGTCCCGCCGCCCCGCAACCAGCTGCCGCAGGGTGGCCGGGCGCAAGGACGCCGCGGTTTCGCTCAAATGCAGCCGCCGCCGCTGCACGCCGCTGATCAGCGCGCCGGGCAGCCGGTCGGAAATCCGGTCCAGCCGCTGCCGCGGGGTTTCCAAGAGCGTATCGGGCTTGGGCAGAGCCCGGGCCAGATCATTCAGCCGCTGGCGCCTGAGCTGCACCGCTTGGCCCGCAGCCCGGGTCAGCCGCGCACCCTGGTTCTCGCTCCACGCCATCAGCTCCAGCCGCACCGGCACCGCCAGCTCCGCCGCAGCCGTAGGCGTCGGCGCGCGGCGGTCGGAGACGAAATCAATCAGCGTCGTGTCGGTCTCGTGGCCCACCGCAGAGATCAGCGGGATTTGCGAGGCGGCGGCGGCACGGGCCACGATTTCCTCGTTGAAGCCCCACAGATCCTCGATCGAGCCGCCGCCGCGGGCGACAATGATCAGATCGGGCCGCGGCAGCGCGCCGCCCGGCGTCAGCTGGTTGAAACCTTCGATGGCACGGGCCACTTCGGGCGCACAATTCTGCCCCTGCACTGCCACCGGCCAGACCAGCACCTTGCGCGGGAACCGGTCGCGCAGCCGGTGCAGGATGTCCCGGATCACCGCACCAGAGGGCGAGGTCACCACCCCGATGATCTGCGGCAGATAGGGCAGCGGCTTCTTGCGCTCCGGCGCAAACAGACCCTCCGCCTGCAGCTGCTTCTTGCGTTTCTCCAGCAGCGCCATCAGCGCCCCCTGGCCGGCAACAGCCACCTCATCCACGTTCATGTTGTACTTGGATTGGGCCCCAAAGGCGGTCAGCCGGCCGGTGACGACCACTTCCAGGCCTTCCTCGGGCACCACCGACAAGCCGCTGACCTGCCCCTTCCAGGTGGTGCAGGCCAGCACAGAGCGGTCATCCTTGATGTCGTAATAGAGATGCCCCGAGCGCGCCTTGAACACGCGCCCCACCTCGCCCTTCACCCGGATGCGGCCAAAGGTGCCCTCCAGCGTGCGTTTCACTTCGCCGGAAATCTCCGAAACGGTGAATTCCGGGGCGTTCTGCCCGGGCTGCGGATCGTCAAACAGGTCGGACATCGGGGGCTGCTCTCCTGCGGCCTTTGGCCGGTCTTGTTTTGAAGTCGCGCGCAGCATAGAACGCGCGGCAAGCAAGGCAAGCCCCGGGTGACACCCCGCGGGCCACAGGGCTCAGGCAGATCGGAGAATGCGCCAATGAACATCCTTATCCTCGGCAGCGGCGGGCGTGAACATGCACTGGCCTGGGCAGTGATGCAGAACCCCAAATGCGATCGTCTGATCGTGGCGCCGGGCAACGCAGGCATCGCCCAGATTGCCGATTGCGCGTCCTTTGACATCGAGGACGGCGGCGCGGTGGTGAGTTTCGCCGAGGAAAACGCCATCGACTTCGTGATCATCGGCCCCGAGGCGCCGCTGGCCGCAGGCGTCGCCGACCGGCTGCGCGAGGCAGGATTGCTGGTGTTCGGCCCCTCCGAAGCGGCGGCAAAGCTGGAAGCCTCCAAGAGCTTCACCAAGGAAATCTGCGACGCGGCAAATGCCCCCACCGCAGGCTACGGCCATTTCACCGATGCTGAGGCCGCCAAGGCGCATGTCCGCCAGCACGGCGTGCCCACCGTGGTCAAGGCGGACGGCCTGGCGGCTGGCAAAGGCGTGATCATCGCAATGACTGAGGACGAGGCCATGGCGGCCATCGACGATATGTTCGGCGGCGTCTTCGGCGGCGCCGGCGCCGAGGTGGTGATCGAGGAATTCATGGAAGGCGAGGAAGCCTCCCTGTTTGTGCTGGTCGACGGCGAGGACGTGCTGGCGATCGGCTCCGCCCAGGACCACAAGCGCGTCGGCGAAGGCGATACCGGCCTCAACACCGGCGGCATGGGCGCCTACTCCCCCGCGCCGGTCTTGTCGGCAGAGATCGAGGCCCGCGCGATGGATGAGATCGTGAAGCCCACAATGCGGGTGATGGCAGAGCGCGGCATGCCCTATCAGGGCGTTTTGTACGCGGGCCTGATGATCAAGGACGGCCAGCCGCGGCTGGTGGAATACAACGTCCGTTTCGGCGACCCGGAGTGCCAGGTGCTGATGATGCGCCTGGGCGCCCAGGCGCTGGACCTGATGCACGCCGCCGCCGAGGGCCGTCTGGCCGAGGCGCAGGTGAATTGGGCGGATGACCATGCGATCACCGTGGTGATGGCGGCAGAGGGCTATCCCGGCTCTTACGAGAAATTCTCCGAGATCAACGGCCTGGACGCGCTGCCCGAGGACAGCAGCAACATGGTGTTCCACGCAGGCACCAAAGCGCAGGACGGCAAGGTGCTGGCGGTTGGCGGCCGGGTGCTGAACGTGACCGCCCGCGGTGACACCTTGCAGGATGCCCGCGACCGCGCCTATGCGATGGTGGACGGTGTCGACTGGCCGCAAGGCTTTTTCCGCCGCGACATCGGCTGGCGCGCGCTGAAGTAATACCGGTGCAGCAGGCCCTCCCGCCTGCTCCGGGCCAATCGCAGATTGCCCCTCGCAGTTGGGCGTGGCCGGGCGCAGCCGCGCCCGGCGGCAGCGCTTGGACCACCCCGGGTTGCAAATGTGCAGCAACCGCTGCACCGCCCTCCCAGCCGAAGTGAAAGCACCGGCCGGAGGCGTCCTTTCGGGAAGTTGAACAGGCAGGTCCTGCCGGGCAGCAGGCCCTACCTCCGTGCCCTGACGTGACGGGACCGCAACGGGAACACCCCGGCGCCCCTGCCGCGGCAGGGCAAGCAGGCTTCCAAATGCGCAGCTTTGCCTGCAAATTCGCATGGTTGAGATGTGCTCCACCGTCCTCCGCGCAATTTAACCGCCGGCCATGGCTATGGCACCGGAGCTATTCAGCTCCGGCCGGGCGAACCCGGCGGTCTGCTTCCCGCTTGCAGCCAACAGGTTTCAACCGCCGCAATCGCACTGCCTGCCCCCAGCTAAGCCGGCTGCGGATACCGCTGCCGTTCAGCTGCTCCAAGGCTGCAGGCGGAACCGGCGAAAGGTTCGCACCAGGGCTGGAACGGAGCGGCAGAATTCACAGCGCAAAGGCCGGTTTCGGCCCCCCCGGCGCGCAAGGGTTCTGCTGCAAGTTCCCATAGAGAAGCCAGGTGCGGATCAGCCTCAGCCATTCATTTAGCAAAGACACGAGGACAATTCTGAGCCATTTGCATCTCGGCATTGGTATTCCGCCCCCGCCGCCGTCCTTGGCGGAGCCCCGTACGGGGCGGTGTATGCGTCTGAGCCTTGTGGCATTGACCACGCCTCCTAGCGCACCAGCAACGCTCTCTGCATCGTCCCGGGCAGCTGAATGCAGCCGCCCAGGACCGCCGGTCAGAAGGCAGAAAAACCGCACATAGCCAGCATTATTGCCGCCGCCCGCAAGCTGCCAGCACTCGCTTAAGCCCTCTGCAATTCCCGCCGGAATTGGGCCGCCCAGACCGGCTGAACAAGACAGTTGCTTTGGTCAGGACCCATTAACCCTGCACCGCTGGTTCGTCCGGTTTTGTGCCTGACCAGGCACGCCCCCGCAGGAATAGCGGTTCTATTCCAAGGGCCTGTAACGCAGTTCAGGGGCAAAATCAGTCAAATCCTGCGAACGCGTGAACCGCTGCAATGCAGCGTCCTTGGCCGCTTGGAATTGACCGCGCCAGCCCCGGCGCGCTCAAAACCCCTGTTTTATTGCGGTTCGCGCGCCAGCAGTACAGGATGAGTGCGTCCGGCCCCTAGAACAGCGACAGGATTGGATCACTGACTCCACCGCTGGCCCCGGTTCCGTTCAGATCGGCCAGCAGCAGGAACCTGTTTCGGAATTCATCCAGCTTGCCGGGCTCCAGAAAATCCGCGGGCTGGCTGGTTCCAAAGGCCGCAAAGGCACGCTCCTTCATTTCGTCTACTTGCCGGTCAATATCCAGCTGGCCAAAGCTCGAAGGGAGACCCAGTGCAGTTTCAAATACCGACTTCAAAGGCGGCGACCCGATAATGTTGTACCAATGGGCATCCTCGCTGCCGCCTTCATCGGCGACGTCCTGCAGCTCCCGCTCAAGAGCAAGAGCCAAGCGCATGTTCTGATCCGTCTGACCGATTTCGATTTCAAACTGGCGCGTGGTGTAAAGCTCTGCAATTTCCTCGGCAAAACCTTCCGGATACTCCCGCTCGCTCACGCCCTGATTGAAACCGAATGCATGGGCCATAGACCGCAAGTTATCCTCGTAATGAAGATTTGCATAGGAGATGTCAGAGGAGAGATCGGATTCAAACGCACGGATCACCACGTCGAAATCGAGCCTGCGGTGATTCAGATTGAACACATCCAGTGTTGCTTCGAACAGGCTGATATCAAACACCACCTGGCGCGGGTCGGCAAATGACCCCAGCTTGTCCGTGATCTCGTCGGACAGCACCTGTATTTTGCCCGGCTGCTCGGGCCAGCCATTCTGGAAGGCGTCCGCAAAATCGTAGTAGGCCAAGTTTGCCGGCTGGTTCACAAAGGAGTTCGGATCGGACAGGTCTGACTCCAGAACCTGCCGAAGGAAATCTTCCCCGCGGTTGCTGACGTTGAACTGATCCAGAGCTTCCTCCAGCAGCGCCGGCCGCTCCAGCAGCTGATCCGGGCTGGTGAACTCATTGATATCCGGCCAGCCAAATCCGAAGGCCCGGGACATCGCCAGGTATTTTTTGTCGTCCAGCTGGTTCACATAAGAACTGGGATCCGTCGGATCGGACTCCAGAACCCGCTTCAGAAAAACCGGGTTTGTGCTGTCCACACCAAAGGTATCCAGCGCCGCCTGCAGCAGATCTGCGTCTGCCAGCAGGTCATCAGCCGTAGCCGGGCCGCCATCATGCTGATTGAATTCCAGAACCAGAGCCTGAATGCTGTTTTCATACTCTGGCGGCTGGTTAAAGCTGAACTGGCTGGCAAAATCGATCAGCTCAGTTTTGCCCAGCTTGTTCGCAAAAGATTCCGGGTCAGTCAGGTCCGATTCCAGCACCCGCATCAGAAAGAACTCATTGCCCTCGTATTTGCTCAGCCCGAAATCGCTAAGGGCCTGCCGCAGCAGCGTTGGGTTTGACAGCAGGTCTTCAGGCGAATTCACGCCTGCATAGGGATTTTCGGCCCGCCTGCTGGGCATCTGGGGGCCATTCGGGCTGTTGAACCCGAAGGTTTCGGCCAGCGCCATGTATCTGCTGTCATTCAGGCGGTTCACAAAGGACGCCGAGTCGCTCAGATCGGATTCCAGAACCTTCTTAATGAAGGCGCGGTTGTTGATGTCCTCATCCAGGCCAAATGCGCCCAGCGTCACTGTCAGCAGGCTGAAATCATCCAGCAGTTCATCGGCGGATTGCACCTGGGTGATCTTCTGGGTGAAATTCTGGATATTCCGGTCAAGCACCGGGGATTTCTCGTAAATCTCCTGCTGCTGCTCGCGGGTCCGCTGCAGGAAATTCCACCCGGCAATCCCGGTGCCGAACACATATGGTGTGAAACTCACGCGCAAAACTCCTTGAATACCGGCCCGGACGGCCTGCGCCCGGCTCTGCTCATCAGCATCAAGGTAAACCTGAAATGCTAAGCAAAGCTAAAGCGCCCCTGCCCCAAGGATCATTATTAAGGCAATGATTTTAGGTAAATTTCAAAGGCCCTGCAGCCACTCAGGGGGGGCAGGGCTCCCGCCTGCTCCCAACCGCGGCACGCCTGCTCAACGGCAGGCCAGTACCGCCGCCAGGCCCGTTGCCGGATCAAAGGCGCCCATATCCCGGGTGGTGATTTGATCACCCTGCAGCCGCGCCGCCATAATCCGGCGCCAATCGCCGCTCACCATCACCAGTTCCGCCCCCTCACCGCAGCTGCGGATGCCGGAGGTGATGAAATCCTCGCCGATGCGGTGATTGGTCAGCCCGGATTTTCTGGCCACTTCGTGCAGCGCGCCATCCCGGAACCGCCAGATCCGCAAAGTCTTGGCCAAATGCGGCCGGTCGACATAGGCGATCTCGGCATATCCGTCGCCATCCAAATCCGCGGCGCCGATGGGCGCCAGCCAGCGGTTGCGGGTGCCGATATGCGGGGTTTCGGCAATCTTTGCGCCGCCCGCATCATAGACGGCCAGCTGCGCGCCCAGTGCCATGTCGGTCTCGACCGCCAGCACCTCCGGCCTGCCATCGCCATCCACATCCGCCAGCCGCGGCGCAATGTCCTCGAACACATGATCCAGCGGCAGCCGGATCAGAATCCCGGATGTCTGGCAGACAGCCTTGGCGGGCAGACAACCGTCAGAGCCGGTCTTCTCCACCGTCAGCTCCAGCGCGCCGTATTCCACATCATCACCCAGCACCGCATGGCCATAGCGGCTGGTGGGCTCACCGTAGCGCGCCGAGACGATCCTGCTCTCGGCTGCCAGCGCAGAAGGACCGGCCAGGGCCAGCCCCAAACACAGCGCCCGCCAAACGCGGCGGGCGGAACCGGGCCGGGCGCGCAACGGATGACGCCGCGCCGCCGGCCCCGCAGTCATCAGATCTGCTTCTCGGGCATATGCACCACCAGGCCGTCCAGCGAGTCGCTCACCTTGATCTGGCAGGTCAGGCGCGAGCGGGCCGGATCGGGCTCATAGGCGAAATCCAGCATGTCCTCTTCCATATCATCCTTCGCGGGCAGCTTCTCGACCCAGTCCGGCGCGATATAGACATGGCAGGTCGAGCAGGCGCAGGCGCCGCCGCAATCGGCTTCGATGCCCGGAATGTTGTTGTCGCGCGCGCCTTCCATCACGGTCAGCCCGTTGGCCACATCCACCACGTGCTCGGTGCCGTTGTGCTCGATATAAGTGATCTTTGCCATTGTCAGCTCTCTTCCCTTTTCCGGTACTTGGGCGACTGTGTAGCCAAGCCCCTGCGCAGGCGCTACCCCCAATTGCGACGCCGCCCTGCCGCTGCTGGACTTTCCCGTGACATGTTCTATATTTGTTCACTCTCAAATATTCTCAACCGCAGGGCCGTTTTCCTCATGCCAGCCCCCGCCACCGCCATCCCCGCAGCCGCCGCAGCCGCTTTGCGGACCGGCCAGCAAACCAGCCTGTCCCCCTGGCCGCGCCCGCCCCACTGCCTGCCTGCCGCCCGGCTGCAGGAGCCGCCTCAGGACGCCCGCATCACCGTCGCGGGCCTGGTGATCCTGCGCCAGCGCCCGGGCACCGCCAAAGGCGTGATCTTCGTCACGCTTGAGGATGAGACCGGCATCGTCAACGTGATCGTCTGGCGCAAGATCTACGAGACCTTCCGCCGCGCGGTGATCTCCGGGCGGCTGCTGCGCGTCACCGGCCGGCTGCAGCGGGCGCATTCCGTGACCCATGTGATCGCCGAAACGGTGGAGGATATTTCGCCGATGCTCGACCTCCTGCTGGCGGAACAGGGCCGCCGGGACGATCCGGCCTTTGCGCCAGGCCCGGAACTCGGCTAGGCTGCTCCAAAAGCACCAGCGCCCGGCCCCGTCAGGGGAACAGACAAGGGCGCCGGCAAGAGGCACCCGGGCATGATGCCATCAAACCTGATCCCCAGCCGGCGCCTGGCGCCCGCCCTGCTGCTGGCAGCCCTGATTGCGCTGCCCGCCTGCGTTGCGCCGCCGCCCGGCAGCAGCGCCGCCGCCGCAGGCCGCTATGCCCCGCCTGGCGCGCCGCCCGATACCTGCTGGAGCAAACAGACCTCGCCCGCGGTGATCGAAACCGTCACCAGCCAGGTGCTGGACCGGCCGGCGGAAACCGACGGCAGCGGCCGCATCACCCGCCCTGCGGTGTTCCGCACCGAAACCCGCCAGCAGATCGTGCAGCCGCGGCAGGAACGCTGGTTCGAAATCCCCTGCCCCGCCATGATGACCCCGGACTTCATCCGCACCATCCAGCGCGCCCTGGCTGCCCGCGGCCTCTACCGCGGCCCGGTCCACGGGCAAATGGATGCCGCCACCCGCAAGGCAGTGCAACGCTACCAGGCCCCCTTGGGGCTGGACAGCGGAACGCTGTCGCTCACCTCCGCCCGCAAGCTGGGCCTGGTGGCCGTGACTGGCTGAACCATCCGGTTCAGTTGCATGGTTCCCCGGTGCCCCGGCCTCTGCTAAGGTCCGCCGGACCGGGCCCGAAACACAAAGAGACTTGGCCATGCTGACAACCCGCCTGCCCGACACCGGCTTTCTCTCCGGCGCCTCCGGCCCGCTGCGCCGGATGCTGGAAAGCCAGGCAACGGAAGTGCGCCTGCGCCAGGGCGAAGTGCTGTTCGAACAGGGCGATGCGGGCGATGCGCTCTATGCCATTGCCGAGGGCGCGCTGGAGTTTTCAGTGCTCTCCGCTTCCGGGCGCAAGCTGTCGCTCGACATGATGCGCCCCGGCGCGGTCTTCGGCGAGATCACCCTGTTTGACCCCGGCGAGCGCACCGCCACCGCCATCGCCGCCGAACCCAGCCGGGTGCTGCGCCTGCGCAGCGGCGACGTGCTGGAGCAGATCCGCCGCCACCCCGACCTTGCTGCCGACCTGCTGCGGCTGGCCGGCCAGCGGATGCGCTGGATGAACACCCAGCTGAATGAGCAGGTCTTCCTGCCGATGCCGGTGCGCCTGGCCCGCAAGCTCCTGTATCTCGCTCCCGAAGGCCGCGACGGCCGCATCGCCCTGTCCCAGGCAGAGCTGGCGGAGTTTGTCGGCGCCACCCGCGAAGCGGTCTCCAAGACGCTGTCCGCCTGGAAACGCAGCGGGCTGGTCGGCATCAGCCGCGGCGGCGTGCAGATCCTCGACCGGGGCGAACTGGCGGTGCTGGCGGAACCGGATTCAATCTAATCCCGGCAGCAGAAAATTCTGCAGCGAAATCCGTGCTCTGTAATCCCGGTCACAGAACTGGCGCCTGCACTGCGCCATAACACCTGCATAGACAGCCATTATCCGTTCCATCCCAATGGCTGCCTGTCCAACAAGAGCCATGTGCCCGCCAGCACATGGCTCTTCCCCTTTTGCGTACCGGCTATCCCGCAGGGCAGCGGAATCCTACGAGAATTCCGGCCCGGGAAACGGTAAAAAGTTTTCGGAAACTTTTGCCAAGGCTTTTCCAAAAGTCTTGTGCCGCAAAACGGAAAAAGGCCGGGCACCCGCCCGGCCTTCGCCATGATTTCAGGCTCTCTCTGCGCGCCGGATCACTCGGACAGGTTCAGCGCCACAAAGCGCGGCTCGCCGCCGCGGCGCACCAGCAGGAGCAGCGACTTGCGGCCCGCTTCCCGGGCCTCCTCCACACGCGCTTCCAGCTCACCGATAGAGGCCACTTTCTGCTGACCCGCCTCGGTGATCACATCACCCGCCCGCAGGCCCTTTTCCCAGGCCTCGGAGGTCTCATCCACCGACAGGATCGCCAGCCCGTCGATGCTGCTGTCCAGGTTCAGCTCACCGCGCATCTGCTCGGTCAGCACCCCAACCGACAGGCCCAGCAGCTCCTTCTCGGACACATCCGGCGAGCCGCCATTGCTGTCCGGGCCAGAGGCCACGCGCTCGGCATCCTCGCGGCGGCCCAGGGTCACCCGCAGGGTTTCCGTCTTGCCCTCGCGGTAAACCACCAGCCGCACGGTCTTGCCGACTTCCGCGTTGCCGACCTGGCGCACCAGGCCGCGGGTGTCCTTCACGTCCACGCCGTCGAAGCTGACGATCACATCGCCGGCCAGCACCCCGCCCGCCTTGGCAGGCCCCTCCGGCACATCGGTGACCAGCGCGCCGCGCGCTTTCTCCAGGCCGATCGCCTCAGCCAGGTCGCTGTCCACATCCTGGATCTTCACACCCAGCCAGCCGCGCCGCGTCTCACCGAATTCCTTCAGCTGCTCGACCACCTTGACCACCACGTTGGAGGCCATCGAGAACCCGATACCAATGGAGCCGCCATTGGGCGACAGGATTGCGGTGTTCACGCCAACCACGTCGCCATCCATGTTGAACAGCGGCCCGCCCGAGTTGCCCCGGTTGATCGCCGCATCGGTCTGGATGTAGTCGTCATACGACCCCGACAGTTCGCGGTTGCGCGCCGAAACGATACCAGCCGAGACCGAAAACCCCTGCCCCAGCGGGTTGCCCATGGCCACCACCCAGTCGCCGACGCGGGCGGTGTCGCTGTCGCCGAACTTGACGAATTTCAGCGGCGCCGGCGCCTCGACCTTCAGCAATGCGATATCGGTGTTGGGATCGGTGCCGATCACCTTGGCCGGCAGCAGCTCCTTGGGCTGGCCGTCGCCGGGGAAGAACTCGATCTCGATCTCATCGGCGCCTTCGATCACATGGTTGTTGGTGACGATATAGCCATCCTCGGAAATCACAAAACCCGAGCCCAGCGCCGACGACCGGCGCGGCCGGTTGCCATTGCCATTGCGGTCCTGGAACTCGCGGAAAAAATCCTCAAACGGCGAGCCTTCAGGCACAATGCCCTGGGGGCCGGTGCGCCCCTCGACCACCGTGGTGGTGGTGATATTGACCACCGACGGGCTGACCGTCTCGGCCAGCGGCGCCAGGCTCTCAGGCCGGGCCTGGGCGGTCGCCGCCTGCATCAGCAGGACCGCCATGCTCAGCACCGCAAGCCAGATCCAGCGCAGTGCCGCGCCGCTGCCGCTTGCCCGGCGGGAAATTGCAATTGCCTGTGGCTGCACGGGTCTACTCCTTGTCACTTCTAATTCTTCTCCTCTGCCCGCCTTTGCGCCAATACCGCAGGGCCCGGGCGGAGTCTTATGCCTCCAATGTAGGAACTTCCGCCGGGCGCGCAACCGATGTTGCAGGCATTCAATACAGCGTGACCGGCAGCAGGCCGCCTTCAGGCGCGCAAACCGCCCCGCAGAGCCTGCCCGGACGTCCTGCAACAGGTACCGCAGGCAGATCCGGCCGGGTCCGGACTGCTGCCCGTTTCTTATCCGCTTTCTGCAGATGCACCCTTTCTTAGGACCCTTCTGGTAGGCAGCAGCCATCTGTATTCGTTAATTGCCCGGTGACCTGAAGATGCTGAAAACCTCCATCAAGACAGCGATTCTCACGATTGTCCTCCTCGCCGCGGCGGCCATGGCCGCTCAGTTCGGCATTGCCCGCTACTCCGATACCGTCAAAAGCGGCAAACAGGCGGAACTGGACAGGATCAGCTCCCTTGCCGCGACCCTCGACAGCCTGGAAATCGCCTTTCTCTCCGCCCGGCGGGCTGAAAAAGACTTCCTGCTGCGCCGCAATGAGAAAAGCGCCGAACGCCATGCGCAGGTGATGGGGCGTCTGCGTTCTGACATTGAAACAGCCCGCAGCCTGGGGGCCGCCATTCCCGGCATCGCGGAACAGGCAACCGGTTTCACCGCCCTGACAACAGCGGTTGACGCTTATGGCACCGCCTTCCTGCAGCTGGCGGACAGCCACCGCCGCCTGGGCCTGGACGAAAAAACCGGCCTGCAAGGCAGCCTTCGCGCCGCGGTGCATGAGGTCGAAACCAGGCTGAAGGAGATCAACCGCCCGGAAATGCAGGTGAAGATGCTGATGATGCGGCGCCACGAAAAGGACTTCCTGCTGCGCGGCGCGCCCAAGTATCTTGATCGCCTGAACGCCCGCGTGGCGGAGTTTCTTGAGTTTCCCGCCAGCTCTTATGCCAATCAGGCCCAGCAGTCTGAGATCCAGGCCCTGCTGGCGGCCTATCAGGGCGCGTTTCAGGAATTCGTCGCCGAATCCCTGGCCGAAAAGCAGCTGCGCAAGGAATTGTCCGCCCGCTTCGCCGAAGCGGAGCCAATCCTGGCAGAGCTGCGCAGCAGCGCCCGCGGGTTGCAGGACGGCATCCGCGCCGAAGCGGTTCAGGCAGAGCAGACCGCCCGGCAAACCGCCCTTGCCGCAGGTCTTGGCGGGCTGGTTCTGTTCATCCTGGTCGCCCTCCGGCTCGGCCTCGGCATTTCCCGCCCGCTGGCCCGCGCCAACGGCGTTTTGCAGGGGATGATGGCGGGCGATTACAGCAACGATCTGCCGCGCTCCCGCATCACAGAGGTTGCCTCGATCTCCAGCGCGCTGGAGGTGTTCCGCAAGGATCTGCAGCAGCGGGACCGGCTGATGGCCGACATTGCAGAGGTGATCACGGCCTGCGGCGCCGGCGATTTTTCCAAACGCATCGGCACCGGCGGCAGCGACGGCGGCTTTGCCGGCCTTGCCCGCGGCGTGAACCAGATCGGCGAGGCTGCGGAACACGGTGTCGGCGATGTCATGAAGGCGCTCAGCGCCCTGTCGCAAGGCAACCTGACCCACCGCATGCCAAACGGCCACCAGGGGGTGTTCAAGGAAATTTCCGATACCATCGACACTCTGAACGCAAACCTCACCGGCATTGTCCGCCAGCTGACCAGCAGCAGCGGCGCCGTTCTCAGCACCTCGGATGAAATCGCCGGCGCCGCCGAAGACGCCTCGCGCCGGGGCGAGCATTCCGCCGCCTCGCTGGAAGAGACGGCCGCGTCGCTCGACACCCTGAACGCAGCAGTTCTCAGCACTGCCGAAAATGCCAAACAGGCCGACGACCATGTGAGCGATGCGCAAAACCAGGCGCGGGCGGCCCATGAGCTGGCCAGCGAATTGATCGACGCGATCCGCCGGGTTGCAGACTCTTCGCAGGCAATTGCCAAGATCACTGACCTGATTGAAGACATCGCCTTCCAGACCAACCTCCTGGCCCTCAATGCCGGGGTTGAGGCCGCCCGCGCAGGCGAGGCCGGGCGCGGCTTTGCCGTGGTCGCCTCGGAGGTGCGCAACCTCGCCCAGCGTTCGGCCGGCGCCGCCGGGGAAATCAACGAGCTGATCAAGAACAGCGGCCGCGAGGTCGACACCGGGGTCGGCCTGGTGGAACAGACCGGCGAGGCGCTGGCGGTCATTCAGCAGGTGGTCGACCAGATCGTCGGCAAAGTGCGCGAGATTTCAGAGGCCGCCACCGATCAGGCCGGCAGCCTCACCGAAGTGAACGCTGCGGTGACCGCGCTGGACCGCAACGCCCAGCAAAACGCCGCCATGCTGGAAGAAACGGCAGCCGCAGGCCAGCTGCTGCGCCGCGAGGCCGGCAATCTGGTCAATGCAGTCGGCGGCTTCACCATCGAAGAGACCGGCGGCTGGCAGGAAGACAGCTGGCAGGCGCAGGACAGCGGCAAACCCGGGCTGGCCTCCGCCGCCTGAAGGCGGCCCAGGGTTATCCCCTGCCCTGGCATCGCAAAACCGAAAACAGCGCGGGCTGCTGCCAGCCCGCGCTGTTTCTTGTTTCAAGGACAGGCGGGACGGGCCCGTCAGACCCCCAGCCGGAACGCCAGCCAGACCAGCATCAGCCCCAGTGCCAGCGCCGCCAGCCCGGCATTGCGGCGCTGCTCCTCGCTCAGAGTGCGCAGCATCTCCAGCAGCCGCTCCACAAGCGAAGGGGCCAGTGCGTACACCAGCCCCTCTGCAATCAGCACCAGCCCAAGAGCCAGGAGGATAAACCCCATTACCGCGTCGCCGTCTTGCCGCCCGAGGACTTCAGGTAGTTGAAGAACTCATTGTCCGGCGACAGCACCAGCGAGGAGTTTCCGGCCAAGAGCGAATTCGCATAGGCGTTCAGCGAGCGGTAGAATTCAAAGAACTCCGGATCCGCGCCATAGGCCGTAGCAAAGATCCCGTTGCGCTCTGCGTCCGCTTCACCGCGGATCACCTCCGCCTCGCGTTCCGCCTCGGAAACCAGCTCCACCTCGGTCCGGTCGGCCTGCGCGCGCACACGCTGCGCCGCCTCTTCACCGCGGGCGATCTCATCCGCCGCTTCCCGCTCACGCTCAGCCCGCATCCGGGCAAAGGTGGCTTCCAGGTTGGCCTGCGGCAGGTCGGTGCGCTTCAGCCGCACGTCGATCACCTCCAGGCCCAGCTGGCGGGCCTGGGCGATCGCCCCATTGCGGATCCGCAGCATCAGCGCGAAACGGTCCGACGACAGGATATCGTTGGAGCTGACGGAACCCAGCACCTCGCGGGTCTGCGCCCGCATGATCTTGTCCAGACGCAGCTCGGCACCGCCGATGCCGCCGCCGCCAACCGCCTGGCGGAAGGTTTCCACATCAGCAATCCGGTAGCGCGAGAACGCATCCACGATCAGGCGGCGGTCATCCAGCGGCGTGACCTCCAGCGGGCCCACTTCCAGGCTCAGGATACGGTCGTCATAGCGCACCACATTGTCGATAACCGGCAGCTTGAACGCCAGGCCCGGGGTCTCCTTGACGTCAACCACCCGGCCAAAGCGCAGCACCAGCGCCTTTTCACGCTCATCCACGATGAAGATCGAGGACAGCACCGCGATGGCCGCAACCACCAGAACAGGCAGAAGAAGAGTAGATTTACGCATCAGTTGCCCCCCTGCGGCTTGCGCAGCTCATTCAGCGGCAGATAGGGCACGACACCCTGGCCTTCACCGCCTGCGTTCTCATCCAGGATGATCTTGTCGACCCGGCCCAGAACCTCTTCCATGGTTTCCAGGTACAGGCGCTTGCGGGTCACTTCCGGCGCTTTCTGGTATTCCTCCAGAACCGCGGTAAAGCGGCTCGCCTCACCCTGGGCCTCGTTCACGACCTGGGCGCGGTAGGCCTCCGCCTCTTCCAGCGTCTGCGCGGCCTGGCCGCGGGCGCCTGCCAGCTTGCGGTTGGCATAGGCGTCAGCCTGTTTTTCCAGCCGGTCGCGTTCCTGGCCTGCGGACTGCACTTCGCGGAAGGCGTCCTTCACCGGCTCCGGCGGGTCGGCACCGTCAAAGTTCACCCGGATGATGTTCACGCCGCTGTCATAGCTGTCCAGCGTCGACTGGATCAGCTCTTCCAGGCGGGCGGTGATGGCGCCGCGGTCGCGGTTCAGGATCGGTGCCAGCTCGGACTGGGCGATGATCTCGCGCATCGCCAATTCCGACACCGCGTTGATGGTCGAGCGCGGGTCGCGCAGGTTGAACAGGAACCGCGCCGGATCGGAGATGTTCCAGACCACCTGGAAATCCACGTCGATGATGTTCTCATCCCCGGTCAGCATCAGCCCGGCATCCGAACCGCGCGCACCGGAGCCGATGTTCTCGGTCTGCTCCACCCGCACCGGGATCACCTCCTTGGTGACCAGCGGCCAGGGCGCAAAGTTCAGGCCCGGCTGCCCGGTCGAGGAGTATTCGCCCAGGAACAGCTCAACTGACTGTTCTTCCGGCTTGACGGTGTACACGCTGGCCATACCCCACAGCACCGCGCCGGCAATCACTGCCAGCCCCAGGGTGCCCTTGGTGAACAGCGGCGCACCGCCGCCCGGGCCGCCGCGTCCGCCGCGGCCGCCGCCAGAGCCGCCGCGCCCGCCCATCAGCACGCGCAGCTGCTCCTGGCCTTTCTTCACCAGTTCATCAATCTCGGGGATCTGGGGATCCTCCGGCTTGCGGCCGCCGCCGCCTCCGCCGTTGTTGCCCCGGTTGCCTCCTCCGCCGCCGGAAGAGCCGCCGCCCCCCCAGGGGCCACCGCTATTGCCCGCCATTTGTCTCCTATCCGTTTGCTGCCGCCCATGATGCATGACAATGGGCGGCATGAGTTCTGGTTCTTGCCGGAACGCCCGATCAGGTCGAACGCACCGGAGTCTTCAGGGTTACCAACTCTTCCGACATTGTCGGATGCACTGCAACAGTCCGGTCGAAATCTTCTTTGGTTGCACCCATTTTTACGGCAATACCGGCCAGCTGGATCATCTCGCCCGCACCAGGTGCGACGATATGGCAGCCCAGCACCTTGCGGGTTGCCTTGCTGACCACCAGCTTCATCAGCACTTTCTGCGCCCGGCCCGCAAAGGCCTGCTGCATCGGCTTGAAGGAGGTGGAGTAGACCTCGACCGGCTCCTGCGCCGCCGCCTCTTCTTCGCTAAGGCCCACGGTGCCCATTTCGGGCTGGGTGAAGATCGCAGTCGGGATCAGGTCATGGTCGGGGCTGGTGGGGTTGCCTTTGAACACGGTCTCGACAAAGGCCATGCCCTCGCGGATCGCCACCGGCGTCAGGTTCACCCGGTCGGTCACATCGCCCACCGCAAAGACCGAAGGAACGGCCGTCTGGCTGTAGGCATCGACCACGATGGCGCCGCCCTTGCCGCGCTCGATCCCGATCTCTTCCAGCCCCAGGTTATCCGCATTCGGCGCCCGGCCCGTGGCATACATCACCTTGTCGAACAGATGGGTATTGCCATGGGTGTCTGTCACCCGGATCTTGCTGCCCTCCTGGCGCATTTCGGTGACATTGGTGTTCACCCGCAGGTCCACGCCAGCCTCCACCATGCCTTCCGCCACCACGCCGCGGGCCTCCTCGTCAAAGCCGCGCAGGATCTGCGGGCCGCGGTAGAATTGGGTGGTCTTCACCCCTAGCCCGTTCATGATGCCCGCAAATTCCGAGGCGATATAGCCGCCGCCGACAATCAGGATCGATTCCGGCAGTTCGTCCAGGTGGAAAATCTCGTTCGAGGTGATCGCCAGCTCCGAGCCGGGGAACTCCGGCACTGTCGGCCAGCCGCCGGTGGCAATCAGGATATGCTTGGCGGTCTTGCGGGTGCCGTCGGCCAGTTCCACCGTGTGGGCATCGGCCAGCCTGGCGCGCTGGTCAAAGCTTTCAACGTCGTTGTTCTTCAGAATGTTGCGGTAAATGCC
Source organism: Leisingera sp. ABM4_101 (assembly GCF_056158725.1). NCBI lineage: Bacteria > Pseudomonadati > Pseudomonadota > Alphaproteobacteria > Rhodobacterales > Roseobacteraceae > Leisingera > Leisingera sp. ABM4_101. The sequence goes on along the minus strand of NZ_JBSWTV010000002.1, from coordinate 2,197,796 downwards.
TTCCAGCCGGTCCAGCTCTGCGTGCAGCTTGCCCTTGAAGGCGTCCCAGCTGAAGGCACCGGGCTGGATGTCCCAGCCATAGGCCTGGGCGTCTTCAACCATGCCCGAATATTCGGAGGCAAAAACCATCAGCTTCTTCGGCACGCAGCCGCGGATCACGCAGGTGCCGCCATAGCGGTCTTCCTCGGCCAGCGCCACCTTGACGCCCTCTTGCGCCGCAACGCGTGCTGCGCGCACCCCGCCGGAGCCGCCGCCGATGACAAACAGATCGTAATCAAAGCTCATGTAGTTCCGCCCTTTGCATTTCTTGATCAAGTGTATCCCATAACGGACCACCAAACGCCATATGCCCAAGTGGGCGTTCCCGCGCCGCATTCAACCTTTTGCATTGAATTTGCACTGGGTTGTGAGGCGGAAACCCGGCATTTCGCCCGGCCAGGCCCGCCGCCGGCGGCGGAAACGGAATTCGGCGCGAATTCCGTCCCGAAATCCTGCGAGGATTTCGGGACAGGCTTCAACAGCCACCCGCCAGCCCCCGGTTCCCGCGCCGGAAACCGGGCCGAATTCCTCGCAGGAATTCGGCTGCCCGCGCTTTCCTCCCACACAGCCCCGCGCGCAGAGCTAGGCGGAATTTCAGTCCATCAGATCGGTGAACAGGTTGTCGCTCTCGACAAAATCCAGCTTGTCCTTCTCGACGGTGCCCTCGTTGATATCGCGCACCTCGACCCGGCCGTCGCCGTAGCCGATCACCACGGTGTCGCAGATGTCGATAAACAACCCGTTCTCAATCACCCCGGGGATCTGGTTCAGGACCAGCGCCAGCTGCCGCGCGTTGCCGATCCGCTTCAAATGCAGGTCCAGGATGTAATTCCCCTCGTCGGTCACAAAGGGCGCATCGCCATTCATCCGCAGCGTGGTGCTGCGGCCCATCACATCCATCGACACCAGGGTTTCTTCCAGCAGTGCCTGGCTGCTTTGCCAGCCGAACGGCAGCACCTCCACCGGCAGCGGGAAGGCACCCAGCGTCTCGACCGATTTGCTGGCATCCGCAATCACCACCATCTGGTCCGAGGCAGTGGCGACGATCTTTTCCTGCAGATGGGCGCCGCCGCCGCCCTTGATCAGATTGAGGTCCGGGTCGAACTCATCGGCGCCGTCGATGGTCATGTCCAGCCATTTGGCCTCATCCAGCGGCACCACATGGACACCCACATCCCGCGCCAGCGCGGCGGTGCGGCTGGAGGTCGGCACCGCGGTGATCCGCAGCCCCTCCTCGCGCACCCGCTCACCCAGGCAGCGCACCAGCCAGGCGGCGGTGGAACCGGTCCCCAGCCCCACCCGCATGCCGTCCTCGACCATCTCCGCCGCCCGTTTGGCCGCGACGAATTTCGCCTTGTCGATGGGGGAAAGCTCGCCGGTCATCCAATGTCTCCAAGAATTCGCATCTCTGCGCGGTTATAGGCGGTTTTCCGCCTCCGTGCGAGGGGGGATTTTTGCCGCCCCGCGCTGCCCCGCGCTGCCCCGCGGCTGGAAACCGGGCCATTCCGGGCTACTGATCAGCCTGTCAGAGGGGGTCAGAGGGGGGAGGAAGACCATGCTGCAATTCGACGAGGACACCACCCGCGTTCTGGAAGACGCCTATCAGGGCGCCGACATTTCCCGGCGGCGGCGGGCCAATTTCGACGCGTTGGCCCCTCAGCCTGGCGACCGCATTCTGGACCTGGGCTGCGGCAACGGGCTGTTGACGCTGGAGCTTGCCCGCACCGTCGGCCCCGCGGGCCATGTGACCGGGCTGGACGCCAGCCCCGACATGCTGGCCGCCGCCCGCCAGCGGCTGGACGGGCGCGCCAACACCACCCTGACTGAAAGTGATGCCGCCAGCCTGCCGTTTGAGCCAGACAGCTTCGACAAGGCCGTGTCGGTGCAAGTGTTCGAATATATCACCAGCCGCCGCCCGGTGCTGCGCGCCCTGCACCAGGTACTGAAACCCGGCGGCCGCCTGGTGATCGGCGACATCCACTTCGACACTTTCGCCTGGCACAGCGACAACGCCGCCCGGATGCAGCGGTTCCTGGATATCTGGGACAACCATCTGGCTGAACGTTGCGTGCCCGCCCGTCTGCCAGAAGAACTGCGCGACTGCGGTTTTGCGGTTGAAACCATGCACCCCGTGACCATTTGCGACACCAGCCTGCGCCCGGACGGCTTGGCCGCCATGATGATCCGCCTGATCCGCGCCTTTGCCGTTCAGACAGAGGCCACCGACGCCGACGACGCCGCCGCCTGGGCGCAGGAGCAGGAGGAACTGGCAGCCGAGGGCCGTTTCTTCTTTTCCCTCACCCATTTCGTCTGCACCGCCCGGCGGATCTGAGCCTTTTCTGTGAAAAAACAACGTGTTGCCGACGCAGAAAGTGTGGTTCTGAACACGGCGCGAGCGCCTTTCCGATCAGGCTTTGCGTGTTTGCTGCGGTGCGGGAAAAATCTTGGCCAGTTTGCGGAGGTTCTGGGCGGCGGCGGGAGGAATTCGCCGTTTGCGCCGCATGGGCCTCGCAATCGAAGACGGCCCAGGCCGGAAATGCGTTTGAGGTGGGCGCAGAGCATCTCGAGCTTCTTTCACAGCTTCGTCGAGATGCCGTATTGGCGGGTCTTTGCCCCTCTCGTGCATGTAAACATGCACTGCCGGGCAGTGGATACCGCAGGCAACCTGGCGGGCGCCTTCATGTTCCTCGCGGGTGATCGGCCGGAAGTCCATGTTCGGGCAGCAGAACTGCTTTGAGGGGCAGGCCTGGCAGATCTTCTTGAGACTGCGGTATTTGGCGCCCCCCTTGCCAGCCGGTCCCCGGTTCGGGCCGGAGTAGTTCCGGCGAAACTGCTTCAGAGCGTGGCTTTCGGGGCAGATGTACCGGTTGCTCTCGGCGTCCCATTCAAAATCAGTGCGGGTCCAGGCGCCATCCCTGCGGCCAGCCTTGCCGATAACAGGGAAATGCAGGGCCTTTACGCCGCAGTCCATTGACTGGCCGGATCGGAATGCGATGTGAACTTGGGCTGAACAGGTGCTGCTGCACCAAAGGCCGCCTCGTCCAGCACCTCAAGGTATTCCTTCACGGCACGAGGCGCATCGTCCGGATCAATGGTGCTGTGATCCCAATCTTCCTTGGGTGCGGAGTTTTGCTTGCTGGCATCGGCCTCGATCAGGCTGGCATCAACAGCCATACATTGAGGCCGCTAGTGGGTTTGGCCGATGCGTTGAACAAAGGGCCAATGTGCCAACCTCTCTTCCGTCAGCACGCGGTCCGCGCGCTTGCGTGACCAGAATTCTGTCAACACCCTCAAACCAATACAGCAAAAGAACCGATTGGCCCACTCGCAGACCGTTCAGGCCGGGTGCAAACGCTTCGTCCAAGATGACCTCACATTCAGGCCCATCCGCAAGGGTATTGTTCGGACAATCTTCAAGTCGCTTGTGTGGCGTTTTGATACAGCCGATCTGGTTGAGTTCAGCCATTAGCCCCGCCTCCATAATCATGCTCTTGAGTTTGATTTTCTTGCGCTTGAGCTGAAGTCAGTTTTTTTCATACTAATGAGGATGAAAATTTGGAGGCTGGCTCTAGCACTATGGGCAGAATGGAAGAAAAAAGAGAAGCGAAGCGCCTCTCAATCTTGAACGCAGCGCGGGAAGAATTTCTCTCAGCAGGCTACGAAGCCGCAAACATGGACAGGATTGCGTCACTCGCGGCCGTTACGAAACAAACTGTCTATCGCTATTTCCCGTCCAAGATCGAGCTGTTCGAAGCTACTGTCAGGTTTGTGGGGCAATCAAGCAATGCTGACTTCGCGCGTCACTTGACAGATCCTGACACCCGGGCAGCGTTGGTGGGCTTCGCCCAGGGATTTATCCGCTGGCACATTGCAGATGAGCCCTTGCGCATTTTCAGATTGCTGGTCGCCGAAAGCGCCAAGTCGCCTGAGATCGTAGAGAGCTTTTTTGCCGTGGCGCCGGATGAGACGAGTGCGGCTTTGTCACAATTTCTGAAGGAACGGCTATCCGTTGCCGATCCAGATGAGGCTGTGCTTCTTTTTACGTCGATGCTCTTCGCGTTCCGGGATGACGTTCTCTTCGGAAGAGGCCGACCGGACGAACAAGAAATCGTCCGGCTCGCTGAGGCCGCAACACGGGTGCTGCTGGCCGATCTAAAAAACGGCTGATGCAGCCGCCGAGCTTGAATGCAGGCGGGCTGCAATAGCATGGCTGCTCAGGATCTTTTCTGCCAATCTTGTGTCAAAGCTCTCTACGACAGAGGTTCGCACCGATGGTCTGTCAAGGATATTCATTGACCACCTTGCGACATTCGGCAAAGCGTCAAGAATACCCGCAGCGAACTGGCCATCAAGCAAGGCGATGGACCTGAACACAGGTGCAAAGGCCCCATCAATCAAGCAAAAATCTGCGCCATTGAAAAATGTGTTCTCGCCAATCGCTTCATCAAGGGCACGAAGCTTCGTTCTCAGCTTCATTCTCTCAGCGTGGAATATATCCTGGCTGTCCGTGGTTTTCAGCTCGTAGATATGATCCAGCAGACCATAGCTGCGGCTGATCCACATACGGTTTTGCGCTTTCAGGAAGGCATCTCGGGGATGCAGATCGCCGCTGGTTGCCTCATTGACGAATTCATTTATGGCAGCGGATTCAAAGAGAACCTTGCCATCCGCCAACAGAAACGGCGTCATGCCCTTTGGCGAGACCTGGCGCACCCAGTCCGGCATTTCGCCGGGCTCGATGTAGGTCACGGTGAATGCGGCCCCCTTTTCCTTCAAGGTAATAATCGCGGGCTGGATGAAAGGGCAAAAGTCATAACCCACGACTTCAAATTTAATCATGGCGGCCTCTTAGTTCTGGATTTGGTCAGGAAGATCAGTCAGCGCTTGCTGTGCCTGCAGCAGGGCGCACAACGATGCAGATCGCTTGCCCGAACCGCAGAAGGCCAAGACCGGGCTTCCGAGATCACTCAGCGCTTTGACGAATGCCACCGCATCGCTATTTGAAACCGCGCCGGGCTGAACTGGCACATAACGCAATTTCAATCCAATTTTGCTTGCAGCTTTTTCAAGGTCAGCAAACCTGGGCTGATCCGCGCTCTCACCATCGGGCCGATTGCAGATGATCCCCCTGAACCCCTCGGCCTTAACTGCCGCCAGATCACTCACTGAAATCTGCGGGCTCACTCCGATATTGGATGAGATCCGTTTAATGTCCATCTAAAGCTCCTTGTCAGAATAGGCGGGTGCAGGCGGAGAGAGCTGAAGCCTGCCAGCTTCAGCCTTCCTCTCTGGTTAGATGCAGTGTGTAGGCGATGATCGTGACCAGGATGATGGCACCACCGGCCAGGCTGTTGGCACCCGGCACCTCAGTGAAGAAAAGGAATGCCCAGATCGGAGCCAAGACAGTTTCCAGCATCAGGGTCATCGACACTTCGGTCGCAGTGGCATAGCGGGTTGCGACCATCGACAGAACCCGGCCAAACGGAGCGGTAAGCAGGCCCATCGCGCCCATGATCAGCCATGTGTTCAAGCTGAAGGCCGATGGCTCGGTGAAGAAGAACATTGCCACTGCCAGCAGGAAGCCTCCAACACCCACTGCCCCCATGCGGCTCACGTCGGGAAATTTGCGCAAGAGTGTCATCATCAGGGCAAGGCACGAGACCGCAAACACAGCCAGCATGTCGCCGAACCAGTTGCTGGTGCCGGTCGAGCCAGACACCACAACTGCAATGCCGGCAAACACGCCGGCAATGGCGAACAATGTTTGTCCGGACACTTTTTCACGCAGGAATATCCAGCTGAACACCGCTGCAATCGCTGGTGTTGTGCTGAAGATCAGGAACGTGTTTGCGACAGAGGTGTTCTTAATCGCGAATACCAGCCCGCTGGCGCTTCCCAGCATCAAGAGCCCTGCTGCCAGCAAGGGCCACCCGCTTTCTCGCAATACCTTAATAACACCTCGCTTGTCGTTCAGCTGAATGACGGCAGCCATTGAGATCGCGGTGAAGAGGCCGAAGAGAAACGAGGTTTCAAGCTCTTCCACGCCGGAAAACCGGATGAAAACCGGATCCAGGCTCATCAGCGCTGCCCCAATGAGCGCGATCCCAATGCCTTTGAGACGCACGTTCCGGCTTGGTTGGATGCTTGTTGTTTCAGACATTGCCATACCCTTCGTTTTGCAGGACAGGCCGTCGATGTGCGGGCGTCCAAAAATCATACTCACAAGTGTGATTATGAAGATTCGGATCGCCAGTCAACAAAATCATACCGTCAAGTATGCTTTTCAGATGCGGCAAACCCAAGCAGCAATAGCAGTCGTTCAGGAAGGTCGCAGCATTTCCCAGAATGGGCTCGCTACCGGCCAAAGCTGCGTTTAGGCTGGACCTCTGCTTCGGAATGGCGAACGGCTGCATCGTTCGCCAAGGCAGGTCATCTGCCGATACGCGCAGCGATGCTCAAAGCATCTTCAAGTTCAACACCCAGATAGCGCACCGCGCTGTCGACCTTGCTGTGACCAGGCAGAAGTTGGACTGCGCGGAGATTGCCAGTCTTCCGGTAAATTTCCGCTGCCTTCGTACGGCGGAGCGAATGCGTGCCTTAGGCGCTTGGTTCCAACCCAATGGCTGTTACCCAGTCGCGGACCAGCCGACCGTACCGGCGTGTCGAGATGTGAAGCCGATCATGGAAGCGGCTTGGGAACATGAACGGGCATGCAAACATCCCGGGCGACTTGCCCCAGGCCAGAACAGTTTCTCTGGTATTTTCGGTCAGTTCGAACTGCACAGGTCGCTTAGTCTTGCTTTGGATCACCGAAACGCGCTCCCGGACGCGATCATCCTTCACTAGATCAGCCACTGTAAGTTTGACCAAATCGCAGCCGCGCAATTTGCTATCTATGGCGACGTTGAAAAGAGAGAGATCACGCAGGTTTCCGGCAAGTTCGAGCCGTGCCCGGATCGCCCAAACCTGCTTTGGCAGCAGCGGCCGCTTCTGCCCGATGATCCGTCCTTCATTCCAAGCCTTGCGTTTTGGGGTTGCTGCGGGAAGTTGGACTCTTGGCATGATTTGCCCTCCAATCCTCCCTCCGCACCCAGTCATCAGCACCGCGCTGACAGGGCCATTATGCACGTGGGACTGAGCCGCCGGTTCGGGCGGCAATTCAATTTGCGGTCTCCGCGCGCGCATTGGACGGCTGTGCGCCCATTGCGACAGATGCTGCAGAAATTACGAACGGCAGCATCACAGGTTTGCAGATCATTGAATTCCTGCAAGACCAGAAATAGAGATCGGCGCCCTGCAGATCTCTAGAAACCGGTCAGTCAGCCCTGACTGAACCGCTTGGCGCGAGCGGGCAATCACCACCCTGTAGTGCCCGATGCTTTCCTTTAGCGGCCGCGCAACGATGGGGTCGCCTTCAGTCGTGCAGTCTTGTTTGGGCGGGAAGCCTGCAAGCGTGAAACCGAACCCCTTGCCGACGTAAGCCTGAACAAGCTCGCGGGATTGGGACTTGAACGGCACTTCGGGGTGAACGCCCGCGGCCTGCAGCAGTTGCAGGTAGCTGGGACCGGGGCCAGCGGGCGAGACGGAGATATAGGGCAGACCAGTCAGGTCGGACAGGCTGATCCGGGCTTTCGCTGCCAAAGGGTGCGCGCCTGACAACAGAACCAGGGGCGGCAGCTCCAAAAGAACTTCAACCTCATGCCGGCCGGGGTCGAACCCCTGGTCAAAGACCACCAGCGCATCCACCTCGCCAGTGTCCAGCGCGGCCACCAATGCCGGATAGTCTGCTTCCTTCACCTCGATACGGACGCCCGGATGGCTTTCGCGGAAAGCAAGCACTGCAGGCAGGACGATCTGCTGCGCCAGTGCGTGATGGGTGCCGATGTGGATCCTGCCGGTGCGGCCAATCGCCAGATCCGCGGCCTGCCGGTCCAGTGCAGCGGCCTGCGTCAGCAGCGCCTCGGCCTGGGTGGCGAAGGTCTCGCCAGCGCGGGTCAGCCGCATGCCTTGTGCCGGAAACCGGTCAAACAGGGTCATGCTGGTGGCGGCCTCCAGCTTGTCCAGTGCCGAGGCGATAGCCGCGGCAGAGACATTCAGCTGCCGCGCCGCCTGGGCAATACCGCCCTGCCGTGCGGTTTCCGTCAGGTAGGTGAGCTGGCGAAGGGTGAAGCGAACCATTGGGAAAATCTTCCTTTGAAGCAGGTTAAATCAGTTTTTCCAGTTTTAGGACAGACCCTATGCTGCCTGCAGGCGACAGCGGAGGATATCATGGAAATATTGCCAATGACCGGCGGTTTGGGCGCGGAAATCCTGGGGGCGGATATCCGCCGCGGCGAGGATTTCAGCACCATCCGGGACGCATTTGCGGAATTTTCGGTGATCGTGCTGCGGGGGCAGACCGCAGGGCCAGAAGATCACCTGGCCTTTGCCCGCCGCTTCGGGCCGGTGAATGTCAACCGGTTCTTCAAGCCGGTCGAGGGCCACCCGAAAATCGCCACGGTCCTGAAAGAGAAGGACCAGAAAGAGGCCGTTGGCGAGGGGTGGCATACCGATCATTCCTATGATCGGGAACCGGCGATGGGCTCTATTCTTCACGCCATCGAGATGCCGCCCTATGGCGGCGACACGCTGTTTGTCTCCATGGGCGCCGCCTATGAGGCGCTCTCAGCGCCAATGCGCCGGTTTCTTGATGGTCTCACAGCCGTGCATTCCTCGCGCCATGTATTCGGCGCCGCCGCGATGGACAGCGAGGCGGTGAAATCGGGCCGTCTGGGCAATGCGGAGGCCGCCACCCAGGACGCCCGGCATCCGGTTGTCATCACCCATCCGCTGAGCGGGCGGCGCGGCCTTTTTGTGAACCCGGTCTTCACCACCCGCATTGAAGGGCTGAACCCGGAAGAATCCTCGGCGCTTCTGGCCATGCTCTATGCCCATTGCCAGCAGCCGGAATTTCAATGCCGCGTGCGCTGGCGGGCCGGTGACATCACAATCTGGGACAACCGTGCCACCTGGCATAAGGCGATCAACGACTATCACGGTTTCCGCCGCCTGATGCACCGGGTCACCGTCGAGGGCGGCCCGCTTGCCTCCGCACCCGCATCCTGACCGCTGATGAAAGCTCAGTCATGACCAGCCACAGCTCTCAGACAGACACCCGCCGGCCCAATGTCATCCTGATCCTGGCGGACGACATGGGGTTTGCCGACCTCGGCTGCACCGGGTCAGAGATCCAGACCCCCAACATCGACGCCCTTGCGCGGGGCGGCGTGATGCTGTCTGCGATGTACAACTGTGCCCGCTGCTGCCCGACGCGGGCGTCGCTGCTGACCGGGCTTTACCCGCATAACGCCGGCGTCGGGCATATGGGCGCCAATCTGGGCACGCCCGCCTATCAGGGGTTCCTGCGCAATGACAGCGCCACCATAGCCGAGCATCTGCGCGCCAGCGGCTATGCCACGCTGATGTCCGGCAAATGGCATGTGGCCGGCGATTTCGAGCCGCGAAGCGTGGACAGCTGGCGGGTTGGTGACCTTGAGCACCCGACACCGCGCCAGCGCGGCTTTGACCGGTTTTACGGGATCATGGACGGCGCAACGCATTTCTTCTCGCCGCATTACATGCTGGAGGATGACAGCCGGGTCGAAACCTTCCCGGATGATTTCTACTTCACCGACGCCATCACCCAAAAGGCCATCGGCATGATCGAAGGCGCGGTGGCGAACGAAAAGCCATTCTTCCTCTACCTCGCCCATACCGCGCCGCACTGGCCGCTGCATGCCCATCCTGAGGACATCGCAAAATACGATCACGTCTATAACAAGGGCTGGGACTATATCCGCACCGCACGCCATGAAACGATGAACGGCAAGGGCGTGTTCCAGCGGAACTGGGACATCTCCCCGCGTGACACCACCGTGCATGGCTGGGAACAGGAAAAGAACCAGGACTGGGAGGCCAGCAAGATGGCCACCTATGCGGCGATGGTGGACCGCATGGACCAGTCGGTCGGCACACTGATTTCGGCGCTGAAACGGCTCGGGCAGTTTGAGAACACGCTGATCCTTTTCCTCAGCGACAACGGCGGCTGCGCCGAGTTTATGGCCGAAGACGGCTGGGCGAAGTTCTACCCGGACAAAACGCAGGACGGCAGGCAGATCACCATGGGCAATGTGACCGGCCTGCGCCCGGGCGATGCCCAGACATTTCAAAGCTATGACAAGCCCTGGGCCAATGTCTCCAATGCGCCGTTCCGCCTGTACAAGCACTATGTTCATGAAGGCGGCATCTCGACCCCTCTGGTCGCCCATTGGCCAAAAGGGTTCAAACCGCGCAGTGCTGCCCATGCGGCCTGCCACGTGGTCGATATCCTGCCGACCATCCTGGAAGCCGCCGGCGCTGCCTATCAGACCGAGGCCGGCGGCCATGAGATCCAGCCGCTGCAGGGAGAGTCACTGCTGGGCCTCTTTCAGGGCAAGGACTGGCAGCGCGCGCAGCCAATCTTTTGGGAGCACGAGGGCAACGCCGCGATCCGCCTGGGGCAGTTCAAGCTGGTGCGGCTGCATGATTGCCCCTGGGAGCTCTACGACATCGAGGCCGACCGCACCGAACTGACCGATCTTGCGGGCCGCAACCCCGCATTGGAGAAAGATCTGATCCGCCAGTATCAGGCCTGGGCCCAAGCCGCTGGTGTGCTGGACTGGAACGAAGCGCTGCCGAAATTGCTGGCGGCGTGGAAGATGGAAACCCCAAATGGCTGAAACTGATGGCTAAGCGGCGACTGAGGGTCCACTGGTAAAGGACGGGATTGTCCGCTACCTGCAGATTGCCCGCTTCATCGCCGCTGCGCGCTGAACCAATGGCCGGTATTTCCGCCGCTGCGCGGCGGAACACTTTGTGCCAACACAGCGGTATTCACGCTGCGTGCGCGTGCAGCAATAAATCACAATGACCGGTCCGGGCTCTCAACAGCCATCGCTGCGCCGGACCCGCACAGCGCCTTTCCGCCGCTTCGCATCCCGCCAGCCAAACATGCATCACAAAGGCGGGTTTCCTATTGGAAACGCCGGAAACGGACACATATTCCGCCGGTCCGAGTTATAATGTTGCGCTATGAAACCCGAATACCGCCTGCACTACGCCCCCGACAACGCCTCGCTGGTCATCCGGCTGGTGCTGGAGGAGCTTGGCCAGCCCTATGAAACCGTCTTGGTCGACCGCCGGGCAGAAGCGCAGAACAGCCCGCAATACCGGGCGCTGAACCCGAACGGGCTGATCCCGGTGCTGGAAACCCCGGACGGCCCGGTGTTTGAGACCGCAGCCATCCTTCTGTGGCTCTCCGAACGCCATGGTGCCTTGGCACCGCAGCCCGGCAGCCCGGACCGCGCCGCTTTCCTGAAATGGCTGTTCTTTGCCTCTAACACGCTGCACGCCGACCTGCGGATGCTGTTTTATCCCAAGAAATACATCGGCGCCGATCCGGCCCAGCAGGCCCAGCTGCAAAAGGTGCTGCGCCAGCGGCTGCACACCCATCTGAGCAGCCTTGACCATGCCGCCGCCGCCCGCCCCGCCTGGTTCGGCGCGCCGCATCCTTCGGTGCTGGACTATTACCTGGCTTGCCAGATGCGCTGGATGGCGCTCTATCCCGCACAGGCCGACAAATCCTGGTTCACCCTGGCCCATTACCCCAGCCTGCAGCGCCTCTGCGCCGCGCTGGAACACCGCCCCGCTGTTGCCGTGGCCCGCGAGGCCGAGGGCCTCGGCGCCACCCCGTTTACATCCCCGGCCTACGCCAATCCCCCAGAAGGATCAGCCACCTAATGTTCCTCTCCGTCTTCGACATGTTCAAAGTGGGCATCGGCCCGTCGTCCTCGCACACCATGGGCCCGATGGTCGCCGCCGCGCGCTTCCTCGGCATGATGCGCGCCTCGCCCTTTGAATTCCACGGGTTGCGCGCCTCGCTGCACGGCTCGCTCGCCTTCACCGGCGTCGGCCACGCCACCGACCGCGCCACCATCCTCGGCCTCGGCGGCTTTGTCGCCCATGACTACGACGACGAGAAGGCCCAAGCCTTCCTGGCGGAGCTGGACAAGACCCACACCATGAACCCCGAGGGGCTGGGCGAATTGCACTTCGACCCCAAGGCCGACATGATCTTCGACTATGATCACGCGCTGCCGGGCCATTCCAACGGCATGATCCTGATGGCCACGGATGCCCAGGGCGATGTGATCCTGAAACAGGTGTTCTACTCGATCGGCGGTGGCTTTGTCGTGACCGAGGAAGAACTGGCCGCAGGCAAGGCCACCGACGAAGGCGACCCGGTCCCCTTCCCCTTCAAGTCCGCGGCAGAAATGCTGGAGATGGCGAAATCCAGCGGCAAATCCATCGCGGACATGAAGCGCGCCAATGAAATCGCCCGCGGCTGTGAGGTCAGCCTCGCCAAAGGCACCGCCCGCATCTGGCAGGTGATGAACGACTGCATCAACCGCGGGCTGGAGCGTGACGGCATCCTGCCCGGCGGCCTCAAGGTGCGCCGCCGCGCCAAGGGCATCTATGACGCGCTGATGGCCGAACGCGGCATGAACCTGACCGCGCCGCACACCATCAACGACTGGATGAGCGTCTACGCGATGGCGGTGAACGAGGAAAACGCGGCCGGCGGCCAGGTTGTGACCGCGCCGACCAACGGCGCCGCAGGCACCCTGCCGGCGGTGATCCGCTACTACCTCGACCACGTGCCGGGTGCCTCGGAAAGCCATGTCGAGGATTTCCTGCTCACCGCCGCCGCCATTGCCGGCCTGGTGAAATACAACGCGTCTATCTCGGGCGCTGAGGCCGGCTGCCAGGCCGAGGTCGGCTCCGCGTCGGCAATGTCCGCCGCCGGCCTCTGCGCGGTGATGGGCGGCACGCCGGAACAGGTGGAAAACGCTGCCGAAATCGCGCTGGAGCATCACCTGGGCATGACCTGCGATCCGGTGAAGGGCCTGGTGCAGGTCCCCTGCATCGAGCGCAACGGGCTGGCGGCCATCAAGGCGGTCTCCGCTGCCTCCCTCGCCCTGCGCGGTGACGGCCAGCACTTCGTGCCGCTGGACGCCTGCATCGAAACCATGCGCCAGACCGGCGCCGACATGCATGACAAGTACAAGGAAACCTCGCTCGGCGGCCTCGCCGTGAACGTGCCGAACTGTTGAGTTTCAAGTCCTAATCTACCTCCGCCGGGGCAACCGAACGCAGGTTCGCGCCCGGCACCGAGGGTGGGCGTTTCGCGCCCGCGTCATGCTGAAAGCATGCCTCCGGCATGACGGGGCGGGGACGGGCGCGAACCGGGCCGCAAGCGGCCCGGGATCTATGTCCGCAAACGTCCCGCCCTCAACCACACCTTGTAAGTTCCCTCTTCCCCGCCTAGCGTGGCGCCATGACACAGGACCGCCCTCTCCTCGGCATCGCCCTGATGCTGGGCTTCTGCGTGACCATCCCGGTCTGCGACGCCATCGCCAAGCTGCTGGGCGCCCATATCCCGGTCGGGCAGATGGTCTTTGCCCGCTTCGGCTTTCAGGCGGGCCTGCTGATCCCCTTTGCCCTGCTGCTGGGCTACTCGCTGAAAATGCCCCGCCATGTGCTGCCCTACGTGCTGCTGCGCACGCTGCTGCAGATGGGCGGCGTCGGCGCCATGTTCACCGCCTTTAAATACCTGCCGCTGGCCGATGCGGTGGCAATCGCCTTTGTCATGCCCTTCATCATGCTGCTCCTGGGCAAGTACGTGCTGAACGAACAAGTCGGCCTGCGCCGCCTCGGCGCCTGCGTGGTCGGCTTCACCGGCACCCTGCTGGTCATTCAGCCCAGCTTTGCCGCGGTCGGCTGGAACGCGCTTTGGCCGGTGCTGGTGGCGGTGATCTTTGCCCTCTTCATGCTGGTCACCCGCAAAATCGCCAAGCAGACCGAGCCGGTCTCGCTGCAGGCGGTCTCCGGCCTGCTCGCCAGCCTGTTCATGCTGCCGCTCCTGTGGTTCGGCGACTCGGCCGGCCTAGAGGGTCTCAACCTCAACGCCCCGCCCAGCCATACATGGTGGCTGCTGGCCGCCACCGGCGTGCTGGGCACCATTGCGCATCTTCTGATGACCTGGAGCCTGCGCTATGCCCCCACCGCAACGCTGGCCTCGATGCAATACCTGGAAATCCCGGTGGCAGTGTTCTTCGGCTGGCTGATCTTCTCCGAACTGCCGAACACCCTGGCGGCCTTCGGCATCCTCCTGACCATCAGCGCGGGGCTTTACGCGGTGCTGCGCGAACGCAAGGCCTCGGAAACCGAAGAACGCATCAATCCCGCCTGAGATCTAGCGGTCCAGCCGCACCGCCGCCAGCACATCCGCCAGCAGCCGCCGCGGCACGATCACCAAAAGGCCAGGCCCCTCCGGCTCCAGCCGCACCGGCCCCAGCGCCCGGTTCGAGGTGCCGATCCGCCCCATCGGCGACATCCGCAGGCCCTCAATCGGCCATTCCAGCCCCTCGGACCGCCCCGTCACCGCCTGCATCGGAAACAGCGAAATCACCTCACCGGCCATCGCGGGCAGCGCAACCGCATGGGTCAGGTGAAAGATCACCTCCGTCTCCCCCACCAGCACGCAAGGGCTGTCATGCCCCTGCACCAGCGTGTTAAAGGCCGCCAGCTGATGGTCCACCCGCGCGCCCAGAAACCCCACCGCCAGCACCGCCGGCGCCGCCACCATCCGCAGCGCCTTGTCGAAATCGGTGCTGTCCTGCTCGGCCACCGGATGCAGGCTCTCTGCCGGCAGCTGCGCCCGCACATCCTCCGCCAGCGAGTCGAAATCCCCGATCACCGCCCGCGGCACATGCCCCGCCGCCAGCGCCGCCGCCGCGCCGCCATCCGCCGCCGCCAGCACCGGCGCCAGCGCCAGCGCCGCCTCCAGATCGCCAGCAGCCAGCGCGCCGCCGCCCACCAGGGTGATTGGTTCCGATACATCAACAATCTTCGCGTTCATGGGCGCAATTCCTGCCAGTTTTGGAAACAGGTCACAATGTGAACACAAAATGATACGATCAATTGCACGGATTCGAGCAAAATTGGTCCTTCCAGCCTTTATGGTGAATGGCAACGTATGTGGCGAAGACGAGCGAGCTGATGGTACATAACAACAAAGTCTTGACCGTATCCTATGGAACCTTTTCCTGCACATTGGAAGGGTTTGAGGATTCCTTCGGCACCATGAAGGCGATTGCCGAGTATTTCCGCGACCTTGCCGCGGATGACCGCTACTTCGGCGCCGAGCCGCCGCAGCCCGATGCAGACATGCTGGCCCGCATCGCCCAGCGCGAGATCGCCCGCCAGGTCGAGGCCCGCACCAGCGAGGGCGGCATCCACCTGCGTGCCGCCACCCCGGCGCTTGGCGCCGCTGCTGCCGAAGCCCCCGCACCGGCCCCGGCGCCCGCTCCGGCTCCGGCCCCTGCCGCAGAACCGGTTGCCGAACAGCCCGCGCCCGCTCCTGCCCCGGCAGAGGCTCCAGCCGCCGAAGCTGAAGCCGTGGAAGCCGAAGAAGAGACCATTGCCGAAGAGTCCGCCGCCGCTGACGTGATTGCCGCCGAAACCTCCCAAGCCGCGGCTGAGGCCGCCGCAGAAGAAGCCCGGGCCGCAGCAGCAGAAATTGAAGACGCGGCGGAAGAAGTTGAAGCAGAGCAAGCCGCAGAGGTAATCGCCGAAGCCGAAGCCGAAGCCGAAGCCGAAGCCGAAGCCGAAGCCGAAGCCGAAGCCGAAGCCGAAGCCGAAGCCGAAGCCGAAGCCGAAGCCGAAGCCGAAGCCGAAGCCGAAGAAGCCATCGCAGCTGTGCTGGGAACCGCAAGCGAAGAAGAGCCGGCCCCCGCCGTTGAATTGCTGGAAGTCACCGAGGCAGAGGCCGAAGCGGACGAACCCCAGCCCGTTGCGGAACCGGCCGAAGCCGCAGAAGACACCGCCCCCGCCGCCGACAGCATCGCCGCCAAGCTGCAGCGCATCCGCGCCGTGGTCGCCCAGGCGCCTGAGGAAGACTTCAGCGAAGACGAACATGCCGATGACGTGCTGGAGTCCGCTGCCGAAGACATCTCCAGCGCCCTGCAGGCAGACGCCGATGACGGTGCTCCGGATTTCGACGACGAAGGCGACGATGAAATCGCCAAGGCGCTGGACCGCCTGGACCTGAATGCGCAGGACGCCGCTGAGGAAGGCTCGGTTCCGCTGTCCGCTCTTGGCGACCCGGATCAGGCCTTTGACGACAGCCTGTTCGTCAATCTGCAGGCAGATGCAGCGGCCGGCGCGGATGAAGGCCTGAACCTGGATGAGGACGGGGACGAGGACCGCAGCTCTGACAATCTGCTGTCGGAAGACGCCGCCGAAGAACCCGCAGCAGAACCGGAAGAAACCCCCGTTCCGCGCGTGCGGATCACCAAAGTCAAGCGTGCCGATTTTGAGAAGGCCATCGCCTCCGGCCGCCTGCAGGAAGCCGCCCCCGCCGCAGAACCGGACACGGCACTCTCGGAGGAGGACGAAGCCGACCTGATGCGGGAACTGGCCGAGGTCGAGGCTGAGATCCTGGCCGCCTCCGAACTGCAGGAGGCGGATGACGCCCCGGCAGCAGAGGCCGAGGCAGAGGCCCCGCAGGCAGAACCCTACCAGCCGGCCGCGGCAAGCCTGGACGACAGCGATGTCTCCCGCCTGATGGACGCCGCCGACCAACGGCTCGAGGATCCGGAAACCGCCTCCTCCCTCGAGGCCTACAGCCAGCTGCGCGCGGCCGTTGCCGCCACCAAAGCCGACGGCGGCGCTGGCGGCACCGCAGGCGCCGACGGCGCCCAGCCCTACCGCGAGGATCTGGCCAGCGTGGTGCGCCCGCGCCGCCCGGAACCGCGCCAGGCCGCCTCCGAACGCCCGGCTGCCGCACAGCCCCGCCCCGCCCCGCTCAAGCTGGTGGCGGCGCAGCGCATCGATGAAGGCAGCGCGCCGCAGCAGCCGGTGCGCCCGCGCCGGGTCTCCGCCGCAGTTCTGGAGGATGAGGCCGCCGGCTCCGGCAGCGGTTTTGCCTCCTATGCCGCCGAACGCGGCGCCGCAGAGCTGCACGAGCTGCTGGAAGCCGCCGCTGCCTATATGAGCTTTGTCGAAGGCCGCGACCACTTCTCGCGCCCGCAGCTGATGAGCAAGGTGCGCAGCGTCGGCGGCGATGAGTTCAACCGCGAGGACGGGCTGCGCTCCTTCGGGCAGCTCTTGCGCGACGGCAAGATCGAACGCTCCGGCAACGGCCAGTTCACCGCTTCCGGCGACATCGGCTTCAAGCCCAAGCGCGCCGCGGGCTGAGCAGCCCGAAAGACCAATAGAAAAAGGCGGCCCCTGCGAGGCCGCCTTTTTATTTTTCAGACCGGATCCTGTTTCATCTGGCCAAAAATATCCCGGGGTGAATTGACCGTCAGGTCAAGAGGGGCGGCGCCCCTCTCTTTACTGATTCCCGGCGTCCGGGTCTTCCTTGCCGACACCGCGGAACACAAACTTGAACGGCAGCACCCAGACAATGCCCAGGGCCACATAGACGATCAGCTCCAGCCACAGCGGCGGCCGGTCGAGCCAGTTCAGCACCGTGACCGCCGCCACGATATAGACCGGCATCCCGATCAGCAGGATCACCAGGGCCCAGCGCCGCCGGGCCTTGTAGCTCAGGCCCTTGCTCTCAGCCATCAGTCAGCGAACGGGTCGGTCACCAGGATGGTGTCGTCCCGCTCCGGGCTGGTGGACAAAAGCGCCACCGGGCAGTCGATCAGCTCTTCCACGCGTTTCACGTATTTGATCGCATTGGCCGGCAGGTCGTTCCAGCTGCGCGCGCCCTCAGTGGACTCGCTCCAGCCCGGCATCTCCTCGTAGACCGGCTTGCAGCGGGCCTGCTGGTCAGCCGCCGTCGGCAGGTAGTCCAGGGTCTCGCCGTCCAGCTCGTAGCCGGTGCAGATCTTCAGGGTCTGGAACCCGTCCAGCACATCCAGCTTGGTCAGGCAGATGCCCTTGATGCCGGAGGTGGCGCAGGTCTGGCGCACCAGCGCGGCGTCGAACCAGCCGCAGCGGCGCTGGCGGCCGGTGGTGGTGCCGAACTCATGGCCGCGGGTGCCCAGGCGCTCGCCATCGGCATCCGGCTTGCCATCGGCACCCAGCAGTTCGGTCGGGAACGGGCCTTCGCCGACGCGGGTGGTATAGGCCTTGACGATGCCCAGCACGTAATCGATCGAGCCCGGGCCGATGCCGACGCCGGTGGCCGCCTGGCCCGCAATCACGTTCGAGGAGGTGACAAAGGGATAGGTGCCGAAATCAATGTCCAAGAGCGCGCCCTGGGCGCCTTCGAACAGGATCCGCTTGCCCGCCTTGCGCTTCTCGTTCAGCACCTTCCAGACCGGCGCCGCATAGGGCAGGATCTGCGGTGCGATCTCTTTCAGCTGTTCAATCAGCGCATCGCGGTCGATCGGATCAACGCCCAGCCCCTTGCGCAGCGGGTCATGGTGCTGCAGCGCCCGGTCGACGCGGGCGATCAGGGTGGCTTCATCGGCCAGGTCGGCGACGCGGATCGCACGGCGGCCCACCTTGTCCTCATAGGCCGGGCCGATGCCGCGGCCGGTGGTGCCGATCTTGGTGCCCTTGGAGGCCGCTTCCTCGCGCGCCCGGTCCAGCTCGCCGTGCAGCGGCAGGATCAGCGGCGTGTTTTCCGCGATCATCAGGGTTTCCGGGGTGATCTCGACGCCCTGCGCGCGGACGGTTTCAATCTCTTTCAGCAGGTGCCACGGATCCAGCACCACGCCATTGCCGATGACCGAGAGCTTGCCGCCGCGCACCACGCCCGAGGGCAGCGCGTGCAGCTTGTAGACCTTGCCGTCAATGACCAGCGTGTGGCCGGCGTTATGGCCGCCCTGGAAGCGGGCGATCACGTCTGCGCGCTCGCTCAGCCAGTCCACGATCTTGCCTTTCCCTTCGTCGCCCCACTGGGCGCCGACTACGACGACGTTGGCCATATCCGGTCCTTTACAGTCTTTGGTTCAAACCCACGCTCATATAGCGATGCTGCGCAGGCAGGGGAACCGGTTTTTCGCCGCAGTCAGGTGCCAGACGCCCCTTTTCGGATCATTCACCAAGGCCTGCGCCTGCCTGGGCGGGCGCGAATGCGCCGGCAGGGGGGCAGGCAGGCGCAGCCCGGCGGTGCCGCGTACCTTGATTCCGGTCAGAACAGCCGCCCCGCCCGGAATCAAGCCGCAGGCGCCGGGCGAGCGCCTGCCCGCCCGCACGGGCTGGCGCTTTCGAAAGGACAACGCTCCTTTGACAGCTTGTACGGACGTTGCCGGAATAAACTGCCATGCACAGCCGTTGCAGCGCCACCCCACGGGCAGGCGCCCGCCCTCAGCATCAAGCCATTGGCGCGGCAAACCCCAGGGTGTTGCGCGGCCGCCGCACGCCCCTTTCACGTAATCCTCACCCGGCTAAGCCAGACTGCCTCCCGATCGCGATCCCCCGCCATGGCCCCGCGCGCGGCGCCATGATACGAGGCGCAGGCATCTGTGTGGCTGCCTGCGCGACACGAAGGAGACCGGCCCCGATGAAAAGGGGGTCGTTCAGGAGCTTCTGTCCGAGCAGGCCCCCGGCGGGGTCTGTCCACCTCCGCCCGGCAGCGCTGCCATCCTATCAGGATCCGCGCGACAGGCCTCAGCTGACAGAGACCGCAACCCGCCCCGGCCTGCGGCCCCGGCGGGCGAACCTGCTGCCTGTTCAGTCCCTTAGCTGAACAGGCGCGCCATGCGGCGTGCTCAGATAGGCCGCTTCCCAGCGGCCGCGCATCGTCTCAGCCTCGGCAGCAGACGCGGCGCCCTGCTCCGCAAGGAACATCTCCAGCGTCTCCAGCCAGGCCCGGAAGTAATCCTCGCCGCCATCCAGTTCGCGGCTCAGGCCATGGCGCTTGAGCGTCGCAGAAAACCGTTCCACCCAGTCGCCCCAGCTGAACCGGCCGCTTTCATTCAGATGCACGGTCAGGGCAAAGACCTGCGCGTGCCAGGGTTCGGCAAAGACAGGCTCCGGCGCGGATACTTCGGCACAGATACTCATAGCGGCTCCAGGTAGCTCTGCCACAGATCCAGCACCACCTCATCCTCGGGGTGTTCGGCATGCGCCCACAGCGCTCGGGCAAAGAAGCGCACCGCGTACAGCGGCTCCGGCGCATCGCCCAGCCCATGGGCACTGCTGTCCGGCAGCACATGGGTGCCATGCAGCCGCAGGACATAGCCCTGCGCCCCGGCTGCGTATTGCGGCAGGCGGGTGTGGCCGCCCTCCACCAGCGCGTTATCAGCCGGGATTCGCGCCCGCACCGCCTGGCCGGGGGTGAACAGCGGCGCCGGTCCGCCCTCCCGGTCCGCCGGTCCGCCCTTGGCCAGCGCGGCGGCGACGTTCTCCGCCTTCAGTGCCCGCTCCGCCAGCGCATGCAGCCCGGCAGCACCCTTTCCTTGCAGGTCTTCGCGCGTCAGCACGCCCTTCTCGACCAAGAGGTTCGCCAGCGCCGAAATCCATTTCTCGTAGTAGGAAAAGCGGGTGTAATCCTTCGGCGGCAGCTTCTCCCGTGCGTGGCGCGACGTGTCGATGTTCCACTGCCCCAGCGCGCCGCAGGCCAGCGTCACCGCCAGCGCGCGGGCGTGCCAGTCCTCAGCAAAGACCGGCGCGTCCTCCGCTTCCGGCACCACCGGCCCGTCACCGAATTGCCCGCCCATGTCATGCACCCGGGTCATGCCGGCGCCTCCCCCGGCACCTTTGCCAGGCCGGTGCCGATCATGCTGTCACGGGTGACAAGGGCGGCCAATTCATCCTCACTGAAGCCTTCCGTGCCCCCGGGCCGCATCGGCAGCACCAGATAGCGGACCTCTGCCGTCGAATCCCAGACCCTTACCGCGGTCCCGTCAGGCAGGGTCACGCCGAAATCCGCCAGCACCTTGCGCGGCTCGCGCACCGCACGGGCGCGGTAGGCGTCGGACTTATACCAGCCCGGCGGAATGCCCAGCAGCGGCCACGGGTAGCAGCTGCACAGGGTGCAGACGACCATATTGTGCTGCGCCGGAGTATTCTCCACCACCACCATATGCTCGCCCTGGCGCCCGTAATACCCCAGCGCCGCCAGCACCGGATCGGCATCCGCCAGCAAGGCCGCCTTGAACTCAGGATCGCTCCAGGCCTTGGCCACTACCCTTGCGCCGTTCTGCGGTCCGATCCTGTTCTGATAAGTGTCGATGATCTCCTCCAGCGCGGCCGGATCAATCAGGCCCTTCTGAGTGAGAATTGTCTCCAGCGCCTTGACCCGCAGGGCAGGATCGGGCGGCAGCAGGGCGTGCGGGTGGTCGGGATGATCATGAGGCATAGCCCATGCTGCGCCGCTGCGGACGGCCCTGTCCAGTCATGTTTCATGATGCTGCATATCACGTTGCGTGACGTTCAGGGCAGCTTCCCCGCCGCGCCTGCAACTCCGCCCTTGCCCCCCCGGTCAATCTTGCCTATTTACCGCCCGATACTCAGCCAACCGCCGCAGGGACCCATGGAAAACGTTGTTCTCATCATCCATCTTCTTCTGGCTCTCGGCCTGATTGCCGTGGTTCTGCTGCAGCGCTCCGAAGGCGGCGGCCTGGGCATGGGCGGCGGCGGCGGCGGCGCGATCTCCGGCCGCGCGGCGGCAACCGCGCTCAGCAAGGTGACCTGGCTGCTGGCCATTGCCTTCATCTGCACCTCGATCACCCTGACCATCATGGCCGCGCAGAAATCCGCAGGCGCCTCGGTCACCGACCGCCTGGCCGTGCCGCAGGCTGAGGGCGACGCCCCTGCCGCACCGGCGCTGGGCAGCGATCTCCTGCCGCCCTCCGAAGGCGACAACGCACCGCTGGTTCCCAGCGCAGACTGATCCACTACACCTTGAGAGGGTTATAGGGACCGCAACAGCATCTTGCGGTTCCCTTGCACTTTTTGTGCGAATCCTTTATATATGAAGTCCCGTGATGCAGCGGTTTTTGATCCCGAAATCGAAACCGCCGGGCAGCTGAAATCTGACTTCTCACGGGGGCAGCCGAACACTTATGGCGCGTTTTATCTTTATCACTGGCGGTGTTGTTTCATCCCTGGGCAAGGGCCTGGCCTCCGCCGCATTGGGCGCCCTTCTGCAGGCGCGGGGCTACTCGGTCCGGCTGCGCAAGCTGGACCCCTATCTGAACGTCGACCCGGGCACGATGAGCCCGTTTGAGCACGGCGAGGTGTTCGTCACCGACGACGGCGCCGAGACCGACCTGGACCTGGGCCATTACGAACGCTTCACCGGCGTTCCTGCGCGCAAGACCAACTCGATCTCGTCGGGGCGGATCTACACCAACGTGCTGGAGAAGGAGCGCCGCGGCGACTACCTCGGCAAGACCATCCAGGTCATTCCGCACGTTACCAATGAAATCAAGGACTTCATCTCCATCGGCGAGGATGAGGTCGACTTCATGCTGTGTGAGATCGGCGGCACCGTCGGCGACATTGAGGGCCTGCCCTTCTTCGAGGCGATCCGCCAGTTCGCCCAGGACAAGCCGCGCGGCGAATGCATCTTCATGCACCTGACGCTGCTGCCCTATATCAAGGCCTCCGGCGAGCTGAAGACCAAGCCGACCCAGCACTCGGTCAAGGAGCTGCGCTCCATCGGCCTGGCACCCGACATCCTGGTCTGCCGTTCTGAGGGTCCGATCCCGGCCAAGGAACGCGAGAAGCTGGCGCTGTTCTGCAACGTGCGGGCCGACAGCGTGATTGCCGCGCAGGATCTGAAATCCATCTACGAGGCGCCGCTGGCCTATCACCGCGAAGGTCTGGACCAGGCGGTTCTGGATGCCTTTGGCATTGCCCCCGCTCCGAAGCCGAACCTGGAGCGCTGGGAAGATGTGGCCGACCGCATCTACAACCCCGAGGGCGAAGTGCGGGTGGCCATCGTTGGCAAATACACCCAATTGGAAGATGCCTATAAATCCATCGCCGAGGCGCTGACCCACGGCGGCATGTCGAACCGGGTCAAGGTCAAGATCGAATGGGTCGATGCGGAGCTGTTCGACAAGGAAGACGCCGCCCCCTACCTGCAGGGCTACCACGCGATTCTGGTGCCCGGCGGCTTTGGCGAGCGCGGCACCGAGGGCAAGATCAAGGCGGCGCAATACGCGCGTGAAAACAAGGTGCCTTACCTGGGTATCTGCCTCGGCATGCAGATGGCGGTGATCGAGGCCGCGCGCAACGTTGCGGGCATCTCCGAGGCGGGCTCCGAGGAGTTCGACCACGAGGCCGGCAAGAAACGTTTCGAGCCTGTTGTCTATCACCTCAAGGAATGGGTGCAGGGCAATATGACCGTGGAGCGCAAAGTGGGCGACGACAAGGGCGGCACCATGCGCCTGGGCGCCTATGATGCAACCCTGGCCGAGGGTTCCAAAGTCGTGGATGTCTATGGCAGCACCCATATCGAGGAGCGCCACCGCCACCGTTATGAGGTCGACACCAAATACCGCGAGCAGCTGGAATCCTGCGGCCTCAGCTTCTCCGGCATGTCGCCGGACGGCCGCCTGCCGGAGATCGTCGAGTGGACCGACCACCCGTGGTTCATCGGCGTGCAGTTCCACCCGGAGCTGAAGTCCAAACCCTTCGCGCCGCATCCGCTGTTCGACGATTTTGTCCGCGCCGCCAAGGACGCCTCGCGGCTGGTGTAATCCCCCGCAGGCGGGGCTCTCCCGCCCGTCCCGGATCAATCAAAGACTGATCCATCCCGGTTGGGCCCGGCGCCGCTGCGCGGCGCTGGGAGAAGACAGAAAAAGGCGGGCCGCCGGCCCGCCTTTTGCATTTCGATTGAATGTTTTTTGCCCGGTTCAGAAGCCGTGCATCCGCTTGGCCCATTGATAGGCCACCACCAGCCCCTTCATCCGCGGCAGCATGATCAGCGAGGCGCCCACCGTGATCACTGACATGAGGATCGCCAGGGTCCAGGGGTCCGGGCGCAGCTGCATGTAGATGATGTGCAGCGCAAAGCCGAGGATATGGCCCACCACCAGGATGGTCAGATAGGCCGGCCCGTCGTCGGCGCGCTGATGGTGCAGCTCCTGGCCGCATTTGGAACAGCCGTCATTCACTTTCAGATAGCTGTGCAGCAGCTTGCCTTCGCCGCAGTTCGGGCAGCGCAGCCGCAGCCCTTTCCACAATGCGGGCTTCAGCTCCCGCTGGGTCTCTTCCAGCACATCCGCTTGGGTCATCGCACGTCTCCTTGGATCTGCGGGCCTGATAACGTGATTCTCGGATTGAATGCAAACAATATGCGATCATTGATGTTGCATTTACGGGGCACCTCAGGCATTGAACCAATCATTCACGACACAAAGGCGCCAACCGGAGACCCGCCGATGAAACAATGGACCCCCGCCCGGCTGGAGGGCGCCCGGCCCCGCTATCTGGAGCTGGCCGACGCGATCAAATCCGACATTGACGAAGGCGTGCTGTGCCCCGGTGACCGGCTGCCGCCGCAACGGCGGGTGGCGCAGGATCTGGGGGTGGATTTCTCCACCGTGTCGCGGGGATACGCGGAGGCGGTGCGGCGCGGCTATATCGAGAGCTTCGTGGGCCGCGGCACCTTTGTGAAAGCGCTGGATGCGCTGCCGGAACGCCCTGATCCGCGCCGGGCGCTGGAAGAAGACCCGATGATGAACATGCCGCCGGAACCAGAGGATCCGGCGCTCTTGGCGCGGATGCGGCAGGGGCTGGAGCATGTCTCGGCCAATCTGCAGCCGCTGCTGCGCTATCAATCGGTGACCGGCAGCCCGCAGGACCGCGCCATTGCGGCCCAGTGGATGCAGGCCAACGGGCTGCATTGCGCGGCGGACCGGCTGGTGATCACCCCCGGTGCCCATGCCAGCCTTTATGCGGTCCTGACGGTTCTGGGCGAGCCTGGCGCGACGGTCCTTTGCGAAGATGTGACCTATCCCGGGCTGCGCTCCATCGCGGCGCGGCTGGGGATCCGGCTGATCGGGCTGGCAGGCGACAAGGACGGCATCCTGCCCGGCGAGCTGGAGAAGGCCATCACCGGCGACTGGCCGGCCGCGCTCTACCTCAACCCGACGCTTCAGAACCCGACCACCCGGACCATCCCCGCCAAGCGGCGCCAGGAGATTGCCGCGGTGCTGCAGAAACACGATCTGCCGCTGATTGAGGATGACGCCTATTGCTTTGTCGACAATGGCGCGCCTGCGGCAATCAGCAGCCTGATCCCGGACCTGGGCTGGCATATTGCCGGCCTCTCCAAATGCTTCGGCGCCGGACTGCGGCTGGCCTATACCACGGTGCCGAAACGGGCGCTGCTGGGGCAGTTCAGCCAGGCGCTGCGGTCAATGCATGTGATGGTGTCGCCCCTCAATCTGGCGCTCTTGGGCCGCTGGATCGAGGACGGCACTGCAGCGGAGATTCAGCGGTTCATCCGCAAGGCGGCTGCAGAACGGCAAGCGCTGGCGGCGGCGGTGCTGCAGGAGTGTTTCATCGACAGCGACCCGCTGGCCTTCAACCTGTGGCTGACCCTGCCGCGGGGCACCAGCCGGGCCGAGGTGATGGGCCGCATGGCAGGCCGCCAGATCGGCATCATGCCGAGCGATGCCTTCACGGTTTCGGGCCTGCCGCAGGAAGCGGTGCGGGTCTGCCTGGGCGGGCCGATCGGGCTGGAGGAGCTGCGCGAGGATCTGCTGGCACTGAATGATGCGGTGACGCGCAAGGACTGGCTGGGATGACGCCCTATTGGACCGTCGGGGTGATGGATGCCTCTGCCTGCATTCCCGCAAAACAGAATGGCGCAGGCCTGCTATTGCCTTCTGGTTGAAAATGGTGTTCTTGCAACAGGTTAAGCATTGATCGGAGACTATTGTGAAGCGTATTTCTCTCGTGGCGCTGGCCATGGCCTGGACCGCACCTGCCTGGGCAGAACCTGTGCCCCGGTTTAATGAATTTCTGACCATCATGCGCAAGCACGACTGCAGCATGACATGGAAACAGGCCAAGAAGGTTTTGCTGGCCGATGCCGGCTTCAAGAACAGCACTGTGCAGCGCATTGTCGGATATGCGCTGGACAATGGCATTGCCAGCCTTGAGAACAGAAGCCAGGACGACACGAACGGGGAAACGGTGGTTCTGTCGGAGGCCAGCTGCAAAGGCTGAGCCAAATGGCACCGGCTGGCTTTTGCCCGCCGGGAGCCTGCTGGCCGCGGCGCGCAAGGTGCTGCGGCTGGGTGCAAGTTGCGTGAGGCTCTGATCGCGCGGAACGAGGCCGCCACCCGCAAGGACTGGCTGGGCTGAGCCGCGGCTGATATGGTTTCCCGGCAATCAAAGGAGCCCGCATGATCCGTGCTTTCCGCAATCTGATTGAGCGGCAGCTGACCAAGGCCCAGGCCGAAGGGCAACTGCAGGGGCTGGAGGGCGAAGGCAAGCCCCTGCCCGACCGCAGCAGCGAAGCGCATGTGGACGCCGGGCTGGCGGCGGGCATGCGGATCATGGCGCAGGCCGGCGTGGTGCCGGAGGAGTTCGGGCTGAAAGAACAGCTCGCCGCAGCGCGTAAGGAATACGCTGCGCTGACGGATCCTGAGCAGCGCAAGGCGGCGATGGCGAAGATCTCGGACCTGGAAATGCGCTACAACATGGCGCGGGATGCGCGGAAATCCTTCTTCCGTTAGCGCAACACCCCGTTGTTTCCCGCCGGATTCGCGCTATAGACAGCGCCAAGACAGACCATTCCAAAGAAGAGTGACGCATTATGGCCAAAGACGCTTCTGTACATCAGGAACAACTCGACCGCATCGCCGCTGGCAAGGGCTTCATTGCCGCGCTGGACCAGTCCGGCGGCTCGACCCCGAAGGCGCTGGCGCTTTATGGCGTGAACGAGGACGCCTATTCAGGTGACGACGAGATGTTCGCCGAGATCCACAAGATGCGCACCCGCATCATCACCTCGCCGAGCTTTGGCAAGGAGCGCATCCTGGGGGCAATCCTGTTCGAGAAGACCATGGACGGCGAGATCGAAGGCAAGCCGACCGCGGATTTCCTGTGGGGCAACTGCGGCGTGGTGCCGTTCCTGAAGGTCGACAAGGGCCTGGCCGATGAGGCCAACGGCGTGCAGATGATGAAGCCGATGCCGGAACTGGACGCGCTGCTGGAGCGTGCCAACGGCAAAGGCATCTTTGGCACCAAGATGCGTTCGGTCGTCAAGGAAGCAAACGCAGAAGGAATCAAGGCGGTTGTCGCCCAGCAGTTCGAAGTGGGCCAGCAGATCGTTGCGGCAGGCCTGGTGCCGATCATCGAGCCGGAAGTGGACATCAATTCCGCCACCAAAGCCGAGGCCGAGGAGCTGCTGAAGGCCGAGATCAAGGCGCAGCTGGATGCCCTGCCGGCGGACAGCAAAGTGGCGCTGAAGCTGACCATCCCGACCAAAGCGGGCCTGTACGACGATCTGGCCGATCACGCCAATGTGGTGCGGGTTGTGGCGCTGTCGGGCGGCTATACCACTGACGACGCCTGCGCGCGCCTGGCGCAAAACGCCAAGATGATCGCCTCCTTCAGCCGCGCGCTGACCGAAGGGCTGAACGTGTCGATGTCCGACGCAGAATATGACGCCGCCCTGGGGGCCAATATCTCCAAGATCTACGACGCCTCGCTGTAAGGGGCCGCAGACTGCGATTTTAGAAGGCCGCGCCGACACAAGGGCGCGGCCTTTTTCGTTGGATCAGCGGCCGTTGCGCCCGGCGCAGCAGACCGCCAGCACCAGCCCCGCACCGCTGAGAAACGGCAGCCAGAAAAAGCGCAGCGCCGTGAGGGTGAACCAGCCGGGCTGATCCTCCGGCGCCTGGCCTGCACCGCCAAGCCAGGCCCAGAAGATCAGCGCCGAGGCGGAGATCAGCACCCCGCAAAAGGCAATCAGCCAGCGCGCCGAGCTAGGCATCTGCGCCTCGGCCGGGCGGGGCCGGCCGCGGGCCTCCAGCCATCCGCTCACGCCGCTTCGGTCAGAGAGGGGCGGATGCCGGTGCAGCTGACCCTGTTTTCATTGGAAGCCAGATAGCGCTGCGCCTCCTCGCGGTCGCCAAAGCTGAGCGCTTCGTCATAAAAATAGGTGATCCTGTCTCCGGTCCGGGACAAGAGGCCGCCGCTTTCAAACAGGATAAACCATTTCTTGCGCACCAGATGCATCAGCCTCACTCCTTTCTGAAGCCCGGCAGGGGACGGTTGTGCCCCGGCCGGTTCTATTGCGTTACACAAGGGTGCAAACAGCCATCCGGGGGCCGTTGCGGCCTGCCCGGCGACAGGGTCCAATTGCTGAATTGGCCTGATTTGCGCCCTCCTGAAGGCAGGTTTCGCCCCCAGATGTTGCCAAATGGTTAACGCCGGTTTCTGCTGGTTTTACGCGGCATCATTCTGCCGGGCGGCGGCGGTTTCCCGCCTGCATCGGCGGATTTACGGAGAATTTGGCGAAATTCCGCTGTTGCGGTTTCGGGCCGCCTGCCGGCAGGAAACCGCCGGTGCCCGGACGGCGTCCGCAGCCGCCGGCCGTGCCACCCGCGGGATGCGGGGCAATGAGTATTTTTGACCAGAAAGAAGCCCGGCGGTGCGCGTCAGCCGAAATCGGGCGGGCGTTTCTGCAGCCCTGCTGCCACCGCCTCGATCTGGTCGGGCTTGCCGATCAGATCCAGCTGTTCGGCGCTTTCGGCCAGCAGCACATCGGCCTGGGCGGCACCGCTTTCGGCATAGGCGATCAGCCGTTTGGCGGCGCGCACGGCAGAGGGGCTTTGGGCGGCGATTTCCTGGGCCAGCGCATTGGCGCGGCTGAGCGGGCTGCCTGCCAGTTCGGTGACCAGCCCCCAGTCCAGCGCCTGCTGGGCCGCCACCTTCTCAGCCGTCCAGGTGAGGCGGCGCAGCACGTCGGAGCGCAGCAGCCGCGGCAAGAGCGCCATGCCGCCCATATCAGGGATCAGGCCCCATTTCATCTCCATCACCGAGAGCTGCGTGTCGGGGTGGGCAATGCGGATGTCGGCGCCCAGCGCGATCTGCAACCCGCCGCCGAAACAGGCGCCGTGGAGGGCTGCGATCACCGGCATGGGCAGCCGCCGCCAGATCATCGCCACCTCCTGGAAGGCATTGGCGTCTTCGTGGGTGCGCTCCATGAGCAGAGTGCTGAGGTCGCGCTGCGCAAAGCCGGCCAGTGCCGCCATGTCGAGGCCCGCGCAGAAGCTCTTGCCGGCGCCCGAGAGCACCACTGCGCGGGCGTCCGAGGCGGCCACCTCCTGGCCTGCGGCGATGATCGCCTCGATCATCTCCTCATCAAGCGCGTTGTGCTTGTCCGGGCGGGCCAGCGTCACATAGGCGATGTGGTCCTTGTAGCCGGTGGTGACTTTCTTCATGGCTGCTCCCCCTGGTCCGCTTTAGGCCCAGCCTGCCCCGGAAGCGGCGGACATGCCAGCCCTACCTGAGGTCAGGGGCGCGGGGTCAGGGTCTGGGCTGCAGCGGCATCCGGGCGAAGAACGGCGAGTCGAGGGTCATGATGTAGAGCTGCCTG
This sequence comes from Leisingera sp. ABM4_101, assembly GCF_056158725.1. Classification (NCBI taxonomy): domain Bacteria; kingdom Pseudomonadati; phylum Pseudomonadota; class Alphaproteobacteria; order Rhodobacterales; family Roseobacteraceae; genus Leisingera; species Leisingera sp. ABM4_101. The sequence goes on along the minus strand of NZ_JBSWTV010000002.1, from coordinate 2,168,143 downwards.
TCCATCACCCTGCCGCCGGTGGTGACGCCGAGGCGCCCGTCCGGGTCCTGCAGCGTGCGCAGCACGTTGCCCTGCCCGTCGACCTGGATGATCATGCCGCGGTGGATGGGCGCCGGGCGCACCATCGGGCCGAGGCGCCAGATGATTTTGCGCAAAAACGGGTAAGGCATCAGTTTTTCCGACGGCACCCGCGGGCTGGCGAAGGCGAGCCAATAGGTGCCGTCGCCCTGGGCCTCCAGATTGTCGGGGTAGCCGGGGAGGTTATCGAGGAACAGCTCCTGCTCGCCCGCGCGCGGCCCTTTGAGCCAGAGCCGGTGGACGCGGGCGCGGCCTGTTTCGTTGATCAGCAGGAAGTCTTCGTCCGGCGAGAGGGCAATGCCATTGGTGTAGACAAAGCCGGTGGCGATTTTTTCCACGGTGCCGTCCGGTTTGATCCGCGCCACATAGCCGGTGTTTGACTGCTCCCAGATCGTCAAGATCGAAGTTGGCTTGGTGCCGCCCAGGGTTTCCGGGTCGAAGCGGTCCGACGAGTTGGAGAAATAGACGGTGCCGTCGCGGGCGACATCCAGCTGGTTGGCATAGACGATCGGGGCGCCGCCCACGCTGTCCGCCACCACCTCCAGCCTGCCGGGGCCGGACCAGCGCAGGATGCCGCGGAAGCTGTCGGCGATATAAAGCGCGCCGTCCGGGCCGCCCCTGAGCCCCAGCGGGCGGCCGCCGAGACTGTCCGCCAGCACCGGCTCAGCCCCGTCGATGCGGTAGAGATTGCCTGCGAGGCTGGTGGTGTAGATGGCGCCGTCCGGGGTTCGGGCGATGTCCTCCGGCCCCAAGTCTCCCTCCGGCAGATGGACCAGCCCGGCCGCGTCCAGCGCATTGTTTTCCGCGTAGGCGCCAGTGAAGCCGGGGGCCTCGGGCGGGGTGTATGCGATGGGCTCGACCGGCACCGGCCAGAACAGGAGGTAGCCGAGGGCGGCGGCCGGCAGGGCCAGGGCAATGCGCATGAAAGAATCCTTGTTGAACTGGGGGCAGACTGCGCAGGCAGCGGGCGGGACGCAAGCCTTGCTCCGCCTGGCGGCTTGGGGTTATCTGCCGCCATGACTGGTCCCCGCTACACCCCGCTTGCGCAATCCCTGCCCGCCACCGTGCCGTTTGTCGGCCCCGAGACACAGGAGCGCGCCCGCGGCGCGGCGTTTGCCGCGCGGCTGGGGGCAAATGAGAATATCTTCGGCCCCTCGCCCCGGGCGCTGGAAGCGATGGCGCAGGCCTCGGCAGAGATCTGGAAATACGGCGACCCGGAGAGCCATGAGCTGCGCCAGGCGCTGGCGGGTCATCACGGGGTGAGCCCGGCGCATATCATCGTGGGCGAAGGCATTGACGGGCTGCTGGGCTATCTGCTGCGGCTGCTGGTTGGGCCGGGCGATGCGGTGGTCACGTCGCTGGGGGCGTACCCGACCTTCAACTACCATGCGGCGGGCTTTGGCGGGGTGATCCACACGGTGTCTTACAAGGACGACCGCGAGGATTTTGAGGCGCTGTTTGCCAGGGCGGCTGAGGTGGATGCCAAGATCGTCTATCTGGCCAATCCGGACAACCCGATGGGCAGCTGGCACCAGGGCGCGGAGATTGCCGCGGCGCTGAACCATCTGCCCGATGGCTGCCTGCTGCTGCTGGACGAGGCCTATGTGGAATGCGCGCCGGAGGGCACCGCCGCGCCCATCAGTGCCGATGATGCGCGGGTGATCCGGATGCGGACCTTTTCCAAGGCGTATGGCATGGCGGGCGCGCGGGCGGGCTATGCCATCGGCCATCCGGAGCTGATTGCCGCCTTCAACAAGGTGCGCAATCACTTTGGCATGAACCGGGCGGCGCAGGCGGGGGCGCTGGCGGCGCTGCAGGATCAGGACTGGCTGGCAAAGGTGCTGGCGCAGATTGAGGCTGCGCGGGTGCGGATTGCAGAAATTGCGGCAGAGAACGGGCTGGCCGCCCTGCCCTCTGCCACCAATTTCGTGGCAATCGACTGCGGCCGGGACGGGGCCTTTGCCAAGATGGTGCTGGAGGGGCTGGTAGATCAGGGGATCTTTGTGCGGATGCCCTTTGCCGCGCCGCAGAACCGCTGCATAAGGGTGAGCTGCGGGCCGGAGGCGGAGCTGGACGCCTTTGCCGCGGCGCTGCCGCAGGCGCTGGCCGCAGCGCGGGCGGGCTGAGGGCGGCGGCTGAAACCTGCCGGCAGGCGCTGTGATCGCGGCAGTTTTACCGGACATTCACCCCTTCCGGGCTACCATCAAAGGGTAACACCGGGAGAATTGTCATGCGTGACCCTGAACTGCCGGACGCAATGCCGGATTTCTTTACCGCTGCCATCATGTTTGCCGGGATCAACCTGATGTGGATCTTCTTTGTGGTCTGGGTGATTTACGGGCTGGTGCCCGTGCTGGTGCTGGCGGTGCTGATCAACCATCTCATCACCAGGCTGGAAATCCGCCTGAATTCGCAAAAGGCGTGACGCCCGCGCACGCCCGGCGCTGCAAACGGGAGCCGGGTTTTGCAGACGGGGGCGGCTTTTGCAAACGGGGCCTCAGCGGCCCGCTGGTATTCAATGGCGCGCCAGCATTCAGCGGCCCGCCAGGACGTGCGCAGCGGCCTCCAGCGCGCCTGATCCGTGCGGGATGTCCAGCCCGGTGAGGCCGGTTTCAATGCCGCCCAGAAGACCCATCACCATCTGACCGTTCACATGGCCCATGTGGCCCAGCCGGAAATAGCCGTGCCATTCCGGGCTTTTTGGGGCCGCCATGCCAAGGCCGATGCCCAGGGTCAGGCCCAGGTTCTGCTCCACCCAGCCGCGCAGCCGGGTGCCATCCGGCGCGCCGATGTGCAGTGCGGTGACCGCGTGGGAGCGCAAAGACCGGTCCGCCACATTCATCCGCAGCGGGCCGTCCGCGCCCCAGGCCTCGCAGGCGGCCCAGATGGCGCGGGCCAGATGAGCGTGGCGTTCCCACGTGTTTTCAATGCCTTCGCCGTGGATCATATCGAGCGCCGCGCGCAGGCCATAGAGGTGATGGGTGGGCGCGGTGCCGCCGAAATACTGGTAGAACTCCTCCGGGTTGGCGCGCGGTTCCCAATCCCAGTAGCGGCTGATGCGCGGCAATGCGGCCCGCGCCGCGGCGGCACGGTCGTTGAAGAACACGAAGCTGATACCAGGCGGCATCATCAGCCCCTTCTGGCTGGCGGTGACCATCACGTCGACGCCCCAATCGTCCATCTCGAATTGCTCGCAGCCCAAAGAGGCGATGCAATCGGCCATCAGCAGCGCCGGGTGGCCTGCCGCATCCAGCAGGCGGCGCAGGGCCGCGATGTCGTTGCGGATCGAGCTGGAAGTGTCAACATGCACGCCCAGCACTGCCTTGATGCGGTGGCCCGTGTCAGCGGTAAGCGCTTCGGCGATGCGGCCCATGTCCCAGGGGGCGCTGGTGCCGAAATCGAGCACCTCGGTTTCGATCCCCAGCCCCTGGGCCATTTCCGACCAGCCGATGGCAAAGCGGCCCGAGGCGGGGACCAGAACGCGGTCGCCGGGCTGCAGGGTGTTCTGCAGCGCCGCCTCCCAGGCGCCGTGGCCGTTGGCGATATAGATCGCCGCGTGATGATCCGTGCGCGCCACCCGGCGCAGGTCCGGGATCAGGGCGGCGGTCATCTCTACCAGCTCGCCGGCATAGATGTTGGGCGACGGGCGGTGCATGGCCTGCAGCACCTGATCGGGCACAACCGACGGGCCCGGGATCGCCAGATAGGGCCGGCCTGCCGATACGTTCAGTGATCCGCTCATGTCTGATGTTCCTTGCGGCGCGGGCGGGAAGAAAGCCGCCGCAGTTGATCCATGGCGGCACAGTAGCCGGCAGCGGCGCAGGGTCAATTCCCGCTGACGCAGGGTCACGGCGAAGTGCTTGCGCCCTGCCCCCCAGCTGCTTAAATGGCGCTGGAACGACAGGGAAAGGCCCGCAATGACACGAATTTCCCGCCGGAAAGCGCCGAGATGAGCCAGAAACCGCACAAGTCCTCAAAAGAGCTGTTCGGCTGGCTGTGGCGCGGATACCTGCGCCACTACATCGGTCTGCTGGGCATTGCCGTGGTCTTCATGCTGGTGGAGGGCGCCACCATGGGCGCGCTTGGCTATATGATGCAGCCGATGTTCGACCTGGTGTTTGTTGCGGGCAACACAAATGCGCTGGTCTGGGTCAGCCTGGCGTTCCTGGCGATCTTCACCCTGCGCGGCGTCTCCAGCGTCACCCAGAAGGTGCTGCTGAGCAAGGTGTCGCAGACCTCTGCCGCGCATCTGCGCAAGGACATGCTGGCCCGCCTGATCCGCCAGGACCCGGCGTTTCACCAGCAGCACCCGCCGGGGCTGCTGCTGCAGCGGGTGCAAAGCGACGTGGGCGCGATCAATGCGGTTTGGCAGGCGGTGATCACCGGCGCGGGCCGTGATCTGGTGGCACTGGTGGCGGTGCTGGGCGTGGCCTTCAGCATCGACTGGCGCTGGACGCTGATCCTGCTGATCGGGGTGCCGGTGCTGTTGCTGCCGATCTCCACCATCCAGCGCTATGTGCGCAAGAAGGCGTCGCGCGCCCGCGATTTGGGCGCTGATCTGGCCACAAGGCTGGACGAGATTTTCCACGGCATCGTGCCGGTCAAGCTGAACCGGCTGGAAGAGTATCAGACCCGCCGCTTTGGCGAGCGGCAGGACGAATTTGTCAAATCCGAGGTCAAGGCGGCCTTTGGCACCTCCTCGATTTCGGGCATGACCGACATTATGGCCGGTGTCGGCTTCATGGCGGTGCTGCTTTATGGCGGCAACGAGATCATTGCGGGCGAAAAGACCGTCGGCCAGTTCATGAGCTTCTTCACCTCGATCGGGCTGTCGTTTGAGCCGATGCGGCGGCTGGCCAATATTTCAGGCGTGTGGCAGGGCGCGGCGGCGGCGCTGGAGCGGATCAAGGAACTGCTGGACGCGCCGATCCTGCTGAGCGAGCCGGAGGAGCCGAAACCGGCGCCGCAGGGCCTGCCCGCGATCCGGCTTGAGGCGGTGGACCTGAGCTATGGCGATGCGCAGATCCTGAACGGGCTGGGGCTGGAGGCGGAGGCTGGCAAGACCACCGCGCTGGTGGGTGCGTCGGGGGCCGGCAAATCGACGATCTTCAACCTGCTGACCCGGATGGTGGACCCGCAGGCGGGCTCTGTCACCGTGGGCGGTGTTGAGGTGCGCGACCTGAACACCGCCGATCTGCGCGGGCTGTTTTCGGTCGTCACCCAGGATGCGATGCTGTTTGACGAGACCCTGCGCGAGAACATCGTGCTGGGCCGCACCGATGTGAGCGACGAGGAACTGCAGGCCGCCTTGGAGGCCTCGCATGTGGCGGATTTCCTGCCCAAGCTGGAACACGGGCTGGAGACACGGGTGGGGCCGCGCGGCTCTGCCCTGTCGGGGGGCCAGCGGCAGCGGGTGGTGATTGCGCGGGCCTTGCTGCGCAACACGCCGGTGCTGCTGCTGGACGAGGCGACCTCAGCCCTGGATGCGCAGTCCGAGAAGGTGGTGCAGAAGGCGCTGGACAGGCTGGCGGGCGGACGCACCACGCTGGTGATTGCGCATAGGCTGTCGACGATCCGCAATGCCGACAAGATCGTGGTGATGGACCGCGGCCAGGTGGTGGATCAGGGCAGCCATGACGAGCTGCTGGCGCGCGGCGGGCTTTATGCCGATCTTTACCGGCTGCAATTCCAGGACGGCAAGACGGTGGTGGATACCGCGGGCATTGCAGCCCAGGCGGAGCAGGTGCCCGGCGGCGCCCGGCGCGGCAAGGAACGCTGGTTCCGCCGCTTTGCGAAGAAGGTGTTTGGCTAAACGGATTCCGTTTCATGCTGAGGGCCGGGCAAAACAGTTACTTGCTGTAGGACTTTGCCAGGGTTTCCGGCTTTACCCCCAGAAAATACCGCATCAGCGTCCAAAGGTTGCGCGTGCCGCGCCGCAGCCAGCCTGCGCGCTGGTAGCGCGCGGCGCTGGTCAGTGCCGCGCAGGGCAGCAGCGTTATGGTGCCGAGGCAGCGCACCAACGCCACGTCCTCCATCAGCAGCTGGTCCGGGTAGCCACCCGCGGCCTCATAAGTTTCGCGGCGGATCAGCAGCCCCTGGTCGCCGTAAGGCAGCCGGAACAGGTGTGTGCGCAGGTTGGCCCAGCCAGCCACCCAGGCGGGCATCAGCCCGCGCGCCCTGAATTTCAGGCGGAAACAGGCAGGGCTGCCCTGCCCCTCTGCCAGATGCTGCGCCGCCGATGCGGCCCAGCCCGGCTGCAGATGGGTGTCGGCGTGCAGCACCAGCAGCCACCCGCCCTGCGCTGCCGCGCAGCCCCGGCGCAGCTGGCCGCCGCGCGAGGGCGCGCCGCTGATCCATTCGGCGCCCGCCGCTTCAGCAATGGCGCGGGTGGCGTCGGTGGAGCCGCCGTCGCTCACCACCAGTTCGCGGATCAGCCCGGCTGCCAGCCCTTCCATCAGATGCTCCAGCGTGGCGGGCAGCTCCTCAGCCGCGTTCAGGGTGGGGATCACGATGCTGACCGGCGCGGGCATGGGGGCTCCTTGAGTCGGATTTGCTGTTTTCTTCCGCCCTGCTTCCTATATCACTGGGCCAAGCAGTGAAACGCCTTTGGAGAGACCAGATGACCGACCGCCGCATCCTGCGCCTGAGTGGCAGCGACGCCAAGAGCTTCCTGCAGGGGCTTGTCACCAGCAATGTGGACCGGCTGGAGGCGGGGCTGGTCTATGCGGCGCTGCTGACGCCGCAGGGCAAATACATCGCGGATTTCTTTTTGGCCGCCGACGGCGATGCGGTGCTGCTGGATGTGGAGGCGTCCTTGGCCGAGGGGCTGATGAAGCGGCTGAACATGTACCGGCTGCGCGCCGATGTGCAGGTGGAGATGACGGAGCTGCAGGTAAAACGCGGCACCGGGGAGAGGCCGGAGGGCGCGCTGGCTGATCCGCGCCACGCGGATATGGGCTGGCGGCTTTATGGGGCTGAGGGCGGTGATGACGGCAGCGACTGGGACGCGATCCGGGTGGCGCACTGCATCCCCGAAACAGGCGTCGAGCTGGGGCCGGAGAGCTATATCCTGGAGGCCGGGTTCGAGGCGCTGAACGGGGTTGATTTCCGCAAGGGCTGCTATGTCGGCCAGGAGGTGACCGCGCGGATGAAGCACAAGACCGAACTGCGCAAGGGGCTGCGCACGGTAGAGGTCGAGGGCGCGGCGCCGGTGGGGACGGAGATCACCGCAGGCGGCAAACCCGTGGGCACGCTGTTCACCCAGTCGGACGGCAAAGGCATTGCCTATCTGCGGTTTGACCGCGCCAAGGGGGAGATGCAGGCCGGGGACGCCCGCGTCACCTGGCACGCGTGAGCGGGCTGAACGACACCGTTCTGTCCCTGCTGGGCGCCGAGGTTTTGCGCGCCCGCCCGCTCCATGGCGGCGATCTATCGGAGGTTCAGCTTCTGGAGCTGACGGACGGCCGCCACGTGGTGGCCAAGACCGGCCCGCTGGTTGCGGTGGAGGCTGCGATGCTGCGCGCGATCCGGGACGCGGGCGCGCCTGCGCCCGAGGTTCTGGGCGCCGCCGGTCAGGTGCTGCTGATGGAAGCGCTGGAGGAGACCGCGGCCGGCGCCGCAGGCTGGCAGGCGCTGGGGCATTCGCTGCGGCAGCTGCATTCCGCAACCGGGCCGCACTATGGCTGGGCGGAGGGTTATGCCTTTGGCCCGGTGGCGATCCCCAACACGCCACTGGAAAACTGGGCGGAGTTCTGGGCCAGCCGCCGCCTGCTGGCAGCCCCGGACGCCCTGCCCCGCGACCTGCGGCTGCGGGTTGAGGCCTTGTGCAAGCGCCTGCCTGAACTGCTGCCCGCAGCACCGCCTGCCGCCCTGCTGCATGGCGATCTGTGGAGCGGCAATGTGCTGTTCAGCGGACCCGCCGCCTATCTGATCGACCCGGCCTGTTACTGGGGCGACGCCGAGGTGGATCTGGCAATGCTGCATCTGTTTGGCGCGCCGCCTGCCGCGTTTCACAGCACATACGGTGCGCTGGAGCCGGGACACGAGGCGCGCCGCCCCCTCTATCAGCTGTGGCCCGCGCTGGTGCATCTGCGGCTGTTCGGCAGCGGCTATCGCGGCATGGTGGAGGCGCGGCTGGAGGTGCTGGGCTTCTGACAAGCCTCTGTTCACGTGATTGCGTTAGGGTTTCCGCCGGACTTGCTGAAAGGGTAGTTGATGCGTCTGATGTTTGCAGCTTGCTTCGCCGTGCTGGCGGCCTCTCCTGCCTGGGCGGGCTACTGGAGTTTCAAGGACTGGCACGCCGCCACCGAACCGCATGAGACGGAGCAGGACAGCTATACGGCCTGCCGCGCCTGGACCGGCGGCGATGGCGATCCGCTGTTAATGCTGGAGGTGTTTTCCGGCGATGCCGGCCCGCCCGCCTTCTACCCGATGGCCAGGGTGCAGGAATATGCGCCGCGCCATTACCCGACGCTGATGCAGCAGGGCGGCACGGTGGATTTCATCTTTGACTTCGACCGGACGTTTTCCATCGCAGCCGGGATCAACGCCTGGATCAATGAAGAAGGCCTGGCGGAGGCGGAAAGCGTGCTGCAGTTCCGGGATCACCTGCCAATGCTGCAGGCGATGAGACAGGGCCGCTGGGTGGAGATCTGGTCGGGCAGCGACATGTTCTACGAGGCCTCGCTCAGCGGGTTTACTGCGGCCTATGGCAAGATGATGGATGAATGCGGCTTCAGCCTGACGCTGCCTGCCGGGTGATCCATTGGGCAGCCCGCGCAAAAGTTTTGTGAAAACTTTTGCCAAGACTTTTCTGAAAAGTCTTGGGCGCCGCGCAGATACAGAAAAAGCCGCCCCCGAGGGAGGGCGGCTTTTCCGTCTTCCGGGACGCAGCCCTGTTCAGGCGCGCTCGGAGTATTCCATGGTCTCGGTGTTCACCACGATCATCTCGTCCTGGCCGACAAACGGCGGCACCATCACCTTGACGCCGTTGTCCAGGATCGCGGGCTTGAAGGAGTTGGCCGCGGTCTGGCCCTTAACGACCGGCTCGGTCTCGACGATCTTGCAGGTGACTTTCTGCGGCACGGTCGCGTTCAACGCCTCGGATTCGTAGAATTCAACCACGATGGTCATGCCGTCCTGCAGGAACGGGCGGCGGTCGCCCAGCAGTTCCGCAGGCAGTTCGATCTGCTCATAGGTCTCGGCGTCCATGAACACCAGCATGCCGTCGCTCTCATAAAGGAACTGCTGGTCTTTCTGCTCCAGGCGGACGCGCTCCACCTTGTCTGCGGAACGGAAGCGTTCATTGAGCTTGGAGCCGTTGCGCAGGTTGCGCATCTCGACCTGGGCGAATGCGCCGCCCTTGCCGGGCTTGACGTGGTCGACCTTCACCGCTGCCCAAAGGCCGCCATTATGTTCCAGCACATTGCCGGGACGGATTTCGTTGCCGTTGATCTTGGGCATGGGAAAATGCCTTTCAGATGGTTGATGATAATTTGCAAGACCCTATATCTGGCGGGCTGAGCGCTGGCAAGACAAGGATATAGTGTGGAAGATGAGTGAATAAGGTATGCGCAATTTGCATGAAAGCTATGCATCTGCGCTCTATCCGAATCGTCACAATTCCGCCATAAGCAGCGCTACGCCGAAAATTGCAATAGCAAGAACAACAAGGGATACGAGATGCGAGATTTCGTAGACGGCACCGCTTATAATAACGAGCAAGGCAACCGTGCCCGCAAACTGTTTGCTGCGGTTGTCCTGGCCGCACTGGATGATGCCATCGCCGACGACAAGAAATACGGCAATGGCCCGGAACAGATCGCCCGCTGGGCACGCTCGCGCGATGGCCGCGAAGTGCTGTCCTGCGCCGGTATCGACCCGAACGAACGGGTTGTGGAAGGCCTGATGGACTTTGTGGGCCGCGGTGTGCGGACCTCGGTTGCGCTGTCGCGTGAAGAAAGCGAACGCCGCAACGCTGCGCAGGCTGAAGCCGCCTAAGAGCCTCTGCCTGCAGTTTCGAAAAGCGCGTCCCAATGGGGCGCGTTTTTCTTTTGCGCGCTGGGGCTTTCCGCGGCGTCAGCCTGTCGCGCGGCGGCGCCTGCGGGACGCTTGCGGCACAGCCCCCATGGACGGGGGCGTCTAACCTGCTATGCAGGCCCCAGAACGGCGGGGCACAGGCAGGGAGCGGTTGATGGCACGCGCAATCATGATCCAGGGCACCGGCAGCAATGTCGGCAAGTCGCTTTTGGTGGCGGGGCTGGCACGCGCCTATGTGCGGCGCGGGCTGAAGGTGGCGCCGTTCAAGCCGCAGAACATGTCCAACAACGCCGCCGTCACGCCCGAGGGCGGGGAAATCGGCCGGGCGCAGGCGCTGCAGGCGCGGGCTGCGATGCGCGTGCCCCATACCGATATGAACCCGGTGCTTTTGAAGCCTGAGACGGATACCGGCGCCCAGGTGATCGTGCAGGGCAAGCGCCGCGGCACCCAAGGCGCGGGGTCGTTCATGCGTGACAAGTCCGGCCTGCTGGAGGCGGCGCTGGAGAGCTTTCACCGGCTGGCAGCCGATGCCGATCTGGTGCTGATCGAGGGCGCAGGATCACCCGCTGAGACCAACCTGCGCAAGAACGATATTGCCAATATGGGCTTTGCCTGCGCGGCAGAGGTGCCGGTGGTGATTGCCGGCGACATCCACCGCGGCGGGGTGATTGCACAGATCGTCGGCACCCATGCGGTGCTGGAACCGCAGGATCTGGAGCGGGTTGTCGGCTTCATGGTCAACCGCTTCCGCGGCGACCTGAGCCTGTTTGACGGCGGCCGCGACGACATTGCCGCGCGCACCGGCTGGCCCAGCCTGGGGGTGGTGCCGTGGTTCTGGGATGCCTGGAAGCTGCCGGCCGAGGACATGATGGATATCGCCTCGCGCCAGGGCGGCGCCTGCAAGGTGGTGGTGCCGCAGCTGGAGCGGATGGCGAATTTCGACGATCTGGACCCGCTGGCCGCCGAGCCGGAAGTGACGGTAGAGATCGTGCCGCCGGGGCGCGCCCTGCCCGGCGATGCGGATCTGGTGATCCTGCCCGGCAGCAAGTCGACCATCGGCGACCTCAACTACCTGCGTGCGCAGGGCTGGGACATCGACATCCTGGCGCACCACCGCCGCGGCGGCCATGTGCTGGGCCTGTGCGGCGGCTATCAGATGCTGGGCAAGACCATTGACGACCCCGAAGGTGTCGACGGGCGGCCCGGCAAGGTTGACGGCCTTGGCCTCTTGGATGTGCACACGGTTATGGCCGGCGAAAAGCGGGTGACGCTGACCGAGGCAGTGACCCGCGACGGCAACCTGGCTGTCAGCGGCTATGAGATCCACATGGGCCGCACCACAGGTGCCGATTGCGCGCGGGCCTGGCTGAGCATTGATGGCCGCCCGGAAGGCGCGGCCTCAGCTGATGGGCGCGTCAAGGGTTCCTACCTGCACGGTCTGTTTTCCGCAGACGCCTTCCGCGCCAGCGTGCTGGCATCGCTGGGGCATGAAAGCCTGGCCGGTTACGAAGACGGGGTCGACGCCACCCTGGACGCGCTGGCCGATCACCTGGAGCGTTACATGGACCTGGATCAGCTGCTGGTGCTGGCGCAACCGGTGCGGGCCTGACCGCAGCCGCGGGGCGGGCCGCCTTCCCCTTTCTCCGGCGCCTTCGCTGATGCCGTCAGATGGCGGACAGGGTTCTGCGTCTAGGATTTGCCAGATTTGCTGGCGCGCAGCGTCCTTGATGCGGAAGCTTGTCCGCCATAGGCATCCGGCTGCGAAGGGAATTGGGAAAGGGGGAGGCTCCTCCCCCTTATTCTCTTGAGCCGGAAGCGGAAACCTGATCCCGCCCCGGCCCGGATCAAAGCAGATCGTGGGCAGCCAGGGCGCGGTGGATTTCGCGGCGGACCAGTTTGCGCACGTTGCGGGTGATGCGCTCGCCCAAGGGGCCCTGCAGTTCCTCGCGGACGATGGAGGCGACCAGATCGCGCAGGCTGTCCTCGTCCAGATAGCTGTCGCCGCCCTCACCAAGCGCCTCCAGCGCGGCGCCGGTAAAGGCAGCCTCTGCCACGTCTTCTGCGCGGGGTATCGCATCGCCGTCGTTGACGCCCGGCTCCGGCGCCTGGCTGGCACCGCCGTCCTGCGCCGCTTTGGCAGCACGGGGGGCTGCAGCGGGCTCATCCTGCCAGGCGATGGTGGTGTCGGCAGCTGCGCTGGCAAAGGGGCCCTCGGTCTTGCTGTCCGGTTCCCAATGCTGGGGCGCGTCCTCCTGGCTGCGGCTGCCGCGGGCCTCCAGCTCAGCGATCTTGCGCACCACAGATGCCGCGCGGGCGCCTGCGGTCCCGCGGTCCGCGGTGTCTGCCGCGGGTTCGTCCGTTGCGCTGCCCGCTGGCGCGCTGTCCGGCGCGGCGCCTGCTGCAGCGGCAAAAAGCGTAGCAGCCGGGTCCGCCCAGGGTGCCTGCGCGGCGGCCGCAGACGGTTCAGCCCTCAGCTCCTCCTCCTCAGCAGGTGCTTCGGCCTCCACACGCGGTTCAGCCGCCGCAGTTTGCGGCGCAACGTCCCAATTCTGAGGCTGCGCGTCCTCTGCCGCTGGATCGAATTCAGCGGTTTCCGGGACTGCAGGTCCGGCCTCAGGCTCAGGCTCAGCTTCTGCTTCTGCTTCTGCTTCTGCTTCTGCTTCTGCTTCTGCTTCTGGCTGGCTGATGCGATGGTGCCGGAAGGCAATGGGATGTTCGAACTGCAAAGCGGTTGCGGGGTCTACCGGGGCCTCGGCGGTCTGATCCTGCGGCACGGCCAATGGATCCGCCCCTGCCCCTGCACTGTCCTGGTCAGGCTCCGCAAAACCCTGCTCAGGTTCCGCAATGTCAGGCTCTGCAACCTCAGGTTCCGTCTCCTGCACCCGCAGGGCGGGTGTCAGAACCAGCCGGGCGGCAGGTTCCGGTGCTGCAGGTTCGCCGCGGGTGTCTTCGCTCACCAGGCGGCGGATCGAGGACAATACATCTTCAATCTCAGCATGGGTAACTGGGTCGGACATTTTATAAACCACTCTTGCCTCTTGAGTCAGAGTGTAACGGCCTTCCCGTCACCGCACAACAGATAGGATGAATTGTCAGTTCCGCCCCAAGGCCTTGAGCACCCGGTCCAGATCCTTGCCGCGCTTGCTGTGCTGAGCGGGCGCGTCCTTGACCAGGTTGTAGTAGAGCGTGGGGTCATAGATTTCCACCGCAAGGCCCAGGTGTTCGGCGGTCAGCAGACCCTGTGCCTGCAGCAGCTGATAGGCGGCAGTGGCCTGGCTTGCGCGCGAGTTGACCTGTTCGGTCTGCGCGTCCAGGTACTCCTGCTCTGCTTGCAGAACATCCAGCGTGGTGCGGGCGCCCAGGGTGGCCTCTTCGCGGATGCCGTCAAAGGCGACCTTGGAGGCGCGGACGCGCTCATTGGCGGAAATCAGGGTGGCGCGCGCGGTTTCCACGTTGAAATAGGCGGCGCTGACGTTCTGGCGCACGGCGCGCTGGGTGTTGATCAGCGCACCGCGCTCTGCGTCCGCGCTGGCAATTGCCCGGCGCCGGGTCGCTGCATTGCGCCCGCCGGCATAAAGCTCCTGCGACAGGATAACCGAGGCGGAGGCGTCCGAGCTGACGCCGGTGCCGTCGTTCACATCCTCGCTGAGGCCTGCAGTGGCGCGGAAGCTGACGCTTGGCCCCAGCGCCTTGGCGGCGGCGGCCACCAGGTAATCGGCGGATTTGACCGCGTGCTGCTGGCCCAGCAGGTCCGGCTGGTTGCGCACCGCGATGGATTGCGCCTGGTCGATCGAGACCGCGCGGGACGGCAGCCGCGGCTGGCCTGCAATGGCGCCCGGCACGTTGCCGACAACCTGCAGATAGGTGGCGCGGCTGGTCAGCAGGGTGCCTTCGGCATCGGTCAGGTTGGCGCGCGCCGCCGCCACCCGGCTTTCGGCCAGGGCGACATCGGTGCGGGTCACCTCGCCCACTTCGAACCGGTCCTGGGCGGCCTTCAGCTCTTCCTGCAGCAGGCGCAGGTTGTTGCGGCGCAGGGCGACGTTTTCCTGCGCCTGCAGCACGCCGACATAGGCCTGCACGGCGTTGAACAGCACCTGCTGCTCGATGCTGAGCAGCTGCTGGCGGGCGGCCAGCACCAGTTCCTGGGCGGCCAGTTTGCGCAGCCGGGTTTCACCGCCGTCATAAAGCAGCTGGGTCAGCTGCAGCTGGGTCGCCAGGTCATTGCTGGTGTTTTCGCTGAACGCGCCCAGGCTGTTGGTGCCGCGGGAATAGGTATGGCTGGCGGTGATGGTCCATTCGATCAGCGGCCGCAGGCGGGACACCGCAATCGCCACATCCTCGTCCGCGGCGCGCAGCAGCGCCCGGTTCTGCTCCAGCAGGCCGCTGGTCTTATAGGCGCCGATCATTGCATCGGACAGGTTGTCAGCCGCGGCCTTCAGCGGCACCAGCACGGTGGCGGCCACGCCGCCGGCAAAAACAAAAGCTTTAAACACACTCGCCGGAAATTTCATTCGCATCGGTTGCCTTATCTTTTGCCGCGCCGCCAGCCGCGGTTTTTGTTTTATGCATTCCGGCCGCCCCGCACAGGGCGCCCGGCCTCAGTCCTGTTCACGCAGCCGGCCGGACCGGCTGCTGCGCGGCCTGCCCCAAAAGGTCAGAGCGCAAATTCGCGGGCCGCGGCAAAGCCCGGCAGCACCGGGGCGCTGGCGTTGAACGCAAAGCGCCAGGACAGCTGGCCGCCGCTTTTGTAGCCGATTTTCACCTCGCCCAGGGCGCCGGTCATCATCAGCGCGGCGATCCGGCCGCCGTCCTTGAGCTGGTCCAGCAGCGCCGCGGGCAGTTCCCCGGCCCCGCCCTGCACCAGGATCACGTCATAAGGGCCATGCTCTGCCGCGCCTTCGGCCAGCGGGCCGGTGTGGACGATTGCATTGTCCGCGCCGGTTTCCGACAGCAGCGCCTGCGCGTCGTTTGCCATGTCCTCGTCTTCCTCGACGCCGATCACCATCTGCGCCACCCGGGCGGCCACCGCGGTGGAGTAGCCCAGCCCGCAGGCCACATCGAGCACCAGTTCGTCGTTCTGCAGATCCACCGCATCCAGCATCTTGGCCAGGGTGCGCGGCTCCACCAGCACCCGGCCCTGTCCCAGGTCCACATTCTGGTCGGCATAGGCCGCCTCGCGCTGGGAATCCGGCACGAACTGTTCGCGCGGAACCGCCAGCATCGCATCAATGATCGGGTATTTGGTGACATCCGACGGGCGGATCTGGGTGTCCACCATCATGCGGCGGCGCTCAGTGAATTCTGGCATCTGCTAAACTCATTTGTTCAGTCGGTCAGGCAGGTTGTGACATATCCCGGGCACCACGGCAACGGGGCCTTTTGCGCGAATACCTAAAGTAGTGCAGCGCTGCAGCGGGGCAACTGCACGGCGCCGGCACGCCGAACAGCCGGCGCGCCCCGCGGGCGGCCGGCTGCCGGAATGCTTCCTGTGAAGACGCCCGTTAAAGCGCGCAGCTTTTGCAGAAAGGAGAGGCCGGGCGCTGGTCCAGCCAGTCGTCGCCCATGTCATCGCCGCAGATCTGGCAATAGCCATACGACCCCTCGCGCAAACGCGCCAAGGCGGCATCAATCCGGCGCAGCTCCTCGAGCCCGGCGCGGGCCGGGACCGCAGCCCGTGATGCCAGCGCAGACCCGGCTTCGATCCCGGTTCCAGTCCCAGCTCCGCGCAGCTCTGCTGCCGGCGCCAGCCCGGCGTGGGAAAGCACCCCCGCCAGCTCCGTCCGGCGCACCTCAAGCGATTGTTTTCTGGCGGAAAAGTCCATTGTCCATACCCTCCAGCTCAATTTTCGCGGACCTTGCCGCAAGGGCAAGGCTGCAGCCTTGATCCAGATCAAGATACTCGCGATTCACAAGGAATGCACTACCCCATAAGTTGCAAACTTTTGGTAAATCCGCGATTGAGCCGAAAACGGCCGGTCAGCCGGGGCCGGCGCCTGCGCAGGTCTTGCACAGCGGCGCCGCGGGCAGCAGGTCCAGCCGCGCATCCGAAATCAGATCGCCGCAGCGCACGCAAGCGCCATAGGTCCCCGCCCGGATCCGCGCCAGCGCCGCGTCAATGCCGCGCAGCTCATCCAGCTCTGCCTTGCCGAGGCTTTCCAGCACCTCATCCCCCTGGCGCTCGGAGGAGCGGTCCTCCCAGTCCTTGGGCATCGGCGCATCCAGCGCGTGCTCCACCTCTGTCAGATGCCCGGCCAGCTCTGCCCGGCGCGCCTCCAATGCCTGTTTGCGGGTGGAAAGGTCCATGTCTCTGCCCTCCTTTGCGGTTCAGCGGCAGGTTAGGCCGGGGGCGCCGGGCGGGCCTTGATATGCGTCAAGGCTGCTGCCGCGGCGAAGCGGCTGGCCTGCCCCGCCGCGGCTTGCTAGACAGTCCGGCAGATGAACAGAGACGGATGAACGGACATAAGGAGCCTTTGACATGACCCGGATTTTTGCCGTTGGGCTGATGCTGCTGGGGCTGGCAGCCTGCGAGACCGCCAAGGGCGCGGGGCGCGATATTTCCAAGGCCGGCAACGCGATCAGCGGCGCGGCGCAGGACGTGCAGGACGCGCTGTAGGGGTTTGCGGTTTTCGAGGGAAACGCCCGGCCTGACCGCCGGGCGTTTTCTGTTGCGGATCTATTCGATCCCCAGCATCGCCTTGGCTTCGGCCAGAATGGCGACCGAGGACGCATGATCGCCGCCCTCATGCAGGGCCTCGCCCTCGTCGCGCAATTCCTGAACCGTGGCCAGATCGGCCTCGCTGAGATCGGTGCCCGCGGCAATCGCCGCGTCGATCTTGGCCATATCCGCCGGGCATTGGCCTGAGAGCGCCGGAGCGGCCAGCAGGCACAGCGCCGCGGCCAGGGTGGTGAGTTTCACTGTTTTGGGTGTCATGGGGCCATCCTCCGAAAGTTTGGCTGGAGCGAGGATAGCAGTTTTGCGGTTGGTTTTCAGCCGGAGGGGTGGTGGGAGGCCGGAACCGGCGGAGGTTGGCGCATGGGGGTTGGCGGGTTTTGGCCGGGGTGGTGAGGTTAGTTTCCCACCCGGAGGGCAGCGCCCGGCCCGGCGGGGTGGGAAGCGAAGCGCCCGCTCCGTGGGGGACGGGACGGGCGCTGCCCGGTCTGGCGACCGGGCCTTAACACATAAGAATTAGCCGAAAAAAATCTACTTGGGCCTATAATCAAAGCCATACTCCAAGGCTCTCTTCGCGAGTTTCCTGCCTTTTTTTCTTCTTTGACTTGGTCCATGAGGCGCATAATCCGCCAGTGCATGAGCGGGGTTGTTGGGGATAGGATCAGGAGCGCAAGAAATGGATTCATATATGAAGTCATTGCAAGTCACTCCGCAAACGCCAATGGATTCGAGGCCGGATGAAACAAACAAATCAAAGGATTCTTGCGCGGCAATCATCGAGGATCTGTCAGTGCTAAGTTTAAAATCATGGTTCTGTGAGGGATTGAACGCTGAACTATTTATTCGCCCGTTATCATAGTCGTCTGGGTGCAAGTTCCTGAAAAGTCGCTCAGATGCATCTATCTTGTCTTCACTCACGAAATAAATTCCCTTACGTCGATCAAATCCTTCAGAAGCCTAGGAGAAATTCCAAAATACACACGCTCTACGGGGTCCGCATCGGTTTCATCGAACGCCTCTATTCGAATATATTCTTCCCGACACATGACAAGGACTTCAATATCACGAGTTGAGAACTCTATATTGATCCCTCCATCCAGCTCCGGAAAAGTAGAAATCTGCGTGTAGACTGAGCATATGAAACCACTCAAATCTCGCGCCCATTGCAAGGCTCTTTTCGAGGGCGCGCTCCCCACTCCATTCTTCCACCCCTCAACCAGGCCCTCTATGTGCTGGAGGCGTTCGAATAACCTTAAATACTCCGAGTTTTTTTCAACCCTTTCTACGCTTCTGGGAACTTCAACACTCCGAACGTGCCCATTGTGGTGCAGTTTCGCTTCGATTGAAAACTCGATAAATGACGCGATAGGAAACTGTCCCGACCGAATTTCCTCTCTTGAAACTGGATACCTAAACTTCCCGTGTTCGGATAACACTTCTATTTCTTCGGTCGCATCCAGGATTGACTGAACGATCCCTAAACCAGAAACCTCGACTACAGATTTATCTTGAGCGCTCTCCACCAGCGCGTTACACGTTCTGTCAGAGAACCGAGCTCGGTTCCTTTTTCTGTCGAACGAGCTATGTGAAATTACTTCAATCTGCTCTTGTTCTCTCAGACCTGAAAGAAGTCGCTTGAGGTGAACCACCGCTGCCTGTGGGACGCCTTCAATTTTTCGATCCTCATTGGCTGCATTTGCGACCTTAAGAAACCGCGACTGAGCAAGCGCTAGATAGTCAATTGCATACTCATCAGGAAGCAACCCGGCATCTATTGATGCGTCGCTACGCAACACTGCTTCCGCGCTGCCATCTTGGACATGCGAAAAAGATAGGGACAAATTCCGTTTAAAGTTTTTGGGGAGTTTCTTCCTTTCAGGATTCTGCTCTCTCCAAACCTCCTCAGCCAACAATAGGAGAACTTCTTGGTACGACTTAATGTTGTCGAGTAATGAAACAGGTAAGTTGCCTCCGTCAAAGCGCACTCCGGAGAACTTTACCGTAACAAAACCCTCCCCTTCGATTTCCACCAAAATCCACCTGCCTGTTAGTCAAGTAGAAGTTAAGCGCCTCACAAAACCGAGTTCTTAACCCCTGTTCTTCAAAACTATAACCCACAAGAAATTAAAAAAGCGGGACCGAAGCCCCGCCACACTCAACCACTGATAGATCCAACATTCAAGAGTCCATCTTGAGCGCCGAGATGAATGCCTCCTGCGGGATGTCCACCTTGCCGAACTGGCGCATCTTCTTCTTGCCCGCTTTCTGCTTGTCCAGCAGCTTGCGCTTCCGAGTGGCGTCGCCGCCGTAGCATTTGGCGGTCACGTCCTTGCGCAGGGCAGACAGGGTCTCGCGGGCGATCACCTTGCCGCCGATGGCCGCCTGGATCGGGATCTTGAACATGTGGCGGGGAATGAGGTCTTTCAGCTTTTCGCACATTGCCCGGCCCCGCATCTCAGCCCGGTCGCGGTGGACCATGGTGGAGAGCGCATCGACCGGCTCGTCATTCACCAAGACAGACATCTTGACCAGGTTGTCCTCGCGGTAGCCGGTCATCTGGTAGTCGAAGGAGGCGTAGCCCTTGGTCACCGATTTCAGGCGGTCGTAGAAATCGAAGACCACCTCGTTCAGCGGCAGGTCATAGACCACCATGGCGCGGGAGCCGGCGTAGGACAGGTCCATCTGGATGCCGCGGCGGTCCTGGCAGAGCTTCAGCACGTCGCCCAGGTAGTCGTCCGGCAC
The DNA here is from genome assembly GCF_056158725.1 of Leisingera sp. ABM4_101. Lineage (NCBI taxonomy): Bacteria > Pseudomonadati > Pseudomonadota > Alphaproteobacteria > Rhodobacterales > Roseobacteraceae > Leisingera > Leisingera sp. ABM4_101. The sequence goes on along the minus strand of NZ_JBSWTV010000002.1, from coordinate 2,148,615 downwards.
CAGGATGGTCGCCTTGATGCGCGGCTCCTCGATATGGCCGACCTTGGAGGGGTCGGGCATGTCGGCGGGGTTGTGCAGCTCAATCATCTCCCCGTCTTTCATGTAGACGTGGTAGATCACGCTTGGCGCGGTGGTGATCAGCTCAATGTTGTATTCGCGTTCGATCCGGTCGCGGATCACCTCCAGGTGCAAAAGCCCAAGGAATCCGCAGCGGAAGCCGAAGCCGAGGGCGGCGGAGGTTTCCATCTCAAAACTGAAGGAGGCGTCGTTCAGGGCCAGCTTGTCGATGGCGTCGCGCAGGTCTTCGAACTCGGCTAAATCCACCGGGAAGAGGCCGCAGAACACCACTGGCTGGGCCGGTTTGAAGCCCGGCAGCGCCTCTTCGGTGCCATTGCGGTCATTGGTGATAGTGTCGCCGACGCGGGTGTCGCGCACCTGCTTGATCGAGGCGGTGAGGAAGCCGATCTCGCCCGGCCCCAGCTCATCCACCACCTGCATGGCGGGGCGGAACACGCCGATGCGGTCGACGTGGTGCAGGGTGTTGTTCGACATGAACTTGACCCGCATGCCCTTCTTCAGGACGCCGTCCATGATGCGGACCAGCACGATCACACCGAGATAGCTGTCGTACCAGCTGTCCACCAGCATCGCTTTGAGCGGCGCGTCGCGGGTGCCTTCGGGCGCGGGCAGGTGCTGGACAATGCTTTCCAGCGTTTCGCGGATGCCCTGGCCGGTCTTGGCAGAGACCTGGATAGCGCCGGTGGCATCAATACCGATCACATCTTCGATCTGCTCCGCCACCCGGTCGCAGTCCGATGCGGGCAGGTCGATCTTGTTCAGGACGGGGACGATCTCATGATCCGCGTCGATGGCCTGATAGACGTTGGCAAGCGTCTGCGCCTCCACCCCTTGGGTCGAGTCGACCACGAGCAGCGAGCCTTCAACCGCGCGCATGGAGCGGGAGACCTCATAGGCAAAGTCGACGTGGCCGGGGGTGTCGATCAGGTTCAGCACATAGGTCTCGCCGTCATCGGCCTGATAGTCGATGCGCACGGTGTTGGCCTTGATGGTGATCCCGCGCTCGCGCTCGATGTCCATGGCGTCGAGCAGCTGTTCCTTCATATCGCGGTCCTTCACCGTTCCGGTCTCTTGGATGAGCCGGTCAGCGAGGGTGGATTTGCCATGGTCGATATGGGCGACGATGGAGAAATTGCGGATGTGAGCGAGGTCAGTCATGCTGAGGCATATGATTTGGATTCGGGGTTTGGTCAAGGTGGCACGTTCACGGATCAAGCCCCATTTTACATGACGGCTTCATAACGTGACACATACCGACTACCAGTCAGTCTTTCGCAAAGAAATCGCCTACCGGGATATCTCTGTGAGCTGTAATGTGGCTGTGCGCGCCGCATTGCGTAATTTCTTAATTGTGACCCTAAGCTCCTCATTCGATCAGAACGACACGTTCTTACTGACGAGAGCTGCACTTTTGCTGAGAGCCGTTGTCTACTGCAAACTCCCCTCTCCTGAAATTCTTGATTCATTGACATCATCACTTTCCAGGCGCGAAGAGACGCTGGAGCATCAACAATCCACAACTCACTTGGCCGCAAGGTTGGTAGCCAAGCCGAGCAAATACTTAGTGCAAAAAATACTTGTTGATTCCGCCGCAGCGCTTGGCAGCCATGAACTTGATAAAGCCTTCGTTCAAAACCAATACCTCGATCGCGAAGCAGAAGGGGCATACTGGAAGGAGCAAGATCGGATTTTTGCGCTTAGTTGGCAAGACTTTAGCTCGGCGGCTCAGGACGTTTTCCAAACCCCTTTGTGGCTGGACAGCCCAGAACCGGAATCGAAGGTTAGAGACGAGTTACTTTTTGCAAGATACCTATCCTCCGCGGAGTACAGTTTCTGGCGTGAATGGTATCAGGGCTTTCTTGACGGAAAACCGCTCGACTGGGAACTACAGCGCCGCGTTGCCCTGATTGACGACGACATCTGGAAATCAGGCCCCGAAGCCGTCGCCGCCGAAATCGAACGCATAAGGGCTGAATTCAACGCGCCGCCGTCAGACAAGGAAAGGTTCCCAAAGCACGAACCCAAGTCCGTACGGCACTTGTTCGAAAACCGAGTTATTGCCTACGCAAGTCTGCAAGGCCTGGCTGCGCAAGTCACTCACAGTATTGAGCGCTTTCATGCGGAAACCGGCGCCAATGCGCTCCCTGAAGCTTTGGAACCTCTGGCGGCTTTGCCAGCTTTGCTGCTGGCAGTGAATTCAACAATTCAGGATGCCCCCACCGACGGGGTCATTGCGAGTGAAACGGAAGATCAGCTGCGCGCAGAGATTGGCCGCCTCAATGCCAAGGTTGCCGATCTGGAAAGCAAAATCTCCGGGCTGGAAGCTGTCATCGCGGGCCTGCCCACGACTGAACGCAAGGGAATTTTGCATCTGCTGGCCCAAACCGCCCTTTGGGGCAGTCTTGCCGGCGGGCTTTGGATGCTAAGCGGGGAGGATGCCGATCTACGCGACCGTTATGAAAACCTGATCGAAAGAAAAGAACAAATCCGCATTCTACTTATGCAAGAAGGGCTTCCGCAAACACAGGTCGAGAAATCACTCCGCCCGGCCGCAAGACCGGGCCGCGCCTGACCTTCCCCACGGGAAGGCGCGATGCGCCTCCCCAAGGTCAGCCACGGCCCTTCGCTCTGCAGCAGCACCGTCTTCGCCTGCGCCCGCTGACGGCGCCCGCATATCCGCACCAAAACCCCGCAAATCCTCCCCTTCCCCTGCGCGCATCGCCAAAATGCGCTATACTCCCAGGGTACCCGGGAAACGCGCGCCCCTTGACGGGAGACACCAGCACAGGAGGACGATCCGCATGGATGCAATCAAAGCCGCTGAATATGCCCGCGCGCTCTACAGCGCGCATGGCGACAAGGCCGAAGCCGAGGCCGCGCAGAAAATGCGCGCCTGCGAAGCGGCCGGCAAGGACAGTGAGGCGGCGGACTGGAAAGCCGTGCGCCAGGCGATCCGGGCGATGCGCGGCCCCAACCAGGCCTGAGCCCGCGAGGCCGGAGAGCCGCCGGGCGCGGGTCTCCGGACGCCCCGTTTACCACGATTGAAACAGCCGCGGGCATGCGCCATACTGCGGCCAATTCCGCGGGCAGAAGACCCGCTGCCAAAACGGGGCACGAGACAGATGAAACACTTCCTCACCGCAGCCGCCTGCGCCGGTTTCCTGGCAGGCCTGGCATCCCTGGCGCCGGGCAGCGCCGAGGCCGGCGCCATTGAGCGCGCCTGCCGCCAGTCGGACCGCACCGCGGCCTCGCCGTCCTTGTGCAGCTGCATCCAGAGGGCGGCCAACCGCAGCCTGACCGCCTCGGAGCGCAAAAAGGTCTCCAAATGGTTCAAGGACCCGCATCAGGCCCAGGTGGTGCGCCAGTCCTCCAGCCGCAGCGATGAGCGGCTGTGGCAGCGCTACAAGGCGTTTGGCGACCACGCGGCGCAAAGCTGCGGCTGATCCGCCGCCGCCTGTTTTTTCAGGACCAAGGCCAGGGCGCCCTGTTGCGGGCGTCCTTTTATTGATTTGATGCATTTTCTCTGCGGCATTTTCGCAGCCGGGCAGGCACGGCGGCCTGCGGCCCTTGACCGGGCCTGCGCAACGCGAAAAAAACGGCGCAAGGTATTGGAGCAGTTCATATGTTGATCAAGGGTGTTACCTTACGCGGGCTGGAAGTGTTTGAGGCCCTGGCCAAAACCGGGTCCGTGGCGCAGGCCGCCGAGATGACCGGGCTCAGCCAGCCGGCCGTCAGCCAGCAGATGCGCAACCTGGAAAAAGCGCTGGACAGCGAGCTGATCGACCATGGCCGCCGCCCGATGGTGCTGACCGCCGCCGGGCGCAGTTTCCTGGCCCGCACCGAGGCGGTGCTGGGCGAGCTGCGGCTGGCCCAAAGCGAGCTGACGGTGATGGACCTGACCCACCTGCAGGCGCTGTCGATCGGGCTGATTGACGATTTCGACAATGACCTGACGCCGCGGCTGGCAACTATTCTTGCGGATAGCCTGACCCAATGCCGGTTCAAGATGATCACCGCCTCCAGTCATGACATCGTGCGCGCCATGGAAGCGCGCGAGCTGCATATCGCCATTGCCGCCACCGCGGGCGGCCTGCACGAGGGGCTGGTGGAATACCCTTTGGTGCGCGATCCCTTTATCCTGGTGGCGCCGCGCGGCGCGGTCTCGGATGCGGCGCAGGCGGCGGAGCAGCTGCGGGACCTGCCGTTCCTGCGCTACGCCCGCGAGCAGCTGATCTCGCAGCAGATCGAGGGGCTGCTGGGGCGCCAGAAGCTGGAGTTCGAGGACAGGTTTGAGGTCGGCTCGCATCTGGCGCTGATGGCGATGGTGGCGCGGCGGATCGGCTGGGCGATCACCACACCGCTGGGCTACATGCGCGCGGGCCGCTTCCATGACCAGATCGACGCCTTCCCGCTGCCGTTTGGCGAGATGTCGCGGACAATCTCGCTGTTCACCGCCGCCGACTGGGCCGACCGGGTGCCGCGCGATGTGGCCGAGACCGTGCGCCGGCTGGTGCAGACCCAGATGATCGACCCGGCAGTGCAGCAGATGCCGTTCCTGGCGGGCGGCTTCCGGGTGATCGCGGAGTGATTTAGAGCGCCGCCTTGAGGCCCTTGGCGGCCTGTTCGATCAGGTCCAGGCAGCCGTCGAAATCGCGGGTGTAATAGGGGTCCGGCACATGGGTCGCGCCGGTCTCTGGCGCGTAGTCGGTGAACAGGCGCACCGGGGTTTCGCTGCCGGCGGGGCGCAGGGCCTCTATGTTGTCCAGATTGCTGGCGTCCATGGCGATAATCAGATCGAAACTGTTGAAATCATCGCGACGGAACTGGCGTGCGCGCAGGTCCGAGATGTCCAGCCCACGTGTGCTTGCCGCCGCCTGCATCGGGCCGTAGGGCGGCTCGCCCACGTGATAAGATGCCGTGCCGGCACTGTCGGTCTCAGTCTCCGGGCAGAGCGCGCGGAACACGCCTTCGGCCGCCGGGGAGCGGCAGATGTTTCCTAGGCAGACAAACAGAATACGGGTAGGCATTGGGTTATGGCTCCTGCTGGGCAGGGCAGTGATAGGAGGTTTGGGCGCGATGGAAAAGAGGACGGCGGAAATGAGCGCGAAGATCGTCATCCTGACCGGCGCCGGCATTTCCGCCGAAAGCGGGCTGGGCACCTTCCGCGACGAGGGCGGATTGTGGGCGCAGCACCGGATCGAGGATGTGGCAACGCCGGAGGGCTTCGCGCGCAATCCGGACTTGGTGCACGGGTTCTACAATGCGCGGCGCAGGCAGGCGGCGGGTGCTGAACCCAACCCGGCGCATCAGGCGCTGGCGCGGCTGCAGGCAGAGCACCCGGGTGAGGTGGTGATCGTCACCCAGAACGTGGACGGGCTGCATGAGGCGGGCGGCGCAGACGGGGTGCTGCATATGCATGGCACACTGGCAGGCGCGCTCTGCGCCGCTTGCGGCCACCGCTGGGCTGCGCCGATGGAAATGCAGACCGGACAGCCCTGCCCCATCTGCGCGGCCCCTGCCGGGCGGCCCGACGTGGTCTGGTTTGGCGAGATGCCCTATTTCATGGAGGAGATCTATGCCCATCTGGCCGGGGCGGATCTGTTTGCCGCCATCGGCACCTCGGGCGAGGTCTACCCGGCCGCGGCCTTTGTCGACGAGGCGCATCTGGCCGGCGCCCATACGGTGGAATTGAACCTGGAGCCGTCGGCCACCGCCTCCCGCTTTGCCGAGCGGCGTTTTGGCCCGGCCAGCGAGGCCGTGCCCGCCTGGGTAGCGGAGCTGCTTTCCTAGCCCCAGATGGCAAGAAGCCCGCCAAGCGGCGGGCTTTGGGCGCGAAGGAGGGCTGCGGCGCAGCCTGACGCCGCGCCCGCCCTGCCCTTCGGGTTTAGTTGGAGTGGCCGGAGTGATCCATGCTGCCGTGGCCTTCGGCCTTGCGCTCCAGATCCACCGGCACTTCGATCTCGACCTCGCCGGCTTTCTCGAACACCAGCGTGACCTTGACCACATCGCCGTGGTTCAGCGCCTGCTTCAGGCCCATGAACATCACATGGTCGCCGCCGCGCTGCAGCATATGGGTGGCGCCTGCCGGCACGGCAAAGCCTTCCTCCACATGCATCATCTTCATGACGCCGTCATCGCCTTCCTTGTGGGTATGCAGCTGCACCCGCGCCGCCACATCGGAGCGCACGTCGATCAGCTGATCATCGGCTTCGCCCTTGTTCATGATCTGCATGAAGGCGGCACCGGCCTTGGCGGTGGGCGACGAGACCCGCGCGTATTGGTCGTGCACCATGATCATGGCATCGCCCGCAAAGGCGGAAGTGGCAAAGGCGGCAGCAGCCGCGGCTGCAAAGACAACAGACTTCAGGGACATGTTCTGTCTCCTCATAGTTGGGTTTTCAAATTTCAGATGGGTATAGGGGCCGTTCAGGCGGCGGCTGGCGGCGCCCGGGCAGTGGCCTGCAGGACATGCCGCACCGTGGCCAGGGCGGCCTGCTGACCGGCCGTCACTGCGCTGCAGACCGCAGCCGGCAGCACCAGCCCCGCGGGCTGCGCCACCGCATCCAGCACATGCATCACGCAGTCCGGGCAATTGTGCGGCGGCTTTACCGGCCGGCCTTCGCTGTCGACAAAGACAACAACCGCGCCGGTGCCGGTGCAGATCACCATCTGCCCCGCGGCGTCACGCTCCCCCTGCCGGGCGGCGGCGCTGTGCGCGGTCAGGGCAACCGTCAGGGCCAGGAACAGGCCAAAGAATATGCGCAAGGCGTGCATCATCACGGGCAGGTATGCCCCCAAGGCGTGCCATCTGCAAGGCCCGGCTCTGCGGCAGATTGCGCAAACGCAAACACCGCGCAGGGTTGCCCCCGCGCGGTGTGTGTAAGGTGATCCGGTGAAGGGATCAGGCTAGGATTATCAAGCCTGTGCGGCTTGTGCCTTGGCGATCTCTTTCTTCACTTTCAGCGCGGTGGCCGACAGCTCTTCGTCCTTGGCTTTGGCCAGGAACGCGTCCAGGCCGCCACGGTGGTCGACGGAACGCAGAGCAGCTGCGGAGATGCGCAGCTTGATGCCGCGGCCCAGAACTTCGGACTGCAGGGTCACGTCGTTCAGGTTGGGCAGAAAGCGGCGTTTGGTTTTGTTGTTGGCGTGGCTGACATTGTTGCCAGTCATCGGGCCTTTTCCGGTCAGTTCGCAACGGCGCGACATATCATCATCCTTCGTTTTTTGTAGGTCCGGAGCAGCTCCGGTCCAAATCACAAGGGGCGCCGCCATTGGCTGCGCCCGAAAACTGGTCCGCTGCTCTTACGCTCAACCGGCAACAGCGTCAAGTGATTCAACTCAGCTTTCTTGCCGCGCTTACTGCACCTTTTCCTGCGCCGCTGCAAGCCTCTGCAGACCGGCTTCTGCAGCCGCGCCGAGGCCGGGCCTGCCGCGCTGCCGGGCCACCCGGGCGAGCTTTTGCCAATAGGTCCGCGACAGCCTGCGCCGGCTGCGGTGCAGCGCCAGCACCCGGGCCGCGCTCAGCGGGCCGTCGCGCAGCAGCGATTGCAGGTCCCAGAAGCTGCCGCCCTCGCGGATCACCTGGCTGGCCGGATGGCCGCCGCAGGACAGGCGGCACAGCTGCAGATCCGGGAACACCGCCTGGATGAACAGCGCGTGGCTCAGGTCCATCTTGCGGAACGGGTCGAACAGCACCACCCCCTGCAGGTCATGGCGGCCATAGCGCACCAGATCGCCGAGCGCCGCATCAAAGGCCTCTGCCTCCTTGCGGCGCCGGTCATGCGGTACCGCGCCCGCCTCGATGGTGTATTGCGGCGAGACCGCGATCAGGCGTTGCAGGTTCAGCGCCGCCGAGAACCGCAGCGCCCCGTAGCCGCCCATGGAAAACCCCATGGCAGAGACCTCGCCATAGCGCTTGGCCAAATCCTTCAGGCTGCGCGACAGCGCCTTGGTCTCGCTGTTGATGTACCAGTCGTTGTTGCGCGGCTGGATATGCAGATGCGCATAGCCGTGCCGGGTCATGTTTTTGACCGGGCCGCGGTCCTCGAACTCCCCGGCCACGGCAACCCGCTGGCGGAAGGTCACGAACAGCCGCTCCGCGCCCGGATTGAACAGCGAGGCGCGCAGTTTTTCACCGTCAAAGACCCGGGTTTCCTGCATGTGCCCTAGCCCTTCAAGTGGTCCTGCAGCATCTGCCCGGCTGCCGCGGCCGGGGTCAGCGCGCCCTCGGCCACCTGGGTGGACAGCTCTGCCATCGCGGCCTGGGCGCTGGCGGTGTGCAGCCGAGCCAGCAGGGCCTGGCGCACCTCCTGATCGAACCAGTAGCAGGACTGATCGGCGCGGCGGCGGTCCCAGTGGCCGTTTTCCTTGCGCCATTTGGTCAGTGACTGCATTTCCTCCCAGGCCTGCTCCAGCCCGTGCTCTTCCACTGCCGAGACCATCAGCGCCTTGGGGAAGCCCTCCGGGTCCTGCGGCCGCTTGCGCAGCAGGCGCAGGGCACCTGCGTAATCGGCGCAGGTGCGGGTGGCGACGGGTTTCAGCGGCCCGTCGGCCTTGTTCACCAAGATGAGATCGGCCATTTCCATGATGCCGCGTTTGACCCCCTGCAGCTCATCGCCGCCTGCCGGTGCGAGCAGCAGCAGGAACAGGTCCGACATTTCCGCCACAACGGTTTCCGACTGGCCGACGCCGACGGTTTCGATCAGCACGACATCGAACCCGGCCGCCTCGCACAGGGCAACCGCCTCGCGCGAGCGGCGGGCGACGCCGCCCAGGTGGCTTTGGCTGGGGGACGGGCGGATAAAGGCGTTGCGTTCGCGGCTGAGGCGCTCCATCCGGGTCTTGTCGCCCAGGATCGAGCCGCCGGAGCGGGCCGAGCTGGGATCAACCGCCAGCACCGCCACCCGCAGGCCAAGCCCGGTCAGCATCATGCCGAAGCTTTCGATGAAGGTGGATTTGCCCACCCCTGGCGTGCCCGACAGGCCGATGCGCAGCGACTGGCGCTTGTGTTTTGCCAGATCCGACAGCAGCTCCTGCGCCTTGGCGCGGTGATCCTCGCGGCCGCTTTCCACCAAGGTGATAGCCCGGGCCAGCGCCCTGCGGTCGCCATCGAGGATTTTCTGTGTCAGCTGTTCGGTGTCCATGCGCGTCTTCCTGTCGTGTTGGGCGGACCTTGGCGCAAGCCATGCCGCAAAGTCCAGCCCCTGCCGTCTGCCGGGCACCCTACATCAGCAGGCGGTGCAGGAAAGGCGGCAAATCCGCCGCGGTTGGTGCGGTTTGCGCAGCGAAAGAATGGCGATTTGGCGCCGGAGAACCAAATTGCTACTGCGATCTACCGCCCGGCGGCACCGCCGGGCAGCGCCCGTCCACCCCCACGTGCGGGCGCTTCGCTTCCCGCCCTCAGACGGCCGCAGCCCTAAGTGGAGATTTCAAAGGCAGTTATCACAGACACACTGCTAGACCTCCCGCCCCCCTTTGGCGATAAGGCGGGTCATGACCAGATTGCCGATCGAAGACGCCCTCCCCGAATTGCTGGACGCCCTGCACGCCCGCGGCCGTGCCGTGCTGCAGGCGCCGCCAGGTGCGGGCAAGACCACAAGGGTGCCGCTGGCGATGCTGGAAGCCGGCCTCACCCGGGGCCGCATTGTGATGCTGGAACCCCGCCGCCTCGCCGCCCGTGCCGCGGCGGAGCGGATGGCGGAAACGCTAGGCGAAAAGCCCGGCCAGACCGTCGGCTATAGGGTGCGCGGCGATTCAAAAGTCTCCAAATCCACCCGTATCGAAGTGGTGACAGAGGGCATCCTGACCCGGATGCTGCAATCGGACCCGGACCTGCCCGGCGTCGGCGCGGTGATCTTTGACGAGTTTCACGAACGCTCCCTGAACGCCGATCTGGGTCTTGGCTTATGCCTGGAGGTCGCGGGCGCGCTGCGGGATGACCTGATGCTGCTGGCGATGTCGGCGACGCTGGACGCCGGGCCGGTGGCGGCGCTGATGGACGCGCCGATGGTTACCTCCGAGGGCCGCAGCTACCCGGTCGGGACCCGCTGGCTGGAACGCCCCCTGCCCGCGCAAGCGCGCCGCCTGGATGCGCTGGCCGATCTGGTGGTGCAGGCGGAGCGCGACACCAAGGCCACCGGCGGCGGCATCCTGGTGTTCCTGCCCGGCGAGGGCGAGATCCGCCGCACCGCTGCGGCGCTGGAAAAACGCCTGCCCGCTCATTGCCATATCCGCCCCCTGTTCGGCGCCCTGCCCTTTGCCGAGCAGCGCGCGGCGATCCAGCCGGAACCGCAGGGCCGCAAGGTGGTGCTGGCGACCTCGATTGCCGAAACCTCGCTGACCATACAGGACATCCGGGTTGTGGTGGACATGGGCCAGGCGCGGCGGGCAAGGTTTGATCCCGGCTCCGGCATGTCGCGGCTGGTGACAGAGAAAGTGACCCGCGCCGAGGCGACCCAGCGCCAGGGCCGCGCGGGCCGGGTGGCAGAGGGTGTCTGCTACCGGTTGTGGACCAAGGGCGAGGAAGGCGCGCTGATGGCGTTTCCGCCCGCCGAGATCGAAAGCGCCGACCTCACCGCGCTGGCGCTGGAGCTGGCGCTGTGGGGCGCCGCTCCTGACGATCTGATGTTCCTGACCCAGCCGCCCGCAGGTGCAATGGCCGAGGCGCAGGCGCTGCTCGCGATGCTCGGCGCCCTGGATGCGCAGGGGCGTATCACCGAGCATGGCAAGGCGCTGGCCGCCCTGCCGCTGCATCCGCGGCTTGGGCATATGCTGCTGCAGGCAGGCCCCGAAGCTGCACCGCTGGCGGCCCTGCTGGGCGAGCGTGACCCGCTGCGCGGGGCGCCTGCGGATCTGTCCTTGCGGCTGAAGGCGCTGCGCGACCCCAAGGGGTTCATGCGCGGCCACCCCTATCAGCTGAACCGCCCGGTGGTGGAGCGCATCAAAAGCGAGGCGCGGCGGCTGGAGAAACAGGCAGGCCGCCGCGATGCGGGCCTGTCGGCTGCGGCAATGGCAGCGCTTGCCTATCCCGACCGCATCGGCCAGCGCCGCAAGGGCGACAGCCCGCGGTTCGTGCTGTCCGGCGGCAAGGGCGCCATATTGGACGGCGGCGACACGCTGGCAGGCGCGCCTTTCATCGTGGCGCTGGACACCGACGGCAACCCGCGCGAGGCGAAGATCCGGATGGCAGCGCAGATCCCGCAAGGCGAAATCCGGGAGCTGTTTGCCGGGCAGATCGCCTGGGAGGACACATGCGAGTGGTCCAAGCGCGACCGGCGGGTGGCGGCGCGCCAGCAGGAGCGGTTCGGCGCAGTGGTGCTGGACGACCGGATCTGGAAGGACGTGCCGCCGGATGCAGTGGCGCAGGCGATGCTCGACGGGGTGCGCGACCTGGGCCTGCGTCTGACCGGCGCCGCGGCCCGGCTGGCCGCACGGGTGGAGCTGGTGCGGGCGGAAGGCTTTGACCTGCCGGATTTCTCCCTGCCAGGCCTGACGGAGAGCCTGGAGCACTGGCTGCTGCCGATGCTCGGCGGGGTGAAATCGGCGGAGGACTGGAAACGCTTCGACCTCTTGCCCGCGCTCAAGGCCGCGCTCAGCTGGGAGCAGACGCAGGTGCTGGACCGCGAGGCGCCGGGCAGTTTCATCACCCCGCTGGGGCGCAGGATCCCAATCAGCTATGACGGCGAGGTGCCGGAAATCTCAGTGCGGCTTCAGGAGATGTTCGGGGTGACCCGGCATCCGTCTGTTGGCGGCGTGCCGCTGAAGGTCTCGCTCCTGTCGCCCGCCCAGCGCCCGATCCAGATCACCCGCGACCTGCCGGGGTTCTGGGCCGGCTCCTATGCCGATGTGCGCAAAGACATGCGCGCCCAGTATCCGAAACACCCCTGGCCCGAGGATCCGACCCAGGAAGACCCGACGCTCAGGGCAAAACGGCGCAAGTAGCGCCGGTGCGCAGCGCGCCGCAGGCGCGCTGCCGGGCCCAACTGCCGGCGCTGCATCTGTGATGCAGTGTACGGCAGGCGGGAGCCCCGCCTGCGATCTGCCGGACAGCCGCGCGCATCACCTTGCACCTCCGTTCAATCGGGCGTAGATTCCCACAATTGCACACATAAACACGGGAATTCCCCCAACAACAAAGGCTGAGCACCCATGACAAGCCCGCTGACCCGCGCCTGGAACGAGATTATCAAACCGATGCTGCAACGCCCTGCCCGCGTGCAGGTTGCCGCCCTGTGCTACCGCAACGGGGCAGACGGCAAGGAGGTGCTGATGATCACCAGCCGCGGCACCGGCCGCTGGATCCTGCCCAAGGGCTGGCCGGTCGAGGGCAAGGACGGCCCGGAGTTGGCGCTGCAGGAAGCCTGGGAAGAAGCCGGCGTCAAATCAGCCCGCATCACGCCGCAGCCGATCGGCGAATACCATTTCACCAAACGCCACGACAATGGCACCGAGGAGCCGGTGACCACGCTGATCTTCGAGGCCGAGGTGGAGCAACTGGAAGACGATTACCCGGAATCCGCAGAACGCACGCGGCAATGGATGAAGCCCGCGGAAGCAGCCGGGCTGGTGCATGAGCCTCAGTTGCAGGCCGTTTTGCGCCAATTGTAAAAGTTATGTGACATTTTCATGTCAGAAGCTTGAACCGTTTCCTGAGCGGGGGTAGGCGCGTGCGCAGACCCCGGAATCAGGAATGCGATGATGAGCCACGAAGATCAGCGCCCGCAATGGAACACGCTGGATAAGGATCTGAACAGGATCTCCCAGCTTGAGCTGGCCACCAGCTATGCCTCCCGCCCGCTGGTGGCGCCGGGCATCGCCTTGGCCTTCATCGTGCTGGCGGGCCTCGCTGCCGGCGTCTTCTTCGGCGGCTCGGCGATGAGCATGGTGGTGATCGCGGCGGCTGCCTTTGGCGCCTATATGGCGATCAACATCGGCGCCAATGACGTGGCCAACAACATGGGGCCGGCGGTGGGCGCCAATGCGCTGACCATGGGCGGCGCCATCGTGATTGCCGCCGTTTGCGAAAGCGCAGGCGCGCTTCTGGCGGGCGGCGATGTGGTCTCGACCATTTCCAAGGGCATCATCGACCCCGCCGCGGTCTCCAGCAGCAGCATCTTCATCTGGGCGATGATGGCGGCGCTGATCTCCTCGGCGCTGTGGGTGAACCTGGCCACCTGGGTCGGCGCACCTGTGTCCACCACCCACTCCGTCGTGGGCGGCGTGCTGGGCGCCGGTGTGGCCGCCGCAGGCACCGCCGCGGTGAACTGGCCCACCATGGGCAAGATCGCCGCAAGCTGGGTGATTTCGCCGGTGCTGGGCGGGGTGATTGCCGCGCTGTTCCTCGCCTTCATCAAGGCCAAGATCATCTATCAGGACGACAAGATCGCCGCCGCGCGCCGGTGGGTGCCGGTGCTGGTGGGCATCATGGCGGGGGCCTTTGGCGCCTATCTGGCCCTCAAAGGCCTGAAAAAGATCATCAAGATCGACCTGCAGACCGCGCTGCTGATCGGCGCTGCCGCCGGTGCGCTGGCCTATGTCATCACCGCACCGCTGATCAAGCGCCAGTCCGAGGGCATGGAGAACCGCAACAAGTCGCTGAAGGCCCTGTTCGGCCTGCCGCTGGTAATCTCTGCGGGCCTTCTGTCCTTTGCCCATGGCGCCAACGACGTGGCCAATGCGGTCGGCCCGCTGGCCGCCATCGTGCACGCGACCGAGTTCGGCGACTTTGCCTCCAAAGTCGCCATCCCGACCTGGGTGATGGTGATCGGCGCCTTCGGCATCTCCTTTGGCCTGTTCCTGTTCGGCCCCAAGCTGATCCGCATGGTCGGCAGCCAGATCACCAAGCTGAACCCGATGCGCGCCTACTGCGTGTCTCTGTCCGCCGCGATCACCGTGATTGTCGCCAGCTGGCTGGGGCTGCCGGTCTCCTCCACCCATATCGCGGTGGGCGCGGTGTTCGGCGTCGGCTTCTTCCGCGAGTGGCACATGGAACGCCGCCTGAAGAAATCCGCCGCAGGCCGCCCGGCCGAAAAGCGTATCGCGCCGGAGGAACGCCGCCGCCGCAAGCTGGTGCGCCGCAGCCACTTCATGACCATCGTGGCCGCCTGGGTGATCACCGTTCCGGCCGCAGCACTTCTGTCCGCGGTGATCTACCTGCTGCTCAACACCTTCGTGAGCTGATAGGTTCCGAAGCCGGAATAAAGACCCCCGCGCCATCCGGCTGCGGGGGTTTTTCTTTGCCTCAGGGTTCTGGCCCTAGAAGCGCTCCACCCAGGGCCGCAGCACCAGTTCGTCACTCCAGGCGGAGCGGTGCTGGTTGATCAGGTGCATGTATTCCTGTGCAATGGCATCGGGATCCAGCATGCTGTCAGGGTTGTCCGCGCCCTCCACCCGCTCTGGCCGGGCCTCATTGCGGATGCCACCATCGATATTGACCCAGGCCACATGAATGCCCTTGGGGTGCAGCTCCCGCGCCATCGACTGCGCCAGCCCGCGCTGCGCAAATTTGCCCATGGCAAAGGGCGCCGACTGGGCAAAGCCCTTGACGCCCGCCGAGGCGCCGGTGAACAGGATTGTCCCCAGCCGCCCCTCTGCAGGCTGCTGCGCCAGCATCCGCTTGGCCGCCGCCTGCCCCAGCAGGAACGCGCCATGAGCGGTGACCTCCACCGCCTTGCGCACCGCCTCCGGGTCCAGCTCCGCAACAGGCCCGCGCACCCGGGCAGACGGATTGTAGCAGGCCACCCGCAAATCGCCTGGCAAGCCCTCCACCAGCCGGGCCACGCCCGCCGCATCGGTGCCGTCCAGCTGATGCAGCACGGCGCCGGTCTCTGCCGCCAGCGCCTCCAGCTTGGCTGTATTGCGCGCCGCCAGATGCACCGCATAGCCCGCCGCCGCCGAGAGCGCCCGGGCAAAGGAGGCCGACAGCCCAGCCCCTGCCCCTACGATCAGGGCAACCGGTTTTGATGATGTCCGTGCCATGGCAAAGCCTCCGCTGTTCCGACATCAGAAAGCTGGCGGCAAAGGTGATCTGGTTCAAGGGGCAGCAGAGGCAGGCCCTGCCTCCGCAGGCTAGTTTCAGGCCAGGTTCAGGCCGGGACGGCTGGCAGCCGGGCAAGCACTTCGGATGCGGGCAGAACCGGGCCAAAGCCCGCATGCAGCGCCGAGAGCGTCACCTCCAGCACCTGTTCCGCATCCAGCATGCCGCCTTGACGCGCGGGCATGTCAAAAGCAATCAGCGCATCCTCCACCACCTCGATTTCAAACCCGAGGTTTGCGGCAGAACGGGCTGTTGAGTTGACACAGAAGGCCGCAACTCCACCCGCGATTACCAGGGTTTCAATGCCGCTCTTACGCAAATGGTCTTCCAGCCCGGTGCCGGTAAAGCCGGAGGAGCCGGTTTTCCAGAACACCGCCTCGCCTGCTGCCGGAAGCGCGCAGTCCATTGGCTGGCCGCTGGGCAGATCGCGGCGGAACTTGCTTTCGGGGCGCGGGTCGTCATGCATTACATGCACCACCGGCAAGCCCGCCGCGCGGAAACCTGCGGCCAGCTCCGCGATTCTGTCTTCGGCCTGCGGATTGGCCCGCTGGCGCCCGGAGGCTGTCACATTGGCCATCTCCTGCTGCATGTCGACAATCAGCAAAGCTGTGTTCCGGTCCATGGAAATACCCTCGCGTTTGAATACTAGCGCAAGAGTTGCAGAGCCGCGCGGAGGTAACCAGCCCAATCCCCGCGCCCGCCCGGCCGCAAAGCACTTCCGCTGCGTCAAACGCCAAGCGCCAGGCCAAAGGCCCGGCGCCACGCCCAACTGGCAAGGGTCATTCTATTGAATGGCCCGCAGCAGGCGGGAGCGCTTCCCGCCCGGCAGCCGAAACTTAGCAGCCTGGCTTCAGACTTCCACCCGGTGCCCTGCCGCCCGCCAGGCGCTCATTGCCGCGGCCAGCTCCGCCTGCCGGACCAGCAGATAGTCCCGGTAGAAAGTCGAGATGGCAAAGACCCCGAGCCCGGCCTCCGAGACCGGCCGCACCGCCGACAGGACCACCCCCGGCGCGTCGAATTCATAAAGGTCCGAGACCTGGAATGCCGCCCAGCCGGCGGAGCTTTCGGTGCCCCCGGGCACCCGCTCCGCCAGGCAGACCACCGAGGTTTCATCCCCGGCATGGGTCGCATTCACCAGCCCCGGCCCGCTCACCCAGGCAGGCAAAGCGGTGCCGGGCGCAAGCCGCGACACGGCGTATTCACCGGGCAGGCCGCGCAGCAGCAGCTTGATGGCCATGCTCAGCCCTCGAGGCACCAGCGCATGATGGCCTTCTGCGCGTGCAGACGGTTTTCCGCCTCGTCGAAAATAACCGACTGCGGGCCGTCCATAACGGCGGAGGTCACCTCTTCCTCGCGGTGGGCCGGCAGGCAGTGCATGAACAGCGCATCCGGTTTCGCATGGGCCATCAGTGCATCGTTCACCTGATAGGGGCGCAGCATATTGTGGCGGCGCTCCTTGGAGGACTGGCTGTCATGCATCGACACCCAGGTGTCGGCGACAATCAGATCGGCGCCTTCCACGGCTTTCGCCGCATCGCGCTCGACCACGATCTTGGATCCGGCCTTGCGCGCCAGCCCCATGAATTCTTCCTCCGGGTCCAGCTGCGACGGGCCGGTGAAGGTGAGGTCAAAGCCGAACTGCCCGGCGGCGTGGATGAAGGAGGCGCAGACGTTGTTGCCGTCGCCGCACCAGACCACCTTCTTGCCCTTGATCGGGCCGCGGTGCTCTTCATAGGTCAGCACGTCAGCCATGATCTGGCAGGGGTGGGTGCGGTCCGTCAGGCCGTTGATCACCGGCACGTCGGAATATTCCGCCATCTCGGTCAGCACGGTCTCGTCAAAGGTGCGGATCATGATCATATCGACATAGCGGCTGAGGACGCGCGCGGTGTCGGCAATGGTCTCACCGTGTCCCAGCTGCATGTCCTTGCCGCTGAGCACCATGGTCTGGCCGCCCATCTGGCGCACACCGACGTCAAAGGACACCCGGGTCCGGGTCGAGGGTTTTTCAAAGATCAGCGCCACCATCCGGTCCTTCAGCGGCAGCTCATCATCCAGCGCCGCCTTGCGGCGGCCAAGACGCGCCTGCTTGGTGGTCTGAGCCTGGTCGATGATGGCCCGCAGATCGGCCGGATCGGTTTTGTGTATGTCGAGGAAGTGGTTCATAACGGTGTCGCTCTTGGCTGAGGAAGGCCGGGGGCTGTCTGCCCCCGGACCCCCGAGGATATTTCTGGCCAGAAGAAGTTCAGGCGGCTTCTACTTGTGCGGCGGTTTTGTCCAGGCGGCTGACGGCCTCGGCGATGTCCTCGTCCGTGAGGGTCAGCGGCGGCAGCAGGCGGATCACATTGTCGGCTGCCGGAACCGTGATCAGTTCGTTCTCATAGCCTGCATTGACCACGTCAATGTTCACCGCCTTGCACTTGAGGCCCAGCATCAGACCGGACCCGCGCACTTCCTCGAAGACCTCCGGGTGATCGGCGATGAGGCCCTCCAGCTTCTGCCGCAAAAGGCCCGCCTTGCGGTTCACCTCTGCCAGGAATGCTTCATCGGCGACGTGATCCATCACTGCACAGCCCACCGCGCAGCCCAAGGGATTGCCACCGTAGGTGGAGCCATGGGTGCCCGCGGTCATGCCGCTGGCGGCCTCTTCCGTGGCCAGCACCGCACCCAGCGGGAAGCCGCCGCCGATACCCTTGGCGACCATCATGATGTCGGGGGCGATGCCTGCCCATTCATGGGCAAACAGCTTGCCGGTGCGCCCGACGCCGCATTGCACCTCATCCAGGATCAGCAGCAGCCCGTGCTCATCGCAGATTGCCCGCAGCGCCTTCAGCTCCGCATCGGGCACCACACGGATGCCGCCCTCGCCCTGCACCGGCTCGATCATGATGGCGGCGGTGGTCTCTGTGATGGCATTGGTCACACCATCCAGATCGCCAAAGGCCAGATGCACGAAACCCGGCAGCAGCGGGCCGAAGCCCTTGGTCATCTTCTCGGACCCCGCCGCGGCAATCCCCGCCGACGACCGGCCATGGAAGGAGCCGTCAAAGGTGATGATCTCCACCCGCTCAGGCTGGCCCTTGTCGTAGAAATACTTGCGCGCCATCTTCACCGCCAGCTCGCAGGCCTCGGTGCCGGAATTGGTGAAGAACACGGTGTCGGCAAAACTATGCTCGACCAGCTTGTCCGCCAGCGCCTGCTGCTGCGGGATCTGGTAGAGGTTGGAGACATGCCACAAGGCCTGCGCCTGGGTGGTCAGCGCCGCCACCAGTGCTGGATGGGCATGGCCCAGCGCATTGACCGCAATGCCCGCCCCCAGATCCAGAAAGCGTCGCCCGTCCGCCGTGGTCAGCCAGGCGCCTTCGCCTTTGACGAACTCAAGCGGTGCACGGTTGTAGGTCGGCAGAACGGACGGGATCATCAGGATCATCCTTTTGGTGATGTGAAGCCAAAGCTGTGACGCAAGCCAGGCCATAGGTCAACGGAATTGGAAAGGAATGTGCCTATCGGCGGCACAACAGATCAAAGGGCCGGTTACGCCTGGCGGCGTCGGCGTCGCGAGATGGTGATATTTGCGCGTTTGATCATGGGCAGGTTCCATAACGGAGGTTTTCCCGAAAGAAAACCCCTTCCGTGCACGCGCCCCGCCTTTTCGGAAGCACCCCGCCTGCCGCCTTCCTCTTGCCTCAAATATCCCGGGGTGAATTGGCCGTCAGGCCAAGAGGGGCAGCGCCCCTGCCCCTGGGTCAGAATTCGGCCGCTGCCGCAGCCTTTCCCCTTGCATCCCGCGGCGGCTTGCCGCACCGCTGGGGCCATGAGCATTGCCACGCCGCAGAACCCAGCCCTGGCCGCCGCCCTTATCCTGGCGGCAACCACCTTCATTGCCGCCACCACCCTGCTGGCCAAGGCATTGGGGACCGAGGCCCTCGGCACGCCGCTGCACCCGATGCAGATCAGCCACGGGCGGTTTCTGTTTGCCTTCATGGGGATTTCAACGGCAGTGCTGCTCCTGCGGCCCCGCTTCATCCGGCCGCATTGGGGCTATCATATCGGGCGCACCTCATTTGGCTGGGCGGGGGTCACGCTGATGTTTGCCTCGGTGGCCTATATCCCGCTGGCGGATGCCACCGCGATCACCTTCCTCAATCCGGTCTTCGGCATGCTGCTGGCGATCCCGCTTCTGGGCGAGCGGGTCGGCCCCTGGCGCTGGGGCGCGGCGCTGATTGCCATGATCGGGGCGATGATCCTGCTGCGCCCCACTCCTGCCAGCTTCCAGCCCGCAGCACTGCTGGCGCTGACCGCGGCTGCGGTGATGGGAATGGAGCTGATTTTCATCAAGAAACTGGCAGGCCGCGAAGCGCCCTTGCAGGTCTTGTGGTTCAACAACCTGTTGGGCCTGGCCATTGCCAGCTGCGCGGTGCTGCCGGTCTGGCAGATGCCCTCCCCCGGCCAATGGGCAGCCCTGGCCGCCCTGGGCCTTTTGATGGCCTGCGCCCAGGCCTGTTTCATAAACGGGATGGCGCGGGCCGATGCCTCCTTTGTGGCGCCCTTCAGCTATGCCACGCTGGTCTTTGCCGCGCTTTATGACTTCCTGGGCTTTGGTGCGGTGCCGGATGCCATCTCGGTGCTGGGCGCGGTGATCATCCTGGCCGGCGCCGCCATCCTCGCCTGGCGGGAGGGGCGGCAAAGACCCCAGGCCCGCGCCTCGGCGCCCGCCGCGAAATAGGCTTCACGGAAAGTTTCTCCCAGCCCCAGGCCCGGCAGCGACCGCCGCGTCGAAAACCGGCATTTTCCGCATATGTTCCGCCGCCACCCTGACCCCCAGCAGGACAGGAGGGACAGATGCACGAGCGGCGAATACCTGATTGGCTGCGCCATGCGCCGGTGCCCTCGGTCCGGGATTTCGGCATTCTCGCGGGGCTTGAGGCGGTGGTGCGCGGCATCCTGATCTCGGTGTTTCCGCTGATCATGTACCGGGCGCTGGGGGATGCCGGGCTGGTCTCGGCCTCATATTTTGCCGTCGGCGTCTTGTCGCTGATTGCCGGGATGATGGTGCCAGGGCTGATCCGGCTGCTGCCGCGCCGATGGGCCTATTCGCTGGGGGCTGCGATGTTTGTCCTGTCCGCCGGTTTTGCCATTGAGGGCAGCCCGGCCTCGGTTCTGGCCGCGCTGGCGCTCAACACCGTGGCCTCCGTTGTCACCTTCATCTGCTTCAACGCCTATGTGCTGGATTACATCGCCCGGGTGGAGCTGGGCCGGTGCGAGACCTCGCGGATGTTCTATTCCGCCGTCGGCTGGACCGCCGGGCCGGTGGCGGGCGTGCTGCTCTTGGAGTGGCGGGCGCCTGCCCCCTTCCTGATCTCGGGCGGCGCGGCGCTGATCCTGCTGGCGGCCTTCTGGTGGATGCGGATGGGCAACGGCAAGCAGATCGCCCGGGCGCGCGGGCCTGCCTCCAGCCCCTTGAAATACCTGCCCCGGTTCCTGGCCCAGCCGCGGCTGGTCACCGGCTGGCTGTTTGCGGTGATCCGCTCGGCGGGCTGGTGGATCTATGTGGTCTACTTGCCGATCTTCGCCATCGAAAAGGGCTTGGGCGAGGAACTGGGCGGTGTCCTTTTGTCCGCCACCAATGCCGCCCTGTTCGGCGCGCCGTTGCTGCTGCGGCTGGTGCAGCGGCATTCGATCCGGCTGGCGGTGCGTGCCGGCTTCCTGGGCGTGACCTTGTGCTTTGGCGCAGCGGGCTTTGCGCAGGGATGGCCGATGGTGTCGATTGCGCTGCTGGTCGCGGGGTCTGCCGCGCTGATCCTGCTGGATATCTGCGCCGGTCTGCCGTTCCTGATGGCGGTGAAACCCTCGGAGCGGACCGAGATGTCGGCGGTCTATTCCAGCTACCGCGATATTTCCGGCATCCTGACACCGGGTGCCGCCTGGCTGGTGCTGCTGGTGGCGCCTGTTGCGGGCATCTTCACCGCGGGCGCCGCCGCCACCGCGGCCGCCGTCTGGCTGACCGGCAAGCTGCATCCGCGGCTGGGGCGGCGCAAGCCGGCGCCGGCAGCGGAGCCGGTGCCAGCCGAATAACGGGATCAGGGCTTCAACCGGTAGCCGGTCCGCAGCATCACCCAGGCCAGGGTGCAAACGGCAAGCGTGGCGCCGCTGCAGACCGCCAGCCCCAGCAAGGGCGGGCTGTCAGAGGTGCCGATCACCCCGAATCGCACCCCGTCGATCAGGTAGAACACCGGGTTCAGATGCGAGATCACTTTCAGAACCGGCGGCAATGCCTCTACCGAATAGAAGGTGCCGGAAAGGAACGCCAAGGGCGTGACGATGAAATTGGTGATCGCCGCCATCTGGTCGAACTTGTCCGCAAACACGCCCGCCACAATGCCCAAGCCCCCCAGGAACGCCGCGCCCAGCACGATGAACACCAGCGCCGTCAGCGGGTGCGCGGGCACGATCTGCAAGACCGCCATCAGCCCCAGCCCGATGCCCAGCGCCACCAGCGTGCCGCGCGCCACCGCCCCCGCCAGGTAGCCCAGCAGGATCTCCAGCCCCGACAGGGGCGGCATCAGAGTGTCGACGATATTGCCCTGCACCTTGGCAATAACGATGGAGGATGAGGTGTTTGCAAAGGCGTTCTGGATCACCGTCATCATCATGATGCCCGGCGCCAGGAAGGTCAGGAAGGGCACCCCCATCACATCACCGCGCTTCGGCCCGATGGCGATGTTGAAGATCATCAGGAACAAGGCCGCAGTGACCAGCGGCGCCAGCAGGGTCTGGGTCCAGACCGCCAGGAACCGCTTCACCTCGCGCCAGGCCAGCGCCTTGAGGCCCAGCCAGTTCACCCGCCCGAACCGGCGCGCGCCCAATTCCACCTGATAGCCCTGATCCGCCATGCTGCCCCTCGCGTTTCCTTGCCCGGACTGCATAACGGCTGTGCCAATAGGCGCAAGATGCCTTGTAACTCCGCCCGCAGTGATTAGAATAGGGCGATCACACGGAATATGATGGCGGCCGCAGAACCCCTGGGGCCGCTATTAGCTTGGAAAGGCAACAGATGTCCTGGACAGACGAGCGCGTCGAACTGCTCAAGAAAATGTGGGGCGAGGGCCAGTCGGCCAGCCAGATCGCCAAGGAACTGGGCGGCGTCACCCGTAACGCCGTCATTGGCAAGGTGCACCGCCTCGGCCTGTCCAACCGCAACAGCGGCTCTGCCAAGGCTGCCGAGCCGAAGGAAAAGCCCGCAGCCGCCCCCGCCGCCGCGGCGCCGAAACCTGCGGCAGCCCCCAAGCCCAAGCCGCAGCCCAAGACCGAACCGGCACGGCCCGCCGCCGCGCAGCCCGCGGCCGAAGCCAAGCCGGCAACGCCTGCGCGCCGCCAGATCATCCCGGCCGGCCAGCCGCTGCCGCCGCAGCCCTCCGCCAATGAAATCAGCCCCGAGGCGCTGGCCAAGGTCAACGAGATCGAAAAGAAAGCCAAGAAGCTGGGCCTGATGGAGCTGACCGAGCGCACCTGCAAATGGCCGGTCGGCGACCCCGCGACCGAGGATTTCTGGTTCTGCGGCCTGCCCGCGCAGCAGGGCAAACCCTATTGCGAGGCGCATGTGGGCGTGGCCTTCCAGCCGATGTCCTCGCGCCGCGACCGCCGCCGCTGACCGGCGCCGATCGTACAGTATTCGAAACCCGCGCCCCGGCGCGGGTTTTTTGTTTTGACCGCCGCGGGCTACGCGGCGCTGACACGGTTTTGCCCGCCCGCCTCGCGGACAATCTCCGCTGCCAGCGCCTTGGCCGCAGCCGAGCGGGACTTCGCCGCAATCCGCACCACATAGGCAAGCGGCGGCGGCGGCGGCCCCATCACATGGTCGATGACCTCCATCTGCGGTGTAATATGGCGGGCGTTGAGCAAGGCCACACCCAGCCCCGACACCACGCCAGAGGCAATCCCGGCAACGCTGGCGCATTCCAGAACCGTGACCAGCCCCGCACCGCGCTCTGATCCGGCCTCTTCGGCCCAATGCTTGTAGAAACACTGCGCATCAAAGGCCAGGAACGGCACCGGGCGGTCCGGCACCAAGGGCAGATCCGGCGATTTCACCCAGTGCAGGCTGTCTTCATAAAGCACCGTATCCGACGGCTGCAGCCGGCTCTGGAAGATTTGCATCACCGCCAGATCCGCCTCGCCGCGCGCCAGCTGCTGCTCCAGCGTCAGGCTTTGCGCCACATGGGTGCGCACCTGCACCTCCGGATGCAGCCGGGCAAAGCGGCCCAGGATGCGCGACAGCCCGCTGCTGGTGGTGTCCTCGGTCATGCCCAGCCGGATGCTGCCCTTAAGCGGCTGGCTGATCAGGCTGGCCAGGGCCTCGTCATGCAGGGCGAGAATGCGGCGGGCGTAGCCCAGCAGCCGCTGGCCGTCTTCGGTGAACAGCGGCCCGCCGCTGCGCCGGGCCAGCAGGCCGCGGCCAAGCCGCTCCTCCAAGCGTTTGATTTTATGCGAGACCGCGGATTGCGACAGCGCCAGATGCTCCGCCGCCCGGGTCACCCCGCCGCAGTCCTGCACCGCGCAAAGCGCCTGCAGCGCGTCAATTTCCATGCGGTGGCTCATGCGGGTCTCCTGTCTCCGGTTCTTGCGCCAATCATGACAAATTTCGATCACACAATCAAATCAACTCATTTGAGTCATGCATAATCCGGAGGCATGTTCCATTCCAGCAAACAAGGAGCTGACACATGGACCACATCGTCACCGAACACATATTGATCAACGGCACCCGCATCACCCATGGCGTGCATGGCGCGGGCACGCCGGTTGTGCTGATCCACGGCACCCCGTCCTCCTCGCTGATCTGGCGCAATGTCATGCCCGCGCTGGTCAAGGCAGGCCATCAGGTTCATGTCTACGACCTGCTGGGCTACGGGCTGTCAGAACGCCCGGCCGATCCGGCCATCGACACCTCGATCAGCGCTCAGGTGCCAATTCTGGAGGGTCTCCTCTCCCATTGGGGGCTGGAGAGCGCTCATATCATTGCCCATGACATCGGCGGCGCCGTCGCCAAGCGTCTTGGCATCTTCTCCCCCGAACGGCTGCGCTCGCTGACGCTGATCGACGCGGTCAGCTATGACAGCTACCCCTCCAAACGCACCCGCCAGCAGATGCAGGAGGGGCTGGAGGCGCTGATCAGGAAACCCGATGCGGATCACCGGGCGCATTTCCGGGAGTGGCTGCTGTCCGCGGTGCAGAACAAGCAAAGGCTGGCAGAGGGGCCGCTGGAGACCTACCTCGATTTCATCTCCGGCCCCATCGGCCAAGGCAGCCTGTTCCAGCATCAGATCCGCCATTACGACCCGAAACACACGATGGAGATAGCAGACCGCCTGCATGAGCTGGGCAAGCTGCCGGTCAAACTGATCTGGGGTGCTGATGATGCCTGGCAGGCCGCGGATTGGGCCTACCGGCTGCAGGAGGCCATTCCGGGCGCGGAACTGGACGTGCTGGAGGACTGCGGCCATTTTGCAATGGAGGACCAGCCGGAACGGATCGCCGCCCTGCTGACCGGTTTTCTGGCCGGGCCGGCTGAGGCCAGCGTTGCAAAAACCAGCAAAAAACCCGCGCTCGCCAGCGCGGGTTTCCTGTCTTGCCTGTTGAAAACGCAGGCGCCCTGCGGCCCGCGGGCCGGATCAGTTCGCAACCGGGCCTTCAGAGGTGAACTTCGGGATCACGCTGTCCGAGGCCGCCTTGGGTTCGATCCCCGGCCAGTTGCCCTCTGCCAGGTTAATGTTGCCCGGGATGTCTTCTTCCCAGAAACCGACCACCACATCGGTGATGTTCAGGTACAGCTTGTCATCGACGATGCGCCACAGGTTCGGGTTGGCCGGAACCTTGCCGCCCTTGGAGACGCCATAGGCGCAGTGGCCGTCATACTGCGGCGCGTAATAGGCGGGATCGGCCGCGAATTTGTCGCGGTTCTCCGCCGAGGAGAACGCCCAGGTGGCGCCATTGTACTCGGCGGTGAATTCGGTGCTGCCGCGCACCGGCGCGGTCTGCGGGGTGCCGACCGGGTTCATCTCCAGGCTGCGGTAGGCCACCACGTCATAGCCCGACACCGCATAGCCGGTGCCGTCGACATACTGCTCACCGGCAAAGGCCGGCATTGCAAAGCTCAGCGCTGCCGCAGCAGCAAATGCAAAACGCTTCATGAAATCATCCCTTTCATCGGTGATCGCTTCAAGTTGGGCACCGGCATCCCGTCCGGCTTCGAAACAGACATTATAGGGCCTGCAGCAAATGCGAAGGGGGGTTCACGCCTCTGTGTCCGCAAGCGCCGCTTCTGTGAGGTTTTGAAAAATTTCCGCTGCCCATACCTTCCAGTCATTGGAATTTGTAAATATCCCCTTATCTCTGCCAAAGCCAATTGCCGCAGCGCGTGCGATTGACCGGTTTCAGGAAACAATCAAAGCAAGGCCCGACAGATGTGCGATACCCCCTATACCCCGCCCAAGGTCTGGACATGGGACCAGGAAAACGGCGGCGAGTTTGCCTCCACCAACCGTCCCATCGCCGGTGCGACCCACGATAAGGAGCTGCCCGCGGGCAAGCACCCGCTGCAGCTTTACTCGCTGGCGACCCCGAACGGGGTGAAAGTGACGGTTATGCTGGAAGAACTGCTGGCCAAGGGCCACGCAGGCGCCGAATATGACGCCTGGCTGATCCGGATCGGCGATGGCGACCAGTTCGGCTCGGGCTTTGTGGAGATCAACCCCAACTCCAAGATCCCGGCGCTCCTGGACCGCAGCGGCGATGAACCGGTGCGGGTGTTTGAAAGCGCCTCGATCCTGATGCATCTGGCGGAGAAATTCGGCGAGTTCCTGCCCGAGGGCGGTACTGCGCGCACCGAGACGCTGAACTGGCTGTTCTGGCAGATGGGCAGCGCGCCCTACCTCGGCGGCGGCTTTGGCCATTTCTACGCCTATGCGCCGGAGAAATGGCAGTACCCGATCGACCGCTTCGCGATGGAGAGCAAGCGGCAGCTGGACGTTCTGGACCGGCAGCTGGCAGAGCGGACCTATATCGCGGGTGAAGACTACACCATCGCCGATATGGCGATCTGGCCCTGGTACGGCCAGCTGGTGCTGGGCCGCCTCTATGATGCGGCGGAGTTCCTGGACGTTGAAAGCTACACCAATGTGGTCCGCTGGGCCAAGGCCATCGACGCCCGCCCGGCGGTGCAGCGCGGCCGCATGGTGAACCGCTCCTTCGGCGATCTGGAGCTGCAATTGCACGAGCGCCACGACGCCAGCGATTTCGAGACCCGCACCCAGGACAAGCTGGAACCGGCGGCAGAGTAACCGCTTGGCCGCAAACACCCCGGCCCAGGCCTTGCCGGGTGCTCCCGCGCCCGCGCACCCCCGGGCAAGGCCCGGGCTTGCTTATGCGGCCTTGGGCACGGCGCCGCGCTGACGCGCGGCGCGCCACCGTCTGCGGGCTACCCCTGCCAGTTTCCGGGTCAAGGGCTGCGCCAGCAGCCGCGCATCGCGCGGTTTACCCTTGACGCGGCAATTGGCAGGCACAGCCTTGCCATGGCGCCTTAAGGGCAGGCCTGCCCTTAAGCGCTTCTCAGCAGGCTTCCTTGCGCTGTGCGCTGCACAGCGCCACCCCCAACTGTGAGGCACATTCCCCGAATGTGCTGGAACAGGCGGGAGCCTCCCCCCTTCCTGTTCTTTCAACCGCTAAACCAGCCGCGGCGGCTTGTCCGGGTTGCTGCCCGGGATTTCCGGCTGATAGCTCTGCGGCTCAGGCGGCTGCGGCAGATCGAACCGCAGCCCAACCCGGGCCAGGCTGGCGGCCACCGGGTCCGCGGCCTCGAAAAACGCAACATCCATCGCCCCCGCCTCAATCCCGGAGAAGGTCAGCGCCTCGCTGGCGGCCTTGGCAAGCGAGGCCTGCGCGGCCTCCTTTGCGCCAACAAAACCCAGCAGATGCCCCTGCCCGCCGCCCTCGTAGCGGACCCCGGCCAGATAGGCCGCCGCCGCAAGCCCGCCCGCAGTGGCAAGCTTGGCATCCAGTGCGGTCAGCAGCGCCTCCGGCAGACCCTTGGGGGCGGTGAACCCGGTGACGCCTGCCTCCACCTCTTCCGGTGCATGGCCGAGGGTCTGATGCAGCCAGGCGATGGCCTCTGCCGGGATCAGGAACGCCGAAGGCGCCACCTCAAGGTTCAGCCCCAGGCCAATTTCCTGGCCGCCCCCCTGCCCGGCCAGCATCTGCGCAACCACCCGGCCCGACAGCGCCGCATAGGGCACCGCTTGGCCTGCAAAGGCCGCCAGCCGCTCCTCGCGGTCAAAGACCAGCACAAAGGCGCCCTCCGGCGTCTCAAACAGCTCCGGCGTGATCTGATCGCCATCCGCCTCCGCCGCCAGCATCAGGAACAGCTCTGCATCGGCCAGCCGCTCATAAAACCGCAGCCGCGCAGCATCGTCCTCGGGCGCGGCCTCCATCGCGGCATGGGCCAGATCCAGCGGGGTCTCTTCTGTCATCGCATCAGCTCCTTCACCCTGGCCTGCAGAACCGGCAGCAGCTCCGCCTCGAACCAGGGGTTTTTCTTCAGCCATCCGGTATTACGCCAGGAGGGATGCGGCAAGGGGAAGACCTGCGGCGCATGATCCCGCCAGCCCTGCACCAGCGGCGTCACAGAGCCCTTCCAGCCCAGGTGGTAGCGCTGCGCATGGGCGCCGACCAGAACCTTCAGCTGCACATCCGGCAGCTGCGCCATCACCTGCGCGTGCCAGGTCTTGCCGCAGATGGCAGGCGGCGGCAGGTCGGCCTTTTTGCCGTTGTAGCCGGGAAAGCAGAACCCCATCGGCACCACCGCAACCCGGTCCTTGTCATAAAACTCAGCCTCGCTCAGCCCCAGCCAGGCCCGCAGCCGGTCGCCAGAGGGATCGGTGAAGGGCCGGCCGCTCTCATGCACCCGCGCGCCCGGCGCCTGGCCTGCGATCAGGATCCGGGCGGAGGGGCGGAACCAGACCACCGGGCGCGGTTCATGCGCGGTGGCGGTGGCCGCAAAGCGCGCGGCACAGATCCGGCAGCCGCGAATTTGTTCCTTCAGCTGCCGGCTGGCTTTGATTGTTTCTGAACCGGAAACAGACATGTTGCGCCCCGCACTCCCCGTCTGCCTGCAATTTCCCGCCGCTGCGGCGCGGATACAAGGCAATTTGGTTAAGACTTGGTTGATGATTTATGTCACAATTCGACATAATAAGGCCAAATTCCCCGCGTAGGCCATTAACACTCTTTTGATAACAAAGAGCCATGGGCGCGGGTCAGCGCCTGTGAGATAATGAGGCAGACAGAGCCCCCAAGCGGGCCGCACGAGCAGCACCGGAACAAGCGATGCTTGAGTTTGAAAACGTCAGCAAGTCCTTCTGGACCGGAACCCAGCGCAAGGTGATCCTTGATCGCGTGTCGTTCCGTATCGAGCCCGGCAAATCGCTGGGCGTGCTGGCGCCCAACGGCACCGGCAAGACAACGCTGATCAACATGATGGCGGGGCTCGAAAAACCGGATGAGGGCGAGATCCGCCGCAATTGCAAGATTTCCTTTCCGCTCGGCTTCATGGGCGGGGTGATCACCCGCCTGTCGGCGATGGAAAACTGCCGCTACATCGCCAAGCTCTACGGGCTGGACCCGGACTATGTGGAGGCGTACTGCCGCTGGCTCTGCGGCCTGGGGGAGTATTTCGACCAGCCGGTGGGCACCTATTCCTCGGGGATGCGGGCGCGGTTCAGCTTTTCGCTGATGCTGGCGCTGGACTTCGACGTCTACCTGATCGACGAAGGCATGCCCAGCACCACCGATGTGGAGTTCAACCGCAAGGCAGGCGAAATCCTGCAGGAGCGGCTGGCCACCACCACCATCATCATCGTCTCGCACCAGGCCAAGACGCTGGAGAAATTTGCCCGTTCGGCTGCTGTTCTGTTGCAGGGGCAGCTGCATATGTTTGACACTTTGGAAGAAGCGAAACAGCTCTATGACTACGAAACCGAGAGCTAAGAAGTTCCGCATCCGCCGCAGCCCCGCTGCCGCAGGAACCAGCACCCCGCCGCAGGACCAGGCCGCAGCCGCCGCTGCCCCGCGCCCGGCTGAACAGCCGCCGCAGCCGCAGGCGGCAGCGCCAGCGGAGGCCCCGGCGGCACCTGCCCCGTCTTCCCCGCGGTCTGCTGCGCCCTCTGCCTCGCCTTCTGCCGCGCCCTCCGGCAGCGCCGCCGCGGGCGCGCCGGTGTCGGGCATGGTCAGCTCGGCCCGCGAAACCAGGATGGAAACCGATATCGACGCCATCCGCCAGGAAGGGCTGACCGGGCGCCAGCTGCGCCTTGCCCGCCGGATGGCGCAGAAGCACAACCTGCCCGCCACCTCCGATTTCGAGGCGGTGCGGATGCTGCGCGAGCGCGGCATCGACCCGTTCAAGCGCGCCAACATGCTGGAACTGGTGGTGCCGCAGAACAAGGCGCAGCCCGCGGGCACCCCGCCGGCGCCCGGCTCTGTGCAGCTGCCGCAGACCGTGCCGGCCGCCAAGACCACCCTGCCCTCCACCGAGCTGAGCCCGGCAGAGCGGCGGACCCGCGAAATCCAGGAAATCCAGCGCGATATCGCCCGCCGCCGCCGCCGCAAGCTGTCGCTGCTGGCCGCCCGGGTGGCGTTCTTCGTGATGCTGCCGACGCTGGCTGCGGGCTATTACTTCTACTCCGTCGCCACGCCGATGTACTCCTCCAAATCCGAGTTCCTGGTGCTCAAGGCCGACAGCGCCGCCGGCGGCGTCGGCGGGCTGCTGTCGGGCACCCAGTTTGCCACCAGCCAGGACTTGATCGCGGTGCAAAGCTACCTGATGTCTAAGGAGGCGATGCTGCGGCTGGACCGCGAGGCGGGCTTCAAGGCGCATTTCACCCAAGACTGGCTGGACCCGATCCAGCGCCTGGAAAGCGACCCTACCAACGAGGAGGCCTATGCCACCTACAGCCGCAACGTGAAGATCGGCTATGACCCGACGGAGGGCGTGGTGCGGATGGAGGTCTCTGCCGCCGATCCCGAAGCGGCGGCGGAATTCTCCCGCAAGCTGATCTCCTATGCGCAGGAGAAGGTGAACAACCTGTCGCAGCAAAAACGCGCCGACCAGATGTCAGAGGCGGAATCCGCGCTAGCCGATGCCGAGGCCCAGCGCCGCGCCGCCCAGGAACAGCTGGTGGTGCTGCAGCAGCAGGGGTCGGTTCTGGACCCCGAAGGCGTGGTCGCCTCGCTGCGCCAGCAGATCAGCACTTTTGAAATCCAGCTGGAGGAAAAGCGGCTGGAACTGGCCGCGCTGCAGGACAATGCGCGCCCCAACCGGGCCAAGGTCTCCGGTGCTGAGGCCGACATCCGGCGGCTGGAGGCGGTGATCGCCAGCCTGAACAACAAGATGGTCGATGCCTCGGCCGGCGAAAACTCGCTGGCCAGCCTGCGCATCCAGATCCAGATGGCCCAGGCCGATCTGGCGACCCGCGACCTGATGCTGCAATCCGCCTTGCAGCAAGTGGAAACCACCCGTCTGGAGGCCAACCGCCAGGTGCGCTATCTGACCACCGCGGTGGAGCCAGTGCCGAGCCAGGAACCCTCCTATCCGCGCAAGTTCGAGAATACCGTTTTGGCATTCCTGATCTTTTCCGGTATTTATCTGATGTGTTCGCTCACCGCGTCGATCCTGCGGGAGCAGGTATCCTCGTAAAGCTATCGGAAGCTCATGAAAAACATCGATATCGCCGGCCTCACCGTTGGCAACGACCGCCCGCTGACCATCATCGCAGGCCCCTGCCAGCTGGAAACAGCGGACCACGCCCGGATGATCGCGGGCCAGCTGCAGGACGCCTGCGGCAAGGCCGGCGCCCAGTTCGTGTTCAAGGCCTCTTACGACAAGGCCAACCGCACCTCGCTCTCGGGCAAGCGCGGGCTCGGGCTCGACGAGGGGCTGAAGGTGCTGGACATGATCCGCAGCGAGTTTGGCGTGCCGGTGCTGACCGATGTCCACACTGAGGCGCAATGCGCAGCCGCGGCTGAGGCCGTCGATATCCTGCAGATCCCGGCCTTCCTGTGCCGCCAGACCGACATGCTGCTGGCCGCGGGCAGCACCGGCAAAGCGGTGAACATCAAAAAGGGCCAGTTCCTGGCGCCCTGGGACATGGCCAATGTGGTTGCCAAGGTGGAAAGCACCGGCAACCAGAACATCCTGCTGACCGAGCGCGGCACCTCATTCGGCTACAACACGCTGGTGGCCGACATGCGCTCGCTGCCGCAGATGGCGCAGGGCGGCTACCCGGTGGTGATGGATGCCACCCACTCCGTCCAGCAGCCCGGCGGCAAGGGCGGCTCCACCGGCGGCCAGCGTGAATTCGCACCGCTGATGGCGCGCGCAGCCGTATCGCTGGGGATCGCATCGGTGTTCATCGAGACCCATCAGGACCCCGACAACGCGCCTTCCGACGGGCCGAACATGATCTACCTTGACCAGATGCCGCAGCTGATCGAAAGCCTGATGCGCTTTGATGCGCTGGCCAAGGCCGATCCGATCCGTATTTGACCCCAAAAAGAGATTTCGAGACATGACCAAACCCCAGTCCGAGGTGACCCCGAACACCTGGAGCTTCCTGCGCGACGCGATGATCAAGCCCACCGGTTTCCGCGAGTATGACGCCCGCTGGAAATACCCGGAGGAGATCAACCTCCCCGGCATGACTGCCCTGGGCCTGGGTCTGGGCACCCAGATGCGCAAGCGCGGCATCGACCCGGTGATCGCGGTCGGCAACGACTACCGCGACTATTCCCTGGCGATCAAAAATGCGCTGATCCTGGGCCTGATGCAGGCCGGCATTCAGGTCAAGGACATCGGCCCGGCGCTGTCGCCGATGGCCTATTTCGCCCAGTTCCACCTGGATGTGCCCGCGGTCGCCATGGTCACCGCCAGCCACAACCCCAACGGCTGGACCGGCGTCAAGATGGGCTTTGACCGCCCGCTGACCCACGGCCCCGACGAGATGGGCGAACTGCGCGATATCGTGCTGAACGGCGAAGGCCAGCCCGCGCCCGGCGGTTCCTATGAATTCGTGGACGGCGTCAAGGAGGCCTATCTGGACGATCTGACCGGCGGTTTCAAAATGTCCCGCCCGCTCAAGGTTGTCTGCGCCACCGGCAATGGAACCGCCTCTGCCTTTGCGCCGGAGCTGTTCAAGCGCATCGGCGTTGAGGTGGTCGAAAGCCACAACCGGCTCGACTACACCTTCCCGCATTACAACCCGAACCCCGAAGCCATGGAAATGCTGCACGACATGTCGGCATCGGTGAAGGCTTCCGGCGCCGATCTGGCGCTTGGCTTTGACGGCGACGGCGACCGCTGCGGCGTGGTCGACGACGAGGGCGAGGAGATCTTTGCCGACAAGGTGGGCGTGATCATGGCCCGCGATCTGTCGAAGCTCTACCCGAACTCCACCTTTGTCGCGGATGTGAAATCCACCGGCCTGTTTGCCAGCGATCCCGAGCTGCAGAAGAACGGCGTCACCGCGGATTACTGGAAAACCGGCCACAGCCACATGAAGCGGCGGGTCAAGGAAATCGGCGCCCTGGCAGGGTTTGAGAAGTCCGGCCACTACTTCCTGGCCGAACCGGTGGGCCGCGGCTACGACTGCGGCATGCGGGTGGCGGTCGAGGTCTGCAAGATGCTGGACCGCAACCCGGGCCAGTCGATGTCCGACCTGCGCAAGGCGCTGCCCAAGACCTGGTCGACCCCCACCATGTCGCCCTATTGCGCCGACACCGAAAAATACACCGTGCTGGAGCGGCTGGTTCAGAAACTGGTCGCCAAGCATGAGGCAGGCGAGCAATTTGCAGGCCGCGCCATCAAGGACGTCGTGACCGTGAACGGCGCCCGGGTGATCCTGGACAACGGCTCCTGGGGGTTGGTGCGGGCGTCCTCCAACACGCCGAACCTGGTGGTGGTCTGCGAAAGTTCCGAAAGCGAAGCGGAAATGCGGGCGATCTTTGCAGATATCGATGCGGTAATCCGCACCGAACCGCTGGTCGGTGACTACGACCAGACTATCTGAGCCCCGCTTGAATGAGGGATTTCGCCTGCTGACGCAGGCGACCGGCGCCCGCCTTCGGCGGGCGCTTTTTGTTTGGCTGAGAAGCGATCTAAGGTCAGGTCTGCCCTTAGATGCGCGTTCTCCAGTGTAAAACGCCTGCAGCCGCGTCAAGGACAGGCCGGGCTGCGCCCGGGGGCCTTCGGCCCTCCTTGACCCGGCCTCCGGCCGGGGCGCTCAGTCGCCGCCGAGCAGTTTCAGCAGCTGATCGCGGGCTTCCTGCTCGATGCGCTGTTTCAGCACATCGTTGACGTCCTGTTCCGGTGCGATCTCCGTTTCCAGGTTCAGCTCCTCCGCCAGCTTCTGGCGCACCCGGTCCTTGGCCTCCTGCTCCACATCGCCGATCCGGTTTTGCAGTGCCTGGCTCAGATCCGGGCGGATCTGCGGGTCTTCCCAGGGGCCGGTGATCCGCACCGGAATGGTCAGCACCTGATCGCTGCCCGCCCGCACGATCTGCGGTGTGAACAGATAGTCGAGATCGCGCGCTCCCAGGCCGATCCGCCCCTTGCCATCAGCCCGGAACCCCTTGAGCAGCACCAGCAGGTCCTGGTTCCGCAGGTTGCCGCCCTCAATCGTGTAGCTGGCGGTCAGCTGGTCGAACACAGTGCTGCCGCCATTGCCGCCGGAACGCATCAGCTGTTCCAGGTCAAAGCCGGTGAAGAACCCCTTACCCGCTTCCAGCCAGCCCTTGCCGCTGAGCGAGCGCATGATCGCATCCACCGAATTGCCGGAGCCGAGAAACTCCAGCTCCCCCAGCGCCTCGCCGTTGAGGCGGCTGTAGCCCGCGGTCTCCCCCAGGGCGCGCTCCAGCCGGATGCCGTTGAAATTCAGCTTGCCGCCGACCGACAGCCCGTTCCGGTTGTTGGCGACCACCTGCCCCTGCACCTGGCCGCCGAACATCGACGCGGGCAGGAACTTCAGCACCGCCCGGCTGCGGTCGATCTCCAGGTTCAGCTTGCTCGCCCCCAGGGTGACGCCGCCGGTCTTCAGGCTGTCAAAGCTCAGCCCCACCACCGCATCCGCAAGCCCCAGCGCCGAGGCGTCGATTGCCTCCTTCGGCCAGCCGCCCGCCGCAGCGCCGCCGCCGGAACCGCCCTGGCTGCCGCTGAAGTCGGAGAAATCCAGCGCCCCGCCCTGCAGCTGCGCGGTGATCCTGGGACGCGCGCCAAGCTCCACATCCGCCGCACCGGTCACCCGGTTGCGGCCCAGTTCCGCCGACAGGTCGCGCATCGACAGCCGCCCGTCCGCGGTATAGGTCACATCGGCGCCAAACACCGCCTTCTGCGCCAGCGCATCCGGCAGGAACACCCCCAGCGCCACCCCGGTCTGCAAGGCATCCTCCGCCCCGAAGGTCAGCCGCCCGCTGGCCTCGCCGCTGATCGCCGCGTGGCCGTCAAACCGGCCGATGCCGCCGGGCGCCGTGACCGAGGCGCCGACCGAGGACACCTCCCCCGCCAGGAAGGCCGCAAAGGTGCCGATTTCCGCGTCAATGACAACCGGCTCCCCCGCCGGGCGCAGGGTGGCCTTGACCGCCACGGTGCCGGCAGGATCCGGCCACCGCAGGCTGAGGTCGGTGTTCTTCATCTCCACCGGCGCCTGCCCATGTGCCGCATAGCGCAGCGAGGCGCCGGTCAGCTCCACCGCCTCGATCCTGAGCGGCAGCGCGCCGCCACCGCTGCTGCCCGCTGCGCTGCCGCCCGCTGCCGGCGCGCCGCTGTCAAACACCCAGTTGCCGGTGCCATCCTCCCGCGTTGCCAGGTTCAGATGCGGCAGGATGGCGGAAATCTCGGTGACCCGCACGTCGCCCTGCAGCAGATCCGCCGCCGACACCCCGATGGTCAGCCGCTCCGCGCTCAGCATCGGCGCCGGCCCGGCCCAATCGGCGTTGGACAGCGTCACCGCATCCGCCTTGACCCCCAGCGTGGGCCAGAAAGTGAACCGCGCCTTGCCGCCGATCTCCAGCTTGCGCCCGGTCTGCGCCTCCAATTGATCCGCCGCCAGCTGCGCGATCTTCTCGCCCGGCAAGAGCAGCACCAGCCCCAGCAAGACAGCCACCGTCAGCACCAGCGCCGTCACGACCCGGATAATCAGCTTCATCGGCCCACTCCTCATGTCTTGTCCCCCGTTGCGGCAAGGTGTTCCACCGAGGGTCTTTTCCCCAGCTTAGCGCCTGGGAGAGAGGGTGCAATGCGGGAAGTGGTTCCTCGAACGTGAGGTTCGCGCCCGCCGCCGTGCTGCTAGCACGCCTCCGGCATGACGGGGCGGGCCGGGCGCGAACCGGATCGCTATGCGATCCGGGAAGAGTGTCCTTCTACCGAAGCCTAAACCGCTGGCGCAGCCCCAGGCCGAGGAAGAACAGCAAAGGCAGGCTGGCAACGGTCTGGAGGCCGGAGTAGAATTGCAGCACCGGAGGCAATTCCCTGAAAAAGCCTGCCTCGAAGTACACCCGCCCGAACCCGAAAACCGGAAACAGGTTGGAGAAGCTGAGCGCCATCGCCGATCCCATCGGCCGCTCAATCACGCTGTCCGGCGCCGGCACGCAACAGCCTGCGAGGTAGCCCCAGAAGGCAGCAAAGCCCAAGGCCCAGATCCCCAAGAGCCACAGCGTCGGCCGCAGGATAGAGTAGCCGTATTCCGAGAACAGGCCGAACAGCAGATAGGGCAGCCGCTGCCAGTGGGAGCCGATCTTGCCCGCAAAATGCATCTCGCGGCGGAAGAAGAAATGCTCTTCTTCGGGGAGGCCTTGTTTGGCGAGGAGGTGGCGGATTGTGGCGCAACTTTCGCGGGCTATTAGTGGCTCTTGCTTAGGGTCGGGACTTATAGTCAATAAATGACGAGTGCGTAAATGATCACAGTCACAGCTAACGCTCAATCACAGAACAGCTCTTTAAAATGAGATCATCAATGATCTTTATGCTATCCTGCTTTTGAGCACCCCTGGGAAGCCCATCCCAGTACAGAATTTTCATCAAGAGAAAATCAAAATCCGACAGTTCAACATCGCCCGCTTCACGGGAAAATGGATAGTAAAAAATGTCATGACCAGCAGCTACGCCAGATAGTCCAAATGACCTGTACATTGTGTCCGCAATACAGCGTCGCATTTCAAATTCGCTTAGGTCACTACGGATCCAGACTTGAGCTTTCTCAATTTCGTCATATCTTGTATGACTTACACTTCCAAAATGATGAACCGTCAAGCAGTTCTGCTGCTGATCCAAAAATTGTTGAAACAACATAGTCAACTGCTTCTTCCGGCCTGAGCTTATAGCTACGCTATTTGGCGCTATCCATGCTGAGATATATTCATCAAACCTGCGCAGCGCAATCTCCTCATCAACATAGACCAGAAAAACAAAGTTTCTTGTGCCTTTGGGTTTCTCCCTGATCGCCTTAACGCCAGTAACAAGTTCTATTTTCGCGAGTACAGTTGATAACGCGTCTTCAGCCACTTCAGCTATTGCCGTAGACGAAAAATGCTGATCCCCTTTGATTACAACATAATAGTCTTGAACGCGCTTTCTAATGGGCTCAATGCAAGCGTCATCGCTCTGCCCACACCAATGGAAGTCGTGAGCCAATTGTGCAAAATGCTCTGCAAACGGCCTGTTCTCGGAGGTCGAGTATTCTTCAATCAGCCGACAATCGCTCTTCGATAGCAAACCTTCAGCATTCAACCCGCTTGCACTCAGAAGAGCCGTAACAACACTGCCCACAAAAACGTTCTGTTTCAGTACGTGATACATCATGCTTACAGCCAATGTATGCCCCCCTCATTTAGGTTGTCGCGGCAGGAGAGCACGTCATTTTCCACTACCAGAAGCTTAGTTTTTTAACGGATACGCTACTTTTAAGACCCCTCCCCGCACAAGCCCTTTCCTAGGCTCAGAACCCATTGATTTCCGGTTTGCTTCTTGATGACCCCCATAAAGCGTCATCAGCACATACCAGGGGTTCTCATTGGCGGGGGTCAGCTTGCGCTGCGGGGCGGATGGGGCCTCCGGCGTTTCAGTCTTGTCACGCATCAATTGCTCTCGTCATGCAAATTCGCTTTGCCGCAAGCTTCGGGCTTTTGGGCTGCCGCTTCAACATCTAACGGAGGGCAGCGCCTGAACCTGGGTGGGTGCGAAGCGCCCTCCCGTGGGGAGGGTCGGGCGCTGCCCGGCCTGCGGCCGGGCGATGGCAAAAAACGGCAAAATGCACCGCCCCGGTGCACAGGGGGTGCACAGGCGGTGCACGGCCGGCACTCCCCGTTTTCCTTGCCTCCTGCCGCATTCCTGATATATGCGCGCGCATGACCCGTACCCCGTCCAGCAACCCGCCCAGCCTCCGCCCTGACCTTGCCCCGGAACCGCAGTTCCGCGACGCCCCCCGTGACGGCCAGCCGACCCTCGGCATGGTGTCGCTCGGCTGCCCCAAGGCGCTGGTGGACAGCGAGCGCATCCTGACCCGGCTGCGCGCGGAAGGGTATGGCATCTCGCCCGATTACGCCGGCGCCGATGCGGTGATCGTCAACACCTGCGGCTTCCTCGACAGCGCCAAGGCGGAAAGCCTGGAGGCCATTGGCGAGGCGCTGAAAGAAAACGGCAAGGTGATCGTCACCGGCTGCCTCGGCGCTGAGCCGGACTACATCCGCGAGCATCACCCGCGCATCCACGCGGTGACCGGCCCGCACCAGTATGAACAGGTGCTGGACGCGGTGCATTCGGCGGTGCCGCCCAGCCCGAACCCTTACGTGGATCTCTTGCCCGCGGCGGGTGTGAAACTGACCCCGCGCCACTTCAGTTACCTCAAGATTTCAGAGGGTTGCAACCACAAGTGCAAGTTCTGCATCATCCCGGACATGCGCGGGCTTCTGGCCTCACGCCCGGTCCACGCGGTGCTGCGCGAGGCGGAGAAGCTGGTGGAGGCAGGGGTGCGCGAACTGCTGGTGATCAGCCAGGACACCTCTGCCTATGGTCTTGACCGCAAGTATTCCGGCCACCCCTGGAAGGGGGAGGACGTGCGCAGCCATATCCTCGACCTCTCCCGCGAGCTGGGCAGGCTGGCGCCGGCGGATGAGCTGTGGGTGCGGCTGCACTATGTCTACCCCTACCCGCATGTGCGCGAGCTGATCCCGCTGATGGCGGACCCTGAGAACGCGCTGCTGCCCTATCTGGACATCCCCTTCCAGCACGCCCACCCGGATGTGCTGAAGCGCATGGCCCGCCCCGCCGCCGCTGCCAAAACGCTGGACGAAATCCGCGCCTGGCGCGAGACCTGCCCCGACATCACCCTGCGCTCCACCTTCATCGTCGGCTTTCCGGGCGAGACGGAGGCGGAGTTCCAGCATTTGCTCGATTGGATGGACGAGGCGCAGCTGGACCGAGTGGGTTGTTTTAAATACGAAAACGTCGACGGCGCCCGCTCAAACGACCTGCCGGACCACGTGCCGGAAGAGGTGAAACAAGAGCGCTGGGAGCGGTTCATGGAGAAGGCCCAGGCGATCTCCGAGGCCAAGCTGGCGGCCAAGGTCGGCCAGACGATGCAGGTCATCGTGGACGACATCGACGAAGACGGCATCGCCACCTGCCGCACCAAATCGGATGCGCCGGAGATCGACGGCAACCTGTTCATTGATGAGGTAATCGACGGGTTGCAGGCCGGTGATTTGGCAACCGTTGAAGTTGATGAGGCGGGGGAGTATGACTTGTGGGGACGCGCAAAATAGCTTTTTGGAGAAATGTTTGCTGTACTCAGTAGTTTATGGATTTGAAATCCTGCACACTTACTCCCTAAGAAAATCAACTATCTACCCTCTCTTTCAAGACACAAAGGCTCTTAAGGAGGCGTCAAAATCCACTTTCGATGCCCCAGCCACGGCAGTCATTGAAGTTCCATCAGAAAACCGAGAATATTTATTCTGGCTGGAGGTTGTTTTTAGCTTCATTGATGGGCGCCAGTCGAAAGTCACTCACCCTTTTCAAGCAGAATCAATAGACGAAGCCGTCTCAGAGGCGATGAATGATCGCTGGAGTTTCGAAAGGCCTTTAGGGACTGGAAAAAGGATACAATCTGATATTTTTCAGCCAACATCTAGGGCGCAGTTTATTGATTTGGCGTTAAACGTAATTGAGGACATAGCCTCACCTACTAACAGCGAGTTTCGCCAACTTCTCCATAAAGTGTCACTCTGCTTCTCAGGCGGCTCATCACAATTTATTGATGTTCAATATTACCTTCTTTTCTCTGGCCTCGAAGCACTGGCAAGAAAAGAATTGAACATTTCAGGCTCGAGCGACACCGCGAGAGCTATAGCGGAGTTTTCTCAGCTTCACGGTTTTGACATTGCTCAACAACGTGACGTCGACCTTTTCAGAAGTGCACTCACTTACACGTTCCTAAGAAACTCTTCTTTTCACAATGGGGAACTTGAGGCGATCTACAAGCCGACTGGCGAGCTACTCAAATTGACGAAATACAAAGCCCAGTTCGAACGCTTGGTTTGCCTACTAATTCTTAAGCACGTAGGTTTCGACGACGGGCATACTAACTGGAACTCGTGGTTAAGCCGAACCCCATTCAAGTAACTTGCAACCCAGCGCCTGACCCTGGGTGGGTGCGAAGCGCCCTCCCGTGGGGAGGGTCGGGCGCTAGCCCGCGCTTTGCGCGGGCTACATTGCAACTTACAACCCAACCAGCACCACACCCCACGCAACGCCTGCAGCAACCGCTGTCACTGCCACACCGGCGCTGCCTGCATCCTTGGCACGGCAGGCCAGTTCGTGGTGGTCCTTGGAAATGTAATCCACCGTCCGCTCAATTGCAGTATTCATCAGCTCTGCCGCCAGCACCAGAATGCCCAAGGCCAGGATCAGCGCGCGCTCAGGCCCCTCCAGCGGCAGCCACAGGGCCAGGGCGGCGGAGGCCAGGTTGGTCCAGACCCAGGTGCGGAAGGAATGCTCATTGGCCCAGGCGTCGCGGCAGCCGGCCCAGCTCCAGATGGTGCGCCGTTTCAATTGGTTCAGAAAATACGTCATCGCGGCACTTTGGCGGCAGCACCGGCGGGGTTCAATAGGCGATGGCGACGGAAATGCCGCGGCGGATGGCCGGGCCCGGACTTGACCGCCTCGTGCGCGGAGGCCACCCTTTGCGGGAGACACCAGCCAGGGGGAGCGCCCAGCCATGCCAAGCGACAACACAGACACTCCGGACATCGCCCAGAAAGCCCCCTTCCCCGTCGAGGTGACCGAGGGAAAGACCTATTTCTGGTGCGCCTGCGGCAAGTCGCAAAAGCAGCCGTTCTGCGATGGCTCGCACAAGGGCACGGAATTCGCGCCGGTGAAATACACTGCAGAAAGGGACGGCAAGCTGTTCTTTTGCGGCTGCAAGCACTCCGCCAAAAAGCCGCTCTGCGACGGCAGCCATTCCAAGCTCTAGGGTCAGGAACCGGGCATCAGTTGCTTGATCACCTGGGCGCTGGGGCAGAATTCCGGCACCGCGGGCGCATTTTCGCGGCGGGCGGAGAGCCACAGGGCGCAGGACTTGCTGCAGCCGGCGCCGCGGCAGGTGGTGACCATGCGGGCATAATCCAGGCCGCTGAGGCGGCCGGCGCGCATTTCCTGGTCCAGATCGACGCCCGCGGCCTGAGCCACGGCGCGCAGCAGCCACAGGTGGCGGAAGATATTGCCGAGGCCCTCTGCCTCCGCTGCCATGTCCTTCATGCGCGGCAGCCCTTCAGCTGCATCAGCTGATCCGCATTGCGGCAGCCGGGCATCGGCGTCTCTGCACGCTCATGGGCGGCCAGGAAGGCCTCGCACTGCTGCGGCGCATCGCAGCCGCGGCAGCGGGTGATCATTGCGGCCCAGTCCTCGTGGCTGATCTCGCCCGCAGCAAAGGCGGCGGAGAGGTCAACGCCGGTGGCCTTGCCCATCCGGGCCATCAGGCGCAAGTGGTAAAGCGGGTCGCCCAGCGGCTGCATGGTTTACGCTCCTGTTATGCCGTCTGCTCGTTCAGAAAGCCGAGCAGGTCGCGGTTGCGGCAGAAATCGGGGGCCTCGGCACCGGGGCGCGGGCCCTCAGCCAGCCATTTGCGGCAGGCGCCGACACCGCCGCAGCGGGTACAACGCAGCACCGCCTCGGCGATCTCGTCAAAGCGCAGGGTGCCGGTGACCGCCTGCTCCTCCAGGTCCAGGCCGACAGTAGTGGCCATGCGGTCGAACAGTTCAGCATGTTTTTTCAGATCGGCATGGGCGGTCATCGCGCGGTCCCCCGGAATCATTCATTTCCGGTACAGCTTAGCCGCAGCCGCCGCCGCCCTATTTGACACAGGTCAAACGGTATTGATTTCAGGCGGATTTCCCGCTCAGGTGGCCGGTATACGCACGCACTGCATCCTGAACGCGCCGGAAGCGGTCGCCGCCCAGCTTCTTGCCGCCATACCAGCGCGTGACGATGATCACGTGATCCGTCAGGCCCTCGCGCTCCATCATCCGCAGGATCACCATGCCGGCGCCGGGCTCGCCGTCATCAGCCTTGAGGCCGCCGGTTGGCAGCACCGCCGCCCAGGTGTTGTGGGTGGCCTTGGCGTAAGAGCGGTCTGTCTTGAGGTCCGCCAGCACCGCATCCACCTCCTCCCGCGAGGTGACACGGGCGCCGGTCACCGCGTATTTCGAACCGCGGTCGGTCAGCACCACGCCGAGCATGGTCAGCGCCGGAGCGCCCTGGTCCTTGGCGGCCATGCCTCAGTTCAGCCCGTGGCGGTCGATGGCGGCCTGCACCACCCGCACCCGGTCCGGGTTGGCCGGGTGGGTGCCCAGGAACCGGTCGCCGGGATCCGGCAGCCGGTTGAAGAAGCGCACGCCGACGCTGGGCCGGTAGCCGGATTTATGGGTGATGATGGTGCCCAGCTCATCCGCCTCCAATTCGAAATCCTTGGAATAGGTGCGGGCGCCGACAAAACCGCCGACATCCTGCGCAGTGGAGACGGTGGCGGCGCTGCCGCCCGCCAGCGCGGTGATCAGCCCGGCGCCGACGCTGACCAGGGCAGAGTTCTGCGCCTGCCGCGCCAGGTGGCCGCGGATATGGTGGGCGGCCTCATGCGACATCACAAAGGCCAGCTCATCGTGGTTTGCGATCTGCCCCAGCATCCGCCGGGTAAAGGTGATCACCGGGCGGCCATCGCGCTGCAGGCTTTGATAGGCGTTGGGGGCGGCGTTCGGATTGGGGTCGATGCGGATCAGGAAGTCGCAGTTCAGGCCCTGGGTGCGGCTGCGGCATTCGCGTTCGGCGACCGGCTCCACCCGCCGGGTCACGGAGGCAAAGGCGTTTTGCGCCTCCCCCGGCGCCATGCCCTGCACCCGCGGCGTTTGCACGGCCGGCGCAGATTGCGGCGCAGGCTCAATCGCCACGTCACAGGCGCTGACGGTCAGGGCAAGCAGGCACAGAAAACGGCGCATGGCAGATCCTTTTGCAATTCGGCGGCAGTTTACCGTGCTCTTTCAGGGGAAAGCAATCGCCGGGCAGCGGAAGTTTGCCGGATCCGCGCGAATGAACCTCTGCAATTGCAAGGCCTTGCCAGCAGGCGGGCCGCAGTGCAGGCTGGCCTTATGTTTACCATCGAACATGAATTCGACTCGACGGTCATCACCCTGGTGGACGAGGACGGCACCCCGCTCCAGGAGGATGTGACCATCAATTCCTTTGCCGAGTGCGTCACGGTCGAGCAATACGACCCGCGCACCGACAGCGTGCAGAAAATCACCCTCTCGCACCTTATGGTGCGGGATCTCGCCGCCGCTTTGGACCTGCCCGAAGGCGTCTACCGCTTGGTGGGCGAAGACTAGGGTCAGGATCCAGTATAGGCAAACACCTTGTCGCGGGAGGTAGCGCCGCGGCGCAGCTCCAGGTTCGACGCTGCGGTGCCCATCGCCATGGCCAGAAGGCTTCGGATGGCCTCGGTTGCCTTGCCGTTTTCCGGCGCCGCGGTGACAGAGATCTTCAGCACGCCCTCTGCCTGCACGATGGCATTGCGTGCCGCCTTGGGCGTGGCGCGCACCGCGATTTCGGCGCCCGGCACGCACAAATGGCGCAGATCCGGCAGGTCTTTCTTCCTTGGCTTTCCCATATGGCCACACATGCCCTGTGCAGGCTGCGAAAGCCATAGACTTTGGCCGCCTCCCTTGGCTATCACCCTGCCAGCGAAACCCAAGCCACCGCCGCCTGCTGCATTTCCGGCACACCCGGCGCGCCAGGCCCTTTGGCTCTTGAAAAGACACCCATGGCCGCCGAAATAGGCGGCACCAGATGTAAAAAGGTTTCACATATGCCTGCACGCAATGACGCCGCCCTTGAATTCCTGCTGTCGCGCCGCTCGCGCCCGGCCAAGACGCTGGTGGCGCCCGCACCTTCGCGCGCGGAGCTGCTGCCGATCCTGACCGCCGCTGCCCGCACCCCCGATCATGGCAAGCTGGAGCCCTGGCGTTTTATCGTGGTGGAGCAGCCCGCGATGGCGCGGCTGGCAGCGCTGACAGAAGAGACCGGCCAGCGCCTCGGCAAATCCCCGGAGGATATTGCCAAGGGCCGCAGCCAGTTCGATCAGGGCCAGCTGGCCGTGGTGGTGGTAGAGGTGCAAAAAGACAGCCCCAAAATACCACCGCTGGAGCAGACCTATTCTGCCGGCGCGGTCTGCCTGGCGCTGCTGAATGCGGCGCTGGCGGCGGGCTGGGGCGCCAACTGGCTCAGCGGCTGGGCCAGCCATGACCGCAGCTTCTGCGATGCCGCCTTTGCCCTGGCGGAGAACGAGCGCATCGCCGGCATCATCCACATCGCCACCGAAAGCTCCGCCCCGCCGGAGCGGCCGCGCCCGGACCTTGAGGCCATCACAACCTGGATGAGCGCATGATCTTCACCGC
This sequence comes from Leisingera sp. ABM4_101, assembly GCF_056158725.1. Taxonomy (NCBI): domain Bacteria; kingdom Pseudomonadati; phylum Pseudomonadota; class Alphaproteobacteria; order Rhodobacterales; family Roseobacteraceae; genus Leisingera; species Leisingera sp. ABM4_101. The sequence continues at coordinate 2,104,463 of NZ_JBSWTV010000002.1, read as the reverse complement.
CTTTTTCAAGACCCTCGGCCAGACCGGCGACCCGCGCTTCCGCAAGGTGCTGTTCCTTGGGCTGGGGCTGACCATCGCCCTGCTGATCGCGGCTTATGCGGGCTTCCTGATGCTGATCCAATGGCTGGTCGGCCCGGAGGCCACGCTGCCGGTCCTGGGCGAAGTCACCTGGCTTGACGATCTCCTGTCATTCGGATCGCTGTTCTTCATGCTGTTCCTGTCGGTGTTCCTGATGGTGCCGGTGGCCTCTGCCATCACCTCGATGTTCCTCGAGGAAGTTGCCCAGGCGGTGGAGGACAAGCATTACCCCGCCCTGCCCCCGGCGGCCAAGGTTCCGTTCTGGGACGCGGTCAGGGACACGGTCAACTTTCTCGGCCTGTTGATTGCCGCCAACATTCTGGCACTGTTCCTTTACGTGCTGTTCCCGCCTGCGGCGCTGTTCATTTTCTGGGGGCTGAACGGCTTCCTGCTGGGCCGGGAATATTTCACACTCGCCGCCGCCCGCCGGATCGGCACGGCGGAGGCCAAGAAACTGCGCCGCCGCCATTCCACTACCATCTGGGCCGCAGGCACGCTGATGGCGGTGCCGCTGTCGGTGCCGCTTTTGAACCTGGTGATTCCGATCCTGGGCGCAGCAACCTTCACCCATATCTACCACGCGCTGGTCCGCAGATAGGCCCCCACCCCGGCCTTCACCGGGTCAAGGCCGGCGCCAGCCGCCGCGCCCCCCCGCGCGGTTCAGCCTTGACGCGGTGAATGCTGGGATACGATCGAAATGGCGCCTTGAGGGGCAAACCTGCACCTCAAGCGCTTCTCAGCAATACACATTTGGAAACGGACCCCACCCCGGCCCATTCCAGCCCAGCGGGCTGGCCGCAACCGCGCCGCGCAGCCGCGCGGCGCCACGCCCAACCGGTCCCGAGGCATCATAATGCTTCCCGGACCGGGCGGGAGACCCTGTTGTCTTGCTGGTCGGATGCGGAATCGGATCACTGCCGTTCCGGCAGCATGCCCATCCAATCGAAATCACGCACCGAGACCGCACCGGAGATGACGATCCCGCAGATCACCGCCCACAGCACCGCGGCAACGCCGGTGGTGATCCAGGCCTTCTGCTTCAGGAAATGCTTTTCCGGCGCGCCGGCATGGGTGCCGGGCACCACTTCGCCCTTGTCGCCCTGGGTCTGCAGCCGGATCGGAATCACCACCAGGAAGGTCAAGAACCAGATCACCGCATAAAGCACGATCGCTGAGGTAACACCCATCTTGCTGCTCTCCCGGAGTTGCCCTGCCCCGCATCGGGGACAGGGTGCTCATAGCCTCAAACTTCCTCGAGTTCCACCAGGCAGCCGTTGAAATCCTTGGGATGCAGGAACAGAACCGGCTTGCCATGGGCGCCGATCTTCGGCTCGCCGGTGCCCAGCACCCGCGCGCCTTCCGCCTGCAGGTGGTCGCGGGCTGCCAGGATGTCCTCCACCTCATAGCAGACATGGTGGATGCCGCCGGCCGGGTTCTTCTCCAGGAAGCCGTTGATGGGCGAGTTTTCCCCCAGCGGATAGAGCAGCTCAATCTTGGTGTTGGGCAGTTCGATGAACACCACGGTGACGCCGTGATCCGGCTCATCCTGCGGCGCGCCCACCTTGGCGCCCAGCGCGTTGCGGTACTGCGCCGAGGCCGCCTCCAGGTCCGGGACAGCAATGGCCACGTGATTCAAACGTCCGATCATCTCTGTTGTGCTCCTCTCACAAATAGTCCTCCGCTGCGGTTATGGGGGCTTTGCTGCGCCGCGGCAAGTGCGCCAATGCGCACGGGCCGGGCCGCGCGGCAGCGGCGGGCGCGGCGTTAACGAGTAATTAGCCTCGAATCCCTAGCGTCGAACCATATCCCGCAAGGAGCTTGTGTTATGGACGATTCGGAACTGTTTGCTGCTGCCCAGCGCCTGCCCACCACCCGGCGCCCGCTTCTGGGGCTGACCATCCTGGTGGTGGAGGACAGCCGCTTTGCCTGTGAAGCCTTACGCCTTCTTTGCCTGCGCAGCGGCGCACGGATCCGCCGCGCCGACTGCCTGAAATCCGCCCGCCGCCACCTGCAGGTCTACCGCCCCTCGGTATTGATCGCAGACGTTGGCCTGCCGGACGGCTCCGGCCTTGACCTGATCCGCGAGCTGGCAGAGGCCAGCCCGCGCCCCAGCGTGATCCTGGCCACCTCCGGCGACCCCAGCCTGGAAGAGGCCGCGCTGGAGGCCGGCGCCGCAGGCTTCCTGGAAAAGCCGATCACCTCGCTGGCCGCCTTCCAGCAGAAAATACTGTCGAACCTGCCGGCCGACCGCCAGCTGCCCGGCCCGCGCGCGCTGCAAGATGAAACGGTGGAGCCCGACCTGCTGGCCTACCGCGACGACATGGCCCATGCCGCCGATGTGCTCAGCATGAGCCAGGAGGAAAAGACCCTGGCCTACCTGGCGCAGTTTCTGGGCGGTGTGGCCCGCAGCGCTGGTGACAGCCCGCTGGCAGAGGCCGCAGATCAGCTGGCCCGGTCCCGCCGCAAAGGCAAGCCGCTGACCCGGGACACAGCCGCCCTGGCAGGGCTGGTGCAGGAGCGGCTGGAACGCCGCGCGGCGATCTGACATGCTCGAAGCCTGCCTCATCGCCCTCGCCACGCTTGTTATCGTACTCTACGGCCAAACCCGGCTGGAGGCCCGCGCCATCCGCCGCAACCGGTGCAGCGATACAAACGGCCGCGCCCTGCTCCTGCACCGCAGCAGGCACTAGGCGCAAACAGTACACGGCTCCTGACCGCCCTTTTCGGGGCCCCAGCCCAAACTTGCCCAGCCGTGCGCTGAGGCCCTGCCGCCCGCTGAGACCCTGCCGCCTGCCGCGCCTGTGCCGGCTGCTGCACCCGGAGCCCGCGCACCCCGCGCCCCGCGCCCGGCGGCCTGCACGGCCGGCCCCTTCTTCCCTGTCTATTCCCGCAGTTCTCCCGCGCCCGCAGAGGCACGGCTTGCGCCGCCCCTCCTCGCGGCCTTGGGCCCGGCACCGCCTGCAAGGCGGTGCCGGGCCCAACAGAACGGACCGTTCACTGAACGGGCCGGGCTGGCGGGAGCTCCCTCGCTCCTTTGCGAAAATCTCAGTCCGGGCGGGAGGGGGCCTGCGGACATCAGCATGGGAAACACTGCCGCTAGAGGCAAAGCCCATTCCCCGGCACTGCCGACGGAACTGGCTTGCCCATGACGCTGCTCAGCTCCGCAGGGCCAGCAGTGCTGGCTCAAACGGACGGAAGCACTGCTCTAGCGCAAAGCCCGCCGCAGCCTGCAGACGCGCAAGTCGCAGCAAACCGGCAGTTTTGAGAAAACGGAACCGGCGACTCTAGTCCCGGCGCCTACCCCTTCACAGATCCGGTGCGCGCCTGGGCAGCGGCACAAGAGAACCGCCCCGCCTTGGGGTCAGGACCCATTCATCCTGCAAGGCTGGCACACAAATAGCAAGGAAACAGGGGTTTTGAGCGCACCGGGACTGGCGGTGTCATTTCCAAACGGTCAAAACCGCTGCTTTGCAGCGGTGTTCGCGTCCGCAGTTCAGGATGAATGGGTCCGGCGCCTAAAGCAGCAGCCCGGGGTCGCCGCCCATGGACAGCCCGGGGAACACAGCGGTTTCCAGGCTGCTTTTGCTGGCGCCGGTCAAACCGTGCAGCAGCCAGGCCAGATGGCTGCGGACGTCGCCGGTCGGCATCAGGTCGCGCCGGTCATAGAGATCCGCCTCAGCCAGACCCGGCCATTGCCCCAGGACCCTGCCGCCGCGGATCGCACCGCCTGCCAGCAGCATGGCGCCGCCGGTGCCATGGTCGGTGCCGCCGGTGCCATTCTCCCGCACCGTGCGGCCGAATTCCGTGACCGCGGCAATTGCGGTCTTGCTCCAGGCCGCCTCTCCCAGCCCTTTCTTCAGCGTCAGCACCGTGTCAGAGAGCCGCCCCAGGGCCGCGTTCAGGCTTCTGGCCTGTCCGGCATGGGTGTCCCAGCCGTTGATCGAAAATGCCGCAATCCTGGTGCTGCCGCGCAGCTGTTCTGCCGCATAGGCCGCTACTTCCCTATGCGCTTTTCCCTTCGGCTCCGCCATCATCGTGGCCATCATGCCGCCGCCGTCCCCGCCGCTGCCTTCAGCCGGGTCCGCATTCCCGCCGCCCGCCAGCGCGCTGTCCTGCCGGGTCAGTTCCAGGGCATCGTTGAGGGCGGCATGGAACAGCGGGTCTTCCTCCATCAGCAGGCCCGCCAGCCGCTCTGCCTGCGGGCTCATCGCCAGCCCCGCCCCCGGCGCCCATTGCGACACCGGCGCCGCGCCTTCCAAGAGCAGCATCCGCTCCTGGCCGATGGCAAAGGCGGTGCGCGCCTCTGCCTCCGGCATCTGCTGCAGCAAGCGGTTCAGCCAGCCGTCCCGCGCCTCGCCCAGCGCCGCGGTGCCCGCCTCCAGCAGGTCCTGGCCGTCGAAATGGCTGCGCCGGTCCCGGTACGGGGTGGACACCGCCTGGACAAAGCCCAGCTCCCCCTTGCGCCACAGGGTCATCAGCGGCGCCAGGCCCGGATGCAGCGCATAGAAGCCGTCCAAATCCTCCGCCCCGGTGCCAGGCCCGCCCGCCAGCTTCCGGCGCAGACCCGTATAAGCGGGATCGCCATAGGGCTGCACCGCATCCAGCGCATCCATGCCGCCGCGCAACAGGATCACCACCAGGCGGGTGTCCCAGGGGGCAGCGGCCAGGCTAACCGGCGTGACCAGCGGGCTGGCCGCCAGGGAACAGCCCAGCACAGCAGAACGGGCCAGCAGAGAGCGGCGGGTTAACGGCATCTTCCTATCCTCCCTTCAGCGGCGCTGAAACGCGGGCGCGGCAAGCACCAGCCCAACCGCCTCGGCTCCGGTTTCGGCCGCGCTGGCTGCAAATCTTACGCGTTCATTGGCAAACCGGCCCAGCGCCGAACCGGCAAAGCTGCGCGGGTCCGGCAGTGGCTGCGCCAGCTGCCGCGGCGCCGCCATTGCCCAGCGCAGCCGCGCCGCCAGCGCCTGCGGCGTGACCCAGGTTGTATCTTCCTCCGGCCAGCCGTCCGGGCCGCCGGCAAACTCCCATCGCTGCCCCATCGGCGCCAGCGGCGCCAGCAGCAGCCGGTTCAGCTTTCCGGGTTTGAAGCCCGACAGCCTGTCCTGCGGCACTGCCAGCGCCCGGCAGGCCGAGGCGACATAATCAAACGGCGGCTTGACGTTGCGCAGCTCCGGCTGCCAGGCCGCAGGGTGTTCCAAGAGCGCCCCATAAACCGCCATCAGATCACCGCCGCTCTGCTGCCAGCGCTGCGCCAGATGGGCCACCAGGCCGGGATCGGGTGTGTCTGCGGTGAAATGCACCGCCAGTTTCCAGGCCAGATGCCGCGCCGTTGCCGGGTGGCGGGCCAGATCCCGCAGCGCCGCCAGCACTTGCTCCAGCTCCGGCTTGCCGCCGCCATAGGTCTTGCCCAGCACGGTCTCGGCGCCGGGCTCTGCCATGCCGGGGCGGAATACAAACCCCTTCTCCCGCGAGACCGACATGCCGGTGAACAGCTCTGCGAGCTGCCGCACGTCCTGCTGCCCGTATGGCCCGTCCACCCCCAGGGTATGCAGCTCCAGAACCTCCCGGGCGAGGTTCTCGTTCAGCCCGTCCAGCCGCTTGCGGCGCTTGGCGGCCCGGCTGCCTGGCCCGGCAGAGCGGGCCTGATCCAGGTAGTGCAGCATCAGCGGGCTGGTCACCGCGGCAATCAGCAATTCCTCAAACCGGCCCGCCACATGCGGCCGGATCACGCTCTCGGCATAGGGCGCGGCCATGATGCGCAGCGCGCCGTTCTTGCCCTGAGCGGTGAAATGGTCGGCCCAGAACAGCACCAGCCGCTCGCGGAACCCATCACGGGTATGGATATGGCGCTGCAGCCGCTGGCCGTTCCACCGCAGGCGCGTCCGGTTGTGGTCCCGGCGGTAGCCCTTGAACGCCTGATCCGCATCCGCATAGCCGGATTTGCCCTCCAGCTTCTTGCGCGCTCGCCGCAGCCTGCGGAATTCCCGGGCGCGGCCATAAGCCTCCTCCAGGCTGCTGACCGGGAACCGCAAAGCCATCTCATCGGCGCCGCGGAGCCGGGCCAGCATGTCCTCAGCAGAGGCCGGAGCCGGATGCTGCGGTGACAAGCCCGCACCGAAACGTATCTCTGCCAAATCTCCGTCGAATTGCATCGTCTTGATCCCTTTGGACGCGCCGCATCCCCTGCAAACTAGCCCATCACAGCACAAGTCCACAGCTGAATTTAAGGTGATACGCAGGTCCCGGCGGTCTCCGGCGCCAGGCCGGCAGATTTTTGCAGCCGTTTCCCGGCACGGGAAGCGGCCAGGAAACCACATGTTTTCCTGGCCGGAATTTTCGGAAAATTCCGGCCCCGGCAGCAACGGAAAAGGCCCGGGGCAAGCCCGGGCCTTTTGCAAAAAATCCGTGAAGCGGTTACTGATCCTGCGGGATCACGCGCAGGCCCAGCTCCATCAGTTGCTCGCTGAGCGGCTCGGAGGGGGCCGACATCATCAGGTCCTCGGCGCGCTGGTTCATCGGGAACATGATGACCTCGCGGATGTTGGCCTCATCAGCCAGCAGCATCACCATGCGGTCGATGCCGGCCGCGCAGCCGCCGTGCGGCGGGGCGCCATACTGGAAGGCGTTGACCATGCCGCCGAACCGCTTTTCGACCTCTTCCTTGCCATAGCCGGCAATCTCGAAGGCCTTGAACATGATTTCCGGCTTGTGGTTCCGGATCGCGCCGGAGACCAGCTCATAACCGTTGCAGGCCAGATCGTACTGGTAGCCCTTGACCGCCAGCGGATCGGACAGCAGCGCGTCCATGCCGCCCTGAGGCATCGAGAACGGGTTGTGCTCAAAGTCGATCTTGCCGGTTTCCTCGTCCTTCTCGTAGATCGGGAAGTCGACGATCCAGGCAAAGGCAAAGCGGTCCTTGTCAATGAGGCCCAGCTCTTCGCCGATGACAGTGCGGGCCTTGCCTGCGACGCCTTCAAACGCTTTCGGCTTGCCGCCCAGGAAGAAGGCCCCATCGCCGACACCCAGGCCCAGTTGCTGGCGGATCGCCTCCGTGCGCTCGGGGCCGATGTTCTTGGCTAGCGGGCCTGCGGCCTCGATGCCTTCGCCCTGGTCGCGCCAGAAGATATAGCCCATGCCCGGCAGGCCTTCGCCCTGGGCAAACTTGTTCATCCGGTCGCAGAACTTGCGGGAGCCGCCGGTAGGCGCCGGGATGGCGCGGATTTCGGTGCCTTCGTTTTCCAGGAGGTTGGCAAAGATCGCAAAACCCGAGCCGCGGAAATGCTCGGAACAGTCCTGCATCTTGATCGGGTTGCGCAGGTCCGGCTTGTCGGTGCCGTACCATTTGGCCGCGTCCTTGTAGGAGATCTGCGGCCAGTCGGCTGCGGCGTCCACCTTGCGGCCCTGCCCGAATTCCTCGAACACGCCTGCCATCACCGGTGCGATGGTGTCAAAGACGTCCTGCTGGGTCACAAACGACATTTCCATGTCAAGCTGGTAGAAGTCCGCGGGCGAGCGGTCGGCGCGCGGGTCCTCGTCGCGGAAACAGGGTGCGATCTGGAAATACTTGTCAAAGCCCGAGACCATCATCAGCTGCTTGAACTGCTGCGGCGCCTGCGGCAGCGCGTAGAACTTGCCCGGGTGCAGGCGCGACGGCACCAGGAAGTCGCGCGCGCCCTCGGGAGACGACGCGGTGATGATCGGCGTCTGGTATTCGTTGAAGCCGATGTCCCACATGCGCTTGCGGATCGACTGGATCATGTTGGCCCGCAGCACCATGTTCTTCTGCATCTTCTCGCGGCGCAGGTCCAGGTAGCGGTAGCGCAGGCGGGTTTCCTCCGGGTATTCTTGCTCGCCGAAGACCATCAGCGGCAGCTCGTCGGATTTGCCCAGGATCTCGATGTCGCGGATGAAGACCTCAATCTCGCCGGTGGAGATTTTCGGGTTCACCAGGCTCTCGTCGCGGGCCATGACGTTGCCGTCGATGCGGATGCACCATTCGCTGCGGACCTTCTCGATCTCGGCAAATACCGGGCTGTCCGGGTCGGCCATCACCTGGGTCACGCCGTAGTGGTCGCGCAGGTCGATGAACAAGAGGCCGCCGTGGTCACGGACGCGGTGGACCCAGCCCGACAGGCGGACGGTTTCACCGACGTTGGATTTGTTCAGTTCGGCGCAGGTATGGCTGCGGTAGGCGTGCATGGCTCGGCCTTTCGTTATGCGGGTCGCGGGTCCTTGGGGACCGTCATTCGGGAAATGCGCTAAGGGCGCGGAATTCGTCCGGGGTGGTACACAAGGTTGCAGCCCGCTTGTCAAGCAAACAGGGGTATTTCCGCGCGGTCTGACGTCTGAAATCGGCGGTTCCCGGTGCCAGCGGGGATCTCCCGCCCCATCGCTGGCGCGCTGGGGCCTCCAGCGTTGGGCCGGACGCCGCGCCTGCGGCGCGGCGCGCAGCGCACCCTAGGGTGCGCTGCCGGGCCCAAAGGGCAACGACCCGCTGGCGCCAGCCAGCGGGCCTGTTGTCCGCGGGAGCGCCCCGCCTGGGTCTGCCTCCGCTACACCAGCCGCGCCGGGATCAGCCCGCGCAGGGAGTTGCCCATATGGATGGCCTGCGCGCCGTGCAGGTCTTCAAGCCGCAGCACCGCTTCCACGCATTGACCGCTCTCCAGCATCACCTGACGCAGGATGCCCGGCAGCAGGCCGCTGGACAGCGGCGGCGTCACCACCTGCCCGCCGCCAAGGGTGACGAACAGATTGGTGATCGTGCCCTCGCAAACCTCGCCGCGCTGGTTGAGGAACAGCAGTTCCTCCACGCCCTCCGGCAACTCAGCCCGAGCGGTGTCGTAGAGCGCCCGGCGGGTGGTCTTGTGCTGCAGCCAGAGGTCGTCAGCCTCCAGCCGGGCCTCCGCGATGCCCAGCCGCCATTCAGAGGGGCTGTTTCCCAGCGGTGCCGTGGTCAGCTCCAATTGGCCGGCCGCGTCCAGCGTCAGGCGGCAGCGCAGAGCACAATCGCCTTCAGCAGCTGCAAGCGCGGCCTGCGCCTTGTCAGGATCAAAGGAAATGGCAAACGCCGCCGCACTGCGCCCCATCCGTGCCAGATGCGGCTGCAAATGCCGGACCCCTTCGCCCGGATGCCAGCCCAGCGTCTCGATCAGGCGGAAAGCGGGATCGTTCTGGATGGCGTCACGCGGGCGAACCGGGCTTTCCATAGGGCTTCCTCATATTCCAATTCCGCGGTGCTGTCCCAGACCACGCCGCCGCCCACATTGAGCGTCGCGCGGCCGTCTTCCAGCATCAAGGTGCGGATTGCCACATTGAACTCCGACGCGCCGTCCGGCGCCGCCCAGCCGATGGAGCCGCAATAGATGTCGCGCGCCCAGGGCTCCAGCTCCGCCAGGATCTCCATCGAGCGGATCTTGGGCGCCCCGGTGATCGAGCCGCAGGGGAACAGTGCCGCAAAGATCTCTGCCAGCCCTGCATCGGGCCGCAGTTTTGCACGGACCAGCGACACCATCTGATGCACAGTGGCATAGCTTTCCACTGCAAACAGCTCCGGCACATGTACGGAACCGGTCTGCGCCACGCGGCTGATGTCATTGCGCAAGAGGTCCACGATCATCAGGTTCTCGGCCCGGTTCTTCTCATCCTGGCGCAGGAAGTCGCGGCGGCGGGCGTCCTCGACGGGATCGTCGCTGCGCGGCTGGGTGCCTTTCATCGGCCGGGTCTCAATCACGCCCTCCGCATCGGTGCGGAAGAACAGCTCCGGCGAGCGCGACAGCAGGTCCGGCAGCCCGTCCTGTTCGACCAGCACCCCGTGGCCCACCACCTGTTTGGCTTGCAGCGCGGCATAGAGTTCTTCGGCAGTGCCATAGGCCTGCGCATCAATCGGGAAAGTCAGGTTGGCCTGATAGATGTCGCCTTTGCCGATGTTGCGTTTCACTTCAGCGAAGGCCTCGGAGTAGCGCTCATAGCTCCAGCGGGGGGTAATGCCCTCAAGCCCCGCTTCGCCCCCCCGCGGCCGGGCGCCGCCCTCAGCGTTCTGCGGTAGCGGTTCCTCATAAACGCCAAAACACATCAGCGGCAGCCGCCGCTCCTTCGGCATCCGCCCCGCCAGTTTCGGCTCCAGCGCATAGCCCAGTTCATAGGACGCATAACCTGCCAGCCAATGCCCCGCGTCCCGCGCCGCATCCAAAGCGGCCAGCGCAGCGGGCACCTCTTCGGCCCCGTCCGCCCGGATCACACGCAGCGGCTGGTCGAAACATGTGCCGGCCCCCTTGGGCCCCCGGTCAAAGCAAATCCGCACTGGAATTGACTCCATAAGGTCTTGGACCCCACATATATCTGTTCGCTATGCGAACAAAAGGGGTGGATGCGGCATTTTCATTTCCGTTTCCGATCCCCCTTGAACCTTTCTGCGCGGTCCCTATAACGCAGGACAATTTGGGCGCACGCCAGCGCCCGTGATTCAAAGCCTGCCCGCGCGAAAACCGAAGGAAGCCTGCCATGCCCAAAAGAACCGACATCCAGTCGATCATGATCATCGGAGCGGGGCCCATCGTCATCGGGCAGGCCTGCGAATTCGACTACTCCGGCGCCCAGGCCTGCAAAGCCCTGCGCGAAGAGGGCTACCGGGTCATCCTGGTGAACTCCAACCCGGCCACCATCATGACCGACCCGGGCCTGGCGGACGCGACCTATATCGAGCCGATCACCCCGGAAGTGGTCGCCAAGATCATCGAGAAAGAGCGCCCCGACGCGCTGCTGCCCACTATGGGCGGGCAGACCGGCCTCAACACCTCGCTGGCGCTGGAAGAGATGGGCGTGCTGGACAAATTCGGCGTTGAAATGATCGGCGCCAAGCGTGACGCCATTGAGATGGCCGAAGACCGCAAACTGTTCCGCGAAGCAATGGACCGTCTGGGCATTGAAAACCCCAAGGCCACCATCGTCACTGCGCCGAAGAAAGACGACGGCAACGCCGACCTGGACGAAGGCGTCCGCATCGCACTGGACGCGCTGGATGAGATCGGCCTGCCCGCGATCATCCGCCCCGCCTTTACCCTGGGCGGCACCGGCGGCGGCGTCGCTTATAACCGCGACGACTACATCCACTTCTGCCGCTCCGGCATGGATGCCTCGCCGGTGAACCAGATCCTGGTCGATGAAAGCCTGCTGGGCTGGAAAGAATACGAGATGGAAGTGGTGCGCGACACCGCCGACAACGCCATCATCGTCTGCTCCATCGAAAACGTCGACCCGATGGGCGTGCACACCGGCGACTCGATCACCGTGGCCCCGGCGCTGACGCTGACCGACAAAGAATACCAGATCATGCGCACCCACTCGATCAACGTGCTGCGCGAGATCGGCGTGGAAACCGGCGGCTCCAACGTGCAATGGGCGGTGAACCCCGCCGACGGCCGCATGGTAGTGATCGAGATGAACCCGCGCGTGAGCCGCTCCTCGGCGCTGGCGTCCAAGGCCACCGGCTTCCCGATTGCCAAGATCGCGGCCAAGCTGGCAGTGGGCTACACTCTGGACGAGCTGGACAACGACATCACCAAGGTCACGCCCGCGTCGTTTGAGCCGACCATCGACTATGTCGTCACCAAGATCCCGAAATTCGCCTTTGAGAAATTCCCGGGCTCCGAACCTTACCTCACCACCGCAATGAAATCGGTGGGTGAGGCCATGGCCATCGGCCGCACCATCCATGAGTCGCTGCAAAAAGCGCTGGCCTCGATGGAATCCGGCCTGACCGGCTTTGACGAAGTGGAAATCGAAGGCGTCAACGCAGGCACCTGGGAACCGGCCGGCGACAAGGCCGCCGTCATCAAGGCGATCGGCCAGCAGACCCCCGACCGGATGCGCACCATTGCCCAGGCGATGCGCCATGGCCTCAGCGACGATGAAATCCAGGCGGTCACCAAATTCGACCCCTGGTTCCTGTCCCGCATCCGCGAGATCGTCGAAGCCGAGGCAGAGGTCCGCGAAAACGGCCTGCCAGGTGACGAAGCAGGCCTGCGCGCGCTCAAGATGCTGGGCTTCACCGACGCCCGCCTCGCCAAGCTGACCGGCAAGAAAGAAGCCGAGGTCCGCAAGGCCCGCCGGGTGCTGGGCGTCAACGCCGTGTTCAAGCGGATCGACACCTGCGCGGCCGAATTCGAAGCGCAGACCCCCTACATGTATTCGACCTACGAGGCCCCGGCCTTTGGCGACGTCGAATGCGAGGCACGCCCCTCGGACAAGAAGAAAGTCGTCATCCTCGGCGGCGGCCCCAACCGGATCGGCCAGGGGATCGAGTTCGACTACTGCTGCTGCCACGCCTGCTTTGCGCTGACCGACGCGGGCTATGAGACCATCATGATCAACTGCAACCCCGAGACCGTGTCGACCGACTATGACACCTCGGACCGGCTGTATTTCGAACCGCTGACGTTCGAACATGTGATGGAAATCCTGCGCACTGAGCAGGAGAACGGCACCCTGCACGGTGTCATCGTGCAGTTCGGCGGCCAGACCCCGCTGAAACTCGCGAACGCGCTGGAGGCCGAGGGCATCCCGATCCTGGGCACCTCGCCCGACGCCATCGACCTGGCCGAAGACCGCGAGCGTTTCCAGGCGCTGGTCAACCAGTTGGGCCTCAAGCAGCCGAAGAACGGCATTGCCTCCACTGACGAGCAAGCGCTGGAAATCGCGGGCGAAATCGGCTTCCCGCTGGTGATCCGCCCGTCCTATGTTCTGGGCGGCCGGGCGATGGAGATCGTCCGCGACATGGACCAGCTAAAGCGCTACATCGCTGAGGCAGTGGTGGTCTCCGGCGACAGCCCGGTGCTGCTCGACAGCTACCTGGCCGGCGCGGTTGAGCTGGACGTGGACGCGCTGTGCGACGGCAAGGACGTGCATGTGACCGGCATCATGCAGCACATCGAAGAGGCCGGCGTGCACTCGGGCGACTCTGCCTGCTCGCTGCCGCCCTACTCGCTCGACAAGGCCATGATCGAACAGATCAAGGAGCAGACCAACGCCCTGGCGCTGGCCCTGAACGTGGTTGGCCTGATGAACGTGCAGTTCGCCATCAAGGACGATGAAATCTTCCTGATCGAGGTGAACCCGCGCGCCTCGCGCACCGTGCCGTTTGTGGCAAAGGCCACCGACAGCGCCATCGCCTCCATCGCCGCCCGTGTGATGGCCGGCGAGCCGCTGTCGACCTTCCCGATGCGCGCGCCCTACCAGCCGGATGCAGGCTATGACGTCAACACGCCGATGGCCGATCCGATGACCCTGGCGGACCCGGACATGCCCTGGTTCTCGGTCAAGGAAGCGGTGCTGCCCTTTGCCCGTTTCCCGGGTGTCGACACCATCCTCGGCCCGGAAATGCGCTCCACCGGCGAAGTCATGGGCTGGGACCGGTCCTTTGCCCGCGCCTTCCTGAAGGCGCAGATGGGGGCCGGCATGGTGCTGCCCTCCTCCGGCCGTGCCTTCATCTCGATCAAGGACGCCGACAAGGGCCAGCTGATGCTGGATGCGGCAAAGATCCTGGTGGAGCAGGGCTTTACCCTGGTCGCCACCCGCGGCACCCAGACCTGGCTGGACGGCCAGGGCGTGGCCTGCGAGCTGGTGAACAAGGTCTATGAGGGCCGCCCGCATGTGGTGGACATGCTGAAGGACGGCGACGTCCAGCTGCTGATGAACACCACTGAAGGCGCCCAGGCGGTCGAGGACAGCAAGGAAATGCGCTCCGTCGCGCTTTACGACAAGATCCCCTATTTCACCACCGCCGCCGGCGCCAACGCCGCCGCGCGTGCGATCAAGGCACAGGCTGAAGGGGATGTTGAGGTGAAATCGCTGCAGGGCTGATCCCTTCGCCCGAAGCACAGAACAACAGAAGCCCCGGGAATTCCCGGGGCTTTTTTCATGCCGCCGGCCTGCCGGGACCCTGCGCCCAGCGGCTCCCTACCCCGCCTCGCGGATCAGCGTCTGCAGCGCATGACCCAGCGGCGCTGCCAGCGATACGCCTCTGCCGCCCATCTCCGCCTTGGAGGAGATCACCGAAACCAGCCGCGGCGCCCGGCCCGGCCGGGTCTGCAGCACCGGCGAGCCCGAAGCCCCCAGATCCACCCGGCATGAGGTGATCAGCGCGCTTTGCCGCGACACCAGCACCTGGCAGGCCGTTTGCAGCCGCGGAGAGCGCACATGCCGGTGGGAATAGGACATCACGTCAACCCGCGCACCGCGCTCCGGCGCGCCGGCCAGAGCCAGCGGGCGGATCATATCGCCGCTGATCGGCCGCTCCAGCCGCAAGACGGCAATATCGGAGCCGGCCTGGAACTGGCCGGTCTGCCCATGCCGGTAGCCCGGATGGATCACCGCCTTGGCCACCCGGCGCGACGCCTTGGCCCGGCGGCCGTCCAGCCCGGCCTCAAACTTGATGCTGCGCGGGTTCACCGCCCGGCCGTCGCGGATCCCATACATACAATGCGCCGCCGTCAGCACAATATCCGGCCCGATCAGGGTGGCCGTGCACATGGCCTTGCCGCCGATGTTCAGACGGCCCACCGCCTCCCATCCCGGCACCGATTGCACCGGTGCGGGCTGCCCGGCGCTGACCGGCCCGGCGCTTGCGCTGATCAAAAGGGCGGCAGCAATTCCTAGCAATCGTCTCATAACCCACTCCATGTTCCCACACCGCCAAACTGGGTGACGGCTGCGGCTGGAATGGGGCCTGCTGCGGTGCCGCGCTGGCAGAAAGATGGGCAGAATGAGACAGGATTAACAAAGGGTTAACGCAGCCTTTCCGGGTCAGGGCCAGACTGCCCAAACCCCTTATTTCCTTAACAGGCGCAAACAGGTTTCGGAAAAAACCGCTAAAAACCCGGAAAAATCCTCCGTTCTTCGTTAGGAACCCGGTCCGGTTTTTCCCCGGTTTCCCGGCAAAAACAGCCCCCGGTGGTAACGTCACGGTGCAAATGAGGCGGAAATGAGCCTTAACAAATGCCTAAACAGCCGGAATCCGGCCGCCCAATTGCTTAACCGCCCCCTCCCCTTTTGCGGCAAAGGGCAAAAAAGCCGCTCCTGCACCGCGTGTTTTCTTGCGGCAGCGCTGCGGGCCGGGCAAGATCAGGCCATCGAGCAATCAACCCGGAGCCAATAATGCGCCTGCCCCTGTTTCTGACCGCCCTGCTGACCCTGGCGGCCTGCGACGTGCCGCTGATCCCGCTGATCTGAAACAACAAAGCCCCGGCAGCGCTGCCGGGGCTTTTTCTGATAAAGCTGAGGCGCCCGCCCCGCCTATTTCTGCGACACCCGCTTGTGGACCTCTTCCGCGCTTTCCACCCGTTCCGAGTAGCGGTCCACCAGATACTCCTTGCGGCCGCGCACCAGCCAGGTGAATTTCACCAGCTCCTCCATCACATCCACCAGACGGCGGTAGAACGGGCCGTCCGGCAGGCGGGCGCCCTCTTCGAACTCCAGCCAGGCTTTGGGGATCGAGCTTTGGTTGGGGATCGTCACCATCCGCATCCAGCGGCCCAGGATGCGCATCTGGTTGACCGCGTTAAAGCTTTGCGAGCCGCCCGAGACCTGCATCACCGCCAGCGTCTTTCCTTGCGTGGTGCGGATGCCGCCCTGCAGCGACAACGGCAGCCAGTCGATCTGCAGCTTCATGATACCGGTCATTGCGCCGTGGCGCTCCGGGCTGGACCAGACCATGCCCTCGGACCAGACTGCCAGCTCGCGCAGCTCTGCCACCTTGGGATGCTCCGCCGCACCCGCATCATCGGGCAGCGGCAGGCCGGAAGGATCAAAGATCCGCGTCTCGCAGCCCAAGGCGCGCAGCACCCGCGCCGCTTCCTCCGCCGCCTTGCGGGAATAGCTCACCTCGCGCAGGGACCCGTACAGCAGCAGGATCCGCGGCGGGTGGCGCGGGTCGCCGGGCGCGGCCAGCAACTCCACGTCGGCCGGGTGCAGCTGCCCCTCGGCAATTCCGGGCAGATCGCCCAGATCAACTGTCTCAGGCACTTTCTTCTTCCAGGTGCAGTTTCATGTCCAGCAGCACCTGCTGCAGCAGCACGGTTTCGCGCAGCAGCCGCTTGGCCTCATTGACAGTGATGATGCCGTCCTCGATCGCTTCCTGGTATTCGCTCATCAGCTGCGCAAAGCGCTGGCTCAGCGCGATCACATCCGCATTCACCCCGCCGCTGCGCCCGGTCTCCTCGGCGCTGCCGTTGCCGTTGTAGGACAAGGTGATGTTTTTCAGATCCGCCAGCGCGGAGGTGACATGCGGGTAAGACGCCGCGCCCTCCAGCTTGGCCACCGCATCCACCGGCATGAACCGGTCCGCGTGCTCGGCATTGTCCGAGTAATAGCGCCCCAGCGTCGCCTTGGATTTACCGGTGATCTGGCAGGCGGCCTCGATGCCGACATCCTTCACCAGCGCCTCGGTGTGTTTCTTCAGATACGTGCCGATTTCAGCCATATACGTCCTACCTGGCTTGACCGCCGCCCCCTGCCGGGGAACGAACTGGTTAATTTCCCATGTCCGAGTTGTAGAGGAATTGCGATACCTTATCCATCCCTTTGGTTTTCTGGGACTTAGCGAGTGGCATGGTGCAATTGGCATCTGTTGTCCAGTGCAAAGCGGGATGGGTGAGTGACGTTCCGCGTTTTGGGTAATTGGTCTGCCCGGAACTTGTGCTCTCCGGGGCGTTTGGCGCGGTTTTTAAACGGGGTTTGTTCCACCCTTGCCGCGCTGGCCCCGGTGAGCCTTCCTTTTCCCCTGCAAACCTGCCGCAAACCGGCAAATTCCGCGCGAATCCGGTTCCACCCGCGGCCCTGCCCGGATAAAACCCGGCGCCATGGCCAAGCTCTATTTCAACTATTCCACCATGAACGCGGGCAAGTCGACGGTGCTGTTGCAGGCGTCGCACAACTACCGCGAAAACCGCATGGACACTTATCTGCTGACCGCCCGGCTCGATGACCGCGCCGGCAAGGGCAGAATTGCTTCGCGCATCGGCATCGGCGAAGAGGCGGATATGTTTGCCGCGGGCGACGATCTCTTTGCCCGCATCAAGACCCGCCTCTCCCGCGGGCCGGTGGCCGCGGTTTTCGTGGATGAGGCGCAGTTTCTGGAGCCGGATCAGGTCTGGCAGCTGGCCCGGGCGGTGGACGACCTGCGGGTGCCGGTGCTGGCCTACGGCTTGCGGGTGGATTTCCAGGGCAACCTCTTTCCCGGCTCCGCCACACTTTTGGCGCTGGCCGATGAGATGCGCGAGGTGCGCACCATCTGCCATTGCGGCAAAAAGGCCACCATGGTGGTACGCCAGGACGATCAGGGCCGGGTCATGACCAAGGGCGACCAGGTTCAGATCGGCGGCAATGAGACCTATGTCTCGCTCTGCCGCCGCCATTGGCGCGAGGCCGTGGGAGACCTGCGCAAAGGCAAAACAGCAGCGGAATAATCCGCTGCCGCTTCTTTCTGGTTGAAAATACTCCCGGGGCCCGGGGCAGCGCCCCGGTTCCGAAGGCCGGCCTCAGACCCGGTTCGGCAGCTCTGTTCCGGCCAGATAGGCGGCGACATTGTCCAGCGCCATATGGCCCATGTTGCTGCGCACCTCCTCGGTGGCGGTACCCAGATGCGGCAGCAGGGTGGCGTTATCCAGATCAATCAGCGCCTGCGGCACCTTGGGCTCGAACTCGTAGACATCCAGACCTGCGCCGCCGATGCGGTTGTTCTGAAGCGCCTCGATCAGCGCCGCCTCCTCCACCACTTCGCCACGGGCGATGTTGATCAGATGCGCGTGGGGCTGCATGGCGTTCAGCACTTCTGCGTTGATCAGGTGATAAGTCTCAGCCCCGCCCGGCACCGCCACCACCAGGAAATCAACCTCGCCCGCCAGTGCGGTCAGGCTTTCGGCGCGGTCCGCCGGGAAACCCAGATCCTTGTCCGAACGCGCCACGTAAGACACATCCATGCCAAAGCCGAAATGGCAGCGGCGCGCGATTGCCTGGCCGATGCGGCCCATGCCGGCAATCCCGACGCGTTTGCCGGTGGCGTGCAGCCCCAGCATCTGGGTCGGGTGCCAGCCCGCCCAATCGCCCCGCCGCAGCATCCGCTCGCCTTCCGAGGCACGGCGCGCCGACATCAGGATCAGCGTCATCGCGATATCGGCGGTGGCATCGGTCACAGCACCGGGCGTGTTGGTCACCTCGACGCCCGCCGCGCGCGCGGCCTCCACGTCGATATGGTTGTAGCCAACCCCGAAGTTGGCCAAGAGCTTGCAGCGCGGGCTTCCCGCCTTGGCAAAGATCTCGGCTGAGAACTTGTCGCCCAGCGTCGGCACCACAATGTCGAAGTCGCTGAGTGCCCGCAGCATCTCCGCCTCGCTCATTACCGCATTGGTCTCACGGATTTCCAGGTCCCCGAACGCCTCCCGTGCCCGGGCCTCCACCGCGGCCGTCATCGGCCGCGCAATCCAGATTTTCATTTCAGTGCATCCTCCCGCCCAGCGGGACCTGTCCATCGGGACCCGCCAGGAATATTTCTCCATCCTCATCCGGCAGGCCCAATACCAGGACTTCTGACATGAACTTGCCGATCTGCCGCGGCGGGAAGTTTACGACGGCCAGAACCTGCTTGCCCACCAGCGTTTCCGGCATGTAATGCGCCGTAATCTGCGCTGAGCTCTTTTTTACGCCAATATCCGGCCCAAAATCGACCCAGAGCTTGATTGCCGGCTTGCGCGCCTCGGGAAACGGCTCCGCGCGGACCACTTCGCCCACCCGGACATCGACCTTCAGGAAGTCGTCAAAGGAAATCTCAGCCACGCGACAGCTCCTTGGAGCGGGTTGTTGCCGCCGCCACCGCCCGGTTCAGCAGCGCCGGGAAACCGTCATCGTCATCCATCAGGACCTCAAGCGCGGCCTGGGTGGTGCCATTGGGGCTGGTCACATTGATGCGCAGCTGGCTGGGGCTCTCGTCCGCCGCCTCGGCCAGCGCGCCGGCGCCTGCGACGGTGGCTTTGGCCAGCTGCATCGCCAGCTCTGTCGGCAGGCCCTGCGCCTCACCCGCCGTGGCCAAGGTCTCGATCAGGTGGAACACATAAGCGGGGCCTGAGCCGCTGACGCCGGTAACGGCATCCATCTGACCCTCATTATCCAGCCGCACAACCTGCCCCACCGCCTGCAGCAGCCCTTCGGCGCGGTCCAGATCGGCGGCGCCGGTATGCTCATTGCCGATAATCGCGGTGATGCCGCGCCCCACCGCAGCCGGCGTGTTCGGCATCGCCCGCACAATTGGCGATTGCGCCCCCAAAACATCCTCAAAGGTTGCAATCGAAGTGCCGGCGGCCACGGAAATGAACAGGGTGGAGCCGTTGCCATAGCTTTGCAGCGTGGGCAGCGCTTCGCCCATCATCTGCGGCTTCACCGCAATCAGCACGATGCCCGGCGCCGCCGGCAGCTCTGCATTGATATGGACGCCGGTGCCCTGCAGCCACTCCGAAGGGCGCGGGTCGATCACCCAGACCGAAGAGGCGGGCAACCCGCCCTCCAGCCATCCGGCCAGCATCGCTGATCCCATCTTGCCGCAGCCCAGCAGCACCAGGCCGCGTGCAGCAATATCCTGCATATCCATCTTTCGCCCCTCCCCAAATCTCAGGTTCAGGGCAAAGTCTTACGCCCGCCCGTAGGCCTCTGCAATGGCGACCTGCATCGCATCTTCCGGGCTGCGCTGGCCCCAGACCGCCAGCTGGATCGCCGGGTAATAGCGCTCCGCATTTGCGACGGCTGCATTGATCATCGCATCAATCTGCTGCGGGCTCGCCATCTGGCCGCCAGCCAGAACCAGCCCGTAGCGGAACAGCATCAGCTTGTGATCGGCCCAATAGGTAAAGGAGCCTTCCCAGCACTGGTCGTTCATCCGGTTGATCAGCTCGTAAAGCCGCGGCAGCTCCGCCTCCGGCGGCTCCATCTCAAAGCTGCAGACCAGCCGCAGGCATTCCTCATAGCCCGACCAGGCCAGCGTCAGCGAATAGGTGCGCCACTGCCCTTCGACCGACATCGCGATCTGATCGTCACCGACCCGGTCGAAGTCCCAGTCGTGGTGCGACGCCAGATGCTCAACAATGTCGATCGGATGGACGTCTTCTTCCAGGTGAAGCTCGGATAGTGCCATGATGCCACCTCTCTTTTTGCCTAGCACACCAGGCACAAGGACGCCCTACAGCTAGGTTTTTCTGCTATGGGCCGGGGAGGCATCCCCGCTCCCATACTAGATATGGTGGAGCTGAAAAGGTGATCTGGCAACCCTTTATTTTGGGGATATCTGCAATAACTTGTGGATGAACTATCCACAGCCCCCTAAATGCCGGCTGCGCGACTATGGGGCGGCGGCTGCCGCAGGTAAAGCCTGAATTGCCTGGCCAGCGTTGATTTCCTCACTCCCCGTCCCCATACCCTGCAAAGGAGGCATGCGCATGACGATCGAAGACATCTGGCCCAAGTACCAGGCCCGGCTGCGGGCCTTCCTGCGCTCCCGGGTGGCAAACCCGGAAGACGCCGAAGACCTGCTGCAGGACATTTCGATCAAGGTCTTCACCGGCCTGCCCGCGCTGCAGGACAGTGCCAAGCTGCAGCCCTGGCTGTTCCAAACCGCCCAGCGCACGATAATCGACCACTACCGCAAGAGGGGCCGCCAGGCGCCGCCGCACCCCGATGACCTGTGGTACGCCAAGGAGGATCCCGGGATCCGCCAGGATCTGGAAGCCTGCGTCGAGCCCTTCATCCAGTCGCTGCCGCCGGAAACCGCCCGCATCCTGATGGCCGTGGACCTCCAGGGGATCCCGCAGCGCGACTACGCGGCCGCGGCCGGCATCCCCTACTCGACCCTCAAATCCCGCGTGCAATCGGGCCGCGCTGAACTGCGCAAAGCCTTCGAAGCCTGCTGCGGCTTCACCCTGGACGCCCGCGGGGGCATTGCTGAATACCACCCGAAATCAGACAGTTGCAAAAAATGCTGAACCAATCCCCGTCTTTTCCCTTTGCCGCGCGTCTTACAGGGCGAACCATCGGAAAAAGGAAAACACGATGATCCGGATAATCAGCTTCAAGATCTGCCCGTTTGTACAGCGGGTGACGGCCCTCCTGGAAGCCAAAGGCGTGCCCTACAGCATCGACTACATCAGCCTCAGCGACAAGCCGCAGTGGTTCCTGGACCTCTCCCCCACCGGGCAGGTGCCGCTGCTGGTGGCTGAGGACGGAACCGCGCTGTTTGAGTCCGACGCCATCACCGAATACGTGGATGAAATCACCGCCCCGCTGCAGCCCGGCCTGACGCCCGAGCAGCGCGCCCTCAACCGCGCCTGGAGCTATCAGGCCAGTAAGCACTACCTGGTGCAATGCTCAGCCATGCAGAGCGCGGACAAGGCCATTCTGGACGAACGCATAGCCAAGCTGAGCAAAGCCTTTGACAAGGCGGAAGAGCAGCTTGGCGACGGGCCCTATTTCTCCGGGGCGGAGCTTGGCAATGTGGACGTCGCCTGGCTGCCGCTGCTGCACCGCGCCGCACTCGTCCGGGCGCACAGCGGTTATGACATGCTGGCAGGCCGCCCCAAGCTGCAGGCCTGGCAGCAGGCGCTGCTGGACACCGGCATCGCGCAGAAATCGGTGCCGGAGGATTTCGGGCAGAAATTCGCGGAGTTCTACCTGGCGGAGCGCACCTGGCTCGGCCGGGGTGCCAATCTGAACGAGGCACCGGGCGAAGCGCCCGCAGCCGCCAAATCCGGCTGCTGCGGATAGAGATACAAATGCAAGGCAGGCAATTTGCCCGCCGCTGCCCTGGAACGCCCGAAACAGAAAAAGCCCGCTGCAGCATCAAGCTGCAGCGGGCCTTGCATCCACCTGGGCAGCACCGCTTACTTCTGCGCCGCCTCCAGCGCGTCCAGACGGGCCTTCAATGCCTCGTTCTCCTCCCGCGCCTTCTGCGCCATCGCCCGCACCGCATCGAACTCCTCGCGGGTGACAAAATCGCGGTCGGCCAGCCAGCGGTCGATCATGCTTTTCAGCGCCGTGTCCGCCTCATCCTTGGCGCCCTGGGCCACGCCCATCGCATTGGTCATCAGCTGGGAAATATCGTCCAGGATCTTGTTGCGGGTCTGCATGTTCTTCTCCGTCTCGGGGTTGATCCCTATATGGGGAAGCGCGCGCGCGGCTGCAAGCCGTTGACTTCCCCCGAAGAGCAGAGGCATTCAGACGCACATGCAGGCCATGATCCAATTCCCCGACCTCTCGCCAGAGATTTTCTCGATCTCCATCGGCAGTTTCGAATTTGCCCTGCGCTGGTATGCGCTGGCCTATATCGCGGGCATCGTCATTGCCTGGCGCCTGGCCGTGGCCGCCCTGCGCCGCCCCGCGTTGTGGCCCGCAAATCAGCCGCCGATGCAGCCGCAGCAGGTGGAGGATCTGCTGACCTGGATCATCCTCGGCGTCATCCTGGGCGGGCGCCTGGGTTTCGTGCTGTTCTACCAGCCCGCCTATTACCTGGCGCACCCTGCGGAAATCCTGAAGATCTGGCAGGGCGGCATGGCCTTTCACGGCGGCCTCATTGGCGTAATCGCCGCCTCCTGGATCTATGCCGCGCGCCACGGCATCCCGCGCCTGCAAATGGCCGATCTGGTGGCCCATACCGTGGCCCCCGGCCTGCTGCTGGGGCGGCTCAGCAATTTCATCAACGCCGAACTTTGGGGCCGTCCGACCGGTCTGCCCTGGGGCGTGGCCTTCCCGGGCCAGGC
This sequence comes from Leisingera sp. ABM4_101, assembly GCF_056158725.1. Lineage (NCBI taxonomy): Bacteria > Pseudomonadati > Pseudomonadota > Alphaproteobacteria > Rhodobacterales > Roseobacteraceae > Leisingera > Leisingera sp. ABM4_101. Next base: position 2,081,595 of record NZ_JBSWTV010000002.1, on the reverse strand, counting down.
GGCGCAGGACTGCGGCCAGGCGCTGGGAGAGATTTGCGCCCGCCATCCCTCGCAGCTTTACGAGGCACTGATGGAGGGGCTGATCCTCGGCGCGCTGCTCCTGTACCTTGCCTGGCGGCGGGGCGCCTTCCACACGCCGGGCCGCATCTTGGGCGTGTTCCTGGCGGGCTACGGCCTTGCCCGGTTCATTGTCGAGTTCTTCCGCCAGCCGGATGCCCAGTTCGTCACCCCCGGCAACCCGCTGGGGCTGGCCTGGCAGATTGACGGCATCGGCCTCACCCAGGGCCAGGCGCTGTCGCTGCCGATGATCGCCATCGGCCTCTGGTTCCTGATCCGCGCCCGCCACGCGGCCCGGAGCACCGCATGAGCCTGCTGGACCATCTCCACACACGCATCCGCGCCGATGGCCCGATGTCCGTGGCGGACTACATGGCCGACTGCCTGCTGCACCCGCAGTTCGGCTATTACACCACCCGCGACCCGCTGGGCGCCAAGGGCGATTTCACAACCGCGCCGGAGATCAGCCAGATGTTTGGCGAACTCCTCGGCCTCGCCCTCGCTCAGGCCTGGCTCGATCAGGGATCGCCTGCCCCCTTCACGCTCTCAGAACTGGGACCGGGCCGCGGCACCCTGATGGCGGACCTTTTGCGCGCCACCCGCGGCGTTCCGGGATTTCATGCGGCGATGCAAATCCGCCTGATCGAGGCCTCGCCCGCCCTGCGTGCGGCGCAAGCCAAAACGCTGCAGGGTTATGCGCCCGAATGGCTGGACAGCGTGGACGCCTTGCCGGACCAGCCGCTGTTCCTGGTGGCAAACGAGTTCTTCGACGCCCTGCCCATCCGCCAGTTCCTGCGCGCAGGTGATGGATGGAGCGAGAAACGCATCGGCCTCACGGACAACGCCCTCACCTTCGGCCTCAGCCCCGCCGCGCCGCAGCCTGCACTGGCGCACCGGCTGCAAGACACAAGGGACGGCGACCTGGTCGAGCTCTGCGAAGCCGCCGCCCCCGTCACCCAGGCCATCGCCGCCCGAATCGCTGCCCACGGCGGCGCCGCGCTGATCGTCGACTACGGCGACTGGCGGGCCCTGGGGGACACGCTGCAAGCCCTGCGCGCGCACAAACCCGCCGATCCGCTGCAGCACCCGGGCCAGGCCGACCTGACGGCGCATGTGGATTTCGAAGCCCTGGCATTGGCTGCAAAAACCGCAGGTTGCGCCCACAGCCGCCTCACCCCGCAAGGGGTCTTCCTGGAACGGCTCGGCATCACCGGCCGCGCCCGCGCCCTGGCCGCCCCCCTCCAGGGCGGAGGTCTGGAAACCCTGATCGCCGCACATCGGCGGTTGACGCACCCCGATGAAATGGGAAACCTGTTCAAAGTTCTCGGCCTCTATCCTTCGCAGGCCGCCCCTCCGCCAGGATTGAACCCATGATGGTTAACAATGACGCTTGAAATTCTCACGTCCGATCTGCTTGGCCCGGTGCGGCACGGGTTTTTCACCCGCAAGGGCGGCGCCTCCTCTGGCATCTACCACGGCCTGAACTGCGGCCTTGGCTCGACCGACCAGCGCGAGGCAGTGCAGATCAACCGCAACCGTGTCGCCGCCGCGATGGAGGTGCCGCCGGAGCACCTCAGCGCCGTGCATCAGGTCCACAGCGCCGATGTGCAGGTGGTCACCGAACCCTCACCGGAACGCCCCCGGGCCGACGCGATGGTCACCAATGTGCCAGGGCTGGCGCTGTCGATCCTGACCGCCGACTGCCAGCCGGTGCTGTTCTGCGACCCGGAGGCCAGCGTCATCGGCGCCGCCCATGCGGGCTGGCGCGGCACCCTGGACGGGGTGCTTGAGGCCACGCTGGAAGCCATGGAGAGCCTCGGCGCCAGCCGCGAGAACACCGCCGCGGTGATCGGCCCCACCATCTCCCAGCGCGCCTATGAGGTCGGCCCCGAGTTCTTTGACGACTTCATGACGCAGGACGACGGCTACGCCCGCTTCTTTGCCAATGGCGAAGGCGACCGCTACCTGTTCGACCTGCCGGGCCTCGGCCTGCACAAACTGCGCCAGGCCGGCATCGGCGCCGCGGAGTGGAGCCGCCACTGCACCTATTCGGATGCGGAGAAATTCTTCTCCTACCGCCGTGCCACCCACGCAAAAGAAGCCGACTACGGCCGCCTGATCTCCTGTATCCGGCTTTAAGCCCCTGTTAACCAGCGCAATTGTGGCGGATTTTAATGAATTGCGCCGCAATCTGGGCTTTCCCCTGGGTCAACTCCACGGCGAAGTCAAAAAATCCCACTAAATAACAACGTCCTGCAGCGATTTACTCCCGGCAGCCCTGCACGGTTCCGCGGCCCGGAACCACCGGCAAAATGCCCCCTGCCGGTCACATTCGCGGCGCAATGATTACCCATGATCAGGTCAGAACATAACAAACAGCAGCAGCCCGGCGCAGGGCGCAGCTGCCGGGCGAAGGACAGACCAGACCATGAAGATGAACAAGCGTTTCATTGCCTCCATCATCCGCTCCGCCAAGAGCGAAACCGTGATCCTGCCGTGGACCGCCGCACGCCGCCGGGCCAGCCAGGCACAGGCTGAAGCACCAAAACGGAAACTGGGTTAACGCCGGGGACGGGTGCCCGGGCAGCGGCTTACCCCTGGCGCAGCAGCGCCAGCCCGGCCGGCCGCTGCCTGGGCATCTGACCGGGGTTCCAGGGGTTCTGCGCCCCTTCCGAACACATCCTGAGCCGCCCCGTCCGGGCAATTGCGGCCGTTGGCCCTGCATCCTGCCAGGGCCGCGCGCCCGGCTTCAGGCCCCGGATTCAGACCCGCCTTCTGTTAACCAGTTTGCCTCAGTTTTTTTGACAATTCGAATTAAATCCCGCCTTATCCATCGCATACATATCGTTCAAGCGCGTCTGTGTTGCCGGTGGGGGCCGATGCAAACGGGCAGTTTGAAAGGAGAGGTCCGCCGATGACCATTCCCCAGTCGCTGCAAAGGGCAGCTGCCAATGCTGTTGAAGCCAACGCCTTCCTGCAGGATCCGGCGGCGCTGCGCAGCGCCAGCAAGCCGCAGCTGCGGCGCTATGAGGTTGCCAGCCTGCTGCCCAGCGGCGCCATTTCCGAAACCCGCCATATCGCCCCGGCGCTGCCGCTGTTCGAGGATGCCTTCTGCGCCTTCTCCCGCGGTTCGCTGGTGGAAACCGCCCAAGGGCCGATCGCGGTTGAGGACCTGCTGCCCGGCGATGAGATCCTGACCAGCGACGGCGGCAGCCAGCCGCTGATCTGGGTCGGCCGCACCAGCCTGCTGCCGTCCCGCCCGGACAGCCGCGGCCGCAGCCACCGGCTGACCAGCTTTATGGCCGACAGCCTGGGCCTGCAGAAACCCGCCTCCAGCCTGGTGGTGGGCCCCGCCGCCCGCCTGTTGCGCACGCCGCCGCAAATGCAGGGCGCCGCGGACGGGCCGCTGCTGACGCCGGCCGCGGAATTCCAGGACGGGATGAGCATCTTTGAAACCGCGCCGCCAACGCCGGTGGACATGTACCACCTCTGCCTGCCGCGCCATGCGGTGATCACCGTGGGCGGCCTGGCGTTTGAGACCTACCACCCGGGCCCTGACGCGCTGAAGCTGGCCAGCTATGCAATCAAGACGCTGTTTTTGAACCTGTTTGCCCATACCGACAGCATCCAGGGCTTTGGCCCCCTGGCGCATCCCCGGGCAGACAGCGGCACGGCGCCTGGGCCTGCGATTTTGTAAGATTGTGCTAACCGGGCAGCGGCGGGCGGAAACGCCCGCCTTGCTATGGCACGATCACAGGATCGGCAGTTGCGCCCGCCACTGCCGGCGCTCAGGCCTCGCGGGCCAGCCGCTCTTCCAGCACCTCAAACGGCACACCCGGCTCATCCTTGGCGCCGCGGATCACCAATGAGGTTTTCACACTGGCCACATTCGGGGTGGTCAGCAGCTCACCGGTCAGGAAGCTTTGGAACGTGCTCAGGTCCGGCGACACGCATTTGAGGATGAAATCCACCTCGCCGTTCAGCATGTGGCACTCGCGCACCAACGGCCAGCTGCGGCATTTCTCCTCAAAGGCGCTCAACTCCACCTCGGCCTGGCTTTCCAGGCCCACCATGGCAAAAACCTGCACCTCAAACCCCAGCTCGCGGGAATTCACATCCGCGTGGTAGCCGTGAATCAGCCCGGCCTCCTCCAGTGCCCGCACCCGGCGCAAACAGGGCGGCGCGGAAATCCCAACCCGCTTGGCCAGCTCCACATTGGTCATCCGCCCATCGGCCTGAAGCTCCGACAGAATCTTGCGATCAATCGGATCAAGACGGGTTGTGACCATGCCGGAAACTCCTGTGATTTTTGCGTTTCTTATAGCACTGCCGCCGGGCCGCGCAATAATCTTTCATCGCCGCGCAATATTCTTTGCGCCGCAAGGGCGCAAGACGCAATGCGCAGATCGCGGGCAAATTTGCATCCCGCCGCATACCGGGCCTAGGGGGTTTAAGCCTGCGGGACCTGCCGCTATATGCATTGCCTGACGGCGGCACGCCCGCCAGGCTGCATTACGTGGGGAACACACATGAGCGAGACGCGCCACACCAAGGTTCTGATCATCGGCTCCGGGCCTGCCGGCTACACCGCGGGGGTCTACGCGGCCCGTGCCATGCTGGAACCCGTCCTGGTCCAGGGGATTGAGCCCGGCGGCCAGCTGACCACCACCACCGAGGTCGAGAACTACCCCGGCTTCACCGAGGTGCAGGGCCCCGACCTGATGATCAAGATGCAGGAGCACGCCCAGGCGATGGGCTGCGAAGTGATCGGCGACTACATCACCTCGCTTGACACCTCCGCCCGCCCCTTTGTGGCCAAGGCCGACAGCGGCACCACCTTCACCGCTGACGCGGTGATCCTGGCGACTGGCGCACGCGCCAAATGGCTGGGCCTGGAATCGGAAGAGAAGTTCAAGGGCTTCGGCGTCTCCGCCTGCGCCACCTGCGACGGCTTCTTCTACCGCGGCCAGGAGATCGTGGTGATCGGCGGCGGCAACACCGCTGTGGAAGAGGCGCTGTTCCTCACCAACTTCGCCTCCAAGGTGACCCTGATCCACCGCCGCGACGAGCTGCGTGCGGAAAAGATCCTGCAGGACCGCCTGATGAAGAACGAAAAGATCGAGACGCTGTGGTTCCACACCCTGGAAGAAGTTGTCGGCACCGACAACCCGCTGGGGGTTGAGGGCGTCGTGGTCAAGAACGTGCAGACCGGCGAAGTTAAGGAAATCCCCTGCAAGGGTGTCTTTGTCGCCATCGGCCACGCGCCGGCCAACGAGCTGGTCAAGGACGTGCTGGAGCTGCACAACGGCGGCTACGTCAAGGTCAAGCCCGGCTCCACCGAGACTTCGATCCCCGGCATCTATGCCGCGGGCGACCTCACCGACCATAAGTACCGCCAGGCGGTCACCTCGGCCGGCATGGGCTGCATGGCGGCGCTGGATGCGGAACGCTTCCTGGCAGAGCAGGAGTAAACCTGATGCCGCATGATTTCGAAACCCAGCGGGCTGAAACTGTTGCGGCATTCAACGACCTGCAGGCCAAGCACGGCCTGCCTGAGGTGGCGGACGTGGATTACTTCTTCGTCCCCGCCCGCGACGGCGCCGACTGGCGCCCGCTGGCTGAGGAACTGAGCAAGGAAGGCTATTCCTGCGAGTTCTTCGTGGCCGAAGGGCAAGACCCGCCTTATCTGAGCGCCACCCTGCCGGAGCAGATCATCTCTGCCACCGGTATCTGGATCGGCGAGGAGCTGGCCACCCGCGCCGCCCTCTCCCACGGATTTGCACCCGACGGCTGGGGGCTGGAGAGCTGATCCCCCCCGCCCCGCCTGCAGCCGGCCATTGACCCGGGCCGCGCTGCCCCGCAGTCTGCACCCCAAAACCGCGAACAGGAGAACCGGGGTGGCAAGCGCGCTCTGGCAAGGCAACTGGATCACCCGCACCCGGATCATCACCGGGCTGGTGCTGCTGACCTTCGCCTTCTTTCATTTCCTCAATATCGGCCTCGGCCTGATCTCCCCCCAGTGGATGGACGAATTCCAGGACGCCCGCCAGGTGATCACCCGCAGTTTCCTGGGCAGCCTTATCCTGGGCACCTCGCTGCTCCTGCACGCAGGGCTTGCGCTGTGGAACCTGGCCCGCCGCCGCACCCTGAGGATGCGCTGGGGCGAGGCGCTGCAGACCGTGCTCGCCCTGCTGATCCCGCTGCAGCTCATCGCGCATCTGGTCTTCACCCGCTACTCGCACGAGGTCTACGGCACCAATGACGAGATGCCCTACCAGATCATCCTGATGTGGGCCTCGCCCGAGGTCTGGCAGCAAAGCCTCCTTTTGCTGGCGGTCTGGATCCACGGCTGCATGGGTCTGCACTACTGGCTGCGGCTCACCCGCTGGTGGCGCCCGCTGATCCCCTGGATGACCGGTGTCGCCGTCTTCATCCCCGGCTTCGCCTTTGCCGGCCTGTTGACAGAGGGCCGCCGCATCTACGGCCTGTTTGTCGAAGGCACCGAGCGCGCCGCGCTGATGGAGGATTTCAACTGGCCCAGCCGCGAGGCCTTTGCAGAGATGTTTGCGGTCGAACAGCTCTGGCTTTCGATCTTTTATGCCCTGCTGGGCCTCACTGCCGCCGCCTACCTGCTGCGCAAGCTGATCCGCCGCCGCCGCGCTGTCACCATCCGCTATGCCTTCGGCCCCGAAATCCGCGCCGAACGCGGCATGACGCTGTTGGAAATGTCGCGCGCGGGCGGCGTTCAGCATACCTCGCTTTGCGGCGGCAAGGGCCGCTGCACCACCTGCCGCGTGGTGGTGGACGAGGGCGGCGAGCATCTGCCGCCGCCAGAACCGCCCGAGGCCCGCAGCCTGGAACGCGTCAAGGCGCCCGCCAACATGCGGCTGGCCTGCCAGATCCGCCCGCAGGCGCCGCTGACCGTGACCCGTCTTTTCCGTTCCGACGGCCAAATGGGCCGCGCCCACGCCAGCCAAGGCAGCGAGCAGCAGCTGGCTATCCTGTTCCTCGACATGCGCGGCTTCACCGCCCGCACCGCGGCCCAGCTGCCCTACGACGTGGTGTTCCTGCTGAACCGCTTCTTCGACGCCATCGTGCCCGCCATCACCGGGGCCGGCGGCACGGTGGACAAATACCTCGGCGACGGCCTGCTGGCCCTGTTCGAGGCCCCCTCCCCCGCCCTCTCCGCCCGTGCCGCGCTGGAGGCTGCCGCCGCCGCCGGCGCTGCGCTGCAGGACTTCAATGCCCAGCTGGCCAGGGACGGCGAGCCGGAAATCCGCATCGGCATCGGTATCCACCTGGGAGAGCTGGTGCTGGGCGAGATCGGCAGCGCAGGCCACGCGCCCCGCACCATCATCGGCGGCAGCGTTAACACCGCCAGCCGCCTGGAGGCCAAGACCAAGGAACTGGGCGTCGAGCTGCTGATCTCCGCCCGCGTGCTGGAGGCCGCAGGCTATGATTCGGGCCATCTGCCGCTCGAAACCTTCCAGTTGCGCGGCGTCTCCCGCCCGCTGGCCGCCCTGCCAGTCGAACACGCCGCCGCCCTGCCGCGCACCCTGGCCGGAGAACAGCGTTAGGCGATCTGGCTGCCGCGCAAAACACCTGTTTCCCCCGCCGCCCATACCGCACGCCGCCCATCCGGCCCGGCACGCAGCAGGAGAACAAGCCGCCCCGCCACCCGCACCCGTTGCAACACGGCAACGCAGCAGAAAATCGCCAATTCAAACCAGTTTGCTCTTTGCATTGCAGCCGAACCATGCAATGCGTTCACGCGTGAACACACTTTTGACCTGCTGACTGGCCTGCTGACCCGTGACCGAAACCCTGACTGCATCCACCCCGGACGGCGAAGACCTGCTCTTCCGGCTCCTGCGCCAGCTTGATGCGGCGCCGGATGCATCGCAGCGGGCCACCGCCGCGGCCCTGGGGATTTCGCTCGGGCGGCTCAACACTCAGCTGCGGCTGGCCGCAGACAGCGGCCTGATCACCATCAGCAGCCGCCCCGGCCCCGACAAACGCCAGCGGTTCGCCTACTCGCTGACCACCCGCGGCGCCGCGGAGAAAATGCGTCTCACCGATCAATTCCTCGCCCGCAAGCTCGCAGAATACAACGCGCTGCACGCGGAACTCACCGGCACCGCCAGCGGCCTGCCGCCCCTCAAACACAGGACCCATCCAATGCAAAGCAACCTGGCTCCGATCCCTGAGCTCTATGTCTCCTACGAAAGCGCCCAGAAACTTAAGGTCGAAGCGGCCGATCTGGTCAGCCACGACCTGACCCCGCGCCAGATCTGCGACCTGGAACTCTTGATGAACGGCGGCTTCAACCCGCTCAAGGGCTTCCTGTCCGAGGAAGACTACAACGGCGTCGTTGAAAACATGCGCCTGGCCGACGGCACCCTGTGGCCGATGCCGATCACCCTGGACGTCTCCGAAGATTTCGCAGGCTCGCTGGAAATCGGCCAGGACATTGCCCTGCGCGACCAGGAAGGCGTGATCCTCGCCACCATGACCGTGACCGACCGCTGGGAGCCGAACAAATCCCGCGAGGCCGAAAAGGTCTTTGGCGCCGATGACGACGCCCACCCGGCGGTGAACTACCTGCACAACAGCGCAGGCAAGATCTACCTGGGCGGCCCTGTCACCGGCATCCAGCAGCCCGTCCACTATGATTTTCGCGGCCGCCGCGACACCCCGAACGAGCTGCGCGCCTATTTCCGCAAGCTGGGCTGGCGCAAGATCGTCGCCTTCCAGACCCGCAACCCGCTGCACCGCGCCCACCAGGAGCTGACCTTCCGCGCCGCCCGCGAAGCCGAAGCCAACCTGCTGATCCACCCGGTGGTCGGCATGACCAAGCCGGGCGATGTCGACCACTTCACCCGCGTGCGCTGCTACGAGGCGGTGCTGGACAAATACCCGGCCGCCACCACCACCATGTCCCTGTTGAACCTGGCGATGCGCATGGCCGGCCCGCGCGAGGCGGTCTGGCACGGCCTGATCCGCAAGAATCACGGCTGCACCCATTTCATCGTCGGCCGCGACCATGCAGGCCCGGGCAAAAACTCCGCAGGCGAAGACTTCTACGGCCCTTACGACGCGCAGGAGCTGTTCCGCGCCCATGAGGACGAAATCGGCCTCAAGATGGTCGACTTCAAGCACATGGTCTATGTGCAGGAGCGCGCCCAGTACGAGCCCAACGACGAGATCGCCGACAAGGATAACGTCACCATCCTGAACATCTCCGGCACCGAACTGCGCCGCCGCCTGGCCGAGGGCCTGGAGATCCCGGAATGGTTCTCCTTCCCCGAGGTGGTCGCCGAGCTGCGCAAGACCAAGCCGCCGCGCTCCAAGCAGGGCTTCACCGTGTTCTTCACCGGCTTCTCCGGCTCCGGCAAGTCCACCATTGCAAACGCTCTGATGGTCAAGCTGATGGAAATGGGCGGCCGCCCGGTGACCCTGCTGGACGGTGACATCGTGCGTAAGAACCTGTCGTCTGAGCTGGGCTTCTCGAAAGAGCACCGCGACCTCAACATCCGCCGCATCGGCTATGTCGCGTCCGAGATCACCAAGAACGGCGGCATCGCCATCTGCGCCCCGATCGCGCCTTATGCCACCACCCGCCGCGCCGTGCGCGAGGACGTGGAACAGTTCGGCGCCTTTGTCGAAGTGCATGTCGCCACCTCGATCGAGGAATGCGAGCGCCGCGACCGCAAGGGCCTGTACAAACTGGCCCGCGAAGGCAAGATCAAGGAGTTCACCGGCATCTCCGACCCCTACGACGTGCCGCAGAACGCCGAGCTGGTGGTTGAGACCGAGAACGTCGACGTCGACAACTGCGCCCACCAGGTTCTGCTGAAGCTGGAAAGCATGGGCCTGATCACGGGCTGATCCGGACGGCAAAGTAAAACAAGGACGGCCCGCCATTGGCGGGCCGTTTTTTTACTTTGTTGCGCGAGCCTTTTGCGCATTTCCCACACGCCTTGCCAGTCAGAATAGCCGCCGCAACCCACCTGTGAAGCTCAGAACAGAAAGTTGTCAGCGTCCATCATCTCAGCCAGGCTGGTGTCCCGGATCAGCATATCCGCGCCGGCTGCTTTGATCACAACATTTTGCCCCGCTTTCCTGAACCCCAGGCCGTCAAAGTCCAGCCCAGTGCCGCTTAAGTCGATCCGGTCCTGCCCGATTCGGAAATCCTGCACCACATCCCGGCCCTTTGACTGCGAGAACACAAAAACGTCCGCCCCTTTGCCGCCGGTCAGCTTGTCCTTGCCGCCCCCGCCGTCCAGCCGGTCTGCACCGCCGCCGCCATCCAGCCGGTCCCGGCCATCGCCGCCGGACAGAAAGTCGCGGCCACCGTCACCATTCAGGCGATCGCCGTCACTGCCGCCGTAGAGCGTGTCCGCCCCCTTGCCGCCAAAAATCCGATCCCGCCCGCCGCCACCCAGAACCTGATCCGCACCGCCAGCAGCGCGGATAATGTTGTCGTGATGCGCACCGTCAATGGCGTCCCCCCGGCGCGTGCCTTCGATCTCAAGAGCAGACTTCCTTACGCTCCAGAACGCCTCAAGCGATGCGTCGCTGTTCCCGTACAGATAGGTCAGCGCCTCAACATCCGCCCAGCCCAGGCTGACTGCCGCAGCCGACCGGTTGTAAGCCATCACGGTCACTGACCCATTATTGCTTGCAGCCGGTATCAGCGGCTCCCCCTCAAATGGATGCTTGAACCCCAGTGCATGACCGATTTCGTGCAGAAGAATGGAATACCCCCGGACACCGGGTGCCAAAGATCCATCGCTGCCAGCAAAAAATCCGGCATGCATAAAAATATCCCCTCCCCATCCGTCATGTTCACTGTGCTGCACGCCCTCGCTGCTGAAGACCGCATCAGAGATCCAGGGAAGGTAGCCGAAACCACTTACCTGCCCCCCAACCGCGTTTGTGTACCCAGTCAGATCAACCATCGAAAAGCGGATATCCCCGACCGCGCTGTCCGGCACTTCGACAAAGGTGATCCCTGCCACCGCTTCCCAAGTGTCCAGCGCAGCGCGTACGTGTGCTTTTTGCGTATCGGAATAGGCCGTATAGCCAGTGTATCCGCCCTCAGCATAGTCCGCCTCCTCAGTGGCAAAACTATAGCTGATCACAACCGGCGTGCCTGGCTCCGCGTGCCCATTCCAACGGTTGTCCGGTGCGGTGCCGATCAATGATTGAGCTTCTGCTGAAAGCGCCATCTCAAACCCCATAAAATAAATTGCAGCAGCCGGGGCAGAGGCCCTGGCGTTTCTTATGAATCAGAACCTCACCTTAAGAATTAGGCAGCTCAAATCAACACCCGCATAACGGGCAAAACTAGAATAGCTGGCGAAATCTGCAAAGCATCGCTACCAGCCAAAGCGGCAGGCGTGTGGCAAACCCGCCGTGCTGCGCATCAGCACCAACCCCTTGACCGGCAGCCCCGCCCGCCAAGCCTGCTGAAGCTTCACAGCACGGATCTCTGAGCCTGACGGCAGCCAGGAACGGATGCGGCGCGCCGGAAAAAAGAGCCGGAATTACCTTAAAATTCCAGCGCCAGCAGTCCGGGTTAGTGCAAAGATGGCATCTGCGGTGCCGCCCCTGCCTCTGCCGGGGTCCAGACCGCCTCTGCCGGTGTTTCCGCGTCCGGCAACGCCGCTGCCCCGCCGCGGCCGCGCAGATCGCCGCCGCCGCTCCAGGCCGGCGTCATCCACAGGGCAGCGGTGCCCGCAGCCTCAGCCGCCTGCGGCTGCAGCCCCTGCACCGCGAGGCTCAGATGCTCCGTATCATGCTGGGCGGTGACGCGCAGACGGTCCCCCGCCGCCGCAGCCGCCGGCTGGTTCATCAGGAAGGCCGTGCGCCCCCAATGGCCGCCGGACTGCAGCCCGTTGGACACTCTGATGCCCGGTGCCAGCTCCATCGTGAAGCTCACCAGCACCGCATGAACAGCGCCCGCCGCGGCACAGGCCAGATCCTGCACAGCCCGCCCCGGGGTCAGCTCCGGCCGGGTGAAATCAAACCGGAACAGCTCTGCGGCCGGCCCCAGCGGCCGCATCCGGCAGGCGTCCAGATCGTTGGGCGTCAGCTGCGCCACCCGGGCAAAGCGGTGAAACGCACTCAGATCAAATCCTTCCGCCTCCTGCGGCCGCCACTGGTTCAGCAGGTCAGCGCTTTCTACTAGTTCCGCCAGCAGCCTGCCCGTTTCCGGCACCGCCCGCGCGCCCGGCTTGGCCAGCGCCGCCATCGCATGGGTCAGCGTCGCCAGCGCTCCCTCGCCCAGCAGCACCGTGTCGACGATCTCCGAGATCACCACATCCGCCGGCTCCGGCATGTCCTGCCCGATCACAATCTCATGCGACCATTTGGGGATCACCGTGATCCGGCTGCTCAGCCCGTTTGCGGCAATCACCCGCTCCGCGGCCTGCGCAATCAGCGGCTGCTGCTCGCAGGTATAGACATGTTTGGCACCCGCCCGCGCCGCCAGCATCGCCGTCAGCCCGGCGCCGCAGCCGATATCCAGCACCACATCGCCCGGGCGCACCTTGGCGGCAATCGCTTTGGCATAGGCCCGGTTGCGCGCGGTATCCGCCAGCATCGGGAAATGCCAGCGCGGCACAAAAGCCTGATGCAGCCGCTCCTGCAGCAGCTGCGCCTGGTGATGGCAGGGATCTTTCTCCAGCGCCGCCGCAAGCAGCTCTGCCGTCCGCAGGCCGCCATCGGCCAGGGATTGGGATTTTGCCTGCAGGACAAGCTGCTCCGCCTCCAGGCCAGCAGTATGAGACAGGTCTTGCGCGGGATCAGAGGTCTGATTTTGAAGCAATTCTTACTTTCCCTTATTTTCCGAAAATGCGGTTTACCGGTATATTCACGGACCGCTTCTAAAATTCGGTAAAGGAAAGCCCTGCAAAAACGCCGCCAGGGCGGCCTGTGCCAGCCGCCGCCCCGCTCCCCGGCTACAGCGCGCCCGGCAAGTCCACCGTGCCGCGCATCAGCACAAAACCCTCGCCGGCAACCCGCACGCCTTCTATGGCGTCCGGCGCGCCAACCCGCGCCACCCGCGCCTGGCCCGGGCGGCCCAGCCCATGGCCCTGCTCCGCGGTGAATTCCGCCTTCGCCATCAGGCCATGCTTCCACAGGTAAGAGGCCATTGCCCCGGTGGCCGACCCGGTAAAGGGATCCTCCGGCGGGCTCGGCGGCGCCATCAGCAGGCGCGAGAACGTGTCACCCGCCGCCGTCGCACCCTCCAGCGTGACCAGGAACGGTTCCATCATGTCGATGCCATCGGCGCCCAGCGACTGGCCCAGACGCTCCAGCGCTGCCAGGTTCAGCACTGCCGCCTCCAGCGCCGCACGGTCGCGCAAAACGGTCACGCAAAACGGCAGCCCGGTGGACACCTTCTGCGGCTGCCCCACGATCGCCTCCGCCGGCAGCGACACCGCGGCCGCCACCAGTTCCCGGTCGGCAAAAGGACCGAACTCCGGCGCCACCTGGGTCATCTCGATCAGATCGCCGTCCAGCCGCACCGGCACGATCCCGGCGCCTGTTTCCAGGGTGATGCTTTCGCCCTGAAACAACCCCCGGTCCCGCATCGCCGCCACCGTGGCGATGGTCGGATGGCCGGCAAAGGGAATTTCGCGGCTGGCCAGGAAATAGCGCACCTTGACGTCCGCAACCTCAGACGGGCCGGTAAAAGTGCATTCCACCAGCGAAGTCTCCCGCACGTAAGCAGTGCAGACCGCTTCCGGCAGATGCGCAGCCCCATGCACCACGGCACAGCCGTTGCCGCCGAACGCGCGGTCCGAGAACGCGTCCACCCAGTCGAAATCATAGCGCGCCATTTGCATCTCCCGGCATTGAAAGCATCAAAAAAGGCGGGCCCGTGCCCGCCTTCCCAATACTGGCCGCCGCCAGCGCAGTGTCAATGCGCTGGCCTGCAAGGCGGCGGCGTTCTGGACTTAGGGCCAGGCCCTTAATGCACCGGCACCGGCGTCATGTCGTTCTGCCGCGCCAGCACAAAGGCCAGGCGCCGGTCCGCAACCAGCGCCAGCTGGCCGCCCTCGGCATCGTGAACTGCATAAAGCTGCTCATAGCCGTCCGCGCTTTGCTGCACGTCCTCGGGAAGATCTGCCACCGCGACCGCCTTCACATAGACGGTCCGGTCAGCGCCATCCTTGAAGTCAAACGGTGTATGCATTGCTCTTACCCCTTTTTGATGCTGATTGTCTGAACCACGGTTTCGGGCCGCGCACGGGTAAGATCCACATGCAAAAGCCCGTTTTCCATCACCGCCTCACCCACTTCGACGCCGTCGGCCAGCACGAACATGCGCTGGAACTGGCGCGCCGCGATGCCGCGGTGCAGGAACACCCGCCCCTCGCTGTCGTCGCGCTGGCGGCCGCGGATCACCAGCTGGCGGTCTTCGACGGTGATCGCCAGGTCCTCTTCGGCGAAACCGGCCACAGCCAGGGTGATGCGGTAGGAATGGTCTGATGTCTGTTCGATATTATAGGGGGGATAGCCCTCATTGCCCGACTTGGCCGAGCGTTCCAGGAGGCGTTCCAGCTGCTCGAACCCCAGCATATGCGGGTAGGAGCCCAAGGTTAGTTTCGACACGTTGTACGTCCTTTTGCCAAAGCGACGGATGCGCGCGGCCCCGGTCCCGGCAGCCGCTTCCAGAAGAATATGGGAAGTTCCTGCTGGATTCACAAGAGCATGTGCCCATAGGTCTAGCGGAAAAGCCGTTAACGAAGTATCTTCACCCTCACTTCATTCATCAGCCTGATTGAGTTGCCCATGAATGCACCCACTGATGTGTCGATGAAGACCGATGAGGTCCTGAAGGTTGAGCTGGAGGTTTTCCGCAGGCAGCACCGTGATCTGGACGAAGCGATTGGCGCGCTGGAAGAGCGCGGCACCGCCGACCAGCTGACCATCCGCCGCCTGAAGAAGCAAAAGCTCATCCTAAAGGACAAGATCGCCTTGATCGAAGACCGGCTGACGCCGGATATCATCGCCTGACACGGTAACCAGTTCCGGCACCGGACCGTTCCGGCACGCCGCCCGCTGCCAAAGCTGCAGCGGCCCCAGCTGCAGAAAGCAGCGTTTCACAAGTTCCCCGGGCACTCCCGCCCCTCCTCCGCGCAGGCCAGCTGCGCCGGACGGCGTTGGGCGTGGCAGCGCGCCTTGCGGCGCGCTGCGGGCCGGCACGCGGTCAGCCGCGGCTGGCGCCCTGCCCCGCGCGGGTTTTGCGGTATCCGGCCGGCGTCAGCCCATAGACCCGCTGGAACTCGCGGTAGAAATTGGACCGCGACAGGAAGCCTGACCGGGCGGCAATCTCCGTCACGCTGCCGCCGCTGCCCGCCAGCAGCTCTGCGGCATGGGTCAGGCGGAACCCGTTCACATATTGCGAGACATTTTTGCCCTGGGTCCGGTTCACCGCCGCCGACAGCTCCCGCGCGGGGACGTGCAGACGGCGGGCCAGCCGCTGCACGGACAGGTCTGGATCCAAATACAGCTGCTCCTTCAGCAGCAACTGCCGCAGCCGCGCTTCTGTTGCCGCAGCCGCCTCATCGCCGGGCGTTGCGGCTGCCAGCGGCCGCTGCCGCGCCGCAAACACCGCGGGCAGCACGCACAGCGCAGCCAGCAGCATGATCAGCAGCGGCACCGTCCCCGCCGCGATCAGCGCCGGAACATGAGCACCGCCGAACAGCGCAAAATCGGCGGCAATCGCGGTGTCGAGCAGCAGCACAAAGACCAAAAGCCCAATCGCCCGCAGCATCCACCGGTGCAACGGGGCCGCGCGGTCCAGCCGCGCCTGCGCCAGCGCGTCAGGCCCCTTGCGCCACAGCCGGGCCAGGGCTGCGGCATAGGCCAGATAGCTGGCGCTGATCAGCCAATCCAAATACCGAAGGTCCGCAACCAGCAGCCAAAACAGGGCCAGCGCCGCAGCTGGCCCTGCCAGATGCAAGGCCGCCCGGCGTTGCAAAGACCACTCCCCCGGCGCCAGCGCTGCAAAGCCAAGGTACAGCAGTGGCCCGAAATACACCGGCAGGATGCGCTGCAGCGGGATCAGGCTGCTGATGCCGTAGCCGAACCGCAAGCCGACCAGCAGCGCGGACAGCGCGCACAGACCGAAAAAGGCGGCAAACAGCAGATTCGCCCGGCGGCAGCCAAGCTCCGCCCGCCAGATCAGCACCGCCAGCGCGCAGCACAGGGCCGCGGTCATCACCGGCAGCGGAAATGAAAGCACTGCGCCGCTGTCCATCTGTCCTCTATCCCTGCTGTCCTGTCCTGCATCAGGTTTCAGGACAGCTATAAGCCGCTGAGGCCATTGCTGCAATTACGCGCACCGCCCAGGGTCAGAGGTATCGGAAACACACCCCGGAGACCCTCATGAAATCTCTTCTTTTTGCCCTGGCCTTCATCTGCACCGCCACCGCCGCCACGGCGCAAGCCTACCTGCCCGGCCTGCAGGACCTGAAGATCCCCGCCACCGAAGACCACCGCCCGCTGGAAGGCCTGCTGTGGTACCCCGCAACAGGCGCGGCCCCGCTCACCCCGCTCTATGACAGCAAGGTTTGGGAAGCGCCGCTGGCAGCGCGGGACGCAGCGCCGGCCCCGGCCCGTTCCCGCTGGCGGTGCTGTCGCATGGCCTGTACGGCAACGCCCTGAACCAGGCCTGGCTGGCGGAGGCGCTGGCCCGGCAGGGCTTTGCCGTGGCGGCCATCAGCCATCCCGGCACCTCCACCTGGTCGCGCGAGCCCGCGCTCAGCCGCCAGCTGTGGCAGCGCCCGCGCGATATCTCCCGCGTTATTGACCACCTGCTGACCGCGCCGGAGCTGGCCGGCCTTGCCGACCCGGACCGCATCTATATGGCCGGGCACTCGCTGGGCGGCTTCACTGCGGCGCTGCTGGCAGGGGCGCGCTATGATGCAGAGAGGGTTGCGCAAATCTGCAGCCAGCTGCCGGAAGAACTGGTCTGCGGCGTCCTGAAAGGCTGGAAGATCGCTGAAACGCCTGAGGACCGCGCCCGCATGGAGGCGGATCTGTCCGATCCCCGGATCAAGGGTTTTGCCCTGTTCGACCTGGGCGGCACCCAGAGTTTTAACAAGGACAGCCTGGCCCGGATCACCCGCCCGATGCTGGTCTACGGCGCGCCAATCATGAACTCCGGCCTGACACTGGACATCGAATCCCGGGCACTGGCCCAGGCCCTGCCCGGCAGCAGCCTGCGCTACATCGAACCGCAGACGCTCTCGCATTTCGATTTTCTGGGCGTCTGCACTCCCGACGGTGAGGCCATCCTGGCAGCCGAAGAACCCGGCGACGAGATCATCTGCCGCGGCGGCGGGGCGGAGCGGGCAGCCAAGCACAGGCAGATCATCACGGAAGTTGCAGCCTTCTTCCGCGGCAACTGAACCACCAGCCGGGTCTCCCGCCCCCTGGCCGTGCAGCAAAGCTGCGCGGCCGAGGCGTTGGGCCTGGCAGCGCGCCTTGCGGCGCGCTGCGGGTCCGCTGTGCCGCAGGTTACAGATCCTTGCAGAGCCGCAGCGCGTCATAGACGGCGGCATGGATATTGCGCCCCGCCACCGCATCGCCCGCGCGGGCCAGCCAGTATTTCCCTGCCGGGTTCACCTCCGCAAAGGGGCTCCGGCCCGCAATCATCTCCTGATGATCCAGCTGCCCTAGGTTGCGCGATCCGGGCTTCAGCGCGTGATACAGGTCCTCAGCCGGCACCACCCCATGTTCCGAGACCACGTGATCCACGGTCCTTTCCTGCACCTCTCCGGTCAGCACATGACGCAGAGTGATGCATTTGCGGTTGCCCTCGGCAGCCACAGACACCGGTTCCAGCAAGCTCTCGAACACCACCCCCTGCCGCGCCAGATCGCGCAGGACCACGGCTGAATTGGTCGGCCCCAGATCATGCCCCGCCATCCGGTCCGGCGTTGCCAGCGTGACGCTGCAACCTGCGCGCGCCATCACATCCGCTGCCACCAGCGCCGCGTGGTCGCCGACCTCGTCCAGCAGCAGCACCTCACCCGCGACCCGCGCCTCACCGCCCAGCACCTCCCAGCTGGAGGTGATCAGATGCCCGCCGGGAATGTCCAAACCTTCCGGCCAGCCGCCAGTGGCCACGATCACCGCATCCGGGTTTTCCGCCAGCACATCTCCCGCCTCAGCGTAAGAATTGAGACGCACGTCCACACCCAGCCGTTCAACCTCCGAGATCAGCCAGTCCGCAACACCCCAGATCTGCCGCCGGGTCATGCCCTTGGCCGCCAGCGCAATCTGGCCGCCCAGGCGCCCGCTGGCCTCAAACAGCACCACCTGATGACCGCGCTCCGCCGCCACCCGCGCGGCCTCCAGCCCCGCCGGGCCGCCGCCGATCACCACTACTTTGCGCCGCACCTCTGCGGGCGCGATCACATGCGGCATCACCGCCTCGCGCCCCGTCGCCGCGTTATGGCCGCAGACCGCGGGCTTGCCCTGATTGACCCGGTCGACGCAATAGCCCAGCGCCACGCAGGGGCGGATGCGCTCCTCCTCCCCCTGCCGCAGCTTCTGCACCAGATAGGGATCGGCCATATGCGTCCGGGTCATGCCGATCATATCCGCCTGCCCCTCGCGGATGGCATGGCGGGCCGTGGCGATATCCGCCACCCCGCCTGCATGGAACACCGGCAGATCCACCGCCGCGCGGATTGCGCCTGCCACATTCAGATCCGGCGCCGCGGGCATCCCCATCGGCGCCACCCAGCCGGCCAGCCCCAGATCATCATAAGGCGCGCCCGCCAGCACGTTCAGGAAATCCACCGCGCCCGTCGCGGCTATCTTCTGCGCCGCCTCAATGCACTCGGCAGCACTGAGCCCGCCCTCCGCCAGCTCATCCCCGGTGACCCGCATCCCCAGGATCAGATCCGGCCCCACCGCCGCGCGCACCGCCTCCAGGACCTGCAGCGTCAGCCGTAACCGGTTGTCGAGCGAGCCACCGTAATCATCCTCCCGGCAGTTCACCAGGGGCGACAGGAACTGCCCCAAGAGATGCGAGTGCGACAACAGCTCAATCCCGTCAAAGCCACCCTCCCGGCAGCGTTCTGCCGCAGCCGCGAAATCCTTGATAACGCGGGAGATATCTTCCATCTCCATCACCTTGGGAAACGCCCGGTGCGCCCGCTCCCGCCGCCCTGACGGCCCCAGCACCGGCAGCCAATGGCCGTCGTCCCAGGCGGTGCGCCGCCCCATATGGGTGATCTGGCACATCACCGCCGCGCCATGCTTGCGCACCCCGTCCGTCAGCCGCTGGAACCACGGGATGATGCTGTCATCGCCTGCATAAAGCTGCCCGAACACAGACGGGCTGTCCGGCGCGATATTGGTCGAGCCGCCAATCATCGTCAGCGCAATGCCGCCCCGCGCCTTCTCCTCGTGATAGAGGCGATAGCGGTCGCGCGGATGCCCCCCTTCCTGGAACGAGGGCGCATGGGCCGTGCTCATGATCCGGTTGCGCAGGGTCAGATGGCCCAGCTGCAGGGGCTGGAGGAGCGGATCGGTTTGCTGGGTCATGGGAAGGCTTTCCGGGCATAATTTCCCCGCCAGCACAGCCGCCCGCCCCCCGCTTGGCTTGCAGAAAACCGGCATCTGCCTCCCCCTGTTGCGACACCCTGCCCACAGGCACAGAAAACGCGCCCTGACCGGATGGTCAAAGGAGGCTTTTCCGTTTAGGAGCACTGCAATTTTGCCCGCGGCGCCGGCAGCTGCCTGCCCCGGGCCGGAATGCAGACCAACGATACGAGCGAGAAGAATGACCGCCACAAGCGACCACACTGACGCGCCTGCCGCCCAGAGCGCCGACTACAAATTCACTCCGAAACAGGCCCTTATCGGCGCCCAGATGCTGTTTGTCGCCTTTGGTGCGTTGGTACTGGTGCCGCTCTTGACCGGCCTCGACCCCAGCGTGGCGCTGTTCACCGCAGGGCTTGGCACGCTGATCTTCCAGATCGTGACCCGCGGCCAGGTGCCGGTGTTCCTGGCCTCCTCCTTCGCCTTCATCGCGCCGATCATCTACGGCGTGCAGACCTGGGGCATGGCCGCCACCACCGGCGGCCTCGCTGCTGCGGGCCTGCTTTACGTGGCGCTCTCCTTCGCCATCCGCGCCTTTGGCTCCGGTTTCCTGCACCGGCTGCTGCCGCCCGTGGTGGTCGGCCCCGTGATCATGGTGATCGGCCTGTCGCTGGCGCCGGTGGCGGTCAACATGGCCACCGGCCTGGCGGGCGATACCCAGATCATGCCGCGCAATACCGCCCTGCTGCTGGCCGCCATCGCACTTGGCACCACCATGCTGACCGCCATCCTGGGCCGCGGCATCATGCGCATCGTGCCGATCCTGGCAGGCGTCGCCGCAGGCTATATCGCCGCCCTGGTGATCGGCGCCGTGACCGGCGAGAGCCTGATCAGCACCGCCGCCATCGCAGACGCCCCCTGGTTCAAGATCCCCGGCTTTGTCGCGCCCGAGTTCAACCTCGCCGCCATTCTGTTCGTCCTGCCGGTCGCCATCGCCCCCGCGATTGAACATTTCGGCGACATCCTGGCGATCTCCAACGTGACCAAGCGCGACTACATGGAAAAGCCCGGCATCCAGAACACCATGCTGGGCGACGGCCTCGCCACCACCGCCGCGGGCCTTTTGGGCGGGCCGCCCAACACCACCTATTCCGAGGTCACCGGCGCCGTCACCCTGACCCGCGCCTTCAACCCGGCGATCATGACCTGGGCGGCGCTCTTTGCCATCGCGCTCTCTTTCGTGGGCAAGCTCTCAGGTGCGCTCTCGACCATCCCGATGCCGGTGATGGGCGGCATCATGATCCTCTTGTTCGGCATGGTCACCGTAGTTGGCCTGTCGGTGCTGGCAAAACTGGGCGAGGCCCTGTCCGAGGCGCGCAACATGGTGATTATCTCCACCGTGCTGATCATCGGCCTCGGCGGCCTCACGCTGCAATTCGGCGAAGGCTTCACCCTGGCAGGCATCGGCCTGTCGGGTGTTGCAGGCCTGGTCTTGAACCTGATCCTGCCGCAGCAGCGGGATTGATCACGAACCAGAGCGGAGCCGCCAGACCGGCGGCTCCGATTGCCTCTTCCCCCTTTGCCCCCTGCCGGCTGCCCTGCCATCGGCGCCCCAGCCGGAACCAGCCAGGATCACCCATGCCGCGTTATTGTCGGGCGCGTGTCAGGGAAGTGTCGTGGCCGGATCTTCGCTCCGGCGACACTGTCAGCATGTGAACAGCAGGATTACTTACAGTGATTGTCAGAAAGCTACGCCTCGAAAAAGGCCTGTCCCAGGAGCAGCTTGCCGGCATGGCAGGCATCAGCACCCGCACGCTGCAGCGTATCGAACGCGGCGCCAAGGCCAGCCCTGAAACCCTGAAGTGCATTGCCGCTGTTCTGGAAACGGAGTTCTCCAGTCTTCGAAAGGAACAGGACATGCAGACCACCCCAGCAGCAGCCGCGCCGGAACTGAGCCACGAGGAACAGGACGCCATGCAATACGTGCGCGACATCCGCGCCTTTTACACCCATGCCATCCAATACGCTGTGGTGATGGCCGGCCTCCTGGTGCTGAACCTGCTGACCAGCCCCGGGTATTTCTGGGTTGTCTGGCCCGCGCTCGGCTGGGGCATCGGCCTCGCCACGCACGGGCTCAGCGTCTATGAGGTGGTCGATCTGTTCGGCCAGGACTGGGAAAAGCGGCAGATCGCACGGCGCCTGAAATCCCGCCGCGGCCAGGGCTGAGCCGGGGCCGAGCAGCGCCCTAGCGCTCCTCCGGCTTCAGGTGACGGATGCGCGCCACATGCGCCGCGATATCCTCGCGTGTGAATTTCGAATGCACCCGTTTACTACTGGCCGGCTGGTTCGCCCGCCCCAGCTTCAGCGCCTCCCGCCAGGCCCGCTTAGGCCGGATCGGCCGCGGCGCAAAACCGCCGCCGCAGGTCGGGCAGACATTGTGCAGCTCCCGCTCAACGCAGTCCGTGCAATAGGTGCACTCATAGCTGCAGATCCGCGCATCCGCAGCCTCCGGCGGCAGATCCTTATCGCACAGCTCGCAATTGGGGCGCAGTTCCAGCATCTTATCCTCCCTGGTCCAGCTGCCACCCTGCCCGCGGTTCTGCCCCGGCACAAGCCTCTCCGGAACAGCCCGCGCCGCGCCTGCGTGCGGCGCCACGCCCAACGGCAAGGCGGTGCAGCCTGCCTGCATCCCCGCGCGGGCGGGAGCCGCCCCCTGCGGCATAGCGGCATCGCCCGCAAAACAAGGCAAACCGCGCTGGAATCCGGCCCAACCCGGATTGCACCATTGCCCAATTTCCCTATAGTGCGCGCTCCACAAGCCGCGACAGGAGCCACCATCCATGGGTGACATCAAAGTGGGCATCATCATGGGCAGCCAATCCGACTGGCCCACCATGAAGGAAGCCGCCAATATCCTCGATGAACTGGGCGTTGAATACGAGGCCAGGATCGTCTCCGCCCACCGCACCCCGGACCGGCTGTGGAGCTACGGCAAATCCGCCGCAGACCGCGGCTTGCAGGTGATCATCGCAGGCGCCGGCGGGGCGGCCCACTTGCCCGGCATGGTCGCCTCCAAAACCCGCGTCCCCGTCGTGGGCGTGCCGGTCCAGACCCGCGCCCTCTCGGGCGTCGACTCGCTTTATTCCATCGTGCAGATGCCCAAGGGCTTCCCGGTTGCCACCATGGCGATCGGTTCCGCCGGTGCCGCCAACGCAGGCCTGATGGCAGCGGGCATCCTGGCGCTGCAGGACCCCGCCCTGGCCGAACGCCTGGACACCTGGCGCGACGCCCTCTCCGCCTCCATCCCTGAGGAACCCTCCGATGACTGATGTGCTCGCCCCCGGTTCCACCATTGGCATCCTCGGCGGCGGCCAGCTCGGCCGGATGCTCTCGGTTGCAGCCTCCCGCCTCGGCTTCAAGACCCATATCTTCGAACCGGGCGCCAACCCGCCCGCAGGCCATGTCGCCGACCGCGTGACAACCGCCGGCTATGAGGACGCAGAGGCACTGGCCGCCTTTGCAGCCTCTGTCGATGTGATCACCTATGAGTTTGAGAACATCCCGACCTCCGCGCTGGACCTGCTGGAATTGCAAAAGCCGATCCGCCCGGGCCGCGAGGCGCTGCGGATCAGCCAGGACCGCCTGACGGAAAAGACCTTCCTGCAGGACCTCGGCCTGCAAACCGCGCCTTTTGCCGACATCACCGACCAGGCCAGCCTCGACGCGGCGCTCGCAGACATCGGCGCGCCCTCGATCCTGAAAACCCGCCGTTTCGGCTATGACGGCAAGGGCCAGGCCCGCATCAAGTCCCCGGAAGACGCCGGCGAAGCGCTCGCCGCCATGGCAGGCGCCCCCTCGATCCTGGAAGGCTTCGTCAATTTCAGCCACGAGGTCTCCGTGATTGCCGCCCGCGGCGTGACCGGCGAGATCGCCTGTTTCGACCCCGGCGAAAACGTCCACCGCGACGGCATCCTGCACACCACCACCGTGCCCGCCAAGCTGACCACCGGCCAGCGCATGGATGCGGTGCTGATGGCGGGCAAGATCCTGAACGCGCTGGAGTATGTCGGCGTGCTGGGGGTTGAGCTGTTTGTCACACCCCAGGGCCTGATCGTCAACGAGATCGCGCCCCGGGTGCACAATTCCGGCCACTGGACCCAAAACGGCTGCACCGTGGATCAGTTCGAACAGCACATCCGCGCCGTGGCGGGATGGCCGCTGGGCGACGGCCAGCGCCATTCCGACGTGGTGATGGAAAACCTGATCGGCGACGACGTGGACCGTATCCCGGAGCTGGCGAAAGAGGCGGACTGCGCCATCCACCTCTATGGCAAGGCCGAGGCCAAGCCGGGCCGCAAGATGGGCCATGTGAACCGGGTGGTTCGGGCGGAAGGCTGACGGTTTGGGGCGCAGCCCCAAACCCATCCTCGACTTGGGGCTCTGCCCCAAACCCCGGGATATTTCCAGCCAGAAGAAACAAGCCCGGTGAAAGCGGCCCCGCCGGTTTCACGCGCCGCAAGGGGGGTCTTTTGGCCTGACGCGCGGCGCAGCTACCCCAGGAACCTGGACGCAACCTCGCCGGACAAATAGCTCACACGCCCGCCGGACAGTGTCGCCGCAACCCGCAGGCTCTCCTTGTCCAGCACCACGATATCGGCCCGTTTGCCTGCCTCCAGCCTGCCGCGGTCCGCCAGCCCCAGCACCTGCGCAGGGCCCTCTGACACCAGCCGCCAGGCCCCCGCCAGATCCAGCAGGCCGGAACGTTCCAGCATCAGCGCCGCACGGCGCGGGCTGGGGTAGTGATAATCCGAGGCCAGCGCATCGCACAGCCCCATGGCGATCAGCTCCACGGCAGAGGCGTTGCCCTTGTGCGAGCCGCCCCGCACCACATTGGGTGAGCCGAGGATCACCGGATCACCTGCCCCCCGCGCAGCTTCCGCCGCCGCCAGCGTCTCGGGGAATTCGGCAATCCGCGCCCCGCGCTCGCGCCAGACGGCACGGTCCTCAGCGGTCTGGTCGTCATGGCTGCCAAGGCGCACATCCAGCGCCGCCAGTTCGCGGCACAGCGCATCCAGCCTGCCCGGCACCTCATCCCGGCGCGCGTGCATGTCCTTCAGCATCTGCCAGTGCACTTCCGGATTGCGCCCCGCCTTCAGCGCCTGACCGGTCAGCCGCGGCGGCTTCTTGCCCGCCGCCAGCCGCTCATGCGGCAGGTGGTCGTTGAACACCACATAAGGCACCTGCCACTGCGCCACCTTCGCAGCCAGCCCGGCGTAATCCTCCAGCATGTGGATCTCGAACCGCAGCTGCGGCAGCAGATCAGTGACGACAGAGCCGCGCACCGCCTGGATGCCCTCAAACACCTGCGCCGCAAACTCAGGGCCGCGCAAGCCGCCCTCCCAGGAGTAGAACTGCGCCAGCACCGCAGTGGTGATGCCGTTGGCCGCCAGCTCAGCCTCCGCAGCCGCAATGCCCTCGCCCATCTGCTTCATAGCGCCGCGGCGCGGTGCCAGGTGGCGTTCGAACCCGTCGCCATGCACGTCCACGATCCCCGGCAGCACCAGATAGCCGGACAAATCCACGGCTCGCCCGGCGGGCGCATCCGCCACCAGCCCGCCCGCGATCGCAATCTCACCGCCGCGCTGCAGCCCGCCGGGGCGCAGCACATCACCGCCCTGCAGGGTCAGTTCCAACGTCATTCTTCCGCCTCTTCACAGCCGCCATTCAGCTGGCAAGCCTCGCTGATAATCTCTTCCACCGCCGCCAGCCAGCCCAGGCTGGGCTCAAACCGCCCTTCCTCCAGGAAATGCAGCGCCTGCGCCATCACTTGGGGATTGTTCATCATGTAGGTATGGGTGACCGGCAGCGTCAGATGCGCCGCCATGCCCGCAACCTTGGTGCTCTCGACCGAGACCTTGCCATCATCCGCCCCTGGAATGAGCGCAGAAAACAGCGGGTTCAGCGTCTCGCTGCCCGCAATCACCCCCAGCTCGAACGCCACCGGAGGCAGCTGCTTGGGCAAGCTGTTCTCACCTGTGCCCAGCTGCAGCCCGGCGGGGCCGTTCAGATAGCCGAAGACCTCCCAGCCGCCCAGCTCATCCACCAGCTCGCTGCCCTGGTTCGGCGGGCCCATCATCACCACCCGCCCCAGGTTTTGCGGCTGGTTGTCCTGCAGCCAATGCCGCAGCAGAATGCCGCCCATCGAGTGGGTCACCACATGCGCTGTCTCCCCGCCGCAGGCAGCAAAGGCCGCGGGCAGCGTCTCATCAGCCAGCACCTGCACTGGCTCCTCCGTCGAGGGATAGCCCGGCCGCACCACAGAGTATCCGCGCGACTGCAAGACCTCCTCCATCACCGCAAATGACGTCTCGGAACGCGCCAGCCCATGCAGCAGGATCGCGCAATCGGCTGCCGCCGGCAGCGGCAGCAGCGCCGCAGCAGCGGCAAGGAGGGGGTTCAGAACGTCACGCATGACGCCCAGATAAGCTTAAGCGGCGGCGCAGGGAAGCCCCCGGTTCCTACTTCGCCGCCTGAACCTTGCGCGCAGGCGCCCGCAGCACCACCAGCGCAATGCCGCCCAGCACCGCCGCGCTGCCAAAGACCAGCCGCAAACCGATCGCCTCACCCAGCAGGGCAGCCCCGGCGAGGATCGCAATCACCGGCACGCTCAGCTGCACCGTGGCCGCCACCGCGGGCAGGATCTGCGGCAGCAGCCGGTACCACAGCGCATAGCCCATGCCTGAGGTCACCGCCCCCGACAGCACCGCCAGAGACGCGCCGTAAACGCTCACCGTGCTGCCGCCGAGCCACAACGCAACCGGCAGGAACATCGCGGTGGACCACAGGAAATTCACCGCCGTTGCCGCCAGCGGCTGCGCCGCGCCGCGCCCCAGGATGCTGTAGATCCCCCAGCCCAGGCCTGCCGCCGCCATCAAAAGCGACGCGCCCAGCGGCACCGCACCGGAGCCATCGGGCCAGACCACATAGGCCAGCCCCAGAAAGGCCAGCACCGCCCCCGCCATCTGGCCACCGCTGACTGGCGTGCCCCGCAGTGCGCCCCACAGGAACATCGACACCTGCACCACCCCAAACAGCACCAGCGCCCCAAGGCCCGCATCAAGCTGCTGATACGCCAGTGAAAATCCGGCAATGTACAGCGTCAGCGCCGCCCCGCCCTTCAGGCTTGCCCCCAGGCCCTGGCGCACCGCCAGCCCCTGCATCCGGCACAGCAGCACCAGCACCGCCGCGCCTGAGGCCAGCCGCAACAGGCCAAAGCTGCCCGCATCCATATGCCCGGCGCCAATCGCCATCCGGCTGAGGATGGAGTTCGCGGCAAAGGCCGCCATGGTCAGGGAGACAAGCAGAAACAGGCGCATGGCACAGGGCTACCGCGCCGCGCCGTGAGGGGCCAGCGCAAACCGCATGTCAGCGCCCTTCTCTGGCGTATTCCAGATCCAGGTCCGGCAGCCGCTCCAGCGGGTAATCGGGGTGCAGCGTCCAGATGTTGTCATGGTCCAGCTCCAGCGGCCGCAGGGTGCCGCCCGGGAACGCCCGCGTGCGCAGCGCCAGGGCGATATCCGACATCGCGCCCGGATTGTCGCGGAAATAGGAATGCCCGGCCCCGCCCGCCCCCTCGACGCGGATGAAATGCACCAGCCCCACCTTCTTCAGCGAAGCCAGCTCTCCGGGCGCAAAATCCTCTGCATCCAGCCGTCCGAACCGCGCCTCCCGCGTCAGGATCGAGGCAAAGGCCAGCGCCTGGTCATCCGGGTTGATATAGACATTGACCTGCTCGAAGGCCGCAAAGACCCGCTCGCTCATCAGCCGCTGCCGCACGATACCCACATCCAGGTCCGGCGCCGCCAGGATAAGTGTGCCCGTTTTCAAGGTCAGTTTCGGCTGCCGGCCCCGGCCGCGCTCGCGGATCACCAGTTCGCGCAGGGCAGTGGTGGCCAGGTCCGAGCCGCGGGAATGGGCCACGATGTCGATATCCTCCACCTCCGGCACCGAGGCCAGCAGGTCCAGCGTCTCCTTCAGGTGAAACACCGAGAAATCCCCCGCCTCCCGGTCGCGGAAATACTTCAGCAGCCCGGGATTGCCCGCAGGCCAGGAAAACGCCATCGGCACCGACCGCCGCCCGGCGTAGTGCCAGATATTGGCCAGCGTGGTCAGCGCCTCCTCGAAATCATTGTTGAACCCATGCACGAACAGCAGGATGCGCCCGGATCCTGCCCGCCGCACCTCTGCCGCCACCGCGCTGCGGAAGGCCGCCGCATGGGCGGCGTAATCCCGCGCCGCCTGCGCCTCCGTCACCACCCGGCCATCGCGCCGCTCTGCCGCCAGCGGCGTCTTGGCAAACCGGATGCTGTCGCGAAATCCCGCCACCTTCAGCCGCGGCAGCCGCCCGCCGCTGCCCGCATGGGTCAGCGCCACCAGCTCCGGCCAGTCCGCAACCCTTGTGAACTGCACCTCGGCGGTGCCGAACCCCATGGAATCCGACCGTTCGGACAGATAATTCACTGTGCCGTCCCCGTTCAGCCGCTGCGAGCGGTTGGTGACATAGAGCAAACGCGGCGCAACGGTGCGCTGCGCCGGCGGCACCCGCTCCGCCTGGTAGTTCTGCCCGGTTGAATAGAGGTTCGGCGGCTTGGCCAGCCGGTCCACCGGCGACACCGCACAGCCCGCAACCAGCAGCGCAAGCAGCAGCCGGGCCAGCCTCCGCCTTGCCGGTTTTGCCATCTGCCGGACCCTCCCTGTTGCGCGTCCCCTAACAGCTAGCGCGCAACCGCCTGTCCAGCCAATGAAAACTTCGTGTCAGCAGATGCCCCCCGCTGCACAGGGGAGAACGCCGCACAGCACTGCCGCTTTCCTAACCCCCCGCTTCTTTCTGGTCCAAAATACTCCCGCCGGAGGCAGACCCGCAAGGCGGGCCACCCTTGCCGAAAAACGAAAAGGGGCCGCCTTTGCAGGCAGCCCCAAAGTCATCCGGATGGATGGCTGATGATTACATCATGCCGCCCATGCCGCCCATGCCGCCCATGTCGGGCATGCCGCCGGCTGCGCCTGCGCCTTCTTTGGCGGGCTTGTCGGCAACCATGGCTTCGGTGGTGATCAGCAGGCCTGCAACCGATGCCGCGTCTTCCAGCGCGGTACGGGTCACTTTGGCCGGGTCGATCACGCCGAAGGAGAACATGTCGCCATATTCATCGGTCTGCGCGTTGTAGCCAAAGGCGCTGTCTGCGGATTCGCGGATCTTGCCCGCAACAACCGCACCGTCGACACCTGCGTTTTCAGCGATCTGGCGCAGCGGCGCTTCGATGGCCTTGCGCACGATGGCGATGCCTGCGTTCTGGTCGGAGTTTGCACCCTCGATGCCGTCCAGCGCCTTGCCGGCCTGAACCAGGGCAACACCGCCGCCAACGATCACGCCTTCCTGCACAGCTGCGCGGGTTGCGTTCAGCGCATCGTCCACACGGTCCTTGCGCTCTTTCACTTCCACTTCGGTCATGCCGCCGACGCGGATCACGGCAACACCGCCTGCCAGTTTGGCAACGCGTTCCTGCAGCTTCTCACGGTCGTAGTCCGAAGAGGTCTCTTCGATCTGGGTGCGGATCTGGGCAACACGTGCTTCGATCTCGGCCTTCTCGCCAGCACCGTCGACGATGGTGGTTTCGTCTTTGGTGATTTCGATCTTCTTGGCGGTGCCCAGCATGTCCATGGTCACGGACTCGAGCTTCATGCCCAGATCTTCGGAGATCACCTGGCCGCCGGTCAGGATCGCGATGTCCTGCAGCATGGCCTTGCGGCGGTCGCCGAAGCCCGGTGCCTTGACAGCAGCAATTTTCAGGCCGCCGCGCAGTTTGTTGACAACCAGGGTTGCCAGCGCTTCGCCTTCAACGTCTTCGGCGATAATCAGCAGCGGCTTCTGCGACTGGATCACCTGCTCCAGCAGCGGAACCATCGGCTGCAGCGAGGACAGTTTCTTCTCGTGCAGCAGGATCATGCAGTCTTCCAGATCTGCAATCATCTTGTCCGGGTTGGTCACGAAGTAGGGGGACAGGTAGCCGCGGTCGAACTGCATGCCTTCCACAACGTCGGTCTCGGTGTCGAGGCCTTTGTTTTCCTCAACGGTGATGACGCCTTCGTTGCCGACTTTCTGCATCGCGTCTGCGATCTGACGGCCGATTTCGGCTTCGCCGTTGGCAGAGATGGTGCCAACCTGCGCAACTTCGTCGCTGTCTTTCACGTCACGGGCAGAGGCCTTGATGGCTTCGACAACTTTCGAGGTCGCCAGGTCGATGCCGCGCTTCAGGTCCATCGGGTTCAGGCCGGCAGCAACCTGCTTCAGGCCTTCTTTGACGATGGCTTGCGCCAGAACGGTTGCGGTGGTGGTGCCGTCGCCGGCTTCGTCGTTGGTGCGGGAAGCAACTTCCTTCACCATCTGGGCGCCCATGTTCTCGAACTTGTCTTCCAGTTCGATTTCCTTCGCCACGGACACGCCGTCCTTGGTGATGCGCGGTGCGCCAAAGGATTTGTCCAGAACCACGTTACGGCCTTTCGGGCCCAGGGTCACTTTCACGGCGTCGGCCAGAATGTTGACGCCTTTCAGCATGCGGTTGCGGGCATCGGTGTCGAATTTGACGTCCTTAGCAGCCATTTTTCACTCTCCTAGAGAAATTCTGTAATTGTCAGCGAGTTAGGGGATCAGAGAAGCCTTAAGGGCTTACTCGATGATGCCCATGATGTCGCTTTCCTTCATCATCAGCAGCTCTTCGCCGTCGACCGAAACTTCGGTGCCGGACCATTTGCCGAACAGGATCTTGTCGCCGGCTTTCACAGCCATTGCGATCAGCTCGCCGCTGTCCTTGCGCGCGCCTTCGCCGGTGGCGACAACAACGCCTTCGCTCGGCTTTTCCTTGGCGGAATCGGGGATGATCAGGCCGCCCGCGGTTTTTTCTTCGCTTTCGGTGCGGCGCACCAGCACACGGTCATGAAGCGGTTTCAATGCCATCTTTGCAGCTCCTTAAAGGCTCAAAGGTTGTTATCTCATTCCGCCCCCGCTCCCTGGCAGGGGCCGTTATCACTCACACCCGGCGAGTGATAACGAGGGGAAGCTAGGAATGCCCCGCGGCCTTGTCAACAGGGGAATCGGCAAAAAATGAGGGGCGCCGCAGCGCCCCCTGTTTTTCCTTGATTTACCGGCTCAGGCCGCCTTGTCTTTCAGGTGCGGAAAGCTGTCCTTGAAGCGGCCGAACTTGTGCACGCCGCAGGTCACCGGCTGATAGCGCGCAGGGTTCTCTGCACTGACGCAGCTGTCCAGCGGCTGGAACACCGCCTCCGCATCGGCGTCGATAAAGAACGGAATCGAATAGCGCTCCCGGCCCGAGGCATTCACCACCCGGTGCAGGTTTGCCAGATACAGATCATTGGTCAGCCGCTGGATCAAATCGCCGATATTGATCACGAACGTGCCGGCAATCGGCGGCCCCTCGATCCATTGGCCGTCGCGGTTCATCACCTGCAGCCCGCCCACATCATCCTGCGCCAGGATGGTCAGGCTGCCGTAATCCGTATGGGCGCCGATCCCCATCACGCTCTCGTCGATCTGCCCTTCCTGCGGCGGGTAGTGCAGCAACCGCTGGATGGTGATCGGATCCTGCATCCTGGGCGCAAAGAAATCCGCCTCCAGATCCAGGCTGACCGCAATCGCCCGCATCAAGCGCTGCGCCAGGCCTTTCATCTCCTCATGGTAGCCATAGACCGCCTGCTGGAATTGCGGCCGCGCCGAGGGCCACAGGTTGGGGCCAAAGAACGGCGTGCTGCCCGCCGGGCATTCCGGCCCGATATCAAAGCATTCCTTCAGGTCCTTGGTCTTCTTCGGATCGGTGTTCTCGCCGAAGATCTCGATATAGCCGCGCAGGGCCATCCCGGATTTCGAGATATGCAGGTCCATCTTGTCCTGCAACGGCAGGTCAAAGAACGCCCGGGTCTCGTCAAAGGCGCCATTCACAACCGCCTCCGGCACCCCGTGGTTCTTGACGTAAAAGAACCCGACGTTGGTCAGCGCCCAGCGGATTTCCCTGGCCACCTCAATCAGGCTGCCGCCCGTGTTCAGCGCGCCGATGTCGATCACCGGGATTTTGTCGAAAGAGACCCGCTGTGCCCGCAAGCGGTCCTGAAGCCGGTCGATGTCCTGAGTTGCCATTGCTGTCTCCCCTCGTGCAAAGCTGGCGCAGTCATCGGCGCAGACCCGCTATTGCTCAACAGGAAAAAAATGCAATTCGCATGAGCTGAATTAAACCGAAACTTATGAACCCTTATAAAAACAAGGTGATCCTTCCAGCGTACACATTAGCACACCAAAAGCGCATCCGCAGATCATCATTCCGCCTCCCAGCTCTCTGCCCAATGCACCAGCCCCTCGCGGCCCGCCTCGGTCAGCTGGTAGATGCCGGTCTCCACCCTCTCGAACCAGCCGTAATGGTTCTTGGCCATCAGCTGGGTGGCCCGCGCCACGCCAGTGGCCTTGGCCACATGCGCGCCCTTGCTGGCGCCCGCCCCGGCCAGATGCGCCGCACAGGCCAGCGCGTCCTGGCGGTAGGCGGTGACAATCCCGTGCCGGGTGGCGCCGCCCGCGTTCGGGTCGCCGCGCAAGGCCTGAAACTCGCGCAGCAGCCGCGCCTGCTTTTTCTTCGACTTGCGCGGGGCATAGGGGCCGGGATCGCAATGCACCTCTGCCCGCCCGTCCGCCAAGACCGTGATCAGCCCCAGCCCCAGCCGCCGGCACATCGCCAGATTGTCCTTCATCATCCGCCGCGCCTGCCGCCCCCCGGGCCGCGGCACCGCGATATAGACATGATCGGTGATGGCCAGCCGCGCAACCGCCTGATGAAACAGCGACAGCGAAAACTTCAGCTTCAGCTCAACAATCACCGGCGGCTCCTGGCCGCGCACCGCCACCACATCGGCCGCCCCCACCTCGCCCTTGACGGCATAGCCCTGGGCTTCCAGCAGCGCCTTCACCGGCGCATAAAGCTGATCCTCGCGTTCCATGCCCCATGACTGGCAGGAAGCGCGCGCCTTGGCAACTCAGCACCGCGCGCCGCAGGGTTTTGGCCGGGCCCGGGGCGTTTGCCATTGCCGCGCCCCCTGCCCCGCCCTAGGGTCATATGTTCAGGCCGCAGTTTGCTCAGGCCTGCGTTCCGGAACCCGGGGAAAGGGCATTTGATGAAATCCATTGCACTGGCACTTGCCCTGGCCCTGCAGGCCTCTGCAGCGCTGGCCGCCTGCCGCGGCATCGACTACCGCGACCACTTGCCCGCCGCCACCCAGGAACGGCTGGAGCGCGAAATGGCCGCCACCCCGTTTTCCCGCGGCAACCACTGGGTCGCCACCAAGGGCCCCCGCACCATTCATGTGATCGGCACCATGCACGGCGGCGACGCCCGCATGGCCAAGGTGATGCGCACCCTGCGCCCGGCGCTGGCCGCGGCCCAGGCAATCTATCTGGAAACCGCAAACGAGGATCTGGAACGCCTTGAAACCATGCCCGCCGCGATGACCCGCAGCTTCCTGCTGCCCAAGGGCCAGGAGCTGCGCCACCTGCTGCGCCCCCAGGCCTGGGAGCGCTTCATCCTCACCGCCCAGGTGGCCGGGGCCAATCCGGAAACCATGAACCGGATGCAGCCCTGGGCGATTTCCATGTTCCTGGTGCAAAGCGGCTGCCGCCCCTACGGTTTTGGCCTGCGCCGCGGCCTGGACGACCGGATCGCCGGCTTCGCCCAGCGCAAGCGGATCCCGCTGGGGGCGCTGGAAACGCCGGAGCAGGCGCTGAAGGCCATCGCCAGCCTGCCGCTCAGCGACCAGGCCCGGATGCTGGAGCTGGAACTGGAGCTGGTGCAGTCGGACAAGCCCGAAGACGCCACCCCGGTCGAGGCTTATTTCGACCAGAGCGTCTGGACCTCCTTCATCCTCGCCCCCTGGATCAGCGCCCAGTACAGCAGCTTTTCCGGGGCCGAAACCGCGCGGCTGTGGCGCCAGTACAACCGCCGCCTGCTGGATGACCGCAACCGGCGCTGGATGGCGCCAATTCTGGCGGCACAGCAGGACCGCATTGTGGTCGCCGTCGGCGCCGCCCATCTGCCGGGCAAAAACGGCGTTTTGAACCTGCTCAAATCCAAGGGCTTCAGCCTCTCCCCGGCGCCGTGGTAGGCAGGCCTTCCCGGCAAATTCAGGACCAGACAATCATGCGGCTCATTTTTTACGTGTTTTTTCTGCTGCTGCCCGCCGCGCTGTGGGCGGGCTGCACCGGCACCGATCTGCGCACCACGCTGAGCGCCCCGGAGCGCGCCCGGATCGAAGCCCTTACCGCGGCCGCGCCCTTTGCCGAGGGCAACCACTGGATCGCCCGGCGCGGCGCCCGCACGGTGCATGTGATTGGCACCCTGCATATCAATGACCCGCGGATGGAGGCCCTAGCCGCCCGGCTGGCGCCTGTGGTCCGGCAGGCAGACGTGCTGCTGATGGAGGCCAGCCCCAAGGACAAGGCCGCGTTTGAGGTCGAACTGGGCCGCACGCCCTCGCTGGTGCTGATCACCGAAGGCCCCAGCCTGATCGACCGGCTGCCCGCCGCCGAATGGGAGGATCTGGCCGCCAGGGTCCGCAGCCAGGGCATCGCCCCCTGGATGGCGGCCAAGATGCGGCCCTGGTTCCTGGCAATGTCGATGGCCTTTCCGCCCTGCCTGCGCCAGGACAAGGACGTCAAGCGCGGCCTTGATCTGCGGCTGGGCGTGCTGGCCGAAGACGCCGGCGTGCCGGTGCAGTCGCTGGAAGACCCGATGAGCGTTATCAGGATGATGGACGCCGACCCGCTGGAAGAACAGGTCCGCCAGCTGCGCGCCTTTACCGCCCTGCTGGGCAGCGGCACCGACGGGTTCATCACCACGGTCGAATCCTATTTCGACCAGCAGTCGCTGTCCGCCCTCCTTGTCAGCGAAAGGGACTTCCTGAACAGCGGCGCCCTGACCCGCGCCGAACGCGAGACCCTGTGGGCTGAGGCGATGGACGGGCTGATCGACCAGCGCAACCGCGCCTGGATCCCGGTGATCGAGGCCGCCCGCGGCAACCGCATCGTGGTCGCCGCCGGCGCCCTGCACCTGCCTGGCGAGGCCGGCATTCTGAACCTGTTGCAGCAGCAGGGCTACAGCCTGGAACGGGCCCCGTTCTGACCCCTGCCCTGAACACAGTGCCGCATTGCAGCATCAGCGGGGTGACAAGCCTGCGCGCCAGCCCTATAAGGCGCGCAAATCCCGCATTTCCGACCTTATGCATGAACAGGACAGCCCCATGACCATCCAAGTTTTCGGCCACAAATCCCCCGACACCGATTCCACCGGCTCCCCCATTGTCTGGGCCTGGTACCTGAACGAGGTGAAAGGCGTGGCCGCCGCCCCGAAACTGCTGGGCGAACCGAACACCGAAGCCGCCTTCATGCTGCAGCGCTGGGGCCTGGAGAAACCGGAAATCATCGCCGACGTGGCCGATGATGCGGCGGTTGTCATCGTCGACACCAACAACCCGGCAGAGCTGCCCGCCAACATCAACGGCGCTGACGTGCAGGCGATCATCGACCACCACAAGCTGGTCGGCGGCCTGGAAACCAAAGGCCCGATCGACATCACCATCCGCCCGCTGGCCTGCACCGCCACCATCATGCACGACCTGATGGGCGACGATGCTGCCAAGATGCCGGAAGCCATCAAGGGCGCGGCGCTGACCTGCATTCTGTCCGACACGCTGGAGTTCCGCTCCCCCACCACCACCGCCCATGACAAGGCCGTGGCCGAGAAGCTGGCCGCGGATCTGGGCATCAACATCTCCGAATACGCGGCTGAGATGTTTGCCGCCAAGTCCGACGTCTCCTCGTTCTCCGATGCAGAGCTGATCCGCATGGATTCCAAGGAATACGAAGTCGACGGCACCAAGTTCCGCGTCTCCGTGCTGGAAACCACCGCGCCGGGCGTGGTGCTGGACCGCAAGGCCTCGCTGATGGAGTCGATGGTCTCGGTTGCGGCTGAGGACGGCGTCGATCAGGTGCTGCTGTTCGTGGTCGACATCCTGAACGAGGAAGCCACCCTGCTGGTGCCGAACGACCTGGTGAAAACCGTGGCCGCCAAATCCTTTGGCGCCGATGCCGTCGGCGACACCGTGGTGCTGCCGGGCATCATGTCCCGCAAAAAGCAGATCATCCCGAACCTGAAAGTCTGAGCCCGCTTGGACCGGACAGTAAAAGGCGCCCCGAGGGGCGCCTTTTTTCTTGTCAGGAAAGTCTTGGTCCGCTCTCGAAACCGCTGCCCGGCTGCCCCGGCCAAAGACGGGCAGCCGTGTAATACAGGCCGCAGCTTTGCAGCAGCGGCCCGGCGGGAAAATACCGGTGCCTGCCGCCGAAAATGGTTCCCGGCAAGTGCGCAGCCAGAACCCGCCCTTCGCCAGGCCCGGGATCATCTGTAGCCCCGTCAATAAGGGGCTGCCACCACTCACTCAAAACTCGCGCACCCGCCGGAAACGCTGGTCCGGGCCAATAGCCGGACGCGAAAAAGACATTGCCTGATCGCCTTTGACGGGCCAACCTAGGGATATTCATAGGGCTATGAATTCTTCTAAGGCTGGACGCCGCACCGGCCTGCCCGGTTAAATTGCGGTAGATTTTTGGTTGGTGCCCTTATGAAAAACGCCTTGATTGATGCTTTGGACAAGCTGCTGCATCCGCAGGATCCCGGCGCGCGCTGGCAGGCGGCGCAGGATCTGGCCGGGCAGATGGGGGTAAAAAGCATCCTGGTGGCGGAGATCAACGGCACGCTCAAGGAAATCGGCTGGATGAACACCGATATGCCCAGCGCCTGGATGGACGAATACCTGAGCCAGGACTACGTCAGGGTGGACCCTTTTGTCCAAGGCCTGGCGGACCGGCCAGGCAGCATGCAGCTGGACTGCGGCGTGCTGCGCCGGGATCAGGCGGGCAGTGTCCGGGAATGGGCGCTGAACCACGGCATGAAGGACGCGGGCTTTGGCGGTATGCATTGCGCGCGCTACGGCGGGGCGGACAGTGCGGCAGACGGGGCAGCAGACAATGCTGCGGGCGGGGCCGGGAAATTTGTGACCCTCGCCTTTGAGGACAGCGCCGCAGGCGCCAAGGCGGCCTCGCCGCTGGAGATGCAGCTGTTTTCCGCCCTGCTTGCCAGCACCATCGGACAGGATGCGCCGCCGCCTGCGGAACGCTACGGCGGGGGGCCTGCGCCTCTGCTGACCACCCGCCAGCGCGAGGTGCTGTCCTTGCTGGCCGAGGGCATGATGACCGCCCGCATCGCCGAGACGCTGGGCCTGTCGGAGGCCGCGGTCTCGCTGCATTTCGCCAATGCGCGCAAGGCATTGGGGGCCACGACCCGCGAACACGCTCTGGCCCTGGCGCTGAAACAGGGGCTGGTGCCGCTCTAGCCGGAGAGACAGGCGCACAGAGCAAGGCGCAAGCATTAAGGGGCTGAAAGTAATGAAAAATGCTCTGATCGATACATTGGACACCCTGCTTTGCCCGCAGGATGGCCAGGGCCGCTGGCAGGCGGCGCAAAACCTGGCACGGCAGATGGGGATCAACAGCCTCCTGGTGGCCGAGGTCAACGGCACCCTGAAGGACATCAGTTGGATCAGCACCGACATGCCGGACAGCTGGATGGAGGAATACCTGTGCGAGGGCTATATCGAGGTGGACCCGCTGGTCGAGGACCTGGCGCAACGCTCCGGCAGCATGGTTCTGGAATGCGGCGCGCTGCGGCGCGGCGCGGAGGTCGCGGACGAGGTCGCGGACAAGGCCCGGGCCTATACCCACGGGCTTAAGGCTGCCGGATTCACCACCCTGCATTGCACCCGCTTCGGCCCGCCGGGCGGCGCCGGAAAATATGTCACGCTGGGCTATGAGGCGGATTTCCGCACCGCCTGCAGCAGCAGCCCGCTGGAGATGCAGTTGTTCTCCGCCCTGCTTGCCAGCACCATCGGACAGGATGCGCCGCCGCCTGCGGAACGCTATGGCGGGGGGCCTGCGCCGCTGCTGACCACCCGCCAGCGCGAGGTGCTGTCCTTGCTGGCCGAGGGCATGATGACCGCCCGCATCGCCGAGACGCTGGGCCTGTCGGAGGCCGCGGTCTCGCTGCATTTTGCCAACGCGCGCAGGGCACTGGGGGCCACAACCCGCGAACACGCTCTGGCGCTGGCGCTGAAACAGGGGCTGATCTGGCTGTAACAGGTTCAGCCCCGCTTAGAGGGCAGTCCTGAAAACGAGGCCGCAACGGGCCTGCGGCAGCCCGTTTCCAGACTGCCGCAAACTGTCATTGCCTTTTGGCCCCGCCGCCCCTTCGGCCTGCCGCCTGCCCTCAGGCAGAGCGGGCTTCCGGTGCGTCCTCTGCCGGCGGCCAGGCCTCGCTGCCGTCGTTGAAATCTTCCCAGCGGGTGTCCCCGGCCGCATCGCCGTATACGCCTGCGTCCGCTTGCGCGGCAAAGGCCGGCTCCGCCTCTGCCGGGACGTCCGGCTGCTGCCAGGCTGCAGCGTCCGGCTGCTGGGAACCGGCGGCCTCCAGCCCGGCCCCGCCCTCGC
This sequence comes from Leisingera sp. ABM4_101, assembly GCF_056158725.1. Lineage (NCBI taxonomy): Bacteria > Pseudomonadati > Pseudomonadota > Alphaproteobacteria > Rhodobacterales > Roseobacteraceae > Leisingera > Leisingera sp. ABM4_101. Next base: position 2,043,320 of record NZ_JBSWTV010000002.1, on the reverse strand, counting down.
GCAGGACGAACTGGCCGACCAGCCGGTTCAGCCCCACCGTTTCGCCGTTCATGGAGCGGATCGCAGCACCGGACTGCTCCACCATCGAAGCGTTCTGCTGGGTGACCGAATCCAGCTGAGAGACACCGATGTTGATCTCGTTGAGCCCCTGCGCCTGTTCGGCGGATTCGGAGGAGATGCCTGCGACCAGATCGGCGATATTGGTAACCTGGGTGACCACCGTGGACAGCGCCTTGCCGGCGCCATCCACCTTTTGCACCCCGTCCTGCACATGGGCAGAGCTGGCGCTGATCAGCACCTTGATTTCATTGGCCGCATCCGAAGACCGCTGCGCCAGCGCCCGCACCTCGGAGGCGACCACGGCAAAGCCGCGGCCGACCTCGCCCGCGCGCGCGGCCTCAACCCCTGCGTTCAGGGCCAGAAGATTGGTCTGGAAGGCGATGTCATCAATCACACCGATGATCTGGCTGATCTGGTTGGAGGAGTTCTCGATCTCGTTCATCGCCGCAATGGCGCCCTCGACCACCCGGCCGCTGTGCTCCACATCGGTGCGCGCGGTCTCCACCGCGCCCTGCACCTGCTGCGCGTTGCGGGCCGAGGAGTTGACGCTGGCGGTCATCTGCTCCAGCGCGGCAGCGGTCTGTTCCAGCGTGGCCGCCTGGCTTTCGGTGCGCGCCGACAGGTCCTCCGACGCGGTCCGGATGTCGTCCGACTGGCGCTGAATGCGGGCACCGGACTGCACCACGTCGGACATCAGCTCATTCAGCTTGTCGACGGTCTCATTATAGTGTTCCCGCAAGGGGCCGTAATCGCCATTGAATTCCTCGGCAATCCGGTCGCTGAGGTCGCCCTGGGACAGGCGCTGCAGCCCGCTGCGCAGCCGTTCGATGACCTTTTCGCTCTCTTCGCGCAGGGTGTTCTGCTCCTCCAGCGCTGAAATCACCCGGCCCGACACGGCGTCGATATCCTTGGCGATTTCCCCGAAATCATCGGCCCGCATCCGGTCTGCGACCTTGAGGCCCAGGTCGCCCTCGGCCACCTCGCGCAGGGCGCTCCGCAGCCGGGCGATGGGACGGATGATGGTCAGGGTCACCTGGCGGGAGTTGCGGGCAATCACCAGCAGTGCCAGCGCGGAAAACCCGATCAGAATATACAGCAGCTGCATGTCATGGGCGCGGGCGCTTTGCGCGGTCTCCTCGGCATAGGTTTTGATATCCTTGCCCAGGGGCGCCAGCAGCTGGTTCAGGGCGCCGTATTCTGCCTGCAGCTGAGGCAGCGCCGCCTGTGCCGCTGCGGTGTCCTGAAAGGCCAGGCCTGCAACATTCCGGGCCGCCTCGATAAATGTTTCTGACGCGGGGGCGAGGGCCGTTACCTGGCTGCGGATTGCCTCCGACATCTCAACCTTTTGCAAGGCGGCAACAGAGTCCCGCAGGCTGCGGATGTCGCTGGCGAGCTTGGCCGTCAAATGATCCCTCTTGGCCGCCGGCGCCGCCGGGCCGGCCAGCAGCGCATGCACCACGCCTGCCTCAATCGCGTCGTGCATCTTGTCGGCCATCAGCTCATGCCGGATGATCGTGGTTGCGCTGATCTGCCGTTCCAGCTCCAGCTCGCTTTGCCACAGGCTGTAGACGGCCATCGCCGCAAGAACCAGGACAGAGACTGTCGACATCACACCGGTAAAGACCAGCCGCGTTTTAATGGGAAGATTTCGGAACATCGCTAACACACCATAGAGTTGCCTGACGATCACCCTATGCGAGAGTTATTAAGAAACCCTTGGGCCGCCGCCGCGGCGCCCTGCCCGGCCCTGCGCCACTGGCCTTCCGCCGCCGTCTCTGCCATAGCTGGCCGCAACCGAAACACGCGCGAAGGCCCGGCCATGACCCAGATCGTCACCTCCCTTTCCGACATTTCCAGCCGTTACAAGGCGCTGTTCGTGGATCTGTGGGGCTGTGTCCACAACGGCATCACCGCCTTTCCCGATGCGGTGGCGGCGCTGAAGGCCTACCGGGCGCAGGGCGGCATCGTGGTGCTGGTGACCAACTCGCCCAAGCCGCGCGCAGGGGTGGCGGCGCAGCTGGGGCAGTTCAACGTGCCGGATGATGCCTATGACACGATCTCCACCTCGGGCGATTCTGCGCGGGCGGCAATGTTCACAGGCGCGGTGGGAAACAAGGTCTATTTCATGGGCGAATGGCAGCGCGACGCCGGGTTCTTTGAGCCCTTGCACGTGATCCATAACCCGGTGAAAATCACACGGGTGCCGCTCAAGGAGGCTGAGGGCATCGTCTGCTGCGGCCCCTTCGACACGATGGCGGATCCGGAGGTGAACCGGGCGGATTTCCTCTATGCCAAGCAGATGGGCATGAAGCTCTTGTGCGCCAATCCCGATATCATCGTCGACCGCGGCGAGACGCGGGAATGGTGCGCGGGGGCGCTGGCGCGGCTTTATACGGAGATGGGCGGCGAGAGCCTGTACTTTGGCAAGCCGCATCCGCCGATCTATGATCTGGCCCGGCTGCGGCTGCAGGAAGTGGCGCCGGGGATTGCCGATTCCGAGATCCTGGCGATCGGCGACGGGCCGCATACGGATATTGCCGGCGCCATGGGGGAAGGCATCGATTCCCTGTTCATCACCGGGGGCCTTGCGGCCAGAGAGACAAAGACATCAGTCCAGCCGGATGCGGATGCGCTGGCAGCCTATCTAGCGCAGGAGCAGTCTGCCCCGACCTATGCCATTGGTTTTCTGCGCTAAATCCGGCAGCAATCATCGCTTACGGCCAAGCTGGCCCTGCGCCCCTGCCCGCACCGGGCGGGGTTTTCCTTTGTCAGAAATCACTTGATTTTCTGCAGCTGCAAAGTAATAAAGTTGCGCAAGCGGCCAATCCGGCGCGCAAAAGTTACAACGCCGAGCGGTCAAGTGATGCGATCAGGGCCGGGCGAACGGAGGATGAGATGTTGGACAACATGCCGCGCGGAACCATCTGCATCGAAGACATCGAGATGGGCATGGTGCGCTACCTGCGCAAAGTCATCACCGATGAGGACATCGAGAAATTCGCCCAGGTGTCGACCGACCGCAATCCGGTGCATCTGGACGACGACTATGCCCAGGACACCATCTTCGAGGGCCGCATCGCCCATGGGATGCTGACCGCCGGGCTGATCTCAGCCGTGATCGGCGAGCAGCTGCCGGGACATGGCACCATCTACATGAGCCAGTCGCTGAAGTTCCTGGCGCCGGTGCGCCCGGGCGACCTGGTGCTGGCGGAGGTCGAGGTGACCGACATCGTGATCGACAAGCGCCGCGTCAAGCTGGACTGCCGCTGCATGGTAGACGGCAAGAAGGTGCTGGTGGGCGAAGCCATGGTGATGGCGCCCTCGCGCAAGTTCGACTGAGCCGGGTGCGGAACCTGGGCAGGGGGCGTTGCCCCCTCGCGCCTCTGGCGCTCACCCCCAGGGTATTTCGGACCAGAAAGAAGCGCATGGGTGCCTGATGCCCCCTGCGCGCAGCAGTATGAGCCGCCGGGGCGGTATGCCCTTGGCGGTTTTTCTGTGCCGGTTTGTGCTGTTTCGTTCGCTTCCGTTGTTGCGCTGTGTCCCAATTAAGGGGGCGGCGCCGCCGGGTGGAGGTGGACAGACCCCGCCGGGGGCCTGCTCGGACAGGATATCCTGGACGACCCCCTTTTTATCAGGGCCGGTCTCCGGGTGTTACGCAGGCAGCCGCACAGATGCCTGCGCCTCGTATCATGGCCCATGCGCGGAGCCATGGCGGGTGAACGCGATCAATTGGGAGTATGGCATTTACACGTGAGGATTGCGTGAAGGGGGCGTACGGCGGGTGTGCAACGGGAGGCGGCCTGAAGAAGGCGTCAGTCAGGCGGGTTGTGGCATACGGCCTCAATGTTATGGCCGTCTGGATCGCACACAAAGGCGGCGTAGTAATGCCTGTGGTAGTGCGGCCGCAAGCCGGGCGGGCCGTTGCAGGCACCGCCCGCTTGCAAAGCCGCGGCATGGAAAGCCTCAACCGCAGCGCGGTCCGGCGCCGCCAGCGCGACGTGCAGCATGCCGGCCGTTGCGTTCTCCTCTGCCAGCCAGAACCAGGGCCGGGCATCGCCAAAGCCGGCCAGATTGACGCTGCCGGGGTCAGTCTTGGGCGTCGTAAACAGCCGTGTGATGCCCAAAGGGCCAAACGTCCGGTCATAGAATGCCACAGATTTTGAAAAATCTGCCACGCCAAAGGCGATGTAATCAATCATGTGTCGTTCCCGGATCCACCGCAGGGTAAGGTGTAGCCGGATTTGCCGAGGCGGGGAACCGGCTTTGGTCCTCGCCCGCCACTGGCCGCTTGAACCGCCGCGCGGCTGCGGATAGGCATGCGCTATGCGTATCGTCAGAGATTATGAATTCGTCGAAGATCAGGACCGGGGTGCCACTGTTGCCATCGGCAATTTCGACGGCGTGCATCTGGGCCATCAGTCGGTAATCGAGCTGGCCCGCAAGGCCGCCCCCGGGGCGCCCCTGGGGGTGATGACGTTTGAGCCGCATCCGCGCGAGTATTTTGCGCCCGATGCGCCGCCGTTCCGGCTGATGCGGGCCGAGACCCGCGCCCACCGGCTGGAGAAGCTTGGGGTGGAGCGGCTTTATGAGCTGAATTTCAACACCGCGCTGTCGAGCCTGAGCCCTGAGGAATTTGCCCGCGACGTGATTGCCGGGGGGCTGGGGCTGCGCCATGTGGTGGTGGGCGCCGATTTCTGCTTTGGCAAGGGGCGCGCGGGCAATGCCGCGGACCTGCAGCGCTTTGGCGCGGAGTACGGATTCGGCGTCACTATTGCGCCGTTGATGGAATATTCCGCCCATGCGGTCTCCTCGACCGCGATCCGCAATGCCTTGAGCGAGGGCCGGCCTGCGGATGCCAAGGAGATGCTGGGCCATTGGCACCGCATCGAGGGCGTGGTGATTGGCGGCGAACAGCGCGGGCGGGAGCTGGGCTTTCCGACCGCGAACATGTCGATTGACGGGCTGCATCAGCCGCGGTTCGGGGTTTATGCGGTGCTGGTTGACGTGCTCGACGGGCCGCATGCGGGCAGCTACTTTGGCGCGGCCTCCATCGGGGTCAGGCCGATGTTTGACGGCGAGGTGCCCAATATCGAGACCTTCCTGTTTGATTTCTCCGGCGACCTTTACGGCGCGACGCTGTCGGTGGGGCTGGTCGCCTTCCTGCGGCCGGAGCTGAAGTTTGACGGGCTGGATGCCTTGATTGAACAGATGGACGCGGATTGCGCCACGTCGCGCGAACTCCTGGCGGCGCTATGAAACCGGTGAAGGACGTCATTGACCGCTCTGGCCTGGGCAAGCGGTTCTGGGAGAAGAAGCCGCTGGACAAGCTGAACCAGAAGGAATGGGAAGCGCTTTGCGACGGCTGCGGTAAATGCTGCCTGAACAAGCTGGAGGATGAGGAGACCGGCGCGGTGGCGCTGACCCGGGTGGCCTGCCGCCTGCTGGATGACAGCACCTGCCGCTGCGCCCAGTATCCGATCCGGCACCAGTTCATCCCGGAGTGCATCGTGCTGACGCCGCAGAATCTGGATACCCACGCCTATTGGATGCCCGAGACCTGCGCCTACCGGCTGCTGTGGCAGGGCAAGCCCTTGCCCGAATGGCATCCGCTGCTGACCGGCACGCCTGAAAGCGTGCATGAGGCCGGCGTTTCGGTGCGCGGCTGGACGGTGTCGGAGTTCGAGATTTCCGAAGACGAGTGGGAAGACCACATCATCGACGAACCCACCTGAATTTCATCCGCAGGAGTAACCCCCATGCATTTCGCCTCTGACAATTCCGGCCCGGTTTCGCCTCAGATCATGGAGGCCCTGGCCAAGGTGAACAGCGGCTATGCCATGGCCTATGGCGCGGATCCGGAGATGGCGGCGGTCACGGCACAGATCCGGGAGATCTTCGAGGCGCCGGAGGCGGCGGTCTATCTGGTGGCGACCGGCACCGCGGCCAATGTGCTGGCGCTGTCCACCCTGACCCAGCCCTGGCAGACCGTGTTCTGCACCAAGCCCGCCCATATCAACATGGATGAATGCAACGCGCCGGAGTTCTTCACGGGCGGCGCCAAGCTGACGCTGGTGACGGAAGCCGACAAGATGACCTCGGCGGATCTGCGCGCCGCCATTGAGGGAGAGGAAACCCGCGGCGTGCACGGGCCGCAGCGGGGGCCGGTGTCGCTGACGCAGGTGACGGAATTCGGCACCGTCTACAGCGTTGCGGAGCTGGAGGCGGTTTGCGCCGTTGCCAGGGAATACGGGCTGCCGGTGCATATGGACGGCGCGCGCTTTACCAATGCGCTGGTGTCGCTGGGCTGCACGCCTGCGGAGATGACCTGGAAGGCGGGTGTGGATGCGGTGTCCTTCGGCGGCACCAAAAACGGCTGCATGGGGGTGGAGGCTGTGATCTTTTTCAACCCTGCACACGCGCAGGAGTTCGAGTACCGGCGCAAGCGCGGTGCGCAGCTGTTTTCCAAGCACCGCTATCTGTCAGCGCAGATGCTGGCCTATCTGAGCGGGGATCTGTGGCTGGAGAATGCCCGTGCCGCCAATGCCAAGGCTGCATTGCTGGCCGAGGGGCTGCGTGCGGCAGGGGCGGAATTCAGCCATCAGCCGCAGGCCAATATGATCTTTGCCGCCCTGCCCCGCGCCACGCACCGGGCGCTGTTTGAGGCCGGTGCGGCCTATCACCTGTGGGACGGCGGCATGGAGGGGCCGGACGCGGAGCTGGTCACTGCGCGCTTTGTCTGCGACTGGTCGCTGCCGGAGGAAGATATCCGGGCGTTCCTGCCGCTGCTGTGAGGCTGCAAGGGGGCTTTGCCCCCCGGCCCGTTACGGGCCTCACCCCCAGAGTATTTTAACCAGAAAGAAGCAACGGGCTTAGGGTTCTGGCGCTAGTGGCGGCCCTGCGCCCAGAGCAGCGCGTCCTCCAGCCGGTCGTCGCCCCAGAAAACCTCACCCGCCACAACAAAGCTGGGGGCGCCGAAGATGCCCAGCGCCATCGCTTCCTCGGTTGCGTCCGCCAGCATCTTGACGGTCTTGTCTGACACCGCCTCAGCCATCACCCGGGCCGGATCCTGGCCCGCGGCCTGCAGGCTGGCGCTGAGGTTCGGGTCTTCACCCGCGGGCTGGCCGGCCTTGAACCAGCAGCGGTAGGCGGCCTGGGTATAGGCCTCTGCCCAGCCCTCAGCCGCGCCCAGCGCCGCCACCTGGTTGGCCAGCACCAGTTCCGGCAGCGGATAAGGCGCGGGCAGGCGCACATGCAGGCCATAGCGCCCGGCGCGGCGTTCGATGTCGCGCCACATATAGGCGCTCTTTTCCGGCTTGTCCTTGAACGGGATGTTGTGCTGCACCGTCATCACATGGCGCACGTTGAAGGGGCGCCAGCGGACCGGAACGCTGGCCTGCGCCGCCGCATCGCCGATGCGCATCACGGTGAGGTAGCTGTAGGTGCTGCCGATCGAATACCAGAAATCCAGTCCGGGCATGGGAGCCTCCTGTCACTCTTTACCTGCGGTAGAGATTAGCAGCGGGCCGCCGTTAATCCACTTCCGCCCTCTGCCCTCCCCCTCCTGCTGCAGCGGGTTTTGTGATAAGATTGCGGCAGCAGCGGGTGGCAAGACCCGCGTCCTGGGGCCCTGTGCGAGCAGCAATTGCCAGCAAGGGAGGGGACATTCATGACACGATCCGACATTGACGGCGCGGCGCTGGACTATGCCGCGGGCGGCGGGCTGCTGAGCCGCCGGATGCTGCTGGCCTCAGCCGCTGCGGGCGGCGCCGCGGGGCTGCTGCAGCCGCGTATAGCGCGGGCAGAGGCGGAGATCCCGGAATGGGCCAGGACTGCCGGGGCGCGGGCGCGCGGCTATGGCGCGCCTGCCGCGGCGGAGGCATCGGTGCAGCGCGCCATCATCGAGCCCTGGCAGGATGTGGCGCCGGCCTTCAGCCTGTCGGGCACGCCGCATCACCGCTTGCGCGGCACCCTCACCCCCAGCGGGCTGCATTTCGAGGTGCATCACGGCGGCCGCCCGGACATTGACCCGGCGCGCCACCGGCTGATGATCCACGGGCTGGTGGAGCGCCCGTTGCAGTTCGGTCTGGAGGCGCTGGAGCGCTATCCGATGGTGACCGCAACCTATTTCCTGGAATGCGCCGGCAACAGCCTGTTCAACGCGGTGATGCCGGAACCGATGCAGGCAAGCTGTGACATGCTGCATGGGCTGGTGTCGAACACCGAATGGACCGGCATTCCTATGCGCGTGCTGATGGAGGAAGCGGGCGTCAGGCCCGGGGGCAAGTGGGTGGTTGCCGCCGGCGCCGACGGGCCGAGCCTGGCGCGCTCGATCCCGATGGAGAAGGTGATGAGCGACGGGATGCTTGCGCTCTACCAGAACGGCGAGCGGATCCGGCCCGAGCAGGGCTACCCGATGCGGCTGCTGCTGCCCGGGTTCGAGGGCAACATGAACATCAAGTGGCTGACCAGCCTGTGGGTGACTGAGGCGCCAGTGCATACCAAGGATGAATTGGGCGAATACACCGAGATCCTGGCGGATGGTTCCTCAGTCCAGTTCACTTTTGGCATGGGGGTGAAGAGCTTTATCACCCACCCTTCCGCCACCATGACGATGAGCGGACCCGGGTTTTATGAAATCTCCGGGCTGGCCTGGACCGGGGCGGGCAAGGTCGCCAAGGTTGAGGTCTCAGCCGACGGCGGTCAGAGCTGGGCCGAGGCGGCGCTGGCCGCACCGGTGCTGCCGCAGGCGCTGACACGGTTCAGCCTGCCCTGGCACTGGGACGGATCGCCCTTGGTGCTGATGAGCCGCGCTTGGGACGAGACCGGCGCGGTGCAGCCTGCGCGCGCGGACTGGAAGGCGCGCTATCACGCGTCGAACTTCCTGCATTACAACGCCATCCAGCCCTGGCAGATCACAGCAGAGGGAGCGGTTCAGAATGTCTATCTTTAAACTCACAGCCTTAAAACCAGCAGCCGCCGCCCTGCTGCTAACCGCCGCCGCCGCCCGCGCCGAAGGGCCGGGGCTGGGGCAGCCCTTGGAGGCTGCGGATATTCCGTTTTACGCCACTTATGTGACACCTGAGGGCGCCGGCCTGCCTGCGGGCAGCGGCACCGCGGCACAAGGCGCGGCGATCTATGCTGCGAAATGCGCGGCCTGCCACGGCGCGACGGGCAGCGAAGGGCCGGTGATGCCGCCGGTTGGCCCCAACGATGTCTGGGCCAAGCCCGCGGGCCGCTATTGGCCCTATGCCACCACGCTGTTCGACTACATCCGCCGGGCGATGCCGCTGGAGGCGCCGAAGTCGCTGAGCGACGACGAAGCTTACGCGCTGGCGGCCTATATCCTGGAGCGCAACGGGGTGATTGATGCGGACACCGCGATGACGGCAGAGACCCTGCCCGCGGTGCAGATGCCGAACCACGGCAATTTCCTGGACGTCTGGACCAGGCAGGGAGCGAAACCCTGGTGAGGACGGGCCGGGCTTAGGGTCAGTGCCTTAGAACTTGCCGTTGTCGTTCTTCCATTCGCTGCGAGGGGGGATGGCCTCGATGGTGTCCCAGTGTTCGGCGATCCTGCCGGCCTCGATACGGTAGAGATCGTAGAAGCTGGTGTGGACGCCGCCGAGATGGCCTTCGCAAGCGCAGAGCACGAAGTTGCCCTCTGCCAGCACCCGGTGGAGCTGCTGGTACTGGATCGCGGGTGTGCCGTTCTGCGTTGCCGCGAGGGCGTCGCGCAAGGCGGGCAGGCCGTCGGTCAGGTCCGGGTTGTGCTGGATGAGGTCGGCGCGGACATAGTCCGGCAGCAAGTCCAGCTGCCGCTGGATCAATACATTCTCAGTATAGCTGCGCGCGAGGACGCGGTTGTCTTCGGTCCTGTCCAGGTTAGTGATTTCAGTGGTGCCGTCCTGCATCCCCCGCCCCGAGGGGTTGGGGCCGCGCAAAGGCTGGATGTTGTCCCAATGCTCGACGGCCTTGCCGTCCTCAAAGCGGAACACCTCAAACGCCGCGCGCAGGGAGGAGAAATCATATTCGATATGGGCAAAGGCGAAATCGCCATCTTCGAACACCCGCTTGAAGGTGACGCGGGGCGAGGTCTTGGCGAGGCGGTCAAAGAGCACCGCCAGCCCCTCGCTGCCCTCATGGGTCTGCGGGTTGTGCTGGATGTATTTCGCCTCGTTGACGACAGCGGCGGAGGCCGGGTCGCCGGTCTCCAGCCCTTTGAGGAGGGTTTTCAGCAAGTCCTTCTTAGATGCCATCTGTGCGGTCTCCCTTGCTGCTGGTGCCGGTCTATCCTGCCCTGGCTGCGGCCGCGGCGCAAAGGCTCAATGGGTCAAAGCGGCTGCCAGAAACCGCGCAGCAGCGCAGCGGTTTCCGCCGGGTGCGTCACCGGCAGCATATGGCCTGCGCCGGGCAGCACCGTAGCGCGGGCATCGCCCAGGCGGCGGGCCAGGCCCGCGGCGATGGTGGCCATCACCGGCGGGCTGTCCGAGCCGGTGATCAGCAGCACGGGCATGGCTACGGGGGCCAGCGCGCCCGGCACCAGGGTTTGATTTTCATCCTCGTATAGCGTGGCATGGCTGGCCGGGATCACCGGCATCGCGCGCATCATCGCGGTGCGCAGCTGGTCTGGCAGATCGGGCCATTTCGGCTCTCCCGGCCCCCAGAGGCGGTTGAACAGCCGGGTGGTCAGCTCCAGATCGCCCGCGGCCCAGGCGGCGTCGATGGGGCGGCTGTCCGCCTCTACCGCGGCCAGCAGCTCCGGCGCGCCGGCCCGGGCTGCCGCAAACAGGACCGGCTCGATCAGGGTCAGGCTGCGCACCAGATGCGGGCGGGCCATTGCCATGCGCAGGGCCACGGTGGCACCAAAGGAATGGCCCACCAGGTCCACCGGAGCGGTCAGCAGGTCCAGCCCTGCCTGCACGTTCAACAGCTGGTAGTTGCCCTGCCCGTCCCAGTCCGGGCTGCGGCCGTGGCTGAGCATGTCAAAACCGGTGAGGGTGATCTCCTCCGCCAGCTCCGCGGCCAGGCCGCGCCAGGCGCCGGAATGGGCCAGCGAACAATGCACCGCCAGCACCTGCCGCGGACCCTGGCCAAAGCTGCGGGCGAAGATCTCCTGAGGCTGGTCCTTCACGCCGCCTGCCCCGCCAGATGCGCATCCAGATCCGCCAGCCGGTCCTGGCCCCAGAACCGCGCCCCGTCCGCCGTCACCCAGAACGGCGCGCCGAACACGCCTGCGGTGACCGCATCCTCGAGGTTTTGCGCATAGGTCTCTGCGCCGGCCAGGAGGCCGCTGTCCGCCAGCGCGGGGTCAAAGCCGGCGCCCTCGAGGCAGGCGCGGATCACGCCGTCTTCGGCGATGTTCTTCTCCTCCGCCCAGCAGGCCCGCAGGATCGAAGAGACCAGCGCTGCCATGTCGCCGCCGCCCGCCTTCTGCGCTGCGATGATGGCATAAGAGGACGGTGCGGCATTGGTGGGCCAATGCGCAGGTTTCAGGTTGAGCGGCATATCGAGCTTGGCGGCCTGCCGCTGCATCTCGATCAGCCGGTATTCCTGGCGCGAGGGGTGGCGCTCTCCCGGGAGCTTTCCGCCGGTGCGGGAGAACAGCGTAATGATGTCCAGCGGCTTGCAATTGACTGTGGCGCCGTGGCGGGCGGCGATCTCCCAGGGCCGTGTACCGGCCAGGTAGACAAAGGGCGACAGGGTTGAATAATAGAAATCCACAGCAGTCATCGGTTGTTTCTCCCGCTAATAACTTTGCGTGAAGGTATGTGCGTGCTAAGCGGGGTTCAATATCACGAATTTGACACATAGCCATTGCTGCCTGGGGATATCAGCCAATGCCGACCTTGAACGAACCCAAGCTTATTGCTGGGAACGCCAACCTCCCTCTTGCCCAAGCCATCGCCCGCCGTATGAGCATGCACCGCGGTGTCGACCAGGGGCTGGTGGACGCCCGCGTCGAGCGGTTCAATGACGGCGAGATCTTCGTCGAAGTCTATGAGAACGTCCGCGGCGAGGACATGTTCATCATCCAGCCGACCTCGAACCCGGCCAATGACAACCTGATGGAGCTCTTGATCATCGCCGACGCGCTGCGCCGCTCCTCGGCCCAGCGGATTACCGCGGTGATCCCCTATTTCGGCTATGCCCGCCAGGACCGCCGCACCAAGGCGCGCACGCCGATCTCGGCCAAGCTGGTGGCAAACATGCTGACCGGTGCCGGCATTGAGCGGGTGCTGACCATGGACTTGCACGCGGCGCAGATCCAGGGCTTCTTCGACATTCCGGTGGACAACCTTTACGCCAGCCCGATCTTTGCGCTGGACGTGAAGGACCAGTTCAAGGACCGGATGGACGAGCTGATGGTGGTGTCGCCCGACGTTGGCGGCGTGGCCCGTGCGCGTGAGCTGGCCAAGCGCATCAGCGCGCCGCTGTCGATCGTCGACAAGCGCCGCGAGAAGGCTGGCGAAGTGGCGGAAATGACCGTGATCGGCGACGTGAAGGACAAGATCTGCCTGATCGTAGACGACATGTGCGACACCGCCGGCACCCTGTGCAAGGCGGCTCAGGTGCTGCTGGACAACGGTGCCAAGGAAGTGCACGCCTATATCACCCACGGCGTGATGAGCGGCCCGGCGGTGGAGCGTGTCACCAATTCGGTGATGAAATCGCTGGTGCTGACCGACTCGATCCAGCCGACCGACGAGGTGAAGGCCGCGCCGAATATCCGCATCGTGCCGACCGCACCGCTGTTCACCCAGGCGATCCTGAACATCTGGCACGGCACCTCGGTGTCGTCGCTGTTCGAGGACAAGACACTGGTTCCGATCTACGAGAGCCTTTATTCCAACGGCGGCTGAGACAGCCCCGGTTTCCAAATCTGAGAAAGCCCCGCAGTTTGCGGGGCTTTTTGCTGCCGCCCTCCCCCGTGCCGGCGCTTAGCCCGCAGGCGCTGCAGCAAGCCATTGTGCCGACAGCCACAGCCCGGCCCCGAACGTCAGATGTGTTGCCAGGCTTTTCAGCCGGGCCTGGTTCGGGGCCGGCGTCCGCCGCGCCGCCAGGCCTGCACCCATGCCCGGCTGCAGGATCAGGAACGGCGCCGCCAGTGTCAGAACACCAAATGCCAGGGCCGGCATCAGGCTGGGCTCCTCGAGCCAGGCCTCCCCTGTTGCCGCCAGAAAAACGGCTGCAAACAGCATGCCGGTCAGGTAGTGCGCCCCCCAGCCGATCAGCCGCTCGCCGCGGACCGGCGGGCTGGCCGTGATCGGGCGATGGATCAGACGCCCCCGGGCAGCATGGCCCAGCCACCTCCCCGCCATCGCATAATCAAGCGTCTGCAGCGACAGCAGGTGTTTCTGGACCAGCGTCCCAAGGTCCATCACCGCCGTTGCACCCGCACCTATGAGTAACGCATTGATAAAGAAAGCACTTTCCATGCCAACCCTCCGTCTTCTTCTGATTGGGGCTTCACGCCTGAGAATGGCCTACAACTTTAAGTCCGCTTTAAGTCAAGCCTGAATGCAAGGGCCGCCTTGCCTGCACGGCCGCGGCATGTCAGCCTTGCGCCTTGAAGCTGGCTTGAGGTGTGGAATGAAGGCACTGGATATCGCAGAGGTGGCGGAGCAGTCGGGCGTCGCAGCCTCTGCCCTGCGCTATTACGAGGATCTGGGGCTAATCACCTCGATCGGGCGCAAGGGGCTCAGGCGGCAGTTCGGGCCGGAGGTCCTGCTGCAGCTGGCGCTGATCACGCTGGGCAAGGCGGCCGGGTTTTCGCTGCAGGAGATTGCCGGCATGTTCGGCAAGGATGGCCGCCCCGATCTGCCGCGCGGACAGCTGCATGCGCGCGCCGATGGGCTGGAGGAGCAGATCCGGGAGCTGTCCGTTCTGCGCGACGCCCTGCGCCATGTGGCGGACTGCCCGGCGCCCAGCCATCTGGAGTGCCCCAAGTTCCAGAAGCTGCTGCGGATCGCCCCGCGGACGGGCAGCCGGGCGGGCATCCGGACCGGCAAGGCGCGGGCCGCGACCTGACTGCTGCGCTGATGGGGGAAATCAGGACTGGTTTCACCGCCCTGCCCGGCTAGTCTGAACACCGTGCTGCCAGTTTTCTGTTAAGACCCAGGAAGGATTTTTCCATGTTCACGGTTTCGATTTCCCGCAAGACACTTACCTGCGAAATGTCAGAGGCGCCCAAGGGGCACAAGTTCCTGAAGCCGGTCGAAATGGCCTGCAAGATCGAGATGGATCTGGGGGTTGCCCCGTCGAAACCCGCGGCAAAGGCGCTGAGGGACGGGATGGACAAGGCCTTCAATGCGCTGGTCAAGGCGCGCTCGGCCAATTTTCTGAAGCAGCTGAACGGCGATATCGCGGCGCTGGGGGCAGTGATCGAAAATGACGGGATGGACAGCGCCAAGGCCTCGAAGTTCCTGCAGGACGAGGAAAAGAACATCAAGGCGCTGTGGGAGAACTGGAGCCAGCGGGTGGCGCCCAAGATGGCGGATCAGGTGCTGGTGGAGATCGTCAAGAAGGCCCGCGAGCCGGAGCTGAAGAGCCTGCAGAAGCAGAAGATCAAGACGGTGGGCCGGGTGACGGTGGTGCCGGTGCTGGCGATTGCCTCGGCGGTGGCGTCGGCGGTCACAGGCAATGTGGCGGGGGTGGCCTCAGCCGCGCTGAAGGGCGCCAGTGCCAGCATGAAGATGAAGGAGGACCTGGCAAAGGCGCTGAATGCCTATGACACCGAGCTGGGGGCGGCCAAGCGCGATCTGGCGGCGGTGGCCGATGCGCTGAAGGGCGTGGCAAAGCGGATCAAGGCGATGGAAGCGCACCGGAAGTCCTCGGAGATGGCGGTAGCGCAGCTGACCGCGGAGCAGCGCAGCCTGAAGCGGGCGCTGAAGCAGGTCGAGGACAGCGGCGGCAAGGAGGCGGGCGGGCTGCAGAAGCAGCTGGACGCCAATGCCGCCAAGGTGCAGGCGCTGGTCAAGGACTGGCCGGACAGCGCCGCCATGCGGGCCGCGCTGGCGCGGATGGCCGAGGATCACAAGGCGATGGTGCAGGCCCTGGGCACGGTTGCGGCCGGCAGCGCCAAATCGCTGCGCGATGCCCGCGACCTGACCGACGGCGGCAAGGAAATCCTGAGCGTTCTGTCGAAGCTGACCTGAGCGTAGAAAGGTCCCTAGTCCACATCCCAATCATCAGCGTGGGGCAGCGCTCCGATGGCCATCCAGGCGGCGCGCAGGCGGGCGGCGCGGCTGTCGGCCCAGGTGCGGAAGACGATGTCGAAGCCCTGGCAGGTGACATTTTCCGCCACCAGCTCTGCCCGGATGGCGGCAGAGGTATCCATATCCCAGAGCGACACCGAAACCTGCACCGCGGGCGGGCTGGCAAAGGTTTCGCGGAAGGCCACCGCGCGGCGCCGCTCGCGCGGGCCTGCGCCGGTCCACATCACCCCGCCGTCCTCGAAATCCGAGAACACCTCAATATCCCCCTGGTCAACGCCGGTACGGGGGTTGCGCAGTCGTTTCATCCCTAGCCTCAAGCTTGCCGCCTGGGCGGACGTTGGCCGATCGCAGCCAAAGACGCCAGCCCGGACGGGTAGGACGGAGCCATTCTGCGGCTGCGGTATTGAAGATCTGCATCACTGCGGCCCTGGTTCCGGAGCGGGGCGAATCGCCCGGCGCCGCCGGCCGCCGCCGGGACCACCCCAACAACCTGAGGCCGAGACGCGCAGCCCTAGAGGGTTTTGAAGTGGAAATGATTCCCGGAATGAGAATCTTTAGCCTGAATAAAAGTTAGAAAGTCAAGTCAAAACAGCTCTGCAACGGATTGTTAACGGCTGATCACCCGACAATGCACGGATTGACCCTTTTGGAGGCCCCGTTTGGAGATTTGCAGCATGAGTGCGCATGGTACTACACAGACGATTTCGAAATTCGCCCTGGATGGAGACCAGAAAAAAGACCTGGAGCGTGCCGGCGCTTTGGTCGGGCCGAAACTGGACCAGGTGCTGGACTATTTCTATGCCTTTGCCAAATCGGATGAAGAGGCGTCCGGGTTCTTTCGCAGCCAGGACACGCTGGATCATGCGCGCGGTGCGCAGAAGCGGCATTGGCAGCTGCTGCTGAGCGGCGAATTCTCCGACGAATATTTCAAATCCGCGGATACCATCGGCCGGGTGCATTTCCGCATCCAGCTGCCGTTCGACCTGTATCTGGCGGGCTATGCCCGGGCGACCTCCTATATTCAGGAGGTGCTGTCGCAGCAGTTCGGTGCCGCCTATACGCCGATGGGGCGCAAACGGATGGTGCGGCTCTTGGGGGCGCTGAACCGCGCCTTTGCGATGGATACCTATCAGGTGATCGAGGCCTATTTCGCAGCCCAGCGCGAAGAGCAGGAGACCGCCTTCCGCTATATGACCGAGGGCATTCAGCGGATGTCTGCCCGCGACCTGACCCAGCCGATCCCCAGCCCGGAGGAAAGCGATTTTCCGGCCCGCTATAATGAGGTGCGGAAGTCCTTCAACACCCTGATGGGCAGCATGGGCAGCGTGATCGGCACCATTCAGGACTCGGCGGCCAATCTCAGCAGCTCTGCCGGGGAGATTTCGGATGCTGCCGAAGATCTGTCCAGCCGGACCGAGACCCAGGCCGCGACGCTGGAGGAGACCGCCGCCGCGGTGGAGGAGATCACCGCCAGCATGAAGCAATCCTCGGACGCGACCGCAGAGACCAGCACCCTGGCATTGGAGGCGCAGGGGAACGCAGAAGAAGGCATGGCGGTTGCGTCGGATGCGGTGGAGAAGATGAATGAAATCTCGGCCTCTTCCGCCCAGATTTCGCAGATCATCAGCGTGATTGATGACATTGCCTTTCAGACCAACCTGCTGGCGCTGAATGCCGGGGTGGAGGCGGCGCGGGCCGGCGAAGCGGGCCGCGGCTTTGCGGTGGTTGCGTCCGAAGTGCGGGCGCTGGCGCAACGGGCGGCGGTTTCGGCCAAGGAGATCAAGGATCTGATCAACGTCAGCACAGGCCATGTGGAGGCAGGTGTCGAACTGGTGAGCAAGGCCGGCGAGGTGCTGGACCGGATTGTCGGCGATGTGAAACGGGTGACCGAGCTTTCGTCCGGTGTTGCCTCCTCGGCGCAGGAGCAGTTCACGGGGCTTTCCGAGATCAACACCGGCGTGTCGCATATGGACAGCGTCACCCAGCAAAACGCTGCGATGGTGGAACAGACCACCGCTGCAACCGTGACCATGCGGCAGGATACCCAGGTGCTGGCCGATCTGGTGCAGACCTTCCGGGTGGCCGGCGCGGCGACTGCCGCTGCAGCCGCAGCCCCCATGGCCGGGGACTGGGAGCATGAGACGGCCGGCCCGGAGGCCTCTGCCGCCTGACACCCCTGCCCCGCTGCCCCAGGGCTGCGCCGCCGTTGCCCGGCGGCGCCGTTGGGTCCGGCCGCGAGCGCCCGCAGCCTTCCCCGATCGGAAACTTTTCCCGAATCCGACCCAACCTCCCCCATCTGTCGCAAATGCTGAGTTTTCCGGCGCGCTGGCATCGAGTCCCGGGCGCTGTTCTCTGGTCTTTGGCTGCATCCGCCTGAGACAGGCGATCAGACCCAAGGGAGGAGAAGCCCATGTCACCATCTGATCCGAACACAGTCAAACCCGGCCTGGGGATGGCGCTGCTGCCCATCGTGCTGACGCTGGCCGTTCTGGGGGTTCAGCTGTTCTATTTCGGGGATTTCACCCCGCATATCCCGCTGGCCATCGGCATTGCCATCACCGCGCTGGTCGGCCTGAAACTGGGCCACAAGTGGGACAACATCGAGGAAGGCGTGTTCCACGTCATCAATATCTCGCTGCCGTCGGTGTCGATCCTGATCACAGTTGGCATGATCGTCGGCATCTGGATTGCCAGCGGCACCGTGCCGACGCTGATCTATTACGGGCTGAAGATCCTGTCGCCGGAGCTGTTCCTGGCTGCCGGCATGGTGCTCTGCTCTATCGTGTCGGTGTCGCTGGGCACCTCCTGGGGCACCGTGGGCACCGTCGGTCTGGCGCTGATGGGGATCGGCGCGGGCTTTGGCATTCCGATGTACTGGACCGCAGGCGCGGTGGTTTCAGGTGCCTTCTTTGGCGACAAGATCTCACCCTTGTCGGACACCACCAACCTGGCCCCGGCGGTAACCGGCACCAACCTGTTCGACCACATCCGCAACATGCTGCCAACCACCGTGCCGTCGATGCTGATTGCGCTGGTGATCTATCTGGTGGTGGGCTTCACCCTGATCGACACCTCGCAAGTCTCTTTTGAGCGGATCGACGCGATCACCGCGGCGCTGGACAAGGCGTTCTGGATTTCGCCGCTGATGCTGCTGCCGGCACTGCTGGTCATTGTGCTGGCGGTGAAGAAGCAGCCGCCGATCCCGTCGCTGTTTGCCGGTGCGGTTGTCGGCGGCATCATGGCGATGGCGTGCCAGGGTGCGGGCCTGCATGAGACCTTCACCTTCGCCAATAGCGGCTATTCCATCGACACCGGTGTCGCGGAAATTGATCCGCTGCTGAACCGCGGCGGTATCCAGTCGATGATGTGGACCATCTCGCTGGTGCTGCTGGCGCTGGGGTTCGGCGGCGCGCTGGAGCGGACCGGCTGCCTGCAGGCGATCATCGAGGTGATCATCGCTCGGGTGAAGAGCTTTGCCGGCATCCAGACTTCGGCGATCCTGACCTCGGTGGCGACCAACACCGTGGCAGGCGATCCGTATCTGTCGATTGCCCTGCCGGGCCGGATGTATGCGCCGGTTTACCGCGGCATGAAGTATTCGCCGCTGAACCTGTCGCGCGCCATTGAGGAAGGCGGCACGCTGGTATCGCCGCTGATCCCCTGGAACGCAGGCGGTGCATTCGTAATCTCGGCGCTGGCGCTGGGGATTGCCGACGGCAACTTTGAGAACCTGTTGTACATCCCGCTGGCCTTTGCCTGCTGGCTGTCGCCGCTGATCGGCATCTTCTATGCGATGACCGGGCTGTTCTCGCCCAAGGCCAGCGAGGATGAGATCGCGGCCTGGGAAGACAGCGGGGAGCCGGTGGCCGAACTGCGCGCCTGATCCCCCTCGCGCGCCGGAGCCTCCCCTCCGGCGCGCATTCCGATGTGATTTCTGTTAGGTTACCAATATGCATCCGCGCAGC
Organism: Leisingera sp. ABM4_101; assembly: GCF_056158725.1. NCBI lineage: Bacteria > Pseudomonadati > Pseudomonadota > Alphaproteobacteria > Rhodobacterales > Roseobacteraceae > Leisingera > Leisingera sp. ABM4_101. Next base: position 2,024,080 of record NZ_JBSWTV010000002.1, on the reverse strand, counting down.
TTTGTCCCGAAGGGTGCGGCCAGTTTCCGGGTTGAATACGACGGGCCGCCCAAAGACATTTATTTCCTGCTTCTGCCGAAGCTGACCATGCTGGCCTTCAGCGCCGCGGTGGAACCCCTAAGGATCGCCAATCAGGTGACCGGCAAGGAGCTGTACCGCTGGTTCCTGATGAGCGAGGACGGCGCGCCGGTACCCTGCTCCAACGGGATCGGGATCAATACCGATCTGGACCTGGAGGACCTGCCGCGCGGCAGCTTTGCCTTTGTCTGTTCCGGCATTGAGCCGTCGGACAGCACCGGCCCCCGGACGCTGGCCTGGATCCGGCGGCAGAATGCCCATGGCAGCCAGTTCGGCGGCATCTGCACCGGCGCCTTTGCCCTGGCGCAGGCAGGTATCCTGCAGGATCAGCGCTTTACCCTGCATTGGGAGAACCAGCCGTCGTTCTCCGAGTATTTCCCGGGGCTGGAGCCAAGCGCAAACCTCTATGAGATCGACAGGGGGCTGATGACCTGCGGCGGCGGCAATGCGGCCACTGACATGATGCTGGAGATGATCGAGACCGATCACGGCAAGGATCTGGCGGTGATCGTGTCGGACATGTGCATCCACTTCCGCTCCAACAACCGCGAGGCGCTGCAGAAGTCGGCCTATTCGGTTGCTCTCAGCAGCCGCAACCAGCATCTGATCAACGCCATGCAGTTCATGCATGACACCATCGAGGAGCCGGTGGAGATTGGCATGGTGGCAGAGCAGGCGCAGATTTCGCGGCGCCAGCTGGAGCGGCTGTTCCAGCGCTATGTCGGCACCTCGCCGGTGCAGTTCTATATCGACCTGCGCGTGGGCCGGGCGCTGGCGCTGTTGAATGAGACCAATATGACGGTGGCAGAGATTTCCGCCGCCACCGGGTTCAGCAGCGCAACCCAGCTGTCGATCCGCTTCAAGAAACGCTACGGGCAGTCGCCCGCCTCCTTCCGCAAGAGCTGGGCGGAGAAGACGGGTTAGGGTCAGCCCCCCTTTTTCCTGCACTGCTGGTGCGCGAACGGCAAGAAAGCAGTGGTTTTGAGCGCGCCGGGACTGGCGGTGTCAATTCCAAGCGGTCAAAGCCGCTGCTGTGCAGCGGTTCACGCGTCCGCAGGATTTGCCTGATTTTGCCCCTGAACTGCGTTACAGTTCCTTGAAATAGAACCACTATTTCCGCGGAACTGTGCCTGGTCAGGAACAAAATCAGACAAACCAGCGGTGCAGGATAAAGGAGGCCTGACCCTAGGGTCAGGCCTCTTCGCTGGCGAGGGCGGTGCTGAGTTCGGTGATCTTTTCCAGCCGCGCGGAGATCCGGTCCTGGAACAGGCCCAGCTCATCAATGATCGAGTTCAGCGCCTCCCCGACATGGCCCAACCGGGCGCATTCGATCTTGCACAGCACCCGGGTGGTGGTCAGCGCCATGAAATGCCGGTGCAGGGTCAGGCAGGCCTTCTGGATACGGTCGGCCTCGAACCGGACATCCTGCAGGCTGGCGCGGGCCTTGCCGTTCTGATCATCGGTCAGCTGCCGCAGGATCGCCTGCTCGCGCTGGATGTCGACACCTGCGGCGGCGTCTTCCTGTTCCAGCTGGTGGCCGCATTCGGTCAGGATCCGGGCCAGGCCTTCGACGAAGATGGCCGCCGTTACCGTCCCCTTGATGGCGCGGAAATTGCTGTTCTTGCCCCAGACATGCGCCTCGAACCAGCCGGACATTTCCCGCGACATGGCGCTGTAGTTCTGGGACAGCACCGTCACTGGCCCGCCCGCCGGTTCGATCCGCGAGGCAATGACCCGCAGATTATGGGGAATGGTGCGCATGGATTCAAACTCCTGCACCAGCGCCTCTGTCTCCTCCACCAGCTGGCCGGCCGTGGCGTGCATGGCGCGGCGTTCAGCCAGCCGGGCATCGGCCGGGCGGCGCAGGCCTGCGTCGCGGGCCAGCAGCTCCTCTGCCAGGGCATGGCCGGCAAAATCGCTGTAGGTGGCAAAGCCAAGCTCCTGCAGGCGGGCCAGCAGCAATGCGGCGCCGTCCTGCGGGCATAGCCCCTCTGCTTGCTCTGCCTGGCGCAGGCGGCTGTATTCCTGCTCCACCGTCTTGAGCAGCGGGCTGGCGGGTTTGATGCGCGCCGAGAGGTAGCCGCCTTCGCAGGGAGTGACGACGGCAAAAACCCAATAGAAGCTGCCGTCGCTGGCGCGGTTTTTGACATAGGCGCCGACAGTGCCGCCGGCCTTGATCGTATCCCAAAAGAGCTGGAACACGGCGCGGGGCATGTCCGGGTGGCGGATGATCTTGTGCGGCGCGCCCAATAATTCCTGCAGCGGGTATTTGGCGACCCGGCTGAACACGGCATTGCCGGCCAGGATCACGCCGCGGCTGTCAGTGCGGGAAAAGAAGACTTCGTCCAAGGCAAAGGGGGCTTCCTTGCCCCGGGAAGGCGCGGTCAGCGTGCGGTCTTCGAAAGACACGTTTCAGTTCCTGTCGTGATTGTCTCGTGCGCCTACCTGTTTACGCGCCACTGCTTTTCAAAATCCTAATGAGGGGCGGAGCACGCATGATTTCCGCCCCCTTAAAAGCTGGCCGTCAGGCCGCCGCTTCCTGTGCCTTCTGCTGCTGGGCCGGCTCTTCCAGGGTCAGGCCCAGGCTGATGCACAGCGGCAGCCGGCGGGCCGCGAAATTGCCCGCGCGGGCGCGCAGCAGGGCAATGTTTTCCGCATCGGTTTCCAGCACGCGCCCCTCGTGCTGCAGCCGCTGGCCCTGCGGTGCCAGGATGCGCCAGGCCAGATCGGCCCAGTCTGCCGGGGTTTCCAGCCCCTCGCTGCGGGCCAGCAGGAACAGCTGCTCCAACCGGTCCAGCTCTACCCCGCCGCCGGTGACGGGCGAGGCCAGGAAGCGCAGGGTGTCGCTGTCCTCTGCCCGTTTGCAGACGGCCAGGTTGAAGGCGCGGCAGGCGGCGGCGCGGTCTGCTAGCCCCTCCTGCGGCGGGCAAGGGGCGATGCAGCCGGTGCCTGCCAGGATTCGCAGCATCCGGGCGATGCTGCCCCAGTCCATGGCGCCGAACACCCCCTGGTCCAGCAGCGCACGCACGGTCGCGGGCCCCTCTGCCAGGGCCTGCAGCACGGGGGCGTATTGATCCTGCTCCAGCGGGATCTCCTGGCCGCGGTGGTGGAATTTCAGCGCGCCGCCGCCATAGGGGCGCGTCAGGGCCAGCGGCGTGGCAAACCAGGCGCCGATTTCACCGCGCGGCGTGTGGGCCAGGCGGCCCTTGACAAAGATGTCGGTGCGGAACTGCTCATTCAGCAGCACATCGCGCAGGCCTTCACGGCGGTCCGGGTCGGGTTCGCTGTCCAGGAGCGCCTGCTGCTGCGGCGTGAAGCGGATGCAATCCAGGTTGTCCAGCGGGTGCACGGAGCCCGCAAAGTTCAGCTTGGCCTGCGCCAGCTCTGCCGCCAGGTCCTCGAAATAGAAGGGGGTCCAGTCCTTATTGAAATACTCATGCGCCAGGTAGTTGGCGGGCATGGCTCCCATATGCTCCAGCCGGGCGGCGGCAGAGGGATTCTTGGCAAAGAAGCCGGCACCGGCCCCGGCCAGGTCCTTGGCAAAGGCCATGGCATCGCTGATCCGCTCTGTCAGCGGGCCGCCGCCCTGTTCCGCCCGGCCGGCCAGCAGGCGGCGCAGCGGCATTGCCGTGGCCCAGCCCGGCTGCGCGTTGCAGCTGACATAGACCAGCCCGCCCGGCCGCAGCCGTTCGGAAATGAAGCGCAGGATATGCTGGCGGTTTTCTGCGGAAACCCAGCTGTAGACCCCGTGCAGCGCGATGATGTCGAAGGTTTCAGGCAGATCCGGCGTTTCGGCAAAATCCGCAAAGCTGCGTTCGTGGAACTGCATGTTGGCAAGCTCCGCCTCCGCTGCCAGTTCACGGGCGCCCGCGATATGCGAAGGGCTGAAATCCATCGCGTGGAAGTCGATATGCGGGTTGGCCGCGGCCAGCAGATTGGCCGAGAACCCCTGGCCGCAGCCCAGCTCGCAATAGCGGAGCCTGCCAGTGTCCAGCCCGTGCCTGTGCCCCTGGCTCATCGCGCCGAACTGCAGCAGGGCGGGCGTCAGCTGGCTGTGGAAGTCATAGGTGTAGTCGATGCCGGCGACATAGCCGGAAGTCCAATCGGTCACGGGGGCTCCTGCAGGTTGGAAACACGTCATGCAGGGCAATTTCGGAAAATTTGGTGAGAATAGGGTTAATTTCGCTCTGCCCGAAAAACCGATCACCCGAACGTGACGCCGCAGGGCTTGCAGCCGGAGTTTTGGCATAAGTCCGGCCAGGAACACGCTTCCCGCCTTCCCCAAAAGAAAACCGGCCCCCATCGGGAGCCGGTTTCAAAATCGTCCAATCCGCGGCTGGATCAGAGGGACATATGGGTGCCAAGGGCTTCCATGTCGGCGAGCAGCTTGGCTGCGTCCTCAACCAACCCGTGGGGCTGGTCTTCCTCTTTTGCGGTCTTGTACATCTCGCGGGCTTCCTCGATCAGCGTGTTCATCTGATCGCGGGTCATCTCGGCCATCGGGATCGCGCGTTCGGCCAGAACCGACAGGCTGTCGCCTGCGATTTCGGCAAAACCGCCGGTCACCAGATACTCCGAGTTACCTTCCGGGCTTTCGACCTTCAGCACGCCGGGGCGCAGGGTGGTGATGGTCGGCGCGTGCTGAGGCATCGCCGTCATGTCACCCTCGGCTCCGGGGATCTGAACCGCGCTGGCCTGCAGCGAAGCCAGGCTCCGCTCGGGGCTGACGAGGTCGAATTGCATCGTTTGTGCCATTGGGGCCTCCTTTCAGGGTTCCCCTGCCCCGCCGAACGGCGCAGGGGAAAATCCGTGCTTAGGCGGCTTCCGCAGCCATCTTTTCGGCTTTGGCCAGCACTTCGTCGATGCCGCCAACCATGTAGAAGGCGCCTTCGGGCAGGTGGTCGTATTCGCCGGCCACAACCGCCTTGAACGACGAGATGGTGTCTTCCAGGGAAACCTGGACACCGTCGGAGCCGGTGAAGACCTTCGCAACGTCGAACGGCTGGGACAGGAAACGCTGGATCTTACGCGCACGCGCAACGGTCAGCTTGTCCTCTTCCGACAGTTCGTCCATGCCGAGGATCGCGATGATGTCCTGCAGCGACTTGTAGCGCTGGAGGATCTGCTGAACGTCGGAAGCCACTGCGTAGTGCTCTTCGCCAACGATCTGCGGGTCCATCAGGCGCGAGGAGGAGTCCAGCGGGTCCACAGCGGGGTAGATGCCGAGCTCGGAGATCGCACGGTTAAGAACGGTGGTCGCGTCCAGGTGGGCAAAGGTGGTTGCCGGTGCCGGGTCGGTAAGGTCGTCCGCGGGAACGTAGACGGCCTGGATCGAGGTGATCGAGCCGTTCTTGGTCGAGGTGATGCGTTCCTGCATGGCGCCCATGTCGGTTGCCAGGGTCGGCTGGTAGCCCACAGCCGAAGGAATACGGCCGAGCAGAGCCGACACTTCGGAACCGGCCTGGGTGAAGCGGAAAATGTTGTCCACGAAGAACAGAACGTCGGTGCCGGACTGGTCGCGGAACTGTTCGGCCAGGGTCAGGCCGGTCAGTGCAACACGGGCACGGGCTCCCGGAGGTTCGTTCATCTGACCGTATACCAGGGCAACCTGGGATTCTTCCAGGTTGTCCGGCTTGATCACGTTGGATTCGATCATTTCCCAGTACAGGTCGTTGCCTTCACGGGTCCGTTCGCCAACACCGGCGAACACGGAGTAGCCCGAGTGCACCTTGGCGATGTTGTTGATCAGTTCCATGATGAGAACGGTCTTGCCCACGCCGGCGCCGCCGAACAGGCCGATCTTGCCGCCTTTGGAGTAAGGCGCCAGCAGGTCGATCACCTTGATGCCGGTCACCAGAACTTCCGACTCGGTCGACTGTTCGTTGAACTCGGGTGCAGGCTGGTGGATGGCGCGGGTCTCGGATGCGTTGACCGGGCCCTTTTCGTCCACAGGCTCGCCCACGACGTTCAGGATGCGGCCCAGGGTGGCATTGCCGACCGGGATCGAGATCGGGGCGCCGGTGTCGGTCACTTCCTGACCGCGGACCAGGCCCTCGGTTGCGTCCATTGCGATGGTGCGGACGGTGTTTTCGCCGAGGTGCTGAGCCACTTCGAGAACCAGGGTCTTGCCGTCGTTCTCGGTGTTCAGTGCGTTCAGAATTGCGGGCAGGTGGTCGTCAAACTGGACGTCCACAACGGCGCCGATGATCTGAGTCACCTTGCCTTTTGCTTGTGCCATTTGTTGGTCTCCGGTTGTCTCTTAGAGCGCCTCAGCGCCCGAAATGATTTCAATCAGCTCATTGGTGATCACGGCCTGGCGCGAGCGGTTGAACTGGATGGTCAGCTTGTCGATCATGTCGCCCGCGTTGCGGGTTGCGTTGTCCATCGCGCTCATCCGCGCACCCTGTTCGGATGCACCGTTTTCCAGCAGGGCGGAAAAGATCTGGGTCGCCACGCCGCGCGGCAGCAGGTCCGCCAGGATCTGCTCTTCGCCGGGCTCGTAGTCATAGACGGCGCCAGTGCCTTCGCCTTCCGATGCCTCGAAGGACGCCGGAATGATCTGCTGTGCAGTGGGGATCTGGGTCACGACGTTGACGAACTCCGCGTAGAAGATCGTGGCAACGTCGAATTCACCTGCGTCAAAGCGGGTGAGGATCCCCTTGGCGATGTCCTGCGCGTTGGCATAGCCAACCCGTTTGACCTCGCTCAGGTCCACATGGCCGATGAAGTCATCGCCAAGGTCGCGCTTCAGGGCGTCGCGGCCCTTCTTGCCGACAGTCAGAATTTTGACTGTCTTGCCCGCGGCCTTCAGCTCAGCCGCCTTTTGGCGGGCGAGCTTGGCAATGTTCGAGTTGAAGCCGCCGCACAGACCGCGTTCGGCGGTCATCACGACAAGCAGCTGGTTCTGGTCGCTGCCGGTGCCGCGAAGCAGCTTGGGCGCTGACTCGCTGCCGCCGACCGAGGCCGCCAGCCCTGCCATCACGGCATTGAACCGCTTGGTGTAGGGACGGGAGTCCTCAGCAGCTTCCTGGGCGCGGCGAAGTTTCGCCGCGGCCACCATCTGCATGGCTTTAGTGATCTTGCGGGTCGATTTGACCAACTCGATCCTGGTTTTAAGGTCCTTAAAACTCGGCATTGCCTCGTCCCCCCTTAAGCGAAGCTAGCGGCGAACTCGTCCAGCGCAGCCTTTACCTTGTCAGCCAGCTCGTCCTTCACCTTACGGTCGTTGTTGGTGATGTCGGCAAGCAGGTCGGCATGTTTGCCGCGCAGGTGGCTCAGCAGGCCGGCCTCGTAGCGGCCAACGTCCTTGACGTCGACTTTGTCGAGGTAACCGTTGGTGCCGGCGAAGATGACGCAGACGATTTCAGCGTTGGTCAGCGGCGAGTACTGGGCTTGCTTCATCAGCTCGGTCAGACGGGCGCCACGGGCCAGCAGCTGCTGGGTGGCGGCGTCCAGATCGGAGCCGAACTGCGCGAAGGCAGCCATTTCGCGGTACTGGGCCAGCGACAGTTTAACCGGGCCGGCAACCGAGGACATCGCCTTGGTCTGGGCCGAGGAGCCAACGCGCGAAACCGACAGACCGGTGTTCACGGCGGGGCGGATGCCCTGGTAGAACAGTTCGGTTTCCAGGAAGATCTGGCCGTCGGTGATCGAGATCACGTTGGTCGGAATAAACGCGGACACGTCGCCGCCCTGGGTTTCGATGATCGGCAGCGCGGTCAGCGAGCCGGCACCGAAGTCCTCGTTCAGCTTGGCCGAACGCTCCAGCAGGCGGGAGTGCAGGTAGAAAACGTCGCCCGGGTAGGCTTCACGTCCCGGCGGACGGCGCAGCAGCAGCGACATCTGACGGTAAGCAACCGCCTGTTTGGACAGGTCATCATAGATGATCAGCGCGTGGCGGCCGTTGTCGCGGAAGAATTCCGCCATTGCCGTTGCGGCGTAGGGTGCCAGGAACTGCAGCGGTGCCGGGTCGGACGCGGTTGCGGCCACGACGATGGAGTATTCCATCGCGCCGGACTCTTCCAGTTTCTTCACCAGCTGGGCCACGGTGGAGCGCTTCTGGCCAACCGCGACGTAAACGCAGTACAGCTTCTTGCTCTCGTCGTCGCCGGCGGCGTCGTTGTAGGACTTCTGGTTCAGCATCGCGTCCAGAGCAACGGCGGTCTTGCCGGTCTGACGGTCGCCAATGATCAGCTCGCGCTGGCCGCGGCCGATCGGGATCATCGCGTCAACCGACTTGAGGCCGGTTGCCATCGGCTCGTGAACCGATTTACGCGGGATGATGCCCGGTGCCTTCACGTCAGCAACGCCGCGGGTGACGTCTTCGATCGGGCCCTTGCCGTCCAGCGGGTTGCCCAGGCCGTCAACAACGCGGCCCAGCAGGCCGTTGCCGGTGGGCACGTCCACGATGGAGTTGGTGCGCTTGACGGTGTCGCCTTCTTTAATGTCACGGTCAGAGCCGAAGATCACGATACCGACGTTGTCGGCCTCGAGGTTCAGCGCCATGCCCATGATGCCGCCCGGGAATTCGACCATTTCACCGGCCTGAACGTTGTCGAGGCCGTAGACGCGGGCAATACCGTCACCGACGGACAGCACGCGGCCGATTTCTGCCACTTCGGCTTCTTGACCAAAATTCTTGATCTGGTCTTTAAGGATCGCAGAAATCTCTGCTGCTTGGATACCCATTTATCCGACCTCTTTCATTGCATTCTGTAGGGAGTTGAGCTTGGAGCGGATCGAGCTGTCGATCATCTTCGAGCCCACTTTAACGACAAGACCGCCGATGATGGAGGCATCGACGGAAGCATTGATGGTAACTTTCTTGCCCACGCGCTCGGCCAGGGTTTTGGCCAGCTTTTCGCTTTGGGTCTTGGTCAGCGCCTTGGCAGAGACCACTTCGGCGGTCACTTCGCCGCGGGCATCGGCCAGGCGGGCGCGCAGCGCCTCGATCAGCGCAGGCACCACAAACAGGCGGCGCTTGTCGGCCATCAGAGCCAGGGTATTGCGCAGGACGGGATCGAGGCCCATCTTGTCTGCCACCGCGGTGATGGCGGCGCCCTGCTCTTCGCGCGACACGAGCGGCGAGTTGATCAGGCCGTTGAGGTCGTCGCTGCCAGCCAGCGCGGCTGCCAGGTCATTGATGCTGGATTCAAGGCTGTCGAGCGCCTTGTTTTCTTCCGCGATGTCGAACACCGCCGTGGCATAGCGCGCAGCAATGCCTGCAGAAATCGAAGCTGGTTCGGACACGTCCACCCTTCCGATATGTTTTTGGCCCCGGTTGGCGTACCTGGCATCAGGAGGCGTCCGGGGGCGTGAGTCATCCCCCATTGGCAGCGGGGCGTTGAAATCAGCGTGGGTCTAGCAGAGCGGATGCGACCTATCAACTCTCTATAACGGTAACACGGGAAAGCAAGTTTCCCATGTTTTCAATAGCTTGCGGGAAGTGCGGCCCTTTGACCACAGTATATTATTAAAAAAGTGCGGCTGAACTGCAGGATTTGGCAATTCCGGAAAGCGGCATTTGCGGCAAAAATCGTCACATATGGGGGGAAATCCACCATTTCGGGCAGCTGTTGCGGCTTTGGCGACATTCAGGGAATCGAAATGAAGCGGCACCGGCCCCGGCTTCCATCCACGGCGGCGGCCGCCACCGCAGCCGCGTCCAAAAGGCAAGGGCACTGGACATAACAGCTGGCCCTTGCAATTAATGCGTTTGTTTTGAGAGCACTTTCAACCGGGACCTCTTCATGCTTGCAGCCATTCTGATCGCAACTGCTGGTGTTGCCATTGCGGCAGCCGTTATCGACAGCGATGATGAAGATCAAAGCGCCGAACCCTCAGAGGAAGGCCGCACGCCGCCAGTCGAAGAGGACGGTCTGACAGTCGTCACCGAGGATGGCGAACCGGAGCAGATCGACCCTGAAACGCTCGACGAACTTTACGGTGCCAAAGTATTTGAAGGAACCGGTGAAGACGAGACGGTCTACATAGATCCGGACACCACCAGCGAGTTCCGCATCTGGCTTGGCCAGGGCGGTGCGGACACAGTGGTCACGGGGCTTGGCCAGAACATCGACACCACGGACGAAGACGCCGGGAACAACGGGGAAACTGCCGATACCGTTCGGCTGATCTATACGCCCGGGCAGCCGGAGGAAGTGTTTGAACGCGGCACCGTGCGCGGCAGCTTCCGAATGGATGAAGAGGACGAGCTGGATCTGGAGTTTCCGGAAGGCACCGGGGGAACCATTCTGCCGGTCTATTATGTGACCTCCTATTACCCGGCTGATGCCTGCTGCTCTGGCGGTGAAGATCACGGGCTGGCGCTGATCTATGTTCCGGAGGGCGTCGAGTACTCGGAAGAGGATCTGGTGGAAAACTACGAAACCTCCTGGGAGGACCGGGGAATGGTTCCAATCGCAGAACTCAACCTGGGGCAAAACGGCTGGGTTGAAAATACGCACGACGGCGGCGAAGCCTATGAATACGACAATGTCACCAATCCGCCCGTGCTGAGCAGCAATCTGGAGTTTGCTTCTCAGATCACAATCAATACGGCCTGAGCAAATACGGCCTGAGAACAGCTCCGGACAGCAGCAAGCTGCCCTGCGGAAGCGCGGCGCTTGGCGGTGCCGGGATCAGGCCGGTTCCGGCATCGGATTGGACAGGCCTTCCAGCACCCGGATGCGGCTGGGGGTCTTGCTGCGGATCATATGGCCCTTTTGCGGGTAGGTCTGCTTGCTGACCTCGACCATGAACACCCCGCCGGCCAGCATCGCGGGCAGTTTGCGGCCCATCTTTTCCAGCATGGCGCCGGATTTCAGCCAAAACCGCTTGTGGCTGGGCAGCCGGTAGAGCGCGGCGGTGTGCTGTTCGATGGCAAATTGGTGCGCGCGCAGCTGTGCCTCCAGCTGACGCAAGGTATAGGGGCGGCCAAAGCCGAAAGGGGTCCGGTCCGAGCGCGCCCAGAACCCCGCCCGGTTCGGGACGACGAAAATCGCCCTGCCCCCCGGCCCCAGCGTCCGCCAGCACTCTTCCAGCAGCTTGGAGGGCTGTTCCGAGGTCTCCAGCCCGTGCATCACCACCAGCCGGTCGATGCGGCCGGTGTCCATGGGCCAGCTGGTCTCCTCGCACAGGACCGAAACATTGGGCATGCCTGCAGGCCATTGCATCACCCCCTGCGGCCCCGGCATCAAGGCCATCACCCGGCGCGCCTGCGGCAAGTAGGGGCGCAGCAAGGGCGCAGCAAAACCGAAGCCTGCCACAGTTTGCCCCTCTGCCTCCGGCCATAATTCCAGCAGGCGGCCGCGGATCGAGGCCTGCGCTGCACGCCCCAGCGTGCTGCGGTAGTAGAAATTCCTCAGATCCTGAACATCAAGATGCATTGCGGGCGCCTGCTGCTTCGGCCAATCTGGGCGCAGTTTAGCAATGTAAAGGCGAATGACCATGCCTCTTGAGATCATCACCCTGCCCTGCCTGTCGGATAACTATGCCTTTTTGATCCATAATCCGGCGTCGGGCGAGACCGCGCTGGTGGATGCGCCCGAGGCCGGCGCCATCAAAGCCGCCTTGTCGGAGCGCGGCTGGGGATTGGACTGGATCCTGCTGACCCATCACCATTGGGACCACGTGGACGGGGTGGCAGAGCTGCGCGAGGCCTATGGCGCCAAGGTGATCGGTGCTGAGGCGGACGCGCACCGGCTTCCGCCGCTGGATATGGCGGTGCAGGACGGCGGCAGCTTCACCCTGATGGGCGAAGAGGTGCAGGTGATGGATGTATCCGGCCATACGGTGGGCCATATCGCCTTTTACATGCCCGGCGCCGCGGCGGTTTTCACCGCCGACAGCCTGATGGCGCTGGGGTGCGGGCGGCTGTTTGAGGGCTCCCCGCAGCAGATGTGGGCCAGCCTGTCGCGCCTTGCCGCGCTGCCGCCGCAAACTATGGTTTATTCAGGACATGAATACACCCAGGCTAACGGTGCCTTTGCAGTCGCCGTGGACCCCGGCAACCCGGCGTTGCAGGCGCGGGTAAGCGATATCGCAAAGGACCGGGCGGACGGGGTGCCGACGGTGCCGTCCTTGCTGCAGCTGGAACTTGACACCAACCCGTTCCTGCGCGCTGGTGACAGTGCGGTGAGAGCCCATCTGGGCATGCAAGACGCTGAAGATTCAGACGTTTTTGCCGAAATCCGCAGCCGCAAGGACAATTTCTGAGCCAATCAAGTGTATCGGGGCGCAACAGGGAGAAAATAATTGTGACCCCAAAATGAAGAAAAGACCTTGAAGCCGGCGCTCTATCAACCAAACTCTAACCTTATAAGCACATGGTTGAACTGAGGGGTTGGTTAATACCGCCCCACCGGCCAACCCAAGATCAGAGGAGCACGCCCGTGCCTTCATTCTCGAGCACCCTGGAACAGGCCATTCACGCAGCGCTGGCGCTGGCGAATGAACGCCGTCATGAATTCGCAACACTGGAACATCTGCTTCTGGCCCTGATCGACGAGCCCGACGCGGCCCGCGTGATGCGCGCCTGCAGCGTCGACCTAAGTGAGTTGCGATCCTCGCTGGTGGAGTTCGTGGATGAGGATCTTGCCAACCTTGTGACCGATATCGACGGATCGGAGGCGGTGCCGACTGCCGCCTTCCAGCGCGTCATTCAGCGTGCCGCGATCCACGTGCAGAGTTCGGGGCGGACTGAGGTAACGGGGGCGAATGTGCTGGTCGCCATCTTTGCCGAACGCGAGAGCGACGCCGCCTATTTCCTGCAGGATCAGGAGATGACCCGCTATGACGCGGTGAATTTCATCGCCCATGGCGTGGCCAAGGACCCGGCCTACGGCGAATCCCGCCCGGTGAGCGGCGCGACGGAGCAGGAAGAGGACAATCTGACCGCTGCGCCCGAGGGCGAGAAGAAAGAGTTGGCGCTGGCGAAATACTGCGTTGACCTGAACGCCAAATCCCGCGATGGCGATATCGACCCGCTGATCGGACGCGACCACGAGGTGGAGCGCTGCATCCAGGTGCTGTGCCGCCGCCGCAAGAACAACCCGCTGCTGGTCGGCGACCCCGGTGTCGGCAAGACCGCCATCGCCGAGGGCCTGGCGCGCCGCATCGTCTCTGGCGAGACCCCGGAGATCCTGTCGGAAACCACGATTTACTCCCTGGATATGGGCGCGCTGCTGGCCGGCACCCGCTACCGCGGCGATTTCGAGGAACGGCTGAAGGCGGTGGTGACTGAACTGGAAGATCACCCGGATGCGGTGCTGTTCATCGACGAAATCCACACTGTGATCGGCGCCGGTGCAACCTCTGGCGGCGCGATGGATGCGTCCAACCTGCTGAAACCTGCCCTGCAGGGCGGCAAGCTGCGCACCATGGGCTCCACCACCTATAAGGAGTTCCGCCAGCATTTCGAAAAGGACCGGGCGCTCTCCCGCCGGTTCCAGAAAATCGACGTGAATGAGCCGACGGTAGAAGACTCCATCGAGATCCTGAAAGGGCTGAAACCCTATTTCGAGGAGCATCACGGCATCAAGTTCACTGGCGATGCGATCAAGACCGCGGTGGAGCTGTCGGCGCGCTACATCAACGACCGCAAGCTGCCGGACAAGGCGATCGACGTCATTGATGAGGCTGGTGCTGCACAGCATCTGATCATCGAGAGCAAGCGCCGCAAGACCATTGGCGTCAAGGAGATCGAGGCTGTGGTGGCCAAGATCGCCCGCATCCCGCCCAAGAACGTGTCGAAGGACGACGCCGAGGTTCTGAAGGATCTGGAGAAGTCGCTGAAGCGCGTGGTCTTTGGCCAGGATGATGCGATCACTGCACTGTCCAGCGCCATCAAACTGGCCCGCGCGGGACTGCGCGAGCCGGAAAAACCCATCGGCAACTACCTGTTTGCAGGTCCGACCGGCGTCGGCAAGACCGAGGTTGCGAAACAGCTGGCCGACCAGCTGGGCGTCGAACTGCTGCGCTTTGACATGTCGGAATACATGGAGAAACACGCGGTCTCCCGCCTGATCGGCGCGCCTCCGGGCTATGTCGGCTTTGACCAGGGCGGCCTTTTGACAGATGGCGTTGATCAGCATCCGCATTGTGTGCTGCTGCTCGACGAGATCGAGAAGGCGCATCCGGATGTCTACAACATCCTGCTGCAGGTGATGGATAACGGCCAACTGACCGACCACAACGGCCGCACGGTGAATTTCCGCAACGTGATCCTGATCATGACCTCCAACGCCGGAGCCTCGGATATGGCAAAGGCCGCCATCGGCTTTGGCCGCGACCGCCGCGAGGGCGAGGACACCGCCGCGATTGAGCGCACCTTCACGCCGGAATTCCGCAACCGCCTGGATGCAGTGATCTCCTTCGCGCCGCTGGGCAAAGAGGTGATCTTGCAGGTGGTCGAGAAATTCGTGCTGCAACTGGAAGCGCAGCTGATGGACCGCAACGTCTCGATCGAACTGACCCGCAAGGCGGCTGAATGGCTGGCCGACAAGGGCTACGACGACCGCATGGGTGCGCGCCCCTTGGGCCGTGTCATTCAGGAGCACATCAAAAAGCCGCTGGCCGAGGAGCTGTTGTTCGGCAAGCTGACCAAGGGCGGCGTGGTGCAGGTCGGCATCAAGGACGGCAAGCTGGATCTGCGCCTGGAAGGCCCGGGCAAGCCGCGGATCTCCGGCGACAAGCCGCCGCTTCTGACCGCGGATTGATGCGCCGCGCCATCGCCTTGATTTCCCTATCGCTCACCGCGCCTGCCGCGGCGGGCGATTTTCGTTTGCAGCTGCCGCTTGACTGCACCCTGGGCGAGGATTGCCACATCCAGCAGTTCGTGGATCATGACCCCGGCCCTGGAGCGGCGGATTTCACCTGCGGCAGTTTGAGTTATGAAGGCCACAAGGGCACGGATTTTGCCCTGCCCTACCTGTCGGACATGGAGGCGGGTGTTGCTGTCCGCGCGGCCGCGGACGGGGTTGTACTGGGCACCCGCAACAGCATGGCCGACCAATATGCCACGGAGGCAAATGCCGCCGCGATTGAGGGCAAAGAATGCGGCAATGGCGTGGTGCTGCGCCACGGCGGCGGCTGGGAAACCCAGTATTGCCATATGAAAAGGGGCTCTGTCAGGGTGGAACCCGGCGCCAGGGTCAAGGCCGGCGATGTGCTGGGCGAGGCCGGCCTGTCCGGCAAGACCCAATTCCCGCATCTGCACCTTTCGGTGCGCAAGGAGGGCGCGGTCGTGGACCCGTTTGCGCCGGAGGCTTTGAATGCCTGCGGGTCCGGCGGCGGCACGACGCTTTGGGCGGAGCCGCCGGCCTATCAGCCGGGCGGCTTCCTGGGTGCGGGCTTCAGCCCTGCCCTGCCGGACTATGAGGCCATCAAGGCGGGCCGCGCGGATGCGGCGCCGCTGGCGCCCGATGCGCCTGCCTTTGTGTTCTGGGCCTATGCCTTTGGCGGCCGGACGGGCGACGGAATTGCGCTGACGGTGACCGGCCCGGGAGGAGAGCTCATCTCCCACAGCGAAACCCTGGAGAAAACCCAGGCGCAGTTCTACCGCGCGGCGGGGCGCCGCCTGCGCGGCGGGCACTGGCCGGCCGGCACCTATACCGGCACCGCCCGGCTGCTGCGCGGCGGGCAGGAAGTGGACCGTTTCACTGCTGCCATGACTGTCCCGGCCCCCGCGGCAAACGCCGCCGATTAGACCTGTCGCCCGCAGCCGCCGGGGCGCAAGCCGCGGCGGCTGCGCGGCCCAACGGGCGCGGACAGCCCCCGGGCTGGCCTGGCGCCGGGCGGGAGATTGCCGGAGCTGCAAGGCCCCTGCAGGACCGCCTTCAAATTTGATAATTCCCGCCTTCGCAATAGTTTAAGAAGGGCCCTGCTGCCCGGTGGGGCCGCAACCCGTGTGTAACTAGTAGCTTGTCTCCATTAGTGAAGCGGGTTGCACCCCGCAAGCCGCCGCCGTCAGGTGCCAGGCAGACGACGGGCGGGACCGGGCAGAACGGACAGAACGGACAGACCGGACGGAGCCAGGCCGCAGCAGGGCAGCGGCTTATTTCTCGGTGAACTTCAGCTCGATCCGGCGGTTCTGGGCGCGGGCCTCCGGGGTGTCCGCGGGATTGACCGGCTGGTATTCCCCGAACCCGTTGGCTGCCAGGCGCGAAGGCGGTACCCCCAGCGCCTCCACCATGTAGCGCACCACCGACAGCGCCCGGCCCTGGCTGAGTTCCCAGTTGTCGGCAAATTTCGGATGACCCAGCAGCGGCGAATTATCAGTGTGCCCATCCACCCGGATGATCCAGCTGATCTCCGGCGGGATCGCCGCCACCACGCTTTGCAGGATCGATACAACCTTGGCAATCTCCACCCGGCCTGCCGGTGACAGGGTGGCGCTGCCCGGGTCGAACAGCACCTCAGAGGCAAAGACAAAACGGTCGCCCTGAATCCGCACCCCCTCTTGCGTGCCCAGGAGATCGCGCAAGCGGCCAAAGAATTCGGACCGGTAGCGCGCCAGATCCTGCGCCTCATCCGCAAGGCGGCCTGCTTCGGCTTCCAGCCGCGCAGCCTCGGCCTCAAGCCGTTTGCGCTCCTGCTCTTCCAAGAGCCGCCGCTTGCGTTCTTCGGAGGCCGCCCGGGCCAGGGCTGCGTTCAAATCCTGGCCCAAGTTCTGCAATTGCACCTGCTGTGCGGCATCACGCGCCTGGAAGTCATCCAGAATGGCCTGCAAGCCGCCCAGCTGTTCGCGCAGGGCCGCCACCTGCTGGTTGAGCAGCGCGGTTTCGCGGCGGGCCTCTTCTGACACCGCCTGTTCCTGCGACAGCGCATCCCGGGCCTGGGCCAGCAAGGCGGCGCGTTCCTCCGCCTGGGTCAGCCGTTCGGAGGCGCTCGCCTCTGCCGTTTCCTGTGCGGCCAAGGCCGCCAGCAGGCGCTGGCGCAGCACGTCTAGCTCACCAGCCTGCTCACCGGCCTGGGTTTGTGCAGCCGCCAGGGCGGCCCTGGCCTCTGCCAGTTCGGCCGCCAGCAGGCCGGCTTCGGCATCGGAGCCTGCACGGGCGGCCTCCAGTTCCGAGAGCTGCGCGTCCAGTTGTTTCTTTGCGGCCTCCGCCGCTGCCAGCAGGGTCAGCGTGTCCTCTGCCTGCTGCCGCTGCGCCTCCAGCGCCAGGGTCATGGCAGTAAGCTCCGCATCCGCGGATTGCAGTTTCTCCCGCAGCGCTTCGGCTGCGGCGGCCTCGACCAGGCGGGCCGCTTCCTCGGCGCTCAGCTGTTCCTGAAGGCCGGCGATTTCCTCGGTCTTTTCGGCCTGTTCCGTCTCAAGGCTGGCGATCAGCGCTTCCATCGCCGCGCGCTCCGCTGCGGCCAGGCGAGCGGCCTCTGCCTGGGCGTCGATCTCGCCGCGGGCCTGAGCCAAAGCGAGGTTCAAGGCGTCCTGCTCGCTCAGAAGAGCGGCGCGGGCCGCCTCCAGAGTTTCGCGCTCTGCGCTCAGGTCCGCAACCCGTGCCTGGGCAGCGTCGCGGCTGGCGATCAGGGCCGCCACTTGGGCTTCGAAACTGGTTAGGCGGCTGGCGGCCTCGGCCAGTTCCCCAGCCTGGCGGTCGCGTTCCGCGGTGAGCGAGGTGATCAGGCTGCGGGCCTGTGCCAAGTCCTGTTCGGCCGTGTTGAGGGTCGAGGTCAGCGCCCCCAGCCGGGCGTTCAGACGGCTGTTTTCACGTTCTTCCAGCCCTAGGGCAGAGGCCAGCGCGCTGACTTCGGCGGACAGTTCATCCAGCTGGCTTTCCTGGCCGGTGATGGTTTCGCGCAGCACGAATTGCACCACCATGAATATGGTCAGCACAAACATCAGAACCAGCAGCAGCCCGGTCATCGCATCGACGAACCCCGGCCAGATCGAGGCCTGGAACCGCTGTCCTGTGCGCCGGGAAAGGGCCATGGTTTATTCCCCCGCGTCCCGGCCCGGCAGGCCGCCGCGCGACAGGCCGCGCGGCCGGGCAAAGGCCTTGATCAGCAGTTCGATGTCCTTGCGCAGCTCTGTCAGGCTTTCCTGACGCCCGGCTGAGATTTCCTCGAGGATGCGCAGCATCTGCACGTCGATCGAGCGCAGCCGCATCCGGCTTTCGGCGTCAATGCCACCCTGTTCGCTTTGGCTGCGCAGGATTTCGGTCAGCGCCTCCTGCCCCACCGCAACCCGGTCCAGCGCCGCAGTAATGGTGCCGGTCTGATCCTGGCGGCGGTTCATTTCCTCGATGGTTTCAACCAAGTCAGAAAGCCGCTGATCCACCGCCGCGCGGCCCTCGGCGGTTTCAACGAACATGACCTGCAGCGCCTCCATCTGCTCTGCCATGGTGTCGAGCACCTGGGAGACCACACCGCTGTCGCTGGCGCCGTCCTCGCCCGAGGAGAAGCTGACCCGGGTGATCGAGGAGAGCCATTCCTCCAGCTCGCGGTAGAACCGGTTCTGGCCGTGGCCTGCGAAGAGTTCGAGCAGACCGACAATCAGGGAACCGGCCAGGCCGAGGAGCGAGGAGGCGAAGGCGACACCCATGCCACCCAGCTGCGCCTCAAGCCCGGTCATCAGGCGGTTGAAGACCGACAGTCCTTCTTCGCCCTCCTGCGGGGCCAGGCTGCGGATGGTGTCGACAACGGCGGGAACGGTGGTGGCAAGGCCGTAGAAGGTGCCGAGAAGGCCCAGGAAGATCAGCAGGTTGACGATGTAGCGGGTGATCTCCCGGTCTTCGTCGATGCGGCTGGCAACCGAGTCCAGTATGGAGCGGGTGGAGGCGGAGCCCAGCTGCATCCGCGCAGACCGCGAGCCCAGGAGCGAGGCCAAGGGGGCCAGTATCGAGGGCGGGCGGCGGTGGTCCTGGGTATCGCCCGCAGCAAAGCGTTCGATCCAGCGCACCGAGCCAATCAGCTGCACCACCTGCCAGAAACAGGCCAGCACACCGATCACGAAGACCAGAACGATAAAGCCATTGAGCCAGGGGTTTGCCTGAAACACCGGCAGCACCCGCGGCAGGGCGACAAAGGCGCCGAACCCCGATAGCCCCAGTGCGATCAGCATCATGATGATCTGCCGCACCGGCTGGGAGAACTGCGGCCGGGTCTTGCGGTCTGGCTGCGCCATATTCTGTGGCTCCTGACACATTTGTCTGCTCGTGTTGCGTTCGCAGCCTATAAGCAAAGTGTCAAAAGCGCCAAGGCTTTATGGCTGTCCGGCTGAAACGGCGGAAGGAACCGGCACTGTGTCCCAATCCTGGCCCAATCCTGGAACTGAGCGTTCGCCCGGGTGGAAGCGGCACGCGCCCGCCGCGGGGCGGGTGGACGCGTGCCTGCCGCTGGCGCGGCAGGCCGGGCCTGTGGCTGAGGCGGTCCTCTAAAACAAGAAACCAGCCTCGTCCCGGCCGGCCCTGTGAAGGCTTTAAGCGGTGATTTCCCGTACCCGGCCCGCCAGCCAATCCAGATCGCTGTCATGCAGGCCGATCTCGGCCAGATGCTCCGCCGTGTTGTAGAGGTATTCGGTATTGGGGCCGCGGCCACCCACCGCATGGGCGATGATCTGGGCCTGTTCTTCCAGGCTGAGGCCACCGCAATACTGCACATGATGCGGGTCAATCACATAGGTGACGGCGGTGACCATGGAGCCATCCGCCAGCTCAACTTCCAGGTCGCGCTCCAGATAGGCCGAGGAGATCAGCTCGCGCTCGCGCAGCTCTGCCAGGGTCTGCTCCTCGTGGCCTGCTTCGACCGCCAGGGCGATGCCCTTGCAATGGGCATCCTGGACGGCGTCCAGCGCCAGCACCAGGCCGGGCTTTTCCTCGCTGCCGCGGTGATGGACCGAGGACATGCAGAAGGAGCGCGCATAGCCGTGCAGCACCGCAACCTCGCGCCGCGCCACCGGGAAACCGGGGTTCCAAAGAAGTGATCCGTATCCGAATACCCACATCGTCATGTTGTCTGGCCCTTTCTGCTCCTCCCCTATAAACAGCAATCCTGCTGCGGACAAAAGAGGCTATCCGATGCGCCTGGCGAAACTGCTGATTGCTGCTTTTCTGCTGTGGAGCCTGTATTGGGCAGCAGCGGCCTGGGGGCTGAGGAGCGGGATCGCGGCCTGGTTCGCGGCGCAGGAGAGCCGGGGCTGGCAGGCAGAGCACGCGGGGCTGAAAACGCAGGGCTATCCGTTCCGCCATCAGACCCGTATCAGCCGTCCCGCGCTGGCGGATCCGCGCAGCGGCACCGCCTGGCGGGCAGACTGGCTGGAACTGGCGAGCCCCGCCGCCTGGCCGGGGCAGCTGGAGCTGCACTTTCCGGCCACGGCACAGCGGCTGTCCTATTTCGACCAGACCGTGGTGATCACCGCAGACGGGCTGCAGACGGGATTGCATCTGAAGCCTGGAACGGCGCTGGAGCTGGAGCAACTGGCCGCCGCGGCGGACAGCTGGCAGATTGCCCGCGGCGGCGAAACGGTGCTGAGCGGCAGCGACTTGGACCTGCGCATGGTGCAGACCGCCCGCCCCGAGACCTACCGGATCTCGGCAGATATCCGGGAGTTTGCACCGCGCGCGGCCTGGCGGCGGCTCTTGGCGGCCAGCGCGCCGCTGCCGGAGCGGTTCGATACGCTGACGCTGGAAATGACGGTTGCCTTTGACGTGCCCTGGGACCGCTCCGCGCTGGAGCAGCGGCGGCCGCAGCCGCGCCGTATCGATCTGAAACTGGCCGAAGCGCACTGGGGCGGCCTGCGTCTCAGGGCAGCCGGCGCACTGATGGTGGATGACCAGGGGCTGCCGGAGGGCGAGATCGCGCTGCAGGCAGAGAACTGGCGCGGGCTGGTGCTGATGGCCGAACGCAGCGGCGTGCTGGCGCCTGCATTGCGGGGCACGGTGGAGCGGGTTCTGGGGCTGCTGGCCGAGGCCAGCGGCAACCCGCGCAATCTGGATATTACGCTGGAGTTTGCGGACGGCTATGTAACGCTTGGCCCGCTGCCGCTGGGCCATGCGCCGCGGCTGATTATCCGCTGACAGCCCCAGCCTGCCCGCCCCGCCTGTCAAGGGCCGCGCAGCGGTGGCGCATAGCGCCGTTTACCCTTTACAGGCACATACCATCACACTTGGAATGGCGCTTCAGGGCAATCCTGCCCCTGAAGCGCCTCTCAGCAGTTCTTTACTGCGCGCGCAGCGCGCCCGGCCCAAGGCTGTAATGTGCCCCTTGGGGCACTTTCAGGCGCGGGAGCTCGCCGCCTCGCTGCGGCTGGCGCTTGGCTGCCCGGCGTTACTGCGAGGCTCTGCCTCGCGCTCCGGGATATTTGCGGCCAGATGAACAGGGGATCCTAGGTTGCCGTCTGTGCCGTCAGCGGCAATAGGATCCGCCGCGGTGGCGGGCCACGTCGAGGTGGAAGTGATCCCTGTGATAGCGGTCGGCCTCGGGCCCCAGCACAGTGCCGAAGGGGCCGCAGGCGGCGCGCCAGATCTTTTTCAGCTTCTTGCGGGTCTTGCGGTTCTGCCAGCCCTTCAGGACGGTGACGGTCTCGCCGCTGGCAAGCGTGAAGCCGGAGATGTCGATCGCCCGCCCCTTGCCGTGTTCCGAAATCTTGGCGCCGGGGCGGTTGTTGCGGGTGCGGCAGGCGTAATGGGCGGCAACGCGCAAGCCCACCACCTTGTTGCGGCGGCCAAAGGCGGTTTCGACCTCGCGGTTGATCCAGGTCTTCAGCGCGCGAGCGGTGTTGCAGGTCATCAGCGAGGGTTGGCTGAGGCGCACGCCTGCGATCTCGCGCACCCTCACGGCGTCCTTGGCGCCGCAGCCGGGCAGCGTGCCCGCAATATCGCCGGCTTGATCGCCCTGAATGCCAATGTCGCCGCAGACCGAGCCCTTGCGGCGCTGACGGCGCTTGAACAGCACCTGCTCCGCCAGGCTGTCCGGGCGCGCGAAGGGCTGTAAGGAGGCCCCGGGGGCCAGCAGCGGCAGCGCAGCCGGACGGGCCGCCGCGGCAAGGACCTGCTCAGATTGCGGACGCAGGGCCGGGCGGAGGTCTGCCGCCGGTGCAAAGGCCGCGGGTTCATAAGCTGTGGCCGCGGGCCGTGCGGCGGGCTGGAGCGACGTTTCCGGCGCCGCGCCCGATGCTATGCCGGCGCAGACGGCGGCCAGCAGCGTCAGTAGTGCCAGCCCGGCGCGCATCACTTCTTCTGGCTCCGCCCGAAGTCCGGCGCGTCGGTGTCCTGGCCGGCCTCGATGATGCCGCGGCGGATGGCGCGGGTGCGGGTGAAATAGTCGTGCAGGTGGTCGCCGTCGCCGGTGCGGATGGCGCGCTGCAGGGCAAAAAGCTCCTCCGTGAAACGGCCCAGGATTTCCAGCGTGGCATCCTTGTTGGTCAGGAACACGTCACGCCACATAGTAGGATCCGAGGCCGCGATGCGGGTGAAGTCGCGGAATCCCGCAGCGGAATATTTGATCACCTCGCTGTCCGTGACCCTTCGCAGGTCGTCGGCGACGCCCACCATCGTGTAGGCAATCAGGTGCGGTGTATGCGAGGTGACGGCCAGCACCAGGTCGTGGTGGTCGGCGTCCATTTCGTCGACATTGGCGCCCATGCCCTCCCACAGCGCACGCAGTCGGGCGGTGGCCTCCGGATCAGTGCCCTCAACCGGGACCAGCAGCGACCAGCGGTTATCGAACAGTTCGGCAAAGCCGGATTCCGGGCCGGAATGCTCCGTCCCTGCCAGCGGGTGGGCGGGCACGAAATGCACGCCTTCGGGGATGTGCGGCTGCACCGCGTCGATCACGTGGCGTTTGACAGAGCCCACATCCGACACGGTGGCGCCGGGCTTCAGCACTGGCGCGATGTCTTCCATCACCGGGCCCATGGCGCCGACAGGCACACAGAGCACCACCAGGTCGGCCTCTGCGACCGCGTCCTGCGCGCTGTCGCAGACGCGGTCGCAGAGGCCGATCTTGCGCGCTGTCGCACGGGTTTCCGCGCTGCGGGCATAGCCGGTGACTTCGCCCGCCAGGCCTGCGCGTTTCATCGCCCAGAACATCGAGGACGCAATGAGACCCAGGCCGATCAGCGCGACGCGGCCATAAACGTGTTCGCTCATGCCTGCCCCTCTTTGAATGCTTTGACGCCTTGCGCGATGCGGCGGCAGGAGTCCTCGTCGCCGATGGTGATGCGCAGCGCAGTCGGCAGGTTGTAGCCCGCCACCCTGCGCACGATCAGCCCCTGCGCTTGCAGGTACAGGTCGCAGGCCTCTGCCTCTGCCTGGCTGGAGAAGCGGGCCAGGATGAAATTGGTGCTGGAGACGTCTGATGGAACACCAAGTTCTGCCAGCGCATTGGCCAGCCAGGCGCGCCATTTGGCGTTTTCCGTGCGGCAATGGTCCACGTAACCTGTGTCGCGCACCGAGGCCTCAGCCCCTGCCAGCGCGGTGCTGGAGACGTTGAAGGGCCCGCGCACCCGGTTCAGGACATTGATGATTTCCTTGGGGCCGTAACCCCAGCCGATCCGTGCGCCGCCGAGGCCGTAGATCTTGGAGAAGGTACGGGTCATGAAGACGTTGCCGCTGGAGGCAATCACGGCCGCGCCGGCATCAAAGCCTTCGACATATTCCGCATAGGCACCGTCGAGCACCAGGAGCGCGCCCGCGGGGATGCCATCGGCCAGCCGCGCCACCTCGGCCTCGCTGATCATGGTGCCGGTGGGGTTGTTGGGGTTGGCGATGAACACCAGCTTGGTCCTGGCGGTGCAGCCCGCCAGCAGCGCATCCACGTCGGTGACGCGCTCGCGCTCCTTCACCTCCACCGGGGTGGCGCCGGCGGCCAGGGCGCTGATGCGGTACATGGCAAAGCCGTGTTCGGTATAGAGCACCTCATCCCCCGGACCGGCGTAAGCCTGGCACAGGAAGGCAATGATCTCGTCGCTGCCGGCGCCGCAGATGATCTGTTCCGGATCCAGCCCGTGCACCTCGCCGATGGCCTGCCGCAGCGCCGCGTGATCCGAGCTGGGATAGCGGTGCATATTGGCCGCTGCGTCCTGCATCGCCTGAACGGCGCGCGGGCTGGGGCCAAGGGGGTTCTCGTTCGAGGAGAGCTTCACAACATTGCTCACCCCTTTCACATGGGCAGCCCCGCCCTGATACAGAGCAATGTCCATGATACCGGGCTGCGGTGTGAGTTGGGTCATAATACGGGCTCCTTAATTCCAACCCGTCATAGCGGCCCAAACGCGGACGGGGAAGCACCAAGATGACGCTCCCCCATTGCTGCCGTCCCCCCGGCGGCAGCGCCAAGACACTGCAGCCTGCGTTAATGCGCAGCTGCCGACTTGGGCATCTTGCGTTTGGCTTCGGCCATGATGATCTTCTGGATCTGCTTGCGCAGTTCCATGTCCTTGCGCATCGCCTCATTGGCCTGTTTCTGCATGGTCGAGGCCGATTGCGAGCCGTCGGCGCCATTCAGCGCCTCGCCCGCGTATTTGCTGAGCGTTTTGCCGGAGATCTGTTTGGCAATCTCGCCATAGATGGCATCACCGTGAAGCTTGATGAAATCCTCCGTGGCCTTGGTGCCGTATTTGGCAATCAGGTCCTTCTTGACCGCGCCCTCCATTGCGGCAGGCGCCAATTTGGTCTTGAGGAACTTTTCTGCAGCCCCCGTAAAGCCGGAAGAGAATTTCTCCAGCGCCTTGCCTGCGCCTGCGGACATGATGCCTGCGGTCAGGATCTTGGCGATGCTTTCCTTGATCTCCTTGGTATTCGGCGGGCGGCCCTTTTCGATCAGGGGCTTGGCCAGACCGATGGTTTCCTTAAGGGCCTCTGTCACCATGGCCTCGCCGGCCTTGGATTTCAGGAACTTCTCAAAGAAAACTTTCACCGCCTTCTTGGGCATCTCCCGCGACAATTTGGAGGCTGCGGCCTTGGCCAGGTCGTCGGCGAGGCCCGCCGAGAGCTTGGCCGTCAGTTTGCCGCCGGCAGCACCCGCAAGGCCCGCGATGAAGCTGTCGATGAAGACCTTCTTGGCAGCACCGTCCCAAGTGACCTTGTTGCCCGCCAGATGCTCCCCCAGCTGGCCGGCACTGGATTTCAGTGCCTCGGTGCTGGCGGCGGCGATAGCATGGGCCTTAGCGGGCGACATCCCTTTGGTCGCAACCAGCCGTGCGGTCATATAGGTTTCGACCACGGCAAAGGAGACCTCGCGCACCACTTCGAGTTTCCAGACGATGCCGCCGGCGGTGGCAATCCGCTGGTCGATGAATTTCTTGAAGGCCTTGCCGCCGGTGTTATAGGCCTTGGACGCCTTGACGTCCTGTTTATAAACCTTTTTCCAGTCCGGCTTTTTCTTACTGGTCAGTGTCTTGAGGAAGCTTGCCTCGGACCGGGCGTTCAGGATCGGGGTCCAGGGCGGATCGGTCTTATCGTTGACCACGCTGACGGCGAATTCAGTCAGCGCATTCAGGAAGGTGTCATTGCCCTGGCGGGTGCTCTCGACCTCATTGCAGAAATCGACCCAGGACTCGGCCTGGCCGTACATCATGTTGGCCTTAGCCAGCAGCTTGCGGCGCAACTCCTCCTGGCCGGCTTCGAACTCGGCAACGGTGATCAGCTTGGTCTTGCCGTTCTCGACGACCTCGACCCGCTCGATCTTGGTGTCGGCAGCGTGCATTGCGGCCAGTTTGGGCAGGCCTGCGTTCCAGGTGCGCATACCGGGATCGACGATGCCGTCGGGCTTTCTGAAGCCCAGTTTCTTTTTCTGGAAATCCTTGATGGTCTTGATCAGAGCCCCGTCGCATTTGGTGCTGACCTCGATCGAATAACCGTTTGCCTTGAGCATCAGGCGGACGAGTTCAACGTCGGCGGGGGCGTTCTTGACCGGTTTGAATTTGCTTTCGCCGGTCTTGGGGTCCGGTTTGGTGATGCGTTTCTTGTCACCAACAGGGGCGGAAAGCTTGAGGGCCATGACTTTGCTCCAACTCTTTAACAACTGGTTGAAGTGTGCCATGGCCCTGTTAGCGCTGTCCCGGGGGATTTGCCGCGCAGTTTCCCCCTTTAAACGCCGGGCTGTGATGCCTAGATATCACAAGTATGTGAGGCGCTTCCCCAGGCCGGGAAAGCGCCCTGCGCATATGGGTTCAGGCCACCAGTGCCTTGAACCGTGCGGTTTCCGGATCAGCGTTGTAGCGGGCAGACAATGCTCCTGCCCTGAGGGTCAGTTCATTGACGCTGGCGATGATATAGGCCGCCGTCTCCGCCTCCATCAGGTAAGAGAAGTTGAGCCGTACCCAGCCGGGTTTCTTCATTTCCTCGCCAGCCTGCAGGTCGGCAAACAGGGTTTCGCTTTCTGCCTGGCCTATGCCCAGCAGACGGTGCGCATAGGGGCCTGCGCAGGCGCAGCCGCCGCGGGCCTGGATGCCGAAGACGTCGCTGAGCATCCGGGTGAACAGCTGCTGGTGCACCGGATTGCCTGCGCCGTCCGAGACCAGGAAGGAAAAGATCGGCAGCCGGTGCGCATGAGGGTGGCCAAGGACGCGCAGCCGCGGGTTTGCCGACCAGCCGTCCCAGGCCATCTGTGCAAACTGCGCTTCGCGGGCTTCGATCTGCTCCTGCCCCACGGCTTCCTTGACCAGGAACGCCAGGGCCGCACGGATGTCGCCGATCACATTGGGGGTGCCGGCCTCCTCGCGGGTTGCCAGGTCGCCGCTGTATTCATGGCGCCAAGGGGAAACAAAGCTGACTGTTCCCCCTCCCGGCCAGGAGGGGCAGCGGCGGCGCACGGCTGCTGTGCTGACGATCAGCACGCCAGAGGCGCCGGGACCGCCCGGGAACTTGTGCGGCGAGACCACCACGGCGTCTTTGCGCGCAGCCCCGTTACCGCCCATATCGACAGGCAGGTAGGGGCCGCCGCCGGCGTAGTCCCAGACCGCCAGCGCGCCCTGGGCATGCAGCAGGCGGCTGATTGGGTCCGGATCGGTGATAATACCAGTCACGTTGGAGGCCGCCGAGAAACTGCCGATTTTAAGATCGCTGCCTACGTGGTCCTGCAGCGCCTGTTCCAGAGCTGCGAGATCCACTCCGCCGCCGGGGGCTTCCGGGATTTCCACCACCTCAGCCTTGCTCTCACGCCAGGGCAGGATGTTGGAGTGATGCTCATAAGGGCCGATGAAAACAACCGGCCGGTCTGCCTCGTTCACGCCGAACAGGCTGACCAGCCGGTTTAGGCCCGCGGTGGCGCCCGATCCGGTGAAAATCACCGCATCATCCCCAGTGGCGCCGGTCATGCGGGCGATTTCAGCCCGCGCCTCGCGGCGCAGGCGGGTCATTTGAGTACCGCAATAAGAGGCCTCAGTATGGGAGTTGGCGTAGAAGGGCAGCACCTGGGACGCCACAAAATCCTCCACCTGGCGCAGCGCCCGGCCGGAGGCGACGTAGTCGGCATAGACCAGCGGCACCTCGCCATCGAGACCGGGGATCATCACGCCGTCGCCGATCACGCTGCGGCTCAGGGTGCCGTCATGTGCGGCCTGCGCGATTGTCTGCTTGAATGCTGCCAGTGTCATGCCGTGCCTCCGAAATCTGTGGAGGCATCATGAACGGTAGCAGGTGGGAAAACTTAATCAATTACTGAGTAGATTACATAGATCCGGTGTCATATGATCTGCACATGAGCAAAACAGCCGATCAAATTGACCGCGCCATTCTGCGGGTGCTGCAACAGGACGCCAGCCTGTCGCAACGGGAACTGGCCGACAAGGTGGGGCTGTCGCAGAACGCCTGCTGGCGGCGGTTGAAGGCGCTGAACGAGAGCGGGCTGCTGCAGGGCTCCACCGCGCGGCTGAACCGCCAGCAGCTGGGGCTGGATCTGGTTGTGTTTGTGCTCTTGCGTACCCGGCATCATTCAGCGGAGTGGCTGCAGACCTTCCGCCGTCATGTGCTGACCATTCCCGAGGTGGTGGATTTTCACCGCATCGGCGGCGATTACGATTACCAGCTGAAAGTGGTGACCGAGGACATGGCGAGCTATGACAGGGTGTATCAGCGGCTAATCTCCGGCGTGGAGCTGGACAGCGTGACGTCCTATTTTGCGATGGAGGCCATCGCAGAGGGACGCCCGTTGCCGCTGTAACGGAGGTGGGGGGCGCTGCCCCCAGCCCTGCGGGCTTCCCCCTGGAGTATTTGCAACCAGAAAGAAGCCGCAGCCGGTCAGTGGCCGAAGGCGCTGTCTTTCATCCATTTCGGGCGTTTGCCCTCAGGCCCCATGCGCATGTGCAGGCAGGCGGTGCCCTGACGCTGGAAATAGAGGATATCAACCGGATACCAGCCGGCCGCAGGCACTTCGACTTCTGTCAGGATTGTGCTGTCACAGGATTGACGGCCATCGAATTCACCCACCACCTGGCCGCCGATCGTGGCGCGCAGCCCGTCGTTGGTCAGGAAGTCGATGCTGTGGATACCGGGCTGGGTGATATTCACATAGCCGGTAATCCGCGCGACCACGTTCAGCGCCCGTTTGGCGGTCAGGGTGTTTTGCCCCTCTTCCGTGTCGCGATTGTCCAGGCCTGCGATAGGCTGGCCCGGTTCGCTGGAGATTTTCAGCGCCGAGGAGGCCTCTGCCAGAGATTTCACGTCATGGGGATAAGCGTAGACGACGGCCAGCCCCGGCTTGACACCAGAGGGCTGCGGGTCTGCCGGCGCCAGTTTCAACGGTGCGGCGCCCGCGGCGGCAGCGGCCAGGCAGACGGCAGCCGCGGCGGCGGCTTTGAATACGGATTTCATCTCTCACTCCCTGTCGTTTTGCTGTCAGGATAGTGGCAGGCGGCGCGCAGGGCTACCGGCTTTTGCGGATCCGGCTGGACCGCGGGCAAACGAAAAAGGGCTGCCCCAGAGGACAGCCCTTCCGCCAGATGCCCAAGGGGCAGAAGGCTTAGTTCTTGGCGTAGAATTCGACGACCAGGTTCGGTTCCATCACAACCGGGTACGGCACGTCGCCCAGGGCGGGTGTGCGCACGAAGGTTGCTTTCATTTTGGAGTGGTCGGCTTCGATGTAATCCGGCACATCGCGCTCAGCCAGCTGGGTGGCTTCCAGAACGGCAACCATCTGCTTGGACTTGTCGCGGACCTCGATCACGTCGCCTTCTTTGACGCGGTAGGAGGGGATGTTCACGCGCTTGCCGTTCACGGTCACGTGGCCGTGGTTCACGAACTGGCGGGCCGCAAAGACGGTGGCCACAAACTTGGCGCGGTAGACGACGGCGTCCAGGCGGCGCTCGAGCAGGCCGATCAGGTTTTCACCGGTGTCGCCGGACACACGCACGGCTTCGCCGTAGATGCGGCGGAACTGCTTTTCGGTCAGGTCGCCGTAGTAGCCCTTGAGCTTCTGCTTGGCGCGCAGCTGGATGCCGAAGTCGGACAGTTTTCCCTTGCGGCGCTGGCCGTGCTGGCCCGGGCCGTAGTCGCGGCGGTTGACCGGGGACTTCGAGCGGCCCCAGATGTTTTCGCCCATGCGGCGGTCAATTTTGTACTTGGCAGACGTGCGTTTGGTCACGGCTGATCTCCTTCTTTAATGGCATTGCAGCTGTTTCCGAAAACCGGCTCCCACATTCCGGGCTGCAATCGCATCTGCCACTGCACCGTCTGTGTTCACCTGCTCCAGGATCACCCGCAACAATCGAAGGGCGTTGTCCTCTTGCTCCGCATCCAGGATCCGGGCATGACAGGCATCCCCTTGCGGGGGCCACCAACACCAATGAAGCCGCGCTTATATAAGGGGACGGGGCAGAGTCAACACGAACCGGAGCAGTTTCGCCGGAAATTCCGCCCGCGAGGCGGGCATTTTGCCCGCCGCCGGTATCAGGGCCGCCGGAACGGCAGGGAAATGGCCCGCCTTACGCGGCCTCGTGGCCCAGAATCACCGCCTCTGACGTGCTGAGATTGCGGCGCGCATGAGCGCCATAGGACAGCGGATTGCGCTCCAGCTCCGGCTGCAGGCGGAACAGCCGCGCCCGGTCGGCCTCGCTGAGCGTGATCAGCGAAGCGTTGGAGGGATGGAAGCTCTCTGTTTCCACCCCGTTGGCCCAGAGCACCTGATGATTGGCCAGCATCAGATGGATATAGGTCACCTCGCGCACTGAGGCGTCGGGCTGGATGGTGCTGCCGTTGACCAGATCGCTGGCAGCGACCAGGACCTCAGACGTGTTGAACAGCGCCCGCACCCGGTCGCCGCGCAGCAGCATCCTGTGGTCGGGAGAGACCAGCAGTTCCTGTTCCGGCCGGTCAATGCCGAGCGCGCCCGCGTGAATGCGGATCGGGCGCAGCCGGGGCATCACGAACAGCCGGGCGCCGCTGATCCGGCGCGAGCCGATCCACAGGATTTCCTGGGCACCGTTGTCGCGGGTCTGCACTTTTTCGCCTTCGCGCAGCTGCTCGACCCGCTTGGGGCCGCCGGGCGTGGCAATCAGGGTGCCGGGGGTAAAGCAGATTACCCCGGATTCGCCCTGGGGCCGGCCGGAATGGATGCTGCCCAGCGCGTGATGCACCACCCAGAGATCGGCGCCGCGGGGCGGGATTTCATCGACGAACATCAGCAGCGGGCGCTGGCCCGGGCCGACTTCGATCAGGGTAACAGTGTAACTTTGCACGCCATTGGTCACAACAAAGCTGCTGTCCATCAGCGGCTCGTCGACTTCCACCGCGTCAACATCCGTGCGGTTCTGCACCGCAGCCCCGACCAGACGGCGCACCGACCGTGCCGCCCGGCGGCGCAACTCTGCTTCGCCGTTTGCCATATCCAGCCGCAATAGCCCTGCCGGCCCGTCCACCCGCACAGCATCGCCGTGCCAGGACCAAGCCGCCCCCACATCCAGAGCGTCCACCGGTGCGGCCGGGAGGCCGTCGATCTCGGTTTGCGACCAGGAAATAACAAACGTGCCACGAAAGCCCGTTTTCATCTGCCTGTATGCCTGCTTCAATTATTTATTATTAACGGAACGTTAACAAAGCGTCTTCCGGCTGGAAACGGATGGATTCTCAATTCGATGTGAGCGTGTTTTTTACGCACCAATCACGCTAAAGGCGATTGGCCTTCAGGCAAACCGGCACCGTTGCACCGGTTTCCGGGTCTGGCGCCGGCCCGGCAGTCAGGCCTGCACAGCAAGCCTCCGACGCAGATCTTCCGCGGTTTCCTGAACCACTGCGGCGACCTGCATCAGCTGCCGGGCCAGCGGGTTGCTGCGCCGCCAGATCATGCCGATTGTCCGCGATGGTTGCGGATCCCCGAAGCGGGCCACCGAAACCACGGCTGAGCGGGTTTCCACCGGCACCGCCATTTCGGGAATCAGCGTGACCCCGATTCCGGCGCTGACCATCTGCACCAGCGTGGACAGCGAGCTTCCGTCCAAGAGCTCGCGCGGGGCGGCGGATTGCATATTGCAGAACGACAGCGCCTGGTCGCGGAAGCAATGCCCTTCCTCCAGCAGCAAGAGCCGCATTTCACGCAGGCCTTCCGGCCCTGGCACCGGTTTGCCCGCATCCTCGCCCGGGCGGACCAGAACAAAGTCTTCGGAAAACAGCGCCGCCTCCTCAAACGCGGGCTCCGAAACCGGCAGCGCCACGATGGCGGTATCCAGCCGCCCCTCGCCCAGTTCCTCCAGCAGCTTTGGCGTGACCGTTTCCCGGACCCTGATATCGGCCTCGGGGTATTGGCGGGTCAGATTGCCGACGATTGCAGGCAGCAGATAGGGCGCGATGGTGGGAATCACTCCCAGCCGCAGCCGCCCCGCCAGCCCTTCGCGCGAGGCGCGCGCCAGTTCGCCCAGTTCATCCACCGAGCGCAGGATGCCGCGCACCCTGTCCGCCAGATCCTCGCCAAAGCTTGTTAGCCGCACCTGGCGAGCCGCGCGCTCCACCAGCTGCACCCCAAGCACCTCCTCCAATTCCTTGATTTGAACAGACAATGCCGGCTGAGACACGGCGCAGGCCTCGGCTGCGCGGCCGAAATGGCGGTGCTGGGCCAGCGCCTCGAAGTAGCGCATTTGGCGGAGGGTCACATTGATCATAGGATTTCATTATCACCGCGATGAAAAAATGCAACTTAAGCCAATCACTTTTCCCTGCTAGCCTCATTTTCAGGAAGACAGGGAGGACCGGCATTCGCAGCTTTGGCCCGCTTTTATTTCAAGGCGGACCACGGGCTGCAGTCACGCTGCCGCACAGGTCCCAAACGCCTTCTGCCACGTAGCACATCAGAATTTGCAGCCACGATCGGAGAGAATAATGGACGGAAATAATCCCGCAGGAAAATGCCCGGTGATGCACGGTGCGGCGCTGAACACCGACAGCGGCGGAACCTCGAACCAGGATTGGTGGCCGAACCAGCTGAACCTGAAGATCCTGCATCAGCACTCACCCAAGTCGAACCCGATGGGCGCTGATTTCAATTACGCCGATGCGTTCAAGACGCTGGACCTGAAGGCGCTGAAAGCGGACCTGATGGCGCTGATGACCGACAGCCAGGGCTGGTGGCCTGCGGATTACGGCCATTACGGCGGGCTGTTCATTCGCATGGCCTGGCACAGCGCCGGCACCTACCGCACCGCGGATGGCCGCGGCGGCGGCGGCACCGGCAACCAGCGGTTTGCGCCGGTGAACTCCTGGCCGGACAACGGCAACCTGGACAAGGCGCGCCGCCTCTTGTGGCCGATCAAGCAGAAATACGGCAACAAGATCTCCTGGGGTGATCTGATGATCCTGGCGGGCAATTGCGCCATTGATTCGATGGGCGGGCCGGTGTTCGGCTTTGGCGGCGGCCGCGAGGATATCTGGGCGCCGGAGGAAGACATCTATTGGGGGACTGAGACCGAGTGGCTGGGCGACAACCGCTATTCCGGCGAGCGTGATCTGGAGAACCCGCTGGCGGCGGTGCAGATGGGCCTGATCTATGTGAACCCGGAGGGGCCGAACGGCAATCCGGACCCGGTGGCCTCGGGTCATGACGTGCGCGACACCTTTGCGCGCATGGGCATGAATGACGAGGAAACCGTGGCGCTGGTGGCCGGCGGCCATACATTCGGCAAGGCCCATGGCGCAGGCGACCCGGCGCTGGTTGGTGCTGAGCCGGAAGCGGCTGCGATGGAGCACATGGGCCTGGGCTGGATCAATGAGCACGGCTCCGGCAAGGGCGGCGACACCACCACCTCAGGCATCGAGGGCGCCTGGAAGCCGAATCCGACCACCTGGGATATGGGCTATTTCGACGTTCTGTTCGGCTATGAGTGGAAGCTGGAGAAAAGCCCGGCGGGTGCCCAGCAGTGGCACGCACAGGACGTGGCGCCGGAGCATATGGTGGTGGACGCGCATGATCCCAGCAAGCGCCATGCACCGATGATGACCACCGCGGACATGTCGCTGCGGATGGACCCGGAGTACGAGAAGATCTCGCGCGATTTCCACGCCAACCCGGAGAAGTTTGCCGATGCCTTTGCCCGCGCCTGGTTCAAGCTGTGCCACCGCGACATGGGGCCGAAGGTGCGTTACCTGGGTGAGGACGTGCCGTCTGAAGACCTGATCTGGCAGGATCCGGTTCCGGCGGTGGATCACGCGCTGGTGGATGCCAATGACATCGCCGATCTGAAAGCCCGGGTGCTGGCCTCGGAGCTGACGGTTTCTGAGCTGGTGTCCACCGCCTGGGCGTCTGCTTCGACCTACCGTGGCTCGGACCATCGCGGCGGCGCCAATGGCGGCCGTATCCGCCTGGCCCCGCAGAAGGACTGGGAGGTAAATCAGCCGGAACAACTGGCCCGCGTGCTTGGCGTGCTGGAAGATATCCAGAACGCGTTCAACGGCAGTGCCGCTGGCGGCAAGAAGATCTCCATGGCGGACCTGATCGTGCTGGCCGGCGGTGCCGGTGTAGAAGAAGCCGCCAAGGCTGCCGGGCATCCGGTAGAGGTGCCCTTTACCCCGGGCCGGACTGATGCCAGCCAGGAGCAGACTGATGTTGAAGGCTTTGCTGTGCTGGAGCCGGAGGCGGATGGGTTCCGCAACTACCAGAAGGCGGCCTATAGCGTGCCGGCCGAGAAGATGCTGGTTGACCGGGCGCAGCTCTTGGGTCTGGGTGCGCCGGAGATGACCGCGCTGGTCGGCGGCCTGCGGGTTCTGGGTGCGAACCACAGCGGCTCTGCCTATGGCGTTTTCACCGACCGGGTGGGTACCCTCAGCACCGACTTCTTCACCAATATCACCGATATGGGTGTGGAGTGGAAACCGGCAGACGACGGCACCTATGAGGGCCGCGACCGGGCCAGCGGTGCGGTGAAATGGACCGGCACAAGGGCGGACCTGGTGTTCGGCTCCAACTCGCAGCTGCGGGCGCTGGCCGAGGTCTATGCGCAGGGTGATGGCGAAGCGGCGTTCGTGCAGGATTTTGTGGCGGCCTGGGTCAAGGTGATGAATGCCGACCGGTTTGATCTGTCAGCGTAACCTGCGCCTTACTTGAAAAGAAGGCGCTCCGGGGAACCGGGGCGCCTTTTTCGTTGCAGCCTTTGGGATACAAAGCGAAGGGCAGCGCCTGACCTTGGGTGGGCGCGATAGCGCCTTCCCATGGGGAAGGTCAGGCGCTGCCCGGCCTTCGGCCGGACGGTACGGTTATTCGGCTGCTGCACTTCCTTGGCCAAACTCAATGACACGTGTCTCAGCCGTGTAGTCCGACTCGATGATCAGAATCGCCAAGAGCCCGATCATCGCAAGGGGCGGCAGCAGGATCGCATAGATCAGCGCCAGCCGCTCCCAGGCCATATGCATGAAGACGGCAATGATCAGCCCGGCCTTCAGCGTCATGAAGATCAGGATCAGGCTCCAGCGCA
The DNA here is from genome assembly GCF_056158725.1 of Leisingera sp. ABM4_101. Classification (NCBI taxonomy): domain Bacteria; kingdom Pseudomonadati; phylum Pseudomonadota; class Alphaproteobacteria; order Rhodobacterales; family Roseobacteraceae; genus Leisingera; species Leisingera sp. ABM4_101. The sequence goes on along the minus strand of NZ_JBSWTV010000002.1, from coordinate 1,989,171 downwards.
ACAGGCCCTGCAGCTGAGCATAGTCGACCCAGTAAGAGGCGGCGCTGAGCACGAACAGCAGCACCCAGACCACGAAGTAGAGCTTGATCGGATGCTGCTGCCCCTCGTCATGCGCAGCATGGCTGCTGTCCACTGTGTGCGGTGTGTCTGTCATGGCGGCCCCCTACCACAGATAGAAGAATGCAAAGATGAAGACCCAGACCAGGTCGACGAAGTGCCAGTAGAGCCCCATGATCTCTACCGCCTCATAGTCCCCGTTGCCCGCCGACATCCAGCTGCGCTGGTCGCGGTCGAACTCGCCGCGCCAGACCTTGAGTGCCACGATCACAAGGAAGATCACCCCGATGGTGACATGGGTGCCGTGGAAGCCGGTGATCATGAAGAAGCTGGCGCCGAACTGCTCTGCCCCCCAGGGGTTGCCCCAGGGGCGCACGCCTTCGGAAATCAGCTTGGTCCATTCAAAGGCCTGCATCCCCACGAACGTCGCACCCAGCGCGGCGGTTGCCAGCATCAGAAGCGCTGTGGCCTTGCGCGCCTTGCGGTAGGCGCAGTTCACCGCCATCGCCATGGTGCCAGAGGAGGAGATCAGCACAAAGGTCATAATGGCGATCAGGATCAGCGGCAGGTTTGCGCCGCCAATATGCAGGGCAAAGACCTCGCTGGCGTTGGGCCATTCCACTGTGGTGGAGCTGCGGGCGGTCAGGTAGGCGACCAGGAAGCAGGCAAAGATAAACGTGTCACTGAGCAGCAGGATCCACATCATCGCCTTGCCCCAGGAGACCTTCTTGAACACCCGCTGGTCCGATCCCCAGTCGGCGGCGAAGCCGCTGTGCCCCTGTTGCAGAAGCGTCTGGTCCTGGCCTTGTAGTTTGCTCTCCATCTCTCCTCCCCCCCTTATCCCACGGCGGCACGGCACAGCGCCAGAAAGGCGTTGCCCCAGCCCTGCAGCAGCGCAAACAGCATCAGCCAGAAGGCCAGCAGCACATGCCAGTAAAGCGCGCAGAGCCGCACCCCCGGCAGCAGCGCCTTAACGTCCCCTGCCCCGGCGTGGCGCAGGCAGAGGGCGGCAAGGGCGATGATGCCGCCCATCACATGGAGCCCGTGCAACCCGGTGATCAGGTAAAAGAAGCTCGCTGCCGGAACGCCGTCCAGCCTGTAACCGTCTTCGGTCAGCGCCAGCCACACCTGAACCTGTCCGGCCAGGAAGGCCAGCGTTGCGATGCTGGCGGCAATCAGGCTGGCCTTCAGCCAGCGCGCGGTGCCGGCCCGGGCCGAGATCACCACGAATTGCAGAAAAGAACTGGCCAGCAGCAGAAGTGCGGTGTTGAGCCAGACCCGGCCCGGCAGCGGCACCAGCTCCCACGGCGTTTCCTCTATCTGCATGACAAAGGCGCTGCCCAGCATGGCAAAGAGGCCGCCCGCCACCACCAGGAACACGGCAATGAACAGAACACCCGGCGCCTTGCCCGGGCCATGGCCCGCCAGCGGCGCGATGCCGGTTTCCAGCCAGGGCTTGGAGGCCAGGCGCTGTTGCGACAGCCACAGGCCTGCGGCCAGGGCGACCAGCGCCAGGAAGGCAAGGATGACCGTCACAGCCGCCTGCCCTCCCCGTCCGGGACCCAGGGATCTGTCTGGGCGACAAAGTCCTCGGGCGCGCCGGGCACGCTGTAGTCATAGGCCCAGCGGTAGACATTGGGCAATTCCTGCCAGTTGCCGTGGCGGGGCGGGATGTCCGGCGTCTGCCATTCCAGCGAGGCGGCCCGCCAGGGGTTGCTGCCAGCGGCGCGGCCGCGTCGCAGGCTCCAGAAGAGGTTGAACAGAAACAGCACCTGCACCGCCCCCACAATCAGCGCGGCAGAAGAGATGAAAGCATTCACCCCCCCCACTGGCGCGGTCAGAAATTCCGGCTCACCGATCTCAAAATACCGCCGCGGAACGCCGACCAGCCCCACGTAATGCATCGGAAAGAACACCGCATAGGCGCCGATGAAGGTGACCCAGAAATGGATATGCCCCATCGCCTGGTTCAGCAGCCGCCCGGTCATCAGCGGGTACCAGTGGTAAATCGCGCCGAAGATCACCATGATTGGTGCCACCCCCATCACCATGTGGAAATGAGCAACCACAAACATCGTGTCTGATAGCGGCACATCGACCACCACATTGCCGAGGAACAGCCCCGTCAGCCCGCCGTTCACGAAAGTGACGATGAAGCCCAGCGCAAACAGCATCGGGATGGTCAGATGGATGTCGCCCTTCCACAGGGTCAGCACCCAGTTGTAGACCTTGATCGCGGTGGGGATGGCGATGATCAGCGTGGTGGTGGCAAAGAAGAAGCCGAACCAGGGGTGCATGCCCGAGACATACATATGGTGCGCCCAGACGATAAAGCTGAGCGCGCCGATAATGACGATGGCCCAGACCATCATCCGGTAGCCGAAGACGTTCTTGCGCGCATGCACCGCGATCAGGTCGGAGACGATGCCAAAGGCGGGCAGCGCCACGATGTAGACCTCGGGGTGGCCGAAGAACCAGAACAGGTGCTGGAAGGCAATCGGGCTGCCGCCGCCGTAGCTGAGCTTTTCGCCCAGCTCGACCAGGGTGGGCATAAAGAAGGATGTGCCCAGCAGCCGGTCGAACAGCATCATCACGCAGGCCACGAACAGCGCCGGAAAGGCCAGCAGCGCCATGACGGTGGCGGTGAAGATGCCCCAGACCGTCAGCGGCAGCCGCATCATCGTCATGCCGCGGGTGCGAGCTTGCAGCACGGTGACGGCATAGTTCAGCCCGCCCATGGTGAAACCGATGATGAACAGGATCAGCGACACCAGCATCAGGATGATGCCGCCTTGCGCACCACCCGGGGTGCCGGAGAGAACAGCTTGCGGCGGGTAGAGCGTCCAGCCTGCGCCGGTGGGGCCGCCGGGGACAAAGAAACTGGCAACCAGCACGAGGACAGCCAGCAGGTAGACCCAATAGCTGAGCATGTTGACGAAGGGGAATACCATGTCCCGGGCACCGACCATCAGCGGGATCAGGTAATTGCCGAAGCCGCCCAGGAAGATCGCGGTCAGCAGATAGACCACCATGATCATCCCGTGCATTGTGACAAACTGGTAATAGGCCTCTGGCGTGATGAAGTCGAAAGTGCCGGGAAAGCCCAGTTGCAGCCTCATCAGCCAGGACATCACCAGGGCCACCAGGCCGATGGCAACGGCGGTGCCGGAATACTGGATGGCAATGTATTTGGCGTCCTGCGAGAAGACATATTTGCCGATCCAGCTGTGCGCATGCGGCGGCATCACATCGGCAACCTCGCGCGGTGGCAGATTGCTGTCGTGGTCAGGCAGGGTGTCGGTCATTCCGTTCCTCCCGGGACTGCTTGGTTCTGTTGCGCGCCAACCTGGCACTGTTCCGCCCGGCGGCACACCGGGCAGCGCCCGGCCGCCCCGTCAATCCGGAGACTTGCCTCCGGCAAAACGGAGCGGGCGCTTCGCTTCCGCCCGCGGCCGGGCACGGCCCTTACCGTTCTGCCAGTTTTGTTGCGGGTTCAGACGCCGCATTGGCATAGTCTTCAAAGGTCAGCTGCTCTTGCAGCCATTCCTGGTATTCCTCCGCCTCCACCACTGTCACATAGCCGCGCATGAAGGAATGCGCGGTGCCGCAATATTCGGCGCAGAGCACTTCGAACGCGCCGGTGCGGGTCGGGGTGAACCAGATGTAGGTGACCATGCCCGGCACCATGTCCATCTTGGCGCGGAACTCAGGCACGTAGAAATTATGCAGGACGTCGATCGAGCGCAGCAGCAGCTTTACCGGCTGATCCACCGGCAGATAGACTTCGCCGCCCTCGACGATGATGTCATCCTTGCCGAAGCGGTCATGCGGGTTGACGCCCAGGGGATTTTCACCGCTCACCCATTCCGCGTCCGCGGTGCCCAGAACCCCGTCTTCGCCCGGCAGCCGGTAGGCCCAGTTCCATTGCTGGCCAAAGACCTCCAGCTCGGTGGCTTCTTCCGGCACGGTGACGAACTGGTGCCAGACAAACAGGCCGGGCACCAGCATCGCCGCCACGCCAACAGCAGTCACACCGGTCAGCCACCATTCCAGCCTCTTGTTTTCCGGATCGAATTCCGCCTTGTGGCCGGGCCGGTGCCGGTACTTGAGCACGCAGAAAGCCATGAACAGGACCACAGCGGCAAAGACCGCCCCGGTGATCCAGAAGGTTATGACCAGCGTATTGTCGATATAGTCCCAATTCGACGCGATCGGCGTCCACCACCATGGGCTCAGCAGATGGAACGCGACAGACCCCGCCACGATCAGCACAAGTACGACCGCAATCAGCATCCCGCCCCCTTTCCCGGCACTCCGGACGATCCGGGCAACCCCGAATTGCCCGGCAGGCAGGTTCATTTGGCATGGACACCAGCATATAACAATTTCACAAATTAATCCAGAAATGGAAAACCAGACACATCAAACCGCCAAATAATTTCCAATTCCCTGCAATATGGCGAATACCAAAAGGGCGCTCTGCCGGAGCGCCCCTGAACAGTTCCTGCAGCGGTTCTGCAGGTCATTCCGGGAGGTATTTCACCGACCAGCTCTCGCCCGCGGCGCCGCTGGCGATCATCGCTTCGGCCTGACCTTCGGAAAAGCCAAGCCGCGCCAGGATCGCGCGGGTGCTTTCCCCGTATTTCGGCGCCGGGCCAGGGATAGTGATGCGGCCGGCCTGCGGGCGCACCGCATTGGGCGCCACCAGATCGCACCAACGGCCCATCGGGTGCCGGTCGTGGCGGATGACCCGGAAGGTGGCCCCGGACAGGTCAATACCTCCTTCGCTTTCCAGCTGCAGCGCCGCGTCGCGGGTTTCGTGCAGCGAGGACAGCGGCACCGCCGTAGCCGAGGTGCCGGCAAAGGCCGCGCGCCAATAGTCCAGCGGCTGGCTGGCAAAACGTTCCGACAGCGCGGCGTGCAGCTGGCCTTCCGGCAGTTCTGCCAAGTCCGACAGCTCCGGCACCCGCGCCAGTGCTGCGCCGCGCTCAGTCGGGGCGGCAAAGAAGAACCAGCAGTCGGCGGCCTGGTAGCAGTGGTAGAACGGGCCCCAGCCCAGGGCGCCCCGGCCCGTGGGTTCATCGAAAGGCACCCGGCCCTCGTGATCATACATGAACTGCGCCTGGATCAGGTTGCCGGCGCCCGCGAGCGAGGCGCGGGCAACCCCGCCCTTGCCGGTTTCCCTCAGCCGCAGCAGCGCGCCGCCCAGGGCCACACAGGCGCAAAAGCCGGTCAGCACGTCGATGGTGCCGAAATGGGCGTGCTCCTCCGGCGTCTCCATGCCGCCGCCGAAACGCACCATCACGCCGGTTGCCGCCTGCGCCAGGTCGTCATAGCCCAAATGATCCGACTTCGGCCCGCGCAGAGGTCCGCCAAAGGCATCAAGCTGCACCAGGATCAGACGTGGGTTGATTTCGGCCAGCCGCTCAGGCGACAGTCCCAGCTTGTCCCGCTGCTCATCGGTGCCGTTCATGGTGATCACATCGGCGTCCGCAATCAGCCGCGCCAGCGCCTCCTGGCCTTCCTCGCTGCGCAGGTTCAGCAGGATGCTCTCCTTGCCGCGCTGCGCGTGGATGCCGAAGACGACGGTGTTCCAGGGGTCCACCGACGGCTCCACCGCCTGCACCAGGGTCACCTCGGCGCCATAGCGGGCCAGTGTAGAGCCGATGGTCGGACCGGCGATCACATTGGTGAGGTCGACGACCTTGAGCCCGTCAAGCCAGCCCCTGCCCTCCCGGCTGCTGGTGCCGCCGCGTTCGGGGTCCGCCAGCAGCGCCGCCAGATCGGCCTGCACCGCACTGGATTTCTGCGCCGCACCCTCATCACCTGACAGCCAGGCCACATTGCCCATCTGCCGCATGGGCCCGTGTTTGGCGTCCTCCACCTGCAAGACCAGACCCGAGGCCAGCGCATGCGGGTCGTCCAGCCACTCCTTGGTAAAGCGCTGCGCAGTGGCGGGCGCTTTGGCGGCGCCGAACAGCGCCTCCCACTCATGCGCGGGTTTGGTGAGGAACGCCTGTTTCATCGCCGTTGAGACACGCTCGCGGTCGGACGGTCCCACCGGGTAATTGCGCATCGACCATTCGGCGGGCCAATCCTTGGTGTCGAGGTAGGCAGAGAAATCCGGCAATTCGTCGGCCAACGCTTTTAGCCCCAGCGTCTCCAGCACCCGGCGCGGGTGGGTGGCGACTGAGCCGCTCACCACATAGAAGCCGCGCCCGTCAGCACAGGTATAGGTGCGGTAGAAAGGATCGAGGAATTCCGACAGCTCCTCAAACGCCAGGTTCATCGGCAAGCCTTCGGTGGCGCGCCGGTCCAGCTCCACCTCGCGGGGGGATTTGTAACGCTCGGGATAGTCCTCGATCTGCTCGCAATTATAGACCAGCCCTTCCAGCAGGGCGGCGGCAAGCGGCACCTCGATATGGTCGCCGCCATTCTGCTCCCGCGCGTTCAGGGCAAACAGCACCGACATTGCACCAAAGCTGGCGCCATAGGCCGAGGCCAGGGTCAGCGGCGAGAACGAGGGGTTGATGCCCATCAGGCGACGGTTCAGCCCCATGTCGGTGAACTGGCCGGTGTAAGCGGCAATCACCGCCTCCCACGCGGGCAGGTCCGCGAGTTCCGCATCGGTTGAGGCAAAGCCCGGCAGCGACAGGTACACCAGCTGATCATTGGCAGCGCGCAGCACCTGCGGTCCGAGGCCGAGGCGGTCCATCACGCCGGGGCGGAAGTTCTCGATCACCACGTCGGCACGTTTGGCAAGCGCGATGGCGGTGGCGCGGCCCTCGTCCGATTTCAGGTCCAGCTCCAGCGCCTGCTTACCACGCGACAGCATGTCGAAGGCCGGACCGTCAAAGCCAGTGCCGCCGGGCGGGGTGATGCGGATCACCTCGGCGCCCATGTCGGCCAGCATCATGCCGGTCAGGGGGCCGGCCAGGTAATGGCCGAAGTCAAGAACGCGAATGTGGGAGAGAGGGCGCTGCGGCATGGGATGGTCTCGGCTGTTGTCCGTTGAAAGGGTCAGTCCGGCCCAGATTATCTTTGCACCCGCCAATATCCACTGGTCAAAACCGCATGGCCTCCCTAACATTTCCTGATGGAACGCTCGATACGCCCCACTGCCGGATCGCTGAATGCCCTGTTGGTGCTGGAGGTGGCGGTGCGCCATGCCAGCCTGTCGCGTGCCGCGGCGGAGCTGGGGCTTAGCCAGCCTGCGGTCTCGCGCCATATCAAGGCGCTGGAAGACCGGCTGCGCCAGCCGCTGTTTGAACGCAACAACAACCGAATCACGCCCACCGCCAATGCCATCAGGCTGGCCGATGCCATTGCATTGGGGCTTGGCCATGTGGATCAGACATGGACCGAAGTCCTGGCGGCCCCCGATACGGGCGAAGTCACGCTGGCCTGCACCTTCGGCTTTGCCGACCAATGGCTGATGCCGCGGTACTCGGATCTGCGCGCTTACCTGGATGGCAACAGGGTGCGGGTGGTGACCACTGACCAGTTGGGCGATATCGACCTCTCCCAGCTGGACGCTGCGGTGGTCTGGGATCCGTCCCGGATGCCCGACCGCCCCTATTTTCCGCTGATCCCGGCTGAAGCCTTTCCCGTCTGCAGCCCCGGCTTCCTTGAGGCGCATCCCGAAGCCGCCACGGATATCTCGCAATTGCCACCGGAGTTGTTTTTGCATTTCGACCCGGGCTTCCTGACCTGGCAAAGCTGGTTTGAGCAGGCTGGCCTTGCGCCGCCGCAATTCGGCACCGCGGCCGAGTTTGACGCCTACCCGTTCCTTCTGCAATCGGTGCGCCACGGCGAAGGGGTCGGGCTGGGCTGGACCGGCATCGTCGACAACGCGCTGGCTTGCGGTGAAATCATACGGCTGGGGCCTACGGTGTCGGACCGTGCCCACAGCTATTTCTTGCAGCACCGGATGCCGGGCAGCAGCGGCAGCGCACTGGAGCGGATGCTGAAATGGTTCAAGCTGGAGGCACAGGCCGGCTAGGCGGAACGGAAAAGGGCCGGAGGATTTCTCCTCCGGCCCTTTTTGTGCTTTTTGCTATTGAGGCCAGGTTTACTCAGCAGGTGCGCTTTCCGCGGCCTTCTCGCGCTGACCGTCGCGGAACAGCGCCTTGGCCAGAGACACGCACATCAGGCCCATGACCATGGTGAAGGGCAGCGCGCCGATGATCATCGCGCTTTTCAGCGCTTCCATCGGGTCGGCGCCGCCGTTCTGCTTGCCTGCAAACAGCAGAGTGCCGATCACCGCGGTCAGGATCAGGCCCCAAACGATCTTGTGCTTGTTGCCGATGTTCTGGTCGCCGCCGGACATGATGGTGTTCATCACCAGGATGCCGGAGTCCGCCGAGGTGACCAGGAAGGTCATGATCAGCACCACGCACATGATGGTGATGCCGGACAGCAGGCCGCCGTCGATCATGCTTTGCAGGGTCACGAACAGCTTGGCAGTGTTGGAGGCACCGATGATGGCACCTTCTGCTGCGCCGTTCAGTTCCAGGTCGATGGCGGTGCCGCCCAGGATGGTCATCCAGGCAAAGCAAACCAGTGCCGGGGCGAACACACAGCCGATGATGAACTCACGCACCGAGCGGCCGCGCGAGATGCGCGCCAGGAACAGGCCCACGAAGGGCGAGAACGCGATCCACCAGGCCCAGTAGAAGGTGGTCCAGCCAGCCTGCCAGCCGAACTGGCGCTGTGCCTCGCCCGCTGCGTAGGATGCTGCCAGAACGTCGTCGGACAGGGCAGCCGCTTCGCCTTCCAGGCCCGACTTGAAGCCGTCGAAGGAACCCCAGGCGTTGGTGGCACCGCCGCGCAGCGCATCCGCATAAGGGGCCGCTTCGGCCGGCAGCGCCGCCGAGAACTCAGCCGCCGACTGCGGGCCATAGGCGCCAAAGCTCAGCGAGACGAAGTGCAGGATATAGTCCACGAAGGCCGAGGCATAGGTGGTCATGGCGAACATGAAGGAGCCAAAAACCACGAAGGTCAGCAGCAGGATGATCGACAGAACCAGGTTCAGGTTCGACAGATACTTCACGCCGCGGCCCACGCCGGACACAGCCGAGATGATCGACAGGCCCATGATCGCGAACAGGCCGGCCAGCAGGCCAACAGTGCCCGGAGCAGGCGCGTCGCCGCTCATGTCCATCATCCATTCCATGCCGGTGATCGCATAAACGCCGTCCACGAACTGGGAGACGCCGAAACCGATGGTCACGGAGACACCCAGGATGGTGGCAACAACGCCCAGAACGTCAACGACGTGGCCCAGGAAGCCGTTCATAAGCCGGCCGAACAGCGGCGTCAGCGCGGTCCGGATGGTCAGCGGCATGTCGCGGGTATAGGCGTAGTAAGCCAGCGACAGGCCAGTCACCACGTAAATCGCCCAGGCATGGAAGCCGTAGTGCAGGAACGTGTAGCGGAAGCCGGACTGAACGGCTTCTTCGGTGTTGCCGGTCACTTCCTGTGCCAGGACCACCGGGTTGGACCCCCAGAGGCCCAGCGGTTCAGCGGTTGCAAAGACCATCAGGCCGACGCCCAGACCGGCGCCGAACATCATCGAGAACCAGGAAAAGTCCGAGAACTCCTTGCCCTGGCCCGGTCCCCCCATGATCCGCTTACCTGTTTGCGGCAATGCGGCGACCACAAACAGGAAAAAGGCGAAGAAACCGACGATGACGATGTAGAAGGCGTTGAAATCCTCAAGGATACGCCAGTTGAGGCTGCCCAGCACGCCCGTGGCGTTTGCCGGCCAGACCAATGCCCAGAGAACCAGGGCGACCATGATCCCCTTGCTGAGCAAGGCGATCTCGACGCTGTGCCCCTTATAGAAGCCATCGTCGGAGGTCTTGATCTCCAAATCCGTAAAAGGTTGCTTTATTGACATGCGTTTCCTCCCGTTTCGCACGTGCCGCACCGGGGTGCGGGATGTCCGGCGGGTTGCGGTCCCGCCGGGGATTGGCGTCAGCCCAAAAGGGCTTTGATCCTGTTCAGCGTTGCCACGCTGACCGCGACGCCATCGGTCTGGGCCTTAATCCGCTTGCTGCGGCGCCCGTCGCCCGGCAGATGTGCGCCAGTCTGCCCGCGTACTGCTTCCACGATCCCGGCCATTCCAGCACAAAAAGCGTCATTTGATGTCGCCCCCGGGTCGATTGCGATGAACATTTGGCCGGTTTTCGGCGGGCCGCCTGCGGTGCCGGAGAACGGCGAGGCGTTGATGCCAAGGGTGGCGCCGGTCAGAGCTGCAGCCATGATTTCAGTCAGCAGGGCCACGCCGACGCCCTTGTAGCCGCCCGACGGTGCCATCGAGCCCTTGAGGCCCGCGTCCGGATCGGTGGTCGGGTTGCCGTCGGCGTCCAAAGCCCAGCCCAGCGGGATTTCCTTGCCCTCGCGGGCGTGTTTCATCACCTCGCTTTTGGCGATGGTGCTGGCGCTTTGGTCGATCAGCAGTTCCGGCTCGCCCCCCTCGCCCGGCACGGCGATCGAGAACGGGTTGGTACCGACCACCGGTTTCTTGCCACCCGACGGCGCGATGGAGGCCGGCGCGTTGGTGAAGCCCAGCCCCACCAGCCCGGCACGGGCCAGGCGGGCGGTGTGATAGCCAAGAACACCGCAGTTATAGCTGTTGCGGATCGCCAGAACCGCGATGCCCTGCTCTTTGGCGGCCGGGATCAGCGCCTCAAAGCCCTGGTCGATGGCGGAATGGGCAAAGCCGGTGGCGGCATCCACCGCGATGACACCGGGACGCGGGCGTGCCAGTGCCGGAACCGCCTGCCCGTCCACCTTGCCGCATTGCACATGCTCGGCGTAGATCGGGATATAGGCGAGGCCGTGGCTGGCGACACCATCAGCCTCGGTCGCCGCGGTGGCAACCGCCAGTGGCCGGGCGTTGGCCTCGGACGTGCCGGCGGCGACCAGTGCGCGGAAGGCGATATCCTCGATCTCGGCGAGGGACATGTTTTGGGTTTCAGTCATTTCGGTGCCTCTTCAGTCGTTGTCCGACAGCCCGGCGCCGGCGCCCAGCAGGCGCGACTCCTCGGTGGCCGGAGCGTAGGTTTTATGAGCGAAGCGATTGAGCACAGCCCAGGCCGCCTCATCCGGTTCTGCACGGGTATGGAGCGGGCGTGCAGCAGTCATGCTGCCTGCTGCACGGACGGTCAGGCTGGCGGCGGCATCCGGAAGGGTGCCTTCGATCTGCAGCGCGCCGCCATCGGTCACCGCCTGGAACCCCTCGCCCTCTACCGCGACGCAGGTGCCAAGTCGGCGGGCGGCCAGGGCCGCAAAGGACAGGATCATTGCAGGTTGTGCAACCGGCCCCATGGATTGCGGAGCCTCTTGCAGGCGCCCGGCGCAATCCGACAGCGCGGCACCGGCGGCCAGCGGGCAAAGCGGTGCTTCGGCCCGCCACTCCCCTTGCAGGCCTTGCGGCACATGTGCGGCCAGGTCAGCGGCATATCCGGCCTCTAGCAGCCCGGCCAGCACGGCAGCCCCGTCCAACCCCTGCGCACAAAGCCAGCGGGTGGCCTTGGCGGCTTCCTCGGCCAGGCCCCAGTCATATCCAGCACCGCGGGCGGCGCGTTTGGCGGTGGCTTCCACTTCGTTCAGCGCATAGCTCATTGGTCTGCCTCCGGGTACACCCACAGGTCCGCATTGGCGGTGGTCAAATCGTCGGGATAGGGCGCGCCCGCATACATGCAGATCCGCACCCAGCGGTCCGAGCGCGGATCGAAATGGGTGGCGCCGAAGAACGAGAGTTTCGCCCGCAGCATGTCGATCGGCAGCACCCGGTCGCTGATAGTGTTGCTGCGGATCTCGCCGTAAGGCGCCACCTGGCTCATCTGCGCCCGGCGCACAGTGTGGCGGTGTTCCGGGTGGCGCAGCAGGAAGGCTGCAACCCGCTCCTGTCCGTCCCAATCTGCCAGCGCCGCATGGGCCAGGGCCGCGTCGCGGGCCGGGGCGAGCGGCTGCTCATACTCGGCAATCGGCTCGTCAAAGCGTTCGCCCATGCGCGGCTCCAGCTTTTCTTCCGAGACATACCAGGCGCGGGCAATGTTTTCGCGCGCTGCCCAGTCCAGATCCAGCGCCCAGCCAAAGCTGTCCTCAATGAGCTGGCGCACCTGGACAACAGGCATCGCGCCGTCGATAATGAAGGCGTCCTTGTTGGCATCGGCCATACAGTCGGACAGCCCGTCCACCAAGCCAGCATAGGGTTCAAGGATCAACGAAGCCGCCAGTTCTTGCCCTTCCAGGCCCAAGGCTGTCTCGCTCCAGCGGATCAGCCGGTCCCAGGGACGGTCATTCAGCAGATCATCCGCCGCCACCCAGGCCGCCAGCGCCTCCAGGTCCTTGTGCAGGCTGGCCAGCTTCTCGATCTGCACCGGGTGTTCGGAGCGCCAGCGCGCCGCCGACAATTCGCTCCGCCGCAACATCCGGCGGAAACAAGCGGCTTCCTCTGCCGAGGCGGTTTCAACCGAGCGCACCCGGGCAATCGCCTCTTCCCGGGCCATGATCCAGTTGTTGAACAGCACCGGGTGGTTGACGATATAGGGCGCCATGCCAAGGCCGGTGGAGTTGCCGATGCCCAGACGCTGCGCGGTTTCGGGTGCTAGCGGCACCGCCTGATCGCCGCCCTTGGCACGGGCCATATGTTCCACCAGGTCACGCACAAAGGCACGGGTCAGGAAGACAGAGAGCATTTCGGCCTGGAACGGCGCATTCAGCTCTTCCCGGCCAGCAATCGCCTCGCGGTCCGCGGCACCCAGCTTGCCTGAGCCGTAGACCGCAGTAGTACGCATCAGATAGCCAACGGCCTCTACCTGCGCCAGGTCCGGCTGCCGGCCCTGCGACAGCGCATCGACAAAATGCGCCCACAGGCGCACGGAACGGTTGGCGCGGGAGACGGACAGGGATTTCTCGTTGACCCGGCCTGCCTCCTGATAGGGCACGTTCTTCGAAAGCCGCTCAATATCCGCGTCCGTCGGCACCCCGTCAAACAGGGTGAAGGTCGCGTCCCAGGCGGTGGCAATCACCCGGTCCGAGCGCATTTCCGGCGGCAGGTCGTGGGCGAAGGCAATCAGGGAATAGGTCCGCGCAGGGCCGGTGGCGGTATAGACCGCCACGCCGACGCCCTTGGCATCAATATCGAACTTGGGCCGCGCAAAGCTCCAGTTTTCCCGGGCCATGCGCCGTGTCAGCACCCGCATGAAGCTGAGGCGGCACTGATGCAAGGAACCGAGTTGGCTGAGGCGCATCACCTGCGCCGGGTCCCGTCGTGATATTGTTGTCTGCGCGGTTGTTTCCATGACCTATCCCTTTGGGCCAAAGTTTTCGGCAAAGAACCGGTACCAGTTCCCGCCCATGATGCCGCTGACCTCGTCATCGTTCATGCCCGTCGCGCGAAGGCCCTCTTCGATGTTTCCAAAGTCGCGGTTGTCCTTGAACCAGCTTGGCATTTCCGGGAAACCCGGAGCGGCGGCTGATCCTTCGCCGTAATCGATTTCCTTGCTCCAGCGGCCGACGCGCATCCATTCGACGACGCTGTCGGGCTGATCCTGGCAGAGGTCGGTACCGATGCCGAGGTGCTGCACCCCGTATTTGTCGGCGGTGCGGGCAATCATCTCGCAGAAGCTTTGCAGGGTGCAGGCGCCCTTGTCTTTCAGGTGGTGCGGATAGACCGAAAATCCCAGCATGCCGCCATGGCCGGTGACTGCGCGGATCACATCATCCTTCTTGTTGCGCAGCGCGGGCGACCATTCGTGCGGGTTGGCATGGGTGATGGCGATCGGGCGGGTGGAGATCTCTGCCGCCTCAATGGTGGAGCGGTCGGCAGAATGGCTCATATCTACTACGAGGCCAACCCGGTTCATCTCCTTGATCACCTGCTTGCCCATGCGGGTGATGCCGGGATCTTCGGCCTCGTAGCAGCCGGTCGCCAGCAGCGACTGGTTGTTGTAGGTGAGCTGCATGAAACGCGCACCCAGGGTGTGCAGGATCTCGACCAGGCCGATATCGTCTTCCATCGGCGAGGGGTTCTGGAAACCGAAGAACACCGCGGTGCGGCCAGTCTCGCGGGCCGTGTCGATGTCAGAGGCCCACTGCCCCTTCATGATCAGGTCCGGGTACTGCTCGAACCAGCGGTTCCACTTCTCGAAGTTCAGAACCGTCTCGCGGAAGTTCTCGTGATAGGCAATGGTGACATGGATCGCGTCCACGTTGCCCTCACGCAGCTGGCGGAAGATCTTTTCCGACCAGTTGGCATATTGCAGGCAGTCGATACGGTATCCGGTCATTCAAGCACCTCGGTTTTCTAAATCCAGCACCCAGCGTTCAGACAGCGGGCGAGATGCGCCCGTCCTAGGGGAGAGAAGATGGACGGGCGCTTCTGCTAACTGGCAGCCCGGCTGCGCGGCACTGCCAAGGTTTCAGTCTCAGGCCGGCTTGCCGGCGCTGATGTAGGCGGTCTTGACGGTCGTATAGAACTCCGCCGCTGCCTTGCCCTGCTCGCGCGGACCATAGGAGCTGTCGCCGCGGCCGCCGAAAGGCACGTGGTAATCGGTGCCTGCGGTCGGCAGGTTGACGGTCACAACACCGGTGCGCGCGTTGCGGCGGAAGTGGGTGGCGCGGGCCAGCGACTGGGTGACGATGCCCGAGGTCAGGCCGAAGTTGGTGTCGTTCACCACAGACAGCGCCTCGTCATAGCTGCCGACCTTGATCACGCTGGTCAGCGGCGCGAACATTTCCTCCCGGTTGATGCGCATGTCATTGGTGGTGTTCAGGAACACGCCGGGGGACATGTAGAAGCCCTCGTGCGGCATCTCCAGGCGCTGGCCGCCGCAGGCCAGTTCGGCGCCCTCGGAGGTGCCCAGATCGACATAGGCCAGGTTCTCATTCAGCTGCTGTTCGCTGACCACCGGGCCCATCTGCACGCCTGCTTCCAGCGCGTGGCCCACTTTCATTGCCTGTGCGCCTGCCACCAGTTTTTCAACAAAGGCGTCGTGCACGGCTGCGTGGACCACGAGCCGGGAGGAGGCGGTGCATTTCTGACCGGTGCCGCCAAAGGCGCCGCCCAGCGCCAGGGTGACGGCCAGATCCAGGTCGGCGTCGTCCATCACCGCCAGCGCGTTCTTGGAGCCCATCTCCATCTGCACTTTGGTCAGGTTCTGGATCGCTGCGGCGGCAATGCCCTTGCCGACCGGCACCGAGCCGGTGAAGGAAATGGCGTTCACCTTGGGGCTTTCGACCAGTCGCTGGCCGATCGAGCGGCCGGAACCCATGACCAGCGAGAACAGGCCCTTGGGGATGTCCTGGCGCTCGATGATTTCGGTCAGGGCCACGGCGGACGCCGGGGTGATGTTGGCGGGCTTCCAGACAACGGCGTTGCCGTAACAGAGCGCCGGCGCGATCTTCCAGGACGCGGTTGCGGTCGGGAAATTCCAGGGCGAGATAATGGCGACAACGCCCACAGCCTCGCGGCGCACGTCGACTTCAATGTCCGGGCGCACGGAGTTGGCGTTTTCACCGATCTGGCGCAGGCATTCGGCAGCGTAGTAGGTGAAGAACTGGCCGGCGCGGTAGACTTCACCTTTGCCCTCGGCCAACGGCTTGCCTTCTTCGCGACTCAGCAGCGTGCCCAGCTCTTCGGCGCGGGCCATCAGCTCATTGCCGATGTTCATCAGAACCGCCTGCTTGCGCTCCAGGCCATAGGCAGCCCACTCACGCTGCGCGACTTGAGCCTGATCCAGGGTCGCTTCCAGCTGATCGGCGCTGGCCTGGGCAAACATGCCAACCAGATCGCTCAGATCCGACGGGTTGCGGTTTTCGATTTCGCTTTCGCCAGCCAGCCATTCGCCGGCAATCAGGTTCAGTTTGGTCACGGTACGGGCCCCAGATGCTGAATTTCAGGTTTGCAGCAGGATGGACTTCCGCCCCCGCATCAGTCAAACTCAATAAACTGAATGCAATTTCAACTATTCTGAAGTCATGGCCCTGAAGATCGAAATGCTGCGCGCTTTTTGCACCGTGGCGCAAACCGGGAACCTGTCTGAGGCGGCGGACAGGCTGGGCCGGACGCAATCCGCTGTTTCAATGACGCTGAAACAGATGGAGGAGCATCTGGGCAAGAAGCTGTTCGAAGGCGAGCGCAAGAACCAGTTGTCGCCGCTGGGCGAGCAAGTCTTTGAACTGGCCCAGAAACAGGTGCGCCAGTTCGATCAGACCCTGCAGAGCATCGAAATGGCGGCGGAGGCGATCCACGGGCTGATCCGCATCGTCTCGGTGCCGTCGGTCGCGGCACTGGTGTTTCCATCTGTGCTGGAGCACATGACAGAACGCTACCCGGGACTGAAGGTCGAGCTGCGCGATACCGATACCCAGCAGGTGCTGGACGCGCTGGCCGAGGGCAAGGCAGACATCGGCATCGCCTCGGGCTATCACCCGGTGAACGGCGTCAAGGCGGTGCCGTTGTTCGAGGACCGCTTCGGGCTGGTCTGCTCTACCGACCACCCGCTGGTGCTGCAGGAGCATCCGCCGGTGATCGCCGAAATCACCGGCGCTTCTTTCGTGCGCAACGCGCTGTGCGATCTGATCCGCAACGAACGCTTTGTCGCGGCCAGCGGTTCGGCCGATGTGACCATCCACAACACCCATTCGCTGATCACCATGGTGCGGACCGGAAAATGGGTGACGGTGCTACCCCAGACCGTGGCCCGTTTCATGCCGGAAACCACCGCCTTCCGCCCCATCGCCGACCTGCCGGACAAGCGCGAGGTGTATCTGTATCAGCGCGAACGCAGCCGTTTTGCCGCGCTGACAGAGGAATGCTGCGCCTTTATCCGGTCCTGCGATCTGTCCGCGGACTTGCCTGCCTGAGTTGCCAGGATCTACAGCTTGGCCGTCCGCAGCCGGGCCGCGATACTGTCCAGCCCGTCCGTCAAAGCTTTGCTGCCGCCTGCACTATCAAACATCTGGAACAATTGCTCATTCAGGCCGCCCGGGGTGGAGTGTGCTTCCCTGAGAGTGCCAAAACTGCTGCCTCTGTCCGCCTCGGCCCGGTTTGCCAGCCCGCTGAAGACACCGGTCAGATAGGCCTGCGCGCCATCTTCGCAGCAGCCTTGCGCCGCAAGCCAGCCCGATGCAGTTTCCAGCACACCGAAATATGTGCCCATCAGGGCGCTGGCGGCTGCGTATGCATCGAACTCCTCAACCGTGCTGGTTGTCACGGCCGTACCCAGCCCCGCAAAAAGACCAGCCATGGCCTGATCCTCCGGGTAGAGAACCGTTACCCCGCGCCGGTCCGCCACGGCAGGCAGCGGGATTGCGCGGGTAAGCTCCACGTCAGCGCCGATCCATTTGCGCAGCCGCTCATGCGTCACCGTGGCAATCAGGCTCACCACCTTCTGGCCTGCCCGGAAGGTCAGAGGTTGCAGCACCTCCTCGGCCACCTGCGGCAGCACCGCGAGGAACAGAATGTCCGCCTGATCCGCGATCTCCTGGTTGTCTGCCGTGACCTGCACCTGTGCCGAGGCTGCCGCCAGCCGGGCTGAAACCGCGCGGCTCCGCTCGGACAAGAGGAACTCGTGCCCAGCGCCTTCCTGTTTCAGCAGACCAGTGACGATGGCCTCGGTGATCACCCCGGTGCCGATAAAGCCGAATTTCATACCCCTGCCCTCCTCAAATCCGCGCAGTTGTGCCGCGCAGGATGGGCTCCAGCTCACAGCACAGTTTGAACGCCTCCGGCGCCTCTGAGGTGATATAGCTGGTGAACCGCTCGCCTGCGAGCGTGCCGATGGTTTCCGCCGGGATCCGCACTGTGGTGAGGCCGGGTTCGATATCTGCCGAGCCTTTGAAATCGCCGATCCCCATGATGGACAATTCATCCGGCACCTGCAGCCCGCAATTCTGCGCCCCGTAGAGCGCGCCCTGGGCGATCACGTCGTTGCCGCAAAGCAAGGCAGTCGGGCGCGACGCCCCGGACAGCAGCTCCAAGGCCGCCTGCTTGGCCTGGGAAACACTGTAGGGGGCCTCGGATTTCCGCTCGCCGGGCACGGAAATACCATGGGTTTCAAGCACTTCCATTGCCGCCGTCAGCCGGTGCCAGGCCCGGTCATTACCGCGGGTGTCGGGAAAGATCAGACCAATGTCGCGGTGGCCCAGCCCTAGCAGATGCTCTGCCGCCATTCGGCCCGCCTGCCGGTTGTCGGCGCCAACGCAGGGCAGCTCCGCATCCTCCGCGTAGTTCCAGATCGCCATCGCCGGGGTTTCCTGCTGTGCGATCAGCCGGGCGGTGGCGTCGGAGTGCTCCAGCCCGATCAGCGCCACGCCGTCCACCCGGTGCTCCATCAGCTTGCGCACCATCGCGTATTCCCGGTCCAGATCGTAGCCGTGCGAGGCCAGCAGCAGGGTAAAGCCGGCCTGGTCAATGGCATCCGAGAACGCCTGGATCACCTCGGCAAAAATCGCGTGGTTGATGGTCGGCACCACCAGCCCGATGGTGCCTGACCGCTTGCCATGCATCATCTGCGCCGCGCGGTTCCGGACATAGCCCAGTTTCTGCACCGCGCGGGTGATCTTCTTGCGAGTCGCCGGGCTCACCAGATCGGGGTGATTGAAGGTGCGCGACACCGTGGAGGGTGACACTTTGGCTGCCTTTGCCACCGCAACGATATCCACGTTACCCTTCTGTTTTGGCGCCATAATCCCCGCTCCTCCGGTAAGATTTATGAAAACGTTTGCAATACTATTTTCATGGCCTAACCTGTTTTGTCAACAAAAGCAAAAGCGCGATCAGCCGGGTTGGGAGGCCCCGAATGGACTTCATATTTTACTTCGGAGACGTATTCTCACCGCTGTCATTCCTGCTGCTTCTGGGCGGCACGATTGGCGGGCTGATCCTGGGGGCGACCCCGGGGCTTTCCCCCACCATGGCAGTGGCGCTGCTGATCCCCTTCACCTTCCATCTGGAAGCGGTTCAGGGCCTGATCCTGCTGGGAGCTGCCTATACATCCACCGTGGCCGGCGGCGCGGTCAGCGCGATCCTGCTGAAGATCCCCGGCGCGCCCGCCAATATCGCCACCACGCTGGACGGCCACAAGATGGCCAAACAGGGCAAGGGCGCCAAAGCGCTGCAGCTGTCGTTCCTGGCCTCGGCTGTCGGCGGCATCTTCGGCGTGCTGCTCTTGATCTTCCTGACGCCGGTTCTGGCGCAATGGGCGCTGGCCTTTGGCCCCTCGCATCTGTTCTGGCTGGCCATTCTGGGCGTCACGGTGATCGGCTCTCTGGACTCGGCCTCGGTTGTCAAAGGCCTGCTGTCCGGCTGCATCGGATTGTGGCTGGCGACCATCGGCTTTGACGACATCATGGGCGCCCAGCGCTTCATCTTCCATCCGTCGCTGGGCGGCGGCATCAACATCATCGCGGCCCTCATCGGACTGTTTGCCATCCCTCAGGTGCTGACCATGTTCGCCAAGGGCCGCCGTGCGCAGGGCGCCGAGGTGATCGAAGTGCAGAAACATTCGGTCCTCGACGCCACCAAGGAACTGCTGCGCCGTCCGCGTGCCTTGGGCATCGGCACCATCACCGGCTCGATCATCGGGCTGATCCCCGGCGTCGGCGGCCAGATTGCCGGGCTGGTGGCCTATGATCAGACCAAGAAGTTCTCCTCGGAGAAGGAGAAATTCGGCCAGGGCCACAGCGAAGGCGTAATCGCCGCAGAATCCGCCAATAACGCCATGGTCGGCCCCTCGCTGGTGCCGCTCTTGACCCTGTCGATCCCCGGCAGCCCCACCGCTGCCGTGCTGCTGGGCGGGCTGCTGATCCACGGCATCTTCCCGGGCTCCGACCTGTTCGACAACCACCCGGATGTGGCCTGGACCTTCATCAACTCGATGCTGGTGGGCCAGGTTCTGATGTGCCTCTTCGGCCTCTATGTGGCAGGCCTCGCCGCCCGCGTCGCCCAGGTGCCGCAATCGGTGATGGCCGCCATCGTGCTCGCCCTCTCGGTCTTCGGCGCCTACTCGGTGCAAAGCTCGATGGGCGACGTCTATGTCATGGCCTGCCTCGGCATCGGCATGTATTTCCTGGAGCGTTTCGGCTTTTCCGCCGCGCCGCTGGTGCTGGGGCTGATCCTGGGCCCGATCGCAGAGTCCAACTTCATCCAGGGCGGCATGATCGCCGACGCCACAGTGGGCAAGGCCAGCTACTTCCTGTCCGGCGGGCTGAACATCTTCCTGATCGCCGTGGTCGTCGCCTCCATCGCCTACTCGGCCTGGATGGAGCTGCGGACCCGCCGCTACACCACCAAAGAGGAGGCGCAGGCATGAACCGGTCTCAGCACATCCTTGGCTCCGGCCTGGTCTTTGCCGTTGGGATCTGGGTTGCCTGGGTCAGCTATACGCAACAGCCTGCCGAGGCTTTCCTGTTCCCGCGCCTGATTGCATCCGTCTTTGTGGTGCTGGCGGGCTGGACCTTCGGCAAGGCAGTCCTGGGCCTCAGCAAGGTCGGCTCGGGCATCTCGCGAGCCATGTTCATCAGCATGGTGCCCGGGTTGGCGGTGATGGCGGTCTATGTCTTCTGGGCCGCCAAGGCGCTGGGGTTCTACACCGCCACCGCCATCGCCTTTTTCATTCTGCTGTCGCTCTACGACCCGGCGCCGCACTCCGGGGGCAAGACCTGGGCCAAGCGCTCACTGATCACGGCTGTGTTCGTGGCAGTGATGTACGGCCTCTTTGCCAAGCTGCTGAGCGTCTACACGCCGCGTGAAATTCTGTTCTGACCGGCTTCAACCCGGTCCGAAATCAATAGGGAGGAGAAGAAAATGAAGAAACTGATTGCAAGCGCCACCATAGCGCTGATGGGCCTGGCAGGCACCGCCATGGCTGAGGAATATCCAGAGCGGCCGATCATGATGATGGTCTCCTACGGGGCCGGCGGGGCGACCGATTTCCAGGCCCGGATTGTCACCATGACCGCCGGCAACGAGGACGCGCTGGGAATGCCCATCGCCATCATCAACAAGCCCGGCGCGGGCGGCCGTGTCGGCTGGAACTGGTTTGCCACCCAGGCCGATGCCGACGGCTACACGCTGGCGGCCTACAACGTGCCCCACTTCATCGCCCAGTCGATCAAAGGCGGCGTGCAGTATTCTGCCGACAGCTTTGAACCCATCGCCAATTGGGGCGCCGACCCGGCGGTGTTTGTGGTTGCGGCTGACAGCCCCTTCAACTCGATGGCGGACGTGATTGCCCACGCTAAGGAAAACCCCGGCAAGCTGACTTTCTCCGGTGCCGGCCTGTTTGTGGGCCACCACATCGCCGCGCTGCAGATCGAAAAGGCGGCTGGCGTCAAGATGGCCTATATCCCGACCAAGGGTGGCGGCGCAGCGGCCATGAAAGCGGTGATCGCCGGTGAGGTGATGGGCGGGGTCAACAACCTGTCCGATGCCTTCCGCGCGCAGGAAGCGGGCAATGTGAAGATCCTGGGCGTCGCCGACCTGCAGCGCTCAGAGTTTCTGCCGGATGTGCCCACCATGCAGGAGCAGGGGTTGGACGTGGACAATTCCTCGGTCAACTTCCGCGGCGTGATGGTGCCCAAAGGCACACCGCAAGAGGTGATCGACGAGCTTGCCGCCACCGTGCCTGAGATGTTCGCCAACCCGCGCGTCGCCAATAAGATGCAGGCCGGCGGCTCGCCCATGCACATCATGACCCGCGACGAGGTCAAGGAGATGTGGGCGGCGCGCGAACAGACGCTGAAGGAACTTCTGGCCGGGCTCTGATCCCTAGGGCCTGCTGACCTTCGCCCTGCGCCGCTGGGTTCTGCCAAAATCCGCCAGCACAAGGCAATTTCGCGCAGTAAGGGTGGCCCCATTTCAAGCGGAATTAGCGCAGAGATGGCGGATTTGGGCGAAATCCCTTCGGGACGCGGTGAATTTTGCACCCGGCGGCGCGAACTTACCCTTCCGGTCAACCAGACCGCTGCGGGTAAATTCACTGGCCGGACACAAAATTCGCCTCGCGCCAGCGGTGCAGGGCGAAGGTCAGCAGGCCCTTGTGCCGAAACCCTCCGAGGCAGCGCCCCTGCCCCGGACAATCAATCGAGGAAAGACATGAACGCTCAGGACGCACTCGCCTCCGGCACCGCCGGGGTGGAACAGATCGTGGCGCGCGCCCGCACCGCCCAGAAGGCCTTTGAGGCAGGCGGCAGCCAGGCGCAGTATGACAAGGCAGCATTGGCGGCAGGCTGGGCCATCATGGAGCCCGCCCGCAACCGCGCCCTGGCCGAGCTGGCAGTGGAAACCACCGGCCTTGGCAATGTGGCAGACAAGATCACCAAGAACCACCGCAAGACGCTGGGCCTGCTGCGCGACATTGCCGGCGTGCAGACCGACGGCATCATCAGTGACGACCCGGAGACCGGCATCACCGAAATCATGCGTCCCATTGGCGTGATCGGCGCCGTTGTCCCCTCGACCAACCCTGCGGCCACGCCTGCCAACAACATCATCAACGCGCTGAAAGGCGGCAATGCCATCGTGGTGGCCCCCTCGCCCAAGGGTGTCGCCTCCTGCGAGCTTCTGCTTTCCTATATCCATGCGGAGTTCGCCAAGTTGGGCTTCGACCCGGATCTGGTGCAGATGATCCCTGCGCCCGGCTCCAAGGCCAAGACCCAGGCGCTGATGGAGGCCTCCGACAGGGTGATCTGCACCGGCAGCCAGAACAACGTCCACCGCGCCCAGTCCTGCGGCACGCCCGCTGTGGCCGTCGGCGCCGGCAATGTGACCGTGATCGTGGACGAAACCGCAGACCTGGCGGATGCAGCCGCTAAGATCACCGCCTCCAAGACCTTTGACAACGCCACCTCCTGCTCCTCGGAGAACTCCGTGGTGGTAGTAAATGCAATCTATGATCAGTTCATCGCAGCCCTCGCCCGGGAAGGCGGCGCGCTGGTACGTGAAGCAGACGCCGCCGGTATCATTTCCAGGCTTTGGCCCGATGGACAATTGAACCGCGAAGTCATCGCCCAGGACGCCGGCAAGATGCTGGCTGCGCTGGATATGTCCGGCAAAGTCCCCGCAGACACCAAGTTCCTGGCGGTGGAAACCAAGGGCATCGGCCCGGACCACCCGCTGTCGGGCGAAAAGCTGAGCCGCATTCTGGCCGTCTACCGGGCCGCGGATTTCGCCGATGCCAAAGCCATCGCATCCCGTATCCTTGACTATCAGGGCGCTGGCCACTCCATCGGCGTCCACACAGCCAAAGACGGCCGCGCGGTGCAAATGGGCCGCGACATGCCCACGTGCCGGGTGATCGTCAACCAGGCCCATACCTTCGCCACCGGCGGCGCCTTTACCAACGGAATGCCGTTCTCCCTGTCGATGGGCTGCGGCAGCTGGGGCGGCAACTCGATCGACACCAACCTCAACTGGCGCCATTTCGTGCAAACCACTAAAATCGTGCGCGAAATCCCGGCCCGCGAACCCGCGCTCCAGGACATCTTTGGCAGCTATTGGGCGGAGGCGGGCCAATGATGGAACCGCCCAAGGGAACCATCCGCAGCTGGCTCGACACACGCGCAGAAGAGGGCGGAACCGGCTTTGTCTTTCCGGACGGCGGCCCCGATCTGAGCTGGCAGGAGCTGCGCGATACGGCGCAAGCCATTGCCCGCTATCTGACCGCTAAGGGCATCGCCAAAGGCGAAAGCATCGCCATCCTGCACCCCAATGGCCGCGAGGCGCTGGAGTGCCTGTTCGGCGTGCTCTACGGCGGCTTCCGCGCCACCATGATCAACCTGGTCGCAGGCAACAGTGCGGTGTCTTACGCGCTGCAGCACAGCGGCGCCCGCTTTGCCTTTGTGCATGACAGCCAATTGGACCTGTTTGAGCAGACTGCCGATCTGTCTACCCTCTCCCCATTGGACAGGCAGGCAGCCCCTGGTGGTCCGCCGGCAGAGCTGCACCCGCTCTCTGCCGGGGACCACGCTTTGCTGATGTACACTTCCGGCACCACCGGCCAGCCCAAGGGGGTGGTGCACAGCCACGCCAGCCTGCTGGCCGGCGGCTGGACCACTGCCGTCGCACATGAGCTGACCCCACAGGATCGCGGCCTTTGCGTGCTGCCGATCTACCACATCAATGGGCTTTGCGTGACGGTGATGGGCACGCTGATCTCCGGCGGCTCGCTGGCGATGTGCGCGCGCTTCTCCGCCAGCCGGTTCTGGGCCCATGCCGGTTGGTCGCAGGCGACCTGGTTCTCGGTGGTGCCCACCATTATCTCGCACTTGCTGCATTCGGACCTAGACCCCGTCGACAGCACCCGCGCCCGCATCCGTTTTGGCCGCTCGGCGTCGTCAGCCTTGGCCCCTGACGTGCAGCATGCGTTTGAGGGCCGCTTTGGCATGCCCATCATCGAAACCATGGGGCTGACGGAAACCGCTGCCCAGATCCTGTCAAACCCGCCCCCACCGGGCACCCGCAAGATCGGCTCCCCCGGCATTGCCTATGGCAATGAAGTCGCCATCCTCGACGCCAATCAAACCCCCATCACCGATGGCAGCGAAGGCGAGCTGGCGGTGCGCGGCCCCAATGTGATGCTGGAATACCTCAACAATCCTGAGGCCACCGCCGGCACCTTCACCCCGGACGGCTGGCTGCGCACCGGCGACCTGGGCCGGACCGACAACGACGGTTATGTCTTCGTCACCGGACGGCTGAAGGAATTGATCATCAAGGGCGGTGAAAACATTGCCCCGCGCGAGATCGACGAGGCGCTTTACTCCCACCCGGATGTGATCGAGGCCGCCGCCTTTGGCCGCCCCTGCAAGAGTTATGGCGAAACGGTGGAGGCAGCGGTCACGGTCCGCGAGGGGTCCAGCCTGACACCGCTTGAATTGATTGAGATCTGCCAGTCCCGGCTGGGACGGTTCAAGTCGCCGGATGAAATCCACTTCCTGCCAGACCTTCCCAAGGGACCGTCCGGGAAGATCCAGCGCAACAAGATCCTAACAGTGATAGGGAACGGCTGAACCAGGGCCTTGACTGCCTTGGCTTTGGTCTCAGGCAAGGTGAAACGACAGAAACGGGTCCGCGCCGTTTGCGCCATGCATCCAGCGGGCCTTGATCCCGAAGATTTCGGACACCGTTTCCGGGGCCAGCGCCTGCTGCGGCGGCCCCAAAGCGGCAAGCCGCCCGTTTGACAGCACCGCCACCCGGTCGCAGGTCATTGCCTGGTTCAGATCGTGCAAGGCGACCACTGCGGTCACTTTCAGGTTCCGGATGCATTCCAGGATCGACAGCTGATGGTGGATATCCAGATGGTTCGTCGGCTCATCCAGCAGCAGCAGCCCCGGCTGCTGCGCCAGCGCGCGCGCAATATGCAGCCGCTGCCGCTCGCCGCCGGAAAGGGTGGCCCATTCGCGCTGCGCGAAACTCTCCATTTCGACGGTGCGCAGCGCCTTGTCCACCAGCGCCGTGTCCCTGCCGTTCCAGGGCTTCAGCGCCGACAGCCAGGGCGTGCGCCCCAGTTCCACTACTGCCCGCGCAGTGATCCGCTCGGCGGTATCCGACTGCTGCTCGACAATGGCGATCCGCCGGGCGATCTCACGCCGGTTCAGCCGGGCCAGCGGCTCTTCCGCAAGCAGAACCTCGCCCTGCGACGGCCGTGCCAGGCCGGACAGCAGCCGCATCAGCGTCGACTTGCCAGAACCGTTCGGCCCCACCAGCGCCAGGGTCTCGCCCGGCTGCACCGCCAGCGACACGTCCCGCAGCAGCTGCTTGCCGCGCACGGAAAAGCTCAGGTTGCGGGCCTCGATCTTCATCGCGGCCCCCTCTGGCCGCGCACCAGGATGATGGCAAAGGCCGGCGCCCCGATCAGGGCAGTGACAACCCCGATGGGCAGCACCTGGCCGGGGATGATGATGCGGGACACGATGTCGGCAGCTATCAGAAAAACAGCGCCCGTCAGCGCCGCAGCCGGCATCAGCCTGCGGTGGCTGGGGCCTGCCAGAAACCGTGCCGCATGTGGGATCACAAGGCCTACAAAGCCGATGGAGCCGACAATCGACACCATCACCGCGGTCATCAGCGCGGTGGCAAAGATCAGCACCACCTGCACCCTGCGGACGGGAATGCCGAGCGACGCGGCCGAATCGCTGCCAAAGGTGAAGGCGTCGAGCGCCCGGGCATGGAACCGGCAGATCATCCAGCCCGCCAGCGCCAACGGCACCGCCAGCCACACATCCGGCCAGCGCACGCCGCTGAGGTTGCCCATCAGCCAGAACATGATGCCGCGGGCCTGATCGGCATTGGCGGATTTGGCAATGATGAAGGCGGTGAGCGCATTGAACAGCTGCGAGCCTGCTATGCCCGCCAGCACGATCTGCGCTGCAGCCGCGCGGCTGCCCCCTGCCCCGGCCGCCCGCGCCAGGATGGCCACAAATCCAAAGGCCAGCAATGCGCCGTTGAAGGCGCCAAAGGGCAGCGACAGTGCACCGCCGCCCAGCCCCGCGATGGTGACCGCAACCGCCCCCGTAGAGGCACCGGCTGAAATACCGAGGATGTAGGGGTCTGCCAGCGCGTTGCGCAGCAGCGCCTGCAGAACCACGCCCGTCACCGCCAGAGCTGCCCCGCAGGCCGCAGCCACCAGCGCCCGCGGCAGCCGGTAGCTCCAGATGATGCCCTGATCCACCGGATCCACCGGCAGCCCAGCACCCGCCAGCTTGTTGGCCAGAACCGACAGGACAAGGTCAGGCGCAAGCGCGGTCTCGCCGATCATTGCGCCTGCCAGAACCGCCGCAGCCAGCACCGGCAAAGCCAGGCAAGCGCCCCGGACGCTTTGCCACGCTAGTGCGGCGGCTGCGCTCATTCGCCGTTGCCGATCGCGCTGAGTTCAGCTGCCAGGTCCTCCAGCGCCGGGATCGCGCGGATGGTGGCATCCATGGCCTGGGCATCCATCACCACGATACGGTTGTTCTTGACCGCGTCCATCTGGCTGGCGACCGGGTCATTGCGCAGGAAGTCCAGCTTTTTCTCGTAGTCATCCGCGGCAAAGCGGCGGCGGTCCATGCGGGCAATCACGATCACCGTCGGGTTCGCCTTGGCGATGGTTTCCCAGCCAACGGTCGGCCATTCCTCGTCCGTTTCGATGACGTTCTTCAGGCCCAGCTGCTGCATCATGTAGCCCGGCGCGCCCTTCTGGCCGGCCACAAATGGATCGCTCTCCATTTCCGGCGAAGAGAACCAGAACACGGCAGAGGCGCCGTCCAGTGCAACCTCCTGCGCCTTGGCAACAGCAGCGGCTTCGCGCGCCTTGTAGTCGGCAACCAGTTCTGCGCCCTTTTCAGCCTCGCCAAAGATCGCCGCCAGTTCCTCGATGCCCTGGTAAAGGCTCTCGGTGGTGAACATCTGGGTCCTCGTGCCGTCACCGCCGGTGGTGTTGTCTTTGCCGACGCAATCCGCGGGCATCACATAGGTCGGGATGCCGAGGTCATGGAACTGCTCGCGCTTGGCAACGATACCTTCGGGGCCGACATGCCATTCATACTGTGCCGCGACCAGACCGGGGCGCTTGGCCACCACGCTTTCAAAGCTCGGGTCGTTGTCTGCCAGGCGTTCGACCTTGTCGTTCAGCTCAGCATATTCGGGCAGCACATCGTTGAACCAGACCGAGGTGCCCAGCACCTTTTCGCCCAGGCCCAGCGCATAAAGCACTTCGGTGGCGGCCTGGCCGACGGTCACGGAGGAGGCAACCGGCGCCTCGAATGTGACGGTCTCGCCGCAGTTCTGAATGGTCAGCGGAAAGTTTTCGCTGGCGGCGGCAGCCTGTGCAGCAGCAACGAAAGAAAGGCCCATCAGGCCGGAACGCAGAAACATGATTTCGATCTCCATGTGTCAATGACCGGAGAACGGGTGAAAGGGTATTGACCGCTAAGGCAGGAGGTCAGCCCCCCATCGCGTCACCGTCCAGCGGCGGCGCATCTTACCGGCAACCTCCCCGGACAACCCCGTCCGGTGTGCTTCAGTTTTCACCGGCAGGTCTCCTGACTGGCGGGTCATTGCCTGCGCCGTCTTCCCGGGCCGTTGAGGTCCAGTGACATCATGGCGCAGCACTCGCCGCCTACAGTTGCGGGGGCAGTTCCGTTTGGCGCCGGTTGGCGCCGCGGATTCCCTCTTAGCCCTTTCGGGACCGGTAAATCGCCCGTAGCGCATCGCTTCCGTTGCGGCAAGAAAAAGTTGCGGTCCCTGCCACAATCCTGCGGGCAAAACATCTTCGCCCCCGGTGGCGTCTACCGGCCATTGAGTGATGCGATCTTATTGGTATCCTGTGAGCCGTATGACCCGGCCCCGTCTCCATATCCGTTCCGCTGCGGCAGCTGACCTGCCGCAAATCGCTGCCTTGCATACAGAGAGCTGGCAGTCCGCCTATGCCGGTGATTTCCCGCAGGCGCGGCTGCACGGGGAGATTAGCAGCCAGCTTTTGCGCAAATGGCAGGCTTACCGGCCGGAACCGGGGGATATTCTTTTGATCGCGGAACACGCCGGACACCCCGCCGGGCTGCTTGGTTTTTGCGCCGTCTGGTGCCGGCCGGAACCCTATCTGGACAATCTGCATGTCTCTCCGGCGGCACAGGGGTCAGGTGCTGGCAGCAGCCTGTTCCGGGCCGCGGTGCAACAGTTGCTTTCCAAGGACCAGCGCAGCCTGTCCCTGACTGTGTTTCAATCCAATCAGCGGGCACGGGCGTTTTATGCAGGGCTGAACGGCCAGGAGACCGGCACGCTGGAATTGGATGTTTTCGGCACCCTGATCCCCAGCGTTACAGTCACTTGGCCGGATCTCTCCCAACTCCCGCTCTAAAACCGCGGCCTACCCCGCCGCCGCCGCCCGGCTGCCCCTCTGATCCGCTTTCAGTCCAGCCCTTCATAGCGGGCATTGGCCTCTTTCAGCGTAGCCTTCAGGCCCTTCTCGATCGTCGATTTGGAAAACGCTTCATATTCCGGGACCGGCTGGGCGCCCATGATTGCAACCTGCTCCAGGTAATAGTCCGTGGCTGTGCGCAGGCCCTGCATCTCATAGACACGGTTCAGGTACATCTTGTGCATCCACTGCATCTCGCGCGGCATCCGGGCCATCAGCAGCGCCTTCTTGCGGGTGGCCTCTTTCAGCTGTTCCAGCGGCACCACATCAGTGATCAGCCCCATTTCCTTGGCTTCCGCCGCGGTCAGTTCACGGCCCGTCAGCAGCAGGTCCTTGGCAGTTTTCATATTCACCAGCCAGGGCAGGAACATGCAGTGGCCGGAGATGCCGTATCGCACCTCGTTATAACCAATGCGGGTATCATCAGAGGCGATGGTGATGTCGCAGAACAGGCTGAGTTCAAACCCCTTGCCGATGGCGATGGAATTGACGCTGGCAATGACCGGCTTGGTCACTCGCCAGGGGGTTGTGAATTCCTCGAACTGCTTGAAGTAATGGGCGCGGTATTCATAAATCGAGGTCCGGTCCTCCTCCGCGTCTTCATCCAGATCATGCCCGGCGCAGAAGCCGCGGCCGGCGCCCTGGATCACGATCACATTGACATCGTCATCGGCATCGGCGCGCTCCAGCCCGGCTTGCAGTTCGGCAATGAGTTTCAGGTTCATCGCATTCAGCTTTTCCGGCCGGTTCAGGGTCAGCCAGCAGATATGGTCGGCGTCGACCTCGTAGATCAGATGGGTGTAGTCGGTCATGGCTCAGCCTTTCAGGGTCAGGACCGCGTCGGCAACCACCGCGCGGGTTTGGGTGAGCAGCAGCGGGTTCACTTCCAGCTCTGCAATTTCAGGGTGATCGGCAGCAAAGGCGCAAAGCGCCTCGATGGCGTCCAGCGTTGCGGCGAGGTCTACCTCAGGCCGTCCCCGGTAGCCGAGGATCAGCGGCGCCAGCTTCAGGCCCCGCAAAGCCGTTTCGATATCCGCACGCGGTGCGGGCAGGATCAGGGTGGCGGTGTCCTGCATCAGCTCCACCGCGATGCCGCCAACGGCCAGCGTCAGGGTGAGGCCGATGTCCGGCACATGGCGGATGCCAGCCAGCAGCTCTCCGACTGGATCCTGTATCATTTCCTCGATCAAGAAGCCTTCCGCCACAAGCCTTTGTTCAGCGAGGCGTTCTGCCATGGTACTGATTGCAGCAGGCAGGTCTTCCGGCGCGATGTTCAAAGCCACAGCGCCCGCCTCTGTCTTGTGCAACAGCCCCGGCACGATGGCTTTCACCGCGCAGGTGCAGGGGATTTCCACCAGGTTGTCCGGACCAAGTACAACCCACTGGCGCGGCACGTCCAATCCCGCTTCGGCGAGACGGGTTTTCGCCTCCGCTTCACTCAGCGTCCTGCCAGGCTGATAGGCCGGGCAGTCCTCAGCACACAGGAGCATCGCTTCGGGATCCATTCTCTCCCGCATGGCGCCATAGCGCGCCGCATGGGCAACCGCCCGCAAGCCATCCTCGATCCCCTGCAGCGGCGCCATACCGCTGGTGATCATCCGCTCGCGGGCTTCACGCGGCAGCGCCTCGGCCAAGGTGTTGACGAAGGCCGCCGGGCGGCCGCCCTTGGCCTCGGCCAAGGCGCTGGTGGTGGCATCCCAGGTCGACATATCCCAGCCGCCTTCGGGCGGGTAGCACATCACCTGGGCAAAGAGGTCATACCCATCCTGCGCAAAGGCCTGGTAGATCGGCAACTGATCGCCTTGCGGCCAGCCATGGGCATCGGAGATATCCAAGGGGTTCGCGGGCCCCACATAGGCAGGCAGGGCCGCATCAAGCGCGGGCGCGGCCTCTGCCGAGGGCGGTAGCATCTGCAGCCCCGCCTTTTCGGCAATATCGCCGCCCAGCACCGCATAAGAGCCTGAGGAGGTGATAAATCCTGTCTTCATACCCTTTGGAATGGGCGTGAAGCTCAGCATCTTGACGGTTTCGATGGCTTCCGAGGGCGTCGTTACTTCGATCCAGCCAAAGCGGCGGAATAGGGCCGAAGCCACCGCCGCATCGCCCGACAGGGACGCGGTATGGGATTGCGCGGCACGGGTACCTGCCTCGCTGCGACCGCCTTTGATGGCCACCACCGGAATGCCCTTGCGCGCGGCCTTGGCAGCGGCCTGCGAGAGCTTTGCAACATCGGCGATGCCCTCGAAATAGACATTCACCGCCGTTACCCGGCTGTCATCCAGCACCGCGTCCAGCATGTCAGCGACGCTGACCATCGCCTGGTTGCCGAGCCCGATCATATAGGCAATGGGCTGCGAACGGTCGGCGCATCCCAGGTCGCTCAGGTAGGCGCCGCCGTTGGAGATCACCGCCACCCCTTGCTGCGGCGCGTGATTGCCGAAGTGATCCATCATGAAGGCGCTGCCATCCAAGAAATTGGCGATACCGGGGCAATTGGGGCCGATCACCGGCATATCTCCGGCTGCCTCGATCATTTCCGCCTGCCGCGCGGCGCCATCGGCGCTTTCGGAGAAGCCGGAGGTGATGCAGACCATCCCGCCGCAGCCGTTCCCGGACAGGGCGCGCACGGTTTCGATGACCGCCTCCTTGGGGATCACCAGGATGGCGAGATCCGGCACCCAAGGCAGTTCCGCAGTCGAGGGCACGCAATCCAGCCCGGCAATCTTTGCCCGCTTGGGGTTCACAGCCATGGCCTCGCCAGTGAAGCCATTGGCCTTCATGTACTCAATCGCAGGCGCTATGCCGCCGCCGCCAAACCAGGCCACGCGGGCCGGGTCCAGCATCCGTTTCAAACGCTCCGCTTTGGTCACAGGCTGTACTCCGCCACTGGTTCGCCCAGCACGTCCGAGTTGACCTCAACGCCAAGGCCAGGCGCGCAGTCCTCCGGCACCTTCACGCGGCCGTTGACCACCGGGAACGGGTTCTTCACCACCGGCACCGCGGGCAGGTGGTAGTCATAAAGGCCAAAGGTTGCCGCCGCAGGCAGCCCCTGCGCCAGGTGGGACACCGCAGCCAGCGTCAGGCCGGTGCCATAGAAATCCTCGATCCGCATCGGGATGCCAAGGCGCAGGCCGGTTTCTGCCAGATGGCGGTGCTCGGAGATGCCGCCGGTGCAGCCCATCTTGAGCACCGCGGCATTGATCACCCCATCCTCAGCCGCGCGGATGAAGCTGTCCTGATCCTCGATCGCCTCGTCCAGCATCAGCCCCAGTCCCGTGTGACGGGCAACGGTGCGGCATTGCTCGTAGGTTTCGCAGGGCTGTTCGATCAGCGGCGCCAGGTCACGCACCAATGGCATCACCTGCATTGCCTGATCGACACTCCAGGCACGGTTCACGTCGAACCAGCAGCGCTCATCCTCGCGCATGGCCTCTTGGCAGGCGCGGATGCGGGCGACCTCCAGCTGCGGGCTGCCGTGGCCGATCTTGATCTGGAACAGCTTGTACCCTTGCGCGCGGAATTCCTCGATCTGGGCCACCTGCTCCTCGGGCGAGGCGGTGTTCACCAGGCACAGGACCGGCATGTCCTCAACCACCCGACCACCCCAGAGGTCGACCAGCGGCAGGCTCCGCGCCTTGCCTTGCAAGTCCCACAGCGCCATGTCGATCACCGATTTCGTCGGCTTGTGGCCGCGCATGGCAAAGCGGATGTCTTCCATCCGGGCGCGGTGGTTCAGCGGGTTCTGGCCCAGGAGTGCCGGTGCAATCAGCTCAATCCCTGCGCGGGCCGACTGCGGCGAGGTCGGCAGGTAGTAGGAGGGTGCAGTCATCGTCTCACCCCAGCCCGTCAGCCCGGCGTCGGTGCCGATCCGCAAAACCGTGGTCTCCAGCGGGACCTCCATGCTGAGGGCCTTGGTATAGCGGGTCTCAACCCCCCATTGATCCAGCACCACGCGGTAGACGGTCAGTTTGGTGATCTTCATATGCGCTCCTCCCTGGACGCGTCCTGCGGCGGGATCAGCACCATGCTGCCCACATGGTGTTTCTGCAAAAACGCCTCCTGCGCGGCGGCGATTTCAGACAATGGCCGGGTGGCTGCCACAGCCGGTTTCAGCCCGCCCGCGTGCAGGATTTCTATGAGCCGCGGGAAGGTCTCCTGCAGATAGGCGGTGGAGCCGAAGAAGCTGAGGGTCTTGAGGTAAAGCGTGCGCAGATCGAGGGCCACATTCGGCCCGGCAATGGCGCCTGCAGTGACATAGCGCCCGCCGCGTTTCAGCAGCGAGAGGTATTCGGTGAAGCGGTCTCCGCCCACCACATCGGCAATCAGGGTGAACTTGCGCCCCTCCGTGGCGGCCAATGCGGCACCTGCGTGGTTTGCAGTTGCCCGGTCGATCACATGGTCGGCGCCGATGGCCCGCACGCCCTCCGCCTTGGCCGCGCCGCAGACGGCCACGACCTCCGCGCCATAGTGCTTGGCGATCTGAATGAGGAAAGTGCCAACCCCGCCGGAGGCACCGGTGACCAGCACCAGGTCGCCGGCCTTGAGGCCTGCCATCAGCATCATGTTCATCGCAGTGCCGCCGGAACAGGGCAGCGTCGCCAGCTGTGCATCCGAGAACGGCAAGTCATCTGCCACCGTCACGGCGTTGCGTGATGGGACCTTGGTGAACTGGGCAAAGGCGCCGTCATGTTCCGAGCCGAGAAAACCCGCGTTCTCCAGCCACTCCGGGTCTTCCGGATCATAGATATAGGGCGCGCAGACCACCCGCTCGCCAATGCGGGCCGGGTCTACCCCCTGCCCCACGGCGGCAATGCGGCCAACACAGTCAGCGCCTTGGATGCGCGGAAAGCGGATGTCGCCGGCCCAATCACCCATGCCGCCCTCGTCAACACCAAAGCCTTCCTGCCCGCCGGCCTCGGTGGTGCCATCGCCGACACCGGAGTTGTACCAGCCGGTGCGGGTGTTGATGTCGGTGTTGTTCATGCCTGCGGCGGTCACCTGGACCAGCACTTCACCCGGCCCCGGCTGAGGCACCGGGACGTCGGTACGGTACTGCAAGCAATCCAGCCCGCCATAGCCGGTCAGATGCACCGCCGCCATTTGTTTGGGGATCATGACTGTGCCTCCTGCTCTGCCTCGGCCCGGAACTGGCGCTGGAGCGTGCGGATGCGCGAATGCAGGTCGTCACGGTCGGAATAGATCCCCTCGATGAAACGCGTGCCGCCCTTGGCGTCGTAACCCGCCCGGCCGTGCAAGGCGCGGCGGTTGTCGAAGGCCAAGAGGTCGCCCGGCTCATAACGGAACACCATCTCGTAACGGGGATCCTGCGCCCGGGCGCAAAAGGCGCGGTAGGCCCTGTAGGCGCGAGCCTGCACCTCCAGCGGCGCCTTCAAGGGCGCGCGCAGGAAGGTGTTGTAGCGCACGCCGGTGATGTTGCCCTTGGCGTCAGTCTCCACCACCGGCCCGCGGGCGCGGTAATCCGAGCGGCGGGCGCGGTTCGAGTACTCCCAGACATCCATCACCAGCGAGTGGAAATGCTCCGGTTCCTCCTCCCGCATGTCCTCGGCGATCCGGTAGGCGTCCACATAGATGCCCTCGCCGCCCGTGGTGGTATTGTCGCGCGTATACAGGAACTGCAGCCCGTGCGGGGTTTCCCGGGTCGGCATGTCAATATGCTGCAGCAGCTTGTCAGGGGTAAAGGCCTGGCTGTCCGGGTCGTCCTTGATCGCCAGCACATACTGGCGGCCAAAGTTGCTTTCGCGGACCGGGCCGATGCGGGTGACGATCTCTTCCAGCAGCCCGTCCTGCTGCGGCAGCCCGCGCAGCCGCGCGACGCCGTAGTCGCGCAAGGCTTCCAGCCATTGCAGGAACACGCGCGGGTTCTCCAGCGCCTGCGGCCCGTCAAACGTCATCGGCTCCGGCAAATCCTCGCCGCGCCACAGGATTGGCGGTGCGGGCTCCTCCTCGCCGAACCAGGCGGTTCCGCGCAGCCAGCCGGGGTGGTAGGCACTGGCAGTGCCATCGGAGAAGCTCACTTGCACCGCTCCGTTTTCAAGCATCCCGGCCCCGGTAACAGCCACCTCTGCCTCAATCCCGTTTGGCGATATGCACATCTCCCGCGCCTTGGGATGGATCGTTGCCGCATCAGGGCTGTTTTCGCGCAAGAGCAGCACGTGGTGCCGGCTGGTCAGGCCGTCCGACCAAACCACTTCAAGCGCTTCCGCAGTATGTTTCAATTGCGTTGCGTGATGATCAACCGGCCAAACGTCGAAGTCCGGTGTCCAAGGCAGCTCACTCATGTCGTCTCCTCCGTTCAGACGACTGTAGAAAGAGAAGTGAAAAGCTTCTTGACCGCAAATAGCAAAAACTTAACATTAATTTACAAACCAGGCGGAGAGCCATGCCGCAGGCTGACATCGTTTTGACTGACAACTTCCCGGCCTTGTCGCTGACACTGGTGACAGAGCCCCTGCGCGTCGCCAATCGCGAGAGCGCCGGCACCGTCTGGCGCTGGCGGTTCCTGTCGGTTGCGGGCGGTATGCTTGCCAGTTCCAGCGGTATCGAAATCAGAACAGAACCGCTGGACCGCGCAAAAGCGGACGTGGTGATCCTGCTGTCCTCCTACCACCCGGAAACGGCGGTGGCCGGGCCATTGCTCAGCTGGCTCAAACGGCGCGCACGCGAGGGGGCGGTGATGGGCTGCGTCGACACCGGGGCGCTGATCTTTGCCGAAGCCGGGCTGCTGCGCAGCCGCCCGGCCGCGGTGCATTTCGAGGCGCTGCGCGGCTACCGCGAAAAATTCCGCGCCGAAATGTTTGCAGACAGATTGTTTGATATTTCCGCGAACCGGTGTTCCAGCGCAGGCGGGGTGGCCACTTTTGACATGACCCTTGGCCTGATCGAGCGTTTCAATGGGCGTCAGCTGGCCAGCCGGGTGGCGGAAATCCTCAACTACCGTCCGACCAATCACAGCGGTCCGCAGCAGCGGCTGTTGACTGATACCTCGCTGGCGCGGCTTGACCGCAACCTGGCCAAGGCAGTGGACCTGATGATCGCCACGCTGGACCAGCCGGTGCCGGTTGCCGAGATTGCCGCCCGCACCGGGGTTCCCCTGTGGACGCTGGGGCGGCTGTTCAAGCACCATCTGCAGGAAACCCCGTCGGCTTACTATCGGAACCTGCGCCTTTCCGAGGCCCGCAACCTGCTGCGCAACTCAAGCCTGCGCATCGGTGAAATTTCCGGCTTGTGCGGGTTTGAGAACCCCGAAAGCTTCGCCCGCGCCTATAAACGCAGGTTCGGCACGCCCGCCTCCGCAGAGCGGCAGCCGGCTGGCACTTAGGCCGCCCCCTGCTGGTCCATGCGCGGGCTTGCGCTCATTCCGCGGCGGCTGGGCGCATAGTGGCAACCAGTTCCGCAACCTTGATGCCGAATTTACGCATCTCGGATTTGTTCAGGATCACTCCGCTTTCTGTCAGATACAGCCAGTCAATGGCGGTCAGCCGGTGGCCCCCGGATTCCTGCGGCAGGATGATTTCATACTCCATCCTGACCGTGGCGCCCGACACCACCCCATGCGCCACCCCCTCGATATCATCGGCAGTGGCAGTGAACCTGTTGCCCTCGCCCAGCTGCAGAAACCACTTGCGGCTTTGAGTGCGGCCATTGGAATAGGTGAATTCCTCGGT
Organism: Leisingera sp. ABM4_101; assembly: GCF_056158725.1. Lineage (NCBI taxonomy): Bacteria > Pseudomonadati > Pseudomonadota > Alphaproteobacteria > Rhodobacterales > Roseobacteraceae > Leisingera > Leisingera sp. ABM4_101. The sequence continues at coordinate 1,952,513 of NZ_JBSWTV010000002.1, read as the reverse complement.
CAGCGTGCCGGTGTCGCCATCCCATTCCCCGTGCATCCGGGCCGTGAAACTGTTGGTCATCGATCCTTTGGGGCCAAAAATCAGCCCTTCTGAAAGGATGCCCCCAGACAGATGGGATTTCAGTGAAAACTGCGGCCCGGTCTGCGTATAGGCGGACGGGTCTTGCGCCCGGAAGCTGAAGAACAGCGACCGGGCCAGCACTGCGGCCAGGATGATCAGCAGAACAGCGGCAAAGAGTTTCATGCGGGTTGTTCCTCCGTGGGAAGCGTCAGGACCAGGCCCAGCGCCGCCAGTTTCAAGACGCAAGGGACAAGGGCGTAAAGGACATTCAAAACCGTCAGGGCCGTGGCGCTGTTGGCAGCGCCAGGGGTGAACCCGCTGCGCTCAAGCAGCGGCAGAACGGCAAAGGCGGCCAGGGCCAATGCCAGCTTGCCGGCAAAGGACCAGATGCCGAAGGCGAGAGAGGCCCTGAGGCCTGCACGGGTCAGAGCGACGGAGAACATCGCAGGCAGCAGCACCATTTCCGCGCCCAGCGCCGCGCCGGACGCGATGCAGACCGCTGCGAACCCCGCCAGGCTCCCCGGCGCCAGCAAAGCCGCGCCCGCAAAACCGAGAACAGCCAGCGGCATGGCGGTCAGCAGGGTTGCCTTGGCCCCGATCCGGCGGCTGACTGCCGCCCAGCCGGGCACGCTGATCCCGGCGCTCAGGAAAAACAGGATCAGCAGCGGCCCGGCCATGCCCGCCAGCTGCAGCCGGTCCTCTGTGAAAAACAGGAACAAGGTCGCGGTGACTGCAACCGGCAATGCGTTCACCAGCGCCAGCAGCAGCAGCCGGGTTGCGCCCGCCTGACGCAACCCGGCCAGCGACAGCTGCTGCGCTGCCGGAGCCGGCCGCCGCCACAATGGGCGTGAGAGAATGGCGGCCAGCACTGAGATCCCTCCCAGCAAAATTCCAAACGCAGGATATCCTTGCCCCCCGGCACCAAGGGCTGCCAGGGCCGCGGGGCCTGCGGCGGCAAGGATCACCCCCGCCAGCATCCCCGCCTCGCGCCAGGCAGCCAGATCCATCAGCGCCCCGGCTTCAGGGCGGCGGGCCAAGGCAGCAGAGCAGCCGTAGAGCAAGATCATGCCCAGGCTGTAGGCGGAGAACAGCAGCACCAGCACCGCAGTCAGACGCAGCGGCACTGCCGCACCCGGCTGCAGGCTGAACAGCAGCGGAAACCCTGCAGCCAGCCCCGCAGCTGCGGCCATCGCAAACAGGGGCTGCGCCCCCGGCCAGCGGTCGATGGCCCAGCCGAACGCTGGATCCTGCACCAGGTCAACCAGCCGGATTGCCAGCAGGATGGTTCCGGCGGCGGCGAGATCAATGCCAAGGCTGACCGAGGCGAACCGCGGCAGGTGGATGTAAAGCGGGATGCCGGCCGCGGCCAGCATCAGCGCATAAAGGCTGACGCGCGGATACAGCATCATTCCCCCTTCAAGCGCCGGGTAAAGGCGGCCGAGCGGGTGTCCGGACCCAGAAAAATCTCCATAAACCGGGTCTTGATGCCCGGATGGCTCAGGCTGCAGGTCCTCTGGCCGTTGTTCCAGAATGCGATCGTGTCCGGCCCCCTGGAAACCGCGGTGTAGCGGTCGCCCTTGCGCACATCGCGGAAACAGCGCTCCAGCTGCCCCCGCACCGGCGGCGTGCCGCCCAGCCTGTCCAGCTCGCGCAGCGTGCCTTCCACCAGGCCGCCGCCGCTCAGGCTGCGCAGGTAGGTCAGTTCCAGCGCGAAATCCCGGCTCCAGTCCAGCGGCGCGCCGCCGCGGGTGAACAGCCGCGCCTGATAGAGCGGCAGCCCGGCCAGGCGGAACGTGGCCGCCCCGCGCAGCTCTGCGCCGGGCAGCGCGCGCTCTATGACCGAGGCCAGAGCGGTGCCCGGCAGGGCCGCGGCCAGCGCCAATGCCAGCAGGGCCTTATGCGAGAACAGGCGCATGTTCCAGCTCCACCTGAACCACATTGGTGTGCCCCACCGCAAAGGAGGCAGCGCAGATCTCCAGGTAATACTGCCAATTGCGGCAGAACCCTTCGCCGTAGCCCAGCCCCAGAACCCGCGGCTTCTGCGCGGCCAGGCGTTCGGCCCAGATCCTGCAGGTCCGGGCATAATCCTGACCGAACGCAAAACTGCCGCTGACCCTCAGCCCGGCCTGCCGCGCCTGATCCCGGATCACGCTGTCCGACAACAGCATCCCGCCGGGGAACACGTATTGGCGGATATAGTCCGAGGAGGTCCGGTAGGTGTCAAAGAAGCTGTCCTTGACGGTGATGGCCTGCAGCACTGCCCGCCCGTCACGCGCCAGTTTCTGTTTCAGAACAGAAAAATAACTGGGCCAGTAGCGCGCGCCCACCGCCTCTATCATCTCGATTGAAACGATGTTGTCATAGGTCCCGCCGATATCGCGGTAATCGCAAAGCCGGATGTCGGCACGCCCGTCCAGCCGGGCATCGGCGTAGCTATGCTGGTTGCGCGAAATCGTGATGCCGGTCACATCCCGCCCGTCTTCGGCCGCTTGCTCCGCAAATCCGCCCCAGCCGCAACCGATTTCCAGCACCCGCTCGCCGCTGCCCAGCCGCGACAGGATCCGGCCGTTCTTGCGGCCCTGGGCGCGGGCCAGGTCATCCCCTGCCTGGTCGAACAACGCCGAGGAATAGGTCATCCCCTCATCCAGCCACAGGCCATAGAATTCATTGCCCACATCGTAATGCGCCCGGATGTTGCGCCGGGCGCCGCGGCGGGAGTTGGCCCGCAGCAGCGTATCCGCCAGGCGGAACCGGGCCCGGTTCAGCGGGCTGGCATGGTCATAGGCCGCCAGATGGTCCCGGTTGCGCATGGCGACCGACATCAGCGTTTCGATCGACGGCGTGTCCCACAGGCCCTCCACATAGGTTTCCCCCAGCCCGACCTGCCCGTGCGCAGCCAGCGCGGGCACCACCGACCAGTCGCGGATCACCATCTCTGCCTCAGGGCCTGAGGTGCCGAAGTTATACCGCTCGCCTTCAGGGGTGCGCAGGATCAGCCGGCCTTCATGCAGACGCTCGCAGCTGGACAGGAATTTCGTTTTCAGGGCCCTGCTGGTAAAGCGCATTTTCCATTCCTTCTGCTTGGGGCTGGCCATTCAGTGCGCGCACGATGCGCATGGCGCTGGCGATACCGTCTTCGTGAAATCCATGCCGGTTCCAGGCACCGGCAAACCAGGTGCGGTTCTGGCCCTGCATCGCCCGGATCCGATCCTGCGCCTGCAATGCTGCGGCATCAAAAACCGGATGGGCAAACTCCTTGACGTCATAAATCGCCGCCTCAGGGATCCTGCTGGAGGGGTTCAAAGTGACAAACAGCGGGTCGTCCTCCGGGATGCTTTGCAAGCGGTTCATCCAATAAGTGACGCCGACGGCGCCATCCTGCGAGCGGTAGGCCCAGCTGGACCAGCAGCCGCGGCGCTTTGGCATCTGGCGCGGGTCGCAATGCAGCACGGCACGGTTGGTCTGATACCGGATGCTACCCAGCGCCGCGGCCTCAGCCGGGCGGGCATCTTCACCCAAAAGCGCCAGCGCCTGATCCGAATGGCAGGCCAGGATCAGCTCGTCATACTCCTCTGGCAGCTGCCCTTCTGCTGCAACGGTCACCCGGCACGGGCTGCGCCAGACCTGCTGAACCGGCGACGCCGTGCGGATCCGGCAGCCGCGCGCGGCCAGCGCCGCCTGCAGCCGGCGCACATATTCGATACTGCCGCCCTTGACGGTCCACCACTGGTGCTTGCCTGCCCCAGCCAGCAGCGCATGGTTGCGGAAGAAGCGGACCAGGGACCGGGCCGGAAACTGATCGACCTCCGCCACCGGAGTAGACCAGATTGCCCCGCACATCGGCATCAAGTAGTGGTCGCGGAACCATCGGCCCAGCCCAAGTTCATCGACCAGCGCACCGATGGTCTTGCTGTCATCGCCGGCTGCCGCCTCAGCCTGTGTGCCGAACCGGATGATATCCCGGATCATCGCGTAAAACTGCGGCCGCAGCAGGTTGCCCTTTTGCGCCGTGAGCGCAGTCAGAGAATTCAGCCCGTATTCCAGCCAGCCGTCATCAATACTGGCGCCAAAGCTCATTTCGCTTTTGATCACCGGCACGTCCAGATCCCGGAACAGCCGGGTCAGATAGGGGTACGTGGCATAGTTAAAGACGATAAAACCCGTATCGACCGGCTGATCGCCGTTTTTTCCAGCCATCACGGTGCGGGCATGGCCGCCCAAACGCGGCGCAGCCTCATACAGGGTGACATCATGAAAGAGAGAGAGGTAATAGGCAGCCGACAGGCCGGAAATGCCGCCGCCGGCAATGGCAATCCTCTTGCGCGCAATACTGGTCTGATCGAACATGCTGATCCCGTTTTTGGTGCAATGTCTGTCAGATACGGCCCGCCGCGCAGCTTGGATCACTCATCAGGTCAGAAAGAGTTCCGCCCTGCCCGTCCGGAAAGCAAAACACGGGATGCAAAAACGGCCGCAAAAGAAGTGAACCAAAGGGCCGCCGTCCGCGTAGTAAGCGCATGACCCTGGATCATATTGCAGCCAAAACTTTCCATGCCCGCCGCGGCGCGCTCAAAAACGCATTCCGCTACGGGGTGGATTTTGTGCTCACCGATCTGGGCGAAACCCGCCTCTGGCTGCTCTCGCGCAACCGTTTCAATCTCTGGTCGCTCTGGGACCGCCGCCATGGCGGCGCCCGCGGCGCAGGTCACGGGCTGGCCTGGTTCCGCGGCGTGCTGGCCGCCCGGGGCATAGACCTGCGCGGCACCCGGCTGCTGCTGCTGACGCAGCCCAGTTTCCTGTGGTTCCACTTCAATCCCGTCAGCTTCTGGATCGCCCTGCGCGGCGGTCAGCCAATCGCCTTTGTTGCCGAGGTCAACAATACCTTTGGCGGCCGCCACTGCTATTTCTGCGCACATGACGATTTCAGGCCGATCCGCAAAGCGGACCAGCTGACAGCCGTTAAAATGATGCACGTCTCCCCTTTTCAGAAGGTCGAAGGAAGGTACCGCTTCAATTTTCATCTGAATGGCAGCGAGGTCAGCATCCGCATCGTCTACGAGAACGGGGATCAAGGTGTGCTCGCAACTCTGTCAGGCACCCGGCACCCTGCAACCAGCGCCAGCCTGTTCAAGGCAGCCCTGCGCCGCCCGTTTGGGGCGCTGCGGGTGCTGGCACTGATCCACTGGCAAGCCGCGATACTCTATTTAAAGCGCGCGCCGTTCCTGAAAAAGCAAGCAGCGCCCGATCTTCTGGTCTCAGACAGCTGCAACCTGGAACAGGCCCGGCGATGACCCATTTTGCAGGTAAGACCTATTGGCTGGTCGGCGCCAGCGAGGGGCTGGGCCGCGAGCTGGCCAGAGCGTTATGCGCCGAAGGTGCAAACCTGATCTTGTCCGCCCGCAGCGCAGACCGGCTGGACAGTCTGGCCCAGCGCCTGTCAGGCGCGCGGGTACTGCCCGTGGACGTGACCGATGCAGATGCCGTGCGCACCGCGGCGGAGGGCATCCGGGAGCTGGACGGGCTGATCTATTGCGCAGGCACTTACGACCCGATGCGGGCCACTGAATGGGACAGCGGCAAGGCCCTGCAAATGCTGGACGTGAACTTCACCGGCGCGCTGCGCGTGCTGGGCGAAGTGGTGCCGCGGTTCACAGAAAGCGGCCGCGGCGATATCACTCTGATCGGATCACTGGCAGGCTATCATGGGCTTCCTGCATCCATCGGCTATGGTGCCAGCAAATCCGCGCTGGTCAGCCTGGCGGAAACCATGCGCTTTGACCTGCGCGGCACCGGTGTGACTGTGCGCCTGGTCAATCCCGGCTTTATCAAGACCCGGCTGACCCGGAAGAACAGCTTCAGGATGCCGATGCTGATGGCGACGGAAGACGCCGCTGCCAGGGTGGTTTCTGCGATGCGCAGCAGGCGCTTCCGCACCGACTTCCCCGCACCGTTTTCGTGGGCGGTGCGCAGCCTGTCCTTCATTCCCGGCTGGCTCCTCTATCGCGGCAAATGAGCCAGCTGCGCTCCGCTCTCAGATCCGGAACAGCGGCTGCAGCAGACGCGGCACCAGCGCGCTGAAGCGCAGCGGTGCATCGGTTGCAGCCAGGCAAATGCAGGCCTCTTGCGCCCCGGCAACCGGCGTATGATCCAGCGCCTCGTCGGCAATCTCCAGATCACCCACGCCAAAGGTGCCGGTCTCGTCGCTGAAACTGCCCTGCAGAACCAGTGTCAGCTCCAGCCCGTTGTGCCCGTGATCCGGCACCGCCTGTCCTGCTGGAATGTGCAAAAGCCTAACGGAACCGCTCCGCCCGGCCATCAGGATATCCTGCTGAACCCCCATACCCAGCGTCTTCCAGCGCGGCTTGCGCCCCTTCATCGCAGCAATCACCGGCCCTGGATAGATGCCGGAACGGTCATAGACGGGCTCAGGCGTGAACGGCGTGTCCAGCTGATCCAGCACAGACTGGCGCAGGCCGGCGGACACCGGCTCCGCTGCGCTTTCGTCCAGCAGAATACCTCCCACCGCCTGATGCGCCTCCAAGGCCGCACGGCACTGCGCGCACATTGAGACATGGGCCGCCACAACAACGGAAAACACCTCCGCAAGCGTGCCCGCGGCATAAGATGCCAGCATGGCATCGGGAATGTGATGGCGGATGGCACTCATGGCATGAGGTCCTTCAATTCGTGCCTCAGGCGCTGCAGGCCAAGCCGGATCCGCGACTTGATCGTGCCTAAGGGAAGTCCGGTCTGGCGGCTGATCTCCTGATGGGTCAGCTCCCCCAGATAGGCCTTTTCCAGGATATCGCGCTGCTCCGGCTTCAGCTGGGCCAGCGCCTGTTTCAGCTGTCCGGTTTCCTGCTCCAGCCCCAGGATCTGGCTGGCATCAGGTTCGGTGCCGGGGTCTTCCTTCAACTCCTCGGGCACCGGGCGGTTTTCCTTGCGGGCAATGTCTATCTGCCGGTTTCGCGCGATCTGATAAATCCAGGACGCCACCTGCGCCCTGTGCGGGTCGAAGGTGGCCGCCTTGCGCCAGACTGTCAGCATGACGTCCTGCACGATTTCCTCTGCCTGCGGGGGCGGCGCACCGGCGCGGATCACAAAGCCCTTCAGCCGCGGCGCGAAATGATCGAACAACGCGGCAAAGGCGGTGCGGTCGCGCCTGTCGCGCACGGCGATCATCCAGACCGTCTGCTGCGAATAACCAGGAGCGTCTTGCGTCACGGATCTGCTTTCCTCACGGCGCGCCAGCGACGCCGGAGGCCGGGAACGCAAAGGCTGGATATCTGCGGTTTCGGTCAGCATAAACCGGATACGGCGCAGATGGGTATATGGATCTTTTTCTTTTTCAGCTTTGCTGCGCGTGCCCGGCGGCAAAAGCCGGATCCGGAGTGCTGGACAGCAGCTCCCGCACCAGCGGATTCGGAAACCGCCGCCGCAGAGTGATCGCAAAGAATGTTTCGCGGATGCGCGGATGCTCCGCCGCCTCCACCAGCCGCCCGGACTTCAGCTCGTCCTGCACCACGATCGGTGCCACCAGCGCCAGCCCGATATCCTCCCGCGCCATCAGGCGCATCATCGCCATGTCATCCACCTCTGCCACGACCTGCGGCCGCACACCCAGGCGGCTGGCCATGGCATCAAAGGCCGTCCGCATCGAATTGTCAGTGGTGGGCAGAACAAAGGGCTGGGTTTCCAGCAGCTCGGCAACCGGGCGGTCCGGCTGCAGCCGGCCGGGGGAGCCGACAATGCTCACCGCCTGTTCCGCGATGCGGTGGGTCTCATAAGGAGCCAGCGAATCGCCGGGCGGCTCCCGGTTCATCAGGACCACGTCCAGATTCAGCGTCTGCAGCCCCTCCAGCAGCTCCGCAGGGCCGCCGGAGCGCAGGATCACCTCCACATCGGAGCGCTGCAGGATCGGCCGCAGAAAACTGATCTGAAAGTTCCGCGACAAGGTCGCCAAAGACCCGATGCGCAGCGCCTGCCGGCTGCGTCCCGTCTCCTGCAATGTCGCCACAAGTTCTTGCCCTGCCGAAAAAATCGCATCCGCATGATCCAGCGTGATCCGGCCCGCCTCGGTCAGATGCAGCTGGCGGCCGCGCCGCTCGAACAGATCATGCCCCAGCCGTTCCTCCAGCTGTTTGATCTGCACAGAGAGCGCGGATTGCGACAGGTTCAGGCGCTGCGCAGTGCGGGTCAGATTGCCGTCATGCGCAACGGCCCAAAAGTAGCGGAGGTGGTGATAATTCAGCGGCATACGTTCTATTATTCAGAACGAAAACTTCAAAACAATGTATTTTTACTAACTAAAACCTTTCCCTAGGTTGCGGCGCCAGACCGGCACCTGCCGCCGAAACCAGGGAAATGAACCATGAGCCACCTCTTTCTGCCTTTGCTCAGCCCGCTGCTGCTTCTGGCGGCGGCCTGCTATGCCAGCCGAAACCCGGGCCGCCGCCCCCGCCTTGTGCCGCAAGCGGCGGAATGGGCCGCGCTCGCCGCCCTCGCCGCCGCCGCAGTCTCTGCGCTGCTGCTGGTGCTGCAGGGGCCCGGGACCTCGCCGCTCATCGGCCTGGCGGGCGCTGGGCTTTCTATCCGGCTGGATGCCGTCAGCGCCGTGATGCTGGTGCTGGTCAGCTTCATCGGCTGGATTGTCCTGCGCTACACCGCCACCAGCCTGGACGGCGAGGCCCGCCAGGGCGCCTTCACCGGCTGGATGGCCGCCACCCTCGCCGCGGTGATGCTGCTGGTCACGGCCGGCAATCTGATCCAGCTGTTTGCAGCCTGGACCGCGGCCAGCCTGACGCTGAACCGGCTGCTGCTGTTTTACCCGGACCGCAATGGTGCCCGGCGCGCCGCCCGCAAGAAAGCCCTCGCCGCCCGGCTGAGCGAGGCTGCGCTGGCCGGGGCCGTAGTACTGCTGATCATCGGCCACGGCACCACCGACATCGCCTCGATCCTCAACAGCATCGACCCCGGCGCACTGACCGCTTCATCTGCGGCCCTGATCGCAGCCGCAGCCGTTCTGGCCTGTGCCCAATTCCCGCTGCACGGCTGGCTGACCGAGGTGATGGAGGCCCCGACCCCGGTCTCTGCCCTGCTGCATGCCGGCGTGATCAATGCCGGCGGCTTCCTGCTGATCCGGCTTGCCGACCTGATGCTGGCGGCGCCCGGCGTGATGGCGCTGCTGGTGATGCTGGGCGGGTTCACCGCGCTGTTCGGCAGCCTGGTGATGCTGACACAACCGGCGGTCAAAACCTCGCTGGCCTGGTCCACCATCGCCCAGATGGGGTTCATGATCATGCAATGCGGCCTGGCCTTGTTCCCGCTGGCGCTGCTGCACATCACCGCCCATTCGCTGTACAAGGCGCATGCCTTCCTCAGCGCGGGCAATGCGGTGCGCAACGTTGCCGCCATCCGGCGCCCAGGCCCGGTTGCGGTGCCCAGCGCCCGCAACGTGATGCTGGCCTTCGCCACAGCCATCGCGATCTACGGCCTGACCGGCAGCGTGTTCGGATTTGACGGCAAGTCGGTGCAGGCCATCGCGCTAGGCGTGATCCTGATCTTCGGTGTCGCCTACCTGCTGGCCCAGGGCCTGGCCGATGCCGCGCCTGGCGCCCTCACCCGCCGCACCATGCTCTATGCCGGCACCGTCTCTGTCAGCTACTTCCTGCTGCAGATGGCCGCCGCGCAGCTGACCGCCGGCGCGCTGCCCCCAGCGCCGCAGCCCGGACCGCTGGAATGGGCGCTGATCCTTCTGGCGCTGGCCAGTTTCGGCGCCGTCGCGGTCGCGCAGTCCACCTTCCCGCTCTGGGCCCAGCACCCCGCTGCTGCCGGCCTGCGCGTCCACCTCTCCAACGGTCTTTATGCCAACGCGGTCTTTGACAGGCTGCTCAGCGGCTGGTCCAAGAAATCCCCTGCCTGAAGGAACCCGGAATGTTTGCAAAGCTCGAAACCTTCCCCGCCCCGCTGCTGGAACTTGTGGCCGAAGCGGCCAGCGCCGCCAAGGCAGTGCCGCCGCTGTTTCCGCTGCAGGCCAGCGTCGCGGTGAACCCCTTTCTGGGCCAGTCCGGCGAGCCGCTGGCGGTCACCGCTGCCCGTATGGCGCGGGTGGCAGGCACCCGGATCACCCCCAGCCGCACCCTGTGGGCCAAGCAGTTCGAGGCCGGCCGCATCCTGGAGGACGACCTGCAGAATGCGCTTGCCGCCATCGAAGGCCGGTTCGGCCGGCCCAGCCTCGCAGAGGTGAAATCCGCCCTCAGCACCCCTGCGCCGCAGCCAAAAGCGCTGCCGACCGTGGCGGAACTGGCGGCGGATGCCTCCGGCATCGACTGGCCCGGTCTGATCGAAGACCGCATCGGTGTCTGGGCCGCCAGCCATTTCGACCAGGGCCAGGCGCTGTGGCAGCCCGGCCGCACCGGCGGCGCCTTTGCGGCCTGGCGCGAGTTTGCCTCCCGCGATCTGACACCCGAAATCCACGGGCTGGCCGGTTTCGGCGCCTTCGTTGCAGCCACAAACCGCTCGCATTGGCGTGCCATTGGCCGGGCCTGTGAAACGCTGGATCTCGGCACCGCCGCCGCGGCCACCGCGTTCCACCGCTGGCTGACCGCCCTGGGCGGCTGGGCGCAATACGCCCGCGGCCTGCTGTGGCAGGCGGAACTGGACGGCCGAAGCGAAAACGCGGTGACAGAGCTGCTGGCCATCCGCATGGTCTATGACGAGGCGCTGTTCACGCTGTACAAGGATCGGATTGCAGCCGAATGGGCCGCGGCCGTGGCCGGGCACGAAGCCCCGCTCGCCCCGGACCGGGACATGATCATCGACGCGGTGCTGCAAGACGCCGCCGAGCGGGCAGAGCAGCGCAGGCTGGCGGAAACCCTGGCCGCCTCCGCAGGCCCTGCACCGCAGGCCGCAGACCGCCCCAAGCTGCAGGCCGCCTTCTGCATCGACGTGCGCTCCGAGGTTTTCCGCCGCGCGCTGGAAGCCCAGGACCAGGGCATCGCCACCATCGGCTTTGCCGGTTTCTTCGGCCTTGCCAGCGCCCATCAGGCCGAAGCCTCCGACGTGGTAGAGACCCGCGGCCCGGTGCTGCTGCCCGCCTCTGTCCGTTCCGGCACCGCAGAGCCCGAAGCCCGCGGCCTGAACCGCCGCTATGCCGCCCGGGCCAAGCGTGCCTGGGGCCGGTTCAAACTGGCGGCCGTCTCCTCCTTTGCCTTTGTCGAGGCCGCCGGGCCGGTCTATGCCGGCAAGCTGCTGCGCGACTCCCTGGCAGCGGGCGGCAAGACGGCCGCCAGCCCCGCCCCGCGCCTGGATCCCGCGATCAGCCTGGAGCAGCGGGTCGGCATGGCGCACACCATCCTGAGCGCGATGTCGCTGACCCAAGGCTTCGCCCCGCTGGTGCTGCTGGCAGGCCATGGCGCGGGCGTCACCAACAACCCGCATGAAAGCGCCCTGCACTGCGGCGCCTGCGGCGGCCACGCGGGGGATGTGAACGCGCGCCTGCTGGCTGCCCTCCTCAATGACACCGGGGTGCGTGCCGGGCTTGCCGCCCGCGGGATCGCCATTCCGGACGACGCCCTGTTTGTGGCGGCGCTGCACAATACCACCACCGATCTGGTCACCCTTTATGACCAGGACGTGCCCCAGGGCGCCCATGCAGAGGAGCTGGCAAGGCTGCGCGGCTGGCTGGCAGAGGCCGGCACTCTGGCCCGGGCCGAGCGCGCGGCGCGGCTGCCGCGGGCGGACACCGGTGCCCAGCTGCTCCGCCGGGCGCAGGACTGGGCAGAACTGCGCCCGGAATGGGGCCTGGCCGGCTGCCGCGCCTTCATCGCCGCCCCGCGCCACCGCACCAAGTCCAGCGGCCTGGCGGGCCAGGCGTTCCTGCACAGCTATGACTGGCGCAGCGATGAGGGCTTCGGCGTGCTGGAGCTGATCATGACCGCCCCCGTGGTGGTCGCCAGCTGGATCAGCCTGCAGTATTACGGCTCTTCGGCTGCGCCCGCCCTGTTCGGCGGCGGCAACAAGCTGCTGCACAACGTGGCCGGTGGCATCGGCGTGCTCGAAGGCAACGGCGGCGCCCTGCGCCCCGGCCTGCCCTGGCAGTCCGTGCATGACGGCAGCGCCTTCCAGCATGATCCGCTGCGCCTGTCAGTGGTGATCGAAGCCCCGCGCGAGGCGATGACAGCCGTGCTGGAGCGCCACCCAGGCGTGCGGGACCTGTTCGACAACCGCTGGCTGCACCTGATTGCCATGGATCAGAACGGCAAATTGGCCTGGCGGTATTGCGGCGGCCTGACCTGGGCGCCCTTCGACGCGCCAGCCAATGCCGAAACCGCAATCGCAGCCGAATAACCCCTGCAACACAACAGATGCGGGCTGCTGGAATGGCGGCCCGCTTTTGCTACTCGACGACGATCAGGTCGGTATCCATTGCCTTCAGCATGTCCTTGATCGCCTGCGAGGGCTGGGCGTCAGTATAAAAGACGTCAAACTTGGTGTCCTTGCCGATCGACACCGGCGCGCGTTTGTTGAACTTGTCCCGGTCGGCCACCACAATCCTGATCTGCGCGTTGGCGGCGGCGACCCGCGCCAGGTTCGCTTCCTCCAGATCGTGCAGCATGAACCCAAGTTCGGCATTGATCGCCCCGGCCGAAAAAATGGCGAACTGCACATTCAGCCGCCGCACCAGATCCAGCGCCTCAGCCCCGAAGGCACCGCCATCATGCGGCCGCAGCTCTCCCCCCGCCAGAAACACCCGGTTGTTGTTGCGCGAGGCCAGCGCATGGGCCACCAGCACAGAGTTGGTGACCACAAACAGGTTCGACCGCTCCCGCAGCTCCTGCGCCACATAGGCAGTGGTCGACCCCACATCCAGAAACACCGAGTCGCCGTCGCTGATGGTCTTGGCGACCTCCCGGGCCAGGCGTTGCTTCTCAGCGGCATGGGTGCCCATCCGGCTTTGCAGCGGCAGTTCGACCACATCCTCCACCAGATGCACCCCGCCATGCACCTTGCGCACCACCTGCGCATCTTCCAGCGTGCGGATATTGCGCCGGATGGTCTCATTGGTCACGCCCAGCCTGCCCGCCAGGTAGCTGACCCGGCAGGACCCGCCGGCCTGCTGCAGTTCCCGCAGGATTTCCTCTTCGCGCTGATTGGTGGTTTTGCGGGTTTTGGTCATAGGGCCTCCTGTTGCGTTGCTACGCGAGAAAGCCACAAAAAACAACATTTCCGCCGGGTGTGCAGGAAAGTTGGCCCAAATACACCCGTGGAGCTCACGAAATATGTGGCTTATTGTGGTTTTTTATTGACTGAAACCGGCAGGCGCCGCAACATCTCAGCACGCGACGCCAAGAATTGCACAAAATGCCACATAACAGGGAATTCCTTATGCTGAGAAACTTCAATGCTTTGGGAGCCGTGGCGCTGACAGCCGCCGTTTCCGCATCCTCCGCCTGGTCCGCAGAATTTGCCGACCCGATTAAACTGACGCTGCACGACTGGTCCGGCCAGCTGATCAATACCAAGATCATGGGCAGCATCCTGCAGGAAGCAGGGTATAACGTCGAATACGTCCAGGCCGATTACATCGCGCAATTTGCCGGGCTCAAGACCGGCGACCTGCATCTGGCCATGGAAATCTGGGAAACCACCGGCCGCGAAGCACTGGATGACGCCACCGCCACCGGCAAGGTGATCAACGCAGGCGAAACCGGGCTGATGGCGATCGAGGAATGGTGGTACCCCTCCTATATGAAGGACAGCTGCCCCGGCCTGCCCGACTGGCAGGCGCTGAAGGACTGCGCCGAGGAATTTGCCACCGCCGAAACCTCTCCCTATGGCCGCTACGTCGGCGGCCCGGTCACTTGGGGCGGCTTTGACGAAGAACGCGTCGAAGCGCTGGAGATGGATTTTGAAGTGGTCCACGCAGGCACCGATGCAGCGCTGTTTGCGGAACTGGAATCCGCCTACCAGCGGCAGGATCCGATTGTCCTGTGGGTCTATGTGCCCCATTGGGCGCCGGCCAAATACGACGGCGAATTTGTCGAGTTCCCGCCCTATTCCGCGGAATGCTACTCCGATCCCTCCGTCGGGGTGAACCCGGATCTGGCCTATGACTGCGGCAAGCCGCGCGGCCCGATCTGGAAAGCTGCCTGGGCGGGGCTGCCGGAGAAATGGCCGGGCGCCTACGAGATCGTGCAGGCCTACAATATCTCCAACGAAGAGATGAGCGCCATGGTCGGAAAGGCAGATCTGGACGGCGTCGGTATCGACACGGTGGTGTCTGACTGGATGGCCGCCAACAAGGACCGCTGGTCCGGTTGGATCGGCAACTGATTTCACTCCCCGGGGCTGCTGTTTGCTCTCAAGGCAGCCCCGGCTTTTTCCCCGCCCGATCAATTTCGCCGGCCGCCCCTGCGGCCCGGCCCCGGAGCCGCCTTGATGACCCCCAAGACCAAACTCTCCTGCCGCAACGTCTGGAAGCTTTATGGCGCCAATGCGGATACCTTTCTGACCGCCAACCCCTCCCCCAGCGGCGGGGACATCCGCAAGGCAGGCATCATCGGCGCCGTGCGCAACGCCCAAATCGACATCGCCGAGGGTGAGATCTTTATCATCATGGGGCTGTCCGGCTCCGGCAAATCCACCCTGGTGCGCTGCCTGTCGCGGCTGATTGAGCCGACCGGCGGCCAGGTGCTGTTCGACGGCGTCGACCTGCTGACCGCCAGCGAGCAGGAGCTGATCGAAATCCGCCGCCACAAGATGGGCATGGTGTTCCAGCATTTCGCTCTGCTGCCGCATCTGACCGTGCTGCAGAACGTGATGTTCCCGCTGACCGTGCAGGCCGCCCCAAGGGCGGAAGCCGAAGCAAAGGCGCGCGAGGTGGTGGAGCTGGTAGGCCTCAAGGGCCGCGAGGATTACTACCCGCGCGAATTGTCTGGCGGCCAGCAGCAGCGGGTCGGCATTGCGCGCTCGCTGGTGACGGAACCCGACCTGTGGTTCCTGGATGAGCCGTTTTCGGCGCTGGACCCGCTAATCCGCCGCGAGATGCAGGATGAATTCCTGCGCCTGCAGGCAAGGCTGCACAAAACCATCGTCTTTATCACCCACGATTTTGAGGAGGCCGTGCGCCTGGCCGACCGCATCGCCATCATGAAGGACGGCGAGATCATCCAGGTCGCCACGCCAGAGGAACTGGTGCTGAACCCGGCCACCGATTATGTTGCCGAGTTCACCCGCCATATCCCCCGCTCCAAGGTTCTGACCGTCGGCGGCATCATGACCCCAGGCGCGGGCGGCGAAGGCACACCGGTGCCGCAAAGCGCGCGGGTGTCGGAAGTCGCCGAACAGATCATCGCCGCCGACGCGCCGCGCCCGGTCTGCGACGGCAGCGGCCAAATCATCGGCTGCATCACCCGCCAGGCGGTTGCCAGGGTCCTGTTCGGCACCGGAGAGCCGGCATGAGCGCCCGCCTCTTTGCCCGCCTGACCGGGCCCGCTGCCGCGGCCTGGGGCCTGGTGCTGGCCACGGTTCTGCTGGGCTGGTTCGGCCGCGACCTGGCCAAGGCGCTGGATGCGCGCTGGCTGGTCAAAGTGCCCTCCGGCTGGGTGATCCCGTTCAAGACCCATATCTCCTCCGCCATGACCTGGCTGGTGGAGGATGCGGCCATCGGCCCGCTGCGTTTTACCGATATGACCCGCGCCATCGCCTGGCTGATCGAACAGCCCTACCAGCTGATGCTGAGCCTGCTGGCAGACGGTTTCCTTGTCTCTTCTGCCCCCGGCGCGCAGGCGCTGCTGCCCGCCGCCAGCTGGATCGCCGTGACCGCTGGGGTCATCGCCCTGGGCCACTATTGCCGCAACTGGGGCCTGGCGGCGATGGCTGGCGCCTGCTTTGCCTACCTCGCGGTCTTCGGCCAATGGGACAGCGCCATGGTCACGCTGGCCTCTGTCCTGATCGCGGTGCCGATCGGTGCGGGCGGCGGGCTGCTGGCGGGGATCTGGGCCTACCGCCATCCGCTGGGCGAGCGTATCCTGTCGCCCATTCTGGACTTGATGCAGACCATCCCGATCTTCGCCTATCTGGTGCCGATCCTGTTCATGTTCGGCTTCGGCCCGGTTTCGGCCCTGGTCGCCACCATCATCTATGCCACCCCGCCGATGATCCGCATCACCATCATGGCGCTCAAGGCGGTGGACCCGGAGATCCTCGACTTCGGGCGAATGGCCGGCACCACCCCGCGGCAGCTGATGTGGCGGGTGCTGGTGCCCTCCGCCAGCCAAAGCCTGATGGTGGGGGTGAACCAGGTGATCATGCTGACCCTCAACATGGTGATCATCGCCTCGATGATCGGTGCGGGCGGGCTAGGCTTCGACGTGCTGGCGGCGCTGCGCCGCCTGGATATCGGCGCGGGCTTTGAGGCCGGTATCGCCATCGTTGTGCTGGCCATCGCCGTCGACCGGCTGAGCCAGGCGCTGGCGGAACGCATGGGCCAGGTGCATCACGTGGCGCCGGGATCCTGGGCTGCCCGCCACAAGCGCACGGTGCTGGTTCTGGCGCTGCTGGCCATCACCTGGGTGCTGGGGCATTTTTCGCCGCTGCTGCTGGACTATCCGGCCAGCCAGACCATCACCACCGGCGCCTTCTGGAACGATGCCGTCAAATATCTGAACGTGAATTATTTCGATGCGTTTGAGGCGGTTAAGGTCTTCTTTCTCAACTGGTTCATGCTGCCGATCAAGAAAACCCTGCTGGGCATTCCCTGGCCCTGGGCCATCGCCATGCTGACCCTGCTGGGCTGGCGGGCCGGCGGCTGGCAGCTGGCGCTGCTGTGCGGCGGCATGTCCGCGCTGATCGCCTTCAGCGGGCTCTGGGCCAAGGCGATGGTCACCGTCTACCTTTGCGGCGCCTCGGTGATCCTGGCCACCCTGATCGGCGTGCCGCTGGGTGTGCTGGCCGCGCTCAGCAAGCGCGCAGGCGTTGCCATCGGCCTGCTGATCGACACGCTGCAGACCCTGCCCAGCTTTGTCTACCTGATCCCGGTGGTGATGCTGTTCCGGGTCGGCGACTTCACCGCAATGATCGCCATCGTGCTTTATGCGCTGGCCCCGGCGGTGCGCTATGCGGCCCACGGCGTGCGCAGCGTCAGCGGCGAGCTGATCGAGGCCGGCCAGGTCTCCGGCTGCACCCGCTGGCAGCTGCTGCGGCTGGTACGGCTGCCGATGGCACTGCCGGAAATCCTGCTGGGCATTAATCAGACCATCATGCTGGCCCTGTCGATGCTGGTGATCACCGCGCTGGTCGGCACCCGCGACCTCGGCCAGGAGGTGTATATTGCCCTGACCAAGGCCGACACCGGCCGCGGCCTGGTTGCCGGGCTTGCCATCGCCTTTATCGCCATCATCGCCGACCGGCTGGTCAACGCCGGAGCCCGCGGCGCCCGTATCCGCTTTGGACTGGAGAGCTGAGCATGAGCCAATCCGATCTGCTTGACCAAATCCGCGCCCTGCCGGTCTGGCAGGGGGAGATCACCGCCGAACCGCTGAACGGCGGCATTACCAACGTCAACTATCTGGTCCAGGACAGCGCCGCCAAATACGTGGTGCGGGCCGGCGACGACATCCCGCTGCATCAGGTGATGCGCTTCAACGAACTGGCCGCCAGCCGCGCCGCCCATGCGGCGGGCCTTTCGCCTGCGGTGGTGCATACCCAGGGCGGGCTGACGGTGCTGGAGTTCATCGAAAGCCGCACCCTGACCGAGGAGGACGTGCGCGACCCGGCCATGCTGCCGCGGGTGCTGGAGCTGGTCAAATCCTGCCACCAGGAGGTGCCGCGCCACCTGCGCGGCCCGGCGCTGGTGTTCTGGGTCTTCCACGTGATCCGCGACTATGCCGCGACCCTGCAGGACCAGAACAGCCCCCACGCGGCACTGGCTGCCGAACTGGCCGCCACCGGCAACAGGCTGGAACAGGCCGCCGGCCCCTTTGACATCGTCTTTGGCCACAACGACCTTCTGTGCGGCAACTTCCTGGACGACGGCCACCGGCTCTGGCTGATCGACTATGACTATGCCGGCTTCAACTCGCCGCTGTTCGACCTTGGCGGGCTGGCGTCAAACAACGGGCTGTCGCAGCAGCAGGAGCAATGGCTGCTGGAAACCTACTTCGAGGCGCCGGCCAGCGATGATCTGCTGCACCGCTACAGCGCCATGAAATGCGCCTCGCTCCTGCGTGAGACCATGTGGAGCATGATCTCCGAGATCACCTCCGAAATCGACTTTGACTACGCGGCCTACACCGCCAGCAACCTCGCCCGCTTCCGCGCGGCGCTCGACGACTTTCAAAACACCTGAGGACTGACATGACCGAACTCCCCTCAACTGCCAAGGCAGTCATCATCGGCGGCGGCATCATCGGCTGCTCGACAGCCTACCACCTGGCCAAGCTGGGCTGGACTGACACCGTGCTGCTGGAACGCAAGAAACTGACCTCAGGCACCACCTTCCACGCCGCCGGCCTGGTCGGCCAGCTGCGATCCAACGCTAATATCACCCAGCTCTTGGGCTATTCCGTCGACCTTTATAACAAGATCGAAGAGGAAACCGGCCTGGGAACCGGCTGGAAGATGAACGGCGGGCTGCGCCTGGCCTGCAATGAGGAACGCTGGACCGAGGTCAAACGCCAGGCCACCACCGCCCATTCCTTTGGCCTGGAGATGGAGCTGCTGACCCCCAAGGAGGCCCAGGACCTGTGGCCGCTGATGGATATCTCCGACGTGATCGGCGCCGCCTACATGCCGACCGACGGTCAGGCCAACCCCTCCGACATCACCCAGGCGCTGGCCAAGGGTGCGCGTATGGCCGGGGCGAAGATATTCGAGGACACCAAGGTCACAGATATCGAGATCGAGAACGGCAAGATCCGCGCGGTGATCACCGAACAGGGCCGTATCGAATGCGAAAAGGTGATCTGCTGCGCCGGCCAGTGGACCCGCACCTTTGCCGCCAAGTTCGGCGTCAACGTGCCGCTGGTGCCGATGGAACACCAGTATATGGTGACCGAACCGTTTGAGGGCGTGCCCCCGGGCCTGCCGACCCTGCGCGACCCGGACCGGCTGACTTACTATAAGGAAGAGGTCGGCGGGCTGGTGATGGGCGGCTATGAGCCGAACCCGATCCCCTGGGCCAAGGACGGCATCCCCCAGGGCTTCCACTACACGCTGCTGGACAGCAACTTTGACCATTTCGAGCAGCTGATGGAGCTGGCGCTAGGCCGGGTGCCCGCGCTGGAACACGCAGGCATCAAGACCCTGACCAACGGCCCCGAGAGCTTTACCCCCGATGGCAATTTCATCATCGGCGAGGCGCCGGAGCTGCGGAACTTCTACGTCGGTGCCGGCTTTAACGCCTTTGGCATCGCCTCGGGCGGCGGTGCAGGCATGGCGCTGGCGGAATGGGTGAAAAATGGCGAGCCGCCGTTTGACCTCTGGTCCGCAGACATCCGCCGCTTTGGCCGCCCGCATTTCGACACCGACTGGGTCCGCACCCGCACAGTCGAGGCTTACGGCAAGCATTACACCATGGCCTGGCCGCATGAGGAGCACTCCTCCGGCCGCCCCTGCCGCAAGTCGCCGCTCTATGACACCCTGAAAAGCCAAGGCGCCTGCTTCGGCGAGAAACTCGGCTGGGAGCGCCCGAACTGGTTTGCCGATGCCGCCAAGGGCGAGACGCCCAAGGATGTCTACAGCTTCGGCCGCCAGAACTGGTTTCAGGCAGTGGGCCGCGAACACAAGGCCGCGCGCGAGGCCGCGGTGCTGTTCGATCAGACCTCATTCGCCAAATTCGCCCTGAAAGGGCCGGACGCGCTGGCGGCCATGAATTGGATCTGCGCCAATGACGTGGACAAACCTGTGGGATCGCTGGTCTATACCCAGATGCTGAACCGCAAGGGCGGCATCGAATGCGACCTGACCGTGGGCCGGGTGGCGCATGACGAGTTCTACATCGTGACCGGCACCGGCTATGCCACCCATGATTTCGACTGGATCCGCCGCAACATCCCCGAAGGCATGAACTGCCAGCTGTTCGACATCACCTCCTCCAACGCGGTGCTGTCGCTGATGGGCCCCAAGGCGCGGGAGATCCTCTCTGCCGTCACCCGCGACGACGTCTCCAACGCGGGCTTCAAGTTCGGCACGATCCGCACCATCGGCATCGCCGGCTGCCCGGTGCAGGCGCTGCGGGTGACCTATGTGGGCGAACTGGGCTGGGAGCTGCATCTGCCGGTCGAATATGCCCAGACCGTCTATGCCGCGCTGATGGAGGCCGGCCAGCCGCACGGGCTGATCAACGCGGGCTACCGCGCCATCGAATCCCTGCGCCTGGAAAAGGGCTACCGCGCCTGGGGCTCGGACATCGGCCCGGACCACACCCCGTTCGAATCCGGCCTGGGCTGGGCGGTGAAACTGAAGAAGGACATCCCCTTCAATGGCCGCGAAGCCGCCGAGGCGCAAAAGGCCGGGGGCGTCAAAAAGATGCTCGCCTGCTTCACCACCGATCCCGGCGTGGTGCTGATGGGCCGCGAAACCATCTACCGCAACGGCGAGCGCGCGGGCTGGCTCACCTCCGGCGGTTATGGCTACAGCGTGGAGCAATCCATCGGCTACGGCTACATCCGCAACCCCGAAGGCGTTGATGCCGATTACGTGCTGAGCGGCAAATACGAGCTGGAAGTCGCCACGGAACGGGTGCCCTGCAAGGTGCAGCTGACCCCGCTCTATGATCCGTCGATGAGCCGCGTGAAGGCCTGAGGAGCCGTCACAGGCCGTTCCTGCTGCAAAAGAAAAGCCTCGCCCGGGTATCTGCCGGGCGAGGCTCATTTTACCAATCTCCAGCGCTTCAGGCGTGCAGATCCTGCGACAGGCGGGTGCCATCTGGCGCTGCCGTGCTCTCGCTGATCGGCGCCGCCGAGGGATCGGTCTTCAGCGACCGGTACAGCCCCAGTGTCATCCCGATGATCACAAAGGAAATCGGGAAGGCCGCCGCAATCGACGCGGTCTGCAGCGCGCCAAGGCCGCCCGCCATCAACAGCACAATCGCGGTCGCCCCGATGCCCGCGCCCCAGATGATCCGGAACTTCTTGGGCGGGTTGTCGTCGCCCATCGACAGCATGGTGGTGATCACCAGCGTGCCGGAGTCCGCCGACGTCACAAACCACGAAAACAGCAGCAAGGTCGCCAGCGCCGACAGCGGCCAGGCGGTCCAGCTCAGATCGCCCAGCCAGGAGGTGGCGCCCAGGTTGCCGATGGTGCCGTAAAGCGCCGCAGGCAGGTCCCAGTCGCGCACGGTCTGGATCACACCCGCGCCGCCTTCGGCTGCCGGGCCGCCGGCCATGTTCAGCTCCTGCCAGATCGCATTGCCGCCGAACATGCACAGCCAGAAGAACGCAATCGCGGTCGGCACAAACAGCACGCCCACCATGAACTCCCGGATGGTGCGCCCGCGCGAAATGCGGGCGATGAACATGCCCACCATCGGCGCCCAGGCAATCCACCAGCCCCAGTAAAAGATGGTCCAGCCGCCCTGCCAGGCGATGTTTTCCTCGGAGCTTGCGGTCCAGAACCCCATCGGGATGAAGTTCCAGATGTAATCGCCCAGCGTGGTCACATAGAAGCCCAGCAGCCACTTCAGCGGCCCGATCACCACAAAGGCCGCCAGCAGGAACATCGACAGCCAGATGTTCCATTCAGAAATGATCCGGATGCCCTTGCCCACGCCCGACACGGTCGAAACGGTGGCAATGATCGTCACGATCACAATCAGCGCAATCTTCAGCGTCAGCGTCGGCTCCAGCCCGAACAGCACATTCAGACCGGTGGCCATCTGGCTGGTGCCCAGCCCCAGCGAGGTTGCAATGCCAAAGACCGAGCCAAACACCGCCAGCAGGTCGACGCAATGCCCCCAGGAGCCATAGATCTTCTCGCCGATCAGCGGATAGAGCGCCGACCGCATGGTCAGCGGCAGCTTTTTGCGGAACCCGAAATAGGCCAGGCACAGTCCCACGATCACATAGAGCGCCCAGCCATGGAACCCCCAGTGGAAATAGGTCACCCGCATCGCGTCGATCGCGCGCTGCATGTCCATCTCCGAATGGCCCGCCAGCTCTGCGTGCGGATTGTTCGGATAGCCCCAAACGGCGGAGTTATCGAAATAGAAGATCGGCTCAGCCACGCCAAAGAACAGGATGCCGATGCCGATACCGGCCGAGAACAGCATCGCAAACCAGCTGAAGTTGCTGAACTCGGGCCGCGCATCATCATCGCCCAGCCGCAGGCTGCCGAACTTCGAGAACATCAGGAAGAAGCAGAAGAACATGATCCCGGCCAGCACCGAGATGTAATACCAGCTCAGACCGCCCTCGATCCAGCTGCGCACCGATTTGTACAATCCGCCCGCGAACTCGACGTTCAAAACGGTGAAAATCACAAAAGCGGCGATCATCGCCTTTGCCGCCATCCCCATGCCTGGGTGCAGGCCGGTAAAGAAACCGGACTTCGCCACCAGATGGCTGTTGGAATTGCTCTCGGACATATGGTCCTCCCTTTGTCCCTAATTGCAAATGCGCCCCGGATCCTCCGCCCGGGACAGCAGCCCGGCCCGGGCAGGCGGGATGAAGCCCTCCCGCCTGCCCCGCAGGTCCGGAAAATCCCTCCCCTGGCTGCCGCCTTTTACAGCGGGCAAGCCGCGGGCCGGATCGGGGAGGAGACCCGGCCCGCATAAAGAAACCGGCAGCCGCAAACTGCCGGTTTCCATATCATCCCCTCTGGCCGACGTGGCGCCCGGCACCTTCCGGCAGCGGCAGTCCTGCATGGGCGGCGGCATAGCCCGCCAGCCTGTCCGCAACCTCCGGCGAGGGCAGCGAGGTGCCGCGCGCATTGAGGTCCATATGCAGCAGCAGCGTCTCGACAGTCGCCGCCAATTGCCCTTCGGGGCCAACCAGGCGGTGGAACAGATGCATCTTCTTGCCTTCGCCCTGCAGCACCTGGGTGGTGACGGTCAGCGCGTCGCCCTCGTGCAGTTCATCCAGGAAGCGCACGTGGTTTTCCACGGTGAAATAGCTGCCACCCGCGGCGATGTAGTCCGCGCCGCAGCCGATCATCTCCATGAAGCGGTCGGTCGCCTGGGCCGAGGCCTCGGTGTAATGCGCCTCGTTCATGTGGCCGTTGTAGTCGGTCCAGCTCTGCGGCACCACGCGGCTGACGGTGACCGGCAGCTCCACCGCCTCCGGCACGGGCAGCGTTGCCTCATGGGTGTTGATGACCCCGCCAGCACCGCTGCCGGATTTCTTCAGCGCCCGCATCATGCCGACCAGATTGTCGTCGCGCAGCCGCTCGAGTTCGCGGATCGGCATATGGCCGGACTGGGCATCCGACTGGCCCGCAATCAGGTCAACCAGCTCCTCGGTGAACTCCGGCACATCCATCAGCTTGGTCCAGGGCCATTCCAGCGCCGGGCCGAACTGCGCCATGAAGTGCTTCATCCCCGCTTCGCCGCCGGCAATCCGGTAGGTCTCGAACAGGCCCATCTGCGCCCACCTGAGGCCAAAGCCCATGCGGATCGACTCGTCCAGCTCCTCAGTGGTGCAGATGCCGTCCTTGATCAGCCACAGCCCCTCGCGCCAGACCGCTTCCAGCAGCCGGTCGGCGATATGGGCGTCGATCTCCTTGCGCACGGTCAGCGGGTACATCCCCACCTCGCGCAGCAGGTCCGAGGCTTGCGCACAAGTGTCCGCATCCCCCACCAGCTCCACCAGGGGCAGCAGGTAAACCGGGTTGAACGGATGCGCCACCACGGCACGGGCGCCTTCGGCGTTCAGCTCCGACGGCTTAAAGCCCGAGGTAGACGAGCCGATCACGGCGCTGGCCGGCGCATGCGCCTGGATCTGCGCATGGATCTTGTGTTTCAGCTCCAGCCGCTCCGGCACGCTTTCCTGGATCCAGGATGCCTCAGCCACGGCCTCGGCCATATCCGCGTGGAAGGTCAGCGCCCCCTCGGCAGGCAGCGCCTTGTCATAAAGCGACGGCAGCGCGCGGCGGGCATTGGCCAGCACTTCGCCGATCTTGCGCTCCGCTTCCGGGTCCGGGTCGAACACCCGCACGTTCCAGCCATTCAAAAGGAACCGCGCGGCCCAGCCGCCGCCGATAACCCCGCCGCCGATGATTGCTGCTGTTTTCATCTGATGTCCTTTTCAAAAACGCCCGGCACTTCTTCTGGCCGAAAATATCCTGGGGGTTTGGGGGCAAGCCCCCAATCCTCCCTCGTGCCGCAGCGCGGCGGTGCACAGGGGGTGTACAGGGGGTGCACGCATAGCACCCCCCGGTTCCCCGCTTACTTCGCCACCGGCGCGCGCTTGGTCAGACCCAGCTTCTCGCGCACCGCGTCTGGGCCGATGATCCTGGCACCCATGCCCTCGATCACGCCAACCGCGCGCTCCACCAGCTGGGCGTTGGTGGCCAGAACGCCCTTGTCCAGGAACAGGTTGTCTTCCAGCCCGACCCGCACGTTGCCGCCCGCCAGCACCGACTGCGCCGCATAGGGCATCTGATCCCGGCCCAGGGAAAACGCCGACCAGGTCCAGTCCGACGGCACATTGTTGACCATCGCCAAGAAGGTGTTGAGGTCGTTCGGCGCGCCCCACGGCACCCCCATGCACAGCTGCACCAGCGCGTTGGGTTCCAGAATTCCCTCTTTTACCAACTGCTTGGCAAACCACAGGTGGCCGGTGTCAAACGCCTCGATCTCCGGCTTCACGCCCAGATCGGTCATCATCTGCCCCATCGCCCGCAGCATGCCGGGGGTGTTGGTCATCACGTAATCGGCCTCGGCAAAGTTCATGGTGCCGC
Source organism: Leisingera sp. ABM4_101 (assembly GCF_056158725.1). NCBI lineage: Bacteria > Pseudomonadati > Pseudomonadota > Alphaproteobacteria > Rhodobacterales > Roseobacteraceae > Leisingera > Leisingera sp. ABM4_101. The sequence goes on along the minus strand of NZ_JBSWTV010000002.1, from coordinate 1,927,556 downwards.
AGTCCAGGGTGCAGATTTCCGGCAGGCATTCGGCAATATGGGCCATCCGCTCGGATGCCCCGATCATGTCGGTCGCCGCCTCATTGACCGGCAGCGGAGCTTCGGTCGAGCCGAACACGATGTCGCCGCCCATCCCGGCGGTCAGGTTCAGCACCACATCCACCTCGGAATCGCGGATCCGGTCGGTAAGCTCCCGGTAAAGCTCAAGTTTCCGGGACGGCGCACCGGTTTCCGGGTCGCGCACATGGCAGTGAACCACCGCCGCACCGGCCTTGGCAGCCTCAATCGCGGACTCGGCGATCTGCTTGGGCGAGCGCGGCACATGGGGGGATTTGTCCTGGGTGCCGCCCGAGCCGGTCACGGCGGCGGTGATGAAGACTTCACGGTTCATGGTCAGGGGCATGGTCTCGCTCCTTTGGGGTTAAGCTTGCAATTCAGGGTGATCCGCAAACAGCGCCAGCGCCTGCGGGTTCGCGAGGCCGGATAGGTTGCGGACAGGCTGTTTGTTCACCACATCCCGCACCGCCAGCTCGGCGGTCTTGCCAGACTTGGTGCGCGGGATGTCGGCGACGGAGATGATCTTGGCCGGCACATGGCGCGGCGAGGCGTTCTTGCGGATTTCCGTTTTGATCCGGGTGGTTAGCCTGTCATCCAGCGCCACCCCTTCAGCGGTCTGCACAAACAGCACCACCCGCACGTCATTGTCGAAGCTCTGCCCGACCACCACCGCATCCGAGACCTCGCCGATCTTGTCGAGCTGCCGGTAGATCTCTGCCGTGCCGATCCGCACGCCGCCCGGGTTCAGCGTCGCGTCCGAGCGGCCCAGCACCACATAGCCGCCATGTTCCGTGCGGATGGTGAAATCGCCCTGCCGCCAGATATCGGGATAGGTCTCATAATAGCTGGCCCGGTAGCGGGCATTGCCGGGGTCGTTCAGGAACCGGGTCGGCATCGACGGATGCGCATTGCGGCAGACCAGTTCGCCCGCCGTGCCCTCGACTGGCTCGCCCGCGTCATTCAGGGTTGCCACATCCAGCCCCAGCATCGGCGCCTGGATCTCTCCCTGATGCACAGGCAGCACCGGGCAGCCGCCGATGAAACAGCCCAGAATATCGGTGCCGCCGCAGATCGAGGCCAGCTGCACATCCGCCTTCCAGTCGGCATAGACATGGGCAAAACCTTCGGGCGACAGCGGCGAACCCGTCGACAGGACCACCCGCAGGCTGGCCAGCTGGTGGCTGTCCATCGGCCGGTTGCGGCGTTTCAGGGAAGTATCCACGTATTTGGCGGAAACACCAAAGTGGGTGACTTTCTCGGAGTCCAGAATACCGAACAGCCTGTGCATGCCCGGGTGCATTGGGCTGCCATCAAACAGAACGATCACCGCCTCGGAGGCCAGCGCCGCCACCTGCCAGTTCCACATCATCCAGTTGCAGGTGGTGTAATAAAACATCCGGTCGCCTGGACGCAGGTCGCAGTGCAGCTGCTGCTCCACCAGCATCCGCAAGAGGGTGCCGCCACCGGAATGCTCAATGCACTTGGGCTTGCCGGTGGTGCCGGAGGAAAACATCACATAAAGCGGATCGCGGAAACCCATGGGGCGGCAGGCCAGCGCCGGGGCGTCTGCCTGCTTGAAAGTCTCATAGGCGGTCATGCCCTGTGGCAGATCCTCAGCCCCGTTTGCATAGGGCCAGACCACGATCTGCTGGATCGACGGCACCCGGGCGGCGACCTCGGCAATGGCGGCGCGGGTTTCAAACATCTTGCCGTTGTAGAAATAGCCGTCGGCGGCAAACATCAGCTTGGGTTCGATCTGGCCGAAGCGGTCCACCACCACATCCGGCCCGCTTTCCGGCGCGCAGGAAGACCAGACCGCCCCCAACGAGGCGGTCGCCAGCATCGCCGCCACGGTCTGCGGCATATTCGGCACGTAGCCGGCAACATGGTCGCCCGCCTTAATGCCTGCCTCACGCAGGGCGGCGGCCAGCTGTTCCACCTCGCGTTTCAGCTCAGCCCGGGTCCAGGCCATGCGGCGGCCGTCCTCGCCGATAAAGACCACAGCCTCGCGGCCATCGGCGTTCTTCAGAAATGTCTCAACGGCATTGAGCCGCGCTTCGGGGAAGAACCGCACCTGCATCGGGTCCGCATCCGCCAGCAGCGGCACCATGCCCTTGTCCCCTGCCAGCCCGCAAAATTCCCAGGCCAGCGGCCAAAATGCCTGCGGCTGCGCAACCGACCAGGCGTGCAGATCCTCAAAGCTGTCCAGCGCCGTTCCGGCGGCCTCGGCAGCCTGCGCCATAAAGCTGGACAACAAGGGTTTACGGCGCGCCGAAAGATCCGGCTGCCAGAGAAGGGAAGCAGTGGTCATAGAGGTCTCAGTGGCTGAAAAGCGGGCGTCGTGTCGTCTTCGGCGGAACGTCAAGTAGCTTGACTTGAGGGTGTCTAGCGCTTTGAGTGCAGCGGGATAAACACAGTTTTGGACATATTACATGCAAAAACGGTCAAAACTGCCACATGTCTTTGAGTTTCTATTGTTCGATGGTTTCTCAAACATGGTGCTGGCCAGCGCGATGGAACCATTGCGCGATGTGCGGATGACGGCCGGCCAGGACACAGCCGCCTGGCAGGTCAGCACCCTGGGCGGGGCGCCGGTCACCAGTTCCAGCGGTCTGAGAATTACACCGGACAGCGCCTTCGACGCGCAGCAAAGCGACCGTGCCCTGGTGCTGGTCGCTGGCTATAACATGCGTGAACAGGCCACGCCTGCGTTGCTTGCCAAGCTCAGAACTGCAGCCCAGAGAGCAGATCTGGTTCTGGCTCTGGACACCGCCGCATGGATGCTGGCGCAGGCTGGTGTTCTGGACGGCCATACAGCCACAATCCACTGGCAGGAACTGGATGCCTTTGCCGAGGCCTTCCCCAAGACAGAGGTCTCCACTTCGAGATTTACACGCTCCGGCCCGTTCCTCACCTGTGGCGGCGCCAGCACCGCACTCGACATGATGCTGAGCCTCATTCAGGAACTCTATGGCTCTGCAGCCGCGTTTGGGGCCTCGACTATGTTTGTCTATGATCCGTCGCGCCAGTCGGAGCTGAACCGTGGCGCCGCCAGGCTGGAACAGAAGGGATCGCCGAAGATCTTGAAAGCGGCGAACCTGATGGCCGAGAATATCGAAACGCCATTGCACACTTCGGAACTGGCTAAACGGGTTTCACTGTCAGAGCGCACCCTGGCCCGTGCGTTCCAGCGCGAATTGGGAATGACACCGGGCAAGTACTATAAAATGCTGCGGCTCCAGCACGCCAAATACCTTGCAGAAGAGACACATCTTAACCTCGAACAGATTGCCCACCGGTGCGGTTTTTCCTCCGCCTCCGCACTGGGGCGTTCCTTTAGCGGGCTGTACGGCCGCACGATCCGGGACGCGCATATTCAAGAGAAGCCGTGGAGGAGTTCCGCGCAGCAAGCCGAAGACCGTCAGGGACATGACGCAGCACCCGGGTTTGATGGCCTTCGCCAGCCCGTTGAGCGTGACTGAAGTGTCCTGCAGCTTGCTGCCGCAGACGATGAAACAGGCGCCGGGTGAACCTGGTTCCTGAACTGAAAGCGAACATCTCTTTCAGCTGCACAAGCTCCGTGGCCTGCCGTTTCTTTCCGGCAAGGTCCAAAATGGTCAAAGCCCTGCTTTGGCCAAGAGGGCCCGATGTTTCTGCTTCAGCCCGTATGGCCGCATTTCTTTTTCATCGGGTGCGAGAACTTACAGTTTCCAGCCTGTTGCCGGCGTTCGCCGCAAGCAAAGCCCGGGCTGACTTGCCCATCTCCTTTGCGCGACAGGTATCTCAAGACTGGCACTTGCTTCCCCTAGGACAGAACGCCTGTTCAGCAAAAATTCGAGCGGCCAGGACAAGTACAGGCGGCCCTGGCACGAAATCTGCCAGAGCCGGGTCTTTGTTTTGTCTTTCCGCTGGACGTCTACTTTACAGCGGCCGTTCGGTCTGATCGTGGCCCAGGTCTTTCATGTCCTGGAACCGGTCACCGATGCGGTGGTGGGGCCTGCCGCCGGTGGCGACGCCGATGGCGATCAGAACCTCGTCCGGGGCGGGCGCATCAGGAATGTTGAATTCCACCGTCATGAAGTGCGAACGGGCGCCGCCCTTGGTGGTGTGGCGCAGCGGGAAAGTGATCGAATTGCCGGGGCCGCCGCGCTTGTTGGTAAAGGGGATGAACTCGCTGCTTTGCACCGCGTCACGCAGGAAGTTGCCGAAACGCAGTGTATGGATCAGGGCAGACCCGTGCTCGATCTCGCCGTTAACACCGACAATGGCGGTTTTGCCAAAGGCTTCGACTTCGCCGCCGCCGCCCACCAGCGGCATCAGACGGTTCACCATCTCCTCGCCCAGCACCGGGGCAAAGGCGTGGATCTCCGGGGTCAGATCCTCGACAAAGCGCCCGGCCCAGGGATTCTTCAGCACTGCTGCCACTGCAGCCATGCGCAAAGGCGGGTTGGCAGGCTTGTGGCCCTCGATCAGGGTGTCTTCGATCCAAGCAACGTATTTGCGGACTTCTGGGGTCATGTCTTGGTCTTTTCTGTTGGGCCGCCATGGGCAGCAAGGAAGGGGTCAATAAGGGTGGCGATCTGGTCCGGTGCTTCCAGGAGCACCGAGTGTTTCAGACGCGGCAGGATATGCAGGCGGGCATCGGGCATCCGGGAAGCCATGAATTCAGACATCCGCGGCGAGGAGCCGATATCGTTCTCGCCGGTCATCACCAAAGCCGGGACGGTGACCTTGTGCAGCTCGGCACCCAGGTCGTTGCCCGCCAGCACCCGGTAGGCGGCGACGTAGCAGTCCGGGTCGTTCTTCAGCGATTTCTGCCGCCGGGCCTCCAGTACCTCGGGGTGGGCGGCGACAAACTCCGGTGTGAACCAGCGGTCCACGGCATTGGCCAAATGAGTGAGGGCGCCGTCGCGGGCCAGAGTTTCGGCGCGCTCGTTGACGCGGGCCTGCTCCTCAGGCGTGCGGCCGCCGACGGAAGACACCAGCGTCACGCAACGCACCCGTTCCGGGCAGCTCAGCGCGATCTGCTGGGCAATCAGCCCGCCGAGGGAAAACCCGATCACTGAGGCAGTTCCGATGCGCAAATGATCCAGTAGCGCCACGGCGTCCTCGGCCAGGCCTGGCAGCGTGTATGGCCCCGGCGTGCGCCGGGATTGCCCGTGCCCGCGCAGATCAAAGCGGATGTAGCGGCGGGAAGACAGATGCGGCAGCACCCCGTCCCAGCTTTCCAGGTCGGAGCCGACGCCGTGGATCAGCAGCACCGGATCACCCGCACCTTCATCCTGGTAATTCAGCGCCACATCGGCGGAACGTTCAAACATCGGCCAGGATCCTTGCATCCTCGGCCCGGAAGCTAAGGGTGGCTTGGCAACCCATCTCCAGCGCGGTGGCCTCGGCCTGGGCGGCCTGTTCCAGCGCTGCGACCTCGGTGCCGTCTTCCAGCGCGATGATCGCTTTGCGGGACTGGCCGAGGTAGATCAGCTCCTTCACAGTGCCGGTGAGCGTGTTCGTTCCGCCAGCACCCGCGCCGTTCACCACACGCAGCCGCTCGGGCCGGACCGCCAGCACTGCAGCCGCACCCTCCGCCAGCGGTGCGCCCAGCTGGCCGGTAAGCCCCCGCACAGAGGCCCCTGCCCCGCTGCAGCCCTGGGCCGCTCCGGCAATGAAATTGGTTTCGCCGATGAAATCCGCCACAAATTTGGTTTGTGGCGCCTCATAGAGCTCCCGCGGAGAACCCACCTGCTCGATCCGTCCTTTGCTGAAGACGGCAATCCGGTCGGACATCACCAGCGCCTCTTCCTGGTCATGGGTCACATAGAGCACTGTGGTGCCCATGTTCTTGTGCAGATGCATGATCTCCAGCTGCATATGTTCGCGCAGCTTTTTGTCGAGCGCGCCCAGCGGCTCGTCCATCAGCAAAAGCCGAGGCTTGAACACCATGGCCCGGGCCAGTGCCACCCGCTGCTGCTGGCCGCCCGACAGCTCCTTGGGCAAGCGGCTGCCGAAACCGGCGAGGCCGACCATCTCCATGGCCTCCTCTGCCCGCTTGCGGCGGTCGCCTTTCGCCACCCCGCGCATCTCCAGCGGAAAGGCGATGTTCTGCGCCACCGTCATATGCGGGAACAGCGCGTAATGCTGGAACACCATGCCAATGTCGCGCTTCCACACCGGTATCGGGTCCAGCGGCTGGCCATTGAGGCTGATGCCGCCGGCAGTGGGCTCAGTAAACCCGGCAACCATCATCAGCGTGGTGGTCTTGCCCGAGCCCGATGGCCCCAGGAAGGTGACGAACTCACCGTCCGCCACATCCAGGTTGATGTTCTTGGCGGCGTCAATCGGGCCATAGGCTTTGCCGAGACCGGCCAGTTTCAAAAGAGGTTCAGTCATGTCGAAGTATCCTCGGGGGTCTACAGGCCCGGCTCGCGGCCCGAGCGGCGGCGGGCTATGCCGTCCGCCAGCAGCGCAAGCAGGGAGAACAGGAACAGCACAGTGGCAATGGCGGCAATTGTCGGGTCGGTGTCACCCTTGATGTTGGACCACATCTGCACCGTCACCGGCCGCACCCGCGGGGTGGACAGGAACAGCGACACCACCAGCTCGTCAAAGGAGATCACCATGGCAAACAGCATGCCGGACATCACCGAGGGCGAGATCAGCGGCAGCGTCACCCGGCGGAAGGCAATCCAGGGCGGCGCGCCGCAATTCGCCGCGGCATCCTCCAGCCGCTTGTCGAACACCGCCAGGTTGGCGCTGACTGTCGACAGCACATAAGGCAGGGTCAGGATCACATGGGCCAGGATCAGCCCCCACAGCGAGCCGTAAAGCCCCCAGATCCGGAACACGCCAAAGATTGCGGCGGCAGTGATGATAACCGGCACCACCAGCGGCGCCATCAGCACAGCCCGGACTGCCAGCGCCCATTTGCTCTCCATCCGGCTGAGCGCCAGGGCGGCGGCGGTGCCCAGAACGGTGGCGGCGATGGCGGCCGGCACCATGATTTTCAGCGAGGTCACCAGCGTCCGCGTCCAGGTCGGGTTGCTGAACATCTTCTCGTACCACTGCAGCGACAGGCCGGGCGGCGGGAAGGTGAGGTAAAGTGCCGAGCTGAAGGAGATCACAAAGATGATCACCAAGGGTGCCAGCATGTAAACCACCAGCATCACATTGATGAGGCCGCGCAAGGCGCCCCAGAATTTTGCGGAATAGAACATCAGATCCGTCCCCGGCGCAGTTTCGACACGCTTTTGATGATCAGGAACAGGAGGCCGGTGCCGATCAGCAGCACAATCGCCAGGGCCGAGGCCAGCGGCCAGTCGCCGAATTCATCGATGCGCTCAAAGATCAGCTGCGCGATCATGATGTCGCCGCGCCCGCCCAAGAGGGCCGGTGTGATGAAATAGCCAAGCGCAATGATGAAGACGAGCATCGCTCCGGTCCCAAGCCCCGGCAAGCAGAGCGGCAGATAGACCCGGAAGAAGGCCCGTACTGGCGTTGCGCCCAGATTGGTCGCGGCCCGGAAGAAAGATCCGTCAATGCGCGCCATCACGGAGTAAAGCGGGAATACCATGAAGGGCAACAGCACTTGCACCATCCCCAACAGCACGCCGAAACGGTTGTAGACGATGTCCAGCGGCTCGGCGATCATGCCGATGCCTGTCAGGACATCGTTGATAATGCCGCCGCGCTGCAGGATCACCAGCCAGGCAAAACTGCGCACCAGGATCGAGGTCCAGAACGGGATCAGCACCACAAAAATCAGCAATTTGCGGATCCAGGGCCGCGCATGGACCATGGAATAGGCCACCGGAAAGCCGATCAGCGCGCATAAGGCGGTCGTCGCCCCGGCAATTGCCACCGTGTTCCAGAGCACCCCCAGATAGATGTTTCTAGAGAAAATGGTGATGTAGTTCTGCAGTCCCCAGACAGGTTCGGAGACGCTGCGCTGCAACAGCCAGCTGACCGGGTAGAGGAAACAGACCCCGATCAGCAGAACTGCCGGTATCAAGAGCCAGAGAGTACGGTTTCCAGCCGTCATCGCACAGCATCTCCTGTTGTCATGGGGTTAGCTGAGCTTCCACTCGTTCCAGCGCTCGGTCAGCGGGCTGAGGTTGTCACGCCAGTAGGCCGCGTCGATCAGGAAGCCTTTCTCGGCGTTCTCCGGCGTGGTCGCCAGCCAGGGCACAACGCTGTCTTCAACCTTGTCAAAGGCCCCCGGGTTCACCGGCGCATAGGCCAGCGTATTGGCCATCAGCGCCTGATTGTCCGCATCCACGGTGGCGTTCATGAAATGCTGCGCGACTTCGGCGTTCGGCGCGCCCTTGGGGATCACCAGATAGTCGATCGAGCGGATGTTCTGGTTCCACGTCAGATCAACCGGCGCGCCTTTCTTGTTCACATCAAACGTGCGGCCGTTCAGCAGCACGCCGACGCCGACTTCACCGTCCACAAACAGCTGCTGCGCGGCAGAGTTCGACTTGTACCAGATCACATGGTCCTTGATGGTATCCAGCTTGCGGTAGGCGCGCTCGATATCCAGCGGATACAGGTCCTCGGGCGCCACACCGTCGGCCATCAGGGCGATTTCCATCATCGGATAGGCCCGGTCGCGCAGGGCGCGCTTGCCGGGGAACTTCTCGACGTCAAACACATCGGCCCAGCTCTGCGGGGTGGTCTCGCCCACCACATCGGTGTTGAAGGCGATGTTGTAGGACCACACGATGCAGCCGATGCCCTTTGGGTGCACATAGGCCTGATCCAGCGCGCTGGCATCAACGATGCCAAAGTCGAGATCCTCGAACAGCTCTTCATTGGCGAACAGGAAGGTGTCGGTCACATCGACCACATCCCAGATCGGCTGGCCGCCCTCGACCATGGTGCGCAGCTTGGAGCCGCTCATCGGGCCGTCCTGGATTACCACGGCGCCGCTTTGCTCCATGAATGGATTGCAATAGGCGCTTTCCTGTGCCGCCTGATAGCTTCCGCCCCAGCTGGCAAAGACCATCTCGCGGCCCGAAAGATCCGCCGCTGCCATCGCCCGGCCGGTGCCGGCCGCCAGCGCGGCGGCGGAAACGCCCGCCGCCAAGGATGTGGTCAGGAATGTGCGGCGGCTGAAGCCCGCCCCGGTTTTGCGTTCAGTCATTTTTTCCTCCCTAAGGTAGACTGTAGTGTGCGTGACGCGCCGGAACCGTCTTTAAGCGGCTTTCTGGGCGCGGAAATGCGGGATGACGCGGTCGGCGAACAGCTCCATCGACCGCAGCGTGCGGTCCCTGGACATGCCAAAGGCCACGCCAAGCATAATGTGATTGATGCCAAGCGCCTGGTAACGTTCAAGCTTTTCAATGATTTCGTCCGGTGTTCCGAACAGCAGGTTATCGCACAGCGCGTCAGCCTGATACTCGTCGCGGTTGGCGACTTCATCAAAATCCACCGGCTCCGGGAAGCCGTCCTTGACCGTGCCGAGCCCCTTGAACAGGTTTTCGAAGTTGCGGCCGAAATTGATCGCGGCGCGCACAGCTTCTTCCCGACCGGCCTTGTCCTCATAGACCGCAACATTGCGCATGGTGGCGTGCTGCAGATGCTCTGATCCCGGCACCGCCGCTTGGGTTTCGTTGAACCGGTCAACCAGCGCCTCGACCTCGGAAAACGGGCGGCGCAGCGCAGTGGACATGATGTTGCAATTGTTCTTCAGCGCAAATTCAAAAGTGTTGGGATCGCGCGCCGCGATCCAAATCGGCGGTGCCTTCTGCAGCGGCTTCGGCACGCAGGCAACCGAAGGGAAGTTCCAGATTTCGCCCTCATGGGCATAGTCGCCCTGCCACAATTTCTGCACCGCCGGAATGATCTCCCGCAAGTAGCGGCCGCCTTCGCCCTGCGGCATGCCCCCGGCCATGCGGTCGAATTCATACTGATAAGAGCCGCGGCCCAGGCCCAGCTCCAGCCGCCCGCCGGTCAGCACGTCGCACATCGCCGCTTCGCCGGCCAGCCGGATCGGGTTCCAATAAGGCGCGGCCACCACGCCGGTGCCCAGGCGCACGTTATTGGTATGGGCTGCCCAGTGCGCCAGCAGCTGAAACGGGTTTGGCGAGATGGTCAGCTCGATGGTGTGATGCTCGGCGGTCCAGACGATGTCAAACCCGCCTTGGTCGGCGGTTTTCACCAGGTCGAGCGCTTCGCCCGCAACATCTTCCATGCTGCGCGAAGTATCGAACCGGGCCATGTTTACAATTGCTGAGAACTTCATGAGGACAATCCTATTTTGTAACACGCATCACAAAGGCGTCCTGCTGGGCGCCCGAATAGTCGATCACGACTGTCTTGATGCGGCTGAACTCTTCGATGGCGGCAAAGCCGTTGTGTTTGCCGTAGCCGGAATCCTTGTGGCCGCCCGAAGGGGACATGACAGAGGGGCTGCGGTAGGTGTTGATCCAGACCATGCCGGCCTCGATCCTGCGCATAAAGCGCAGCGCGCGTTGGAGATCTCGCGTCCAGATGCCTGAGGCCAGAGCGAAATCGCTGTCATTGGCCTGCCTCATAAGGTCATCATCGTCGCGGAATTTCAGAATGGCGAGCACGGGGCCGAATATCTCTTCCCGGGCAATGCGCATATCGTTGGTGACGTCAGTGAAAATCGTGGGCTCGACAAACCAGCCCTCCCCCAGCCCCTCGGGCCGTCCGCCGCCAAAGGCCAGCGTGGCGCCTTCCGATAGAGCGCTTTGGGTGAATTCCTCGACCTTCTCTACCTGGCTCCACAGTGCAAGCGGCCCCAGCTGCACGTCGTCCCGGCGCGGATCGCCGATATCGATCGCGCGGGCCTTGGCGATGATCTTGGCAACGACTTCGTCATAGACGCTTTCCTGGATGAAACAGCGCGATCCCGCCACGCAGGTCTGCCCGGCGGCGGCAAAGATTCCTGCCACCACGCCATTGGCGGCGGCATCCAGATCGGCGTCACCACATACCACATGGGGTGATTTGCCGCCCAGCTCCAGCGCAGCCGGGGTCAGCTGCTCCGCCGCGCCCTTGGCGATCACCTTGCCGGTTGCGGGACCGCCGGTGAAGTCGATCTTGGCGACGCCAGGGTGGGTGATCAGCGCATTGCCCGCGGTGTGTCCCAACCCGGTCACCACATTGAACACCCCGTCGGGGAATCCCGCTTCCTTCATCAGCCCGGCAAAGGCAATTGCGCCGGCCGAGGCGTGTTCCGAGGGTTTCACCACCACCGCATTGCCGCAGGCGAGGCAGGGCGCCAGCGCCCGCATCATCATGAACAACGGCGAGTTCCAGGGGATGATCACCGCCACCACACCCAGCGGCTCGCGCACGGTGAAATTCAGCATGTCGGGCTTGTTGACCGGGATCGTGGTGCCCTCGATCTTGTCGGCCATGCCCGCGAAATAACGCAAGGCCACCGGCAGCGCCTGGCTCAGCGCCCGCATCTCGCGCAACAGCTTGCCGTTGTCCTTGGTCTCGACCTCAGCCAGCCGCTCCACATGCGCATCCAGCAGCTCCGCCAGCTTCAGCATCAGCAATCCGCGCTGGCTTTGCGTCATGTCGCGCCAGGCCGGGTTGGTCATCGCCGCATTGGCGGCTTTGACAGCGGCGTCGACCTCAGCATCGGTGCAATCGGGCACCTGGCACCAGACCTGCCCGGTGGCCGGATCATAGCTGTCAATCAGCATCCCGGCTGAAGCCATGTATTCGCCGCCGATGTAAACGGGCAAGCTGGTGTCACTAAGGGTGTCTACGGTGAAAGCTGTCACTTGGCGCTCTCCTGATCGGTGATGAATTTGGTCCAGGGGGTGGCGCTGCGCTCAATCGGGTTGATCTGCCCGACGCTGGAGGAGCCATCGACATAGAGGCCGAACCGCGCCTCGGCGTACTCAGATTGGAACCGGCGCAGGATCGAGCGCACTTGCGGCACCGCCACCTCCTGCAGGGGCAGCGCATCAACCGGGAACAGGCGCAGTTCGCCTTCCGCGGCGCCAAACTCCATTTCGCCCTGGAAAATCAGCCATGTGGCATTGCCCGAGGGCGCATCAAAAACCGAGTAGAGAAAGCCCAGCTCCGCCGCGATGCCTTGCCCCGCCAGCGATTTTTCCAGCGCCGCGCGGCCCTCTCGGAAGCCCGCACAGACACCGCCCATCGGCAGCGACCAGCCGTCCTGCGTCTTGCGCAGCAGCACCTCGCCGCCGCAATCCAGCACGCAGCCGACCCGCACACCGCCATGATGCGAGACGGAGTCCGCTGCCTCCTCCGCCAGGCCAAGGTCCAGATAGTGGCCGCGCAGGTATGCCAGGGGCCGCCCGTCGGTCTGGCCGAAATCTGTGATTTGGCCGATCAGGATCACATGATCGCCCGCATCCACCAGGTTGTCGGTGGTGCAATCGAACCAGGCGACAGCATTCTCGATCAGCGGCGTGCCCTCCGCACCTTCGCGCCAGGCTGTCCCTGCAAACCGGTCCTCCACCTTGGAAGCAAAGCGGTTCGACACATCCTTCTGTGCCTCGCCAAGAACATTGACCGCAAAGCGGCTGGCCCGGGAGAAGTGGCCAACGTTGGAAGAGGTCTTGGCGAGGCACACCAGGAGCAGCGGCGGCTCCAGGGAAACCGAGGTGAAGGAATTGGCAGTGAAGCCGATCGGATTGCCGTCTGCATCGCGCGCTGTCACCACGGTAACACCCGTGGCAAAACTGCCAAACGCCTGCCGCAGCTGCCGCCGCCTGTCTTCGCTGTCTGTGGCCAAAGTGCTCACGGGTCCGGTCCATCCCAGTTTCTGTTGCACACAGGTTAGGAGTGGAAAGCGCCCGCGGTCCTCCGTTGGTTTGATCTAGATCAGAAAGTATTTTTCCTACGGTTCATAGGAATCTTTCAGCTTCCGCAGCCGGATTGCCAGATCCAGTTCAAAACATTTGTCCGAATCGTCGAAATCAAACCCGTGCTGATCGCTCAACTGTTCCAGCCTGTAGCGTAAGGTCGACACATGGATGCCCAGCACATCCGCCGCCTCCTGGTACCGCCGCCCTGTCTTCAGGAAGGCCTCGATGGTTGCCGCCGCCACTTGCGCCTTGCGCCCCGTGCCTGTCAGCACGCCGGGCAGCACGCTGCCCAGGTAAGCCTCGACCTTTGCCATCTCGGCCGAGGCCATCAGCGCCGGGAACTCCCCAACATTCACTGGCGTCACCCAGCCCGAGGCCTGCATCGATTGCGCCACCTCCAGCGTGTTGGCACAGGTCTCCCGAGCCTTTGGCAGATCCTCGAACACCTCCACCTGCTCCGACATCACCAGCGCCGTGCCCTCGGGCAGCAGCGAGCGGATGCGCGACAGAAACAGCCCCTGCTGCCGCACGGCACCGCCGGCGCGGTCATCGAGCAGCAGCATCAAATCGCCATCCAGCAGACAGGAGACCGAGGCCCCGAACACCGATTGCGCGCTGCGCAGGATAAAGCTGTGGGTGCCGTCATCGACGCTGCCGCCAAGCAGCCGCAGCACCACCAGCCGCAGCGGCGCCTGCAGGTCGAAATCGAGCCTGTGCGCCTCGTCCAGCATCTCCTCGCGGTCGCGCCATTCACCGCTGAACAGGCGCGACAACAGCCGCCGCGCCGTGACCCGGCGCGACTTGAACTCGATGAAGCTACGCAGGATGAAGGACGAAAGCGCCAGCCGCCCCGCCTGCGCCGCGATGCGCTCGTGATCACTCAGCGGCTGATGGCGGAAGAAAAACAGCGCCCCCACATGGCTGCCGTCAATCTGCAAAGGGCTCACCTCGGCGCGGATGGTGGAGCCTGCCACCGACAGGTCCATCACCGTGCCGCTGGCCAGCCCGCGCGCGGCAATTGCGGCAGCGATCAGATCCTCCGGTACCCGCCGGGCTGTGGCCAGCGTGACCGGCGGCGGCACTTCCGGGTCGAACAGCCCGCGTCCGGAGGTCAGGTCCACCGCCAGCCAGCCCGCCGGAAACAAGCTGCTGAGACCTGCGGCCAGCGTGCCTGCTGCCTCAGTGTCCAGTGTCTTGGTCAGCGAGGCGGTCATGTTCTCCAGGATCGCCCGCATCCGAGCGGCCTGTTTCTGCTGCTCCTGCAGCTTGCGCATTTTGCGCACTGCGATGGTAACCAGTTCCGCCACGCATTGCAGAAAGCTGAGGTCAGTCTCGTCGACACTTATGATGTTCCGCGAGGCCACCGAATATACCATCTGCCTCCGCTGCGCGTCGCGCACCCCCAGCGGGATCATCACTGACGTGTGGTAACCACGGCGGATCGCGTCCTCGCGGAACCCCGGGAACTCATCCTGGGCAGCCGCATCCTCCAGGATCAACGGTTCGCCCTCCGCCAGAACCTTTCCTACCGGGCTCGAGCTGGCATCCCACCCCGGAAATCCGGTTAGATCGCTATTGTTGAAGGGATCGTGCCGCACGATCGGAATGGCAAGCCCGGCTTCTGGATCCAGCACTTGAATACTGCTGAGATCCCATTGCGAATGCTGGCACACACCGCGTGTAAGCAACAGGTTGGTTTCCTCAGCATCCTGGCTTTCGTCGATAAACCGGGCCAAGCTGGAGATGTTTCGGAAATGACGGGCTAGGTTGGGATTTCCAGATCGAGGCAAGACAGGCTACAGCTCCGTGCAAGGCGCGTCATTAACACTGCCGGAGACCGGACTAGGCCGCCAATCAGCTGACTTTGGTGCATGAGCCTAGTTTGAGTTACGAAGGAAATTCAACAATGGACTGAGATAACGCAATTTCCTTGAAAACTAACCAGCATTTCGGGACGCTGCTACCCTATGCATTGGAGTGATCCTCCCCCAATGAAGTGGTCCGCCGTTATGTTTAGGAAAACGGAGGATCAGAATGGGAACGAAGCGACACAAGCCGGAAGAGATTGTCACGAAGCTGCGGCAGGTTGAGGTGCTTGTCGGTCAGGGATTGCAGCGCGTGGATGCGATCCGCGAAGTGCGCATCACCGAGCAGACCTACTACCGCTGGCGCAAGCAATACGGCGGGATGGGAACCGACCAACTCAGAGAGCTCAAACGGCTGCAGAAAGAGAACGAGCGGCTGCGTCGCGCCGTTTCGGATCTGACCCTGGACAAGCTCATCCTGTCGGAGGCCGCAAAGGGAAACTTCTGAGCCCCGCTCGCCGCCGGGCCTGCATAGATCATGTGCGCAGTCGGTTCAGCGTGTCGGAACGGAAGGCCTGCCGTGTCCTGGGGCAGCACCGTTCCACGCAGAGAAAATTGCCACGAGGCCGGGTCGACGAGGCGCGCCTGATCGCGGACATGATTGAGCTGGCGCGCCAATACGGCCGCTACGGTTACCGGCGGATCGCGGCCCTGCTGAGGGATGCAGGCTGGCAAGTGAACGACAAGCGTGTCGAACGCCTGTGGCGGCGTGAGGGGCTGAAAGTGCCTGCGAAACAACCGAAGAAAGGACGGCTCTGGCTGAACGACGGCTCCTGTGTCCGGTTGCGGCCCGAATATCGCAACCACGTCTGGAGCTACGACTTCGTGCATTGCCGGACCGATGATGGGAAGGCCTTCCGCACGCTGAACATCCTCGACGAACATAGCCGGGAGTGCCTGGCTATCCGGGTGAAGCGGAAGCTGAACTCAGGTGACGTAATCGATGCCTTGAGTGACCTGTTCATCCTGCGGGGCGTCCCGGCCTACATCCGGTCCGACAACGGTCCTGAGTTCGTGGCACAGGCTGTCCGGGACTGGATTGCTGCGGTCGGCTCCAAGACCGCCTACATTGAGCCGGGATCCCCCTGGGAGAACGGATACTGTGAAAGCTTCAACGCCCGGTTCCGCGATGAACTGCTCAACGGAGAAATCTTCTACAGCCTGCGCGAGGCTCAGATCCTGATCGAACAATGGAGGAAGCACTACAACACAAAAAGACCACACAGCGCCTTGCGCTATCGCCCACCGGCTCCGGAAACACTCGTCCCGATGGACCCGAGGCCGGTCATGCACTAACAATCAAACCGGACCACTCAGGTGGGGCTGATCACACTAACAATCAAACCGGACCACTCAGGTGGGGCTGATCAGCAATCCGGCCTGCCATCTCGAACCCTCCCATTGTTTTGATAGAAATGCAGCAATCTGGCGGCCGCGTGTCATGCTTGTTTGCGACATTCTCAGGGATTGCCGGTCAAGCAGCCGCTATGGGTCGAAGGTTGGCATCGGCGGAATACGGCCCTTTAGGCAATGAGGAGTTTTTCAATGGAATAGGCCCATTCCTGCCATTCATCTTGTCAGGCGTCTGCGGCGCAGCTTCGCCGGGCCGTCCATTCGCTGCAACCGCGAGATCGAAAAGTTACCGAGGCCGGCTCTGGGGGCGAATCTTCCCTTAGAAAATTGATAGCCGAAGTCCGTTTTGATGAGGCACGGCGGTCAAAACTGTGGGGGTAGCCGGTAAGATTCCCCAATCTCATTGTTATGCTTGGTCACCGGGTCAACTAGGATTTCCGGATCAAGTTCTCCTTAAGCCTCAGAAATGACGGGTCGTTGCTTTGTCTCTCGCTATAAACGAGATAGTATCCGAAGCCTGGGCGGCTGACCGGGGGACCGATACACACCAGTTTACCGGATGCGATCAGATCGTCTTCGATCCCGATCGTGCCAATGCTGATACCTTCGCCGGCACAGACCATGTCGAGCATCGTCGGGTAGCTTTGCACCACGCTCAACGCTTGCCTGCCAGGGTACTCCCCACCAGTCAGCGACAGAAAGCGCTCCCAATCCATCCAGCCAATGCCGTTGGGGTCGCCATGATCCAGCATGAGCCTGGGGTCGAGTGACCGCAGCGGATCCTTCGGATCGAGTTGGGGATGGTCCTTCAGAAAGGATGGGGCTGCAATGATCCGGCATTGCTCGTCAAACAGGTGATCCGCGCAGTTCTCCCCGAAATCGCCATGTCCAAATCTTATGGAGAAGTCGACCCCGGGCTCATCGAAAATCCGATAGTCATCAGAGGTGACAAGGTTGATATTCTTACCGGATGCCGCCCGCATTCCGCTGATCCGGGGCATGACCCATAGATGGGCAACTCCGAAGGAAGCACCGACCACGAATTCATCCTTGTTGGCCGGCAGGATCCCACGCACCCCCAATTCCAGCCTGTCAAATGCAGCCGTCGCAAGATCAGACAGCCTTTGACCTTCGAGGGTCAGTTCAACCTTACTGCCGTGACGCAGAAACAGCGGGGTTCCGATCCAGCTTTCCACGTTGGCGATATGCCGGGTGACGGCAGGCTGCGCGACCGAGAGCTCTTGTGCGGCGGTTGTGAAATTGCAGTGCCGTGCAGCCGCCTCAAAGGCCAGGAGCGCGTTAAGAGGGGGAAGCTTACGGCGCACTTTCGCGCTCCCATCATATCAAAATGTTAGTCCACGATGCCGATTTTTGGGATCGCGGTAAAGGCTTTGCTGATGCAGCCTGACCGAAGCAACCGGAGGGCAGCCATGGACAAGGTCAGTTTCACCCAGATGAAGGACGGCACAAAAGAGGAGTATGAACTTCTGAGTGAACGTGCCGTCGATGATGCCAAGCAAACAGCCGACCGTTTGCTGGAGGCACTGGTCGAGCTGGACGGTGAAATGGCAGGCTACCAGATCACCCGCATGGGGCATTCGGTGCAATCAGCCACACGGGCCTGGCGCGACGGTGCGGACATTGACTGGGTCGTCTCAGCGCTGCTGCACGATATCGGGGATATTTTTGCGCCCTACAATCATGATGAATATGCCGCCTCGATCCTGCGGCCCTTTGTCCGCGAACAATGCGCCTGGGTGGTGCAGACACATGGCGACTTCCAGATGCTTTACTATGGCCACCATTTGGATGGCTATGATCAGCACAAGCGCGAACGCCACCGCGGCCACCCCTGTTTCGACGACAATGCCGAGTTCTGCGAACGCTGGGATCAGGCCAGTTTCGATCCTGACTATGACGACCTGCCGCTGGAATTCTTTGCCCCTATGGTGCGCGAAGTCTTCAGCCGCGAGGCCTATGCCCCGGATGTGATCCAAAGCGGCATACGCATCCCATTGGTTCAGCCTGAAATTGCCAAGCAGCGCGCGGCGTGACCGCCAGCCCGGAGAACAAGACCATGACCCAAGAAAACCTGCGTGCGCTGGCTGCGGACTACTATGCAAGCCCGGAAATCCACGCCGAAGAACGCGAAAAACTGTTCTACAAGGCCTGGCAATACGCCTGCCATGTCAGTGAACTGGCTGAACCCGGCGATTATGTGGCCACCAGCATTCTGGGCCAGAATGTATTTGTGGTGCGCGATCAGGACGAAGAAATTCGCGCTTATTACAACATCTGCCCGCATCGCGGTCACAAGCTGGTTGAAGGCACTGGCCAGACCCGCGCCATCGTTTGCCCTTATCACCACTGGAGCTTTTCCCTGGATGGGTCGCTGCGCCATATGCGCAAGCGCGACACCAGCCATATCCCTGAACAGAAAGAAGTGTGCCTGAAAACGGTGCGGGTGGACCGCCTGCTGGACTTCATCTTTGTCAATCTGGATCCGGATGCGGAACCTATTGCAGAATACTGGCCGGGGATCGAGGCGCAGGTGCGCGAAAAATGCCCCAAGGTGGACAGCTATGTTCTGGGTAAAACGGCGGCGGCCATTCACGAGGTGGATGTTGCCGCCAACTGGAAGATCCAGATCGACAATTATCTGGAATGCCAGCATTGCCGTCACGGGCATCTCTCATTCACCGACATGCTGGACATCAACAACCAGACCTATGAGCTGAGCAAGAACGCCGCCTACAACTTCATCCCCGGCAATGGCAAAGCAGACAACATGGCCTATCCGCTGGATCTGGAGCATGACGAAACCGATCTGTACTTCTGGTTCCTGTTCCCCAATGTGGGCATTTCCCAGTTTGCCGGTGTGCCCAATATCACCCTGTTCCAATGGAACCCCATCGGCACCGACCGGGGCTTGCGCTGGAGCATCAACCTGGAGCCTGCCGAAGACACCGATCCGGGGATGCGGGAGCGTCAGGAAAAACGGGCAATCTGGGGGCGCGATGTGCTTCAGCCCGAAGATATTTCCTTCCTGCTGTCAGTTCAGGAAGGCATGTCGCAACGCTCGTTCGATCAGGGATGGTACATCGTGGATTGGGAAAATATCGAGTTTTCCGAGGCGATGATGCGCCATTTCCACGCGCTCTATCTGGCCCATATGGGGCGCGGAGAGATGCCCGGAGATGTCTCCACGCGCCTGGTAGAAGAGCCGGCGCGATGAGTGGTGCAAGGCCGCTCAGCGGCGTCCGGGTTTTGGACTTTGGCCACTATCTGGCCGGTCCGCTGGTCGGCATGATGCTAGCCGATATGGGGGCCGAGGTCATCCGAATCGATCCGCCCGCTGGTCCGCGATGGGATGACCCCGCCTTTGCCATGCTGTCACGCGGCAAGCACGTAATCCGGCTGGATCTGAAAACCGCAGCGGGGCAGCAAAAGGCAATCGAATTGGCCAAACGCGCCGATGTTGTGATCGAGAATTTCCGCCCTGGCGTCATGGACCGGCTTGGCGTTGGCCCATCAGTTCTGAGGGCTGCGAACCCCGCCCTGATTTACCTGTCCATGCCCGGCTTTGCCTCAACCGACCCCCAACTGGCAGGGCTGGCGGCCTGGGAGGCCATCATTGCCGCACGCACCGGCCAGTTCACCGATATGGGGTTGAACCGTCGGCTGATGGGGATCAAGGCGTCGTTCTCCCCGCTGCATCTGGCGTCGGCCTATGCGGCGAGCTACGGGTCGATGGCGGTACTGTTTGCGCTCTATTCGAAAGACAAGACCGGCGGCGATCATATCGAGGTGCCGCTGGCGTCGTCGCTGTTTGAAGGGCTCGCCTACAATCACGAACAGATCGAAGATTATCCCGACCGCTACAAATCCCCGCGCGAGTTGGAACTGGATCGCCGCGCACGCACGGGTGAGCCCTGCAATCTGAGTTTCGCTGAGCTGTCGGAGTTTCTGGACCCGTTTTACCGCACATATACCTGTCAGGATGGCCGCGGGTTTTATGTTGTGGCTGGCAGCATTGCGGCTCACCCCGCACGCGTATTGGAAACGCTGGGGTTGGAACACCTGCTGGAAGATCTTCCCGTTTTTGACCCTTACTTGGACACCAAAGACTGGCCGGACGAATGGACGCTGAGCAATTACCCGGTCGGGGCCCGGGACCGCGCAAGGATCGCAGAGGCGATGAAGGCCGCCTTCTTGACCAAGCCCGCGCATGAATGGGATGCGCTATTTGGCGCGGCCAAGGCCCCGGCAACCGCGCAGCGCAGCACCGCTGAATGGCTTCACGATCCGCATGCGTTGGCGTCTGGTTTGATCTTGTCCGTTGATGACCCAAGCTATGGATTGATGCAGCAAATTGGCAATGTCGCCTGGTTGGCTTCAGACACGGGTGCAACGGTCAAACACGCCCCGTGCGATGGCAGTGCCTTGGTCGAGACGATCCTGGCCGAAGCGCCACGCGATGCTCTAACGGGGAGTGAAAGCGCTGGCTGGCTGGACGGTTTGAAAGTCGTCGATCTGACCAATGTGATTGCAGGCCCGACGATTGGTTCAACACTTGCGCGTTTCGGCGCCAAGATCACCCATGTTCAACCAGTCAGGCCTTCGGTCGATCCGTGGAATGCGGTTGTCTTTGGACTTCAGGCAAACCGGGGAAAGGAGAGTATTCTGCTGGATCTGAAGTCCAAAGCCGGGCGCGAGGCGCTCAACCGCCTGATTGCGGAGGCCGACGTTGTCACCCTGAATGCAACGGACGATCAGCGGGACGCTTTGGGACTGTCGGCAAGCGATCTGGCTCTGATCAACCCCCAGGCAATTCTGGTGCAGCTTGATGCCTTTGGCGGGCCGATCCGGGGGCCGAAATCAGATCACCTCGGCTATGATGACCTGGCGCAGGCGGCAACGGGCATCATGACCCGGTTTGGCGGCGGTAAAGAGACCCCGGAAGAGCATGCCCACGCCGGTACGATCGATGTTCTGGCTGGCTTGACGGCCTGTGTCGCCTTGGGCGGTGCCTTGTTGCAAAAGCAACGTACCGGCAAGGTTGATATTGCCCGATCATCGCTTTCGGCAGGCGGGAACATGATACAGGCGCAGTTCATGTATGACTATGCCGGCCGCGCTGCATTCGATGAACCTTCCGGCCGCGCAGCTTTAGGATCTGACGCGTTCTACCACTGTTACGAAGCATCGGATGGCTGGTTTTTCTTTGCGGCTCCAACCGAGAAACGTGACCGGTTGGCGGTGACTACTGATCTGGCCGGGCTGGCGCAATGCCCCGATCTGATCAGCCGGCTGGCGCAGCGGTTCAAAACCAAGCCCATCGCCTATTGGGCGGAACATCTGAATGCGGGAGCAAGCGCTGTGGTTCCTTTGGCCTCGATGCTGGAAACGCGTGACGACGCCCTGGAAACCGATAGCAACGGCCCGGCCGATATCGAACAAGCCACCTATAGAGCTGTGCGCCACGACACCCACCCCATGGGTCATTGGTGTGATCTGGCTGCGCCCAATGCCATCCGCCTGAAGCATGCGCAGATCAGGGTGCCCAGCCCAGCACCAAAATACGGCAGTGACACAAGGGCCGTGTTGAGGCGGGTTGAGTTCTCTGAACGGCAGATCGACGACATGCTCGCCGAAGGTTCCGCTGAAGAAAGTTGGTCGGTGAGTTACTTGCCGAAATAGCCGGAGTTCAACTGTTTCTCGGCCATACAAAGCTGGATGGCACCGTTTGATACCTTGGCGCTGAACTTGAAGATGCGCTGGCGATCTCAGAAGCCGTAGAAATCTAAAGGTATGGGCCGTCTTCACGGACGGCCCAAAGCTGCCACCCAAGACCTTCCAGTCTTCTGCTTTGCAGCTTCCCCAGAGCAGCCATTCGCAGTCAGGTGCAGAATTTCAAGAACAGGCGAGACAAAGTATGAACTCGCTGCGGTTGCTCGAGCGTCAGCGATTGGCCAACGCGTCGAGCCCAATCCGTGCCTCACACTAAGATCACTTCGGCCCAAAGGCGTTCGCGACTGCGAGCATTCTTACTTCGTGAAAACCTGACGTTTCCCGTCAATACTGTGACTGCAATCCCAGCAAGAATGCGGAGACCATGTCGGATATTTCTGCTTCGCGCTCCTCGTCCACTTCTTTTCCGTTCAGCCATGTGACGCTCAGGAAGACCAAGATCATCGACCGGCGGGCAATCGCCAATTGCCCCAGCTTTCGCCGCCCAAGCGCATCCAGTCCAAGATGACGGCTGATCAGCTCGGCTTCGATATCCAGCCCCTGAACAATAATGGCCTCGTTTTCATCAAAGGCATCACGGGTGGGGTCGTGGGCCTTTGCGAAGTCGTCCAATGACAGGCTTACGATTCCCTTCCGTTCAGCCAAATAGCGGGTCGTCCGCCTGTTGAGTTCCCGAATTGCATCTTCACCGTCCAACTCCTCAGGCAGATCCAGCAACAAGTGCTCTTCTGCCAGGGACTCCCCAATGAGAGCTGTCAGGATGGCGCCCAGACCTTTGAAATGCTTGTAGATAGACGCAGGCTCAATCCCAACAATTCGGGCGATTTCTCTTATTTTCAATCCAGATGCGCCCTTCTCGCCAGCCAGTTTCTCGGCTGCGGCAAGAATGGCGTCACGCGTCGCGAACCCCTCGTATTCCCGGGCAATTTCTTTTGGCCGTCCCACCATGGCTTGGTGTCATCTCCTGTATTTCAGGGCCTCCTCTTGACTTCTTTGCTAACGTTGTTAGCTAAGGCAAACAATGTTAGCTTTGAGGGGCCTATATGAGACTGCCTGCCACGTTTGCCACCACGGCGCTGATTGCGCTGGCAACCACTGCGAATGCACAGAACAGCCCGATGACCGAAGTCGCGGTTGGCGTCTTCCACTTTTTTGCCATGGGATACTCCAGCATGGTGGTTGTTGGAGACGACGGCGTCCTCGTGACAGACCCGTCTTTCACGCCGCGGGCTGAGATCCTGAAAGCAGAACTCGCAAAAGTCACGGACAAGCCCGTTACTCACATCGCTCTCAGCCACGAGCATTTCGACCACATTGGCGGGACCGAAGTGTTCGAAGGCGCCGAGATCATCCTGCAGGAAAACGGCCTGGATGTTCTGAAGCTGTCGCCGCTCATGCCCATGCCAGCCATCACCGTGTCGTTCGACGACAGCCACACCGTGGACCTGGGCGGCCAAACCGTTGAGTTGCATCACCTCGCCGTGGCCGATGGCGTCGCGACCACCGTTGCACGCGTGGCGGACAGCGATGTCGTATTTTCGGTGGACATGTACATGCCGCGGGAATTGTCGCCGCATGAGTTCAAGGAGGACACCAACTTTGTTGGCTCGGCCATTGTTCTGAACACTTTGGTGGATTGGAACCCGGCCTACGCCATCAACGGGCATTCAAGCGGCAACAGTGTCGAGGCTCTTCGGGAAAACGCCGCGTTTTTGAATGAGCTGCAAGCGAAAGTAGAGGCCCGTTTTCAGGAGGCATTTGCCAGCGGCAATCCGTCTGCGCCGGTGGAGCTGCTCTTTACCATTCCGAACGAGATCGAGATGCCCGAATATTCGGACTGGAAAAACTACGACACCGCCTTCCCCGGCTACGCGCGCCGCATGGCTCTGTCCGTTTTCCACGGCGGCTGAACGGCAATGCCCTGTTCCGGGCGGCACAAAACTCAATCTGCAACAAACACAAAAGGGAACCCAACATGTCCGTCATGTCAGTTGGAAAGGAAGCCTATCTTCTGTTCAGCTTCACAGAGGAAGGAGATATGAAGAATTTTGGCGAATATGCAAAAGCCTCTAACGACGTTCTCGAGCAGTTCGGAGGCGAGCTCCTTGTTATAGGCGCGCGGGAGGCCTCCATTTCCAAGTTCGAGGGCAAATGGCCGGAAGGCGCAGGTCTTACCCTGATACGGTTCCCCTCCCGCGAAAACCTTGAGAACTTCTGGAACAGTGATGAATACCAAGCCATCATTGACCTTCGGACAGCGATTTTGCCGGCCAATTTCACCATTGGGTTCTCGCACGGTTGGCGGGGCGAAGCCGCCTCATAACCCTTACGGCACACCTCGATGAAAGACAGAATCATGTTCAGTTCAATCGCTAAATCCGCTGCAATGGCAAGTCTTATCGCTTGCGCAGCCGTGCTGCCCGTCCAGGCTGAAATGGCAAAAAGCTCATACAGAATTGCGCTGGATGAGGCAGAATTCTTCCAGCCTGAGGGCGCACCATTCGAGCTGGCTGTCCTTTGGGGCAATCCCCAGGAAGGACCGTCGGCGGTCCTGATGAAATTCCCGCCGAACTTTCCCGGAGCGATGCACTCACACACCCATGGATACCACGGTATGGTCGTAAGCGGTGCGTCAAAGCACTATGTCAAAGGGGAGAGCGAAGCCGAGGTGCCGCTGCAAACCCCTGGAGACTACTGGTATCAGCCGGGCGGCGAGCCACACAATGACTCCTTTCCCACCGATGAACCTACGGTTCTGTTCATTCAATGGGACGGCCCAATGGACGTTCACTTCCACCCGGAAGATTAGATCTCAGGTCAAAATGGAGGGGCATGTGTCCCTCCAGACGCATTTCTCCGGAATCGGCCCACACAAGACATTCGTCCGGTCGGATAATGCTGCGGTGCAGCTCTCGCATTCCCGCCATTCGTGCGTCTTGCAGCATTTCAGGAAAAGAAGGACTGTGCCGCGGGACCTTCCCGCCCTTCGCCGCCTGGGCTACCCGGTACGGTAGCTCTGCACATGTAGCGACCTTTGCAAAGTCGCGGCAGATAGGAGGCCTTGCCAGGCAGGGACAGCCCAATGCGGTCGGTGAGCGACTGAGCCGAACTGCATCGCGGCGCCCCAGACTGGCCATTCACGTAACATATAGAGAACAGTCGGAACGAGCCCGAGCCGCCTCAAGCGCGGATCGGTGAAGGGCCAGAGGGCGAAAACACTGCGGCGGCCAACAGGTCCCAGCCACGGGATCACAAAACATTGAGCGGGGTTCGATGCGCCGTCCGGCCGCCGGAACTCGGAATTTTCTGCAAACTTGCTATAATTTGAACGGTTCGGGACCAGTCCCGTGTGACCAGCCGGGCATCCGAACGTTCGTTGGGAGACCTATTCATGCTTACCGTCCCATTCACCCGTCGTTCCCTCCTCGCCGCAGGAAGTGCTGCCGTGGCGATGGGAGCCTCCGGCTTCCTTGTTCCCGCCCGCGCAAAGGGCCTTGCACCGACGCCTTCAATGCGCGGGGGTGCCAACAACTATCGCCCCGGCGCTCCGATCGTGGACAGGATTGGCGGCGGTGGATTTTGGATGACGGGCACGGTTCGGCGTGCAGGCGATGGCGCCCCGCTTGCGGGGCAGCGCATCCAGATCTGGGCGCATACGACCGAAGGGCACGAGCGTGACCAGAGGAGCCATGGTGCCACGCTCACGGATGCAAACGGGGAATTCCGCCTCGAGATGCCGCAGATCGTCCCCGCTTTCGGCCAGCCGCATGGCCACCTCGCCTACGATAGCAGTGACTTTGAAACCGTCTTCCTGCGTCCGGTAATGCGGAGTGCCAAAGATACCACCCTAAGCGCGCATTTCGTCCTGCAGCCTGCATAGCTGTAGTGGGTGCTATGATTATGAGCCCGGCCCGAAAGGCTTTGGTATGGGCTGCCCTCACCGCCACCGTTGTAGTTCCAATCGCCGCTGCTGCGATGAGCCCGCTGCAGGCATGGCGCCAGCCAGTTTACATCGCGGCAGGATTTGCTGGTGTGATCGCTATGGCGCTCTTACTCGTACAACCCTTGCTAGCCGCCGGCTACTTGCCGGGATTGCAGTCACGGCGTGGGCGACGCGTGCATCGCTGGACCGGTGGCGTTTTGATCGTGGCGGTTGTGGCTCACGTGGCAGGCCTTTGGGTCACCAGTCCGCCGGACGTGGTCGACGCGCTTCTTTTCGCGTCGCCAACGCCGTTTTCCGCCTGGGGCGTAATTGCGATGTGGGCGGTATTCGGCGCTGCGCTGCTGGCCGCCTATCGGGCACGTTTCCGCCAGAGATTGCGCACGTGGCGCCGCGGCCATACGGCTCTCGTAACAATTACGGTCATAGGGAGCGTGGTCCATGCCATGCTGATCGAAGGAACAATGGAGACGGTGTCAAAAACCGTGCTCTGTGCATTAGCCCTCTTGGCGACAGTTAAGGCGGTGGCTGATCTTAGGGCGTGGGCAATCCGGCCGCGCCATGGCCCCCGACGATGATCTGAAAGCAAGGCCGGACGATGCCCTTGCTCCTCTACCTGCAATGACCACATCACAGGAGCCGGGTCTTCTCCTCTAGAACCGGAAGGCACGAGACACGGCGCCTCCGGCGGTCGCCTTTCAGCGCAGCAAGGCGATAGCCGCGCTGAAGCGCGGCTGCAGGATTTCCCATGAAAACGTCCTTCTGCAGCTGGATGCCGGAGGCGTGAAGGCCGTTGATACAGACGGTTCCGACCTAACAAGCCATCAAGCATTCTGGTTAGCCTGGTCGCAGTTCCATCCTCAAACCGCCCTTTGGCCCAACTAAGTTGGCTTAACACGGACAGCCTTTGGATAAGTCGCGGTCTCGCCGCTAAAAAAGTGGTCAGTGTGCCCGTGGCCGACAGACCCGCTCTATACGTCACCGTACCAAAGCCTGCTGGTAGTGCTCTAGAAAAGCCATGATCGGATGCTCCGACTGAGAGGAGCAGATGGCATCCACTACCAGAGGACCGGTATCGAACCCGCCGGACTCCAGTCCCCGCTGCACCGAGTCCACGATCGGCCCGTCCTCGGCAAAGGTGGTGGTGCGGTGCTGCAGGATGATCTCCTCTTCAACTGCGTTCGGCTCAGGCTGTGGCAGCCACCAGTCGACCTCGATCTTGGTCCGGTTCACAGCCAGAGGCTTCCAGCGGTAGGTATTCACGATGCCGCCCGGGTAGACCTGCAGCGCCAGCAGCGGAAAGAACCACCAAGTCAAGAATTTATCGGTCTTCGCCTCCGGATCGGCCACATAGGAATAGCTCTTCTTCCCGTCGGGCCTCGCGGGCGAAACATGCCGGATGCCGTAATCACAGCCGCGGGTGCGGTATTGGTCTGGATCCACCACCCCGGTGGTCAGCGTCTTATGCACCACCGCGCAATGGTAGCACTCGTTGAAATTCTCGGCGACCACCTTCCAGTTGGCCGCGGCCAGCCGTTCAGTCCGTGCCGCGCGTTGGTAGCTCTCTAGGTTCGGCGCATAATCCTGGATCTCGGGAATGGCCTCAGCCGCCAGTTCAGCAAAGGGCATGGCATCTGCATCCAAGTTGACCAGCACTAGGCCGAAAAAGACCTCGACCCGCACCTGGCGCAGGCGGTGCTGCGACTTGTCGAAACCGGGGAAGTTCGCGGCATTGGGGACCGCGCGCAGCTGCCCCGTGGTGTCATAGGTCCAGGCGTGGTACGGGCAGGTCATCTTCTTCGCACAGCCCTTGCCCTCCAGCAACTCATGACCGCGGTGGATGCAGACATTGTAGAAGGCCCGGATCTCCCCGTCCTGACCGCGCATCACGATAACCGAGGTGCCGGAAACATCCTCCACCACGTAATCGCCAGAATTTGGAATGTCCTTGGCATGGCCGATCAGCTGCCAGCAACGGCGGAAGATCTTCACCTTCTCCTCCGCAAAGAGCGCTTCATCTGTATAGCTGCGGGCCGGCAGGGTGGAGTAGACACCTCCGGCAAAGCTCATTTCCCCCATCTCTCCTCCTCCGGGCAAAACTGGCTATCCGGCAGAGTGCCGCCCTGCAGGCAGCGCTGCGCCTCCATTCCCGCCCAAGGGGTCGGACACAGGCGGCCTGATTACGGCAGGCGCGGCGGTTTCAGACCTTGATATCAACAGCTTGTGAAAGTTGATGACGCATCTGCGAGCCGCGCCGGATTTTTGCGCCGGAAAACCGCAACTGCCCCGTTTCAGAAGGGACATACCGTCGCAGAGATTTGAACAAAGGACCTGACCATGAAGACGCAAATCCTCATCACAACCATGGTGACCGCCATTGCCCTGCCTGCTTACGCCGGCGGAGGCCGCCTCAAGGCGATGGACCTGAACGGCGACGGCAAGGTGACCGTCTCCGAGGCGGTGGAGGCCCGGGTGGCCAAGTTCGACAGTGCCGACACCGACGGCAACGGCAGCCTGGACAAGGGTGAGCACACAGCGATGCTGGAGGCACTGAATAGCCAGCGCAAACGCGGCGGCGGCGCCAAGCGCACAGGCAATGCCGATCCCTTCTCCATCACCGATGCTGACGGCAACGGCAGCATCTCCAAGGCGGAATTCCGGTCTGTCGCCGAGCAGTTCTTCACCCGCGTAGACGCGGACGGCAATGGCGAGCTGACCCGCAGCGACTTCCGTGCCCTGCGCAGCCAGAAGAGCGGCTGACCTGCAATACCGGGCGGGCGCCCGCGGCTGGGTTTGGAGGAGCCCTTACGCCGCGCGATGCACGCCTCCACGGGGGCAGGCAGGCCGTGCCTGCCTGGCCCAACAAGGCTCTACTGAATTTCAGTTAGGAACCTTAACACCCAAGCCGACATTTGCGACTCTGCAAAAAACGTCAACAGGGCCCCGAGCCGACCTCGGATGCATCACAGGATCGGCGCCATGTTGGAACAACGGCCCAAAGCAGCCCTTGATCGGGGGTCCCGTAGCTCCAGCGCAGCTTCCCCAGAGCGGCCATTCGCAATCAGGTGCAGCATTTCAAACCAACCAATGCCTCCGTGGCGGGACGGAGCCGCCTTTCGCCGCATATTCAGCTTGGACAGCCCCACACGTTTGCTTTGGGCAAGAACCGGACTTTGCTGAATCCGGTAAAGCACACCTTGTTGCCACCGTGAGGCTGGAGAGGGCTGCAGTGCAGCTTCCGCTTTTCCGCCGCTCGTGTTTCCTGCGGCATTTTTCGAAGGCCGAAGAACCGCACCACAGTATGGAGCTGCCGTTATTGGTCCTTGTCCCGTCATCCCGCATCATGCCGGAGGCGGCGCCCGGCCAGGTCTTCTGCCGCCGACTAGGAAAGAAACTGGCCCGCATTGGTCTGCTAGCGTCCAAAGAAACCAGGTCCCGAAATAGACAAAGGCAACGAGGAGCATGAATTCAAACCACCAGGGCGCCGAAAACTGAGCCGCAACCGCCAGTCCAACCAAGGTCAGCGGAAAGTGCAGCACATAAAAGGGAAACACTGCGCGGTTTAACTCGCGCAGCAGCGGACTTGATCTGCTGAGATACCGTGCAGCCAGGCCCAGGGCTGCTACACACCAGCACCAGGCTGTTGCCGCCTCGATTACCGAAAAGGCAGTCGTGTTCGGTGGGGTTAAGCCCGCAGAGAGCCAGCCCCCAGCCGCAAGCGTCTGGCCCGCTGCGGGATCCTCTAGCAGCGTGATTGCGAGCAGCGCGGCCTTGCTTCCGAAAAGCAAGACCGCGCAAGCCAGAAGCCACCAGGCATGCCCGCACGCCCAGTCCAGAAAACGGACATGATCGGCGCCGATCAGATAGCCGCCCAGGAAGAACAGGAGGTAGAGGACAAACTGATAATTGTCTCCTGCCAGGGCGGCTGCATAGGGCTTAAGGACAGCAACGGCCGCCGCCGACAGAAGGACCAGGATCGTCAGCAATGCAACTGGCCGCGGCACCCGCGGCCCAAGGCGCCGCCGAACGAGGAAGACTGGCCAGCACAGCACCGTGTAGAGTGTGAGGTTGATCAGGAACCAAAGGTGCTGAACCTGCTGCAGCTCCGGTTCCGTCGCCCAGCTCCACCAGAAGGAAGGAAAAGCCTCAGTCTCTCCCGTCAAGGCCGCGATGGCATAGCCGCCGAAGACATTGATGAAGAAGGTGCCGAAAAGGAGAGGCGCCCCGAGCCGCAGGAATCTCCGGCTCATGAAGCCTGGCCCTACGCCCCTCAAGGTCAGAAACCAGGTGCCGACACCGGCAATCATGAAGAGCGACGGAAGACGCCAGCTGTGGCTCCAATAGATAAACAGGGTCAACCCGTCGCCCGCCAGCCGGTCGTTCACGAAGTGGTAGATGCCTATCCCCCAGTCAACAAAGCCAACGGCGGCATGGTGCGGAACCAGCAATGCAAAGAGAATAATCCGGAGCCAGTCGAGTTCGTGCCTTCTCGTCATTCGATACCTCCTGCCGGATCTTCGGACCTCCGGTCGGCACAATCGGCGCGATCAGACCGCGCTGTCCGGTAAATCCGCCACCATGCTTAACGTCTGCCCTTGAGCTGACGCGGTCAATGGGTTTGGGGAGCGGCCAGCCAGCGGTCACATTTGCAGAGGATGACACGCCCGTTTCAGGATGCGAAGCGCCCGTCTGTTCTCTACGCAGCGGGCGATCAGACCGAGCCCCACAGTACCGAATGCTGCGTGCGACACAGATGTCCGCTTCGCTGAACCGGTTTAATCAAACATGCGAGGGTGTGCCCGGCAGCCAACGGCAGCAATGGGCTCTTTGTAACCATGAAAGGATCGGCCTTTATCGTGTTACCCTGAGCTGCCAATGTCGGATTGGCGATGCGGCGGATCGTGGCGGATTGGAGGAACCGCCATGACTATCGCAAATCTACCAGCCATACGCGCCTGCCGCCCTGCTTGGAACAAGGGACGGGTTGTTGGACAGAAACGTCCGCTGATGCCGAAACATGTTTGGGCCATCCGGGTACGATTGGAAATCGCGGAGAACCATCGCGAGCTAGCTCTCTTCAATCTAGCTATAGACAGCAAATTACGCGGTTGCGACCTCGTGAAGCTGAAAGTCGCAGATGTGTTCGCCTCTGGTCAGGTCAAAGAACGCGCCTCAATCATTCAGAGCAAAACCCGGCGGCCGGTCAGGTTTGAGATCACTGACGGAACGCGCAACTCGATTATGCGATGGATGAAGGAACCCCTTATGATCGGGTCCGAATACCTCTGGCCAGGGCGGTTTCACGAACGGCTGCATATTTCGACGCGCCAGTACGCACGTCTGGTCCGCGAATGGGTCAAGTCCATCGGTCTGGATCCGACTTCATACGGAACACATTCAATGAGGCGAACCAAAGTTGCGTATATCTATCGCAAAACCGGCAATCTGCGTGCTGTCCAGCTTCTGCTTGGACACACCAAGATGGACAGCACAGTTAGGTATCTCGGAGTTGAGCTCGAAGATGCCTTGGCAATCTCTGAAGCCATTGAAATCTAGTTGCAAAGGGCCGCCGACAGTGCGGCCCTTGCCAGACATTCACAGCTTTCTTTCAGCCACCCGGAAGCGGTCGTTGGTGCTGGGTGCGGCATTGCTCCCCTTCACTGGGTGGAAGAAAGCGAGCCCTCCTAAGACAGCATGGTCATAAAACTAAACTTCACCGAGGATAACTCACAGATTGGACGGGATCAGCCTGTCCCAGGGCCGGTGAAGACGTCCAATTGGGTCTTCCCTATCATTATGTGTTCAACCCTAGACTATTCAATACAGATTGCGTGACAGCGGCGGTATCAGCAGCCCCACCCAGGTCCGGAGGCAGCAAACCTGCAGTCAATGCGTCATCCACGGCCTGTTCAATGGCTCGTGCGGCATGAGGCTTTCCAAAGCCATGCTCGAACATCATTGAAACTGACAGGATTGCGCCCAGCGGGTTGGCGATGCCCTGTCCTGAGATATCCGGTGCGCTGCCATGGGTCGGCTCGTAGAGCCCGCCCTTCACGGGGCGCCCAGACTTTGCGGCCGCGGGCAGGGTTGCCGAAGGAAGCATGCCCAGGGACCCCGAGACCACAGCGATCAGGTCCGAGATGAGATCCCCAAAGAGATTGTCACCCAGCAGCACATCAAATTCCCGCGGGGCGCGTGCCACTGCAAACAGTGCGTAATCCATCAGCAGGTGGCTGAGTTCGATATCGGGGTATTCGTCGCGCCCGATCCGCTCGACCGTTTCCCGCCAGAGTTTGCCGCTCTCCATCACGTTCGACTTGTCCAGCGAGGTGACGTGCCCGCGCCGCCCGCGTGCCGCCTCAAAAGCGCAGCGGGCGATGCGCTCAATCTCTGCCGAGCGGTATTCGCTGATTTCAAAGGCCCGGATCTGACCATCGTTCAGCACCTCGCGCCCCCGGGGTTCGCCGTAGTAAATGCCACCCGAGTTTTCCCTCACCACCAGCAGGTCAGCCCCTTCCACGACCTCGCGCCGGTAGGGTGTCGCTGGCAGGAGCGCCCGCCATGCACGCGCCGGACGCAGGGCGTTGTAGACATCCAGCTCGATCCGAAGCCGGGTAAGCCCGTCGGTTTCCGTGACCGGCCCGTCGATCTTGATGTTGTCCCATTCCGGCCCGCCCACGGCACCAACCAGAATGGCATCCGCCGCGCGGGCCTTGGCGGCCACCGCATCGGTGCAGAAGGTGCCATGCATGTCCCAGGACGCGCCGCCGAGAAGGTCCTCCTCGATCTCAACCGCCACACCAAAGAGATCCGCAGCCCGGCGCAGCACTTTTAGCGCGCTGGCCGTCACCTCCGGCCCGATATGGTCGCCGCCGAGCGCCAGAACTTTGAACGGAGCGCTCATCCGGCCATTCCCTGCGGCAGCACCAGATGCATGGCGTCCGGGTCCAGGTCGCGCTGCAGCAGGCGCATGCTGGAGTGGAAATCGTCCAAGTCGACCGAAGACGTGAGAACGGCACGGGGAGGCGTTTCGGGTGTGAACCCCGTCCGCCCGTGCAGCAACCGCTGATTGTCGAACAGCAGCCCTTCGCCTGCCTTCAGATCCAGTGTCAGGCGAAGTTCGTCACTGTACAGCAAGTCAAACAGCCGTTTCAGCGCGCGGTAGACCGGAACAACCTGATCGGCAGGCACATCCAATGGCGAGATCTGCCTCTCGTTCATCCGCACCCCGCAGACCTCGCCCCGGCCGTCCAGCCGGATGAGCGGCAGGCGGGACTTGTACCAGCGCATATTGCCATGGCTGTTGTCGCCAGGGTCAAAGCGCTGGCAGGTCACAGGCGTGTTGCACAGCAGCTCGAACTCCTCAGGCCATTGCGCCTTCAGGCGGCGAACGGCTTCGAACCCGTCCACCAGCGTCGAGGCCCCGCCGTTCGAGCTGGGCCGCAGAACCTGGA
Organism: Leisingera sp. ABM4_101; assembly: GCF_056158725.1. Taxonomy (NCBI): domain Bacteria; kingdom Pseudomonadati; phylum Pseudomonadota; class Alphaproteobacteria; order Rhodobacterales; family Roseobacteraceae; genus Leisingera; species Leisingera sp. ABM4_101. Next base: position 1,894,321 of record NZ_JBSWTV010000002.1, on the reverse strand, counting down.
ACACGGTGATGCCTATGGCGGCATAGCGGTAGGGTTCATCCACATGCGGATCCAGCGGGCCGGTGGTGTCTCCCACATTGGTCACAGTTGTCTTCTTTTTCAGCGTGTAAGTACCGTAGTGCGTCTGCCGCTGCGCGCCCGCCAATTGGATCATCCGCTGGCTTTCTGACCGGTCGGTTGGCGCATCCACGATCTTGCAGAAGCCGTAATCCCGCACTGTTTCGAGGATTTTCAAACGCGCCGCAGGGTCAGCCTCAGCTTCAGCCAGAGACCCAACCGGAATATCCGCGCTGATGGATCCGTCCCAAAGGATCGGCTGCACACGCCTGCGGACACGCTCAGCCTCAGAGTAACAGTGATTGCGCAGCCAGCGCGCCGCGTATTCCGACCGGTGCCCGTCCGGCCAGAGGACCTGAACGCTATTGTCCGCCACTTCCGCGCTCTCGATCGGGATGTCTTCATCTATATGGTGCAGGCGGATGCCGCGCACGCCGGTCTCAGGCGTTCCGCAGACGGGGCACCAGCATTGATGACGCAGCCAGATGGGATGAAACCGGCTTTCGTGGCCGTCCTCAAAGACAACGGTCAGAAGACCGGTCTCTGCAGAAGCTGAGCTGATACGGTGGCGTGCTGATAGCATGAACTGTTCCTCGCGGGTTTCCTGTCCGCAACTAGGCCGCCAGCGAATACATTTGACAAATTCCAATTCAACACATGATGGTTGAGCTAAGCTCAAATATGGAGCGCACATGCTGCCCGACCCCAAAGACCCCTCCTATCTGGGTGCCCTCGTCTATTTTCACCATGCTGCGGAAAGCCTGAGCTTTTCCCGGGCGGCCCAGGCACTGAACGTGACGCCGTCGGCCGTCAGCCACCGCATTGCCGCGCTGGAAAACACACTCGGGAAACGGCTGTTCGAGCGCCGCGTGCGGGAAGTCCGGCTCACCCAGGATGGTGCCGAACTGGCACGGGCCACAGCAGTGATCTGGAACGAGCTCAAAGAGATCACGGGGAAATTGACAGCCCAGGAGGTGCTGCGGGTCTCGGTCGGGCCCTATCTGTCCTCGCAATGGCTCATGCCCCGGATCGGCGCGTTCGAAGCACAGCATCCCGGTCTGCGGGTAGATTTGATCCATATGATCGGACAGCCGGATTTCGGCCTGGCCGATGTCTCGATCATCTGGGCCGAACTGGATAGGCCCGCAGCGGGAGCGACACTGCTGTTTGATACTAACGCCATCCCGGTTGCCGCGCCTGGAGTTCCGACAAGCGGAAACTTCTGGGAGGAAGTACTGCCGCCCATCCACTACCGCGACCGCTCAACCTGGCGTCATTGGCTTTCGACAATCGGCGCCCCCGCAGATTTTGCAGAACGCGGCGAAATCCTAGAAGAGCCGCATATGGTTCTGGAAGCTGCTGCCTATAGGAGGGGCATTGCGATCGGTTTTCTGCCCTTTATCGGCAAGTTCCTGGAACAAGGGCGGCTTGTTCAAGTGGGAACGCATTCTGTCCGCTCCAACCGGGGCTACCGGATGGAGGTAAACTCGGACGGTCGCCCTGTGGCCACACTGTTTGCCGATTGGGTAAATCACCGGGCAAAAGAGGATGTGAATTATACAGCGACGGGAAAGCAATCCGGGTCAACTTGAAGGGTAGACACCGCAATCTCAAAACGATGGGTCAGATAAAGAACTTGGTCGCGTCAGATTGCGCTGCAGGGGCAAGCTGAGGGCATCGTTTGGTTGCTTGGAGCCAAGGGGTCACTGTTCATATTCACCCGCTGAGAATGCTTGTAAACCGGCCTCATCGACAATCCAATCCCGGAAGGCTTTCAGCTGCTCCTGCTCTATCGCATCCGGCGGGCAAACGGGCTGAAGCCGGTTTTCTGCCCTTCGTGCCAGTTGCTTCGACACGCTCCGAGATCCGAGATGGCTTCGTTGCCGCCTTGCGGCTGTGCAGAAATCAGCTGGCCCAAATGAACGTTGGAATGTCAGCTTCAACAGATGACCCCACAAGATCTAGCTCTTGCAGAGAAGGTCCGCATTCCGCCCCTTGCTACAGTGGCCCGTTTCCTGGCTCCCTATGCGAGATCCTCGTCAGCCGCGCTTCATCTTCCGGCTCCCATTTCTCGCGCAGGCCGCGAACATAATCCGCGTCATGCTTCAGCTTTTGCCGCTCCTTGGCGAGGACGCGTTTCACGGTCCGGGCCACCAGTTGAGCAATGCGCGTGACCATTCCCATTGCTGGACGGATTTCTTTCAGCTTTCCCTCCCTCACGCCCTTGGTCTTCGGAGCTGTCGCGCCCCAAGCCAGGCCTGCCTGCTGATCTGCAGACGCCTCCCGCCAGTAGATCGCCCCATCAGCAACCAGATTCAATCCGCTTTCAATCGCATCCGTGATGACCTCCGCCTCCGCTGCTTTCAGCCGGACCTTTTCTTCTGCCTCCTGCAGCCTCGTCTCCTCAGCCAGCCGGGCAGCCCGGGCCTCAGCAACTGCTTTCTCTTCCTGGCCGCGGTGCTGAACCATCTGCAGCAGCTGAGCGGCCAGATCAGATTTCTCCGCCTTCGCGGCGTTCAGCACCTGCTCGGCCTGTTGCCTTTCTTGGATAATCCGCGCGCGTTTTTCCTCTTCGGCCTTCCGCGCTGCCGTTTCGTCCCGGTACTTTTCTGCAGCTTCTTCCGCCCTTGCCTCATACCCCTTAACCCTCGGCTCCAATGCACCGACCTCAGCCACAATTTTCTTTTTCAGAGCATTCGCGGCGTCAGCCGCTTTTTCCTTCTGCACAGCCTCTGCCTCCGTCGCATCGCGGCGGCGGATCATCTTTGCAGTTTCCCGCGCGGCCCGCTGTTTGCGGGCCCGCGCCTCTTTCACCGCTCGCTTGCGCGACTTTTTGACCGTGGCCTTGGCCAGGTCCCGGCCGTTTTCAACGGCCGCCTTTGCCTCATCCAGAGCATCGCCCAGGATGCGCTTCTTCTCCGCTTGCGCCTTGAGGCGCTCCTCGGCACGCCACTTTGATGGCGGCACATGCTGCCGCCGCTCGGGCAGAGGTTTTCCCTCTGCCCGCGCCTGGCGCCGGGCCTCGGCACGGCGCTCCCCCCGGGTGATCCCGATTGTCTCGAAGGCCTCTCCGGCAAGATTCTGGGCATGCTCATAGCTTTTGATGAGCGGGTTCTCAGATGCCTGCAGCAGGATCTGATGCCCGCGGTTGGCGGATGGTTTCTCGGTCCAAACGGCCACGACAAAGTGGATATGGTACACTGCCGAGCGCAACCGGCTGAAGGCCGCAGCCGCCGGGAACCGCAAGGAAAAGGAACAGGCGCTCGCCCGTGCAAAACGCGACCACCAGAAGCTGGTGGATGCGATCATTGCGGGCATTCCCGCAGACCAGGTGAAAGACCGGATGATCGAGCTCGACACGCGGCGCCAGCAGCTGGAACGGGAGCTGGAGCATACCCCTGCCCCGGACACGGTGGTGTTTCACCCGTCGATGGCGGAAGCCTACCGGGAGCGGGTCAGGCGGCTGATCAAGGGCCTTGGTTCCGCCGCAGGCATGGAAGAGGCCAAGGAGGCACAGCGCGCATTGGTGGAGCGGATTGTGCTGACGCCCGCGGCGGAGGGCCCTGGCCTGGATCTGACCATGGAGGGGGATCTGGCCGGGCTGCTGCGTCTTGCGGCCGGAGCGGAGGGTCCGAACACGGAGAAGGCCCCGGATGGTAGATCCGAAGCCTTTGATATTTCTGAGGAAATTGTGTTGGTTGCGGGAGCAGGATTTGAACCTGCGACCTTCAGGTTATGAGCCTGACGAGCTACCTGGCTGCTCCATCCCGCGACAGGTATGATGTCCTACCGCCCGGAGGGCTACTTGAGGACTTTTGTTTGTCCTGCCGCGTGGAACGCTGCTTGAGGACGGTGTTTTTATCGTTTTCGAGAGATTTTTTGGATTTTACTAGGTTTGGCGGTGACCTACTCTCCCAGGGCTTTAGCCCAAGTACCATCGGCGCGACAGTGCTTAACTTCCGGGTTCGGGATGGGACCGGGTGTTTCACTTGTGCTGTGGCCACCAAACCAAGAAAAATCCAAGCGCCGGAGGCGATTGGATTTTCTTGGTTAGCGGCAGACAGCGGGTTTGCGGAGCAAACCTGCGTTGCCGCACCCGAGTTATGTCACATGACATATCCAAATGCGTCCGGCTGCAATCAACGTTGTCCAAGTGTTTGTTAGGGATGTGTTTGCTTTCTGTGTCCGTAACACTGTCTGTTACTGGATCAAATCAAGCCTATCGGGCGATTAGTACCGGTCAGCTGAACGCATTGCTGCGCTTACACCTCCGGCCTATCGGCGTGGTGGTCTTCCACGGCCCTCAGGGATACCTTGTTTTGAGGGGGGCTTCCCGCTTAGATGCCTTCAGCGGTTATCCTGTCCGATCATAGCTACCCTGCACTGCTGCTGGCGCAACAACAGGTCCACCAGTGGATCGTTCACCCCGGTCCTCTCGTACTAGGGGCAACTCCTCTCAAGTATCCTACACCCACGGCAGATAGGGACCGAACTGTCTCACGACGTTCTAAACCCAGCTCACGTACCTCTTTAAACGGCGAACAGCCGTACCCTTGGGACCTGCTCCAGCCCCAGGATGAGATGAGCCGACATCGAGGTGCCAAACACTGCCGTCGATATGGACTCTTGGGCAGTATCAGCCTGTTATCCCCGGCGTACCTTTTATCCGTTGAGCGATGGCCCTTCCACGCGGGACCACCGGATCACTATGGCCGACTTTCGTCTCTGCTCGACTTGTCAGTCTCGCAGTCAGGCTGGCTTCTGCCATTGCACTCAACGAGCGATTTCCGACCGCTCTGAGCCAACCTTCGCGCGCCTCCGTTACTCTTTAGGAGGCGACCGCCCCAGTCAAACTACCCGCCACGCAGGGTCCCGGATCCGGATAACGGACCGCGGTTAGACATCAAGAGTGCGAAGGGTGGTATCTCAAGGGAGGCTCCACAGGAACTTGCGTTCCTGCTTCGATGCCTACCACCTATCCTGCACATCACAATCCTGATGCCAGTGCGAAGCTGTAGTAAAGGTGCACGGGGTCTTTCCGTCTAACCGCGGGAAGCCTGCATCTTGACAGGCAATTCAATTTCGCTGAGTCGATGTTGGAGACAGCGGGGAAGTCGTTACGCCATTCGTGCAGGTCGGAACTTACCCGACAAGGAATTTCGCTACCTTAGGACCGTTATAGTTACGGCCGCCGTTTACCTGGGCTTCAATTCGGAGCTCTCACCCCTCCTTTTAACCTTCAGGCACCGGGCAGGCGTCAGACCCTATACGTCGCCTTACGGCTTCGCAGAGCCCTGTGTTTTTAATAAACAGTCGCCACCCCCTGGTTTGTGCCCCCGGATCCAAGTTGCCTTGAACCCGGGCCTCCTTCTCGCGAACTTACGGAGGTATTTTGCCGAGTTCCTTCAACATCGTTCTCTCAAGCGCCTTGGTATTCTCTACCAGTCCACCTGTGTCGGTTTAGGGTACGGTCTGATGGAGGGCTATTTCCAGGGACCAATCAGCGGCCCGCCCAATCCGATAAGGGCGGACAACCTTCATGATCCGTCACATCCTCCTGGCCCAGGAATATTAACCTGGTTCCCATCGCCTACGCCTTTCGGCCTCGGCTTAGGGGCCGGCTTACCCTGCTCAGATTAGCTTTAAGCAGGAACCCTTGGACTTTCGGCGAGAGTGTCTCTCACACTCTTTGTCGCTACTCATGTCATCATTCTCGCTAGTGATCTCTCCACCGGATGGCTCACGCCCCGGCTTCATCGAAAGCTCCTTGCGTCCAACACCTTCCGAAGAAGGCTAAAGACGCATGGAACTATGTCACACTACGCTCTGCTACCATGCACTATGTGCATCCTCGGCTTCGGCTCATGGCTTGAGCCCCGTTACATCTTCGCCGCAGGACGTCTTATTTAGACCAGTGAGCTGTTACGCTATCTTTAAAGGATGGCTGCTTCTAAGCCAACCTCCTGGTTGTTTTGGACATCCCACCTGCTTTCCCACTTAGCCATGAATTGGGGGCCTTAGCCGGAGGTCAGGGTTGTTTCCCTCTCCACGACGGACGTTAGCATCCGCCGTGTGTCTGCCATCTAGTACTCCCGGGTATTCGGAGTTTGGTTAGGATCAGTAAGCCTGTGGGGCCCCATTACCCATCCAGTGCTCTACCCCCCGGGGTATTCGGATGACGCTCTACCTAAATAGATTTCGCAGAGAACCAGCTATCTCCGAGTTTGATTGGCCTTTCACCCCTAGGCACAGCTCATCCCGATCCTTTTCAACGGATGTGGGTTCGGTCCTCCAGTGCGTGTTACCGCACCTTCAACCTGGCCATGCCTAGATCACTCGGTTTCGGGTCTGATCCCACGAACTCATGCGCCCTATTAAAACTCGCTTTCGCTGCGCCTCCGCCTAACGGCTTAAGCTTGCTCGTAAGACCAAGTCGATGACCCATTATACAAAAGGTACGCTGTCAGCCCTCAAGGGGCCTCCAACTGATTGTAGGCGTTCGGTTTCAGGTACTGTTTCACTCCCCTCGCCGGGGTGCTTTTCACCTTTCCCTCACGGTACTGGTTCGCTATCGGTCAGTAAGGAGTACTTAGCCTTCGGAGGTGGTCCTCCGGTCTTCGAACAGGATTTCACGTGTCCCGCCCTACTTAATACGTCCCTCAGAGCTTAGAATACGGGGCTGTCACCCGCTATGGCCATGTTTCCCAACATGTTCTTCTCACTCATCAGGCTCGGCTGGTCCGCGTTCGCTCGCCACTACTAAC